>NZ_CCYM01000003.1 GCF_000826085.1 Nigerium massiliense | reverse complement strand
GGGCGGTCGCTGCGACCCTCCATACCGACGGCCTGCCCCTGCTGGCGCTGGAGCACGCACTGCTGACCAGTGGCGCCGTGCGCTGCCAAAGCGGACTGATCCATCACAGCGACCGCGGGGCCCAATACGTTTCCCTGGCGTACTCTGACGCGCTGATCACTGCCGGGGTCACCGCATCGGTCGGCTCGGTCGGCGATTCGTATGACAACGCCCTGGCAGAGACCGTCAACGGCTTGTTCAAGGCCGAGCTGATCCACTCCCAGCGGATCTGGGAGTCCACCCAGGCGGTCGAGATCGCCACCATGGGCTGGGTCCACTGGTGGAACACCGAGCGTTTGCACGAAGCGCTCGGCTACCGCACCCCCGCGGAAGTCGAGGCGTCCTACACTCACCCCACGACGACCGCGCCCGCGCCCGTCTAACCACGGAACGAAACCCAGGGCGCTTCAGGTCGGTGCGCATGTGGTCGGCCAGTGCCCAGCCCACAACGGCTCGGGAGTGTAGGTCGATGACTATGGCCAGATACGCCCAACCGTTCCAGGTCTTGATGTAGGTGATATCGGAACACCACTTCTGGTTCGGCCGCTCGGCTGTGAAGTCGCGCCCGATCAGGTCTGGGGCCGGCGCCGGGTCCGGGCCGCTGGTGGTCGTGCGCTTCCAGGCGCGGGGGTGGCGTCCGCGCAGCCCGGCGGCCTGCATGAGGCGAGCGACGCGATTCTTGCCGACCCGTTCGCCCAGGGCGAGCAGCTCGGCGTGGATCCGTCGAACACCAGGGTTGCCGCGCAGCCGCCGGTAGGCCTCGACAATGATCGCCAACAGGCGATCATTGTCCTGATCGCGCGGGCTGGGCACCCGGCCACGTCAGGCATAGAACCCGGAGGGCGACACGGCAAACTGCTTGCACATGAAATCCACCGGATACTCGTCACGGTCAGCCCAGTCCGCGATCGCGGCGTACTTCACCGCTGGTCTTTCGCGAACCAGGACGCTACTTTTTTTGCGAACTCCGCCTCCATGCGGGCGTGTTTGACTTCCTCCCGAAGCCGGATCAGTTCCTCGCGTTCGCTCTCTGACAGTGGCTTCTCGGGACGTTTCCCGCCGGAGTCACGCGCCTTCTTCACCCATTTACCCAACGTCATCTCGTGCACGCCGATATTCCTGGCGGTCTCGGCGATGCTGTGGCCATCATCCAGGACCAACCCTACCGCGGACGCCTTGTACTCCTCCGTGAACGATCTCCTCGTCGAACCCATCACGACTTCCTTTCAGTTCAGAAAGGAATCACGACTTACCCCAACTATCCACCAAACCGGGGACGGTCCACCCTTCCGCCGGGAGTGCCCGACGCCTTGGGTTTGGAATCCACCCGCTTCATGGCGAGGGGGCGTTGGTCACCATCCGCTGTAGGGGGCGATGTCGTCGTCGGTGACGTGTCCGAGTGCGGCCCAGTCGATGGCTTCGGTGAGTAGGTGGGTGGCGGTGGTCACTTCGTCGTGGGTGATGGTCAATGGTGGGGTGACCTCGATGACGTTGCCGCGGACGGGGTAGGCGATGATGCCGAGGTGCCAGCCGGCGAGGACGGCCTTGGCGGCCAGGACCGGGTCCGGTGTCTTGGTGCCGGCTTCGACGAGCTCGACACCGATGGCCAGGCCCCTTCCTCGGATGTCGCCGATGTGGGCGGCGCCTGGTCGGTCGGAGGCTGCGTAGTGACGCAACGCCTCGGTTAGTTGGGCGCCTCGGTCCTGAGCGGCGTGGGCCAGGGCTCCGTCGCGGAGGATGTCGAGGACGGCGAGTCCTGCTGCGCAGGAGACGGGGTTGCCGATGGTGGTCATGAGGGCTGAGGCGGCGGGGGTGTCGAGCGCGGAGGCGGGGCCGATAGCGGCCGAGAGGGGCAGTCCTCCGCCGAGGGCCTTGCCGAGGGTGACGATGTCGGGGACGACGTCCTCGATGTGGTGTGCCATGAGGTGCCCGGTGCGGGACAGTCCGACCTTGACCTCGTCGACAACCAGCAGGGCGGCGTATTGGCGGGTGAGGACGCGCAGCCTGGTCAGGAAGCCGGCGGGCGGGACGATGACCCCGCCGTCGGACTGGATGGGCTCGACGATGACCGCGGCGACGTCGCCGTCTGCGAGGTGCCGTTGCACCAGAGCCATCGTGTCGGCCAGCAGCGTGTCGGGGTCGATCCATGGCCGGTAGGGGTCCGGGTAGGGCACGAGCGTCAGGTCGGGCTCGGGACTGGCTCCGGCGTCGATGTGGACGCCGGAGATGGCCATGGAGGTGCCGAGACCGCCGTGGTAGCCGTGCTCGAAGGCGATGATGCGACGCCGTCCGGTGGCGTGGCGGGCGGCGCGGAGGGCGACGTCGTTGGCGTCGGTGCCGGCGTGGCCGAGGTAGACCCGCCGGTGCCGTCCGGTGGTCGGGACGAGGTCGAGCAGCTCCTCGGCGAGGCGGACGGCGTGCGGGTGGGTGCCGGAGAGCAGGGAGGCGCCGGGGGGTGCGGCCATGGCGGCGGTGACGGCCTCGACGATGCGGGGGTGCCCGTGACCGAGGCCGGAGGCGGTCCAGCTGGCGCTGAGGTCGAGCACCTGGCGTCCGCTCGGGGTGATCAGGTATGTCCCGTGTCCGGTGGCGGCGACCTGGGGGAAGAAGCGGAGCTTCTCGACGCCGGCGATGGTGCGGGTGTCGCGGTCGTACCAGTCGGTGTCGGGGGTGGCTGTCGCGGTGGGGTCAGCGGTCATGTCAGGCCCAGGTGGATGATCTCGGCTCCGGCGAGGTAGGCGGCGACGAGGGCGGTGGCGACGTCGAGGATGGCGTCGTCGTCGGGCAGGAACCGCGGATGGTGCAGTTCGGGGGCCTCGTCATGGCCTGCGACGGTGACGCCGACGAACGACATGACAGCAGGGACCACCTCGCCGAAGAAGGAGAAGTCGTCGGCGCCCAGGGACCGCATCGGTTCGGTGACGTCGATGCCGCTGCGCACCAGCCAGTCGTCCATCCGCTCCACCAGGGCGGGGTGGTTGTACAGGACGGGCTCGCCCGCGGTGATCGTCACCGTCGAGGTCAGGCCGAAGGCCTCGGCCTGGCTGGAGGCCAGGAGTCGCACCTGGTCCTGGACGTCGCTGCGGTCCTGGGCGTCGGTGGTGCGCATGGTGGCGAGGATGCGGGCCTGGTCGGGCAGGACGTTGGCGCTGGGCTGGCCGGACTGGACGTGGCCGACCGAGACGGTGGCCGGGCGCATCGGCGAGACGGTGCGACGGACGAGCTCGGGCAGGGCCAGGACGATGTGGGCGGCGGCGGCGATCGGGTCGGCCGCGCGGTGTGGGTAGGCGCCGTGTCCGCCGCGGCCGGTGACGAGGATCTCGACCTCGTCGGCGGCGGCGTTGACCACGCCCGCCCCGGTGGCGACCGTGCCGGCGGGCACGGTGGGGTGCACATGGGCTCCGGCAGCGGCGGCGACGCCGTACCGGGTCAGCGCACCGGACTGGACGGCGTCGCGGGCGCCGGAGGGGTAGGTCTCCTCCCGCGGTTGCAGCAGCACGACCAGCCCCACCGGCAGTGACAAGGTCCTGCAGGCCCGGACGACGGCAACCAGGGCGGCCTGGTGGACATCGTGTCCGCAGGCGTGCATGGCGCCGTTGGTGGCGGCGTAGGGTGCCCCGGTGGCCTCGGTCACCGGCAGCGCGTCGAGCTCGGCACGCAGGAGCACCGAGGGTCCCTCGGATGGTCCGACGCGTCCGATGCGTCCGGTGTCGGCGAGGCGTTCCATCGAGATGCCCAGGGCGTGCTCGATCGTGGCGGCGGTGTCCTCTTCGCCGCCGGAGAGGCGGGGCTGGGCGTGCAGTCGGTGCCGCAGGGCGATGGCGTCGGGCAGCTCGGCGTGGAGCGCTGACAGCCAGTCGCGGCGCAGGTCCTCGAGGGTGTCGATGGCGTGTTGCACGGTGGTCACGGACCTGTTCCGAAGGTGGTGGTCGCCATCTGGTCCAGCCGGTAGACGCGGCGGGCGTTGCCTGTGGCGATCATCGTCGCGATCCGCTGCTGCTCGTGCGGCGGCCAGTCGGCGCCCGCCCACGTGTCCAGGGCGCGGGCCAGTCCGCGGCGGAAGAGCAGGGCCCCGAGTTGGAACAGCTCGGCGGCGCCGAAGGCGTCCGAGGAGAACAGGGCTTTGCCGAACGGGGTCAGCTCGAGGGACTCGGCGATGACCTGGGCCGACTGGGCGCCGGTGTAGGTCACGGCCAGCCCGACGTCGCAGTAGACGTGTTCGAAGACATGGGCCAGGTAGCCGGCCTCGCGATGGAAGGGGTAGCAGTGCAGCAGCATGAAGGAGGCGCCGCTGCCGCGGGCGAGGCGGAGCAGGTCGGTCAGCAGCAGCGGGTTGCAGCGGTGCAGGTCGACGTCGGGGTCGCCGTAGCCGACGTGCAGCTGGATAGGGACGGCTCGCTCGATCGCCTCCCACCATCCGTGCCGGACCAGGACCGGGTCGCTGAGCCGCAGCGGGGTCCCGGTCGGCGTGGAGCGCGTCCACAGCTGGACCGCGTCGGCGACCTCGTCCGGCGAGGGCCGGGAGGGGTCGATGTCGAAGCCGCATCGGTAGGCGGCGATGCTCTTGACCCCGACCGCGGCGCTGAGGTGGCTGTCGAGCCGGTCGGCGAAGGCGACAACGAAGTCGGCGGGGTCTCCCTCGCCGGCGACCTGCTCGGCGATGCGCTCGAGGCGGACGACCTCGCCGTAGCCTGCGGCGGCGGTGTCCCCCATCTGCTGGGGGGTGAGGATCTCGTCGCTCTTGTGGCCGGTCTCGACGAGGTAGTCGCTGATGCCGCTGGCACGGAGCAGCCGGGCGTTGACCTCGGCCGGGCCGAGCTCGGCGCGTCGAGCCAGGTAGTCGTCGGGGTCGGCGAAGACGGGAAGGTCCAGGATGGGGGCGCAGTGCCGGCGGATGGCGAACCCGAGCTGGGTGTCGAAGAACGTCGTGCCGGGCGGGGCGGCCCGGTCGGACTCGGTGATCAGGTCCTCGAAGGTCGCTCGGTCCACCGTGGCGCCGTTGACGCCGTGACAGTGGTGGTCCACTAGGGGCAGGTCGGTGAGCCAGTCCGGCATCGGGTCAGTAGGCACGGGCGTACCAGGCGCACTGCTCGGCCTCGCTCATCCGGCTGACCTCCGCCAGCTCGGTGCGCTTGATCCGCAGGTAGGTCGTCACCAGGTCCGGGGCGAACCAGCCGCGCACCACCGGGTCGTTCTCGAACAGGTCGAGCGCCTGGCCCAGGTGATGGGGCAGATCCCCGACGACGCTGCCCGCGTCGGAAGGGTCGACCTCGCCGACCTGGACCTCGGCCGGGTCCATCGCGGTGCGCAGCCCGTCCATGCCGGCCTGCAGCAGTGCCCCGAGAAGAAGCCACGGGTTGGCGCCGATGTCGGCGCCGCGGAACTCCAGGTGCAGCTGCGGTGCCGGGTCCTTGCCGCCGATCTCCACGGTGGGGCAGAGTCGGAGCAGTGCCTCGCGGTTGTGCAGTCCGAGGAACACCCCGGCCGAGGACCACTGGTGGGGCCGCAGCCTCAGGTAGGAGATGCTCAGCGGGGCGAAGATCGCCGCCAGCGCACCGGCGTGACGCAGGATGCCGGCAGCGAACCGGCCTCCGAGCTCGGAGAGCCGGCCGGGACGCTGCGGGTCGAACATCGCGTTGCGGCCCTGGTCGTAGGCCAGGCCGAAGTGCACGTGGACACCGTTGCCGGAGTGCCCGGGCGAGGCCATCGGGCTGAACGTGGTGCGGTGCCCGGCGGCGGAGAAGACGTCCCGGACGATGTCGCGCACCAGGACGGCCCGGTCGGCTGCGGCGACCGCGTCAGCGCGTCTCACGGTGATCTCGTACTGGTGCCGGCCGTACTCGGCCAGCCAGCTCTCCGGCTCCAGGCTGCTGGCCTGCATGGCGCTGACCAGCAGCGAGCCGATCGGCTCGACGGCACGGAAGTTGCGCCAGGAGAAGGGATGGTGCTCGTCCTCGACGTCGAGGGCCATGAACTCGTGCTCGAACGCCGACTCCATCGTCAGCCCGAACTCCTCGCGCAGGGTCCTCACAGACTCGCGCAGGAAGGTCCGAGGGCAGCAGGCCCACGGCTGGCCGTCGGTGGTGACGATGTCGGCCAGGACCATCGCGGTGTCCGGGCGGCCCGGGACACCGGAGATGACCCGCTCGGTGCTCGGGTCCGGGGCCAGGCGCAGGTCGCCGGTGGAGCCGAACGGGATCTGGTCCACGATCTGGCCGCTGGCGCCGATGCCGAGGTTGGCCGGCACCCAGCCGGTGGACCCGCCCGCCTTGAGGTCCTCGGTCAGGACCGCGCGGCCCTTGGTGATCGCGCACAGGTCACTGGTGGCGACAAACGTCACGGGGCTCTTCTCGAGGCTCATCCGAGGTCCTCCACGGTCAGGCGCGCGCCTATGCGTTCGGCCAGGCGCGGGGCGGCGAGGATGACGGCGAGCCCGGCCAAGCACCAGGCGCCCGCCATCCACGGGAAGTAGCTGTACGGGGCCTCCTGGCCCGCGACCTGGACGATGTAGACGTACGCGAGGAAAACCAGACCGAGGACCGGGAACACAGCCTCCCAGGACCGGATCGGGGAACCGGGCCGGAAGGTGTGCCGGATCACCCCGACCGAGGCCATCCCGTAGGCCACCACCATACACAAGGTGGCGATCGTGGCGTACCAGTAGTAGACCTCGATCGGCCCTCCGCCCAGGGCCGCGAGCAGCATTGCCAGCGCCACGGTCAGGCCGATCACGGTCACCGTGGCCACCACGGGAGCGCCCGTCTTGGCGCTGGTGCGCGCTAGCGGCGCCGGCCCGAAACCGTCACGGGCCAGCGCGAACACCAGCCGCGCGGCCGCCGCCGTGCAGCTGAGCAGCGAGGCGAAGGCGACACAGAAGGCGATCACGGAGATCAGGACCGCGAACCACGGCCCGACGTACGTCGAGCTCAGCTCGGTCAGTGTCGAGCTCGCTCCGGCAAACGCCTCCTGACCGGCGGCGTCGGTGCCGTACCCGATGGTCTGGGCGAACATCACCAGCGTGTAGATCACTCCGGCCAGCACCACCGCATACGTCAACGCCTTCGGGATCGTCCGCTTCGGATCACGGGTCTCCTCCCCCAGCGAGGTCCCCGACTCGAACCCCGCCCACGAGAGGAAGCCGAACACCGCCGCCGTCATCACTGCAGTCATCGGCGCCTCCCCCGGTAGCAGCGTGCCTAGGTCCACCCCGGTGCTCACCGGCGCTGAACCCGAGGCCACCCGCGCGATGATGATCAGGCTGAGGACGACCATGACGACGATCCCGACCATCCCGATCGCCAGCAGCGTGCGCGTCGTCACCGTCGACTCGCGCACGTTCAACGCCAACGCCAGCGCTGCCGAGACAACCACGACGACCAGCCACCCCCCGGAAGGCTCGGCCAGCCCCAGCTCGCCGAGCATGGCCCCGAAGAAGACTGCGCAGGCACCGGTGATGCACGCCGAGAAGAACAAGTAGGTGCCGAGCAGGGCGAAGCCGCCGAAGAAGCCCGCCCGGGGGCCCAGCGTCGCCCCGGCCAGCGCATACACGCTGCCCGCATGGGCGAAGTACCGGGTCAGCCGGATGAACGCGTACGCCACCAGCATCGTCCCAGCGAAGGAGACCAGGAAAGTGAACGGCACCGCCTTCCCCACCAGTCCCGCCACGCCGATGCCGTTGAGGGACATCGCCATCACCGGCCCCATGAAGCCCACCGACAACGCGGTGACCTCCCACACCCGCAGCTTGCGATGCAGCCCGGTCGTCATCGAATGGGCCGACTCATCGACCCCTGTCGCGGTGCTCTCGCTCATGCCCAGTAATGAAACAAGAGTGACGCGGAACACGTCAAGAGTTTCTACTGAAACATTTGTTACGAATCGTCGAGCGGCCGTGCGGTGCGATCCGTCGGCGGCCAACCGGGGTCCAGGAGCGTCCCCACGGCTTCGAATCGCTCCACGCGGGTCCGACCGGCTTCGCCGCGTCGCTCCGTCAGCGCCGCGACCAGCGCCTCGACCAGGGCCAATGCCGGCACCAGGGAGTCGAACGGCGACGGCGACTCGACCCGCACCGGCAGCACCACATCCGCGACCTCAGCCACCGGGGAGAGCCACGGATCGGTGAGCAGCACAACCTGCGCCCCCGCCGAGGCGACCTGCCGGGCCAGCATTGTCGTCGCCTCGTCGTAGCGGCGGTAGTCGAAGACCACCAGCACATCCCGACGCGAGGCGTCGGCCGCCAGCGCAACGCGCGAGAACTCGTCCCGGGGCACCAAGGCGACACCGGGCCGCAGCAGGTACAAGTGAGCCACGAGGTACTCGGCCAACACATGACTGAACCGGCCCCCCACGACATGAACCCGCAGTCGCAGCGAGGCCAGCAGCTCCACCGCACGCTCGAACTCACTCGGCGATACCTCCGCGAACGAGGCCTGCACCGAACCGACGAACGAATCCGTGACATACGGCAGCAACGCCTCACCGGAGCCCGGCAGCCCCCGCTCGGAGTACTGCTCCAACGGCGACCCCATCCGCGCGTGCACCTCACGCCTCAGCGACCCCTGAAACGCCGCGAAGCCCTCGAAGCCGAGCCGCGCGACGAAACGCACCACCGTCGGCGAGCTCACTCCCGCCCGCTCAGCAAGCTCGGCCACCGTCCCCAGCCCAGCGACCGGGTACATCGACAACAAAGCCCGCGCCACCTTCCGCTCACTCGCGGTCAGCGATCCCATAGCCTCCCGCGTGCGCTCCGCAACACCGAGCGGATCCAACCCAGCTCCGGTAGTCGGTGCTGTTCCCGGCGGCGACGACATACCCACTCCCAACCTCGAGGACCACAGCCTCTCAGTCCGCACTTTGCCACGACACCACCGCCACGTGCGCCGGTGCGCCACCACCTACCCCAGAACTCGAACCAGGGACTATCGCTCTAACGGTGTAAGAGTCGTTCATTTGTTACTGGTTCTCCGCCGCTGGCATGCGGTGCGAAAGGTGATGGCGAAGGCGTTGAGAGCTGGCTTCCACCGCACGGCCCATCGTGTCTGACCGGTGCCCTTGGGGTCTAGTGACCGCACGACCAGATAGAGCGTCTTCATCGCTGACTGCTCGTTCGGGAAGTGGCCCCTGGCCCGGACAGCGCGCCGGAAGCGGGCGTTGAGCGACTCGATCGCATTGGTCGAGTAGAGCACCCGCCGAATCTGAATCGCCCCGGGTTCGGTGGAGGCTCTGATTCCTGGGAAGGATGATGAGTGTCATGGCGGCACCGAGGAAGTACAGCTTGGAGTTGAAGGAGCGGGCCACGCGGATGGCGGTCGAGGCGCGGGCGGATCCGGCGTCGCGGCCGGGGGCGATCAAGCGGGTCGGCGATCAGCTGGGGGTGCATCCGGAAGCGTTGCGGACGTGGGTCAAGCAGGCCGAGATCGACGGCGGCGTGCGGGCCGGGACGACCAGCGATGACGCGACGCGCCTGGCCGAGCTCGAGCGTGAGGTCCGCGAGTTGAGACGCGCGAACCATATCTTGAAGACCTCAGCGGCTTTCTTCGCGGCGGAGCTCGACCGCCCCACCAGCAGGTAGTGGCCTACATCGATGCTCACCGCCATGACGTGGTCGATGAGCGTGAGGTCGGGGTCGAGCCGATCTGTGCGGTGTTGAAGGATGCCGGCGTGCAGATGGGCCCTACCCCCGGAACTTGGACACAGGGTGTGATTACGCGGCGGTCGGCCGCGTAGCGGCCCGGCGGGCCTCGTAGGTGGACGGGGACAGGTAGCCGCACCAGGTGTGACGGCGGCGGGTGTTGTAGCGGACGAGCCACCTGAAGACCTGCCGGCGGCAGGTCAGCTCGTCTGTCCAGCAGGCGGCGTCCTGAAGGACCTCGCGCTTCATCGTGGCGTTGAACGACTCCGCGAGCGCGTTGTCGGCGGACGATCCGATGCCGCCCATGGATTGGGTGACACCGAGCTTCCTGCACAGCTTGGCGTAGGCCTTGGAGCAGTAGACCGACCCGTGGTCGCTGTGGAAGATCGCGCCCTTGAGGCTGCCCCGGGTCGCGGCCGCTGCGTTGAGGGCGTCCTCCACGAGCTCGGTGCGCATGTGGTCGGCGATCGCCCAGCCGGCGAGCCGGCGTGAGTAGCAGTCGATCACGGTCGCCAGGTACAGGTTCGTCCCGTCGGCCAACGGCAGGTAGGTGATGTCCCCGACGTAGCGCCGGTTCGGGCGCTCGGCGGTGAAGTCCCGCTTGAGCAGATCCAAATACTTCTGCCCCGACGGCTCGGGGATCGTGGTCCGCACCCGCCGCTTCTTCGCGTAGCCACGGATGCCCTCGAGCCGCATCACCCTGGCCACGCGCTTGTGGTTCACGCGCTCACCGGCAGGGGCGTAGTCGTTGAGCTCGGCGGTGATCCGCGGCGCCCCCTGGGTGTCGTCCTCGGCATGAACGGCCCTGATCCGCGTCGCGAGCTCAGCATCTGCCCGGGCGCGCTCTGCGCGAGCGGGGGCGGCGTTGAGCCAGGCGTAGTAGGACGAGCGCTCGATCTCGACGAGCGCGCACAGTCGCTTCACCTCGAAGGTGGCGGAGTTGTCGGCGACGAACTGGAAGCGACTCACCAGCGCGTCTCCCCGGCGAAATACTTGGCCGCCCGCTGGAGAATCTCCCGCTCGGTGGTGAGCTTGGTCGTCTCGGCACGTAGCGCCGCGTTCTCGGCCTCGAGTCGGGCGATCCTCTGCTCGGGCGCCTCACCCTCGGGTACCGCGGGGCTCGGCCCTGGAGGCTTGGACTGCAACGGGCTGGAGGTCAGCGTTCCGTCGGCGGCGGTCTTCTTGCCCGTCCCGTAGACCTCGAGCCAGCCCCGCAGCGTGCCGCGCACGATGCCGAGGTCCTCGGCGATGCCGCGGACCGTGGCGCCCGGGGTGGACTCGTACAAGTCGACGGCCTGACGACGAAACTCCTCGGAGTAGTTCTTCCTGGCCATGGTTCTCGGATCATCTCGCTTCCCCAGCACCACGTGCTGGATTCAGCGTGTCCAAGAACCGGGGTCAGGCCCCGTTTGATCTTCTGCGAGGCTTCCCCAGCTATCAGAACGTCGAGTGGTTGATGAAGACTCGCGCCCCTGATCGGGGACGTGATCTATCCGCGGAGCGCGTCATCAGAGATGACGGCGGGACAACGCGAACTGAACGGGTGATTGTTCAGGCCAAGCACTGGATGTCGAAGTCCGTCGCCCCATCTGACATCACAAACACCCTTGCGGCGCTGCAGCTCTGGGAGCCACCAGTTGTTCGGACTTTGGTGATCGCTACAAGCGGGCGGTTCACCACCGACGCGGTGGCGATTGTTGAGAAGCACAACACCGATGGGAAGCTCCCGCTCATCGAGCTTTGGGCCGATAGTCGCCTCGAAACGCAGCTATCGCAACGACCGGACCTGGTCGCGAGTTACCACCTGCGCTCATAGGGTGGTCTCTGCCGTTCGGGCCTCGCTTGAAAGACGTGTGGCGACTCGTGAAGCGATCTGAGAGGCGTATCGAAGACGCGCAAGCGCAGTGGACGGGCCATGTTCCAGCGCACGGCCTGGTCTAAGAGCCAGGTCCTTCTGCCTACGTGCGTGATGCTGACTGCGGGCCGTACGCCGTGGCGTGGGGCAGTCGGTCGAGTCGCCGCCGTAGGGCGGGCCACTGCTGACGATCCACGAGCGTCCAGCTTCCGGCGGTAACGTTGGATGGCATGAAAGCTTCGGCTCCAGCCCGTCCCGTGCCGGCTCCCGGCGCTGCCGTGACGCTTCATGCGGGTCGCGGCTCGTGGCTGGTGTCTCGGCCGTGGCTGCTGGATCTACTCGTTGTGGTCGGCGTGTTCCTCTACAACCTGCCGATCATCCCAGTCTTCGTCGATGACGCCGTCGCCGGTATCGGACTGGTCCTCGTGTCGGCGGTTCTGTGCGGTCCGTATGTGCTGCGTCGTCGGTATCCGCTCTGGGTGCTGGGGGTGATGCTGCTTGCCGCCTGCGTCCAGTTGCTGCTGGGGGCTCCGCTCTTGGCCGCTGATGCGATGCTGCTGTTCGCGGTGTACAACGCTGCTACTCGGTACGTGTGGTGGGTGTCGCTGGCGGGGACTGTGGCGACGGTCGGGTGGCTGCTGGTCGCGGTGATCCCGCATCTCGGTGATGACGTGGTCGATGTCGGCCAGCTCGGGGTGCTGGTGGTGGTGACGCTGTGGGTGTGGACTTGGGGCACGCTGGTGCGGATCCGTCGGGAGCATGTCGCCGGTCTGCGGGAACGTGCGGAGCAGGCCGAGCGGGAGCGGGAGACGAACGCGCGGATCGCTGTTGCTGAGGAGCGGGCCAGGATCGCTCGGGAGATCCATGACATCGTCTCGCACAGTCTGAGCGTGGTGGTGCTGATGTCCGACGGCGCGGCGGCGAAGGTGGGCTCGGAGCCGGAGCGGGCACGGTCGGCGATGCTGCATGTGCGCGACACGGGTCGGGGTGCGTTGGCGGAGATGCGGCGCATGCTCGGGGTGCTGCGGGAGAACGAGCCGGGGTCGGATGCTCCGCAACCCGGGATCGCGCAGCTCGATGCGTTGGTGGCGCAGTCGCGCACGGCCGGTCTGCCGGTCGAGCTCACCGTGACCGGCGAGCCGGCGGTGGTGTCTGCGGGTCTCGGGCTGACGGTGTATCGGCTGGTGCAGGAGGCGCTCACCAATGTGCGCAAGCACGCCGGTGCGGATCTCACCGCTGTGACGGTGCGAGTTGATTGTCGGCCCGACGAGGTCGAGGTGCGCGTGACCGATGACGGCCGCGGCGCCGGCTCTGACTCGGTCGGTGCGAGTGGGCATGGTCTGGTCGGGATGCGGGAGCGGGTTGCCGCGCATGACGGCACCCTGTCCGCGGGTCCGCGATCCGGTGGCGGGTTCGAGGTCGTCGCGGTGCTGCCGCGGGATGACGGAGGCGTGTGATGGTGCGGGTGGTGCTGGTCGATGACCAGGAGATGATCCGGATGGGGCTGCGGATGGTGCTGGAGTCCCAGCCCGGGATCGAGATCGTCGGCGAGGCCGATGATGGCGACACCGCGCTGGAGGTGCTCGACCGGGTCGACGCCGATGTGGTGCTGATGGATGTGCGGATGCCGCGGATGAACGGGGTCGAGGCGACCCGCCGCATCCGGGAACGCGCGGAGATACCGCGGGTGCTGATCCTTACCACGTTCGATCTGGACGAGTACGCCTACGACGCCCTCCAGGCCGGCGCCTCCGGGTTCCTGCTGAAGGACACCCCGGTGGAGGAGGTCGCGGCGGCGATCCGGCACATCCATGCCGGCGATGCGGTGGTCGCGCCCAGCACGACCCGCCGTCTACTCGACCATTTCACCCGATCCCGGCCTGCCCCGGAGCGGCCGGACCCGGGCGTGCGGTTGGCGGAGCTGACACCGCGGGAGCACGAGGTGCTGGCGCTGGTGGCGCGGGGCCTGTCGAACGCGGAGATCGCGGCCGAGTTCGTCCTGGCCGAAGGCACGGTGAAGGTGCATGTGGGCCGCATCCTCACCAAGCTCGGGCTGCGCGACCGGGTGCAGGCCGTCGTGCTCGCCTACGAGACCGGGCTGGTCGAGGCCGGCGAGCACTGACCACTCCATCGCCTGCCTCCGAGTAGTGCTGGCGTCAGAGACGCGTCGGCGCGTATGCCTGAAGTGATACGCGGAAGATATGCCCTGAGCGAGACGATCCGGGCGCGTGATTTCGGGATCGTTGAAGCATGTCTTCCACGATCGTCGAAACCTCGAATCTCACCAAGCGTTACGGGCAGCGCACCGTCGTCGAGAACCTGAACCTGTCCATCCCGACCGGCAGCGTGTACGGGTTCCTCGGCCCGAACGGGGCCGGGAAGTCCACGACGATGAAGATGCTGCTCTCGCTGATCCAGCCCTCCAGCGGCGAGGTGCAGATCATGGGCCAGCCCATGACCCGCGGCACCCGTCGGAAGCTGCTGGGCGGTATCGGCTCGCTGATCGAGGCCCCGCCCGGGTATGCGCATCTGACCGGGGCGGAGAACATGCGGCTGGTGCAGCGGATGCTCGGCCTGAACCGGCAGCAGGTAGACTACGCGATCCGCGCGGTCCGGTTGCAGGACCAGATGGGCAAGAAGGTCCGCAACTACTCGCTCGGTATGAAGCAGCGCCTCGGGATCGCGATGGCCCTGGCCCGGCAGCCGCAATTGCTGATTCTTGATGAGCCGACGAACGGGCTGGATCCGGCCGGGATCGAGGAGATGCGCACCCTGCTGCGCCGTCTCGCCGGCGACGGGGTGACCGTCATGGTGTCCAGTCATCTGCTCGGCGAGATCGACAAGACTGCGAACGTGCTCGGCATCCTCTCCGGTGGGCGGATGATCTTCCAGGGGTCGCGGTCGGAGCTGATGGTCGCCTCCAATCCCGATGTCCGCATCACCTGCTCGAATCCGCACGCAGCGGCTGTCACGCTGAAGTCGTTCAGCGCCCGGCTCACCGACGATGGTGAGGTCGCCGTTCCCGGCCTGGACGATCGGCAGACCGCCGGTGTTGTCGCGGCGCTCGTCGGTGAGGGCTTCGGCATCACCGGAGTGCGCCGTCAGGAGCAGACCCTCGAAGACGTGTTCATGACGCTGACCGCTGGCGGTGGACTGTGACGGCCCGGGCGGTGGTGAACGAGTTCGCCAAGATGCGGCATCTGAGGGTCGGCCTGGTCGCGACGATCATGGTCATCGGGGTGTTGGCGCTGTCGTTGTTCGCCGTCGTCTCCAGCCCGGACTTCGACCCTGACAGTCCGCAGGCCTGGAACGCCCTGCTGGCGGGCATGTCGCTCGGCGTTCCGTTGATCTCGCCGCTGCTGCTGGCTGTGCTCGCGTCGCGTCAGACCGACATCGAACATCAGGGCAACGGGTGGCTGCTGCAGTCCACGTCGGGCATCACGCCGGGCGGGCTGTGCCGGGCCAAGTTCGCCGCGCTCGGTGTCATCGTCACCGCCGTCACGATCGTGACCAGCCTGATCGTGCTCGTGTTCGGGAAAGTGCTCGCGGGCATCCTGCCGCCGGCACCGCTCGGGCACTGGGCCGGGTTCACGCTGTGCATGCTCGTGATCAACCTCGCCGTGCTCGCCCTGCACATCCTGCTGTCGGCCAAGGTCGAGAATCAGCTCGTCGCCCTCGGCGTCGGCGTGCTCGGCTGCATCCTCGCCGTGTTCTCCCAGGGGCTGCCGCCCGCCACTGCGCACGTCACCCCGTGGGGCTACTACTCCCTCGCCCAGGCCGCCGGCTACCAAGGCGACCAGATCCAGGCCATGCCGATCTCCTATCCGAGCATCGCCGCCCTCGCGGTGATCGTCGGGCTCGTGTTCGCCGTCCTCACCGTCCGCTTCGACCGTCAGGAGGACTGACATGAGCGCCCTGTCCGCCGAACTCATCAAGCTCAAGCGCTCACTGGCCTGGCCGATCGTGGTGTTCCTGCCGATCGTCCTCGTCCTCGCCGGTGTGGCGACCCAGCTCGCCGACGGCCGCACACCGGAGAACGGCTGGCACACCGTCTGGCTGCAATCGGTCGGCTTCTACGGCCTGTTCCCCCTCGCGATCGGGATCGCGATCCTCGGCTCCCTGGTGTGGCGGGTCGAGCACCGCGGCAGCAACTGGAACGCCCTCATGAGCGGGCCGGTCGCGTCCCTTCGCATCGTCACCGCGAAAGCGGCCGTCGTCGCCGGGTTGACCGCGCTCATGCAGCTCGTCCTCCTGGCCGCCGTCATCCTGATCGGCAAAGTTGCGTTCGGGCTGCCTGGCATGCTCCCCGGCGAATACCTCACCGTCACCGCAGTGCTGATCCTGGCCACGATCCCGGCAGCGGCGCTCCAGTCAGCGCTGTCGATGTTCCTGCGCTCGTTCGCCGCCCCGATCTCGATCGCGCTGGTCGCCTCCGGGATCTCCACCGGCGCCCTCATGGCGTTCGGCAACGCCGCGCTCGTCTCGCCCTACGCCGTCGCGACTCGCGCAGCGCTGCTGGGCACCGGGTCGTTCGTCGACACCGGCACGATCACCGGCAGCGACATCACCGCGATCCTCGCCGCCACCGCCACCCTCACCGTCCTGATCTTGGCGGTCACCACCATGGCCCTCGACCGCCGTGACACCCGCATCTGACCCCCTGCTCGTCCTCGTGAAAGGAGACATCATGTCCGACCAGAATCCTCCGCAGGGCACCCCGCCGGTGCACGTCTACCAGAACAACACCGCCGCGCCGGGAGCGCCAGCGAAGTCCGCCGCCGGCAAAGGCGTCCTCTCCCTGGTGCTCGCCGCCGGCGCGATGTTCAGCGCCCCGCTGCTGCTGCTCATCCCGTACGTCGGGTTCCTGCCTGCGATCATCGCCGGGGCCGGGATCATCGTCGCGTGGTCGGATCTGCGCGGCGCCACCCACGGCACCGGTCTCGCCGTCACCGGGATCATCCTCTCGGTCGTCGCCTTCGCGCTCCTCGCCGGGGTCGCCACCGTCTGGAACGTCATCGTCGCCGACCCCGCCATCCGCGACTACGACGAACTCCACGAGGTCATCGACTACATCAAGAGCCTCGTCTTCGGCTCCTGACCCAGCCCGACCCGGATTGCAAGGAGCACGCCCGTGACGTCGCAAGTGACCGGCTCGATCCTGGTCGGGCTCGCCGTGTCGGCGGTGCTGTTCCTGCCCCTGGTGGTGTGGCAGTACCGCCGATACGGGCGCTTCGACGCGCTGCGGATGCTATGGACGACGGCCGGATTCATCTACGCCGCCGCGATCGTCGCCTTCACCGTCTTCCCGCTTCCCGACTTCACACCCGGCTACTGCGCCGCGCACGCCACCCATCCGCTTCTCGACCCGCTCCGATTCCCCAGAGAAGTCATCGACGTCGCCCGCACAGGCGGCCTCACGGCGGTGATCAGCGACTGGGTCGTGTGGGAGTTCGCGCTGAACATGGTGCTGTTCATCCCGTTCGGACTCATCGTGCGCCGCGTGTTCGAGCTGCCTCGCGGCATCGTCCTGATCGCCGCCTTCGCCACGTCGCTGCTCATCGAACTCACCCAGCTCACCGGAAACTGGGGGCTCGCGCCCTGCTCGTACCGGTTCGCCGACATCACCGACCTGTTCACCAACACCGCCGGCGCTGCCATCGGCATTGCGATCGAAAGGCTCACGCCACGCCTGCTGTCCACGAAGACTCACCTCCTGACCCAGCGCGAGCAGGCACGTCCCGTCAGCCGAGGCAGACGGCTTCTGGGGATGCTGCTCGACTTCTGGTACCTCGCCCTCGCCGTCGTCATCGGCGGCACCATCGCCTCCACCATCTATGCACTCGGCCAGGGCGGCACCGGACACGACCTCACCGCCGACCAGCTTCTCGATCTCGAACGCTGGATCTTCACCGGAGCCGCAGCGACCGCCCTCCTCGTCGTCCTCGTCCCCGCGATCATCGGCACCGGCGCATCTCTCGGGCAACGCACCGTGTATCTCACGCCGGCCGCTCACAACCGGGCACGCTGGCGACTCGTCGCCCGGGCCATCGCGGTACAGGGCAGCAGCATCATCTTCGTGGCCCTCGGAATTCCCTGGCTGCTGCTCGTCCCCGTGATCGCGTTCGCTGCCGCCGTCACCACATGCGTCACTCCTCGCGGGCTGAGCGGGCTCATCACGGGATGTCGCTTCGTCGACGCACGCGCCACCAGCACGACCGCATCCGCAGATCATGAACCGGCCTGACCGAGCCCAGACATCCGGCGAAAGATTCGCACCGATCACCGCGAGCACACGTACAATCCATCGGCCGCTCGCACCAATCGCGTACGACTGCGTGAAGCTCATCGTCGTCCGCGACGGCAGCGCGGTCCTGCTCAGCGAATTCGGGGAGCGCCCTGTCTCGTCCGGCGACCTGGTGTTGCTCGGGTCGAACGTGCTCTGTGGCTCTGAGCCGGAGGGCCACATTACGGTGACCACGCTCTATCTCGATGCCGACTATGTGGTGGATCAGTTCTTTTGGCAGCATGCCGCGATCCTGACCGACAGGTTCGACGCGGCCGGCATGGTCGAGCAGGTCTACTCCGAACCGGCGCAGATCCTTCGTCTGGGCGAAGACCGGGCGGGGATGTTGATGCCGTGGTTGGATGAGCTGGTTGCGCTGAGCGTCGAGGGGAAATACCAGGAGCGGTTCCACCGGATGCATGCGTTGTTGAAGCGCCCTGGGTTTCGTTCCGTGGTTAGACGGGCGCGGGCGCGGTCGTCGTGGGGTTGAGTGTAGGACGCCTCGACTTCCGCGGGGGTGCGGTAGCCGAGCGCTTCGTGCAAACGCTCGGTGTTCCACCAGTGGACCCAGCCCATGGTGGCGATCTCGACCGCCTGGGTGGACTCCCAGATCCGCTGGGAGTGGATCAGCTCGGCCTTGAACAAGCCGTTGACGGTCTCTGCCAGGGCGTTGTCATACGAATCGCCGACCGAGCCGACCGATGCGGTGACCCCGGCAGTGATCAGCGCGTCAGAGTACGCCAGGGAAACGTATTGACTGGGTTCAACCGGTCGTTGCAACACCTGCTTGTTGGAGTGACAGTAGCTGTTCGTTGTAGGCCTCGGCGGGGGTTCGCCATCCGAGTGTCTTGCGGGGTCGAGTGTTCAGCGCGTGGGCGACCGCGGCCAGGTCGTCGCCACTCCAGCGGGACAGGTCGGTGCCCTTGGGGAAGTACTGGCGCAGCAGGCCGTTGGTGTTCTCGTTCGTGCCGCGCTGCCAGGGGGCGTGCGGATCGGCGAAGTAGACGGGGATTCCCGTTTCGACTTTGAATAGCGCGTGGGCTGACATCTCTTTGCCGCGGTCCCACGTCAGTGAGCGCGCCAACTCGGGCGGCAGGTCGGACATCGTGTTTACCAGAGCATTCTTCATCGTCAGTGCGCCATATCCTGCCAATGCCGGTCCGTTCTTGATGGACTGCTTGTGGCGGTATCCCGCTTCACGGGGAAGATGCACGAGCTTGGTGTACCTCGTCGTGCGTTCCACAACGGTCCCGATGGCCGACCTTTCCAGGCCGATCAGCAGATCGCCTTCCCAGTGCCCGGGTACGGCACGATCATCGGCCTCGGGTGGCCGCTGACTGATGAGCGTGTCCGGCCTGACGTGCGCCCAGGCCTTGCGGCGGGAGCGTTCCCGCGGGACGCGTAAGGCTCGCCCCGTCCGTAGGCACCACACGAGTTCGCGCTTGAGCGCCCCGCGGCCTTGGATGTAGAGCGACTGGTAGATCGCCTCGTGGCTGATCCTCATGGACTCATCATCGGGGAAGTCCAACGGCAGCCGGTGTGCGATCTGCTCCGGACTCCACGCCAACGTCCACGGCCGATCGGCCCGGTGCGGCTTGTTCCGTCCGGTGAACCGCGGTGGTGTCGGCCCATCGACGATGACACCGTCGGGCCGGTGGACCTTCCCGGCCAGACGCTCCTGCACGTAGGCGTGCAGTCGCGGATTCGCCACCAATTTCGCGGTCTTGGGTCTCTTGGCCGCCAGGTCCGCTTTCCACTGCGCCACCAAAGCCCGGTACTCGTGAACGTGCCCTCGAGTGGCAACATTTCGGCGTAACTCCCGCGAGATCGTTCCAGGATCCCGACCGATCTCTCGAGCGATCTGACGGACACCCTTGCCCTGTGCTTTCGCAATGGCGATCTCCTCACGTTCAGCCAAAGACAGGTAGCGCCCGCTGGGCTTGTGCTTGATGTCGAACGGCGGCATCCCCCCAGCGTTGCGGAACCACCGAGCGCCCACAGCTGGAGCCACCCCGGCGACCGCACTGGCCTGCTCCGGCAACAGCCCCGCGGCGATCCGCTCCCAGAACACCACCTCGACATGACGCTGAAACTTCGGATGCCCCGGCGAACGAAGCTTCGGCCGAACCGCCCGATCGGCAGCCTGGTGACGACGAACCATGCAACACCTCCCAGACCACGAGGTGTTGCGACGACCACTTGAATCCGCCTTGGCTGCCTCGGCCCGAATGATCCATCGCCCCGATCAGGTCGGGACCTTCGCGTTGATGAGTCCAGATCGCCTGCCCCAGTACGTCCAGAACGAGCGGCGGCTCGTGTTGCTTTGCATGACTCCAACCTTCCCAAGGTTCGGAGTCTCCGGGCATCCCGGAACGATTCACTGTGTTAGCCTAGCAACACTCGACCACCCATAGGGTTAGTTTACTGTCAAGGGCGACGTGGTCGGGCTAGAAAGTGGGTCTCCATGTCCATCGTGCTAGCCGGTGTGGCCGCGGCTGCCACCGTTGCGGCCGGGTATTTCTTGATCAAGGGCTACAAGCCCGCCATTGTGCTGCTCCTCGTGGGTCTCTTGCTCGCGCTCACCTCGACCGCGCTGCGGCCTGGGTTCGACATCTTGGGCAAGAAGGAGACGTCCGGCTCCAGGTGGCTTGACGTGATCACCATGTTTGAGAGCGTGGCTGGGTCCCAACTCACGGGCGTCGGGCTCATCATCATGGCCGCCGGCGGTTTCTCCGCCTATATGAATAAGATCGGGGCGTCACGAGCGCTGGTGGAGATGGTCGCAACGCCAATTGCGAAGATTAAATATCCCTACGTCCTTCTCGTCGCGACCTACCTGCTCGGTGCCGTCCTCTTCATGTTCATTCCTAGCGCGGCAGGCCTGGCCATTCTGCTCCTGGTGCTGGTGGTTCCCGTGCTCACGGCGGCTCGAGTGACCCCGGCAGCCGCTGGCGCGGTAATCGTGACCGCGTCAGCGCTTCCCATGGGACCGGCGTCAGGCACATCTGTCCTAGCCGCAAAGACGGTCGGGCTCTCTCCCGTGGTGTACTTCGTGCATAACCAGCTCATCGTTGCCATCCCGACCGCCATTGCCATCGCGCTGACACACCTTTTCGTTCAACGGCATTACGATCGCCGGAGTCTGGAAACCTACGGGCAGATCGAGGTTGCAGCAGATACAGCGACGACCCCCGGCCCACGGCTGTATGGCTTATTCCTAATCCTGCCCATTGCTCTGCTGATCACTTTCAGCCCGCTTGTCAACAAACAGATCGAGCTGTCGACCGTCGGCGCCTTCGTCGCCGTATGGCTCCTCGCGATGCTCTGCGAGGTGGTGCGGCACCGATCACTTCGCCAGGCGACGGATGCGGCCGCCACTCTTTTCACGGGCATGGGCAAGATGTTCGGAAGCGTCGTCGCGCTCGTCATTGCGGCACAGATCTTTGCGCAGGGACTTACCTCCACGGGAGTCATCGACCTGCTCGTGGATGCGGGCAAGCGGGTCGGTGCGGGGGCAGTGATCATGACGGTGCTCTTTACGGCGATCGTCGGGCTGGTGACCTTCCTCACCGGTTCTGGCGTCGGTGCTTTCTCTGCTTTCGCGGGGCTTGTGCCGGACCTGGCCAAGGGGCTCGGCGCATCAGCACCCGCGATCATCACGCCCATGGAATTCGCTAGCGGGTTACTGCGCTCCATGTCGCCGGTGAGTGGCGCTGTGATCGCGGTAGCCGCCGGAGTCGGGATTAATCCGCTCGATATTGTACGGCGGACAGCCCTACCGATGCTTGTTGGAGCTGTCGTCATGACCATTAGCAGCTTGGTCCTGCTGTAAAAGCGCAAACGAGAGACGAGATAAAGACAACCATGCCGGTTGGTAGCTTGAATTCAATGATCTACAAACGGGCCTACACCACGCCCACCATGGAAGCGCTGTGGGATGAGCGGGCGCTTCTCGAAGCTATCGTGGAGGTGGAACGCGCCCTTGCCGGGGTGGAAGCGGAGCTCGGACTTATCCCTCACAAGGCTGCAGATGAAATCGGCGCGGCCGCCTTGTCGGACGCTTTTATGCAACGGCTGGCACAGGGGCAGGTAGGAAATCCTCTTGTCGGAGTGCTCGACGCGCTGCGTGCTGAGGTCTCAGAAGGAGGCCGGGCATGGATTCACTACGGAGCGACGACCCAGGACATTTTAGACACCGCCCGCGCGCTCCAAATCCGGGGCGGAACAGAATTGCTCATCGCCGAAGCGGATGCCTTGGCAGATGCTGTCGCTGACCTTGCCGAGCGTTATGCGACCACCCCCGCCGTCGCCCGCACGAACGGGCAGCATGCCTTGCCCACGACCCTGGGGACACGCTTTGCCCGATGGCTGGCGGAAATTGAGCGCAACCGGGAACGCCTCGCCGGAATGCGCTTACGGACAGAACGGATCCAGTTCTCAGGTGCGGCAGGAACCTACGCGTCACTCGGTGAGGCGGGTCCGCGCGTCGCCGACCACCTCGCCGCTGCGTTAGGCCTTCGTTACGAATACCAGCCCTGGCATGCGTCCAACGACACTATGAGCGAGTTGGCGTGCACGGTGGCGATCTGGGGTCAGTCTCTGGCCAAACTTGCTGAGGACCTCTTTGACATGCAGCGTACGGACTTCGGCGAGGCCCGGGAGGATACGGACCGCCACAGCTCCGGGTCGTCGACGATGCCACAAAAGGTCAACCCGTTCGCCACGATGAAGATTGAGGTTGGGGGGCGTCTGGCTGCGGGAATGGCGGCCACGATTTTGATGCAGCCACCTGCCTCTCTCGAGCGAGACCACCGGCTCTCCGAGGTACAACGCGACCTGATTCCCCAACTCTTCGTGGCCGTGGAAGGGTCCTGCGCCCACATGCTCGAGTTGCTGCCCCGGGTCCGCTTCGACGAAGCCGCGCTTCAGCGGAATCTCAATGCGGAGGGGGTGCTCCTCCTCACGGAGAGCATCATGATGGAGCTTGCCCCCATCATCGGGCGCGATGTAGCGCATGACTTGCTCCAAGAATTCGCCCAGGTCCATCGGGAATCCGGTGTCACTTTGGAGGACTTTATCGCCACACGGCCCGAGGCAGCCCCCCTAAGCGGGGTAGATTTTCATGCTTTATCCGAGCCATCCTCGGCCTCCGGGCTTTCGGCAAAGCTTGCGCGCGACGCCGCACAGCACCAGAGGAACCAGTCATGACGCCAGGCGCATTCCGGATAGCAGTCACGACCCAATAGTCCTGCTCGGGGCGCGCTCCTGGGTGGTCGCCCTGCGCGGTGCTACTTCCGTGGCAGATTGAGGAGCCCCAGTTCCTGCACGATCTGTTCCAGTCGCTCTGTTCGTTCCAGCGTCCGCGCGGGAGCCTGCCTCTCCATGGCGATAAGGAGGGACTCGAGGACCAGCAGCATGGTGGCGCGGCTTTTGAACAGCGGGGTTGGGTCGGCATAGACCATCAGGACGTAGTCGCAGTAACGCCGGAGCGGACTGGCGGAGCGATTGGTGAGCAATATCGTGGTGGCGCCGATGGAGTGTGCGAGACGGAGGCTCGTATCAAGCGCCTTGGGGTGCCGGTCGAAGGCCGTGGCAAAAAGGACAGACTCCGAGGAAAGATCGACGAGCTCGTGCGCCATCATATCCGCCCCCGGCAGGAGGTGTACCCCAGTGCGCACGTAGCAAGAGAGCAGGTAAAAGTATTGAACCAGGCTCCGTCCCGTGGCAGTCGAGCCCAGAAAGAGCGGCCTGCTCTCGTCACCAAGCAGCGCGGCGACATCGGCGAACTGGTCTAAGGAAATCGTGCTCAACGTCCGCTCAATATCGTCAATGCTGCGACGCAGATGTCGGGTAACCTCGCCCCCAGCCTGCTGCGGGATGGGCTCAATCCCCCGCTGCAACGGTCGATCATAATTTGCGGCGACCTCTCGCCTCACAGCTGCGGAAAAGTCCTTGAAATCGGTATAGCCAAGCTTGCGCACGAACCGGGTGACGGAAGCGGCACTGAGTTGATTCGCCTCCGCAATGGTGGCCAGATTCTCGAGCGCGACGTCAGGAAACGACCCCTCCATATACGCAGCAAGTTTGCGATCGGCAGGGGTTTGCTCGGCCAGGGAGGAGATCCGTCCGAACAAGCTGTCGTCCATCCGTGGCCTCCCTCGGTTCGCCGCTCGAGTCGGACATCGTCGCTGTCTCGCCGCTAGCCCTGGAACCTTAGCGTCTGATCCGGGAGATGTCTCATCGATCTCGGCCTGACGGCCCCACCGGCGCACAGTCTCTGGGGTCGAAACCCCGACCAGCTCAGCAACCTTGACCACAGCCGGCCAGCCACCCCCATGGGCCGGGCGAGTCTCGTGAAACATCCGCGCCGCCCGTGTTCTCAACTCAGCCGGGTAGCGCCTACTCACGCTGCCCGGCATAACCCCAGCCGTCCCAAAGTTCGGAGCCTCCGGACATCCCGTGGCGATTCAACCAGTATCAGGCCCAAGGCTTTGCTCAGACGTTCCACGCTGATATCGCTCGCGTCGCGCGGTAGCGTGAGCCGGCTGCCAGTACTGGGCAGGGGCTGCGGCTTTCGGGGTCTCGGCGTCGTGTTCGCAGGCGGTGGCTGACCGCAGAGGCAAACAGCCCTCTTCCGCGGATCACGCGCGCACCCCGGGCTGGCCGCCGCCGGCATTCCCGCCGCAATGAAACCTCTAGCCCTGAAACTGGTCCGGGTTCAGCACTGATCACGTCACGCAGACGAACCGGCCCCGGACTGGCACAGTCTGGGGCCGTCGCTCATCCCTACGGGCTAGTGACACTCAGTCGCTTGGCTACTGCCGTACTTGCAGCGATCACCCGAGCCGGGCACGGTCGTCCAGTGCGATCCAGGAACGGCCGGGACCGGTGCGGGCGCCTGCACGGGCTGCGTGTACTGCGGCTGCGGCGCCGGCTGAACGGGCTGCTGAACCGGCGCCTGATGCTGCGACTGGGGTGCCGGCTGAACGGGTGCCTGATGTTGAGGCTGCTGCGGCACCGGCGCCTGATACTGCGGCGCTGCCGGCTGCTGCGCTGCCGGGGCAGCATCCTGCGGCTGCTCAACCGTGACGGCCGGCTGCCCAACCCGAGCTGCGGACTGCTCTACCGCCGCGGCTTGCGTTTCAGGGGCGGTGCGGGCCCGCTCGACGCCTCAACCGGGGCCGGGTTTCGCTCACGGTCGGCGTCGCAGCAGGGGTGGAGGTGGGCGTCTCAGACGGTGTCACGTCAGCGCTCACCTGCTGCGCCACCGGAGCCGGCGACGCCTCATTGCTGGCGCTACACCCGGCAAAACCGAACCTTCAGCAGTCCCTGGGCGCGGTTGGAGGAGCGAGGCGGGCGCTCGCCTGGTCTTGTCACTCGACCGTAGAATCCGGAGTGACGCTGGCGAGCCATTCGGGTAGTCCTGTGGTGACTACCTCTTCTCACGTGGTGGCGAAGGGACTACTCCTACGGCAGAGGACGAGGGTGCCAGGCAGTCTGCGTGGCGATCGGTCCGTTCTGAAGGAGAATGACCACGAAGGAGTTCATGGCCGACCGGTTGGAAACGACTGTCGGGCACGTGTCGGGTAAGGACTTCGCTGCGCAGTTGACTCCCTCGTGGTGGGGCTCTGAATGAGGCCTTCATACAGCTTGCCGGAACAGCAGGACGCAACTCCGGAGCCTTGGCGTACGCCGGAGCCAGCTCCCCGTCATGAGGCCGTTTGCTCTCAGAAACAGGTTCCGGCTACGCAGAGGGGCTGGCGCCTCCCAAAGGATGGCGCCAGCCCCTCCGTGCGCTTGCAGCGGTCAGCTGCTGACGACGGGAGCAGCCGTAACGGCAAAGGCGGCAGCACCGACGATTCCCGCCTTGTTGTGCAAGGTCGCGGGGACGATCGGGGCGTCGAGCCTCAGTAGAGGCAGAAAGTGGTCGGCGTTCGCGCTTACACCGCCACCGACGACGATGAGGTCCGGGTTGAACAACTTCTCGATCTCCGTGAGGAAGCGCTGGAGCCGCTCGGCGTACTGCACCCAGCCCAATTGCTCGCGGTCGCGCACAGACGCGGCGGCTCGGGTCTCTGCGTCGTGTCCGTCGATCTCCATGTGCCCGAACTCGATGTTCGGCACGAGCACACCGTCGACGAGCAGTGCCGTTCCGATGCCGGTTCCGAGAGTGACCACGAGGACCGTGCCGCCGACCCCGCGCGCCGCGCCGTACCGTTCCTCGCCGATGCCGGCGGCGTCTGCGTCGTTGAGCACCGTGACAGGACGTCCCACGCGGTCCTCCACGAGGGCGTGGATGTCGCATCCGACGAAGGATTCGTCGAGGTTGGCGGCCGTGCGCATGACACCGGCGCGGATGACACCGGGGAGGGTGACGCCGACGGGTGCGTCGCCGTGGCTGTCAGCGAACCCGTCGACGATCTTGACGACCGCCTCGGTGACGGCCTCGGGAGTGGCGGGTCGCGGGGTCGGGAACAGCAGGGTGGGGGAAGTCAACTCTCCGGTGGACAGGTCGACCGGAGCGCCCTTGACGCCGCTGCCGCCGACGTCGATGCCGAGGGTGATCATGCCGCGATGAGCTGCGCGCGGAGCTTGCGGTTCGCCTGCTCGACGTTCAACCGAGTGAGGATGAGCCAGATGAGAGCACTCGCGACCGCGGGGATCCACAGGTACATCAGGTACAGCATGGTGATCGCCGCAGGCGACTGCGTCGCGGCGCTGCCGTCGTAACCGCCGGCCGCGAGGAGCCATCCGGCGAGGGCCGTGCCGATGCCGCCACCGATCTTCACGCCGAGAGTGGTGCAGGAGAACATCATCCCGTCGATGCGCTTTCCGCTGCGGAGGAACGAGTAGTCCGAGGCCTCGGCGATGAGGGCGTTGAGCGTGCCCTGCAGGGGGCTCATACCCAGGGAGGCGAGGGCTGAGAAGGCCAGCATGAGCGGGATGCTGTGCATGTAGGCCGCGGCCACGACACCGAGGCGACCGATCGTCGCGATGACATATCCGACGGAGTTGATCTTGTACATCCCCGCGAATCGGGAAACGAGGATCGGGGTGAAGAGCAGACCGATGATCATCGGGATGTTGATCGCCCACGAGAACACGCCCAGCAGGTTCGCGTCGAGCAACACCCACGTCATGAAGTAGATGCCCATGTTGATGGTGGCCGTGTAGATCTGCTGGATCAGGTAGATGAGCAGGATCTCCATGTAGTACTTGTTGCCCAGCAGGATGCGGGCGCCTTCCTTGAAGGTGTAGTTGGCTGCAGCCGCAGCCTTCTCGTCGATGCCTTCGGCGAGCTCCTCCGCGGAGAGCTCCTTGACGGAGAAGACCGAGATCGTGTTTACGACGAGGCCGATGATCGCGTAGATGATCGCGATCCAGCGCCACCCTTCGGCGCCACCACCGAGGGCTTGGACGCCCCTCACTGTGAAGGTCTGGATGAGCATGCTCGTGGTGAAGGCGAACATGAACCGGATCGAGCCCATCTGAACGCGCTCGGCGGCGTTCTTCGTGATGAGCGCGGTGAGCGCGCCGTAGGCGATGTTGTTGGCCGTGAAGAACACCGAGTTGAGCAGCGAATAGGCGATGAAGAACCAGACGTACTGCATCGTCTCGGAGAGGGACGCGGGGATGGCGAAGCTCGCCACGAGGGTGACGGCGCAGCCGACGTAACCCCACAGCATCCACGGGCGTGCCTTGCCCATCCGGCTGCGCGTGCGGTCCAGCAGGGCGCCGAACGCGATGTCGGTGACGCCGTTGAACATCTGGGCGATCATCATCAGCGTGCCGATGACGCCCGCGTTGAGCCCCATCTGATCCGTCAGATAGATCATCAGGAAGGCAGACAGGAACGCGTAGACGACGTTTCCTGCGACGTCGCCCGATCCGTAGCCGATCTTGTTTCCCCAGTTCAGGTAGGTCTTCTGGGGTGCCGCTGTCACGGTCATGACGCTTGCCTCTCGGGGTGCCGCTGTCGCGGTCAGTGGGTGGTGGGGATGAAGGTGAAGTCCAGGAGGTAGGACTCGGCGTCGACGCGGTGGGCCGGGTCGAGGACGGGGCCGCAGCTGTTCGAGCCGACGCCGGCGTGGGCGTGGTCGATGCACAGGACGACGTCGTCGCTCTCAGCCAGGTCCACGTCGTGCGTGGTGGCGGTGAGCTCCTCCTGCGTGTAGCGGGAGGCGTTGAACGAGAACGGCGTGGCCGCCACGACGTTGAGCTCGGTGTGGCCATCGGAGAGGGTCACGAGGTCGCAGTCGTGACGGCTGCCGTTCTCCTGCGGCCGGATGTAGTCGGTGAAGAGACCGCGCACGTCGTCGACGAACCGTCCGTGCCAGGCAGATTGGTGCTTGTCGGAGTAGTTCTCGTGGGGGCCCATGCCGGTGTAGGTGACCTGGTCGAACGCCGCGTCGAGGAAGAGACGCAGGCCGAGCCGCGGCAGCGCCGGGAAGCCGGGGGTGCGCCGGGCGTCCATGGACATGTGCAGCCGCCCGAGCGCGTCGACGGACCACCGGGTCCGCATCCGCAGGATGGGCTGCACAGTGGGGGCGACGACCGCCATGTCGAAGGTCAGATCGACGCGAGCGGTTCCGTCGTTCGGCGGGATCTCGTGCGAGTAGGCGCGGGCGGCCGCTGCGTCGTAGTGCGCGCGGCGCCACGCGGGGGCGACGTACATGTCGTTGTCCGTGGGGGCTCGCCACACGTTGACCTCGGTGGGACGGGACAGCAGGTCTCGCCCGCCGACCTCCAGCGACTCCGGCAGGCCAGTGTCGACCGAGAACGCGTATCGGAATCCGTCGCCGGTGACGACAATCCGACGGTCGTCCTCGGATGCGGAGGGGGCGGCACCGGTGGCGGAAGCACCGACGAGGGCGACCGCCTCGCCGTTGCGCGGGTCGGGGGTCTCGAGTGAGATCTCGTCGAAGCCCAGGTCGTGCCCGGCCTCGAGCAGCCCGTCGCCGGCGTGGAGCCCGTACTGGAGACGCAGGTGGCAGCGTCCGTTCTCGGGCACGTCGACGTCCAGGGTGAGGTCGGCCACCTCGTGCGGGGCGACGGACCCGGGCAGGTCCAGCATGCCCGAGTCGACGACGACGCCGTCACGGGCGAGCTCCCACGTGACGTCGAGGTGACCGGCGAGGTCGGTGAAGTCGAGGTCGTTGCGCAGCCGCAGGGCGCCGGTGTCCTGGTCGTAGGAGACGACGCGGGCGGGACGCTGGACGTTCTTGAGCTCCAGCAGCCCGACGTGGGGGCGACGGTCGGGCGTGAGGAGACCGTCGACGCAGAAGTTGCCGTCGTGGATGCTCTCGCCGAAGTCGCCGCCGTAGAGGAACCGCGGGCGTCCGTCGGGGCCGGTGCCGGCCTGGACCGCGTGGTCCGCCCACTCCCACACGAACCCGCCGCACATGCGCGGATCGGCGTGGATGAGCTGCCAGTACGCCTCGAAGTCGCCGGGGCCGTTGCCCATCGCGTGGCAGTACTCGACGAGCAGGAACGGCTTGTCCGGGTTCTTGTCGAGGTAGGCGTGGATCTCGTCCAGGGCCGGGTACATGCGGCTGTAGAGGTCGATGTGCGAGTAGTCGTACGTGCGGTCCGAGCTGCGGTAGTAGGCGCTCTCGTACTGGCTCACGCGGCTGGGGTCGTAGCTCTTCATCCAGGCCAGGGCCGTCTCGAACGTGCACCCGTAGGCGCCCTCGTTGCCGGCCGACCAGGAGATGATCGACGGCCGGTTCTTCTCGCGACGCACGCAGAGTTCGACGCGGTCGACGATGGACTCCGTCCAGTCGGGGTTCTCCGCGATGGGCTTGTTCCAGTGCTCGACGACGTTGTCCCAGGACTCGTCCGCGAGCTGCTGGAGCTGGGTGCCGTGGCTCTCGTTGTCGGCCTCGGACATGACGAACAGGCCGTACCGGTCGCAGAGCTGGTAGAAGCGCGGGTCGTTGGGGTAGTGGGCGCTGCGGACCGCGTTGATGTTGTGCTGCTTCATGAGCATCAGGTCACGGCGCATGTGGTCGAGGTCGACCACGGGGCCGGTGACCGGGTCGGTGTCGTGACGGTTGACGCCGCGCAGGGTGACCGGCCGACCGTTGACCTTGAGCACGACGTCCTCGATCGTCACCTCACGGAGGCCGACCTCGTCGGTGACGACCTCGCCCGGGGTCTCGATGACGAGTCGGTAGAGGGTGGGCGTCTCGGCGGTCCACAGCAGCGGTTCCGCGACGGTGAGCGTGGCGCGGTGCGTGAACTCGCCCAGACCGTCGACGGGCTCCATCGCGGCGGTGGCGACATCCGTGCCGTCGGGGGCGGTGAGCGTGAGGGTGGTGGGCACCTCGCCACCGCGGAAGGCGCCTCGGACCTCGACCCGGGCCGAGCCGTCGGCCTCCAGGTGGGTGGTCGTGAAGTAGTCGTAGAGCACCGCGGCGGGACGGGAGAGCAGGTAGACGTCCCGGATGATGCCGCTGGTGCGGAACTTGTCCTGGTCCTCCAGGTACGTGCCGTCGCACCACTTGAAGACGAGGACGGCCAGGTGGTTGCGTCCACTGCGCAGGTGCGGCGTGACGTCGAACTCGCTCGTGGCGTGCGTCACCTGGCTGTAGCCGACGTACGCGCCGTTGAGCCACACGTAGAAGCAGGAGTCGACGCCGTCGAACGACAGGGTGTGGCTCGGCAGGCTCTCGTCCGCGCTGTGGTCGAAGTCGAGGGTGTACGCGGCGCACGGGTTCTCGGCGGGGATGTGCGGCGGGTCCAGCGGGATGGGGTAGCGGATGTTCGTGTACTGGTGGGCGTCGTGGCCGGCGGCCTGCCAGATGCCGGGGACCGGCGTGTCCTCGAAGCCGTCCAGCTCGCCGGCCTCGGTGACGAACGTCTCGTCGAGGTCGCGCACGTCGGCGGCGTAGCGCATGCGCCACGTCCCGGACAGCAGCTGCACGCGGTCGGACTCCTCGCGAGCGGTGACGACGTCGACCACCGGGGCACCGGCGGGGATGTAGTAGGACCGCGCCGGGAGCGTGTTCTCGTGGAGGACGGACAGGGTCCGGTGATGGCTCGGAAGCAGCGTCATTGGCGTTCCTTTATGGCTCGAATGTTTGCGTAACTATTTGGCGATGAGCCCGATCATGCTGGCGACCTTTACGCCTGTCAAGGGGTTGCGTCACATCAGTGTTAGCGCAATCATGGACGTGAGATGTTCGCGCTAACGCGTCGTCGCTCGGGGTCGGTCGACCCCGGGGCGTGCCCAGAGAGAGGAACGGTCAGTGACGACCACGAGTCAGCGGGTCACGGCTTGGACACCGCAGGAGGGGATCAGCTCCGCGGTGGAGCTGTTCACGCGCACGTTCGGAACGGACCCCGCGGGGGTGTGGGCGTCGCCCGGTCGCGTCAACCTCATCGGCGACCACGTCGACTACAACGGCGGGCTGTGCCTGCCCATCGCGCTGCCCCACCAGACGTACGTGGCGCTGAGCCCGGCCGAGGACGGCCGCATCCGGATCGTCTCGGACTTCGAGGGTGTCGAGGTCTGGGAGGGGCGGATCGAGGACATCGCCCCCGGCGGTGTCGAGGGGTGGGTCGCCTACGCCGCCGGTCCGGCGTGGGTGCTGCGGGAGGACGGCCTCGACGTCGGTGGTTTCGATGCCGCGATCACCTCGTGCGTCCCGGTCGGAGCAGGGTTGTCCTCCTCCGCGGCGGTGGAGTGCTCGATGGCGCTGGGGTTGGCCGAACTCGCGGGCCGACCGTTCTCGGGGGACGACGCCGACCGTGCCCGCCTCGCGGCGCTCTGCACGCGCGCGGAGAACCTCGTCGCCGGCGCCCCGACGGGCGGTCTCGACCAGGCCGCCTCCCTGCGGGCCGGTGACGCCCACGCCCTGCTCCTCGACTGTGCGGACGGTGCAGCGCACCAGGTGAAGCTCCCCTTCGACGAGCAGGGCCACGCGATCCTCGCGATCGACACCCACGCCTCCCACCAGTTGGGGGACGGGCAGTACGCCGACCGTCGTGCCTCGTGCGAGGAGGCGGCGTCGCTCCTCGGTGTGGGGTCCCTGCGAGAGGTGGCCGACACGACGTCGGTCGTCGACCTCGACGCGGTCCTCGACGGTCTCCCGGAGGGGACCCTCCGGTCCCGCACGCGGCACGTGCTCACGGAGATCTGGCGGGTGCAGGAGTTCGTCACGGCCCTGGAGGCCGGGGACATCGCCACGGCCGGGCGTCTGATGGTCGAGTCGCACGCGTCGCTCCGCGACGACTTCGAGGTGTCCGTCGCCGAGCTGGACACGGTCGTCGAGGCGGCCATGGCCGCCGGCGCGTCCGGCGCCCGGATGACCGGCGGCGGGTTCGGTGGCAGCGTCGTCGTGGTGGCGCCGGAGCGCCAGGTGGCCGCGATCGCCGAAGGCGTCCGTGAGCTCGCCCGGCGTCGCGGGCTGCCGGAACCCCAGGTCCACCAGGTGCGGGCGTCAGCTGCGGGGGGGCGTCTCCGGTGAGCGAGGTGTCCACCTCGGCTCCACGCGGCGACCTCGGGTGGGGACGACGCGCCACGGCCAAGGAGGTGGCCGCTCTGGCCGGGGTCTCCCCGCAGACGGTCTCACGCGTGGCCAACGGACTCGACAACGTGCTGCCCGAGACGCGCGAACGGGTCCTCGACGCCATGGCGCGGCTCGGCTACGCACCCAACGCCGCAGCCCGGGCCCTGCGGACCGGTCGGTCGACGAACCTGGGACTCATCGCTTTTCAGCTCTCCCGCACCGGTGAGGCGCACATCATCGACGCGATCTGCTCGACGGCTCGGGCACGCGGCTACGACGTGGTGCTCACGACCGCGGCCGACGGATCCGCGGAGAGCCTCAACCGGGCCATGGTCGGAGCCCGTGCCGGTGTCGCCGGGCTGGTGGTGCTCGGCCTGGAGACGGTCGCGGTCAACCACCTGCGGCTGCCCGCCAACCTGCCCGTCGTCATCGCCGACTCGCGAGGGCTGTCCGTCCCGACCGTCGGGTGCGATCAGGCCGAGGGGGCTCGCCTCGCCGTGGAGCACCTCCTCGCGGGAGGCGCCCGCACGGTGCACCTGGTCGCGGGACCCGAGACGTCGCTGCAGTCGCGTCAACGCCTCGACTCCTGGTGTCAGGTGCTGCTCGCGGCGGGTCGCGAGATCCCCACGCCGCTGCACGGGGACTGGAGCGCCGAGTCCGGGTACCTCGCCGGTCGGCAGCTGGCGGCCGACGCGGGCGTGGAGGCGATCTTCGTCGCCAACGACGAGATGGCCGGTGGCGTCCTGCGGGCGCTGCACGAGGCCGGCCGACGTATCCCCGAGGACGTGGCCGTCGTGGGGTTCGACGACGTCGACGCCGAGTACCTCTGGCCGCCTCTGACCAGCCTGCGGCAGGACTTCCGTGCCATCGGGGAGGGCCTCGTCGCCGCACTCCTCGAACAGGTGGCGACACCCGACGACCGCGTCGTCGGGCTTCGTGAACCTCGCCTCATCGCGCCCACGCTCGTCGTGCGCGCCAGCAGCACCCCCACCGTCGTGCCGGTGACGGCACGGGAAGGACGGAAGTCATGACGCAGCACGGACTGCAGGCAGCCCGACGCAAGATGCTCGACGCCGACGTGGGTCCGGGTGCCATCCGGGTGTTCGAGAGCAACTACGCTCAGCTCGAATCCGGTGCCGAGTGCTTCATCCGCGAGGCCGACATCGCCCCGCTCGAGGAGGTCGACCTGCTCGCGGAGCTCCCCGCCGACCCGGCGGCCGAGGAGGAGGCGATCCGGCACACCGCGATCCTCAAGCTCAACGGCGGACTCGGGACCTCGATGGGCCTGTCGGCCGCCAAGACCCTGCTGACGGTGCGCGACGGCCTGACCTTTCTCGACATCATCGTCCGGCAGGTGCTCGCCGCGCGGCGACGCCACGACGCCCGCCTGCCGCTCCTGCTCATGACGTCCTTCCGCACGCACGACGACACCGTCGCCTTCCTCGAGCGGTACCCGGAGGTCGCGGTCGGTGACCTGCCGATCTGCTTCGTGCAGAACCTCGAACCGAAGCTGCTGGTGGAGGACCTGACGCCTGCGACCTGGCCGGCCGACCCTTCGCTGGAGTGGTGCCCGCCGGGGCACGGCGACGTCTACACCGCGCTGACCGACAGCGGCCTCGTGGCCCGACTGCTCGCGGAGGGGTTCGAGTACCTGGCTCTCGGCAACGGCGACAACCTCGGCGGCGCCCCGGACGCGCGCATCGCGGGCTGGTTCGCTGCCTCGGGCGCGCCGTACGCCGCGGAGCTGTGCCGCCGTACCGTCAACGACCGCAAGGGCGGGCACCTCGCGATCCGCCGCCGTGACGGCCGCCTCATCCTGCGCGACACGGCGCAGACCACCGCCGATGAGATGCACTTCTTCACCGACACCGACCATCACCCGTACTTCCACACGAACAACCTGTGGGTGCGGCTGTCGTCACTGCAGTCGCTCATGGAGGAGCGTGACGGCGTGCTCGGTCTGCCGCTGATCCGCAACGAGAAGACGCTCGACCCCACCTGCAAGGACACTCCCCGTGTGGTCCAGATGGAGACCGCGATGGGTGCGGCGGTCGAGGCCTTCGAGGGGGCGACGGCGATCGGCGTCGGTCGAGAGCGGTTCGTGCCGGTCAAGACGACGGCCGACCTGCTGCTCCTGCGGTCGGACCTGTTCGAGCTCGACGAGGACTACCGGCTCAGGGCGCAGGGGGCCATGCCGTCGATCCAGCTCGGGGACGCCTTCAGGCTCATCGAGGACTTCGACCGGCGCGTCCCTGCACCGGTGTCGTTGCGCGACGCCCGTTCCCTGCGCGTCGACGGCGACGTCACCTTCGGGCGGGGCGTGCGCGTGGCCGGTGACGCCGTCATCGAGACGTCGACGCCCCTGCGCATCCCGGACGGGGCCGAGTTGGGTGGCGACTGACCTTCTCCGCGCCGACGCTCGGGTGGTACTCGTTCACCGCGTCACGGGCCGGCCCGGGGGCGGGGAGTCGAGCGCACTCGACTCAGCCTCGGCGCCCACCCACCGGAGCGGGGCCCGTGCTCGCGCGGACCATGAGCGTCGAGGGGAGGACCCGCTGACCGGTCAGGCGCGGACCCCTGCGGGGAGAGGCGATCTGCTCCATGAGCAACTCGATGAGGCTCTCGCCGAGGTGGGAGAAGTCCTGCTGCACGCTGGTCAGCGAGGGCCACAGGAACCGGCCGAGCAGGTCGTCGAACCCCACGACGGACACGTCGTCGGGGACGCGCAGTCCCGCCTCGAAGAGGGCACGGTACAGGCCCGCCGCCATCTCGTCGTTCGCGGCGAAGACGGCGGTCACACCGGGGTCGGCGGCGAGTTGCTGCCCGAGCCGGTAGCCCGACTCCGGCGACCAGTCGCCGTGCAGGATCTCCGGGGCCGGTCGTCCTGCACGGTCGAGGGCTGCCCGCCACCCGCTCGCTCGCAGCTGCGCCGAGGACGAGTCGGCGGGTCCACCGATGTGGTGCACCACCTCGTGCCCGAGCGACAGGAGATGCTCCGTCGCCGCGAGGCCACCGCTGAACTGGTCGTGGCCGGCCGCGGGGATCGCCAGCGGCCGCGAGTCGGCGAGCACGGTGGGCAGGCGGGGCGGGAGGCGCAGGTCGTCGACGTCGGTGGCGTCGATGCCGACCACGATGATGCCCGCGACGACCTGCTGCAGACGCGCGATCGCCTCGTTGAGGTCGGCCGCGGCGCCGCTGGCCGCGAGGGCGAGGGAGACGGAGTAGCCGCGCGCGTGGGCGGTCGCCGTCACGCCCTCGACCACGTGCGCCTCACCGGTGCGCGTGAGGTGGTGGACGACCAGACCGATGAGGTCCGAGCGTCCCGCACGGAGGTTGCGGGCCGCTGCGTTCGGGGCGTACCCCACCTTCTCCATCGCCGCCAGGACCCGTTCGCGCGTCTCGGGCCGAACGTTGGTGGCGCCGTTCGCGACGCGGGACACGGTCTGAGGCGAGACGCCGGCCAGAGCGGCCACGTCCTGCCCGGTCGCGCGGCTGCTCCAGCCGATACCGCCACGGCGGGGGGCGCGTCCGGCGGGGCGCGAGTCCTCCGAGGGGTCGGTGCGTGGGGTGTCCATGGTCACGTTGACATCATCGCAGCTCGTCATGCGCCGTCCCGACCAGGGGATGAGCATGTCGTCGTGTCTGGTACGAGGATCAGGGCTGTACTCATCCGAACGTGATTTCGCTATCACGACAACCGATGTCGTCGTTCCTGGCGACGCCCATCCATGAAGGAGAGTCATGACACGCCTAATCCCCGCCGAGGCCCAGCTGCCGGATTCCGTCGTGTCGGGACGGCAGGTTCGTCTTTCCCTCGGTGATGCCGTGGCGGTCGTCACCGAGGTCGGCGCGACCCTGCGTACCTACAGCGTCGGGGACCGTGACGTGATCGTGCCATTCGGCGCCGACGAACTCGCTCCCGGCTGCCATGGAGCCGTCCTCGCGCCGTGGCCCAACCGCCTCGGCGATGGTGTCTACGACTTCGACGGTGAACATCACCGCCTGCCGTTGTCGGAGCCCGAACGGGACAACGCGATCCACGGACTCGTCCGGCACGAGCGGTGGACGATCGTATTCGCCTCACCGACCGCCGCGGAGTTCCTCCTGGACCTCGTGCCTCGGCCGGGCTATCCGTTCCCCCTGCGGATGCGGATGCGCTACGAACTGACCGCCAACGCCCTCACGGTCACCCTGACCACGACGAACACCGGACGCACGCGCGCACCCTTCGGAGCCGGGTTCCACCCGTGGCTGTCCCCGGGCGGATTCGCCCTCGACGACTGCGAACTCGAGATCGACGCCGCCGGGTGGCTCCGCACGGACGCGCGACTCCTTCCGATCGCATACGAGGCCGTGCCCACAGTGAAGGACTTCAGCAGCGCGCGCCGCGTCGGCTACGCCCGGCTCGACGACGGCTTCACCGCTCCCGAGGGAGCGTCACGTATCCGGCTCATCGCGCCTGACGGGTCCGTCGCCGAGGTCCGGGCGCTGCAGGGCTTCGGCTACTGGCAGGTCTTCACCGGCGACGGACTCCCCGGGCGATGGCTGCGCAGCGGCCTCGCCGCCGAGCCCATGACCTGCCCGGCCGACGCCTTCCGCAGCGGCGACGGACTAGTCGTGCTCGAACCCGGCACGTTCCACACGTGCAGTTTCGCTCTGGCATTGGGGCGTCCGAACTGACCGCATGGAGACGGGGATTCATCAGCAAGACTCTGCCCAAGGGGAGTGAAAGACCATGAGGAGGAGTGAGTGGCAATCTCGGAGCATCAGGGGGCGGAACTCAAGCGGGGTGGGATGGCTGGCGTGACGAGCCGATCACATCGTCATCCCAGGACAGTCTCGGCCGTGCGCCTTTAGCCAGGCGGGCAGCGGAACTCGTCGATTGGAACCACAGCTCAGAAGCAAGCGTCGTCTGTGCCCTCGTGGGCACGTGGGGCCGTGGGGCCGTGGGGAAGTAGGAAGTCCTCCGCACTCGCGCTCCTGACCTGCTCCACCGTTTGGGTTCCAGTTTCTCTGGCTAACAGTGGTCTTCACAGGAAGGCTGTCTGTCATGCCTCGTCCCTACCCGGCTGAGTTCCGGGCCCGCGCGATCGCGCTCGTCCGCGCCGGCAAACCCGCGAAGGATGTCGCCTTCGAGCTGCGCCGCAGTGCCTCCGAGAACGGCGGTGAGGGCCCCGGCTCGGCATCCACCCCGTGACCCTCTCGAAGTGGATGCGTCAGGCCGCCATCGACTCCGGCGAACGTCCGGGCGTCCCGTCGCAGGAGTCTGTGGAACTGCGCCTGGCGCGTCGCCGGATCCGTGAACTCGAGCAGGAGCTCACGATCGTGCGCACGGCGGCGAAGTTCCTCAACGGTGAGGAACCGCCGGCCCCAAAAGGATCTACCCGGTGATCGATGCGTTGGCGGCCACCGGGATCCCCATCCGACGCGCCTGCAACGTCCTCGGGGTCAGCTCCCAGTGCTACTACAAGCGCAAACGCACCCCCACCACGGCCACGCAGCTACGCCGACAGTGGCTCACCGGGTTGATCCGTGAAGTCCATACCGCCTCCCGCGGTACCTACGGCTACCGGCGTGTTCACGCCGAACTCACCCTCGGCATGGGCGTCACCGTCTGCTCCCGCACCATCTACTCCCTCATGAGCGGCGCCGGGATGTACGGGCTACCAGGACCGACGCGGATCAAGAGACTTCGGGGCGTGGCGACCGCCGATGACCTGGTGAACCGTAAGTTCCACCGGCTCCGGCCCAACGAACTGTGGGTCACCGACATCACACAACACCGAACGCGTGAAGGGTGGCTGTACTGCGTGGCGGTCCTGGACGCCTACAGCCGCAAGATCGTCGGATGGTCCATCGACTCCCGCGCTGATGCGACCCTGGTCGTGAACGCTCTGGACATGGCGATCCAGAACCGTCGCCCCGCACCGGACGGGATCGTGCACGCCGACCACGGAGCCCAGTTCACCCCGTGGGTCTTCGGACAAGGCATCCGAGAAGCTGGCCTGCAGCCCTCGTTCGGCAGCGTCGGCGACGGGCTGGACAACGCGATGATGGAATCGTTCTGGTCCTCAATGCAGATCGAGCTACTGAACCGCAAGACCTGGAAGACGCGTGTCGAGCTGGCGAACGCGATCTTCGAGTACATCGAGATCTTCCACAACCGCCGCCGACGCCACTCCGCCCTGGGGTACCTCAGCCCCATCGAGTTCGAACTACGCTCGGAAAACCACCCCATCCCGACCGCGAGTTAGCCACCAAGAGCGGAACCCAAACGGTGGGGCAGGTCATCTGGCCGCGCTGGCCTCAGGGGCTGGCTGGGAGGGTTGTCGGCGGTAGGTGGCAGGCTGAAGCCATGGTTCCTGCTGAAAAAGGGGTTGGCCCCACTTCAGAGGTTGCAGCCGCCCGGGCGCTTGGTGACCAACTGTGGCTCGAACGTGCCATTGCGATCCCGCGGCACCCGGATGTTGACGGCACAGACGTTGTCGGTGATCACTGTCTTCGAGCGGGTGCCGTTGCGGGAGTTGCCCGACCCGCGACCGACGGGATCATGCTTGTCATAGCCCAGGTGCTCGTTGAGTTCTTCGTCGAGGGCTGCTTCGACGATCTGCGCCGTGAGGGTCTTGAGGAGGCCGTCGGGGCCGGTCAGGGCGATACCGGCGTCCTTGGCCTGGCGCACCATCTGCGCGACGGCTTCACGCTGAGCCTTGTCCAGCTCGGCCGGCTCATCCTGCGGTGGTGGTGGGTTTGGGGTCACAGTCTCCAGTCTGGCCGACTCCACGGCCTCCGCACTGCTGCTGGTGGTGGTTGTCTCGGGTCATCATGACTCCTCCTGCCCTTGCGGGCGATGGAGCCACTTACACCGTTTCTCGGATACTCCCGTCCCGGGCATCGGCAGCGCTCTCGGGGTCGATGGCATCCCGAGAGAGATGCTCCACCGAGTCAAATTTTTCAGTGGAGGGGTTTCATAATCGGAGTTCTGGTGAGACAGTTGATCATCGGTATGATGAGGACCAGGGTCGTCCGGATGGGCGTCAGCGTCGACGTCACGTGTCATGAGGGGCGTCGTGACCGGGGCGATGTCGAGCAGCAAGAAATTATGGAATTTTCAAAGGAGAAAACACCATGATCCCCACTGAATCTAGCACAACCGACTTTTTCACCGTTCGGCAAAATGATTCCGGTGCTTGGAGTTTCGTCGACCCGCAGGGTGAACCCTTCGTGTCGCTGGCTCTGAATCATCTCGATGACAGTGACCTGCGTTATCCACACAATGTGGAGGTCTTTGAGAAGAAGTACGGATCGCGCAAGCGTTGGACTGAAGGCGTAGTTCGCGACCTCCGGGACCTCGAATTCAACACTATCGGCTGGACCTGCCAATACATCAGCGGTGGTTGGGGAGAGGCACTGGACTGGTTTGGTGACCCCGTCGATTTGGGTCACTCCGCCCCGTGGCCCGACGACTACCTACTCGATGCTGGCCTGCCCTACGTTGTGCAGTTACGAGTGCAGGAGATCGAGGACTGGAACGGGCATCCCGCGTTCCGTGACGTCTATGGCGAGGACTTCCAAAAATATGCAGACTGGGTCGCCCGAAGGATGGTCTCCGATCATAAGAACAGCCAGAACCTAATCGGGTACTTCCTGGTCGACATCCCCGCGTGGCTTCCCCATGCTTCTGGCCGGTTTTGGCCCGGATTCGATGGCCTTTCTGCCGAAGAGCACGAGACCAAGTTGTTCGAGATCGCCACACAGTATTATAAGACCGTCACCGAAGCGATTCGCCGCTACGATCCGAACCACCTCATCCTTGGGGACCGATACAACGGCAATAAGGGCATCCCAGAGGCGGTGCTGCGAGCGATGGTACCGTTCGTCGACGTGCTGTCTGTGCAATACTTCACCGGAAAGACAGACGCTGAGTACGTCACGATGATCTCCGACTTGCGCCACTGGCACGAATTGACAGGCAAGCCTGTCGTTATCGCCGACATCGGTAACTGGGTTCCCACTGAGTTGAACCCCCACCGCACAAGCGATATGCAGACCCAGGCGGAGCGTGGCGAGGATTACAAGAACGGACTCGCCACCGTCATGGCCGAACCGTGGATTATCGGCTGGCACTGGTGCGGCTACATCGAGAACCTCGGGCGCGGCTGGGGAATCAAGGATCCTCAGGATGAGTTTTACGCCGAGATGACCGACCGTATTCGGGAGGCCAACAAGGCTGCCAAGGAGACCGTCGCTGAACGTTGATCGAGACTCTGAAAAGAAATGGCGGGATCGACTTTGGTTTGGTGAGGCTCCGATTGTATATGTGGGATGGTTTGGCGTAACGGAAGCTAGGGATTGGCCAGAGGTGATCCAGGAAGAAGTCAAGAACGGCTATTTGGGATCGGTATGGGTGGCACGCGCGTGCGAATGCGTTTCGTCTCAAGTTCCGCGAGTTCGGTATTCATTCGGAGACGTTGTCGAGCTAAGCTCGGCCAGCCGAGCTAGTGGGCTGCGCAGCACTGCTCCGGGTAACGGTCTCGCCCCCGTCGCAACCTCGTCAAACGGGACTTCATGGCAACCGCTTCGACTGGTTGAACCACGACGGCTCCCCGGTGAGATCGTTGTGATGTGACCCCCGTCGATTTTGAGATCATTTGCCATGGCACCGAAATCGCGCCGTCTGCTGCCGACGTGGCACTTGCAGTCCGTTGACCAGTAGAGGTTATTCTGGGCGTCCAGTGATTCGCAGAGGCTGGCGCGGCCGTCAAGGTACGGCTTGGCGTCCAATCGTGACTGATTCGACTTTGCGATCTTGTCAGTGGCGGGGAAGGTCTTGCTAAAGGTGTGCTAGCAGCTCTATCATTAGAGAGTCTCAAGGCGTCTGGTTAAAATTTGCGTATCCAAAGATGGTGGCAAATGATCAGCTGACAGCTTGAGACCAGTAACCACTGGGATCGAAGGAGATGTCAACGTGGAAATAATCGCTGATCACAACGGAGTGCCCGCCAAGCATGGACGGGCCCTCGTTAATGGAGTTCGGCTCCACTACTCGATTGCAGGCGAGGGGGAGCCGCTCTTCCTGCTGCACGGTGTGCCGAAGACCTCGTATCATTGGCGTCGAGTCATTCCCCTGCTCACCCCGTTTTACACCGTCATCGCTCCCGACTTGCGCGGCCTCGGAGACTCTGAGCGTCCAGCGAGTGGATTCGACACCAAGAACATGGCCGAGGATATCGCCCAGTTGGCTACCCATTTGGGTTACGAGCAGTTCTATCTCGCTGGTGAAGATTGGGGAGCCGCGACCGCTTATCAGGTAACGGCGCAGTACCCCGAGCGAGTCAAGAAGCTAATCTACCAAGAGATGATCCTTCCAGGCTTCGGCCTCGAAGACTACTCGTTCCTTACCCGTGAGAACGTGAGCACCTACGTGTGGCTCTGGCACATCAACTTCTACAGCGTTCCCAACTTCCCAGAAATGCTGATCACGGGCCGAGAGAAGGAGTACTTCAACTACTTCATGAAGCATGAGACCCACAACCCCCAGGCGATCACTCCGGATGCGCTGGACGAGTATGTGCGCTGCTACTCCGCGCCGGGCGGGCTGCGCAGCATGTTCGAGATCTACCGAGCCACCCTCGATGACGCTGACCAGAACAAGGAGTCGGCGAAGACGAAGCTGACGATGCCGGTGCTCGCCGTTGGCAGCGAGTATTTCATTGGCGACGACAACGAGCGCCAGATGCGCGAAGTTGCTGAAGACGTGCGCGCCGTGATCCTACCCTGGGGACACCAGCTGGCCGAAGAAGACCCAGAGGCGCTGGCGTCCGCCTACCTTGACTTCCTTGGCCGGCGAGAATGAGCGGACAAAGGAACGTAGCCACGAGGCTGGGGAGGCCCGCCGATCGGTGCGGGAATTACTTGCCTCAAGGATATCTTCCTAGAGCCAGACGGTAGTGTGATCCCAATCTGGGACGAAGCTCTGGCAGCCCGGGGCCTCACCGCGCAACCATTCGTGAGAGGTCAGACAAACAGAGACTTTCTGGCTTCTCCGCGATATGCGGGAGGCCCCGGTCGTTTGCAGAACCTACGAGTGTTGGCGTGAACGTGCATATCCGTAGTGCCGCGATACATGCATGAATATGCATGGAGTCGCCCCGGGTGATCAGACCCTTCACTATTCCCGGGGCGACTGAATACGTCCTCAGGCTCGATGGCGAGCGGGTGTTTAGCAGTCTGCGCACCGACCTCGCCTTCGATGCACTGGAACAGGCGATCTCGTCCCGTCGTCAGCATGACCTCGCCGGCTTGGCGCATCACAGCGGCCAAGTTCCGTTCCTGCGCGATTGTCTACACCTATCGACTCGCCGAGGTTGGGATCGTAGCCCCAGTTGTGTCCGTGGACGGATCACGTGCTTGATCATCGTTATGGGATCCCGAAGGTGGGGGTGGCGCAGTGCTTTCCCGGATGATGAGGTCGGGTGAGATGGTTCGTAGAGAATCCCGCTCAGGATCTTGAAGGCCGAGCAAGCACTGGCGCCCGATCTGCACGAAGTCCTGTCGCACTGTGGTGAGGGGGGGGTTGAACTGGGATGCGAACTCGTGGTCGTCGAAACCGATGACACTGATGTCTTGTGGGATGCGTAGGCGGCGCTCTCTAAGCGCACGCATCACCCCGAGGGCCATGAGGTCGGAAGCTACGAAGACGGCCGTAGGGCGTGGCCTCAAGTCTGCGATATGGCGTCCAGCTTGGTAGCCACTCTCCCCGGACCAGTCACCGGTAATGATTTCTGGTACGGGTAGATGATGGGCCTGCAGAGCGTCTCGCCAGCCTTTGAGTCGAACTTGGCCCTCCAGCCACTCTTGGTTGCCTGCCACATGGGCGATGTTCTTGTGGCCGAGGCTGATCAGATGCTCCACGGCTCGTAGGGAGCCCTCGTACTGGTCCTCGGAGACGACTACGACGTGAGGGAGAGGAGCGAGGTCGGCGGCGAGGACAACGATGGGTAGTCCGCCAGCCCATCCGGTGCTTTCGATGGAGGCCAAGGCGAGTTCGGCCTCTCGTGCGAAGGGGGCAATGATGACCAGGCCGTCGACGTAGGCGTCACGGAAGGTGTCGAGGGCGGATTGGAGCGAGCCGAAGGAGTGGCGGTCGTGGACGGACAACATGACGTGCTTGCCTGCTTCCCGGGCTGCTGTCTCGACGCCGTGGAGGGCTCCCATGGGGCCGTAGCGCCATGATGAGTCAGTCACCACGCCGATGGCTCCGGCTCGCGCTGTCTTGAGCGCCACGGCAGCGCCGTTGCGGCGGTAGCCGAGCTCCGTGATGGCGGCCATCACGCGCTGGCGTGTGGTTTCGCTGACGGCGCCCTTGTTGTTCACCACTCGGGAGACGGTTTGGTAGGAGCAGCCGGCCAGCCTGGCGACGTCCTGCAGGCCCGGGCGGCGGGGCTGGGGCGTGGGTTCCATAAGGGCGACTCTAGGGCCCGGAACCGCGACGATCCGTATTTCGTTGCCTCCCAGAGAAAAGTGTGAACGTTCGCCCAACCTCTTGACGCGCTGATGGTGAACGTTCACACTGGCTGCAACGGACCCCCCCCGACACACCGCGGGGGATCGACACAGCTCAAAGGAGAGCCACCATGGAAAGAAGGACCTTTCTCTTCGTCGCCGGTATGGGTGTGCTGTGCACCGCGAGTGCGTGCACGGTGGAATCGAGCAGCGGTGGCACCACGGACAGCGGTCTTGGCAGCAAGGCGGATGCAGCCCTCAAGGAACTCCAGGGCAAGGTGCTGAGCAAGGGGCCGAATGGTGAGGCGCCGGCGCATGCCTCCGACGTGGAACTGACAGATGCTGAGATTGCACAGGTCAAGGCCAAGGGCGCGACCGCCGCGCTCGTGATGCACTACGCCGGCAATGACTGGGCCACCGCCCAGATTGCGGGGCTCAAGGCAGAGTTCGCGCGGCTTGGTATCAAGGTCATCGCGGTCACGGACGCCAACTTCAATCCAGGTCAGCAGGTGTCCAACATCGAGACGGTGCTGGCCAGACGTCCCGACATCGTCGTGTCCATTCCCACCGACCCGGTGGCCACGGCCAGCGCGTACCGCAAGGTCACTGCCAGTGGAGCGAAGCTCGTCTTCATGGACAACGTCCCCAAGGGATTCAAGGGCGGCGTGGACTACGAGTCGGTCGTGAGCGCGGACAACTTCGGCAATGGTGCTGTTTCGGCCCATCTGCTGGCCAAGGCCCTCGACGGCAAGGGTGACATCGGCGTCATCTACCACTCGGCGGACTTCTTCGTCACCCGGCAGCGGTACGACGGCTTCCGCCAGGTGGTCGAGGAGCAGTACCCGGAGATGAAGATCGTCAAGTCCCAGGGGATTGCCGGCCCAGACTTCGCCGGTGATGCGCAGAAGGTGGCTGACGCGATGATCAGCCAGAACCCCAAGCTGGCTGGAATCTGGGCGGTGTGGGACGTGCCCGCCGAGGGTGTGATGGCAGCGGCCCGCTCGGCCGGCCGCAATGACCTCAAGATTTCCACCGAGGACCTGGGTACCAATGTCGCCATTGCCCTTGCTCAGGATCAGCTGGTCGTCGGTCTTGGCGCCCAGCAGCCCTACCAGCAGGGTGTGACCGAAGCGCGTATCGGGGCTGGGGCGCTGATTGGCAAGAAGGCGCCGGTCTATGTCGCGCTCAATGCCCTGCCCGTCACCCACGACAACGTTCTGGAGTCGTGGAAGCAGGTCTACAACTCCGAGCCGCCGGCCGATCTGCAGAAGGCGATGAAGAAGTGACCGCCGCGTCCCAGGCCGTGCGGGGAGGGCCCAGCGCGGCACCCTTGGTGAGCATGAGGGGGATTACGAAGTCCTTCTCTGGCGTGAAGGTCCTCGACGGGGTGGATTTCGAGGTCGTGGCGGGGGAGGTTCATGCCCTGGCCGGTGGCAATGGTGCTGGCAAGTCGACGTTGATGAAGATCCTTCAGGGGGTCTACCAGCTCGATGGAGGCACTGTCGAGGTGTCCGGCAAGCCGCGCCGCTTTGGCAGTATCCACGACGCGAAGCGTGCCGGGCTGGGCATGGTTTTCCAGGAGTTCAGCCTCGTGCCCACGCTGACCGTCGCCCAGAACATCTTCCTCAACGACGAGCCGCGCACCGGGCGCATGATCGACGACCGCCAGATGGTGCGGCGGGCGCGGGAGATCTTCGAGCGGATGCAGGTCAGCGTGGACCCCACCGCGCCGATGGCCTCGCTGCCCACCGCCTACTGGCAGCTCACCGAGATCGCAAAGGCGCTCGCCGAGGATGCCCGCGTGCTGATCATGGATGAGCCAACCGCAGCTCTCGCGCAGCAGGAGGTCAGGGCGCTGTTTGACTTGGTCGAGCGGCTCACTGATGACGGTATCGCCGTGGTCTACATCTCCCACCGGATGGAGGAGGTCTACGAGATCGCGGACCGGATCACTATCCTGCGCAACGGCAAGCACCTGCTCACCTCGGCGCTAGCCGACATCACGCCCGAGCAGATCGTGGAGGGCATCGTGGGGCGGACCGTTGCGATGGCAGCGCCGCCGCGACGGGACTGCACTGATCGCCCCGTGGTGCTTTCGCTGGCGGGGCTGGCCGCTGGCAACGGGTTGCATGACGTGTCCTTGGAGGTCCGTGAGGGTGAGGTCGTGGGCCTGGCCGGTCTGATGGGTTCTGGCCGCACCGAACTGGCGCGTGCGCTGTTCGGCATCGACGCGATCACTGCTGGGACGGTGCGGATCGACGGACGTGAGGTGAAGATCGGCAAGCCCGGGGATGCCTTGGCGCACCGCTTGGTGTTGGTTCCCGAGGACCGTCGCCTCCAAGGGCTGGTGCTGAGCCATTCGGTCAACAGCAACCTGCAGTTGCCCCATCTGGGGGACCACAGTCGCGGTGGCTGGGTGGATGACCGTGCTCTCGGCTCCCTGGCCCGTCGGCTGGTGGACGAGTTCCGCATCAAGGTGGCCCGTCCTGAGGCGCCCGCATCACTGCTGTCCGGCGGCAACCAGCAGAAGATCGTCCTCGCCAAGTGGATCAGCCGCGACCCGCGGGTCCTGGTGATGGACGAGCCAACAGCTGGCGTCGACATCGGCACCAAGGCGGAGATCATCGAAGCCATTCGCGCCTTCGCCGCTGAAGGCCACGCGGTGGTTGTCATCTCCTCCGAGTACCCAGAACTGCTCGCCATGAGCGATCGCCTGCTGCTGATGCGCGAGTCCACCGTCGAGCGTGAGCTGGACCCGACCGAGACCACCGACGAGCAGGCACTCGAACTGGCAGTCCAAGGAGTGAACCATGAGTGAGTCAACCGCCACTGCTACTGCGTCACGCAGGCGCTTCAGCTTCGACTGGCGACGGGACATCATCTACGTAGGATTCGTGGCGGTCCTGGCCATCTTCTCGGTGCTGCTTCGTGACGAGGGATTCCTGTCCACCGCCAGCTTCTGGAACATCCTGCGCCAGGCAGCCATCGTCTCGGTGATCGCCGTAGGGATGACTCTGGTGATCGCAGCGGCGGAGATCGACCTGTCGGTCGGCTCGGTCGCCGGGCTCGCGAGTGTCGTGACCGCCATGGCGCTGTCCCACTACGGGCTGGTACCTGGCATCTTGGCAGGTTTGGCCCTCGGAGCAGTGATCGGCAGCATCAACGGCGCCTTGGTGGCCTTTGCCCGGATCCCGTCCTTCTTGGTCACGCTGGCCATGATGGGCATCGCCTTTGGTATCGCCCAGTGGGTGACGAAGTCGGCGCCGGTGCCGATCCTGGACCTCACCTACGTCGCCAACTTCGGTGGCGGAAACATCGGCCCCATCCCCGGGCTGATCATCTGGATGGTGCTGTTCGTCGCCGTCGGCACCGTGGTGCTCAAGAAGATGCGGTTCGGCCGCCAGATCCTGGCCACCGGCGCCAATCCGGTCGCGGCCGAATATTCGGGAATCCGGACCTCCTGGGTGCGTTTTCGTGTGATGTTGATCTGCTCCATGGGCGCGGCCATCGCAGGCATGCTCTACGCCGGTCGTCTCCAGTCCGGCCGGTTCCAGTGGGGTGCCGGCGACGAGATGAATGCCATCGCCGCGGTGATCCTGGGCGGCACCGCGCTGGCCGGAGGGCGCGGGTCGGTGATTGGCACCTTCTTCGGTGCGCTGCTCATGGCGACCATCAACTATGGGCTGATCCTCGCCGGACTGGACACCTCCCAGCAGCAGATCATCCGCGGCGTGATCATCATCCTCGCCGTCGCCCTGGCCCGCAAGAACTGACCATCCAACCAGCAGTAACCACAGACCTGTCCGCAGTAACGGAGAGAGGAAGAATGATGGAGAAGCAGACGGACAACCGGCCCGTGTCGGTTGGCGAGAGCGCCTTCAGTGTCAATGGCGAAACGGTCTCGCTCTACGGCGGTGCCGTGCACTACTGGAGGCTCGACCGAGACAAGTGGGACTCGATCCTTGAATCCGTCAAGGGCATGGGTTTCAACATGATCTCGATCTACATCCCGTGGGAGATCCACGAGGTGGAGCGGGGAGTCTTCGACTTCTCGGGCAACAAGGACATCGACGCCTTCCTGACCCTGTGCGAGGAGAAGGACTTCCGGGTCATCGTCCGCCCCGGCCCGCAGATCAACTCCGAGCTGACCTGGTTCGGATACCCCAAGCGAATCCTGGAGAACGAGAAGCTCCAGATGCGCAACGCCAAGGGTGGGCGCACGGTTCTCACCCAGGTGCCCAAGCCGATCCCGGCGGTCAACTACGCCGCGGACGAGTTCTTCGAGGAGACCGCGCTGTGGTATGACGCGATCTGCGAGATCCTGGCGCGTCATTGCTACCCCAAGGGCGGCATCGTTGCAGCGCAGGTCGACAACGAGATGGCCTACTTCTTCTGCATCAATGCCTATGCAGCCGACTACAGCGACGATTCGCTGGCCCTCTACCGCTCCTTCCTTCAGGACAAGCACGGTGGTCTGGACGGCATCAACAAGGCCTACGGAACCTCCTACGGCAGCGAGGGCGAGATCGAGCCTCCGCGTCGCTTCGAGGCCAAGGCGAAGAAGGACATCCCCCGTCTGGCTGACTGGGTGGAGTACCGCGAGGAATACCTGATCACGTCGATGGACCGGCTGGCGGGGATGATGCGCGAGCGTGGTCTGGACCAGATCGCCCTGTTCCACAACTACCCCCACCCGCTCGGCCCCGGTGGCGCTGCCTCTGGCTTCACCACGCCGTTCAACATCGCCAAGCTGGAGGAGAAGCTCGACTTCGTCGGCTTCGACATCTACTCCCGCAAGGAGCTCTACAGCCACGTCAAGACGGTCGGCTCCTACGTGGTGGGCACCAGCCGTTTCCCCTACATCCCTGAGTTCATCGCGGGTGTGTGGCCCTGGTACCTCAACCCGGGCGAGCTCTACGACGAGGAATTCGTCACCAAGGCCGCGCTGATGCAGGGCATCAAGGGATTCAGCCGCTACATGCTGGTGGAGCGTGACCGGTGGCTCGACTCCCCGATCCGTCGCGACGGCCGGGTTCGCGAGGACCACGCCGAGATGTTCGGCAATGCCAACCGGATGCAGTCCGAGGGCGGCTTCACGGGCCTGCGTCGTGACGCGCAGGTGCTCCTGCTGGCCAACCGCGAGTACGACCGGCTCGAGGCCGCCTCGGTGCTGGTCTCCTTCCCGGGCGACTTCCTGGAGACACCCTCGGGCTTCAGCGAGTACGCGAACCCGCTGACCATCAGCGAGGAGAAGCTGGGCTTCGACGCTCCTGTGCAGCTGGAGAAGAGCAAGGCCTTCGGCGCCTACTTCGAGGCACTTTCCGCCGGTGGTCACGACTTCGTGATCTCCGACACGGACCTGGCACCCGCCCGCTGGGGACAGCGACGCATCATCGTGCTGCCGACGCTGGACTACCTCGACGAGAAGACCCAGCAGGCGCTGGTGGACTTCGTCGCCGGTGGTGGCTGCGCCGTGATCGGCCCGAAGCTGCCCGAGCTCGATTCCCAGATGAACCCCTGCACCATCCTCAAGGACGCTGTCGAGTCCGGCCAGGGCAAGTGGTTCGTCGTCAAGGACGGCGAAGATGCCGGGGTAGTCCTCCAGCAGGCCTGCGCCGCGGCCGAAGTGCCGACCGTCGGCAAGAGCGATCCCCGCCTTGACGTGGTCGTCCACGTGGACCTGAACGACGAGAAGCGTCGAGTGGTCTTCATCGCCAATCCGACCGCCGAAGCCATCGAAGCCAGTGTCGAACTGCCCTTCGAGGCCGACAAGGGCACCGAGCTGTGGTCCGGCCAGCCGGGCACCGTCCAGGGCAGCCAGCTGCAGGCCTCCATGCCCGCTTACTCGATCAACGTCTACGACTGCTCGCTGAAGAGCTGAAAGGAACTCCAATGCTTCACGGTGATGTTTTGATGGCCGATCTGGACGTGGACCAGTGGCGCAATGCGCAGCACCTGCTGCTGCGTTCCGCCAAGGGCGCCCGCCGGGTCGTGTGCCTGCTCGAGAAGGGTGAGGTGGTCAAGTGCCGCCACACCCACGGCGCCGAGGTGGCTCAGGCCCCGGCGAAGGTCGACGACCTGCAGGCCGCGGCCGATGCCCTCTACGAAGCCAACCGCGAGACCGCGGACTTCGTGCTGGTCGCCGAGCGCGACGCGATGGACGAGTACTTCGCCGAGTACCAGAACGCCTGGCAGGCCGACGAAGACCTCGACGTCTTCGTCTCCCGCTCCTGGAGCCTGCTGCGCGACCGCTACTCGTCGTCGATCGTGACGGCCCCGGAACCGGCCGACCAGACCCTGGGCCTGCAGTGGAAGCTGGGCGCATCGCATGACGACGTGGTTGCGGCTGCGGAGGCATTCGTGGCGCCGGACAGCACAGCCGTGCTGGCCGTGCACGACGAGGGCGCCCTGTGGACGAGTCTCATCCTGCGTTTCGACGGTGACCGCAAGGTCATCTCGATCGGAACCGCGGACCCGAGCCTGGTCGACATCCATGGCGACCGTGCTGAGGTCACCCAGCGTCTGGTGACCTTCGCCAACGGACGCGAGGGCAAGGTTGGGCTCGTGGTGAGTGCCACCCGTGACGCAGCCGAGCGATTCCTGGCTGCTGACGACAAGGCCGCAGTCCTGGCCGAGCTCGGCGACGACTTCAAGGTCGAGCGCGTGGGCTGACCCACTCAGAGGCGACGTGGCCGGGACACCTTAGGGCGTCCCGGCCACGTCGCATCGCGGTTGGTGGCTGACAGGTTCTTGACGCTCTGGTGATAGAGATATCCCACACACTGCTGACCACATCCGTGCCTGCTCCGCGCACACGATATCGCAGGCAGACCCGGTTTTGGTGGGGCTCCCGGAGGTGCCGCGTGCGGTCCCCGGAGGGCAGATGACCTGGTTCGAGGGTAAGGGCCGCTTGCCGCCCGCACCCCTGTGGTGTCGTGGGGTAAGTGGGCTTAGGTTGGGCGTCGCCCCCGAGTGCGGGCCCATCCCCCAGATGGCCCCGGACTTGCTGCGGGAGTTCGACGCGTCAGCAAGAGCGTTCGTCGATCGCTTGGTCCCCACGGCCAGGGCACTGGCCCGGCTCCAGGACGAAGCGGCCGCCCGGCTCTACCTGCGGCCAACGCTGCTGGCCGACCACGGACTGTGCCTGGGGATCCAGCTCATGGCCCGCCTCCTCGACGAATCGCCCACGACCCTTGAGAGGGACAAGATTGAGATCCCCTCGGGCATGGCAACCACCAGCCCGATCACCGGCCGCAGCGGCGACCTCGTCCACGTGGAAGCGCGCGTGCCGCTCGGCATTGAACTCCCTGAGGCCACCGTGGACCTTGGAGTAATGACCGTGGCATTCGATGGTGAGCTCGTCGCCGAAGGATACCCCCGCGGGGCTGGCAGGGACCTCTGGGTCGTCCCGAGCGGACAGGTCACCGCACGACTCCACCAAGGCACCACCGAGTCGACGATGCGGACCTCGAGATCGGCGTCGGGCTCCTTGATCAGGAGGTTGCGGACCTTGGTCTGCAGACTGGCGGGGTCTTTGGCGCGGTGGGTGACCAAGGCCGGGATGCCCGCTGCGCGGAGTTGGTCGCGGATCTGGCTGGCCGCCAGCTCGGCCAGCGCCGCCCAGAAGTCATACTATTTGGGCTCGGTATGGTGGGCGCGTGCGTGCGGATGCTTTTCGTCTCGAGCTCGGTCAGCTCGGTCTTCATCCGGAGTCGTTGTCGAGCTAAGCTTGGCCAGCCGAACTGGTGGGCTGCGCAGGACTGCCGCGGGTAACGGTCATGGTACCCGTCGCAACCTCGCCAAACGGCGACTTCATGACAACTGCTTCGACTGGTTCAACCCTGACGGCTCCACGGCGAGAGTCGGTATTGAGCCCGAAACCCTGCCAATCACTTGACGCGGGACAGCATCACCCGCGGGTTCCGAGCTTCGAGCACTACCGCCTCCGAAAGCTCCTCATCACCGGAGGCCTCGACGGGTTACCCCACACTCAACTCTGAAGAGCCCATTGACTTTGGCCCGTCAGAAGCCCTACGCTATTTTACACGTCTCACCGAGGAGGCGAGCAGACGATGAGCTCGCGTATGGAGCGAACGCCAGGGGTGGAGCTCTGCGGGTGCAGGGCGCGGCGACCGGCATTTCGTTCGGTTTCTACCTCACCCCGGGAAGTCGACCCCACGCTTGAGGTGATCGCAGCCAGCGGTTTTATGAGGATGGAGCTATTCGCCGGCAATCTGCTACCCATGGGAAGTGAACTCTCGGTGTTCCAGTGGGCACTCGACGACCATGGGATCGAGTTGACCGGCATCCACCTGGCGGCACTTCATCGCGATGTACAGCTCACTCGAGGAGCATGTGCTCTTGAGGAGGAGGTGTACTTGGTTGGCTTAGAAAAGCAGCATTCTTGATACTCAGCAGGCGCCAACCCCACATCGTTCTACAGCCAATAGGAGTTGGATTTCATGTCAGATACCAGTTCGATTACCCTAGAATCAGGCACCGCCCTACTCAGCACCGGCGTCCGCATGCATTACTTCCACGCCGGCGAGGGCACAAACACGCTCGTTCTGCTTCACGGCTGGCCGGAGACGGCCTGGCAGTGGCGACACGTCATTCCGATGTTCGCCGAGGCGGGTTACCGTGTCATCGCCCCTGACTACCGCGGCGCGGGGAATACTTCCAGGCCGCGCCAGGACTACGGTTTGACCAGCGACCCGCGGGTTTCCGAGCTGCCCCGCGGTGGTTACGACAAGCGGTCGATGGCGGAGGACATCCATTGCCTCCTCTTCGACCACCTGGGGTTGACTGAGCCAGCCTTTGTGATGGGGCACGACCTCGGCGGCCAACTCGCCACCGCGTACGCGCTCCGCTATCGCGACGACACACGAGCTATGGGCTACGGCGAGGCGCCGCTTCCTGGGACGACGATCCACGAGAAGATGAAGAACGACCCCACGCTATTCCATTTCTCGTTTCACCGGATCTTCGACCTTCCGGAGGCGCTCACGGCCGGGCGCGAGCGCTGGTACCTGCAGCACTTCTACGACAAGCTCGGCTTCAAGCCGACCGCGGTAGACACGGAGTACTTCGCTCGGCAGTTCAACGAACCGGGCGCCATGCGCGCCGGCTTCGACCTCTACCGTGCGTTCGACCAGGATGCGCTCGACACTCAGGCCGCAATTGAGGAAGGCGGAAAGCTCACGGTCCCCACCCTCGGACTCTGCGGAGAAATGAGCCTGTTCAGCGAGGTGACGGAAGCTATGGGTCTCGAGGTGGCTGAAAACGTTCACTTCGAGGCGGTCCCGGCGTCGGGACACTGGATCGCCGAGGAGAATCCGGACGCGCTTGTCGAGATCGTGACGCGTTTCGACAAGTCGACGAGAGTTTAACCTACGTCTTCCCCGCTGCCCCGGGCGGGGCTGGGGCAGCGGGGGCGGACTGATTCGAGGGCCGGGTACGGGGCCAGGCATGCTGAAGGGCTGGCTTGTAGGGCCGTGGGCCGGCCCGCAATCGTTGACGGTTTATTCAAGTTGCTTGGGCCTGATCAGCGTGTTCTCCGGTCTCGCCCTCGACGGTCTCGATGGCTTTCTCGAACGCGACCGGGCTGGTGCTGTCGAGGCCCGAGTGCACGCGGCAACGGTTGTAGACGATCCCGATTCAGTAAGCGACCTCGCGGCGGGCTTTGGCCCGAACCGGTCATGGCCGGCAGCCGTAGAGCTCGGGCTTAAGGGCTTTTAGTGCCCTGAGATCTTCTCGATGACGTTGGCGGCTTCGGCGTCGATTTTTGGGTGGGCGGTGATGGTCTGTCCGGCGTGAAGCGCCCTGGGTTTCGTTCCGAGTCTCAGCAAGGAGAATCGGAGTATGCCCAAGAAGTTCAGTCCCGAGCTGCGTGACCGCGCCGTGCGGATGGTCTACGACCGCCAGGCGCGCGAGGGCGGCCCACGTGCAGAGTCGATACGTGCCATCGCCCCGCAGCTCGGTGTCGGCACGGAGACGCTGAGGATCTGGTGCAACCGCTACGGCCCCACCGAACCGTCCGCTGGCAGCAGCGAGTCGCTCGAGGAGGAGAACCGGCGTTTGCGCCGTGAACTGGCTGAAGCTCGCCGTGCCAACGAGATCCTCAAAGCGGCCTCGGCTTTTTTCGCCGCGGAACTCGACCGCCCCACGACGAGATGATCCGGTTCATCGACGAGCACCGTGATCGGTTCGGGGTCGAGGCCATCTGCCGCGTGCTTAGCGCGACAGAGTGTGGGTTCATCACCTCCCGCGGCTACCGGGCCGCCAAGGCACGCCCAACCTCGGCCAGAGCTCTGCGGGATGAGGTTCTCCTGCCGGAGCTCCGGCGCATCCACGCCGAGAACTACAGCGTCTACGGGGTGCGGAAGATGCACCATGCGATGCGGCGCGCTGGCTGGGATATGGGCCGTGACCAGGTCGCCCGCCTTATGCGAGGAGCTGGCCTTCAGGGGGTACGGCGTGGCCGGAAGCCGGTCACCACATACCCCACTCACGTGCCCGATGCCCGCCCGGATCTGGTCGAGCGGCGCTTTACTGCAGAGCAGCCGAACCGCCTGTGGGTCGCTGACATGACCTACGTGCGGATCCTCGCCGGATTCTGCTACGTCGCGTTCATCACCGACGTATGCACTCGCAAGATCGTCGGATGGGCGGTCGCTGCGACCCTCCATACCGACGGCCTGCCCCTGCTGGCGCTGGAGCACGCACTGCTGACCAGTGGCGCCGTGCGCTGCCAAAGCGGACTGATCCATCACAGCGACCGCGGGGCCCAATAGGGACTGCTGCACGGATAGGTGACATCTGATCTGGCTTGCCTGGCAGGGCGGCCTGGAAGGATGCTGTGATGCCCAAGCCCTATCCGAAAGAGTTCCGCGACGACGTGGTGCGCGTCGCGCGCGCCCGCGAAGCGGGCGTCACGTTGGCACAGGTCGCCAAGGACTTCGGGATCCACGAGATGACGTTGAACAAGTGGCTGCGCAAGGCCGACGTCGACGACGGGAACAAGCCCGGCACGACCGCGACGGATAATGCGGAGCTGCGCGAGCTGAAACGGCGAAACCGCCTGTTGGAGCAGGAGAACGAGGTGCTGCGTCGCGCCGCGGCCTATCTGTCGCAGGCGAATCTGCCCCCAAAATGATGTTCCCGCTCGTCCGCGAGTTGGCCGCGCATGAGCACCCGGTCCGGGTGCCTGTGACGGTGACGTGCCGGGTCCTGAGATTGTGTCGCCAGCAGTACTACCGGTGGCTGGCGTGCCCGGTCAGTGACGCCGAGTTGGCGTGGGCGTACCGGGCGAACGCGTTGTTCGACGCCCACCGTGACGACCCGGCGTTCGGATACCGGTACTGCCGCGACGAGGCCGGCGACGAGGGCCAGCAGATGAGCCCGCGAACGGCGTGGGCGATCTGCTCGGCCAATTCGTGGTGGTCGGTGTTCGCCAAGAAACGGGCTGGTCGACCGCGGCCCGGACCGCCGGTGCATGACGATCTGCTCGCGTTCGAGGATGACAAGGGCCGCACCCGGCACGACTTCACCGCCGCCGAACAGGTGAACACGGTGTGGTTGACCGACATCACCGAACACAAGACCAACGAAGGGAAGCTGTACTTGTGTGCGATCAAGGACGCCTGCTCCGGAAGGATCGTCGGATACTCAATCGATTCCCGGATGAAGTCCAAACTCGCTGTGGCAGCGTTGAATTCGGCCGTCTCACGCCGGACAGCCGATGATGTGGGCGTGGCCGGGTGCATCGTGCACAGCGATGGGGCCTGACCCCGGTTCTTGGACACGCTGAATCCAGCACGTGGTGCTGGGGAAGCGAGATGATCCGAGAACCATGGCCAGGAAGAACTACTCCGAGGAGTTTCGTCGTCAGGCCGTCGACTTGTACGAGTCCACCCCGGGCGCCACGGTCCGCGGCATCGCCGAGGACCTCGGCATCGTGCGCGGCACGCTGCGGGGCTGGCTCGAGGTCTACGGGACGGGCAAGAAGACCGCCGCCGACGGAACGCTGACCTCCAGCCCGTTGCAGTCCAAGCCTCCAGGGCCGAGCCCCGCGGTACCCGAGGGTGAGGCGCCCGAGCAGAGGATCGCCCGACTCGAGGCCGAGAACGCGGCGCTACGTGCCGAGACGACCAAGCTCACCACCGAGCGGGAGATTCTCCAGCGGGCGGCCAAGTGTTTCGCCGGGGAGACGCGCTGGTGAGTCGCTTCCAGTTCGTCGCCGACAACTCCGCCACCTTCGAGGTGAAGCGACTGTGCGCGCTCGTCGAGATCGAGCGCTCGTCCTGCTACGCCTGGCTCAACGCCGCCCCCGCTCGCGCAGAGCGCGCCCGGGCAGATGCTGAGCTCGCGACGCGGATCAGGGCCGTTCATGCCGAGGACGACACCCAGGGGGCGCCGCGGATCACCGCCGAGCTCAACGACAACGCCCCTGCCGGTGAGCGCGTGAACCACAAGCGCGTGGCCAGGGTGATGCGGCTCGAGGGCATCCGTGGCTACGCGAAGAAGCGGCGGGTGCGGACCACGATCCCCGAGCCGTCGGGGCAGAAGTATTTGGATCTGCTCAAGCGGGACTTCACCGCCGAGCGCCCGAACCGGCGCTACGTCGGGGACATCACCTACCTGCCGTTGGCCGACGGGACGAACCTGTACCTGGCGACCGTGATCGACTGCTACTCACGCCGGCTCGCCGGCTGGGCGATCGCCGACCACATGCGCACCGAGCTCGTGGAGGACGCCCTCAACGCAGCGGCCGCGACCCGGGGCAGCCTCAAGGGCGCGATCTTCCACAGCGACCACGGGTCGGTCTACTGCTCCAAGGCCTACGCCAAGCTGTGCAGGAAGCTCGGTGTCACCCAATCCATGGGCGGCATCGGATCGTCCGCCGACAACACGCTCGCGGAGTCGTTCAACGCCACGATGAAGCGCGAGGTCCTTCAGGACGCCGCCTGCTGGACAGACGAGCTGACCTGCCGCCGGCAGGTCTTCAGGTGGCTCGTCCGCTACAACACCCGCCGCCGTCACACCTGGTGCGGCTACCTGTCCCCGTCCACCTACGAGGCCCGCCGGGCCGCTACGCTGCCGACCGCCGCGTAATCACACCCTGTGTCCAAGTTCCGGGGGTAGGGCCCGATCGCGGATCTCAATTCCGCAGCCGTAAATTCGTCACACGACTCAAGGACCACCAGCTCGTCGGGTCGATGGGCAGAGTCGGTGCCTGTGGCGACAACGCAGCCATGGAGAGCTTCTTCGCCCTACTGCAAAAGAACGTCCTGAACACCCGCCGCTGGGCCACCCGCGAACAGTTGCGGATCGCGATCGTGACCTGGATCGAACGCACCTACCACCGACGCCGTCGACAAGACCGCCTCGGCAGATTGACGCCCATCGAGTACGAGACCACCATGACTCGCACAGCCGATCAGGCTGCGTGACTACAAACTGTCACCAATCGTGCAGCAGTCCCGAGCCCGGAATCAAGTGCGACTACCTGTATGAGGATGACGACGGACAGACGGGCGGCTCCACTGAGATGGTGTCGGGCGCCCGCGGCGTCTTGAACTGGCTCAAGGGACAGCGGTAGTTCGGCCGAGGACGGCGGCGCCATCTACAGAGCTGCCGGTCCCGCGCGATGCCGGAGCTTGCGCTCCGAAGATGGGCACGGGAAATCCGAGCTCAACTGCCGGGAAACGTAGACCGAGGCGAGCCGCGTCATGCCAGGTGGCTGGCTTTCTGTCGCCAGCCCGCCAGATCGAGGCCCCGTTTCGCGCAGTACAAGCGCCAAACGGGGCCTTTTCGTTTCCGTGGACGCCCGCCCTCACCGAAGCCGATCCCCACCGCTGGCGGGTTCTCGATCCTTACCGTGCCCTTACCTACGGAACGCAGACTGGTGACATCGGCTGACCTGGCCTCGCGCCGAGTCACCGAGTTCGTTGTCAGGACTGAGTTGCGCCACATCACGCACGCCGCTCAGCCGGGGACCCCCGCCGACGGCCGGGAAACGAGCGCGCTGACCGGGCAGCAGCCAGCACAGAAGCACATCGAGAATCGGAGGCCCCGCCATGGCTGAAACCACCGCGACCGACCCCCGCACGGGAGATCCCGTCTCCCGTCCCGAAAACCCCCGCGCTACCGACGCCGCCGCCCGCAGGGTCTTCGGCGTCCTGTCGGGGCTAACCGCGCTCGGCATCATGCTCCAGGGCCTCTGGGCCGGGATGTTCCTCGCCGAGGACCCGCGGCCTGAGTACTGGGTGCAGGTGCACGACACCGGCGCGAAGGCCGTGATCGCGCTCGCCGTCATCACGACCGTGTGGGCGTTGTGGAAGCTGCGGGCCCAGCGGGGGCTGTGGATCGGCGCCCTCCTGCTGACCGTCCTCCTCGCGGGGGTGGGCCACCTCGGTGGCCTCATCACGGACGACGGCGCCGATCAGCTCGCGGCCGTGCACGTCCCGCTCGCGATGGTCGTCATGGCGCTGAGCGTCTGGCTCCCGATGCACGCGCGCCGCGGCCGCGCCTGAGCAGGCCAGCCGCTCCGACGAGGATGCCGTCGCGCCTCAGGCGTCGAACCCGACATCGTCAGCCGCTCGGCTGTCGGTCACTTCTGCGATGTCGGTTCGAACCACGCGCGAGACGCGACGTTGCGTCCTCGCCCTGGCTTGCCGTCCCGAGCCGTGCGCCGTCCCCGGACGGACGCCGCCCTAGAACTTCTTCTTGAACTTCCTGTCCTTCTTGCCGTACCCCTTCGGTCCGTCGAAGCGGCCGCCCTTGTCGAACCGACCGCCCCTGTCCGAATCGAAGCGTCCGCCCTTGTCCGGCCGCAGCTCGATCAACTTGCCCGAGATGCGGGTGGAGCGCAGCGCGTCCCAGACCTGCTGGGGGAGCGAGGCGGGCAGCTCCACCAGCGAGAAGTCCCCGCGGATGTCGATGTGCCCGAAGTCCTCGCGGGCGAGGCCACCCTCGTTCGCCAGCGCGCCGACGATCTGCCGGGGCTGCACCTTGTGGCGACGGCCGACCGCGATGCGGTAGGTCGCCATCGGGCCACCGGTGCGGCGATTGCGCGGTTCGCGTCCGCTCTCGCCGCGAGCGCGGTCGGAGTCCTTGAAGCGGTCCCGGCTGCGCGGCTCGGGGTCGGGCTCCAGCAGCATGGGGGCGTCGCCCTGCAGCACCGTCGCCAGCGCGCCGGCGACGTCCAGTTCGGGGACGTTGAACTCGTTGACGTAGTGCTCCACGACGTCGCGGAAGAAGCCGAGCCGGTCGTCGGCCAGCGCCGCGGTGATCGCGTCGTCGAAGCGGTTGAGACGGGTCGCGTTGACGTCCTCGACGGTCGGCAGGGGCATCTGCTCCAGCGTCTGTCGGGTCGCCTTCTCGATCGAGCGCAGCAGGTGCCGCTCGCGCGGGGTGACGAACGAGATCGCCTCGCCGCTGCGTCCGGCGCGGCCGGTGCGCCCGATGCGGTGCACGTACGACTCGGTGTCGGTGGGGATGTCGTAGTTGACGACGTGGCTGATGCGGTCGACGTCCAGGCCGCGGGCGGCGACGTCCGTGGCGACGAGGATGTCGAGCTTGGCCGACTTCAGCTGCCCGATCGTCCTCTCGCGCTGGGCCTGGTTGACGTCGCCGTTGATCGCCGCGGCGGAGAATCCGCGCGCCCGCAGCTTCTCGGCGAGGGTCTCCGTCTCGGTCTTCGTGCGGACGAACACGATCATCCCCTCGAAGTTCTCCACCTCGAGGATGCGGGTCAGGGCGTCCACCTTCTGCGGGTAGGACACGATCAGGTAGCGGTGCCGCACGTTCGGCGCCGTCGCGGTCTTGCCCTTGACGTTCACCTCGACCGGATCGGTGAGGTAGCTCTCCGCGAGCCGGCGGATCTGGCGAGGCATCGTCGCCGAGAACAGCGCGGCCTGCTTCTCGGCGGGGGTATCGGCCAGGATCGTCTCGACGTCCTCGGCGAAGCCCATGTTGAGCATCTCGTCGGCCTCGTCGAGCACCAGCATGCGCAGCCCGGTCAGGTCGAGGGTGCCGCGCTCCAGGTGGTCCATGATGCGTCCGGGCGTGCCGACGACCACGTGGACGCCGCGGCGCAGCGCGCTGAGCTGAACGCCGTAGCCCTGGCCGCCGTAGACCGGCAGCACGTGGATGCCGGGCAGTCGCGCGGAGTACTTCTCCAGCGCCTCGCAGACCTGCAGAGCGAGCTCGCGGGTCGGCTCGAGGATGAGCGCCTGCGGAGTCTTCTGTTTGGGGTCGAGCCGCTGCAGCAGGGGCAGCGCGAACGCGGCTGTCTTGCCGGTGCCGGTCTGGGCGAGCCCGACGACGTCGCGGCCCTCCAGCAGCGCGGGGATGGTCGCGGCCTGGATCGGGCTCGGCTTCTCATAGCCGACGTCGCGGACGGCCTTGAGCAGCCGCTCGTCGGAGATGAGGTCGGCGAAGGACGGGCCGTCGTCCTCCGACTCCGATGCCTGGCCAGCGGGCGGTTCAGTCGCCGTGGAGGCGGGGGATTCGGGCGTCGCGTCGGCCGTCGGCACCGCCTCAGCGGGGGCAACCTCGTCGATCGGGGCGTCCTCGGGGGCGGGGTTCTCGTTGTTCACCCCGTAGACGTTACTGGCTCGCCCCTCATCGGGCCTCACCCGAGCCCGCGCCGCGCGGGGTGTTGCCGCGGGGCGCGACGCCGGCGGGACGCATCCGGCGACGTGAGCGAGGCTTGTGCATCGCCGGGAGGGCACAGGCGCCGGACGCGGACCTAGGCCGTCTCCATGAACGACCCGTTGACGGCGTTGACGTACACGTGGCGCTGGTCGGTACCCCCGCCGGCGAACATCGTCACATCGTAGGCGGGGGCGTTCTTGTGGCTGGTCAGCGTGACGCTGTCGACCCCACCGGGCACCTCCTGGATCGCCGCGGCCACGGCGTCCGAGACGTTGGCGCGCGCCTGGGTGAACTGAGTGAGGGTGTCGCCGCTGAGGTCGGGGGCCTTGGCGGCCCCGGTCACCTGCGCGCCGTCGCCGCTCACCTTGACCGAGTCGACCGCGTTGCTTCCGGACTTCACCACGTCGATCGTCCAGGTTCCATCGTCGTTGTGCTGGAGCTTGACCGCGCGACCGGATTGCTTCTTCTCGGAGAGGGCGGCGCCGTCGCGGGCGCCCTGCGGGGCGCCGCCGTGGGCGGGGGCCGGGGCGGCGCTCGGCGTCGGGGACGCGCTGGCGGCCGGTTCGGAGGCGGCCGCGGGCGTGCTCGGCGCCGTCGACGGTCCCGAGGTCTGCGCCGTGCAGGCGGCGAGGGCGCCGGTCAGCAGCAGCGAGGCGCCGGCGACGATGATGCGATGGGTCGTGCCTGTCATACGGGGCAGTCTGCCCGAAGGGCGCGTCCCGGGTGCGCGGTGGGCGGAAGTCGGTAGAAAAGACATCCGCGACGGCCTGAAGATCCCTCCCACTCCAGGCCATCGCGGACGCGCCGCGCGGTGTAGACCAGCGGGCAGGACCAATGTTCCCTGGCCGGCGGGCCAGTGTGCAACTTTTGCGATACAAGTGTCTCAAACTTGGCGGCGGTGTCACCCGGACGGGACGCGCGTCCCGCAAACAGCCTGCCGCCCCGGGGCGCTCCCCATAGGATGTGACGCACCGGAAGGAGCCGCCCGTGTCGCTGGACCTCGTGATGCTGATCGGTGCCGCGGTGCTGTTGGTGGCGGTCATGTCGTCGCGGGTGGGGTCCAGGCTGGGACTTCCGTCGCTGCTCCTCTTCCTCGGCGTGGGCATGGCGCTCGACCCGTTCGGGCTGCACTTCAGCGACCCCGATCTCGCGCACGCGTTGGGGTTCGCGGCGCTGGTGTTCATCCTGGGCGAGGGGGGCCTCGCGACCCGCTGGGAGGACATCCGCGGTTCGCTGCGCCTCGCCGGGCTGCTCGCCACCCTCGGCGTGGTGGTCTCCGTCGGGCTCGTCGCCGCCTTCGCCCACTACGTGTTCAGCCTGTCCTGGGCTCAGGCCGTGCTGCTCGGCGCCGTCACCGCGCCGACCGACTCGGCCGCCATCTTCGCCGTGATGCGGTCGGTGCCGTTGCCTGCGCACATCCGCTCCACGCTGGAGGGGGAGTCCGGCCTCAACGACGCCCCCATCGTGCTGCTGGTGGGGATGGCGACGGCGTGGGCCGCCGGTTCGCTGCCCGAGGGTGGCCCGGTCGCCATCGCCGCGCTCGTCCTGGTCGAGCTCGCGGGCGGCATCGTGCTGGGCCTGGGGATCGGCTTCGCCGCCGCCTGGCTGCTCAAGCGCGTCGCCTTCCCGGCGTCCGGGTTGTTCGTGCTGGCCGTCATGGGCTTCATCGTGCTGTCCTACGGGCTCGGCGTCCTCGTGCACGTCTCCGGGTTCGCCGCGGTCTACGTCTGCGCGGTGGTCCTGGGCAACTCCGGGCTGGCGCATCGGCAGGCGACCAAGTCGTTCGCCGAGGGCATCGGCTGGATCGCGCAGATCGGCCTGTTCGTGATGCTCGGCATGCTGTCCAACCCGTTCCGCATCACCACGCCGTTCCTCGTCGAGGGCCTCGTCGTCGGCGCCTTCCTGACGCTGGTCGCTCGGCCGGTGTCGGTGTTCGTGTGCGCGGTGTGGTTCCGGCTGCCGTTGCGCGAGATGGCGTTCATCTCGTGGGCCGGCCTGCGCGGCGCGGTGCCGATCATCATGGCGACCGTCCCGTTGGCGGCGGGGATCCCGGAATCGGCCGGGCTGTTCGACGCCGTCCTCGTGCTGGTCATCGTCTACACGGTCGTGCAGGCTCCGTCGCTTCAGTTCGTGGCGCGGCTGCTGGGCGTCTCCTCGGGGGACGACCCGGTCGACATCGAGGTCGAGGTCGCGCCCCTGGACAAGATCCAGGCCGACTTCATGCAGATCCGGGTGCCGAAGGAATCGAAGCTGCAGGGCGTCACGGTGCAGGAGTTGCGCCTGCCGCCGCTCACGATGGTGGCCGTCCTCATCCGCAACGGCCAGCCCCGCAGCGTCGAGAGCCACGACCGCATCCTGGTCGGCGACGAGCTGATGATCGTGGTGCCGTCGAGGCTGCGTACGGCCGTGGAGGAACGGTTCAAGCAGGTCAGCGAGCACGGACGCCTCGCGTCCTGGCTGCCGACGAAGAGTCCGCAGCGGCGGGACGCCGACCCAGGGAGGTGACCGTCGGGCGACTGTCCCGGCCGCCGGGCAGCGAGCGTCCTCTTACGCCTCGGCTTCTTGGCCGGCCTGGATACGCGGGATGCAGGCCTTGCCGCCCTTCACGGGGACGGACGTCAGGGGATCGGGCGCGACGCTCTTGAAGCCGTTGCCGACGGTGATGTCGACGGTGTGGTCGGCCTTGTTCGGGTCGGCGGTGAACTTCGCGCCCGGGAAGTACGAGCGGACGAGGACGACCTCGGGGGAGTTCGCGGCGACGCCGACGATCTGGACGCCCTGGGTCACCGGCTGGGTGTTGGCGATACGGATCACGCGGAAGCCGTCCGCGCGCAGGATCGTCGCCACCCGCTTGGCCAGGCCGTTCTGCTGGGTGCTGTTGTAGACCCGCAGGACGGCGTGGTCGGGCTTGAAGCGCGGCCCGATGCTCTGGACGACGCACGGCTCCGGTGGACGCGGCGGGGTCGGGGTGTTGGCGGCCTTCCACCCCCACATCGCGGCGAACACGACGAAGGCGAGAAGCAGCAGCATGGTCAGCGGCGTCTTCACCGCCACCCAGACCTTGCGTGCGCTCATGCGGCCCCGCCTTCCCTCGCCCGCTTCATCGTCGTGCCCGGTCAGCTCTGCTGCTCATCGGGGAGCTCGAGGACGCGGGCGTGGACCGTCTGGCGCTGCTGCAGCGCGGCGCGCAGGGCGCGGTGCAGGCCGTCCTCGAGGTAGAGGTCCCCGCGCCACGAGACGACGTGCGCGAACAGGTCGCCGAAGAACGTGGAGTCCTCTTCGAGGAGGGCGTCGAGGTCGAGCGTGCGCTTGGTGGTGACGAGTTGGTCGAGCTGCACCTGCTGCGGGGCGATCGCCGCCCACTGCTTCTGCACGTAGCCATGCTCCGGATACGGTCGTCCCTCGCCCACACGCTTGAAGATCACCCGCACAGTGTAAACAGGGCGCCGCCGAAACGTCGTGATCGCGGTCCAGGGGCGCGCGGCGGGCCGCCCGGTCGCGCCACGGACCGGGCGCGCGAAAACCGTCCGGAGGGTGTGCCACTGTAGGGGCATGACGCAGAACGAGGAGGCCGTCGAGGCCATCCGCCAGGGGTACACGTTCGACAGCGACGCCGTGCAGCTCGGTGTCCTGGTGGCCGACGGCGAACCGCGCCCCGACGTGCCCATCGGGGTCACGCTCTCGATGCTCAACCGGCACGGCCTCGTCGCCGGCGCGACCGGCACGGGCAAGACGAAGACGCTGCAGCTGATGGCCGAGCAGATCTCGCGGGCGGGCGTCCCGGTGTTCGCGGCCGACATCAAGGGCGACCTGTCGGGCATCGCGGTGCCGGGCCAGCCCTCCGACAAGCTCACCGAGCGCACCGAGAAGATCGGCCAGAAGTGGACGCCGGCCGGCTGCCCCACGGAGTTCTACGCGCTCGGCGGCGCCGGCACGGGGATCCCGCTGCGCGCCACGGTCACCTCGTTCGGACCGCTCCTGCTGTCGAAGGTGCTCGGCCTCAACGAGACCCAGGAGTCCTCGCTGTCGCTGGTCTTCCACTACGCCGACACCGCCGGGTTGCTGCTGCTCGACCTGAAAGACCTCACCGAGTTGTTGAAGTATCTGACCTCGGCCGAGGGCAAGGGGGTGCTCGCCGACATCGGCGGCCTGTCGAAGGCGACCGCGGGCGTCATCCTGCGCGAGCTCGCCCAACTGCAGGCCCAGGGCGCCGACGCGTTCTTCGGCGAGCCGGAGTTCGAGACGTCCGATCTGCTGAAGACCGACGCCAACGGACAGGGCGTCGTCTCGATGCTGGAGTTGCCGAACCTGCAAGACCGGCCACAGCTGTTCTCGACGTTCCTGATGTGGCTGCTGGCCGACCTCTACCACGACCTCCCCGAGGCCGGCGATCTCGACCGCCCGAAGCTGGTGTTCTTCTTCGACGAGGCGCACCTGCTGTTCGACGGGGCGTCCAAGGCGTTCAACGACTCGATCGAGCAGACCGTCCGGCTGATCCGCTCCAAGGGCGTCGGCGTCTTCTTCGTCACCCAGACGCCGAAGGACGTCCCCGAGGACGTGCTGGCGCAGCTCGGCTCGCGCGTCCAGCACCAGTTGCGCGCGCACACGCCCAACGACGCGAAGGCGCTGAAGCAGACGGTGGCCACGTACCCGTCCTCCGACTACGACCTCGCCCAGGTGCTGACCACGCTCGGCATCGGCGAGGCGATCGTGACGGTGCTCAACCCCGACGGAGCGCCCACCCCGGTCGCCTGGACGCGGATGCTCGCGCCGACGTCGCTGATGAGTCCCATGGACGCCGCGGCGATGACCGCGCAGATCGCCGCCTCCGCCGGCACCGCGAAGTACGGCCAGCCGGTCGACCGCGAGTCGGCCTACGAACAGTTGACGGCGAAGATGCAGGCCGGCGCGGAAGCAGCGCAGCGGGAGGCCGAGGCGTCCGAGGCCGCCAAGCAGCAGGCCCAGGCCGACAAGGAGGCGGCGCGGCAGGCGGCCGCCGACGAGCGGGCCCGTCAGGCGCAGGAACGCGAGGAGGCGCGTCCGGCCGGCCGGCAGCCGAAGTCGCTCTTCGACCAGATCACGAGCAACACGATGGTCCGCCAGATGGCCCGCACCGCCGCGCGCGAGATCACCCGGGGACTCTTCGGGGCCGCGCGCAGGCGGTAGCTTCCGGCGGAGTTGACCAGGCGGCGGGGTGCCCGTAGCTTTGGGCGGCTATGCATGATTTCCCGCCCCAGGTCGACACCTTTGCCCCCGGAGCGCGCGACGCCCCCGACACCAGGAGCCCGAACCGGTTCCTGCTCTGGATGATGCGCGTCCAGGGCGACGTCGTGCTCGCCATGGTGCTGCTGCAGTCGATCTGGCAGCTCCCGGGCGCGCTGAGCCCGCTGCTGGTGGGGCGGGCGATCGACGCGGGCGTCCTGCGCAACGACATGCTGGCCACGCTCGGCTGGGCCGGCCTTCTGCTGCTCGTCATCGTCGTGGCCGCCGGGGCGGGCATTCTGAGCCACACGCTGATCGTCCGATCGTGGCTGATCGCGGGATACGGCACGCAGCAGCGCGCGGAGCGCAAAGCGGGGCGGCTCGGCCACGTGCTGTCGCGACGCGTCCCGACCGGCGAGGTGCTGAGCATCGCCTCCTCCGACGCCGACGCCTTCGGCGCCACGCTGGAGGTGTTCGCCCGCGCCGTCAGCTCGGTGGTCACGTTCGCGGTCATCTGCGCGATCATGCTCACCACGTCGCCGATGCTGGGAATCGTCGTGCTCGTGGCCTCCCCGCTGATCGTCGCCGCCGGTGCGCCCGTGCTGCGCCCCCTCAGCCGCGCCCAGCGCGACGAACGCACCCAGAACTCCGAACTCACCTCACGGGCGACCGACATCGTCGCCGGCCTGCGCATCCTGCGCGGCATCGGCGGTGAGCACACCTTCGGCGAGAACTATCGGCGCCAGTCGCAGCGCGTCCGCGGGCTCGGCGTGCGCGTCGGCACCTGGCAGGGCGTCGTCGACACCGTCAGCGTGCTGCTCTCGGGGCTGTTGCTGGTCGGCATCGTCTACCTCGGCACCCACGAGATGGCCGCGGGTCGGCTGACCGTCGGCGCGCTGATCAGCTTCGTCGGCTACGCCATCTACCTGGTGTGGCCGCTGCAGACGATGTTCGAGTTCGCGCAGAAGTGGATCGCCGGGCAGGTCGCGGCGCAGAAGACCACCGCGTACCTGGACGCCGACGAGCCCTGGCTGCCCGCTGAGGGCGCCGTCGGGCCCGCGCCGCGACTGGTGGACGAGGCGTCCGGGGTCGTCGTCGAACCGGGGCTGTTCACCGCCGTCGTCAGCGCCGATCCCGACTCCACGGCGGCGCTGGCCGACCGACTCGGCCGCTACCTGCCGGGTCTGGCGCCGTCGGCGGGCGCCGAGGAGGCTCCCGATGAGGACGAGCTCGCCGCCAGCGTGCCCTTCTACCGCCGCGGCCGCGTGCTGCGCGACGCGCGGGCCGCGAGGCAGGCCCGCCGCGCCGAGGTCGCCCGGGCGGACGCCGAACGCGCCGCACGGCCGTGGGGCGTCACCGCGGACGGCATCGACTACGGCGCCCTCGCGCTCGGCGAACTGCGGCGCCGGGTGGTGGTCTCCGACACCCAATCGATGCTGTTCGCCGGCACGCTGCAGGAGGCCGTCGACCCGTGGGGTGCCCACAGCCGCGCGGACGCCGAGAGTGCGCTGACCACCGCCTGCGCCGAGGACGTCTTCGAGGCGCTCCCCGGCGGCTGGCAAGGTCGCATCGACGAGAAGGGACGCGGCCTGTCCGGCGGCCAACGGCAGCGGGTGGTGCTCGCGCGGGCGCTGCTGCTCGATCCGCCCGTGCTGGTGCTGGTCGAGCCGACCTCCGCCGTCGACGCCCACACCGAGGCCCGCATCGCGGAGCGCCTCGTCGCGCACCGCCGTGGGCGCACCACGGTGGTGACGACGGCGTCCCCGCTGCTGCTGCATCGCGCCGACGTCGTGAGCCTCGTCGTGGACGGCCGCGAGGTCGCCCGGGGCCGTCACGACGACCTGCTCGCGCTCCCCGCCTACCGTCGGGTCGTGGCGCGCGGGATGGAGGACGAGGATGAATGAGTTTCTCGCGTCCTCGCGCGACACCTGGCGCGAGGGCGCGGCGCCGGCGCGCCTGCCCCGCGAGCTGGAGTCGATCGACCGTTCCGCCGGTCCGCGCGAGCGCCTGGACGCCTGGCGCGAGCGGCACCGGCTGCGCGGCGAGCGCGCCCGCACGTTCTTCCGGGAGTCCCGCAACCCCGAGCGCGGTCTGCCCGTCGCGCACACCCGACCGGCGCTTCGCTTCGTCGGTCGGCTGATGCGACGGCGCCCGGGCCTCTTCGCCGGCGTGCTGGTGTTCAACGCGCTGGCTGCGATCGCCGGGCTCGTCGTCCCGCGGCTGCTCGGTGACCTCGTGGACGACGCCACCACCGGCCGGGCGACCCTCGACGCGGTCGACAGGATCCTGCTCGGGGTGGCCGTCCTGGTCGTCGCGCAGGCGGCGTTGACCTTCTGCGCCCGGCGCAGCGCGGCGCTGTTCGGCTACGACATGCTCGCCCACGCCCGGGAGGAGGTCGTCGACACCGTGCTGCGGCTCCCGCTCAGCCGCGTCGAGTCCGCGAGCTCGGGCGATCTGCTCACCCGCATCACGTCCGACGTCAACAAGATGAGCGTGGGCGTGCGGTGGGCGATGCCGCACCTGCTGACGTCCGGCGTCCTGGTGGTGCTGACGCTGGTGGCGCTGTTCTGGAACTCGTGGTTCCTGGCGCTTCCCATCCTGCTGTCGATCGCAGTGCTGACCTTCGCCGTGCGCGGCTACCTCCGCGACGCCGGCCCCGGCTACATCACCGAGTCGGGAAGTTACTCCACGATCAACTCGACCTTGACCGAGACGTTCGAGGGTGCCCGCACCGTCGAGGCCCTCGGGCTCGGCGAGCGGCGCCGCCAGCAGCTCGCCGACGACATCGCCGTGTCCGCCCAGGCGGAGCGGTACACGCTGAGCCTGCGCAACATCCTGTTCTCGTTCCTCGACATCGCCTACCAGGCGCCGCAGGTGGGCGTCGTCCTGCTCGGCACCTGGGGGTACTCCCAGGGGTGGGTGACGATCGGCCAGATCACCACCGCGTCCATCTACCTGCAGCAGCTCGTCGGCCCCATGGACCGGCTGATCGCGGTGTTCGACCAGCTCCAGGTGACGCTGGCCGCCACCACCCGCCTGCTGGGCATCGCCGAGGTGCCTGACGACCGCGAGCCCGGCGGGGCGATGCCCGCCGGCACCCAGCTCGTGGGCCGCGACCTGCGCTTCGCCTACCGCGAGGGGCACGACGTGCTGCACGGCGTCGACCTCGCGCTGCGGCCGGGGGAGCGGCTGGCGGTGGTGGGGCCGTCCGGCTCGGGGAAGTCGACGCTCGGACGCCTCCTGGCCGGCATCAACCGGCCGCGCACGGGCGAGGTGACCGTCGGCGGCGCCGACGTCATGGATCTCCCGCTCGACGTGCTGCGCACCGAGGTGTGCCTCGTCACGCAGGAACACCACGTGTTCGTCGGCACCGTCCGCGACAACGTGGTCCTGGCGCGCGAACAGGACGCCGACGCCGCCGCGGTGCGCGAGGCTCTGGACGCGGTGGGCGCGCTCGACTGGGTCGATCGGTTGCCGTCCGGGCTCGACACGATGCTGGGCCGCGGACGCACCGAGCTGACGCCCGCGCAGGCGCAGCAGATCGCGCTGGCGCGGCTGATGGTCGCCGACCCGCACACGCTGGTGCTGGACGAGGCGACCTCCCTGATCGACCCGCGCACCGCCCGGCACCTCGAGGGCTCCATGGACGCCCTGCTCACCGACCGCACCGTCGTCGCCATCGCGCACCGGCTGCACACCGCCCACGACGCCGACCGCATCGCCGTGGTCATCGACGGACGCATCGCCGAGATCGGCTCGCACACAGAGTTGCTCGTCGCCGACGGCGAGTACGCGCGGCTGTGGCACACCTGGCGCAGCTGAGCGCGCGTGCGGGATCCGGCAGGGCCTCGGGACGCGTGACCCGCGCGGCGTCGGGCACTAGCCTGAGGCTTCACCCGACGCGTCCCGCACAGAGCCGGGACCGAGAGGAGTCCCCATGGGATTCGACGAGAAGCTGCAGAACAAGGCACAGGACGCCGCCGGCCGCGCGAAGGAGTTCATCGGCGACAAGACCGGCGATCGCGACCTGCAGGCCGAAGGCACCGCTGACCGCACCGAGGCCGGCGCGCGCGACCTGGGCGAGAAGGTGAAGGACGCGGGCGAGGACCTGCAGGCCAAGGCCCGGGGCGTCGCCGACGCCGCGAAGGACATGATCGACGACACCCAGGCCAAGAAGGCCGCCGAGGACGAGGGCCCCGCCGTCTGATCCCGCGCGCCGACCGGACCTGTCGCGGCGCACGTCGGCCGACGGGTCCGGTTGCGGCGTCCCGAACCCGAGTCCCGGGGAGGATCTTCACCCCGGCTGCGCGCCCTGTTCACCCTCGCGTGGAGGCGATGTTGCCGGCGTATGAGATGCATGGGGTATGTCCGTCCTTCCCTCCCGGTCATCGATCGCCGCCGCCCCGTCGCGGTGGTGGTCTCAGCGATCGCAGATCCTGACCTCCGTCGCCGTCGTCTGCTTCGTCGTGCTGTTCTTCGAGGCGTCCGCCGACGTCCTGCCCGACGGCACGCTGTTCTGGCTGATCACCCCGAGCCGGCTCGTGCTGATCATCGGCCTCGCCGCCCTGCTTCTCGCGGGCGGTCGCGTCACGGACTGGTCGACCTGGCTGGACGTCCCCCTCATCGCCCTGATCGCGCTGTCGGCGTGGGCGTCGCGGGGCTCCGAGGCGGCGATGGCGCAGTTCCGTTGGTTCCTCACCGGCGTGGGGATGTTCCTGCTCACGGTTTGCCTCCTGCGCCGCAACGCCGACAACCGGCGGCTGGTGCTGTGGTCGGCGTTCGTGGGCGCCGCCGTCGCTGGGCTCGCCGGGGTGCGGCAGTGGGCCGCTGAGCAGTCGACCGGGTTCTGCCGCGCGCCCGGCGCGAGCATGGCGGACGGCTGCGAGCGGCCCGGCGCGATGATCCGCGTCGCGGGCAGCTTCTTCAACCCGAACCTGCTGGCCGCGTTCCTGGTGCTGGTGCTTCCGCTCGCCTGGGTGGCCGCGGTCAAGGTGCAGGACCGGCTCCTGCGGCTCGCCTCGCTGACCGTCGCCGCCATGACGACGCTGGCGCTGGTGCTCACCTGGTCGCGGGGTGCGTTCGTCGCGTTCGCCGCGGGGGCGCTGGTGTTCTTCCTCGCCAGCAGGCCCACCCGCAACCGCCTGATCGCCACCGGGGCGGTGCTTCTCGTCGGTGCGTTGGCGCTGCCCGAGGCGATCGCCTCGACGAGAGGACCGGGCGTCCGAGTCGACCTGTGGGGGGCTGCACTGTCCATCGCCGGGCGGCATCCGTTCGGTATCGGGCTGGGCAACGCCGGCCCGGCGATCACCGCCCAGGTGGTCGACGGCCGCGACTACCAGCACGCGCACAACCTGTGGTTGAACTGGTTCGTGGAGGCCGGCTGGCTCGGCGGGTTGGCGGTCGTGGCGCTGACGGTGGTCCTGCTGCTGAAGCTCATCGACGCCGGACGCCGAGGGTCGCTCTACAGCGGCGCGCTCGGCGCCGGCATGACGGGGTTCTTGATCCTGTCCCTGGCCGACCACCCGGCGAACCTCACGCGCATCGCGATGACGGCCTGGGTGCTGGTCGCCGCGATCATGACGCTTCCCGGCACGCAACTGCCGACCTGGTCGCAGCTGCTGGGCTGGTCCGGACGGGACCGCCAGAAAGCCACCGAGGATCAGCCGGAATCCGAGCCTGGCCTCTCCGACGTCGGCCTCGCGGACGACGAGGCGTCCGAAGCCAAGCGCGATCAGGCCGTCCACGTCTGAGCGAAGGGTGACCGCGCGTCGGCGTCCTACTTGATCTTGATGCCGAAGATCTTCTTGTCGTAGGACGCCACCACGATCATGTTGTTGTAGATCGAGGGGGATGCCTCGGTGTTCTTGCCCAGACTGATGGTCGAGAGGTCCTCGCCCGTCTGCGGGTCGAACAGGTGCATGATCCCGTCAGAATCCGTGACGATGCCGTACTGGTTGCCGTCCGTCGCCTGGAAGATCGTCGGCGAGCTCCACGAGTAGTTCGTCATGTGCCGGCGCCAGATGACCTGGCCCGTCTTCTTGTCGAGCGCGAGCATGTCGCCCTCGCGCGGCGCGGTGGTGCGGGCGACGTTGAAGATCACCATGTCCGACAGGGAACCCTGCCCGATCGCGGGAGTGCCCAGCACGCCGCCGTTGACCGCCGGGTCGTAGTAGGCCGGGATGTCGTGCTGCCAGACCTGGCGTCCGGTGAGCGCATCGATCTTGCGGATGTTGGAGATGCGTTCGCCGCCGGTGGCACCGCGGTTGTCGACCTCGTTGCCGGTGTAGAGGAAGACGCCGTCGGGGGTCTCCTCGAGCACCATGGTCGAGTCGACGTCGTCGCCGGTGTTGCGCATCCACAGGATCTGCATCGTGGTGGCGTCCCAGCAGAACAAATTGCCGTCGTTGTCGTCGGCGAACATGAGGTTGCGGTAGGCGACCGCCGAGTTCTCGATGCCGTGCTTCTCGCTCTGGGGGCCCGCGTAGGCCAGCTTCACCAACTCCGGGTTGATGCTGACCTTCTTGGCCGCTGGGTCGAAACGGCTGTTGAGCTTCACCTTGTAGATGAGGCCGTTCTCGGCCGGCTCGATCAGGGTGTCGGTCTGCCGGTTGACCAAGGCGGACGAATCGAACGCCCCCCACTCGTGGCGCAGCGAGCTCGCATCCAGGCCGGGGATGCCCCAGACCTCCTTGTTCTGGATGAGGTCGAAGAACCGGTAGCGCCACGGGCCGATCGTGCCGTTGCGGTCGTTGAGGCCCTGGCCGGAGTAGAGCAGCGGGTAGCCGCGCGGGTCGATGGAGCCGGTGCCCTTGAACCCGAACTTCACGTCGATCGGGTCCTTGGTGCTCTCCCCGGTGGCCAGGTCGAGGCGGTACACCTTTCCCTCGAAGACCGGGTAGATCACCTCGGTGAAGTTCGGGTCGTTCGCGAACTTGGCCGGTAGCCCCATCGCCTGCCGCGTCGCCTCCGGCCAATGCACGAGGAGCGGCTGGCCGGTCCAGCCGGCGCCGGGCCAGTACGATCCCTCGCCGCGGATCTCGCCGATCGGCTTCTCCCAGGCGATCTCGAGCTTCTTCTCCTTGACGTCGGCCTTCCCGTAGGCGCCGCCGTTGCGGTAGTTGTTCCCGCGGAACGTGAGGACGCCCGGAACGTCGGTGTAGGTCGACGGGTCGCCGAACGCCACCTTCTCCTTCGGCTGGTACTGCTCGATGACCTTGTCGTCCTGGTTGAACACCTGCCACCAGAAGTTGCCCGGCTCATCGGTCATCGGGCGTTCGTAGCGCCCGTTCCCCTTGACGGTCGCCGGGACGAAGCCGGGCATCGAGGACAGGTCGATCGAGAGCTTCGCCGGGTCGGTCTCCTGGGAGGCCGGCGGCGTCTGCGAGGACGTGGGCTTGTTGGGGCGCTCACCCGGCGCGACGGTGTCGGTCGAGCAGGCCGCGACCGAGAGCAGCATGCCGCCGCACACCAGCGCCGCGAGGGCTCCGCGACGGCGGGTCGGCCGTGATTGCCTCATGCAGGCTCCTCCTGAGGGATCGGAACATCGCTGAGTGTAGGCGCTGCCCTGGGACGCATTCGTCCCGACGCCCCGGTCTGTTCCGCCTCGTCACAAATGTCACACTCACGGCGGCCCGGTCGAGAACCCGGCCGCGTTCCCGCTTGTCGGCGTCCCGACGTCGGTGGGGTCCTGTGGTGAGTGTGACGTTTGTGACAACGCGGGACGGCCTCGCGACCGGACGCCCCCGGGCGGGTCATGGGGTAGGGAGCCGGCGCTCAGCGGATCAGGTGCCGCCCTCCGCGGCCACGGCGGCCGCCGCGGCGTGGGCGATGGCGGCGTCCAGATAGACGCCCGAGCGAGGTTGCACCGCGCCGTCGACGACGTCGAACACGAGCGGGTGCCCGGCGGGAATGTTCAGTTCCTCGGTCTCGGTCTCGGACAGCCCCGAGATGATCGCGCACAGGGCCCGCAGCGAGTTTCCGTGGGCGACGACGGCGATGCTGGCGGGCCGGACGCGGAACTGCGGGGCGAGCACGTCCTCCCACAGCGGGCGGACCCGCTCGACCACGTCCGCCAGCGACTCGCCCTGGCCGGGGGTCAACGGACCGTGGTCGGCGACGGGCGGCGGGTTCGTCCACGACTGGCGCTGCTCCTCGGACGCCGCGGGCGGGCGACCGTGCAGGGTGCGGCGCCAGGTGAAGAAGGCGTCCTCGCCGTAGCGCCGGCGCGCCTCGGCCTTCGGGACGCCCGTGAGGCAGCCGTAGTCGCGTTCGGACAGCCGCCAGGTCACGGCGGCGCGGGCGGGGGCGAGACCGAGGGCGTCCATGAAGAGGGTGGTGGTGCGCAGCGCGCGACGCATGGGGCTCGTCGCGAGGATCGACGGGGTCAGCCCGGCCTCGGCCACGAGCCGCGCGGCCTCCCCGACCTGCGCGGCGCCGGCGGGCGTGAGGTCGGCATCGAGCAGCCCGGTGAACGTCTTCGTCGCGTTGAAGGTGCTCTCCCCATGACGCAGCAGGATGAGCGTGCCCCGTGCGGTCTCCACGCAGCGAGGGTATTGCACCGGGGCAGCGCCGTCGGACGGACGCTCAGATCGGGTCGGTTGTCTTGGCCCGCCCGAGGGTGCCTCGGCCGCGCAGCGCAGCTCATCGGGGTCCAGGAGGCCACCATGCGGCCCTGGCGCTCGCCGCCGAAGGGTCCGGTTAGCATCGCCGGGTGTCCCGTCGTGCTGCCTCACCAACGTCGCCCGGCCGCGCGTGGCTGACGCCCGCCCAGCGTTCGGGCCTGTCGATCGGGGTGGCCGTGGGGCTGTACGGGCTGTCGTTCGGCGCCCTTTCGGTGGCCGCCGGGCTCGACCTGCTCAGCACGATGGCGCTGTCGGCGCTCATGTTCACCGGCGGCTCCCAGTTCGCCTACATCGGCGTCATCAGCGGCGGCGGCGCCCCCGCGGCGGCGGTCGGGGCGGCATCGCTGCTGGGCATCCGCAATTGCCTCTACGGCGTCCAGCTCAACGCGATGCTGCAGCCGCGCGGGTTGATGCGGCCCGTGATGGCGCACTTCACGATCGACGAGTCGATGGCCAACGCCACCGCGCAGGAGGATCCCGGCGAACAGCGCCGCGGGTTCTGGGCGGCCGGCGTCGCCGTGTTCGTCTTCTGGAACCTGGCCACGCTCGTCGGGGCGCTGGCCGGGGAGCGCATCGGAGATCCCAAGATCTACGGCCTGGACGGCGCCGCGCTCGCCGCGTTCCTCGGGCTGCTGTGGCCGCGGCTACGCGGGCGGGAACCGATCGCCGTCGCCGTCGCGTGTGGTGCCGCGACCGCGCTTGTCACGCCGGTTCTGCCTCCGGGCCTGCCGATCATCGTGTCGGCGGTCGTCGCCGCCGGCATGGTGCTGATCCGACGGCGAGGAGGGCGGGGATGACCGAATTCTTCCTGCGCGGACGAGGAGCGCCGCCGGTGACCGCGTCGTCTCGGCTTCGAGGAGGGCGCCCATGACCCCGCTGGGCTGGGTGCTCGTGGCGGCAGCGATCGCGTTCGTCACGAAGCTGGTCGGCTACCTGCTGCCGGGGTCGTGGCTCGACTCCCCGACCGCACGCGCGATGAGCGGCGCCGTGACCGTGGGGCTGCTGGCGTCCCTTGTGGTGACGAACACGTTCGTCGCCGGGACGTCGGTGCAGCTGGACGCCCGCGTCGCGGCCTTCGTCGCCGCGATCGTCGCGCTGATCCTGCGTGCCCCGTTCATCGTGGTGGTGATCGTCGGCGCTCTGGCCGCCGCGGCCGCCCGCGCGATGGGAGCCGCCTGAGCGCGGGCCGGCCGTCCGATCAGGGAAGCGCGGCCAGGCGATGCTCCATCAGGACGATCTGGTAGGGGTTCCACGTCGAGAGCGTGTACCGCAGGACGAGGTCGTCCCCGTCCATCCGGGTGTCGAAGAGGTAGGGCGCGTATGCCCCGCCGGTCGCGTCCCGTTGGCCGCGGAAGATGCGGTCGCCGACGGGCTCGGACGCCTCGAGGCTCGCCCGGATGAAACGCGACGACGGGTCGTCGAACGACATCCCGTGGCGCACCCAGTCGAGCAGGACGACGCGATCCGACCACGGTCCCCACGGGGTCCGCGACGTGCGCAGGGTGACGCAGGGGCCGATCGGGTCCTCCGGGCCGGACATGGCCAGCAGCACGTAGGCGCCGATCTGCGGCACGTGGCGCACCGAGATCTCCCCGAAGGACCCGCTGACAAGCGGCATCGCTTCCGATTCACGGTCGCTCCAGCGGGGGACACCCTCGCTCGTCCCCGCGAAGAACCGCAGGCCCAAGGCGTCCGGCGGGAAGGGGCGCCGTCCCGCCAGCCGCGAGGACAACGGCTCCGGATCGAGGATCGCCAGCCGCAGGTCGTCCGCGCGGTAGGCGCCCGAACCCCACAGCGCGACGACGTCGTGGTCGACGCCGAGTCCGGGCAACGTGCGGCCCGGCAGCGTCGCGCAGGAGATGTTCACGAAGTACCGGCTGGAGACGGTCGTCAGCGTCCGGAACCGCAGCGGCCGTCGGGCGCCCTGGTCGATCGCGGCGGGGTCAAAGAGCGCGCGGGCGAGGACGGAGCGTCCCATCACCTGGTGGTTCAGGAAGTGGTTGGACGTCGCGAACAGGAACCACCCGCCGCGATGGCTGAAGGTGTCGAGCGGGACGTCGTACTCGCGCATCGTCGTGCGGCCGCCCATCAGCCGGATCGGCGCACCGTGGAACGTGAACGCCGGCAGGCCGGGCAAGGGGCCGTCCGGGCCGATCGCCGCGATCGAGTCGCGGGTGGTGCGCAGCGGGCGCGTCCAATGCGTGTCTCCGCATAAAAGGTAGTCGCGACCGGAGTGGGTTACCCGCACGCCGAGGTCGGTTCCGCGCACGCCGCTGCGGGTCAGCGACCGGCTCAGCGTGACGCGCGGGTTCCCGTCGGCCGAGGGCTGCGTGTCGACGTCCCCGCTGATCTGGGCGCGCTTGATCGAGGGCGCCGGGTCGATCGTGGCGGGGGAGCGGTCGTCCAGCCGCAGGCACGCGGAGCGCGTCCAGCGGACGCCGCCGTCGCGTTCCTGCCGGTGCCACTGGAACAGCGACGTGCCTTCCTGCGTCAGGGCCTGGAACCAGCCGTCCAGACCGGACGCGAGGAGGCTCACCGCTGCGACGTCCCGAAGGCCGCACCGGACGTGGCCGTCGGGACGCCACGGCCCCGCGGTCGGGTCGGTCCCGGGGCGCGCGGTGGCCGGACCGGCGTGGCCGTCGCCCCCACCAGGAGGGCGCCCGGCGTGGGGGGACATCGGGGTGAGCGCTGCGACGGAGACCGCGCCCGCGCTCGCGAGGCGCGCGTGGACGTCGAAACCGGTCCCGTTCGGGAGGGCGAGCAGCGCGACATCCCCGCGTTGCGCCAGTCCCGGCGTTCCGGTCGCGGGTGGGAGCGACGCCTCGGTCGACCAGCGCGGGGCAGCGCTCCTCCGTGAGGTGACGAGGACGGACGTCCGGTCGCTGAGCGCGATCGCTGCGGTCAGCGTGTGTCCCGGGCCTGCGGTCAGCGCGGGGGCCGCGACGGCGTCCGTGGCGAGGGTCGCCTGGGGCGTCCAGCGCCAGGACCCGTCGCCGGAACGCTCGCCCCGGTGGTGGACGACCGCCCCGCCGCTCAGCACCAGGGCGTCGAGGCCGCCGGCGCGGGCGACGAGCGCGACGGCGTCCGCGGGGGGTGAGACGATCCCCAGCGGACGCCAGCCGGACGGCCCGTGCACGTGGTGGCGCAGGCCGTCCCGCTCGGGGACCAGCGCGTGCAGCGCGGCCGAACGCCCGATCCTGGTCAGCGCCGCCGGTCCGGTGGCGTCGGCGGTCACGACGCCCTGACGTTCCCACGTGCGGTCGGGGCGGTACTGCTCGCGCCGGTAGTGGATCAGGTCGGAGCCGTGTCCCGCGGAGCGCGCGACGGCGTCCAGTGCGGGTGGGGCGAACAGGCGCCTGCGGGACGTGCCCTGCACCAGCGCGGACGACCCAATCACCGCGGCGTTCGGCGACGGGGGAGGCGGCGAGATGGGCACCGGCCCACGGTAGCCGAACGGGGCCCACGGCCCACGCCGTGCGGGAGCACCTAGGGTGGGGACATGAGCCTGAAACTGTCCGTCCTTGACCTCATCCCCGTCCGCACCGGTCAGACCACCGGGCAGGCGCTCGCCGCGGCGGTGCGGTTCGCGCAGACGGCCGACGAGGCCGGCTACCACCGCCTGTGGGTGGCGGAGCATCACAACGCCGCCGCGATCGCGTCGACCTCGCCGCCGGTCATCATCGCGATGCTCGCGTCGGCGACGGGGCGCATCCGGGTGGGCTCGGGCGGCGTCATGCTCCCCAACCACGCGCCTCTCGCCGTCGCGGAGCAGTTCGCGCTGCTCGAGGCGGCCTACCCCGACCGCATCGACCTGGGCATCGGCCGCGCCCCCGGCACCGACCCTGTCACGTCGTGGGCGCTGCGCTCGGCCGCGGGGCCCGAGGGCGACCCGGTCGAGCATTTCCCGGAGTACGTCCAACAGGTCGAGACGCTGCTCTCCCCGGAGGGCGCCACCTTCCGCATCGGGCTGCGCAACTTCGACATCAAGGCGACGGCCAAGGCCGTCGACGTCCCGGACATCTGGCTGCTTGGCTCGTCCGACTATTCCGCCCGGCTCGCCGCCGAGAAGGGGCTGCCGTACGTGTTCGCCCACCACTTCGCTGGCCGCGGCACCGCCGAGGCGCTGGCGCTGTACCGCGAGGGCTTCCGCGGTGAGGGGCAGCCGCGGACGTTCCTGACCGCCAACGTCGTGGTCGGGCAGACGGCCGAGGACGCCGCCCGGCTCGCCAAGCCGTACCAGATGCAGATGGCGGCGCTACGGACGGGCCAGCCGATGCGTCCGATGCTGACGGTGGAACAAGCGGAGACGGCGGCTCCGGTCGCGTCCGACGAACTGCTGCGCGACCTGAGCGCGAGTTGGTACGTCGGCACGGCCGAGCAGGTCGCCGACGGACTGCGTGCCTTGGCGGCCGAGTTCGACGTCGACGAGGTGATGGTGCATCCGGTGACCGCGGCCTCGGACGCCGACCCACTCGATCAGTCGCCCGCTCGCGAGCGCGGCCTCACCGCGCTCGCCGACGCCTTGCGCTGACCCACGACCTCGGGGCGACACCTCGTCATCCTCGGCGGTGTCGGCTGGGTGGGCGCCGAGCTGCGCCCCTCGGGCCCCTGTCGCGCGTGTTCTTCGGCGACCACGGCGGGCCCGGACGGTCGCGCCCGGGCTCAGGCCTCGCGGTCGGACAGCACGTGCGCGGCGCCGGAGGACAGCGCCGTCACCGCCAGCACGGCCGGCCACGCACCGATCTTCTTGGCCAGCATGTGCGACCCGACGAAGCCGCCGATGTACAGCGCCGACAGCGCGGCGGTGACGCCGGCGCCGTCGCGGGTGAGCCACGTGCGTCCGGCGTAAACGCCCGCGGCACCCAGGATGACCCCGCCGATCGGACGGATCCCGGTCTCGCGGGCGGTGAGCCAGCCTCCCAGGAGCCCGACCGCGGTGACGGCGGCGGTGTTGACCTTCTCGGCGGGACGCAGCTGTCCCATGGCCTTCGACATCGACTTCATGCTGCGATCCTAGGCGCTGCCACCGACAACCGAACCGTGGAGCTCCCTCCGCCCGGTCCTTCCCTGTTCCTGCTCCGCCCGGTCCTTCTCTTTTCCCGGGAGGTGAGCAGCGCGCCCGCGCCCGCAGGCCTCCTGCCTGCGGGTGCGGGCGCGCTCAACTCACAGCGACTGGCGCCCCACGGTGCCCTTCAGGCCCTTGAGGTAGTCGGCCGACTGCAGGCGCTTGAGCTCGGCGCGGGCGCTCGCGATGCGCTCACCGAGATTCAACCGTCCGGCCGCCTCGAGGTTCTCGGGCGAGCGGGTGAAGGCGTCCATCCTCATCAGGCCCGTCCGGACCTGCTGAACGTCCTCGGCCTGCTTGGCCGCCAGCCGCGCGGCATACCAGTCGGACGCCAGCACGGACTCCCGGGTGAACATGGTCCGGAACTCCTCATCGTCCAGCGTCAGCCCATCCTCGGTCTTGCCGTTGGCCATGACCTCGAGCAGCGCCCGCAGCGGCGGGATGGCCAGCTCCACGGTCCCGTCGTCGAAGTACGCCTTCGCGACCCGCTGGTGCGTCTTCACGATGGTCGCCATCGACTCGGCGAACGTGTCGACGTCCTGGATCTCCGGGCGCAGCATCTCGTCGGTGAACACCATGTCCGGGTGCAGGAAGATGCGCCCGAAGTACGTGGTGGCGAACTGCTCGTTGATGCGGTAGCCGAGCCGGCTTGCCAGCACCTGCTCGCCGTTGTGCTCGAAGTCCTGCATCCGCTCAAGGTAGCCGTCCCTGATCAGCGTCTCGGCGGAGCGCTCGTCCTCGCTCATCCGGCAGAAGAGCTCCGGCACCAGCAGGCTGATGTCGTGGTTGACCCGCACGTTCGGCCCGATGTAGCCCGCCGAACTCAGCCAGCCGTCGTAGCCGGTCAGCGCGAACGACAGGAACGCCGAGTTGAGGTCGATCGTCGCGGGCAGCGCGTTGAACGGGCCCTTCGTCATCGCTCCCTCGGAGCCCGCGCCAGTCGTCGACGGGGACTTACCCGTCATGGAGCTGATGAACTCCATGAACAGCTCGGGCAGCTCCATGTAATGCAGCGGGTTGTACGAGCACAGCGGCGGGACGCCCTCGTCGGCCGGATTGTTCCGGCGTCCCGCGGCGACCACGTCCACCGGCAGCCGGTTGGGCTGGTCGGCGCCGATCTTCAAGAACAGGTGGGACGCGAGGTCCGCCCGAGCGGTCGCGGCCGGGTTCGACAGGTCGGGACGCACCTGCAGGTACCGGGGGTTCTTCGACGGCTTGCCGTTGACCAGGCGCGGGTTGGCCGAGCACACGAAGTACCGCGGCGTACTGTCGCCGGAGGTCGTCTCCGCGGCGCGCTGGATCAGCTCCGCCATCGGCTCGGTGAACTCCGAATACGCCTGGACGTCCTCGAGCATCTCGCGGGCGTCCGCATGCGTCAGCGGCTGGAAGTTCGAGATGAACGTGTCGGGGCGCGCCATGTCCTTCTCGGTCTGCTTGTCGTAGCCGCGGTAGATCGCGTCGTCCGGGCGCTGGAACAGCAGCTGCTCGCAGTTCTGCACGTACTTGCGCGAGACGCCGCCGCCCTCGCTCGGCGCGACGGTGGACGCCGTGATGTCGTCCTCGGTCTGCACCTTCGACGCCGGGCTGAAATCCGGGCGCAGGCTGAACAGTCGCCAGCTGCCGTCCGTCTCGAACCCGACGCGCAAAAAGTTCGCGATGATGCGCTCCCCGTGCAGGCGCAGCGAGTTGCCCTGGCGGCCGTTCATGATGCCGACCGAGAACTTGTCGCGCCAGTCCTCGCCCCACTCGGGCTGGTAGTAGCGCTTGATGGTGAAGACGAGTTCCTTGATGTGCGGCGGGATCGACCGCAGGAAGTCGTTGTGCTCCGCGGTGAACCGGCTGGACGGCGTCAGCAGCTTGATGACCGAGCCGAGGCTGCGCTCGGCGCTCAGCACCGGCCGGTGATCGGTGCCGTTGCGCGAGGCGTCCGCGAACCGGTTGCTGTAGTCGCCGTTGATGATCGACTCGACGTGGGCCATGTCCTCGTCGAAGTCGCCGATGAAGGCGGTGCCGAAGACGAAGGCGTCCAGGAGTGACTTGCTGATCTCGCTCTTGCCGCCGCCGGAGACCGTGGCTGGCTTGTGGCAGTGGGTGGCGTTCGGGGCGACGCCCACGAGGTGCCACTGGGTGCGGTCCTCCTCGCGGTGCTTGGCGAAGACCCGGTAGCCGTTGGGGAGGAAGTACGTCTTGTTGGCGAGCAGCTTGATCGTGCGCTGGCTACCGTTGTCGTCCCAGGTGATCGTCTGGGTGCGCATGCTGAACGTCGCGCCGCCGGGGACGATGACGACGGCGTCGTCCAACTTGTCGCTGACCGAGCCGTCCTGGTTGAGGGTGAAGCGGTGCGGATCGCGTTCGACGACGCTGGCCAGCGTGTACCCGTCGGGCGTGCGGTTGTCGGTGAACTCGGCGCCCAGGTTGTACGCCGGGTAGACGACAGCACCACCGGCGTGCTCTTCTTCGGCGCAGCCGAGCAGGTTCGCCGAGTAGCTGATCTGGGTCTTGACTTCCTTCTTGCAATAGCCGAAGTAGTTGTCCGCGATGATCGTGACGATGACGCCGCGTTCGTCGCGGGCGCACAGCTTGAACGCTTGACCGTTGTTGTAGCGCTCGTCCGGGTCGCTCCAGCACTGGCCGTCGCGGCGCTGCCGGTCGGTCGCATCGTCGACGTGCGGGAGCCCGAGTTCCTTCTTCGTCATCTTCGTCAGGTGCGGCGCGAGGATGACGCATCCGGTGTGACCGGTCCATTCACTGGGTTCGAGGGAGGCGTCGTTCTCCGGCAGGTAGGGATCGCCGCCGTTCCCGAAGATGCTCTCGACGAAGTCGAGGTTGGCGACCATGCCACCGGGCACGATGAACCGGATCTCCATGGTGCGCTGGTTCGTGATGCCGGGGACCTCGGGCACGACGACCGGGCGCAGCAGCAACGAGACGAAGCAGGCAGCCGGGGTCGGGGTGTTCGCCGTGAACGGGAGGCGGAGGGCTTCCTCGGGGGCCTCGAACGCGTGCCGCAGGAGGCGGGCGAACACGTCGCGCTCGACGGCGATCTTGTCGTCGGGGATCGGCAGGCCACCCTCGGCGATGTGGAAGACGCCGGCCGTGGTGCGGCGGTCGTTGGCCGGGTTGTGCAGCACGCCATTCATCAGCCGGTAGGAGCTGAGCAAGTCCGAGGAGAACTCGTCGCCGTCCTGGGGGAGGGAGAGTCCGCGGGCCAGCCCCGCCTGGTCGAGCACGAGGGTGCGGCGAGGCAGCTGCGGCGTCGACTCCGCCTCGCCCAGGTAGGAATCGAGGAAGCTCTGGATGCGCTGGTCCACCGGGGAGAGCCGATCAGCGAGCCGCCGGTTCTGTTCCCGCTGCCGAGCGAGAATCGGGGCCACGAGCTGGGCACTGGGAGAGTTCTCGACGTCCGCCGGCAGCGGCTGTCCGAGTAAAGCCAGACGAAGGTTGATCGCGGAGTTGACGTTCGTTGCTGACATAGCCCCATCCTTCCAATCGCGAGCGTCGCGTGGGCCTGGATTGGGCGTTGTTGCACAAGTCGCCGTCTGGTCTTGACGGATTCGCCCTCTGCCCCTGCGTGATGGTCTGACCCCACCTTGCCAAACTCCTCGACCTGTGGGGAGGGCTCATCCCGTTCTGGTCGCCGTCGTGCTTGGGGGATCCCGTGGTTGCATCGGGTCGCATCCAGCGTGTCCGACTCCTGCGGCGCGGCGCCTCAGAGCCGCGTCACCCCAGGTCGTGTGCACCGCCGCGGTGGTGGGGCCATCAGCCGACGTCGATCTCGCTCGGTGATCGACGAGTCGCCGGGTCCCCAGCGGTTCGCGGTCGGCGAGCCCCGAGCGGGGCGATCGCAGTCTCGAGCAGATTTGTCACAGACGTCACGGTCATCGCGGCGCGGGCGGCGCGCTCCGCCGGGCGTCGGCCGGCAGTGAAAAGTGAGCGGGACATTCGTGACACAAATCGATCCCGGATTCCCATCGTGGTGGGCATGAGCACCCGAGTCCGAGACCGATCGTTCGCCGCGCTGAGCGCCGGCATGACCAGTGAGGGCATCCTCGATGCCCGAGGGGCGCATCCGGCGCTGCGCCAGGCGATCTCGCGGGCGGCGCGGAACGGACGGCTGACTCGGGTGCTGCCCGGCATCTGGGTGGCGTCACAGATAGCCGGGGCGGCGGAGCGACGCCCCGTTGACCGAGGAACGCGGGTGGCGGCGCTGATGGTCGCTGACCCCGATGCCGTCGTGACCGGTCGCACTGCCGCGGCCTTGACCTGGTGGCCCGAGCTCGCCTCCACTCGGGTCAATGCGGCTCGCAGGCAGTCACGTCCCGCCGTGGGCTACCGGTTTCACCGTCGCCGGATACCGCCCGACAGGGTCGTGCGCATCGCGGGGCTCCAGGCGACAGACGTGGCGTTGACGGTGCTCGATCTCGTCGACGAGCTGGGCGGACAGGCGATCGATGAGGCGCTACGCCGGCGCGTGGTCACCCTGCCGCAACTGTGGTCGGCGATGAATGAGACCCCTCACCGGCGGGGAATGCTCGCCGGCGCTGGCTGCTCGACGACTCCCGCGATGTGCCCTGGTCGGAGGCCGAACGCCTTCTCCACCGCCTGCTGCGCCGCCTCGACCTCCCGTGCGACTGGGCAGCCAACCAGCGTGTCACCACGCATGCGGGGGCTGCCTATCTCGACGCGGCTCTCCCCGACCTGATGCTCGCTTTCGAGGTCGACGGGTTCGAGTTCCACACCACCCGCGCCGCCTTCCTTCGAGACCGTGATCGCGACACCGCACTCGCCTCACTCGGCTGGCAGGTGGTGCGGATCGCGGCCGCTCAGGTCATCAACGAACCCGATCGCGTCGTTCGTCGCTTGCGCGAGGTCGTCGCCGCCAGGCTGGCACTGATAGGTCGCGGAAGTCCGCCGCGCGCCCGTCGCTAGACTGCCCGTGTGACCACGAGACAACAGACCGGGGGTGGACGGGGTCTGGTGGTGCTTCGGCCCACCACCTACCACGATGCGCGAACGATCGGCGAAGCGCTTCGGTCGCACTATCTCGTCGTGCTCGATATCTCCGCGATGGACGCCGACGACTCCTACCGCCTTGTGGATTTCGTCTCCGGCCTCGTCTTCGGGCTCGGCGGCAACATCGACATCGTCACGAGCGTGGTGCTGCTCCTGGTCCCGGCGGGGGTCACCGCCATGGACGACGCTGAGCAACTCACCGGCTCGTTCTTCAACCAGAGCTGACGCCCCAGCCGCGGCCCCTGCGATAGGGGTGCTGGCGCGATGGCGCGCAGAGAGCGGGCGCGGGTGGGATCGCTCGGCCGCCGACGGGATGCCGCCAACAAGGGGCCGCAGGGCAAGGGACCACAGGACTCGGCCGCACAGCCGCTGATCGTGGGTGCGGTGTGTAAGGGCACCCAGAGCTCAGCGCCGGATCGTTCGGGGTCCAAATGTGCCGAGCGTGGCGTCCGGTTGCTGCACCCGACCTTGGGGAGACGCCGCTCAGCCCCAGTTCGGGAGATCCGGGAAGATCCGTAGCGCGCCCCGGCTCGCCCCCGAACGACATGTTGCCTGCCCTGTCGTCACGCGACACTGGATCCATGAGTAACATGCCCGGCCCACAGTGGGACCAGAACAACGCCAACACCCCTTACAGCAACCCCGGACCGCAGAACTCGCAGTCATCCTGGACGCCTCCGTCGTCGCGCCAGAACCCGTCCGACCCGTGGCAGACCGCGGTTCCCACCGGCGACGAGCGCACGTGGGCCATGCTCGCCCATCTCTCCGCCCCGATCGCCGCGATCGTGTCCGCCGGCTGGCTGACGTTCGTGGGCCCGCTGATCATCTGGTTCCTGCAGAAGGATCGCTCGCGGTTCGTCCGCCAGGCGTCCGCGGGGGCCTTCAACTTCAGCTTCACGATGTGGGTGGTCTCGCTGATCGGCTGGATTCTGACGGTCACGCTCATCGGCGCCGTGATCGGGATCCCGATGATCATCATCGGCGCGCTCGGCTCGATCATTCTGGGCTGCATCGGTGCCTTCAAGACCTACTACGGCGAGCTGTACATCTACCCCTGGCAGCTGCGCATCCTCAGCTGAACCGCCGGTCCGGCGTCGCCACGCCGACCGATCGATCCGGCCGCGTCCCTCCGTGCAGGAGACGCGGCCGGTCTCGTCGTGGGACGTTGGCCGCCACCATGAAACGCGGCGGAGCACGCCGTCCCTCCGTCCCTCGGACCGGAAACGCCGCCCGGCAACCGCCCTCGTGGCGATGCCGCCGAGTGGTGCAACGGCGCTGTAACACGGCGTAACGCCAGCGCCACATGGCCACAACGGCGCCGAAACACGCGGACGTCAGGCTGACGTCCATGATCCTTGAACTCAATACGGGCGACACGGCCTGGGTGCTCATCAGCGCGGCGCTCGTGCTGTTGATGACGCCCGGACTGGCCTTTTTCTACGGCGGCATGGTGCGCGCCAAGGGCGTCCTGAACATGGTGATGATGTCGTTCATCACCATGGGCACCGTCGGCGTGCTGTGGGTGCTCGTCGGATTCTCGATGGCGTTCGGTGACTCGTTCGGCGGCGTCATCGGCAACCCGCTGCAGTACGCCGGGCTCGGCGGCCTGATGAGCGCGGACGCCCTGTTCGGCACCATCCCCGCCCTCGTCTTCGTCGGCTTCCAGGCGGCGTTCGCGATCATCGCGGTGGCCCTCGTCTCCGGTGCCATCGCCGATCGGGCGTCCTTCGCGGGCTGGACCGCGTTCACCATCGTCTGGGCCTTGCTGGTCTACTTCCCGGCCGCGCACTGGGTCTTCGCGTTCGATGGCTTCGCGGCCGAACGCGGCGGCTGGATCGCGAACACCGTCAAGGCGATCGACTTCGCCGGCGGCACCGCGATCCACATCAACGCCGGCGCAGCTGCTCTGGCCCTGGCCATCGTCGTGGGCAAGCGCATCGACTTCGGGCGCAAGCCCATGCGTCCGCACAACATGACGCTCGTCATGCTCGGCGCTGCCCTCCTGTGGTTCGGCTGGTTCGGCTTCAACGCCGGCTCCGCTCTGGGTGCCAATGCGACGGCGGGCCTGGCCTGGGTGAACACCCTCGCGGCCCCGGCGGCGGCGCTTCTCGCGTGGCTGGTCGTGGAGCGCGTCCGGGACGGCCACCCCACCTCGCTGGGCGCCGCGTCCGGTCTGGTGGCCGGCCTCGTCGGGATCACGCCGGCGGCCGCGTCCGTGAGCCCGCTGGGGGCGGTGGGCATCGGCGTCCTGGCCGGCGCGGGCTGCGCGTTCGCGGTCTCGTGGAAGAACCACCTCGGCTACGACGACTCCCTGGACGTCGTGGGTGTCCACCTGGTCGGCGGCCTCATCGGGACGCTGGCGATCGGGCTGCTCGCCGACCCGTCCTCGCCGGCCGGGGTCGCGGGCCTCTTCTACGGCGGCGGACTCGATCAGCTGTGGCGGCAGGCGGTGGGCGCGTTCGCGGTGCTGGCCTACTCGTTCGTGGTGAGCTTCGCCATCGGCAAGGTGATCGACAAGACCATCGGCTTCCGCATCTCCGCGGCGGCGGAGAACGGCGGCATCGACCTCGCCGAGCACTCCGAGATCGGCTACGACCTCAGCCCGGTCTACTACTCCTCGTTCGGTGGGATCCGGCAGACGCTGCGCATCGACCCGAAGGACCTGCCCGACTGGGAGCCCGCCGCGGTCACGCCGTCCGAGCCCGCGACCACCAAGGCCGGGGACGCCGAGGGGGCGCGCTCATGAAGCTCGTCACCGCCATCGTGAAACCCAACGTCCTCGATCAGGTGCAGACCGCACTCATCCGGCACGGCGTCGGGGGGATGACCGTCAGCGAAGTGTCCGGGTTCGCCCGTCAGCAGGGCCACAAGGAGGTCTACCGCGGCGAGACGCTGACGATCGACTTCATCCTGAAGGTCCGGCTGGAGATCCTCACCTCCGACGAGGACGCCGAGGGCATCGTCGAGATCATCGCGCAGTCCGCCCGCACCGGAGAGGTCGGCGACGGCAAGGTGTGGGTGACGCCGGTCGAGTCGGCCGTCCGCGTCCGCACCGGGGAGAGGGGGGACGAAGCGCTCTGACCGGGCCGAACAAGGACCACGCGAAAAGCACGACCGCCGCCGGTGATGCATCCCGGCGGCGGTCTCGTGGTGGCGGAGGATACGAGATTCGAACTCGTGAGGGCGTGAACCCAACCCGCTTTCCAAGCGAGCGCCATAGGCCTCTAGGCGAATCCTCCGTGGGGCAGCTTACCTGAGCCCGGCTGGGGCTCGCCAATCGGGTGCGGGGGAGTGCCCTTCTGCCGGGCGGAAGGCGCGCCGGGGCGCTCAGTCGGTGAAGCGCAGGACGTAGCCGTCGGGGTCCTGGATGGCGAACTCCGAGCGGGTGTACGCCTGGTCTCCCTCGTCGTACTCCGCAACCTGCATGGGAACGAGGATCGGGTGGTGCTGGGCGCGCAGCGTCTCGTAGATCTTCTGCGGCTCGGCGACGCGGACGCTCAGGGTGAGGCCGCGGCCGAACGGGGCGGCGAGTTCGGCGCTGCTGGGCGGATCGTTCGGGTCGAGTTGCTCGAGCACGAACTGGATCGGGGTGTCCTCGTGGGACAGCACCACCAGCCCGGGACGGACCGTCTCGGACTGGAACCCGAGCATCTGTGTGTAGAAGGCGACGCTGGCGTCAAGATCGGTCACGGCCAGCTCGGGCACGATCGAACCCCAGCGGTCAGCCTTGATGAGCTCGTCGCCGTCCTGGAGATACTTCACGGAGGAACCCTAGTCAACCCGGGGGTCGCACCGACAACCTCCCTTCGGGGCCCCTTGACGGGCGACCGTCCGGTGCCGTCGGATGGAGGCATGCGCATCGCCTGTGCCCAGCTCCTCAGCGGCCCCGATCCGGACGCCAACCTGCGCCTCGTCCGAGACTACGCCGAGCGTGCGGCAGCAGAGGGGGCCAACCTCGTCGTGTTCCCGGAGGCGACGATGGCCTCGTTCGCGACCCGCTCGGCGTCGGTGGCACAACCGCTGGACGGGCCGTTCGCCACGGCCGTCCGGGAGATCGCCGGCGAGCTGGGCCTGGTGCTCGCCGTCGGCATGTTCACCCCGGGTGCGGACGCCGATCGTCCGCACAACACGCTCTTGGTGACGGGACGGGGCGTGGAGGCGTCCTACGACAAGATCCACTTGTTCGACGTGAACGACTTCGCCGAGTCCGACCACGTCACGCCCGGCTATGAGCCGGTGCTGGTCGAGGTGGGGGGTCTCAGGCTTGGTCTGGCGATCTGTTACGACGTCCGCTTCCCCGAGCTGTTCAAGCACTACGCGAACCACGGGGCGGACGCGGTGCTGGTTCCGGCGTCCTGGCGCTCCGGCGAGGGACGCGGCGAACAGTGGCGCGCCATCGTGATCGCCCGCGCGACCGACGCGACCAGCTACGTCGTCGCCTGCGACCAGGCGGACGCCCGGGCCCACGCGGAGTTGGCACGGTCGAAGGCTCCGCTCGGAGCGGGGCGCAGCTGCATCGTCGGGCCGCTGGGGGACGTGCTCGCGGAGGCGGGCGGTGAGCCCGACCTCATCGTGGCCGACCTCGACGCCGACACCGTCGCCAGGGCCCGCCGCGCGATGCCGGTGCTGGCGAACACCCGTTTCCACACGGTGCCGCCCCGCGACCCGGACGCCGTGGTCCTGCTCTAGGGGGCGGCCCAACCGGGCTTCCCGCACCGAGCGGGACGCCCGCGTGCGCGTCCCTGTCAGCTCCTCGAAAGCCTGGCCGGGCGGGTGGGTGCCCGCTACCTTGAGGGCATGACGACTCGCATCGAGAAGGACAGCATGGGCACCATCGAGGTGCCCTCCGACAAGTACTGGGGCGCGCAGACGCAGCGCAGCATCGAGAACTTCGACATCGGCCGCGACACCTTCGTGTGGGGGCCGGCGATGATCTCCGCGCTGGGCGTGCTCAAGAAGGCGGCCGCGCAGGCGAACGCCGAGCTCGGCGAACTCCCGCAGGACAAGGCCGAGTTGATCGTGCAGGCCGCCGACGAGGTCATCGCGGGAAACCTGAACGATCACTTCCCGCTGGTGGTGTTCCAGACCGGCTCCGGCACCCAGTCGAACATGAACGCCAACGAGGTCATCAGCAACCGCGCGATCGAGATCGCCGGAGGCGAGATGGGCTCGAAGGACCCGGTTCACCCGAACGATCACGTCAACCGCGGCCAGTCGTCCAACGACACCTTCCCGACGGCCATGCACATCGCCGTGGTGGTCGAGCTGAACAACCGTCTGTACGAGCCCGTTCAGCGCTTGCGTGACGTGCTCGCCGAGAAGGCGGAGAAGTTCGCCGACGTCGTGATGGTCGGGCGCACCCATCTGCAGGACGCCACCCCCGTCCTGCTGGGCCAGGTGATCTCGGGCTGGGTCGCGCAGATCGACTTCGCGCTCGACGGCATCAAGTACGCCGACGGCCGCGCCCGCGACCTCGCGATCGGCGGCACCGCGGTGGGCACCGGCCTGAACAGCCACCCCGACTTCGGTCCGCTGGCCGCCAAGAAGATCTCCGAGGAGACCGGGCTCGAGTTCCGCCAGGCGGGGAACCTGTTCGCCGCCCTCTCCGCGCACGACTCCCTGGTCGAGGTCAGCGGCGAGCTGCGGGTGCTCGGCGACGCGCTCATGAAGATCGCCAACGACGTGCGCTGGTACGCGTCCGGACCCCGCAACGGCATCGGCGAGCTGACCATCCCCGAGAACGAGCCGGGCAGCTCGATCATGCCGGGCAAGGTCAACCCGACGCAGTGCGAGGCCCTCACCATGGTCGCCACCCGCGTGTTCGGCAACGACGCGACCGTCGGCTTCGCGGGCAGCCAGGGCAACTTCCAGCTCAACGTGTTCAAGCCGGTCATGGCGCACGCGGTGCTCGAGTCGATCCGGCTGCTCGCGGACGCGTGTCGGTCGTTCACCGACCACTGCGCGGTCGGCATCGAGCCGAACCAGGAGCGGATCGACGCGAACCTGGCGTCCAACCTGATGCAGGTCACCGCGCTGAACCGCCACATCGGCTACGACAAGGCCGCCGCCATCGCCAAGAAGGCGCACAAGGAGGGGACGTCGCTGAAGGAGGCGGCGCTGGCCTCCGGCGACCTCACCGAGGAGGAGTTCGACGCCTGGGTCGTCCCGGCCGACATGACGCACCCGTCGGCTGGCTGACGAGGCTGACAAACGCGAGACGCGGCCGGGGCGCTTCGAGTGTCCCGGCCGCGACGCATTGTGGGTGGGTAGACGGCCGCCGAGGCGGACGTGGTCGGGTCCCACCGGACCACGTCTGTCCCCCCTTTCCCGGGCCGGTCAAGTCCCGGGTCAGATGGGTCCGGTGGGATCCGGGAAGGAGCCTAGAAAGCGCCGGCGGCCTTGCGAAAGGGGGAGTCAGTCCCGGGGAGGCGTCCCCGGGCGCTCGTGATCGTCCTCGACCCCTTCTTGGATGGCCTCGGCGACGTCGGCCACCTGCCGCTTCTGCCGGGCCTGGATGATGCGGTCGACGATGACGCCGATCGTGACGCCGAGCACGACGCCGATGGTCGCTCCCAGCAGCGGATTGCTCTCGATCCAGTGCCCGGCGAGGACGCCGATGACGACGGCGTAGCTGCCCCAGATCGTGCCGGACAAGGCAGTGACGAGGACGAAGCGGTGGTGCGGGTAGTCGGCCAGGCCGGCGCCCATGTTGATCGCCACGCGACCGACCGGGATGAAGCGCCCCGTGATGATGAGGACGGCGCCGCGCCTGGCGATGCGCCCGCTCGCGTCGTGGACGCTGCGCTCGAGCTTGGGGAAGCGTGCGAGGACGCCGTGCAGCTTGGAGCCGATGAGGTAGGCGATGTTGTCGCCCACGAAGGCCCCGAACGCCGCCAGCGCGGTCAGGGGGATGAGGCGCAGGGGATCCTTCGCGACGAGGACCGCCCCCAGCGCTGTGACCACCGACTCGCTCGGGATCGGGGGGAAGAAGCCGTCGATCAGACAGCACGCGAAGACGACGAGCAGCGCCCACGGGGACATCGCCTGGGCCAGGACCCAGTCGTAGATCCATTGGAACTGGTGCATCGGCCGCCTCTCGTCGGGCTCGTCCGGTCAGTCCCTCGCGGCTGCGGGCGACGACTCGGCCGCAGCAGCCTGGCTGGCGGCGGTCGCGCCCGCGTTCGTGGGATCGAGGGCGTCCTTGGCGCGGGTGACGAGGACGCGGGAGATGCGGCGTCCGTCCATGGAACTCACGGTGAGGACGAAGCCGTTCATGCTGACGGGGTCGCCCACCTCGGCGACGCGTCCGAGGCGGGCCATGATGAACCCGCCGACGGTCTGATAGGTGCCGTTGTCGGGCAACTCCAGGCCGGTCTGGTCGCGGAACTCCTGCAGGATCAGGCCGCCTTCCACCTCGAAGTGGTGGGCCTCGTGCAGCACGGAGTCCTCAGGGTCCATCGGCCCGCGGTCGTACTCGTCGTAGATGTCGCCGACGACCTCCTCCAGCAGGTCCTCCATGGTGACCAGGCCCGCCGTGCCGCCGTACTCGTCGACGACGATCGCGATCTGGTCGTTGCGGCCGCGCATCTCGTTGAGTGCCTGGAGCACCTGCACGGTGCCGGGATACATCGTGATGTCGCGGACGATGGAGGACACGGTCAGGTCGCGGTGGTCGCGCACCGAGATGAGGTCGCGCAGGTGCACGAAGCCGATGATGTCGTCGACGTCCTCGCCGAAGACGGGGTACCGGGAGTGCGGCAGGTCGCGGACGACGTCGAGAGCCTCGGCGATCGTGGCCTCGCCCTCGAGGAAGTCGGTCTCGGTGCGGGGCTTCATCACCTCGACGACGGTCCGTTCGGCGGCGTCGAACACGTCAGTGAGGATCGCGCGGTGGCTCGCCTCGATCTGGTCGCTGCTCTTGACCATGGAACGGATCTCCTCGACCGAGACCGCCTCGTCGTTGGCGTTCGGGTCGCCGCCGAGCAGGCGGACGACCGCGTTGGTCGACTTCGACAGCAGCCAGATCACCGGGCGCATCAGGTTGCTGAACGCGCCGAGCGGGGGAGCGACGACGCGGGTCATCGACACCGAGTTCTGCATGCCCATCCGCTTGGGCACGAGCTCGCCGAAGACCAGCGACAGGTAGGCGATGAAGATCGTCATGAGAATGAACGCGGTGGTGTCCGCGGGCTCCGCCGGCATGCCGATCGACACCAACACGGGCGCGAGCGCGGGAGCGAGGGTCTGTGCGCCGTAGGCCGAGCTGAAGAACCCGGCCAGCGTCACGCCGATCTGGACGGCGGACAGGAACATGTTGGGGTTGCGGACCAGGCGCCCGATCTTCTCGCCCTTCTCGCCCTCGGTCTCGATCTGCTCGATCTGGCTCTCCCGCAGCGAGACGATGGCCATCTCGGTGCCCGAGAAGACGCCGCCGATGAGCACGAAGAGCATCACGAGGGCGAAATTGACGAGGACGTCCATGGTCATGGCACTGAGCGTAGCCAACGGGCCGGACAAACCCGCGAGTGCTGGGGCGACGCCATGCCCGGTCCAGCGCGACGGCCGCCACCAACAAGGGGCACGGAGGGCAGGCACGTCTCACGTCGTCACGATGGCGGAGGCGAGCGGATTTCCCCCGGCTTGGCCCGGTGTCCTAAACTTGTCGCCAAGGTCCCCGCGCGGTGGTACCTCGCCCAACTCCCCCAGGGCCGGAAGGCAGCAAGGGTAAGTGAGCTCTTCCAGGTGCGCGGGGGCCCCTTCATTTTTTGTCGGTCGCGCCAAGTATGGTTTGGCCGTGGACGCGCAGCAGACCGATGACCTCTTCGACGACGAGGACGACCTCACCTCGCCCGAGGCGTTCGAGCAAGAGGGCCCCGACCTGTTCGGCACCGAGCCCGACGACCTGCTGCTGCCCCCCGAACCCGTCGTGACGGACGATCCCGAGACGGACATTGAGCAGGACAGCCCCGATGAGATCCCGATCGACCCCGATGACAGCGACGAGACCCCGGCGGTGACGGGCCCCGACGATCCCGAGCCCGAGGAGCCGGACGCCCATGACGTGGAGGCCGCCGTTGAGGACGAGGAGCGGCGCGACACAGACCCCGACGAGTTGGCCGAACTCGCTTCGGAAGAGCTGGCCGCCGGCGTGATCCGCGCGGACGAGTCCGCGGGGAAGAAGCGCTCCGAGCCGGAGCAGGGGGCGCCGCACCAACCGGAGCAGCACGGGCCGCAGGGGAGTGCGGCGCGGACGGAGTCCGAGGCGCCGCTCGCGCTGTACCGACGCTATCGGCCCGACACGTTCGCCGAGGTGATCGGCCAGGAGCACGTCACCGAGCCGCTGCAGCGGGCACTGGCGAACAACCGCGTCAACCACGCCTACCTCTTTTCGGGGCCGCGCGGCTGCGGCAAGACGACGTCGGCGCGCATCCTGGCGCGCTGCCTCAACTGCGAGCAGGGCCCCACCCCGACGCCGTGCGGGCAGTGCCAGAGCTGCCGCGACCTGGCGCGCGGGGGCAGCGGAAGCATCGATGTGATCGAGATCGACGCGGCGTCCCACGGCGGCGTCGACGAGGCGCGCGACCTGCGCGAGCGGGCGTTCTTCGCGCCGGTGCACAGCCGCTACAAGGTCTACATCATCGACGAGGCGCACATGGTGACCACGCAGGGCTTCAACGCGCTGCTGAAGGTCGTCGAGGAGCCGCCGCCCCACGTCAAGTTCATCTTCGCCACCACCGAGCCCGAGAAGGTCATCGGGACCATCCGGTCCCGCACGCACCACTATCCGTTCCGCCTGGTGCCGCCGAAGACGCTGGCCTCCTACCTCACCGAGCTGTGCTCGCGCGAGGGCGTCGACGTCGATCCGAGCGTGATGCCGCTGGTCGTGCGCGCCGGAGCGGGTTCGGTGCGCGATTCGCTGTCGGTGCTCGATCAGTTGCTGGGCGGATCGTCCGCCGAGGGTGTCACCTATCAGCAGGCGACAGCACTGCTGGGCTACACCCCCGACAGCCTGCTCGACGAGATCGTGGACGCCTTCGCCGCAGACGATGCCGAGGGGGTGTTCGCCAGCATCGACAAGGTGATCGAGGCCGGGCAAGACCCGCGCCGCTTCGCCGAAGACCTGCTGCGGCGGCTGCGCGACCTCATCATCGTCGCCGCGGTCCCGGACGCGCTGACCTCCGGCCTGGTCGACGTCGCGGCAGACCAGGCGGAGCGGCTGACGACGCAGGCTGCCGGCATGGGGGCGGGGGAGCTGACGCGCGCGGCCGAGGTCATCGCGCACGGCCTCACCGAGATGCGCGGCACGACGGCGCCACGACTGCACCTCGAACTCATGTGCGCACGGGTGCTGCTGCCCGGGGCCGATGTGGACGACCGTGGCATCCACGCGCGCCTCGACCGGCTGGAGCGCCGCCTCGAGATCCCCGGCCAGCAGGCGCCCTTCGCGCCCGCCGGCGCGGGGCAGTCCGCCGGGGGCAGGCCCGGAGCCGACTCCTCGGCGCCCGCGGGGCGGGGGACGCAGGCGGGGACCCCCGCCGCCGGTCACTCCTCCGGCGGCACTCAGGGCGATGCCAACGCCGGGCGCTCGGCGGGGCAGACCACCGCGGACCAGCAGGGCCCGCGCGCCCCGGAACGTCCGGTCGGGTCGAGCCAGGACGACCGTCAGAGTGGGCAGCCCCAGGAAGCCCGGCAGAGTGGGCGGCCGGAGGAGGGTCGCCAGAGCGGCCAGTCCCAGTCCGTCGACCACGGCCAGCAGGGGCGAGCCCCCCAGCCGGGTGGACAGAGCCAGCCGTCTCCCCAGAGCCAACCGCCGGGACGGGTCGGCATGGGCACCGCGGACGTCCGGCGACTGTGGCCCCAGGTGCTTGAGGCAGTAAAGAACCGGCGCCGCGTCACGTGGATCGTCCTGAGCCAGAACGCGCAGGTCCATTCGTTCGAGGACGGCACCCTGACGCTCAGCGTCGACAACCCCGGCGCGCGGGACAGCTTGTCGCGCGGCGGCCACGAGGACGTCCTGCGCGAGGCCGTGATCGAGGTCCTCGGCGTGGCCCCCAAGCTTCACGTCGTGGAGGAGCAGGGCGCACCGACGCCGCCGCCCCCGGGAGGCGGAGGGCAGCTGCGCACCGGCGCCGGCGACTCGGGCGGCTGGAGAGCGGGGAAGCCCGGTCCCTCCGGCGCCGGTGGCCAGGGCGACGGACGGCCGCCCGCCGGGTCGGACGCCCCTACCCGGGGGCAGGCAGCGGCGCCGTCCGGGCAGGGGGGACAGGCGCCGTCCGCCCAGGCCCAGCGCCCCCAGGCGGCCGACCCGCGTGCCCGGCGCGACTATCCGGCGACGCCGCCGTCCCCTCCGCCGGAGGAGGACGACCTGCCGTCCGTCGACTACGCGGCCCAGGCTCGCCAGAACATCCGCGGCACGCACCGCGGCCCCCTGGAGACCCAGGAGGCCGCCGAACCCGACCGCGACGATGTCGACCTCGACGCGCCGAACGTCGACGTGGACGACCTCCTGAAGAGCCAGTTGGGGGCCGAGCTGATCGCCCAGGACGACCAGACCCCCTGACGTAGCATGGCTGCCACCCCGGCGGCCACGCGCCCCACGAGCAAGGAGAGATCATGATCGGTGACGACAACGGCGGCGGCTTCGACCTCAACGCCCTGATGCAGCAGGCCCAGGCGATGCAGGAGCAGCTCTCCCGCGCGCAGGAGGAACTCGCGGAGAAGAAGGTCGACGGCTCGGCGGGGGGCGACCTCGTGACCGTCACCATGACGGGGTCGGGCGAACTGCTCACCGTGAACATCAAGCCCGAGGCCTGCGACCCCGACGACACCGAATCGCTCGGCGACCTCGTCGTCGCGGCCGTCCGCGACGCGAGCCACAAGGCGACCGCGCTCGCCCAGTCGGCGATGCCGCAGATGCCGCAGATGCCGTTCTGACCGGCGCGCACCGCGTCCCCCTCCACCCCACCACCGCGACCACGAGAAGCAGGCGAACAAGACCGTGTACGAAGGGCCCATCCAGGAGCTGATCGACGAGCTGGGCCGGCTGCCCGGCGTCGGTCCGAAGAGCGCCCAGCGCATCGCGTTCCACATCCTGCAGACCGACAAGGCCGACGTGGTGAAGCTGGCCGAGGCACTCACGACCGTCGCTGAGAAGGTGCGGTTCTGCGATATCTGCTTCAACATCGCCGAGGAGGCGACCTGCCGGGTCTGCCGCGACCCCCGGCGCGACCACACGACGATCTGCGTGGTCGAGGAACCCAAGGATGTGGGCGCGATCGAGCGCACCCGCGAGTTCCGTGGGCTCTATCACGTGCTCGGCGGCGCCATCAGCCCCATCGACCACGTCGGCCCAGGCGACCTGCACATCCGGGAGCTGCTTACCCGGCTCGCGGACGGCACCGTGACCGAGATCATCCTCGCCACCGACCCGAACCTCGAAGGCGAGGCCACGGCGACGTTCATCACGCGCCTGCTCGCCGACACCGACGTGACCGTGTCGCGGCTGGCGTCCGGGCTGCCGGTGGGCGGCGACCTGGAGTACGCGGACGAGGTCACGCTCGGCAGGGCATTTTCAGGACGCCGTCGCGTGAGCCAGGGGGCCTGACATGACGCTTCGCCTGATCGCCACCGATGTGGACGGCACCCTGATCACCAGCGAGCGGGTGATCTCGCCGCGCACGCTGGCCGCCTTCGAGGCCGCCCACGCGGCTGGCATCATCCTGCTCCCGATCTCGGGCCGCCAGCCCTTCTACATCAATGACGCCGTCGGGGGCACCGTCCTCGAGGGCCCGGTGGTCGGCGCGAACGGCGCCGTCGGCATGGATTTGCGCACCGACGAGATCTACTTCGAGGACCTGCTGCCGGTCGACGAGCAGACCCGGCTCGTGACGCAGATGCAGCGGCGCATCCCGGGAACGCGCGCGGTGTCGGTGCGGGACGCGGGCAAGACGTTCGTCCCCGAGCGGGGCTACGTCGGGCTGATGGATCCGGGCGACCACGGCAAGTCCGATCTGGCCCTGCCCGAATACGATCTCGACGAGGTGCTCGGGACGCCGTCGCTGAAGCTGATCCTGCGGCACCCCGAGATCCACGAGGACGTCCTGCTGGCCGCCGCCCTCGAACTCGACGTCCCGGGCTGTCACGTGACCACCTCCGGCGCCCCGTTCATCGAGGTATCCGCCGAAGGCGTCACGAAGGAGTCCGGGCTGCAGCAGATGTGCGCCCGGTTCGGCGTCCGGCCAGAAGAGGTGCTGGCCTTCGGCGACAACCGCAACGACGTCGAGATGCTGCGTTGGTCGGGGTGGGGCGTCGCGGTCGCCAACGCGTTGCCCGAGACGCTTGCCGCGGCCGACGAGGTGACCGCCTCCCACGACGAGGACGGTCTCGCGATCGTCATCGAGCGGTTCCTGCAGCAGCGCGAGGTGTGAGGAGGACCCGCCATTCGTCGTACGGCGGCGCCTGAGCAGTTCAGACCTCGAGGAGAACCTTGATCTCGCGGCGTTCGTCCATCGCCTTGTAGGCCTCGGCGGCCTCCTCCAAGGGCAGGCGCTTGGTGAAGACCTTGCCGGGGTGGATTTCCCCGGTCTGGATGCGCTTGATCAGGTCGGGTAGGAAGCGACGCACGGGCGCCGGGCCGCCCTCGAGGTGGACCTCGCGGCGGAACAGGTCCGACCCGTCGAGCGTCTGGTCGTGGGAGACGCCGACGAAGCCGACGTACCCGCCGGGGCGCACCGATGCGAGGGCCTGGTCCATCGACCCCTGGGTGCCGACGGCCTCGCACACGCCGTGTGCTCCGTAGCCGTTCGTCAGCTCCTTCACCTTGGCGGCCCCTTCCTCGCCACGCTCGGCGATGACGACGTCGGCGCCGAACTCGCGCGCCAGCGCGGCGCGGTCCTCGTGGCGGGAGAACGCGATCACTTTCTCGGCGCCCAGCGCTTTCGCGGCCAGCACGGCGCACAGGCCGACGGCTCCGTCACCGACGACCGCGATGGTCTTGCCGGGGCCGGCTTGGGCGGCGACGGCTGCATACCACCCGGTGCCGAGCACGTCGGAGGCGGCCAGGTAGTCGGCCAACTTGTCCGGATCGTCCGGCTCGCCGCCCGGAACCTTCACCAGGGAGCCGTCGGCCAGCTCGACGCGCATGTACTGCGCCTGGCTACCAGTGAACGTGCCGGCGTTGACGCAACGCGAGGGATAGCCGGCCTGGCAGATCTCGCAGGTGCCGTCGGACAGCATGAACGAGCCGACGACGAAGTCGCCGACCTCGAGGGTGCTGACCTCGTCGCCCTTCTCCACGATGGTCCCGACGTACTCATGGCCCATGTACTGGTGATCGACCTGTTGAAGGCCGCGGTAGGGCCACAGGTCGGAGCCGCAGACGCAGGCGGCGGCGAGCTTGAGGACCACGTCGCCGGGCTTGGCGACGCGCGGGACGTCGATGGTCTCGACGGACACGTCGCCGGGCGCGTTCATCACGACGGCCCTCATCGTGGCCGGGATGGTGGGGTTGGTGCTCATGGGGGTTTCCTCTCGTGGGCAGGGATGAGGTTGCTGGTCACGATCTTCGGTCCAGCGATCAAGTGCCGATGGCCAGCTCGCGCAGGACCTCGGGGCCACCTGGGGATTGCCGAGGCGATTCGGCCGTGGGTCGGGCGCGCGCCGTGCGACATCTACGCTAGTTCGCTGCCGTCGACGATGGGAGTCCCTGTTGGAACCCCCCCAGTTCTGGAGCGAACTGCCGCTTCGCTGGTTGGACCGGCGCAAGCATAAGCCGCCGGCGCAAGAGATTGGGAGCCGAGGGGTCGGAGCGGTCTCGGAGACACCGGCGCGAACCGATCCGGCGGCGGGGTTAGGCTTGCGTCATGCGAGCCGTCTACGTCACCGAAGCCAACCCCGAACAGCCGTTGGACGCCCTGCAGGTCGGCGATCGTCCCGAACCTGAGCCGGCCGAGGGCTGGGAGCGCGTCCACGTGCGCGCCGCGGCGCTGAACCACCACGACGTCTGGAGCCTGCGCGGCGTCGGCCTGCCGCCCGAGCGGATGCCCATGATTCTCGGGACGGACGCCGCCGGTGTCACCGACGATGGGCGCGAGGTCGTCGTCCACGCCGTGATCCCGACCGACGGCTGGCAGGGCGACGAGACCCTCGACCCGAAGCGGACGCTCCTGTCGGAACTCCACCAGGGCACCTTGGCCGAGCAGGTGATCGTCCCCAGGCGCAACCTCGTCGACAAGCCGCACGAACTGTCCTTCGAAGAGGCCGCTTGCCTGCCCACGGCGTTCCTGACCGCCTACCGCATGCTCACCCACGACTCGGGGCTGTCCGCCGGCGACACCGTCCTCATCCAGGGCGCGTCCGGAGGGGTCGTCAGCGCGGCGACCGTGCTGGGGAAGGCGCTCGGGCTGCGGGTCTGGGTCACCGGGAGCACCGAGGCCAAGCGGGACGCCGCGCTGGCCCGCGGCGCCGACGCCGCGTTCGAGCCCGGCGACCGCCTGCCGGAGAAGGTGGACGCCGTCGTCGAGACGGTCGGGGAGGCCACCTGGAAGCACTCGCTGCGCGCGCTGCGGTCGGGCGGGACGATCGTCTGCTGCGGTGCGACGTCCGGCCCGAACCCGCCCGCGGAGTTGAACCGGGTGTTCTTCCAGCAACTCCGCATCGTCGGGTCGACGATGGGCACCCGCGACGAGCTGGACGCGATGCTCGCCCTGGTCGCCGAACACGGCGTGCATCCGCCGGTGGACCGGGTGCTCCCGCTCACGGACGCCCGCGAGGGCTTCGCCGCGATGATCGACGGCGAGCTCGACGGGAAGATCGTGTTCCGGCCCTGATTCCTCTCGGAGGGGAATCCTGATACGGGCGACAGCGCGAGAGCACCGTCGTCCGACGCGACGGAGATCGCGTGGCGAGGGGGTCTAGGGTTGAAGGCATGACTTCGACGATCGCCTTCACCAACGCGCACGTCTTCGACGGTGAAGACTTCCTCGACGGGACCGCGGACGTCGTGGTCACCGACGGCGTCGTGACGGCTATCGGCCCCGGTGTCGCCGCGCAGGCCGGTGAGGGCGAGACCGTCGACCTCGGCGGCCGGACGCTGCTGCCCGGCCTGATCGACCTGCACGTCCACCTGGCCACCGAGAACGCGGGCAGCCTCAGCCACATCAACGATCCCTACTCGCTGGCCTACTTCCAGTCGGTGCGCTACATGGAGCGCACCCTCCAGTGCGGCATCACGACCGTGCGGGACGCCGGTGGTGCGGATCTCGGCTACAAGCAGGCCGTCGAGCGCGGCATCGTCGACGGGCCCCGCCTGAACATCGCCATCAGCATCATGAGCGAAACCGGCGGTCACGGCGACGGGCGCCGGCCGTCCGGAATCGAGGTGCCGATCGTGCCGGCGACACCCGGGCGCCCCTCGGGCATCGCCGACGGCCCCGACGAGTGCCGCCGCGTCGCCCGCACGCTGTTCCGCGCCGGCGCCGACCACATCAAGATCTGCACCTCCGGCGGCGTCCTTTCCCCCTCGGACGACCCCCGCCACCCGCAGTTCACCGTCGATGAGATCAAGGCGATCGTCGAGGTCGCCGAGGCGCACGACTCCTACGTGATGGCGCACGCCCAGGGCGCCCCCGGCATTCGCAATGCGCTGCTCGGCGGCGTCAAAACGATCGAGCATGGCATCTACCTCGACAACGAGACGATCGAGCTCATGCTGGAGAAGGGGGCGTGGTTGGTCCCGACGCTGGTCGCACCGTTGAACGTGATCCGGGCCGCCGAGAACCCGAACTCCGGGCTGCCGCCGGCCGTCGTCGACAAGGCGCATCGGGTCGCGGACAGGCACAGCGAGGCCGTCCGCGCCGCCTACGAGGCGGGCGTGCCCATCGCGATGGGCACTGACACTGGGGTGGGTCCGCATGGCTCCAATCTCGAGGAACTCTGGCTGATGCACGACGTCGTCGGCATGACCCTGACCGAGGTGCTCCGGGCGACCACGAGCGACGCGGCCGCCTTCGTCCAGCAGGACGTCGGCCGCCTGCGTCCCGGCTCCCTCGGCGACGCCGTCGTGCTGAACGGAACCCTCACCGACGCCGCTCAGCTCGAGCACCTGCCGGCGATGATCGAGCAGGTCTATCTCGGCGGCCTCCCCGTGCTCTGATTCCGGCGGCGGGTCAAGACGACGGCGAGGGACGCTCCGACCTGCCACACGGGCCTTCACCTCCCGGACACCGCTCGTCGACGCCGGCAAGCGCGTCCGACGACAGAGAGGGCCAGCCTGCCGCTATTGTGACCATGTGTCGCAAAGAGACGCGTCGCCCACGCCGGCTCGCGAGCCCGGGACCCGGGATCTCGGCCTGGACATCTTCGAGCCTGCCGGCCCGGCCCCGTCCCCGCGGGAGGACAACCGGCGGCGACGCCGGCGCACGGCGACGGTGCTGGTGGGGTTCGTCGTCCTGATCGTGGCGGCCGTGGCCGCCGTCGCCGCGTTCTACGCGCTGACCGTGGGACACGCCCTCGACGGCGTGCGTCGCGATCAGCAGATGCCGGGCGCCTACCCGGGCAGGCCCCCGGCCCCGGCCGCCGCGTCCGGTCGGGCCGCGCCCCTCAACATTCTGCTGCTCGGCGTGGATACCCAGGGCCCCGACCGGGGCCGGACCGACGTCATGACGCTCGCGCACGTCCCGGCGAACCGGGAGAAGGTCTTCCTCCTCTCGATCCCGCGCACCGCGCTGGTGGCGGTGCCGGGCCATGGCCGGGACAGGGTCAACCGCGCCTACGAGTACGGAGGCAACGCGCTCGCGGTTCGCACGGTCGAGCAGCTGCTCGGCGTCCGGATCGACCACAGCGTCGTCGTCGACCTCGACGAGCTGATGGCCATGCCGGACGTGGGCGGCCCGAACGTGCTCAGGGAGCTCGTCACGCCCGCGATGCTCGCCAACCCGGCGCGATTCCAGCAGACCGTCGAGCGGATCGCTCCGCTCCTGCGTTCGGACGCCGGCCTGACCAGCGACCGGGCGCGCGCTCTAGCCGCCGAGGTGAAGCTGGGGCTCGGCGTCGGAGTCGAGCGCGGGCGTCTGCCGGTGGAGGGCGACGGCGTCCTGGCCGACACCCGGAGAGAGGTGCACCTCGACGAGCAGCGGTTGGCCGCCCTGCGGGGTGCCCTGCGGCGCGACGACCTGGCCGGCTACTGGGCGGGCAGGTAGGTCCCGGCGGTTTTCCTGACCGGTCGGAGCCCCTACACTTGAACGGTCGCACGGCACTGATGGGGCCATCACCCCGGAGCTGCCGGAAGAACGGCTCGTGGCGGGATCACCCGCGCGGGCTCACTAGAACCGGCCGCGGCGAGAAGTGAGTGGGCGACCATCGGTCGCCAAGGAGGGTGGTACCGCGGGGCGTTCGCCTCGTCCCTTCGTCCGACGACGACGAAGGAAGACCATGACCGCCCAGCCCGATAGCGCCGCGCCCCAGTACCGCGCCGTGCCCCCGCAGGTGAACCTGCCGGAGATGGAGCACGAGATCCTGACGTTCTGGGACGAGAACGATACGTTCGCCAAGTCTCTGCACGAGGAGAGCCCCCGCGGCCAGTGGACGTTCTACGAGGGCCCGCCCACCGCCAACGGCATGCCCGGGACGCACCACATCGAGGCCCGCGTCTTCAAGGACGTCTTCCCGCGCTACCGCACGATGCGCGGCTACCGCGTCCCCCGCAAGGCCGGCTGGGACTGCCACGGCCTCCCCGTCGAACTGGCCGTCGAGAAGGAGCTCGGCTTCAACGGCAAGCCCGACATCGAGAAGTACGGCATCGAGGCCTTCAACGAGCACTGCCGCGCCTCGGTGTCCCGGCACGTCGACGCCTTCAGCGAGCTGACCCGCCGCATGGGCTACTGGGTCAACATGGACGACGCCTACTGGACGATGAGCCCCGACTACGTCGAGAGCGTCTGGTGGAGCCTCAAGCAGATCTTCGAGCGCGGCCTCCTCAGCGAGGACTACCGCGTCGCCCCCTACTGCCCGCGCTGCGGCACGACGCTGTCCGACCATGAGCTCGCGCAGGGCTACCACGACGTGGTCGATCCGTCCGTCTTCGTCCGGTTCCCGCTGACCTCCGGCCCGCTCGCCGGCGAGGCCGCCCTGCTGGTCTGGACGACGACGCCCTGGACGCTGGTCTCGAACACCGCGGTCGCCGCGCACCCGGACGTCACCTACGTCGTGGCCGACAACGGCTCCGAGAAGCTCGTCATCGCCGAGCCGCTCGCCGAGAAGGTGCTCGGCGACGGTTGGACGTTCGGGCAGTCGTTCGCGGGCACCGAGCTCGCCGGCTGGCACTACCAGCGCCCGTTCGACTTCGTCGAGTTACCCGAGGCCGAGGGTGGCGCGCACTACGTCGTGAACGCCGACTACGTCACCACCGAGGACGGCACCGGCCTCGTCCATCAGGCCCCCGCCTTCGGCGAAGAGGACATGGAGGTCTGCCGCCGCTACGGCCTTCCGATGGTCAACCCGGTGCGCCCCGACGGCACGTTCGAGGAGTCGGTGCCCCTGGTCGGCGGGATGTTCTTCAAGTCCGCCGACAAGCCGCTGGTCGCCGACCTCGTCGAACGCGGGCTGATGTTCCGCGTCCTCGACTACGAGCACAGCTACCCGCACTGCTGGCGCTGCGACACCGCGCTGCTGTACTACGCGCAGCCGTCGTGGTACGTCCGCACCACCCAGGTCAAGGACGAGCTGCTCCGCGAGAACGAGCAGACGAACTGGTATCCCGAGCACATCAAGCACGGCCGCTACGGCGACTGGCTGAACAACAACATCGACTGGGCGCTGTCGCGCACCCGGTACTGGGGCACGCCGCTGCCGATCTGGCGCTGCGAGGACGACCACCGCGTCTGCGTCGGCTCGCGCGCCGAACTGACCGAGCTGACCGGGTCCGACCAGTCGCAGCTCGACCCGCACCGACCGTTCGTGGACGCGGTGACGTTCCCCTGCCCGACGTGCGGGAAGACCTCGACGCGCGTCTCAGAGGTCATCGACGCCTGGTACGACTCGGGCTCCATGCCGTTCGCGCAGTGGGGCTACCCCTACGCGGAAGGGTCGACGGAGCGGTTCGACAATGCCTTCCCGGCCGACTTCATCTGCGAGGCGATCGACCAGACCCGCGGCTGGTTCTATTCGCTGATGGCGGTCAGTACCACCGTGTTCGACCGGAACTCATACCGCAACGTGCTCTGCCTGGGCCACATCCTCGCCGAGGACGGTCGCAAGATGTCGAAGCACCTGGGAAACATCCTTGAGCCGATCCCTCTGATGGACACCCACGGCGCGGACGCGGTGCGTTGGTTCATGGCGGCCGGCGGCTCGCCCTGGGCGTCCCGCCGCGTCGGGCACACCACGATCCAGGAGACCGTCCGCAAGGTGATGTTGACGTTCTGGAACTCGGTGTCGTTCCAGGCGCTGTACGCCCGCACGAACGGCTGGACGCCCGCGTCCGGGCCCGCGCCGGCGGTGGACCGACGCCCGGTCATGGACCGCTGGCTCGTCTCGGCGCGCGAGGAACTCGTCGTCGAGACGACGAACGCCCTGGAGAACTTCGACACCCAGCGCTACGGGACGCTGATCGCCGACTTCATCGACGACCTGTCGAACTGGTACGTCCGCCGTTCGCGCCGCCGCTTCTGGGCCGGCGACCCCGCTGCGCTGTGGACGCTGCACGAGACGATCGACACGCTCGCCCGGCTGATGGCGCCGCTGGCGCCGTTCATCACCGAGCGCGTCTGGCAGGACCTGATCGTCGCCGCGGTGCCGGACGCCCCGAGCTCGGTGCACCTCGCCTCGTGGCCCGAGGCGGACGCCGCGCTGATCGACCGCGAGCTGAACGACGCGATGGGTCAGACGCGTCGCCTGGTGGAGCTCGGCCGCAGCGCCCGCTCGGAGGCGCACGTGAAGACGCGCCAGCCGCTGCGCCGCATCCTGGTGCCGTCGGCGTCCTACGCGCGGCTGACCGACGAGTTGGTGGCCGAGATCGCGGCCGAGCTGAACGTCGAGTCGGTCGAGTCCTTCGCGTCCGCCGGAGACCTGGTCGACTACAGCGCGAAGGGCAACTTCCGCGCGCTCGGCAAACGCTTCGGCAAGGCGACCCCGCAGGTCGCTCAGGCCATCGCGTCCGCGGACGCCGCAGAGCTGGCCGCCGCGCTGGGATCCACCGGTGAAGCGACGGTCGACTTCGACGGCGGCACCACGGTGACGGCCGACGAGGTGCTCATCTCCGAGCGACCGCGCGAGGGCTGGTCCGTGGTCAACGAGCAGGGTGAGACCGTCGCCCTCGATCTGGAGCTCACGCCCGAACTGGTCCGGGCCGGCCTGGTGCGCGAGCTCGTCCGCACGCTGCAGGAGGCCCGCAAGGCGTCCGGGCTGGAGGTGTCCGACCGCATCACGGTCGAGTGGTCCACCGGCGACAGCGCGCTGGCCGAGGCACTACGGGCCAACACCGAGCAGGTCGCGCACGAGGTGCTGGCCGTCTCCGTCGACGAGGGCGAGACGGCGGGTTCCGACTGGTCCACCGACGACGATCTCGGCCTGAGCTACCGGATCGCCAAGGCCTGAGTCGTGGTCGCTGTCACAATTGCGTCAACGCGCCGCCCACAGGGGACCACCCCTATGGGTGGCGTGTTGTCGATCCTTAATCGATGACAGCGTTTCTGAGGATCTGATCCGGGCGTTCGCACGCTCAGAACGGCCCGTTTTGTCACGGCGTCATCACAGTTCGGATCGTTATCGATCCGCCATCCCCAGCAGCCCTCTTCTGCGGTATAGCCCCTTGTCACGCAGATTCTCCCCGGTAGTCTGGACGGCGTTCCAATCGTCACCGTCGGCGGATCGGAACGTCTGGTCCCGAAGCGAGCCGACGAAACTTGAACGAAGGAGATCACTTATGTTCTCGGAGAACGACATCAAGAACCTGCAGGCCGCTACCGCTTACTGCAAGGACGGCAACAAGATCGGCAGCGTCGGCGAGGTGTACCTCGACGACCAGAGCGGCCAGCCGGAGTGGGTCACGGTGAACACCGGCCTGTTCGGCGCCAAGACCAACTTCGTTCCGCTTGAGGGTGCGACCCTCGAGGGCGACCGCCTGAACGTCGCCTACGGCAAGGACGTCGTCACGGACGCCCCGAAGGTGGACGAGGACGGCCACCTGAGCGAGGAAGAGGAAGCGGAGCTCTACCGCTACTACAACCGCGACTACAGCGCGACCGATCGCCGCGACGCCGTGAGCGACGTTGACCGCGACCGCAACGCCGCCGCTGGTACCGCCGGTGTCGGCGCCGCCGGCCTGGTGGGCGACCGCGATGCTGATCGCGACCGCGCGGACGTCGACCGCGACCTGGCCGTCGACCGCGACCGCGTCGAGAACGTGCGTGAGCGCGACGACCGCGATCGTGTGGGCGACGACGCCGACGTGACCCTGTCGGAGGAGCGCCTCAACGTGGGCACCGAGTCCCACGAGGCTGGCCGCGCCCGTCTGCGCAAGTACACGACCACCGAGGAGCAGACCGTCACCGTGCCGGTCCAGAAGGAGCGCCTCGTCGTGGAGCGTGAGCCCGTCAACGAGGTTTCCAACGGCCACATCGGCGATGGCGACACCGACGAGACGATCACGCTGCGCGAGGAGCGTCCGGTCGTCAACACCGAGACCGTCGACGTCGAGCGCGTCCACGTGGGCAAGGAGACCGTTACCGAGAACGAGACCGTCTCCGGCACCGTCCGCAAGGAGCACGTCGACATCGAGGGCGACGGCGTGGCCGACCAGGGCCGCGACGTGACCGACCGCCGCGACGACGATCGCGACCTTAACCGTTGATCGGTTGAGCACCGGGGCCACGGCCCATTGACACGGTGAGGGGAGGGACGCAACTGCGTCCCTCCCCTTCGTGATGCTCGCGTCGTCTTGGGTGACCGTCGTTCGGTGCCCCGCGTCCGGCCCGTCCCGTGGAGACAAGGCCGGGGGCCAGGTCGCCGGGCGAGGCGGTCAGTAGGGCGGGGGTTGGCGGCGGCTGCGCTCGCGGAGTTGGCCGAGGATGATGCTCACGACGATCGCGATGAAGATCCAGTACCAGCCGCCCCGGGTCAGGAACATCAGCCCGATGGCGACGGGCCAGATCAGCGCCTGCGCCATGCCGATCCATTCGGCGGGCTTGGCCACCGCGCCGTCGGGACGCGTCTGCGGCACCGGCGACGGGGCGGGCTGGGACGAGGCGGTCTGGTACGAGGGCGCCCCGGGAAACACGGACGCCGCGGGCTGCGGCCGGGGCTCGGGGAGATCGGCGAACAGCGGATCGAGGTCGCTCGCGATGCGTGCGGCGAGGGCGGTCGCCATGCGATCCTCGAACTCGGACTCGTCGAGCCGGCCCGCTTCGTAGTGCTCGCGGAGCATCTCCACGGCAGCGTCCCGATCCGCGTCGGAAATGCGCTGCGGCACCGGCTCGCTGGTCATGCGGTCATTCTAGACAGCCCACTGGCCGAAACGATCCGTGAACAGCGGCGGTCGTGGCAGAGTAGGCGCGGTTGACGTAGGGAGGATTCGAATGCGTGTCGTGCAGAAGTTCGGTGGCTCGTCGGTGGCTGACGCCGCGAGCATCAAGCGGGTCGCCGCGCGCATCGTCGACACGCACGAGCAGGGCCACGACGTCTGCGTCATCGTCTCCGCGATGGGCGACACCACGGACGACCTCCTCGACCTCGCCAGACAGGTATCGCCGCAGCCGCGTCCGCGCGAGCTCGACATGCTGCTGACGGCCGGTGAGCGCATGTCCGCGGCGCTGTTGGCCATGGCGATCAACGACCTGGGTTACACCGCCCGGTCGTTCACCGGGTCGCAGGCCGGCGTCATCACGACCGAGGCGCACGGCGACGCCCGCATCATCGACATCACGCCCGGGCGCATCGAGACGGCGCTCGAGGACGGCGACATCGTCATCGTGGCGGGCTTCCAGGGCGTCTCCCAGACCACCAAGGACGTCACCACGCTCGGCCGCGGGGCGTCCGACACGACGGCGGTCGCGCTTGCCGGCGCTTTGAAGGCCAGCTACTGCGAGATCTACTCCGATGTCGACGGCATCTTCAGCGCGGATCCGCGCATCGTCCCGGAAGCCCAGCGGATCCCGGAGATCAGCTACGACGAGATGCTGGAGATGGCCGCCAACGGCGCGAAGATCCTGCACCTGCGCTGCGTCGAGTACGCGCGTCGCGAGAACGTTCCCGTCCACGTCCGGTCGTCGTTCTCGAACAAGCCGGGCACCTGGGTCATCGACATGTCAAGCAAGGAAGGACAGGCCATGGAAGCCGAAGCCGCCCTCATCACCGGCGTCGCGCACGATCGCAGCGAGGCGAAGATCACGGTCGTCGGCGTGCCGGACGCGATCGGCAACGCCGCGAAGATCTTCCAGGCCGTCGCGGACGCGGGCATCAACATCGACATGATCGTCCAGAACGTCTCGGTGGAGGGCAACACCACCGCGATCTCCTTCACGCTCCCGCAGAACGACGGCCCCAAGGCCATGGCGGCGCTCGCAACGGTTCAGGACGAGATCGGCTTCGACGAGGCGCTGTTCAACGACCAGGTCGGCAAGGTATCGGTGATCGGCGTCGGGATGCGCTCGCATCCGGGCGTCTCCGCGCGGACGTTCACCGCGATCGCCGAGGCGGGCATCAACATCTCAATGATCTCCACCTCTGAGATCCGCATCTCCGTGGTGGTCCCCATCGACGATGTCGACCGGGCAGTCCGGGCGGCGCACTCGGCGTTCGGGCTGGACGGCAGCGGCGAGGCCGTCGTCTACGCGGGGACCGGGCGCTGAGACGACCGTCCTTCCTCAGGTCGGCTACGCGGCGCTGGAGCACGCGCTAGGCTGCTCGGCGACAGGGGAGCGCCGCAGGGGCGCTGAGAGTGCGCGTGGCGCAGACCCTCGAACCTGATCCGGTTCGCACCGGCGTAGGGAGTCGAGCATCCATCTCCTCGGCGACGGCCGAGCCCTCTCGAGATCGGGAGGCCCATCCATGAAGTCACAACGCGTCCTCGGCGCGGCGTTGTCCGCCGCGCTCGCCCTGACGCTCGCCGCGTGCAGCGGTTCCCCGGCGCCCAGCGCGGGGGGCGCGGGGACGCCGTCGGAGCCCACGCGGTCGTCCGAGCTCACCGTCGTGGTGCACGACTCGTTCAACCTCGACGCCAAGCTGCTCGACGAGTTCAAGCAGCAGACCGGCTACCGGGTCACGATCGCCAAGAGCGGCGACGCGGGCGCGATGACGAACAAGCTCGTGCTCACCAAGGGTTCGCCGCTGGGTGACGTCGTCTACGGCATCGACAACACCTTCGCCGGCCGGGCGGTCGACGAAGGCGTCCTGACGCCCTACGCCTCGTCCGCGCTGCCGGCCGGCTCGCGCGACCTGGCGGCCGACGATCGCGACCTGCTGACGCCGATCGATTTCGGCGACGTCTGCGTCAACGCCGACAAGCGCTGGTACGCGTCCCACAAGCTCGCGGTCCCGGCGTCCCTGGACGACCTGGCCAAGCCCGAGTACAAGGACCAGCTCGCCGTGGAGAACCCGGCGTCGTCGTCGCCCGGGCTGGCCTTCCTGGCCGCCACGGTCGCGGCGAAGGGTGAGGACGGCTACCTCGACTACTGGGGCAAGCTGAAGGACAACGGCGTCAAGGTCGCCAAGGACTGGGACACCGCCTACTCGGTGGAGTTCTCCGGGTCGTCCGGCAAGGGTTCGCGCCCGCTGGTGGTCAGCTACGCGACGTCCCCGGCGTTCGAGGTGCCGAAGTCTGGCGGCGAGCCGCCGACGACCGCGCTGCTGGACACCTGCTTCCGGCAGGTGGAGTACGCCGGCGTGATCGCGGGGGCCAAGAACGAGGTCGGCGCCCGCAAGTTCATCGACTTCCTGCTCAGCCCGAAGGTGCAGGCGGACATCCCCGACCAGATGTACATGTACCCGGCGGTGAAGGCGACGACGTTGCCCAGCGACTGGACGAGGTACGCCCCGCTGTCCGACAAGCCCTGGACCGTGCCGGCCGCCGACCTGTCCAGCAAGCGCGAAGGCTGGATCAGCGACTGGACGGCGAAGGTGATCGGCTGAGCCGCGCCGCCGCCGCCGTGAGAGCGATCCGACGCCGCCGCGTTCCGGCCGTCCAGGCGAGCCCCGGCTGGGTGCTGGCCTGGACGGCAGCGACGGTGCTGCCGCTGCTCTTCCTCGCGATCTTCTTCGTCTGGCCCGTGCTGGCGTTGGTCGTTCGCGGGTTCTTCCCCCACGGGCAGCCGTCGCTGGCCGGGTTCGAGCAGGTCTTCTCGAGCGCCCGGACGTGGCGGATCATCCGGACCACGCTGAGCCTGGCCGTGTTGGGCACCGTGGCGTCCGTGCTGCTGGGGGTGCCGGGGGCGTACGTGCTGTACCGCACCCGGTTCCCCGGCCGCGGGATCGTCCGCGCGTTCGTCACGATCCCGTTCGTGCTGCCCACGGTGGTGGTGGGCGTGGCGTTCCGGACGCTGCTGGGTTCGACCGGACCGCTGGGGTTCCTGCGACTGGAGGAAACCCTGACGGCGATCGTGGCCGCGCTGGTGTTCTTCAACTACTCGGTGATCGTGCGCACCGTCGGCGGGCTGTGGGGGCGGCTCGACCCGCGGATGGGGGAGGCGGCCCGGGTGCTGGGCGCGACCCCGGCGCGGGTGTTCTGCACGGTGACCCTGCCCGCGCTGGCGCCGGCGATCGCGTCCGGCGCGGCGATCGTGTTCCTGTTCTGCGCGTCCGCCTACGGCATCGTGATGGTGATGGGCGGCGTCCGGTGGGCGACGATCGAGACGGAGATCTGGTATCAAACGACGCAGCTGCTGAACCTGCCGGCCGCGTCCGTGCTGTCGGTGACGCAGCTGCTGGTGGTGACGCTCAGCCTGTGGGTGGCCAACCGGATGCAGGCGCGCCAGCAGGTCGCCCGCCGGCTCACGACCGACGACACGGGAGAGCGGTCCTGGTCGTGGCGCAGGGACGCCCCGGCGAGCATCCTGACCGCCGCGGTGGTGCTGGGGCTGCTGCTGACGCCGCTGGTCTACCTGGCCTACCGGTCGGTCGCGACGCCGACGGGGATCGGCCTGGACTACTACCGCGCCCTGGCCACGACCGGCGACGGGGCGCTGGCCATGCCGGTGTGGGCCTCGGCGGCACAGTCGCTGCGGATCGCCCTCGCCGCGACCGTGCTGTCCGTGACGCTGGGGCTGCTGGTGAGCTTCGTGTTGTCCCGGCGCCCCCGCTCGAGGCTGGGACGCGCCGCGCTGCGCGGCCTCGACTCGTTCTTCATGCTGCCGCTGGGCGTCTCGGCGGTGACGGTGGGCTTCGGCTTCCTCGTCACCTTGAACCGGCCGCCGCTCGACCTGCGCTCCTCGGCGGCGCTCGTGCCGATCGCCCAGGCCATCGTGGCGCTGCCCCTGGTGGTGCGCTCGCTGCTGCCGGTGCTGCGGGCGATCGACCCGCGGCAGCGGGAGGCCGCCGCCGCGCTGGGGGCGTCCCCGTGGCGAGTGCTGGGGACGATCGACGTCCCGCTGGCGTTGCGCGGGCTGGGGCTGGCCACGGGTTTCGCGCTGGCGACGAGCCTGGGGGAGTTCGGGGCGACCTCGTTCCTGGCGCGGCCCGATCAGGCGACGCTGCCGGTGGTGATCAGCGAGCTGATCGGGCGTCCGGGGGCGAGCAACTACGGGATGGCTATGGCAGCATCGGTGCTGTTGGCCCTCATGACGGGCACCGCCATGGCGCTGGCCGAGCGGTTCCGGCCGCGGGCGGCGACGGGATGGTGACGCGATGACGACGCGAGAGGACGGGCGATGCGTGGGCTGACGCTGCGGGACGCGGTCGTGGAGTACCAGGCGACCCCAATCGGCGGACGGCCGACCGTCGTGCGGGCCGTCGACGGGGTGAGCATCGAGGTGCAGCCGGGGGAGGTGCTGGCGATGCTGGGCCCGTCCGGATCGGGCAAGTCGTCGCTCCTGCGTTCGGTGGCCGGCCTGGAGCCGCTGGCGTCGGGTCAGGTGTGGTGGGACGACGACGAGGTGACGGCTACCCCGGTGCACAAGCGGAACTTCGGGATGATGTTCCAGGACGCGCAGTTGTTCCCCAGCATGAACGTCCGCAAGAACGTCGGCTACGGGCTGAACAAATGGAAGCGGGCCGACCGCACGGCACGGGTGGAGGAACTGCTCGAGCTGGTCGGCCTGGGCGGTTACGGGGACCGGAAGGTCACCGAGCTGTCGGGCGGCCAGGCGCAGCGGGTGGCGCTGGCCCGGGCGCTGGCGCCGTCGCCGAGGCTGCTGCTCCTGGACGAGCCGCTGTCCGCGCTCGACCGCGGCCTGCGCGAGCACATGGTCGGTGAGCTTTCGCACGGGTTGCGTGCGACCGGGACCACCGCGCTCTACGTCACCCACGACCAGGACGAAGCCGCGACGATCGCCGACCGCATCGCGGTGCTGGCCGACGGCCGGCTGTTGCAGGTGGCGACCCCCGGCGACCTGTGGGCCCGGCCGGCCAACCGCCGGGTTGCGGACTTCCTGGGCTACGGCCCCTTCCTGGAGGCCACGGCTGCGGCCGAACTTGGCTACCGCGGGACGCTGGCGCCGGGTGAGCTGCTGGCGCTGGGGCCGGACGCGCTGGTGCTCAGCGACGACGGCCTCCCGGTTCCGGTGCTGAACGAGACCCACCGGCGCGGGAGGGCGGAGCTGACCGTCGAACTGCCCGACGGCCAGCACGCGGCCGTGCCCTGCCCCGAGGGCGCCGGGGCGTCCCCGCACGTCCGGGTGATGTTGAACCCGGACGACGCGGTGTCCGTCCCCGCTGTCTGACCCGGCCCTAGCGTTCTCCCGGCCGGCAGTACGACGGTTGTGGGGCTTGACTAGGGGGCGGACGCCGACCCCGCCCCACCGTAGAACCCCGATGCGACGAGGGCTACGGTGACGGCGAGCCCGGCTGCGGTCGCGACGAGGGCGGATGCCGGCAGCGCGCGCGGGGAGTGCACCAGGCGAGAGGCGAAGAAGAGCGTGAAGAGCAGGCCCCACAGGCCCGCTACGAGCGCGGTGAGCCACAGCAGCTCGGTCAGCGGGGTGTCGACGGGGGTCAGCAGGTGAACGCCTGCGGCGGCGGCCGCCTGGAGCAGCCCCAGGACGAGGACGGCCCAGCCGGAGAACGCGAACAGCCAGCCGTCGGGCCGGTCGAGGTGAGCGGAGTCTTCCCTCATGACTCAAGCGTACGGTCGCGGCCGGCGACCGGCGCCGACGATTTCTCAGTTCCGCGCCGACCGTCCCCGGATGCCGGCCGACGCCGAGAAGCACAAAACCGGTCCGATCGCGTTTCCGCAGATCAGAACCGGTTTGGTCAGCGTCGGGGTGACAGGATTTGAACCTGCGACCTCTTCGTCCCGAACGAAGCGCGCTACCAAGCTGCGCCACACCCCGATGACCCGAAGGCCTTGTCGATCATAGCTCACTTCGGCGTGTTCACCTATTTGAGCCGTCCCGTCCGTCGGGCGGACGCCCCTTCCGCGCGAGGCACCAACGTGAGCAACGAGACCTCGGGCGGGCAGGCGAACCGGAACGGTGCGTACGGGGACATCCCGATGCCGGCGGACACGTTGACCCAACTGGTCTTGTCGCCCGTCGTGTGCCGGAACAAGCCCTTGGCGTGCTGCACCGGCAGGTCGCAGTTGGACGTCAGCGCGCCGCGTCCCGGGACGCACACCTGGCCGCCGTGGGTGTGGCCGGCGAAGATCATCTCCACGCCGTCGGCCGTCATCGCGTCCAGCATGCGCAGGTACGGTGCGTGCGTCACGCCGATGTTCACCGCGTCCGGATCGGCGGGCCCTGCGACGGCCGGGTAGTCGTCCCGGTGCTCGTGGGCGTCGTCGGTGCCGCGGAAGGCGAATCGTTGCCCGCGGATCGTCAGCTCGGCTCGGCGGTCGTTCAGGTCGAGCCAGCCGCGGGAGGTGAACGCCGCGCGCAGCTCTTCGGTGGGCAGGCTGGCTCGCTGCGGGGCAGGCTTGCCGGTGGCCCGCCACAGGTAGCGGACCGGGTTCTTCATGCGGGGCGCGACGTAGTCGTTGGAGCCGAAGACGAAGACGCCCGGGACGTCCAGCAGCCGACCGAGCGACTCGATGAGTGCGGGTAGCCCGTCCTCGCCCGCCAGACTGTCGCCCGTGCTCACGACGAGGTCGGGTTCGAGGCCCGCCAGCGACCGCAGGAACGCCCGCCGGCGGGCGTACATCGGCAGCAGGTGGGCGTCCGACAGGTGCAGCACGCGCAGGGGCTCGCTGCCCGGTTTCAGGACCGGAACGTCCACCCGCCGCACGCGGTAGGACGCTGACTCGATGAACGTGCCGTAGGCGACGCAGGCCGTCCCGACGAGCGCGACGCCGCCGACGGCGCGGCCCAGCCGTCCGAGGACCCCGGAAGGACGGCCGCTCACTTGCGGGGTCCCCGGGACACGAGCATCTCGACGGTGCTGAACTGCGGCGCCTGCCCCTCCGGGCGCGTCGAGATCACGGTGCCCTCGGGCACGTCGGAGGAGTAAATGCGGACGGCGTCCGCGGCGAACCCGGCCGATTCGAGCGCGTTGCGGCAATCCTGAGAGGTCATTCCCTGGCAGGAAGGGACGTTCACGTCCTTCGCGTCGACGGGCTGTTCGCCGGGCCGGACGAACCGCTCCTTGGGCATGTAGCTCAGCGCCTTGCGCATCGCCGGCCGCCACAGCAGGGCGCCGGCCTCCCTGCCGGACGAACCGCGCAGGACACCGTGCGCGATGCGGGTGCCCTGCAGTCGCTTGGTCGCGCGGCCCTTGAACCGCGGGCTGGTCTTGTCGACGGTGATGAGGGCGGCGCCCACCAGGTTGGGGGTGTAGCCCATCGTCCAGACGGACGGTGCGTTGTTGCCGTCGGTGCCGGTCTTGCCGGCCAGGTCGTAGCCGGGGATGTTCGCCGCGGCGGCGGTGCCGCCCGGCTGGAAGGCGCCGTGCAGGACGTCGTTGGCCCGGTCGGCGACCTCCGGCGAGATCACCTGCTGGCAGTTCGCGCTCGGAACGGCGAGCGACTTGCCGTCCTCGGTGGTCACGCTCTTGAGGATGATCGGGTCGCAACGCTTGCCGCGGGCGGCCAGCGTCGCGTACGCGGTCGCGAGGGAGATCGGCGTGATCTCGGCGGTGCCCAGCGTGAACGACGGGTTCACGCTGGAGCCGACCGCCGACATCTTGCCGTTCGGCAGCTTGCCGGTGATCAGGTCCGCGCCGTCCGCGCGCTTGAGGCCAAGCTTCTGGGCCATCGTGACCACCTGGCAGATGCCGGTCTCGCGCTCGAGCTCGACCATGAAGGTGTTGGACGAGAACTTCGCCCCGCCGTACATGTCGAGGTTGCCCTCGACGCCCGTGGTCACCGGGCCCTTCCAGCTGCCGCGGACGAAGCCGTTACACGTGGGGAACCACTTGTTGGAGAAGTTCATCGCCTTGGGGGCATAGATGCGCTGATACGGGGAGATGCCCTTCTGGAGCGCCGCGGCGACCGTGAACGCCTTGAACGTCGAGCCGCCCGAGTAACCCTCGGCGCCGCCCATGTCGCGACCGACGCCGTAGTTGTAGTACGTCTGACCCTTCTTCATGTCGTTGCCGATCTTCGGCCGCGACTGCGCCATCGACCGGATCAGCCCGGTGCCGGGCTCGATCATCGTCATCACGCCGATGACGGGGTCGCTGGGGGCGATGAAGTTCGAGACGGCGCTCTGGCCGGCGTCCTGGAACTTCGGGGTGATCTCGGTCTGGATGGTCAGGCCGCTGCGGTAGAGCGTGTTCTTCCGCTCATCGCGGTCCTTGCCGAGGCTGTCCATGGTGAGCAGCGTGTTCTCGACGAGCTGGCACAGGTGCGGGTAGCGGCTCGCGGTGCAGCCCCGGTGCGGGTGGGGGCTGATCTTGGAACGGTCGAAGCCCGTGGCCTTGGCGGCCTTGGCCTGCGCGTCCGTGACGACGTCGAGTTTGTTCATCTGGTCGATGACGCTGTTGCGGCGGTCGATCGCCAACTTCTCGTGCCGCACCGGATCGGTCGTCGCCGGGTTGCGGACCAGGCCGGCCAGCATCGCGGCCTGCGGGAGCGTCAGCTGGGCCGCGGTGGTGCTGAAGTAGTGCCGCGCCGCGGACTCGACGCCGTAGGCGCCGTCGCCGAAGTAGGCGATGTTGAGGTACCGCTCGAGGATCTCCTCCTTGGAGAGCTTCTGCTCCAGCGCGATCGCGTAGCGCAGCTCCAACACCTTGCGGGCGACGGTGCGGTTCTGCGCGGCGGCCATCGCCTCCTTGTCGTCGCTGGCGACGGCCTCGTTCAGGAGGACGAGCTTCACGTACTGCTGGGTCAGCGTCGAGCCGCCCTGGGTGTTGCCGGACGCGGTGCGCACGAGGCCGCGCAGCGTGCCGCGCAGGTCGAGCGCGCCGTGCTCGAAGAAGCGCTCGTCCTCGATGGCGACCTGCGCCTTGACCATGATCGGCGCGATCTTGGCATACGGCACGTAGACGCGATTCTGGTCATAGAAGCTGGTCAACTCGGATCCATCCGCCATCAACACGCGGGATCCCTGCGCCTGCGGCGGCGTCTCGAGTTCCTGTGGCAACGACTCCAGGGCGCCCGCGAGGGCCTTCGTGCCCTCCGCGGTCATGCCGGCCGTCGGAACGAACAGGCCCGCGGCGAGAATGCCGCCCAGGATGCTGACCAAGACGAACATCAGGGCCGAGTACAGCCGTCGGCCAAGTGTAGGAACCCGCATGACATCAGGTTACGCGACGCACAAGGTGATTCATGCTAGGGAGCGGGTGGGCGGAGTTGAGTTGTCGCGCGAGTTTGTTTAACATTTCGTTACCCGAGAGGCTACGAAAGCCTCAGAGAGGCGGACCGCGATGACGATTCTGGACACCGAAGACTGGACGCTGAGCGCGAAGTGCCGAGGAATGCAGGACCAACTGTTTCCGGACGGCGCCGATCAGAAGCGGGCCCGCACTGTCTGTCTGGGATGCTCCGTCCGCTCCGAATGCCTCGCCGAGGCCCTCGACAACCGCATCGAGTGGGGTGTGTGGGGAGGCATGACCGAGCGTGAACGCCGCCAGCTGCTGCGTCAGCGCACCGACATCGATTCGTGGCACCGCGTCCTGTGCGCCGACCAGGCCCGCCGTTGACCTGAGGTCGCGACCCCGGGCCCCTCGAGGGCCCGCCGCCAGGCGATAGGCTGCGGCACATGACCAAGTGGGAGTACGCGACGGCGCCCGTGTTGGTGCACGCGACGAAGCAGATTCTCGACAACTGGGGTGCGGACGGCTGGGAGCTCGTCTCCATCGTCCCCGGGCCCAACCCGCAGAACATGGTGGCCTACTTCAAGCGGCCGTTGCAGGACGCCCAGTGACCTCGCTGCGTCCCTCCGCCCGGCTCGAGGAACTGGGGCTGACCCTGCCGCCCGTGGCCGCGCCGCTCGCGGCCTACGTCCCCGCGACCGAGTCGTGCGGGCAGATCATCACGTCCGGCCAGTTGCCGTCCGTGGACGGGAAGCCCGTCGCCACCGGCAAGGTCGGCGCCGGGGTCGACCCCGACCAGGCCGCCGAGTGTGCGCGGGTGGCCGTGCTCAACGCGCTGGCCGCCGCGGCGTCCCTGGCGGGCGGGCTGGACGCCATCCGCCGGGTGGTCAAGGTCGTGGTGTACGTCGCCAGCGACCCGTCCTTCACCGGTCAGCCTGCCGTCGCCAACGGTGCCAGCGAGCTGCTCGGGCAGGTCTTCGCCGACGCGGGCGCGCACGTCCGCAGCGCCGTCGGGGTGACGGTGCTGCCACTGGACGTCCCCGTCGAGGTCGAGTTGACGGTCGAAGCCGGCGCGTGATGGCGGCGGTGCGGGGGAGCGACCAGGCCGAGCGAGCGGCGGCGATCAACCGCGAGTTGGGGCTGCTGTACCCGGACGCGCACTGCGAACTCGACTTCACGACGCCGCTGGAGCTGCTGGTGGCGACGGTGCTGTCCGCCCAGTCGACGGACCGCCGGGTGAACCTGACGACCCCGGCGCTGTTCGCGCGCTACCCGGACGCCGCGGCCTACGCGTCCGCCGATCGTGACGAGCTGCAGGAACTCATCAAACCGACCGGCTTCTTCCGCGCCAAGACCGAGCACCTGATCGGTATCGGCGCGGCGCTGGTGGAGCGGTTCGACGGCGAGGTGCCGGCCAACCTGGACGACCTCGTGTCGCTGCCCGGGGTCGGTCGCAAGACAGCCAACGTGGTGCTGGGCGACGCGTTCGGCGTCCCCGGCCTCACCACCGACACCCACTTCCTGCGGCTGTCGAAGCGCTTCGGGTGGACGTCCTCGGCCAAACCCTTGGTGGTCGAGGCCGAGGTGGGGGAGCTGTTCGACCCGTCCGAATGGGTGCGGCTCAGCCACCGGGTCATCTGGCACGGACGCCGCCGCTGCCACGCGCGCAAGCCCGCGTGCGGCGCCTGCCCGCTCGGCAACGTGTGGGGCGAGACCGGCGAGCCGCTGTGCCCCTCCTACGGGGAGGGGCCGACCGATCCGTCCGTCGCCGAGGGGCTCGTCCGGGAACCGCGCGGATGAGGCGGGCCGCGATCGCCGTCGCACTGGCCGCCGCGCTCGCGCTGTCCGGCTGCTCGGGTGCCGCAGGCCCCAACGCGAACCCCGCCACCAGCGGGGGAGGCGGCCTGCCCGCGCCGGTGACGTCGGCGTCCAAGAACCCCAATACGGAGACGCTCGTCGCCCAGCGCAAGGCGGCCGGGATCGCCGACTGCACCGCTCCGGCACCCGGGGCCCCGCACGTCGACTACGGGCTGCCGAACGTCAGCCTGCCCTGCCTCGGCAGCGACCGGTGGGTCAACCTCGCCGACCTGCGGGGCAAGCCGATGGTGGTGAACCTGTGGGCGCAGTGGTGCGAGCCGTGCCGGGCCGAGGCGCCCTACCTGCGCGCCCTCGCCGCGCGTTCGGCCGGCAAGCTGGACGTCCTCGGCGTCGACATCGTCGACCCCGAACCCGTGAAGGCGATCGCCTTCGCGAAGGCGTCCGGATGGACCTACCCGCACCTGGTCGACCCCGACGGCGTCCTCAGCCGCACCATGCAGGTGCCGGGCATCCCGGTGAGCCTGTTCGTGAACGCCGAGGGACGGGTCGTGTACCGGCACACCGGGGGGTTCACGTCCGCCGAACAGATGGAGCAACTCGTGCACGACCAGCTGGGGGTCACGCTGACGTGAGCGAGCCAACCCAAGGCGGGGCCTCCGGGATCCCGGAGCCCCCTGCCAGCCTCGACCGGCTGCGCGAACAGCTGGCCCTCCCCGGCGTCGGGGAGTCCCTCGTGAAGTCCCGGCCCGGACGCGGGGGTCGGCGTGCCGCGGTCTTGATCCTGCTGTCCCTGGACGAGAGCGCCGCGCGGGTCGAGACGTCCGAGACGGCGGGCCTGCGCATCGTCCTGATCGAGAAGGCCGCGCACCTGCGCCGGCACGCCGGGCAGATGGCGTTCCCGGGCGGTGCCGTCGAGCCGGGCGACCCCACCGGAGTGGCCGCGGCGCTGCGCGAGGCGGACGAGGAGGTCGGCGTCCGGCCCGAGGAGGTGCGGGTGCTGGGCACGCTGCCGCCCGCACACGTCGCCGCCAGCGGCTTCGACGCCATGTCGGTGGTGGGGTGGTGGCGCGGTGACCGCGTGCTCGCGCCCGGCGACGACGGCGAGGTGCAGGCCGTCCACACGCTGCCGGTCCCGGTGCTCGTCGACCCGCTGTCCCGATGGGTGGCGACGCATCAGTCCGGCTACACGGGCCCGGCGTTCGTCGTCGGCGACCTCTTCATCTGGGGCTTCACCGCGCACCTGCTCACCGGACTGATCCAGCTGGCGGGCTGGGAGGTGCCGTGGGACCAGGATCGTCGCGCGGAAATCCCGCCCCGCTTCCTGTACGGCCGCCGCTAGGATGAACCAGCACCGGGGCGCCTGACCGCAAGCCCCGGCTCCCCCCGGTTGCAAAGGATGGCCCTCGTGTCCGAGACAGACCCCTGGTGGAAGTCCGCCGTCGTGTACCAGATCTACCCGCGCTCGTTCGCGGACTCCGACGGGGACGGCGTCGGCGACCTCCGCGGCGCTATCGGCAAGCTCGACTACCTGAAGGGCCTGGGCGTCGACGTCGTGTGGCTGTCGCCGGTGTACCGCTCGCCGATGGACGACAACGGCTACGACATCGCCGACTACCGCGACGTGGACCCGCTGTTCGGCACCCTGGACGACCTCGACGAACTCATCGCCGGGCTGCACGCGCGCGGCATGAAGCTCGTCATGGACCTCGTCGTCAATCACACCAGCGACGAGCACGCCTGGTTCCAGGAGTCGCGCGACCCGTCGTCGGTCAAGCGCGACTGGTACTTCTGGCGTCCCGCCCGCGAGGGCTTCGAACCGGGCGCCCAGGGCGCCGAGCCGACCAACTGGGCGTCCTTCTTCGGTGGCCCGGCGTGGACGTACGACGAGGCGTCCGGGGAGTACTTCCTGCACCTGTTCAGCCCCAAACAGCCCGACCTCAACTGGGAGAACCCCGAGGTCCGCGCCGCCGTCTACGACATGATGCGCTGGTGGGTGGACCGGGGCGTCGACGGGTTCCGCATGGACGTCATCAACCTGATCTCCAAGCCGATCCCGCTGACGGACGGCGCGGTCGCGCCCGGACAGCCGCTGAGCTACGACGTGTCCCAGGTGGCCAACGGGCCGCGGATGATCGAGTTCCTCGAGGAGATGAACCGCGAGGTCGGCATCGGCGAGCGCCGGTTGTTCACCGTCGGCGAGATGATCGCCGTGGACGTCGACCGGGCCCGGGAGTACACGAGCCAGCACCACGACCGGCTCGGCATGGTGTTCACGTTCGAGCACGTCACCCTCGACCAAGAGCCCGGCGGGATGAAGTGGGACCTCAAGCCGCTGTCCCTGCCCGACCTGAAGCGCACGATGGCGCGCTGGCAGAAGGGCCTCGGCACCGAGGGGTGGAACTCGCTCTACTTCGAGAACCACGACCAGCCCCGCGTCGTCTCTCGCTACGGTGACGACTCGCCCGAGCACCGGGTGGCGTCGGCGAAGACCCTGGCGACGGTCCTGCACCTGCACCGGGGGACGCCCTACGTCTACGAGGGCCAGGAACTCGGCATGATCAACGCCGGGTTCACGACCGCCGGCGACTACCGCGACATCGAATCGCGCAACTTCTACACGATCGCGACGGGCCAAGGCGTCCCCGCCGAGCGGGCGCTGGCGGCCCTAGCGGCCAAAAGCCGCGACAACGCCCGCACCCCCATGCCGTGGACGCCCGAGGGCGGGTTCACCACGGGGACGCCGTGGCTGCCGTACAACGCGGCGGCGCCGGAGATCAACGTCGAGGCGGAGCTCGCCGATGAGGACTCCGTCTACCACCACTACCGCAGGCTGATCGCGCTGCGGCACGAGCTCGAGGTCGTCCGCGAAGGACGCTTCGAGCTGCTGCTGCCCGACGACGAGCGGATCTGGGCTTTCACCCGGACGCTGCGGGACGAGCAGCTGATGGTGATCGCGAACATGACCTCGCAGGTGGCCGGGGTGCCGATGGGCAGCATTCCGTCCCTGGAGCGGGCCGAGCTGGTGCTGACGTCCCTTCCCGCGGCGGCCGATGACGTCCAGACGCTGGAGCCGTGGGAGTCGCGCGTCTACCGGATCCGCTAGGCGTCCTGACCGACACGTCGACCGGCGGGCGCGACCGTCGGGGCCCGCCGTGATGACCACCCGCGTTCCGTGGCGTCGGACAGGGTCTCCATGTCTACGCGGTCCCCGTCGCGATTCCTTATCGGCCCGTGTGCAGCGTGTCTCTGCGATGGGTCGCGATGGACGCGAAGCCGGGAATGGTCTCGAGGGAGTTCAGCGCGTGCCAGAGGCGGACGGACTCGTCGACGTCGGGGACAGAGGTCAGCACGGGGCCGAAGTAGGCCGTCTGGCCGATTCGAGTGATGGGCGTGCCTCCCGGCGCGTCGACGCCCGCGACGGCCTCTGCGGTGCGAGCGCGGAGGTCCACGTCCCAGGAAGGGTCGTTCGCGGCGGGAGCGGGCGTAGAACAGGCTCTTCCTATGCCATCCCACCCCTGCACTCAGTTCAGCTGGGTCGCGGAACGACACGTGCCGCCACCCGTTCGGCGGGTGGCGGCACGTGTCTCGACTGGGGCGATTACCGTTGGACGGCCTGGGTTGCTCCGCCGGCGGTGCGGGTGGCCGGGGAGGTGGCGTCCGGGCCGGTGACGACGGGGTCGACGGTGTCGAGCGTCTCGGCGTGGTCGAAGTCGCTGTCGGTGCTGGCCGCCGTGGTGGAGACGGGCGGGAAGCTCTGGGGCAGCGGCTCCTTGGGCTTGGCCTGGCCCTTGTAGACGGTCTGGATGTAGCCCTGATCGTCGGTGGTGAACTGCTTGCTGCCGCGGTTGGCGATCAGCTTGACGTCCTGCATGCCGGACGACGCGGCGTACGACACGGCGCTCAACGACTTGCGACCCTCGTCGATGGTCTTCTCGGGAGCCTTGAACTTCAGCTTCTTGATGCCGATCAGCGCGAGGATGCCGGCGAGCACGAGGTAGACGCCCACGGCGCACAGGAAGCCCCACCCGAAGGCGCCGACCGGCGTCGCGGTATGGCCCCAGAACAGGTTGGTGAAGAGGAAGCCCAGGCAGACGAACAGCACGTTGAGCGCGATGACGCCGAGCACCGCGGCCCCGCCGAGCAGCCCGCCCCCGATGCCGAGTCCCTTGAGCTGAGGGATGATCTCCGACTTGGCCAGGGCGATCTCACCCTTGACGATCGTCTGGATATCGGTCGAGATGTCCTTGATGACGTCGCCGACGTCGGGCTGTTGCTCGGGCATGGGTACTCCTCGTTTGGCTGGCTACGCCCTCCGATGCTAGCCGCCAGATGCGGCGGCGGGGTACCTGTGCGGTGAGTGCGCCTCACAACGAAATGGACAAACCCCGGTCGGGGAGCCGGATCGGCGTCGAGAACTCGCTGTGATCGACGCGGGCGCGCCAGCAGGCCACTTGGTAGGGCAACAGCAGCGGCTCGGGCACCCGGGCGGACGCCTCGTAGAGCCGGCCGACGTCGGCGAGGAGGTCGGCGCGGCGGTCCTCGGCGAGGTCGGGGAAGCGTCGCGCGACCATCTCGAGGAGACCGACGCGGGCGATCGGCACCCACAGCCGGAAGTTCTTGCGCTCGAGGTCGGGGAAGAACGGCGAGCGGGCCAGTTCCGCGACCGAATCGCCGCCGTAGTCCCCGGTCATGGCCTCGCTGTCGATGCTTTGCATGAGCGCGGCGAGACGCTTCACCCACGGGACGGAGTCGTCCCGGACGGTGTAGGAGACCGCCAAGGTGCCACCGTCGATGAGGACGCGGGCGATCTCGGGCAGGGCCCGGGGCAGGTCGAGCGTGTGCAGCGACTGGTTGATCAAGACGGTGTCGAAAGCGCCCGGGACGAACGGCATGCGGATCGCCTCGGACACGGTGGGCAGCGCCGCCGGGGCGCGGCCGAGCATGGCCCGGACGCCTGCGGGGTCGGGATCGTTCGCCGTCAGATGGTGGCCCGTGGCGGCCAGGTGGGGAAGGAGCGGAGCGCAGTTGCGGCCCAGGGCGAGCACGTGTTCCCGGGATCCCGGGACCAGCCAATCGATGGCGGCGCTCGGAAAGGGGGACTGACTCGTCGGGCTCATGCCGACGATGGTAAGCGGTGCAGGTGGGCGCCGAGGCCACGGGCACGAGCGCGGACTTATCCACAGGGACGAGAATCGGTGACGCATTCGGGGGCCGAGGACTCACCGTGGGGACATGACGGACGAGATGAGCGGCGTCCTGTTGACGCACGACGAGCGAGTCACCGACGCCGTGCTCGCCACCGCCGCGGCGCTGGGCACCCTGGTCGAGACGGTGGACACGGCCGAGGAGGCGGTCCGGCGCTGGGGCACCGCCGAGGTGGTGTTGATCGGGGCCGATCAAGCCGCCGCTCTGGCGAGCGCCGCGCCCCCGCGCCGGAAACGGGTCTACCTCGTCGGCTTCGAGGCGGACGCCCTGAGTACCTGGTCGCTGCCGATCGGGGCCGAGGTGATCCCGTTACCGCACGGGCTGGCCTGGCTGTCGGCTGTGCTGTCGCAGGATCCCGACCGGGGGTCGCCGCTGATCGGAGTCGTCGGCGGCAGCGGTGGGATCGGCGCATCGACGCTGGCAGCCGGGCTCGCGTTCGCCGCGCGTCGCCGGGGCTGGCCGGCGGCGCTGGTCGACGTTGACCCCCTGGGCGGCGGCGTCGACCTGCTCCTGGGCGCGGAGCGCACCCCTGGGTGGCGCTGGCCGCGTCTGCTGGGTGCCCGGGGCGAGGTGAGCGATGTCCGCCGGTTTCTGCCGTGCGTCGACGGCGTGACGGTCGTGTCGATGGCTCGACCGGGGACGAGCGGCGAGTCGGGGGAGGTCGATCAGCCGCAGGCGGAGTCCCTGCAGGCGGTCCTGGGCTCGCTCAGCCGCCACCACAAGCTGGTCGTGCTCGACGCCGGACGGGCGCCGCTGCCATGCGTGCGGCAGCAGCTGCAGGGGGCCTCCGAGGTGGTGCTCCTGAGTGGGGATGACGTGCGGTCGGTGGCGGCCGCGGGACAGATGCTCCGGGCGCTGGAGCTCGCCGAGCCGCGGCTGATCGTGCGGGCCACCGGCGGACGCGTCGCGCCCGAGTTGGTCGGGCGAGCGCTGGGCGCGGACGTGCTGGGAACCCTGGCCACGGACGCCCGCGTCGCCCGGGCGGCCGAGGTGGGGGATCCGCCCGGAAGGTCTCGCCGCGGACGGTGGAGCAAGCAGGTGGACGTGGTACTGGAGCGGCTGATGGCAGGGGTGTCGGATGGCGATTGACCTGGACGAGGTGCGCGGACGCCTCAGCGCGCAGGGCCAACAGGCCACGCCGGTCGCGGTGGCGGACGCGCTGCGCTGGCTCGGCCACGTCGTGAGCGACGCGTCGGTGCTGGCGACCGTCGATCAGTTGCGTCGCGACAGCCGGGGCGCCGGCCCGCTGGAACCGCTGCTGCGCGACCCTGCGGTCACCGACGTGCTGGTGAACGGCCCGGACGCGGTCTATGTCGATCGCGGCGGCGGGCTGGAGAGAGCCCCGGTGACGTTCTCCTCCGAGGAGGAGGTGCGGCGACTGGGTGTGCGGTTGGCCGCAATGGTGGGCCGGCGTTTGGACGACGGGCAGCCGTTCGTCGACGCGCGACTGCCCGACGGAACCCGAGTGCACGCGGTGCTGGGCTCCGTGGCCCACCCGGGCACGTGCCTGTCGCTGCGCGTTCCGTCGCGCGTGCGGCTGACCCTGGACGACTGGCGGGGCTCCGGCCTGAGCGCGGCCGGGGTTGACGCGCTGCGTGACCTGGTGGCAGCGCGGCGGGCATTCCTGATCTCCGGAGGCACCGGCACGGGCAAGACCACGTTGCTGTCGTCGCTGCTGGGCGAGGTCCCCGGCAGAGAGCGGCTGGTGATCGTGGAGGACTCGCGGGAGCTGGACCCGCCGCATCCACATGTGGTGCGCCTGGAGGGCCGACCGCCGAACGCCGAGGGCGCCGGGGCCGTGACACTGACCCAACTGGTGCGGCAGGCGCTGCGGATGCGGCCCGACCGCCTGGTGGTGGGCGAGGTGCGTGGCGCCGAGCTCACCGATCTGCTGATCGCGCTGAACACCGGCCACGAGGGCGGCTGCGGGACCATCCACGCCAACTCGGCCGAGGCCGTCGTGGCGCGGCTCGAGGCGCTGGGGGCCCTCGGCGGCCTGGATCGCAGCGCTCTGCACGCGCAGGTGGCGGCGGCGCTCGAGGTGGTCGTGCAGCTGAGGCGCGACGGCGGCCGCCGATTCGTGGAGCAGATCGCCGTGTTCGAGCCGGGCCACGATGGGCTCGTCCGGTGCGTCCCGGCGCTCACGTTCGACGTCGACGGAGCCATGACGTGGGGTTCCGGACGCGGCCGGCTCCGTCGGGCGCTGGGCTGAGGTGAGCGGGGTGGGCGGATCATCGATCTGGGTCATCGGCGCTGTGCTCGCCGCGGTGGCGGCGGCGCTGCTGGCTGGGCCGGCTTCGCCGCGGCGGTGGCAGCGGCGGCTGCAGGGTGAGGCGCAACCGGAGCGTCCGGAGCCCGGCCACGCGTCGCGGCGACTCGGGGCCGCGCTCGCGGCCGCGGTGGTGGTGGTGGTGAGCGTGTTCGCCGGCGGTACGCGGGGCGGGGCACTGGCGCTGTGTGCGGTGATGGTCGTCGGCACGATCGGCGGCCTCGTGGCGCGCCATCGGGCCCGCTCTCTGGCTCAGCAACGCCGCGACGAGGTGGTCCGCGCCGGCGAAGTGCTGGTGGGGTTGTTGCGGGTCGGGCAGATCCCGGCGACCGCCATCAGCGTGGCGGCGGGCGAGAGCGGGGTCCTGGCCGAGGCGGCCGCGGTGCAGGCGGTGGGCGGTGACCCGACGGGGGCGCTGCGGCGGGTGGCGTCCGTGCCCGGACAGCAGGGGATGCTGCGGCTGGCCCGGGCGTGGGAGGTGTCCAGGGAGACCGGGGCGTCGATGAGCGAGTCGATCGAGGGGGCGTCCGAACGGCTGGCGGTCGATCACGAGATCGAGCGCACGGTAGCGGCCGAGCTGTCCGCGCCGCGCGCGTCCGGACGGCTCCTCGGGTCGCTGCCGATGGTGGGCCTGCTGCTCGGTTACGTGTTCGGGGGCGACCCGATCCGGTTCCTCACCCAGAGCCTGGTCGGGCAGGGATGCCTCGTCGCCGGTGTCGGCCTGGCCTGCCTGGGCGTGTGGTGGACCGACACCATCGCGACCGAACCCGCGGGAGGCCGGACATGACCGGCTGGGCGATAGCCGCCGCCCTGGCAGCTTCCCTCGCCTTGTGGCTGGCTTCGGGGTCGCACGCCGGTCGGGTGCGGGAGCTGACCAAGCCGCTTGACGAGGGCGGCGACGGACGCCGCCGGTGGCAGCAAGTGGGGTCCTGGTGGCGGACGGCGCGCGAGGCCCCGGCCGTGAGGCGGCGTGACAGGGCGCTGCGCGGGGACGTCGCCGAGGTGTGCGAGCTGCTGGCCGTGTGTCTGGAGGCGGGGCGTCCCACCAGGGGCGCGGCGCGCACCGTGGCCGAAGCGATGGAGGGGCCGACGCGCGACGTCCTGCTGGCGGTGCTGCACCAGGTGGACCTGGGGGTGGCCGAGCCGCAGGCGTGGGCGTCGCTCGGTGAAGCGGCGGGATACCGCACGATCGCGCGCGACATCAGCCGCTCCGTCGGCAGCGGCGTCGGGCTGTCGGTGCTGCTGCGCCAGCATGCCCGGGAGGCACGCCGCGGGGCGGAAGCTCTGGCTCTCGTCGAGGCGCGCAAGGCGGGGGTGCGGAGCATCGTTCCGCTGGTGGTCTGTTTCCTGCCCGCGTTCTTCCTCCTCGGAGTTGCGCCGATCTTCGGGGGTCTCGTGGGCCGGTGAGTCGAAAGCGCGAGTTATCCACAGGAGGGGATCGGGTGACGGGCGCCGGGTGGCGATTCCCATGGTGGGGGATGTACCGCGACGGGCGGTGCGGAACCCAAGGAGGAAACATGTCGCAGCAAGTCGAGGAGTTCGTGGAGGACGTCGACGGCCAAGAGCTCGTCGTGGACGAGCCCGCCGCGCCGAAGGAGTGGAGCCGTGAGCGCGGCATGACCACGGCCGAGTACGCCATCGGCGTCGTGCTCGTGGTGACGCTGGTCGGTCTCGTGATCACGGCGATGAAGTCGGGCGTGTTCACCCAGGCGCTCCAGCAGGCGGTCGTGCAGCTGCTCAAGGTCGTCACGGGGGCCATGGGCTGACCGTCCGGCGCAGGGCCGCCCCGGAGGAGGGCCGGGGCGGCCCCTCACGGAGAGGGTGGGAGATGACGCAGATGCCGAGCCGAGGAGAGCGGGGCATGGCCACCGCCGAGTTGGCGATGGTCAGCCTGGTGGTCGCGGCGGTCGCGATGATCGTCGCCTGGCTGATCTCGATGCTGATGGTGCTGAACCTGTGCCAGATCACCGCGAACGAGGTGGCCCGCCAGGACGCCCGTGGTGACCGCGCGGCGGCACGGGCGGCCGAGCGCGACGCCCCGCGCGGAGCTCAGGTGCTGCGACGACGCGAGGGCAAGGCCACGGTCGTGCAGGTGACGGCGCGGGCGGGCTTCGGAGAGCTGTTCACCGTCCCCGTGTCGGCACAGGCGCGCGTGCTGACGGAGGGCTCCCGATGAGGCGAGGCGAGCGCGGCAACGTGACCGGTCTCGTGGCGGTCGCGATGATGCTGTTGGCGGCGATCGTGGGCGTCGTCGTGATCGCCAGCGCGTACCGCGCTGTGACCCACCAGGCGCAGGGCGCCGCCGACCTGGCGGCCCTGGCAGGCGGCGAGGCGGCGGCGGGCGGCCACGACGCCTGCGCAGCGGCCGGCAGCACGGCCCAGGCGAACGGGGTACGCATCACCGCCTGCACGCTGGTGGGCGACGAGATCGACTTCGTCGTGTCGGTCACCGTCGTGCGGGAGCCGTCGTGGCGTCCGCTCGGGTTGTCGCTGAAGGCCGAGGCACAAGCCAACGCGGGCGTCCTTCAGGACGGGCCGTGACCGGCGGACGCGCCGCCCGCCGGTCAGCCGCGGGAGGCGTGACCGACCAGCGCGGACACGAGGATCCGGGCGCCCCGCTTGTCGAGCGGGTTGTTGCCGCTGCCGCACTTCGGGGAGACGACACAGGCGGGGCACCCGTCGCTGCAGGGGCAGCTGCGCAGTCGCTCCCAGGTGGCCTCCCACCACAGCTCGGCCTTGTCGTAGCCCAGTTCCGCGAAGCCCGAGCCCCCGGGGTTGCCGTCGTGGATGAAGACGGTGAGGCGTCCTGTGTCGGGGTGCAGCACGGTCGACAGCCCCCCGATGTCCCAGCGGTCGCACGGCACAAGCGCCGGCAGCAGGCCGATGGCTGTGTGCTCGGCTCCGTGCACCGCCCCCGGCAGCTCTTGGGGGTCGATGTCGAGGCCGGCGACGACGTCGTCGGGGAGCGTCCACCACACCGCCTTCGTGGTCATCCGACGCAGCGGCAGGTCGAGGGCTGTCTGGTCCCAGACGTCACCGGTCTCGGCATCCCGACGCAGGTACGAGGTGACCTGGCTGGTCAACTCCACGGTGCCGTAGCACAGCGTCCCGTCGCCCAACCGGCGGCGGCGCTGCTCGTCGAGTACCTGCACCCCGCCCGCCGACTGCGGCTGGGTGTAGTACGTGCCGTCCGCTCTATCGACGAGGGCCATGCGGTCGCGCTCGTCGAACTCGACAACGAGCCATTGCTCGCCCTGGTGCACGTACACGGCCTCGGGGTGCAGGGTGCGGTCGGCTGCGCCGGGGTCGACCTGCCCGATGACCCGGCCGGTGTTGACGTCGATGACCTCGCACGCTTTCCCGTGGAGCGACCGCAGGTCGATGGAGTCGACGGCGCGTTGGGGATGCGTCCAGAACCAGCCCGTGGCGCGCCGACGCAGCACCCCCTGGGCGGTGAGCCTTTCCGCGATCGGGACGGTCTGGGGGCCGAAGAACTCGGCGTCCGCCGGCGTCAGGGGCTGCTCCTGGGCGGCGGCGGCGAGATGCGGCCCGAGCACGTACGGGTTGTCGGGGTAGACGACGGTGCGCTCGATCGGCCGGTCGAAGATCAACTCGGGGTGCTCGGTCAGATAGGCGTCCAGGGGATCCTCCCGGGCGGCGAGAACGGCGAGCGCCTCCTGGCCGTGCCGGCCGGCCCGTCCGACCTGCTGCCACAGGGCAGCCAGCGTGCCGGGGAAACCGGCGGCGACGACGGCGTCCATGCCCGAGATGTCGACGCCCAGCTCGAGAGCGTTGGTGCAGGCCACGCCTCGCAGCCGGCCGTCCTGCAGAGCCGCCTCGATCGAACGCCGGTCGCTGGGCAGGTACCCGCCGCGGTAGGCGGCGATCGTGTCTGGCTCGGTCGCGAGTTCCCTGGCGCGCATCGCGACCAGCTCGGCCTGCACGCGGGACGTCGTGAACGCCAGCGCCTGACCGGTGGCGCACAGCCGCGCCAGCATGCGCGCGGTGTCCTCCGTGAGGGCGCGCGTGGGGCGCCGCAGGACGAAGTCGAGGGCCGGCGCCGGCGAGCAGTCCTCGTCGACGAGCTGCACCTCGTCCAGCCCGGCCAGCGACCGGCCGACCTCGTCGGCCTCGCTGATCGTCGCGGAGGCGAAGACGAACGTCGGGTCGGAGCCGTAGGTGCGGCACAACCTTCTCAGCCGGCGCAGCACCGCGGAGACGTGCGCCCCGAAGACGCCCTTGTAGCGGTGCGCCTCGTCCACGACGACGTAGCGCAGGTCGCCGAGAAAGCGCGACCAGCGCTGGTGGTTGGGCAGCACGGAGCGGTGCAGCATGTCGGGGTTGCTCAACACGTAGGTGGCGAACTCGCGTGCGTAGCGGCGCTCGTCGCGATCGGAGTCGCCGTCGAGGGCCGACGTCTTCCAACCCGACAGGCCCAGCTCGGTGCAGATGCGCAACTGGTCGTGCGCGAGGGCCTTGGTCGGGGCGAGGTAGAGCGCGGTGTGGCGGGGCGGAAGGTCCAGGCGCAAGGCGCTGCGCTGGGCCGAGCGGCCGGCGAGGCTGGTGCCGATCGTGCCGTGCAGGCCGGCGGCGAGGGCGGGAAGCAGGTAGGCCAGCGACTTGCCCGACGCAGTGCCGGTCGCGATCGCGACGTGCCGACCCTCGAAGGCGGCGTCCGCGGCCGTCGCCTGGTGCTGCCACAGCGCCTGGATGCCACGGCGGCCCAGGGCGTCTCGCACGTCCTGGCCGACCCAACCGGGCCAGGGCGCCGTGCGGCCTGGCCGGGCCGCCCGGTGATGGACGTGCGCGACCTGATCGTCCAGCAGCCACGCGGGCACGGTCATCGGCTCGGATGCTCCTCGCAGTACGTGACGCGGCCTGCACACACCGTCGCCGCCACGGACATCGTGCGCAGGATCTCCGCGGCCTCGCGGGGGCTGGACGCCGGCGCGAGCGGGTCGGCTCCCAGCAGGACTACGTCACCGCGGCAACCCGGCTCGAGCCGCTGGCCGTCGACCGAGCAGGCGAGGGCCTCGGCGGGGCTGAGGGACTGTTCCTCGTGCCAGCCCTCCCGCTCGTCGGCGCTGCGGTGGACGGCCGCAGCCATCTCCAGCCAGGGATCGACAGGCGAGACAGGACCGTCCGATCCGAAGACGACATCGACGCCGGCGGCCAGCAGGGAACGGAGCGGGAAGCAGCGCGCTGTGCGATCCGCCCAGCAACGCTCGGCGGTGTCGCGGTCGTCCAGCAGGTGCGCCGGTTGGACGCTCGCGGTGACACCGAGCTCGGCGAAGCGGCCGATGTCGTCGCAACGCAGAAGTTGGGCGTGTTCGATCCGGCCGCCGATCCCGGCGCGGGCGAAGGCATCGAGGACGCCCTCGTTCGCGCGGTCGCCGATGGCGTGGGCGGTGACGGCGAGACCGTGGGCGGTGGCCGTCGCGATGAGGTCGTCGAGCCGGTCCGCGGTGACATTGGGCGCTCCGGCCGCGTTGCGCGCACCCGCCGGCGCGTCCGTGTACGGCGCGCAGCACCAGGCCGTGCGGGTGCTCAGCGAGCCGTCGGTGATGATCTTCAAGGGGCCCATGGTAATGAGCCCATCGCCGCCGGGCAGGGCTCCGCCGGTCTCGACGCCGAGCGCGACCGCCTCGTCCAGCTGCTCGGGGTAGACCCCCGCGCTGACGCGGATCACGTTGAGGCCAGAGGCGACGCGGCGCGGCCACGCGGTGAAGGCGTCGCGGAAGTCGAGGTCGACGATGCCCGTCAGCCCCTGGGCTGCCATGGCGGAGACGGTCGCGACGAGGTCGGCCTGCTGCGGCTCGAAGCCGGGCAGCTCCGGCAGCCGGGCGTTGATCTCGAACCAGGCGTTCTCGCTGACGGCGGTCGTGAACGGTCCGACACCCAACATCCGCTGGGCGCGCGTGTTGAGCCAGCCGTTGTGCGCGTCCCCGGCGATGGCGATGACGGGCCGCCCGGCGCTGACGGCGTCCAGGTCGGGGACGGAGGCGGGGGCCGGCCACAATGCGGCGCGGTAGCCGAAGGCGATCAGCACCTGGTCGGGGTCGGTGGTCGACGTGGCAACGTGCGCGCGAACCGTGTCGACGACGTCGTCCTGGCTCGCCGAATCGGCGACATCGAGCCAGCCGCGGGCCCTGGCCCAGTGCAGGAAGTGCACGTGCTGGTCCCAGAGGCCGGGGATGGCCCAACGCCCGGCGGCGTCGAGTTCGTCCTCGCCGTGCGAGACCAGGCTGGGCCCAACCTCGGTGATGACGCCGGCCGCGATGCGGATGTCGACGGGCTTCTCGCCGGCATGCCGCTCCGCGGGCGAGTCGGCCAGGCCGGCACTCCCTCCGGGCAGGGGGACGACCAGGGCGTTGCGGATCAGCAGCGCGCGCTCGGCGAGCGGTGCGCGCTGCTCCTGGGTCGGTGTGGTCACGGTCCCTCCTCGCGGGCGTCGACGCGGCGGCGTTCGGTGATCCGTCGCGGCGTGACAGGCTGGAGCCATGCTGCCAGACCCGTCCATCGCCCGACTGCGCGAGCGGCTGCTCGCCGCCGACTACACCTACGAGCCGGTAACGCGTCGGCTGGGGGAGTCCGGCTCCGCTGGTCTCGCGCGCAACACGACGTTCGCGGCCAGGGACGCGCTGGGCGGTGATCGGGATCCGCAGGCCACGCTGATGCGGCTGTGGGTGGTGCAGGACGCGGTCAGCCGCGCCGACGCCGAGCGCGCTCTCGGCGCCGAGGTGGACGCCCTGCTCGACGCGGGGCTCCTCGCTGCGTCCGCAGGGTCGGAGGGTGACACCGTGCGCGCCCGCGTCGAAATCCGCCCCTACGCGGCGGAGGCCACCGCCACGACGGCGGCCGTCGACGGCTGGGTGTGCCACGACCCCCTGACCCACATGGACGAACGCACCGGTGACACGCCGGCCGACTTCGTGCTCGGGGTCTCGCCCGCGTCCACGACGCTGGCCCAGTTGACGATCCGGCGATCGGCCGCCCGCGCACTCGACCTCGGCACCGGCTGCGGCGTCCAGACGCTCCACCTGAGCCGGCACGTCGAGGACATCGTCGCCACCGACCTCAACCCGCGCGCCCTCGAGCTGGCCCGCGTCACGTGCGGCCTCAACCAGGTGGACGCCGACCTGCGGCTCGGCTCGCTGTACGAGCCGGTCGCCGGCGAGCGCTTCGACCTGATCGTCACCAACCCGCCGTTCGTCATGTCTCCGCCCTCGGACGTCCGCCTCACCTACCGGGAGGGCACCGAGGCCGGGGACGGGCTCGTGGAGCAGGTCGTCACCGGCGGGGGCGCGCGCCTGGCCGCGGACGGCACCATGCAGGTGCTGTGCAACTGGGCGATCCTCGGCGATCGCCCGTGGCAGGACCGCCTCGCCGACTGGATCCGGCCCACCGGGTGCGACGCGTTCGTCGTCCAGCGCGAGCGCCTCGACCCTTACGAGTACGCCGAGATCTGGTTGACCGACGCCGGCGCCAACAGCCGCCCCGACTACGCCGAGCGCTACCGGGAGTGGGTCGACTACTTCGCCGCCCTCGGGATCGTGGGCGTCGGCATGGGCTGGATCTCCCTGCGCCGGGCGGGCCGTGACGTCCCCGACCTGCGCTTCGAGGAGTGGCCGCACGGCGTCCATCAGCCCATCGGGGACGCCTTCGCCGCCCAGCACCGTGCCGTCGACCTGCTGCAACGCACCGACGCCGACCTGCTCGGCGCGCGCTGGTGCACGCTGGAGGGCGTCGTCCAAGAGACGCTCGGGCGCCCGGGCGCGGACAACCCCGAGCACCTCGTCCTGCGGCAGACCTATGGGCTCGGCCGGGCGCTGGAGGCCGACACCGGCCTCGCGGCCCTCGTCGGCGCTTGTGACGGCGACCTGACCGCCGCGCAGATCATCGACGCGATCGCGTCCATCTACGAGGTGGACGCCGGCGCCCTGCGCGCCGAACTCACGCCGCGACTGCGCGAGCTGGTCGCCGACGGCTACCTCGACGAGTGAGCGGCCCGGGATCCGAGGCTGCTGGTCAACCGGGGGAGTGGCGACCTCACGCGCGCACGTCAGTTCATCCAACGGCGAGGCATGGAAGCGCGCCAAGCAGGCGACCCCACCCCTCGCGCTCGTGTCAGTTCACCCAAGGGGAGGCATGGAAGCGCGCTAAGCGGGCGACCTGACCCCACGCGCGCGTGTCAGTTCAGCGAACTGGTGCCCAGCGTGATCTCGGCGGTGCGCCGTTCACCGCCGCGGGTGGTCCATTTCAACGTGACCTTGTCGCCGGGCTGCAGCGAGTCGAGGACGGCGGACAGCTCCGCGTGCGAGCGCACGGGACGGCCGTCCAGCTCGGTGATGTGCGCCCCGGTCTCGACGCCGGCCCCGGCCGCCGCGCTGCCGGACTCCACGCTGTTGACGGGCACGCCGGCGCTGCTTTCGGCGCGCTCGGCGATGATGCCGAGGTAGGGCTTCGGCCCGATCACGACGGTGCCGGACTCGTCCCCGCGGCGCACCTGATCGACCACGCTCATCGCCTCGCTGATCGGCACCGCGTAGCTGGACGCCTCCCCGCGCGTGCTGCCCGCGGTCGTCATGCCCATCACCTCGAACGTGTCGTCGAACATGGGCCCGCCGGAGTCGCCGGGCTCGGCGTGGGCGTCGGTCTCGATGAGCCCGCGCAGGTTCTCCTCGGGGTCGTACTCGCTCTGCCCGCGCACCCGGATGCTCTGGTCGGTCGCGGTGATCTTGCCGCTGAACGCGGTGATGTAGCCCTGGCCGCTGGCGTTGCCCGCGGCCACAACGGTGTCGCCGACGGCGACGGGGTGATGGTCGATCGTCACGGGCTCGAGCCCGCTCGCCCCCTGCAGCTGCAGCAGCGCGACGTCGCGGGTGGCGTCCCGTCCGACCAGCTTGGCGTCGTACCGCTTGCCGGTCGCGGCGATCGTCACCCGCACCAGCGACGTCGACCGGACGACGTGGTAGTTCGTGAGCACCTGGCCGTCCGGGGTGAGGACCATCCCGGTGCCGGCCCCCGACTGTCCCGGGCTCGTGACCCGAATCAGCGCCAGCCCGCGCTGCACCTGCGGCGACACGGACACCTCGGCGTTCCCGGGGGTCACGCTCGGCGCGGTGCTCGGCCCCGGGCGGCTCGGTAGGGCGGTGCTCGGCCCCGCGGCGTTCGGGAGGGTCGGCGCCGGTGACCCCTGGCTCGCGGGCGCGAGTCCCAGTCCGGTCGGCAGCAGGGTGATCGCGACCAGGTCGGCGATCACCGCGACCAACACCCCGAGCCCCACCGCGCGTCCCGGCTTGCGCGGACGCTGCGGCGGCAGCCCCTGTGGGGGAGGCGCGGGGTACGGCTGCATCGGGAAAATCCTTCGGTTGCGTGGGCCGACACCCCTCCGGGACGGAACCGGCACCTGCGGAGCGTCGACGTCAAGAGTGCCACGGCGCCGGTTTCGCCGCGATTTCCGCGCGCCGGGGCCGCGACGTTCGCCGACGTCCGGACGACGAGTCTGAGGCGCCCCGCCCGCCACGGTCCCGGCGCGGCGGTTCGCTCGGAGCACGGGGTTTCGCCGAGCTGAGGCCCTCGGGATCTCCCAACCCCACCCCTAGCGTCGAAGGAGATCCCGAGGGCGGCTTGGGCCGCGAGGGCGGCTTGGGCCGCGAGGGCGGCTTGGGCCGCGAGGGCGGCTTGGGCCGCGAGGGCGGCTTGTGGCCCGTCAGTTGATCGGGCTCGCGTCCAGGGTGACGGTGGCCGTCTCGCTCCGACCGTCGGCCGTGTCCCAGGTCACGGTGACCCGCTGACCGGGCTGGCGCTCGGCGAGCGCCGCGGCGAGCTCGGCCTGGCTGGTGACCCTCGTGCCGCCCACCGAGGTGATGACGTCGCCCTCGCCGAGCCCGGCTGTGTCGGCCGGCGTCCCGGGCGTCACGGAGTTCACCTCGACGCCGTCCGAGGACGCCTCGCCGTAGCCGCCGTAGCCGCGGTCGCCGGACCCGCCCTGCGCGGAGGCCACGGTGATGCCGAGGTAAGGATTGGGCCCGACCTGGACGGTCCCGGAATCCCGGCCCGCCTCGATGACGTTGGCCACGGCGAGCGCGTCGTCGATGTCGATCGCGAAGCTCGTCGTCGTGGCGGACGTCGGCCGGTAGCCGCCACCGGTGCCGCCCGCGGTCGTCATGCCGACGACCTCGCCCTGCGCGTCGAGCATCGGCCCGCCGGAGTCGCCGGGCTGCGCCTTGGCGTCAGTCGCCATCACGTCCCGCAGCGTCTCGGAGCCGGCGAGGTTGTCGCTGTTCACCGTGACGGTCGTCCGGGTCGTCGTGATGCGGCCACTGGCCGCGCTCAGGTAGCCCTGCCCGTTGGCGTTGCCCACCGCGGTGACGGCCTCGCCGACGCTGAGCGGGTCGGTGTCCGGCCTGATGACCGTGAGGTTGGACGCCTTGGCCAGCTGGAGCAGCGCCACGTCCCGGCTCGCGTCGTGGCCGAGCACCGTCGCCGTGTACGTCTGCTCGGTCGTCGGCACCGTGACCTTGATCGCGGTGCTCCCCTCCACGACGTGGTAGTTCGTCAGCACCTGCCCGGACGCGGTGAGCACCATGCCGGTGCCGGCGGCCTCGCCGGACGTCGTGGCGGTGTCGATGAGAACGATCCCCGCGCTCTGGGCCGCGGACGCCTCGGCCGTCGTGGAGCTGGACCCCCCCGACCCGGACGATGCCTGGTCCGTGGGCACTCCGCCGGACGCCGTGGAGCCCCCGGACCCGGTGGAGCCGGACCCCAGCCCCGCAGGCGCGGACTGGCCGGTGATGGCCGACCGGAACGCCGGGACGACGTTCGGCACGCTGACGCCGAGCGCGAGGACGCCGACGGCCAGCACCGAGCCGACGGCCATCAGGCCGGTCCGCTTCTTCCGGGGACGATGGCGCACCGGCGTCGCGCCCCACGCCGGTCCGCCGGGGTAGGCGGCAGGGGCGCCCCCGTCCGGCTGACCAGGCACGGAGAGGGGCGCCGCGCCGGACCGCGGGGGACGCTCGAAGTCGGGGTGGTCGGTGCGCTCGCTGCTCATGGTGATCCTCCTCGGCGGACGCCGTCTCGGTGTCCGTGCTCCCTAGACAATCCGACGCCCTTGGGAGTTTGCTGGGCCCAACCTGTGCTGAAGCTGTGAGGCGAGGTCGCGCTCTGTTGGCTGAACGGCCACCGTCTCAGCGGCCCGAACGGGGTTACGATGCGGGCTCGAGGCGCGGCTACAGTGGCGGTTTGGCGCCCTCCCCGGGGAGCCGTCCCCTTGTTCGAGGAAAGTTGATCGTGGCTGATACCAAGCGCAAGCTCGTCATCGTCGAGTCGCCCACCAAGGCTCGGACGCTCTCCAGCGTGCTCGGCGACGACTACATCGTCGAAAGCTCGCGTGGCCACATCCGCGACCTGCCGACCGGTGCGGCCGAGGTGCCCGCCAAGTACAAGGGCGAGAAGTGGGCGCGCACAGGGGTCAACGTCGAGAAGGAGTTCGAGCCGCTCTACGTCGTCCAGCCCGAGAAGAAGGCGACGCTGCGCGACCTGAAGGCGAAGCTCGCCGACGTCGACGAGCTCATCCTGGCCACTGATGAGGACCGCGAGGGCGAGGCCATCGCCTGGCACCTGCTGCAGGAGCTCAAGCCGAAGATCCCCTACAGCCGCATGGTGTTCCACGAGATCACCCCCCAGGCGATCCGGGACGCGGCCGAGAACCTGCGCGAGCTCGACACCGACCTGGTCGACGCCCAGGAGACCCGCCGCATCCTCGACCGCCTCTACGGCTACGAGGTCAGCCCGGTGCTGTGGAAGAAGGTCATGCCGCGGCTGTCGGCCGGCCGCGTGCAGTCCGTCGCGACCCGCCTGGTGGTCGACCGCGAGCGTGAGCGCATGGCGTTCCGCACCGCGACGTACGCCGACGTCGAGGCCACGCTCCACACCCTCGAGGACTCCGCCGACGACACGAGCTTCACCGCGCGCCTCAGCGACGCCGGAGGGCGCCGGTTGGCGTCCGGACGCGACTTCGACTCCCTGGGCCAGCTCACCGGCAAGAACCTGCTGCACCTGGCGCTCGAGGGTGCTGAGACGCTGGCCGGCGGGCTGCGCGAGGCGTCCTATGAGGTCACCAGCGTCGACGCGAAACCGTACACGCGGCGTCCGTACGCCCCGTTCCGCACGACCACGCTGCAGCAGGATGCCGGCCGCAAGCTCGGCTTCACGTCCCAGCGGACGATGTCGGTCGCCCAGGAGCTGTACGAGCGTGGCTTCATCACCTACATGCGTACCGACTCAGTGACGCTGTCGGGCACGGCGATCCAGGCGTCCCGCGCGCAGGTCACCGAACGGTTCGGGAGCGAGTACCTGCCCGACAAGCCGCGCGTGTACACGTCGAAGGTGAAGAGCGCGCAGGAGGCGCACGAGGCGATCCGCCCGGCGGGCGACTCGTTCCGGACGCCGCAGGAGACCGGCCTGTCCGGCGACCACCTGCGCCTGTACGACCTGATCTGGCGGCGCACGCTGGCGTCCCAGATGCGCGACGCCGAGGGCAACACGCTGACGATCAAGATGGCCGCGACGCTGCCGTCCGGGGTCGAGGTGACGGACGCCTCATCCGGCGAGGTCGTGACCGTCGAGTCCGCCGAGCTGACGGCGTCCGGCCGGACGATCACGTTCCCCGGCTTCCTCAAGGCCTACGTGGTGGGCACGGACGAGGGCGACTCCGCCGACGACGCCCAGGCGCCGCTGCCGAACGTCGAGAAGGGGCAGGGGCTGCAGGCGTCCGCGGTCGAGGCGTCCGCGCACGACACCCGGCCGCCGGCCCGGTACACCGAGCCGTCCCTGGTCGCGAAGCTGGAGGAGCTCGAGATCGGCCGCCCGTCGACGTACGCGGCGATCATCCGCACGATCACCAGCCGCGACTACGTGTTCAAGCGCGGCTCGGCCCTGGTCCCGACGTGGCTCGCGTTCGCGGTGACCCGGCTGCTCGAGCGGCACTTCCCGCACCTGGTCGACTACGGCTTCACCGCCGAGATGGAGGCCGACCTCGACGAGATCGCCCGCGGCGCGGCCCAGCGGGTCGCGGTGCTCAACGAGTTCTACTACGGCGGCGACGCCGACGACGCCCGCGACGGGCTGCACGAACTGGTCAACGAGCTCGGGGAGATCGACGCCCGCGAGCTGTCGACGTTCTACCCGGTCGCCGGCGAGGACTCCGGCATCGCCGTCCGGGTGGGGCGCTACGGCACCTACGTCGAGGACGCCGACGGCAACCGCGCCAACGTCGAGGAGGACCTGCCTCCCGACGAACTGACCGTCGAGAAGGCCCGCGAGCTGCTGGCCAACCCCACCGGCGCCGAGCGCGAGCTGGGCACCGACCCCGACACCGGGCACAAGGTCGTCGCGAAGAACGGCCGCTACGGCCCCTACGTCTCCGAGGTGCTGCCGGAGGACGCCCCGAAGTCCGCCAAGCCGCGCACCGGGTCGCTCCTCGCGTCGATGTCGCTGGACACGGTGACGCTGGACGACGCGCTGAAGGTGATGAACCTGCCGCGCGTGGTCGGCACGGACGCCGACGGCGTCGAGATCACCGCCCAGAACGGCCGCTACGGGCCCTACCTGAAGAAGGGCACGGACTCCCGCTCGCTCGAATCCGAGGACCAGATCTTCAGCATCACCCTCGAGCAGGCCGAGGCGATCTACGCCCAGCCGAAGCAGCGGGGACGCCGCGCTGCGGCCGGCCCGCTGAAGGAGCTGGGGGAGGATCCCGAGACCGGCAAGCCCGTCGTCGTGAAGGACGGCCGCTTCGGCCCCTACGTCACCGACGGCGAGATCAACGCCACCCTGCGGCGGGACGACTCGGTGGAGGAGATCACGATCTCCCGGGCGTCCGAACTGCTCGCCCAGAAGCGCGCCAAGGGCCCGGCCCCGAAGAAGCGGACGACGCGGTCGTCCAGCGCCAAGAAGCCGGCCGCGAAGAAGACCGCGACGCGCAAGGCGCCCGCGAAGAAGTCGGGCACGGCTTCCGGCTCCTGACCCTCAAGTCGAGGTCGCGACTGATCTGGGCACCCCGGCGGGTTCGCCGTAGGATTGCCTGCGCACGAGCCCGCGCGTGACCTGCGCGGGAGTCGATGTTCGCCCGAGGGAGGGGACGGTATGAGCGACGGCGGTGAAGTGGTGGCCGCGATCCTGGTGATCGGCATGGCCGCGGCCGGGGTGGCCCACACCCAGGGTGCGGGTACGGCGCCCTCCCGCACCAGCTCAACCCGTAATGCGCCCGTGACGCGCACGGCGCCCTCGTCGTCCGCGTCCACCGCGGCGCAGTGCCGCTACACCCAGGTCGAGCAGGGCGAGCGGTCCGCGTGCGCGCGGCAGGCGCAGTCGCTGCTGCGATCGAAGGGCTACTACAAGGGCAGCGCCGACGGCGTGTTCGGCGCGAGCAGCGTGTCCGCGGCCAAGGCGTTCCAGCGCAGCCAGGGCCTGAAGGCCGACGGCATCATCGGCTGGGCGTCCTGGGATCGCCTGAGCGGCTGACCCTCGCGCGACCCTCGTGCGGCTCGTCCTGGTAGGCGGCCCGCGACGCGTCCGCTGGCATCGGCGCCCGTCAGGTCGGGCATGATGGGGCAGCGGAGGTGGGCATGAGCGGACTGTTCGTGGTGTTCGAGGGCGGCGACGGCGTGGGCAAGTCCACGCAGGCGACGCTGCTCGCCGACCGGCTGCGCAGTTCTGGACGCGAGGTCGTCCGGACCTTCGAGCCGGGCGACACGGCCGCGGGCCGGCAGATCCGGCAGATCCTGCTCGACCCGGCGACCGGCGATTTGGACGCCCGCGCCGAGGCGCTGCTCTACCTCGCCGACAAGGCCCATCACCTGCACGAGGTCGTCCGGCCGGCGTTGGCGCGCGGGGCGGTGGTGGTGTGCGATCGTTACGTCGACTCGATGCTGGCCTACCAGGGCGCGGGCCGCGTCCTCGACCGTGGCGAGCTGGCCGGGCTGGCCCGCTGGGCGACGGACGGCCTGCGCCCCGACCTGACCGTGCTGCTCGACCTGGAGCCGGCGCGGGGCGTCGGCGCGATCACGGCCAAGGACCGGCTCGAGGCGGCCGGCGACGACTTCCACCTGCGCGCCCGGCAGGGGTTCCTCGAGCTCGCCGAGGCCGAACCCGAGCGCTACCTCGTCCTGCCGGCGCGTCAGCCGATCGAGACGATCGCGGCGGCCGTCCGGGATCGGGTGGACGCGTTGCTGTCGGACCCGCGTGGCAGGCTCGACCCATGAAAGCGACCACGCAGACCCCCGCGGGCGGGGTGTGGGCCGACCTCGTCGGGCAAGACCGGGTCGTCGAGATCCTCCGGCGGGCCGTCGCCGGGCAGCGGCACGCGATGACCCACGCGTGGCTGATCACCGGCCCGCCCGGCTCGGGCCGGTCGAACGCCGCCAAGGCCTTCGCCGCCGCGCTCCAGTGCGAGCGGGGCGGCTGCGGCCAGTGCCAGGCCTGCCGCACCGCGCTGTCCGGCGCCCACCCCGATGTGACGCTGGTGCGCACCGAGCAGCTGTCGATCGGCGTCGACGAGGTGCGCAGCCTCGTCCAGCGCGCCGCGATGAGCCCGACGCTGCGTCGCTACCAGGTCATCGTCGTCGAGGACGCCGACCGCATCACCGAGCGCGGCGCCGACGCCCTGCTGAAGAGCCTGGAGGAGCCTGCGCCCAAGACGGTGTGGGTGCTGTGCGCGCCGACGCCCGACGATGTCATCGTGACCATCCGGTCGCGGACCCGGCTGGTCGAGCTGGCCACACCGAGCAACGCCGCGATCGCCGCGTTGCTGCAGCGGCGTGACGGCGTCCCGGAGGCGATCGCCCAGTACGCCGCCCGCATCGCGCAGGGCCACATCGGACGCGCCCGCGTCCTCGCGCGCAACGAGGCCGCCCGCACCCGCCGGGAGGAGGTGCTGCGGCTGCCGTCCCGGCTCACCACCCTGGGCGCCTGCCTGAACGCGGCGGCCAACGTCGTCGAGGCCGCCGGCGAGGAGGCCACCCAGGCGACCGCGGAGCTCGACGCCCGCGAGAAGGCGGAGCTCAACGAGGCGCTGGGGGCCGGCACGAAGGGCGTCCGGCGCACGAACATGAGCGCGGCCTTGCGCGAGCTCGACGATCAGCAGAAGGCCCGGGCGAAGCGGTTCCAGCGGGACGCGCTCGACCGCGTCCTGACCGAGCTCACCAGCTACTACCGGGACGTCCTGACGGTGCAGACCCGGGCCGGAGCGCCGCTGATCAATGCCGAGCACGCCGACGACATCGGACGCCTCGCGCAACAGCACACGCCGGAGTCGACGATCCGGCGGCTGGACGCCATCCTCGACTGCCGCACCGCCCTGGAGACCAGCGTGGCGCCGCTGTTGGCGATGGAGTCGTTGATGATCAGCCTGCGGGCGTGAGCCGGCCGGGGCTGGCCGCGCGGGGCTCCCGTGTCGCTGCGGCGCCGACGCGGCGGACTACGGGACGATGAGTCTGTTTGCGACGAAAGGACACGCTCATGGCCTGGAACCCGTTCAGGAACGGCGACAAGACGACCGGCGTGGACGGCGTCCCCGCATCCGATCCCGAGCAGGGCCGCCCGGACGTCTCGGACGCCACCGGTCTCGATGAGGACGGCCTGGCAGCCGACCGGGCCGACGTCGCCCGCGAGGAGGCCGTCGCCCGGACCGACGAGCACGGCGACGACGGCGTGAGCCGTGCCGAGGAGGAGTTCGCGCAGTCGTGCGACAACGAGGCCGTCTCGGGCGACGACGCCCAGCCGCTCGGCGGTGGTCCCTGGCAGCCGCGCGACCGCCGCGAAGATGCCGCGTCCTACGACTACCAGGACGTGTACGGCTCGGGTGCGCGGGAGCGTCCCGACAACCGGTTCTACGACGCCCGTGAGCACACGACCACCCCGCCGGAGCGCCGCCCCGAGGACGATCGCGGCGTGAGCCGGCAGGTCCCCGCCGGCCCGGACGCCGACGATCCCCGGCTGGTCCGCGCGTCTCGCCAGGACGAGGGCCAGTCGCACGCCGGCGCCCGGGGCGAGGACCGCGGCGACCAGCGGGCCAACGCCGCCGTGGGTGACGTCGTGAACCCCCCGCATCCTGAGCCTGACCGGCACGATACCCAGGGGGCGTCCGGCCGTGATGTCCGCGACCAGGATGTCCTCCGGGATCGTCAGGGCGACTGGGTCTCCTCCGGCCCCACCGCGTGGCGCGACCGCGACGCCTCCTCCGACCCCGTTCCGGGGGCGGACCAGGGGCTCGACACGGATCGTCTGGACGACCGTCGCTACGGCGCCGATCGGGCGGAGGACCGCGGGTTCGACGGGGTCCGCGTGGACGACCCTGGCCGCGTCGAGGACCGTCCCGCCGCGTTGTCGGAGCGCGACCGGGCCGTCAGCGACGAGCAGGAGCGGCTGGCGGCCGAGCGTCGCGCCCGCCGCGACGCCCGCGAGGCCGCGCTGGCGCCGGCGCGTCAGCCGGAACAGGAGCTCGCCCCGGTCACCACGACGCAGGTCGTGCGCACGACCGACACGTTCTGGGGTTCTCTCGGGCTGTTCCTGCTGCGGGCGGTGACGGCGTTCATCATGGGCGTCCACGGCGCGCAGAAGCTGCTCAACCGCAGCGCCGCCACGGACCTGTTCTCGAACACGATCCTGCCGTACCCGCGCTACCTGGCCCTGGGCGTCGGCGTGCTGGAGGTGCTGATCGCGGTCGCGCTGCTCGTCGGCCTGCTGACCCGCCTCGCCGGCCTGGGCGTCACGCTCGTCACCGGCGGCGCCCTCGCGCTGGTCTTGTGGGGCGCGTGGAGCATCTTCCAGCCCGGCCAGTCCGGCTTCATCGGCGAGCTGGAGCTGCTGCTCGCTGCCGTGGGCCTGCTGCTCCTCTTCCTCGGCGGGGGCGGCTGGAGCCTCGATCGTGCCTTCCGGCGCCGCCGCGCGCAGACCAAGGCCGAGCGCCAGGCCATGCTCGCCCGCGAGGGCCTGCCCCGCTGACCGCGCCGGCCGCGGTGAGGGAACGAATGAGCGGGCGTCGGGCACTGGCGGGGCTGGCCGCGCTCGTCCTGCTCACCGGCTGTGCCACCGGCGGCCCGGCGCCGACGGCGTCCTCTCCGGTGCCAAGCACGGCCGCGTCCCCGGCCGTCGCCACCCCGGCACCGACGTCCGCCGCCTCGCCGAGCAATCCGCCCCTGGTCCCGGTGCCGACGGCTCCGACACCGCCGCCGTCCGGGTCGGCGTCCCTGGCGCCGCTGCCGGCGGAGGCGTCCGCGTTGCGGGAGTTCTACGCCCAGCGGCCCACCTGGCAGCGCTGCGGCACCGACGTGGCCCTGGAATGCGCCACGGTGCGCGTCCCGCTGGACTACGCCATCCCGCGGGGGCGCAGCATCGAGCTGGGCCTCGCGCGCCGGAAGGCGAAGGCCGGCCCCCGGCTGGGGTCGCTGTTCGTCAACCCCGGCGGGCCGGGCGGGTCCGGTACGGGGTACGTGTCGCTGTTCTCGTCCAAGGGGCTCGAGCGCTACGACATCGTCGGCTGGGACCCCCGCGGCGTCGGCAGCTCCGTTCCGTTGCAGTGCGCGAACGGGGCCGCGGCTGAGCGCTTCCTGGCCCTCGACCTCTCCCCGGAGTCGGCGGCCGAGCGCGCCGAGCTGCTGCGCGGCACCAAGGCCTTCGCGGACTCGTGCCTGCGGGGCAGCGGCGACGTCCTGGCGCACATCTCGACGCAGGAGAACGCGCGCGACCTCGACATCATCCGCGCCGCGCTGGGGGAGACCCGGGTCACCTACGTCGGCCAGTCCTACGGCACGATGCTCGGCGCCTATTACGCCCAGCTGTTCCCCGGACGCGTCGGCCGCCTCGTGCTGGACGCCGGCGTGGACGTCACCGGGACCGCTGGCATCACCCCGACGCTCGGCTTCGACCGCGCGCTGAACTCCTTCGCGGACGCCTGCCTGCTCGGCGGCTGCCGCTGGGGCACGAGCCGCGCCGACGTGATCGGGTCCATCCGGAAGCTGCTCGACGACCTGGACGCCCACCCCGTCGCTGTCGGGGACCGCCAACTCACGCAGAGCCGCGCCGCGACCGGCATGGCCGCGATGCTCTACGCGGGGACGCTGGCCACGCCCGTCCTCGACACCGCGCTCGACAGGCTGCGCCACGGCGACGGCCGGATGCTGATGATGGCCGCCGACGAGCTGTACGGGCGCGACAAGGAGGGGAACTACGGCGGCCTGCTCGGACCGTTCCAGGCGATCCAGTGCGCGGACGCCCGCCCCACCACCGTCGAGCAGGCCGAGCGGCAGTGGGCGATCGATCGGCAGCGCGCCCCGTTCTTCGGTTACCTCTACGGCCCGCAGGTGATGTGCGCGCAGTGGCCGGTGAAGACCGCGGGACCGCTGGAGAAGGTGGACGGCGCGGGCGCCCCGCCGATCGTCGTCGTCGGCGGGCGCAACGACCCCACGACGCCCTACGAGGAGTCCGTCGACCTGGCCAGGCACCTGAGGTCGTCGGTGCTGGTGACGTTCGAGGGGGAGGGGCACGTCGCCTACGGCGGCAAGAGCGCCTGCATCGACACCGCCGTTCGCGACTACCTGAACGCCGGCATCGTGCCGAAGGCTGGGCTGACCTGCTCGTGAGCGGGCCGATTTCGCCGCCGGTCGAGCGCCCCGCTATAGTGGTGCACCGGCCTCGTCGGCCGCGCCACCTTAGCTCAGTCGGTAGAGCGACGCTCTCGTAAAGCGTAGGTCATCGGTTCGAATCCGATAGGTGGCTCCACCCAACCCCTGGCCCCGTGGCTAGGGGTTTTTCGTTCCTCCCGACCTCTGAACGGGGCCGGGGACACGCGAAGCGAGGGGGCGTCCACCGCGCTGGTGGACGCCCCCTCGAGCGTGACTAGCGGCGACTTACTTGAAGACGCCGAGCTTGCCGAACTTGTCGGCGAGCAGGTAGTAGACGGTGATGCGGCTCCTGCGGTTGACGCCCTTGAGCTCGGCGCCGACCTCGGCGATCGCCTTGTCGAGCTCGTCGTCCGACTGCGTCAGGCCGAGCTTCTTCTTCAGGAAGTTCTCGCGGACGGTCTTCAGCTCCTCCTTGTCGCCGAAAGCGACGTAGGCGGTGTCGGTGTTGCTCATCACCAGGCGATAGGTGCTCACGAGCTTCGCGACGACGGCGTCGTCGGCTCCGGGAGCGTGCTTCTTGACGTCGGCTGCCCAATCAGTAGCCATCGGGGGTGTCCCTTCTCGTCGAGGGCCGTCGATCGACCCTGCCAGCGCACACCCTAGAGGAGGTTGGAAGCGATGCAGCGGAACCGTGGAGTCCGTCCGACTGTGTCGTCAGCCCGGGCACGTCCAGGGACGCCCGACCCGATCGCGCCGGGCCACTGCGCGCGGACAGTCGCAGAAGGCGTGGCGCCGGCACCAACGCGCCCCACACTGGCGCGGGGGGCGCTAGGCTCTGCGCGGCATCGGAGGTGGGATGGGAGCTGAGGTCGCGGCCATCGCGGGGCTCGTGGTCGTGCTGGCGTTCGCGGTGGTCCGGCCGAAGGGGCTGCCCGAGGCGGCCGCGGCGGTCCCGGTCGCGGCGTTGCTGGTGCTCACCGGCGTGGTGCCGATCCCATCCCTGCTCGAAGAGCTCGGCCGGTTGGCGCCGGTCGCCGCGTTTCTCGCCGCGGTGCTGATGCTCGCCGACCTGTGTGACCGCGAGGGTCTGTTCAAGGCGGCGGGGCAGGCCATGGCGCGGGGCGCCCGGGGCTCGGCTACCCGGCTGCTCGGGCTCGTGTTCCTCGTCGCCTCGCTGACCACCGCGGTGCTGAGCCTGGACGCCACGGTGGTGCTCCTCACCCCCGTGGTGTTCGCGACCGCGTCCCGGGTGGGGGTGAAGGCGCGGCCGCACCTGTACGCCTGCGCGCATCTGGCCAACTCCGCGTCGCTGCTGCTGCCCGTCTCGAACCTCACGAACCTGCTCGCCCTCGAGGCCACCGGCCTCGACTTCGCCCGGTTCGCGCTGGTGATGGCGGCGCCGTGGCTCGTCGTCATCGCCGTGGAGTACGTCTCGTTCCGGGTCGCGTTCCGGGGCGACCTTTCGGTCTCCGCGGGCGACGCGCAACCCGTCCCCGACGAGAAGGTGAAGGTGCCGGTGGCCGCGGTGGCGGTGTTGGCGTTGACCCTGGTCGGGTTCCTGGTGTGCTCCGCGCTGGGCGTCGAGGCGGCGGTCGCGGCCTTCGCCGGCGTCCTGGTGCTCGGCGCCATCAGCATCGCCGCCAAGCGGTCCACCGTCATGAGCGTGCTGACGTCGGCGAACGTCGGGTTCGTCGCGTTCGTGCTGTCGCTGGGCGTCGTCGTCCGCGGGGTCGTCGACCACGGCCTGGCGGACGCCGTCGGTCACCTGGTACCGCGCGGCGACGGCCTGCTCACCCTGGTCCTGCTCGCGTTCATGGCCGCGGTGCTGGCCAACGTGGTGAACAACCTGCCGGCCATTTTGGTGATGCTGCCCCTCGTCGCCGACGCCGGGGTCGGACCGGTGCTCGCCGTCCTGATCGGCGTCAACGTCGGGCCCAACCTCACCTATGTGGGCTCGCTGGCGACGCTGCTGTGGCGCCGTATCGTCCACTCCCACGACCACGAGACCGAGGTCGGCCGGTTCACCGTGCTCGGCCTCGTCACCGTCCCGCTGGGGCTGCTGCTCGGCACCGCGGCCCTGTGGGGCGCCTTGACGCTGCTGCCACGATGAGGACGTCACGACGAGGAGGTCACCGATGAAGATCCTGATCTGGGTGCAGGAGGCCACGTGGCCGGCCTGCATCGATGCGGTCCGGTCGAGGCCCGCTGGGGACTCGATCACGCTCGTCCACGCCCGTGACAGCCATGAGGAGGTGCCGCGCGGCTTGATGGACGGCCTGATGGGGCGCGGCTACGGGCGCCGCCCCGCGGATCGTCTCGCGGCCGTCAGCGACGAGGCCGCCCAGGACGTCCTGGAGCGCGCGGCGTCCCGGCTCGGCCGCCCCTGCGAACGGCTCAGCCTGACCGGACGCCCCGAGCGGCTGATCACCGAGCAGGCCGCCACCGCGGACCTTCTCGTGCTGGCCCGCGATGGCGACCGCAGCCGGCTCGGCCCCCAGAGCCTCGGCAAGCACACCCGGTTCGTCGTCGACCACGCGCCCTGCCCGGTGCTGTTGCTCTGGCCGGAGTCCTCCCCCTCGCTGGAGTCGATCCCGCCGCCACCGCCGCCGGGGCACGAGCCGCCCGAGCCGAGGCCGTAGCCTTCCGTCATGGACGCCTGGCTCACCGGATTGGCAACAGGGCTGGCGCTGATCGTCGCGATCGGCGCGCAGAACGCGTACGTGATGCGCCAGGGCATCCGCAACGAGCACATCGTCCCCATCGTCGCGGTGTGCGCGCTGAGCGACGTGCTGCTCATCGCCCTCGGGACGCTCGGCATCGGCGCCGTCGTGCAGCGGGCCGGCTGGGTGCTGGAGGTGCTGCGCTGGGGCGGCGTCGCCTACCTGCTGTGGTTCGCGTTCAACAGCTTCCGCTCCGCTCTCCACGCCGGGCGCCTGGACGCCGCCGACGCGCCCGACGCGGGTCGCCTCAGCCTGGGGAGCGCCGTCGGGACGGCGCTCTCGCTGACCTACCTCAACCCGCACGTCTACCTCGACACCGTCGTGATGCTCGGCAACCTGGCCAACCAGCACGGGGATCTGCGCTGGCACTTCGCGACCGGCGCGATGGCCGCGTCCGTGCTGTGGTTCACCGGGCTGGGCCTGGGCGCCCGGGCGCTCGCGCGTCCGCTCAACCGGCCCGGAACCTGGCGCGTCCTGGACGTCTGCGTCGGCGTGGTGATGGTGCTGGTCGCGCTCCGCCTGGCGATCGGCTGAGCGTCCCCGTGGGGCCTGGACGGCGAAGGGCTGCGCGATCAGCGCGGCTGCGTGCTCGTGAACGTCGCGGTTCCGTGGGCGACCTCGACGCCGTCCTGGTTCACCACGTCCGCGTCGACGAAGGTGATCTCTTTCGAGCGCTTGCGGACGCGCCCGATCCCCGTCAACACGTCGCCGACCTCGGCGCGGTTGAGGTAGCTGATCGACAGCTGCAGGGTCATCGCGACCCGGCCTTCGTCGAGGCCCTCGCTGACGGCCCGGCCCATCGCGGTGTCCATGAGGGTCGCGATGACCCCGCCCTGGACGCCGCCGCTCGCGTTGCGATGCCGCTCGTCCGTGCGGAGCGTCTGATGCTCGCCCGAACCGTCGATCCCGATGTGGTCGATGAACCCGCTCATCGTCGGGGGTCAGGCGCCCACGAGGGCGACGGCGAGGGCGGCGATGATCACCAGGATGCCGACGGCGCGGCGTCCGGGACCGAGGTCAGGGTTCGTGATCGGCATGAACAACAGTTTAGTTTTCGCGCGCCGCGCCTCCGGCGTGACACACCGCCGCCGAGGGTCGCCGGGACGATCGAGCGCCCTGGGGGCGTCCGTCACAGCCAATCGCGCTGCTTGAACGTCACGTACAGCCCCACGCTCATCGCGAGGATCAGCCCGGCGCTCAGCCAGAACCCGGCCGGCTGGCCGAAGAAGGGGTAGGGGACGTTCATCCCGAACCACCCGGTGATCGCGGTGGGGACGGCGATGATCGCCGCCCAGCCGGACAGCTTCTTCATCACGATGTTCAGCCGGGCGTCCTGCAGCGAGAGGTTCGTCTCGAACAACGACGACGACAGGTCGCGCAGCGAGTCGGTCCACTCGGACGCGCGCAACACGTGGTCGTTGAGGTCCTCGTACAGGGTCTGGAAGTCGTCGCCGGCCACGTGCTGGTGCCGCAGCAGCCCGTTGACCACGTCGCGCATCGGCAGGACGACCCGGCGCAGCGTCACCAGGTTCTTGCGCAGCTCGTAGACCTGGCGCTGGAACGTGTTGCCGGTGCGCTGTTGGGCGAACAGGGACTCCTCGAGGTCTTCGACCGCGTCATCCAGGGACTGGATGGTGGCGAAGTGCTGGTCCACGACCATGTCGAGCAGGTTGTAGACCAGCGTCCCCGCGCCGTGCCGCTCGAGGTCGTCCGCGTCCGCCCACCGCGCGCGCAGTTCGTCGAGGTCGAAGCCGTCGTCGAGCCTGATCGTGACGAGCGCGGACGGCAGGACGATCCCGGAGACGCGGGAAGTGCGGACGGTGCCGAACAGCTCGTCCGCGTGGGCCGGGGTGTAGTCGGTGCCGTAGACCGTGAAGAACAGGTACTCGTCGTGCCGGGTCAGCTTGACGCGCTCGTGCGGGGCGAGGGCGTCCTCGGTGGCGGACGACGGCAGCCCGAGCCCGCGGACGATCGGGTCGAGCTGGTCCCAGGTGGGCGAGACGAGGTCGACCCAGATGAGGGAATCCGGGTCGTGGGCGAGCTCGATGATCTCGTCCGCCCGGACGTCCTGCGCGATGACGCTGCCTTCGCGCCACACAGAGCTCGTCAGGCGCAGCGCCGAGGCGGTGTCGTGTTCGGTCACCGCCCCATCATGGACCCTGTCCCGTCACCGGCGGGTCATCTCGGAATGGCCGGATCAACGCTCCGGCGCGGAGGCGTCCTCGTCGAGGTCCTGGGCGGTCGGCACCTGGGCGGTGTCGGGCCACGTGGCGAAGGCCCCCTCGATGAGGACGAGGAGCGCGCCCTCGCTGGTGGCGACGGTCGCGTGCTGTTCGCCGTGATCCCACACGACGGCCTGCCCCTGCTCGACGCGCTCGCCGTGGCCGTCCTCGCCGCTGGCCTCGATGACGCCCGCGACCACGATCATCAGCTGGTTGCCGACCGTGGGGTGCCGGCCGATGCGGCCGCCGGGCTCGAGCCGGGCGACGGAATGGCCCATGTGACCCTCGCGGGTCAGCCACCCCCAGTGGAAGCCGCGGCTGCCGTACTGGTCGATCTCCATCCGCGGGATCTGGGCCAGGTCGATGACGCGCATGGTCATCCCCTTCCGGGTCGTGGCCGGCATGCGGCCGGTGGAGCCCATGCTGGAGGCCGCCGCCGTCCCGCGTCAATGGGGTGCCCCCGGCCCGCGGACGCCCCAGAGCGGCGGGGCTCAGCCGCGGCGCACCGTCCGGCGCCTCAGCCCTGCCGGACCATCCGGATCATCGGCAGAGAAGACCACCAGTCGCCGGCCGCGACGGCCAGGCCGTCGGGGACGAAGCCGTTGCGCCGGTAGAACGCCACCGCGCGGGCGTTGTCGGCGATGCACCACAGGAAGGCGGGTCGGCGGTCGGGCAGCCCGGCGTCCAACATCTGCTGCGGCAGCCCGGTGCCGTGGATGCCGGGGACGGTGTACAGATGCCCCAGCGCGTAGTCGATCGCGGGCGGCGTCCACCGGTCGCTGATCTCGTCGAATTCCCACTGCTCGACGCCGCCTCCGACGGCCATCACGCCGACGATGCCGCCCAGGTCGTTGTGGGCGACCAGGTGGCGGCGGTAGGTCTCGCCCGCCGCCTCGGCGCGGTCGGCGTCGTCGATCTCGTGGTGCACCTCGGCGATGCGGGGCTCGACCTCCGACCAGCGGTTGGCCGCGAACTCGGGCCCGACCAGGTGCGCGTAGGTGACCACCGTCATCGCCAGGTGCGCCTGCACGTAGGCGGGAACCTCGTCGTGGGATAGCGGGTCGAGGCTGAACCTCACGCCAGGTGGCTTTCGAGGCGCTCGAGCTTGCCGGTGATCTCGCCCGTGTGGCCGGGGCGGATGTCGGCCTTCAGCACGAGCGAGACCCGGGTGCCGTACTCGCCGACGGCTTCGGTCGCCCGCCGGACGACGTCCATGCACTCGTCCCAGCTGCCCTCGATCGTGGTGAACATGGAGTCGGTGCGGTTCGGCAGGCCGGACTCGCGGACGATGCGCACCGCGGCCGCCACGGCCTCGGAGACAGAGTCGCCGGCACCGGGGCCGCCGCTGGGGGAGACGGAGAACGCAACAAGCATGGCCCCATTCTGCACCCGGACGCGCGGGCCGGCTGGGGCCGACCGCGGCGCTTTGACGGGCGCTCGTCCACCCGCGCGGAGACGGACGCTCGTGCGGCGTCGGGTGCCGCTCGCGGCGCGAAGGCGCTTGTCGGCGTGCGACCATGGGCGAATGGATTATGCGGACCTGACCTCGCTGGGCTTCGAGTACCCCGACTGGCCCTCGCTCATGAAAGCGCTCGACCCGGCCAAGCTGCGCGGCTACGAGGGCAGGCTCGGCTTCCGCTTCCTCGGCGCCTACACCGATCCGTCGGGGGCACGGCTGATCCTCACCTACACGGACGCGGACGGGACGCAGACGGCGTCCGACCTGGTGAGCGACGTCTCGGTCGCCGCCGGCGTCACCCCGGTCGACAAGCTGGCCGTCCGGCTGGACGTGCTCGCCGACCCGGCGGACGCCGAATCCGTCGTCACCGCCTATCTGGCGATGCTGGACGACGCGTTCGTCCTGTCCGAGCGTGTCGTCGTCCGCGACCTCAAGGTCGGCGCGGTCGCGCTGGCCGCCCGCGTCTACCCCTCGCTGGACGCCTTCGAGGCGTCCCCGGATTCCTACCTCGATCCCGCCGAGCACGGGCAGGAGCCGCGCCGGGAGACCACCGAGAACGGGCGTGAGATCACCGTCCCGCTGCGCGTGAGCGTGCCGTTCCTCGTCTCGTACGCGCTGCTCAAGGAGGTCGCCGACCGCGGCGTCTCGTCCCCGGTGGCGCGGGTGACCGGACGCATCGCGTCCGTCGAGGAGCGCCGCAACGACCTGACCGGTCAGCGCTGGTGGTACGTCCGCGTCGACAGTGCCCTGCCCCTGGCGGTCGCGCTTCCGGGCGCCCTCGACCCGGCGGAGGGCGGCGTCGTGGCCGGCGACTTCTGGATGGTGGCGTCCACCGGCGCCTGGGACCTGCAGCCGTGAACCGTCAGCCGATGACGCCGAGGAGGCGCAGGATCCCCCATAGGATGAAGATCACCGCGGCGATCGCGACGGCCAGGAACGCGACGACCATGGCGACGGCGCGGACGAGGTAGCCGCGCACGTCGGTGTTGACGTGCCGGTTGTCGCGGACGCACTGCTCGAGCAGGCGGTAGTTCTTCCGGTTCGCCCGGTGGGCGACGTCCGCGACGTCGCCGATACCCGGGATGAAGCCCAGGCCGGTGTCGAGCAGCAGGTTGAAGCCCATCCTGGCCAGGACGTGCAGCGGGACGCGCTGCCGGACGGCGTCCACCATGATCGCGCCGGACAGGCCGGTGCCGACCGCGTCGCCGATGCCGGGGACGAGACCGATCAACGCGTCCAGGCCGACGCCGATATCGGTGCCGGGGATCTTGACGAGGTCGTCCATCACGCGCGCGAGGGCGCGGCTGGTGGCGATGTCTCCGTAGTCGCGGGGGCGTCCCGGCTCAGGCGTCGGCATGCGGAAAGCCTACTCAGACGCCGAAGCGGCCGCCCGCGGGTCCCGCCGCGCCCGCGTCCGCCCTGTCCAGCCGCACGACCCGGTCGCAGCGCGCGACGACGTCCGGGTCGTGCGTGATCACCAGCATGGGACGGCCCGCCATCGCCGCCCACAGGTCGTCGAGCAGGGCGTCCGCCGTCGCCGGGTCGAGGTGCTCGCTGGGCTCGTCGAGGATGACCGCCTGGTAGTCGCCGACCAGCAGCCGGGACGCCGCCAGCCGGCGCGCCTCGCCGCCGGAGATCGTCGCGCCGAGTTCGCCGACGAGGCGGTCGGGGTCGATGGGCAGCCCCGCCGAGGACAGAGCGGCGGCCACCTGCTCGGCGGCGGCGTCCTTGTTGCCGATCTTGACGTTCTCGGCCACGGAGGTGGCGAAGAGGTGAGCGTCCTGGGCGAGGTAACCGAGCCGGCCGCGCGTGCGGACGTCCCCTGCCTGCGGCGGGATGAGCCCCAGGATCGTCGCGGCGACCGTGGTCTTGCCGACCCCGGACGGCCCCACCAGCGCGACCCGCTCGCCGTCGCGGACGTGCAGGTCGAACCCGGTCAGCAGCGGTTCGTGGCCGGGCCAGCCGACCGTGACGTCGTCGAGGTCGATCGCGGGCGAGGGGTCGTGCGCGGCGGCGTCCAGGTCGCCGCGGCCCACCGGCGGGGCGTCGAGGACGGCCTGGACGCGGCGCAGCGCGGCGCTCGCGCGGGTGAGGGTCTGGGCGGCCTTCGCGAAGTCGGCGAACACCTCGTGCAGCGCGAGCGGGACGAGGACGAGGACGGCGAGCATCGTGCGGCCGAGGCGTCCGTCGGCGACGGCGTGGCTGCCGATGACCAGGGCCGCGACGACGGCGAACCCCGCGCCCAGGGTCTGGATGGCGGTGGCCACGCCGCGCACCCAGGCGGCGCGCTGTTCGGCGCGGCGGAGGCGTCCGTCGACGGCGAGCATGCGGTCGAGGTAGGCGTCCTCCGCGCCGTAGGCGACGAGGTCGGGGGCGGTGCGGCTGATCTCGTGCACCGCGTCGGCCAGGGCGCCGCGAGCCGGGACCGCCTCGGCGTCCGCGTCGCGCGAGAGCCGTCGGGCCAGCCAGGGCGCGAACGCCGCGGCGACGACCGACGAGGCGAGCAGCACGAGGGCGTCCAGGGGGTCGAAGGCCGCGATCGCGGCCGTCGTACCGAGGATCACCACGCCACCGGACGCGAACGGCACGATCACCCGGACGACCGCGTCGAGCACGGCGTCGACGTCGGCGACGACGCGGGTGAGCAGGTCGCCGCGGCGGCGTCCGAGCAGGGTGGTGGCGGCGAGCGTGGCGTAGGTCTCCAGCCGCAGGGCCGACTGCATCCGCAGCGCGACATCGTGGCCGACGAGCCGCTCGAGGTAGCGGAAGACGCCGCGCGAGATGCCGAAAGCCCGCACGCCGACGGCCGCGGCGGTCAGGTACATCACCGGCGGGTGCTCGGCGGCGCGCGACAGCAGCCAGGCCGCGACCCCCATCAGCGCGACCGACGCCCCGGAGGCCGCGGCGGCCAGCAGCACCGACGCGATCAGCCGCCCGCGACCCCGGTCGACGGTGCCGAGCAACGAGCGCAGCAGGGTGAGCGTGGAGTTCATCGCACATCCTCCCGGGGATCGGCGGGTTCGATACGGACGACGGCGTCCGCGCGCTCGATGACCCGCCGGCGGTGGCTGACGACCACCGCCGTCACCCCCGAGGAACGCAGGGTGTCGAGCAGGGCGATCTCGGCGCCGCTGTCGAGGCCGGCGGTCGGCTCGTCGAGCAGCAGGACGTCGGCGCCGCCCAGCCGGATGCGCAGCAGCGCGCGGGCCGTCGCGACGCGGCGCCGCTCACCGGACGAGAGGCCCTCGCCGTCGTCACCCACGCTGTGGTCGGGGGCGAGCTCGGGGGCGCCGGCGTCCCGCAGCGCGTCGCGCACCTGGTCGTCCGTCGCGGCCGGGAAGCCCAGCCGGACGTTGCCCGCGACGTCCCCGTTCACCATGCCGGGGTTCTGCCCGACGTAGGCGACCCGGCGGCGCCAGGCGGGCAGGGTCGTCGCGTCCAGGCGGTGTCCGTCGACCAGCACCGAGCCCGCGGTGGGTTCGAGGAACCCGAGCAGCGCGTTCAGCACGGTGGTCTTGCCGCCACCCGAGGGCCCGGTGAGGACGACGAACGCGCCCGGTGTGACGTCGAACGTGACGCCCGCGACCGCGGGGTCGTCCGCGCCGGGGTAGGTGTGGCCGAGGTCGCGCACGGCGACCAGCGAGGCCGAGCCGGCCCTGTCCGGGGCCGGGGCGGGGCTCGGACGATGGCCCGATCCGCCGTCCTGGTCGGCACCCTCGATCAGCGCGAACGCGGACGCCGCGGCGGCCGTCCCGTCGGCGGCATCGTGATAGTGCGCGCCGACCTGGCGGACGGGCAGGTACGCCTCCGGCGCGAGGACGAGGACGAACAGCGCGGTGGCCAGGTCGAGGTCGCCGGCAACGACGCGGAAGCCGATGGTCACCGCCACCAGGGCCACCGACAGGGTGGACAGCAACTCCAGCACGAGCGCGGACAGGAACGAGAGGCGCAGCGTCGCCATGGTCTCGGCGCGGTGCGCGGACTGGGTGCGGCGCAAGCCCTCGAGCTGGGCGCGGGCGCGTCCGAACACCTGCAGCGTCGGCAGGCCGGCGACGAGGTCGGCGAAGTGGTTCGCCAGGCGCGTCTGGACGCGCCAGCGCTTCTGCGTGCGCGCCTCGGTCGTCCAGCCGACCAGCGCCATGAACACCGGGATCAGCGGCAGCGTCAGCGCCACGATGATCGCGGAGGTGAGGTCGGCGGTGAGGATGGCGACGCCGATGATCAGCGGCACGGTCACCGCGAGCACGAGCTGGGGCAGGTATTTGGCGTAGTAGCCGTCGAGGGCATCGAGACCCTGGGTGACGAGGGTGATGAGCCCGCCGGACGCCGCCCCGGCGTCCAACGGGCGGGCCAGCCGGGCCGTGACGATGTCGCGCCGCAACTGCGACTTCACCGCGGCGGACGCCCGCTGCGCTAGCCAGTCGCCGGCCCAGCCCAGCGCCGCCTTACCCACGAACACGGCGGCGAGCATCGCCGCGGCCGTGCCCACCCCGTCCAGGGTGCGGGTGGCGAAGACGCCCGCGATCGCGTGCGCGACGAGCCAGGCCTGCGCGAGCGTCAGCGCGGCGTTGACGCAGCCGACGGCGACCGAGGCCACGAGGAACCAGCGGGTGGCCGAGCCCCGCCGGACCAGCCGGGGATCGAGCGGACCCCGGGAACGCCGGACACGGGGCCCCTGGTCGCCAGGGGCCCCGTGTCGCGCGGTGGATGCGGACGCCATCAGTACGACGGCGCGGCTTCCGGTTCGAGCTGCTCGTCGGGGATGTTCTCGACGCCGATCCGGCGACGGTTCACCCAGTACGACCAGGCGGTGTAGGCCAGCACGATCGGCACGAAGATGCCGGCCGCGACGGCCATGATCGTCAGCGTCAGCTCCGAGGACGCCGCGGTCGTCACGTCGAGCGGGCTGTCCGGCACCGCGGTGTTGTCGAACCCGAGGCTCGGCCACATCCGCGCGAACACGCCGACCGCGACGAACACGATGGCCGCGACGGTGCCCACGAACGCGATGCCGTCCCGGCCGGCCCGGCCCGCCAGCAGGCTGACCACCAGGCTGGCCGCGGCCAGCACCAGCAGCACCCAGCCGATCGCGCCGGTGCCGTAGGCGATGTTCGACCACAGCAGGAACACTGCGCCCAGCACGATCGAGACGAGGCCGGCCTTGAGGCTGAACGCCCGGGCGCGGTCGCGCATCTCGCCCTTGGACTTCAGCGCCAGGTAGTTCGCGCCGTGGAACAGGAACAGCGCGACGAGGCAGACGCCGGTGAGCAGCGCGAACGGGTTGAGCAGGCCGAACAGCCCTCGGGTGACCACGTGCAGCGACGGGTTCGCCTCCGCCATCTCGACCGGCAGGCCGATGATGAAGTTGCCGAACGCCACGCCGAACAGGAACGCGACCGCCAGCGAGCCGATGGACGACATCCGGTCGAACGCGTGGCGCCACTCGGTCTCGGGACGCTTCGCCCGGTACTCGAACGCCACACCGCGGACGATGAGCCCCATCAAGATGAGGAACAGCGGGAGGTACAGCCCGGAGAAGAGGGTGGCGTACCACGCGGGGAACGCGGCGAACGTCGCGCCGCCGGCGGTCAACAGCCAGACCTGGTTCCCGTCCCAGACGGGGCCGATGGTGTTGACGATGGTGCGGCGTTCCTTTTCGTTGCGTCCCAGGATCGGGATCAGCATGGCCACGCCGTAGTCGAAGCCCTCGAGGACGAGGTAGCCGGTCCACAGCACGGCGATCAGGAGGAACCACGTGACCTGCAGGCCCGTGGGAGCTACTGCGAGAGGCATGTCAGTTGAATCCTTTCTCTCAGTAGGCGAAGGACAAGGGTTCGTCCTCGTCCTTGACGGTCGGCGTTTCGACGACGGGCAGCCCGGCCTTGGCGTACTTGAACAGCAGCCCCAGCTCGACGACGGCGAGGATCCCGTAGATGAGCGTGTAGACGATCATCGTGAACAGCACCTCGCCCCAGCCGACGCCGGGGGAGACCGCGGACGCCGTGGGCAGCACGCCCGCCACGATCCACGGCTGGCGGCCCATCTCGGTGAAGATCCAGCCGAACGAGTTCCCGAACAGCGGCGCGAGCGGCGCGATCGTCATCAACGCGGTCCACCAGCCGGAGTCCTTGGGGAGGCGTCCCTTGCGGGTGGCCCACAGCGTGTAGAGCCCGATCAGAATGCCGATGAACCCCAGCGTCATCATGATGCGGAACGACCAGTAGCTCACCGGGATGTTCGGGTGCCAGTTCTCCACGCCGATGGCCTGCAGCTTGTCGCGGTAGGCCCGCTGCAGTTCGTTGTTGGGGTTGACGAGCTCGCCCTGGTTGTAGCCGGCCTCCAGGTTGTTGATGCCCTGCACCTCGGCGAAGGCGTCGCCCTCGGCGAGCCAGCCGAGCACGTACGGGACCTTGACCGAGAAGACCTCGCTGCGGCCGTCCAGGGAGCCGATCGTGAACAGCGAGAAGTCGGCCGGCGGCTTGCCGTGGCCACCCTCGGTCTCGTACAACGCCTCGGCGGCCGCCATCTTCATCGGCTGGACGTCGTACATGATCTTGCCCTGGAAGTCGCCGGACAGGATCACGCCGAGGCCGGCGACGACGAGCACCCAGGCGCCGAAGCGGGTCGCCCAGCGGTGGGCGTCCGCGTCCGACTCCTCGCGCGCCGACCAGGCATCGGCGCGAGAGTTGAGCTTGGCGAGATGCCATCCGGAGATCGCCAGGACGAGGCCGCCGCCGGCCATCCACGCGGCCGTGATGGTGTGCGGGAAGGTGGCCAGGAAGACGGGGTTGGTGAGGACGGCGCCGAAGTCGGTCATCTCGGCACGGTCGGTGGCGACGTTGTAGGTGGCGCCGACCGGGTTCTGCATCCAGCTGTTCGCGGCGAGGATGAAGATCGCGCTGAGCGTGGCGCCGATGCCGGCCAGCCAGATGGTCGCCAGGTGCACCTTCTGGGGGAGCTTGTCCCAGCCGAAGATCCACAGCCCGATGAACGTCGACTCAAGGAAGAAGGCCAGCAAGGCCTCCAGCGCCAGCGGCGCCCCGAAGATATCGCCGACGAACCGGGAGTACTCGCTCCAGTTCATGCCGAACTGGAACTCCTGCACGATGCCGGTGACCACGCCCATGGCGAAGTTGATCAGGAACAACTTGCCGAAGAACTTGGTCAGGCGCAGGAACTTGTCATGGCCGGTCTGGACCCACCTCGTCTGCATGACGGCGACGATCAACGACAGCGAGAGCGTCACCGGCACGAAGAAGTAGTGGTAGACCGTTGTGATGCCGAATTGCCATCGGGCAACGGTTTCTGCGTTCATGGGGCGGAATATATATGACGGAGTGTCGTAGATCGCTCCTATGCCTAGGATGACAAACATGGCCCTGCTAGGGGAACTCGAACATCAGGTGATGACGGTGCTGTGGCACCGGACGTCCGCCGCGTCCGTTCGGGAGGTTCACGACGAGCTGTCGGCGCACCGCGAGTTGGCCTACACGACCGTGATGACGGTGCTCGATCGCCTCGCGAAGAAGGGGATCGCGCTGCGCGAGCTTGACGGACGCGCCTGGTTCTACCGTCCGGCCATGTCGTGCGTCGACCTGCACGCCGACGAGATCGTGGCCTTGCTCGACTCCTGCGGCCCGGACAGCCGCGCAGAGATCTGGGCGCGCGTCAGTGAAAAGTTACAGCGCTGAGTCACCCGCGCGGGGGCCGGGAACCGGCTCGCGAGTGCGCACGGGGCGCCGCGTGACGGCGGCGCCCCGTGCGTGTTCGGTGCCGACCCTCAGTTGAACGTGCCCGTGCCGTCGTCGACCATCGTGATGTCGGAGAACTGGGTGTCTCGGTGGTAGACGCGCTTGTTGACGGCCCAGGTGATCACGCCGAGCACCGCTCCGATGGCGATCAGCACCAGGGCGATCCAGAACTGGACGAGCGGGCGTCCGGTCCACGGGCCCACCAGGTAGAAGGTGCACAGCGCCGCGGCGATCGGCACCCAGGTGGGGGCGCGGAAGTGGTCGTGGTCGACCTTGTCCTTGCGCAGCACCAGCACCGCGATGTTGGTCAGCGTGAAGACCGCCAGCAGAAGCAGGGCGGTGGTGCCGCCGAGCTCGGACACCTGCCCGACGAACGTGATCAGCGCCGCGGCGAGGGCCGTGGTGAAGACGATCGAGAACCACGGCGTCCGGCGGCCCTTGAGCACCCAGCCGAACCACGGCGGCAGCACCTGCTGCTTGGCCATGCCGTAGAGCAGGCGCGACGCCATCATCATGTTGATGAGCGCGGTGTTCGCCACGGCGAACATCGAGATGAACGGGAAGATCGCGGCGAACGGCAGCCCCGGGGCGCCCATCTGGACGACGGTGAGCAGCGGCGTCGCGCCGGTCTGGGTCAGCTGGCCGATCGGGACGATGGCGACGGCGGTCAGCGAGACCAGGACGTAGATGATGCCCGTGATGGTCAGGCCGGTCAGCATGATCTTCGGGAAGATGCGGGACGGATCCTTGGTCTCCTCGGCCATGTTGACGGAGTCTTCGAAGCCGACCATGGCGAAGAACGCCACGGACGTCGCCGCCGAGACCGCCAGGAACCAGCTCTTGTCGGACGGGCTCTCGAAGATCATCGTCCGGGAGAAGTCGGCGCGCCCGCCGGCCACCGCCATGAAGCCGACGAAAATGACGATGAGCAGGCCGGACAGCTCGATGAGCGTGAGCACGACGTTCAGCTTCACCGACTCGCCGACGCCGTACAGGTTGATGCCCATCACCAGCGCCATGAAGCAGAGCGCCACCACCGTGATCACCGTCGGATCGGAGGCCATGTGGAAGCCCTTGAGGAAGTTCTCGGCGAAGGCGCGCGACGCGGTGGAGGCCGACGTGATCCCGGAGCACATGACCGTGAACGCCACCATGAAGGTCAGGAAGCCGACGCCGTACGCGCGGTGGGTGTACACGGCGGCGCCGCCGGCCTCCGGGTACTTGGTCACCAGTTCGAGGTAGGCGAACGCCGTCATCAGCGCCACGGCGAAGGCCAGCAGGAAGGGGAGCCACACGGCCCCGCCGACCTCTTTGGCGACGGTTCCGGTGAGGGCGTAGATGCCCGTGCCGAGGATGTCGCCGACGATGAACAGCAGCAACAGGCCGGGGCCCATGACGCGTTTGAGCTCGCCGTCTTCCTCCGACGGGCGGGCGGTGGATGTCTCTGACATGTGTGGTCTCCCAGCGCGTTTTGGTAACTGGCTGGTCACACTTTCGTCCACCGGGGGAGGGTTGACAACAGCGTTGGCGAAAAAGGGGTGCTGGAGCGTCAGGTCCAGGCGCGGCCGTCCCACCAGGAGCGCTCGCCGTCGACGTCATACCAGCCGGGCACGAGCCGGCTCTCCCGGATGGGCTCGCTGTCGCCCGGACGCGTCACGACCGGGCCGTCCTGCACCCACTCGCGCCGAGACCGCCACAGCGCGCCGGCGAGCGCCGACGCGGCCCCCACCGACATCACGGCGAGGCCCCAGGCTCCGGCCAGGGTGGGCGGGGTGTCCTGCCCCTGGGCGTGCGTGGCGTCCAGCAGGGAGGTCAGCACGAGCATCCAGTCGCCCAGGACGAACAACCCGCCCGCCGCGACGACGGGCACGGACGCCCAGCGCAGCCAACGAGCCCGCTCGGCCCGATGGACGGTCGCCAGCCCCGCGGCCAGCAGCACGAGCAGCCCGGCGATCACCGACAGCACGATGCGGTAGGGCCCGGCTCCGATCTCCTCGTCGATGGACGCCCCGCCGCGCGTCAGCCACGGACCCCACGCGCCCACTGCCAGCGCGACTCCGCCGAGCCCGAGCCCGAGCGCGGGCCGGGTGTTGTTCAGGCGCTCCGCGATCATGCGTCCGATCGTAGCGGGGAGGCGTCGACGCCCCGGCCGCGCGGGCCGGGGCGTCGGCTGCCCGGGCTAGGCGGTGGCGGCCGCCTGGAACTGCGCCTGGTAGAGGTCGTGGTAGGCGCCGCCGGCGCGGACCAACTCGTCGTGGCTGCCCTGCTCGACGATGCGGCCGTCCTCCATGACGAGGATGACGTCCGCGTCGCGGATCGTGGAGAGCCGGTGGGCGATGACGAAGCTCGTCCGATCGGCGCGCAGCGCGGCCATCGCCTGCTGCACGAGCAGCTCGGTGCGGGTGTCGACGGAGCTCGTCGCCTCGTCCAGCACCAGCACGGACGGGTTCGACAGGAACGCTCGGGCGATCGTGATCAGCTGCTTCTCTCCGGCCGACACGTTCGAGCCCTCCTCGTCGATCATCGTGTCGTAGCCGTCCGGCAACGCGTGCACGAACCGGTCCACGTAGGCGGCGGTGGCCGCGGCGACGACCTCATCGTGGGTAGCGCCGGGGCGTCCGTAGGCGATGTTGTCGGCGATCGTGCCGTGGAACAGCCAGGTGTCCTGCAGCACCATGCCGATCTCGTCGCGCAGCGCCTGCCGGGGGACCGCGGTGATGTCGGTGCCGTCTAGGGTGATGCGACCGCCCTGCACCTCGTAGAACCGCAGGAACAGATTGACGACCGTGGTCTTGCCCGCGCCGGTCGGACCGACGATCGCGACCGTCGAGCCGGGCTCGGCCACGAAGGAGAGGTCCTCGATGAGCGGCTTGTCGGGCGAGTAGCTGAAGTCGACGTGCTCGAACGCGACCCGGCCCTTGACTGGCGCGAGGGTGCCCTGCTCATCGGGGGACTGCTCGTCGGCGTCCAGCACCTGGAAGACCCGCTCGGCGGACGCGACGCCCGACTGCAGAAGGTTCGACATGGACGCCAGCTGCGTCACCGGCTGGGTGAACATGCGCGAGTACTGGATGAATGCCTGGACGGCGCCGAGCGTCATCTGGCCCGTGGCGACGCGCAGGCCGCCGACGACCGCGATGGCGACGTAGTTCAGGTTCCCGATGAAGAACATCACCGGCATCATCACGCCCGAGATGAACTGCGCCGCGAACGCATTGGCGAAGAGGTCGTCGTTCTGCCGGGCGAAAGCCTCGCGGGCCTCGCGCTGGCGTCCGAACACCTTGACGAGTGCGTGGCCGGTGTACGACTCCTCGATGGTGCCGTTGAGCACGCCCGTCGCGGCCCACATGCCCGCGAACTTGCTCTGGGCGCGCTTGCCGATCAGGACGGCGGCGCCCATCATCACGGGCACCGCGATGATCGCGATCACGGCGAGCATCGGCGAGACCACGAACATCATGATGAGCACGCCGATCACCGTCATCAGGTTCTGCAGCATCTGGCTCAGCGTCTGCTGGAGCGACTGGGCGATGTTGTCGATGTCGTTGGTGACGCGGCTGAGCAGCTCGCCGCGCGGCTGGCCGTCGAAGTAGGCCAGCGGCAGCCGGTTCAGCTTCTCGGAGGTCTGTTGGCGCATGCGGTAGACCGTGCGCTGGACGACGTTGTTGAGCAGCCAGCCCTGGGCGAACATGAACGCCCCGGCCACGGCGAACAGGCCGATGCCGAGCGCGACGACCTGGCCGAGGTGCTCGATGTCGATGCCCCGGCCGATCGTGACGTTCATGGTGGCGACCATGTCGGCGATGTTGTTCTGCCCGGCCGCCCGCAGCGCCGCGACGGCCTGCTCCGTGCTGGTGCCGGCCGGGAACCGCTCGCCCAGCGCGCGGCCGAGGACGCCCGCGAAGACGATGTTGGTCGCCTGGCCGAGGATGGCGGGGCCGACCACGTTGAACACGACGCTGATCACCGTCAGCGCGACGACCACGATGATCAGCGTGCGCTCGGGGCGCAGCATGCCGAGCAGTCGGCGCAGCGACGGCAGGAAGTTGATCGCCTTCTCGCCGGTGCCGCGCCCGTGCATCGGGCCGCCGCCGGTGCGGGCCGGGCCGTGCTTCGGTCGATCGGGGGCCTGGGTGACCCTCTGGGTGGGCTTGTCCGAACGGGTGCTCATGCCGCCTCCTCGATCTGGTGCTGCGACTCGACGATCTCGGCGTACGTGGGGCAGGTCGCCACGAGCTCGTCATGGGTGCCGATGCCGTCGACCCGGCCGTGGTCGAGGACGACGATCTGGTCGGCGTTGCGGATGGTGGAGACGCGCTGGGCGACGATGAGGACCGCGGCGTCCTGGGTCTCGGGGGAGAGAGCCGCCCGCAGGCGGGCGTCGGTGCCGACGTCGAGGGCCGAGAACGAGTCGTCGAAGACGTAGACGTCCGGGCGCTTGATGAGGGCGCGGGCGATCGACAGCCGCTGACGCTGCCCGCCGGAGACGTTCGTGCCGCCCTGGGCGATCGGGGCGTCCAGCTTCTCGGGCATCGCGGCGACGAAGTCGTCCGCCTGGGCCACCTTCAGCGCGTGCCACATGTCCTCCTTCGTGGCGCCGGGGCGTCCCATCTCGAGGTTGGAGGCGACCGTTCCGGTGAACAGGTAGGCCTTCTGCGGGACGAGGCCGATGCGGCTCCACAGCAGGTCGGGATCGAGCTCGCGGACATCCACCCCGTCGATCAGGACGCGGCCGCCGGTGACGTCCATCAGCCGCGGGATCAGGTTCACCATCGTCGACTTTCCGGCGCCGGTGGAGCCCACGATGGCCGTGGTCTGCCCGGCCCGGACGGAGAAGCTGACGTCGTCGAGGACGGCGTGCTCGGCGCCCGGGTAGCGGAACGTGACGTGGTCGAACTCGATCGCACCGGCGTGATCGAGGGACGTGACCGGATCGGCCGCGGGGACGACGGTGGACTCGGTGCCGAGGACCTCCTGGATGCGGCCCGCGCAGACGCTGGCCCGGGGCGCCATCATCAGCATCATCGTGCTCATCATCACCGACATCAGGATCTGCATGAGGTACTGCAGAAACGCGGTGAGCTGGCCCACCTGCATCTGGCCCGCGTCGATGCGGAGGCCGCCGAACCACATCACGCCGATCGAGGACGCGTTCATGATGAACATCACCGTCGGCATCATCGTGAGCATGCGGCGTCCGACCCGCAGGGACGTGTCGGTGAGCTCGCCGTTGGCCTTGGCGAACCGTTCGCTCTCGTAGGGCTCGCGCACGAACGCCCGGATGACGCGCAGGCCGCTGATCTGTTCGCGGAGCACGCGGTTGAGGTTGTCGGTACGCACCTGCATCTGCTTGAACAGCGGCATCGCCTGCACGACGATCGCGCCCACGATGCCGGCGAGCAACGCGACGGCGACGGCGATGATCCACGACAGGCCGACGTCCTCGCGCAGCGCCATGACGATGCCGCCGACCATCATGATCGGCGCGCTGACGATCATGATCGCGCTCATCAGCACCAGCTGTTGCACCTGCTGGACGTCGTTGGTGGTGCGGGTGATCAGGGACGGCGCGCCGAACGTGTTCATCTCGCGGGTGGAGAAGTCGAGGGTGCGGTCGAAGATCGCGGCGCGGACGTCGCGCCCGAACGACATGGCGGTCTTGGCGCCGAAGTAGGTGGCGCCGATCTGGCCGGCGACCTGCACCAGCGTCACGCCCAGCATCAGCAGTCCGGTGCGGCCGATGTAGCCCGTGTCGCCGCGGCTGACGCCCTGGTCGATGATGGCCGCGTTGAGCGACGGGAGGTAGAGCGACGCGGCGACCTGCACGAGTTGCAGGACGCAGACCATCGCGATGAGGCCGGTGTACGGCCTCAGGAAGCGGCGGAGAAGCCTGATCAGCATGGGGTTTCCTTCGAGAAGCCGGTCAGCAGGATGGCGGCCAGGTCGGCCGGGGTCTGTTCGGTGGTGTCGGTGCTCGCCGAGAGGAACGAGGCGCCGATGCTCAACGCCTCGATGGCCCGGGCGGCCTGGCGCGGCGGGACGCTCAGGGCGTCCGCGTGGGGGAGGAGGAGGGCCTCGATGGTCTCGGCGATGCGGGTTTCGCGCGCCGGCGGGCGGCGGCAGCCGCCCTCGCCCCGGATGGAGGGGTGGTGGCGCAGGGCGAGCAGGCTGCGCAGCTCGCGCGAGCGCGCGGTGAGCACGCGGATGATGCCCTCGACGAGGCCGGCGAGATCGGTGCCATCCAGCTTCTGCAGACGCCCGACGACGGGCGCCGCGGACGCCTCGGTGGCCACGACCTCGGCGATGAGTTCCTCTTTGGAGGAGAAGACCCGGAAGATCGTGCCCTCGGCGATGCCGCAGGCGGCGGCGATCTGCCGGGTCGACGTCGCCAGGCCGTGCTCGAGCAGCAGGGGGCGGGTGGCGTCCAAGATGGCCGGCGGCGCGGGACATGGGACTCCAGGAGTGGTGGGGGCGAACGGTCTTTCGTCGGCGGCGCTGAGCCGCCCGATGGGGTGGCGGGAGGATAGGCCGCGGACGATTCTAGTGAGTGAGTGCTCACTCACAAGCTCCGGGACGCCGCGGCGGGCGAACGTTCACCGCGGACGCGTCCGACTGCACTGATGGCAATGGTTAGGGTGAGCGCTCGGGAGGATCACATGGGCGAGGTGTTCGTGCGGGCCGCGGTGCTCATCGCGATCATCGGCATGGGGTACGGCATCAAGCGGCTGGGCTGGGTTTCGCTCGACGACTTTCCGACCATCTCCCGCGTCGTCCTGCGCATCACGCTGCCGTGCGCGCTGATCACCAGCTTCAACGAGTTCCACCTCACCCCCGGGCTGCTGCTCCTCTGCGTTATCGGAGCGGCGGCGGTCCTGAGCCAGCAGGTGGCGGTGGGGGCGCTCGAGCGGCGCCGGGGGCGTCCGGCCCAGGCGTTCGGGGTCATCAACGTGCCCAACTACAACATCGGCCTGTTCGCGATGCCCTACGTCGCGACGTTCGCTGGGCCCCAGGCCATCGTGCTGACCGCGCTGTTCGACCTGGGGAACTCCCTGGTCTCGGCGGGGATCGGCTACGGCTGGGGGCTGATGTGGGCGCGACCGCAGCTGCGAGTGACGGTCGCGAAGTTCGTCCGGCAGGTGTTCAGCTCGGCGGTGTTCGATACGTACCTGGCGCTGCTGATCCTGCGGCTGCTGGACGTGGCGCTGCCGCCGCCGGTGATCGCGTTCACGTCCACGGTCGGCGGGGCCAACACCTTCCTGGCGATGCTCATGATCGGCATCGGGCTGGAGGTCGTGCTGTCTCCGGCCAAGTACGCCACGGCGGCCCGCTACCTCGGCTACCGCTACGGCTTCGCGCTGCTGTTCGCGCTCGTGGTGTGGTTCGCCCTGCCGCTGGATGCGCCGGTGAAGGTCGTGCTGTGCATGGTGTTCTTCGCGCCGATGGCGGCGATGGTTACGGGTTTCACGGGCGAGGCCGGCCTCGACGTCGAGGTGTCGGCGTTCATGACGTCCTTGACGACACTGGTCGCGGTGGTGGCGATGCCGGCGATCTTCCTCGTCCTGTCGCCGTGAGAGCTGGGGTGCCGCGCGGGGAAGCTATTGTCGCGCCATGACCGACGACGCGCTCACGCCCGGACCCTGGGCCGCAGTGATCAACCCCTCGAAGTTTGACGATGGGGGAGACGCGGCCCGCGACCTGGTGCGCCGGACGGCGTCCGACTACGGCTGGCCCGAACCGGTGTTCCACGAGACGACGATCGAGGACCCCGGCACCGGGCAGGCCGAGCAGGCTCTGGCGGACGGCGCGGAACTGGTGATCGCGGTGGGCGGCGACGGGACGATCCGCTCGGTGGCCGAGGCGCTGAGGGGCAGCGGCGTCCCCATGGGGCTGGTGCCGATGGGGACGGGCAACCTGCTGGCCCGCGCGCTGGCCACCCCGCTCGACCTGGAGAACGCCGTGGACACCGTGTTCAGCGGGGGAACCCGCAAGATCGACGTCGGCCACATCACCGCCGACGACCGTGACCCCGAGGTGTTCTTGGTGATGGCCGGCCTCGGGCTGGACGCCGACATCATGGCCACGGCCGACGACACGCTGAAGGCCAAGGTGGGCTGGCTCGCCTATGTGGTCGCCGGGGCGAAGAACCTGTTCAACAAGGGCTTTCGCGTCTGGGCGGACGCCGACGGCGCGCAGCACAACAGCCAGCACGCCCGCACCGTGCTGATCGGCAATGTCGGGCAGATCCAGGGCGGCGTGATGATCATGCCCGAGGCGCTGCTCGACGACGGCCTCATCGACGTGCTGTTCGTCGCGCCCCGCGGGCCGCTGGGCTGGGGTGCTGTCGCGCTGAACATCCTGACCCGTGGCCGCCGTGGACACGGCGAACTGAAGCGCACGCAATGCAAGAAGGTGACCGTCCGGGCCCGCAAGCCCATCGAGGCGCAGATCGACGGGGACACCATCGGCGCCGTCCGCCAGCTGGTGTGCACGGTGGAACAGGAGGCCCTCGAGGTGCGCATCCCGCCGGCCGATCCGGAATAGCGTCGGATGCCGGCGCTTGACCTTGCCGTCACGTCAACGTCTAGCGTCGCCGGCATGACCATCTCGATCATCGACAGCGCGGCGGCCATGCGACAGGTGCTGGACGCGCCGCCGTCCGTCCGGGCCGAGGCGGTGCGCGAACTGTGGGCGCCCCTGGCGGGCATGTACCACTTCATCCCCGGCGGGGTCGACTTGGCCGAGGTCCACCGGCAGAGCTTCGGCTTCCCGTTCGAGGGCACGGACGCCGTCGACGCGCGGCTGCGGGTGGGTCTCGACGCGCTCGAGGGCGCCCGGGTCTGGCAGCGGGCGCGGCAGGCGCTGGACGACAGCATCGCCGCGCTGACCGCCGCCGTGCCTGGCCTGGCCGTGCCCGATCTGCGGTTGCTGTTGCTCCTCGGCGACCCGACGAGCGACCACTTCATGACCGAGATCCAGGGGCTCTCCGCGTTCGGGGGCATCAGTGGCTTCATCGCCATCACCATCTGGCCCCACCCGCAGGTGCTCGACAGGCTGGAGGCGCTCGTGGCCCACGAGCTGCACCACAACGTGCGTTACTCGCCGGGCGGCGTCATCTGGGACCCCGCGACGGTGACCGTGGGCGAGCACGTCGTGGCCGAGGGCCTCGCCGACACCTTCGCCTCCGAGCTGTACGGCCCGGTCGGCGCCACGCACTTCGTCAGCGAGCGCACGCGGACCGACGACGCGGTGCTGGCCAAGGTCGCCTCCGGGCTCGGCGTCACCGGCATGGCCGACTTCACCGCCTGGGTGCTCGGGGACGCCAGCGCGCGGCTGTTCGGTGGCCGGCCGGTCGGGCTGCCCACCGGCGCCGGGTACGCGGCGGGCGCGCGGCTCGTCCGGGCCTACCTGGAGGAGACCGGCTCGACCGCGGCCGCCGCCGTCCACGCTCCCGCGGCCGACGTCCTCGACGTCGCCCTGCCTCGGCTCGGCCTGGTGCCCGGCTCGGCAGACTGAGCACGTCCGACGAAACGAAGGAGCGGCCGTGGAGTGGACCGTGAGCGAGCTGGCCGACCGCGCCGGGATCAGCGGGCGGACGCTGCGGCACTACCACCAGATCGGCCTGCTCGAACCCGACCGGATCGGGACGAACGGGTATCGCTACTACGGATCGGCCGCGGTGGCGAGGCTGCAGCGCATCCTGCTGCTGCGCGAGGCGGGCATGGGGTTGCGGCTGATCGCGGACATCCTGGCCGCCGACACGACGACGGAGGCGGAGATCGAGGCCCTCGTCGCCCACCTCGAGTCTCTCGCCGCCGAACGTGACGCCCTCGACCGGCGCATCCGAGCGGTGGAGCACACCGTCCGGAGGCGCCGGGAGGGCCGCGAGCCGCGCATGGACGTCATGCTCGAGGGTTTCAACGACCGGTACGAGCAGGAGGTGGTGCGCCGTTGGGGACGGGAAGCTTTCGAGGCGTCCAATCGCTGGTGGCACGCCAAAGGCCCCGGGCAGCAACGGGAATGGAAGGCGAGGGCCGAGACGCTGCTTGGGCGCTGGGCAGAACTCCAAGGCGCGGGAGTGCCGCCGGACTCGCCCGCAGCCCAGGATCACGCGGCGACCCACCTGTCCTGGTTCGCGGAGATCCCGGGGACGCCCACGCACGCCGGCGATCGCGACCGCTCCGCGGCCATGGTCCGCGGCATGGCCGCGCTGTACGAGACCGACCCCGACTTCCACGAGACGTTCGGCAGCGTCGAGGCGGCCCGCCTCGCGGCCGCCGCGTTGCGCCTCCACGTCGCCCTGCCGTCGGGGACCGGCGCCGGTGTCGCGGATCGACCCGCCGCCGAGGGCGGTGCCGGGGAATAGCGGGCGAGCGCCCAGCGCTGTCGCTACCGGAACCCTGAACGGACGAGTGAAGGAGCACGACCGATGACGAACACGCTGCACGACGGACTTCCCCTGGCCCTGGGCGGCAACACCTTCGGCTGGACGACCGATGACGATCAGTCCTTCGCGGTGTTGGACGCCTTCGTCGACGCGGGAGGCACGCACATCGACACCGCCGACGTCTACTCGGCGTGGGCCGAAGGCAACTCCGGCGGCGAGTCGGAGAGCGTGATCGGCAGGTGGCTGCAGCGCACGGGGCGCCGCGACGACGTCTTCCTGGCGACCAAGGTCGGCTCGCACCCGAAGCACCAGGGCCTGGCCGCGGACAACGTCCGCGCCGCCCTGCAGGAGTCGCTGCAGCGCCTGGGCACCGACCACGTCGACCTCTACTACGCCCACTACGACGACGAGTCCCAGTCGCCGGACGAGTTGGCGGCCACGTTCGGCGGCCTCGTCAAGGACGGCCTGGTGCGCAACATCGGGCTGTCGAACCTGAGCCCGGAGCGCGAGCAGGCCTGGATCGACGCGGCGACGTCCGCGGGCGTGGCCGTCCCGGTCGCGATCCAGCCGCAGTACTCGCTGGCGCACCGCGCCGACTTCGAGGGCGGCTACCGGGCGATCGCCGAGGCGAACGGCCTCGCGGTGTTCAGCTACTTCTCGCTGGCGTCCGGCCTGCTGACCGGAAAGTACCGCAGCAAGGAGGACATCGCGGGCACCGCCCGGGCGTCCTTCCTCGAGGCCAGCGCCACCGACGACGCGTTCGCCCTGGTGACCACCCTGACCGAGGTCGCCGGTCGCCACGACGTCGAGCCAGCCACGGTCGCCTTGGCCTGGCTGCTCGCCAAGGGCGTCACGGCACCGATCGCGTCCGCGCGGACGCCGGAGCAGCTCGCGCCGCTCGTCGCGTCGTCCGAACTGACGCTCACGGCCGGCGACATCGCCGACCTCGACCGGGCCTCCCAGCCGTTCGCCTGACGGACGGCCGCGGGCTCACCCCTGCGGCGCCTCCCCGAAGCCGCCGTCCGCCCAGGCCTGCAACGCGTCGCGCGCCTGGGCGGCGTCCGGGCCGGTGATCGTGGCGCGCAGCTCGTCGCCGTTGCGCGCGTCCAGGGTGGTCAGCATGAGCATGTTGGCCGCCGGCACCGGCCCGTTGCCGTTGGTGACATCGGTGAGTTGAACGTCGGCGTCCGCGTCGCTGAGCGCCTGCACGAGAACCGCCGCCGGCCGTGCGTGCAGGCCGTGTGGGTTGCTCAGGGTGGCGCTCCAGGTGAGTTCGCCCTCCTCGGACGCCTCGCCGTCCGGCTCCTCGGACACCGGCGCGTCCTGCGCCCCCAGGTGCTCCTGCTTCGCGCGGAGCCCGCCCTCGGCGTCGGAGGCGACGGCGTCCAGGCCGGCCCCGGTCGAGGCTGTGACGAACGCCGCGATGAGCCCCTCGACGAGCGGCGCCGGGGAGAGGCGCACGCGCGCGGCGACGTCGGGGTCGACGAACTCCAGCGCCATCTCGGCCGAGAGGATCGCGCTGCCGAGATCGAGCACCACCAGAACCCCGTCGGCGGGGTCGTCGCCGCCGAGTAGGGACTCGAGAGCGGTGGAAATCGCCTCGGCATCCGTGCCGAGGGTGTCCTCGTCGAGACCCGCGGCCACCTCCACGCGGGGGCGCCGCTCAGCGGGGACCATCTCCTCGGCCAGAGCGACGGCGGCGCGCGCGAGCGCTCGCGAGTGCGAGACGACGACGAAGCCGACCATCAGGCGAGCGTCCTCGCGGCGCTCTCGAGCAGCAGGGTGACGCTGGTCGCCCCCGGATCCTGCACGCCCTTGCTCCGCTCGCCGAGGTAGGACGCCCGGCCCTTGTGGGCGACCAGGTCGACCGTCGAGTCGCGGCCCTCGGCGCACGCCGCGGCGGCTGCCTGCAGCGCCTGCCCGAACTCCGCACCGCCCGTCACGGCTTCGTCGTACGCATCGACGGCCGGGGTCAGGGCGTCCACCATCGTCTTGTCCCCGACCTTCGCCTTGCCGCGGTCGAGGATGCCCTGCAGGCCTGCGCGGAGCGCCTTGCCCCAGACCTCCGGGGTCGCGTCGCCGCTGCTCGGCAACTCCTTGGCGAGGCGGAGGAAGAACGTCCCGTACAGCGGGCCGGAAGCGCCGCCCACGGAGTTCACCAGGGTCATGCCGACCTTCTTCAGCAGCGCCGGAGCGTCCGGGAATTCGGAGCCCAGGGCGCAGACGGCCTTCATGCCGCGGTTCATGTTCGAGCCGTGGTCGGCGTCGCCGATCTGGCGGTCGAGATCGGTCAGCAGCTCGGCGTTCTCGGCGATGGACGCCGCGAAGTCGGCCATCCAGGCGGCGGCCTTGTCGGCGGTGAGCGCGGTCATCAGCACCCCCACCTCAGGCCGGGGGTGTTCACCGGAGCGTCCCAGAGTTTGAGGAGCTCGTCGTCCGCCTTCAGCAGGGTCAGCGAGCAGCCGGCCATCTCCAGCGAGGTGATGTAGTTGCCGACCAGGTTGCGTGCGACCTTCACGCCGGCCTTCTCGAGGATCTTCGTGACCTCGCCGTACATCAGGTACAGCTCGAGCAGCGGGGTGCCGCCCATGCCGTTCATCATCGCGATGACGTCGCCGCCGAATTCGAGGTCGGCCAGGATCGGCTCGACCAGCATCTGCGCCATGTCGGACGCCGGCGCCAGCTTCTTGCGCTCGCGGCCCGGCTCTCCGTGGATGCCGATGCCGAGCTCGAACTCGTCCTCGCCGAGGTCGAAGGTGGGCTTTCCCGCGGCCGGAACCGTGCAGGACGTCAGCGCCAGCCCCAGCGAGCGGCCCTGGCCGTTGACCTTCTTGGCCAGCTCGACGATCGCGTCGAGGTCGCGACCCTCCTCGGCGCCCGCGCCGACGATCTTCTCCAGCAGGACGGTCAGGCCGACGCCGCGGCGTCCGGCCGTGTAGAGGGAGTCGGTCACCGCGACGTCGTCGTCGACGACCACGGATTCGACCCGGACGTCCGCCTCCTCGGCGGCCATCTCGGCCGCCATCTCGAAGTTCATGACGTCGCCGGTGTAGTTCTTCACGATGTGCAGGACGCCCGCCCCGCCGTCGACGGCGGCGGTCGCGACCTGCATCTGCTCGGGGACGGGGGAGGTGAACACCTCGCCGGCGCAGGCGGCGTCCAACATGCCGCGCCCGACGAACCCGCCATGCATCGGCTCGTGCCCCGAGCCGCCGCCGGACACGAGGCCGACCTTGCCCTTCACGGGGGCGTCCGCGCGGATGATCAGGTGGTGCTCGTGATCGACTCGGACGCGGTCCGAGTGAGCGGCTTCGATTCCCCGCAGGGCATCGCCGACGACGGTGTCGGCGTCGTTGATGAGCTTCTTCATGGCCCCAGTTAACCCGCCGCGGCGCGCATTAGCGACCCGCGCCACCAAATCGTCACCGCGACCCGCCCGGGCGGGAGGTCCTAGCCGCGGCCGTACCTGCTGAGGTAGCCGCTGACGTCCCCGGCACGGAGCCCGGCCGCGAGCGCAGCCGTTCGGGCGTCGTCGAGGATGTTCACCGACGCGCCCTTGACGGTGGCGTACCGCGCCACCGGGACCATCAGCGAGGTGACCGCTCCGGCGTCCAGGTTCCTCAGCAGCCCGGCCAGGCGGGGGAGTTCCGCGGGCTGGACCGGTCCGGTGAGGCGCACCTTCGGGCCCAGCGAGGTGGCCAGTTGGGTGAACCGCGCCGGGCCCTGGGCGGCGATCGCGTGCAGTTGGTCGAGCATGCCGGTCAGCACGGCGCGGTGCCGCTCCGAGCGGTCGAGATCCCCGCGGGGCAGGCCCTTGCGCTGCCGGGCGTAGATCAGCCAATCGGCGCCGTGCAGCACGAGGCGTCCGGCCGGGAAGCGGGTCACCGCCCCGGTGACCGAGCTCCGCACCGAGGACGTGACCTTGTTCGCGACCGCGAAACCGTCCAGCAGGCGGGTGATCAGGACGAAGTCGGTGAAGTCGGTCTGCGCGGTGATCTGGATCGGCAGGCCGCCGAACAGGTTCGACACGGTCGCGCGCAGGCCGTCGACACCGCCGCGGGCGAACGCCGAGTTGATCTTGCCGCGGCCGCCGCCGGCGATCGGCACGTAGGAGTCCCGGGTGATCGAGACCAGCGTGACGCGCGTGCGGTCGGCCGACAGCTGGGCCAGGACCAGGGCGTCCGCGTTGCCGGTGAAGGCGCCGGGGGTACGCGAATCCGTGCCGAAGATCAACGCGTTAACCACGCCGGCGGGCAGCGGCAAGATCAACTCGGCGTTCGCCCGCGGCGGTGTCGACGGCCTGCGCGCGACCGTGTCGAACCTGTTCGCGCCGGGGGTACGCGAATCCGTGCCGAAGATCAACGCGTTAACCACGCCGGCGGGCAGCGGGTCGGCCGGTGCCGGGGCGGTCGACGCGCTCGGCGCCTGCGCGGGGGAGGACGACGGGGCCGCGCCGGCGGGGGACGGGGACGGTGCGCCGGGGGTCGATGCCGCCCGGCTGGTGCAACCGGCCGCCGCCAACCCGAGCGTGGCTAGCAGGGCAGCGCGTCGGGAGAAGTTCACCCCAGCACCCTAGAACCCTGCCTCCGCAGCGCCCGCCCGGGACGCGCCGGTCGGGGCGGGCGTCCTCGGTGCGCCGGGCAGGGCCGTGCGGTCAGTCGGAGGCGAGGCGGCGCCGGAGCGAGCGGGCGAACCGTTGGCACAGCTTGACCACGCCGCCGACGAGGAAGGCCGCCGCGACCGTCCCCTCACGGACGCCCACGAGGCGTCCCAGCATCAGCAGCGACAGCACCACGGAGATCGCCACCAGCGCCCAGTCGAAGAACTGCTTCATGGTGCCGAACCGGATCTTCGCCTTGCGCGAGATCACCAGCACCACGCCCTCGCCCGGCATGAGCCCGGCGCGCGGCGTGATCTCGGTGTAGACGCCGATCCCGAGGAGCAGCGTCCCCAGGAGCGCCCACGCCCACTGCTCGAGGTAGGTGCCGGGGGAGATCCACTGAACGAGGCCCAGCGAGACGTCGCACAGCGTGCCGAACAGCACCGCGATCGGGATCTGGGTGAGCTGGATGAGCGGGAAGGAGCGGCCCATCAGCAGCACCTCGATCACGAGGAACAGCAGGTTCATCGCGATCGTGTACTGCCCCATCGTGACCGGGGTCGCGGCGGCGAGCACCGTGGGCACCGACGAGATGGCGGACGTCCCGAGGTTGGAGCGGATCGACACGGCGATGCCCAGCGACATGAGGAACACCCCGAGGCAGAAGACGGCCCAGCGTAGGAGCACGTGGCCCCGGGGGGCGTGTTCGTCGTGTGACGTCGTCACGGAACCTCTCTCCTCCTCGGTGGACGGGCCGCCGCGGACCCACGGCGAACAGTAGTAGCTCGCCACTGCTTGACTTTTCAACGAGGGGCGGGCGCCCGGCCGGCGGCGTCCCGGTGACAATCTCTCGGCGTGCCCGCGTTTGTCTCGCAATGTTCACCGGAGCGCGATAGACAAGGGCGAAGGACGCGGCCCGCTCGGGCCGCGCGCGACGGACGGAGCCGCGGATGCATCAGCTGCGCGAGATTCACAGTTGGCTGACCGACATGGACGGCGTCCTCGTCCACGGGTCAACGCCGCTGCCGGGGGCGACCGAACTCATTGAGCACTGGCTGACCACGGACACGCCCTTTCTGGTGCTCACCAACAACTCCACGTTCACCGCCCGCGACCTGGCCGCGCGGTTGCACCGCTCGGGCATCCCGGTCCCGGAGGAGCGGATCTGGACGTCCGCGATGGCGACGGCCGACTTCCTGAAGAACCAGCCCGGCGAGAAGACCGCGTTCGTCATCGGCGAGGCCGGCCTGACGATGGCGCTGTACGAGGCCGGCTTCGTGATGACCGACATCGACCCGGCCTTCGTGGTGCTGGGCGAGTCGCTGACGCTGTCGTGGGAGTCGTTGACCATCGCGACGCGGCTGATCCTCTCCGGCTCCCGGTTCGTCGCGACGAACCCGGACGCCAACGGTCCCGGGACGCACGGCGTCGTCCCCGCCACGGGCGCCGTCGCGGCGATGCTGACGGCCGCGACCGGGCGCGAGCCCTACATCGTCGGCAAGCCCAACCCGATGATGTTCCGCTCGGCGATGAACCGCATCGAGGCCCACTCGGAGTCGACCGCCATGATCGGCGACCGGATGGACACCGACATGGTCGCCGGCATGGAGGCAGGGCTGCACACGATCCTGGTGATGTCCGGGGTCGCGTCGAAGGAGTCGATCACAAAGTTCCCGTACCGGCCCAACACCGTGCTCGACGGCGTCGCCGATCTGGTCCGCATCCTGAAGGGCACCGACGAGGGCTAGTTCGGCCCGCGCGGCCGATCTCGGTAGGCTTGCCGGGTGAGTGAGAACCGTCCCGTCCAGCCGTCCGACCAGCACGCCTCCGTCCCGGAGCAGATGCAGGTACGACGCGACAAGCGTGAGCGCCTGCTCGCCGCCGGACGTGACGCCTACCCCGTCAGCGTGCCCCGCACGCACTCGCTGGCCGAGATCCGCGAGGGCTGGGGGCACCTCGAGCAGGGCGAGGAGACCGACGACGTCGTCAGCGTCGCCGGCCGCATCATCTTCCAGCGCAACACCGGCAAGCTCTGCTTCGCGACGCTGGCCGATCAGTTCGGTCAGGACGCAGACGGCGAGCGCCTGCAGGTCATGCTGTCGCTGAACGAGGTCGGCCAGGAGGCGTTGGACGCCTGGAAGGCGGACACCGATCTGGGCGACTTCGTCTCCGTGACCGGCCGCGTGGTGTCGTCGCGCCGCGGCGAGCTGTCCGTGATGGCGACGGGCTGGCAGATGGCGTCCAAGGCGCTCCGTCCGCTGCCGAACCTGCACGCAGACCTGTCCGAGGAGGCCCGGGTCCGCCAGCGCTACGCCGACATGGTGGTGCGTCCCGAGGCGCGCCAGATGGTGCGCACCCGCGCCGCGATCACCCGCAGCATCCGCGAGACCCTGCACCGCGAGGGGTACCTCGAGGTGGAGACCCCGATCCTGCAGCTCGTGCACGGCGGCGCCGCGGCGCGTCCGTTCACCACCCACCTCAACGCGTTCGACATCGACATGACGCTGCGGATCGCGCTGGAGCTCTACCTCAAGCGCGCCATGGTGGGCGGCACCGACAAGGTCTACGAGATGGGCCGCATCTTCCGCAACGAGGGCATCGACTCCACGCACAGCGCCGAGTTCACGATGCTGGAGTACTACCAGGCGTGGGCCGGTCAGACGAGTGTCGCGGAGGTGCTGCGTCGCATCATCCTGGACGCGGCGGACGCCGTCGGCTCGCGGCAGATCGAGACGCCGCACGGCACGATCGACCTGGACGGCGAGTGGCGCTGGCTGCCGCTGTACGACGGGCTGTCCGAGGCGCTCGGCCGGACGATCTCCCTGGAAACCCCGCTGGCCGAGCTGCAGCAGGTCGCCGCCGAGCGCGACATCGAGTTCGACCCCGGCTGGGGCGCCGACAAGCTGGCGGTGGAACTGTTCGGGGAGATCGTCGAGCCGGGGCTGCTCCAGCCGACGTTCGTCTGCGACTACCCGGCGATCGCGCAACCGCTGGCGCGTCCGCACCGCGACAAGCCGGGCCTCATCGAGGCCTGGGACCTCATCATCGGCGGCCTGGAGCGGGGCACCGGCTTCTCCGAGCTCATCGACCCCGTCATCCAGCGCGAGCGGTTCACCGAGCAGTCGCTGCTGGCAGCCAAGGGCGACCCCGAGGCGATGTCGTTGGACGAGGACTTCCTCAACGCGCTCGAGTTCGGCGCCCCGCCGATGGGCGGGGTCGGGCTGGGCATCGACCGGCTGATCATGCTGTTCACCGGCGCCGGCATCCGCGAGACGATCCTCTTCCCGCTGCTCAAGCCGCACAGCTAGCAGCCCCCTGACGCGAACGCGCCCCCATTCGGGAGGCGCGTTCGGCGTTTTTGCGAGGTGCTGGGTCAGCGGTACGCCCGGGCCACGGGGACGAGCGTGACCTTGCCCGGAGTCTGTTCCACCGCGGCCAGCCAGCCGCCCTTGTGGTCGGAGAGCAACGGGTAGAGCGCGTTCTTGCCGTCGTCCTCGGTGGCGCGCCAGGTCTTGCTGTCGCGGTAGGGGCCACCCAAGCAGTAACCGGCCCAGTACGGGAACCGCGGCAGGCCCTTCGGCCCGGCGCCGGAGGCCGGAAGGCACTGGGCGCCGTTGGCCAGGTGCAGCCAGACGGGGGCGCTCGGCCCACTCTGATCCCGCGTCACGTTCCGCACGCCGTCGGCTCGCGCCCAGGGCTTCCTGCCGCCGGTCAGGCACATCAAGCTGCGGCCGTTCGAGCCCGGCTTGGCGAAGCAGGGGTCGAGGAGGCCGTTGTCCAGGGCGCAGCGGAAGGCGTCCTTACGGCCGGTGAGCGCCGAGCCCATGCACGACCCCGAGCGGAAGCGGACCGTGACCGCGTGCTTGAGGGCGGTCTTGTCCTTCCAGGGGTCGAGTCGCAGGACGCGGGTCTTCACCGACGCGGTCGCGGCCGGGGTGCCCGTCCTGCTGGCGGTTTCGGTGGCCTCGACGGTGGGAGTGCCGGCGCTCGACGTCGAGGCGGGCATGCTCGCCTGGGTCGTGGTGGGGGCGGCGCTCGACGGGCCGGTCGCCGCGGCGTCCGCGGGGGCGGGGACAGGCGCGCCGGCCTGGGGCNGTGAGCGCCGAGCCCATGCACGACCCCGAGCGGAAGCGGACCGTGACCGCGTGCTTGAGGGCGGTCTTGTCCTTCCAGGGGTCGAGTCGCAGGACGCGGGTCTTCACCGACGCGGTCGCGGCCGGGGTGCCCGTCCTGCTGGCGGTTTCGGTGGCCTCGACGGTGGGAGTGCCGGCGCTCGACGTCGAGGCGGGCATGCTCGCCTGGGTCGTGGTGGGGGCGGCGCTCGACGGGCCGGTCGCCGCGGCGTCCGCGGGGGCGGGGACAGGCGCGCCGGCCTGGGGCTGCGCGGCGCAGCCGCCCAACAGCAGGAGGGCGGCGAGGCCGATGATGGGGTGGTTGGTCCTCACGGGAGTCTCCGTTTCTGGCCGGGCCCGATGCCCGGACGCCCGCACGCTAATCCTCGAACGGACCTGCATGTAACGGGAGGACCTCCACGTCCCCCGGCGGGGACGTGGCGACGGATGAACCGCCGGCGAGGCGCTATTTCCAGAGGGTGGCGACGGCGAACGCGGCGGCCATCAGGCCCATGCCGACGGCGAGGTTCCAGGGGCCTAGCGTGGCCATGAACGGGATCATGTAGCCGGCCAGGTAGTAGACCACCAGCCACAGCACGCCGAGCAGGCCCAGGGTGATGAACGTCGGCGGCACCCAGGCTCGAGTGTCGACCAGAGCCGGGCGGCGGCGCGGCCGCTTGGTCACGACGGGCTGCGTGGTCGCGTCGTCCTTGCTGCTCGTGACCGTGCGGCCGGCGGGTTCGCTCGCCGGCTTGCGCGTGTCGGACGACCCCGCCTTGGACTTGTGGTCCTGCGGCCGGACGCCGTCGGGCCGGGCCGCGGACGCCGGCTTCGTCGTGGCGTCGTCGGGCGTGGTGGGCTCGTTCTTGCCCGCGAATTCGGAACCCTTCGGCTCAGGCACAGGTCGCTCTCCTCGGTGATGACGGGCCTTCAGGTTATCGGGTCACCCCGGGCGATTGCGAAGGCTCGCGTAGCCTGGGCGCCGTGAGGAAGCCCTGGGCCCGCGCCATGCGCCGCCTGCGCCGGGCCCGGGCGCGCGACGAACGCGTCGGACGCCGCTCGGCCGGCCTGCGGATCCTCACCGCCGCCACCTGCCTCGTCGCCGGGCTGATGATCGCCACGTCCGCCGTCAACGCCAAGGACGGCGACCTGCGTCCGAACCGCAACACCGATCTCATCCGCCTCGTGCAGGAGCAGGCCGACCACAACGCCCAGCTCAGCCGGCGCCTGAGCGAGTTGCGGGCCGAGACGCGCGAGCTCGCGGGTTCCCAGAGCGTGGCCGGCCCGACGCAGGCGCAGCTGGCCGCCGCGGCCGCCGCCGCCGGGACGCGTCCGGTGCGCGGACCGGCGGTACGGGTCACGCTGACCGACGCGCCGACCGACGCCACCCCCCAGGGCGTCAACGAGTCCCTGCTCGTCGTCCACCAGCAGGACATCGAGGCGGTCGTCGACGCGCTGTGGCGCGGCGGCGCCGAAGCGATGACGATCCAGGGCCAGCGGGTGACGAGCCGCACGGGCATCAAGTGCGTCGGCAACACCGTCGTGCTGCACGGCGTCCCGTATGCGCCGCCCTACGTGATCGAGGCGATCGGCGACCAGGTGCGGCTCGACGGGGCGCTGCAGGCGTCCGCGCCGCTGATGGTCTTCCGCCAGTACGCGGACGCCTACCGGTTGGGCTACCGGGTGCAGCGAGTCCGCGAGGCGGCCATGCCGGCCTACGCGGGTTCGGTGGACGCGCGGCGGGCCGCCGCGAAGCGGTGACACCATGGACGGCATGGCTCGCATCCTGGTCGTCGACAACTACGACTCGTTCGTCTACAACATCGTCTCCTACCTGGCCCAGATCGGCGCCGAGGTCGACGTGTGGCGCAACGACGACCCGCGGTTCGGCGAGGACGGCTGGACCGGCGGCTTCGACGGCATCCTCCTGTCGCCCGGCCCCGGTACCCCCGAGGCGGCGGGCGTCTGTGTCGACGTGGTGCGCGAGCAGGGCGGGACGCTGCCCATCTTCGGGGTGTGCCTGGGCCTGCAGTCGATCTCCGTGGCGTTCGGCGGGGTGGTGGGCCGCGCGCCCGAGGTGCTGCACGGCAAGACCTCCCCGGTGTTCCACGACGGGCGCGGCGTCTTCGAGGGGCTGCCCAACCCGTTCACCGCGACCCGGTACCACTCGCTCGCGCTCGACCCGGCGACCGTCCCCGACGACGTCGAGGTGAGCGCGCGCACCGAATCGGGCGTCATCATGGCCATCCGGCACCGGACGCTGCCGGTGGAGTCGGTGCAGTTCCATCCCGAGTCCGTGCTCACCGAGGGCGGCTATCAGATGCTCGCCAACTGGCTGAAGGCCTGCGGCGACGCCGGCGCGCCCGAGCGGGCGAGGGGACTCTCCCCGCTGATGTCGGTTCCGAGCCGTCAGGACGCCGCGGCCTCCTGACGGCGCGGCTCAGCCTCCGGTCGTGGGCGTGGGGGACGCGGTCGAGGGCGTCGAGGTGGACGGCGGCGGGGAATCGCTCGAGCTCGTCGAGGGCGACGGGCTGGGGGACTCGGGGGCTTTGGCGACGATGATCTTGACGCGCGTCGACTTCGCCCGCTTCGACCCTTTGGCCGGATCGGTTCCCACCACCGTCCCGGCCTGCTGCTGGCTCGTGCTCTCCTCGGTGTAGTGGTTCGTGAAGCCCGCGTCATCGAGCGCGCGTTCGGCGGCCTGGACGCTGAAGCCGGAGACGTCCGGGATCTCGGCCTGGCCGCGGGCGTAGGTGAACGTGAGGGTCGTCCCCTCGGGCACCGACGTTCCCTCCCTCGGGTTCACGTTCAGCACCTCGTTGGCCGTCGCGTCGGCCGGCTCGTCGGACGCGGCGACCTTGCGCACCGAGCTGAAGCCGTTCTGCTTGGCGAACGCCATCGCCTCGTCGACGTCGCGGCCGATCATGCCGGCGGGGACGATGACCTTGTCGGGCCCGGCGTTGACCACGAGCGCGACCTGAGACCCCTCCTCGGCGGACGAGTTGCCCCCCGGCGTCTGCTTGACCACCTCGCCGACGGTCTGGTCGTCCGCGCCCTTCGTGGACGTCACGACGGGCACGAGTCGGGACGCCCGGACGATCTGCTCGGCCGTCGCCTGCTGCTGCCCGGTCACGATCGGCACGGTGACCGTGCGGACGCGGTTCTGCGGAATGAAGTAGACCGCCAGCAGGGACCCGACCGCCAGCAGCAGCAGCACGGCCAGCAGCGGCCAGAGCCAGCGCCGGCTGCGCTTGCGGGGGGTCACGGGGACCTCCGCGTACGTCGGCGTCTGACCCGAGCGCGGCAGCGGCGTCGGGGCCGGCTGCCCCGCGGCCGTGGCTGCGCCGGCCCCGGCGGGCAGCACCGCGGTGGCGGGAGCGCCCATGACCGCGGTCGCGTCCTCGCGCGGCAGCTCGGCCTGCACCGGAAGGCCGGCGAGAAGCCGGTCGATATCGGCGTGCATCTCGGCGGCGCTCTGGTAGCGGTCGTCCGGGTTCTTGGCCAGGGCCTTCAGCACGACGGCGTCCATCGCGGGGGTGATCTCGGCGTCGAGCTGGCTCGGCGGGACCGGGGTCTCGCGGACGTGCTGATAGGCGACCGAGACGGGCGAGTCGCCGGTGAACGGCGGCCGTCCGACGAGCAGCTCGTAGAGCAGGGTGCCGGCCGAATAGAGGTCGGAGCGCGTGTCGACGGTCTCGCCGCGGGCTTGCTCGGGGGAGAGGTACTGGGCGGTGCCGATGACGGCGGCCGTCTGGGTCATCGTGGACGACGTGTCCGCCACCGCGCGGGCGATGCCGAAGTCCATCACCTTGATGTCGCCGGCGTTGGTCAGCATGACGTTGGCGGGCTTGATGTCGCGGTGGACGATGCCGGCCCTATGGCTGTACTCCAGCGCGTTCAGGACACCCTGGGTGAACTGCAGCGCGCGTTGCGGAAGGATCGGACGCCCTTCGCGCAGCAGGTCGCGCAGGGTCAGCCCATCGACCAACTCCATGACGATGTAGGGGACGGCGATGCCGGTGTCGTCGTCCTTCTGCTCGCCGGTGTCGTAGACCGAGACGATGTTCGGGTGGTTGAGCCCGGCCGCGGCCTGCGCCTCGCGGCGGAACCGCGTCTGGAACGTCGGGTCACTGGCCAGGTCGAGACGGAGTTGCTTGACGGCGACGTCGCGGTTCAGCCGGCGGTCGTGGGCACGGCGAACCTGCGCCATGCCGCCGCGTCCGATGACGGGGCCGAGCTCGTAGCGGCCACCCAGCACCGTGCCTTGCCCGGTCATCGGAGAGCCTCGATCACGGCGGCGGCGATGGGACCGGCGAAGCGGCCGCCGGAGGTCTCGGCGGTGGTGGCGCCGGAGTCCTGGACGAACACCGCGACGGCGACCTGCGGGTTGTCGGAGAACGCGATGAACCACGCGTACGGGGGTCGACGGCCGTCGCTCTTGGCGGTGCCGGTCTTGCCGCCGACCGTCACCCCGGACACCTGGGCTCGGCGGCCCGTGCCGTTCTGGACGACGTTGATCATCATGTCCTTGAGCTGCCGAGCGTTCTGCGCGCTCATCGCGCGGCTGAGCTGGCGCGGGCTGCGCGTGCTCAGCACGCTGAGGTCGGCGCCCCGCACCTGGCTGACGATGTACGGGTCCATCACGACGCCGTCGTTGGCTACGCCGGCGGCGACCATCGCCATCTGCAGCGGGGTGGCCGCCACCTCGAACTGGCCGATCGCGCTCATCGCGGTCTGGGCCGCGTCCGGCTTCTCGGGGAAGCGGGACGGCACGGCGCCGATGTCGGACAGCTGGGTCTTGCCGAAGCCGAACGCCTCGGCCTGCTTGCGGATGGCGCCGTCGCCGAGTCGGACGCCGAGGCCCGCGAACGCGCTGTTGCAGGACACCTGGAGGGCCTGCTTCAGCGAGATCTGGGCCCCGCCGCAGCTGCCGGCGTTCTTGATGACGGCGGTGGAGTTCGGCAGCTTGTAGGACGCCGGCGCCGGGATGCTGGTGTTCTCGTTCATCCCGCTCTCCAGCGCGGCCGCGGAGGTGACGACCTTGAACGTCGAGCCGGGCGGGTAGACGTTCTTGGCGGCGCGGTTCAGCATCGGCTGATCGGAGTCCTTGTTCAGGGACGTCCAGTTCTTCTGGGCCGCGTCCAGGTCGTGCGTCGCCAGGGAGTTGGGGTCGTAGCTGGGCGTCGACACCATCGCGCGGACCTCCCCGGTGCTGTAGTCGAGGGCGACGACCGCGCCCGGGCGTCCGTTCAGCGCGCGGTAGGCGGCGCGCTGCGCGCGGGCGTCCAGGGTGGTCTGGATGCTGGCGCCGGTCGGCTTCTTGCCGGTGGCCAGGTCCACCATCCGCTGCAGGAACTGCGCGTCGCCGGCGCCCGAGAGCGCCTGGTTCTGCGACTGCTCGAGGCCGGCAGAGCCGTAGAGGAACGAGTAGTAGCCGGTCACCGGGGCGTACAGCGGGGCCTGGGAGTAGACGCGCTGGTACTCGTAGCGGTCGTTCGACGGCTTGCTGGTGACGACCGGGGTGTTGCCGACGAGGATGTCGCCGCGGTCGGTGCCGAACTGGGCGTCGCGGACGCGGCGGTTGTTGGGGTCGTTGGTGAGCGCGTCGGTGCGGAACACGTACGCGTAGCTGGAGTTCAGCATCAGGGCGAGAAACATGATCATCACCACCACCGACACCTTGCGGATGGGGCCGTTCATCGCGGATCCTCCTCGTCCTTGCGGGGGATGTCGACCGGGTCGAGCGCCTGGGTCGCCTCGCCGTCGTCCCCGTCGTAGTCGGCCCACGCCGAGGGCCGGGGGCGTGCGGCACCCGCCCCACCGACCACCTCGGTCGGGGCGTCCGCCCCCGGGTCGCGGTTCGGCCCGGCCACGCCGACCACCTCGGTGGGCGCCTCCGCGCCGGCCTCAGGCGGACGCGCCACGCTCGCCCCGGCTGCTCCGACACCGGCCGCGCCGGGACCTGCCATGCCCGCGGCCGGGCGCGGGGCGCCCTGCCCGTCGCGTCCGACGAGCTCGGTCGGCGCCTCGAAATCGGCGGGGTCGGGACGCGGCCCGAGCGCCTCGTTGACGTCGTCCTGGGGCCGGGACCGCGTCGCCGACGACACGGCGCCGCGCGGCGCGACCGCGGACATCGACTGGGTGGCGTCGCCGGCCAGGGAGACGTACTCGTCGGGGGAGACGTCCACGTGCGGGCGGCGGCCCTGATGGGTGATCGTCACCATCAGGCCGAGGAGCAGGTAGTTGGCGACCAGGGACGACCCGCCCTGCGAGACGAACGGGGTGGTCAGGCCGGTGAGCGGCAGCAGCCGGGTGACGCCGCCGATGATCACGAAGACCTGCAGCGCGAACACGAACGCCAGGCCGGCGGCCAGCAGCTTGCCGAACGGCTCGCGGGCGGCCAGCGCGGCCCGCATGACGCGGGCGACGATGAGGGCGAAGATCATGATGACCGCGAACAACCCGAACAGGCCGAGCTCCTCGCCGATCGCCGCGGAGATGAAGTCGTTCTTCGCCAGCGGCGTCAGGTAGGGCCGGCCCAGCCCCCAGCCGGTGCCGAACAGCCCGCCCCAGGCGAAGCCGAACTGGGCGTTGATGACCTGCAGGTTCTGGTCGTAGTTCGCGAAGGGGTCGAGCCACGAGCCGAAGCGCACCTTCACGTGGTCGAACAGTGTGTAGCCCAGCACGCCCATGCCGATCAGCATCAGGAAGCCGAGCAGCGCCCAGCTGGGCCGCTCGGTGGCGACGTAGATCATCATCACGAACAGGCCGAAGAACAGCAGCGTGGTGCCGAGGTCCTTCTGGAAGACCAGGACGAGCAGGCTCGCACCCCACATGATGAGGATCGGGCCGAGATCGCGGGCGCGCGGGAAGTCGATCCCGAGGAACCGGTGACCGGCCAACGCGAGGACGTCGCGCTTCTCCGTGAGGTAGGCGGCGAACGCGATCGAGAGGATGATCTTGGCGATCTCGGCGGGCTGGAAGCTGAACTGGCCGATCCGGATCCAGATGCGCGCGCCGTGGTTCTCGCTGCCGACGACGGGGAGCAGCGGCATCAGCAGCAGCACGAGGCCGGCCACGAACCAGACGTAGGTGTAGCGCTGCAGCCTGCGGTGGTCGCGCAGGAAGACGACGAGGAGGCACATCAGCGCGGCCGAGATGGCCACCCACATCAGCTGGAGCTCCGCGCTCTTCATCGGCGGGTCGGTCGCCAGGTCGAGGCGGTGGATCATCGCGAGCCCGATACCGTTCAGCGCCACCACGCACGGCAGCAGCAGAGGGTCGGCGTAGGGGAGCCGCCAGACGATGACGAGCCACACGACCAGAGCGATGCCGCCGAAGGCCGCCGGCACGACGAACCAGTCGCCGGTCAGGGCGCCGTACTGGTTGAGGTGCGTGAGCGCGTAGCCGCCGAAGCACAAGGCGATCGCGAGCATCAGCATCAGCAGGGAGACGAAGCCCCGTTTGCGGTAGACGATGACCTCCGCCATGTCAGCAGTCCTCCGGGGTCGTCACCTGGGTCTGGGTGGGGCTGGGGGTCGGCGAGGCGGTCGCCGCGTGCGACGCGCTTGCCGTGGCACCGGGGCTGAGCGTGGCGCCGGCCGAGACGCTCGGCGAGGCGGTGACCGGGCTCGGGCTGGGCGACGGGATCGGCGGCGGCGTCTGGGCACGGGCCCGCGCCTCGCGCTGCGCGACGCAGCGGGTCGCCTTCGTGCGCAGTTCGCTCAGCGTCGAATCGGCGGCGGCCAGGTTTTCGACCTTGATGTTCTGCCGGACACGTTCGGCGTAGTAGGGCGGCAGGTCGCCGACGCGGGTGGTGTCGGTCTTCACGACGTGGCTGAGGTCGCGCCCCAGGATGCGGTCGGGGACGCCGCGGTAGACGGCGACGAGGTCGTCGTCCGACCCGACGTAGTACTGCGTCTGGGTGTAGGTGTACCAGCCCCAGCCCGCCAGACCCAGCACCAGCAGGGGCACCAGCACGGCGGCGAGCATCTTGGTCCAGCCCCCGAAGCCTCGGCGTCCACGCAGCGCGTAGCGCTCCTCCTCCGAGACGGTCGCGCCCCCTGCGGCTCCGGACGGGGAGGCTTCGGCGGCGGCCGCGTCCTCGGCCTCCGGGCCGGCGGCCTCGAGGGCGGGCAGCGGCGCGGTGGACTCCCCGAGGTGCGGGACCTTCATCGTGCGGGCGGCCCCCAGCACGGCGGGCCGGCCCTCCGGCGGCCCGTCCACGACGTCGGCGACGATGATCGTGATGTTGTCGTATCCGCCGGCCTCGTGGGCCAGGGCGGTCAGCTCGTCGATGGCGACCTCGCGGTCGGGGTCGCCGACGAGCTCGGCGATCTGCTGGTCGGTGACCAGGCCGCACAGGCCGTCCGAGCACACGACGAGCCGGTCGCCCTCGCGGATGTCGAGCATCGCCAGGTCGGGGTGGTGCTGCGGGTTGCCGTTGAGCACCTTGAGGATCAGCGAGCGGTGCGGATGCTCGAGCGCCTGCGCCTCGGTGATGCGGCCCTCGTCGACCAACGTCTGCACCCACGAGTGGTCGCGCGTCACCCGGCGCAGCTGGCCGTCGCGGAGCAGGTAGGCGCGGGAATCGCCGATGTTGACCACCGCGACACGTCCGTCGGCCAGGACGAAGCCGCACACCGTGGTGCCCATGCCGTCCAGCGCGCTGTCCTCGTCGGCGAGGTCGGCCAGGTGGTCGTTGGCGCGGGCGAGCGCCGAGCCCAACAGGCCCAGCAGCACGGTCCCGCGCGGGGACGACCCGGCGACGCCGTCGGGCGCCGTGGCTTCCGGGTCGGTCGCGACCGGATCGTCGTCCTCGGGTTCGGTCAGCCGACGCCGCTCGGCGTCCTTGAGCAGCCGCGGCAGCGCCTCGTCGGTCGCCTTCAGCTCGCGGACCGCGACGGTTGACGCCAGGTCGCCCGCGGCCGCGCCGCCCATCCCGTCGGCGACGATGAGCATCGTCGGCGACACGTAGCCGGAATCCTGGTTGGTCTTGCGGACCAGGCCGACTTCGGAGTGAGCTGAGTAGCGCAGCGACAGGGGCATCGGGTCACTTCTCCAGGACCATCAACGTCCGCCCGATCCGCAGCGTGTCGCCCAGCCCGAACGCCATCGCGTTCGTGACGCGCGCATCGTTGAGGTAGGTGCCGTTGGTCGAGCCCAGGTCTTCGACCGCGTAGCCGTGATCGGTGCGGAAGACGCGGGCGTGCCGGGTCGAGACGTACTCGTCGTCGAGGATCAGCTGGCAGTCCTCACTACGGCCGATGCGCAGCGAGTCGTTCAGCGGCAGCGTCAGCCCGGCCTGGGCGCCCCGGGTGATGCGCAGCACCTGGGGGAGCTTCCGTTCCGCGCGGGTTGGCCGGCGCTCGCGATCCTTGCGGACGGGCTCCGGCGAGGCGACGGACGAGGCCGGGACGCGCTTGCCGAACAGGTCGGTGCGGATGACGTTGCCGGCGAACAGCACGAACAGCCACAGCAGGGCGAGGAACGCGAACTTCAGCGCGAGGACGACGAGCTCAGACATCGGACGCCGATGATCGGACGAGAAGACGGGTGTTACCCATCTCGATGCGGGAGCCCTCGTGCAGCGGGGCGTTCCGGACACGCTGGCCGTCCACCAGGATCCCGTTGGTCGAACCCATGTCCTCCACCGAGATCTGCTGGCCGTCCCCGAAGCCCTGGACGACGATGCGGGCGTGCAGCCGGGAGATGCCCGGGTCGTTGATGCGGACGTCCGCGTCGTTGCCCCGGCCGAGCGTGAAGCCGGGCGGCATGAGCGGGTGCCGGATGTTGTTCACCTCGAGGACGAGGTTCGACCGCCGCAGGACGCCCGTGCTCGCCGGGTCGGCGTCCACGACCGCGACGGCGTCGCTGACGACGTTGAAGCGTCCGGTCGGGAGATCCTTGTCGAGCTCGTAGGTCACCGTGACGGGGCCGTTGAAGATGTAGCCCTGGTTCGACGCGTACTCGCGGAGCTGCGGGAGGATCTCCGCGTTCAGGGTGCGGGAGTACGGGGTGAGCCGGTCGTAGTCGTGCTGGCTGAGTTCGATGACGAAGTCGTTCGGGACCAGTTTGCGGTCGCGCGAGAGCAGTTTCGCCTCGGTGTCGAGTTCGCGCTGCAGGCGCGCGGTGAGCTCGACCGGCTGGACGTCGCCCTTGAACGCGCGGGCGAAAGCGCCGTTGACGACCCCTTCGAGTTTGCGCTCGAGATTGTCGAAGACGCCCACTCCGACCCCCTTTCGTTGACCGTTTCCCTGGCTGAAGCAGCCTCTAGAGTAACCGCTTCGTCACCGGACGCCCCTGAAGCGGGGTCTGTGGTCGAGGGTGGCGCGCCAGATCGGGACCAGGGTCGCAGATCGCGGCCCCGGGCGGTCGGATTTCGCTCAGTCTGCGAGGACGACCACCGAGCGCGGGCCGAGGGTGACGCGTCCATCGGCGACGCGGACGTCGCCGTACTGGGCCGCCACGAACGCGCGGGCCTCCTCGACGGTCACCTCGTCGTCGTGCGGGGCGAGCAGCACGGTCAGCGGGCCGTTGACCATGCGGAACCAGCCCTCGCCGTGGTCGACCGACACGCCGGACGCCTCCGTGCGGAGGTTGCCCTCCCGTAGCTCGATGAGCCGGCGGTGGAAGTCGAGGAACGCCCGGTGATCGGGGTCGTCCAGCTCGGCCCAGTCGAGCTTGGAGTCCTCGAACGTGGAGAGGGCCTGCGGGTCGGGGACGACCAGGTCGTCGCCGTAGATGACCTCCCAGCCGTGCTCCGCGAACTCGTCGGTGCGGCCTTGGCTCACGAGCCGGCCGAGTTCGGGGTCGTGGTCGGTGAAGTACTGGAACCGGCTGGTCGTGCCCCACTCCTGGCCCTGGAAGAGCATCGGCGTGAACGGCCCGATCAGCAGCAGGGCCTCGCCGGCGGCGATGACCCCGCGAGGCAGCCGCTCGTCGGGGCGGTCGCCGAGGGCGCGGTTCCCGATCTGGTCGTGGTTCTGGGTGAAGGCGACGAACGACCGCCGGTCGACCGAGTCGGGGACCTTGGTGCCCCAGTCCTTGCCGCGGAACGTGGAGAACGAGCCGTCGTGGACGAACACCTGGGTGATCGCCTTCGCCAGCGCCCCCGCGCCCCCGAAGTCGACGTAGTAGCCGAACGTCTCGCCGGTGACGTAGGAGTGCAGGGCGTGGTGGATGTCGTCATCCCATTGGCCGTCCATGCCGAGGCCGCCGTCGGCGGTGGGGGTGACGGTCGCGATGTCGTTGAGGTCGGACTCGGCGATCAGGGTCGCGGCGTGCCCGCTGAGCGACTCCCAAGCGTTCACCGCGTCGGAGAGTTCGGCCAAGATGTGGTGGTCGGAGTCGTCGGTGAGGGCGTGCACGGCGTCTAGGCGCAGGGCGTCGATGTGGTAGTCGCGCAGCCAATGCAGCGCGTTGTCGACGATGAACCGGCGCACGCCGGCGGAGTACTCGTCGTCCAGGTTGATCCCGGCGCCCCACGGGGAGTGGTGCTTCTCGGTGAAGTAGGGCGCGAAGACCGGCGCGTAGTTCCCGGCCGGGCCGAAGTGGTTGTAGACGACGTCCAGGCAGACGGCCAGGCCCTCGGCGTGGGCGGCGTCCACGAACCGCTGCAGCGCGGCGGGGCCGCCGTAGGACTCCTGGACGGCGTACAGCGCGACCCCGTCGTAGCCCCAGCCGCGGTCGCCGGGGAAGGCGGCGACCGGCATGAGCTCGACGACCTTGACGCCCAGGTCGCGCAGGTAGCCCAGCTTGCCGATCGCGGCGTCGAGGGTGCCCTCGGGGGTGAAGGTGCCCAGGTGGAGCTCGTAGAAGAGGTGGCCGAGCACGTCGTCGGCGCGCCAGCCGTCGTCCGACCAGTCGTGCGCGTTGACGTCGAACGTGCGCGATGCCTCGTGGACGCCGTGGGGCTGCCACCGGCTGCGCGGATCAGGACGGGGCTCGCCGCCGTCGATGCTCAGCAGGTAGTCGGTGCCGTCGGGCAGGTCGATGATCCAGACCTCGGACGCGTCCGCCCGTCCGGCCTCCTCGGGGATCTCGGAGGCGCGCGTCATCGGGAGGCGCTCGCCGTCCACCACGGCGTGGGCGGACTCAGCGAGCGGCGCCCACAGCGCGACGCGGACGGGGAGGGAATCAGGCATCGGTGCGCTCCAGGACGGCGACGGGATAGGTGGACAGCAGCTTGGACAGGGTCACCGAGCCGCCGCGCGACGTGGTGCCGGTGAGGATGTCGCTCCAGTTGCCGCGGGGCAGCACCACCGTGTGCTCGGTGACGGTGGCGGAGTCGACGGTGCGGTACAGCCGCTCGGCGACGACCACGACGTCCGGTTTGGCGCCGCGTCCGTAGCTGATGACGTGCCCGGTCGAGGTGGGCAGCGGGCGGTAGGCCGCGAACTTGCCGACGAAGGCGTCCGGGCGGCGCTTGCGCAGCTCGAGAATGCGGTGGGTGAGCAGCAGCTTCTCGGCGGCCAGGTCTTTCGGCTCGCCGTCCTGAACCGCCTTGAGGGCCTTGGCCATCGCCTTGTAGTCGACGGGGCGCCGGTTGTCGGGGTCGACCAGGTAGTTCTGCAGCGTCTCGCAGCCCTGGTAGACGTCGGCGACGCCGAGGCAGGTCAGCTGGACGGCCTTGCGCGACAGAACCGACGTGCGCACCGCATCGGCGGTCATCTCGTACCACCGGCCGAACGCGTCGAGGACCTGCGGGTTCGTGCGGAGCGCGGCCAGCGTCTCGACCATCGCCTGCTCGGCCTGCGTATCCCCGGACGTCCACGACGTCCACAGCTTCTGCTCGCGGGCGGCCTTCAGGGCGTAGGCGCTGAGGCGGTCCTCCTCGATGGGCCCGCTGTCGGTCCAGGTCCCGGCGAGGATCTGCCACAGCAGGTTCTCGGTGTGGCCTTCGATGTCGTCCATCAGCGGGTGCAGCTCGGTGATCATCTCGCGCCACTCGGAGGCGTACTGGCTGATGACCCCGATGCGGGAGCGGACGTCCTCGCCGCGCTTGGTGTCGTGGGTGGTGCCGCAGGTCATGGTCGCGGGCCAGGCCTCGGCCATCGTGGCCGCCCACTCGTGGAACTGGTCGGGGGTGAGGTTCCAGGTGACCGGCGAGCCGCCGACCTCGTTGAGCGCGACCAGTTGCGTCCAGCGGTAGTAGGCGGTGTCCTCGACGCCCTTGGCCTGGACGGCGCCGCACACCTGCTGGAACCGGACGACCAGCTCGTCGCGCTGGTCGCGCTGGCTGTGTCCCTCGACGCCGACCTCGCGGCCGAGCACCAGGTCGACGACCACCTCGAGGGTGTCGTGCAGCTCCGGGTCGAGGCGCGCGCGTGCCTTCTTCGCGGCGTCCAGGACGACCTCGATCGCCTCCTCGTCGGCCTCCTCGCCCGGGACGACGTAGGCGCGGTAGCGCTCGAACGCGATGACGAGTTCGGTGACGCACTCGCGGATCCAGCGGAAGGTGTGGTCGCGCAGCATGATGTCGCGGCGGCAGATGTCGTTGACGAGGGTGGCGATGCGGTGCACCTCGGCGAACAGGCTCGTCGTGGTGATCTCCCGCTTGGAGACGTCGATGACCTCGGGCAGCGTGCCGGGGATGTCGCCGGTCAGCTGGAGGGCCAGGGTGCCGGTGTCGGCGGCGCCGAGCGGGTCGCAGTGCATGGCGTGGATGCGCCAGGACGCGTCGTACCCCGTGGTGCCGGCGACCGGCCAGTCGTCGGGGGGCATCTCGTTGCCCTCGAGGATCTTCTCCGCGGCGATCCAGGCGCCGCCCGTGGCCGCTGACAGGCGCCGCAGGTAACCGCGCGGGTCGGCGAGGCCGTCCGGGTGGTCGATGCGGAAGCCGTCGATGTGGCCGTCGTTGTAGAGCTCGAGAAGGAGCGCGTGGGTGGCGTCGAAGACCTCCTCCTCCTCGACGCGGACGGCGACGAGGGTGTCCACGTCGAAGAAGCGGCGGAAGTTGAGTTCCTCGTCCGCGACCTTCCAGTAGGCGAGGCGGTAGTGCTGGGCCTTGATGCACAGCGGGAGGGGCAGGGTCTCGGTCCCGCCGCGGACCGGGAAGACATGGTCGTAGTAGGTGAGCACGGGCTGCTCGCCGAGCTCCTCCTGGCCGGGGATGACGAGGTTCTCCAAGTGGATCTCGTCGTTGGCCAGGCAGGTGCCGATGCGGGCGCCGAGCATGGGCATGAGGAAGCCCTCGTCGGTCTCGTCCGAGCCGTCGAACCACGCCGCGTACGGGGACTGCGGGCCGTCCTTGAGCACCGACCAGAGCGCCTTGTTGTGCCACAACGGGGTGGGGACGGCCATGTGGTTGGGGACGACGTCCACGATGATGCCGAGGCCGCGCTCGTGGGCCGCCTTGGCGAACCGCTCGAACGCCTTGCGGCCCCCCATGGTGTCGGAGATCTGGGCGTGGTCGACGACGTCGTAGCCGTGCGTCGAGCCCGGCGCGGCCTGCAGGATCGGCGAGAGGTAGAGGTCCGTCACGCCGAGGGCCTCGTAGTAGTCGAGCTGGTTCTGCGCCTGACGGAACGTCAGGTCGGGGCCCAGCTGGAGCCGGTACGTCGAGACGGGGGTGCGGCGTCCCGCCGACGGGAGATGCGGGCGCTGTTCGCTGGTGGTGGTCATCGCGTCGGCCTCCCAATGTGGGGACGGTTCGGAAGCGTGGAGCAGTCAGTCATACCCGACCCAATCTATCGCGGGACGCTACGGGCGGGGACACCCGTTCACGCACCCACCGACGCCCGCGCGGCAGCGCCGCATGGCCGGTCGGATCACACACCCGGCCCCGGACGCCCCGGAGAGGACGACCGCGACCCGGATGGCCGCTGGCATCCGACCAGCGATCTCGCCGAATCACCGCGAGGACTACGGTCAGGGGGACGACCCGAAGGAAGCCATGCTCTCGATCCTGACCATCACCGTGCCCATCTACGCGGCCATCGCGCTGGGCTTCCTGGTGACCCGCCTGGGCATCTTCTCCTCCGAGGCGATCGCGTATTTCGGAAAGTTCGTCACCACCATCGCCCTGCCGTGTCTGCTGTTCACGTCCATCGCGCAGCGCCCGCTCGCCGAGATCGCCAACCCCACCTACCTCGTGGCGTGCGGGGCCGGCGCGGTCGCGGCCATCGGCATCGGGCTGTTCTACGCGTCGAAGGTGGAGCGCCTGTCGCCCGGGGCGGCGGCGTCCGCGGCGATGACGTTCGGCGCCGGCAACACCGGTTTCGTCGGCTTTCCGGTGATGATGGCGACGCTGCCGTCCGTCGCCGGGCTGGCGCTCGGGCTGAGCATGATCGTGGAGAACGTGCTGGTGCTGCCGCTGGTGCTGCTGCTGATGGAGCGCGCGACGGGGGAGCGGCGGGGCTTCTGGGCCGAGGTGACCGGGACCCTCGGACGGCTGGCCCGCAACCCCCTGGTCATCGCCGTCGTGGTCTCGGTGGCGTTCGCGGTGTTCCGGATCCCGGTGCCCGACGTGCTCGCGAAGACGACGGAGATGTTCGGACGCGCGAGCACCGCGCTGGCACTGTTCGCGGTCGGCGGGATGCTGGTCGGGTTGTCGGTGCGCGGTCACCTGCGCGAGATCGCGGTGCTGTCGCTGGGCAAGCTCGTGCTGCACCCGGCGCTGGTCGCGGGCGCCCTGTGGGTTGCCGTGCGCGCCGGGCTGCCGGCGATGTCCCCGGAGATGAGCGCCGCGCTGGTGCTGAACGCGGGGATGCCGGCGATGTCGCTCTACCCGATCCTCGGGCAGCGGTACGGTCAGACCGAGGTGCCGCCGGCCGTCCTGCTGGTGACCACCGCCGGGTCGTTCGTCACGCTGACCGCGCTGCTGGCGATCCTGCACGTGGGGGTCTGAGGGCGTCCGCCGATTGGGCGTTCGAGGGGCGGCGTGCTAAGTTAGTCGAGCTGTTCTTCCCTAGGGAAGATCACTCGCGCGAGTGGCGGAATGGCAGACGCGCACGGTTCAGGTCCGTGTGTCCGAAAGGACGTGGAGGTTCAACTCCTCTCTCGCGCACAACAACGAGATCCTGAGGAACCGCTCCGGCGACGGGTTGAACCCGAGTCTGGAGCGGTTCTGCTTTGTCCGGGCGTCGCGCAACTGAGCCCTCGTGGGGAAACCCGGCGCCGCCGCGGTTGAGCCCTCAACGCGGCTTCAGGCGGGGGCCGGGTTCGCGGCGACGGAATCGAGCAGGCGCGGGGCACGGAGCACGTCGGTGAACCGTCGCAGCAAGTCTCGCGGCCAGGTCGCGTCCATGCGTCTGCGCCAACGGGTCAGGATAGGCACCAAGGTTTTGAAAGCGAACCAACCAGGAGCCGACATGTCCCGCACCCTCGTGGCCAACCTCTTCTACTCGGTCGACGGCGTCGCGTCCGACCCGTTCATGTTTCCAGCACGACTCGTTCGACGACGGTCTCGCCCAGCACATGACCGAGGGCGTCGCCGGCATCGACGCCAACATCCTCGGCCGGGTCACCTACCAGGAGTGGTCGCACCACTGGCCCAAGGTGACCCAGGGCGAGGACGCCGGACTTCGGCGACTTCATCAACAACACGCCGAAACACGTCGCCAGCTCGACGCTGAAGCCCGCTGACATGCGTGGAACAACAGCCGGCTCATCGAGGGCGATCTGCTCGACTTCGTGCGCGATTTGAAGGAGCAACCGGGCGGGGAGATCGCCGTCCAAGGGTCGCTGTCCGTCGTGCGGCAGTGTGTGCAGGCCGGGCTGATGGACGCGCTGACGTTGATCATCCACCCGGCACTCGCCGGGCAGGGACGCCGCCTCTTCGAGGGCGTCGAGCCGACACGGTTGTCGCTGATCGACGTCCAGCGGACGGAGAAGGGCAACGTCCTGCTGACGTACGGTCCGTATGCCGGTTGACCCACGTCGCTGAGACGGCGCTAGCTCGCTGCCGAGCGCGTGGTGTCGCCCAGCGACACCGGCCGCGTTCGAGCTCATCATTGTCGGGCGAAGGGAGTCGGCAGGTCGACGTCTCGCTGACTACCGGCCCCCAAACGAGGGGTGGCCATCAGCCGTGGTGTGATTCGCTGGGAGTCGTCCGGTCATCCCGCCATTGCGCGAGGATCGTGGCCGCGGCGGCGGCCGCCGCCAGCCCGGCGCCGGTGAGCGACCCGCCCCATGCCAGGAGCGCGGCGACCGCCAACCCTAGAGCGCCGATGAACGTCAGTCTTGCTGGCGTTCCTGGGCGAGCTCGCCCACCCCGAGCAGGCCCACAGGGCGAGCTCGCCCAGGAACGCCAGCAGGTGCCAGGGCGTCAGTCGAGGGCTCGATTCGTGCTGGGTCACCGTCAGCGTCCGCAGCGATCGGGCTGGGTCCAGGGCCACGTGTCGGCGAGCCACTGCGCGACTGCGTCGGCCAGCGGGCCGTCGAGCCCGGCGCGGTCGGCGCTCACCCACGACTGCACGATGACGTCTCCGCCCTTCTCCGGCGGGTAGAGGTAGACGCAGCCGATGACGCGGCGGTCGTCCGGGTCGAGGACGGTGAACGTGAAGCCCCGACGGGCCGCGAAGTCGGCGGCGTGGCGCCGCAGGTCGGCGAGATTCTCCTCGAGCGACATGCCCTCTAGCGGTGGCCAGTTCCCGTCCGGGTACCCGGGTGTCGCTCGGATGTGGTGGATGCTGGACGTCCAGGCGGCGTGGTCAGCCTCGTTGTGCTGCGGACCCAGTGGCTCCAGGACGAACAACTCGTGCGTCAGTTCTCGGGGCGGCGTGAAGCCCTCCGGGACGAACGGCGCGGGGGTCATGGGTCGAGGGTAGGCGTCGGCCGTAACGAGGGCCAGTTTGCGCCGAGGGTGCCCCTTCCGCTGACCTCGACGACGCGCGTTGTCTGCGTCCCGATTGCATCGAACCGAGGGTGCGCCTCGCGCCGTCGTGGGGGCGAGACCTCGGGCATAACGGGATTATCCTGCCACCAGATTCTCGAGCCCTCGCCCCGAATCCCCCTGACAAGGGATGACGCTTGGTGAGAGCTCGGGCGAGTTCAGCTAGCGGCAGGATAATCCCGTTATGGGTGCGGTCGGGGTCGGCATCGCCTCACAGCGCCGCGAGCGGAAGGGCGAGCTCCATCATCTGAGTGAAGGCCGTCTGGCGTTCCAGCGGAGTGGTGACCGCGCCGGTGACGATGTTGTCGGAGACGGTGAAGAGGCCCAGCGCCTCGACGCCGGCGTCAGCGGCCACGGCGTACAGTCCCGCGGTCTCCATGTCGACGGCCAGGACGCCCATGGACGCCCAGCGCTGGTTCACGCTCTCGTCCTTGTTGTAGAAGGTGTCCGAGGAGACGACGTTGCCGACGTGCCCTGGGACGTCGGTCTCGCGGGCCCGGCGGACGACGTCCTCGATCAGGCGGAAGGAGCCGATGGGGGCGAACGTGCCGGGCAGGTGATACTGCGCGAAGACGTTCGAGTCCGTGCACGCGGCTTGCGCGACGACGACGTCGTAGAGGTCGATCTCCTTTTGCAGCGAACCGCACGAGCCGACGCGGACGAGCTTCTTCGCCCCGAAGACGTGGATGAGCTCCCACGCGTACAGCGACATCGACGGGATGCCCATGCCGGACCCCATCACCGAGACCTGCGTGCCCTGGTAGGTGCCGGTGAAGCCGAGCATGTTGCGGACGCTGTTGAACTGGACGGGCTCGTCGAGGTACGTCTCGGCGATGAACTTCGCCCGCAGCGGGTCGCCGGGGAGGAGGACGGTCTCCGCGATCGGGACGTCGTGCGGGTCGATGTGCGGGGTCGATGCCATGGGGCCTCAGCGCGTCGCGCCGGAGCGCGAGCCGCCGATCCAGATATCGCTGTGCACCTCGCGAGCGAGCTTGGAGTCGGGATCCATGTGGAACTCGCGCTCCATCGGATGCCCGCTCTGCGACTCGTAGTCCTTGAGGACGGTGACGACCTGGCGTCCGAGGAAGAACAGCGCGCCGAGGTTGATGACGGCCATCAGCGACATGGCGACGTCGGCGAGCGACCACACGAACGACAGCTCCTGCACGGCGCCCCAGAAAGTGGCCACCACGACGAGGATGCGCATCCCCCAGTTGCCCGCGCGGCCGCCGCCGATGAAGTCCTGGTTGATCTCTGCGTAGGTGTAGTTGCCGAGGACGGAGCTGAAGGCGAAGACGAAGATCAGGATCGCCATGATCGGCATCACCCAGGCGCCCAGCTCGGACGCCAGGGCGGTCTGCGTCAGGGTCGCGGCGCCGTCGCGGGTGGTGACGCCGGGGGTGTAGATCTCGGGGGCGGCGAGGATGATCATGACCGCGGTGGCGGTACACACCAGGATCGTGTCGACGAACACGCCGGCCGACTGGATCAGGCCCTGCTGCGCGGGATGCGAGGCGTTAGCCGTGGCCGCCGCGTTGGGGGCGGAGCCCATGCCGGCCTCGTTGGAGAACATGCCGCGCTTCACGCCGTTGAGCATGGCCGCGACGACTCCACCTGCGGTGCCGGAGAGCGCCGGGTTCAGGCCGAAGGCGCCGGCGAAGATGGAGCCGATGGCGGCGGGAACCTCGGGGGCGCGGGTAACCAGCACGGCCAGGGCCAGCAGCACGTACACCAGCGCCATGATCGGGGCCATCCACTCGGCGACCCGGGCCACCGACGTCACGCCGCCGAAGATGATCAGGGCGGTGAGCACGGCCAGGCCGATGGCGGTCCAGAGCGGGTCGATGCCGAACGTGCCCTGGAAGACGCCGGCGATGGTGTTGGCCTGGACCATCTCGAACGCGAACCCGAACGCGAAGATCAGGCAGCAGGAGAACACGATGCCGAGCCAGCGCTGGCCGAGGCCCTGCTGGATGTAATAGGCGGGGCCGCCGCGGAAGGCGTCGTCGTCGGGGTGTTTGGTCTTGTACAGCTGGGCCAGCGTCGCCTCGACGAACGCGGTCGACATGCCCAGCAGCGCCATGACCCACATCCAGAAAACCGCCCCCGGCCCGCCGAGGGTCAGGGCGATGGCGACGCCCACGATGTTGCCGGTACCGACGCGGGACGCCAACGAGATCGCGAACGCCTGGAACGACGACACGCCGCCTTCGGCGTTGCCCCGCGAGGAGAAGATGGCCTTCCACATCTGCCCGAACAGGCGGAACTGGACGCCGCGGGTCACCACGGTGAAGAACAGCCCTGCCGCGAGCAGCATGAAGATCAGCACCCAGGTGAGGTTGTCGTTCAAGAAGGTGACGACGTTGTCGAGCATGAGGCCTCCGCTTCGGACGCGGTCCCGGCACCGGGACGTGTGGCGACACAGTAGAGGGAAGACGGGTTGTCCCGCCACAAGACGGCGCTGCGGTCAGGGCTGAAACCGGCAGCAACCCCCGGGCTCTAGGCGTTGTCGGTGAGCACGACCTCCACGCGACGGTTCTTCGCCTTGCCGTCCTCGGTGCCGTTGGACGCCACCGGCTTGGTTGCGCCGAAGCCGCTGACCTTCATGCGTCCGACTGCGATGCCCTTGGCCGCGAGGTTGTCCGCGACCGCCTGGGCGCGCTGCTGGGAGAGCTCTTGGTTGTGCGCGGCGTCGCCGGTGCTGTCGGTGTGGCCCTGGACGCCGATCTTCGCCTGGTCGTAGTACTTCAGGACGTCGGCCACGGCGGTCAGCTTCGCGTCGGCGTTCGGCAGCACGTCGGCCTTGTTGTAGTCGAACAGCACCGTCTCGGGAAGGGTGACGACCCAGCCGTCCGGGGTCTTCTTCGCGCCGAGGTCCTGCAGCGACTTCTGCGCCTTCTCGTCGGCCCCGGCGTCCACCTCGGCGGCGGAGGCGACCTGGGGGAGCGTGGTGCCCTGGCCGGTCGAGCGCACCGCGCCGAGGTCGACGTTGGTGGTGCCGGGGAGAGGGACGATGTCGCGGACCGAGAACTCAGTCGACGGCGTGGGGAAAGTGGTGGGGGCAGCGCTGTCGGTCGCCTGGGGCTGGGACGCCGGTGCGGGCGTGACCGTGATCGCCGGGGTCGGCGGCTGCTCGTTGAGCTGGCCGAACGTGATGCCGTCGGTGGGCGGGTTGGCCTTGTCGGCGGCCGGGATCGTGAGGGTGCCCGTGATCGAGTTGACGGCGACGACCGACTCGTAGCCGAGCTTCACCTGCAGCGCGGTCACGTCGGGCTTCGTGGCGCCCTGGAACACCAGGGTCAGCTTGCCGGACTCGCCCGGCTTCAGGTTCAGGTCGACGCCGGCTGGCGTGGTGATGGCGTGGGCGAACCCGTCCGGCTCGACGAGGACGCTCGGCTTGACGACGTCAGAGGTCGCCACGCTCAACTCCCGCGACCCGGCCTTCACCGTGCCCTGGACGGCGATGTACTCGGGCATCACGTCGATCTTCTCGACCGCCCACGTCGCACCGCCGGCCGAGCGGAGCGTGACTGGTTTCGCGACGCTGCGCGCCAGCGTGCCGGCGGCCGGCTCCACCGGCGAGTCGGCGTGGGACGGCAGCGTGATCGAGATCGGGTCGGCGGTCTTCGTCCACCCGCCCGGGTTGGCGGCGAGCGTGAGGTTGGTGGTGTCGGCACCGATCTCCCCGAGGAAACGCAGCGTGCCGCGGCGGCGGCCGTCCTTCACGCTGGATTCGGAGCTCTGTCCGATGAGCGGGTGGACGGTGCCGCCGCTCTCGGTGAGCGTCACGCCGTCTCGCACCGCGCCCGTCGAGCCGGTTTGCGGTGCATACCCGCCGAGCCCGCTGGAGTGGTAGCTCACCTCGGTGATCAGCCCCTCAGAGCGGACGGTGTCGACGACCAGGTCGGCGTCGCCGGTGCGCGTGACGGCCTGTGGCACGGCGACCTGCCGAACGGGCGCGGGCTGCCAGGCGAGGGCCTTGCCGGCGGCCGGGACGGGGACGGCCACCTTCGCCTCCTTGCCGCTTCGGCTGCGGACCACAACGTCGAGGCGATTGACGTCGACGTTCGGCAGCGGGACGTTCAGGCGGGCGGTCGCCACCGAGTCGGGGTTGAGGGTGACCTGCTGCATGGTCACCGGCACCTCCACGCCGTTGTTGGTGGTGACCTGCAGGTCGTCTCCGGTGAGGTCGGTCTCGGCGGCGTTGGTCGCGACCGAGAGCGCGACGGCGACGGCGTCGCCGGTGCGAACCGACTGGTCGGCGCGCACGGACAGGTCGGCCACCGTGGACGAGGGGGCCGGGCCCTGCTGCGCCTCGACCGTCACCCCGGAGGGGGCGCCGCCTCCCTGAGGGGCACCTGTCGGGGTGCACCCGGCCGCGAGCAGGGCGATGATGGAGCTGGCGAGCAGGGTGCGTCGACGCATGGGGTCCTCATTCAACGGGCGGGCCGGGTGCGTGTTCGGTCAAGCTAGCTGGTCCTCGTCCAGCCCGGGGAGCTGTCCACAGATCTCTCGTGGAGATCGCGCGAGCCGACGAAGCCTGTGGACGATGCGGTCGGGCCGGCGGTCAGCCAGGCCGGACGACCTCGACCAGCGTCGCGAGTCCCTGGCCGCCGCCGATGCCGCAGGTGGCGACGCCGACGGTGCCGAGCCCGCGGCGCACCAGCCGGTCGAACAGGCGCACGAGCAGGGCGGCGGCGCTCGCGCCCCACGGATGCCCCAGCGCCAGCGCCCCGCCGTCCGGGCAGACCACCGGCCCCGCCCCGGACGGTTCGACGGCGACGCCGAGCCGGTCGGTGCAGCCGAGCACCTGGGCGGCGAACGCCTCGGTCACCTCGAGGACGTCCACCGAGGTCAGCGGACGACCCGCGCGCTCGAGGACGCGCGTCACCGCTGACACCGGTCCCAGCCCGGGCAGGGTGGGATGCAGCGCCGTGGCCGTCCAGTCGACGATTCGCAGCCCGGGCAACCCGAGCTCGGCGCGCAGCCACTCGGGGACGACCGCAACCAGGGCGGCCCCGTCGCTGACCCCGCAGGAATTGCCTGCGGTGACGGTGCCGCCCGGCTCGAACGCCGGCGGGAACCGGGACAGCACGCGTTCCGACAGCAGCCGCGGGCGCTCGTCGACCCGCACCCCACCGATCGGGACGATCTCGGCGTCGAACACGCCCGCGTCCCGGGCGGCCAGCGTGCGGGCGTGCGAGCGGACGGCGTAGGCGTCCTGGCGTTCGCGGCTGATCCCGACCTCGCGGGCGACGTTCTCGGCCGCGGGACCCATGTCGGGGTCGCCGATCTCGGCCGGAGCGAACGGCCCGCGGTCGAACGGGACCGGCTCGGCGCCGTGGCGTCCCGGCCAAAGCCGGATCGGCTGTGTACTCGCGCTCTCGCCACCGCCGGCCAGCACCAGCAGCGCGCGTCCGGACGCCACCTGCGCCGCCGCCACGTGGATCGCCTCCTGACCCGAGCCGCACTGGCGGTCGACGGTCACGCCCGGCACCTCCAGCCCCAGCCCGGCGGACAGCGCCGCGACCCGCGCCGGGTTGCCGCCGGGACCGCGGGTGTTGCCGAGCACGACGTCGTCGACGGGCGGCGCGCCCGGCAGGTCCGCGACCAGCGCGCGCAGCACCGGCGCCACGAGGTCGATCAGTTCGACCTCGGCGAACGCCTTGCCCGCGGTGCCGAACGGCGTCCGTCGGGCGGCGACGATGACGGGGGCGAGGCCGGGATCGGGCTGCCGGAGGCGTCGCTCGTCCGCGCGCCGGCTCCGCGCGGTGCCGTGGTCGGGCCGCGGGCCGATCACGAGGCGTCCCGGAACAGCTCGGCGGCGCGGGCCCGGTCGACCTTGCCCGCGGGGGTGCGCGGGACGGCGTCCACCACCCGCCAGCGACGCGGACGCGAGGCGCGCGGCAGGGCGACCGAGGCGGCGCGCAGCGCGTCCACGTCCAGGGTTCCGGCGACGGCGGCGGCGAGCGTCTGGCCCAGCCGCGGGTTCGCCAGCCCGACGACCGCGGCGTCCGTGACCCCGTCCAGCCCGGTCAGCCAGCGCTCGACGTCCTCGGCGATGACGGTGTGGCCGCCGACGTTCACCGCGGACGTGCCGCGCCCCCGCACCACCAGCCGGCCGCCGGTCAGCTCGCCGAAATCGCCGACGCCGAGCCAGCGACCGTCGCGGGTCAGGGGAGCGGCGGGGTCGTCGCGCAGGTAGCCCCGCGCGGCGAACGGGGTCGCGCACTCGACGCGCCCGTCAGCGACCCGCAGCTCGACGCCGGGGAAGGGCCGGTAGCCGCGCTCGGCGTCGTCCGCGATCGCGACCAGGCTCAGCTCGGCGGCGCCGTAGTACTCCACCACCCGGACGCCGCGGGCGCGCAACGCCTCGCGGCGGCGCCGGTCGAGGGCGTCCCCGCCGAGGACCACCGTGTGCAGCCGCGGCAACCGTCCGGCGGTCAGGTCGGCGAGCAGGCCGCCGACCTGCGCGGGGACGCAGAACGCGCAGGTCGCGGCGACGGGATCGTCGTCCCTCGTCAGCACCGGGACGCCGCGGTGGACGCCGTGCCACGCCCCCCACAGGAACAGTCCCGACCACAGCGGTCCGGGCGTCCACACGACGTCGCCGTCGCCGAGCGGCACGCAGTCGCCGAACGCGGGCTGGGCGTCGTTCCAGGACGCGGTGGTGCGCACGACCCCGCGCGGGCGCCCCGTCGACCCGGACGTGAACAGCACCATCCATCCCTCGGGCACCTCGGCGGCGGCCAGGTCATGCCGGGCGCGCTCGAGCAGATCCGGGCTCCAGCCGGGGTCCGCGACCGCCCCGCCGGCGCCTTCCACGATGGCCGGCACGAACGCGCGCAGCAGCGCGGCCTGGTCGTCGGTCGTCTGGAGTCGCATGGTGTCCCATCGCGTCGTGCATTCCGCCTCGGCGGCTGACCTCATTGAAACAGAAGGGGGTGGGGCTGTGCCGGCGCGTCCCCTACCCTGGGCCGCATGACTGAGCCCCGCGACGAGAATCTGGCCGACATCGACGAGCAGGAGAGCCTCGACGGCATGGACGACGAGGTGCGCCGCGCCGAACAGGTCGCGCAGGAGCGTCCCTACGGGGAGGTCATGACCGAGGACCTGGAGACCTCCGACCTGCTGGACGACGGCGCCGACCTTTCCCAGTCGATCGGTGAGGACGATCCCGACCTCGAGGGCGCGATCCCGGTCGACCGGCAGGTCGAGGTGGACGAGGTGCGCCGCGAGACGATCGACGATCGGATCGCGCAGGAGGTCCCGGATCCCGCGACCGACATCGTCCCCGACTGACGGCGGCGTCGCGCGTCCTCCTGGAACGGCGGTGGGCGTCCGGCCGGAGGAGGGGCGGACGCGGCCGGCGTCCTAGGCCCCGGCGCGTCCGGCGCGCCAGTACCCCATGCAGGCGAGTTGGCGCCGGGGAACCCCGGCCTGCTTGGCGCCCGCGCGGATGCCGTTGACCCAGCCGGCCTCGCCGGCGACCCACACGTACGCCTCGCCGCCCGAGCCCTCCTGCCAGACGAGATCGTCGGTCTCCTTCTCGGCGACCGCGCAGGCGGGGAACGGCAGCGCGTCGCAGGCTCGCTCCCCGCGGTCGCGGACGCACCAGGTGACGTCGACCCCGGTGGGCGCCTCCAGCGGCCGGACGTCGGCCTCGTGCGGCACCTCGACGATGATGCGGCCGCCGCTGTTCGCGGGCAGGGTGGTCGTGATGTTCTCGATGGCGGGCAGCGCGGTCTCGTCGCCGACGACCAGCACACGGTGCGCCTCGCGCGGGTTCCAGGCGACGCCCACGCTGTCGTGACCGGGCTTGGTGCGGTCGGCGGCGATCAGCACGACCTCGCTGCCCAGCGGCGCCTGCGTCGCGAACCGGACGCCTGGCCCGGCGGACGCTTGGGCGCCGTGGATGACGACGTCGACGTCCACCTCGCCGAGTGCGGGGCGGACCGCCGTCAGGGTGTAGGTGCGGATCGCGGGGCGCACGTCGTTCGGCTGCCCCTGCCAGAACGCGTACCAGTCGGTCCCGGCGCCGCGGAGGTCGCGCAGCGCCTCGGCCGAGCCGAAGGCGAGCTTGACGCGTTGGTCGAGGAGGGTGGGGCTGACATGGGCGAGCTCGCCGGCAAGGGTCAGCCGGACATACGACTCGCCGAGGGCGCGCCGGGCTGTGAGCCGAGCGCCGAACGCGCGGTAGGCGGTGCTCATCGGCTCAGCTCACCCGCAGCCCGGACTCGGAAGACGCATGTCATGAGGTTAGGCTTGCCTAACACTCCGGACAACCCCCCTTCTCATCCCGCGACCCACCCCGACGAGGGGGAGCGCCGCCGGTGCGGAGCGCGTCTCGGGGGTGTGAGACGACACCGGGGCGGCCGGTGGGGAAGGATGGCCCCCATGAAGTTCCTCTTCGTGGGCGCCGGTGCGGTCGGGACGTACGTGGGCGGGTCGTTGGCGGCGGCCGGACACGACGTGTCGTTCGTCGAACGGGCGCGCACGGCGGTGCTGATCCAGCAGAGCGGCCTGCGGTTGCACATGGACGGCGACACCCGCCTGGTGCGCGACGTTCGGGTCTACACCACCGCCCGGGAGGCGCTCGCGGCCGGCCCCCACGACGTGACCGTCCTCGCGTTGAAGTCCTTCGAGACCGACGCGGTGATGGCCGACCTGAAGGAGTGCGCCGGACCCGCGCCCCTGCCGCCGGTGCTGTCGCTGCAGAACGGCGTCGACAACGAAGCGGCGATCGCCCGGCACGTCGGGGAGGCGGGGGTGATCGCGGGCACCCTGACCAGCGCGATCGGTAAGCCGGCGGTCGGCGAGGTGATCGAGGAGAGGCGCCGCGGCGTCGGCATCGCGGCCGGCCACCCGCTGGCCCCGCGCGTCGCCGAGGCGCTCAACGACGCCCGGCTGGGCGCCCGGGTTTTCCCGGAGGCGGCGCCGATGAAGTGGTCGAAGATGCTGACCAACCTCATCGGGAACGCCACCTCGGCGATCCTCGACATGCCGGTCGGCGCCCTGTTCGCCGACGACCGCCTGTACGACGTCGAGATGGCCGTGCTGCGCGAGTGCGTCGCCGTGATGCGCGGGCTCGGGCTTCGCCCCGTCGACCTGCCCGGGACGCCGGTGCGGGCGCTGGCCTTCGGCGTCGAGCGGGTGCCGCGGTTCGTCGCCAAACCGATCCTGCAGCGCACGCTGGGTTCGGCGCGTGGCCACAAGATGCCGAGCTTCCACATCGACCTGCAGGCCGGACGCCGCACCGAGGTCGCCTGGCTCAACGGCGCGGTCGCGCGCCACGGGGCGTCCTGCGGGGTGGCGGCGCCGGTGAACCGGGTGCTGACCGACACCCTCGAGGGGCTGACGTCCGGCGCCATCGAGCGCGAACAGTTCCGGCGCCGTCCCGAGGCGCTGCTCGCCCTCCTCTGAGGACGTCCCGGCGCCGCCGCGGAACCGGCCGGGCCTGCGGCGCCTCAGGGGGCCTGCTCGGCCTCGGCCTCCTCGGCCTCGGCCTCCTCGATATCCGCTCGGGAGATGTCCAGCAGCGACAGCACGGCGTCCAGGTTCGGGACGTTCAGGGTCGTGGACGCCGCGGCGCGCACCGCCGGCTTGGCGTTGAAGGCGATCCCCAACCCGGCCAGCGCCAGCATGTCGAGGTCGTTCGCGCCGTCCCCGATGGCGACGGTCCGGTCGAGCGGCAGGCCCTCCTCGGCGGCCAGCCGGCGCAGGGCGTCCGCCTTGGCCGCCCGGTCGACGACCGCGCCGAGTACGTTCCCGGTCAGGACGCCGTCGACGACCTCCAGCTGGTTCGCCTGGACGCGGGTGATGCCGAGCTTGTCGGCCAGCGGCCGGATCACCTCGAGGAAGCCGCCCGAGACCAGCGCGGTCGTGAAGCCGAGGGAGTGCAGCGTCCGGATCAACGTGTCCGCGCCGGGGGTGAGGCGCAGCTGGCGGGAGACCTCGCCGATGACGGATTCCGGAAGCCCGGCCAGCGCCCTGACCCGCTCGTGCAGGCTTTGGGCGAAGTCGAGCTCGCCGCGCATCGCCCGCTCGGTGACCGCGGCGACCTCCTTCTCGCGGCCGGCGTGGGCGGCGAGCAGCTCGATCACCTCGTCCTGGATCAGGGTGGAGTCGACGTCCATGACGACCAGCCGGCGCCCGTACCGCCGCAGTCCGGCCGGGGACACCGAGACGTCGAAGCCCTCCCGCGCGCCGAGGCGGGCCAGCGCGGGGCGAAGCGCCTCGACGCTGGTGCCCTGGCCCGACAGGTAGAACTGGATCGTCGTCGGCGACGTCGACAGCCGCCGGATGTGGTACGCGTGGACGCCCAGCCGCGTGAACACCGACGTCACGTGGGCCACGTGCTCGGCGCGCAGCGGGTCGGCGAGCACGGTGACGATGGCGCGGGCGGGGTCGTCGCCGACCTGATCGCCGTAGCCGCGGACGGTGTGCACCTGCAGGCCGATGTCTCGGCACAGGTCGATGAAGCGCCCGGTGAGGTGGTCCTCGGCGTCCGCGTCGAGGTCGGTGAGCAAGAACGACAGCGTCATCGAGCCGCGCACGACGAGCTGTTCGATGTCGAGCACCACCGCGTTGTGCCGGGCGACCTCGCGGAACAGCGCGGCACGCAGGCCGGATCGCTCCCGGCCCGCCACGGTGATCAGGAGGGTGGGCTGCTGGGGGTCGAGCACGCCTCGATCCTAGGGCGTGGCGACGACCGGCACAGGCTCGAGCGCGACGGGTGTGTCCGGGCCCTCCACCTCGACGAGCAGGGAGTCGTCGTCGCCGCTGACGAGCGCCCGCAGCGGGCCCCCCTCGGGGTCGCCGCGATCATCCTCGCGGCGGCGTCCGGGGGCATGCAGCCGACGACCGCGATGCTGCCGCGGCGGCGTCCGAGTGGACGCCACTGGGCCGACAGGTAGCCGCGGTTCGGGGACAACGCGAGCGCCGCGATCACGAGGGAGCGGAAATGCTCGATCTCGGCGTTCAGCGGCGCGGCCTCGGCGAGCAGCTCGACGCGGACGCCCCGGCGGCGGGCCGAGGCGACGGCGTCCTCGAGCGCGTCGGTGATGAGCGGTCCGGCGATCAGGCGGTCGCGCAGCCGCGCCTCGAGGCGCGACATCGCCTCGCGCTCGGATTCGGTCAGCACGCCTCCGGCGCAGATGCGCTCCAGCAGCGGCTTGGCGTCGGAACGGAGCAGCGCGCCGTCGCGCATGGCGGCGTAGTCCTGCTCCTGCTGTTGGATGACCCGGACGCGCAGGGTGCCCGATTGCACGGCCGCACGGTTGATCGACAGCGCGGAGCGGTCGAGCGCCAGCCTGATGCTGCTGGCCAGGAGAGTGAAGGCGAACGCAATGATGTAGTTCCACCCGAGCTGCACCACGATCGGCCAGCCGAGCGCGGCCCGCGTCGTCCCCTCGATGAGCACCAGCAGGAACAACCCGACCCAACCGGAGATCGGGCGGATCGCGAACGACAGCGACGCCAGCGCCGTGGCGAACGCGCCGCCCCACCAGTAGCGCCAATCGAGGGTGGTGGGGTTGGACAGGTTCAGCGTGAGCGGGATCGTGACGAGCCCCATGGCCACGCACAGGGCGAGCCAGGACCTCGTGTCCTGGGGAATGAAGGTGGTGGCGATGGTCAGGATCGCGACGGCGAGTATCCCGGTCGCCAGCACCCCCGTGTCGCGGTAGCCCCCCGCTGAGGCGCCCGCCAGGAAGTGGAGCAGCATCAGCAGCCCGGCGGGGATGCCGACGATCAGGAGCCTCCGCGAGCTCCAACCGATGAAGGGGGGCTCGGGCGGCGGTCGGTCCTCCCAGCGGAGGGTGACGACGGTGCCCTCCTGGGGCACGGACAGCACATCGGCCTGGCCGCCGATCGACTCGAGGCGGGCCTTGATGCCGACGGGGATGCCCGCGCCGCGGTTCCCGGTACGGAGGAAGCCGACACCCTGGTCGCGGATCACCACTTTGACGTGGTGGCCGTCCGCCCGGACGCGGACGTCCGCTCGGGTCTGTCCCGAGTGCCGCGCGACGTTGGTCAAGGCCTCCACCGCGGCGTCCGTCATCGTCTGGATCGCCATGACGTCGGGCAGGTCGCCGTGGACGTCCACCGAGACGTCGAGGCCCAGCCGCTCGGCGTTGCTCTCGATGTCGGAGCGGAACGAGCGGGACACCCGGTCGGGCGTCGTCTGAGCGAGGACGCCCAGCGCCTGGTCCGCGAGCTCGGCCGCATTGTCGCTCAGCTCCGGCTCGCGGACGGCCAGCCGGAGCGCACCGAGGATCTTGTCGTGGATGAGGCCGTTCCAGTTCACCTGCTCGAACCAGCGGCTCTGCGCCCGGATGACGACATCACGCAGCGCCCCGTTGCGGTCGGACGTCTCCTGGATGTCGTCGGCGGTCTGGACGGCGAGTTCGAGGAACAGGGCCACCGCGACGCCGACGCAGCCCCACACGAGCGCCGACGCCGTTCCGGCGAACAACCCGATCACGGGGGGGCGCAGGAGCACGTAGTAGGCCCCGAAGCAGACGGCGGTCAGGATGCCCAGGCGCGTCCCGAACGCGAACGGCGCGAAGAAGAGCGCGACGATCACGATGTCGAACAGCGGAGGCACCGAGTGCCGCGCGGGGTGGTCGATGAGGTAGGGCAGGTGCGCGGCCCCGACGATCCAGGTGAACACGCAGAAGGCTCTCGCGGCCCAGTTCGTCCCGGGCGAGTAGAAGGCCTCGGCGATGGAGAACAGGATGATCGCTGCGAACAGCGACAGGGTGAGGGGGACGGCCCCGGGCGGGTACTCCCACCCGATCGGTCGGGAGAGGCGGATGGCGAGGAGCGTCCAGGTGACGGCCATGCAGATCACGCCGGCCGCCTGCAACGCCCGCTCCATCAGCGACCGGGTCAGGACGAAGTCGCGCAGCCAGGCGGGCAGGTACTTGTCGAGCGGGCTGTCCTTGATCACCCGCGCGTGGTCGCGCGGGAGGAACTCGGTCCTGAACGCCGGCAGCTGCACTTCGTCCTGGAGCCTGCGCGACAACCGCGCGAACCCTGCCCCTTGTCTCACCGACCTATTATCACGCCGTTCTCATTCATTTTGCGACTCCATGTCCCACGCACGAAGACCTGCGCCGGGAACGGGGGCAACGGTCAGCCTTCGTTGTGACGACGCGCCGCACGATCGCCGAGGGTCGTGAGCCGGCGGACGATGCCGGAGCCGAGCTGCTCGGACGCCTCGCGGCCCTCGACGAGGTCGCTCTGATCGGGCCGAGCGGACGGGAGGAGCCGCGACCCGATCCCGAGCGCGCGGACGGTGGTGCCCGGGAGCAGGCCGTGGACGCGGGAGGCGACCCGGGCCAGGAGGCCCACCTGCACGACGGGCTTGCCGGCCAGGACGCCGTCGACCATGCGGGCGGCCGCACGGCGGGCGTCCATCGAGAGCAGGGGAAGGGACGCGGCCGGCCCGAACCAGGCGTACTCGTGGGGGGCATCGCCGAAGAACCGGGCCCGCCGGTGCGAGCCGGTGCGCATCAGCCCGGGCACGATCGCGCTGGCCGTGACGCCGGTGCCGGACAGCTCGACGGCCAGCCCCTCGGTGAAGCCCACCGCTCCGAACTTCGCGGTCGAGTACGGCAGCAGGTGCGGGGGCGCGACGACCCCGCCGATCGACGTGACGACGCCGATGCGCCCGCGCCGGCGGTCACGCATGCCGGGCAGTACCGCCCACGCCAGGTGGATCGGGCCACGCAGCATCGTGTCGATCGCGTCGTCGAAGTGGGAGAGTTCGGCCGCCACCGCAGGCCCCACCTGGATGATGCCGGCGACGTGGACGGCCACGTCGAGCGGCCCGAGCGCGCCCTCGACGTCGGCGACCAACGCACGGACGGCGTCAGCGTCCCGAACGTCGCAGGGCAGCGCCACCACGCGCGGGCCGACCCCGTCGAGCTGGGCCTTCGCGGCGTCCAACTCCTGAGAGTCGCGCGCGCTGATGGCGACGTCGTAGCCGCGCTCGAGCAGGTCACGTGCGATCAGCAGACCCAGGCCGCGCGACGCCCCGGCAACCAGGGCGATCCCTGTGTTCTCAGTCATGAACGGACCCTATCCAGAGGGACCCTGCCCGATGTTCACCCCGCGGGGTGGCGACGGCCTGCCCGCGCCCGCGTAGCATGGGCAGCATGCGAGCACTCACGTGGCAGGGGATCGAGGACGTCCGAGTCGAGGAGGTGCCGGATCCTGTGCTGCAGGACCCGACCGACGCGATCGTCCGGGTGACGTCGACGGCCATCTGCGGATCCGACCTGCACCTGTACGGCGTGCTGGCCGCGTTCCTCAAGCCCGGTGACGTGCTGGGGCACGAGTTCATGGGCATCGTCGAGCAGGTCGGCTCGGCGGTGCAGAACCTGCAGGTCGGTGACCGGGTGGTCGTGCCCTTCACCATCTCGTGCGGACACTGCTTCATGTGCGACCGCGGCATGTTCGCCCAGTGTGAGACCACCCAGGTCACGGAGCAGGACAAGGGCGCCGCCCTGTTCGGCTACACGACGCTGTACGGGTCCGTGCCGGGCGGCCAGGCCGAGCTCGTCCGGGTTCCACACGCCGACTTCGGCCCCGTCAAGGTGCCCGAGGGCGTTGCGGACGAGCGCTTCCTCTACCTCTCCGACATCTTGCCGACCGCCTGGCAGGGCGTGAAGTACGCCGACGTACCCGAGGGCGGCACCCTCGCGGTGCTCGGCCTGGGACCCGTCGGCCAGCTGGCGGTGCGGTCGGCCAAGCAGCTCGGCATCGAGCGCGTCATCGGGGTCGACCTGGAGCCGGAGCGGCTCGCGCTCGCCGAGCAATACGGCGCCGAGGTGATCGACTACCGCGCGGTCAAGGACGTCGCCCAGGAACTCAAGGACCGCACCGACGGCCGCGGGCCGGAAGGCGTCCTGGACGCGGTGGGGATGGAGGCGCACGGCAATCCCGTCGCCGAGAAGGTGATCGCCGGCGCCAGCAGGCTTCCCGGCGGGCTCGGCCGGGCCGCGATCGAGAAGGCCGGCATCGACCGGCTGGACGCGCTGCACACGGCCTGCCAGGCCGTGCAGCGGGGCGGCACCATCTCGATCAGCGGTGTCTACGGCGGCAACATCGACCCGATGCCGCTGATGACCCTGTTCGACAAGGGCGCGACGCTCCGGATGGGGCAGTGCCACGTCAAGCGCTGGACGCCCGAGCTCGCCGACATCGCCGGCCAGGCCGACGACGTCCTCGGGCTGGAGACCCTCGCCACGCACCGCCTACCCCTGGCCGAGGCGCCGGACGCCTACAAGATGTTCCAGACGAAGTCGGACGGCTGCATCAAGGTGGTCCTCAAGCCCCAGGAGGGCTGAGAGCAAGCCCGGTCCTCAGTCGTCGACGCCGCGGGCGACCAGCGCCTCGCCCATCGCGTCCGCCTCGCGCAGCGCGCGCACGATCAGCGGCACCGCGAAGGCGCGCAGCGACCGGGTGCCGCGGGCGGACTGCGCTTCGCGCACCTCGGCCACCAGCGTGCTCATGAGCGGGACGCAGCGGATGCCCAGCATCAGGATCAGCCCCAGCCGCTCGGGGTCGACCCCGAAGCGACGCAGCCCGCCCGCGGCGGCGACCACGGCGTCCACCATGGCCGAGACCGGCGTCGTCAGCGTGACCAGCGCCGCGGCCAGCACGAGCAGCAAGATCACGCCCAGCACCTCGTAGGCCCGCACCCAGCCGGCCGTCCAGACGTGGAAGACGGCGACGAACACCACGATGAACAGCATCGGCCGCACCTGCCTCAGCATGGTCCGTGGCGGCAGGCCCGCCACCGCGTAGAGCGCGACGACGAGCGCCAGCGCCGCCGTCACCGTCTGCCAGGTGGTCAGGAACACCGAGCCCAAGCCCAGGGCGGCCAGCCCCAGCAGTTTCGTCCCGGCGCGGGCCCGGTGCAGCGGGGACGTCCCCGGCCGGTACAGCCCGAGCGTGCCGGTGTTCACGCGACGCCCATGAGCTCGCGGTAGAACGCGATCGCCGGGCCTGGGGCATCGTCGGCGACGATGCGTCCGCCGTCGAAGACCAGCACCCGGTCGAAGGACTCCAGCAGGTAGAGGTGGTGGGTGGCGAGCAGCACCGATTGGTCGAGTTCGCCGACGACGCGGCCGATCTCGGCAGCGTTGCGCAGGTCGAGCAGGGTGGTCGGCTCGTCCATGATCAGCAGGTCCGGCTCGGTGATCAGCACGGACGCCAGCGCCAGCAACTGCTTCTGCCCGCCCGAGAGCAGGTGCGCCGGGTGCTCGGCGTGGCCCTCCAGCCCGAAGCGGCGCAGCAGGACGTCGACCCGGCCCGCGACCTCGTCCTTGGGCAGCTTCGCCTTGCGCAGGCCGAACGCGACGTCCTCGGCGACCGTGGGCATGATGATCTGGTTGTCGGGGTCGGTGAAGCAGAACCCGACGCGCCTGCGCACCTCACGCGCGTCCTTGGCCGTGTCGAGCCCGTCGACGCGCACGTGGCCGGCGTCAGGGACGATCAGCCCGTTCATCAGCCGCAAGAACGTGGACTTGCCCGACCCGTTCGCTCCGATGACGCCGACGCGGCGCTGCGTCAGCTCGACCGTGACGTCGTCGAGCACCCGGCGCGGGCTGGGACCGGGGTAGACGTGGCTGACGTGGTCGACCTCGACGCGCAACGCGGACCTCAGGCGACGGTCGCGCCGGCGCCGGCCGTGCGCCGCTGCTGCAGCAGGCCGGGATAGGCGCTGTGGACGCCCTTGGCGACCAGGGCGGCGATCACGACCTTGACCAGGTCGCCCGGGATGAAGGGGGCGTTGGCGAGCAGCGCGGCGGGCAGCGTCATCTGGGTGCGCAGGATCATGCCGCCGATGCCGAACAGGTACAGCACGACGATGCCGCCGAGCGCGTTGATGCCGAGGCCGGCGCCGACCCGGTAGGGCGCGCCCACGCGCTCGGTGAGCAGGCCGATCAGCCAGGTGACGATGGGCCACCCGATGAGGAAGCCCGCCGACGGGCCCATGAACGCCCCGATGCCGCCGCGGCCGCCGGACAGCAGCGGCAGCCCGATGGCCGTCAGCACCAGGAACAGCAGCAGCGCGAGACCGCCTCGGCGCGCGCCGATGATTGAGCCCGTCAGCATGCACGACAGCGACTGGGCGGTGATCGGGACCGGGGAGATGGGCACGTAGAGCGGGGGGACGAGGCCGAGGGCGAAGGTGATCCCCGCGAAGATCGCGATAAGAGCGAGGTCGCGGGAGGTGCTGCGTGGTGTCGCCATCGGGACAGGTCCTTCCACCGGTTGAGGTTTCGCCCCATACGGTACGCCATCGGCTCGTGTCTGGGGCCGACGGTGGCCAGAACCTGGCTTCTGGACGATGATGGGCCCATGAGCGACGACAACGTGGTGCTGTACCGGGCGATCATCGACGCCCTCGTCGTCCAGTGCCGCGAGGGTGAAGGCCAGGTCTCCGCACGGCGCATCCAGGCGGGGCTGTGGAACGAGAACGCCGAGGCCGCGGAAGTCGAGTCCGAACAGCCGGAGCAGCACGCCATGAACGTGCTGCTGGGCTCCCTGGCCGACGAGCAGCGCGACGTGCTGGCGGGCCTGTTCGCGGCCGAGTTCGAGTCGGGCGTCTACAACGCGTTGCGGGTGCTGGAAGCCGCGCGGGTCGAGCTGTTCCTCGGCGACGAGACGGGGATGCCCACCGATCACTTCCTCGACCGCATGGACGACGGTCCCTGGCCGGGGCGGTCATGACGGGGAGCGCGGCTCCCGCCGTCGTGGCCTAGGCTGTGCTGACGTGCAGCAATCAGTCCAGCTCCCGGGCGTGGCCGGCGCCATCGCCTTCGACAACGACCTCGTTCGCGGTCACCTGCTGAAGGTGGACGGCCGGCGCATCCAGCCCGTCAAGGGTGTCTACCGGCTGCCCGGTTCCGACGGTCGGGACGTCCACGCGCGGCTGCGCGGCCGCTGGATCGCGGCCAACCCGAGCGTCGTCATCGGTGACCAGACCTACCGGACCGGTCCCGAGAGCCCCTCGTGGTTGATCCTGCCCGTCTGCCTGCCGCTGCTGTTGCTGCTGGGCGGCGGTGTGGTGCCCGTGCTGCTCGCGGTCGTGTGCTTCGTGTTCAACCTGTTCGTGCTGCGCTCCGACCGGACGGAGGCTGCGCGGTTCTCGATCATGATGGTGGCCTTCGTGGCCTGCGTGGCGGCTTTCTTCCTGGTGACGCTGATCGCCGCGATCGTCCAGTGGATGTTTCGCTGATCCGGACGCCGCCGCTCAAACGAGCGCGGCGGACCTGACGGCGTCGATCAGCGCGTGCGCGAGGACCGCGGGCACCAGCCCGTGCCGGCGGAACACCAACGCGAGCGGGATCACGTAGACGAGCGCGACCAGGCCGCCCTCGAGGAGCAGGCCGGTCCAGGCGCCCGCGGCCACCCGGGAGAGGGTGAACATCAGGACGTGGGGCACCACCAGCAGCGCCAGGCACCACCCCCGCTGCGCGCGCGTCCGCGGCACCCCGCCGATGGCGTAGATCGCGACCGCGTACCAGAACAGCCGCCAGCCCGCCTCCTGGTTCACCGCCCCGGCGAGGGCGACGAACACCTCGTCCGCCCCGAGAGAGAACGTGTGCGGCATGCCCGCCAGCAGCCAGAGGACGAGCGGGGTCAGGGCCGCGGTCAGCAGCGCGCGCCGCACGCCCGAGGACGCCGAGCGCGGCTGCAGCCATCGGACCCAGGGGAACGGCACGAGCCGTGCCCGCAGCAGCGCCAGGGACGCCAGGACGCCCAACGCCGTCCCGGTGGCGGCCAGCGGCCCGGCGGCCAGCGTGGCCAAGCCGGCGACGGCGGCGACAAGGGCGTCCCGGCGCCGAAACGAGCGGTCGCGTTGCCACGTGAAGCAGGCCGCAGCCAGCGGGGCGAGGGTGAAGACGAACAGGGATATCCCGGCGGCGCGATCGTCGGCGCGGACGCCCGCGGGGACGCAGAAGGCGAGGATGGTCGCGACGACGGCGGCGAGGACGCCGACAACAGGGGCGATACGGCCGGTGGTGGCGACGCCCGGCGGCGGCTGCCACGCCGGACGCCACGGGACACCGAAGAACCCGCGCCGGTGCGGGGGAAGATCGGTCGTCGGAGGAGTCGCCACGACCCTCAGCCTAGGCGGAGGGTCGCGGCGGCGTCGTCCGACCAGGGTCTCGAACCGACCCGGACGGTGGTCAGATGTCGCCCACCTGGTTGGTGAGGTCCTCCAGCCGGGTCTCGACCTGCGGCGGGCGGAGGATCGAGCGGGCGACGTTGTGGAAGCCGGTCTGCTCCAGCAACTGCGAGGCCTCCTCGTCGCTGAGGTTGTAGGCGTGCGCGAGGATGCGCACGTTCTCGGTGTAGAACGCGTGAAGGCGGTTCACGCCGTTCAAGAAGTCCAGGCGCTCGGCCATGGTTCACTCCCGGGTTCGTAGGGCCAACGACCCCCCATCATGCCTACCCACGCCCGTCCCACCACCCCCGGTCGTCTAGAGCGGAACAGATGGCACCGAGACTTCGTCGCTCGTTTGCCGGGACGTTACCTTGCCCTGCAGCTACTGCTGCTCGTCCTGGGCGAGCGGGGTCGGCGCGGCGACCGCGGGGTCCGGGACGGGCGGGCCGGCGTCCGAGGGCGTCTCCTCGTCGGTGACCAGCGGTGCGCGGAAATGGATGGGGTCGACGACGATGCGCCGCTCCGGCGGCGTCCACCCGGCGGTGAGGCCGAGGCTGTTCAGCAACGCCACCACGTCCTCGATGAGGGCGCCGTCGTCGGCGCCGGTTCGGTCGTCCATGCGGATGACGAGCCGGCCGTCCATGATCATGCGCTCGAGGTCCTGCAGCGTCGAGTACAGGGCGCCCCGCAGCTCCACGCCGTTCTCGGCCACCGCCTCGGCCATGCCGGTGACGGCCTCCAGCGACTCGGCGACGTCTCGGCCCTCGCCGTAGACGTAGAGGATGCGCGCGTCGGCGAGCCGGTCGAGCGCGTTGATGAGAGCGCGGGCGTCCGCGGACGTGAACATGACGCAGCGGCGGTACTCGGCGGCCACGGCGGCGACGATCCCCGGTACGTCGATGGGGTCGATGGGCTCGTCGTCGAGGAAGGGCGACTCGACGTCGCCGGCGATCTCGCTGAACTCCTCGATGACCTCGTCCACCGAGACGGCCCCGGACGCGAGCCGCAGGCTGATCGCACCGGCGAACGTCCTCGGGTCAGGGGGGAACGCGCTGTCGAAGAGGTCACTCGTCACCCATCCAGACAACCATCGCCCGGGGGCCCAGGCAACATCCCACCGGCGCGGGAGGCGTCCGGCGTCGTCAGGCCCGAGAGGCCCCCGAGCCGCCGTCGCAGGACCCGGCGTCCGCTTCGGGCCCGGGCTCCGGCGGATCGGACGGGCTGGCGTTCTCGGCGGCGTAATCGATGTGGGCGTAGCGCTCGCGGATCGCGCGGCCCTGCTCGACGAACCGCTGCTGGGTGCGCCCGGTGGCGATCGCCATCCGCTCGTCCCGCGGCGGCAGCTGCAGGCGCTCCTCGGCGGCGATGCCGGCCTGCAACTCCCGGACCCGCTCCAGCTCGGCGTCCAGCCGGACGCCTAGCACCAGCGCCACGTTGGCCAGCCACAACACCAGCAGCAGCACGGTCACCGAGCCGACCACGCCGTACATCGCGTTGAACCGGCCGAACCGGATGACGTACTGCGTGAACAGGAAGACCGCGGCCGCCATGATGACCAGCGCCAACGAGGAGCCGGTGCTGATCCAGCGGAACCGGGGCTGGCGGACGTTCGGCGTGGCGTAGTAGATCAGGGAGGTGTAGCAGATCGCCCCCAGCCCGAGGATGGGCCACTTGATGGCGTTCCAGATGTCCTGGGTCTGTTGGGCCAGGCCGATCGCTGTCCCCAGGTACCTGACGACCTCCGTCGACGTCAGCACCGTCAGCATGAAGAACGCCCCGAAGACGAGCGTCAGCACCATGAGGAAGACGTTCGTCGGGATGACCCGCCACAGCGGACGTCCCTCGACGACCCCGTAGACGTCGTTGGCGACGCGGCCGAACGCCGCCACGTAACCGCTTGCCGACCACACGGCGACCAGCACCGCGATGACGAACACGATCCCCGCCCCGCTGGCGTTGGTGAGGTTCTCCACGGGGCCGCGCAGCAGGTCGACGACGTCGGGGGGCGCGTAGCGGGACAGGAAACGGACGATCCACTCGGTCGTCGCCCGGCCCTGCCCCACGAGCCCGAGTGTGGCGACGAGCGCCAGCAGCGCGGGGAACAGGGAGAGCACCGAGTAGTAGGTGAGCGCGCCGGCGGCGTCCATGCCGAGGCTGACCATGAAGCCGAAGGCGGTGCGCCGGATCGCGTACCACCACGACGATCTCGAGATCTGCCGGACGTAGCGGGGCTTGCGTTGGTCGTCCGGGTGCGGGGCGGTCTCGGCGCGCTGGACGGTGGCCTCGCGCTGCTCGTTGAGTCCGTCGGCGAAGGATCCGCTGCTGGTCATCGGCACCTCCTGGAGGGTCGGAGGGAGGAGCCGGCCGGGTTCGGGCGGACGGCCGCGATCGCGCCGGCCCTCGTCGGGACGACTCTAGTGCCGAGAGCCCTTCCGCTCGCAGACTCCGACACACGTTAGGCTCGGGCCGTGCTGCTCAGTGATCGCGACATCAAGGCCCGCATCGAGGCCGGCCGGATCGTCATCGATCCGTTCGACCCCACGATGATTCAGCCTTCCAGCGTGGACGTCTGCCTCGACCGCTATTTCCGGCTCTTCGACAACCACAAGTACCCGCACATCGACCCGGCCGAGGAGCAGCCGGAGCTGACCCGGCTGATCGAGGTGGGCGCCGACGAGCCGTTCGTCCTGCACCCCGGCGAGTTCGTGCTGGCCAGCACGTTGGAGTCGCTGGCGCTGGCCGACGATGTCGCGGCCCGCGTCGAGGGCAAGTCGTCGCTGGGACGCCTCGGGCTGCTGACCCACGCGACCGCCGGCTTCGTCGACCCGGGTTTCAGCGGGCACGTCACGCTCGAGCTGTCGAACGTCGCGACCATGCCGATCATGCTGTGGCCGGGGATGAAGATCGGCCAGCTGTGCTTCTTCCAGCTCAGCTCGGCCGCCGAGCAGCCCTACGGCTCGTCCGGACGCGGCTCGCACTACCAAGGCCAGCGAGGACCCACCGCCTCCCGAAGCTACGAGAACTTCCGGCGCCGCCCGGTGCAGTGACGCGGCTCAGGCGACGGTGGCGCCGCGCAGCAGCAGCGTCTGGGCGCGGTGCACCTGACCCTCGCCCTGCGCGGACGGCTCGCCGCGGTTGATCTCGAGCACGACGAAGCCGTGCACGACGGCCCACAGCGCCAGCGTCAGTTCGCCCAGGTCGATGTCGCCCGACAGCGTGCCTTGCTCGTGGAGTCGCCCGACCACCTGCGCGAGCGCGCCCGCGCGTCCTCCATCGAGGTCGGAGACGCCCGGCTGCGGGCCGGCGGTCGTCAGCATCAGCTTGTACAGCGCCGGGCGGCTCAGCGCCCACTGCCGGTGCGCCGAACCGAGCGCGTGGACCGTGTCGAACGACGCGTCGCCCGCGGAGGCGTCCGACATCGCCTGGTCGAACGACTCGGCGGCGGAGTCGATGACGGCCTGGATCAGCCCGGGCTTTCCGCCGAAGATGCTGTAGATGGCGTTCGTGGACGCGCCCTGGGTGGCCGTGAGCTCGCGCAGCGAGAGGCCCTCGGTGCCCGTATGCGCCAGCTGTTGCGAGGCCGCGTCGATGAGGCGGTCACGGAGGTCGTCGGGGTAGAGTTTTGGCCTGGGCACGAAGACAGAGTGTAGGGATCAGCCGGGGGAAAGCCCTTACCAAACGGGGATTGTGGCACGCAAAATATTCACTTTCAGCGGCTGAAATTATCGTTCGGTGAGCAAGGAAGCAGGTGTGATGAGGCGTTACCGTCGGCTCGCGGCTGTCGCGACGGCGCTCTCGGTGGCGGGCTGCACGCCCTCGCCGGCCCCCCGCGAGGTGACGCCGACGCCCGCGCCGACGGTCTCGAAGCCACCAGCGCCGGCGTCCCTGGACGTGTCCAAGTACGAGGAGGCGGCCTTCTCCGCGCCGAACGGGAACCTGTGGTGCGTGCTGTATTCCGACGGCATCTCCTGCCTGATCCCGCGCGGCTACAGGGGGGCTGCTCCCAAGCAGGCCGAGCCCTGCCCGTCCTGGAACGGCGAGGACGACCTGCGTCCCAACACCATCGACCTCGGGCCGAGCGGCAAGCCCCAGTGGGTGTGTCTGGACGACCAGGCCGCCCGCCCCTTCAAGGACGACCCGGCGAGCGGCTGGCAGCGCGGTTTCGGCACCTGGCGGCGCATCGACGACCAGTTGATCGCGGTCCTGCCGCACGGCAAGTCGCTGCGCCACGGGGTGTTCCAGTGCGCCAGCGCGGCCTCGGGCGTCACCTGCACGAACACCCGCACCAAGCACGGCATCAAGCTGAGCCAGCAGGCCGTCACACTGAGTTGAGCGCGGCCGGCCTGCGGCCGGTCCCGAGCAGGAGGTCACCATGCAGACGGTCGCCTGGGGCGCCGACCCCACCACCTATGACGGGTTCGCGCTGGACGCCGCCGAGATCATCGTCGCGCTTTCCCGCGGCTCGGCACGGGAGCTCAGCGAGACCGACGCGCAGGCCGTCGCCCGGGTCGTCGAGGACGTGACGGGCGCCGGCGTCCTGTGGCGGGGGAGCGCCGGCGACGTCGGGACGCTTCAGGAGTTGCACGGGTACTGGAAACAGTCCGCCGGCGAGTTGCGGATCGCCAGCGCGTCCGCCGCCCAGGTGGGGCTGGCCACCGCGCTGGGCGGCACCGTCCTGGTCGTCTCGGGTCCGCGGGCGCTGGAGGCCCTGGTGGGGGCCGTCGCCGGGGCGGCCGTGGTGCGGCGCGAGGAGCCCGTGCGGGCCGAGCCCCGATGACGGCTGACGTCGAGGACGAGCAGCCTGGCCTGGTCATCGAGGGCGACAACCTGGCCGTGCTGCCCGGCTTCAGCGACGGTTCGTTCCAGCTCATCTACATCGACCCGCCCTTCAACACCGGTGCCGCGCGCACCCGCCGCGCCCTGCGCGTCACCCCCGACGCCGACGGCGATCGCACCGGTTTCGCCGGACGCCGGTACCGCACCGAGGTCGTCGGACGCAGCGCCTACGCCGACACCTTCGCGGACTATCGCGCGTTCATCGAGCCGAGGCTGCTCGAGGCCCGCCGGCTGCTCTCCGCGTCCGGAACGCTGTACTTCCACATCGACCAGCGCGAGGCGCACTACTGCAAGGTGTTGCTCGACGAGATCTTCGGCCGCGACGCCTTCCTCAACGAGATCGTCTGGGCCTACGACTTCGGCGGCCGCGCCCGCGACCGCTGGCCCGCCAAGCACGACACGATCCTCGTCTACGTCCGGACGCCGGGGGCGCACTTCTTCGACCAAGACGCCATCGACCGCATCCCCTACATGGCGCCCGGCCTCGTCGGCCCCGAGAAGGCGGCGCGGGGGAAGCTGCCGACCGACGTCTGGTGGCAGTCGATCGTGGGCACGTCCAGCAAGGAGAAGACCGGCTACCCGACGCAGAAGCCGGCGCCGATCCTGCGCCGCATCATCCAGGCGTCCAGCCGCCCGGGGGACCGGGTGCTCGACTTCTTCGCCGGCTCCGGGACGACCGGCGCCGTCGCCCGTGAACTGGGCCGGCGATTCGTCCTGGTGGACGCGAACCCCGACGCCATCGCGGTGATGCGTCGCAGGCTGGGGGACGACGGCGTGACCTATCGCTGCGACAGGGCATGATGGCGGCATGGCTGCGATCACGGACGCGCTGGGTGGCGAGCATCTCTTCGCGGAGGTCCCCGTCGGCGGGGTCGCCGATTGGGTGCCGCTGTACGAGGTGATGATTCAGGAGCGGTTGAGCGCCTGGGCGCTGCCGGTCGACCGGCTGGACGACCTGCCCGTCGCGCTGGGCCTCTTCGGACGCCGCGCCCGCATCGGCGTCCACGGAGTGCGTTTTCCCCACGAGGTGTCGGCGGCCTTCGACGCCGGCGCGGCATTCGTGACCTCCCCGGTGTGCTCACCGGAGCTGGTGGCCGCGGCCGCGGGGCGCCCGTTCGTCGCCGGAGGTCTGACGCCGCAGGAGGTAGGCGGGGCCGTGGCCCAGGGAGCGACCGCGGCCCAGGTGATTCCAGCCGACGTGATGGGGATGTCCTACTCGCGGGCGCTGATGGCGATGCTGCCGGACGTCCCGATCGTGGCCACCGGACGCCTCGAGCGGTTCCAGGCGGAGATGTGGTTGCAGGCAGGCGCGGTGGCCGTCGGGCTGAGCCAGACGATCCTGCTTCCCGAGGACGACGGAGCGGTCAATCCCAACGACCCGGACGAGGTGCGCCGCCGCTGCCAGACGGTGGCGAACCTGGCAACCGGGTAGGGCCTTTGCCGTTACGCATTTGTTTCCTGAGAAATCCTTAGCTACTGTCAGCTTGTCTTAATAATCCCCGTGAACTTGGAGACAGCTGATGAACGACGACCACCGCCCTCAGACCAAGGTCGATGTGCCCGCTCGTGAAGACGCCGAAGCCGCCGGCATCACCCCCGCCCCGAAGCGTCACCGCCGCAGCGCGATCGCCCCGATCGCGATCGCTTTCGCGCTGACCGCGGGTGCCGGGGCCCTCGTGCTGACGCCGAACCAGGGGGAGTCGCTGGACGCCGTCGCCGCCCCGCAGGATCGCGTCGCGGTGCTGAGCCGCGACGCGCAGCGCACCGCCCTCCCGACCGCCTCCGTGAGCCCGATCGTCGCGAACTGGTCGAAGGCCGAGGTCAGCGTCAAGCCGACCCCGACCCCGACGCCCACCAAGACGGCCGACGCCCAGAAGAAGGCGGCGGCGCAGAAGGCCGCTGCGGACGAGGCCAAGGCGAAGAAGGCTGCGGCGAAGAAGGCCGCCGCCGCGAAGGTCGCCGCGAAGAAGGCCGCTGCGAAGAAGGCCGCAGCGCAGAAGCAGGCTGCGGCGAAGGCCGCCGCCAAGAAGCAGGCCACCGCCGAGCGCCGTGCCGCCCAGAAGGCGGCGGTGAAGAAGGCCGCGGCCGAGCGTCGCGCCGAGAAGCGCGTCGCCGCGAAGAAAGCTGCCGCCAAGCAGGCTGCGGCGCGGAAGGCTGCCGCCAAGCAGGCCGCGGCGAAGAAGGCCGCCGCGAAGAACGTCAAGGCGAAGCAGGTCAAGCTGAGCGCCCCCAAGAAGACGTCGAAGGCGGCCCCGAAGGCCGCGTCGAAGTCGCGCGCCTCGACGTCGTACCGCGGCTCCAGCAAGGCCGCCTCGGGCCGCGCCCTCGGACTGACCGCGCACGCCAGCTCCGTGTACGCCGACATCATGTCGAACTTCTCCGGCATCAACTCGGCCGGTGGCTACCGTCCGAACAGCCGGTCCGTGCACCAGTTCGGCCGCGCCATGGACCTCATGATCACCCCGGGCAAGGAGTCCGGTCTCGGCTGGGCGATCGCTCGCTACGCGGCCGCGAACGCCGGGCGGTTCAAGATCGACCACATCATCTTCGAGCAGAAGATCTGGACGCCGTACAAGCCGTACTGGCGCCCGATGGAGGATCGCGGCAGCATCACCCAGAACCACTTCGACCACGTGCACGTGGCGGTGAAGGCCTGACACTGGCCCCACAGCGAATCGGCCGGCACCTCGGATGAGGTGCCGGCCGATTCGTCATCAGGGAAGGGATCAGGGGAGTCTCGCCAGCAGGGTGAGGAACCGGGTGGTCTGCGTCGCGTTGTTGTTGTCGTCGCTGACCAGCGTCACGCGGTAGGCGCCGCCGCGCGTCCGGGAGACCTGCATGCCCTCGTAGTTGTCCAGCAGCGGGTTGGCCTGGACGGCGCCGGCCGGCAGCGGGGCGTCCATCGACGGGCAGGTGACGAGGTCCGCCACCAGCGTCTTCGACATCACCAGCTCGGGCCGCGTGGACAGGTTCGCGACGTCGGTGACGTCTGCGGCGCCCCGCGTGGTGACCGCGTAAAGCTTGCCCTGGTTGCCGGCGGTGGCCGACCAGGACATCTCGAGCACCAGCAGCTTGCCGGGCGCGTACTCCTGCGCCTCGGCGACCCGCATGCCGTCGTCGACCTTGTAGGCCAACTGCTTCGCCGGCTGCCAGCCGTCCCGGCCGCTGCGCTGGTAGACGAGGAAGCGCCGGTAGCCGGCGAACGAGCCGTCCGCCGGGGCGTCCCCGGACAGGGTGCCCTCCATCGCGGCGGTCAGCCGTCGGCCGTCCGCGCTGAGGGTGAGGCCCTCGAACATGGCGTTGACGGAGCCCTCGCCGTTCGGCGTGACGCGGAAGCGGTCCGGCACCGGCAGGGACGCCTTCTCGACGCCGTCGCGCCCGAAGACCCGGATGCTGGGCTCGAGCTCGGACGTGACGATGAAGTTGCCGCGCTTGTCGACGGCCAGGCCCTCGTTGTCAGCGGTGATGCCGTTGTAAGGGGTGCCGTCGAGGTGCCGCAGGATCAGCGGGGAGCGCACGATGCGCGGGTTGGCGAGGTCGCGGAGGTACCACAGCCGCGACGGCTCGGTGCGGTTGTTGTCGTTGGTGGCGACGAACGACCGCGAGCGGGCGTCCCAGGCCAGGTTCGACAGGCCCTCCAGCTTGGCGCCGCCGTAGGTGGCCTTGTCGAGGGCGTCGCTGTAGCCCAGCGCTGCGGCCCGCGGGCCGCAGCTGCCGGCGGTGTGGCCACCGCGTGCCGGGGGACGGTGGGCCGCGCCGTGGGCGCTGGCGGCGGGCGCCGAGACGGTCAGCGAGGCGGCCAGGGCGCCCAGGGTGAGGGCTGCGGCGCCGGCGCGGCGGGCGAAACGGGAGGTGGTCATCGGGACTCCTTGGCGTGGGGACCTCACCACCCTGGGGCGTCCGGCGTGAACGGGGCAGGGGCGCCTCGGTGAACGGCTGGGTAACGACTCCGCGGCCCGCGGGAATGCTCTTGCCGGACCACTGCCCGAGCCGCGTCCGCGCGGTTAGGGTGACCGTTATGACTTTGGATGTGACCGACACTGCAGCCTGGAACAAGCTGGACCACCTCGCCGATGAGCTGGTACCTGACCTGCGGGGCTGGTTCGAGGACGACGATCAGCGCGTCCAGGCCTTCACCCGTACCGCGGCCGACCTCCACGTCGACCTGTCCAAGAACCTTGTCGACAAGGAGATCCTCGACGCGCTGATCGAGCTGGCCGACGAGGTCGGGCTGGCCGAGCGTCGCGACGCCATGTTCGCCGGCGAGAAGATCAACGTCACCGAGAACCGCTCGGTGCTGCACACCGCACTGCGGCGTCCCAAGGGCGACAAGCTCGTCGTCGACGGCGTCGACGTCGTCGAGCAGGTGCACGAGACCCTCGACAAGGTCTACGCCTTCGCCGACAAGGTGCGCTCGGGCGAGTGGAAGGGCGTGACCGGCAAGCAGATCGCCACCGTCGTCAACATCGGCATCGGCGGCTCCGACCTCGGGCCCGTGATGGTGTACGAGGCGCTGAAGCCGTACGTCCAGGACGGCCTGGAGTGCCGCTTCGTCTCGAACATCGACCCGACGGACATCTACGAGAAGACGAAGGATCTCGACCCCGAGACCACGCTGTTCATCGTCGCGTCCAAGACCTTCACCACCCTGGAGACCCTGACCAACGCGCGGATGGCGCGCTGGTGGCTGCTGGACGCGCTGAAGAACGCCGGCGCGGTCGACGGCTCGGACGAGAAGAACGCCGAGGCCATCGAGAAGCACTTCGTCGCGGTCTCGACGGCGCTCGACAAGGTCGCCGATTTCGGTATCGACCCGGAGAACGCGTTCGGCTTCTGGGACTGGGTCGGCGGCCGCTACTCCGTCGACTCGGCCGTCGGTACGTCGGTCTGCGTGGCGATCGGCAAGGAGAACTTCGCCTCGTTCCTCGAGGGCTTCCACGCCATCGACGAGCACTTCGTCAACACCCCGTGGGAGCAGAACGTGCCCGCGCTGATGGGCCTGCTCAACGTCTGGTACCGCAACTTCCTGGGCGCCACCTCGCACGCCGTCCTGCCGTACGCCCAGTACCTGCACCGCTTCGCCGCGTACCTGCAGCAGCTCACGATGGAGAGCAACGGCAAGGGCGTCAAGGCGGACGGTGAGGAGGTCGACACCGACACCGGCGAGATCTTCTGGGGCGAGCCCGGCACGAACGGCCAGCACGCGTTCTACCAGCTGATCCACCAGGGCACCGAGCTCATCCCGGCCGACTTCATCGCCGTCGCCAACCCGGCGCACCCGATCCAGGACGGCGACCAGGACGTCCACGAGCTTTTCCTGGCGAACTTCTTCGCGCAGACGAAGGCGCTCGCGTTCGGCAAGACCGCCGACGAGGTCCGGGCCGAGGGTGTGGCCGAGGAGCTCGTCTCGGCGAAGGTCTTCGACGGCAACCGTCCGACCACCTCGATCATGGCCCCCGAGCTGTCGCCCAAGGTTGTCGGCGAGCTGATCGCCCTCTACGAGCACATCACGTTCACCCAGGGCGTCGTGTGGGGCATCGACAGCTTCGATCAGTGGGGCGTCGAGCTCGGCAAGCAGCTCGCCAAGGAGATCACCCCGGCGATCGGCGGCGACGAGGAGGCCCTGAAGAAGCAGGACGCCTCCACGCAGGCGCTGATCGGCTACTACCGCGAGCAGCGCAAGTGACGCTGCCCGGCTGACACGGCGAGGGCCCCGGGATCTTCCCGGGGCCCTCGTGTCGTCCCGCCCGGAAAGCCCTCGCCTCGACCTGCAAGGCCGCCGCGCCGAGGTGCCGGGCGGGTGTCACCCGTCGTTCAACTGTGCGTTGCCGCGGTGCCGCACGATCACGGGGTGTCGAAGTCGGATGCCAATGATCTGGCCACCAGATTGGCCGAACTCGTGCGGGGGCTCCCGGCGGGGACGCGCATCCCCAGCGAGCACGAGCTGATGGTGCGGTTCGACGCCCCGCGCTCGCTGATTCGCGGGGCGATCGCGCTCTTGGAGGCGCGCTTCGTCGTGCGCCGGGTGCAGGGGTCGGGGACGTACGTCACCGACGGCTCGACTACATCATCTCCTCGGACCAACCGCCGTCGTTCCAGCAGACCGTCCGGGACGCCGGCGGGACGGCGACGACGATCCTGGTCAGCAGCTCCCGCGAGGCGGCTCCGGGCGAGGCACGGCATCATCTAGGGCTGACCGGGGCTGCGGCCGAGCAACCGCTTCAGCACCTCCAGCGGTTGTCCCACATCGACGACCGTCCGGTCAGCTACCTGGAGGAATGGTTCCTCGACGACGTGGCACCCCACGCTGACGTGGCGGCCAACGCCTTCGGGTCGGTCAACGTGATGTTGCGCGGGCTCGGGTTCCAGCCACGGCGGGCCTGGTGCCGCGTGAGCGTGGACGTCCCGCCCGACCACGCGCTCGACCGCCTCGAGCTGGCGTCGCACGAGCTCACCTGGATGGTCGAGAGCGTGGCCGCCGACACGCTCAGCGGCCGCCCTCTGTTCTTCAGCAAGGCGTGGACGCGGCAGGACGCGATCCGCATGGTCTTCGAACTGGACGCCTGGTGAGCAACGACTGGACGGTCACCAACGTGCGCGCGGTGGTGGGCGACGAGATCGTCCCGGAGGCCACCGTCGTCGTGCGGGACGGCTTGATCGTCGGCCTCGAAGCCGGCCGGCTCGCGGGCGCCGAGGACGGTGGGGGAGCGCTCCTCCTGCCGGGGCTCATCGACCTGCACAGCGACGCCCTGGAGGTCGAGATCCACCCGCGTCCCAACGTCGAACTTCCCTGGGACTACGCCTTGTATGCGGCGGAGACGCGGCTCAGTGCCGTGGGCGTCACAACGGCGTTCCACGGGATCAGGTTCCAGCAACAGACGCCGGACGGGCAGCCGTGGCCGCTTGATCAGTCGGTCGAGCTGGCCTCCCGCCTCACCTCCTCGGGCACGGCTCCGTGCGGTCCGCGGAGAGTCTGGAGCTGCGCGAGACGGTCGGCCGCGGCCGCCTGGGAATGCCCGCGCCTCCGCAACAGCGCGGCCAGCTGGAGACCTGGCGAGGTTACCTCGCCGCCCAGGCGGCCGGGCCACCGCCCCTCGTGTCCCGTCTTGGTCGACGACAGCCCGGCGTGGCCCAGGGTCGTCTGGACGCGCCGGGCGAGTGGTCACACCAAGGGACCCGGCGGCAGGCTCACCGCAAGGTGAACGGCAACCGACGCTTCGTGGACGCGCAGGGCGTCCGTCCCCAGCAGGCGGGCCACCTCGGCGAACAGGGTCCGGGAGACGTCCTCGTCCAGGAACGGCTCGGCCGCGGGCCCGGAGCGCATCGTGCGGTCGTGGCAGACGATCACGGGCGTGCACAACTATGAGCCTCGACACCTGCAGCAGGCGATCGACTTTCTCGCGCTGCCCGGGGCGCCGACGTTCTCGGACGTGATGGTGCCTCCCGTGCCGCTGGCGGAACTTCCCGCGCTGTTCGAACGAGCCGAGCCCACGATCCTGCGCAGGACGGTTGCGCCCTCCGCGTGACGGCCAGCCCTACGGTGCGAAACGGGGGTGGGAACCGTTCGGTTCCCACCCCCGTCCCACGGTGTCAGCGCGGGGTCACCCCTTGCGCTTGTACAGCAGGTACGGACGCCGACGCGCGGTCCACGCCCGCTCCTCGCCCGCCCAGGCCGCGATGATCTCCTCGGCCGAGGCGCCGGCGAGCAGTTGGTCGCGGAACCGGTTCGACCCGGTCAACAAGCCCAGCCAGCGCCAGGCGTCCCCGCGGGCGTCGAAGGCCGGGTAGAGCTTCCGAGCGTCCACGAACATGTGCGCGGCGACGGCCAGGGCGTTCACGCGATCGGGGTCGGTGATGTGCACCTCCACGCCGCCGCACACCAGGTTGGCGTTCTTGCTGAACGTCGGCGTGAAGTAGGCCTCGCGGAAGTCGACGCCGGGGAGGCGGTGTTTCTTCAGCTCGGCCGCCCAGCGGTGGTCGACGTACGGGGCGCCGATGATCTCGAACGGCTTCGTCGTGCCGCGTCCCTCGCTCATGTTGGTCGCTTCGAACAGGCCGGTACCCGGGTAGAGCAGCGCGGTCGACGTCGTCGGCATGTTCGGTGAGGGCAGCACCCACGGCAAGCCGGTGTCGTCGAACAGTTCGCCCTTCCAGCCGCGGACCTTCGCCACCGTGAGCTGGGCGATCGTCTTGCCGGTCGGCTCCTTGGGCAGGTACTCGGCGTTGAAGAGCTGGGCGAGCTCTCCGACGGTCATACCGTGCTGCAGCAGGATCTCCTTCAGCCCGACGCCTGAGGTGAACCCCGGCTGCATCATCGGGCCGCGGGCGGTGCCGCCGACCGGGTTGGGCCGGTCGAAGACGACGAACCGGATGCCACCGGCCTCGGCCGCGGCCTGCATCGCGTTGTACATTGTCCAGATGTAGGTGTAGAAGCGGGCGCCGACGTCCTGGATGTCGAAGACGATCGTGTCGACCTTCGCCTCGGCGAACATGGTCTTGAACTTGGCGGCGTTGGCGCCGTAGGCGTCGTAGACGGTGATCCCGGTGCGCGGGTCGACGCTCTTGCCCTCGGACGCCCCGGCCTGCGCAGTGCCGCGGAAGCCGTGCTCGGGGCCGAAGACCGCGACGATGTTCACCCCATCCGCATGCATGCGGTCGACGATGTGGGTGAGGTCGGGCAGGATGCCGGTCGGGTTGGAGATGACGCCGACGCGGCGTCCGCGCAACTCGGCCCAGTTGGCGTCCTTCCAGGCGGTCGCGCCGGTCTCGACGCGGGGTCCCCGGCGGCGCGCGTTGGCGGACGCGTCCGTGCCGGCGGCGGTGGCCTGGGCGGCTGCGCCCAGGGGGAGGCTGGCGGCGCCCAGCCCGGCGGCGGCGATGACGCCGCGGCGGCTCATGGAGCCCATGGTGATGTCCTTTCGGGAAGGACCCGGGGCGGGCGGGCCGCCCCGGGGTGGGGTCAGCGGCGGTAACGCAGGCCGTAGCCGATGGGGTAGAGGTCGCTGGCCGGGTCGTCCGCGCGCGGGATCGACACCGGAAGGGTTCCGGTCGGCTTGCGCAGGCCGGTGATCACCCGCGACACGGCGCCCATGGAGGTGCCGTTCGTGGAGTAGCTGGCCAGGTAGGTGGAGACCTCGGTGAACTGGTTGATGTCGTAGGGGTTGCGGGTGGCGACCACGACGACGGGCTTGCCCGTGGCGACGAGCGCCTTCACGAGCGCGACCTGGTTGGCGTACGACGCGGCGTTGTAGCTGGTGAAGAGGACGACGTCGGTGTCCTTGGCGGCGTCCAGCACGGCCTGCCGGGTGGCCGCGTCGGGACTGGCCCCGGCGGTCTTGACGGTCGTGGCGGCGCCGAGGGCGTCCAGCTCGGCCTTGAGGGTCTCGTGCGTGACGTTGACGCCGTTCTGCGCGCCGTTGTAGCCGGTGACGAGGATCTTCGTGCCCTTCGGCTTGAGCGGCAGCGTCCCCGACGAGTTCTTCACCAGGGTGATGGAGTGGTCGGCGACGCGGTCGGCGACGTCCTGATGCGCCACGGTCCCGACGATCGACCCGATCGCGGAGACGTTGACGATCGGTTTGGTGGTGATGCCGCGGACGCTCTTGGTCTGCAGGTTGCGGACGACCGCCTCGTCGAGGCGGCGCTGCGGGAGGCGGCCGGACGCGAGGGCCTCCGTGACGGCCTTGGTGGCGGCGGTCTGATTCGGGCTCATCTCCATGAGGTCGGAGCCGGCCAGCAGCGCGCGGACGGCGATCTCACCGTCGTCGGTGGTCTTCGTGGCCGGATCGTAGAACATGTCGCGGACGCCCTGCATGGCCAGGGAGTCGGTGACGACCAGGCCCTTGAAGCCCAGCTCGCCGCGCAGCAGGTCGGTCATGATCGGCTTGCTCAGCGTGGCGGGCAGGCCGCTCGGGTCGAGGGACGGGACGGTCAGGTGGGCCGTCATCACCATCGAGACGCCCTCCTTGATGGCGGCCTTGAAAGGCGGGAGGTCGATCTTCTCCCACTCGGCGCGCGTGTGCGTGATGGTCGGCATGGCGAGGTGGCTGTCGGTGCCGGTGTCGCCGTGGCCGGGGAAGTGCTTGACGACGGCGTTGACGCGCTTGGCGCCCTGCTTCTGCAGGCCCTTGATCTGGGCGGCCGTGATCTTCGCGACGGCGGCCGGGTCGCCGCCGGGGGAGCGGACGCCGATGACCGGGTTGTTCGGATTGACGTTGACGTCGCCGTCGGGGGCGAAGTTGGTGTTCACGCCGAGCGCGCGCAGCTCCTGGCCGGTGATCTCGCCGGACTGGCGGGCGTCCCGGGTCGAGCCGGTGGCGCCGAGCGCCATCGCGCCGGGGAACTGGGTGGCCGGCGGCCCGATGCGCGTGACCACGCCCATCTCCTGGTCGGTGGCGATCGTCAGCGGGACGCCGGCGCCGGACTCCATCGCCGCCATCTGCAGCCCGTTGGAGAGCTTCGCGATCTGGGTGGTGCCGGCGACGTTGTTCGACCAAGCGAAGTAGATGACGCCACCGAGGTTGAACTTCTTCACGACCTCCGCGGGGGTGCGGACGCCGTAGAGCTTCATGTTCTGTGCCGCATCGGCCTCGGTGACCGTGGTGGCGTCCTGACCGTAGACGTACTGCATGAAGACCTGGCCGACCTTCTGCTCGGTCGTCATCTTCTGCAGTGTCTGCCACGAGTAGGCGCGGTCCTTCTGGGTGGCGCCCGGGACGGTGGGAATCCAGGCCGGGACGGCCTTGGCCGCCGGCTTCGCGGGTGCCGCGTCGGCGGCGATGGGGGTGGCGATCAGCGCGCTGGTGACCAGGCACGCCGCCGCGATTGCTGATGGGACGCGAGACGACACGCTCGTCCTCCTTGAGGGATCGGGGCGGGAGGTCGACGCCGACCTCGAATGCCGCCCGGCTTATGCTGAGCCTCAGTATTGGAGCTTTTCGCCACGATCGCCAGTGCTTCGTGGAGTTAACTTGCTGAATCGCTGCTCTACCCTGAAGGCATGACGAAGACTTCGCGACGCCTGCTCACCACCGCGGCCGTGCTGGCCGGCGTGGGCCTCGTGGCCGCCGGGGCCCCCGCCGCCTACGCGTTCGGAGGATCCCGGGGGCGCATCGTCGAGGCGGACCAGGCGCCTGCCCGCGTCGTCGCGATCATCCTCGGCGCGGAGGTCTACCCCTCCGGGACGCCGTCGCGCTACCTGCGCGCCCGGCTCGACGTCGGGGCGCGGCTCTACCGCGACGGCAAGGCCAGGGTGCTCATCGTCTCGGGCGACGATTCGCCCGAGCACAACCGGGAGACCTCCGCGATGCGCGCCTACCTGGTGCGCGAGGGCGTTCCCGCCGGCAAGATCGTCGAGGACGTCGCCGGCCTCGACACCTACGACACGTGCGTGCGCGCCAAGCGTGTCTTCGGCGTCACCGACGCGCTGCTGGTCAGCCAGAGCTACCACCTGCCCCGCGCGGTCACGACCTGCCGGGCCGCCGGGGTGGACGCCTGGGGCGTCGGGGATTCGTCAGTGCGGCGCGGTTCCAGCTTCTGGCGCATCGGGGAGGTCCGCGAGTACGCGGCCTACGTCAAGATGGCGTTCGACCTGCTGAGCCAGCGTGTCCCGCGGCTGGAGCCGCCGTCCTCGGCCGTCCGCGAGGCGCTGGCCCGCTAGCCGCCGCGGTCGTCCTGGTCGACCCCCGTCGATCAGGCGCCGTGGACGCGGGGGTCGGGGCCCATCCGCTTCTTCTTGTCGAGCTCGTGCATCGCGCGCATGTCGGCTTCGGTCAGCTCGAAGTCGAAGATGTCGATGTTCTCGTCGATGCGCGCCGGCGTCACCGACTTCGGGATGACGACGAGACCGCGCTGGATGTGCCAGCGCAGCACCACCTGGGCCGGGGTCTTGCCGGTGCGCTCGGCGATGGTGTGCACGATGTCGGAGTCCAGATCTTCGCCGCGCCCGAGCGGCGACCACGACTCGGTGACGATCTGGTGCGTCGCGTGGATCTGCAGCTGGTCGAACCGGGCGAAGGACGGGTGCGCCTCGATCTGGTTGACGGCCGGCGCGACGCCGGTCTCCTCGATGATGCGCAGCAGGTGGTCCTCGTTGAAGTTCGAAACGCCGATGGAGGTGGCCAGGCCCTGGTCGCGCAGCTCGATCAGCGACTGCCACGCCTGCACGAAGGACTGGCGGCTCGGCACCGGCCAGTGGATCAGGTACAGGTCGACCCGGTCGAGGCCCAGCTTGTCGAGCGACTCGCGCAGCGCGGCGGGGGCGTCCGTGTGCCGGTCGTTGCCGAGCTTGGTGGTCACGAAGATCTCGTCGCGCGCGATGCCCGAGGATGCGACGGCCTGGCCGACCGCCTCCTCGTTCTCGTAGAAGGACGCGGTGTCGATGTGCCGGTAGCCGACCTCGAGGGCGTGCGCGACGGACGCCCGGCATTCCTCAGGCGTCATCCTCCATACCCCGAGCCCCAGCTGGGGGATCGTGTGGCCGTCGTTCAGGGCGATGGCGGGCACGGCAGTCATGATGTCTCTCTCCGTCGATCGGTGGCCGCGGGGCCGGGGTGTTCAAGGCTGTGGGTGCAACGTTAGTGCCTTTCGGGGACGTGAAAGAATGATCGCTATGTTGTCTCTCCCTTCCCTGCTGACCGCACGCGTGCAGGACGCCGCCGGTATCGATCCCGAGATGCGGCCCGCCACCAAGCCCCAGTTCGGCCACTTCCAGTCCAACGTGGCGCTGCGCCTGGCGAAGCAGGAGGGACGCCCGCCGCGCGAGGTCGCGCAGGACCTCGTCGATCGCATCGATGTCTCCGACCTGTGTGAGCCGCTGGAGGTCGCGGGCCCGGGTTTCATCAACTTCCGCATCAAGGCGGACGTGCTGGCCCGCGTCGCCACCGAGCTGCTGGCCGACCCGAACACGGGCATCGACGTCACCGATCGGCCCGACAAGATCGTCATCGACTATTCCGCCCCGAACGTGGCCAAGCCCATGCACGTGGGCAACCTGCGCTCAACGATCATCGGCGACTGCTTCAACCGGGTGCTGACCGCGCAGGGCAACCGGGTCAAGCCGCAGAACCACATCGGCGACTGGGGAACCCAGTTCGGCATGCTCGTCGAGCAGATCTTGTTCGAGGGCGCCGATGCCACTCAGATGACCCTCGACGACTCCGTCGCCCTGTACCGGCGCGCGCAGGCGCACTTCAAGAGCGACGAAGGGTTCGCCGACGCCGCCCGCCACCGGGTGGTCGCGCTGCAGTCCGGAGATCCGCAGACCCGCGAGATCTGGCAGGCGCTCATCGAGGTGTCGAAGCGGGGCTTCAACGAGACCTACGAGCGGCTGGGCGTCCGGCTCACCGACGACGACCTGGCCGGGGAGTCGACGTACAACGACGACCTGCCACTCGTCGTGGCCGACCTCGTCGACCGGGGCATCGCGGTGCGCGACAAGGGGGCCCTGTGCGTTTTCGTCGAGGGCTTCGAGACGCCGCTGATCGTGCAGAAGTCTGACGGCGGTTATGGGTACGCCACGACCGACCTGGCCGCGATCCGGCACCGCGTGAGCGATCTCGGCGCGAACCGCATCATCTACGTCGTCGGATCGCCGCAGGCCTACCACTTCGAGCAGGTCTTCGCCGTCGCGCGCATGGCCGGCTACCTGCCCGACGGCGTCCGCGCCGAACACGTCGGCTTCGGCTCGGTGTTGGGCAAGGACGGTCACATGCTGCGCACCCGCGAGGGCGGCACCGTCACGCTGCAGTCGCTGCTGGATACGGCCGAGGAGGTCGCGGACCGGCCGGTGGCGATGGCCGCGGTGAAGTACGCCGACCTGTCGAACTCCCTGCACAAGGACTACGTGTTCGACGTCGAGCGCATGACCGCCACCACCGGCAATACGGGGCCCTACCTGCAGTACGCGCACGCCCGCGCCAGCCGCATCCTGCGCAACGCCGAGGAGCAGGGCATCGAGTGGACGCCGCAGGTCACCGTCCTCGACGAGCCGGCTGAGCAGACGCTCGCGCTGTTGCTGTCGCGCTACGGCGAGATCGTCGCCGAGGTGGGCGAGAACCTGCAGCCGCACAAGCTGTGCGGGTACCTCTACGACCTGGCCACCGCGATGAGCGTGTTCTACGAGCAGTGCCCGGTGCTCAAGTCCGACGGCGAGGTTCGCTCGTCGCGGCTGGCGCTGTGCGCGGCGACGAAGAAGGTTCTGGCGTCCGGGCTGGACCTGCTGGGGATCGTCGCTCCCGAACGCATGTGAGGCGCGAGGCGCCGTCGGCTGCGCTCAGGCTCGGGCGGCGGCGTCCTCACACCGCCGCGGCAACTCGCCGGGCGTGCGCCACGAGGTGGATGCCGCGTCGGCATTGACGGGCACCCACCTCGCCGAGGTTACTTTGACTTCGAGGCCTTGCCGGGGCTGTTCATATCCGTGACGGGCGTGCCGGCCGCGACGTCCTTCTTCTTCGGGATCTTGGTTGCGTCCGGCTGCTTCTTGGCCGCCTTCTTCACGTCGAGGTGGGCGAGCGGGTCGGGGTTCTCGGCGCGGTCCTGGGCGAGCCAGGCGGCCCCGACGATGCCGGCGGCGTTCAACAGCTGCGCGGCGACGATCGGGGTGTTCAGCTTCAGCTTCGGCAGGAACTTCTCCGCCTTCTTGCTGACCCCGCCGCCGACGACGAAGAGGTCGGGGGAGAACAGGAACTCGACGGTCTCGTAGTAGCGCTGCAGCAGCGGCACCCACTCGTCGTAGGAGAGCCCCTTCTTCTCCTTGACGGACGCCGCCGCCTGCTTCTCCGCGTCCTTGCCGTCGATCTCGAGGTGGCCGAGCTCGCTGTTCGGCACCAGGACGCCTCGGTTGATGATCGCGCTGCCGATGCCCGTGCCGAGCGTCGTCATGATGACGAGGCCGGGGTGGTCCTTGGCCGCGCCGTAGCGCGCCTCGGCGATGCCTGCGGCGTCCGCGTCGTTGACGAGGAGGATCGGGCGGCCCAGGACGTCCTCGAAGATCTCCTCGGCCTTGGTGTCGATCCAGGACTTGTCGATGTTCGCCGCCGAGCGCGTGACGCCGTGGGCGACGATCGCGGGGATCGTGATGCCGATCGGACCGTCGCCGATCTCGCCGGAGAAGTGGTCGACGATCTCCTTGACGACCTTGGCGACGTTCGCGGGGGTGGACTTCTTCGGGGTGTCGATCCGCAACCGTTCGGTGGCGAACTCGCCCTTGGTCAGGTCGACCGGTGCGCCCTTGATGCCGGAGCCGCCGATGTCGATGCCGAGCACATGTCGTGGAGCCATGGGCTCAGCCTAGCGACGCCGGATGGTGCGGACCCTGGTTTACGCTTGTCCCATGACGACGTGGTTGGTGACGGGCGGTGCGGGTTACATCGGGGCGCACGTGGTGCGGGCGTTCCTGGACGAAGGCATCACGCCGGTGGTGATCGACAATCTCTCCTCGGGGCACGCCGAGTTCATCCCCGACGGCGTCGCGTTCGTCGAGGGTGACATCACCGACACCGCTCTCGTCGAGCAGATCCTGACCGAGCACCGGTGTGACGGCGTCATGCACATCGCCGGCTTCAAGTACGCCGGGGTGTCGGTCGAGCGTCCCCTGCACACCTACACCCAGAACGTCACCGGCACCGTCTCGATGCTCGAGGCCATGGCCCGCGCCGGGGTCGAGCGGTACGTGTTCAGCTCGTCGGCGTCCGTCTACGGGACGCCGGACGTCGACCTCGTCACCGAGGACCAGCCACTGCACCCCGAGTCGCCGTACGGCGAGACCAAGCTCATCGGGGAGTGGCTCGCCGCCGACCAGGTGCGCGCCCGGCCGTCGCTGCGGGCCGTGTGCCTGCGCTACTTCAACGTGGTGGGGTCGGCGACCGACGAGGTGTACGACTCCAGCCCGCACAACCTGTTCCCGATCGTGATCGAGGCGCTGCTCGACGGCCGCACCCCGCGCATCAACGGCGACGATTACCACACCCCCGACGGCACCTGCGTGCGCGACTACGTCCACGTCGGGGACCTGGCGATCTCGCACGTCGCCGCCGCGAAGGCGCTCATGGACGGGCGGGACCTGCTGCCCGCCTACAACCTGGGGTCGGGCGAGGGGCTCAGCGTGCGGCAGATCATGGACGCCATGGCCGCGAACACCGACCACGACTTCACCCCCACCATCGGCCCCCGCCGTGCCGGGGACCCCGACCGCATCGTCGCGAACGGTGATCTCGCTGCCCGTGACCTCGACTGGACCATGCGCTGGGACGTGGATCAGATGGTTCGCTCCGCGTGGTCCGCGCGGATCGCCCACCGGAGCTGAGCGGCTGCCCAGTCTTCCTGGCGTGCTCGACCTGCGGGCCGTTGAGGGGGGGTCATGCCCGACGGTCAGCGCGGCTATGCGGGTTCTCGCGAACCTCGGGGCGGCGGATCTGGTCAGTCCCGACCTTGGGCTGTTCTGGGTCGATCCCGACTCGGGGGCGGTTGATCCGGGCCGTTCCCAACTCTCGGGGCGGCGGATCTGGGCAAGTCCCGACCCTCGGGACCGCTGATCTGGATCATTCCCGACCCTCGGTGCGGCTGATCTGGGCAAGCCCCGACAATCCGGGCGGTGGATCCGGGTCATTCCCACCCAGCAAGCCGCTATCCCGGGGTGATGCCCGACTCCAGCGCCGCCATCTGGGGTTCTGTCCGCCCTTCAGGGTTTCTCGCTGCGCCCAAACCCCTGACGGCCATTTCATAACGGGATTATCCTGCCACTAGTTTCACGGCGTCTCCGGCTCCTGAAGCAACGATGCTTGTCAGGGCGATTTGCTCAAAGAGGGCGAAAATCTAGTGGCAGGATAATCCCGTTATGCTTCGCGTCCCCGTCGCGAGTCCTGCGACTCGGCTGGGCGGGTGGGTTCGAACAGCTCAGCCGGGCGGGCGTCCCGGGCGCGATCCATCCAGCTCCTCCGAGCGGGTGGGGTCGAACTGCTCAGCCGGGCGGTTGGGGTCGAACAGCTCGGCCGAGGGCGTGGGTTCGAACAGCTCGGCGGTGCGGGCGTCCCGGGCGCGATCCATCTCGTCGAACACCAATTGCCGGGCCAGGGGACCGTCCAAGTGGTCGATGAAGTTGCTGAGCGAGAGGGCCTCGGTGGTGGCGAGCTGCACCCCGGCGACGTTCAGGCGACGGCTCAGAACCCCCTGATGCAGGTGGGTCGACTGGATACGCGCGTGCGGGATGACCGCGCTGTGGCGGGTGAAGAAGCCGTTGCGCACGACGACCACCTCGTCGTTGACGGCGTAGCCCATCCAGCTGTGCGCGAGCGGGTCGAGCCAGCGGGCGCGTGCGGGCGGCCCGGTGAACTGCAGCCGCTCCAGCTCGACCCCAGGCCAGACCGCGTGCAGGGCGATGTCGACCTGGTGGGCGTCCCCGACGGGCAGCAGCACCGAGCTGCTGGCGCCGCCGTCCTCGGAGCTCAGATCTGCGGCGCCGAGCACGACCATGTGGATCTTGAACCGACCGAGGAGCCGCCACATGATCGGCTGGCTGATCCGTAGCGACTGCACCCGGTGGACGGGGATGGTCTGGCTGGTGAGGCTGGTCAGGCCGCGGGTGATGCGCAGCCCGGACGCGGTGTCGGCCAGGGTGAAGTTGAACTGCTTGACGACCCGGTTCGAGAAGTAGCCGAATACGGCGAGCACCATCGGGATGAAGCCGCCGCCCGCGACCAGCGGCTGGTCGATGACGATGCCGATGATCACCGGCACCAGCAAGAACAGCAGCATCACCCACAGCTCGATCGACAGCAGCGCGCCGACGATCAGCTCCCCGGGGTTGAGCCGGACGAGCACCCGGTCGTCGCGCCCGAGGTCGTCCCAGGCGGAGGTCCCGGATTCGGGTCCCGCCTGTCGCTCCGCCAAAATGGACGCCGGAAGCGGCGGCGTCGCCTGCACGCCGGGGGAGGGCGACGGCCAGGTTCCGGCGGTCGGGCTCGCCGTGCCCACCAGATTGTCGGTCGCGGCCCGCGCCGGCGAGAACCCGCCGGTGACGGCACCGTCTGGCCTGGGCCCCTCGGTGACGCCCGACGTCGGTGCTGCCCCTGGGCGAGCGTTCCCGGAGCGGGCGGCGTGCGCCCGGGCGAGCAGCTGCTCGCGGATCTCCCCGGCGCGCTTGCGGGTCAGGAACGACAGCTTCGTGCCAGAGTCGCCGCTGGCGCCGACGTCGATGGTGAGCTGGGCGAGGCCGAGCAGGCGGGCGGCGAACGGCTGGGTGATGTCGACGCCCTGGATGCGGTTGAACGCGATGCGCTTGCTCTCGGTGAACGCGCCGGTGTTCTCGATGCGCAGTTCCTTGTCGTCGATGACGAACTTCGTCGTCCACCAGCCCCAGTATCCCGCGGCCAGCGAGATCAGCCCGAAGCCGATCACGGCCCAGGCGAACCAGGGCACCTCGCCGAAGCGGAAGTCTCGGATCTGGTCGAAGCGGTTGCCCTGCACGAACTCCTGCAGGATGAACCACGCCGCCGCCACCACGAGCAGCCACAGCTGGACGAGCGGGCTGGCCGGGTGCGCGCGCTCCTCGACCACGACGGTCGACCGGTCGTCTTGTTGGGACGAGGGGACAGGGACGTCGCTCCCGTCCCGCGGAGGCGAGTCGCTCGGAAGCTCGGAACCGGAGTGCTCGAGACGGGCGGGCTCGCCGGGCTCCTCGATGTCGCGACTGGGGTTCGTCATACGCCGGCCCCCTTGGCATCGGAGAGCTCGATCAGCCGGTCGCGCAGCTCGGCGGCCTCGTCGCGCGGGACGCCGGGGATGACGGCGTCCGTCGTCGCGCTGGCCGTCACCAACTGAACTCGGGCCAGGCCGAACGCGCGCAACAGCGGTCCGGAGTTGACCTTCACCATCTGCATGCGGCCGAACGGGACGACCAGCAACTCCTTCGACCAGAGCCCGCGGCGGACGCACAGATCGGCGTCGCGCTGGGCGTACCCCCAGGACGCGACCCACTTCCCGGCGCGGACGAACCGCCACGCCCACCACGCGGCGCCCACGGTGGCCACCGTCGCGGGGATCCACCACTGCCGCCAGATGAGCCACCCGGCGACCGCCACCGGGACGAACACGGCCAGGCACCCGATCGTCGCGCCGATGCGGCAGACCGTGGCGTACTTCGGCGAGAGCCGGTGCCAGGTGCCGCCAGGTGGAGTGAACAGGTCGACGTCGGACATGCCGGTCAGCCTAGCGGCAGCCTGGTCGGACCAGGCCGGGGAGGGTTCCTCGGGGAGCATCCGCTCGCAGTCGGCGTCCCTTCGAGCGAGGTGTGTCAGCGCTCATTGGCCCTGGGTGTGCGGGCCGGGTGCCCGGGCAAGGGACGGGCCGCCGGGTGAGTGGCGGACGAAGGCATCCAGAGCGCCCGGGTGTGCGAGGGGAACGGCTAGCGGCTAGACTGTCGGAGTTGCCTGACGGCACGCGGGCGTAGCTCAATGGTAGAGCGCCAGCTTCCCAAGCTGGACACGCGGGTTCGATTCCCGTCGCCCGCTCCACTCCTCACTGGTTGTTCTGTCCAGTCGCACGCGCGAAGAGTCTGGCCTCGTCGGGCGGCACTTCCCCGGTCACCGTGTGTCCCCGTTCAGGGACCTCGTCCGCAAGACGGTAGATGCCGTTGGCGCGCCGCAGGAATCCGTAGTCCACGAGCTCGCGTCGCAGGTAGGCGACGTCTTCATGGACGCGGGAGAGGATCTCGTTGACCTGCTTCTCGGGATAGTCCGTGCCCGGCTCGAACGCGCCGAGCAACTCGAGCAGCACGATCACTCGGGCACGCCGCTTGACCGGGATGCTGGCGAGGCGTCCGTCGCGGAAGAACGAGCGCAGTGTCTTGGCCCGGAACCGCTCGGCCTGCTCTCGGTCGGCGATCATCGCCGCCCGCGCGGACGTGTAGGTCTCGCCGGTCTCGGCCATGCGGGCGCGGACGAGCTTCTTGAAGTCGGAGTCGGCAGTCATCTGCAACCTTTCGGGCACCCGAACCCAGCCGTCGACGCCACGAGGTTGGCACGATGCGATGCGCCCGAGAATGTGCTCCCCTTCGCGACCTGTCGCTGGGGCTGGGCCACCGACGCGCTCGGCGTTGGGCACGCCGTGCTGGGCAGCCTAGCGGAAACCGAGTCTGCTCACCCGTCAGCGGGGTGTTTCAGGGCAGGCAGCCTCCGCCAGGACTGATCACGGCAATGAGGCCGGGCCAGCCGACCCCCGGCGGAGGAGCGAGCGCGTGCCGCGACTCAGCTCAGCAGGTTCTCCATCTGCGCGATGACGTCGTCGAAGACGTCCCGTGGCAGGACGCCGCCGACCCGGCGGACGGCGTCCGGGTCGACCCGGACGATGCGGTCGAGCCGCGCCTCGCTCGGACGCCCCGAGCGGTCCCACGGGCCGGTGCCGACGTCTGCCCAGTGTCGGCCCTCGCGGGCCTTCTGCTGCTCGTCGCGGTCGTGGTCCTTGCTCGTGAGGGGGAGCCCGAGCAGCCACTGTCCGTCGCGCCCGATGAGCAGCACGGGGCGGTCTTTGCCGCGGGAGTGGTCCTCCTCGTAGGGAACCCACGTCCACACGACCTCGCCGGGGTCGGCGGTCTCGCCGGGTTGGGGGTTGTAGCTGACGTCCGGCCGTCCGCGGAAGTCGCCCGGGTAGCTGGGCGCGCCGACGCGTCCTGCCCGGCGGGTCAGGTTCGTCGGGCGTGGACGCTGGGCGCGCGGGGCCTGGCGGCCGCGTGTGTGGTTCTGCCGGCTGATCCGCTCGGCCACCCGGATGCTCGCGCGCAGTCCGGCGGACACGATGCGTCCCAGTGACGCGACGAGCTGGTTGTTGGTGGGGCTCACGGCTGATCTCCTTCGGCTCGGGAGGTGCTTCGCGGTCGCTACCGGAACCGGGGCAGCGGCCCGTAGACGACGTCCTTGGCGCGCTCGGGCGCGGGAACGACGGGATGGCGGTGCTCCCACCAGCGATCCGCGAACCGGCGCAGCGGCGGCGTCCACAGCAGCAGCGCCGCGAGCGCGATCGGGGCGATCGCCCAGCTGGCGAGGGGGTTGATCATCAGCAGGCTCAGCGCCGCGGCGGTCGCGGCGAGGGCCCACCAACGCGGCCAGGCGTAACCCGCCCAGGAGTAGTGGGCGGCGATCGAGGCCAGCGCGGCGACCAGCAACACCAGCGCGACCTGCGCCAGCACGAGCATCACCCGGATGCCGCCACCCGGCTCGCTCGGCACCGCCCCGTTCAGCCAGGACGCCTCGGCGAACCGGTCGACGCTGATCCAGAACGTGAGCAGGAGCCCGGCGACCGCGAGCGCCGCCCCGGCCAGCAGCAGCACGGCCGGCGCCCACACGTACCACGGTCGGCGCGGCTCGCCGGTCTTGGGGTTCAGGTCGGACGCCCCGACGCGCGCCACCGCGTGCGGATCGGCCTCGGTAGCGCCGGCGCGTCCGGCCTGGGCGGCCGCCTCCGCGGTACCCACCGGCGCGCTCAGCGTCGCGGCGTCGGTGCGCATCGACGAGACGCCGTCCTTCGGCGCGGACGCGGCGGAGGCGTCCGCTGGGGTGGCGTCGTCGTGCTCGCGGGCGTCGGTCATCGTCCTCCTCGGAAAGTCCGGCCCCAGTCTAGGCAGACCCGGGCGGAGACGACGCGAGGGGCGCCGGTCGCAACCGACGCCCCTCGCCCAGCGTGTTCGCTCAGGCCTTCATCGAGCCCGTCTCGAGCATGCGGGTGTGCCAGCTCAGCGCCTCGCTCATCACGTGCGGCGTGTGCTTGCCCTTGGCCTCCTTCAGGCCGCGCTCCAGGTAGTCCTGGAGCATCGGCTTGTAGTCGGGGTGGGCGCAGTTGTCGATGACCTGCTGCGCGCGCTGCTTCGGCGACAGCCCGCGTAGGTCGGCGACGCCCTGCTCGGTGATGATGACCATCGCGTCGTGCTCGGTGTGGTCGACGTGGGAGACCATCGGCACGATGCAGGAGATGTCCCCGCCCTTGGCGACGGACGGCGACACGAAGCAGCTGATGTACGCGTTGCGGGTGAAGTCGCCCGAGCCGCCGATGCCGTTCTGCATGCGGGTGCCCATGATGTGCGTGGAGTTCACGTTGCCGAACAGGTCGGCCTCGATCAGGCCGTTGCAGGACACGACGCCGAGCCGGCGGATGACCTCGGGGTTGTTCGAGATCTCCTGCGGACGCAGCACGATGTGCTCGCGGTAGAACGCGGCCTTGTCGTTCATGCGCTCGGCCGCCTCGGGGGACAGCGAGAACGCGGTCGCGGACGCCACGGTCAGCTTGCCGGCGTCGATCAGGTCGACCATGCCGTCCTGGATGACCTCGGTGTAGGACGTCAGCTTCTCGAACGGGCCGTCCAGAAGGCCGGCGAGCACCGCGTTGGCGATGTTGCCGACGCCCGACTGCAGCGGCAGCAGATTGTCGGGCATGCGGCCCTGCTTCACCTCGTTGGCGAGGAAGTCGAGGAAGTTGCCGGCGATGGCCTTCGACTGGTCGTCGAGCGGCTTGAAGGGGCTGTTGCGGTCGGGCTGATCGGATTCGACGACGGCCACGACGCGCTCGGGGTCGATGTCGTAGAACGTGGTGCCGATGCGGCTCCCCGCCTCCAGCAGCGGGATCGGGTTGTTGTTGGGCGGCAGGTGCATCGAGTAGATGTCGTGCATGCCCTCGAGATCCTCGGACTGCCAGGAGTTCACCTCGAGGATGATCTTGTCGGCCTTCTCGAGCCAGACGTTGTTGTTGCCCACCGAGGACGACGGGACGACGGTGCCGTCCTCCTTGATGATGCTCACCTCGATGATCGCCACGTCGAGGTTGCCCCAGAACCCGGCGCGGACCTGCGGGCCGGAGTGGGACAGGTGCACGTCGTAGTACTCCGAGATGCCCTTGTTGATGGCGTCGCGCATCTGGGGGTCGGACTGGTACGGCATGCGCATGGCGACGCCGCCGGTGGCCGCGAGCTCGCCGTCGAGCTCGGGCGCGGTGGACGCGCCGGTGAACAGGCTGACGCGGAGCTCATCGCCGCGCTCGCGGGTCTCGCTGATGCGACGCGCCAGCGCGACCGGGACGACCTTCGGGTAGCCCGACCCGGTGAACCCACTGAGACCGATGTTGTCCCCGTTGTTGATGATCTTGGCTGCCTCGTCGGCGCTCATGACCTTGCTGCGGTACTTATCGCTGCGGATGCGCGACATCAACTTCCTCCCTGAACTGATGTGTGTTACCTCGTAATGTACCGGGCGACCGGGCCCGCCGCCTCCCTGGCTCTCGGAGCGAGGAAGCGGAGCGGCGCGCAGGACCACCGTGGGTCGGGCGGGCCGCGTCGTCGTGCGCGCTCAGCCGAGCGCGATGCGCTGGCGCATCGTGTGGGTCTCGCCGGGACGCAGCGTGATTGCGTTGTCGAGGGCGTTGGCGGCCTCGATGCAGATCATCCCTGTCCACTCGTCGTCGCCGAAGTCGGGCATCGCGGCGGACTTGGCCACCCACGGGTTCCAGACGACGGTGTTGGCCGAGCCGGTCTTCGAGACCGTGATGCGGCGATCGAGGACGGGGTCGGTCAGGACGACGGTGTCCTTGTGCGTGTAGAGCCGGTCGGTCTCGGCCGTGATCGTGACCGGGCCGGTCTGGGTGCGCTCGAGCTTCTCGGCGCCGGCGGCGCGGTCGAGGTAGTCGCAGCCGTCCAGGCCCTCGACGCTCACCTGACGGACGTCGCCGACGGTGAGGTAGGTGTGGAAGGCGTTCTCGAAGGTGAACGGCTCGTCGCCGTCATTGCTCACCATCATGCCGACCTGCAGGTACTCGGGGGTGAACTTCACGCGCACGTACGCCGTGTAGCGGTGGGGGAACTCGGCCTGGTCGCCCGACATCTTGTCGTCGAGTTCGTACTCGACGATGAGGCGGCCGTCCTGCTCGATCGTGTCCTTGATGTCGCTGCGGTGCCATGTGGAGATCCGGCCGAAGCCGTGGGCGGGGGCCTTCGTCCCATCGGGACCGGCGGCGAACCAGGGGAACACGATGGGGATGCCGCCGCGGATCGGGCTGCCCTCCTCGAAGGCGGATTTCTCGCTCATCCACAGCACGGGCTTGGCGCCGTCGGGGGTGTAACTCCAGACGTGGGCACCGAGGTCGTAGACGCCGTAGTGGCCGGACCCCGGGCTTGCTTCCACACCGTGAAGTGGGTTGCTGGTCTCCTCGATCGACATGAGATACCCCTCCTTGGGTTTCGCTCTTGTCGGCCCAGCCTATTGCCCAGCCGCGTCAGGCCGCATCACCCACGCACGATTCAGTGCGGCAGCGGTTCCGTGGGGCGGACGACGAAGCCGGTGCGCAGTTTGGGCGTGAAGAACGTCGACTTCGGGGGCATCAGCAGACCCTCGCGCGCGGTGCGCTGGATCTCCACCAGCGAGGTCGGCCGGATGAGCACCGCGGCCGCGATTTCGCCCGAGTCGACGCGCTCCAGCACGTGATCGAGGCCGTGCTGGTAGTCGACGTCGGGGTCGAGCTCGGCCAGCGCGTGCTCGAGGTAGGCGCCGTCCAGCGCGCGGACGCCGTCGAACGCGCCGTCCTTCGGTGCCAGCCACTCGGCTCCCGACGCGGTGACCAGCATCATGCGGTCGGAGGCGACCATCTCGCGCAGGGTCTCCGGCGTGGGGCGCGGGGCCGGCGTCAGGTCGAAGGACGCGGCCAGCTCCTCACGCAGGCGCTGCGGGTCGGCGCCGGGGTAGATGCGGTGGATCGCCTCGATGGACAGCTGATGGTCGACCAGCTCGTTGACGAAGGCCAGCGTCTCTTCGGCGGCGGAGTCGGCGCGGCCGGTCGCCTCCCGCACCTCGTCGCGATAGGTGCGCGAGATCGCGTAGCGGTGGTGGCCGTCGGCGATGAGGACGTCGTCGGACGCCAGCAGGTCGGTGATCGCGCGCAGCCGCTCGGCGTCGGTGACCCGCTCCACGATGTGCGTGACGCCCTCGACCTCGAGCCGCCCGACCTCCTCGCCGGGTTCGCGCAGCAGGTCCGTCAGCCCGTGCGCCAGCGACAGCCCCCACACCGGGGACATGTTCGTCGCCGTCGCCCGGGTCAGGTCGAGGCGGTCGGTCTTCGCCTTCGGGGTGGTGCGCTCGTGGGGCAGGACGCCGCCGGCGCCCTCGTCGACGACCTCCAGCCCGCCCAGCACGCCGGCGACGTCGCGCTCGACGCCGTGCGAGTCGACGAACCGCATGCGGTAGATGGTGAAGCTGGGCTCCTCCTCGCGGACCGTGACGCCCGCCTCCTCCCAGGAGTTCCACTGGTCGCGGGCGGCGCCGTAGCGGTCGCCCTCGCCGCGCGGGACGTCCACGTGGACGATGTTATGCTCGCTGCGCCCGGCCAGCTCGGTGACATCGCCGGGGGACAGCACGTCGTACGGGGGCGCGATCACGGAGTCGAGATCGGTCCCCGGCGCGAAGCGGACAGCACGGAACGGCAGGAAACGAGGCATGAGGGCGAGCCTACGAGGATGCGTCCGGGCTAGCCGGGGCGTCTCGCATGACAGGAGGCCGCGGCCCCGGCGCTCAGGCCCGCTCGGCCTGCAGGTACGCGACGAGCGCCTCGTCCCCGTCGACCGGCTCGAAGCCGGCGGCCTGGATCTTGTCGAGGCGCAGGACGCTGTGCGTCGGCCGCGGCGCCATCTGCTTGCCCCGGCCGTACTCCTCGGTGGACGTGGGGGACACGTCGTCCGCGGAGTGACCGGTCAGCTCGTAGACCCGCTTGGCGACGTCGCACCAGGTGACGATCGGGCCCTGCGAGGTCAGGTTGTAGGTGCCGAACGGCGCGCCGGACTCGACCAGGTGGACGATGCCCCGGGCCAGGTCGTCGGTGAACGTGAGCCGGCCGTACTGGTCGTCGACCACGCTCGGCTTGACGCCCTTGGCGGCCAGGCCCGCCATCGTCCGGACGAAGTTCGTGCCCTCGCCGATCACCCAGGACGTGCGCACCACGTAGTGCCTCGGCACCGTCGCCACGATGACGTCGGCCGCGGCCTTCGTCTGGCCGTAGACGCCCAGCGGGCTGAGCGCCTCGTCCTCGTCGTGGTCGGTGCTCGTGCCGTCGAAGACGTAGTCGGTGGAGATGTGCACGAGCGTGGCCCGGTTCGCGCGGGCCACCTCGGCCAGCCGCGCGACGGCCTCGACGTTGATCTTCCACGCCGCGATGCGCCCCGACTCGGTCTCGGCGACGTCGACGGCGGTGTAGGCCGCCGCGTTGATGATCGTCGTGACGCCCGACCAGGGGTAGGAAGCGACGGCGTCCGCGTCCGTGAGGTCGAGATCGTCCTGGGTCAGCGCGTCGGCGTCCGGCAGCACCTTCTGCAGCGCCTGGCCGAGCTGACCGGAGGCGCCCACGATGACCGTGCGGGGCCCCGGGAACGGCGTCACGTCGGCCAGCTTCGGGTGCGCCTTGTCGGCGTCGGAGACGATGGCCCGGTCCAGCGGGATCGGCCAGTCGATGCCGACGGTCTCGTCGGCCAGGTTGACGAACGTGTAGGACTTCTTCGCCTCGGGGCTCCAGTGGTCGTTGACCAGGTAGGAGTAGGTCGTCTTGGGTTCGAGGGCCTGGTAGCCGTTGGCGACGCCGCGCGGGATGTAGACGGCCTTCTCGGGCCCCATCTCGAGCGTGAACGTCTGCCCGAAGGACGGCCCCTCGCGCAGGTCGACCCAGGCGCCGAGGATGCGTCCGGTGGCGAGCGAGATCAGCTTGTCCCACGGCTCGGCGTGCAGGCCGCGGGTGACGCCGGCCTCCTCGTTGTAGCTCATGTTGTTCTGCACCGGCGCGAAGTCGGGCAGCCCGAGGGCGACCATCTTGGCGCGCTGCCAGTTCTCCTTGAACCAGCCGCGGGAATCCCCGTGCAGGGGCAGGTCGATGACCAACACGCCCGGGATCGGGGTCGTGTGGACGCTGAGGTCAGTCACGGGTCGTGTCTCCTGGGGTGGTCCTGGATGATCCGGGGTTCACTGCCCGGACTTGGCGTACTTCGCCTCGGTCGCGTCCTTCTGAGGACGCCACCAGGCCTCGTTGCTTCGGTACCAGTCGATGGTGGCGGCGAGGCCGGACTCGAAGTCGCGGTACTCGGGCTGCCAGCCGAGCTCGGTGCGCAGCCGGGTCGAGTCGATGGCGTAGCGCATGTCGTGGCCCGGACGGTCGTTGACGTGGTCGTAGGCGTCCGCGGGCTTGCCCATGAGCCGCAGGATCATCTCGATGACCGACTTGTTGTTCATCTCGCCGTCGGCGCCGATGAGGTAGGTCTCACCGATCTTGCCGGCCTCGATGATGCGCAGCACCGCGGAGTTGTGGTCATCGACGTGGATCCAGTCGCGGACGTTCTCGCCGGCGCCGTAGAGCTTCGGCCGGACGCCGTCGATCACGTTGGTGATCTGCCGCGGGATGAACTTCTCCACGTGCTGGCGCGGGCCGTAGTTGTTGGAGCAGTTCGAGATGGTGGCCTGGACGCCGAAGGAGCGGACCCAGGCGCGAACCAGCAGGTCGGAGCCCGCCTTGGTGGACGAGTACGGGCTCGAGGGGTTGTAGGGCGTCGTCTCGTGGAAGCGCTCGGGATCGTCCAGCTCGAGGTCGCCGTACACCTCATCGGTGGAGATGTGGTGGTACCGCTTCTCATGCTGGCGGACGGCCTGCAGGAGCGTGTACGTGCCGATCAGGTTCGTCTCGATGAACGGGTACGGGTTGTTGAGCGAGTTGTCGTTGTGCGACTCGGCGGCGAAGTGGACGACGACGTCGGACGCGGCGACCAGCGGGTCGACGACCTCGGCGTCGCAGATGTTGCCCACCACGAGCTCGAAGCGGTCGGGGTCCAGACCGTCCAGCGAAGCGCGGTTGCCGGCGTACGTCATGGCGTCCAGCACGATGACCTGATGGTCGGTGGTCTCGATGATCTTCCGGACGAAGTTACTGCCGATGAAACCGGCGCCGCCGGTGACGAGATAAGTCCCCATAAGCACCATCCTAAAACAGGGGGTGGTCGCCGCGACAAATGGCCCCCGCGGTGGTGGCGTCGACTCACCGTCCGGCATGCTGGTCTTATGCGTGGAATCATTCTGGCGGGCGGCTCCGGTACCCGCCTGCACCCCATCACCCAGGCCAACTCGAAGCAGCTCGTGCCGGTGTACGACAAGCCGATGATCTATTACCCCTTGTCGACGCTGATGTTCGCGGGCATCAAGGACGTCTTGGTGATCACGACACCACACGAGCAGGACGCGTTCCGGCGGTTGCTCGGCGACGGGTCACAGTTCGGCATCTCGTTGACCTACGCCGTGCAACCGGAGCCCAAGGGCCTGGCTCAGGCATTCACCATCGGGGCCGACTTCGTCCGCGGCGAGAAGGCCGCGCTCGTCCTCGGCGACAACATCTTCTACGGCCCGGGTCTCGGCCGGCAGCTGGCGAGCTTCTCCGACGTGGACGGCGCCGCCGTCTTCGCCTACTGGGTCAGCGACCCCACCGCCTACGGGGTGGTGGAGTTCGATGACGCGGGGAAAGCGCTCTCGATCGAGGAGAAGCCGAAGCAGCCCAAGTCGAACTACGCGGTCCCCGGCCTGTACTTCTACGACCAGGACGTCGTCGACATCGCCGCGGACCTCAAGCCCTCGGCGCGCGGCGAGTACGAGATCACCGACGTGAACCGCGTCTACCTCGAGCAGGGGAAGCTGAGCGTCGGCGTCCTGCCGCGGGGGACGGCCTGGCTCGACACCGGAACGTTCGACTCCCTCAACGACGCCAGCAACTTCGTCCGCACCATCCAGGCCCGCCAGGGGCTGCAGGTCGGCTGCCCCGAAGAGGTCGCCTGGCGGATGGGCTTCCTGGACGACGACGGGCTGCGCCAGCGCGCCGAGCGCCTGACGAAGTCGGGCTACGGCACGTACCTGCTGGAGGTCCTCGCCCAGCAGCGCTGAGGACGCCGAGAACCAAGACGAACGTCGGCCCCCGTCCGGTGCGGACGGGGGCCGACGTGGCTTCGGAGGACGACGAAGACCGGGGCGATCAGGCGGCGCCGCGGGATTCGACGACAGCGCCGAAGGTGCGGAACAGGATCGACAGGTCCTGCAGCATCGACCAGTTGTCGACGTAGTACAGGTCGAGGCGGACGGTGTCCTCCCACGACAGGTTGGAGCGGCCGGAGACCTGCCACAGGCCGGTCATGCCGGGGCGGACGTCCAGGCGACGGCGGACGTGCTGCTCGTACTGCTCGACCTCGCTGGGCAGCGCCGGGCGCGGGCCGACCAGGCTCATGTCGCCGCGCAGGACGTTGAACAGCTGCGGCAGCTCGTCGAGCGAGAGCTTGCGGGTGACGCGGCCCACGCGGGTGATGCGCGGGTCGTGCTTCATCTTGAACAGCACGCCGTTGCCCTCGTTCTGGCTGCGGAGCTCGGCGAGCTTCGCCTCGGCGTCCAGGCACATCGAACGGAACTTGAGGCAGTAGAACGGACGCCCGCGGTAGCCCGTGCGGATCTGGCGGAACATGACGGGGCCGCCGTCGTCGATCTTGATCGCCAGGGCGACCGCCGCCATGATCGGCGACGCGACCAGGATGATGAGGCTCGAGCCCACGATGTCGAACGCGCGCTTGAACCACTTGCCGGCGCGTTCGGCGCGCGGCCGCTCGATGTGGACGAGCGGCAGGCCGGCGACGGGGCGCACGTTCACGCGCTCGGCGGAGATGTCGGTCAGGGCCGGCACCACGATCATGCGGGCCCGCTGGTCTTCCAGTGCGCGTGCCATGCGGTTGAACATCTTGGCGCGGGGGAACGACCCCTCGGCGAAGATCACCGCGCCGGCGCCGGTCTCGCGGATGGCGAGCACGGCGTCCTCGGGAGTACCGACGATCGGCAGGCCGGACGGCGTCTCGTCCTCGTAGGAGTCACTCGGCAGGGCGCCGATGACCTCGTAGCCGAGCCACGGCTCGCGCTTCAGGACGCGCAGGACGTCCTCGATGTGGTCGCGGCTGCCCGCCACCAGGGTCGGCGTCATCATCTTGCCGTTGCGGCGCAGCCGGTGCAGCACACGGCGCAGCGTGAAGCGGCCCAGCAGCAGCAGCGGGATGCCGATCGCGAAGAGCAGCAGGAAGTAGCCGCGCGACAGCGTCCACTGGAACAGGAAGGCGATGATGCCGATCGCGCCCGCCGCGATGAGCGAGGCGTTGAGCACGGAGACGTACTCGCTGGTGCCGGCACCCGTCCGCTTGAGGCGGTAGGCGCCGAAGGCGACGAGCATGCCGAACCAGACGGCGAGGATGATGAGCCCCATCGGAGTCATGTACTCGTCCGACGGGGGCTGCTGGAAGATGTTGACGGCGTTGCGGAAGTTGGCCGCCACCACCGTGGCGATGGTGATCGCGAGCAGATCGACCACAAGGAAGACAGAGACTTCGCGAGCCGTCGAGTCGCGCTGGGCGGTCCACTTGGAGCGCAGCGCCTCTGAGCGCGCGCTGGTACGGAAATCTAAGGTCATCGGTGTTCCCCCCGGAACCCATGGTTCTTGGCCCCCCGCGTCGCGATGGTCAGCGCGACTGGTCATAACGGTGGGCCGTTTGCTCTTTCAGTATGGCCGCTGAACGGGCCGTTTGGCAATACGACAAATGTCCCCATTTCCCATTACAAGATCAGTGTGTCGCGAACCTGGCCGACGGTGGGACGGGCTCGGACTGGCGTCCAGACGTTCGGTGACGCCGTTGTCACAGGCTCTTTTGTGGCCAGCCGGGGATCTGGACGGAAGAATCTGCGGTCGCGCCCGGAGCCGGGTGATGCCGGGTGTCGCGCCCGCGGGTTCGCTTTTTGGCCGCTGTCACCCGCGCGGGTGACAGGGTGCGGAAATAGGCAGGGATCCGATGCGAAAATGTTTGTGTCACCCACTGGGGGGACTAAAAGTGAAAGTTTATCGGAGATATTCGCGGTTGAATTGTCAATGCAAATTCGTTTTCGGGAACGCAATTATGCGGGCCGCCCGACGCCGGTCGGGCTCCCTGGGGCGCGGGGTCTCCCTTGTGTTGCGTCCGGGCGAACCGCCTGCCACTACCACGGACGCCGGGCTCCGGGCGGCACGTTCGGCGTGGTTCGCGGCCCGTGTCTACGCGCGGAACTACCCGATAGGTCATTGTGTGCCGCCGCCGCATCCAGTTCTGCGTCGCAATGTGACGCCGGCGCGGGCGGCGGGGCGCGCGTCCGCGCCGACGCCTCGGCCGTCCATACTTGTCCAATTGCCCGTTTTGCATATGGGCATTCTGTTTATTAGTCCAATTGCGCAATAAACCCGCGAGGGCTCAGGGGCGCTCGTCCCGAACCGCGCGTCCGGGCTGCACGACGGTCCAGCCGGCGGCGCGCCACAGGTCGGCGTCCAGCTTGAGGCGTCCGTCGATGAGGAGCGGGTTGGCCACCCGCGTCACGAAGGCGGCCGGGTCGAGCTGACGGAACAGCGGCCACTCGGTGAGGTGCAACATCACGTCGGAGTTGTCAAAGCACTCCTCGACCGTCGCGGCGGCCTCGACACCGGGCACCTCGACGACGCTCGCCTGCGGGTCGAAGACCCGCACGGACGCCCCGGCGTCGGCCAGCATCGTCGCCACCGTGAGGGCGGGGGAGTTGCGGGTGTCATCGGTGCCCGGCTTGAACGCGGCCCCCAGGACGCCGACGCGGCGGCCGGTGGCGTCTCCGCCCAAGGCCTCGATGGCGAGGTCGGCGATCTCGCGCCGCTGGTCGGCGTTGATGTCCTGCACCGCGCCGATGAGCTCGCTGAGGACCGTGACGCCGAGCTCGTTCGCCCGGGCCGAGAGCGCGGCGATGTCCTTGGGCAGGCAGCCGCCGCCGAAGCCGAGCCCGGCGTTGAGGAACTCGCGTCCGATGCGCTTGTCGTAGCCGATGGCGTCCGCCAGCAGCGTCACGTCCCCGCCGGCGGCCTGGCACATCTGGGCCATGGCGTTGATGAAAGAGATCTTCGTGGCGAGGAACGCGTTGGCCGCGACCTTGATGAGCTCGGCGGTGGCCAGGTCGCAGGCGACGAACGGGACGTTCTCGCTGATCGGCATGGCGTAGACCGCGCGCATCGTCGCCAAGGCGTCGGGCGACCGGGTGCCGATGACGATGCGGTCGGGGCGCAGGGTGTCAGCCACCGCGTGCGACTCACGCAGGAACTCGGGGTTCCAGACCACCTCGACGCCGGCCCCGGGCGCGAGCTCGTCGAACCTGGCCTGCAGTTGGGGGGCTGTGCCCACGGGAACGGTCGACTTGCCAGCGATGACGGTCGGGCGTGTCAGCAACGGTCCCAGCGTCTCGACCGCGGCCCGGACCTGGGACAGGTCGGCGGCGCCGGTGTCCGACTGCGGGGTGCCGACGCAGACGAAGTGCACCTCGGCCCAATCGGCGATCTCGGTGTAGTCGGTGGTGAAGCGCAGCCGGCCGGAACTCGTGTGCCGCTCCAAAAGCGGCTCGAGGCCCTCCTCGAAGATGGTCGAGCGGCCCGCGTTGAGGGTCGCGACCCGCGTCGGGTCGACGTCGACGCCGATCACCTCGTGGCCGAACTCCGCCATGCCGGCGGCGTGGGCCGCCCCGAGGTAGTTGGTGCCGATCACCGCGACTCTCATGTCCAAGGACTCCTTTGGGGTGTGTCAACGAGCAGGGGGAGGCTAGCGGGCCGCCACGACCCGATGACGAACGTCAGGCTACGACGGGGTGTCCACAAGGTCACCTCCCGGCGTCGTCTTGCGTCGGAATGTCGCCCTGGGCGCGCAGTTCGGACACAATGTGCTCGTGCCGCGCCTCGTCGAGCGTGAACCGGCGCTGGTGCAGCGCGTAGCCGAGCAGCATCATCGCCAGCGGGACAGCGAGCATCACCGCCTTGAGGCCGGTGATGCCGGCCGGCGACACGGCGTCCGCGCTGGGGGCCGAGTTGATGCCCGTGACGATCAGGGTGACGCCCGCGATCGCGCTGGACGCGGCACCGCTGACCTTGTAGACGAACGGCTGCACCGAGAACGTCGCCGACCCGTTTCGCCGGCCGCTCTTCCACTGGCCGTACTCGATGCAGTCGCTGAGGAAGGCCAGCATCAGCACCGTCACCCAAGCCTGGCTGACGAAGATGGCCAGACCCGCAACGGCCAGCCAGGCCATCTGCCGGGGCGCGACCCAGAAGGCGACATAGCCGACCGTCAGCGTGGCGACGGCCAGGGCGAACATCCGGCGGCGGTCGAGGCGCCGGCGCAGCAGGCCGAACGTGGCGTAGCCGATCAGCTGGCCTACGCCCAGGACGGCCGCGAACGGGGTGTACATCGCCTCGTCACCGTAGACGTACTTGAAGTAGTAGACGCCGAACGCCGTCGTGGTCGAGAACCCGGTCATGAACAGCGCCAGCGCGAGCGCCGTCCAGACCAACTGGTCGTTGCGCAGGACCAGGGCGAGCACGGCGCGCAGCGGCGTCCGGTCGGACGGGGGAGCGAGCCCCGGCTCGCGCAGCCCGAACAGCGTCACCGACTGGCCCGCGACGAGCACGAGGGCGACAGCGGCGGCGAAAAGCGTCCAGGCGCGGGTGTCACCGCCCAATGCCGAGGTGACGGGAAGCACCGCGATCACGGTGGTGAACACCCCGAGGGTGGCGATGATCTTGGTGTGCGAGCTGATTCGCTCGCGCTCACGCGGGTCGAAGCTGAGGGTGGGCAGCAGCGACCAGTACGGGATGTCGTTGACGGTGTAGGACAACCCCCACAACAGGTAGATCACGGCGAATCCCGCGACGACGTGAGGGCCGCGCGCGGCCGGCGCGACGAACAACAGCACGGTCAGCACCGCCGAGGAGAGCGCCCCGGCGGCGATCCACGGCTTGAACTGCCCCCAGCGGGTGTGGGTGTTGTCGACGACCACCCCCATCAGCAGGTCGGTGATCGCGTCGATCAGCCGCGCGCCGAGCATCAGGCCCGTGATCGACCACATCGTGGTGTCGTCGAGATCGACGACCTCGGTGAGGTACACGAGCAGGAACATGGTGACGAGCGTGTAGGCCATGTCCCGGCCCAGAGTTCCCAGCGCGAACGACCACCTGTTGCGGGTGGCGTCGATGGGACGCTGCGTCTCCCTGCGGCCCAGGCTCATGTCTCGCGGGCGGTTCGCTCAGGACCGGTCAGGCCTCGTCGGCCTGCACCTTCTCAACCGCCGCCTTGATCGCGGCGACGCTCTCGAAGGTCTCGCGGCGCATCATCGAGTCGGGGAACTCGATGTCGAACTCGTCCTCCAACGCCATCATCAGGTTCACGCTGGCGTGCGAGGTCATGCCCAGCTCGTACAGGTCGGCGTCGGCGTCCAGCCCGTTCGCCGCGTCGCCGATGCCGGCGTGCTGGCCGACGATGTCCTTGATGGTTTCTTCCATGGTTGCCTTCCCTTCGTGCCCGTCGCCCTCGAGTGCGATGGCGACGGCGAGCGTCCGGTCGTTCCCGGGCGCGATGCTGATGTCGATTGTGCCGACCCCGCGGGCCACCGCCCAGGCGGCCAGCTCGGGGTGCAGGACGACCCGGTGGCCGGCGGCGGCGTCCGGGCGGATCTCGATCCAGTGCCAGGGCAGCGGCTCGGCGGCGGGCCTGCCGAGCGCCTTCGCGACGGCCTCCTTGCCGGCCCAGCAGCCGGACAGCCGCTCGAGGCGTCCCCGCTCGGTGAGGGCGTCGAAGCCCGCCAGCTCGGCGGCGGTGAACACCCGCGTCAGGTAGCGCTGCCCGAAGCGGGCGTAGGAATCCGCGATCGCGGCGACCCCGGCGACGTCGATCCCGACCCCCACGGCAACGAGCCCCCTAGCCGGCGATCAGCCGGATCGCGGGCGGGTTGGCGTTCGACGTGGCGCGCCGGCCCACCGCGGCGATGAGGTCGGCGGCGGTCAGGTCGTCGGGGTTGTGCCGGGTCGCGAGGCCGCGGCGCTCCATCTCGTCGCAGATGAGGGTCTGGTGGTCGTCGACGTGCTCGCCGAACTGGTGCAAGCGGGGCAGCAGGATCGGCCGGTTGCCGGTCTCGAGCGCCATCAGCGTCGACCCGACGCCGGCGTGCGCGATGACGAGGTCGGCCTCGACCATGGCCTGCCGCAGGGTGTCCGGCGGGATGAGATCGCCGGCGACGATGCCGAGGTCGTCCGTGGGCGTCGGCCCCACCTGCCACAGGACATCGGAGGGGCGGACGCCGAGCTCGGTGAGCAGCCGGTGGACGCTCACGACCGCGCGCCGGAACGGGAAGCGCATCGTCCCGAGGGTGACGACGACCTTCTTCGGGACGTCCGCGACGGCGTCCACCGGCGAGAAGCGGTCGAACACCGATCCGGCGTAGGTCACCTTGCCGGTCGCCTGCGCCGGGTATTGCGTGTAGCAGTGCACGCCGGGGATGAGGTCGGCGAGGCGCCCGGTGACGCTCATGCCCCGCACCCGGGCGGCGCTTTCGATGTAGTGGCACTCGGCGCCCACCGCGCGGCCGGCGACGAAGTACGGGATGGCGACGGCGGCGCCCGTGGAGACGATGCGCCCGATGCCGTGAGTGCGGATCAGCGTGCGGGCCTCCGGCAGGGAGCGAACCGCTCCGCGCCAGGCGCGTGGGGGGACGTTGCGGATCGGCAGGTGCCGGCGCCCGGCGAGCAACTGGTCGGACTGCGGCGTGGACGCGGTCGCCCACCACGTCTGCTCGGACGGTGGTTCGATCCGCGGAGCGAGCGCGTCGAGTTCGCCGAGATGTCCTCCCGGCGAGCAGACCAACAACGTGCGCAGCTTCGTCATGCCTTGCTCCCGCTGTAGACCGTGCGCATGCGGCTGAGGTGCCCGAAGAGCCAACGGCCCACGAGCAGCAGGTAGAGCGCGCCGCCCACCAGGCCGCCCACCAGCAGTTGCGCCAGCGGGTGGTCGAGCAGCGTGGTGGTGAAGGAGGCGCCCAGGCCGGCGATCACGGACGCGAACAGCGGCTTGAGCAACTCGGGACGAACCCAACCGATGCCGACGCCCGTGCGGCGGTGCGCGACGATCAGGTACATCGGGATCACGATCAGGATGCCGACGGCGATGTGGGCGATCGCGGCTCCCTCGTAGCCGTACGTCGACACCATCCAGAACATCGCCGGGGCCAGCGCGACGAGCCAGACGACCTGCACCCACAGCAGGTCGCGGGTGAGGCCGAGCGCGGTGAACAGGTCGGTCAGCATCACCTGGACGAGCTTGACGACCGTGAACGCGCCCAGCGTCATGAGCGGCAGCGCGGCGGGTAGCCAGCGCTCGCCGTACACCACGGTGACGAGCGGGGCGGCAAGCGCCATGATCATCGCGGCGGCGGGGAAGGCGACCCCCGAGAGCGCGGTCGACAGCGATCTCAGGTGGAAGCGGAGGGTGGGGAGGTCGTCCTGGGAGCGGGCCAACGTCGTCATGGTGATGTTCATCATGATCTGGCTGAGGATCCCGATCGGCCAGGCCGCCACGGTGAACGCCAAATTGTAATAGCCCAGCGCCTCGGCCCCCGCGAAGCGCCCGACGGCCAGGGTGTCGACGTTGTTGATCCCGACGTCGACGCCCATGGCGGCCGCAAGCGGCAGCGAGAACCGCAGCAGCGGGACCGCCTCGCCCTTGTCGAAGCCGAAGCGGTAGCGCTCCTTGCAGACGACGTTCAGCACGATCGCCGAGGCGGCCTGGCCGCCGAACCGGGACCAGGCGAGCGCCAGGGCGCCGTAGCCCTGCAGGGCGAGCACGACGAGGAGCGCGGACGAGACGATGAGGTTCACCGCGTCCGACCAGAAGCGTTCTTTCTGTCGATAGTCGCGGGCGAGAACCGCCGCGGGCACCGTGCCCAGCGCTCCCACGCACATGGTCAGCGCCAGGATGCGGATGGCCGGCGCCGCGTCGACGGCGCCGAACATGGCCGCCACGGGCTCGGCGGTCCAGGCCATCAGCCCGGCCACCACCACGGTCGCGCCCATGTTGAGCGTCATCACGGTGGGGCCGATCTCGGGCGTCCGGGTCACCTCGCGAGGGATGGCCTGGGTGACGCCCATGTCGCTCATCGTCAGGACGATGCCGTAGACGGTCAGGGCGACGGCGAAGGCGCCGAACTGCTCGGGGGCGACCAGGCGGGCCGCGACGATGCCCATGCTGAACTGCGCGAGCCGAAGCACGACGGCCCCGGTCGCACTCCAGCGGATACCCTGCCCGACACGGCTGAAAGCCCCGTCGCCCGGCGCGCTCATCTCTGGATCGGTCACGACAGGCCAATCCCCCAGGATCGAAGCATTCTCATCTCCCAGTCGTCTCTGTGCGTAGGTGGACGGGCCGACCGGGCGACCGGCACATCAGCAGCACCGAGCGTAACTCCGTCACAAGACCCGGGTCACATTCACGCTTTGGTGTTGCTGTCCCGGACGAGCCGCACGACGCGGTCCGACACCCAGCGACGGCCGGCGCGGCTGAGGAGGGCGTGGTCGACGACATCGTCCTCGATGAGGCTGATCGGGGCGCCCCGGCGTGCGAGCCGACGCACCCCCTCGTCGCCGCGCTGCTGGTGGAAGCCGGGAGCGTCGTCGGGGCCGAAGACCATCGCCACCTCGCTGGTGCGCGCCGACGAGGCGAGGAGGACGCCGGGAGAGTGGGCGACGCGGAAGCGGCCCAGCAGCGTCCACAGCGGGTAGGGCATGTGGGCCTTCCAGAACTGCTTGACCTTGCCCGCCCGGGTGAGCGCCAGCGGCTCTGGCGGGACCTCGCCGGATGGTTCCATGACGACCGCCGTGTACGCCTCGGCGTCGGCGGGGTCGGCGTCCAGGACGACGTTGTTGATCGCCTCGATGTGCCGGAACAGGGGAGCGTTGGGCTCGACCATCGCCAGGTAGCCGCCGGAGCAGTGCCCGACCGCGACCGGCCGGCCGTACCCCGCGCCCAGCCAGCGAGCGGCCGCGCCGGCGTCGTCGGCGGCCGTCCGCGAGTAGGGGGTGGGGTCCTGCAGCTCGGCGCCGCCCAGTTCGCCGGCGCCGCGGCGGTCGTAGCGCAACGCGACGGCGCCCTCGCGGGCCACGTCGCGCGCGAGATCGGCCCACAGGCCGGTCGGGCCGGCCATCGGTTCGCTCGCGCCCGGCAGGAACAGGACGGGGACGCCCTCGGTGCGGTCGGCGGGCTCGGTCAGCAGTCCGGGCAGGTGTCCGGCGGCGTCGATCCACGACTCCCGCAGCCGGACGCCGTCGTGGTCCGCCTCGACGACGGCGTGGACGAGGGACGCGAGGTCGTAGTCGCGGGGCGTCTGGTCGAGGCCGTCGAACCAGTCGGCGATGGCGGTGAGCGTGGCGTCGGGCACGAGCGCGACGAGGCTCGGGGCGTCGACGAGCGCGGGCATCTCGTCCGTGCGCAGGACGTCGCCGGGGGCGACGCCGTCCGGGACGGGGGTCTCGGGGCGTCCGACGAGAAGGGTCCGGACGCCGGACAGATCGACGTTCTTCAGCGCGAGCGCCTTGAGCGCGGCGGCGTCCTCGGCGGTGTAGCTCACGCCGGGCCCGTGGCTGCCGTCGTCGTCCGGGGCAGCGATGCCGGTGACGGCCATCAGGGCGCGCTCGCCGCGCAGGTAGCGCCGGCCGCTGTCGATCGGGTCCCACAGGGTGAGGGTCGCGGGCCGGACGGCCTCGACGTTCGCCGCGGACACCAGGGCGCCGAGCCGCAACCCGAGCAGATGGACGTCCTCGATGCCCGCCGCACGGACGGCGTCCGTGATCGAGGCGAGGTCGGCCGCCCAGTTCTCCACCACGGTCAGGCCGGGGTCGCCGGGCCAGGAGTCGCCGACGCCGCTCCAGGCGAACCGCACGACCAGGTACCCGCGACGCGCGAGGCGATCGCCGAGCAGCCTCATCGCGCGATACTCCGAGACCTGCTCGCGTCCCGCTGCGCCCGCCAGGATGATCGCCCCTCGCGCGGTGCTCTCGCCCCCGGCGGGGGTGTGCAGCCAGGCGGCGATGGGCGCGTCGGGGCGTCCCAGCCAGGTCGGATGGGTGGTGGCAGGCATGAGGGGTCTCCTTGTCGACAACCTGTCCAGCCTAACCTCGCGGCGTATCAGGAGGCGGGGCACCGGGCGGGGGTGCTTTTTTCACGGGACCGCCCCGTTGCCTAGGCTGGGGGCATGATCGCATTCGGCACGTGTGTGGGCGGGGACGGAACGAAGTACCGCGAACGTTCCCTTCCCGGGATCGAGGGCGCCCGCGGCGCCGGCGACCTCGTACTCGCCTCCCCCGGGGACGGCGGCATCTGCTCGGTCTACAACCGCTTCGTCGAGCAGGCCGGTCCGGACTGCCGGGCGCTCGTGCTCATGCACGACGACGTCGAGATCCGCGACCCCGAGTTCCGCGCGAAGGTGCTGGCCGCCGTCGACGAGCCGGAGGTGGGCGTCGTCGGCGTGGTCGGCGGTGCGGGGCTGGCCAGCCTGTCCTGGTGGGACGCGCGCCGGCTGGCCGGGCACGTCGAAGAGCCACGCGGCCAGGTCAGCTTCCCCGATGTCGAGGCCGACGTGGACGCCTGCGACGGGCTCATGCTCATCCTCAGCCGCGCCGCCCTGGACCAGCTCCGCTTCGACGAGGAGACCTTCCCGGCTTTCCACGGCTACGACGTCGACATCTGCCTCCAGGCCCGTGAAGCGGGCCTGCGCGTCGTGACGCGCTCCATCGACGTGATGCATTGGACGAAGGGCGGCTTCGGCAACCAGGAGGCGTTCGACACCGCGGACGCCGCCCTGCGCCGCAAGTGGCCCACCTGGGTGAAGGAACGCGGGCCGCTGGAGCGTGTGGCGCGCCGCGGCCGCAACGTGGTCAAGCGGGTCTCGTCCAAGGTGCGCGGGCGCGAGCCCGGCTTCTGAGGGCGACGCGGCCCGCGCGGACGCCCCCGTTCCCGGGGCCGGAGGGGACTCAGGCCTGCGGGTCGGTGGCCGGCCACGTCCGCCAGCGGGTGGGATCCACCGTCACGAACGGCCCGACCGGGGACCAGCCGAACTCCTCGGAGTTCTCGCCGCGCAGGAGCCGCTCCCACAGGGCGTCGATCTCGTCGTCGCGCTGGCTGGCCAGGTGCTGCCAGTGCGTGCCCACGCCCTCGTCGTAGCCGCCCGCCTTCAAGGCCTCGGTGCCGTTGCGCACCTTGCGGACGAGCTGATCGCGTGAGCGCCACGGGAAGTGGGCGATGCGGAGCCCAGCGGTCACCGTCCCGGGCCGGATGACGAGGTGGTTGCCCTCGAGCACCGAGGAAAGCGGGTGCGACCGGAACACGACCTTGACGTCGGGGTGAGGGTGGGTGTCGAACCGGTTGAAGACGAGCTCGCCCTCGGCGCCCCGGGTCGGGAACACGTTGTGGATCTCGCCGGTCACGATGTCGGCGTCGCAGCCGCGCAGGAACTCCGCCACCGTCTGGCCAGGGGCCATCCAGCGCTCGTCGGCGTCGAACGGGACGATCCACTCGGCGCCCTGGCGCTGGGCGTAGTGCGCCAGCCGGGTGACCTTGATGGCCTGGTAGTACGCGGGTTCCTTGTCGCGGAAGACGGTCAGCGGGTAGGCACCACGGGCGGCCATCAGCCACTCGAGGGTGCCGTCGGTGGAGCCGTTGTCGGCCACCACGATGTGGTCGACACCCTGGTTGACGAGGTTGTCGAGCGTGCCGGGCAGCACGTCGATCTCGTTCTTGACCATCGTGACCGCGTAGATGCTGCCGCGCCTGCGGCGCCGCAGCGTGACCGGGAGCCGCAGGCCGCGGCGTGCGGCGTGCATCCCGCGCAACTGGGTGCGGGATGCGTACAGCCGGACGAGGTCGCCCACCGTCTCGGTCAGCGTGCCCGAGCGGCCGTCCAGCCCCTTGTGCACCAGTGTCGGGATCATGGGGTCCTCCTCCTAGGGGAGCGCGTCGAGGTCGGTCTGTGCCCGCGTCAGCCGCCAGGTGGCGCCGCACAGCCCCACCACGAGGCAGACGATGCCGGCGGATTGAGGGAAGGCGAACGCGTCGAAGAACAGCAGCGACACCGAGCCGGCGGCGGCCGCGGCCAGCAGGGCGGCGGAGTACTCCCGATCGACGGTGGCGCTCAGCCTCTTGGTCGCCTTGTAGGCGCAGACCATCGCGGAGACGAGGATGCCCACCAGGGCCGCCAGGCCGAGCAGGCCGGTATCGACGGTGTACTGCAGGTACAGGTTGTCGAGGATCCAGTACTTGGGCAGGAACGTCGCGAAGCCGCGACCGAGGATCGGGTTCTGCAGGATGAACTCGGTCGCGATGCCGTAGCCGCTCGTGCGGGACTGGACGCTCGGGTCGCCGGCGGCGCCGAGGAACAAGCCGCGCAGGGTGCCGCCCAGGCCCGGGAACACCAGGCTGGCGCCCAGCAACCCGACCACGCCGGTGACCATGATCAGCAGCCGGCTGCGCGAGGGCCACACCGGCAGCATCACGAGCACGGCCACGGCCGCGCAGATCAGGGCCGTGCGCGACATGGCGAGCAGGGCGGCCAGCGAGATCAGTCCCACGGCGAGCCAGCCCCAGATCGCGCGGGCCCGGGAGCGGGCCGCCCGCGCCGACGTGATGGCGATCGGCAGGAACATCGCCAAGATGGCGCCGAACTCGATGGCGTTGGTCGACGTGCCGGTGGGACGCACGCGGCCCTCGCGGAGGGTCACGTCGGCCGTCGCGGTGTCATGGGGCGCCAGGCCGGGGATCGTGATCGAGTCGACGATCAGCGAACCGCTCACGACCTGGACGATGGCCAGCACCGCCATCACGGCCCCGGCGATGCCGAGCCTGCGCAGCAACACCCGCAGCCGCTCGCGCGAGTCGATGCCGTCGTTGAGCGCGAGGATCACCCCGCACATGCCCAGGATGCGCAGCATGCCGCTGTCGGCGACGCTGCGCTCGTCCTCGGGAAGCGGCAGCAGCGCGGAGTGCGCGTAGACCATCAGCAGCACCACGAGGAAGATGAGGGCCGCCTTGCGGACGGCGGTGGAGCCGCCCGGCAGCGGCTGGAGCCGGTTCGTCTGCTCCCAGGCCCACCACGCGAACGCCAGGATGCCGATGAGCATGCCGGGGACGCCGAGGCTGCCGAGGGCGCTGATCGTCAGGTTGGACGGGATCAGCAGCAGCACGAAGACGTAGACGGAGAAGACCGTCACGCCGTCGAGCCGCACCCCTCGCTGCTGCGTGCGTTCCTCAGCCTCGACGGGGCGGGTGACGGTCACGACCGTCCCGTCGACCCCGGCTCGGCCTGGTCGGCGAGGTCACCTGCCCGGCGCGCGCCGGTGCTGGGCTCGCCGGGGACGACCGCGTCCGCGCGCGACGGGCGGCCCTCAAGCGGCCTGGCGTCGTGCTCGGCGGTGTCACCGGAGCCGTGGCGGTCACCGCCGTGGCGGCGCTGCTCGCGCCCCCGCAGTGCGGCGTCCACGAGACCGAGCAGCAGCAGCATGACGACGAGCGTCCCCGCGCCGGCCAGGCCGGCGAACTGGGTCTGGTTGCGGCGACTGACGGTGGGGGAGGCGTCGGCGCTCACGTCCATGGCGGAGACGCGGTTCTGCTCGGTGATCTGCAGCTCGTCCTGGATGCGCTTGAGCGTCGTCCGGATCTGGTTCTTCGTGTCGTTCAGCGCGGCCTGCGACTCCTCGGGGGTCTTGGCCTCCGACTCGATGAGCACGAGCGGGCTCTGCGAACTGGGATCCTCGGCCGCCTTGACGGTGGCGCCGGGGTGCTTCTCGCCGATCGCCTGCTGCACCTGCTCGGACTGCAGGTCGCGGACGACCAGGTCTCGCGCGTCGGACAGGCCGCCCAGGTAGAGCAGCGGGTTCGCCGGAGTGCCGGGGTTCTGCTTCTGCTGCGCCGCCACCACCGCCGGCGGCGGGATGAGCGTCGACGTCGCCTTCGTGACGTACGTGGGACCGATCGCGCTGAACACGAGGAAGCCCATGAGGCCGGCGACAACAAACGCCAACAAAGTCAGATACCACCGCCGGGCCAGTGCCGTGAACACGTGGCTCAGATCCATTCCATATCCCCCAGGTGCAAGTGTTCTTGAGCGTGTAAGCCTGCGGCCGCACACCGGGGCAACTGTAGACGACCCGGGGGTTGCTAAAATTTCTTGCGGAGTGCGTTGCCGTTGCTTCGGGGGATTGATGACTACACGAGAGGCCTTCGCCGCATGGCGTCGCCAGTGGCCGGTTCTCGTGATCGGTGCGTTGCTCACCGCCGCCGCATTGTTCCTCGTGCGCGGCCAGGATGTGTACTCGATCAGCACCGCCGCCGTCATCTCCGAGCCGTCCGGCCCGGTCCGGGACCGGGTGATCACCGACGACCAGAACTTCGCCATCCCGACGGCCCACATCGTCGCGGCGCGCGTCAACGACGGCATCCTCGCCGTCGTGCCCTCCGCCGTCGACGCGCCGTTGTACGGCTTCAGCCCGAAGCCGGCCACCCAGGTGCGGGTCGCCAACGTCGGCGGCCAGTGGGTCAGCATGGTGAAGGAGCCCGCGCTCATCGTGGACGTCGTCGACGTCTCCGAGGACGCCGCGCGCGCCCGCCTGGACGTGGCGCTGAAGGAGATTCAGTCCCAGCTGACCGCGGTTCAGGATGAGTTTCACGTGACGGCCGCCAACCGGATGACCCTGCGCACCGAGGTCCCGCCGGTCGAACACGTCGAGCCCAGCATGGGACGCGCCCGTGGCGCGATAGCCCTGGTGGGTGTCAGTATCACGCTTGGCGCCGCTGTCGTCGTCGATTCAATCCGTCGACGGCGCCGCTGAGACGCCAGAAAGCCTAACCGAGCTGTCATGACCGTTCCGCACGTCTTCTTGACCCGCTACAACCTGCCCAGCCCCGGAGTCGAGAGCCTCATCCGCGCCCAGGAGGGCTGGCTCCGCGAGCGCACCGAACTGTTCGAGCGCTTCACCGTGCCTTCGGTGCGAGCCCAGGAGGGCGACGGCATCCATTGGATCGTCTTCCTCGACCCCGAGAGCCCCGACTGGCTCAAGCAGCGCATGACCTCGCTGCAGGCCGAAGGGCTGCTCGACCCTGTGTACACCGAGAGCGTCGAGGGCGACGACCTGGCCCGCGAGGTGCGCCGCGTCGTCGGCGACGCCGATGCGGTCTCGACGTCGAACCTCGACAACGACGACGGCCTCGCGCGCGACTTCGTGGCGCGGCTGCGGCAGGCGGACGTGCCGGCGCCGCGTTCCGCGCTCTACGTCGTCAACGGCCTCATCCGCACCAGCGACCGGCTCTACCTGCGCCGCGACGACGACAACGCCTTCGTGGCCGTCCGGGAGCCCCTGGACGACGGCTTCCGGTCGTGCTGGGCCGACTGGCACAACAGGCTGCACCTGCACATGCCGGTCGTCGAGATCCCGGGCGCGCCGGGTTGGCTCCAGGTGGTGCACAGCAAGAACGTCAGCAACCGCGTCCGCGGCCGCCTGGTCTCCCCGGCACGCTACCGCGCCCTGTTCGGCGGGCGCCTCAGCGGCGTCCGCAATCCCAGCCGGATCGAGCTCCTGCGGGAGAACGGCGTCGGGGCCCCCGCCCGGGCCGTGCGCGACGGCGTCCGCGAGGGTGGGCGGCTGGTGCTGGTGCGCCTGCTCGGCAAGGAGGGCGTCAACAAGCTGAAGTTCGCCGCCGCCGGGCTCGTGAGGCGCGTCCGCGGCCACTGACGACCGGCGGCGCGGAGGCTCGGTGACCACCCCCGACCGGGGGTCACCGGGCCTTGTCGTCGGCTCGCGTCCGGGCCGGGCGACTCAGTGGACGCGGTAGATGTGGTAGGCCGACTCCTGAGCGAACGTGTCGGTGAAGCGGCCCTGGGCGTCCGGCGTGATGGTGCGGCGCTCGTCGACGACCTCGATCGCGCGGCCGCGCAGCTCCTGGGGGAGCGTGAACGTCCGTTCGCCGGGGTCGGAGGCGTTGTCGATCATCGCGAACACGTAGGCCGACCCGTCGTGCACCTTCAGCATGGTGTCGAGCCCGTCGCCGAACTTGTACCGGTACGACTGGGTGTTGATCACCGGCGCGAGCCTGTGCACCTGGTTGTTGAACTGGCCGACGGCCTCGACGTTCTTGGCCGCGCAGAAGTGCGGGTCCATCTGCGTCTGGCGCACCAGGCTGGAGCCCTTGCAGGAGCCGGTGAAGGACTGGTTGAACCACGCGAGGCCACGCGCCTCGTGGATGATCGAGTTCATCGCGGCGCCCTTGGCCTGGTCCGGCGTCACCTTCAGCTCGTCGTTGCCGCTGCCCATGCCGTTGTAGATCTCGACGAAGTTCCACAGCGGCATCAGCTTGCCGTCCGCGGCGTCCCGCTGCCGCAGGACGTCCACCGAGCGGCCGTAGTTGGCCGCCGTGCGGCAGTGCTTCTGGTCGGTCTGGAACGGGTACCAGGTGGCGTCGTAGTTCGGGTCCGAGCAGTGCGGGATGGTGTACCAGTACATGTCGAGGGAGACGACGTCGTTGTAGTCGTTGATGTACCTCTCGGCGTCGGCGGCCCTGAAGTGCTTGTTCATCACCAGCTGGGTGAAGTTCGTGTAACGGAATCGGCCCGCGTGCCCGGTCTCGTCCTTGCGCTGCTGCATCTGCTGGAAACCCTGGGTCGGGACGCCGAAGCGGCCGTCCGGCTCGTCCTCGAGGAAGTCGCCGACCCAGTTCGTCGAGTGCGCGTTGAAGCTGGAGTTGAGCGCGTCGCCGATCCAGTAGATGTCGTTGTCGGCGAACAGCTGGTACGGCGTGCTCTTGTCCATGCCGATGTAGGTGTTGAACCCCTTGGACTTGTCGTAAGCGGCTTCCTCGTTCGAGCTCACCCCGTTGAACCAGATGACGATCGGGAAGAACGACGGGTCGCTCCAGCCGGCGGCGTCCGCCTTGGGGAACTTCTTCCAGTACGCGGGGCCGCCCTCCCAGGCGATCCGCTCGTGGGGGAGGTCGGTGATGGGCCCGCTGGTGGACGAGCCACCCACCGGCGGCTGCGGGGTCGGCTGATCGGACGTCGTCGCGGAGCAGCCGGTGGCCAGCAGGGCGGTGGCGCCCAGAGCGGCGATCAAGGTGGTCAAGCGAGGACGACGGTTCGTGGGCATGGCTCTTCCGTGGTCGGCGGTCAGGTGGGACGGCCACTTTACCCACCAGGAGGTTGACCCCCCCGGGCGGGGGTTGCCGCCCTTGTCAGCGGGTGGTGCTGTCGCGTTCCCAGGCGCCCCGGCCGGTGCGGCCGCGCAGCCGGTCGGCGACCAGCGCGGCGCGAGCCCCGGCCGCCAGCGTCGTGTAGACGGCCGTGTCGGCGACGCCGAGCGGGCCGCGGCGCGCGTTGCGGGAGACCATCTCGCGCAGCGTCGAGCCGGACGAGCGGCGCTCGCGCGACTCGGCTGCCGGCGGCGCGGCGCTCTGCGGACGGTAGACGCGCTTGAGCGTCGCGGCCAACGCGGACGCCCGCCGCGGCACCCACACGCGCACCGGCTCGGAGTCGACGATCATCTTCTCGTCGTCGTCGAACAGCGAGTCGACGAGCAGGTCGTCGGGGACGTCCGCGGGGAACGCGTCCCAGCGCTCGCGCCCGGCCGCCGACACCGCGAAGAATCCGGCGCCCCACATCGCGCTCATCAACGACGCGGTGGCCGAGCGGGCTCGGTAGAAGGAGCGCACCACGGCGTCCGCGTCGTCGGTCACGTAGGTCAGCGGCGGCCGTGCCACGCGCGCCTGCGGGCCCGAGAGGGCGGCCAGCACCGCGGTGACGGCGGTGCCGCTCACCGCGATGTCGGCGTCGAGGTAGGCCCGCGGCAGCGCGGTGGTGGTGCGCTCGGCTTCGTTGAGCGCGCCCTGCTTGGACGCCGCCGGCACCTCGAGCACCGTCGCGCCGATCGCGGCCCCGTGGGCGCGGGCGACCTCCTCCGTGCCGTCGGTGCAGCCGTTGCAGGCAACGATCACGTCGATGCCGGGAGCCAGGCCGTCGGCGAGGGCGTCCAGGAGGCGTCCGATGACCTTCGCCTCCTGGTGCGCCGGGATGATGACGCTGCCGGTCACGTCCTGCGGCGGGATCGTCGCCGAGGGCTCCGGCTCGTCGCCCGGGCGGGTCGCGTGCGGCAGCTCGGAGCGGTCGCGCAGGCCGAGCAGGTAGGGCAGCGCCTCACGGGCCCCCGGCTTGACCGGGTAGCGCAACACGGACTGCAGGATCGACAGCCCGCGGAACGCCGTGGCGGCGAGCGGCCCGTGCTGTCCTGCGTAGTCGCGCACCCGGTTGACGCTCATCAGCGCCTCCAGCCGCGGCGACGCCCCGGACGCACCGCCGATGTGCATGACCGCGGCCCCGGGCAGGTAGCGGACGCGGAAGCCGGCCTGCCGCGCGCGGCGCATGAAGTCGGTCTCCTCGGAGTAGAGGAAGAACGACTCCTCCCACGGCCCGACGGCGTCCCAGCACTCGCGCGAGGCGACGAGCGCCGCCCCGCTGGCCCAGTCGACGTCGTGGACGCGCTCGTAGTCGTCCGGGCGCCGCAGCGTATCGCCCAGCACAGCCGGACGCCCCGGCCAGGACGCGCCGAGGGTCGCCTCGCCGAGCATCCCCAGCAGGCTGGGCTCGCGGCGCAGCGAGTGGAAGCGGACGCCGTCCGCGTCCTCGATGGCCGGCACGGTGACCCCGACGACGTCGCTCAGCCCGGCGACGAGGAGGTCCAGGGCCCCGGGGCGCACCGTGAGGTCGGGGTTGAGGGCGGCCACCGCGACCGCCTCGGGATCGATGCGGTCGCGCAGCGCGTTGAGGCCGCCGGCGTAGCCGAGGTTGCCTCCTGTGGGGACGAACGTGACGTCCTCCCGCGCGGTCGCGACCTGCGCGGTGTCGTCGGTGGAGCCGTTGTCGGCCACGAGGATCTGCAGCCGGTGACCGGGAGCCCCGGGGGGCAGGGAGTCGAGCAGATTACCGATCTCGTCGGCGCTGTTGTAGGTGACGATCACGATGCTGATGAGGGGTCGGATCTCGTTCGCGACCTGGTCCACGTGCTTGTCCGTTCTCTGTGCTGGCATCGGCCAGCCACAACCCTAACGGGCCGGGGCGCGGTGACCGGCTGGGACGGATCTCAGTTCCGTGCCGGCGCGGGGTGGCGACCCGATAGGTTAAGGACGACGGGGTGACCGGACGACGGATGTCCGGGCCCCCGCGTCGCGGAGGCTCAGCGTCGCAGGCGTCGGAGTTGACGCGCACAGCACGTGCATGGGAGCACCAACAAGGAGATGCAGCACTGATGACCGATCAGACGAAGTACGTCTACGACCTCGCTGAGGGCGACATGTCCATGAAGCCCCTGCTGGGCGGCAAGGGCGCGGGGATCGCGGAGATGAACAAGATCGGGGTCCCGGTCCCGGATGCCTTCACCGTCACCACCGAGGCTTGCGTGGCAGCCATGAAGAACGACGGCACGTGGCCGGACGGACTCAGCGATCAGATCGACGGCGGCCTGGCCCGCCTCGAGGAGCGCACCGGGCTGCAGCTCGGCGACGCCGAGAACCCGCTGCTCGTGTCCGTGCGCTCGGGGGCCGTCCAGTCGATGCCCGGCATGATGGACACCATCCTCAACCTCGGCATCTCGGACGAGACCGTCGAGTCCGTGGCCAAGCTGGCCGACAACGAGCGGTTCGCCTGGGACTGCTACCGCCGCTTCATCCAGATGTACGGCGAGGTCGTCGAGGGCATCGAGCCGCACGTCTACGAGGATGCGCTGACGAAGCTCAAGGACGACAAGGGTGTCGAGCAGGACACCGACCTGACCGCCGACGACCTCAAGGGCCTGGTCGCCACGTTCAAGCAGCTGTCCAACGAGGCGCTGGGCGGCAACTGGACGACCGACCCGCACGAGCAGTTGCACCGCGCCGTCAACGCCGTCTTCAAGAGCTGGCTGAACCCGCGGGCCGAGGTGTATCGCAAGAGCCAGGGCATCTCCCGCGATCTGGGCACGGCCGTGAACGTGCAGCAGATGGTGTTCGGCAACCGCGGCGACACGTCCGCCACCGGCGTCTGCTTCTCCCGCAACCCGTCCACCGGCGTGAAGGAGCTCTACGGCGAGTTCCTGACCAACGCCCAGGGCGAGGACGTCGTGGCCGGCATCCGCACCCCGCGCCCGCTGGCGGAGATGGAGGAGGTGCTGCCCGAGGCGTTCCGCGAACTGCTCGACACGATGGCCCGCCTCGAAGAGCACAACAAGGACATGCAGGACATGGAGTTCACGATCGAGGATCGCAAGCTCTACATGCTGCAGACCCGCAACGGCAAGCGCACCGCCGCGGCCGCGGTGAAGACCGCCGTCGACATGGTCGACGAGGGCCTCATCACCAAGGAAGAGGCGCTGTTGCGCGTCGAGCCCGCGCAACTGGACGCCCTCCTGCACCCCGGCATCGACCCCAACGACGCATCCGAGGCCATCGTCAAGGGCCTGCCCGCCTCCCCTGGCGCAGCGGTGGGCGCACTGTCGTTCAACGCCGACGACGCCGCGGAGCGTGGTGGCCAGGGTGAGAACGTCATCCTGGTGCGCTACGAGACCACCCCGGACGACATCCACGGCGTCATGGTGAGCCAGGGCGTCCTGACCGCCCACGGCGGCATGACCTCGCACGCGGCCGTCGTCGCGCGCGGCATGGGCATCACCTGCGTCGCCGGCGCTCCCGGCATCAAGATCGACCCGAAGGCCGAGACCGTCACGATCAACGGTAAGACCTACGGCACCGGGGACACCCTGACGCTGAACGGCTCCACCGGCGACGTCTTCGACGGCGCCCTCGAGCTGGTGCCGCCGGACCTCAACGAGGACTTCGAGAAGATCACCACGTGGGCCGACGAAGTGCGCCGCCTCGGCGTCCGGGCGAACGCGGAGAACTTCGAGGACGCCTCCAAGGCCCGCGAGCTCGGCGCCGAGGGCATCGGCCTGGCCCGCACCGAGCACATGTTCATGGCGTCCGACCGGTTGCCGGCGGTCCGCAAGATGATCCTCGCCGAGAACGAGGAGCAGCGCGCGGCCGCGCTGGAGGAGATCCTCCCCATGCAGCAGAAGGACTTCGAGGCGATCTTCACCGCCATGAAGGGCCTGCCCGTAACGGTGCGGCTGCTCGACCCGCCGCTGCACGAGTTCCTGCCGAACCTGGTCGACCAGTCGCTGCTCGTGCAGCGGCTGGAGATCGAGGGGGCGCCGGAGGACAAGCTGGCCAAGGAGCGCGAGACGCTGGCCCAGGTCAAGAAGCTGCACGAGCAGAACCCGATGCTCGGCACGCGCGGCTGCCGCCTCGCGATGCTGTACCCATCGATCCCCGAGATGCAGGCCCGCGCCATCATCAAGGCGGCGCTGGCGGTGCAGGAGCGCGAGGGGGAGACCGTCGGCGTCGAGATCATGATCCCGCTGGTCGTGATCAAGAAGGAGCTCGAGGTTCAGCGCGAGATCGTCACCAAGGCGGTCGAGGATGAGTTCGAGAAGGCCGGAAAGCGTCTCGACTACACGATCGGCACCATGATCGAGATCCCGCGCGCGGCCCTGACCGCCGACCAGATCGCCGAGGCCGCCGACTTCTTCAGCTTCGGCACGAACGACCTCACGCAGACCGGCATCGGCATCAGCCGCGACGACGCGGAGTCCGGCTTCCTCGGCCACTACGTCGCCGACGAGGTCATGCCGAAGAACCCTTTCGAGTCCATCGACGTGGACGGCGTCGGCCAGCTGGTGCGCATCGGCGTCGAGAAGGGGCGGGCGACCAAGCCCAACCTCAAGACCGGCGTCTGCGGCGAGCACGGAGGCGACCCGGCGTCCATCGAGTTCTTCAACAGCGTCGGCCTCGACTATGTGTCCTGCTCGCCGTTCCGGGTGCCGATCGCCCGGCTCTCGGCCGCGCGCGCAGAGCTGCTGTCCCGCAAGAAGTGAGCCGCTGACCCGAGAAGTCCTGAGTCCCGGGCGCGGGTGACGCCCGAGCCAGGACAGGGGAACGCCGGTGGTGCAGGCCTCAAGCCTGTGCCACCGGCGTTCGCCTTTTTGCCCGCTGACCCCGCGGTGGCCGAAACTGATGCCGGTTGAACGATAAATCTGGGGGGCGGGGCCACCGTCCCGGAAGTGGGAGTACAAGCGGATGGACCGCACTGAAGAATCGCTCGCCGCGGCGCTGGCCGGCGGCGACCACCAGGTGAACCTCGGCTTCGACGGGCTCCACGCCCGCGGTCAGGAGTTCCAGTCGGTGGTGCAGGCGCTCGGCGCAACCGCGTTCGCGCTGGCCGGCGACGAAGAGAACGTGCGGGCTCTGTTCCTGCCGCCGCTCATCACCGCGGAGAACATCAAGAAGACGAACTACCTGGCGTCCATGCCGAACCTGGCCGGCGAGGTCGAGTCGTTCCAGGGCAACGACAAGGATCATCGCCGCCTGGTCCAGGCGCTGGAGGAGGGCGGCGAGGGCTGGGAGGACTTCTTCAGCCCCACCGGCCTGGTGAACCTGCCGGCCGCCTGCGAGAACCTCTACCCGCTCTACGCCGGACGCCTCGACGAGCCGGTCCGCGTCGGCCTTCAGTCGTGGTGCTTCCGCTTCGAGCCGAGCCCCGACCCGATGCGCATGGTGTCGTTCCGGATGGCCGAGCAGGTCTACATCGGCACCGAGGACGGCGCCGCCGCCCACGCGCACTCCTGGTCGGGCAAGCTGCTCGGCCTGCTCACCGACCTCGGCTTGGACGTCGACTCCGAGTCGGCCAACGATCCGTTCTTCGGACGCGCCGGTCGCATGCTCGCCGGCGCGCAGACCGAGAACGACCTCAAGCACGAGCTGACCGTGCAGCTCTACCCGACGCGCCGCACCGCGCTGGGCTCGATCAACCTGCACGGCACGATGTTCGGCGAGAACTTCGGCATCACGCTGGCGGACGGCTCGCCCGCGCACTCGTCCTGCGCCGGCTTCGGCCTCGAGCGCGCGGCGATCGCGCTGTTCGCCTTCCACGGCATGGCCGTCGCCGACTGGCCCGCCGCCGTCCGCGACCGCCTCGGCCTGGCCTGATCGTCAGCGGGCGAGTTCCTCGGTGATCAGTTCGCCCAGGATCGTCCCCGCCTTGGTGAGTTGTTCTTCGGTGGGCAGGCAGTACGACAGCCGCATGCGGTCGTGCCCCTGCCCATCGATGTAGAACGCGGTGCCGGGGACGAACACGACGCCTCGGGCCATGGCCTTGACCATCAGGTCCTCGGAGTCCAGCCCCTCGGGAAGCTTCACCCACAGATAGAAGCTGCCTCGGGGACGCTGCCAAGTGACCGACGCGGGCATGGAGCCCCTCAGGGCGGCGATGAGGGTGTCGCAGCGGCGCTCGTACAGGGCACGCATGCGCTCCAGCAGGCCCTGCCAGTCGTAGCCGTCCAGATAGGCCGACATCTGGAGCTGGCCCATCGTGGGTGGATTCAGGATGAACGTCTCCACGGTGTCCTTGAGGACCCCGACGAGCTCGCGCGGGGGCACGATCCAGCCGAGCCGCAGCCCCGGGCCGAACATCTTCGAGAACGAGCCGAGGTACGCGACCTGCTCGGGGGCGTCCGCCTTCATGGCCCGCACGGTCTCACCGTCGAAGCCGAGCAGGCCGTAGGCGTTGTCCTCGATCAGCAGGATGCCGCGGTCGGAGCACAGCTGCACCAGCGCCTGGCGCCGCTCGGGCGGCAGGACCGTGTTGCCGGGGTTCTGGAACGTGGGGATGGCGTAGACCATCTTGACGGTCTTGCCCCGGGCGATCAGTTCATCGATCTGCGCCGCGAGCTTGTCGATCACGAGACCGTCGTCGTCGGTCTCGGCGTGTCGGACGTCCGTGTCGTAGCTCATCACGGCCGACAGGCCCCCCGCGTAGCAGGGTCCTTCCGTGATCACGACGTCGCCCGGGTCGACCATCACCTTGCAGATCGCTTCGAGGGCGAGCTGGCTGCCGGCCGTCACGATCACGTCGTCGGGGTCGACGTCCATGCCCTCCAGGGCCATGACGTCGGCGATCTGCTGGCGCAACCGCGGCAGCCCCACGCCGAAGCTGTACTGGAGCGCCACTGCGCCCTGCTCGGTCAGGATCGAGGACGCCTGCGTGGCCAGCTCCCCGAAGGGGAGGTCACCCAGGAACGGAGCGCCCCCGGCCAGCGAGATCATCCCCGGCGCGTTCGCCTGGGCGAAGACCTCGCGGACCTTCGAGGGCCGGTAGGAGCCCACGCGGTGGGCGAGTGGCGGAAGAGTAGCCACCTGGATCACTCCTGAACGCTGTAGTCGTGGGCGGGTTTGAGGCCGATCGGGCGGTCGGTGGAATCCGATTCGATCATCTTTCCGGCGATGATCACGCCCACCAACGAGATCAACGCGATGCCGACGATGAGGACGGTCGGCCCCCAGGCGGAGCCGCCGGTCGCCTGCGTGACCGTCGCGGTGATGTACGGCATGAAGCCCGAGATCAGGCCGGCCAGGTTGGCGGCGACCGCGAGGCCCGAGTAGGCGTAGCGGCGGGGGAACAGCCTGTTCATCACGGCGCCGACGGGTCCGTAGGGGATGCCGGACAGCCCGAGCCCGAGGACGAACGCCACGGCGATGATCGTCATGTTGCCCGTGTCCAGCAGGAAGAAGAACGGCGCGGTGCCGATCGCCGCGGCCAGATAGCCGAGCGCGACGGTCTTGACCGGGCCGATCCTCATGGCGGTGCGCCCGGCGAACCAGAGCGTGAAGACCTCGGCGACCGCGCCGGCGAGGATCGCGTTGAGAGCGATCTGGGGGTTGGCGCCGACGTTGTGCGTGACGTAGCTGATGCCGTAGGTGGTCATCATGAAGAATCCGGCGATGCCGTAGAGGTAGGACATGGTGGCGACGAGGAGGCGCGGCCAGGCCTCCCTCACGAGGTCGAAGAACGGCAGCTTCTGCACTTCGTTGGCGTCGGCCAGCTTGGCGAACTCAGGGCTCTCCGTGAGCCCCGACCGCATCCAGAGCGCCACGAGGACGAGCGCGATCGACAGCAGATAGGGGATGCGCCAGCCCCATTGCAGGAACGCCGGCCCGGTGAGCGCCAGGACGAGGGCGATGGCGCCGGTGGACAGGATGTTGCCGGCGGGCGAGCCCATCTGGACGACGGAGGCGTACAGGCCGCGCTCCTTCTCGGGGGCGAACTCGAGCGCCATGAGCGTCGCGCCGCCCCATTCGCCGCCGGTCGCGAGGCCCTGGACGAAGCGCAGCAGGGTCAGCAGGACCGGCGCGACGATTCCCGCCGTGTGGTAATCGGGAAGGACGCCCATCAGCGTGGTCGCCGTGCCCATCACGGTGAGCGTGGCGATCAGCGTCCCCTTGCGCCCGAGCCGGTCGCCGAAGTGGCCGAACAGAACGGCCCCGAACGGGCGCGCGATGAAGCCCACCGCGAAGACCACGAACGATTGCAGGGTGGAAGCCGTCGGGCTGGAGGCCGGGAAGAACAAGGGCGCGAAGACGATCGCGGCGGTCGTCCCGAAGAGGAAGAAGTCGTACCACTCGAGTGCGGTGCCCAGGAACGAACTCCACACCACTCGGCGGATCTCGGCGGGCGTGGGTTGGTACTCGGCGGCTACGCCGGGCGCATCGGTCATCGTTGTTCCTCGTGGCACAGGCGATTTCAATTCGGTCAACGTACCGCCGGGGTCGGCAGGAGGGAGCCCCGCCTTCAGATGGGGAAAACTGTGCATGGCCACGGACGTTTGGAACAGGCCCGGCGCCTTCGGGGCACGGCAGGCGACCTTTCGGTGAACTCTTGCCGGTGACGACCTCGAGGGACGGCGGTCGCGATAACTTGCCCGGGGCGACGCCCGTCGCGCCGCTTGTCAGCACACCCTCCCGTGTCCAAGGAGATCCCTCACATGCCCCCTGCCTCCACCACACGCCGCGCCTTCGCGGTGCTGTCGGCCGTCGCCTGTACGGCGGCCAGCCTGATCGCGGTCGCACCCACGGCCCACGCCGCCGCCGACCACATCGTCATCAACGAGTTCTACGGTCGCGGCGGGTCCGCGAACCAGCCCTTCGCGAACAAGTTCGTCGAGCTCTACAACCCCACCGGCGCCGACGTGGCGCTGGCCGGGACCTCGCTGCAGTACCGCTCCGCGACCGGGACGGGCAACGCCAGCGGCGTCGCCGCGCTCACCGGCACGGTGAAGGCCGGCGGCTACTTCCTCGTCCAGCTCGGCAGCAACGGCACCACCGGCGCCGCGCTGCCCGCCCCCGACCAGACCGCCACCGGCATCAACCCCTCGGGCACCACCGGCACCGTGTACCTGGCGAAGGCCGCGACGGCCATCAACCCGGACACCACCGCGTCCGTCATCGACAAGCTCGGCTACGGGACGTCCAACTCGCCCGAGACCGCGGCGGCGGCCTACGACGGTTCGAACACCACGCCGGGCTCGCTGAACCGCGCCAACGGCGCCGACACCGACAACAACGCGGCCGACTTCTCCTTCAGCGCCCCGGTGACGCCGCAGAACAGCTCCTCGGCTGGCGGGCCGGTGGATCCGGATCCGACCCCGACTCCTGAGCCGGGCGCGTCGAAGTCCATCGCGGAGATCCAGGGCACCGGCAGCGCGACCCCGCTGGCCGGCCAGTCCGTCACCACCCGCGGCGTCATCACCGCGGCGTACCCGACCGGCGGCTTCCGGGGCGTTTACATCCAGACCCCGGGCTCCGGTGGCACCGCCAAGACGGCCGGCCAGGCGTCCGACGGCATCTTCGTGTTCTCCGACACGCTGGCCGCCATGCCCATCGGCACCTGCATCGACGTCAGCGGCACCGCCACCGAGTACTACGACCTGACGCAGCTCACCAACGTGACCGCGACCCCGCAGACGGGCTGCGCGGCCGTCAAGCCCACGCCCCTGGCGACTCTGCCCGCCACGGACGCCGACAAGGAGGCCTACGAGGGCATGCTGGTGCAGCCCGAGGGCACCTACACGATCACGAACAACTACCAGGCCAACCAGTACGGCCAGATCGGCCTCGCGGTCGGCACGAAGCCGCTCTACCAGGCCACCGACGTGGTCGCGCCCGGCGCCGCGGCCGCGGCCTACGAGGCGGAGAACGTCAAGAAGTACATCACCCTCGATGACGGCTCGTCCTGGAACTACCTGACGAACAAGACCGCCCAGGATTCCCCGCTGCCGTACCTGTCGGCGACCACCCCGATGCGGACCGCGTCCCAGGTCACCTTCACCAAGCCGGTGATCCTCGACTACCGGTTCCAGTGGAACTACCAGCCCACCGGCCAGGTCGTCGGCTCCGACAGCCCGAACATCCCGGTGGCGTCCGAGAACGACCGCGAGGCCACCGTTCCGGCGGTCGGCGGCGACGTCCAGCTGGCGTCGTTCAACGTGCTGAACTACTTCAGCGACCTCGGGGAGAACGAGTCCGGCTGCCGCGCCTACGCCGACCGCAACGGCAACCCGGTGGCGACCAACAACTGTCAGGTGCGCGGCGCCTACACCGCCAAGGCGTTCGCCGACCAGAAGGCGAAGATCGTCTCGGCGATCAACGGCACCAACGCCGAGGTCGTCTCGCTCATGGAGATCGAGAACTCCGCGGGGATCTCGTACCTGCCCGGCCAGAACCGCGACAAGGCGCTCGCCGACCTCGTCGCCGGCCTGAACGCCGCCGCCGGCACGACGCGCTGGGCCTACGTGCCGTCGCCGACGGCCGTTCCCACGTCCGAGGACGTCATACGCACCGCGTTCATCTACGACCCGAGCAAGGTGCAGCCGGTGGGCCCGTCGCTGATCGACGTCGACACCGCGTTCGCCAACGCCCGCTACCCGCTGGCGCAGAAGTTCTCGGTGACCGGTTCCGGCACCCAGTTCGTCGTCGTGGCCAACCACTTCAAGTCGAAGGGCTCCGGCGCGGACGACGGCACCGGCCAGGGCCTGTCCAACCCGTCGCGCGAGGCGCAGGCCCGCCAGCTGACCTCGTGGGTCGGCCAGCAGTTCGCCGACGAGGCCGTGTTCCTGATGGGTGACTTCAACTCCTACAGCGCCGAGACGCCCGTCCGGATCATCGAGTCGGCCGGCTTCACCAACCTGGCCAAGAAGTTCGACGAGGGCTCCGCGAGCTACCAGTTCTCGGGACGCCTCGGCTCGCTCGACCACGCGTTCGCCAACGCGAAGGCCCTGGCCCTGGTGACCGGGGCGTCCGTGTGGGACATCAACGGCGACGAGTCCGTGGCGTTCCAGTACAGCCGGCGCAACTACAACGTGGTCGACTTCTACGCCCCGAACGCGTTCGCCAGCTCCGACCACGACCCGGTCGTCGTCGGGGTCAAGGCCGCGGCCGCGACCAGCCCGGTGGCGGTCAAGGCCACCGCGTCCGACTGCAACTCCTTCGGCTTCGCGGTCGAGGGCACCGTGCCCGCGGGCGCCCGCCTGAAGGTCACCTGGGAGCGCGACGGCCAGGGCCAGACCACCACGGTCACCAACTTCCCCTGGTGGTCGGGCAACAACCAGGCCGGCTGGAGCAACGCGAAGGCGACCCTGGTCGCAGCGGACGGCACCGTCCTGGCCACCAGCGGCGCCCCGATCAACCCGCAGTCGTGCCCGGTGATCTCGTCCTACGGCGTCACCAAGAACGCCTTCGGGTTCAAGGTGACCGGTGCGGTTCCGGAGGGTGCGCGCCTGCGCATCACCTGGACGCGCAGTGGCCAGAAGCAGACGACCACCGTGTCGGCGATGAACTGGTGGTCGGGCGCCAACCAGGCCGGCTGGTCGGGCGCCAGCGCCGTCCTGATCGACGCCAAGGGCGACGTTGTCGCCAAGAGCGCCCTGATCAACCCGCCCGCCTGACGGCGACCTGACAGCCGGGGGCCGACGCGTTCTGCGCCGGCCCCCGGTTCGCGTTTAGGAGTGTTCCGGACGCGCCGTACCTGGCAGGCTGGACGGGGCGGCGGCGTCCGCCCGCGGGAGAGTGAGGAGGACGCATGCTGACGACAAAGGTTCACGAGGACACCAACCTCGTCACCATCGATTTCGACGGGGCGCTCGACGCCGACGAACTGCGCGCCTGCCAGGACGCCGTGCGTCGGGTGATCGAGCGGCACGGCACGGTCCGCATCATCGAGCGCTACCGCAATATCGACTGGCGCGGCATCGATGTCGGCGCCCTGTGGCAAGACCTCAAGAGCGTCGGCCTGATCGGCAAGGTCCAGCGCTGCGCCGTGCTGGGCGACTCCCCGACGCTCCAGCGGGTGACGGATGCGGTCGGCCACCTGCTTCCCGTCGAACTGAAGACGTTCGACACCGACGACTTCGACGCGGCCTTCGCCTGGATTCAGGACGAGTCCCGGCGATCCTGACCGTGATGAACGTGGCCCCGGGGATACCCCGGGGCCACGCGTGCTGTGGCCGGACGCCGTGGGCCGCGCAGAAGTCGAGCATCTCCTGGGTCTCGGGGATGCCGCCGATGTTCGAGCCGGCCAGCACCCGGTTGGCGCCCGCGAGCGACCCCATCCGCAACTGGACGGGATGCTCGGGCAGGCCGACGTCCACCATGACGCCGCCCGGCTTGAGCAGGCGCAGGTACGGGTCGACCTCGTCCGTGCCGGAGACCGTGCACAGCAACAGGTCGAACGTGTTGCGAAGGGAGCGCATGGCCTCCGTGTCCTGCGTCGCGTAGCAGTGGGTGGCGCCGAACCTCAGACCGTCCGCCTCCTTGGCCATCGTCCGCGACAGCACGCTGACCTCAGCGCCCAGCGCCGCGGCGATCTGGACGCCGACGTGGCCCAGCCCGCCCATGCCGATGACGCCGACCGACTTTCCGGGGCCGGCGCCCCAGCGGCGCAGCGGGGAATAGGTGGTGATGCCCGCGCAGAGCAGCGGGGCGGCGTCCCTCAGGTCGATCGCCCGGGGGATCTTCAGGGCGTAGTCCTGCTCGACGGTGATGGCCGCGGAATAGCCGCCTTCGGTGGGACGACCGTCGCGCCCGGTGCCGTTGTAGGTCCAGACGGTGCCGCCTTCGCCCGTGCAGAACTGCTCCTGCCCCTGCAGGCAGAACTCGCACGCGCCGCACGAGTCGACGAAGCAGCCGACGCCGACGTGGTCGCCGACCGCGTGCTTGGTCACGCCGGAGCCCACCGCGGAGACGACGCCGGCGATCTCGTGCCAGGGGACCAGCGGATAGGGGACGCGGCCCCATTCGCCGCGCGCGGTGTGGATGTCGGAGTGGCAGATGCCGGCGTAGGCGATGGCGATGACGATCTCGGTGGGTCCGGGCTCGCGGCGCTCGATCGTGGTCTTGTGGAACGCGCCGTCGGGCGAATCGACGGCGTACGCGGTGACCTGGGACATGGTGCCTCTTCTCGTGTTCGGCTGGGGCGCGTTGACCCGTCCAGTGTGCTGCGCCACCCGGGCGCAGAAAGAAGCCGTCCACCCGGCGAGGGGGCCGGTCAGCCGGCCAGGGGGAGGCGCAGCTCGAAGCTCGTGCGCCCCGGTACCGAGGCGACCGACGCGGTGCCGCCGTGCGCAGCCATCACCGCCTGGACGATGGCGAGGCCCAGCCCGGTGCTGGAGGCGCCGCCGCCCTGGCGGGCCCGGGCCCTGTCGGCGCGGGTGAACCGCTCGAAGACGCGCTCGATGATCTCCGGCGGGATGCCCGGTCCGGTGTCGGTGACGCGGATCACGGCCTCCCGGCCGAGGCGCGCCAGCGACGTCTCCACCGCCGTGCCGGCCGGCGTGTGGGTCCGGGCGTTCGAGAGCAGGTTGGCGACCACCTGCTGCAGGCGGAACGGGTCGCCGAGCACCACGACGTCCTCGTCCGGCAGCGACAGCGACCAGTCGTGGTCGGGGCCGGCGACCTGGGCGTCCGAGACGGCGTTGGCGAGCACCTCGTTGAGCTGGGTCGGCGTCCGGTCGACGGCGGGCCCGGAGTCGAGCCGGGCCAGCAGCAGCAGGTCCTCGACGAGGGCCGACATGCGCTCCGACTCCGCCTCGATGCGGCCCAGCGCGTGGCCCGTCGCGGGCGGTAGTTCGTCGCGGTTGCGGCGGGTCAGCTCGGCGTAGCCCTTGATGGACGCCAGCGGGTTGCGCAACTCGTGCGAGGCGTCCGCGACGAACTGGCGCACCTGGGTCTCGGAACGCTGCCGGGCCGCCAGCGCGCCCTCGACGTTGTCGAGCATGTGGTTGAACGCCAGGCCGACCTGCCCGACCTCGCTGCGCGGGTCGGTGTCCTGGGGGCTCACCCGGACCGGAAGGGTCACCTCGCCGCGGTCGAGTGCGAGCCCGGAGACCGTGTTCGCGGTCGTCGCGAGGCGTCGCAGCGGCCGCAGGCTGCCGGTGACGACCTGCCGGGCCGCGGCGAAGGCGATCAGGATCGCCACGACGGTCAGCGCAGCGGCGGCCAGCGCCAGGTTCCGCACGGGCGCCAGCACCGACGACATGGGCAGTCCCACCACCAGCAGCTGCCCGCCGCTCGTGCGGGCCATCACCCGGTAGGTGCCCAGGTCGTCCAGGGCGATCGTGGTCGGCTTGCTCGTCGTGGGGACGTCCTCCAGCTGCGCGGCCTGCGCGGCGGTCACCAGCGCGGGGCCGCTCGACTGCTGGATGATGCCGGTGCGCACCGTCGTCGCCGAGTCCCAGGTGGCCAGGTCCCCGTATTGGACGAAGCCGAGTTGGCGCCCGATCGGACGCCCCGCCCGGCCGCCGTCCTGTCCGGGGGGACCCTTGTCGGCCTGCACCATGAACGTGCGCAGCTGGTCGTCCACCTGGCCCTGCAGGATGCCCTGCAGCGCGAGCAGTGTCAGCGCCCCCAGCGCGACAGCGACCACGGCCACGAGCGTCGTCACCCGAATGATCAGCTGCCGGCTCATGGTGCCGCGGTCGAGCGGGCGCACGGGCGTCAGCGCGACCGCAGCCCGTTCGGGCGCCGCGTCGGTGGCGCCGGTCCGGTCGTCCGGGGGAGAGGTCATGCTGCGGGCTTGAGCATGTAGCCGGCGCCGCGAAGCGTGTGGATCATCGGTGCCCGGCCCGCGTCGATCTTCTTGCGCAGGTAGCTGATGTACAGCTCGACGACGTTGGCCTGGCCGCCGAAGTCGTAGTGCCACACCCGATCGAGGATCTGCGCCTTGCTCAGGACGCGCCGCGGGTTGCGCATGAGATAGCGCAGCAGCTCGAACTCGGTGGCGGTGAGGCTGATCTCCTCGCCGCCGCGGGTGACCTCGTGGGAGTCTTCGTCCAGCGACAGGTCGCCGACGACGAGCTGGCTGGACGGCCGCGTCGTCGTCGCGCCCGAGCGGCGCAGCAGCCCGCGCAGCCGGGCGATGAGTTCCTCGAGGCTGAAGGGCTTGGTGACGTAGTCGTCGCCCCCGGCGGTCAGGCCGCCGATGCGGTCGTCCACGGCGTCCCGGGCGGTGAGGAAGATGACGGGGACGTCCGGCTGCTCGGCGCGGATGCGGCGCATCACCTCGAGCCCGTCGAAGTCGGGCAGCATCATGTCGAGCACGATGGCGTCCGGGCGGACGTCGCGGGCGGCCTGAACGGCGGCGAGCCCGGACGCAGCGGTGGTGACGTCCCAGTTCTCGTAGCGCATCGCCATCGCGAGGAGCTCGGTCAGGGAGGCCTCGTCATCGACGGCGAGGATGCGGATGGGCGTGCCGTCGGGCCGGGTGAGCGCCTCGGCCTGGGCTCGGGATGCTGGTGATGTCACGCGAACACTCTGACATCGCCGGGTACGCGCTCGCTGTCGGTTCCCTGTGTGTTCGCTGTGAAAGCCCGGTCCCAGGGGACGGCGGCGGGTGGGAGGATGGCCGCCGTGGACTCCTGTGTCAAGCTTTCGGCAGCCCGGTCTCCCGCGCGCCTTCGGCGGCGCGTCCGGCTGGGCCGGGGGACGCGGTGAGCGCCTCGACGCGCCCGGGCGTCGCGCGGGACGGCTGGCGGCTCGCGCTCGGCACGCTGACGGTGCTACCCACGCGCCCGCCGGAGACGATCGACGCGGGCGCGGCCGGGCTGGCGATGGCGCTCGCGCCGATCGCCGTGCTGCCCGTCGCGCTGGTCGCGGCGCTACTCGGCGGCGCGCTGGCCTGGCTGGGGCTCCCGGCGCTGGCGTGCGGCCTGGTCTGCGTGGGTGCCCTGGCGCTGGGCACCCGGTTCCTGCACGCGGACGGCCTCGCCGACACCGCCGACGGGCTCGGGGCGTCCTGGGATCGCGAGCGCGCGCTCGAGGTGATGCGGCGCGGCGACATCGGCCCGATGGGCGCCACGACGCTGATCGTGGTGCTGGGCTTGCAGGCGTCCTGCGCCGGGGCGCTCCTGGTCGCCCCGGGCGGCTGGGTCGCGGTGGCCGTGGCGTTCGCCGGATCCCGGACGGCGCTGATGCTGGGCACGCGCCGGGGCGTGCCGGCCGCACGGCCGGAGGGGTTGGGCGCCACGGTCGCGGGAACGGTGCCCACGTGGCTGTGCCTGGTGGGTTGGCTCGTCGTGGCCGACCTGGCGGTCCTCGCGGCACCGCTCGCGGGGCGTCCCTGGTGGAGCGGCCTGCTGGCGGCGGCCGCGGGGGCGGCCGCCGCCTTCGGGGTGCTGGCCTGGGTGCGCCGCCGGCTGGGCGGGATCACCGGAGATGTGCTCGGTTGTCTCGTGGAGATCGCGACGGCCGTCTGGCTTGGGGTTTCGCTGATCGGATCCGAGCCTTTCGCCCCGTGACGCACGGGGCCGGCCTGACAAGGCGAGGGCCCGCGTGGCACACTCACTGGGAGAAATACCCGGGGGGAGGCATCCCCCCGTTGGACTAGTGGCACGGGGAGATCCTGTATGGCGGAGGGGTGGTCTGAGCGCCGCGCGCCCGAACGCGCGGGTGTCGGCGAGCACTTTTTCGACTCGATCTTCCGTTCCTCGCCGCGGGTCGAACCCAGCCGCCAGGACGAGCCGGCCGCCGTGGACGCGCCTGCGGAGCCTCCCGACGCCGCCGATCAGCCCACCGAGGTGCTGGCCATCGCCGAGCCCCCCGCGGTTGAAGCCGAGCCGTCGCCTCCGGCCGGGCGCCCGTCCAGGACGCCGCGTCGGCCCTCCTTCCACCCGACCTCCGTGGCCGCCATCGCCGTCGTGGCCACCGCGATGGTGTTCGTCCTGTGGTACCTCGTGCTCGGCCGCAACGCGACCATGACCGTGGAGAGCGTGCCCGCCAACGCGCCCGGGCTCGTCACCGCCCCGGTCGCCGGCGACGCCGCCCCGGACGGCGGCGGAGCGTCGCTCGACCCTTCGGGGCCGCCCAGCCCCGGCGATGCGCGCGAGGAGAAGGCGGCCGTGACCGAGCTGCACCGGCTGAGCCGGTCCGACATGGCGAGTCTCACGTTCGACGGGCGTTACGTCGCCAGGCTGGCGTCCAAGTGGGACGGCATCACCGATCCGCTGCAGGTGGATGACCGCGGTAGCCACACGTTCCGGGCGGCGGCCATCCTCGCCGAGCACCGCGAGTTGCGCGCGAGCTTGCAGCCCACGCCGGTGCGGTTGCTCGACAGCACCACGTTCGGCACCCACCGGCACTACCACGGCACCCCGTACTGGATGACGGTGGCCACCGACCCCTCTTTCAGGACCCCCGAGGCCGTGCGCGCCTGGTGCACGCGGCAGTTCCCGAGCCTGCCCCAGGATCAGCTCAAGAACCGCTGCATCCCCATGCAGCTGACCCGCTGAGCGGACGCCGTCAGAGCAGCAGCGTCCGTCCCGCCACGCAGAGCACCACCTCGTCGCTGAGGCGACCGATCGCCTGATTCACCGTGCCCAGAAGGTCGGCGAACAGCCGTCCGGAAGGGGTCGCCGGCACCACGCCCCAGCCCACCTCGTTCGTCACCGCGACCGCGGGGTGCTCCAGGCCGGACCATGCGTCGGTCAGGGCGGTCAGCGCCTCGTCGAACAGCGGCCGCCACGTCTCCGCCGGGCGCTCCCAGCCGTCCCAGCCGTCGATCGAGCGGGTGAGCCACGTCCCCAGGCAGTCGATCAGCACCGGCCGGTCCGCGGACGCCAGGGCCGACGCCAGGTCGACGGTCTCGACGGTCGTCCACGCGGCCGGGCGCCGGCGCTGGTGCGCCTGCACCCGCGCCGCCCATTCGGGGTCGGTTGCGGGGTCGGCCGGGTAGCCGGGCGTCAGGTAGAGCACCGGGGAGAGGGCGGCGCAGCGCTCCTCAGCGTGGCGGGACTTGCCTGAGCGCACGCCCCCGGTCACGAGCGTCTTGGTCGCGGGCGTCCTCACCGCGTCTCGAAGTGGGTCGTGCCCGACTGCGGCTCCTCCTCGGTGACGCGGTGCCGGCGCACGACGCCGGGCCGCCCGCTGGGCGCGCGCTCGTCGGTCAGCAGCCGGACGAGCTCGTCCACGTCCTGCGCCGGACCCTGGGCGACCACCTCGACGCTCCCGTCGTGGAGGTTCTCGGCGGAGCCGGCGAGCCCGAGCCGATCGGCCTCGCGGGCGACCCACCAGCGGAAACCGACGCCTTGGACGACGCCGTCGACGGACACTGTGACGCGTTTCATCCTGGCAGTCTAGGAGGTGGCGCCGTCGTGCCGACAGCGCCGCGGGAGGGGGAGCGTGGGCGCGCGGATCAGCTTCGTCCGGCACGGCCAGTGCACCTGGAACGAATCCGGACGCGTCCCGGGCCAGGGCGATCCGCCGCTGACGGGGCTCGGCCTGACGCAGGCGCGCGTCGCCGCCGAGGCGCTGGCGGACGCCGGGGTCACCCGGCTGATCGCGTCCGACCTGCTGCGCGCCCGGCAGACCGCGGCCGTCCTCGGGGAGGCGCTGGGGCTCGCCCCGTCGGCCGACCCTGCGCTGCGCGAGCAGGACGCGGGATCGCTGACCGGTCTGGTGGCGGCGGACCTGCGTCCCGAGGTGCCGCCCGCCGGGGTGCACCCGAACGAGGTGCGCTGGGGCGGAGGCGAGAGCGTCGCGGACGTCCACGCCAGGCTGTCCGAATTCTTCGCGCGGCTGCGGCCGGCACCCACCGATCACGTCGTCCTGGTCAGCCACGGCCTCGCGATCCAGGTGGCGCTCGCCGTGCTGGAAGGACGCGGTGCCCGCGAGGTCCGCTGGGACACCCTGCCCAACGGCGGCGTCCGCACCGTGCCCTGGCTCACCAGGCAGACGCGGGGTCCCAAGGCGCGCCCGACGAGGGAAGATGGGACGACAGCCGGCAGAGAAAGGACGTCATGACCCAGCAGTCACGCATCACGACGAGCGTTCGGGCGGGGATCGACAAGGACACCTCGCAGGGGGCGGTGGTGCCGCCGATCTACCTGTCGACCAACTACAGCTTCCGGGGGCTGGCCGAGCCGCGAGACTACGACTACAGCCGGGCGGGCAACCCGACCCGCGCCCTGCTGGGCCAGGCCGTGGCCGGCCTCGAGGGCGGGGCGGGCGGCACGATCACCGCCTCCGGGATGGGCGCTGCCAGCGCTGTCCTGCACGGGCTGCTGCCGGCCGGGTCCACCCTGGCTTACCCCCACGACTGCTACGGCGGTTCCTGGCGGCTGTTCGACGCGCTGGAGCGCTGCGGCCACCTCAAGGCGGTCAAGCTCGACCTCACCGCGCAGGACGCCGGCGAGCGCATCGCCGAGCTGCGGCCGACCGCGGTCTGGATCGAGACGCCGTCCAACCCGCTGCTGCGCCTCACCGACATCGCCGCGGTCAGCCGCGCCACGCACGAGGCGGGCGGCGTCGTCGTCGCCGACAACACGTTCTGCTCGCCGGCCGTGCAGCGGCCCCTCGAACTCGGCGCGGACGTCGTCGTGCACTCCACCACGAAGTACCTCAACGGCCACTCCGACGTCGTCGGCGGCGCCATCGTGGCGGCGGACGAGGCGGTGCACGCCGAGCTCGCCTGGTGGGCGAACACGCTCGGCCTGACGGGAGGGGCCTTCGACTCCTACCTGACGCTGCGGGGGCTGCGGACGTTGTACGTGCGCATGCGGCAGCACCAGGAGAACGCGGCCGCCCTGGTCGCCGGCATCGCGGACCATCCCGCGCTCGCGGCGCTGCACTACCCGGGCCTGGCCTCCCACCCCGACCACGCCCTCGCCTCCCGCCAACAGGCGGGCTTCGGCGCGATGGTGAGCATCGACCTGGCCGGGGGAGCGCCGGCCGTCCGGTCCTTCCTGGACGGGTTACGCTTCTTCTCGCTGGCCGAGTCGCTCGGGGGGGTCGAATCGCTCGTCGCGCACCCGGCGACCATGACACACGCGTCCATGCCGTCCGAGGTGCAGCAGGCGGCGGGAATCACCGAAGGCCTCCTGCGGCTCTCGGTGGGGATCGAGGATCGGGAGGACCTGCTGGCCGACCTCACCGCAGCATTGGACAGGGCTGCGTAGCGCAGACCGAAAGGATGGACCTCGGCTCGCCCTCCGATACGCTGAGCCGAGAGCGAAAGGGAAGGCCGGAGCGACGATGAATGCCCCCGCAACGAAGATCCGAGTGGCGCTGGTCAATGACTACGACCTGGTCGTCGCCGGCCTCGACCACTTTTTCGACTCCTACCCCAACGATATCAGCGTTGTGCAGTTGGCGGCCGACAGCCCGGTCGACCAGGTCGTCGACATCGCGCTGTACGACACCTTCGGCCACGGCTCGCCCCGGTGCGACGCGATCAGGTCGCTGCTGAGCAACCCGCGGGTGAGCAAGACCGTCGTCTACAGCTGGATGCTCGAGCGCGGCTTGATCGAGGAGTGCCTCGCGTCCGGGGTCAGCGGCTACCTCTCCAAGAGCCTCACGGCCCGCGAGATGGTCGCCGCCCTGCAGCGCATTCACGGCGGCGAGACGGTCATCAGCCCCACCCCGGCCGAGAAGGAACTCCCGGTCGGCGGCGAGTGGCCAGGGCGCTCGGAGGCCCTCACCGGACGCGAGGCGGAGATCATCGCGATGATCGCCCAGGGCTACTCCAACCAGGAGATCGCCGACCGCGCGCGCCTGTCGATCAACTCGGTGAAGTCCTACATCCGCAACGCCTACCGCAAGATCGACGTCAGCCGGCGCAGCCAGGCCGTCGGCTGGGCGCTCGAGCACGGGTTCTCCCGCAACTGAGGACGCCCAGCGCGACGCCGTCGCGTGGGCCGGGCGTCAGACGGTCGCCGGGAACTCCTCGCGCGCCTGCTTGGTGATGCGGCTCATCATGGTGCCGTCGAACAGAGCGCCGATCACGCCGCCGGCGGCGGGCACGAGGCGGCCGAGCCGCGTCAGCGACCGTTCTCCGAGGCTCTTCAGCAGCTGGAAGCCGACGGCCTTGTTGATCATCATGATCGCGGCCTTCGGCAGGTTCTTGCTCGCCAGGCTGCTCACCGTATTGGCGCCGGTGTTGATGCCCACCTTGGTGAGGATGTCGTCCGACTTCGTGCCGATGAGGGTCAACAGCACGGCGGTGCGGATCTCCGGCTTGCTGATGTCGTACCCGCGCAGCGTCGCGACCGCGCCGACCGCCCGGGTCGCCAGCACGTAGAACTCGAACACGTTGGCCGGCAGCGCGACGGGCATCGTGATGAAGCCGCCGAGGCTGGTCACGAACCCACCGCTGGCTCCCAGGCGGATGTGCTTGCGGGCGAGGTCGTCGATGGCGGCCTCCCGGTCCCCGTGGTTGTCCTTGAGGGCCTCGTCGGCGACCTTCTTCGCGCCGGCGACAGGGCCCACGCCGTCCAAGCCGACGGAGAGGATGCGCTGGATGAGGTCGGTGATGGCCCCCTGACCCTCACTCGGGTCGCGCGCCTCGTCGAGGGCGGAGCGCGTCACCTCCTCGGTCTCGCGGTTGCGCTTGAGCAGGTCGAACAATCCCATGACAGATCCTTCTCGTGGTTGACCAGGTGCAGCGATGCTCTCAGGCTGGCGGCGCCGCCAGCCACTTCAGCAGGTTCCGGTTGCGTCTCACTTGTTCTGAGGGGCCTCAGCGGCGTCCGACCAGGGCCCGGAGGAAGAAGAAGAGGTTGGCGGGACGTTCGGCGAGGCGGCGCATGAAGTAGCCGTACCAGTCGGTGCCGTAGGGCACGTAGACGCGCACCTGGTGCCCCAATTCGGAGAGGCGCCGCTGCTCGTCGGGCCGGATGTTGAACAGCATCTGGAACTCGTAGGAGTCGACGGCCCGACGGGTCACGTTGGCCAGGGACAGGGCGGTGGAGATCATCGCCGGGTCGTGCGTGGCGACCATCGGGTAGCCCGGGCCCTCCATGAGGATGCGCAGGCAGTCGACATAGGAGCGGTCGATCTCTTCGGCGGTCTTGTACGCGACGCTGGCCGGCTGCTCGTAGGCGCCCTTGCACAGCCGGACGCGGGAGCCCTCCGTCGCCAGGTCGCGGGTGTCGTCGCGGGTGCGGCGGAGGTAGGCCTGGATGACCGCTCCGGTCTGCGGGAAGCGCTCGCGCACCTCGGCGAGCAGCCCGAGGGTGGACGACGTGGTGGTGTGGTCCTCCATGTCGAAGGTGACGGTCGTTCCGGCGTCCGCGGCTGCCTGGCAGATGCGCAGCGCGTTGGCGAGGGCCAGCTCGCGTCCCTCGGGGAGGAACTGGCCGATCGCGCTGAGCTTGAGGGAAACCTCGACGCGGTCCGTCAGCCCCTCGGCGTGCAGGCGCTCGATCAGCTCGACGTAGGCGTCCGCCGTCTCCTCGGCCTGCTGCCGGTTCGTGGTGTCCTCGCCGAGGCGATCGATCGTGGCGAGCAGCCCGGCGTCCGCCAGTTCGCGGACGCGGACGAGGCACTCGTCCAAGGTCTCTCCGGCGACGAAACGGTCCACGACGGAGCGGGTCAGCGGGAACCCCGTGACCATCGACTTGATCAGGTTGCTGTCCGCCATCGCCGTCATCGTCGCCCGTAGCATTTCGGCCCCTCTCACCTTTGCGCGCAATCTATCGCTGTGCAGGGCCGTCCGCACGCAATCAGCTGAAGCACACGGGCCCGCCGCCGGAGGGTCCCCGACGACGGGCCCGACGGCGCGGGACGGCGCGTCACTCCCCGGACGGCTCCTCGGGGTCCTCGGCGTCGGACTCGCGGTACCGCTCGGTGTCCAGGCGCTCGAACCGCTGGGCGGGGTCGCCGGCGGGGAAGCGCGTGGGGTTCCGATCGACGTAGTCGCCGTGCTGGCGGTGCGCCTCGTCGAGCATGTCGAGCAGCTCGTTCTCGCCGCGGATCAGCGGCTTGTACTTCGCCGGGATCGCCAGGAGGGCCTGCTCCTCGCGGACGAGCTGCTTGTAGTTCTGCTCGCGGACGGAGAGGTCGGCCTCGTAGTCGAGGTCGAGGTACTGCTGAGCGTGCCGACGGGTGTTGTTGATCGTGGTGAGCGCCTTGCCCTTGGGGGAGGCCAGCGAGGCCACGATCACGATCAGCAGCACGCCGACGATGACGATGAGCGACAGCTGGGTGGTCACCTCGACGACGGGGACCGGCTGGCCGTCGTTGATGAACGGGACCGAGTTCTCGTGCAGGGCGTGCAGGATGAGCTTGACGCCGATGAAGGCGAGGATCGCGGCCAGGCCGTACTTGAGGTAGATGAGGCGGTCGAGCAGGCCGTCGATGAGGAAGTACAGCTGGCGCAGGCCCAGCAGGGAGAAGGCGACGGCGGTGAAGACGATGTAGGGGTCCTGGGTGAGGCCGAAGATGGCCGGGATGGAGTCGAGCGCGAACATCACGTCCGTGCCGCCGATCGCGATCATCACCAGCAGCATCGGGGTCATTGCCCGGCGTCCGTCCACCTGGGTGAACAGCTTGTCGCCGTCGTAGTAGTCGGTGGTGTGGATGAACTTCTTGGCGATGCGGATGATGAAGTTGTTCGCCTCGGACGCCTCGCCGTCGGTCTCCTCCTGCTCGGGCTTGAGGAGGTTGCCCGCCGTCACCAGCAGGATCAGGCCGAAGAAGTAGAAGATCCAGGCGAAGCTGTTGATCAGCGCGACGCCCAGGAAGATGAAGGCGCTGCGGAAGATCAGCGACACCACGATGCCGAACATCAGCACCTTCTGCTGATCGGCGCGCGGCACCTTGAAGCTGCTCATGATGATGAGGAACACGAACAGGTTGTCGACGCTCAGCGACATCTCGGTGATGTAGCCGGCGAAGAACTCCAGGCCCGGGTGGAAGCCGCCGAACACGAGGATGCCGATGCCGAACAGGACGGCGATCGAGACGTAGATCCCGGTCCACTTGGCCGCTTCCTTGATCGTGGGGATGTGGGCCTTCCGCACGTGGAAGAAGAAGTCGAACGCCAACAGGCCGACGATGCCGGCGATCGTGAGCGCCCATGTCAGAGGGGACTCGACCATGCGCGAAACCTTTCGAGGAGGGGGGCAGGAGACGAGGCGTCACCGGGAGTCGTCCGGGCCGGTTGGCCTGCGGAGACAAAGGGTGGCGCCGAGGCGCCCGATAACTCATTGATTGTGCCAGGGTTCCCGCCCCGGGACCAGAACCGGTCAGGGTTTGGCCCCGGGGCGCGGACGGGGGTGTGCCGGCTCAGTCCGAGCCCGACGGGCGCGCTTCGGCGCCGGCATCGGGGTCAGCCTCGGGCTCGCGGAACGGGGCGGTGTCGAACTCGGGGCGCAGCGGCTTGCCCGGGGTGTGGTGCTGCGGGTTCGCCTGAATGAACCGGTCGTGCTCGCGGTGCGCGTCGTCCAGCAGGTCCAGCATCTTCTGCTCGTCGCGGATCAGGTAGTCCCACCGGTCGTCGAGCGCGCGCAGCTGCCTCTCCTCCTCCAGGAGGCGGCGGTAGTTGCCCTCGCGCAGCTGGGCATCGGCCTCGTAGCCGAGGTCGAGGTACTGCTCGGCGTGCCGGCGGGTGTTCTTGATCGTCGTCAGGGCCTTGCCCTTCTTCGACAGCAGCGACGCCAGCACCGTGACGATGAGGACGCCGAGGATGAAGGTGAGCGAGAACCCCGTGCTGATCTCGATCACGGGAACGGGCTCGCCGTCGTTGATGAACGGGACGTTGTTCTCGTGCAGGGCGTGCAGGATGAGCTTCGCGCCGATGAAGGCGAGGATGGCGGCCAGGCCGTACTTGAGGTAGATGAGGCGGTCGAGCAGGCCGTCGATCAGGAAGTACAGCTGGCGCAGGCCCAGCAGCGAGAACGCGGTCGCGGTGAAGACGATGAACGTCGACTGCGTCAGCCCGAAGATGGCCGGGATGGAGTCGAGCGCGAACAGGAGGTCGGTTCCGCCGATCGCGATCATCACCAGCAGCATCGGGGTCATGGCGCGCTTGCCGTCCACCTGGGTGAACAGCTTGTCGCCGTCGTAATCGTCGGACGTGTGGAAGAACCGGCGGGCCAGCCGCACGGCGCCGTTGTCGTCGAGGCTCTCGTCGTCTGACTCGGGCTGGAGCTGTTTGCCGGCCATGAAGATGAGCAGCGCACCGAAGAGGTAGAACATCCACGCGAAGCTGTTGATCAAGGCGGCGCCCACGAAGATGAACGCGGTGCGCGTGATCAGCGAGAAGATGATGCCGAACAGCAACACCTTCTGCTGGCCGGCACGCGGCACTCTGAAGCCGTTGATGATGATCAGGAAGACGAAGAGATTGTCGACGCTCAGCGCCTTCTCGGTGATGTAGCCGGCGAAGTACTCCATGCCCATGTCGCTGCCGCCGAAGACCCACACGACGACGCCGAACACCAGCGCGATGCCGACGAACACGGCCGACCAGATCGCCGCCTCCTTCAGCGTGGGCGTATGCGGAACGCGGACGTGAAAGAAGTAGTCGTACAGCAACAGACCGATGATGAAGATGACTGTGACCAGCCATACCCAAGGGGAAACCATGTGGCGGTGATGACCTTTCTAGAGATGTCGGAGACCGGCAAGGCCAAAGACTGTGAATGCGGGGCCCAATAGCTGAGATTCCCGCACGCCGCCATCACGCGCTGCTGTGCAACGTCGCGATTCTATCGGCAGCGCCCGCTCCGTCGCGAATGCCCGCCGCCGGTTGCCACCAGGACGACCGACCGAGCCCCGAGCCCAGGAGGCGGGCTGCCGTGCCACAGTGGGAGACATGAACACTGCTGAACTGTTGAGCGACGCCGTCGAGCGCAGCCGCGAAGTCTCCCACCACGTGCTGGACGGGCTGTCCGCCGATCTCGTCAACGAAGCGCCGCGTCCCGGCGCCAACCCGATCGGCTGGCTGGTGTGGCATCTCGCCCGCCAGGAGGACCTCCAGATCGCCGACCTGGCCGGCACCGAGCCGGTGTGGACGTCCCAGGGTTGGGCCGCCAAGCTCGCCCTCGACCTGCCCGACGACGCGATGGGCTACGGCATGAAGCCGAACGAGGTCGCCCGCGTGCGCATCACCGACACCGCCGCGCTGCTCGGCTACCTGGACGCCACCGTCGAGGCCACGCTGGCCTACGTCGCCACCCTCGACGAGGGGGCGCTCGACGACATCATCGACACGAACTGGGATCCGCCCGTCACCCGGGGCGTCCGGCTGATCAGCGTCGTGGACGACGCCGCGCAGCACGCCGGCCAGGCCGCCTACGTGCGCGGGCTGCTGGAGGGCTGACCGGGACACCCGCGGCCGCCACGCACGCCCGGCGCCGGACGAATCTCCCCGCCGCGGTTCGTGTTGGAGCCTCAGCTCACCGGCCGGAGCCGATCAGAGCTTGGCCTGCCACTTGCCGGCCCACACCAGGTCGTTCGGCGTGCCCTGGAACTCCGACTTGCCCTCGAGCTTGTCCAGCGTCGCCAGGACGTTGGCCTCGTTCGGGTGGTAGGCGTTCACGTAGCACTTGACCATCGTCGCGTCGTGCAGGTGCGTGGTGAAGTTGTGGCTGACCATGAAGGTCGGCACCTCCCACACGTACCAGGGCACCTCGTTGCTCATGGCCGTCTTCCACTGGATGCGGTAGTTGTTCTGCGCGCCGTACCCGATGACCTCGGCGAGCACGAGGGCGGCGTCCACGTCCTCGCGGTACTTCAGCGTCGGCCCCTTCACACGCGTCGTGCCGTCGTTGACCTCCGGCTCGTAGCCGCGCCGCTTCAGCTCCTCGAGGTAGAAATCGAGCATCGCCGACTCCCCACCGCCCGCGATGCCGCCCTTCTCACCGGTGAGGTGGTAGATACGGATGCGCTTGTGGTCGGTCGGGTTGAGCGGCAGCTGGTCGAGGGTGTTCTTGACCAGCGTGATGCCCTTGTCCGCGGCGTCCGCGCGCATCGCGAGGTGCTCCTCGCAGCCGACGACCTCGAGGTCCTCGGGCTTGGTGAGCAGCGTGCCGTCGGCCTGCTTCTCGTGCAGCCGCAGCTTGGCCTTGAGGCCCAGGATGCGGCGGTTCGCGTCGTCGAGGCGCTCTTTGGAGATGACGCCGGACTCGACGCCGGCCTTCATGAACCCGAAGTCCTCCTCCAGGTTGTTGAAGAACAGGAGGCGTCGCAGCCGGCCGCGATCGCGGCGGGGACGTAGTCCTCCCGGCGCATCGCCGACGTCATGCCGAGCATGTGCGAGGCGTCCGTGATGACCGCGCCGTTGAAGCCCAGCTCGGTCTTGAGCAGCCCGTTGATCAGCTCGGGGGCCAGCGTCGCCGGCAGGATGTCGGCGTCCGACAGCGCGGGGTTGAGCTTCTGCTGGTAGTACGGCAGGGCGATGTGCCCGGCCATGATCATCTCCACGCCGTTCTCGATGTGGGCGCGGTAGACCTTGCCGAAGCTGGCCTCCCATTCGTCGGGCTGCAGCTCGTTCACGCCGAGGACGAGGTGCTGGTCGCGCTCCTCGGTGCCGTCGCCCGGCCAGTGCTTGACCGCCGTGAGGATGCCGGACTCGCGCTGGCCCTCGACGAACGGGATCGTGTACTTGATCACGTCGTCGGCGGTGGTGCCGTAGGCGCGGGTGTTGACGATCGTGTTGCGCCAGTTGAACAGGATGTCGACGCACGGGTCGAAGTTCAGGTTGGCGCCGATCGCGCGCATCTCGCGTCCGGAGACGTAGCCGGCGTTGTGCGCCACCTCGGTCGAGCCGGACGCCTCGGTCTGCGCGCCGGATGCGACGTAGGTGCCGTCGCTCATCGCGCCGTTGCCGCCGGAGTCGCAGTTCGCGGCGATCAGCAGCGGGATCCTCGACGCCTTCTGCAGGCGGTTGATGAGGTCCTGCACCTTGTCGGACGTGCCGCCGTTGTAGCGGGCGACGCCGATGTGGAACTTCTCGATGATCTCCTCGGCCGTGTACGGGTTGCCCGAGAAGGTGTCGGGGCCGAAGTGGAACAGGTTCGTGAACGTCTGGCCGACCTGTTCGTCGAGGGTCATCGCCGCCAGCGTGTCCTCGACCCACGTGATCTGCTCGTCGTCGAGGTTGTAGGGCGCGGCCTTGAGATCCACGAGTTCAGGCATCGTTTCTCCCTGTCAGCTGAGGGGTAGTCACTTCACGTGCGGCATCTTGACGGCCTTGTCGCCCGAGAGGGTGTCCCACGGCACGTGCGCCGGGAGATGGCTGTTGAACTCGTCGATGAGTGACTTTTGGTACTCGCCCTCGAACTCCTCGTTGAGGAACTTCGGCAGGGCCTCGTCGGTGAAGCGCTTCCAGGACTGCTTCTCCTCGCCCGGGATGATCGGGTAGTACAGGACGCCTTCCTTCGCTGCCGCATCCCGGTCGCCGGGGGCGTCGCCGATCAGCATGATGTGGTTGTCGGGGTACTTGCCCTTCGCGGCGTACTCGACGTGCTGCGCCTTGCCGCCCATCTCCTGACCGGCGATGACCTTCATGTACTGGGCCAGGCCGTGCTCGCTCCACTCCCGGTTGAGGGCTTCGAGCGGGGTGGCGGACACCGTCATGCAGTCGACGCTTTCCTGCATGGCCTGGAAGGCCCCCTTGACGCCGGGGAACGGGCCGCAGTTATGCACCATCCACGCGATGGTCTGGTTCACGCCGTTGCCCCAGTTGATCGCCATCTGGATCTCGTCGGACGGGTGGTCGGCCGCGTAGGCGGCGACGCCCTTGTCGGACAGGGGGTAGCCGGGGGCGTCCAGGAAGGCCTGGAGCTCGGTGCCGGCGGGCACCTCGAAGCCGCGCTCGGCGACTTCGGAGCGTTCGCGCAGGAGGTCCAGCACCTGCTTCAGCGCCACCCAGCGGTTCAGTCCGCGGGTGATGGAGTACAGGTTCACGAACAGCGCCGTCTCCCGGGCGAGCGTCGAGACGGGCTGCAGGCCCCAGTGCTTGATGGTGTTGGGGGTGAAGCACTCGAGGTGCTTGATGTCCATGGCGTCCATGGCGCAGCCATCGGAATCGATGCCGACGAAGAAGTCCTTCGTGGGCTTGAAGTCGACCAAGACCTGCGCGGCTTCCGGAATGTTGCTCACGGTGAACTCCTTCGCGTCGGGAACTACGGCGCGCACCCCTGCGCACCGCTGCGTTCGTTTCACTTTTTCACGGCGTGCACGCGGGGTGACGGGGGTTGCCGACGTGTTGTCGGGGGCTAGTCGAACAGGGAGCGCACCAGGTCGGGGGTCAGATCGGCCAGGCCGTCGAGAACCGCGTCGCAGCGCTGGAGGATGTCGTCCGACGGCGGGTGGAAGGCCGGCGGGATCACCACGGTCTTCATGCCCGCGGCCAGCGCGGACTTCGCTCCGTTGCCGGAATCCTCGACCGCGACGCTCGCCGCGGGATCGACGCCGAGTTGCCGGCAGGCCTCCAGGTAGCCGTCCGGCTCCGGCTTGCCGTTGGCGACCTCTTCCGTCGAGACGACGACGCTGACCGCGTCGCGGACGCCGATGGCGTCCAGCCCGGCCTCGATGAGGACGCGCGCCGACGACGACGCGACGCCGAGGGGGAACTCCGCGGCCAGGCGCCGGACTGCGTCGGCGGCGCCGGGGAGCACCTCGATGCGGCCGTGCCGGTAGCGGTCGAGCAAGGCGTCGATGACGCGGCGGGCACTCTGGTCGGGATCGCTGGTCAGCCCGACGGTCTCGGACAGGTAGGTGCTCCACTCCTGCGTGCTCATGCCCATCATCGCGGTGGTGGCCTCGTCGGGCCACGGAACGCCGTCCTCGGCGGCCAGGCCGCGGCGGACCTCGTCCCAGGTCTGTTCGGAGTCGATGAGGGTGCCGTCGAGATCGAACACGACGGCGGCAGGGAATGTCGTCATGGGTCCTATTCAACAAGGCGAGCCAAGGGCGCGGCCGAACACGCGGGGCCGCGGCGCGGTCACGGCCGCGGGGTGACCCCCTGGCGCGGCGCTCGCCGGGGAAGCGTCAGGCAGCGCTGCGGGCGCGGCGCACCCGGCGTCGACGCAGGATGGACGCGGGGCGGCCGGCCTGGGCGGGTTGGGACGGGGTCCCGGGAAAGGCGACCTCGAGGTTGCCGTTCATCAGGGCGGGGGCCGGGATCGCGGCGATGGAGCTGGTGGTGCGGTGCATGGCCAATCTTTCGTCCGGGGCGCGGGGGAGCGCCGGGTCATCGCGCGAGACGCGAAAGCCGCGCCACATAGCGACAGGTGTCACATAGTAATGAGGGCCGGGGTGCAGCACCAGACCCCGGGGGGAAGACCTGAACCGCCGCTTGAGGGCCCGTTCGGGGCGGCGGTGTCCGAGGTCGAGGCCGTGGCGGGCGCCCGAGCGTGCTGATCAGGCCGGCGGAAGCTGCCAATTGATCGGCTGGGCGCCCTGGGCGACCAGGGCTCCGTTGGCGCGGCTGAACGGGCGGGAGCCGAAGAAGCCCCCGCTCGCCGACAGCGGCGAGGGGTGCGGCGACGCGATGATCGGGATGTCGCCCAGCGCGCCGGACAGGTTCTGGGCGTCGCGTCCCCACAGGATGGCGACCAGCGGGCCGCCGCGCTCGGCCAGCGCGTCGATCGCCCGCGCGGTCACCTGCTCCCAGCCCTTGCCGCGGTGGGACGCCGCGGCGCCCGGCCGCACGGTGAGGCACCTGTTGAGCAGCAGGACGCCCTGCTCGAACCACGCCGACAGGTCGCCGTGGGGGCTGGGCGCGATGCCGAGGTCGTCCGACAGCTCGCGGAAGATGTTCTGCAACGAGCGGGGGAGGGGTCGCACGGCCGGGCCGACGGAGAACGACAGGCCGACGGCTTGGCCGGGGGTCGGGTAGGGGTCTTGGCCGACGATCAGGACGCGGACGTCCGCGAGCGGCCGGGTGAACGCGCGCAGCACGTTGGGTCCGGCCGGCAGGTAGCCGCGGCCGGCCGCCAATTCGGCGCGCAGGAAGTCGCCCATGGCGGTGATGGCGGGTTCGACCGCCGCGAGGGCGTCGGCCCAGTCGTCGGCGACGAGGTCACGAAGCGGGGTGCGGGTCACCGGCTCACGCTAGCCCATGCAGGACCCGTCGGGGCGCCCGGCCGGACGTCCCCGGTTCCCTCGGGGACTGCCTCCCGCCTCCCGCGGCGGCCGGCGGACGATCGGGCGCTGGGGCGTCCACGTAGGGTTGGGCCATGAGCAACGGGCCCGACCTGACCCCCATCCTCAACGACCTGGCCGCGGGCAGGATCGATGCGGCGGAGGCGTCCCGCCGCATCGACGCGGTCACCGCCGCGACCGGCGCGGACCGCACCGAGAGCACCGTTCACATCGATGGCACCGACACCCCGTCGTCGCCCGAACCGGACGCCTCGCCCGCACCCGAGTCGGCGGAGCCTGTGTCCCAGCCGTCCGGCGACGGTTCGGCGCCGGGCGCCTCGCCCGGGTCCGACGTGCCGAAAGCGGAGGCAGAGGCGTCCGGCGACGGGGAGGTCGTGGACGGCGAGATCGTCGGCGACGACGCCGAGCAGCCCGACGTGCGGGTCAGCGTGCGGACGGTCGGTCGCCGGGTCCGCGTCGTCGCGGACGCCGGCGTCGCCACCGTCGCGGTCGAGGGGCCGCACACCATGCGCCGCGCCTCCGGGGTCTGGCAGGTCGAGAGCGAGGGCGAGCTCGGGGCCGGTCTGCGCGACCTGCGCGACCTGGCGGGGCTCAAGATGCCGCGCTCCCTCGACGACGCGCTGCAGCTCGGGCTGGGCCGGGAGGTCGTCGTGCGGGTGAACCCCGCCGCCGAGGTCGACCTCGAGGCGACGGCCGGATCGGTCCGTACCGAGGGGGTGGCGCGGCTCGGTCGCGTGCGGGTGACCGCCGGCAACGCGACCCTGGCGGACGTCCGGCGCATCGCCGACGCCTTGCTGCAGGCGGGGACGTACGCGGTCTCGGGAACCTTCTCGTCCGGACGCTCGCGGCTGCGCTGCGAGTCCGGGGCGCTGACGCTCGAGCTGGTCCAGGGCGCCGACGTCACGGTCCGCGCGGCCAGCCAGGTGGGCCGCATCGTCTGGCCCGGCGACGCCACGGCGAACCTCACCGAGTACGTCGTCGGCGACGGCGCCGGACGCCTCGACCTCGACGTCGTGATGGGCATCGTCACCGTGAAGGAGGGGTCATGACCGAACGGTCCTGGTCGCCGGATTCCTGCCCGCGCTGCGGGGAGCACCGGCTGATCGTCACCCGCGTCCGCTGCGCCGACTGTGGCCTGGAGATGGCCGCGGACGACCTCGGCCACCTGTGCGCGCACGACTCCGCGACCGGCCCGGGTGGCCGCGCCGAGACCCAGAACCCCCCGGCGTCGTCCGTCCCTGGGCCCGACCCGGCGCCCGCGTCCGTTGGCGCCTCGGGTGCCGAGGACGGCGTCCGGACGCAGATCTTGGACGCCGTCGCCGCCGGCCGTCTCGATCCGGCCGTGGCGGCCGGACTGCTCGCCGAGCGCGGTCGAGAGAGCTGAGCGGCGACCGCGCCCGGACACCCGAACGCCGGCGCCCATCGAGGGCGCCGGCGTCAAAAGCATCAATCAATTGTCAGGACGTGAACGGCTCGATCTCGAGCACCTGCACCTCGAAGGACTTGCCGGTGGGGCCCTCGTAGGTGGCAGTTTCGCCCACCTTCTTGCCGAGGATCGCAGCGCCCAACGGGGACTGCGGAGAGAAGACCTCGATGTCGACGTCGTCGGCCAGGCCCACCAGCTCGCGGGAGCCCAGCAGGAACGTGTCGGTGTCGTCGGTGTCGCCGTCGTAGCAGATCGTCACCCGGGTGCCGGGTTCGACGGTCGACGAACTGGCCGGGGCCTCGCCGATCTCGGCGTCGCGAAGCATCACCTCGAGCTGCCGGATGCGGGCCTCCTGCTGCCCCTGCTCCTCGCGCGCGGCGTGGTAGCCACCGTTCTCACTCAGGTCGCCCTCGTCGCGGGCCTGGGCGATCTTCGCCGACACCTGCTGCCGGCCCTCGCCCTTCATGAACTCGAGCTCCTCGGAGAGCTTGTCGTACGCATCCTGGGTGAGCCAGACGACGTTCTTCTGATCCTCTGCCATCGGGACAGCTTACCATCGGGGCCCGGCGCCCTCCTGCTCCCGGTCAGGCGGGCCGGCAGTAGGCGACGTCGGCCGTGGTCGCGCGCTTGAAGGTGTTCACGCTCACCTTCACGGTCGTCAGCCGTTCGGTGCCCGGCGGGACGTCGAACGGCAGCTGCCCGACCGTGTCGTAGGTGACCGCCTGTGTCGTGACCTCGCAGCGGGCGGGCTGCGCAGGATCGGTGCGCTGCACGGTGACGGTGACGTCGATCTGCGTGTCGGAGACGACGTCGAACGCGGCGACGTGCCCGGCCACCGGCGGGTTCGCGTGGTGCGTGGCCGTCCACACGAGCCACGAGCCCAGGACGGCCGCCAGCACGACGGCCGCCACGACCCACCACCGGCGTCCGCGGCGGGGCGGGTAGCGGCGGGCGATGCGTTCGGCGTCGGTCTCGGTCGTCACGGCCTCCATTGTGCCGCCCTCATGCCGGACCCGGGCGCCTCATGCTTGACCGGGTCGCCACAATGGCGCTCATGCCATCCCTTTCGAAGCCGGTGCGGCGGGACGCCGAGGGCGCCCCGCTGCGGCTGTTGCACGTCCACGCCCATCCCGATGACGAGTCGAGCAAGGGCGCGGCCACCACCGCGAAGTACGTCGCCGAGGGCGTCCGGGTGATGGTGGCGACGTGCACGGGCGGTGAGCGCGGCTCGATCCTCAACCCGAAGATGGAGGACGACTACACCCGCGAGCACATCGGCGAGATCCGCACCCGCGAGATGGACAAGGCTCGCGAGATCCTCGGCATCGAGCAGACGTGGCTCGGCTTCGTCGACTCCGGGCTGCCCGAGGGCGACCCGCTGCCGCCGCTGCCTGACGGCTGTTTCGCGCTGCAGGACGTCGACGAGGCGGCGGGCGCGCTCGTGCGGGTGATCCGGCAGTTCCGTCCGCATGTGATGACCACCTACGACGAGAACGGCGGCTACCCGCACCCCGACCACATCCAGTGCCACCGCATCACGATGGCCGCCCTCGACGCCGCGGCGGACCCCGCGAAGTGGCCCGAGCACGGCGAGCCGTGGCAGGTGCAGAAGGTCTACTACCAGATGTCCTTCCACCGGAACCGCTACGCCCGGCTCGATCAGCTGATGCACGAGGAGGGCCTCGACTCGCCGTATGCCGAGCGGCTGGCGTCCTGGGCCGAGGACCCGGAGGCCGAGGCGCGGCTCACCACCTTCATCCCGTGCGCCGAGTACTTCCCGGTGCGGGACGCCGCCCTGAAGGCGCACGCCACCCAGGTCGACCCCGACGGGATGTGGTTCGCGGTGCCGCTGAAGATCCAGCAGGTCGGCTGGCCCACCGAGGACTTCCAGCTCGTCCGCTCGATGGTGCCCACCGAGGTGCCCGAGGACGACCTCTTCGCCGGGCTGGACGCGCAGGTGGCCGACCCGGACGGCGAGTGGTTCTACTCCATCTGAGCGGAGGTAGCATGCTGGGCATGTCCGCGCCGATCTGGAGTGAAGGAGTGCGGTGATGGTTCTGCTCGACATGGGTGCGCTGGTGGCGCCCGGCTGGATCGCCCTGGCGGTCACGGCCGTCCTGGGCGCGTGCATCGTGTTCCTGTTCTTCAACATGCGCAAGCAGATGCGCAACATCGATCTGCCGGTGGACCAGCAGCGGGTCTCGTCGGGGCCGTTCTCCGGGGACGGCCCGGTCCGCAACCCTGGCGACAGCAGGTCGGGAGCCGACCCCGTCTGAGGTCTCGCTAGGCTGGACGGCATGCCCAACCGCCTCGCGAAGACGTCAAGCCCCTACCTTCAGCAGCACGCCTCGAACCCGATCGACTGGTGGCCCTGGAGCGAGGCGGCGTTCGCCTCCGCGCTCGAGCGGGACGTCCCGGTCCTCATCTCGGTGGGCTACTCGGCCTGCCACTGGTGCCACGTGATGGCGCACGAGTCCTTCGAGGATGCCGACGTCGCCGCCTATGTCAACGAGCACTTCGTGGCGATCAAGGTCGACCGCGAGGAGCGTCCCGACGTCGATGCCGTCTACATGCGCGCCACCCAGGCGCTGACCGGCCAGGGCGGCTGGCCCATGACCGTGTTCGCCACCCCCGACGGACGCCCCTTCTTCGCCGGCACCTACTATCCGCCCGAGCCCGGACGCGGCATGCCGTCGTTCATGCAGGTGCTGCAGGCGATGGCCGGCGCGTGGGCCGACCGGCACGACGAGGTCGTCGGGTCGGCCCAGTCGATCGCCGCGCAGCTCGCCGAGATCAACAAGCTCCCCGCGGCGGACGCCGCGCCGCCCGTCTGGGACGCCCTGGACTCCCTGAGCGCCGACTTCGACCTCATGCACGGCGGCTTCGGTGACGCCCCGAAGTTCCCCGCCCCGCTCGTCGTGGACGCCCTGCTCGTCAAGGGCGAGCCCGGCAGCCTCGACATGGCCCAGCGCACGCTGGACGCGATGGCCCGCGGTGGCATCCACGACCAGGTCGGCGGGGGTTTCCACCGCTACAGCGTGGACGCGGCGTGGGTGGTGCCGCACTTCGAGAAGATGCTCTACGACAACGCCCTTCTGCTCGGGGCCTACGCCCGCGGCTGGCGTCGGACGCCCGGGCACGACACCGCGCTGCGCGGCCAGTTCGAGCGCGCGGCCCGCGGCATCGTCGAGTGGCTGCGCCGGGAGATGACCGTGCCGTCCGGCGGGTTCGCGGCCAGCCTGGACGCCGACAGCGCCGATTCCCTGGGCATGCCGCACGAGGGCATCTACTACGTCTGGAACCACGACCTGCTCGTGGACGCGCTCGGGGAGGAGGACGCCGCGTGGGCGGAGCAGGTCTTCCACGTCACCAGCTCGGGCACCTTCGAGCACGGCCTGTCGACGCTGCAGTTGCGCGGCGTCCCCGACGAGGAACGCCTCGCGGAGGTGAGCCGGCGCCTGCTGGACGAGCGCCGGAACCGGTTCGCCCCGCCGCGCGACGACAAGGTCGTGACGTCGTGGAACGGATGGATGATCGACTCGCTCGTGCAAGCGGCGCTGATCTTCGACGAGCCGTCCTGGCTGGAGCTGGCCACCGACGCCGCCGAAACGCTGTGGGGCCTGCACTGGGCCGAGCACGGACTGCGTCGCTCCTCCCACAACGGGGTGGTCTCCGACGTGCCGGCGTTCGCCGAGGACTACGGCGCCCTCGCGCTGGCCTTCGGGCACCTGGGCGCGGCGCTCGGGGACGCCGGCTGGCTCAAGCACGCCGTGCGGCTGCTGGAGCAGGCGCTGGAGCGGTTCGGCGCCGAGGACGGGGGCTTCTACGACGCCGCTGAGACGGGGCTCTTCTCCCGCCCCCGGGACGTCACCGACAACCCGACGCCGTCCGGCACGAGCGCGCTGGTCGCCGCGCTGCGGACGGTCGGGCTGCTCGCCGACCGGCAGGACTTCCTCGACCGCGCGGACGCCGCCGCGCGCACCACGTGGGGGACGGTCGCGGCGACCCCGCGGTTCGCGCCCGCCGCGCTGACGGACGTGCTCATCGCCGACGAGGCCCGCCAAGGGCTGCGGCCCGCCGTCGCCGTCGTGATCGACGAGTCCGGAACGCCGCTCAACCGGGCGGCGGTGGCCGCGTGGCGGATGGCCCCGGCCGGCTCCGTGGTGGTGAACGGACGCCCCGGCACCAAGGGGTTCGCGCACCACTTCGACGACCGGGGTCCGGCGAAGCCGGGCGACGCCCGCATCGCGACCGAGGGCGGCAAGATCACCCGGGCGTCCATCGGCGGTTCGGGGCAGGTGAACGACGCCGAGTACGACGAGCACGAGGACGTCGAGACCGACGCCACCGTCTACGTGTGCCGCGGCACCACCTGCTTCGCGCCCGCGACCTCGGTCAAGCAGATTCGCGCCGCACTCTGGTCGCGCGCCAGCTGAGCCGCCGGGCAGGGCGGCCCGGCGGCCCAGAGGGTCGCCGGGGTGGCTCGAAGGCTCAGCGCTCGACGGCGTTCTCCAGCGGCTCTCCCCGGCGCAGGTGTTCGATCTGGCGGTTCACCATCTCGTCGGCGCCGACGGCGCGGCCGCCGGCCATGTGCGGGGTGATGACGACGTTGCGAGCGTCCCACAGCGGCCCGTCGGAGGGGTAGGGCTCCTCGTACGTGACGTCGAGGGCGGCGCCGCCCAGGCGTCCGGCGTTGAGGGCCTCCACCAAGGCGTCCTCGTCGACGGTGGTGCCACGGCCCACGTTGACCACCCATGAGATCGGCTTGAGCATCGCGATGCGCTCGGCGTTCAGGGCCTTCTCCGTGCCGTCGGAACTGGGCAGCACCATCACCAACACGTCGGTCTCGGGCAGCAACTGCGGCAGGTCGTCCTCGGTGAAGACCTCGAAGCCGCCGCGCTCACCGCGGCTGGTCGCGACGCCCCGGACGTTCGCCGAGCAGGCCGCGAAGAGCGTCGCCATGTGCTGGCCGATGGAGCCGAAGCCCCAGATCAGCACGTTGGACTCGATGAGCGTCGAGAGCCGGTCGGGGGAGTGCAGCGGACGCCACGAGCCGAACTCCTCGTGGGCGAAGTCGTGGTCGCGCTGCCGCTCCAGCAGCGTCGGGATGTCGGTGAGCGCCGTCAGCGTCAGCGCCAGCGCGTGCTCGGAGACTGTCTTGTCGTGGAAGCCGCGGCCGGTGCAGATGGTCACCTGCGGGCCGAACCCGGCTCGCAGCACGGCGTCGGGGCCGGCCGCCAGCGTCTGCACCCAGGTCAGGTAGGGGGCGTCCTCGGCGAGTTGCTTCAGCGTGGGGCTTCCCCAGCCCTCGACGAGGGCGCCCTCCGCGTCCAGGTGCTCGGCAGGGATGGGCTGCGTCGGATCGAGCTCGACCACCTCGACGTCATCGGGCGGGTCGAGGGTGAGGGGCGCGTTGGCGATCACGAGGAGTTTCATGAGCCCACCGTAGAGCGTGCCGCCGACGGTTCTCCAGGGGCGGCGGGCCGCCGGCGCGGGGCCGGTCGGGCCGTTGTTCGCTAATGTGACCCCATGTCTTGGGCCGACCGGACGCGCGAATGGGCGGATCGCTTGCACCCGTCGGAGCTGCTGTACTCCACGTACGAGCAGCGGCTGCGCTCCGAACTCGACCCCGAACACCTGCCGCAGCACGTCGCCGTGCTCGCCGACGGTAACCGGCGGTGGGCCCGCCTGAACGCCCCCGGTCAGCCGCTCGTCGTCGGCTACCAGGCGGGGGCGGACAAGCTGCGTTCCTTCGTCGAATGGTGCGACGAGGCCGGCATCGCCGTCGTGACGCTCTGGGTGCTGTCGACGGAGAACCTGCTGCGCGAGACCGACGTCTCCCCGCTGCTCCGGGTCATCGAAAAGCTCCAGCAGGACCTCGCCGGCACCAGGCGCTGGCCGGTCAAGTCGGTCGGCGACCTGTCGCTGCTGCCCGATGACATGCAGGCGTCCCTGCGACGCTGCGAGGAGGCGACCGCGGGCCTCGACGGCATGCGGGTGAACGTCGCGGTCGCGTACGGCGGACGCCACGAACTTCGGGACGCCGTCCGGTCGCTGCTCGCCAGCGAGGCCAGCAAGGGCCGCACGCTGGAGGAGGTGGCCGCCACGCTCGAGATCGACGACATCGCGTCCCACCTCTACACCGCGGGCCAGCCCGACCCCGACCTCATCATCCGCACCTCGGGGGAGCAGCGGCTGTCCGGGTTCCTGCTCTGGCAGTCGGCCCACAGCGAGTTCTACTTCTGCGAGGCGCTGTGGCCCGACTTCCGCCGGGTCGATTTCCTGCGCGCCCTGCGCTCCTACGGGACGCGGGAGCGGCGCTACGGGCGCTGAGCCGGTACGAAAGTACCGAGGTCCTCGTTCCAAGGTGCCGACTTGGCGACCCTCGCTATCGGAGCGGCTGCGGTGGCGCCTAACGTTATGAGTGCGGTCGTGAAAGAGGTTCGACTGGTCCCGAACCTCGACGCAAGCAAGAAGAACGTTGACCTCCTCCATGGTCAGCGTCGCCGTATGAGCGGAACCGCCAGCCCGTCCCCCGAGGCTGGCGGTTCCGCTCGTTAACGGCCCGGACTCACAGCGCCAGCATCAGCTCGGCCAGCGGCCCGCGGATCTCGGCGTCCATCTCCACGGCCTCGAGCGCCTGCAGTCGTGCGCGCTCGGTGTCTCGGCCGGCCACGATCGACCAGATGCGCTCCTTGAGGATGAGCCCGATCTCCGCCTGCAGCAGGAACCGCTTGATGCGCGCGACGACGTCGTTGCTCGCCACGCGGACGCCCGGCGCGGCGATGGCGCCGCCGGCGTCCGTCGCGATCGTGCCGCCGTCCAGCCGCAGGGTCGCCGACTCCTCGGCGTAGGACGCCCCGGCCGGCAAGGGCTCCGGGCGCTCGACTCCCACGAGGGCCAGGGTGTAGCGCCGGGACGCGGGCACGGGCGCCTGACCGGCGGGGCCGTCCGCCTCGGCGGCGGCGACCGTGAGGACGCCCGCCGCGTCGTCCCAGCGGAACCGGGTGCGCACCGACACCGGTTCGAGCGCGTCGTCGTCCTCGTAGAGCACGAACTCGCCGTCGGCGCCGGGGCAGACGCGCAACTCCAGCGCGTCCGGGTTCTCGATACCGTAGGCACCCTCGGGCTGCAGCGGGACGATCGCGCCGGCGCGTCCGAGCACGGGGTAGCCGTCGATGGGACGATGTAGCCGTACCTCACGGCCGCCGGAGTAGCGGACGCCGGTGAAGATGTCGGTCCAGGTGCCCTCGGGCAGCCACGTCGTCACGGCGCCTTGGCGGCTGTGCGGGTCCAGGGGGCGGGTGATCGGGGCCACGAGCAGCTGGGTGCCGAACAGGAAGCTGTTCAGCGACCGCAGCGCGGTCTCGGCGCGGGGGTCCTCGTAGTACAACGGACGGCACAGCGGTTCGCCCTGGCTGTGGGCGCGCTCGTTCATCGTGTACAGGTACGGCAACAGTCGGTGGCGGAAGCGCAGGCAGTCGCCCATCACCCGCTCGTGGATGGCGTCGAACGTCCACGGCTCCTTGCGGGTGAACTCTCCGCGGGAGGAGTGCAATCGGTTGATGGGGGAGAAGAGGCCCAGCTGGTACCAGCGGGACTGCAGATCCTGGTCCCGATAGCCCCACAGGTGGCCGCCGATGTCGTGGCTCCACCAGCCGTAGCCGATGTTGGCCGCGGTCGCGGTGAACCGGGGCTGGAAGTCGAGGCTGTCCCAGCTGATCACGCTGTCCCCGGAAAAGCCCACGGGGTAGCGATGCGACCCCGGCCCGGCGTAGCGGGACAACGTGAGCGGACGGCGTCCCTCGCGGGCGCTGTCGAGGAAGTGGAAGTGGTTCAGCGCCCACAGCGGGTCGAGCCCGGGCGTGCGGGTGTGCTTGCCCTGCTGCCAGTCGATCCACCAGAAGTCGACGCCCTCGTCCTCGAGGGGGTGGTGGATCTCCTCGAAGTAGGGGGCGACGAAGTCGCGGTCGCCGATGTCGAACGGGATCGGCTCTTCCGTGGCCGGGTCGATGCCCAGGCGCCGGGCCAGCTCGGGGTAACGGTCCTCGTAGGCGCGGACGCCCGCCGCCGGGTGGTCGTTGAGGGTGACCCGCAGCCCGCGGCTGTGGAGGTCGGTCAGCAGCGCGACGTGGTCGGGGAACAGGTCGGTGTTCCAGGAGTAGCCGGTCCAGCCGGCGCCGAAGCGAGGATCGATGTCCACCCAGTGCCAGTCCATGTCGAGGACGGCGACGCTGAACGGCAGCTCCTCGGCGGCGAACCGGTTCATGAGCGCCTTGTAGGACTCCTGCGAGTACGGGTAGTACCGGCTCCACCAGTTGCCCAGCGCGTAGCGGGGCAACATCGGCGTCGGCCCGGTGAGCCGGTAGAAGTCGCGCAGCGCGGCGGGGAAGTCGCGCTGATGGGCGAACAGGTACACGTCGACGTCGCCCACGCGCTGGTCGACCCAGCCGTCCTCGGTGAGCGCCAGCGACCCGGAGTCGTCGAGGGCCGCCGAGCCGGTCGTCGACATCAGCCCCGGCTCCAACTCGCAGGCGCCGTCGACGGTGTCGAGGGTGCGGGCGGTGCCGCCGAGGTTGTTCGGCAGGATCCACTCGTGCAGTTGCTCGCCGTAGCGCCACACCTGGCGGTAGCCCTCGCCGCCGACCGGGGTCATCACGAGCCCGCCCGGAGAGAACGGGCGGCCGTCGTACTCGAGTGTCAGGGCGTCCGTGTGGAGCTGGAGGCCCTCGCCCTTCTCGATGACCCGGAAGTCCACGGGCGGGAAGTCCCGGTGCAGCACGACCTGCGTCGCGCGATCCTCGAAGCGGCCGTCGGCGGAGTACTCCAACCGCAGCAGCCGGTCGGTGAGCACGGTGATGCGCCAGGTGTCGCCGCGGACGACGGACGAGGCGGGTGGGGGCGGCGAAGTGTGCTGGACGAGGGGGGGGGGGAGCGGCATGGGAGTCAGCCTACGAGCCGAACCGCCCCGGGGGACCCGTCCGTCGGCGAAGTGTGCTGGACGAGGTGGGGGGGTAGCGGCATGGAAGTCAGCCTACGAGCCGAACCGCCACGGGGCACCCGTCCCGATGAACCTGCCGCGGCGCGTCGGCGGCCATGCTGGCTACCCGGACGGCCCGGCCGGCGAGTAACCGACGGGTGAACACTGCCAAAACGTGTGGGCGCGCCACTCGGCATTGACCGGGGTGTTGGTTAACGTGACCACGTGGACGTCGCGTCAGGCGTCCCAACCCGGAGGCACTGGATCGATGAGACCCGTTCCCGTCAGGGAGTCCACCGGCTGAAACCGTCAAGGCGAGGCCGGGTGGAGATCACGCGGCCCGAACCAGTGAGGAATGACGTGCTCGATACCAATGAGTCACAGTTCGTCGCGGACGCTCCCGCGCCCGTCGTCACCAACGGAGATCTCAACCCCACCGAGCAGAAGGTGTTCGTCGTGGACACCTCGGTGCTGCTCAGCGACCCGCAGGCGCTGCGGTTCTTCGCCGAGCACGAGATCGTGCTGCCGCTGGTGGTCATCAACGAGCTGGAGGGCAAGCGGCACCATCCGGAGCTGGGCTTCGCGGCCCGGACGGCGCTGCGCTTCCTGGACGACCTGCGCATCAAGCACGGGCGCCTGGACCGGGCCATGCCGGTCAACGACTGCGGCGGCACGATCCATGTCGAGCTCAACCACACCGACCCCGAGGTGCTGCCGCTGGGGTTCCGCCTCGGCGACAACGACTCGCGCATCCTCGCCGTCGCGCTGAACTACGCGGCCGAGGGACGGCAGGTCACGCTCATCACCAAGGACCTGCCGCTGCGGGTGAAGGCGGCCTCGGTCGGCCTGGACGCCGACGAGTACAAGCACGAGCTCGCCCGCGACGCGGGCTGGCTCGGCATGGTCGACCTCGAGATGAGCGCGGCCGCGATCGATCAGCTCTACGACGAAGGCCAGGTCGCCACCGCGGAGGTGCTCGACCTGCCGTGCCACACCGGCGTCGTCGCCCGCGGCGGCGGCTCGACCGCGCTGGGCCGCGTCCACCCCGACAAGACGCTGCGGATGATCCGCACCGACCGGGACATCTTCGGCCTGCACGGGCGCTCGGCGGAGCAGCGGGTCGCGTTCGACCTGCTGATGGATCCGTCCATCGGCATCGTGTCGCTCGGCGGGCGCGCCGGGACCGGCAAGTCCGCGCTGGCGCTGGCCGCGGGGCTGGAGAACGTGATGGAGCGCCAGCTGCACGACCGGGTGATCGTGTTCCGCCCGCTGTACGCGGTGGGCGGCCAGGAGCTCGGCTACCTGCCCGGCGACCAGAACGAGAAGATGTCGCCCTGGGGTCAGGCGGTGTTCGACACGCTGGGTTCGTTCGTCCACAAGAACGTGGTGGACGAGATCGTCGAGCGGGACCTGCTCGAGGTGCTGCCGCTGACGCACATCCGGGGACGTTCCCTGCACAACGCGTTCGTGATCGTCGACGAGGCGCAGTCGCTGGAGCGCAACGTGCTGCTGACCGTGCTGTCGCGCATCGGCCAGAACTCGAAGGTCGTGCTGACCCACGACGTCGCCCAGCGCGACAACCTGCGGGTCGGACGCCACGACGGCGTCGCCGCGGTGGTGGAGAAGCTGAAGGGCAACCCGCTGTTCGGGCATGTCACGCTGACCCGCTCGGAACGCTCGCCGATCGCCGCGCTGGTCACCGAGATGCTCGAAGGGGACGTCGGGCTCTGATCCGCCGCCGGGACGCCGCGCCGTGGCGTCCCGGCGCTCTCGGCGGACGCGGTCGCGGGTCTGCCGGACGTCAGTCGCCCGGGCCGCGCCGAAGGCGATACAGGGCGTAGTCGAAGGCGCGTCCCTCGCGCTCGATGGGGACGATCACCTCGTCTGCCGCCAACCCCGGGCCGAGGCCCTGCAACGTGGCCAGGAGGGCGGGGCTCGGGGTTTCGCACCAGATCATCAGGACGCCGCCCGGCCCGAGCCGCCGGGCGAACTCGGTGAGCAGGGGAGCGGCGTAGAGCCGCTCGTTGCCGTCGTGGACGAGGAACGTCGGGCCGTTGTCGACGTCGAGCAGGATGGCGTCCCAGGTCTCGGCGCGGCCGGCGATCCAGTCGCCGATGTCGGCGGCGTGCAGCCGGACGCGGGGATCGCCTGCCACGCGCGCGAGCTGCGGGGTGACGCCGGCGCCGGCCCAGTCGAGCAGCGCGCCCGCGAGCTCGACCACGTCGATCTCGGCGGCGCCGTTGTCGAGCAGCCGGGCGGCCGTGTAGCCCAGGCCCAGACCGCCGACCAGGACCCGTCCCGGCGGGGTGCCCGCGGCGTCCGCGAGCGCGAGCTCGGACGTGGTCTCGGCCGAGTCCATCGCGAAGACCCCGTTGACGATGAGCTCGACGACGTCGCCGCGGCGGCGCAGCGCCAACTCGCCCAGCGGCGTGTCCGCGCGGGCGATGGTCTCGACGGGTTCCATGGGGTCATCGTGGCCGACGTCGGCGGCGTCCTCAATTCGTCGGCGGCCGCGGCCTGCGAGCAAGGCGGCCCGGGGCGTGCGGTGGCGGGACGGGTTCGGCGGGCGTGGGAGAATCGCACCCATGGCCAAGCCCCGTCCGAACCCGCCCGCGCTGCACATGCTCGTCGCGATGGTCGTGCTGCTCATCCCGGTGCTGCTGATCGTGGCGTGGTTCACGCGCATCCCCGAGGCGGCCGTCAACGTGGTGGACTACCGGCCGGTCGTGCAGGTCGCGCGCGAGGAGAGCCCCTATCCGGTGCTCGCCCCCGAATCGCTCCCGGACGGCTGGGTGGCCACCCGCGCGCGCTGGATCCGCAAGGGCGAGAACGGCATCAACAATGAGCCGGCCTTGGGGAACACGATGGCGCTCGGCTTTCTGAACGCCGACAAGACCTACCTGGCCGTCGACCAGCGCGACGAGCTTCCGGAGCTGTTCACGCGCGACGTGACCCGCGACGGCCATCCCGACGGGGAGAGCCAGGTGGCGGGCCAACAATGGCTGCGATTCGTCTCCGACGACGGACGCACGCACGCGCTGGTGCGCAACGAGGCGACGCACGTGTCGATCGTCAGCGGCGACGTGCCGTACGAGCAGTTGGAGCAGTTCGCCGGGACGCTGACCACGCGCTGAGGCAGCGTCCCGGCGTCGGCCTCAGCCGATCATGAACTCCTCGGTGCGCAGCGCGCGGTTGGCGATGCGCACATCGCCGATGGTGCCCTGGAACACCTTGTCGAGCTTGTTCGCGTACTCGTAGCCGCCCAGCAGCCAGCGCCGGTTCAGGGTGCTCAGGCCGCGGTTCGGCGTCGCCGGATTGCGGACGACCGGGCAGCCGTCGACGTACATCGTGGTGTGGGTGCCGTTGTTGACGACCGCGACGTGCCACCAGCGGGCGGTCCGCAGCTCGTGTCCCCAGTTCGTCAGGGACGTGGGGAGGCTGACGGGGTAGACCGCCCACTGAAGCTCTCGCGAACCGGACAGGCTCAGGGTCGCGACCGGCTCCTCGGGGTCGCCGGGCTTCTTGCCGGCCTCGGCCGACATGCCCTGACGCGAGAGCAGCGAACTCCACGCGTTGCGGGAGCCCCAGTCGGCCGGCAGGTGGAAGAACATCTCGACGGTGTAGCCCGCCTGGAACGTCTCCCGGTTGAGCGGCGCGGACGCGACCGTGCGCAGGTAGTCGCCGTTGGTGGTGCCGGCGCCCCCGATCGCGAGGCTGCGGTGGCCGGGCTGGTCGGGGTGGAAGTCGTCGACGACGCGCAGGGCGGGCGCGGCGTCCCCGACGACCTCGAGGTCGTTGCCATGCCCCGACAGGTCCTTCACAGTCGCGCCGTGACCGACCTGGGCGGAGTCCCAGCGCCAGTACGCGACGGTGCCGCGGACGAGCTGGGACGCCGCCGTGCGGGCCCGGCGCACAGGGGCCGGCGCGAAGGACTTGAACCGCGCGTCGAAGTCGATCTCGACGGTGAACCGGTCGAGGTCGGTCGAGACGACGAGCTCCTCCTGCATGAGCTCGCAGCGCTTCGCCGGCGGGACGTTCTCGACCCACGGGCAGATCGTCTCGACGTCGATCACGTTGCGCTCGAGGTCGAAGTGGTAGAGCCGCATGACGGCCGCGCCGCCGTAGTAGCGCTGCTGGTAGTTGGTCAGATGCATGTCGACCGAGTGGCCGGCGGCGTTGGTGCGGCGGAGGCGTCCGGACGGCCAGAAGTGGCCGTTGAGGGTGAGGAAGACCTGGTCGTTGCGGGCGACCAGCCTGTCCCAGACGAGCTGGCCGTACTCGGACAGGACGCCGACGCCGTCGCCGGTGTCGGCCTGGACGAGCTCGTGGGTCGTGAGGATGGTCGGCAGGTTCTTGTGGGCGTCCAGCTGCGCCTGCGCCCACGCGAAGCCCTGCGGGGAGAGCCGCCAGTCGAGGGCGAGCAGCAGCCAGTCGCGGCCGCCGCCGCTGAACCGGTGCAGGCTGTTGTAGCCGTCGGGGGAGACGGCCACCACCCCGTCGTCGCCGGTGCTGGGGCGGAAGTTCGCCAGGTACGGCGTCGCGCCGCGCTGGTCATCGGTCTTGCTGTCGACGTCGTGGTTGCCCGTCAGCGTGGAGAAGGGGATCTTGCTGCCGCGCAGCCGCGTCCAGGCCTTGGCGATCGCCCGCATCTCCTGGGCCTGGCCGTTCTGGGTGAGGTCGCCGAGGTGGGCGAGGAAGACGATGTTCTGGTCCGCGCGCTCGGCCCGCAGGTACGCCAGGGACGCCTCGATCGGCTCCGGCCGCAGGCTGGTCTCGTCGAACAGGTACTGGGTGTCCGGCATGACCGCGAGGGTGAACTCGGCGGACGTCGCACGGGGGCGTCCGGGGCGGGGGCGGTGGTGTTCCGGCGCGGTGGTTCCGGCGCGGTGGCGGTGGCGGTCGCGGGGAGAGGGAAGGCGGCGGAGGCGGCCGTGCCGAGGCCGGCAACGGCGCCCGCCTGCAGCAGGCGGCGGCGGGAGGGATGGGGAGCACGATGAGACGACATGGCCGGAGGCTAACGAGGCCGGGTTGACCGCGGCCCTCAGCCAGCCCCCGCCGCGGTGGCCGGAACGTGAACGCTCGTGCGGGGCGTTAAATGCGGGAAACCTCCACCACCGCATTGTGGTGAAGGCTTCGGTTTATCTCAGGTGGGGAGGGTCAGCGGTCGTCGCGGTACTTGAGTTCGATCCCTTCCTCGTGGAACTCGCTGTTCGCGGGCGTCCAGATGCTGAAGAAGTTGAACACGGGATCTCCTTTCGGCGTGCGATGGGACAGGAAGCGCTGGTGGGCGACGCCGGTCAGGCGTGGGACGGACCGAGTTGGCCCGACGTGGCGATCAGAACAGGCTCTCGCGATCGGTGCGGTCGATGTAGCGGCCGTAGTAGACGGACGCGACAGACTCGGCGCCCTCAAGCCAGCTGTCGGCCAGCTTGCTCATGACGTTCTTGAAGCTCATGCGGGAGGTTCCTCTCTTTATTAGTCGTTCAGACTATTTCCGAACTGAGACCAATATAGCGCGCCGGGGTGCAGATGCCCAATAGTGCGGACTCGTGTCTCTAAAAGGTTGTCGAGAGGCGCCCGACGAGCCTTGTCAGGCGTCCTTCTTCGTTGCCTCGTCGACACGCGCCCGCGCCCCGTCGAGCCATCGCTGGCACCGGTCGGCGAGGCCCTCGCCACGCTCCCAGAGCTCCATGGCGCGCGACAGCGGGACGTTGCCCGACTCGAGCTCGCGGACGACCTCGACGAGCTGGTCGCGGGCCTGCTCGTAGGACAGGTCGTCGGGGGCGGTGGTGGTGGGCTGGTCGCTCATGCGTCCTCCTCGGGTCGGGGTTGGTAGGGTTCGACGTCGATGACCGCGGCGGCGATGTCGCCGTCCAGCAGCCGGGCGACGATCACGTCGTCGGCCGAGACCTGGCCGATCGAGGTGACGGTGGCGCCGTCGTCGGTGGTCACGATCGCGTAGCCGCGCTGCAGCGTCGCCTTGGGGGAGAGCGTGCGGACGCGGGCCAGGGTGTGCTCGACGAACTGCTGCTCGCTGCGCGTGGCGGACGCGATGGCCCGACGCAGCCGCGCGGTGAGGTCGTCGACGCGTCCGCGGGCGATGTCGATGGTGGCGCCCGGATCGCGCAGCACGGGGCGCGAGCGCAGGTCGGCGAGCCGACGCTCCTCGGTGGCGACGCGGGAAGAGACGGCCTGCCGCAGCCGCGCTCGCGCCTGGGCGACGCCCGCCGACTCCGCCTGGGCATCGGGGACGACGCGCTTGGCCGCGTCGGTGGGGGTGGAGGCGCGCAGGTCGGCGACCAGGTCGAGGATCGGGGTGTCGGGCTCGTGGCCGATCGCCGAGACCACCGGCGTACGGGCGGCGAACACGGCCCGCACCAGGCCCTCGTCGGAGAACGGCAGCAAGTCTTCGAGCGAGCCGCCGCCGCGGGCGACGATGATCACCTCGACGGCCGGGTCGCGGTCGAGGACGGTCACCGCCTCGGCGACCTGCAGCGCCGCCTTGTCGCCCTGCATGAGCGCGTGCTCGACGCGCAGCGCGGCCCCGGGCCAGCGGCGCCGGATGTTCTCGATCACGTCGCGCTCGGCGGCCGAGCCCTCGCCGGTGACCAGGCCGATGACGCGGGGCAGGAACGGCAGGCGCTTCTTGAGCTCGGGGGAGAAGAGCCCCTCGGCCTGGAGCGCGCGCTTGCGCTGCTCGAGGTGGGCGAGCAGGCGTCCCTCGCCGGACGGCCGGATCTCGCGGCACTCGAACGTCAGGCTGCCCGAGCGCTGCCACAGCGTGGGCCGCACCCACGCGGTCACGAGCGTGCCCTCGGTGAGCGGACCCGCGGCGTCGAGGACATCCGTCGACGTGGACACCGAGACCGACACCTCGGCGAGCTTGTCGCGGAGCTTCAGGAAGTGCGTGCCGGCGCCGGCGCGGCGGCGCAGCTCGATGATCTGCCCCTCGACCCAGATCGGCGACGTGCGCTCCACCCAGTCTTTGAGCGCGCTGACGACGTTGCGCAGCGGCTGCGGCTGTTCGGGAGAGGATGTCAACGGCACGTCGCAAAGACTACGGTCGGCGTCCGACAAATTCTGGTTGCGCCGTCCGCGAGGGCTGCAAGGGGGCGCCGTCCGGCCTTGTCGGCCGCGGCTCGGGGCGGCCGAGGCGCGCCGGCGGCGTCCCGGATCGCGGTGGTCAGGCGGCCCCGTAGACTGGCCCCCATGACCAGGAGCGTTGTTGTCGCCGCGCCGCGCGGGTACTGCGCGGGCGTGGACCGTGCCGTCGTCACGGTCGAGCGTGCCCTCGAGATCTATGGGCCCCCCGTGTACGTCCGCAAGCAGATCGTCCACAACAAGCACGTCGTCGAGGATCTCTCGGCGCGGGGCGCGATCTTCGTCGAGGAGATCGCCGAGGTGCCCGAGGGTGCGAACGTCGTCTTCTCTGCGCACGGGGTCTCGCCCCAGGTGCGCGCCGAGGCGAAGGGTCGCAACCTGCACACCATCGACGCGACCTGCCCGCTGGTGACGAAGGTGCACCACGAGGCGAAGCGCTTCGCCGGCCAGGGCAACCAGATCTTGCTCATCGGCCACTCCGGCCACGAGGAGGTCGAGGGCACGATGGGCGAGGCGCCCGAGCACACGATCCTCGTCGAGCACCCCGACGACGTCGCGGGAGTCGAGGTGGACGACCCGGAGTCCGTCGCCTGGCTCTCGCAGACCACCCTGAGCGTCGACGAGACCTGGGAGACGGTGGACGCCCTGCGCGCCAAGTTCCCCAAGCTCATCGATCCGCCGAGCGACGACATCTGCTACGCCACCCAGAACCGGCAGTCCGCGGTGAAGCAGATCGCGGCGAACGCCGACCTTGTCATCGTGGTGGGCTCGCGCAACTCGTCGAACTCGGTGCGGCTCGTCGAGGTCGCTCTGGACGCCGGCGCGAAGGCCGCGCACCGCGTCGACAACGCCTCGGAGGTCGATCCGGCCTGGCTCGAGGGCGTCGACAAGATCGGCGTGACGTCCGGGGCGTCCGTGCCGGACGAGCTGGTGCAGGGCGTGCTGGACTTCCTGGTCGAGCAGGGCTACCCGGCCGCCACCGAGGAGCGGTTGACCGAGGAGAACCTGACGTTCGCGCTCCCGCCCGAGCTGCGCCGGGACCTCAAGGCGGCCCGGGGCTGACCTGACCCCGGCGCGTCGGCGGGGTAGCGATCAGGCGGTCGCGGACGCCGCGGCGCGCGCGGCGCCCGGGAGGGCGTCCACGATCTGGTTCAGCGCGGCGTCGTCATGCGCAGAGGAGAGGAACCATGCCTCGAACACGCTCGGCGGCAGCGCCACCCCGGCGTCCAGCATGGAGTGGAAGAACGGGGCGAACCGGAAGGCGTCCTGCGCCTTGGCCTGGTCGTAGTTCGCGACGCCGCGCTCGGCGGCGTCCGCCCCGAAGAACACGCTGAACAGGTTGCCCGCGGACTGGATGCGGTGCGGCACCCCCGCGGCGTCCAGCGCTGCGGCGACGGCGCCCTGCAGTTGCGCGGACACCCGGTCGACGTGGGCGTAGACCCCGGCGTCCGCGAGCTGGAGCGTGGTGATGCCGGCGGCGGTGGCCAGCGGGTTCCCCGACAGGGTACCGGCTTGGTAGACGGGGCCGACGGGGGCGAGCAGGTCCATCAGGGCGGCCGGCCCAGCGAGCGCGGCCAGCGGCATACCGCCGCCCACCACCTTGCCGAAGGTGACGAGGTCGGGGGTCCAGGTGGGGTTCTCGACCCCGGCCTCCAGCCCCCAGTATCCCGCGGGGGAGACGCGGAAGCCGGTCAGCACCTCGTCGCTGATCATCAGGGCGCCGTGCTCGCTCGTGAGGCTCCGGATCGCCTCGTTGAACCCCGGGGCCGGCGGAACCACGCCCATGTTGGCCGGCGCCGCCTCGGTGATGACGCAGGCGATCTCGTCGCCCCGCTCGGCGAACACGGCCTCCAGCGCGGCGACGTCGTTGTAGTCCACCACCAGGGTGTTGGACGCCGCGGCCCGCGTCACGCCGGCCGAGCCAGGCAGCCCCGCGGTGGCGACGCCCGAGCCGGCGGCCGCCAGCAGGGAGTCGGAGTGGCCGTGGTAACAGCCCGCGAACTTCACGATGACGTCGCGCCCGGTGGCGCCACGGGCGACGCGGATGGCCGTCATGGTGGCTTCGGTGCCGGTGGAGACGAACCGCACCTTCTCGGCGAACGGGACGCGGCCGCGGACGAGCTCGGCGAGCTGCACCTCCGCGGTGGTGGGGGCGCCGAACGACAGGCCTCGCCCTGCCGCCTCGCGGACCGCCTCGACGACCTCGGGGTGCGCATGGCCCAGCAGCGCCGGCCCCCACGAGCAGACCAGGTCGACGTAGCGGCGTCCGGTGATGTCGACGACGTGCGGGCCCTCCGCGGCGGTCAGGAACACCGGCGTGCCGCCGACCGAGCCGAACGCCCGCACGGGCGAGGACACCCCGCCCGGGATCAACTCGCAGGCGTGCTGGTAGACGGCGGCCATGTCCATGGTGGATCCTCCCGTGGTTGTGGGTTCTGCGGTCATGCTAGGCGCCCGGTCGGCGAGTGCCGGCGTCCGGGGATGCCGGCCGCCGGGCGCGGCGGTTCGGGGCGCAGGCAAGCGCTGCGGGTCGGAGGGGCTCAGAGGCGTCCGGCCAGCTCGAGGGCCCAGTAGGTCAGGACGATATCGGCGCCGGCCCGGACGATGCTGGTCACGGACTCGGCGATGACGCGGTCGCGGTCGAGCCAGCCGTTCGCGGCGGCGGCCTCGAGCATCGCGTACTCGCCGGAGACCTGGTAGGCGGCGACCGGCACCGGGGACGCCGCGGCGACGTCGGCGAGGACGTCCAGGTAGTAGCCGGCGGGCTTCACCATCACCATGTCGGCGCCCTCGTCGAGGTCGAGCGTCGCCTCGAGCAGGCCCTCGCGACGGTTGGCCGGGTCCTGCTGGTAGGCGCGGCGATCCCCCTGCAGCGACGAGCCGACGGCCTCGCGGAACGGGCCGAAGAACGCCGAGGCGTACTTGGCCGAGTAAGCGAGGATGGCGGTGTCCAGATGCCCGGCGTCGTCGAGCGCGGCGCGGATGGCACTGACCTGGCCGTCCATCATGCCGGAGGGGCCGACGACGTGCGCGCCCGCGTTGGCCTGCTCGACGGCCATGCGGCAGTACACCTCGAGCGTGGCGTCGTTGTCGACCCGGCCGTCGGCGTCGAGGACGCCGCAGTGGCCGTGGTCGGTGAACTCGTCGAGGCAGGTGTCGGCCATCACGACCGTGTCGTCGCCGACCTCGTCCCGGACGGCCGCGAGGGCCCGGTTGAGGATGCCGTCGGGGTCGCAGCCGACGCTGCCGGAGGCGTCCTTGTGCTCGTCGAGCGGGACGCCGAACAGCATGATGCCGCCGAGCCCGGCCTCGGCGACCCGGACGGCCTCGCGGCGGACCGAGTCGAGGGTGTGCTGCATCACGCCGGGCAGTGATGTGATCGGGCGGGGCTCGTCGATGCCGTCGCGGACGAAGACCGGCAGCACGAGCTGGCCGGGCTGCACGCGGGTCTCGCGGACGAGGTTGCGCAGCGCAGGGGTGGCGCGCAGGCGGCGCGGGCGGATGAGGGGGAGATCCATCACAGTTCCTTTCCGAAAATGCTTCCGAGGGCGGCGACCAGTCCGGTGCCGTCCTGGGTGGGGGCGACCGCCGCGACCTGCAGGCCCTGGGCCTGGGCGACGGCGGCGCTGGGGCGTCCGAAGGTGACGACGCGGGTGCGGTCGGGCGGCGCCCCGAGCAGCGTGACGAGCGCGCGGACGCCGGAACCGGCCATCAGGACGACGGCGTCGTAGTCGCCGCGGTCCCACGAGTCGCGCAGGTCCTCGGGCAGGCCGGCCAGCGGCTCGGTGGTGTAGGTGGGGACGGCGTCCACGTGCCAGCCCTTGGCGCGCAGGGCGTCGGCCAGCACCGGACGCGCGAGAGCCGAGCCGGGGATGAGGACGCTGCCGGTCCCGGGAGGGAAGGCCGCGGCGAGCGACTCGGCGTCCGAGCTGGTCTCGGGCGTCAGGGCGACCTCGACGCCGGCGTCCGCCAGCGCGCGGCGGGTGGCCGGCCCGACGGCCGCGACGGAGTGGCCGAGGGAGCGCGGGTCGTAGCCCTGGTCGAGCAGGACGGCCACCGCCGTCGGCGACGTCAGCACGAGCCAGGTGGCGCCCTGGGGCAGCCGGGGGAACGCGACGGGGACGGTGTGGGTCAGCGCGACCGCGTCGACGTCGGCGCCGGCCTCGCGCAGCGCGTCGGCGAGCGGGCCATCGGCGCGGGTCAGCAGCACGCGGCGGCCGACGAGGCTGGTGCCGGTGCCGGGCGCCCACAGCGCCCGGGAGTCGTGGAACTCCTCCAGGCGGCTCGGCCGGGACGCCCCGAGCGGACCGAGGTCGGCGGCGCCGGAGGCGAGCAGGTCTTCGGCGAGCCGCTCGCCGATGGCGGCGGGCGGCTCGGTGAGCGGACCGTCGTAGGACGCCGACGCGCTCGCCGTGCCGGCCGGGCTGAGCACGATGGCGCTGGCCCGGACGCCGGCCTCGTGGACGTGCGCCCGCACCCCGACGGGCGCGGCGCAGCCGGCGCCGAGCGCGGCGAGCACCGCGCGCTCGAGATCGGTCTCGGCGCGGGCGTGCTGGTCGTCGATGGCGGCGAGCGCCTCGCGGAGTTCGGCGTCGCCCTCGCGGCACTCGACGGCCAGCGCCCCCTGCGCGGCGGCGGGCAGGATGTCGAGGACGTCGGTGATCGCGTCCGCGCGGCCGAGACGGCGCAGGCCGGCGGCGGCGAGCACCACGGCGTCCAGATCGGCGGGTCCGACGCCGCCGCCGAGCGCGCGGGCGAGCCGGGTGCCCACATTGCCGCGGATCTCGACGACCTCGAGGTCGGGACGGCTCAGCTTCAGCTGGGCCGAGCGCCGCGGCGAGCCCGTGCCCACCTTCGCCCCGGCGGGCAGGTCGGCCAGGGTGCGACCGCGGCTGGCGCACAGGACGTCGTGGGTGTCCTCCCGGGGCGGGATCGCGGCGATCACGAGGCCGGGGTGCCCGGCGGTCGGCAGGTCTTTGAGGCTGTGGACGGCGATGTCGACCTCGCCGTCCAGGAGGGCGCCGCGCAGGGCGGCGGCGAACACGCCGGTGCCGCCGAGGTTGACCAGCGACCCCGTCTTGACGTCGCCGTGGGTGCGGACGGTCTTCAGTTCGACCTGGTGTCCGAGCGCCCGGAGGGCGTCCGCGACGTGGCCGGACTGGGTGAGCGCGAGCTCCGATCCGCGGGTTCCCAGGACGATCCTCATGCTCCAACCGTAGTCCCCGCGAGACGGTCGGCCGCCTCGGCTCCGTGGGGCAGGACGGCGGCGAGACCGGTGCCCGCGAACCAGGCGCCGGTGACCTCCAGGCCGGGCAACGCGGCGACCGCGTCCGCGAGCCGGGCGACCCGGGCGCGGTGGTCGGGCGTCTGCGGTGGCAGCGAGTTGAGGAACCGGATCGTGCGCTGCCCGCGCACCTGCGCGAACGTCAGCTCGACGCCGAGCAGTGTGGACGCGTCGCGGAGCGCCTGCGACAGCGTCGGTACCTGCGTGCCCGGCCCGCGGCCGTAGCTGACGCGCAACACGTGCAGCGGCTGGTCGCGCAGCACCCAGGGCCACTTGATCGAGTAGTGGGTCAGGGCCTTGGCCTTCACGGCTTCGTCCTCGGACGCCGACGGCGCGACCAGCAGGCCGGAACCGCGCGGCGCGGCGTCCAGCGCCGGGTTGGCGACGGCCAGGTCGACCGAGGCGAGGTCCGCGCCGGCGGGCAGTTCCCAGTCGCCGATCTCCAGCTCGGGGATGCCGCGCAGCAGCGTCAGGGCCTCGCGGCCGTCCAGGGCGACGACGAGGCGGTTCGTCCGCACGGTCGCGGGACGCCCGGACGCCCGGCCCATCAGGTGCGGCTCGGTGGCGCGCTCGGCGTTGTCGACGGTCACGGCCCACGCGTCACCGTCGCGGGCGATGCCGGTGACGACCATCCGCGTCCAGATCTCGCCGCCGCGCTCGGCGATGCGGCGCTCCAGCGCGACGGGCAACCGGAACAGCCCGCCGTCGACGGACGCGACGACGGCCCCGGCCGGCGCGGCGGCGCGCTGGGCGGCCGACGCCCGCACGAGCGAGCCCTCCTGCGCGAGGCGCTCGCGCAGGCCCGGCGTGACGACGTCGGGGGAGAGCCGGCGCGGGGAGGCGGAGTGGATGCCGCCGGCGATGGGGGAGACGAGCCGGTCGAGCACCTCGCGGCCGAGCCGGGTCTCGACGAGCGTGGCCAGGTCGGGGCTGTCGGCGCCGACCGCGCCGTCCATGGTGAGGTCCTCGCGGGCCCGCCGCAGGCCGTCGGACGAGAGCGCGGCGACCACCTCCGGATCGTCCAGGTCGGTGGGGATGCCGAGCGTGCCGCGGGGGATGCGGATCGCGCCATGCTCGGCCGACCACACCCACGAGCGGCCCTGGGGCTCGACGAGCGCGAGGCCGAGCTCGCCGCACAGGTCGAGCAGGGACCGGGAGCGCTTGGCGAACGACTCGGCACCGAGGTCGATGGCGACGCCGCCGACGTCGCCGCCGAAGACAAGGCCGCCGGTGCGGCCGCGGGCCTCCAGCAGCATCGGTTTCAGGCCGCGCTGGGCGAGGCGGTCGGCGGCGGCGAGCCCGGCCATGCCGCCGCCCACCACCAGAGCGTCGACGTCGACGCTCATGCCGTCGCCGGGAGACCGTGCACGAACTCGACGAGCCTGGTCAGCACGTCGGGGTCGGTGGTCGGGGGGACGCCGTGGCCCAGGTTGACGACGTGGCCGGGCGCTGCGTATCCCCGCTGGACGACGTCGCGGGCGTGTCTGGTGAGGGGCTTCCAGCCGGCCGCCAACATCGCGGGGTCGATGTTGCCCTGCAGCGGGGTGCGGCCGCCGAGGATCGTGTTCGCCTCGTCCAGCGGCGTGCGGTAGTCGACGCCGACGACGTCGGCTCCGGCGTCCCGCATGGCCGGCAGCAGGTGGCCGGTGCCCGTGCCGAAGTGGATCTTCGGGACGCCGGGGACGGCGTCGAGCACGGCGCGGCTGTACGGGGCGACATGGGCGACGTAGTCGTCCTCGCGCAGCGACCCGGCCCAGCTGTCGAAGAGCTGGACGGCCGAGACGCCCGCGTCGACCTGCGCGGCCAGGAACTGTCCGGAGATACGCGCGCACCACGACATCAGGGCGTCCCAGGACGTCGGGTGGCTGTGCATCAGGGCCCGGGCGGCGAGGTGGTCGCGGCTGGGGCGTCCTTCGACGAGGTAGGCGGCCAGGGTGAACGGGGCCCCGGCGAAGCCGATGACCGGCGTCCAGGAGGCGTCGCCGGACGGGGTGGACGCGAGCTCGGCAGTGATGAGGCGGATCGCGTCGCGGATCATCGAGGTGTCGCCGAGGTCGTGCGCCACGAGGTCGCGGACGTCCGCGGGCGACTTCACCGGGTCGTCGAGGACGGGGCCGACGCCGGGGGCGATGTCGACGCCGACGCCGGCCAGGCGCAGCGGGACCATGATGTCGGAGAAGAAGATCGCGGCGTCCACCTGGTGGCGGCGCACCGGCTGCAGTGTGATCTCCGCCGCCAGTTCGGGGTTAAGGCACGATTCGAGCATGCCGACGCCGGCGCGGGTCGTACGGTATTCCGGGAGTGACCTGCCGGCCTGCCGCATGAACCACACCGGCAGGAGCGACGGCCGCCGTCCGCTCAGCGCTTCGACAAGGGGAGGAACAATCTCGGTCACGCTGACGATTGTGCCTCAGATCGACACCGGGGGTTTAATGGGAGGCACTGTGGCACTTCACCTTTACTCCATGCATCACGAAGAGCACGGGCTGACTGCGGTCGAGCGCGTGGCTGCGGCGACCCCGGGCCTGGCCCACCGGCTGCTGCAGCGCACCGACCTCGTCTCCGGGGCCGTCGTGCTCGCGACCTGCAACCGCGTCGAGATCTACGTCGACGCCGTCACCGACGACCCCGCCCGCCTGGACGCGCACGTCCGCGCGGAGTTGGCCGCCGGCGACCCCGACGGCGACGTGCCATCCTGGCAGCGGCTCGACCTCACCACCCGCACGCACACCGAGGTGCTGTGGCACCTGTTCAGCGTCGGCGCCGGGCTGGACTCGATGGTGGTCGGGGAGCGCGAGATCGCCGGCCAGCTGCGCCGCGCGCTGAAGCAGGCCCGCGCCGAGAAGACCGCGACGTACCTGCTCGCCGAGAGCATCGAGCAGGCGCTGCGCACCTCCCGCAAGGTCGCGCACCTGACCAGCCTCGCCTCGACCGGACGTTCCGTGGTTTCGGTCGGCCTCGACATGCTGCGGCTCGAATGGCCGGGACGCCGCGTCCTGCTTCTCGGCACCGGCTCGTACGCCGGCGCCACGGTGGCCGCCCTGCGCGCCCGCGGCTGCGACGACATCGCGGTGCACTCCGGCAGCGGCCGCGCCGCCCGGTTCGCCGAGAGCCATGACGTGGCCGCGGTCGCCGGCTCGCTCCGCGACGCCCTGGTGGACGCCGACGTCGTCATCACCTGCCGCGGCGTCGGGACGCCCGTGCTGACCGTCCCGCTCGTCGCGGAGGCCATGGACCGGCGCGGCGGACGTCCGTTGACCGTGGTCGACCTGGCGCTCGCCCGCGACGTCGAGCCGGCCGTCGGGGACCTCGACGGCGTCACCCTGATCGACTTGGCGCTCATCCAGCGGCACGTGCCGGAGGCGTCCGTGCGCGAGGTCGAGCGCGCCCGCGAACTCGTCGCCTCGGGGGTCAACGACCTCATCGTCAAGCTGAAGGGACGTCAGATGGATCCCGCCGTCGTCGCGCTGCGCGACACCGTCAAGGCGATGGTCGCCGACGAGGTCTCCCGGCTGCCGCAAGGCCGGCCCGTCACCAGCGAGGAGGCCGAGCACGCGCTGCACCGCCTGGCCGCACGGCTGATCCACGTGCCGAGCGTGCGCGCCCGCAAGGCCGCCGAGGAGGACCGCGAGGACGTCTACCTGGCCGCCCTCTCCGAGGTGTACGGCATCGAGGCGGACGTCCGGCGCCCCGCAGGCGTCCGCGACATCGCGGACGGACGGCCCGGCCGCGACCCGCTGGTGGAAGTCGTCTCGCCGGACACGCTGGAGGAGGACGCCTGCCCGGTCACCGGGCTCGACCTCCGCGACCTCGGCGACGTCCGCCGCCGGAAGGCGGTCTGACGTGGGCGGCCTGGCTCCGTACGACGCCATCCTCGTCGCCTCGTACGGCGGGCCCGAGGGTCCCGACGACGTCCTGCCCTTCATGCGCAACGCGACGGGCGGGCGGGGCATCCCCGACGAGCGCCTCCTCGAGGTGTCCGGGCACTACCAGCGCTTCGGCGGCCGTTCGCCGATCAACGAGCGCAATGCGGAACTCATGGACGCCCTCGGCGCCGAGCTGCGCCACCGCGGCATCGACGTCCCGATCGTCATCGGCAACCGCAACTGGCACCCCTTCTTCACCGAGACGCTGCGCGACCTGGACGCCTCCGGCGCGAAGCGCGTCCTCGTGCTGATCACCGCCGCCTACAAGAGCTACTCCAGCTGCCGGCAGTACCGGGAGAACCTCGCCGCCGCGCTCGACGAGCTCGACTCGCCGATCTCGATCGACCGGGTCGGGCCCTACGCCGAGACCGAGGGGTTCGTCCGGGCGACCATCGCCAACGTCGAGGACGCCCTCGGTCTGTTCGGTGACGAGGTGCGCCCCGGCGTGCGGGTGCTGTTCGTGACGCACTCGATCCCCACCGCGATGAACGAGGGGACCGACCCCGATCCCGACGGGTCGTACGCCGCTCAGCATCAGCGGGTCGCCGAGCGCGTCGTCGCCGGTCTCACGCCGCGCCTCGGGTTCGAGCCCCGCTGGGAGATCGCCTACTGCTCCCGCTCGGGCGCGCCGCACATCCCGTGGTTGGAGCCCGACGTGAACGACCGGCTCGAGGAGCTGGCCGCCGACGGCGTCCGCGAGGTGATCACGGTGCCGTTCGGCTTCGTCAACGACCACATGGAGGTCGTCTACGACCTCGACACCGAGGCGAAGGCGACGGCCGACGGGCTGGGGCTGCACTACGTACGCGCGGCCACGGTCGGGACGCACCCGGCGTTCATCGCCGAGCTCGCCGACCGGGTCGAACAGCGCGCGGCGATCGCCCGCGGCGAGGTGCCGTTCGACGCCGCCGACCACCTGCTCTGCCCGCCCGACCACTGCCTGAGCCGACCCGGCGCGCCGACGCTCCCGGCCGTCTGCGAAGACGACCGCTGAGCCGGACGCGCCGACCCCTCGACACTCTCCCAACTGCGAAAGGAAGGCCATGAGCCACAACAAGGTTCCGGGCGCCCCGTTCAGCGGCGACCCGCGTGACACCTACGTCGCCCCCGAGGACGTCAACGCGTCTCCCCACTACCTGATGTACTCCGTCTTCGAGATGGACGTCCCGGCCCCCGAGAACGACGACGAGCGCGCCGCCTGGGCGACCGAGGCGATCGCCGCCATCGAGGACGCGGGCGTCACGATCCGCGGCTGGTACGACATCGCCGGCTTCCGCGCGGACGCCGACCTGATGGTCTGGATGCTCGCCGACGACCCCCGCAAGCTGCAGAACGCGTACCACGCGCTGCGTCGCTCCGAACTGGGGCTGCGCCTCGCGCCGGTGTGGTCGAACATGGGCGTGCACCGCGGGGCCGAGTTCAACAACGCGCACACCCCGTCCTGCTTCTCCGGGATCGCGCCGCGGCCGTGGCTGACGGTCTACCCGTTCGTCCGCAGCTACGAGTGGTACTACATGGACCCGGCCAAGCGCTCGCACATGCTGCGCACCCACGGCATGGCCGCCAAGGAGTACCCGGACGTGCTGGGCTCGACGACCTCGGCGTTCGCGCTGGGCGACTACGAGTGGCTGCTGGCCTTCGAGGCCGACGAGCTGCACCGGCTCACCGACGCGATGCGCGCCCAGCGCGCGGTCGAGGCCAGGCTGCACGTGCGCGAGGAGACGCCGTTCTTCACCGGTCCGCGCCTCGAGCTCGCCGAGTGGCTGGACGCCCAGCCGCGCCTGGACGTCGCCTGAGCTCATTGATCGGACGCCCCACGCGGGCTCGCTGGTTGCGGTCCTGCGCCTGACCTCCTGACCGGACGCCCACGCGGGCGGGCTGCGGTCCCGCGTCCGGCCGCTCGCTGTGGGGCGGCAGGGCTGTCGCCGGGGTCAGGACTGCCGGGTGCTCCCCGAACCGGACACGTCGGCCTGCCGCCGCTGCAAGGCTGACGAGCTGACGCCCGTGCGCGCGAGTTCCAGGTCGGCGAGGGCCGCGATGGCGGCGCCGTCGCCGGAGCGCCAGGCGGCGACGGGGTCGCTGCTGACGCGGCGCAGCTCGGTGACGGGCTGGTTGGCGAGCGCCCGCAGCGCGAGCAGGTCGGCGCCGTAGTCCTGGGCCATCAGCGCCTTGGTGGCGGCGGACGTGCGCGCGAAGCGGATTCGCCGCGGCAGCCACATGACGAGCAGCACCGCGACGGGCACCAGGAAGATCACCCAGCCCAGCACCGTGGCGGCGTGCTCGATGGTGGCGACCTGGCCGTCCGCCGACGCGATCACCGAGTCGATGTTGTGGCCTGCGGCGTCGAACGGTTCGCGAACGTCGCCGCCGACGTAGGGGATCTCGCCCATGCGGGCGGCGGCCCCGCCGACGTTGTCGCGCACCTGCCGCATCGCCGCGGCGACCTGCCGGCTCGGCTCGGCGATCGCGCGCACGGACGCGTCGACGCCGCGGCTGATGAACCACCAGGCGACGCCCCAGACGATGAAGAAAATGTCGGAGGCGATCTGGCGGACCAGCATCCACGACCGTCGGGCGTACAGGTTCATGCGACCTCCAGGCTCAGACGAGGAACCGGTAGAAGGGGCTGTCGGGGGAGACCACCTCGACGTTGATGGGGCTGGCGTTCAGGCGGGCGAGCAGATACGGGTAGTCGGACGGCTGGCCGATCTCGATGCCGACGAGGGCGGGGCCGAGTTCCCGGTTGGAGCGTTTCACGTACTCGAACCGGGTGATGTCGTCGTCGGGGCCCAGCACCTCGTCGAGGAAGCGGCGCAGGGCGCCGGGCTCCTGGGGGAAGTTCACCAGGAAGTAGTGCTTGCGTCCCTCGAACACGAGCGAGCGTTCGACGATCTCGGCGTACCGGCTGACGTCGTTGTTGCCGCCCGAGACGATCGCCACGACCTTCTCGCCGGCCGCGGGCGTGTACTGGCCGAGGACCGAACTGGCCAGCGCGCCCGCCGGCTCGGCGATGATGCCGTCGCTCTGGTAGAGGTCGAGCATCTCCGAGCAGATGCGCCCCTCCGGCACCGCGTACAGCTGGGGCCGGTGCAGCGCGGCGACCGCGTAGGTGAGGTCGCCGGCCCGGCTGACGGCCGCGCCGTCGACGAACGTGTCGATGTTGGGCAACTGCCGCGGGCCGCCCGACTGCAGCGCCGCGGCCAGGCACGCCGCACCGGCCGGCTCGACCCCGATGACGCGGGTGGAAGGGTATCGCTCACCCAGCCAGGTCAGGCAGCCCGCGAGCAGGCCGCCGCCGCCGACCGGGACGAGCAGCGTGTCGGGAGCGAAGCCCAGCTGCTCCACGATCTCGTGGGCCACCGTTCCCTGCCCGGCGATCGTGCGGGCGTCGTCGAAGGCCGAGACGATGGTCGCGCCCGAGCGGGCCGCGGCCTCTTTCGCCGCCGTGGCGGCGTCGTCGTAGGTGTTGCCGACGACCACGAGCTCGACGAAGTCGCCGCCCAGGTGCCGCATGCGGTCGCGCTTTTGCCGAGGCGTGGTGCCGGGCACGTAGATCTGTCCGCGGATGCCGAGCTGGGCGCACGCGAGCGCGACGCCCTGCCCATGGTTGCCCGCGGACGCCGCGATGACCCCGGCGGCGCGCTCGTCGTCGTCGAGCTGCGCGATGAAGTTGTAGGCGCCGCGGATCTTGTACGACCGGACGGGCTGCAGGTCTTCGCGCTTGAGCCAGACGTGGGCGCCCGTTCGCCCCGACAGTCGGTCGTTCGGCTCCAGCGGGGTGGTGCGGACGACCCCACCGACACGAGCGGCGGCGTCGTCGATCGTGGCGGCGGTGATCTTGTTGGTGGCGGCGTTCGTGAGGGTCACCGGGCCATTCTGCCCCGTCGAGCGAGGGGGGTCACGGTCGTCTCCTCGGCGACGTCGGCCATGTCGGGGTCGGGCCGGACGAGCTCGTCGGCCTCGGGCAGCCGACCCTGGACGCCGTCGGGTGCGGTCTCCTCGTCGGCGGCCGGCTCGCGTCCGATGAGCGGGACGGCGCGGGCGGCGTCCTCGACGAGCTCGGGCGCGGTGACGCCGCGGGCCTGCTCCTCGCTCGGGTTGAGCGCCAGCAACTCCTGATCGGACACGTTGAGGTCGCGGAACCGGCGCGCCGTGACCAGGACGCGGGACTCCAGCGAGCCCAGCGTGGTGTTGTAGGCCTTCACCGTCGAGTTCAGCGAGCGGCCGATCTTGTCGAAGTGGCCGCCCATGATGCCGAGCCGGTCGTACAGCTCGCGGCCCAGCTTGAACACCTCGGCGGCGGACTCAGCCAGCGCCGCCTGCTTCCAGCCGTAGCCGATGGCGCGCAGCATCGCGATGAGCGTGGTGGGGGTGGCGACGACCACGTTCTTGCGGGCCGCGTAGTCGTGCAGGTCGGGGATCTGCGCGAGCGCCTCGGCGCCGAGCGCCTCGTTCGGCATGAACAGGACGACGAACTCGGGCGTGCCGGGGTCGGCCTTCCAGTACGACTTGGCCGAGAGCTGGTCGACGTGCCCGCGGACGTTCTTGGCGAACAGCGCCCGGAAGCGCGCACGCTCGGCGTCCGTGTCGGCCTCTTCGGCGTCCAGGAACGCCGAGAGCGGCACCTTGGAGTCGACGTAGACGAACTTGCCGCCGCCGAGCATCACCTTCATGTCGGGGCGGATCACCGCGTCCGTGCTCGTCGTGGTGGTCTCCTGCTGCGTGAAGTCGCAGTGCTCGAGCATGCCGCTGACCTCGACGACGCGCTTGAGTTGCATCTCGCCCCACGCCCCGCGGACCTGCGGCTTGCGCAGCGCCGTGGAGAGCGCGGACGTCTCCTTGCGCAGCTGCTCGCCGGTGAGCTGCACCGCGCGCACCTGGCCGGCGAGCTCGGCGCTCATCTTCACCCGGGCCTGCTCCACCTCGTTGAGGCGGCTGTTGAACTGGGCGAGGCTCTCGCGGATGGGCGTCATCAGCTGCTCGGTGGCCTGCAGCCGGTGCGCCGCGGTCTCGTCGGCCTTGCGGGACTGCGCGTCGAGCGTCTCGGTGGACAGCGTCTTGAACTGATTCACCAAGCTCTCGCGGTCGGCCGCCAGCTCCTGCGCGCGGGCCGTCGCCAGGTCGCGCGCCGCGAGCGCGGCGCTCACTTCGGCCTGCAGCCCGGCCACGCGGGCCAGCGCGTCGGCGGTCTCCGACCGCGCCTCGGCGGCCAGCTGCCGCTCGTGCGACACGTCGCCGGCCATCTCCGCCGCCCGCGTGCGGGCATCGGCGGCCCGCGTCTCGGCCTCGGCCAGATCGGCCCGCGCCGCGGACGCCTCCGAGCGGGCGGCCGCCGCCTCACCGCGGGCCTGCGCCTCTTCGCTGCGCAGCCGCTCGAGCAGCGCCCGCTCGTCGGCGGCCTGAGCGCGCTGATTCGCCCGCGTCACCAGCCACGTGACGAGGGCGCCGAGCACCAGCCCGACGAGGGTTGCGACCACCAGGGGGACGACCGTTCCATCCATGGCTTCGATCTTGCCGCCCGCCTCTGACATTTTTCCCACCAACTCACCCGACTGAGGAAACTGGTCACCCGGGCGACGTTCGGCTGGCGCTGGGCTCGACCCCGGTGCGGCAGACTGTGGCCATGAACGCCGCCGAACACCTGCGCGACCTGGCCGACTTCGTCGTCGCGTCGCCGTCGTCCTTCCACGCCGCCCGCGAGGTCGCCGCGCGTCTGGACGCCGCCGGCTACGCCGCCCAGCGCGAGGAGGACGCCTGGAGCGACATTCCCGGCGGCCACTACGTGGTGCGCGACGGGGCGATCGTGGCCTGGTGGGTGCCGGAGTCGCTCTCGGAGAACCCCGGCTTCCGCATCGTCGGCGCGCACACGGACTCCCCGTCGTTCAAGCTGAAGCCCGAGCCGACGTCCGAGAGGGTCGGCTGGCAGCAGGCGGGCATGGAGGTCTACGGCGGCCCGCTGCTCAACTCCTGGCTCGACCGCGAGTTCGGCCTGGCCGGACGCGTCGTCACCCGCGACGGCGCCGAGCGACTCGTCAAGACGGACGCCTGGCTGCGCATCCCGCAGGTGGCGCCACACCTCGACCGGTCGGTCAACGACAACCTGCACCTCGACCCGCAGCAGCACCTCATGCCGGTCTTCGGCGTGGGGCACCCGGGCGCGGACCTGCTCGACCTCGTTGCGGACGCCGCTGGCGTCACGGCCGCCGACATCGCCGGGCACGACCTGTACGCCTACGTCACGCAGCCCCCGGCGCTTTTCGGCCCGACGGAGGAGTTCCTGGCGTCCTCGCGGCTGGACAACCTCTCGTCGGTGCACGCGGGGCTCACCGCGCTGCTGGCGGCAGACGAGTGCGAGGACGTCACGGTGCTGGCATGCTTCGACCACGAGGAGGTCGGGTCGGCGTCCCGCTCCGGCGCCGGGGGTCCGCTGCTCGAGCAGGTGCTGCAGCGCACCGCCGGGTCGCTCGGCCTCACCGGGGACGCCTACCACCGCATGCTCGCGCGGTCGTCCTGCATCTCCGCGGACGCCGGCCACGCCGTCCACCCGAACTACGTCGGCCTGCACGACCCCGACCACCGGCCGGTCCTCAACGCCGGTCCGCTGCTGAAGCTGAACGCCAAGCTGCGCTACACCTCGGACGCCGTCTCGTCGGCGCTGTGGCGGCGGGTCTGCGCCGAGGCGGACGTCCCGACGCAGAACTTCGTCAGCAATAACGCCGTGCCGTGCGGGTCGACCATCGGCCCGATCACCGCCGAGCGGCTCGGCATCGTGTGCGTGGACGTGGGCGTTCCGCTGCTCAGCATGCACTCCGCGCGGGAGATGTGTGGGGCGCTGGATCCCGCCTGGCTCGCGGACGCCCTGGCCGCGTACTTCGCCGGGGCTTGAGCCGGGCTGGCTCGACGGGACGCCGCGGCGTCCTAGAATGGTCTCTCGTGGCTCTCACCATCGGAATCGTCGGACTCCCCAACGCGGGCAAGTCCACCCTGTTCAACGCCCTGACCCGCAACGAGGTGCTCGCGGCGAACTACCCGTTCGCCACCATCGAGCCGAACGTGGGGGTGGTCGGCGTGCCGGACGAGCGGCTGCCGCGCCTGACCGCGATGTACGACTCGGCGAAGACCATCCCCGCGACGGTCAGCTTCGTCGACATCGCCGGCATCGTGAAGGGCGCCAGCCAGGGCGAGGGCATGGGCAACGCGTTCCTGGCGAACATCCGCGAGGCGGACGCCATCTGCCAGGTCACCCGGGTCTTCGAGGACGAGGACGTGACCCACGTCGACGGCGCGGTCAACCCGGCCAGCGACATCGACACCATCACCACCGAGCTGATCCTCGCCGACCTGCAGACGCTGGAGAAGGCGATGCCGCGCCTGGAGAAGGAGGCGCGCATCAAGAAGGAGTCCCGCCCCAAGTACGAGGCGTGGGAAGAGGCGTACCGAGTGCTCGGCGAGGGCAAGGGCGTCCACGCGGCCGGGCTCGACAAGGAGCCGCTGCGCGACCTGTTCCTGCTCACGGCGAAGCCGTTCATCTACGTGTTCAACTGCGACCAGGACGAGCTGGCCGACGAGGATCTGAAGAAGCGGATGGCCGAGGTCGTCGCGCCCGCCGAGGCGATCTTCTTGGACGCGAAGTTCGAGTCCGAGCTGGTCGAGATGGAGGAGGACGAGGCGCGTGAGTTCCTCGCCGAGATGGGCGTGGACGAGCCCGGCCTCGACAAGCTGGCGCGCGTCGGCTACGAGACCCTGGGGCTGCAGAGCTTCCTGACGGCGGGGCCGAAGGAGTCCCGCGCGTGGACGATCCGCCAGGGCGCCACCGCCCCCGAGGCGGCCGGCGTGATCCACACCGACTTCCAGAAGGGCTTCATCAAGGCCGAGGTGATCAGCTTCGACGAGCTGATGGAGTACGGCTCCGAAGCCGAAGCGAAGGCCCACGGGAAGATGCGCCTGGAGGGTAAGGACTACGTGATGCAGGACGGTGACGTGGTCGAGTTCCGGTTCAACGCATGAGACCAGATCGTCGGCGTGACCCGGTAGCCGCTTCTTGGCCTCAGTGATTGCATAGGTGCAATCAATCCAGGAGGTGGCCGCCATGTCGTCTCTCGTCGTCCGTGGCCTCGATGAGTCGGTCAAAGCCCGTCTTGCTGCTCAGGCGAAGGAGCATGGTCGTTCCATGGAGGCCGAGGTTCGCGCCATCCTGACCAAGGCAGCGACTCGTCCTAACATCGGTCTTGCACTCCTGCACGCGGGTCAGTCGGTTGGCGGGATCGAGGACCTCCCGATTCCCGAGCGGTCTGACCGTGCGCGTGCGACGGACTTCTCGTGATCGTTCTCGACACGAACGTTGTCTCTGAGGTGCTCAGGCCACGTCCAGACGCCTATGTCGTGGCGTGGTTGGAGGCGGTGACCGATGATGTGGCCATCACCGCCGTCACCTTGGCTGAGCTACTGGCTGGGCTCCGTCGCCTGCCAGACGGCCGCCGGAAATCTGATCTCACCGGGCGGGTCGAGAGTGCGATTCGCCCATATCGTGACACTGGCGCGATCCTCTCTTTCGATGCCCTGGCCGCCCCCCCGGCTATGCCGACATTCTCGCTTCGCGAGAAGCCGCGGGCCTGCCGATCGCCACAGGGGATGCGCAGATCGCGGCAATCTGTCGAGTCCGAGACGCCGTGTGCGCGACGCGCAACACCAAGGACTTCATTGAAACCGGTACTCATGTAGTCGATCCGTGGGGTTTCAACAACTGACGATCATGGTCCCGTCGCCTTGCGCTGCCGACCCGTGGAGTCGAGCGGCGACGTGAGCCGTGACAGATCTGCACTTCGATGGTGCACAACGGCTCTGGCCGCGCAGTCGTGGGCATCGAACGCACGAAAAGTCACGGCGTCAGCGGCCCCGCTTGGACCGCGGCGTGCGCTGGAGCGGTTGCCGCCCGTGGGGCTTGGCCGGCGTGGGCTTGTTGCCCGACTTCGCGCGTTCGGACTGCGTACGCGAGCTCTGGGCCGTGCGCCCGCGCACCACGCCCACGAACTCGTCGAGCAGCGGGTTCTCGTCGTCGACCCGCCACGCCAGGGCGATGGGGGAGGGCTCGGCATCGGTCACCGGCCGGTACGTCAGATCGCGCCGGCTTGCGCCGCGGGCGATCGACATCGGCACCAGCAGCACCGCCCCGGCCAGCACCCGGTCAAGGGCGATCGCATCGAGCTCGTGCAGCACGGTCTCGTCGGCGAGGTCCGCCAGCGTCACCTCGTCCGAACCGCTCGACGCCGACCAGGTCGGCGCGCTGCTCGCCGACCCGCCGGAGTGGCTGGAGCACGAGCGTGAGGTGCACCGCAGGGTCATCGCGGAGGCCGAGCGGGTCAAGGCGCAGAAGTCCCGCTGACGCTCCCGCGCGCGCTCAGTAGGGGTGCTCGCCCTTGATGACGAAGAACGTGCCGCGGATGGTGCCGGCCAGCTTCGACTTCTGGCGCGCGAACTTGAACGAGTCCAACTCCTCGGGAACGTCCATGCCCTCGCACAGCTTGAACCCCACGGCACGCTTCCCGCCGTCGGCGACGGTCCACAGCACGTTCAGCGCCAGCCCCGACCCGTAGAAGACATGCACCCAGTGGATGCCGTCCACGTCGTTGACGCTCACCTCGAGCGGCTTCGCGGCGATCACGATGTCGCGCTCTGCGAGGATCCTCTCCACCCAGGCGAGGACCTCCGGCTCGTCGGCGGCCGGCGCGACCTCGAACACGTGCTTGTACTTCGTGTCGAAGTAGCGGGCCTCGTTCGCGCGCAGGCCGGCGAGCGCCTCCGCGTGCGGGGAGGACTCGACGCCCTCGGTGGAGACGTCCTTGAAGTCAACGGGTGTGCCCATTGGAGCGGCTACTCCCCGGTTCGTGGTCAACGGTTGACGTGGGTCGGGGGTGCGTGAGGTTGATGCTACTCCACGAAACGCTAAGGTGAGGCTCGCCTAACTTCAGGAGGAGTCTCGATGGTCGAAGCCGCCACCCGTGTACCCACCCACCTGGTCCTCGACGAACACCGAGTGCCGGACCGGCCCCGCAAGGTGTTGCCCCTGGTCACGTCGCTCTACGTGACCCAGTACTTGGGAGTCGGCTTCATCTACGTCGGCCTCACCGCCATGTTGCGCCAGCGCGGCGTGGCGCTGGAGAGCCTTGCCGCCGTCGGCCTCGCCGGCATCGTGTGGGCGCTCAAGCCGCTGTGGGCGCCACTCATCGACCGCTTCGGCCGCACGCGCCACGGCCACTACCGGACGTGGCTCCTCGCTCTGCAACCCCTGCTGGCCGTGGCTGGGCTCCTGCTCATCATCCTCCCCGAACCGGAACGCAACCTTGGGTTCCTGGGAGTCGCCATCGCCGCGTACACCTTCGCCAGCGCCACCCAAGACATCGCCGCCGACGGGCTCACGGCCCGGGCCGTCGACGACACCACCCGCCCGCTGGCCAACGGCATCGCGAACGCCGCGCAGTGGCTCGGCAACGTGCTCGGCGGCGGTGTCATCGTGCTGGTCTACGACGCCTTCGGCTGGGTGCCCGCCATGGTCACCCTCACCGCGCTCTGCCTCCTGCCGCTGCCGCTGGTGTTGCGCCACCGCGAAGCGGTCCCCGACACGCCCGCGCCGAGCCTCGCCTCGGCGTACGCCGCGCTCGTCCGCGTGTTCCGTCGGGGCGAGGTCCTCGGGTGGGGCCTGGTCGTCATGCCGCTGTTCCTCGCCGGCACCACGGCCGCGTACGGCCTGCTGAGCCCGGCCCTCACCGACGCCGGATGGGGACTCGACCGCCTCGGCTGGGTGCTGGGCATGTTCCTCGCCGCGCCGGCGGCGCTCGCCTCGCTCGCCGTCGGCCCCTGCCTGACACGGTTCGGGCGGACCCGCTGCCTGCTGGCCACCGGACTCCTCGATGCCGCCGCCACGATGGCGCTCCTCCCGCTGGCCCGCGGCGCGGCGCCGCTGGTCGGGACCATCGTCGTGCTCAGCGTGTTCGTCGCCGCAATGGCAGCCGCGAGCACCGTCGTGTACTCCGTGAACATGTCGCTGTGCCGCCCCGGCTCGGAGGCGACCGACTTCACCGTCCTCGCCGCCGTCGCGATGGTCGCCAGCTACCTCTTCGGCGCCGCACTGATGTACGCGGCCGGCTCCCTCGGCTACCCCACGGTCATCGCGGCGTGCTCGGGCCTTGCCCTGGTGGGCACCGCCGTCGCCGTCGCGCACGCCCGTCGCGGCGAGAGGGGTGCCGCGTGACCACCATCACCGTCACGCAGGAGTGCGGGCCGCTCCGCGTGGAAGTCGTTCGCAGCGTGCGCGTCTCACCCCACGTGCAGCGCGTCACCTTCGCCGGCGCGGACCTCGACCGACTGCACTGGCGCGGCTTCGACCAGTGGGTACGCCTGTTCCTGCCCTCCGACGACCCGGCGAGCCTCGACCACGTGCCCCAACGGCTCACCCGCGGGACGTACGTGAAGATGCGCGCCCTCCCGGCGCGGCGACGCCCGAGCGTCCGCAGTTACACCCTCCGGTCCTGGCGTCCGGAGGTCCGCGAGCTCGACGTCGACTTCGTGGTGCACGGCGAGTCCGGCGTGGCGGGGCCCTGGTCGGTCAGCGCCCGTCCGGGGGACCGCGCGGTGATGCTCGACCAGGGCTGTGGCTGGACCGCTCCCGACGCGGGATGGATCCTCCTCGTCGCCGATGAGACGGGCATGCCCGCGGTCCTGGGGATCCTGCGCGACCTCCCGCGCACCGTGCGGGGGGTGGCCCTCATCGAGGTTCCCGACCTCGCGGATGCGCAGCAGGTCGACCATCCGGAGGGGATCTCGGTCGAGTGGCTGGTGCGCGGGGCCGATCAACCGCCGGGCCGTCCGGTCCTGGCCGAGCTGGCCCTGCGGGATCTTCCGGCCGCCGACCGGCACGCCTTCGCGGTGGGGGAGTCGGGCCTGGCCACGGGCGTACGCCGCCACCTGGTGCGTGACCGCGGCTGGGGCCGGGGCGATGTGACCTTCTGCGGCTACTGGAAACGCTGATCGGTCAGGTCAGCGAACACCGCCTCGTTGGCCCCGAACGCCGCCACGGCCTCGGCGAGCACGCGGTCGAGCGCGTCGCCGACCGGGAGCGCGTCGAGCTTCGCCCGGTACGCATCCTTGTACGGCTTGGGCCGACCGAGGTCGCCGAAGTCGTAGAAGGACACACCCTCGGTCAGCCCGTAGTGCCGACCGAGCATGGTCGCGATGACCTGTCCCCCGGAGAGGTCACCGAGGTAGCGCACGTAGTGATGCGCCACGAGCGCCGGGGCGTCGGCCGCCTCGATCCGGGCCACGTAGGCGGCCGTGGCGGGCAGTGCCTCGACGGTGGCCGGGTCGACGCCGAGCTCACGCAGGTCGGACTCCAGACGGGCAACGCGTTCCAGGCCCGGGTCCGCGATCGGCGCCAGCTCGGGGGCCTGCGCGTGGGAGCGCACGGCGGCCTCGAGGGCGCGGTACACGTGCAGCAGCTGCCCGGTCAGTGCCACGAACGCCGCGACGGACGCGCGGCCCTCGAGCAGGTCGGCCATGAAAGGAGAGTGCTCGGCCCGCTTGTGGGCCCGGTCGGTGGCCGTACGCAGGGCCTCGCTCAGTGGCGCATCGTTGCTCATGGGGCAAGGACGCATTCTTGGCGGTCTTGTGGGACCGTCCGATCGGACCGTTCTCGCGTCAGCCTGCGTACACCTGGCGGGCGAAGCCCTCGGCCACCGTCCGGCACGAGCGCGCGAGCTCGTCATCGACCTGGCGCATGCGGTCCAGCATCGCCGTGTTCCAGCCGCCGTGCTTCACGTGCCACCAGTGCTGCATGAGCTCCGGCGAGGCTTCGGGATGGAACTGCACGCCGAGCGCCGAGCCGAGCCGGAACGCCTGGTTGCCGTACGCCTCGCTGCGCGCCAGCTCGACCGCACCCTCCGGCAGGCGAGTGACCGCGTCGTAGTGGGACATCCGCACCGGGCCGTCGCCCAGCGCCACCATGCCGCCGAGGACGGGATCGTCGGCCGCGTCGGCGGTCCACTCCAGGCGGACCGGCCCCTCCTCGAGGCCCCGCGGGTCGGCGACGGTGACCTCGCCGCCCAGGGCATCGGCGAGCACCTGGTGGCCGAGGCAGATCCCCAGCACGGGGACGTCCATGCCCTGCGCGTCGGCCAGGAGGTCCTTGACGCGCGGGAGCCACGGGTGGCGGTCTTCGGCGAGTGCATCCATGCGACCGCCGAGCATGACGACACCGTCGCCGATCGTCTCCAGGTTCGGCACGTCCTTGGTCCGCAGGTCGATGACGGTCATGCGCAGGCCGTCCTCGACGAAGCCGCAGGGGTGCGCTTCGAGGTCTGGCTGCCAGGTGCAGCACCACCCATCCACCGCCCCTGCTGCGTGCTCTTCAGAGAGGGAACGAGCGCAGCGAGCGACCGGGGAGGGGGCTCGGGGGCCCGGCGGGCCCCCGAGCGTCCCAAGGTCCACTCACCATCCCCGCAGGAGCACGGTCAGGGAGGGCTTCGGAGGTTGGGAGTGACGTTTGTGACGTTTAGAACCTAAAGTCGCTACCGACGCGCGCGCGTGAGGAAGTTAGGGACTGAAACGTCACAAACGTCACTCCTTCTGTAAAACCCCTAGTCGTCGTCAAGAGCTGGGTGTCAGCCGTTGTACTCGATCGGAGCGTAGGTGTCCGTGCGGAGCGGGGTCACGTTGGCCGCCATCTGCTGGGCCTGCTGCGGCGTGAGGCGGTCGCGCGGATCCACCCACGCCAAGCCCTTGCGCACCGCACCGCGGTTCGTCTTGACGACGCCGAAGCCCAGGCGGTCCAGGGCCTCGCCGAACTTCTTGCGGCCAAGCATCTGGTCGGAGTGCACGCCCTCGGCCGACGCCCACCCCTCGTAACGGCTGAACAGCTCGCTGGTGGTGTCGCCGCCGGTGGAGACCTCCTCGCACTCCTCCTCGACGAAGCGCAGCACATCGTCCTGCGACTGGGCGTACTCGGTGGTGGCCACCCTGACGGCCTCGGGCTCGTCGAGACCGCGCTCCCAGTATTCGCGCAGCCCGGCAACGAGGAGCGCCAGGACGGCCTCAGGATTGGCCTGGATCTTCTGCTTCAGCTCCGGGTCGCGGTCCTCCTTCGGGATGACCACGTCGAACTTGGCGACCAGCGCCCGCTCCCACACGGCGGGGTCGTCCGGCGGCAGCTTGGGCAGGAAGTTCGAGACGTAGAGCAACGAGTGGCTCGGCGTGAACTCGAAGAAGTTCTCGTGCAGGAACCGGGCCTTGATCGGATCGCCGCCGGTCAGGCGCTTCATCAGCGCCGGCGCGAACCGCGCGCCCTCCTCGGTCTCCGACAGCACCGCCAGCCGCACGCCGCGGAGGTCGGCCAGGGAAGGGCTCGGCCCGTTGGCGTTGGACTTCGCCCGCTCGAGCAGCCCCTCGGCGCCCGTGGTGGCGTAGTCGCCCATCGCGTGCATGACGCACTCGTACAGGACGCCCTTGCCGTTCCGGCCGGCGCCGGTGGCGAACACGAGCTTGTGCTCCAGCACCTCACCCACGAGCCCCAGGCCGAGGTAGCGCATCAGGAAGTCGCGCACCTCCACGTCGGGCAGTGAGGTGTCCAGGTACTTCTGCCAGACCTCAGAGACGGCGGTGGGGTCGTAAGCAGCGCGCGTCACCTTGGTGTGGAACTCGCCGGGGTCGTGCGGACGCAGCTCGCCGGAGCGCAGGTCCAGGATGCCGTTGGCGCAGTTCAGCGAGTACGGATCGGCGTCGAGCTCGTCGATCCCCACGGCGATGCCAGGCATGGCAGCGCCCAGCGTCAGCACGCTCTTGACGCCGTTGGCCTTCTGCACCGACAGCAGAGCGCGCGTCTGAGCCTTGTCCCCGAGCGCATCGGGCGAGAGCCGCCGCACGGTCTTCAGCACAGCCCGCGTCGCCCGCTTGTCCTTGGCATCGGGCGCCCAGCGGCGGTCGTCCCAGTAGAACCAGCCCGCACCGGCGACATGGATCAGTCGGTCGATCTGGTCGGCCGCGAACTCCATCGCGATCCATGCGTGCTCCTGGTGCTGGGCTCCGAAAGCTCGGAGGGCGACCGCACGCGGGTCCGGTCCGCTGCCACGAGGGGGCACAGCTCCCGGGGGCGGCACCGAACTGGTAGCATTGAAGGTGTCCTGAGCAGGGACAAGATCTTGGCTGACCGCCGCCTCGGCCTGCACGTCGGGGCGGCTTTCTTCTGCACTCATGAGATCACGCTCCAGCCAGGACGTCGCGGAGCTTGTGAATCTGCTCGGTGCTCAGCGGGGGAGCGACGGCCAGCATCCGGGCGATAGCGACGTCGACCGCGTCGTCGGTGGGACGTGCCGGAGTCAGCAGGGCGTCGAGGTCTCGCCGACGCACCTTGATGCGAGCGCCCATCTTGACGGCGGGTAGCTTGCCCTGGGCGATGTACTTGCGCAGCGTGGAGTACGCGGCATAGCCGTCGGCAACGGCTTCCTGGAGGGTGAGGAACCCTGAATCGGGCATGGTGAAGCGAACCTTCGTACGAAGTTGTTCGCCGCACCGCAGTTTCCGTGGTCCGCTGCGGGGACTTCCCAGTCCGTCATGCTGGGCTCTCGACCCGGGAGCCGGGAAGAGTTCGATTCACCCTTGTAGGCGGGCGATCCGGTCGGCAGGCGCGTACAACGTCCACCTCAATGCCAATGGTATTCCTCATCGCCACGCAGTAGCAAGCCTGAGCGCTCCGTGCCGCCCAATGCTGAGGTGCTACGCAGACTGCAATCCGCTACGAAACGCGGTCGAGTTCAGGACAGGGCTTACGTCTGGGGGCAAGAAGTGATCAGGGACGCCCACGACGCGAACGAGACGACGAAACCGAACGATTTCGAGCTAGAACACCTCCGCGCGGCGTTGCCGGAGTACTTCGACAAGGACGGCGAGTTCAGGCTCGATCGCCTACAAGAGGCGCTGAGTTCCGCGGACGTGTCGATGACGCGCGAAGGCTACGAGCTCAAGTTCTTGGGGAAGTCGTACGCCAAGTACCTGGCCTCGACTAGGACCCAGACGGTGGTGGTTCCCGATGTCGAACACAATGCTTCGGCCGTAAACGCGGATTCCGAGAACCTGTAAATCGTCGGGGGATAACCTCGATGCACTCAAGCATCTGGTGGGGTCGTACGCGGGCAAGGTCAAGTGCATCGACATCGATCCGCCGTACAACACGGGGCCCGATGGCTTCGTCTATGCCGACGACTTCGGCTTCACGCCAAAGGATCTGGTCGAGAGGGTGGTTCTTGGCGAGGATGAAGCCGAGAGGGTGCTAGGACTCCAAGGCAGGTCATCGCACTTAGCGTGGCTCACATTTATGTATCCACGACTGGAGCTCGCGAAGGAACTACTTGCGTAGGATGGCGTCATCTTCATAAGTATCGATGATAACGAGCAGGCCAACCTTAAGATCCTCTGTGACCAAATCTTCGGCGAGCAGAATTTCATCGCTGGATTCATCGTCGTGGGTTCAAGGGGGGGTGGGCTTGCGAAGCAAGCTGTCATTGGACATGATTACCTCCCCGCCTATTGCCGAAACGTCGAGGAGTTCAGTCCATTGGGTCGCCCCAAAGATATCCGTGGCTCAGTAGTCTCGATGCCGCTGGGCCTGCGGTGAATCCAGCTCCATGTGCTCAGGGAGCACGCTCAGCACTGTGGCCATGCAGACATCCTGCGGGAGCAGGTTCTCGCTCGCCGGTGGACCGCCTACGGACTCAGCCCGTAGGCGCCCCGCAGTGACCGCCCTGGGTGTGCAATCTTCGCTGCGTCGCGACAAACGCGCGAATATGCTGCACACCGAGCGGAGGACTTGTGCCGTTGACAGTGGGATGAGCGCACCTGCGCTCTTATCCACCACCGCAACTAGGCAGCCTTGGATTTGTAGCGCATCGCGAGCTCCATGGACTTTTACCGCCCCTCGATGGCGGAACTTCGCGCAACAGCCGCCCTGCCATCCCATACCGCTACCGGTCTATCGAACGATGCGATCCTCACCGAGATCGAGGCCGGTCGATTGAAACCCGAGTGGTCATGCATCGCCACCAGCGATGATGGCGACTTGATCGGGCGGCCATGTGGTGGGGGCGTGATACCCATGAACCCATTGCGCTCGACATCTGGGATGTCGCGCCTGGTGCCCCAGAGCCGACCCGGGTTCCCTCCGGACTACTCACGCACGGCCGCGTCCTCGTGGAAGCACGAATGGGCACGCTCTGCTGCCCCACACCCTCCGGGTGCCGGTCGGGTACAGAGACCGGCCAGAGGTCGCGGAATACGTCCAGCTCAAGATGCAGGTCGCGATCGCCAACGGACTGGGCCGCGCGAATGAGCGACGGCAGTTCTAATTGGATGAGGGCGGAATGGTGCCCCCCGACCCAGCCCGACGCGGTTCACTCCGGCGAGCAACGAGGTGTTCACGCGGCTGTTCGCTGATGCCGCGGCGGGATCACTGGACGTGATGACGGCACGCGAGTTGGAGCAGACCACCGCCGCGGACCTGGCCCGTGACGAGGTCGCTTACTACCTCTCCTGCCCAGGAGAACGTTCGTGGTGGCGCGTCGCACAGACTCACGATGGCGAGATCGTCGGGCTGGCTATCCCCTCCGCCACCCCGACCAACCGAAACGTGGGGTACCTAGCCGTGCCAGCACAGCACCGCGGCCACGGTTACGTAGACGAGATCCTTGAGTACATCACCCGATTCCATATCGGGGATGGAGCTCGACGAATTACCGCGACCACAGATGCGGTCAATACCCCGATGGCGGCGGCGTTCGACCGGGCCGGTTACAAGCTGGTCGAGGTGCGCATCGACCTGGAGCCGTCCCAGATGCACTGACCTGCGACGACGGCACCCGCCAGCGGGCGAGGACTATTCTTCGCAGACCCCGCTGATCATCCGGTTCGGCGAAGAGTTCGCCCCGTGTCCTGCGAAATGTTCGATGCCTCTCGACAGGCGATCAGCAGGCCAAGAACCTCGAGCTCGCGGTGGGCTAGCCCGTGCAGGTCCTCGCAGGTGAGAGCACGACGACCAGGCTCAGGTGGCGGGGAGCGTCTTGAGGCATGCCCAGAGCCATGACGCGCAGGTAGCCGCCGGGTTCGGTTGGCGCGGGCAGCAGGAACGAGGTCTGCGGCCCGCCGAGCATCGCGTGGGGCCGCGGCCAGTACTGGCGAGCGGGGGCGTAAGGCGGGGTGGTCGGGCAGTCCGGGCAGGGCCAAGACGTCTCGTGACCGGCTGGACCCTGACCTCATTCCCCAGCATCAGCAATTCCCCAGCATCAGCACCGACCTGCGCAACGCCGGCGTGAACGTGGCAGACCAAGAGACCAAGAGGCGGCCCGAGACGGGAACCTGACCACCAGCCGCTCACACGATGACCTCTGCCTTGTGTTCCACCGTGGTGGTAATGTCCAACCCACCGGCGCCGGAAACTGCTCGTGAGCAGCCCGGTACGCCACATGGCGCAGACGGGGCTGACTACCAGCTCGACACCCGGCACCTCGGTACCCGCCACCCTCCTCTAAACCAGCACCGGTCGAGGACGCGCCGGCCCTTCAAGGATCTCAGCCCACGTCCCACCTCAGGACAACCAGAAGGAAGTGATCGCGGATGCGACGGATAACGCTGCCGAGCGGGGAGTCCATCGCTGTGCTGGGCCAGGGCACCTGGGGCTGGGGTGAGGACCCCGGCCGCCGCGGCGACGAGGTCGCCGCGCTGCACGCCGGCCTCGAGCTGGGCATGACGCTGGTCGACACCGCCGAGATGTACGCCGACGGCGGCGCGGAGGAGGTGGTCGGTGAAGCATTGGCGGGTCGCCGCGACGAGGCGTTCGTGGTCAGCAAGGTCATGCCGTCCCACGCCTCCCGTTCCGGCACGATCGCGGCCTGCGAACGCAGCCTGAAACGCCTGGGCACCGATCGGATCGACCTCTACCTGCTGCACTGGCAGGGCAGGTACCCGCTGCAGGACACCGTCTCAACCTTCCAACAGCTCGTCGAGGACGGGAAAATCCGATACTGGGGCGTCAGCAACTTCGACCACCAGGCCCTCGCCGACCTGCAGGACGTGCCGGGCAGCAGCGGGCTGGCCACGGATCAGGTGCTGTACAACCTGTCGCGGCGAGGACCGGAGTACGACCTCCTGCCGTGGTGCGCCGACCACCAGCTGCCGGTCATGGCGTACTCGCCGATCGAGCAGGGCCGCATCCTTCACGACACGACGCTGAACGACGTCGCGGTCCGTCACAGCGTCAGCCCCGCGGCGGCGGCCCTCGCCTGGGTGCTGCGCCGCGACTCGCTCTGTACGATCCCCAAGGCGAGCAGCCCGCAGCACGTGCGAGACAACGCCACAGCACTGGACGTGGAGCTGACCCGCGAAGACCTGGATGCTCTGGACCGTGCGTTCCCGCCCCCGAGCGGACCGCGACCACTGGAAATGCTGTGACCCTGCCCCAGGGCGCAGCCCGGTCGTTCCGGGCAGCGCTCCGGACAGCGCGGCAGCACCGTCGGTGAGGGGTGGGAGTTGCCGGGCTTGAAAGGGGATGATTTCGCGGATGTCAGAGAACTCTGAGCCGGGCAGCGAGTCCGGCGCGCGGGACATCGGCAGCGGGTCGGTGGGCGACCTAGAGCTGTTCTTCGACCTGGTGTTCGTGTGGGCGATGGCGCAGCTGACCGAGCTGGTGCGGGACGACGTTTCGTGGCGGGGTTTCGGTCATGGTGTGCTCGGCCTGCTGGCGGTGTGGTGGGCCTGGGTCTGCTACACGTGGCTCACCAACACCTTCACCACGAATCGGGTGGTATTTCGCTGCTTGGTCATCGCCGCCATGGCTGCGATGCTGCTGGCCGCAAGCGCACTCCCGACCGCGTTCAGCACCGGAGCCCTCGTCTTCGGGCTTGCCCTGCTCACCATCCGCGTCATCCACCTGGTCTTGTTCGTCGTGGCCGCCTCCCACGACGAAGAACACCTCCGTGCAGGCCTCCTGCGGCTGGTCCCGAGCCTGCTCATCGCACCCGTCCTGATCGCCGTCGCCGCCGCCTTCCAATCCCCCTACCGAGAGCTGCTCTGGATCGGTGCAGCCATCATCGACTTCGGCGGACCCCTGGTCGCCGGAGTCGAGGTTTTCCGGGTGGTGCCCTCCTACTTCGTCGAGCGCCACGGCAACATCATCATCATCGCGCTCGGTGAAGCCGTCGTCGGGCTGGGCACCGGGGCCAGCGAGCACCTGCAGCAACCGGTCGTGCTCGCCGCCGCCGTCCTCGGAGTCCTGATCGCCGCCTCGCTGTGGTGGACCTACTTCGGTCTGACCGCCGGCGCCGAGCAACGCCTCAAAGACGCCGACGGGCCCGAACGCGCCCGACTGGCCCGCGACGCCTACAGCTACCTTCACCTTCCCCTGGTCGCCGGGGTCGCCTTCTTCGGCTTCGGCGCCAGCGCGGCGCTCGAGCACGTGTCCGACCCCTTACCGCTGCTGCCGGCGATCGCCCTCAGTGGCGGGGTGGGCCTGTTCTACGCGGCCGATGCCGCCTACCGATGGCGCGATCACCATCAGCTCGTGCCGGACCGCCTCATCACGGCGGCCGCATCCCTGCTCATCATCCCGCCAGCACTGACCATGCCCGCATGGTCAGTGTTGACGGCTCTCACCGCGGTCGGCGCCCTGCGCCTGACGTGGGAACTCGTGCGACGGCCGCGGATCGGCCCCGCCGCCGCCGGCCAAGTCCACTGAGGCCGGAACGCCTAGGGCGTGTCTGACCATGAATCCAGGGGTCGGCTGGCACCCTCGAAGACATGTCCGCAGTTCCCGACTCGCTGAAGCTCGAGGGTGCCCGCTTTGTCGGCAGGAGCCTGCGGGGGGCTCAGTTCATCGACTCCGACCTCTCCCACGTCAGGGCGCGCGGCGTGATGCTCGACGGCGCGGACTTCGACTCCCCGTGGCTGCTCGATGGCGAGGGGTCTCTGATCGTCAACGGCGTCGACGTCGCCCCGCTCGTGGAGGTCGAGCTGAACCGGCGGTTCCCCGGCCGGGCGCAGCGGCGCGCCGAGGACGCCGAGGGACTGCGCGGGGCCTGGGGCGCGGTAGAAGCCTCCTGGCGCCAGGCGACCGACCGCGCATCGGCGCTCCCGGACGGCGCAGTCGACGTCTCGGTCGAGGGAGAGTGGTCCTTCTCCCAGACCCTGCGCCACCTCGTCTTCGCGACCGACGCCTGGCTGAGCCGGGGGATCCAGGGCGCCGAGGAGCCGTTCCACCCGCTCGGCCAGCCCCGCGCGGGTGCGGAGGACGATGGCGTCGACCTCGCCTTCTTCGCATCCACGCCCCCGCCCTACGAGCAGGTGCTCGCGGTGCGGTCCGAGCGCCTGGCCCAGGTCCGCGAGTTCCTGGCGTCCGTGGACGACGCCGGACTGGACGAGGAACGCCGCCACCCGTGGAGCCCCGAGTATCCGGAGACGGTGCGTTCGTGCCTCCACGTGATCCTCGAGGAGGAGTGGGAGCACCTGCGCTACGCCCTGCGCGACCTGGACGCCCTCGACGACGCCGCGGCCCAGGGGCGCTGAACCACCACGGTCGTCGCCGCATCATTCCCTGCACGGGGAATGGGACTGTGGAAGGGCACGGATGCGGCGGTCTCGCGAGATCTACGAGTGGGCGCTCCAGTCGTTCGACCTCGTGAAGATCTGCTCCATCAGGGTGGGCAGTGCCGACCAGGGCGATGCAGACCAGTCGTTGACGCGGCTCCACGACACCCTGGAGGGGGTGCTCGTCCGTTCGGGCAACTCCTGCTCCACGCAGCTCCAGAAGGACTTCGCGAAGGCGATGGAGCCGGTCGAGGATCTGGTGCGGGAGGTCCTCAGCGAGTCGGTGAACTCGGTGGCGACCGAGCTGCCCTTCCAGGATCCGGTCCTCGGAGTCGACCTGTCTGCGCCCCAGCACGCGCTTCGCGGAATGCTCCGAGAAGCAGTGATCACCAGTCACGACGACGTCGTGGTGCCGATCACCGAGCGCGGCACCGGATTCCAGTCCGCCCTGGTGCTCGGCATCCTTCGCTACGTCTCGTCGAAAAGCAGGCAGGCGGGGTGGGCGACATGGGACCAGCCTAGGTGCGCCTCGGGGCTGGGCCCGAGGCGCACCCGCGGTGGGCGGGACTCAGATGAGGCCGTGCTCCTCGAGGAGCTGGCCGATCTCCCCGTGCTCGAGCCTGCCGCGCAGGTAGCCGCGCAGCGCGGCCGGGCCGGGCATCCCCACCTTCTTGCCGTCGCGCATGCGCGCCGAGGCCTCGAGCAGGTCGCGCACATCGTACGTGGAGCCCCAGGTCTCCGGCACGCCGCGCTCCACGTCGAGGAGTTGGTAGACGGCCTCCATGCCGGTGCGCACCGAGTACTCGGTCGTGAAGATCGTGTCGCGGCCGGTCTCCGCGAACTGCCCGAGGAACGCGAAGTTCGCCGCCCCCTCCGGCACGACCTGCGGCCGGTCACCCGCGCGGCGGGGCATGAAGAAGCTCGTCACGTAGGGCATCATGACCGGCACGCACCGGGCGCCGGTCGCCGCGAGCTCGGGGATCTCATCGACGGGCACGCCCAGGTGGTAGAGCCACTCCTGGGTGATCTCCTCGCCGGTGCACTGCGCCAGGGGCTTCTTCACGTAGTCGCCGTCGACGTCGACGAACAGACCGTAGACCCAGACGACGATCTGATCCTTCGGCTGCTTCTTGAAGTGCGGCTGGCGATTGACCGTCCAGCTCAGCAGCCAGGAGGAGTCCTCGGCGGTGACGATGCCGCCGGTGACCACGCGGCCGCTGAACGGATCGCGCTGGGCGATGCGCTCGATGTAGGCGGGGATGCGCTCATCGAGCGTCGTGACGGTGGCCGATTCCCACTTCGTCTCCTCGATCGAGGAGCAGAAGACCTCCGGGCGCCCGAACGCCGGGTCCTTCTTCGCGATGCGCTTCCACAGGTCCCAGGCCGGGGCCGGGCCCTCGTTGAGGGCTGCGGGCGTGTGGTGGTCGCCGTCATCGGAGTTGTCCACGAGCGAGCCGATCGTCATGAGCGCGAGGTCGTGCTCGCCGAGCTCGATGGTCTCCTCGGCGCCGTCGCGGCGGCAGCGGATCGCGGTGGCGCGGATCTCGCCGTTGCGGTGGGCGAAGTCCACATCGAGGACCTCGGTGCCGGAGCGGAAGACGACGCCGTGCTCGGTGAGGTAGTGCATGAGCGGCAGGACGAAGGACTCGTACTGGTTGTACTTCGTGAACTTCAGCGCCGTGAAGTCGGGTAGCCCGCCGATGTGGTGGATGAAGCGGTGGAGGTAGAGCTTGAACTCGAGCGCGGAGTGCCACTCCTCGAAGGCGAACATCGTCCGCCAGTACATCCAGAACGGCGAGTCGAGGAACTCGCGGCCCATCACCTCGTCGATGCGCTTGCCCTCCATCTCCGCACGCTCGGCGAGGAAGATCTTCAACAGGTCCTTCTGCGCCCGCTTCGGCAGGTCGAAGCGGCCCTCGTGGCCGGCGTCCTCGCCCCGGCGCACGGTGGCGCGGCGCAGCGAGTAGTTGGGGTCGTCCTTGTTGAGCCAGTAGAACTCGTCGAGCACGGAGGCGTCCTCGAGCTCCAGGGAGGGGATGGAGCGCATCATGTCCCACAGGCACTCCATGTGGTTCTCCAGCTCCCGGCCGCCGCGGATGACGAAGCCCTTCTCCGGGACGTCGAGGCCGTCGAGCGCACCGCCGGCGATCTCGCCCTTCTCGAGGATCGTAACGTTGGCGCCGGGGACCCCGGCGTCGCGGATGAGGAAGACGGCCGCCGCGAGCCCGGCCAGCCCGCTGCCGACGATGTAGGCCTTCGTCTCCTGCGCGTGCTGTGCGGGGCGGGGACGCGCGAACGCCTCGTAGTTACCTGCCGTGTGCTGCATGATCCATCCTTCCCGTCGCGTGCCGGATGCCGATCACCCGGCCTCGATATTGAGTGTACTCAGAATTGAGTCGACTACAATGGCCGCATGGACACTCGGGATGACACGGAGCTGGCGCCCTCGGCGACGCTGGGCAGGCGCGAGCGGGCGAAGGCGGAGAAGCGCGCCCGCATCCTCGCCGCGGCGCGCGCGCTGTTCGAGGAGCGCGGTTTCGAGCGGACCTCGATGAGCGAGGTCGCGCGCGCGGCGGATGTGGCCGAGGGCACTGTCTTCCAGTACGCGGCGACGAAAGTCGAGCTGCTCATGATGGTCGTCGATGCGCTCTGGGGAGCCCACGAGCGCGCGACGACCACTCCTTCGCTCTCTGCGTTCGCCGCGCCCGGCGCCGCGACGGCGGGCGGGGAGACCGCGGACCGGATTGCGGAGCTGATCTCGCCGCTCGTCACCGCGATGCGGCGCTGGTCCGAGCTTGCGACGTGGGTCGCACGCGAGATCCTCTTCGGTGCGGACATGCCGCATCGCCGGCGGGTCCTCGACCACGTCGATCGCCTCGAAGAGAAGATCGCCGCGCGCCTGCAGGACGGCCGAGCCGACGCTTCCGGTGCGATCGGAGCGGCGCGGGACGGTGCGACAGGCACTGCCGGCGAGGAGCCCGGTGCGGCTGCGGCGGCCGGCGCCCGCCTCATCGTCGCCGGGGTGCTGGCCGAGCTCAACCGCTCCCGGCAGAGACGGATCGACGGCGAGGACGTCGATGTGGTGCTCCGCACGCTCATCGACCTCGTGGTGGCGGGGGCGGGCGCCGCCCGGTGACCCGGAAGCCGTCCGGGCCGTTCGGGCCGCCGCTGGCACCGGCCAGCGCCGCCGCGATTGCCCGCCGCGCGGCCGGCAGGCGCGTGCCCGCCGCGGTCGTGTGGGGCCCACCGTCAGATCCTCGCTCAGCAGGGCGGGGGCGATGGCGCCATCGGAGAACTCCACTGCCGGAGATGTCGTTGTCCTCGTAGTCCCCTGCTGGAGTCCATCCGCTAGCCTTGATGAGCGCCTCGGCGTCCTCCCTGTCGCGGTCCACACCAGGCGACGGTTCTCGCGATCCTGAGAGATCCGCATGTAGACGGCGGCCCGCCGAGGCTCAGCACTCATGGAGTCGATCTACGTCAAAGGTTATTCGGCTACCGAACGTGGTGGAGTTCCGATTTAACCTATGAGCCGGCTGTGACTCAAGTCCGGCATCCCGAGGATCGTTGGGAGAGCAAAAAGGTCTAACCGGCCGCTTTTGAACGGTTTTCGCGCGAGAAGGCGGGCTTGGCGTGATGCCTTGCGTCCATGATCCTGCTCAAGTTCACGGTGCGCAATCACCGAAGCATCCGGGACGAGGTCAGTCTGGACCTCACACGCCCGAGCCTTCGGACCCTGCAGCCGAAGGATGGCGACTGGTTGGCAGCCACCTACCGCATCGCGGGTATTTTCGGGGGCAACGGGACGGGCAAGTCAGCCGTGGTTGACGCACTCCACTTCGCCCTGGCGGCTGTCGCCGAGTCCTCGACGGCTTGGCAGGCTTCGCGCACGATGCGTCGGGTGCCCTTCCGTCTTGAGGCCGCAAGCCGTGACGCCAGCAGCACGTATGAGTTGGAGTTCGTCGTAGATGGTAGAAGGCACGCGTACGGCTTTGAGATCGACGCGCGTGGGGTCAAGCGCGAGTGGCTGCGCGACGTGCCGACCAGCCGGTGGCGCACCCTGCTCGATCGCGATCGTGCCGAGAAGACGCTGAGGCCCTCCGCTGAGGTGACCGACCGCGAGCTGGTGTTGAGTCGCGCACTCCAGCTGCCGAGATCCCCCTTCCATGCGGTGGCCGTTGAACTGACGGAGCACGTCGACCTGGTGCTGGTGCACCACTCCCACCGCGAAGCAAGACTTGCGGCTATCGCCGACATGCTCGCTGACGGCTCCGTCACGTTCACGGATCTGCAGTCCCTTCTCCAAGTCGCCGACATCGGTGTAACCGACGTCTCGTTGGAGGAGCGAGATATGCCGGAGCACATACGCGCGGCCTTTAGCAACTTCATGCGAGCGATGAATGTGGATGAGGAGCCGAGAGGGGAGTCCGAGGGCGAGCCTGCGGAGGGGCCGGATAACCTGGATTAACCGCTGCTCGAGTCGGTCGTGCGCCGACTGTTGTTCACACACCGGGGCGCTGACGCAGACTGCACTCCGTTCTCAATTCATGACGAGAGCGATGGCACGGTGGCATGGTTGGCCACGGCGGTCCCGGCTCTGGAGGCTCTCCGAACGGGGGGGCTTATTCTCGTCGATGAGATTGATGCCAGCTTGCATCCGCATCTGCTCGACCTGCTCCTGGGTGCCTTCGCGGACAGCGAGGTCAACGTGCGAGGGGGCCAAATCGTTTTCACCAGCCATGAGTCCTATGTCCTTTCTCCCCTGAGCGAGGTGGCACTCGAGCCGGAGCAGGTGTGGTTCACAGACAAGAGCGTCGAGGGTGTCACTGAGTTGACGAGTTTGGCCGACTTCCCGCGCCATGCCGATGCCAATGTGGCCAAGAGGTACCTGACGGGGAGGTATGGCGGGACGCCTCGTCTGTCGCCGAGCCTCTTCGGGGCGCTGGTGACCACGGGGTTGGAGTAGCTGATGGGAGGTCAAAGGAGGCCGAAGCGTCAAGCCGCGAGGCCGACCCGCAGGCTTGTGACGCGCATCCTCGTCGTTTCCGAGGGCAGACAGACCGAACCACAGTACGTTGAACGGCTCGCCGCCCATCTCCGCAGTCGAGACACTGCGACGGTGGTCGGTCGGGGCGGGCAAGGACCCACGGAAGGTGATCGAGAAGTGCGTCCAGTTGCGAGATGATGGCGCCGCGCGCGACAAGGGTTACGACACGTGTGTTTGCCTCGTCGACGTCGACCAGCACGCCTCTCTGCGCGAGGCTTTGGCGCTGGCTGCTCAGGAGGGCTTCTACGTTGACAGGGACGGCCAGGGCCGTGTCAGCGCGCCAGCGGACGTCGTCGCCGGGTCGATCGCAACTGATCTACAGACCGCCGCCCAGGTGATTGAGATGCTGCTCATCAAGGACCACACCCGCATGAAGCACGACGAGAGCACCCCGTACGACAGCACCCACGAGCAGCAGCACCGCCTCCTGCCCATTTCCCACCCCGAGGACTGGGCGGCGGCGCCTGAGTGGTTCCGAGCCAGCGGGGGCCGGTTGCCCCGTGACGAGTAGGCGGGAGCACCGCTGACGCGGTGCAGGGAAGCCCCGCGACAGCGATCGCCGCACCCGTCAGGAGTGCCTAACCATGTCCGCACCAACCACGATCACCGGCACGACCCCGCGAGTCTGGCCCGCATGCCTCGCCTACTACAACAACTGCCGCCTAGAAGGCTAGCGGGACGACTGCGCGGACGCCGAGGACGTCACCCTTGGGCAGCTCCACACTGGCTCAAGCGGCCCGTACGCGGGCTGCGAGGAGATCTGGTGCCTCGACTCCGACAACATCCCGGCACCGTACGAGATGGTCCTGTTGGAGGCCGCCGAGTGGGGTCCCGTCTACGCCGAGGTGGGCCTCGAGCAGTGGCCTGCCGTCAACGCTTGCGAATGCACGATCAGACGATTGCCTACATCGGGGCGGCCGTGAAGCCTTCCTTGCCCAACCTGGGGGTCATCGCGCCACGCGCGTCCAACTAAGCCCCTAGCGTCCGAGTGTCGTGCCGATCCGCCGGACCCCCTCGTCGATCACGTCCACAGGGTTGGTGACGAAAGACAGGCGCATGGTCGCGCGGTTGGGCGCGGCGGCGTAGAAGGCGTACCCGGGGACCCAGGCGACGCCGTTGTCGACGGCGCGGGGGAGCAGCGCGTCCGTGTCGGTTGCGTTGCCGGGATCGACCCAGCAGAACATGCCGCCCTGGGGCCGGGTGACGCGCGCGGTGCTCGGGAGCGTCCGCGCGAGCGCGGCCACGAGGGCGTCGCGCCGGGTGCGGTAGACGTCGGCGACGCGGCGCACGTGGGCGTCCAGGTCGCAGGTGGCCAGGTAGCGCGCGATGACGAGCTGCTCCGGGACCGGGCTCTGCAGGCCGACCGCCTGCTTGGCGATCGCCAGCGAGCGCAGGACGTCCCCCTCCGCGCGGAGCCAGCCGACGCGGGTGCCCGGCGCGATGGTCTTGGAGGCCGAGTTCAGCAGGATCGTCTGGGCCGCCATGCCGGAGATCGCGGCGATCGGGGCGACGGGGTCGCCGTCGAAGCGCAGTTCGCTGTAGGGGTCGTCCTCGAGCAGGGCGGTGCCGGTGCGCTGCAGCGCCTCCGCCACGAGTTCGCGGCGCCCTGTGGCATGGTGCGCCCGGTGGGGTTCTGGAACGTCGGGATGAGGTAGACGAACTTGGGCCGGTACTCGGCGATCTTCGCCTCGAGGTCGTCGGGCAGGACGCCGTCGTCGTCGGTCGCGACGGGGACGATGTCGGCGCCGGTCAGGTGGAAGGCCTGGAGCGCGGCGAGGTAGGTGGGTTGCTCGACCAGCACGACGTCCCCGGGCGCGAGGAGGGTCTGCGCCACGATGGAGAGGCCCTCCTGGCTGCCGGAGGTCACCTGCACGTCGTCCGCCGTGGTGGGCAGTGGCGCGACAGGCGTCGCGCGGCCTGCTCGCGTAGTTCCGGCTCCCCTTCGGTGGACGCGTACTGCAGCGCGCGGCGTCCCTGGGTGGAGAAGACGTGCTCGTAGCAGCCGGCGATGTCGTCCAACTCGAACAGCGCGGGGTCGGGGGTGCCGCCCGCGAACCAGATGACGTCGGTGCGCGCCAGGAGCGCCAGGACGTCGCGGACCGGGGAGGACGTCACGCCGGCGAACAGCGGCGACAGCGCGAAAGAGAACATCGCCCCGTGATATCAGAGGGTTCCGGGGGCAGGCTCGAGGTCCCAGGATGCGACGGAGGGGGCAACGGCGAGCGAGGCCGCGTTGGTCGGGCCGGGTGGAGCGATCGGGACGCCCAGGGCGCAACGGCTAGCGAGATCCAGCGCCGGGGTCGGGCTCCGCCGTTCCACCGGTCACGACCCGGTTGTACTCCAGCGCGAGGGCGATCCACCTCGCCAGGTCCGTGTCGTCGCTGATCGCGGCCGGCTCGATCTCGATCCAGCCGGGTCCCATGTCGCGCCGGTCGCGGCCCATGGTCGCCGGGTTCGCTCCCGGTTCGTCCAGCAGTTCGTCGTGCCGGGAGGCGTCCACTCGCAGCAGCAGGCCGCCGTCCTTGCGGACACTGACGATCATCTTGCCGTTGACCATCACCGACCGGCCGCCAAACATCGAGACCTCGCGGACGTCCCGCACTCCGGCGTCCTGGGTCAGCAGTGCACGGAGGCGGTCGAGGGTGGTCGTCTGCTCGGGGGTCATCTGTCCTCCTGTCGGTGCCCGGCGGTCGCGGAACCGGTCGATCCTCAGTCTGCCCGCTCGCTTCCTCAGTCTGCCGCTCGCTGACGAGGGCGAGCGAGGCCCCGTGTCGCGGGCATAACGGGATTATCCTGCCACTCGCTGCGCGGAGTGCCGGCAGCCCGTCGCGTATCCCCTAGTCACAGGGTCGGGAGCCGAGAGGCGAAAATTCTGGTGGCAGGATAATCCCGTTATGCTTCGAAGCTCACCGCCGGACTGACGCCGGGCGCTGGGCGGCGGCGTCGAAGGGGCAAGCATGACGACCACAACGAGACGTTTCGACGAGCAGGCCGAGTTCGTGCCGGCACAGGTCACCAGCTCAGCCGAGCCCGGCGCGGTGAGCGATCACCACGAGTTGAGCCCGGTCGCGGGCGCCCAGCTTGGTGAGGATGTGCCCGACATGGGTGCGCGCGGTCGCCTTGGAGATGAACAACCGCTCGGCGATCTCGTCGTTGTTGAGGCCCTCCGCGATCAGCTCGAGCACCTCACGCTCGCGCTCGGTGAGGTCGTCCAGGCCGGGATGCGGGGCGTGGTCGGTGACCGGACGCCGTCCGGCGAACCGGCCGATGACGGCCCGGGTGACCTGGGGCGAGAGCAGCGCCTCCCCGGACGTCGCCGCCCGCACCGCGCGCAGGATGTCGTCGGGGTCGGCGTCTTTGACGATGAAGCCGGCGGCACCGCCCTCCAGCGCGGCGAAGACGTACTCGTCCAGCGCGAACGTGGTGAGCATGACGACGTGGGTACCGCCCAGCCGCGGGTCGGCCGAGATCTCCCGAAGGGCGGCCAGGCCGTCGGAGTGCGGCATGCGGATGTCGAGCAGCGCCACGTCCGGGCTCGTCTGGCGGGCCAGAACGACGGCTTCGCGGCCGTCCTCGGCCTCTCCGACCAGTTCGAGGCCGGGCTCGGCCGCGATGAGAGCCCGCAGCCCCATGCGGACCAGCGGCTGGTCGTCGGCGATCAGGACGCGGATCGGATCGGTCATCGCGGTTCCTCCAGAGAGAGGGCGGTCTCGGCGATCAGGACGCGGATCGGATCGGTCATCGCGGTTCCTCCAGGGGGAGGACGGCCTCGACGATCAGCCCGCGCGTGCCCGGCGTGACCGTGAGCGTGCCCCCGAGGGTCGTGACGCGCTCGCGCATCCCGCGCAGCCCGGACCCCTCGACCGGCGGGGTGGCCAGCGGCCGGCCGTCGTCGGCGACCGTCACCGTGAGGCTGTCGTCCCTGCGGACGGTGACCCGAACGGACGCCCCCGGCGCGTGCCGGACCGCGTTCGTCAGCGCCTCCTGCACCACCCGGTACGCGACGGCCTGGGTGGCCTGAGGGACGGGCGCGCCCGGCTCGGGCAAGGCGAGCTCCACCGGGACGCCGCCCACGCGCACCTGGTCGACGAGCGCCGGCAGGGCGCCGAGCCCGGGCGTGGGGGAGAGCGGGGCCTCGTCGCGGAACACCCCGAGCGTTCTGCGGAGCTCCGCGAGGGCGTCCTTCGACGAGCCCCGGATCGCCTCCAGGGACGCGCGCGCTTGGGCAGGGTCGGCGTCCAGCACCTTGAGAGCGACGCCGGACTGCAACGAGATCATCGACAGCGAATGCCCCACCACGTCGTGGATGTCGCGCGCCACCCGCAGCCGCTCGGCTGCCGCCGCTTGGGCCAGCTCCTCGGCGCGGGCGCGGGCATGCGCCTCGCGGCGTCCCTGGGCGAGGAGCCCGATGAGGGTGGGGACGAACGTCCACATGACGACGGACGCGAGCGACCCCCAGCCGCGCAGGTCGCCCAGCCCCAGGGACGGTTCGTCCCAGCCGGCGAGCAGGTAGACCGGGATCACGGCGAGCAGCCACGGCCACGTTCGTCGAATCGTGAGCCTCCGCGTGATCGCCGCGCACGCGACAGCCAGGGCCGGCATGGCCCCGAACGGCGGTCCGCCGAGCACGAGGTAGCCCGTGCAGGCGGCGAACACGACGGTCGCGGCCCAGCGCGGCAGCGTGTCGACGAGGAGCAACGCCACCGCGGCGGCGATCACGGACGCGACGACGCCGGGCGGCATGGGGGCGAGGTCGACGGGCTCAAGCCGTCCCACTCGCGGCCACGACGGTGACGCCTCGTGCGACTGCTCGATGCGCCAGCCGAGCCGCATCGTCGAGCCGGCGAAGACCGCGAGGATCCCCCGGCGCAGCCACGATCGCCACTCCGCGCGGGGCCGTCCGGTGGTGGGGGCCAGGGTGCTCACGAGGGGGAGCCTACGCAGGGGATCGGCCGTGGGCATCGGCCCGATGACGTACAGCGCGCTCCGTCACGCGGCGCATCCGGACGCTACGCGGAATCGTCGGCCGGGCCGATGAGCGCGAGGAGCCGCGAGCGTTCGATGGAGACATGAACACCTTGCTGATTCCCCTCCATGGGGCCGGAGCCTTCGGGCCCCACCTGTTCGGCGGTTTCCTGACCGCCCTGCTGATCGTCGTGCTGGCGATCATGCTGCTGCGCCACGGCCGCGTCGGCCCGGTCCGCTGGGCCGGCTCGGGCGGGCGTCCCACCGCGTCCCACCGCACCCCCGAGGACGACGCCCTGGCGAGCCTGAAGGCCAAGCTCGCCGCCGGCGACATCACCACCGAGGAGTACCTCACCCGCACCTCCGTCCTCCGCCGACCCGATTCTGACAAGGAGTAAGACATGTTCCTCGTTCTCGCCATCGTCATCTTCGTCCTCATGTTGAAGAACACCGGACGCATCGGTCCGTTCGTCTGGGACCCCGCCGGCGCCCCCGACCGAGGCCGCGCGTGTTGCCGGCGCAACGACCCCGAGGCGGTGCTCGCGCAGCGCCTCGCCAACGGCGACATCACGCCCGACGAGTACCTGGAGCGGCTGAGCCTGCTGCAGGAGAAGTGACGGCCTCCGGCCGCATCACCCTCGACCAGTTCCCACAGTGCGGCGGCCACCCGGTGATCCCGGGTGGCCGCCGCCTGCCGCGTCCGCTGAGGGTCAGTCGGTGGGGCTGACGCGGATGAGGTTCCCGTCGGGGTCGGCGACCACGAAGGTGCGGCCGAACACGTCGTCGCGGGGCTCTTCGACCACGCGGACGCCCTTGGCGACCCACTGCTGGTAGATGTCATCGACGGCCGCAGCCGAGCGCGGGACCATCAGACCGATCTCGCTGGTGCGCGGCGTCTCGGGGGTGGCGTGCTCGTTGCGCCCGGTCCAGATCGCGAACAAGACGCTCGGAGCCACCTCGAACGCGACATAGCGCGGACTGGTGAAGCTGGGCTCGATGTCGAACAAGTCGCTGTAGAACGCGGTGGAGCGCTCCGCGTCCTGGACGTAGATCAGGAACAGGTTGGGTGCCGGCATGACGGTCCTCTCGTCGAAGGTTTCCTTTGACGGGACCCAGTCAAGGACCCATACGCGACAGTTCCTGTCATGTATTCGAGGAGAATGTCTGCATGAAGGCGTCTCGGCTGATGGCGATCGTCCTGCTGCTCCAGGTGCACGTTCGCATGACCACGCAACAACTCGCCGATCGCTTCGAGGTATCGACCCGCACCATCCTGCGCGATGTCGAATCCTTGTCCGCCGCGGGGGTGCCGGTCTACGCGGAGCGAGGTCGCCACGGGGGGATCGTGCTCGACACGCGGGCGCGACTCGACTTGTCCCGCTTCGAGCCCCAGGAGCTCCAGCTCCTGAGCGCCGTGGGTTTCAACACGGAGCAGCTGTCCCAGATCGGCCTCGGCCCTGTCAGTGCGCAAGCGCACCACAAGCTCAACGCAGCGACGCGCCGCCTCTCCTCGGACGCCGCGTCTTTGGCAGACGTCCTCATGATCGACGGCTCCGGGTGGTTCACGCCGCCCTCGACGCTCGAACTCTCCACGCTCCTGGCGGCGGCTCGGCGCGGTCGTCGCGTCGTCATCGCCTATCGGCACAGCGGCCGCGCGTCCACCGACACCTACCTCGTGGACCCCTACGGCCTGGTCAGCAAGCAGGCGGCCTGGTACCTGGTCGGCGACGTCGCGGGCGAGCCCCGCATGTTCAACGCGACCCGCATCGTCAGCCATGAGGTCCTCGACGAGGCCGCGCACGTGCGACCCGACCAATCCCTCGCCAGCGTTTGGAGCGAACTGCTCACCTCGTTCGCCTCGACCGCGTCCGTCGAGATCCGTGCCCGACTGCGCGCCACCCGATTGGACCTGGCGGCCAGGATCCTCGGAACCCGCCTCACCGACGTGACCGAGCCCGCCGACGGGTGGGTCACCATCACCGTCGCCTACCCCGATGTCGAGTCCGTGCGCCAACTCCTGCAATTCGGCGACCACATCCGCGTCCTCGACCCACCGCAGGCGGTCCAACGAATCCACGACCTGGCCCGCCACCTGATGACGGAGCACGCCCCCGGGGACCACGTCGCCGTGTCCGATCGGGACGGCTAGCGACGTCGAACGGTGCGGGCCACCCCGCGGACGGCTTGGACGATGCGGTACACGACCGGGAACACGCGGTCCCGCTGATCCAGCCACGGCTGCAGGATCTCGCGGTACGGCGTCCGGTCGGACTGCGGCCCGAACAACGCGTCCTCCACGAGGCTGGCCTTCGCGCCGAACGGGCGCCCGGCCGCGGTCAGGATGCGCATCACCACGTTCGCGACCCGGAACGCCGGGTCGGTGGACCTCACGTTCTGCATCAGGTGCCACGCGTAGGCGGCCAGGGCGTCCAGGTCCGGCGTCCGGGCTGCGCTGAAGTCGGCGAACGGCGTGGCCGACCCGGACGCGAGGTGCTCGGCGAGCAGGTAGGCATCCTCGAGCCCGGCGTTGACGCCCTCGCCGGTGGGCGGGATCACCGCGTGCGCGGCGTCCCCGATCAGCACCAACCACTCGCCGGCGTTGAGCGTCGGGCACCGCACGACCGCCCCGGTGAACGATCCCCGCGTGAAGTAATCGGCGTAGTCCTGCTCGGTGAGCAGCGGAGCCGCGAGGGGAGCGTGCTGGGCGACGAAACGTTGCAGCGCCCGGACGCGCTCGGGCGTCGCCGCCGTGGCACTCAGCAGCTCCTCCTCGTCCGAGCCGTGCACCGCGGTGGTGACGACGCCCCAGACGCCGTCCGCGAGCGTGGCGGTGTAGATGCCCTTGCCGCCGAAGATGTAATGCAGCGAGGGGTCCAGGCCGGGCGCCGCGGCCCCGGGTGCGGAATACAGGACGCGGAAGCTCAGCCCCCACTCGTCCACGCGCGGGGCGAAGCCGGGGAGCTGCGCGGCCAGGCTCCGGCGGGCGGCCGACCAGACGCCGTCGGCCGCGATCACGCGCGCCTGCGCGGCGTCCCACGTCACGGGGCCCCCGGCGGTGTCGAAGGTCAGCGTCCGGGCGGCGACGTCGAGCCCGGCGAGCTTGTGCCCGGTCAGGAGCGTGACGTTCGGGTCCGTGGACGCTCGCTCCCACAGGATGCGCGTCAGCGCCGCCCGCGTCGTCGAGACGACCGTGCCGCTGGCGAGCTTCGCGACGAGGCGTCCTCCGGCGTAGATCCGCCAGCCCGCGACCGTCTCGGAGTGCTCGCCGAGCACGTCCTCCAGCGCGGGATCGATGCGCCGCAGCGCCTGCTTTCCGCGCGGGTTGACGCCGATGGGGTAGCTGTTCGCGTCGCTGAGGACCGGTTCGTCCCTGGCCTCGGCGATCGTGACCGTGCGGCCCTGCGCCGCCAGCAACAGCCCCGCCGCGAGCCCGACCGGGCCGCCGCCGACGATAATGACGTTCGTGGTCGCGTCGGCCATGGCGTTCCTCTCGTCCGGGACGGGACGCCAGTATCGCACCTACGGGCGACAGTCCCGAGAAACCGAGGTGGTCATGCGGCTGTGGAGCCTTCACCCGAGCCTGCTGGATCGCGCGGCGCTCGTGGCCGGCTGGCGCGAGGGCCTGCTCGCGCAGAAGGTGCTGCAGGGCAGGACGAAGGGCTACCGCCACCACCCGCAGCTGGAGAGGTTCCGGGAGGGCGGCCAGCCCGCGGCATTGATCGCCGGCTGGCTCTTGCCGCTCGCGGACGAGGCCGCCGTCCGCGGCTACCACTTCAACACAAGCCTCATCGCGTCCGAGCCCGCGGACGCCGGGTCGCTGACGGTGACCCGCGGCCAGCTGGAGCTGGAGTTCGACCTCCTCGTGGCGAAGGTCCGGAACCGGGACGCCGCGTGGCTGCCGAGGCTGGGACGCCCGTCCGCGCACCCGCTCTTCCGAGTCGTGGCCGGTGCGGTCGAGGGCTGGGAACGCGCGAGCGTCCCGCCCCCTGATTAGCTTCTGGGCTGGGGCGTGGGCGTCCGGTCGGCTCGTACCGCCGCGGCCATCACCACCACCATCACGGCGGCGATGACCGCGACCACCGACACGACCCCGTTCACCAGGATGCCCCGCAGGCGTCCGACGGCGACCCAGGCGAGCCCCCAGACGACCGCCGCGACGAACGCCCACCGGGTCACCGGATGCGGGGTCCGGCGCAGCAGCGCGAGGGCGATGACGACCACCAACGCGATGATCCCCGCGGCCAGCGCCGTCGCCGGCCCGCCACCCTGGGCGACCCCCAGCGCGGCCAGCCAGGACTCGATGTTCGCGCCCGTGGCGACGCAGATCCATCCCAGATAGAGGCCGAACGTGGCGCCCAGGAACACCTGGCTCGACCAGCCCTCGGGCGGCAGCGCGTCGAGCCGGAGGACGAGCACGCCCAGCGAGACCAGAAGCGCGGCCATCACCACGACCGACCCACCGATCCAGCCCTGGTAGACCACCACCAACCACAGCCCGTTCAAGGCCAGGGACGCCGCGGCGGGCCACCGGGTCGCGGCGGCCCACCGCGAGCGCGCGGCGACCGGGAGCCACTGCCACACGACGTATCCGGCCAGGAAGACGTAGATCACGGGCCAGATCGAGAACGCGGGCCTGTACGGCGCGAGCAGGGTGGCGTGGTCGGAGAACAACCCCTCGCCCTGCGCGGCGTCCGGGGCCTGGCCCACCCAGCCCATGCCCACGAGCGTCCCGGCGATCCACACCGCAGCGGCGACCGTGACGATGAGCCTGTCGGGGACGGAGGTCGGGCGCCCCTGGGGCTGTCCCTGGGTCATGGCGAACACGATAGGGGTCCCGGGCGAGGCGCGCCCAGCGTCGAAGGTGATCGCCCACCCGGTGGGGGAGCGGCACAGCCGCGAACGACGCGTTGCCCGGTCGCGGCTACGCTGAGGGCCACGGGGAAGGAGCGGCGCACCGAACGCGCTGCCGATGCGGGAGTTCCGACCGGCGTTGCCGGGGGCCGGGTCCGCGCACCGCACCCGGTCTGGCATCCACCCGGCACGGGAGGGAGGGGCTCGCATGACCCAGCCGATCTTCGACGCCCACCTGCACATCATCGACCCCGCCTATCCCCTGGTGGAGAACGACGGGTACCTGCCCGACCCGTTCACCGTGGACGACTACCGGGCGCGCACCGCCGCGCTGCCGATCGCCGGCGGGGCCGTGGTCTCGGGATCGTTCCAGGCGTTCGACCAGGGTTACCTCGTCGGGGCGCTGCGCGCGCTGGGGCCGTCCTTCGTCGGGGTCACGCAGATCCCCGCCGACACCCCGGACCACGAGATCGTGCGCCTGCACGAGGCGGGGGTGCGGGCCGTCCGGTTCAACGTGCGGCGGGGCGGATCCGCGTCCCTGGACGACCTGGAGGGGCTGGCGCGGCGCGTCTTCGACCTGGCCGGCTGGCATTGCGAGCTGTACATCGACGCCCGCGCACTGCCCGGCCTCTTCCGCCGCATCGCCGCCCTCCCGGCCGTCAGCATCGACCACCTGGGCCTGCACGCCGACGGGTTGCCGACGCTGCTGCGGCTGGTCGAGCGGGGCGTGAAGGTGAAGGCCACCGGCTTCGGACGCGTCGAGCTCGACCCGGCCACCACGGTGCGGGCGATCATGGACGCCGACCCCACCGCGCTGATGCTCGGCACCGACCTGCCCTCGACGCGGGCCCGGCGGCCGTTCGAGGACGCCGACCTCGAGATCGTCCGCGGCGTCCTCGAGCCGGACGAGATCCCGGCCGTGTTCTGGGGTAACGCCGCGGCGTTCTACCGGGCGTGACGGAGTTGTTCGTGCGGGCCGGTTAGGCTCCGGGCATGGCTATCTCGCGCGACGCGCTCATCACGATTCTGGCCGAGGCGGACCCCGCCGGGCTCATCGCCGCCGGCGCTCCGCATGACGAGTACAGCGCCGAGGCGGACGCCATCGCGTCGCTCGAGGGCATCCCCACGCTCACCGAGATCACGAGCATCTTCGGCGTGCACTTCGAGGATCCCGGCATCTGCCGCCGCGAGACCGCCCGCTGGATCGCGGAGCAGATCGCCGCGCGCGGCGGCATCCACTGACCCCTGGCAGGCGGGGGCGGGCCGGGTCCGTTAAGTGAACCCTCAATCGTTGAAAGTGAAAGTACAGTCCGTCATCGCGGAATCGTCGTCGACCCCGGGGCGTTGTCTTGGACATGAACGAAACCAGCGCTCCCGCGTCGTCCCTGTCCGGCCGCCTCGACCCTGGTGCCGAGGACGTCACCGATCACGTGGGCTACGTCCAGGCGTCCACCGACGCCGATCCGGGCGACCACGCGCACCTCGATGACGCCGCGTCCATGGACGCCGTCACCCTCATCGCGGGCGACCTGGAGAACATGGCCTCCTACTACGAGTTGGCCCTCGCGCTGGAGCCGCTGGCCGAGAAGGCCGGACGCCGCGACGTCCAGCGGGTGCTGGGCCGCGGGGACACCCCGATGGTGCGCCTGGTGAGTTCCCCGGACCTCCCGGGCGTGGATCCGGCGCAGGCCGGCCTGTACCACAGCGCGTTCCTTTTCGACTCGCAGGAGAGCCTGGCGGCGACGGTGTACCGCGCGGCGTCCGAGCCCCGCAGCCGCTTCGTCGGCTCCAGCGACCACCTGGTCAGCGAGGCCTTTTACTTCACCGACCCCGAGGGCAACGGCATCGAGCTCTACCGGGACCGTCCGCGCGACACCTGGACGATCATCGACGGCCAGACCCAGATGGACACCACCTACCTCGACCCGCGCGCGTACCTCAACCAGCACCTCGACCGCGCCGTGCTGGACGCTGTGACGGACCAGCAGGGCAGGGTCGGCCACGTCCACCTGCAGGTCGGCGACGTCGACCGCGCGCGCGACTTCTACGTGAACACGGTCGGCTTCGACATCACGTTCTCCGGCATCCCCAGCGCCCTGTTCGTCTCCGCCGGCGGCTACCACCACCACATCGCGGTGAACGTCTGGAACAGCTACGGCGCCGGCCCGCGCGCCGCGTCCCTGGGCCTGGGCGACGTGTCGATCACCGTCCCCGACCGCGCCGCGCTGGATGGCTTCGCCGCACGTCTGCGTGCCCGCGGCGTCGATTTCGCTGACGACGGCCGCTCCATCGTGACCCGCGACCCGTGGAACACCCAGCTGACGATGACCCTGCCGGTCACGTCCGCGCAGGACTGGGCGGACGACCGCGCCGGCGTCCTTCGCTGACGGGTCCCCGAACGCCGAGCGCCCGGACGGTGTGTCCGGGCGCTCGGTTTCGTTTTCACCCGCGTGCAGCGGCCTCCAGGGCGGCGACGTCGATGCGAACCATCTGCCACAGCGCCTCGACGACGCGCTGGGCCCGGGCGGGATCCCCGCTGGTCAGGCGCTCCCAGGCCGCGGGCAGCACCTGCCACGGCAGGCCGAACGGGTCGACGATCCAGCCGCACTGCATCTCCGTGCCGCCGGCGGCCAGGAAGCCGTCCCAGACGCGGTCGAGCTGCTCCTGGTCGTCGACGATCAGCCACATCGAGTGTGCGGTCGTGAACCTCTCGGAGTGGTCCGCGCCCATCACGTGGGTGGTGCGTCCGGCGATCTCGATGGTCCAGATGGACACGGAGTGGTCCGTCTGCTGCTCGTTGTCGAACTGCTGCGTCTCGACGACCCGGGAACCGGGGATGAGCGTCGTGTAGAGCTCGATGGCCTTGGGGGCGTCCTCGGAGCTGAACCAGAGACAGGTCGATGCGTCGGTCATGTTGTTTCTCCTCACGTAGCCAGGACGGCGGTCAGGCGCGGTCGCCGGTGCGCTCGGTGTCGATGATCATGAACATGGCCCCTGCGGGGTCGGCGACGGTGGCGAGGCGTCCGAAGGGGGAATCCTCCGGGCCGTCCAGAACGCGCCCGCCCAGCTCCTGCACCCGCTGCGCGGCGGCGTCGCAGTCGTCCACGCGGAGGTAGAGCCGCCAGAACGAGCCCATCTCCGCGGGGATCCAGCCGTTCGAGTCGCAGATGCCGCTGCTGGCGTCGTCGCCCGCGCCGTTGGTGACGTAGTTGGCCCCCTCCATCTTCGCCGGCTTGAAGTCGAAGACGGCGGTGTAGAAGTCCACGGACTCCTGGAACCGCTGGGTCATCAGCTCGAACCAGACCGGCGTCCCGACGCCGCCGGTGAAGGCGTAGCCCTGGGTGTCGCCGCTCTGCCACAGACCGACGACCGCGTCGGTGGGATCGAGGACCATCGAGAAGCGGCCGGCGTCGCCGACGTCTCCGGGCTCAGCGAGGACGTGCGCGCCGTGCTCGGTGGCGAGCTTGGTGCGGGCATCGACGTCGTCGACCTCGAGGTAGACGTCCCAGCTGCTGGTCATCGGATCGCCGTTCGGGCAGGTCATGGCCGAGACGTCCATCGCGCCGCCGACGAGCCCGGCGGTGCCGCTGATCATGTTGTAGTGACCGTACTCCTCGCCGGAGTCGTGGAACGTCCAGCCGAACAGGGACTGGTAGAAGGCCTTGCTCGAGGTCAGGTCGGTCGAGCCGAGATCGGTCCAGGTGGGGGTGCCGAGCGGACGGGACATGAGCTTTCTCCTTTGATCGAGGTCGATGGCTTCACGCTACGAGGGCGGACGCCGGTGCGGTTTGTCCGATCGTGCGCAGTCGGTAGGGCTCAGCGCCGCCGGTGATCCATGCTCGGCAGCGCGCTGAGAAGGGGGAACTCGTCCGCGTTGGCGCGGAAGTAGGTGATCGTGACGGTCTGCGGCGCGGTGAGCGGCTCGGGGTGGAGCCCGACCAGGGGCTGCGACGGCGCCAGCTGATCGAGGACGCCGGCGCGCTCGCGGACCGCGAAGGTCAACAGCCACGGCGATCCGGGGCACAGCGGCAGGCGAACGGTCCCGGTGCCCTCGGTGAGGACGCCGACGCTCGGCAACCCGACCGGGACGGGCTGCGCATACCAGCCCAGCCATAGCTGCCAGTCCTGGCCGCGCTCGGGTTCGGGAAGGTTCGGGACGACGGTGACCCGGTCAGCCGGATCGCCGCCGAGCCGGAACGGCCGCACCGGACGGTCGGACACCCGGTCGGCGAGCGCTCGCAGCCCGGCCGGTGTGACCCCGACGGCGGTGCGGAAGCGACGGCTGAAGCTCGACAGGGAGTCGAAACCGACGGCGGTCGCGACGTCGATCACCGCGTCGGACGTGGTGAGCAGCAGCCGCTTGGCCTGCTCGATCCGCAGCGCGGTGAGGTATTGGCCAGGAGGGACGCGGCGCGCGGCCGTGAAGAGGCGGGTGAAGTGGAACGGGCTGTAGCCGGCCTCGTCGGCGAGGTCGGTGACGGTCAGACCGTCCGCGAAGCGCTCGCGCGCCAGCGCGAAGGCTGCCGTCAGCGCGGCGTCTCCGGGTGGTTGGGCGTGCGGTGTCGTCCCCACGGGGCGAGTGTAAAGGGTGCGGTGGAGAGCCCCACAAGGGCAGAGGGCAGGGGGCAGGAGGCTCAGGGGCCTAGGATCCTGGGGACGCCTCGCGGGCCCCGTCGCCGCGGGCCCGCCGTGACAGGCGTCGCCCGCAACCCATCGAAAGAGCCGCGTGAACCACCACGAGCCCACGGCGGAAGCCCGCGCCGCCGACGTCGCCGCGGTTCAGCGGCGCACCCTCGCCGTGCTGATCGTCACCCAGATCATCGGCACGGTCGGCGTCGGCGTCGGGCCGTCCATCCGCGTGCTGCTGGCCGGCGAGGTCACCAGGAACGAGGGCTGGGCCGGGCTGGCACGCACGGCGAGCACGCTCGGCGCGGCGCTGTTCGGGCTGCCCCTGGGGAACCTGGCGGCCCGGTTCGGACGCCGCACGGCCCTGAGCGTCGGCTGGTGGACGGCCGCCGTGGGCGCCGCGTTGACGGCGCTGGCGGCGCAGGGCTCCCTCGTCGTGCGGCTGTTCGTGGGGCTGCTGCTGTTGGGTGCCGGATCGGCGGTGGCCCTGCAGGGACGGTTCGCCGCGACGGATCTCGCTTTGCCGCAGCACAAGGGTCGCTCGCTGGCGATGGTCGTCTGGGTGGGCACGCTCGGCTCGGTGCTCGGGCCGAACCTGGGCGTCCCGGGCCAGGCGCTGGGGGACCGCACCGGCCTGAGCCTGTACGCGGCGGCCTTCCTGATCGCCGCGGTCTGCCTCGGGCTGGCAGGCCTCATCGTCTTCCTCGCCCTGCGCCCCGACCCGCTGCAGGTGCTGCGCGCGACCGCGCCGTCCGCCCCGATCCGGGCCGGGAAGAAGCGCGGCGGGGTCGGCGTCCTGGGCCATGTCATGCGGGAGAACTCCCTGGCGCGCTACGCGGTGATCGCGATCCTCACCGCCCAGATCGTGATGGTGACGATCATGACGATGACGCCGGTGCACATCATCCACGAGGGCGGCTCGATCACGTTGGTCAGCCTCACGATCAGCCTGCACGTGGTCGGCATGTACGCCCTCGCGCCGGTCGTCGGTTACCTCGCCGACCGCGGCGGGCACCGCCTCACGATCGTGATCGGGATCGTCGCCTTCCTGGCGTCCCTGCTGATCGGGACGCTGCAGCCGAACCACCTGGGCTGGATCGTGGCGTCGCTGTTCCTGCTCGGACTGGGGTGGTCGTTCGTCAACGTCGCCGCGTCGGCCCTGTTCAGCGGGGCGGTCGCCGACGAGAACCGCGCCTCCGCCCAGGGCGGCGTGGACGCCCTGGCGAACCTCTTCGGCGCGACCGCGGCCTTCGCCGCCGGCCCGCTGCTGGCCGCGAGCAGCTTCGCCACGCTGTCGGTGATCGCGATGGTGGCGCTGGCCCCGCTGGCGCTGCTGACGCTGCGGCCGCCAGCGCCGGCGCCGCGCCGCTGACGCTCCGGTCGGGCGCCGACAGGCGGACGCCTGCGGCTCACGGCTTCGGGACGGGCCCCAGCAACGCGTTCGCCCAGGCGGCGTGCACGGACTCGTCGTCGCTCGGGTGGAACAGCCCGGCGGCGACGTCGCGGTACAGGCGCGACAGCTCGTTGGAGCTGCGGTAGGACGACCCGCCCGACGCCCGGATCGCCTTCTCGACCGTGCGCAGCGCGACCTCGGTGGCGTGGCTCTTCAACGAGGACGCCTGCGGCATCCACAGCGGACGATCCGCCCGGGCGTCCAGATCGCGTGCCAGCGAGAGAAGGTGTTCGCGCACGGCGTCCTGCTCGATGGCGGCGTCCGCCAAGCGCCAGCGGATGTCGGGGTCGTGCGCGTACGGCGCCCCTGCGTTCTTCACGGACGTCCGCTTCTGCACGAGCTCGACGGCGACCTCGATCGCCCGCTGGCCGATGCCGTAGTAGACCGCGGCGAGCAGGATCTCGAAGGTCAGGAAGATGCCCATCACGAACGGGTCGTCGGTCGGGCCCGGGGCGACGCGCCGCACCACGCGCTCGGGCCGGGCGGGGGCGCCGTCCAGCACGGTGGTGCGCGACTGGGTACCGCGCATGCCGAGGGTGTCCCAGTCGTCCTTCACCGTGATGCCGCCCGCGTCGCGGTCAAGGAAAGCCCAGACGTTGACCGGGCTGGCGGGATCGCTGCGGTCGGCGCCGAAGGTGCCGAAGCGCGTCCAGGCCGGCCCGAGCGTGGTGAAGATCTTGGTGCCGGTGAAGGCGTAGCAGCCGTCGCTCTGCGGCGCGGCTTCGCTGATCGACCCGAACAGGACGAGGTCGTTGCCGGCCTCCGACACGCCGAACGCGAAGACCTCGCCGGCCATCGCGTCGGTGAACAGGAAGTCGCAGGACGCATCCCCGCCCGCGTGCACGTGCCGGGCGACGCCCAGCCAGATCTGGTGCATGTTGACCGCCAGCGCGGTCGCCGGGGCGGCCCCCGCGAGCCGGGCCTGCTCGAGCGCGATCTCCTCGATCGTGAGCCCTGCGCCGCCGAACTCCTCGGGGACGAGCGCGGTCAGGTAGCCGGCCGCGCGCAGGTCGGCCAGGTCGTCGAACGGGAAGACGTTCTCGGCGTCGACGGCGGCCGCGCGCGACCTGATGGTGCCGAGCAGGTCGTCGGTCAGGATCTGCCGGTGGCCGGCGGGCGTGGTGGCGGTGAGAGGCATGGGCCCATCTTTACCATCCCGTCCTGCCCTTCTCGGTGTCCGCGCGGCCCAGGAGGGGCCTCGTTCGCCGCGTCTCCCGCGCGCCGGGGGCGTCCCATGGAAAACTAGGGCGATGGGGAAGAAGAAGCCGAGCCTGCGCCCAGATCTGGTCGCCGCGCTGACGGACCGCACGCTGGTGCACATCCGCCGGTCGCCGCGCTACGCCGACGAGACGGAGGGCTTCGTCCTCGGCGTCGGAGCCCGATGGGCCCTGATCTCGCGCACCCTGCCCGGCGGCTACCCCAACGGCTACCGCGCCATCCAGGTCGCGGACGTCTCCCGCGTGACCCCCGTCGGCGGCTTCGAACAGCGCTTCGCCCGCTCGCTTCCGACGTGGCCGCCCGTCATGCCGCGCGGCGCCCGCCTCGACGATGTGTGGGAGGTCATGGGCACGCTCGCCCAGGTCTCGCCCCTGCTGTGCCTTCGGCTCGAAGGGGCGACGCGGCGGCGCGAGTGCGGCCGCCTGCTGCGTCTCAGCGAGAACAGGGTCTGGCTTCAGCGGGTGGACGCCCACGCGGTGTGGTCCGAGACAGAGGACTCCGTGAAGATGTCCCGGATCACCGCCGTCGACATCCGCGACAGCTTCCTGACCGCGCTCGGGCCGCTCGCGGGGGAGGCGCCCGAGATCCAGGAGCACGCGCCGCTGGCGCCCGACCCGGAGCCGGAGTCCGTGCCCGTCCCCGCGGCGCCCAACGCCCCGGGGCAGCCGGCCGTCGCGGGCCCGCAGGCAGACGCGGCGGACGCCGGCCCGGCGGAGCCTGACGAGACGCCGGCCGACCCGGACGCCGACCGCCCCTAGCACCGGCTCAGCCGAACGTGACCCCGGCGAGCCGCTGACCCCGGGAGCGCGCGACCAGGTCAGCCTGCTCCTCGACCTGCGCCGTCACGCCCGGGTCGGTCTTCGCCCACAGCGAGGCGGTGACGGTCAACGTCGCCCCGGTCGACTTCGGGCGCCAGGTGCCGAGCAGTTCCCCGTCGCGGGCGATCACGCCGGGGCGTCCGAGCGAGGGCCACAGCTCCGCGTGCCGCGGCTTCGGCGCCAGGAGGTCACGGTCCTTCGCCGCGGTGAAGAGGTCGAAACCGCTCAGCAGCCGCAGCGACGCGTCGCCGCCCGGATCGGCCGCGTCGGCGAGAGCGTCGGCGTCGTCGGCGAGGATCCAGCGCTTGCTGCCCTCGAGCGTCACCTCGACGACGTCGTCGGGCCAGTGCGCCTTGGCCTGCGCGACCGACGTGTCGAGGAACGCCGCGACGTGCGCCGGAGCGGCCGGACCCAGGAAGCGCAGGTACCCGCGGACGACGCCGAACTGGTCCGCCGCCTTCGCGGGGTCGCCGGTGCCGGGCTTGCGACGCCACCCCGGGATGCGGCGCAGCACGGGCGGGTTGGTGCCGGGCTGCAGTTCGAGGCCGCCGTGGAGCGCAGCCAGCCGAAACAGCTGCTCGTGCGGGTGGGTGGCCTTGCAGGGGCGGCAGTCGACCTGCAGCACCGCCGGCAGCGTCGCGTGCAGCGCCGTCGACACCTCCCCCTTGGGGGTCGGGTCGGCGCACGCGTCGCGCATGGCGGCGGCGACCTCGCCGAGGGCGTCCAGCACGCTGCCGCCGTCCTTCGAGACGGCCTTACCGCCGCTGATCGCGCGGCGCGTCGCGTCGTCCTCGTCGAAGGGCGAAACGGCGCGCTGGACGTCGCCGGCGTCGGACCGCCGGTACAGATGCGGGGCGCCGCGCAGCGTCCAGGCGAGCAGCAGATCGTCGGAGAAGTCCGACAGCACCCGGATCGCCTCGTCGACGGCGACACCACGGTTGGTCAGCGCGAGGCGTCCGGCGTGGTTGGCGCCGTCCTGCACGCCCAGGTCGAGCACCGCGGGGGCGTCCACGGCGGCGCTGTCCGCGGGGGCGTCGAGCTGCTGCGCGCGCCAGCGGAACCGGAGGGCCTGCGAGGCTGTGACGGGCGCCATGGGTCAGCCGACGAAGATGCAGAACGGGTGCCCGGCGGGGTCGCCGAACACGTACAGCGGCTCCTCGGGGTCGTCGAACCGGTCGAGCAGCAGGGTGGCGCCGAGGTCCTCGACGCGGCGGCGCTGCCGCTCGAGCTCGGCGGCGTCCGGCACCGTGAGGTCCAGGTGCAGCTGCTGCGGGACGCCGTCGCGCGGCCAGGTCGACGGGGGCAGCTCGTCGACCTGCTGGAACGCGAGGTTGTGGGAATCGCCGGGCCCCCGCAGGACCAGCCACTCGAGGTCGTCGGGACCGTCGGTCGGCAGCTCGTCGCCGGGCCTGTACTCGTAGCCCAGCAGCGCGCGGTAGAACTCGGCGAGCGCCCGGACGTCCGTTGCGTCCAGCACGGTCTGCCGCAGGCGGGGATGGTCGGCCATCGTCGCTCCTTTGTTCGCGGGCACCATCGTGGCATCGGCCTGCGGCCGCCGGTCAACCCCTTCCCGACGCCCCGCGGCGCGGCCACGCCCCAGCGGTGGGGACGACCAGCGGCGTCCCCGAGACCGGGTCCTCGATCACGAGGCAGGTCAGTCCGTAGACGTCCTCGACGAGGTCGGCGGTGAGCACGTCGTTCGGGTCGCCGGTCGCGACCACCCGGCCCTCCTTCATGACGATGAGGTTCGTGGCGTAGCGGGCGGCCTGGTTGAGGTCGTGCAGGACGGCCGCGACGGTCACGCCCTCGCCGTCGGGGGCGGGCCGGTTGAGCCGCGCGAACACGTCCAGCAGCTCGATCTGGTGCGACACGTCCAGGAACGTGGTCGGCTCGTCCAGCAGCAGGATCGGCGTCGTCTGCGCGACCGCCATCGCCGCCCAGACCCGCTGCCGCTGCCCGCCCGACAGCTCCGCGACCGGACGCCGGGCCAGCTCGGCCACGTCGGTGGCCTCCATCGCCGTCCACACGGCGCGCTCGTCCTCCTCCGTCCACTGCCGCACGAGCTTCTGGTAGGGGAAGCGGCCCCGCGAGACCAGGTCGATGACCGTGATGCCGTCCGGGGCGATGGACGCCTGCGGCAGCAGCCCGATCTCGCGGGCGGCCGTCTTGGGCCGGTAGCTTCGCAACGGCTGGCCGTCGAGCAGGACGTCGCCGTCGGTCGGCGCCAGCAGACGTGCGAGCGAGCGCAAGAGGGTCGTCTTGCCGCAGGCGTTGGGGCCGACGATGACGGTGAACGACCCGTCAGGGATGTCGACGGACAGCCTCTCGCTGACGAGCCGCTCGTCGTAGCGCAGCGTCACGTCGTGGGCGACCAGGCGCGAGCCCGGACGAGGGGGCGCGGCTCGTCGTAGCGCAGCGTCACGTCGTGGGCGACCAGGCGCGAGCCCGGACGAGGGGGCGCGGGGGCGTCCTGCCACGGGACGTCGTCGCGGGGCGCGGGGTCGGGCGGAGCGGGCGTGCCGATCACCGGTCGCTCACCCTGCTGACCAGGAGCCCGAGGAGATACACGCCGCCGCCCACGACCGTGACGATACCCACCGGGACGTCGCCGACGACGTGTTGCGCGACGGCGTCCGCGCTGAGCAGGAGGAACGCGCCCACGATCGCCGAGCCCGCCACCGGGACGCCCGCCCCGCCGAGCACCCGGTGCGCGATCTGCGGCGCGGCGAGCGCGACGAACGCGATCGGCCCGGCCACCGCGGTCACGGCCGCGACGAGGGCCACGGCGACGACCATCAGCGCCAGCCGCGTCGGCTCCACTCGGACGCCGTGCGCGCTGGCCGCCTCGTCGCCCAGCTCGAGCTGGCGCAGCGACGGCACGAGCGCGACGACCGCGGGGACGCCCAGGGCGATCACGACGAGCGCGGGCAGCAGGTGGGGCCAGTCCAGAAGGGACAGCGTCCCGGCCCCCCAGATGGACGCCGCCATGGCCACCTCCTGCTGGGCGCGCAGCAGCAGGAAGAGGTTCACCGCGTGCAGCATCGCCGTCATCGCGATGCCGACGATGATCAGGCGGTAGCCCTGGACGCCGTTCCGGTAGGCCAGGAGGTAGACGGCGGCGGCGGTCAGCAGCCCGCCGATGAACGCCCCGACCGTGGTGGACGCCGTCCCCTGCGCCAGTCCCAAGCCGGGCAGCACCGTCATCACGACGAGGACGCCGGTGTAGGCGCCGGTGGAGAACCCGATGATGTCGGGGGAGCCGAGCGGGTTGCGCGTGAGCGACTGGAAGACGGCGCCGGAGACCGCCAGCGCCGCGCCCAGGACGACCGCCCCGGCGATGCGCGGCGCGCGCCACTGCCGAACCACGGTCGAGGCGAACCCGGAGTCGCCGAAGAGCGCCTGCAGCACCTCGCCCGGGCCGAGCGGGTAGTCGCCGAGGCCGAGCATCCACACGACGAGGGCGAGGGTCGCCACCGCGAGCACGCCCGCCAGCACCAGGCGGCGCCGCGACACGGGCGTCCCGGCGACGGGCAGTCGGATGGTTCCGGGGCGGCGACGCGCGGCGTCGGGCGCGGGGGAGGTACGCGTACTCACAGCTCGCCCGCGTTCCGTCCACGCACCAGCGCGATGAGCACGGGCGCCCCGATCAAGGCGGTGACGATGCCCGCCGGCAACTCGCCCGGCGGCATGAGGAACCGGCCGGCGACGTCCGCGGCGAGCAGCAGGACCGGGCCGAGCAGCACGCTGTAGCCGAGCACCCAGCGCTGGTCGGGCCCGGTGAACCACCGCGCGATGTGCGGCACCATCAGCCCGATGAACGCGACCGGTCCGGCGATGGCGGTGGCCGTCCCCGCGAGCAGGGCGACCGCGACGACCGACAACGAGCGGACCAGGGCGACGTTCGCGCCCAGGGAGGTCGCCAGGCTGTCGCCCAGGGCCACGGCGTTCAGCGACGGCGCGACGGAGAGGGCCAGGGCGAGGCCCGCCAGCAGGAACAACGCGGCCGGGCCGAGGCCGTCCCAGCCGCGCCCGGCCAGCGATCCTGCGCGCCAGGTCTGCATGATCTGGAACCGCTCGGGGTCGCTCAGCACCATCGCGGACGTGATCCCGGTCAGGACGGCGCCCAGCGCGGTACCGGCCAGCACGAGCCGGACGGGGCTTCCGCCGTCGCGCCCGAACGAGCCGATGGCATAGACGACGACGGTGGCGATCGCCGCCCCGGCGAAGGCGGTAGCGAGCAGGCCGAGCGGGCTGCCCAGGCCCGCGAGTCCGGCGACCATCGCGACGGCGAAGCCGGCGCCCGCGGTGGTGCCGAGGATGCCGGGGTCGGCGAGCGGGTTCCGGGTCACGGCCTGGGCGAGCGCGCCCGCCACGCCCAGCCCGATGCCGGCCAACAGCCCGATCACGGTGCGGGGGAGCCTCAACGCGACCACGGCCGCTGCCGCGTCGGACGTCGGCATTCCGAGGACGGACGCCACGACGTCGGCGAAGGGGACAGAGCGGGCGCCCAGGGCCACGCTCGCGACGAGGGTGAGCACCAGCAGCGCCGCGCAGACGAGGAGGCCGGGCAGCCGCAGCGACCGCGGCCGGCGCCGCGCGCCGCGCCGCGCCGGGGCCCCGGCGTCCGCCTCTGTTCGTGTGCTCACTCGGGAAAGCATAGGTTAGCCTTACCTACTCACATGTCGGGCACCTCGCCCGGCCCCACGAAAGGCTGCCATGAACCGACGCCGTTTCCTCGCTCTCGTCGCCGCGGGTGGCACCGCGCTCGCCCTCGGCGGCTGCTCGACCGGCCAGCCCGCCGCGACCGGCTCCGCCGCGCCCACCGGGGAGGCGTCCGGTTCGGGCGCGTTCCCGGCAACCGTGGCCACCAAGTTCGGCGACGTCACGATCGAGAAGAAACCCACCCGCGTCGTCGCGCTCGGTTGGGGCGACGCGGAGGACGCCCTCGAGCTGGGCGTCCAGCCCGTCGGGGCGTCCGACTGGCTGGGCTTCGGCGGCGAGGGCGTGGGTCCGTGGCTGAAGGGTCGGTACACGACCCCGCCGCAGATCATCGCCACCATGGAGCCCAGCTACGAGGCGATCGCGGCGCTGAAACCCGACCTGATCCTCGACGTGAAGGGCTCAGGCGACGCGGCGCGACACGAGCGCCTGGCCAGCATCGCGCCGACCGTCGGCGTCCCCGCAGGTGGCGACAACTACCTCACCGCGTCCGACCAGCAGCTCACGATGATCGCCACGGCGCTCGGCGAAACGGACAAGGGACGCCGGCTGCTGGACGACGTGGACAAGAAGTTCGCCGCCGCCGTGTCCGCGCACCCGGCCTGGAAGGGCAAGACCGCCACCGCGGCGACGAAGACCAGCGAGGGGTGGGGTGCCTACACCAAAGGCGACGAGCGGGTCGCTTTCCTGGGCCGGCTCGGCTTCACTCAGAACCCCTCGGTCGACGCGCTGCCCGCCGACGGCTCGGGGTTCTCCGTGCGCCTGTCCGTCGAGAAGCTCGACACCCTGGACGCCGACCTGATCGTCGGCTTCCCGATCTTCATCCCGTCGGCCCAGCTGACCGGGGATGCCGCGTTCCAGGCCGTCCCCGCGGTGAAGGCCGGGCACTCGGTGATCATCGACGGCGACCTGGCCAACGCCTTCAGCCTCGGCTCACCCGCGGCGCGCAGCTACGCGATCGACAACCTCGTGCCCAAGGTGGAAGCCGCCATCGGCAAGTGAGCGGCGCCGGACGCCGTCTGGTTGCGGGTGACCGGCGGGCGCGAACGGGCTCGGCCGGCGGCTGCGTGCCGCGGCGTCCTCCTCAGGCGGGGACGCCCAAGAACTCCCGCCAGGCCGGCAGCTCGCGCCGGGCCTGGGCCAGCCCCAGCTCGTGGGCGGCGGTCAGCTTGGCGATGTTGCGCTCGCTGTTGCGGACCGGCATCGTCTCGGGGACGAACAGCATCGCGTCGCCGGAGCGCTCGAGCTCGAACAGCTCCTCGCGGACCCGGTTGTAGTTGGCCGGACGATCCCGCAGCGCCTCGGCGACGGCGGGGAACGAGCGGAAGTGGCGCTGGAACAGCCGCAGGTGCTTCTGCGGGCCCTTCCGGTATCCGCGCTCCTGGGTGAGGATCACGAGGAACTTCGAGTAGCCGGCCGCGCGGGCGGCGTCCAGCGCGATGCCGCCGTCGGGGCCCAGCGCCCCGTCCACGTAGACCTCTCCGTCGATCGTCACCGGCGGCATCAGCACCGGCATCGTGGAGGACGCGCGCACCCGCACCATCAGGTCGCGCATCGTCTTCGCGTCCTGCTTGCCCCACCAGACCTGCCGGCCGGTCGAGCACTGGAAGGCCGCGATCGCCATGGAGGCGGGGTTGGCCAGGAACGTGTCGTGGTCGAAGGGGAGGGCCTGATCGGGCAGACCCGTCTCCTCGTAGATGTACTGGGCGTTGAAGTAGCCCTGGCCGCGCGAGAACGTCCGCCAGCTGCCGAACCGCGGGTCGGCGGTGAAGTCGACGAACGACTGCCGGGCGCGCGAGGCGTCCCGGGAGAGGTAGTTGCACGTGTTGGAGGCCCCGGCGGAGATGCCGGCGACGAAGTCGATGTAGATCCCGGCCTCGAGCAGCACGGGCACGATCGCCGAGGTCAGCGACGCCCGCATGCCGCCCCCTTCGAAGATGAGGGCTGTATCGGTGACGTTGCTGCGCAGTTCGGACACGGATGGCCTCCTTCTTCCTCGACCCTATCCACGTTTTGTCGGCGTCGACCGTTAGCCTGGTCCGGTGACCACCTCAGCACCGGGTGACGGCAGCGTCGCCGCTCCCAAGAAGCCCCGCGTCGGCCTGCTCTGGCGCATCCTCATCGCGATCGTCCTCGGCATCGTGTGCGGCCTGTTCTTCCCCGACTGGCTCGTGCGCGTGTTCGTCACGTTCAACGGCCTGTTCGGCAACTTCCTCTCGTTCGTGATCCCGCTCATCATCGTGGGGCTCATCACGCCCGCCATCGCCGAGCTGGGGCGCGGTGCCGGCAAGTGGCTGGCGGTGACGGCCGGCATCGCCTACGCGTCGACGCTCTTCGCCGGTTTCCTGGGCTACGGGGCCAGCATGCTGGTGCTGCCGGGGCTGCTCGCCGGGCACACGGTCGCCGACGTCACCAACCCCGAGGACGCGTTGCTCAAACCGTACTTCGAGGTGACGATGGACCCGGTGTTCGGCGTCATGACCGCGCTGGTGCTGGCGTTCGTGGTCGGCGTCGCGCTCACGTTCATCAAGGGCGACCTCCTCCAGCGCGGTTTCGTGGAGTTCCGCGAGATCGTCAATCTGGTGATCGCGGCGGTGTTGATCCCGCTGCTGCCGCTCTACATCTTCGGCATCTTCCTCAACATGACGGCGACCGGCGAGGTGTTCACCGTCATCGCCACGTTCCTCGGCGTGGTGGTGTTCGTGTTCGCGCTGACGTTGGTCGTCCTGCTGGTGCAGTTCAGCGTGGCCGGGGCGTTCCAGCGCAAGAACCCGCTCGTGATGCTCAAGACGATGCTGCCCGCCTACGTGACCGCGCTGGGCACGTCCTCGTCGGCGGCGACGATCCCCGTCACCCTGCGCCAAACCATCAAGATGGGCATCAGCGAGCCGGTGGCGTCCTTCGTCATCCCGCTGTGCGCAACGATCCACCTGGCCGGCTCGACGGTGAAGATCACCTGCTTCTCGCTGGCGATCATGCTGCTGTACGGCATGCCGATCCCGCCCGGGCTGATCGTCGGCTTCATCTTCATGCTGGGCATCACGATGGTCGCCGCCCCCGGCGTTCCCGGCGGCGCGATCATGACGGCCGCGGGCCTGCTCTCGTCGATGCTCGGCTTCAACGAGGCCCAGGTCGGCCTGATGATCGCCACCTACATCGCGATCGACTCCTTCGGCACCGCCACCAACGTCACCGGCGACGGGGCGATCGCGGCGGTCGTCGACAAGCTCGTCGCCCGCTCCGGGGGCGCCCCACAACTGGCCGATTCGGTGATCGGAGAGGAACGATGACAACCCTGCCCATCCCCACGCTCACCCTGGCGGGGGACGTCGCGATCCCGCAGCTCGGGTTCGGCACCTACAAGATTCCCGCCGAGGACGCCGAGGCGGCCGTGAGCGACGCGCTCGAGCTCGGCTACCGGCACATCGACACCGCCGCGATGTACGGCAACGAGGTCGGGGTCGGCAAGGCGCTGGCCTCGTCCGGGCTCGCCCGCGACGAGCTGTTCGTTACGTCGAAGCTCGACAACCCCTACCACGAGCCCGCCGCTGCGAAGGACGCCTTCGCCCGCTCGCTCGACGACCTCGGCCTCGACGTGCTCGACCTGTACCTCATCCACTGGCCGTTGCCGCTCACCACCGACTACGCCGCCACCTGGCAGGCACTGGTCGACATCCTCGGCACCGGACGCGTCCGCGCCATCGGGGTCTCGAACTTCCAGCCCGATCACCTGCGTCGCATCATCGACGCGACCGGCGTCACCCCTGCGGTCAACCAGGTCGAGGTGAACCCGTACCTCACCCAGCAGCCGCTGCGGGCGCTGCACGAGCAACTCGGCATCGTGACCGAGGCCTGGTCGCCGCTGGCGCGCGGACGGCTGCTGGACGACCCGGCGCTGGTCGAGATCGCCGAGCGGGTGGGCCGCACCGTCTCCCAGGTCGTGCTGCGCTGGCACCTGCAGCGCGGCGACGTGGTGTTTCCGAAGTCCACCCACCGCGACCGCATGGCCGAGAACGCGGACCTGTTCACCTTCGAACTCCGGCCCGACGACATGGACGCCATCACGGGCCTGAACCGCGACGAGCGCTCGGGCAGCAGCCCCGACGTCGTCGAACTCAAGGGCTAGCGCGTCGGGCGGCTCGCGGGGCGGTGCGGCCGGGGCGCCGGCTCAGCCGCGGTGCCTGCTCAGCCGCGCCGCGTCCGACGGCCCGCATCGTCGGCGGCGAGCAAGGGCGCGGTGCGGTAGGGGATGAGCCGGCGCAGGTAGACGCTGGTGCGCGTCCGGACGATGCCTGGGCACAGCCGGATCTCCTCGCACACCCGGTAGAGGTCATCCGGGTCGCGCGCCACCACGCGGCACAGCAGGTCCGTCTCGCCGGCGGGCGCGAAGCACTCGAGCACCTCCGGAATGCGCCGCAGCGCCTCGACCGCCTTCTCGTACTGGTGCTGGTCGAGCTCGGCGGCCACCATCCCGGACAGCTCGCGACCCAGCGCGGCCGGGTCCACGCGCACGCTGTGCGCGCGCAGGGCGCCGTCGCGCTCGAGGCGCTCCAACCGTGCCTGCACCGTCCCGCGGGCCAGGCCGCAACGCTGCGCCAGTCCCATGATCGTGGCGCGGGGGTCGTTGTCGAGTTCGGTGAGAATGCGCCGATCGGTGTCGTCGAGGAGGTGGACCATGGCGGTGCCTTTCGTCGTCGCCGGACGAGCGGGCATCTCGTCCAATCGCCGGCAGCCTGGGGCCACGATACTGAACATTTTGCTCGATATGGCGACAGGCACTTGTCACGGTGTCGTCTGCGAGGTCGAATGGTGGGCGAACAGGCGATCCTCCGACCACGAGACGCCCACGGCGCCCACGCCACAAGCGAACGCGCCGGCGGCCCCCGGCACCATCCGAGCGGCCCGCACGTCAACAGGGCCCCCGCATCGCGGGGGCCCTGTTCTGTCGACCAGAGGAATGCGTGACGATCCCAGTCTTGCGGCCGGGGGAACCCGCACCGAATCCGTCACCTCATCGGTGGGGCGGCGTGCCGCCCGTTGTTGTTCGTTCCCTTGGCTTATCGGTAGTTCGAGTCTAAGCAACGCGACAGTACGTCGCAAAGGGTTTCGGCGAATCTCCGCCTCGAAACGCCACTTCCAGGATTGTTGCGACGGCCCGTCGCCTTGACTAGGCGTGTCGCACCGGTCCGTCACCGGGACTCTCTCGCCCGGTTCCACCATGTGGGACGCGGCGGCGAGCGGACGGCCTCAGGAGACCGGCGCTTCGGCCGACTGGCCGGGGTTCCCCGTCGCCGGGGGCGTCGGGGCTACCGTTTGGGTGTTGCGCAGCTGGCCCGCTTCGGTCGTCACCGTCTGCGTGGTGCTCGTCGGCGCCGGCACTGTCGGCCGGTCTTGCGGCGGAGCGGAGGAGGTGGTGGTCCTCGCCGGCCTCCACGTCGACGTCGTCGTCCGCGTCGAGCGTGGGCGGCGGGTGCGCGGCGCGTTGTCCGCGGTCTCGCTGGGGCTCGTGGTCGGCGTCACGGTGACGGTCTGAACCACGGTCGGCGACGGGACGGGGACGCGGTCGTGCGGCTGGTTCAGCCACAGCAGGGCCACGCCGCCGAGGGCCGCCGTCGAGACCAGCGCCGCCACCCACGGCAGAATGCCGCGTTGCCGGCGTGCGGTGCCCTCCGCCGCAGTGACGACCGGGATGCGCGACGTGCGTTCGGCGCGCTGGGACATCGGGACCACCGCGGCCATGGCCTGGGTCGGGGTCTCCGCGGGGACGCCGGGGTCGGCCGCGATGCGGGCGAACTCGTCGGCCGCCTTGTTGGCGTCCGGGCGCTCGGCGGGGTTCTTGCTCAGCAGCCGCGCGACCAGGGCGTCCAGCGCGGCCGGGACGTCCGGGCGGCGCGAGCTCATCCGGGGCGGGTCGTCGGAGACGTGCGCCCGGGCCAGGGCGATCGGGTGGTCGCCGTGGAAGGGCGTGCCGCCGGTGAACATCGTCATGAGCATGCAGCCCAGCGAGTACAGGTCGCTCGAGGGGCCGACCTCGAGCCCGCGGGCCTGCTCGGGCGACATGTAGGCGGCCGTCCCCGTCACGGTGGACGGAGCGGTCAGCGTCTCGTCGCCGGTCTCCGCGAGCCGGGCGATGCCGAAGTCGACGATCTTCGGGACGTCGTCGACGAGCACCACGTTCCCGGGCTTGATGTCGCGGTGGACGACGCCGACGGCGTGGGCCGCAGCGAGCCCGTGCGCGACGCCCTCGGCGATGGTGAGGCCCTCCGTCCACCCCAGCGGGCCCCGTTCGGCCAGGACCGTCTTGAGGCTGGGCCCGTCCAGGAGTTCCATGACCAGGTAGGCGGTGTGGTCCTGGCGTCCGGCGTCGTAGATGCCGACGACGTTCGGGCTCGAGAGCCCCGCGGTCGCGACGGCCTCCCGCTGGAACCGGGCCAGGACGCTCGGATCCTCGGTGCGCACCGCGAGGTCGACGGTCTTGATCGCGACGTCGCGGCGCAGCGTGGTGTCGCGCCCCCGCCAGACCTTGCCCATGGCGCCGCTACCGAGCTGGCTGAGCAGCTCGTAGCGATTGGCAAGGAGGGTTTCGGGCACCTTTCCATGGTGCCATGACGAGATGGCGCATCCCGACCGCTTGCCGGCTTGTTCATGTCTTTGTCACCCGGGGATGGGACCGAGCCGTTGCCGCGTGAGACAGTCAGCTCACGGTTGTCTGCTGTTCATGGCGCAACCGCCAAGAATCGCCGTTACGAATCCAGACGGACGCGACCGTCAGCACCTCGTCCGCCGTGCGACGGCGCCACCGGTGCAGGGCGATGAACGGTGCCAGTTCCTCGACGGCGACCTCCTCGAACTCGGTGTCGCCGAGGGGGCGTCCGGTACCGGCCATCGTCCGGCCCTTCCCGGACGTTTTGCCGCGGGCGTCCGTGAGCAGGAACTTCGGGTGCAGCAACGCGTCCAGTCGCTCGGGGCTGGAGCGCACCTCGTCGGTCAGCAACGAGCGCTGCAGCGCCACGACGGGGTGCTCCTCCGGTTCGGCGGCGAAGAGCGTGTCGTCCGGCTCGGGCGGCAGGACGGTGCGGGTCACCGTCGCCGGCGTGCCGGGGCGGAAGCCGGGGCCGCGGTTGACGGGCTTGCCATCGCGGTAGGCGGTCGCCGCGGCGCGGGCGCGCTCGTCGGCGGCCTCGTTCATCGTGTGCCCGGCGTGCCCGCGGACCCACTCGAAGGTGACCTCGCGGCCGCGCAGCGCGTCGTCCAGGTCTTTGAGCAGCTCGACGTTGAGGACGGGCTTGCCGTCGGCCTTGCGCCAGCCGCGTCGTTTCCAGCCGGGGATCCACTTGGTGCAGCAGTTGATGACGTACTGGCTGTCGCACAGGACGGTGAGGTCGTCCTTGGCGTCGGCGGTGGCGTTCAGGAGGTCGAGGACGGCCATCAGTTCGCCCATGTTGTTGGTGCCGCGCGCCCAACCGCCCGCCGCCCAGCGGTCGTCGTCGATGTACCAGGCCCAGCCCGCCGGACCCGGGTTGGACAGGGAGCTTCCGTCTGCAGCGGCGATGATCATCGAGCCATTGTGCCCGGGCGGCGGCTACGCGTTCAGCAGGCGCCCCGGCCTGCCCGTTCCGGTCGGCTCGCCCGGGCCGCGTTCGGGCGGCCGGGACCCCGCGGGCGCGCCGGACGCGGGCGTCGCCTCCGGGACCGGCAGCGACGGGACGGTCTCGGCGCCGGGACCGAGCGGGGCCGCCGCAGCGGGCGCCGGCCCGAGACGGGGGATCGTCGCCCGGACGCGCCAGGCGCCGTCGCACGGGCCCGCGCTGAACGTCCCTCCGTGCAGCGAGACGCGCTCGCCCAGCCCGCGCAGCCCCCAGCCCGTCGACAGCGGGGACGGACGGTGCGACCCGGCGTGAGGAAGCGGGCTCGCGACATCGACGACGACGTCGCGTTCCAACACCGTGATCGCGAGCCTGCAGCGGGCCCCGGCGGGGGCGTAGCGCAAGATGTTCGTGGTCGATTCCCGCAGCACGCGGGTAGCCGTCCGCCGGGTGGTGGCGTCGACGGCGTCCATGTCGCCGTCGGTCTCGGTGTCGACCGCGAAGCCCTCCTCGTCCAGCGTGTCCTCCAGCGCGGAGAGCACCTGCGCGAGGCTCAGGGTGAGGGGTTCGGGGGCCGGCTGGGACGCGGTGAGCGCCGGATCGGACGAGCGCAACACGTGCACGAGCAGGTTCAGGTCGACCTGGGTCGAGCGGAAGGAGGCCGCGACCCGGCCGAGCGCCCGCTGCACGGAGGCGGTGTCCGCGGCGGTCACGGCGGGCCGCAGCCCGAGGGTGATCACCGACAGCTGGTGGGCGATCAGGTCGTGCAACTCGCCGGCCAGCGCCACCCGCTCCTGGGCGCGGATCGCGGCGTTGCTGTCGCGCAACTCGTCGATACGGGACGCCTGCGCGCGCAGCGTCACCCCGAACGCATGGCCGACCAGCGCCACCAGCCCCTGGACGAGCGCCATGCTGAGCCACACAGGGACCGAGTCGGGCAACCCGATGGTGCGCAGGGCGGTGTAGGAAACGGCCCCGAGGTAGACGAGGACGGTCTGGCGCGGGCTACGGGTCACCGCGACCCAGGCCAGCATGCAGGGCACCAGCACCAGCACGTCGACGGCGGCGACTGGCTGGACGATCGCGGACCCCACCAGGACGAGCGCGCCGACCGGCAGCATCAGGTGGGGGAACGTGAGCCCGATGGCGACGGCGACGAGGGCTGCCATGCCGAGGAGCGGCTCGGGCCCCGTGCTGCGGACGAGGGGGACCTGGGCGGCGGCCGCGATCACCAGCAGCACGGTCCCGATCTGGCGGATCCAGCGCCACGTCGTGGCGAGAGGACGGTCCAGGGGGGCCTTGAGGGTCGGGGTCGCGGGGGGAGCGTTGTCGGCCGTCCAGCCCAGCGGCAGCGAGACGCGCAGCACCCAGCGGCCGTCCTCGACCCCGGCGAAGAACGTCCCCGGGCTCAGCTCGACGCGCTCGCGCAGGGCGCGCAGGCCGGCGCCGAGGTGGGGCGCCCCGGCAGCGACGTACCGGTTGCTCATGGTCAGCTCGACGCGGTCGTCGACGGTGATCGCGATGCGGCACGGGGTGCCGGGGGGCGCGTGCAGCTGCATGTTGTAGCCGGCCTCGCGGATCACCCTGGCCAGGATGATCCGGACGCCGTCCGAGAGCCGGTCGAGATCCCCGGCGACGTCGAGTTCGACGGGGAACCCGTACGCCACCAGATTCTCCTCGACGTCCTCGACGACGGCCCTGAGCTCGGGGGCGTCCACCGGGGTGGCCGCCGCGGCGGTGCCGGAAGCCTGCCCGCGCAGCGTCGAGACCAGCGCGCGCAGGTGCACCAGCAGCCGGCGGGACGCCTCCTCGACGGAGTCGACCGCGCCGTGCAGGGTCGCCTGGTCCGGGGACGCGCTGGCTGCTTCGATCATTCGGGCGTTGGCCTCGAGGTCCTCGCTGAGCAACTCGTGCAGCTCGACCGCGAGCGCGGACCGTTCCTCGACGCGCATGCGCTCGCCCGCGTGGGCGAGGGCGTCGATCTTGGCCGCGGAGGCGACGATCGCGTGCACGGCCGAGCGCAGGCCCCAACCGACGAGGTGGGCCACCGCGATCACCAAAAGCCAGGACGCCAGCCCGGCGAGCGGCAGGTCACCCGAGAGCGCCCGCGCCGCCGCGAAAGCCATGTACCACAGGCCGACAGCGATGCGGGTCCGGGGCGGGGAGATGACGCTCACCAGGACGATCGTCAGGGGGACGAGCAGGATCTCCTGGCCCGTCGAGCCGAGCACGGCGGTGGAGACGAGCGGGAACGCGCCGAGAACGCACCCGGCGACGGGTCGCCAGAGGGTGAGCAGCAGTGCCGTGTAGAAGAGGGCCTCTTGGGCGCCGCGCATGAGGAGGCCGGCGGTGAGCGGCTGGCCCACGTACTCGGTGACGGCGACGGTCAGGGCGTCCACCACGAGGACGGCGGCGGACAGCAGGCGCACCAGGCGTAGCGCCGCCGACCATCGGCCGGTGGCGGTGCGAGCGGCTCCGCTGTCGCTGGGGATGTTCATCCTCGCCTCCCATGCCCCGGGGGTGTGGGGCAAGACCAGGTTCATCGTATGCGTAGAGGGTGCTCGGTCGAGAGCTGTTCGCCTTCGCGAGAACGTGTGCTAGTCGTGCGGCAACTTGACCGTCACGACCCAGGAGCCGGCGACGGGGCCGGCGCTGAAGTAGCCGCCGGTCAGGTCGACGCGCTCGCGCAGGCCGCGCAGCCCCCAGCCGAGGTCCGCCTGGACGGGCGCATCGGACGCGAGCGGGTTGCTGATCCGCAAGCACACCTGGGCTTCGTTGACCGAGAGCGCGTAGGTGCAGCTCACCCGCTCGGGCGCGTGCCGGAGGATGTTGCTCGTGGCCTCCTCGATGGTGCGCGACAGCGTTCGCTGCACGGTCATGTCGAGGCGGTCCGCCTGCGCGGGGAGTTGGATGTCGGGCTCGAAGCCGGCCTCGGTGAGGGCCAGCGACGCGCGGGCGGCCGCTTCGGTCGGCGGGAGGCGCTCGGCGAGTTCGCGGATCTCGGTGCCTGCCGCCGCGGTGGCGGGATCGTCGCGCAGCACCCGAACGAGCAGCCGCAGTTCGGTGAGGGCGGAGTTGGTCGCGGCGTCCACCTTGTCGAGGAGCACCGGGACCTGCCCGTCATCGTTGCTGGCGCGCTGGCCCATGATCTGCAGGGACACGGTGGACAGCTGGTGGGAGATGACATCGTGCAGTTCGCGCGACAGCGTCCGGCGTTCGTCGGCGCGGATGCGCGCGGTCTCCTCACGGAGGCTGTCCTCGCTGCGGCTCGCGCGGGCGGCGCGCGCCCGCAACCACCGGATCAGCGCCCCCGCGATGCCGCCCACCAGCAAGGAGGCGATCAGCATGAGGGCGAGGCCGAGGGGTTCGGGACCGCGGTAGACGGCGACACGGGCCGCGGCATAGCACGGGACGACCGCGGCGAAGACCGCGGAGGATCGCCGGCCGAGGTGGGTCAGTGCCACGGCCGTCGCCAGGGCGATGAGCACCGCGTCCATCGACGTGGACGGCCACAGCAGCGCCACCGCCAGCGGTACGGCCGCCACGACGAGGCCGAGGCGCGGCTGCCAGAGCAGGGTGACTATGGCCACGTACGCGACGACGTCCATCGCGGTGCCCAGGACGGCGTCGTGGTCGAGCATGCCGGGGTGGGTCGCGGTCATGCGGATCAGGTCCGCCAGCATGAAGATGATGAAGGCGGTGGCGATCAGGCGCAGCTGGTCCGGGCCCGACAGAGCGCGGACGCGGCGCAGGGTGAACAGCTGGGCCCCCTCGCTAGGCGAGAGGGAGGCGCTGCTCATCGGCATGCGCCCATCAGGCGGAAGATCTCGAAGGCGCAGTAGAACTTGTCGGGATCCTCGCGCCCGGCGCGCAGGGCGCGATCGGTGCCGGCGACGAAGCCGGCGGTGTGGACCGCGGGGCGGGTCTCACGCTGGGGGGACGCCGGTGCGGCCAGCGAAGGGGTGATGAGGAGGAAGGCGGCCAGGGCGGCTGCCACGTGCGAGCGGAACATGTCGGGTCCTTCGGCAGGGGGTGGTGTAGGTGTTATCCCAGAGTCTTGTCGTGATAGTTCCGTGATTGATACTGACGAACGGCCAACCCTGCGTGAATGCGTCGAAAGTGAACTATCGGCTGGCCGAAGGGCTCCTATGCTGAGCCGCATGAACGCCACCCCCCACCGCACGCTCGTTGCCGACGACGACCCGCTCGTCCGTGAGGCCTACCGCCATTTCTTCCGTGCCCAGACGGAGTTCTCGCTGGTCGGTGAGGCTCGTAATGGGGCCGAAGCCGTGACCGCCTACGCCACCCTCCGCCCAGCCATCGTTCTGATGGATCTCCAGATGCCCGGTGTCTCGGGCATCGACGCCACCGCCCAGATCTGCAGCCGCAACCCGGGCGCCTGCATCGTCGCGCTGACCACGTTCGGAACGCGCGACTACATCGTCGCCGCGCTGCGCGCCGGGGCGTCCGGGTATCTGCTCAAGGACGCCGGCGCCGGCAACCTCCTCGCGGGGATGCGTCAGGCGATCGCCGGCGAGATGCCGCTGTCGACGTCCGTGCGGCGGCAGCTCGTCAACGTCATGGTCGCCGAGAATCCGGTCGAGGCCGAGCCGGTCGACGTCGGACTGACCCCACGCGAGATCGAGCTGCTCGGCTGGCTCGCCCAGGGCCTGACCAACAGCCAGATCGGCTCCCAGATGTACGTCTCGGAAGGCTCGGTCAAGCAATACCTTTCGCATATCGGCGACAAGCTGGGCGTGAAGTCGCGCACCCAGATTCTCGTCAAGGCCATCCAGCTCAATATCGTCGACCCGCGGGAAATGCCCACCGTGGGCGAACGCATCACCGAGCATTAACCTTCGTCCAGACAGTCGCCGAATTCATTGTCGCGGGTCGCTTTGGTTGGTGGACTTCCTTGCATCGGACCCTGATCGCCAGGGTGTCGAGAAGAAAGGAACCACCGACCATGGTGACTCACACTCCTCTTCCCCGGCAGGACGTCGTGCCGCCCGCACCCGTGGGCGCCATGATCAGTGCTGCGGAGGTCCACAAGTCTTATGCCGTCGGCCGCGGCACCGTCGAGATCCTGCATGGCGTCAGCCTTCGGGTGACCCCCGGCGAGATGGTGGCCGTCATGGGGCCGTCCGGCTCCGGCAAGTCCACGCTGCTCTACTGCCTGGCGGGCCTCGAGCGGGCGACGTCCGGCTCGATCACCCTGGCCGGCAAGGTCGTCGAGGAGCTCTCGGCGACCGACCTCGCGGTCATGCGACGCGGCGAGGTCGGCTTCGTCTTCCAGTCCTACAACCTGATCCCGACGCTGACCGCGGTCGAGAACGTGACGCTGCCCTACACGCTCGGCAAGCAGAAGGCGCCGAAGGATCTCGTGGAGCAGACCCTGGCGAAGGTCGGGCTCACCGAGCGCGCGAGCGCCCGGCCGCCGTCCATGTCGGGTGGCGAGCAGCAGCGCGTCGCGCTCGCCCGTGTCCTCGCCCAGCAGCCCCGGGTGATCTTCGCCGACGAGCCCACCGGCGCGCTGGACACCCGGACCGGCGAGCTCGTCCTCGACGAACTGGCCGCTCAGGCCCACCGCCCCGACCAGTGCGTCCTGGTGGTGACCCACGACCCGAAGGTGGCCGCGCGCAGCGACCGCACCCTGTTCATGCGCGACGGCCTGCTCGTGGACGAGCTCCGCGGCGCCGGCGTCGGCGAGGTCGCGGCGAAGCTGGCCAGCCTCAGCGTCGGCAGGGAGGGCTGAGATGAGGCGCGTCCAACTCGCGGAGTTGCGCGACTCGTGGTCCGCCTGGCTCGGCGTGTCGCTCGGCTTCCTCGCCACGAACCTCTCGATCGTCATGTCGGCGCTCATCATGGTGTCCGGGTACAGCGCGGTCGCCGACGGGCTCATGCCGTACGAGGACTCCAGTGAATTCACGCTGATGCCGATCACGAACTTCGTCTTCTCCGGCATCGTCGGCCTGACCGTCATCGCCTCGTCGACCAGCCTGGTGATCGACTCCCGCCGCGGCTCGCTGGCTCGGCTCGGCCTGGCCGGGGCCACCCCGAAGCAGGTGTTCCGGACGGTGATGACGCAATTGGCGGCGGTCTCGCTCGCCTGCGCGGTGATCGCCGACGTCCTGTGCCTCGCGACCCTGCGCCCGGCGCTGGTGATGCTCGCCGCCCAGGAGACGCTGCCGGTGCCGACCCCGGTCTACGACATCGGCATGATGCTGCTGGCCAACGTCGCCACCTGCGGTGTCGTGCTGCTGGGCGGACGGGCGCAGGCCCGCCGGGCCAGCAAGCTCGCCCCCGTCGAGGCGCTGCGCCAGGCGAGCGCCCTGCCCGGCCAGAAGATCGGCGCCGGCGCGATCGTGGCGGCCGTGCTCGCCGCGTTCGGCATCGTCGCCCTCTTCCTGACGCTGCCGATGATGCGCAGCTTCCTGGGCAAGGAGACCGTCAGCACGATCATCCAGTGCGCGGTCGGCGTCCTGGCGCTCGCGGCGTGCGGGTTCGCGGCCCTCGCGCCCCTCTACATCGGTCCGCTCACCCGGGCTTGGACGAGCCTGATCCCGTCGAAGTCGGGCACCTGGATGCTCGCCCGCACGGGCGTGTACGTCCGCGGTGCACGGTTCTCGAAGTCGGTCACGCCGGTCATGCTCACCATCGCCCTCACGCTCGGCCTCCTGATGCTCGGCCCCACGATCATCTCGTCGGCGCAGGCGTCCGGGTTCGAGATCCACATCGAGAAGACGGGGCTGTCGACGTTCCTGACCCTGCTGGGACCGGCCATCGGCATCGCGCTGGCCGGCGGCGTCGGCTCCTTGTTCATGATGAGCAAGCAGCGGGACGCCGAGCTGGCGCTCGCCGGCATCGTGGGCGCCACCCCCCGGCAGCGGCAGATCCTGCCCGTGCTCGAGGGGCTCATCATCACGGTGACCGCCCTCGTGCCGGCCTTCGCCGCCGTGGGCCTGCAGGCGCTCTACATCGTCGTCGGACTCCCGGCGGGAGGTGTGACACCGGTGGTGATCATCCCGGCGATCGCGTTCGTCTTCAGCATCGGCGTCACCGCGCTGATCACCGTCGCCGCGACCTATTTGCCGACCCTGGGCGCGCTGCGCCTGCCCGAGCCGCGCGTCATCGCGCGCCTCGCCGCGGAATAACCCCCAACCCGCGAACGGACGCCCCCGGCCCTGCGCCAGGGGCGTCCGTTTTTCTGCGTCGCGGCATCCCGAAGAATCGGTTCTGACTTTCGGGCAGAGGCGGGTAACTATGGGGCACGGCGGGGAGGAATTCATTGACCGTCATGCGGCGAGTGGATTGAATTGAGGTGTTGGGAACGAGCAAAGCGGAAAAGTCAGCACCGATTCCGCAGGAACTTTCCCCACAACCACCCCCATTTTTTCGAGGAGTTCACAATGGCTGTCCGCCCGGAATACGTCATGGCGATCAATGCCGATTCTCCGTACTACGGTCCCCAGCGCCGGCTCGCCGAGCTCGGTGACGCTCCTCAGCGCAGGCTGCAGACCGTCGAACTCCCCGCCGGCTGGACGAAGCAGTCCTGGACCGTCTGGGAGGGCTGGACGCCGCGCGAGTGGACGCCCCGCCTGCAGGGCTGGAAGCTGCACGTCTCCGCCACGCCGGAGTGCGCGGTCGAGACGCTGGCCCGGGTGACCCGCATCTGCGTGGCCCGCCAGGTGTCGTTCAAGTTCCTGCCCACGGACGGGGAACTCTCCGACGCCAACGGCAAGCAGGGAGACCGCGGGTCGTCCGGCAAGTTCATCACGATCTACCCCGACGACGACGAGCAGCTCGCGGTGCTGCTGGAGGAACTCGAGGAGGCGCTCCAGGGTCAGGACGGCCCCTACATCCTCAGCGACCTGCGCTACCGCGCCGCTCCGGTGTACGCGCGCTACGGCGGAATCCTCGCGCTCAACATGCCCGGCGACGACGACCAGCCGGTGGCCGCGATCGTCAGCGGTCCGGGCACGCGGTTGATCGCCGACCAGCGCACCCCGCGCTTCGTCATCCCCGAGGGCGTCGAGCTGCCGGCGTGCCTGCGCGACTCCTACGAAAGGTCGCGCACGTCCACCCCGTCCCGGCTGCGGGAGTTCACGTCCATCACCCCGCTGCACTTCTCCAACGCCGGCGGCGTCTACAAGGCCACGCTGCCGGACGGGACCGTCCGCACCCTGCGCGAGGCCCGGCCCCACACCGGGTTGGACGGACGTGGGCGCGACGCCATCACGCGGCAGCGCGAGGAGGAGCGGGTGCTGCGCGACCTGGCGGACGTCCCCGGCGTCCAGCAGATCGTCGGCGCGTTCACCGCGTGGGAGCACCGCTACCTCGAGCTGGCGTACGTGCCCGGCACGACGCTCACCTCGTGGGTCGTCCTGAACAGCGCGGACGTCGCGGGGGAGCGCTCGCGCCGGGCGTACGCCGAACGCTGCCGCCGCATCGCCGACGGGCTCATCGAGACCGTCGCGCGCATCCACGAGCGCGGCTGGACGATCGGCGACCTGCACACCGGCAACGTCATCGTCGGCCCCGACGAGGAGGTCACGGTCCTCGATCTGGAGGACGCCAGCCGCCTCGGCGAGCCCCGAACCGTCGGCTTCCGCGTCTTCGAGTTCTGCGCGCCGGAGGAGTTCGACGCCGAGCAGGCCGACTGGTACGCCGTCGCCCGGTCGCTCATGATGATGTACGCCGCCGACTGGGAGCTCGAGGTGATAGCGCCCGACTTCTGGGCGGCGTCCCTGGCGCTGGTCGAGCGGAACTACGGCGCCGAGTGCGCCGACCAGATCCGCCGCGTCGAGGCCCGCTACAGCCACCCCGCGCGGCACCTGCTCAGCCCCCGCCTCACCGTGGGCGTCCACGACGCACCGCCGAACGCGGCGCGCGCCATCGAGGCGCTGGACGCCGGGATCGAGTGGTCACGCCGGTTCAGCGCCGAGGGGTCGTTCCCCGGGGACCTGCCGCAGCCGCACACGCGGACCTCCGAGGTGTTCGGCACGGGCCGGGCGGGCGTCGTCTGGGCCCGAGGGCGGCTCGGACGTCCGGTTGTCGAGGCCGACGTCGATCGGCTGGACACGCTCGCCGGCGAGTGGGACGAGGCGGAGCAGCCCGGGCTGTACAACGGACTGGCGGGCATCGGGCTCGCGCTCCTGGACGCCGGACGTCCCGAAGCCGCGGCCTCGGCCGCCGAGAAGGCGCTGGAGTGGTCGCTCGCCCGCAGGCGCCTGGACCTGTACGGCGGCCAGGCCGGCATCGTCGCGGCGGCGTTCGAGGTCGCCCGCGGCTCCGGGCGCGAGGACCTGCTTGAGCGCACCGTGACCCACTACGAGCGGCTGCACGGCACGATCGTCCCCGAGACCTCTGCCTGGCGGACGCTGACCACGCGGCGAGGATTCTCCTACGGCCTGACCGGGGTGGCGCTGACGGACCTGGTCGCCCACCTCGCCACCGGCCGGGCGGACTACCTCGACCGGGCGATCGAGCGGCTGCGGCTCGACCACGACGCCTGCCTGGTCACGGGCAACGGTGAACGCATGGTGCGCGACGCGGTCAACAACCGGGCGATGCCCTACGTGGAATGGGGCGCCGCCGGAATCTGGGCCGTGACGATGCTGGCCGAACGCCTGGCCGGACGCGCGTTGCTGACCGACGAGGAACGCGTCAGCTACGTCCGTACCTGCTCCTCGGACTTCTACATCTACCCGTGCCTGGACCACGGCCGCGCCGGCATCATGGCGACGCTCGCCCTGGCCGGCCCGGAGCTGGCCGGCGAGACCCGGCGCCAGCGCGACTTCCTGCTGGGCAGCCTGTTGCAGCGCGACGGCATGGACTTCGTCATCGGGGACGGCCTCATCAGGCTGAGCTCGGACCTGTCCACCGGCGCCGCCGGCGTCGCCCTCGCCCTGCACAGCGTGGAGCGCGGGCGACCGTTCGACTGGCTGCCCCTGTCGGCGCTCACCGCCGCCCGGCTCAACGCGCTGCCGATCCCGGTGCGGGCCGTCGGGGTGGACGCCCCGCATCCCTCCAGCGCGGACGCCGCGCAGTTCGCGACGCTCGGAGGGGGTGCGTGAGATGGCCGACATCTTGAGCCTGCAGGGCATCGAGGTCGACCTGATCGACACGCCCGCCGACGTCTATTGCTCGACCAACAGCATGTACGCCTGCGCCCCGCGCAGCACGCTCAGCATCAGCTGTTGACGAGCTATCCCCGGTCCGTTCATTCGTCACGAGAGAGGAAAGGAGGTGACAACCATGGCCGACATTCTCGATCTGCAGGGTGGTCAGGAGGCCGCCGGCGAGGAGAAGGGCTCGAACAAGTCGTGGGCGATCTGCCACAACAGCTCTCGCTCCTACGCCGTCTGCTTCGTCAAGTGACCCGTCGAACGCGACGTGTCTGAAGCGTTCCCATCGATTCCCGAAAGGAGGTGAATGACAATGGCCGACATTCTCGATCTGCAGGGTGGTCAGGAGGCCGCCGGCGAGGAGAAGGGTTCGAACAAGTCGTGGGCGATCTGCCACAACAGCTCTCGCTCCTACGCCGTCTGCTTCGTCAAGTGACCGGTCGAAGCGACGTGTCTGAAGCGTTCCCATCGATTCCCGAAAGGAGGTGAATGACAATGGCCGACATTCTCGATCTGCAGGGTGGTCAGGAGGCCGCCGGCGAGGAGAAGGGTTCGAACAAGTCGTGGGCGATCTGCCACAACAGCTCTCGCTCCTACGCCGTCTGCTGGGTCAAGTGACCCCAAGTCCATCGTCCGAATCGATCGATCAGAGGGAGGTGAATTTCATGGCCGACATTCTGGATCTGCAGGGTGGCGAGGAGGCCGCCGGCGAGGAGAAGGGCTCGAACAAGTCGTGGGCGGTCTGCCACAACAGCTCTCGCTCCTACGCCGTCTGCTGGGTCAAGTGACCCGCAGGGCGAAGTGCGCCTTGGCGTCCTGAGTGAAGTGCGATCAGGACGGCTCCCCACCGAACGTCCGTTGCCCCAGCTCCGAAGGGAGGTGTTCACCATGGCCGATGTCATCGATCTCCAGGCGGCGTACGAAGAGACGCCCGACGAAGAGAAGGCGTCCGCTTACTCCGTGGCGGCCTGCCACAACAGCTATCGCTCGTTCGTCCTGTGCTGGGTCAAGTGACGTCAACACGTCCGCACCGACGTCATCGAAGGAGGTGACAACCATGGCTGACATTCTCGACATGCAGGCGGAAGAGACTGAGTCTCCCGCCGAGGAGAAGGGCTCGCGACTGAGCCTGCGCCTTTGCTACAACTCCTACGTCTCGCTGGCGCTCTGCTTCGTGAAGTGACGCAGTCCGACATCAGTTCATCCACTGAGGAGGTGAACCACATGGCCGATGTGCTCGACATGCAGCACAACGATCAGCCCGACACTCCGGAGGAGGAGAAGGCGTCGAACCAGTCCTACCTCGTGTGCCGCAACTCCAACCAGAGCCAGGCTTTCTGCTGGCGCTGGTGACATCAACGATTGACAAGAAGGGGCCGGTCCGGCAAGCGCCTATCTCGCGGGGCCGGCCCTTTCGCCTCGTTTTACCGACCACCCCCACCCGATGCAGGGAGGATTTCATGTCCGATGTCCTCGGAATGCAGAACGAACCCGAGCTCCCCGAGACCCCCGGTGAGCAGAAGGTGTCGTACGTCAGCGTGATGCAGTGCCACAATTCCGCTGTGAGCCTCCTCATGTGCACCATGATCGGCGGCCGCCGGAACTGAATTCCGGTCACAACCGACCCTTCGTCCCTCGTCTTTTCTTCACCGCCCGGGCCGGCCGAGACCGCTCGCCGAAAGTGGATAGTTCTCGGTCGGCCGCACCAAATAGTGTCGTTCCTACAAAGCACAGCCCGTGCTCTGGCCCATTCTCCGCGGCGCTTAAAAAGAATTGTCCCGGTCGGCGCCTATCCGATCGGGACCACTCTTGGAACTTCCACTGACCACTGTGCCAGAAGGACTGGCCGAAAGTAAACACCATCGCTTCGTTCTCTGCTGTCCCCCGACACGAAAGGTGCTCGCAGATGTCCACCACTGTGACGGGGTCCGCGCACATCGGCGAGTTGCTGGCCGAACCCCCCGCGAACCCCATCGCCCGGCTGATCCGGGTGCTTCGCTTCGACAGGAAGGCCATGGTCGTCGCCTTCACCGGCACCGTGGCCGCCTCCGTCCTCTCCCTGGCCCAGCCCGTCGTCGTCAGCTGGATCATCACGGCCCTGCAAGCCATGGACCTGCAACGGATGATCTGGCTCGCCGCCATGCTCGTCGGCGTCGCGCTCGGCTCATCCGTGTTGACCGCCGGCATCAACCTCATCGTCGCCTACGCCGGCAACCGGCTCGTCCGGGCCTTCCGGGACGAGTCGGCGTCCATCGCTCTGCGCGTCCCGGCCGAGAAGCTCGTCGATCACCCGACCGCCGACCTCGTCTCCCGCTGCTCCATCGATTCCGAGAAGATGGGGGAGGTCTTCACCCGCGGGCCCATCCAGGCGCTCGGCGGACTCGTCCTCGTGTTCGGGTCGCTCGCGCAGATGCTCGTCATCGACCCGATCCTCACCGCGTCCGCGCTGGGCCTGACGCTGGGCTCCTTCGCGTTGATCGTGCTGGCGTCCAACCGCCTGACCGGCATCTCGTTCAAGCGCCAGGAGGCCCAGGGCGAATACGTCGCCGAGGTCACCCGCGCGCTCGACTCCGTCCTCACCATCCGCGCTTTCGTCGCCAACAACTTCGCCATCGGACGCCTCGCCCGCACCAGCAAGCGGCTTCAGGACGCGTCCAACGCCTCCGCCAAGGCCGAGGCGTTCATGGGCCCCCTGGTCTCCGTCGCGGTGCAGGCGACCCTCCTGGTCATCATCCTGGTCGCGGTCATGCGCGTGCAGAGCGGGCAGCTGCCGGTCGAGTCGCTGGTCGCGTTCTTCATGTACACGATGATGGTCGTCTCGCCGATCGCGGGTTCCACCGAGACGGTCATGCTCATGGCCGAGACCCTGGGTGCGCTGAAGCGCCTCGTCGAGTTGCGCGAGGTCGTCGAGCCGACGCCGCGCGACACCGCGGCCATTCGCGCCGAACTCGACTCCATGACCCTGGAGGAGTACGGCAACCGGCCCAAGGCCGATCCCGACGTGATTGAGGGTGACATCAGCTTCCGCAACGTCTCGGTGCGTTACCAGGGCGGCGGTGCCGGCGCCCGCGAGTTCGCTCTCGAGGACGTCAGCTTCGATGTGCGGCGCGGCTCCTGGGTCGTCCTGACCGGCACGTCCGGCTCGGGCAAGTCGACCATCCTGTCCCTGATGGAGCGGTTCCTGACGCCGACGAAGGGCCTCATCCTGCTCGATGGCATCCCGCTGGACGACCGCGACGAGGACGTCTACCGCTCGCAGGTCGGCTACATCGAGCAGGCATGTCCCTTGTTCGCCGGCACGGTGCGGGACAACCTGTTGCTCGGCCGCAGCGACATCGAGGACGAGGTGCTGTGGGAGATGCTCTCCCGCGTCGGGCTCTACGACACGGTGTCGGCGCGGCCGGAGGGCCTGGACACCCCGGTCGGCGAGTCGGCCTACGCCTTCTCGGGCGGCGAGAGGCAGCGCCTCGCCATCGCCAGGACGCTGATCCGCAAGCCGCGGCTGCTCCTGCTCGACGAGATCACCTCGGGCCTCGATGTGGTCAACCGCACGCAGATCATGGAGCTCATCCGGCAGACGATGGGCGACATCACGGTGCTCGCCGCCGGTCACGGGAAGTTCGGGACGGAATGGGCGGATCAGGTCCTCGTCCTCGACCAGGGCCGTCTCGCCGAGGACGGGGAACCCGCCGTCGTCGCGGAGCGCTCCGCGCTGTTCCGTTCCCTGATCGCGCAGTAGAGGAGAGGACATGGACGCCCATCTCGCCCACAACGTCACCCCGGTGAACAACGCCTCGCCCGACGTCACCTGGGTCGACGACCTCAGTCACGACGACCTCCTCGCCACGCTCGCCGCCCACGGCACCGAGCTCGACGGCGATCCGGGGCACGCCGAGCTCGAGGAGTACGAGGGTCCGAACTACGAGCTGATCCCGCTGGGGGACGCCTGGTTCCGCCTCGAGCCGTCCGAGGACGGGCACCTGTGGGGGCACTTCGTCCCCGACGCCCGGTCCCCGTACGAGTCAGATGGGCGTCCACCAGTCCGCTTCGACGAATCCGCCGACGATCTGACCGGCTGGATGACCTCGCGCGCCGACATCGACGCCAGCGGGCGCCGCTGGGTGAGCGTGCTGCGCCGACCTGAGCGGGAGGCCTATGTCGCGCTGCTCTACGACGCCGCGGCCGAGGGGCCGCAGCGCCAGCTCGTCATCGCCGGGGTCTACCCGGACGTCGCGCTCGTCGACGGCGGTCGGATGCTGGCCTTCGTGGAGGCCGACCGCGAGCTCCGCGGCGCCCAGCGCGCGATCATCGCCTACGCCGACGAGCGGTACGAGGCGTCCCGGCACATCGTCGCGTACGCCGAGACCGGCGGGCTTGCGGTGCGGGCCTGCTCCGTGCGTCGCTTCTTCAAGCTCAGCCGCGGCATCCGCTCGCAGCGGGTCTGGGATCTCGTGGACGCCCGCCAGCCGCAGCCCCGTCCCATCTCGGTGCCCGGCGTGCCGCGCGAGCCCGACCTGTTCGACGTCGCGCTGATGGACGGGCAGACGATCCTGGTGCAGGCCGTCAACCAGGACCAGCACTGGACGCTGCGCGCCAGCCTCCTGATCGACGGCGAGATCCTCTCGTCCTGGACCTGCGCCAGCGGACGCGGCCACGCCCGGGACATCTATGCCGGCGAAGGCTACGCGGTCGTCCGGGTCGGCGCCGACGCGGAAGAGACCCTGCACCGCGTCCCGCTGGAGGGGTTCTCCACGCGCGCCGGAATGCTGCGCGCGGCGTCCGGGCTGCTCGACCTGGGCATCAACCAGGTCACCCCGTCGATCGGGTTCGGCGCGACCGAGCTCAGCGGGGGGGTGCCGCCCTATTCCTGGTACTGGGACGCCGCCGGCGGCTCGCTCAACGATCCGGCCGAGGTCGCCTCCCGTGCCGCGCGCGCCGCCCGCGGCAGGCGCGAGAAGGTCCTCTCGGACGACCAGTTCGAGTTCGATCTCGACCTGCGCTGGGCGGCGTCGGCGGGGGAGACCTTCACCGGGCCGGTCGTGCTGATGCTCTACGGGGCGTACGGGCTCGACATCGATCTCGACACCGATCCCGACTTGGCCCAGTGGCTGAACCGCGGCTTCGCTGTGGCGACCCCGCACGTGCGTGGGGGTGGGCCCGAGGCGCGGCACCTGGCCGGCACCCGCGCCAAGCGGGACCGGTCGCTGGCCGACGCTGCCGCGGCGGTCCGCCACCTGCGCGACGGCGTCGGCGCAGTGCACGCCACCGCGATCGTGACGCTGGGGGCGTCCGCGGGCGGGTTCCTGTCCGCGACGACGCTCAACACCTGCCCCGACCTCGTGGACGTCTGCGTCATCGTCAACGGCTACGTCGACCCGTTGACGAGCCTGCTGCGGCAGGACACCCAGACCACCGCCAGCGACCAGGACGAGTGGGGCGACCCGAGCAACCCGAACGACCTCGAGACCCTGCGCGCGGTCTCGCCGGTCGACAACCTCACCACCAGTCTCGGCGCCGAGGCTCTGGTCATCGTGTCGGGCAGGGACGTCCGGGTGAACCCGCGCCAAGGCCTGAAGTGGTTCCTGCGCTACACCGCCCTGGGCGGGCCGGGCGAGCTGTGGTTCGACCCGATGGGCGCGCACGACTGCTGGGGCGCGGGCATGCCGCGGACCGCCCTGGTGGATTGGGTCACCGCGGCCCTGGACCGCAGGCGAGAGGCGGTCGCTGCCTGAGGAATCGAGGGGACATCCTCGCCCCTCCGGGATGCCGCGGGCTTCCGGAGGGGCTGCCCCCTGTCCCGAGCCGAGCCCCTGTCCCGAGCCGGGCCGCTGTCCCGAGTCGTGCCCCCTGTCCCGAGCCGTGCCTCTGTCCCGAGTCGAGCCTCTGTCCCGAGCCGAGCGCGGCCGTGGTGGCCGGCGCAGGTCGACGACCGTCTGCCGCTCCATGGTTGCGAGAGCGGGCGGCGCGGCCGCGTCACTGACGTCACACTCGCTGCGCGCGTCCGAAGCGGTCGTCGGTGGAATCGCTTGTCAGCGCGCCGACGCTCGAGCGGGCAGGAATCGAGTGTGACGTCTGTGACGGCGGCGTCCCTCGCCAGCTGTGACGGCAGCGTCCTTCGCCAGCGGACGGGGCGCCAGGCCGAGCGGGGACCGGGGCCGGGCGCGGACGCAGCACGGCCCCGGGGTTGTCCCGGGGCCGTGCTGGGTGTCAGCGCTGGAAGGGCTGCTGCCCGTCGGAGCAGGTGATGGAGCGGGAGGTGGTGGTGCCGGTGAGGAGGTACCGGTCGATGGCCGCGGTCGCGCAGGCGGAGACGCCGTACGCGGTGTGGCCCCAGTTGTTGCTGCTCACCAGGGTGCTGTTGGGCAGCAGCCGGGACGCGGCGACCGCGCTCTCATAGTTGGTCGCGGGGTCGTAGTGGTTGCCGACCACCAGCACGGGGGCTGAGGTGGTGCGGGTGAACGGGCCGGCGTAGGCGTCCTCGTCCTTGACGGTCCAGGTGTCCTCGGCGCAGGCGGCCGATCCCCACAGCCAGTGCCGGCCGAAGTACGGCGCTCGGGCGTCGGCGGTGGCGGCGAGAGCGCGCCAGGCGTCGCTCGAGCCGGGATTGCGGCTGTCGGTGCACATGATCGCCGGGACGACCTCGAGCTGGTTGTCGTAGGGCAGCGGGCCCTTTCCGCCCTTCTTCGCCTTCTCCTTGACGTCCTGAGCGGTCTTCCGGTACGCCTTCGACAGTTGAATGGCCGGCGCGGCCGACGGGCCGCTCGCCTGCATCGAGTCGACCATCGCGACCAGGCCCGGGATCTCCCCGACGCCCGCCTCGCTGTAGAGCGAGTACAGCACCGTCGCGACGAACTGTTGGTAGGTCAGGGTGAACTGGCCGTCGGGGTCGTCGACGACGAGGTGCTTCGCGCGCAGCTTGGCCGCCACGCGGTCGAAGTCAGCTTGCGGGTTCGCCAGCGGGCACGCGTCGCCGGCCTTGGCGCACAGGGCGAGGCTGGTCTTGAGCGCCTTGGACGAGCCCTCCGCCGAGCGCAGCCGCATCGACACCGGGATGGAGCGGGTGGCGTCCGAGCCGACCCAGGCCGTCGGGTCGATCACGCCGTCGACCGCGACCGCGCGCACGCGATCGGGGAACATGTTGGCGTACACCTGGCCGAGGTAGGTGCCGTAGGAGAAGCCGAGGTACGTCAGCTTCTCGTCGCCGACGGCGCGGCGCAGGACGTCGAGATCGCGGGCGACCTCGGCGGTGGACACGGACCCGACGACCTGCTTGCCGCGGGTGGAGCAGGCGTGACCGAGGGCGTCCGTCGCGCCGGTGTAGGCGACCTCCTCCTGGGCGATGACTGGGAAGAGCATGGCCAGCGGCTCGAGGGCGCGGGTCTGCTGCTTCTCGGTCGGGAAGCAGTGCGTGGTGGTGCTCTGGTTGACGCCGCGGGGATCGAAGCCGACGAGGTCGAAGCGCTCGGTGATCTCGGGCCCGGCCCACTGCAGGAAGCGCGCGGTGAACTCGGTGCCCGACTGCCCGGGGCCGCCGGGGTTGAGGAAGAGCGTGCCGAGCTTGCGGGCCTGGTTGCGCGCGGGGACGCGGGTGAGCGCGACCTCCACCGACTGGGCACGGGGCTTGTCGTAGTCGCGCGGCAGCGAGACCTTGGCGCACTGGAGGTCGCCGCACGCCGTCCAGGACAGGCGAGGCGTGGGCACGGCATCGACGCGGGCGCGCTCGACGGGGTTGGTCGTGTCGGACGTGGTGGTGGCCGCGGTGGCGGTGACGGCTCCGGAGGTGACGAGGACGCCGGCGGCCAGCGCCGCTGCGACGCCGACGCGCCCGGGGAGAGTTCGGGACATGGGGGTGGGATCCTTTCGGACGAGGTGGCGTCCCGGGCAGGACGCCTGGTCACCTCTACTCAAGGACAGCCCCCGGGGCCCAGCAAGGGATCCTGGGTCGGTCTGTCCGAAGGTTAGGCGCAGAGGACGCCGCACCCGGATCCCGCCCGTCAGCAGGTTGAGCCCGGACGAGTACATCGACAGGGCGGCTGCCGGACGTCGCGCAGCGGTGGGCGACGTCGGGGATGGCCCGGACGAACTCCGGGTCGGACGCCGCCGCCGAGCGGCCGCTCCGTCGTCGAGGGAGCGGCCGAGCGGTCGGTGGGTCAGACGGTGACGCGCTCCCGGGACGGGGCCTCGTCCGCGACCGGTGCCGGCTGCAGGCTGGCGCGCGCGCCGAGCAACACCTGGCTGAAGAGCAGCCCCACGGTGGCGATGGAGTACAGCATCCCCCAGCCGGTGATCTGCTGGGTGGTCATGATCACCAGGCCCAGCGCGAGCACGGCCACCAGCAGCACCACGCTCGCCACAGCGTTGCCGCGCAGCGAGGCGTCCCGGCGGGCGGCCGCGGCCGAACCGGCGATCGCCCCCAGCGCGCCGACCGCGAGCACCATCCGGACGACCTGGCCCGCGGGGGAGTGGTCGGCGGCGACGAGTTCCCAGACGGGCCAGCTCATGCAGCGGGTATAGGAGCCGCTCCCGGCGACGAGGACACCCAGCAGGTGCATCGGCACGAGCAGCGCGACGCTCAGCCAGGCCAGCCGGCCGGCCCGGTTCGGACGCCAGCGCGCGGGGTCTCGTTCCAGGGCGACGGTGGCGACAGCCATGGCACCCATCGCGGCGAGGGCGCAGAACAGGTCGATCGCTGCCGCCCACGTGGGGATGCCGCCGAGCACGGTGGCCCGGCCGAAGGCGCCCGCGGCGATCGCGCCGGCGACCGCCACCCACGGCAGCAGCTTCACGAGGTTCCCGGCCGACCGCAACCGCATCGCGACGAGCGCAGCGACCAGCACGAGCGGCCCGGACATGATGGCCGAGAACCGGTGGACGAACTCGATGATCGGGTTGCGGTACAGCAGGGCGATGACGTCGTTCTGGCTGGGCGCGAGCCGGTCGGGGTAGCACCCGGGCCAGGTGCTGCACTCGAAGCCGGAGTCGGTCGCGCAGACCACCGATCCCATGACGACGGCGAGACCGGTGAACAACGCCGCTGTCTGGAACAGGCGGCGTGACGCGCGCCGAGGCTCTTTCATCGGTGGTCCTTCGGGGGAATCGGGGGACGAGTCGCGCCTTCACGCTAGCCCGCGGGGCCGCGTCGCGAAGGCGGTTCGTGAAACTGAACGGCACAGGTTGCAGCGTGTGGCGAGCTAGTCCGTCCAGCACATAGGTTGGGTTGGATGAATGCCAGGAGCGCCCGATGACCCAACCGGTCTCGCCCGGCGGCCCGGCTGCCGCGACCTCGACGCTGCCGCGCGTCGAGGTGATCGTGATCGGCGCCGGCTTCGGCGGGCTCGCGGCGGCCGTCTGCCTGGCCCGCCGCGGGGTGTCGGTGCGCGTCTACGACCGCGTCAAGAAGCTCGGCGAGGTGGGCGCGGGCATGCAGGTGGCACCGAACTGCTCCCGGGTGCTGCGTGACATCGGCCTGCTCGACGAGACCCGCGCGCTCGGCGTGGTCCCGCAGAAGCTCACCTTGATGGACGCCGTCGCCGGCCAGACCCTCAGCGAGCTCGACCTCGCCCGCGTCGAGGAGCGCTACGGCGCCCCGTTCCTCGTGATCCACCGCAGCGACCTGCACGGCGTCCTGCTGCGGGCTGCCCTCAAGCTCGACGTCGACCTGCGCACCCAGATGAAGTGCGTCGCCTACTCCAGCAGCGCGTCCGGGGGGCGGGTCGAGTTCGCCAACGGAACCACCGACGAGGCCGACGTCGTCATCGCCGCGGACGGCCTCCACTCGCTCGCGCGTCCCTTCGTGGTGGACGACGAGCCGGTCGACTCGGGCTACGTCTCCTACCGAGGCGCGATGCCCGCGTCCGTCGCCGCGTCCGCGGGGGTCCGGCCGCAGGAGGTCACCGTGTACGCCGGGCCGGGCTGCCACCTCGTCCAGTACGGAGTGCGTCCGGGCGAGCTGGTCAACCAGATGGCGGTCTTCCGCGCCCCTGAGGGGGTGCGCGGCCGCGTCGGCGCCGAGGACCTCCTCAAGGAGGCCTTCGCCGGCGCGCTCCCGGTCGTGCAGCGCAGCATCTCCCTGCTGTGGCGCGAGCGCTGCTGGCCGATGATCGATCGCGACCCGGTGCGGCACTGGATCTCGGGGCGCGTCGCGCTGCTCGGGGACGCCGCGCACGCCTCCCTGCAATACCTCGCCCAGGGCGCCGGCATGGCCATCGAGGACGCCTGGGTGCTGGCCGAGCACGCCACCGCCCACCGCGACGCCGACGGCCACGTCGACTGGGACGCCGCCCTGAGGGCCTACGACACCGTCCGGCCCGAGCACTGCCGGCGCGTCGTCCAGGCGGGCCGCGAGCTCGGCGAGCTCTGGCACGCCGAGGGACGCCGCCGCGACCGGCGCAACGTCGTCCTGCCGCAGATCGACCTGCATTCCTGGGCGTTCACCGATTGGCTGTGGGGCCCGCCGGCGCTGACCCCGCAGCAGGAGGCGCCACCGTTCCAGCGCGTCCCGCTGGAGGGCTGACCCCGGCGCGCCGGCCCCACGCGTGCGGTGGCCGGACGAGGTGCGCGGTGGCGTGGGGCGGTGGCCGGACGAGGGCGCGCGGCGGCGTGGGGCGTCGGTCCCCACGGCGGAGAGTCCGGCCGTCCCGAGGCCGGGTTTGCGGCCCGCGCATGCTCGGGCATAGCCTGTCGCGTCCCCTTTTCTCGTCAGGAGCGCGATGCCCGAGCCCGTCCTCGACGCCGAACGCGCCCACCTTGAGGCGTCCCGCGCCGCGCTGAAGCAGATGCGCGCCGAGACGTCCCGCGGCTTCGAGCACGCGGTCGCCGGCAACGCCGTCTCAGCCCAGCACCTCAAACAGGTGCTGTACCGCCGCATGCGGGCCCTGGAGGACGACCCCGGCACCCCGCTGTTCTTCGGACGCCTCGACTACGACCGCGACCTGGGCGCCGAGTTGGACGAGACGCTCTACATCGGGCGCCGGCACGTCTCCGGCGAACTGGGCGGCGACCCGCTCGTCATGGACTGGCGCGCGGACATGGCCGTCCCGTTCTACCGCGCGAGCGCGACCGACCCGATGGGGGTGCGGCTGCGGCGCCGGTTCGGGTTCAACCAGGGCGTCCTGACCGCCTACGAGGACGAGGACCTCACCCGGACGCAGGAGACGTCCTCGCGGCTGCTGCAGGCCGAGATCGAGCGTCCACGCACCGGGCCGATGCGCGACATCGTCGCCACGATCCAGCCCGACCAGGACGTCCTCGTCCGCACCGACCTGGCGGAATCGATCTGCATCCAAGGCGCGCCCGGCACCGGCAAGACCGCGGTCGGCCTGCATCGCGCGGCTTACCTGCTGTACCAGTTCCGCTCACAGCTGGCCCGCTCGGGCGTCCTGGTCGTCGGCCCGAACGAGAACTTCCTGTCCTACATCGGCGACGTGCTGCCGGCCCTCGGTGAGATCGACGCCCGCCAGGAGACCCTCGAGACCCTGCTGGCCGACGCGACCGGCGCGCGCGTCCGCGCCGAGGACGCCCCCGCCGTCGCCACGCTGAAGGGCGACGCGCGCCTCGCGGACGTCCTCGAGCGGGCGGTCTGGGGCCAGCTCGTCGAGCCCACCGATGGCGTGACGGTGCCGCGCGGCTCGCGCCAGCTGCGCCTGTCGGCCGGCCGCGTCGCCGAGGCGGTCGAGGCGCTGCGCGGCATGGGCGCCCGCTACGAGACCGGACGGACGCTGCTGCCGCAACGCCTCGCGCACGCCGTCCTGCTGCAGCTGGAGGCGCTCGGCGACTCCACCGACGACCGGGTGCAGAACTCGGTCGCCAAGACGTCCGCGGTGAAGAAGGCCTGCGCCGCCGTCTGGCCGGTCGTGAAGCCGGCCGCGCTGTTGCACCGGCTGTTCAGCGACCCGGCGTTCCTGGCCGAGTCCGCCGACGGCATCCTGGACGCCGACGAGCAGCGCGCGCTGCTGTGGGTCAAGCGGCCGCGAACTCCCGGCTCGGCGCGCTGGAGCCTGGCCGATCTCGTCCTGCTCGACGAGCTCGCCGACCTGTTCGTGCGGACGCCGAGCCTGGGGCACGTGATCGTCGACGAGGCCCAGGACCTCTCGGCGATGGCGCTGCGCGCGGTCGGACGGCGGGCGTCCACGGGGTCGATGACCCTGCTCGGCGACCTCGCCCAGGCCACCACGGCGTGGGGCGTCACCGACTGGGCGGACGCGCTGACCCATGCCGGGGTGCCGCAGGCCCGGCTCACCGAGCTCGTGGAGGGCTTCCGGGTGCCCGGCCAAGTCATCGACTACGCCGCCCGCCTGCTGCCCGCGATCGCGCCCGGCCTCACCCCGCCCCGCTCCGTGCGGCACAACCGCGGCGAGCTCGCCCTGCGCGCGGTCGAGGACCCGATCGCCGCGCTCGCGGACGCCGTCGCCGAGCTGTTGGGGCGTGAGGGCACCGTCGGGGTCATCGTCCCCGACGCGGACGCCGACACCGCCCGCGCGGCGCTGACCGCCGCGGGCATCGCGTCCGACGACCTCGCCCGCGAGCACGACTTCGCCGAGCGGGTCGAGATCGTCCCGGCGAGCCTCGCCAAGGGCCTGGAGTTCGACCACGTCGTCCTCGCCGACCCGGCCGGACTGGTCGCCGCCGAGCCCGACGAGACCACCGGCCTGCGCCGGCTCTACGTCTGCCTCACCCGCGCGGTCACCTCGCTCGTCGTCCTGCACCGGGACGACCTGCCCGCGCTGCTGGGCGAGGAGGGTCGTCGTGCCGCGTAGGGACGTCGGGCTCGCGCTGCTGGTCGTCGTGACCTGGGGCGTGAACTTCGTCGCCGCGAAGATCGCGATGGAGTCGCTGCCGCCCCTGCTGATGACGGTGCTGCGGTTCGTGATGGTGGCGTTCCCCGCGGTGCTCCTCGTCAAGCCGCCGGGCAACGGCTGGAAGACCGTCGTCGGCGTCGGGCTCACCATGAGCGCCCTGCAGTTCGGCCTGCTCTACACCGGCATGATGCTCGGGCTGCCCGCGGGGTTGGCGTCCCTGGTGCTGCAGGTGCAGTCGATCTTCACCGTCGTCATCGCGGTGATCGCGCTGGGGGAGCGACCGACCGCGATCCAGGTCACCGGCATCGTCGTCGGCCTGGCCGGGATGGCGGTGGTGGGCTGGCAGTACATCGCCTCCGCGCCGGCGTTGCCGTTCCTGCTCGCGGTGGGCGCGGCGCTCTGCTGGGCGACCGGCAACGTCCTCACCCGGCGGCGTCCGCCGCGCAGCGGTTTCTCACTCGTGGTCTGGTCGGCCCTCGTGCCGCCGATCCCGCTTCTGATCGCGTCGCTGCTGCTCGAGGGACCGCAGCGCGACCTCGCCGCGCTCAGCCAGCTCTGCCTGCGTTCGTTCCTGGCGCTGTGCTTCATCGTCTACGGGGCTTCCATGCTGGGTTACGGCATCTGGAACATGCTCCTGTCGCGCCACCCCGCGGCCAGCGTCGCGCCCTGGTCGATGCTCGTTCCCGTCGTCGGCGCGGCCGCCGCGTTCTTCTACAACGGCGAGACGCCGACGGTGCCGGGCCTCATCGGCGCCGGCATCACCATCGCGGGCGTGCTCCTGGCGCTCGGCGTGGTGGAGGCGTGGCTGGCGCGGCGCCGCAGGGCGGGGGAGGACCCCGTCCCGATCGAGCCGCCGGGGCTGTGAGCGTGACGGGGGAGTTCTTCGTCGCCGCCGTCGTGCTGCGGGACGCCGCGGGCCGGGTCGCCATGGTGCGCAAGCGCGAGACCACCATGTTCATGCTGCCCGGCGGCAAGATCGAGCCCGGCGAGACCCCGGACGCCACCGCCTGCCGCGAGATCGCCGAAGAGTTGGGGGTCGCCCTCGACCGGGCGCACCTGGTCTCCTGGGGCTCCTACCGGACGCCGACGGCGAACGAGCCCGGCTTCGTCCTCAACTCCGACGTCTTCGCGTACACGGTGCCGGTGGCCGGCGCCGCCCCGGCCGCCGAGATCGTCGAGCTGGCCTGGGTCGACCCGGCCCAGGGGCCCGCCGACGACTGGGCGCCCCTGACCGTGGCGTTGCTGCCCCGACTGCGCGGCTGAGGGTTCAGTCGAGGTGCGGGTGCTTGCGCGGGGAGTGGTCGTGCTCCTCGACGTCGCGGTGCGCGTGCGCGGGGTCGTCCACGAAGGCGTCGCCCGGGTCGTGCAGCGAGCCCAGCCCGTACGCCGCCTCGAGGTTGGCCCGGGTGAGCACCTCCGCGGGCGGCCCCGAAGCCAGGACGTGGCCGGCCATCAGCACCACGTGATCGGCGGCGCGCGCCTCATCGATGTCGTGGGTGGTCAGCACCACCGAGTGCCCGCGCTCGCGCTCGCCGTGGACGATGTGGTCGATCGTCTTCGCCGAGACCAGGTCGAGGCCGGTCAGCGGCTCATCCAGCAACAACGCCTCGTGCTCCTGGGTGATGCCCTGCGCGACGTAGACCCGCTGCCGCTGCCCGCCGGACAGCTCGTCGAGGTGCCGCTTGGCGAGGTGCGAGACGTCCAGGCGCTTCATCGCGCGCTCGACCCGGTCGCGGTCCTCCTTGCGGAAGCGCCCGAACCAGCCCAGGGTGCTGTAGCGGCCCATCGCGACGACCTCGCGGACGGTGATAGGGGTGCCGGCCGGGAACGCCAGCGACTGCATGACGTAGCTGACCTTGCGGAAGGCCTGCTCGGGTGGCTCGCCGAGCACGGTGAGGCTGCCCGAGCGCGGCGCGATGACGCCGGCCAGCGCGTTCAGCAGCGTCGACTTGCCCGAGCCGTTGGGGCCGATGATCGCCGTCACGGCCTGCGCCGGGATCGTGAACGTGGACGGCCGCACCGCGACGTTCCCGCCGTACGCGAGGACGACGTCGCGCCCCTCGGCCAGCGTCTCCGAGACGGCGGGCGAGCCCGCGGCGCGGCTCATGCGCGGGCCTCCGCGGTCTGCTCGGCCGCGTCCCGGGTGCTGAGGTCGGCGGCGCGGGCGCGCCGCTCGGCGGCGTGACGCCGGCCACGGGTCAGCGCGAGCACGAGGAAGAAGAAGCCCACCGCCACCAACGACATGGACGCCGCGCCGGCCGTCCCCGCGTAGTAGCTGATGGTCAGCCCGAGCCAGACGGACAGGGACGCGATGATCATCGAGGTGATCATCATGCGCGGCACGGTGCGGCTGATGAGCGCGGCGGTGGCGGGCGGCCCGACGAGGAGGCCGAACACGAGCAGCGTCCCGACGGCCTGGAAGCTGCCGATGACCGCCGCCGCGATCATCACCAGCAGCATCGCGTGGGCCAGGCCGGGGCGCATCCCCAGCGTCGCGGCCTTGGTGGACGAGAACGACAGCGCCAGGAGCGGCCGGTACAGCAGCAGGGACGCGACGATCACCACGGCGGCGATGACGCCCTGGGAGACCAGGTCGTCGGTGGTGACGCCGAACGCGTCGCCGAACAGGATGCTCGTCAGGCTGCCGGTGTAGGCGCTCGACCGCGAGATGATCACCACGCCGAGCGCCATCATGCCGACGAACAGCAGGCCGATGGCGGTGTCTTCCTTCAGGGCGGTCTGCCGGTGGATCAGCTCGATGCCGCCGACCATGGCCAGCGCGGCGATCGAGGCGCCGAGGAACGGCGAGAAGTCGAAGACGATCGCCGCGGCGATGCCGGGCAGGACGCCGTGCACGAACGCGTCGCCGAAGAAGCTCATGCCGCGCAGCACCAGCCACACCCCGACGATCGAGCACATCAGGCCGGCGATCAGGCCGCCCATGAGCGCGCGTTGCTGGAAGCCCAGCGCGAAGGGTTCGATCAACCAATCCACGAGTGCCAAACCTACTTCAGCGCGCCGGCGACGGCCTCGGCGTCCTTGGTCATCATGCCCGCATACGTCTCCGCGCCGCTGCCTTGCGGCCCGACGCTGCCGACGTAGAGCGGGACGACCCGGACGCCCCGCCCGGTCTCCTGCGCCACGGACTCGACGAGCTTGGGGCTCACCGCCGTGTTGCTGAAGATGGCGGGGACGCCGGTCCTGCGCACCGTGGCGACGATCGCGGCCAGCTCGGCGGAGCTCGGCTCGGCGTCCGTCGAGCCACCCGGGACGACGACCCCGACGACCGTGAAACCGTAGGCGTCGGCGAAGTAGCCCATCGCGTCGTGGTCGGTGACCAGCGTCCGACGCTGCTTCGGGACGGCCTGCAGGGTCGAACGCACCGTCGCGTCGGTCTCGGTGAGCTTCGCCGAGACCTCGGTCGCGCACCGCGTGTAGCGGGCGTCGCCGGTGGCGTCCTTCAACTGGGTGCCGATGGCGGTGGCGGCCTTCGCCATCCGCTTGGCGTCCAGCCAGACGTGCGGGTCGTACGTCCCGTGCTCCTCGCCGCCCTGGGCGTGCGCCTCGTCGTGGGCGTGCTCGGCGAACGGGATCGGGTCGACTTTCGGCCCCACCTCGTAGACGCGGCCGCCGTCGCGCCGGACGTTGTCCAGGGCGGGCGTGAGGCCCTCCTCGAGGCCGAGCCCGTTGCTCACCACGAGCTTGGCCCGCACCATCTCCGCGACCTGGCGCGACGAGACGGAGAACGTGTGCGGGTCGTCGCCCGGCCCCATCAGCGTCGCGGACGTGCCGCCCGCGCAGGCGGTGATGTCGTGGACGATCGAGCCGAGCGGCGTCGTGGTGGCGACGGCGACCGGCGCGTCGCCGGGGCTCGCAGTGCACCCGCTGAGGACGAGCGCTGCGGCGCTGAGGATGGAGGCGGTGCGGCGCATGATGCTCCCTAATCAATAATGGTTCTCAATAATAGGCACAGGCGACGGCGGCGCGCCAAATCGGGCTGGCAAGATGGCGCCATGCTCATGCTGCCCGCCGGTCACCGTCGTGAGGCGGAGATCGAGGTGCGGCGCTCGCGCTTCATCGCGACGGTGGCCCGCGCCGACTCCGAGGAGGCGGCCCGCGCCGTCGTCGCGGACGTCCGCGGGGCCTTCCCCGACGCCCGGCACCACTGCTCCGCGTTCATCGTCGAGGTGCCCGGCGCCCAGCCGGTCGAGCGGTCCTCCGACGACGGCGAGCCCGCCGGGACAGCCGGCATGCCCATGCTCGAGACCCTGCGCGGGGCGGGGCTGACCCAGGTCGTCGCCGTGGTGACGCGCTACTTCGGCGGCGTCCTGCTCGGCACCGGCGGCCTTGTCCGGGCCTACTCGGACGCGGTGGCCGCCGCCCTGGACGGCGCTCCGCGCGTGCGGCCGGTGCGGCGTCCGCTGTTCCGGGTCGTGCTCGATCACGCGGACGCGGGGCGCGTCCAGGGCGAGTTGCTCAACCACGACGTGACGATCGTGGACGCCTCCTACGACGCCCGCGTCACGCTGACGCTCGCCGCGGGTGCCGGCGCCGATCTGCCGACCCTGGTCGCCGCGGCCACCCAGGGCGCGGTGGTGGCCGAGCCGGCGGGAGAGCTGGTGGACGAGGAGCCCGCGGAATGAGCGCGGCGCCGCCGGCGTTGGGCAGGGCGGACGAGTGAAGAGCGAGGTGGTCGTGTGGACCCGATGATGATGGGCGGCCCCACCGCCCGCGTGAACCCGGACGACCGGGCCCAGCTCGACCAGTCCCCGGTCTCCTTCCGCCGCGTCGCCGCGCTGTTCGGACGCCACAGCGGCCCCCTGGGCATCCTCACCGTCACGATCGTGGCGACCTCGATCATCGGCCTCGGCCAGCCGTTCCTGCTGCGCGCGATCATTGACGACGCGCTGCCGCACCGCAACACGGAGCTGCTCGTGTGGGCGGTCGCGGGCATGATCGGCATCGCGATCGTCACCGCGGTCCTCGGCGTCGCGCAGACCTGGATCGCCAGTTCCATCGGCGAGAAGGTCATGCATCGGCTGCGCGTCGACGTGTTCGACCACGTCCAGGGCCAGTCGATGGCGTTCTTCAAGCGCACCCGCGGCGGCGAGATCCAAAGCCGCCTGGTCAACGACATCGGCGGTCTGCAGAACGTCATCACGACCACGGCGACCTCCGTGGCGTCCAACTTCACCACGGCGGTCGCCACGGCCATCGCGATGGTCGCGCTCGACTGGCGGCTCTCGCTGATCTCCCTGGTGGTGTTGCCGCCGTCGATCTGGTTGACCCGCCGGGTCGCGCTGATCCGCCGCGACATCACCGCGCAGCGCCAGGCGGCGCTCGCGGACCTGCACGCGCAGGTGGACGAGGCGCTCAGCGTCAACGGCGCGATGCTCACCAAGACGCTCGGCGCCGCCCCTGCCCGGCTGGCGTCCTTCACCGAGACGTCGAGCGAGATCATCGACCTTGACCTGCGCTCCCAGCTCGCCGGCCGCTGGCGGATGGCGACGATGAGCATCGTCTTCGCCGCGATCCCGGCGGTGATCTACCTGGCCGCGGGGATGCCGCAGGTCGCCGGCACGATCTCGATCGGCACGGTCGTCGCGTTCACGGCGCTGCAGTCGAGCATCTTCCGTCCGATCATGGGGTTGCTCAACGTGGGCGCCCAGTGGATCAGCTCGATGGCCCTGCTCAGCCGCATCTTCGGCTACCTCGACCTCCCCGTCGAGGTGCCCGCTCCGACCGACCCCGTGCCCATGCCGCGCGACGCCGTCCGCGGCGACGTCCGCTTCGACGGCGTCGCGTACCGCTACCCGGACGGCGACCGGGACGTGCTGAGCGGCCTCGACCTCGTCGTGCCCGCCGGGACGTCCCTCGCGCTGGTGGGGGAGACCGGCTCGGGGAAGTCGACGATCGCGGCGCTGATGGTGCGGCTCGCCGACCCCACGGCCGGGTCGGTGACGATCGACGGCGTCGACCTGCGCGACATCGCGCCCGACCAGCTCGCCCGCGTCGTCGGCGTCGTCACCCAGGAGACGTACCTGTCGCACACGACGATCCGGGAGAACCTGCGTCAGGCCAACCCGGACGCCACCGACGAGCAGCTGTGGCAGGCGCTGCGCGCCGCCCAGGTGGACGGCGTCGTCCGCTCCCTGCCCGACGGAATCGAGACCATCGTCGGCGCGCGCGGTCATCGGTTCAGCGGCGGCGAGCGGCAGCGCATCGCCGTGGCGCGGACGCTTCTCGGCAACCCCAAGGTGCTCGTGCTCGACGAGGCGACCAGCGCGCTCGACACCGAGACCGAGCGCGAGCTGCAGGCCGCCCTCGACGTGCTGATCGAGGGGCGCACCACGCTGACGATCGCGCACCGGCTCAGCACCGTCCGCAATGCGGATCAGATCGTCGTCCTCGACCAGGGACGCGTCGTGGAGCGGGGGACGCACGAGGAACTCCTCTCCGCCGGCGGGGAATACGCGCAGCTCGCCGGGTGGCGCGCCCCCTTCCGGCCCCCGGGTACGCCGGTGCCACAATGAGCATCCATCGAGGGGAGCGTCCGTGCGGGTTGTCAAGGAAGTACCCGATCTGACGGCCTGCCGCGCGGTCTGGGCCGGCCCCGGCGTGATCGCCTGGCCCGCCTCCGCGCTGCCGCCCGGGCTCGACCCGACCGGGCTGGAGTGGCGGCTGCACTGGTCGCCCACCGGGGGCATCGATCCCCGCGCTCCCGAGCCCGTCGACTGGCCGAACGTCCGGCTCGCCGTCGGCGACCTGCCGGACGCGCTGGCGTCCCGGTTCCCACACCTGGCCGGCGACGTGGCCCTGCGGGTGCCGGCGGGGCTGGATCTCGCCGAGATCGTCCGCGGCCAGGTGGTCGTCGTCGTGCAGCGGCCCTCCGGCGTCCTGGTCAACGCGTCCGGCGTGCAGACGGCCGGCCTCCTCGACGTGCTGTACGCCGCCGCCGCGAAGGCCGAACTCGGGCCGACGTGGCGCGACGGCGTCCCGACGCTGCGGGTGTGGGCGCCGACGGCCCGGACGGTAGCGCTGCGGCTGGTCACGGACGGCGACCACCCCGACGGGGCCGAGGCCGGGCAGGCCCCCGAGGACCTGCTCCCCATGACCCGCGAGCCGGATGGCTGCTGGTCCATCATCGGCGACGCGTCCTGGCGCGACGGCGCCTACCGCTACGAGGTCGACGTGTACGCGCCGAGCTTCGACCGGGTCGTCCGCAACAGCGTCACCGACCCGTACGCGGTCGCGCTGACGCCGAACTCGACGATGTCGGTGCTCGTCGACCTCGCCGACCCCGGCCTGGCCCCGCGGCCCTGGCTCGCCAACGCCGCCCCGCGCTTGGCGAGCCCGGTCGACCAGACCATCTACGAGCTGCACGTCCGCGACTTCTCGCTCGGCGACCTGACGATCGAGCCCGCGCTGCGCGGCACCTACCGCGCCTTCACCTGCGAGGGGTTGGGAACCCGGCACTTGCGCCGGCTGGCCGGGGCGGGGCTCAACACCGTCCAGCTGCTGCCGATCTTCGATTACAGCACCGTGGACGAGAGCCGGGACCGCCAGGAGGTCGTGCGGCTCGAGCAGCTGTTCGGGCTGCCGCCCGATTCCGAGGAACAGCAGCGCCGGCTGCGGGCGTCCGCCGCGCGCGACGGCTTCAACTGGGGCTACGACCCGTGGCACTTCATGGCGCCGGAGGGTTCCCTGGCGACCCCGGACGGGGTGGCCGGCGGCGGGCGCGTCCGTGAGGTGCGGGAGATGATCGGCGCGCTGCACGGCATGGGCCTGCGCGTCGTCCTCGACCAGGTCTACAACCACACGGCGGGGGCGGGGCAGGGCGCCAATTCGGTGCTCGGCCGCATCGTCCCCGGCTACTACCACCGGCGCACGAACGACGGGTACGTGGCAACGTCCACCTGCTGCCCCAACGTCGCGACCGAGCACCGGATGGCCGCCAAGCTGATGGTCGACTCGGTCGTGCTGTGGGCGAAGCACTACAAGGTGGACGGCTTCCGCTTCGACCTGATGGGCCATCACAGCCGGGCCAACATGGTCGCGGTGCGGGCCGCCCTCGACGCGCTCACGCTCGAGGCCGACGGGGTGGACGGCCGCGCCGTCACCCTCTACGGCGAGGGCTGGGACTTCGGCGAGGTCTCCGGGAACGCCCGCTTCGAACAGGCCGTCCAGGGCCAACTGCACGGCACGGGGATCGGGACGTTCTCCGACCGGCTGCGCGACGCCGTCCGCGGCGGCAGCCCGTTCGACGCCGATCCGCGGCACCAGGGCTTCGGTTCTGGCCTGTGGACCGCGCCGAACGCGTCCACGTCGCAGGGCAACGAGTACGACCAGCGCGACCGGCTGCTCTACGCCGCCGACCTCGTCCAGCTCGGCCTGGCCGGCACGCTCACCGACGTCTCGTTCGTGTCCCAGCGCACCGCGACGGCCGTCCGGGGCGACCAGCTCGTCTACAACGGCAAGCCCGCCGGCTACGCCTGGGAGCCCGACGAGGCCGTCAACTACGTCGACGCCCACGACAACGAGACGCTGTTCGACGCGCTGACGATGAAGCTGCCCGCCTCGACCGCGATGCGCGACCGCGTCCGCGCCAACACGCTGTGTCTGGCGCTGGCGACGCTCGGACAGAGCGCGGTGCTGTGGCACGCGGGCACCGACTTCCTGCGCAGCAAGTCGCTGGACCGCAACTCCTACGACTCCGGCGACTGGTTCAACCGACTCGACTTCTCGATGACCGACAACGGGTTCGGCTCCGGGCTGCCGATGGCGGCCGACAACAAGGCGCACTGGCCCTACATGCGCCCGCTGCTCGCCGACCCGAGGCAAAAGCCGAGCGCGGACGACATGCGGCACGCGCACGACCTGGCCTGCGACCTGTTGCGGCTGCGCGCGTCCACCCGGATGTTCCGACTGGGCAGCGCGGCGGCGATCAAGCAGAAGCTGACGTTCCCGGTGTCGGGGACGTGGGCCCAGCGTCCCGGCACGATCGTGATGGCCGTGGACGACACCGTCGGCGAGCCCGTCGATGAGCGCTGGGCGCGGCTGGTCGTGGTGTTCAACGCCACCCCGTGGTCGTTGCGCCAGCAGGTGGAGCGGTTGCGGCCGGCGGTCTGGCAGTTGCACCCGGTGCAGGCCGGCGGCGCCGACCCGCTGGTGCGGCGATCGCGCTACGACGACGGCGTTTTCACCGTCCTGGGCCGCACGGCCGCGGTGTTCGTCGAGCCCCGCGCCTGAGACGTCCGCCCCGCAGGCGAAGGTTCGGTTGCACCGGCCGGCAATTTGGGACCAGCCCTGCCGTGGCCTTCGTGGTCTGGCATACGCTGGCCACAACCGACAGTCCGATTCGCCGCTGAAACGTGAGGTACCACATGACTGACCTGACCTGGAACGATCTCGACCGCAAGGCGGTCGACACCGCGCGGGTCCTCGCCGCAGACGCCGTGCAGAAAGTTGGCAACGGCCACCCGGGCACCGCCATCTCGCTCGCGCCGATCGCCTACCTCCTGTACCAGAAGGTGATGAACGTCGACCCCTCCGACGATCTCTGGCTGGGCCGCGATCGGTTCGTCCTGTCGGCGGGACACAGCTCGTTGACCCAGTACAACCAGCTCTTCCTGGCCGGCTTCGGCCTCGAGGTGGACGACATCGCCTCGCTGCGCACCTGGGGCTCTTTGACCCCGGGCCACCCCGAGGTGCACCACACCAAGGGCGTCGAGTGCACCACCGGGCCGCTGGGCGCGGGCGTCAGCAACGCCGTCGGCTTCGCGATGGCCGCCCGCCGCGAGCGCGAGCTCTACGACCCGAACTCCGCCCCGGGGGAGTCGGTGTTCGACCACTTCGTCTACGCGATCGCCGGCGACGGCTGCATGCAGGAGGGCGTCGCCTCCGAGGCGTCCTCGCTCGCCGCGACGCAGGATCTGGGCAACCTGATCCTCATCTACGACGACAACCGCATCTCCATCGAGGGCGACACCAAGATCTCGTTCTCCGAGGACGTCGAGGCCCGCTACGCGGCCTACGGCTGGCACACCCAGCACGTGGACTTCACGAACGGCTTCACCGAGTACGAGGAGAAGGTCCAGGAGCTCTACGACGCGATCGAGGCCGCGAAGAAGGTCACCGACAAGCCGTCGTTCATCAAGGTCACCACCGTCATCGGCTGGCCGCTGCCGACCAAGGCCGGCGACCACTCGGTGCACGGCTCGGCCCTCGGCGACGAGGAGGTCGCGGCGCTGAAGAAGGAGCTCGGCTTCGACCCGGAGAAGTTCTTCGACGTCGACCCCGAGGTGCTCGACCACACCCGCGCGAACGCCGCGGAGCGCGCCGCCAAGGCCCACGAGGAGTGGGACGCCAAGTTCGAGGCGTGGAAGAAGGCCAACCCCGAGCAGGCGAAGTTGCTCGACCGGGTCCTCGCGAAGGAGCTGCCGGCCGAACTCGACGGGGCGCTGCCCACCTTCACCGACGAGAAGATGTCGACGCGTAAGGCGTCCGGCAAGGTGCTCACCGCCATCGGCGCGGCGCTGCCGGAGCTGTGGGGCGGCTCGGCCGACCTGGCGTCCTCGAACAACACCACCATCGAGGGCTCCGGCTCGTTCCTGCCGTCCGAGCGTGGGTCGCACGACTGGGAGGCCCGCAAGGACGGCCGAACGCTGCACTTCGGCATCCGCGAGCACGCGATGGGCGGCATCCTCAACGGCATCAACCTGTCCGGCCTGACGCGCGCCTACGGCGGCACCTTCTTGGTGTTCTCCGACTACATGCGCCCGTCGGTTCGCCTGGCGTCCATCGGCAAGACCCCGACGGTGTTCGTGTGGACGCACGACTCCATCGGCGTCGGCGAGGACGGCCCGACGCACCAGCCGATCGAGCACGTCGCGTCCCTGCGGCTGATCCCCGGCCTCGACGTCGTCCGGCCGGCGGACGCCAACGAGACCGCGGCGGCCTGGAAGCAGATCCTCTCGCACACCGATCGCCCGGCGGGCCTGATCCTGTCGCGTCAGGACCTGTTGAACGTCGACCGGTCCGGCGGCGAGTACGCCTCGACCGACGGGGTCGCGAAGGGCGGCTACACCCTGATCGATGCGTCTGAGGGCGCGCCGAAGGTCGTGCTCGTCGCGACCGGCTCCGAGGTCGAGATCGCCCTCGCGGCGCGCGAGCAGCTGGAGGGTAAGGGCGTCCCGGCGCGCGTCGTCTCGATGCCGTGCGTCGAGTGGTTCAAGGAGCAGGACGACGCCTACAAGGCCGAGGTGCTGCCCGACGACGTCCCGCGGGTCAGCATCGAGGCGGGCGTCACCGACGGCTGGCGCGACGTCCTGGGTTGCAACAGCGCGTCGCTGGGCCTGGACCACTTCGGCGCCTCGGCCTCCGGCAAGGTGCTCTACAAGGAGTTCGGCATCACCGCCGAGGCCGCCGTCGAGCTGGCCGACAGCCTGCTGAAGTAACAACGAGCCGACGGCGCCGGTCCCACGTGGGGACCGGCGCCGTTCGCCTGCCCGAGCGGTTCCCGTGAGATCGGGCGGAGCCGCGACGGGGGCGGCTACATTGGGCGGCGAAGTTGACAGGTGTCCCTCATTTCGGGACGCGGCGGAGGGACGACGCAGATGGCAGCACGACGGGGGAGGCCCGCGCGGGTCGCCGTGATCATCGGGGCGGCGGCGCTGGTCGTGGTGGTGGCGGTCTACCTGTTCGGGGTGTCCCGCACCGGCGCGCAGCTCCCCTCGAACGCGACGGTCGCCGGCGTCCGGGTCGGCGGCATGACGCGTGAGCAGGCGGCCGAGGCGGTCCGCACGAAGCTCAGCGGCGCCGCCGCCCAGAAGATCACGGTGAGCGCCGGTGACACGTCGGTCACCCGCACCCCGGCCGGTCTGGGACTGAGCGTGGACTACGCGGCGTCGGTCGCCGCGGCGGGCGGCGCGCGCAGCTGGAACCCGCTCGTCGTCTGGGAGAACCTCACCGGCGGCCACGCCCACGAGCCGGTCGTCCGCGTCGACGAGGCGAAGCTGGCGGACGCGGTAGGCCTGCTCGCGAAGCGGTACGACCACGAGCCCGTCAACGCCCGCATCGTCGTCGACGGGACGACGCCGTCGCTGGTGAAGGGGTCGACCGGCGGCACCGTCCAGGTCGACGAGACCGGACGTCTCGTACGGCAGGGCTACCTCCACAGCACCACCGTGGCGGCGGCGGTGACCGAGGAGCAGCTCGACATCACCGACGCCGAGGCCCAAGACACCCTCGACAAGCAGGCCAAGCCCGCGCTGGCGTCCCCGGTCACGCTGACCGCGCAGGACAAGACGTTCCAGGTGACGCCCCCGATGCTCGCCCCCGCGCTGTCCTTCCCGGCCAAGGACGGCAAGCCGGCGATGGCCCTGGACGCCGAGAAACTCAGCGTCGCCGTCCGCCCGGCCCTGGCCAAGGCCGGCTTCACGACTCCGGTCGAGGCCCGCATCGTCATCGCCGATGGTAAGCCGACGATCGTCCCCTCCCAGGACGGCACGGGGGTCGACCCGGACGTGCTGGCCAAGGCGGTGACGCCGCTGCTGACGAAGACGTCCGGACGGACCGCCGCGGTGAGCGTCAGCCCGCAGCAACCCGCGTTCACCACCGCGCAGGCGCAGGCGCTCGGGGTGAAGGAGATCACCGGGCAGTTCAGCACCCGCTTCCCGGCGTCGGCCTACCGCGTGAACAACATCGGCAAGTCGGCCGGTCTGGTCAACAACACCCTGCTCAAACCGGGGGACACGTTCGACATGAACAAGATCCTCGGCCCGCGCACCACACGCCGCGGTTGGATGGCCGGCGGCGCCATCGACAACGGCCAGGTGGTCGAGCGGATGGGCGGCGGCATCAGCCAGACCACCACGACCGTCTTCAACGCGATGTTCTTCGCGGGCCTGGAGGACATCACCCACAAGCCGCATTCGCTGTACTTCAACCGCTACCCGATGGGCCGCGAGGCCACGCTCGACTACGTGTCGGTGCCGATGAGGTTCCGCAACGACAGCAAGTACGGCGTCCTGGTGCAGGCGTTCACCAACAACCCGCCGGTCGGCGGGAACGGCAAGGTGACCGTGCGGATGTGGTCGACGAAGGTCTTCGACGTGAAGGCCAGCGAGCCGGTGCAGAGCCAGTTCAGGCGGCCTGGGGAGCCCATCAAGGACGACAGCCTCGTGTGTTCGCCGCAGAGCGCCAAGACGGGCTTCCGCGTCGACTACAAGCGACTCTTCTACCAGGGCGGCAAGCTCGTGCGCGCCGAGCCGTTCCACTGGACCTACAATTCGCTGACCCCGCGTGAGTGCACCAACCCGGACGCCCGCCGCGACCGCGTCGTCCGCTGACCGCCGCGGCCGACGGCGCCGATAGGCGGCGTGTGCCGAACGGTGGGTCGACCGGCAGAGGCCGCGCGCCGCGCCGGATCAGTGTCTCGGGAACGGCGCGAAGCCGGCGGCGCGCAACGCGGCGTCCGGCTCGTCGAGCACCAGGCAGGCGCTGCGCGCGCCCATCCGGGTCGCCCACCAGCAGGCCGCCCGGACGGCCTCGAGCCTCGCGGTCCCGTCCGGGACCACGACGACCCACTCGCCCTCGAACCGTGCCCGGAGCCCGTCGAACGCGGCGGTCTCGCCCCAGGCGGGGACGTCCGCCGGGGCGTCCACGCCGGCCAGCAGGTCGCTGAGCCGGGCCACCCACCAGGACCCGTCGGGCGCGCCGGCCCGGGCGACCAGCCCGGCGAGCAGGTCCGGGGGAGTGGCCAGCGGGTTGCGGCCCCGGGCGGGGTCGACGCGCTTGCCCGCGACGAGGGTCTCGCGGCCGAGGTCGTGGGTGATCCCGCGGCGGTCGACGATCGCGATCCGGGCGTCGTCGACGGCCGTGACGAAGCCGATCACGTCGGTCGGGACGCCGTCCTCGGCGCCCCGGATGCTCACGCGTTCGCCGGTCCGCAGGCCGGGGAGGAGACGGTCGGCGTGGTCCATGGACGTGCTCCTGACTGTGTGGTTTTCGCGGGGTAGAGTGTGGCGCGGACGGCTCAGCATAAGGGCCCGATCTTCAGGAGCGATTTCATGACCTATGTCATCACGCAGCCCTGCGTTGACATCAAGGATCTTGCGTGCGTCGAGGAGTGCCCCGTCGACTGCATCTACGAGGGCAACCGCATGCTCTACATCCACCCGGATGAGTGCGTCGACTGCGGTGCGTGCGAGCCGGTCTGCCCGGTCGAGGCGATCTACTACGAGGACGACGTCCCCGCCGACCAGGCCGGGTACTACGACGTGAACGTCCAGTTCTTCGACGGCATCGGCAGCCCCGGTGGCGCGGCCAAGCAGGGCCCCATCGACAAGGACCACCCGGTCGTCGAGGCGCTGCCTCCGCAGGGCGAGTGACCACGCCGGTCTCCGGGCGGCTCCCTGATTTCCCCTGGGACACGATCGCGGGCGCCAAGGGGCGCGCGATCGCCTATTCCGGAGGCATCTGCGACCTCTCGGTCGGGACGCCGATCGATCCGGTGCCGCAGATTGCGCTCGACGCCCTCGCCGAGTCCGGGCCCTCCTGGGCCGGTTACCCCACGGTCTGGGGGACGCCCGAGGTGCGGAGGGCGATCGTCGACTACCTGCGTACGCGCTGGGATTCGGTCGACCTGACCGACGACAACGTGGTGTCCGTCCCCGGGACGAAGGAGCTCGTCGCGCACCTTCCGCTGCAGCTGGGGCTGGGCCCGGGCGACGTCGTGGTGATCCCGACCACCGCCTACCCGACGTACGAGGTCGGCGCGCGGCTGTGCGGCGCCACGCCGATCGCGTGCGACGACCCGGCGCGCATGGCCGCGCTGAACCCGGCGCTTATCTGGATCAACAGCCCCGCGAACCCGCACGGCCGCATCCTGGACGCCGACGAGCTTCGCGCCTGGGTGGACGCCGCCCGCGCCTGCGGGGCCGTCCTGGCCTCCGACGAGTGCTACGGCGAGTTCGGCTGGGACGCCGACCCCGTCTCGGTGCTGCGCCCCGACGTGTGCGGCGGCCGCCCGGACGGGATCCTCGCCGCGTTCTCGCTCTCGAAGCGCTCGAACGTCGCCGGCTACCGCTTCGGCTTCGTCGCCGGCGACGCCGCGCTGACCGCCGAGTTGCTGGCGGTGCGCAAGCACTCCGGGCTGATGGTTCCGGGGCCCGTGCAGCAGGTCGCCGCGGCGCTGCTGCGCGACGACGCCCACGTCGAGGAGCAGCGGCAGCGCTACCTGCGCCGGCGCGGCGTCCTGCGGCCGGCGCTCGAGGGCGCCGGGTTCCGCATCGATCACTCCGAGGGCTCGCTCTACCTGTGGGCCACGCGCGGCGAGAACTGCCGCGTCACCGTGGACGCCCTGGCCGACCTGGGCATCCTGGTCGCGCCCGGAGACTTCTACGGCGAGAGCGGCGCCGAGCATGTCCGGGTGGCGATGACCGCGTCCGACGAGCGCATCGAGGCCGCCGCTCAGCGTCTCCGCGAGCGCTGAGCAGCCGCGCGCAGAGCAACGACGAGCCTGAGCAACGACGAGCGCTGAGCAACGACGGGCGCCGCCGGGGGTCTCCCAGCGGCGTCCTTCGTCGTGGGCCTAGGAGAGGTCGATCACCACGCGCTGGGCGGACTGGTCCGCCTTCCCCTCCCAGGAGGAAAGCCCCATCGTGCCGGGCGTCCAGGAGCGGTCGCCGACGCTGACGCGACGCACGCCGAACGTGGCGGTGTTGGCGACGGCGATGTGGGCCGCCTGCCACGCATGCTTGGTCGAGCCGGTCTGCACGGTCACGCTGCTGCCCGAGCGGGTGACGGCGTCCGACTCGGGAAGCGTCTGCTTCAGGAAGGACGCCAGCCCGCCGGGGTCGCCGGCCGGGAGATCGCGGACAGCGCACGAGAAGGACGCGGGCGTCTCCCCGCTGAGCGAGCTGGCGAGCAGCCGGGCGTTCGGCACGTGCTTGTCGTAGGCGTCCGGGTAGCCGCTGCGCTGGACGGTCTGGGCGACCTGGCCGATGTCCCGGCTCTGCCAGCCGCTGACGCCGACCATGACCGCGTAGAACTGCCGGGACGCGTAATAGGGGTCCATCACCTGGGCGGCGGTTCCCCAGCCCTGCGAGGGCCGCTGCTGGAACAGGCCGAGGGAATCCCGGTCGCCGTAGTCGATGTTGTGGATGCCCGACTCCTGGTAGGCGGTCGCGAGCGCGATCGTCACCGCACGCGGTGCGAGGTTCCGCCGGCCGCCCACGCCCGCGATGATCGACGCGTAGTGCGCCTGATCGGGGTCGACCTCGACGGTTCCGCCCTGGACGGTCGCCGCGCAGCGCGGCGACCACGGCAGCGGGCGCTTCTGCGCGTTGTAGAGCACGGTCAGGCCGCCGATGAGCGCCACGCCCAGCACGAGGGCGAGCACGACGACCACCGACACCCACACGGCAGGACCACGTCGGCGCCCCCGGCCGGTTCCTCGTCGCGCCATGCTCAGTTCTTGTGCAGGGCCGCGTTGAGCTCGATGCGGCGACCCGCGCGCGGGCGGGCCTCGACCGCGCCGGTTTGGCTGTTGCGCAGGAACAGGACGTCATCGGAGCCGGACAGCTCGGCGGCCTTGACCACGGAGCCGTCCGGGAGCAGGACCTTGGTGCCGGCGGTGACGTACAGTCCCGCCTCGACGACGCAGTTGTCGCCCAGCGAGATGCCGATGCCGGCCTCGGCGCCGAGCAGGCACCCCTGACCGATGGAGACCTGCTCCTTGCCGCCGCCGGACAGGGTGCCCATGATGGACGCCCCGCCGCCGATGTCGGAACCGTCCCCGACGATGACGCCGGCCGAGATGCGGCCCTCGACCATCGACGACCCGAGCGTGCCCGCGTTGAAGTTGACGAAGCCCTCGTGCATGACCGTGGTGCCCTCGGCGAGGTGGGCGCCGAGGCGGACGCGGTCGGCGTCCCCGATGCGGACCCCGGAGGGGACGACGTAGTCGACCATGCGCGGGAACTTGTCGACGCCGAACACCGACACGTGGCCGTACGCGGCGCGCAGGGCACCGCGGATGTCCTCGAAGCCCTCGACGGGGCAGGGCCCCGCGGACGTCCACACGACGTTCGGCAGGACGCCGAAGATGCCGTCAAGGTTCAGCGATCGCGGCGCGCACAGGCGCGTGCTGAGCAGGTGGAGGCGCAGATAGGCGTCCGCGGTGTCGGCGGGCGCGGCATCCAGGTCGATCTCGGTGAAGACGACCTCCGTGTGCACCCGGCGGATGCCGTCGACGCGGATCGCTTCGGTGAGGGAGGCCGGCGCCTCGGTGTCGTCGGCGGTGCCGAGCTGCGGCTGCGGGTACCAGACGTCGAGCGTGCGGTCGGACGAATCGAGGGTGGCCAGGCCCCAGCCCCAGGCCGTGCGAGCGGAATCGGTCATGCGGGTCAGCCTACCTGTGGTCACCGAAAGGCCCGGGTCACCGATCCGTCCATGGGCGGTCGGGTGCGGCGCCCGGCCCCGACGGTGCGGACCCACATCGTGGAGGGCGGCGCGGTCGCTGGCCGCCCGGTTCCCCGGCGGCCCCACTAGGGTGATCCCCATGACGCTCGACCTCACCCAGCCCCTGCCCGGCCTGCTGGCCGCGATCGTCGACATCGAGTCGGTGAGCGGGAACGAGGCCCGCCTGGCCGATGAGGTCGAGGCCGCGTTGTCGGCGTGCGAGCACCTGAGCGTGTGGCGCGACGGCGACGCCGTGGTCGCCAGCACGAACCTGGGTCGCGCCGACCGCGTCCTCATCGCGGGGCACCTCGACACGGTGCCGGTGGCCGGCAACCTGCCGAGCCGGGTCGAGGGCGGCCTGCTCTACGGTCGTGGCGCCTGCGACATGAAGGGCGGCGTCGCCGTCCAGCTCGCGCTCGCGGCGGCGCTGGACGCCCCGCGGCACGACGTGACCTGGGTGTTCTACGACAACGAGGAGGTCGAGGCGTCCCGCAACGGACTCGGCCGCGTCGCGAACGCCCGGCCCGATCTGCTCGAGGCCGACTTCGCCGTGCTCATGGAGCCGACGTCGGCCGCGGTCGAGGGCGGTTGCCAAGGCACGCTGCGCTGCGAGATCACCACGACCGGGACGGCCGCGCACTCGGCCCGGTCGTGGAAGGGACACAACGCGATCCATGACGCCGCGGACGTCCTCGGGCGCCTGGTCTCCTACGAGCCCCGGCGCGTCGTCGTCGAAGGCCTGGAGTACCGCGAGGGTCTCAACGCGGTCGGCATCGCGGGTGGGATCGCCGGCAACGTGATCCCCGACTCCTGCACGGTGACGATCAACTTCCGGTTCGCGCCCGACCGCGACGAGGAGGACGCGAAGGGCCACGTCCGGGAGGTGTTCGAGGGCTACGACGTCGTCTTCACCGACTTCTCCCTGGGTGCCCGGCCCGGGCTCGACCGGTCGGCGGCCCGGGAATTCCTGGCCGCGGTCGGCGGGACGCCAGGCCCCAAGTACGGCTGGACCGATGTGGCTCGGTTCTCCGCGCTCGGTGTTCCCGCGGTCAACTTCGGGCCCGGTGACCCCGGCAAGGCGCACGCGGACGACGAGTTCTGCCCGCTGGCCGACCTGGACACGTGCGCGGACGCGCTCACCCGCTGGCTGAAGGGCTGAGCCGTCCTGATCGGCCGCTGGCTAGGCTGAGCCGCATGACGAAGAAGAAGGCGCGACAGCAGCAGGGCCCGGTCCTGCGGCGACGCGATCAAGTGCAGAGCACCACCACCGACCAGCGGCTGCTGCAGTCGCGCGGCGCGACCGACTGGGTGCACGCCGATCCGTGGCGGGTCATGCGCATCCAGGCGGAGTTCGTCGAGGGCTTCGGGACGCTCGCGGAGCTCGGCCCGGCGGTCAGCGTTTTCGGGTCGGCCCGGACGTCCAGCGACAGCCCGTACTTTCGGGCTGCCCAGCAGCTCGGCAAGGCGCTCGTCGAGGCCGGCTACGCGGTCATCACCGGCGGCGGTCCGGGCATCATGGAGGCCGCGAACAAGGGGGCCGTGCAGGCGGACGGCGTCTCGGTCGGGCTCGGCATCGAGCTCCCGTTCGAGGAGCGGCTGAACAAGTACGTCACCCTCGGCATCAACTTCCGCTACTTCTTCGTCCGCAAGGTGATGTTCCTCAAGTACGCGCAGGGCTTCGTCGTGATGCCCGGCGGCTTCGGGACGTTCGACGAGCTGTTCGAGGCGCTCACGCTCGTGCAGACGAAGAAGGTCACCCAGTTCCCGATCATCCTGTTCGGACGCGACTACTGGCAGGGGCTGCTCGACTGGCTGGAGAAGTCGGTGGAGGCGGACGGCTACATCGGCGACCTCGACCGCGGACTGCTGCACCTCACCGACGACGTCGACGAGGCGGTGGCGATCGTCCGGGAGCACGCCGCGAAGGTGAGCCGCGCCGAGAAGGCCGCCGCGGCGGAGAAGGAGCGCGCGGAGCGGAATGCCGCGGAGAAGGGCGACTGATGCCCGGGCTGGAGTGGGTGATCTACGCCTGCGCGGTCCTCGTCCTCGCGATCGCGGCGCTGGTCGCCGGCGGGCGGTTCCAGGGCATGCCCCCGGTCGTCACCGACGTCCCCGCCCCTGCCGAGCGCACCGGCCCCGTCACGGCAGACGAGTTGCGCGGGGTCCGCTTCGGCGTCGTCATGCGCGGCTACTCCCCGGCTCAGGTGGACGCCCTGCTCGATCGGATCGCGAACCAGCTCGTCGTGCAGGAGGCGTCCTCGCGGCAGTCGGCGGCGCGGCCCGACGCCGGGGTCGAGGACGCCGGCGACGTCGGAATCGGCGGCCCCCAGCGGGGGCGTGGCCCGGACGACCCGCCCTGGCTTGGCTGAGGTTCGCGGAGGGATCTGCGATAATGGGTCGGGTAAATGCACGCGAGATGAGAACAGAGGTAGCGCGATGGCAGCGATGAAGCCGCGAACGGGAGACGGGCCGATCGAGGTCGCCAAGGAATCTCGGGTGATCGCCATGCGGATCCCGGCCGAGGGTGGCGGACGTCTCGTGATCGAGATGAATGCGCAGGAGGCGTCGGATCTGCTCGAGGCCCTCAAGGGCGTCGTCGGCTGAGCGCACCTGCTTGCTGAACGTTGAGGCCGCCGGCTCAGGACCATCGTCCTGGCCGGCGGCCTCGTCACGTCGTCACTTCTTCTTGGACTCCTCGTGGGTGCGGATCGCGGCCTCGTAGACCCCCACGGTCTCCTGGGCGATCTTCTCCCAGCTGAACTCGGCGATGCAGCGCTCACGGCCCGCCTTGCCCATGCGTTCGGCCAGCTCGGGGTCGCGGGTGATCGTGTTGATCTTCTCGGCGAAGGTCTTCTCGAAGTTCTCGATGAACGCCGCGTCCTTCTCCTTGGCCGGGTCGTAGGGCACCAGGAGGCCGGTCTCACCGTCGACGACGACCTCGGGGATGCCGCCCACCGCGCTCGCCACGACGGGGAGTTCGCAGGCCATCGCCTCGAGGTTCACGATGCCCAGCGGCTCGTAGATCGAGGGGCAGGCGAAAACGGTGGAGTGGGTCAGCACCTGGCGCACGGACGACCGGGGCAGCATCTCCTGCACCCACGTGACGCCGCTGCGCGTCGCGTTGAGGTCGGCGAACGCCTTGTCGAACTCGGCGGCGATCTCGGGGGTGTCGGGGGCGCCGGCCAGCAGCAGCACCTGGGTGTCGGGGTCGAAGTCCTGCGCCGCGCGGACGAGGTGGATGAGGCCCTTCTGCCGCGTGATGCGGCCGACGAACGTCACGATCGGCTTGGACAGGTCGACGCCCAGGCCCTCGATGACATCGGTGTCATGGTCGGGCTTGAACTCCTCGGGGTCGATGCCGTTCTTCACCACATGGATGCGGGCCGGGTCGACGTTGGGGTACGCGTTGCGGATCGCGGGCACCATCGCCTCGCTCACCGCGATCACCGCGGACGCGTGCTCGTAGGCCGTCTTCTCCGCCCAGCTCGACACGTGGTAGCCGCCGCCGAGCTGCTCGACCTTCCACGGACGGTCGGGCTCCAGCGAGTGCGCCGTCACGACCAGCGGCTTGTCCTGGTAGACGGACGCCAGGAGCCCGGCGAACGCGACGTACCAGGTGTGGCCGTGGATGACGTCCACCTCGGGGATCGCCGCCGCCATGGAGACGTCCGCGCCGATGGTGCGGATCGCGGCGTTCGCGCCCTCGGGCCAGTCCTCGGCGTGAGCCGTCGCGCCCTCACGCTCGGCGCCCATGCACTGCACGTCGACCGAGTCGGTGAACTTGCGCAACTGCGGGACGAGCTGACCGACGTGGACGCCGGCACCGCCATAGATGAAGGGAGGGTACTCACGGGTCAGGATGGATACGCGCATGACGCGATCGTGTCACAACGCGACCCTCACGTCACCGGATTCGACGCGTCCGTCTCGGCCCCCACGCGCAAGATGAAACGAGGGGCAAGACGAGGTGACGGAATCCATGATTCCGTTGTGGACGGGCCGAAAAGACCCTAGGTTCAGAGCATGACTGACCGACCGAACGTCTTAGCACTCGTCCTGGCTGGCGGCGAGGGCAAACGGCTCATGCCCCTCACCGCCGATCGGGCCAAGCCGGCCGTCCCCTTCGGTGGCACCTACCGTCTCATCGACTTCGTCCTGTCGAACCTCGTCAACTCCGACATGACGAAGATCGCCGTCCTGACCCAGTACAAGTCCCACTCGCTCGACCGTCACATCTCCCAGACGTGGCGCATGTCGACCCTGCTCGGCAGCTACGTGACGTCCGTCCCCGCACAGCAGCGCACGGGCAAGCAGTGGTACTCCGGCAGCGCCGACGCCATCTTCCAGTCGATGAACCTGATCAAGGATGAGCAGCCCGACTACGTCGTCGTGTTCGGCGCCGACAACATCTACCGCATGGACGTCGAGGCCATGCTCCAGGCGCACATCGAATCGGGCCTCGACTGCACCGTCGCCGGCATCCGCGTCCCGCGCGCCGAGGCGTCCGCGTTCGGCATCATCGACGCCGCCGAGGACAACAAGATCAACGAGTTCCTCGAGAAGCCGGCCGACCCGCCCGGGCTGCCCGACAGCCCCGACGAGTCGTTCGCGTCCATGGGCAACTACATCTTCACGACCGAGCCCTTCGTCAAGTGCCTCTACGAGGACGCCGAGAACGAGGAGAGCAAGCACGACATGGGCGGCAGCATCGTGCCGTACTTCGTCGACCGCGGTCGCGCCCAGGTCTACGACTTCACCCTGAACGACGTTCCGGAGTCCACCGAGAAAGACCGCAACTACTGGCGCGACGTCGGCACCATCGACGCCTACCACACCGCTCATATGGATCTGGTCAGCGTCAATCCAGAGTTCAACCTGTACAACCGCAAGTGGCCGATTTTCTCCTTCCAGGAGCAGCTGCCGGGCGCGAAGTTCACGCTGCGCGGCACCGCGGAAGACTCGATCGTCTCGGCCGGCTGCATCATCTCGGGCGGTGACGTCGACCGCTCGGTGCTCTCGCCGAACGTGGTCGTCGACAAGTGGGCCAACCTCGAGGAGTCGGTGGTCTTCAGCGGCGCCCGCATCGGGCGCAACGCGGTGATCCGGCGCGCCATCCTCGACAAGCACGTCATCGTCGAGGACGGGGCCGAGGTGGGCGTCGACCGGGAGGCCGACCTCGCGCGCGGTTTCTTCGTCAGCGATGGCGGCATCACCGTGGTCTCGAAGAGCCAGCGCGTCGCGGCCCAGTAGAGCCCTCGACCGGGCAGCGAGAACCCCCGCCGGACGCGTCCGGCGGGGGTTCTCGGCGTCGAGGGCGCCCTGCTCAGGCGCGGGTCGCGACCAGCAGGCCGTCGCCGACCGGGAGCAGCAGGGGTGTGAACTCCTCCATCTCGGTCACGGCGTCCAGGGTCTCGCGGATGATGACGGTCTCGTCGTCCTCGTTCGAGGAGTCGGCGACGGCGCCGCCGGCCAGCGCGTGCCCGACGACGAGCAGGCCGCCGGAGCGCAGCAGGCGTGCGGCCTGGGCGACGTACTCGACGAACTCGAGGGGGTCGCCGTCGGCGAAGACGAGGTCGTAGGCAGCGTCCGACAGCTTCGGCAGCACGCCGAGGCCCGGCCCGGCGATCAGGCGGGCGCGGCGGGGGACGATGCCGGCCGACGTGAAGACGCGGCGGGCCTGGGTCTGGTGCTCGTTCTCCAGGTCGATGGAGGTGAGGATGCCCTCGGGGTTCATGCCGCGCAGCAGGGCGAGGCCGGAGACGCCGGCACCGGTGCCGATCTCGACGGCGGCCTTGGCGTCGAGGATGCGGGCGAGGAGCGTCAGCACAGCGGCCTCTCCCTGGGAGGCGGAGGTGACGCCCAGCTCCTGCCCGGCGCGCCGCGCCGCCTGCGCGTACTCGTCCTCGGGCACGAACTGCTCGGCGAACTGCCAGGACGCCGCTGACGGGGCGCCGACCGTACTCGGTGTTGAAGTCACAGGGGCAGCCTATCCGAACCCCTACGATGACTTTCCATGAGTCACACCGTCACCGCTGAACTCGTCGCGACCGTGCTGAGCGTGTCCGTCGAGGTCGGGCAGAAGGTCGAAGCGACCGACGAAGTCTGCCTGCTCGATTCCATGAAGATGGAGATCCCCGTGCCCGCCGACGTCGCCGGCACCGTCACCGAGGTCGTGGTCCACGCCGGCGACCATGTCCGCGATGGTGATCCGCTCGTCATCATCACCAGGGCCTAGACTGACGCCCATGCTGAATCCCCCCTTCGGCCGCGTGCTCACGGCCATGGTGACCCCGTTCCACGACGACGGCAGCGTGAACCTGGACGAGGCGCGGCGGCTGGCCGCGTACCTCGTCGACGAGCAGCGTAACGACGCGCTCGTCATCAACGGGACGACGGGGGAGTCCCCGACCACCACCGACGAGGAGAAGTTCGAGCTCCTCAAGGCCGTCGTCGCCGAGGTCGGCGACCGGGCCAAGGTCGTCGCCGGGGTCGGCACCAACGAGACCGCCGCGACGATCAAGCGCAGCCGCGAGGCCGCGGACGCCGGCGCGCACGGCCTGCTCGTCGTCACGCCCTACTACAGCAAGCCGCCGCAGGACGCCGTCGCCGAGCACTTCACGATCGTCGCCGACTCCACCGACCTGCCGGTGATGCTCTACGACATCCCGGGTCGCACCGGCATCCCGATCGATCCGCGCACGCTGGTCGAGGTCGCGAGCCATGAGCGCATCGTCGCCGTCAAGGACGCGAAGGGCGCGCTCGCCTCCTCGGCCGAGGTCATGGCCGAGACCGACCTGGCCTACTACGCCGGGGACGACGCGATGACGCTCCCGCTGCTGTCGGTGGGCGGCGTCGGGGTGGTCGGCACGTCCACCCACTTCACCGGCGCACGCACCAAGCTGATGATCGACGCCTTCCTGGCCGGCGACCTCGACGGCGCGCTGCAGGAGTACCGCCGCCTCCTGCCGGTCTACAACGGCGTGTTCGCCACCCAGGGCTGCATGCTGGTGAAGGCCGCCTTGGGCGCCCGCGGCTTCAGGCCCGGTCCGCTGCGGCGTCCGCTGAAGGCCGCCTCGGACGGCCAGCGCGACGCCTTCGTCGCGCTGTTGGACGCCGCGGGCCTGTGAACCGGGGGTAGGCGAGGCGGTCATGGACTTCAACTGGACCGAGATCATCGTCATCGGCATCCTCGCCGTCGTCATCTTCGGTCCCGAACGGCTGCCCGAGTTCGCCCGCAAGGTCGCTCGGGTCATCGCCTACTTACGCCGCATCGGCAACGACGCACGTGGCCAGCTGCGCGACGAGCTCGGGCCCGGCTTCGACGATCTGCACCTTGCCGACCTCAACCCGAAGACGTTCGTCGCCCGGCATCTATTGAGCGAGGACGAGAAGTCCGACCTGCTCGAGATCCGCGACGAGTTCGTCGAGACGCGTGAGCTGGCCCGCTCGGCCGCCGGCATCGAGAGCGGGGGCGCCTCCCGGGCGGTCCGCGCGGACGTGCAGGGCGACCGCGAGGTGTGGTCCGACGGGCCGGCCGACGACAGCGTCGACCCCGAGTTCCTGCGCGCGGTGGCCTACGACTCCGAGGCCACCTGAGCCGCCGGCGGCGACGCGGGCACGGACCCTGGCCGTCCCGGCGCGCGCCGCGCGCTACCCTCCCAGCGTGAACCCATCGTCTTCGGCCGTCTTCGTGTCGCGGATCGTGAACCTGCCCATCCTCGATCGGGGTGGCGATCAGGTCGGCAAGGTCCGCGATGTCGTCGTGCAGAACCGCACGCAACTGCGACCCCCGCGGGTGAAGGGCCTCGTCGTCGAACTGTTCGCGCGCCGGCGGGTCTTCCTCCCGATGCAGCGCGTGCACTCGATCGACGCGCAGCAGGTCATCATCTCCGGCGTCATCAACACGCGCCGATTCGAGAGTCGCGAGGGCGAGCTGCTCGTCGTGGAGGACCTCTTCGACAAGCGCGTCCGCGACCGGTCCGCGACCGCGTCCAACGTCACCATCTACGACGTCGCGATCAACCAGCCGCGGCCGCACGAGTGGGCGGTGTTCGAGGTCGCCCTGCGCGAGCAGACGGGGCGACGCCCCTTCGGGGGCAAGGGGCACGTCCGGGTCACGACCTGGCGCGACGTGCCGGACTTCTTCCTCGAGACCGGCCAGGAGAACGATCAGCTCATCGCCCGGCTGGCGGAGTTGAAGCCCGCCGACATGGCCCGCGAGCTGCACGACCTCACGCCCGAGCGGCGCGACGAGATCATCGAGGCCCTCGACGACGACGTCCTGGCCGAGGCGCTGGAGGAGCTGCCCGAGGCCGAGCAGGTGCGCGTCATCGGGCAGCTCGACACCGAGCGGGCGGCCGACGTCTTGGAAGAGATGGATCCCGACGACGCCGCTGACCTCATCGCCGAGCTGAGCCCCGACTTGGCCGAGAAGATCCTGGGCCGCATGGAGCCCGAGGACGCGGAGGACGTCCGCACCCTGCTGACCTACGACGCCGAGACGGCCGGCGGCCTGATGACCCCCGAGCCCGTCATCGTCGCCCCGGACGCGACGGTCGCCGACTGTCTGGCGCTGCTGCGGCACGAGGACAACACGCCCGCCATGGCCGCGCTCGCGTTCATCTGCCGCACCCCGCTGGAGACGCCCACCGGGCGCTTCCTCGGCGCCGTCCACATCCAACGGCTGCTGCGCGAACCACCGTCGCTGCTGGCGGCGAACCTCATCGACAACGCGATCGAACCCCTCGACCCGGAAGACGACATCGCGCACGTCAGCCGCTACTTCGCCACCTACGACCTGGTGTGCGCCCCTGTCGTGGACGACCAGAATCGGCTGCTGGGCGCCGTGACGGTCGACGACGTCCTCGACCACATCCTGCCGGACGACTGGCGGGGTGCTCAGCTCGCCGGAACGGAGGAGATCGATGTCTAACGCCAACCAGCAGCCCCGCCTCAACACGCCGGGCCGCGAGCGCACGTTCCGGCTGCTGCCGCGGTTCTCCTCGGACACGTTCGGCGAGTTCGCGGAGGGCTTCGCCCGGTTCATGGGCACCGCACGCTTCCTGATCTGGATGACCCTGTTCATCGTGATCTGGCTGGCGTGGAATACCTTCGCCCCGCCCGCGCAGCAGATCGACCCGTACCCCTACATCTTCCTCACGCTGTTGCTGTCGCTGCAGGCGTCGTACGCCGCGCCGCTGATCCTGCTGGCGCAGAACCGGCAGGAGGCCCGCGACCGGGTGAGCCTCGAGCACGACCGGGAGGTGTCCGCCCAGTCCCGCGCCGACATGGACTTCCTCGCCCGCGAGATCGCGTCCCTGCGGATGCGCGTCAACGACATGCCGACCCGCGACTTCATCCGCTCCGAGCTGCGCGACCTGATCGAGGACCTACGCGAGGACGGCGACGACGAGGGCGACGAGTCGTCGGACGAGCGCGACGAGCGCCGCGAGGAGCGGCGCCGGCGACGTTCCGAACGCTGAATCGAGCACTCTGAGGACCCGACTAGAATCGCCCCCATGTCTGCTGAGCATCCGCTGCTTCCCGCCGTCCACGCCGCGTTGGCGACCGTCAACGATCCCGAGATCCACAAACCGATCACCGAACTCGGCATGGTCGACACGGTCGAGGTGGACGAGGATGGCTACGCCCGCGTCAAGGTGCTGCTGACCATCGCGGGCTGCCCGCTGAGCAACACCATCGAGCACGACGTGCAGGCCGCGCTGCGCGAGGTGGAGGGCCTCAAGGGCCTCGACCTCGAGCTCGGCGTCATGACCGACGAGCAGCGCGCCGAGATGAAGAAGCAGCTGCGCGGCGGACTGGCCGAGCGGGAGATCCCGTTCGCGAAGCCCGACAACCTGACGCAGGTGTACCTGATCGCGTCCGGCAAGGGCGGCGTCGGTAAGTCGTCGGTCACCGTGAACCTCGCCATGGCGCTGGCCCAGCGCGGCAAGAGCGTCGGCCTCCTGGACGCCGACATCTACGGCCACTCGATCCCGCAGATGCTGGGGCTGATGGACGCCGTCCCCACCGCGTTCGACGACATGATCATGCCGGTGCCGTCCATGGGCATGAAGGTCATCTCGATGGGCATGCTGAAGGCGTCCCGCGATCAGGTGATCGCGTGGCGTGGCCCGATCCTCGACCGGGCGCTGCACCAGCTGCTCGCCGACGTGTACTGGGGCGACCTCGACTTCCTGCTGCTCGACCTGCCGCCCGGCACCGGCGACGTCGCGATGAGCCTGGGCAGCAAGCTGCCGAACGCCGAGGCGATCGTCGTCACCACGCCGCAGCAGGCCGCCGCCGAGGTGGCCGAGCGCGCCGGCACCATGGCGTCGATGATGGAGCAGCGCGTCTACGGCATCGTGGAGAACATGGCCTACCTCGACACCGAGTGCCCGCACTGCGGCCAGACGCACCGGGTCGACGTGTTCGGCTCCGGCGGCGGCGAGGAGGTCTCCCGCACGCTCACGACGCGGCTCGGCTACGACGTCCCTCTGCTCGCGCAGATCCCGCTCGATCCCGCCGTGCGGGCCGGCGGGGACGAGGGCGTCCCGCTGGTCGCCGGGGACGCCTCGCGTCCGGCCGCCAAGGCGCTGGACGAGCTGGCCGACCGGCTCGCCACCCGCAAGCGCGGGCTGGCCGGCAAGAAGCTCGGCCTGCACGTCAACTGAGCCGTCCGAGCTGGCGAGGCGGGGCGTCCGGATGGCGAGGGTCGATGCCGTGAGCACCGGGTCGGACGGCCAGGTGCGCCGCACCGTGCTGGCGGTCCCTGGATCGTCCGACCGGTTCATCGCCAAGGCGCGCACCCTCGGCGTCGACGCGGTGTTCCTCGACCTCGAGGACGCCGTGGCGCCGCACGTCAAGGAGGAGTCGCGGGCCCGCGTCGTCGCCGCGCTCAACGACCCGGCCGGGTTCGCCGCGCCGCTGGTGACGGTTCGCGTCAACGACTGGACGACCTCGTGGACGTACGGCGACGTCATCGAGGTGGTCACCGGTGCGGGCGCGCGCGTGGATGCGCTGCTGCTGCCCAAGGTGCGCTCGGCCGCGCATGTCCAGGCGCTCGACCTGCTGCTCACCCAGGTGGAACGCGCCGCCGGCCTCGCGGTGGGGCGCATCGGCATCGAGGCGCAGATCGAGGAGCCGGAAGGCTTGCTCAACGTGCGCGAGATCGCCGCGTCCAGCCCACGCCTGCAGACGCTGGTCTACGGCCCGGGCGACTTCATGGCCGCGCTCGGCATGGGCGGCCTCAACGTCGGCACGCAGCCGGCGGGTTACGAGGCGGACGCCTTCCACCACCTGCAGATGACGATCCTGGTGGCCGCCCGGGCCCACGGGCTGCAGGCCATCGACGGGCCTTTCGTCGGCGTCCGTGACCTGGAGGGGTTCCGCCGCTCGGCCCGCTCGTCCGCGGCCCTGGGCTACGACGGCAAGTGGGTGCTGCACCCCAGCCAGGTGGATGCGGGGAATGAAATCTATTCACCGAGCGCTGAAGATTTCGAGCGTGCGCAGCGCATCGCGGCGGCGTACGCGGAGTCGACTGCGGCTGCCGGTGGCGCGGTCGGGGCCATCGTCGTCGACGATGAGATGGTGGACGAGGCCGGTGTGAAACTGGCCAGGGCCGTCCTGGCTCGCGGCCGAGCGGCCGGAATGTGAAAGGAACGAGATGACCCAGCCAAACCCAGGGTTCGGCGGCGGGAACCCGCTGGCCGATCAGTCGCCCTTCAAGCTTGAATACCCGCAGTCGGTGGGGATCTTCAACACCTACGCCGAGGCGCAGAACGTTGTCGACCACCTCGCGGACGGGAACTTCCCGGTGAACAACCTGGTGATCGTCGGCACCGACCTGAAGCTGATGGAGCGCGTCACGGGGAAGAAGACGTGGGGCACCGTTCTGTCCCAGGGCGTCACGACCGGCGTCTCGACCGGCCTGCTCGTGGGCTTCCTGATGCTCATCTTCACCCCCGGGGGGAACTTCCTCGTCCTGCTGCTCACCGCGCTGGTGATCGGCGTGCTGATCGGCATCGCCTTCGCCGGTCTCGGCTACGCCCTGCAACGCGGCAAGCGTGACTTCAACTCGATCACCATGACCGTGCCGAGCCGCTTCGAGCTGTTGTGCGAACACCGGGTCGCCGCCCAGGCCCGGGAGAAGATCGCCGCGATGCCCGAGACCCGCGCCGCGGCCTTCGACCCGAACCGGCAGCGCCAGGCCTACCCGCAGCCGGGCCAGCAGGGCTACGGCCAGCAGGCCCAGCCCTACGGCCAGCCGGGCTACGGACAGACCCAGGGCTACGGCGCGGCGTCCGCCTACGGTCAGGGCGGGTACGGCCAGGGCTACCCGCAGCAGGGCCAGCAGCCTCAGCAGGGCTACGGGCAGTCTCCGCAGCAGAGCTACCAGCCTCCGCAGCAGGGGTACGGCCAGCCCGAGGCTCACGACCAGGAGGGCCAGTGGCAGCCGACCACGCAGCGGGGCGGTTCGTCGGCGGCGTTCGATCAGCGGCAGTACCGGCCGGAGGACCGCACCGCCGAGCAGTCCCGGCAGTGGGAGGCCGGCACCGACCGTCCCGTCGGCGACATCCCGCGCTCGCTGGACGACGAGGAACCGCGCTCCTGACCCCCGGTGAGGGCGGGCACACACATCACGAGGAGGCGGGAACGGCGAGAGCGCCGGTCCCGCCTCCTCGTGTCGTCGGCCCCGGGGCGACGCCTCAGGCGTCCATCATGGTGCCGGCCAGGAAGTCGGCGTAGGCCGGCAGGTCGAGTTGCCCGGAGCCCGAGACGCCGATCACGATGACCTCCTCGGAGCCCTCCTCCTTCGCCTGGCGGGCGCGGCGGACGGCGCCGGCGATGGCGTGGTTCGACTCCGACGCCGGGACGATGCCCTCGGTGCGGCTGAACAGGACGCCGGCCTCGAACGCCTCGCGCTGGCCCAGCGCGATCGCCGACAAGAGCCCGGAGTCGTAGGCGTGCGAGACCAGCGGCGCCATGCCGTGGAAGCGCAGCCCGCCCGCGTGCACCGGCGACGGCACGAAGTCGGCGCCGAGCGTGTACATCTTCAGCAGCGGGGTGAGCCCCGCGACGTCGCCGTGGTCGTAGCGGTACTCGCCCTGGGTCAGCGACGGCGCCGCCGCGGGTTCGCAGGCCACGATCTGGGTCTGCGCGCGGCCTTCGAGGTTCTCCCGGATGAACGGGAACGCGATGCCGGCGAGGTTCGACCCGCCGCCCGCGCAGGCGAACAGGTAGTCGGGACGCGCCTCGTCGAAGGCGTCCAGCTGCTTGAGGGCCTCCTGGCCGATGATCGTCTGGTGCAGGGCCACGTGGTTGAGCACGGAGCCCAGCGAGTACGATGCGTTCGGGTCCTTCGCGGCCTCCTCCACGGCTTCCGAGATCGCCATGCCGAGCGAGCCAGGGGTGTCGGGGAAGCGGCGCTGCATCTCGCGGCCCGCGTCCGTGGTGTCGGACGGGCTCGGGGTGACGGTGGCGCCGAACGTCTGCATCAGCATGCGGCGGTACGGCTTGCCCTCGTAGGTGCTGCGCACCTGGAACACGTCGCACGCCAGGCCGAACGTCTCGGCGGCGAACGCGAGCGCGGAGCCCCACTGGCCGGCGCCGGTCTCGGTGGTGAGCCGCGTGCGCCCGGCGAGCTTGTTGTAGTAGGCCTGCGGGACCGCGGAGTTCGTCTTGTGCGAGCCGACCGGCGAGGCCCCCTCGTACTTGTAGTAGATGCGGGCGGGCGTCTCGAGCGCAGCCTCCAGCCGGCGGGCCCGGTACAACGGGGACGGCCGCCACAGCCGGTAGACCTCGCGCACCGCGGCCGGGATCTCGATCCAGCGCTCGGTGCTGGCCTCCTGCTCGATCAGCCCCATCGGGAAGATCGCCGCCAGGTCGTCGGGAGCCAGGGGCTCCCTCGTCGCCGGGTTCAGCGGGGGTGGGGGAGGGGTCGGGAAGTCCGCCACGATGTTGTACCAGTGCGTGGGGATCTCCGACTCGTCGAGAACGACCTTGGTCACGTTGTCAGCCACGCCTGCATCGTAGAGGGGACGCCCTGCGGCCGGTGGGCGGCTTCACCATGCGGGAGCCGCGGCGTCCTCAGAGCCAGCGCCTGCGGCGGAAGTACAGCCAGACCAGCAGCATGCCGGTGGCCATCACGCCGAGCACCACGAAGTAGCCGTACTTGGTGTGCAGCTCGGGCATGTTGTCGAAGTTCATCCCGTAGATGGCGCCGATCAGCGTCGGCACCGCCAGCATCGCCACCGCCGCGGAGATCTTGCGCATGTCCTGGTTGTCGGCCACGGACGTGCGGGTGAGCGCGGCGCTCAGCACCGACGTCAGCACCTCGTCGAGCGACGCGATGCTCTCGCGCGTGGCCAGCAGGTGGTCGCCGAGCTCGCGGAAGTAGGCGCGCGCGTCCTCGGGGATGGCGGGGAAGGGGCGGGTCTGCAACACCGTCAACGGCGCCTGCAGCGGATGCACGGTGCGCTTGAACTCGATGAGCTCGCGCTTGAGTTGGTAGGGCCGCTCGATCTCGTGGGTGCCGTCCTTGGCGAAGACGGCCGCCTCGACCTCTCCGACGTCGGTCTCCATCTCGCGGCCTGTCTCCGCGAAGTCGTCGATGACGAGGTCGAGCACCCGGTACAGGACCCGCCAGGGGCCCATCTCCATCTCGGCGCGGTCGCTCTCGAACCCGCGGCGCAGGTTGCGCATCTGCGGGCGGCCGCCCTTGCGCACCGTGATGACGTACCAGGACCCGAGGAACACCATGATCTCGCCGGTCGACACGATCTCGGACGTCTCGGTCAGCTTGTCGTGCTCCACGTAGTCGACGGTGGAGATGACCATGAACAGGCTGTCGTCGAACGCCTCCAGCTTCGAGCGCTTGTGGCCTTCGATGACGTCCTCGCTGGCCAGTTCGTGCAACTCGAACAGCATCGCGACGTCGTCCATGAGTTCCTCGGACGGGTCGCGCAGCCCGAGCCAGACGTAGCCCGCGTCGGAGCGGGCGCTCTCGACGGCGTGCCGGAAGTCGTCGGTCGGCTGCCGCCGTCCGTCCGCGTACCACGCCCAGCTCACGCCCGGCCGCTCGGTCAGCTGGTAGGCGTTCTGCCTGGCTGCGCGCGCATGGCTGCTCGACGCCATGGCCCTTCCTTTCGAGTCAGGGCAACAGGCGTGCCATCCACTCTTCGACGGCGTCCGGCTCGCGGGGCAGCTTGTCGGACAGGATTCGGGGCTCGTCGTCGGTGATGAGGATGTCGTCCTCGATGCGGACGCCGATGCCGCGCAACTCGGGCGGAACCATCAGGTCGGTCGACTTGAAGTAGATCCCCGGTTCCACCGTGATGACCATACCGGGACGCAGCGTCCCGTGCCGGTACTGCTCGTTGCGCGCCTGGGCGCAGTCGTGGACGTCCATGCCGAGGTGGTGGGACGTCCCGTGCACCATCCAGCGCCGGTGATGTCCGCCGCGCGTCGGGTCGAGGGACTGCTCGACGTCCACGGGAAGGATGCCCCACTCGTGCAGGTACGTCGCGACCACCCGGATCGCCGCGTCGTGCACGTCGGAGAAGGTCGCCCCGGCGCGCGCCGCGGCCATGCCGGCGCGCTGGGCGTCGAGGACGGCCTCGTAGACCTTGCGCTGCTCGGGCGAGTAGGTGCCCGTGACGGGGAGGGTGCGGGTGATGTCGGCGGTGTAGAGGCTGTCGAGCTCGATGCCGGCGTCGATGAGGATCATGTCGCCGGGCCGGACGTCGCCGTCGTTGCGGATCCAGTGCAGCGTGTTCGCGTGGTCGCCGGCCGCGGCGATCGAGTCGTAGCCGACGGCGTTGCCGGCGTGCCGGGCGTGCAGGCCGAAGACGCCCTCGACCCACCGCTCGCCACGCCCCTTGGCGACGGCCTGCGGGAACTCCCGGACGACCGCCTCGAACGCCTCTGCGGTGGCGTCGCACGCCGCCTGCAGCTCCGCGATCTCGAAGTCGTCCTTGGTCAGGCGCAGTTCGGAGACCATGGTGGCCAGCTCGGCGTCCGCCTGCGGGTCACGCTCGGAGCCGGCGGCGCGAGCGACCTCGTCGACCAGCGCGGTGACGGGGGCGTCCACGTCGCGGAGCACCCGGACGCCGGCGATCGATCCGGTGTCGGCCAGGTCGACGGGCAGTTCGCCGAGGTGGCGGCAGCCGAGCCCGGTCAAGGCCTCCATCTCCTCCAGCGACTCGCGCTGGCCCACCCACATCTCGCCGTAGCGGGCGTCGGCGTAGAACTCGGGGTCGGTCCGCGGCGCGCGGGGCCGGAAGTAGAGGACGTCCTCGTGGCCCTCCCCGGTCGGCTCGATCACCAGGACGGCGTCCGGCTCGCGGTCGGTGCCCAGCCCGGTGAGGTGGGCGAACGCGGTGTGCGCCCGGTAGCGGTAGTCGGTGTCGTTGGAGCGGGTCCTCAGCGGTCCCGCCGGGATGACGATGCGCTCGCCCGGGAAGGCGGCGGCGACGGCGTCCCTGCGCGCCACTGCGGCCTCGGCCGCGGGCAGCCGCTCGGGCAGCGTCGTGTCGTAGGGCGCCCAGTTCTGCGGGATGAACTCGACGAACGCCTCCGAAAAGGGCTGTTGCCGGTTGTCGAGCTTGGGGGGCTGCTTCTTGCTCGTCATCAGTTACGTCTCCTTCGAGCGACTCGCGCGTTCCGCCGTCCAACGTACTCCGCCCTCCCCGTGGTGACGGGGAGGGCGGATCGGACGGAGGTGCCGGTCAGCTGTTCCAGCGCAGGATGGCCCACGACTCCTTCTCGCGGCCCAGCACCGAGACGCTGGCGACCTCGACGGGGAAGCTCTGGCCGAAGATGATCGGGAAGTCGAGCCAGCTGAGCGCCAGCACGCGGGAGCTGTGCCCGTGGCCGAAGCAGATGGCCTTGTCGACGCCGGACTCGCGGACGCGGCGCACGACGTGCGTCAGCCGGGCGCGCACCTGTTCGGCGCTCTCGCCGTTCGGGCAGCCGTTGAACCAGATGCGCCAACCCGGGTGGTGTTCCTTGCGGATGGTCTTGCTGGTGAGGCCCTCGTAGTCGCCGTAGTTCCACTCCTGGAGGTCGTCGTCGATCTCGAAGTCGGTGAAGCCGGCGTAGCGGGCGGTCTGCTGGGCGCGGGTGCGGGGGCTGGAGAGGACGAGGCCGAACTCAGCGGGATCGAGGCGGTCGCGCAGGGACTTCGCCTGCTCGACGCCGTGCTCGGTCAGTTCCAGGTCGGTCACCGAGGTGTGCTGGCCCGACTTGCTCCATTCGGTCTCCCCGTGCCGGACGAGGTAGAGGTCTGTCATGGGACCATCTTCGCCTGAACCGGCCCGTTTCCGCACCTGTTGCGGACGCTAGAGTGGCGGTTCAGCGGTTCGAACGGCGGACGAGGAGAGGACGCACCATGAAGGCTGCTCCGCAAGCACAGCGACGGCTCCTGGATCTTCAGGCGCTCGACACGAACCTCGCCCAGCTGGAGCATCGCCGCCGGACCCTGCCCGAACTGAAGGAGATCGCCGGCGCGCAGGGGCGCCGGACGGCGCTGTCGGAGGAGATCGTCGCCGCCCGCACCCGCAGCTCCGACCTGGAGGGTGAGCTCGCGAAAGCGGAGGCAGACCTCGTCCCCGTCCGAGAGCGGTTGGCCCGTAACCAAAAGCGCGTGGACGACGGGTCGGTCAGCGACCCCAAGGCGCTGCGCTCGATGACCGAGGAGATCGAGCACCTGCACCGGCGCATCTCCGACCTCGAGGATGCCCAGCTCGAGGTGATGGAGCGCTCCGAGGCCGCCCAGGGTGAACTCGCGGAGCTCACCGAGCGTCGGGCGTCCGACGACGCCGGCCTGCGAGATCTGGTGGCGCGGCGGGACGAGGCGTTCGCGACCATCGACGCCGACATCGCGGAGCGCACGCTCGAGCGGGGCGCCGTCGCCGCCGAGCTGCCCGCGGACCTCTTGGCCCTCTACACGAAGATCGCCGCGAAGGGGGGCGGTGTCGGGGCGGCCGAACTGCAGCACGGCCGCTGCGGCGGCTGCCAGCTCGAGGCCAACAGCGCCGATCTGAACCGCTACCGGGCGGCCGCGCCCGACGACGTCCTGCGGTGCGAGGAGTGCAACCGCATCCTGGTGCGCACCGGCGAATCGGGGCTGTGAGCCGAGCGTCCGTGACCGAACCGTTGGGGCGAGGCACTTTCGTTGTGGCCCCCGGTTAGGGAGGATGGGGCCGTGACTGAGCAGAGCAGCAACACCGATCCCGCCAACGACGCCCGCCCGCAGGCGACGGGCATGCATGGCGAGCCCGCCGAGCCGATGGACGACCGCGCCGGCCGCGAGCGCCCCGCCGAGGAGTCCGAGCAGGACGGCATGCCCGCGCCGGCGATCGCCGGTGAACAGGACACCCGCGTGACGCGTCCCACCCAGGACCCGACCGGCCCCGTCTCCGAGCGCTGACGTGCCGGCGCGCCAGGTCCGCGTCCGGGAGGCGATCCCCGAGGAACTGCGCGCGGGGGTGGCGCGGCTCAACGACCAGCTGGACGTCCCCGCGGACTTCCCGCCCGAGGTCCTCGCCGAGGCCGAGCAGGCGGCGCGCAATCCCGCGCTGCCCGAGCAGGACCTGACGGGGATCGAGTTCGTGACCATCGACCCCGAAGGGTCGAAGGACCTCGATCAGGCGTTGCACATCGCCGCCGAGGGTGACGGCTACCGCGTCCGCTACGCCATCGCCGACGTCGCCGCGTTCGTCCGCCCCGGCGGTGCGATCGACGCCGAGTGCCACGCCCGCGGCGTCACCCTGTACGCCCCGCACAAGCGCACCCCGCTGCACCCGCCCGTCCTCTCGGAAGGCGCCGCGAGCCTGCTTGCCGGCCAGGTTCGGCCCGCCGTGGTGTGGGACATCGCGCTCGACAAGGCGGGCGAGGTGACCGGCGTGAGCGTCAGCCGCGCCCGCGTGCGCAGCCGTGAGCAGCTCACCTATCCCGGCGTGCAGGCGGCGCTGGACGACGGCTCCGCCTCGCCGATGCTGCAGTTGCTGCGCACCGTCGGGCAGCTGCGCGAGCAGGTCGAGATCGACCGCGGCGGCGTCAGCCTTCCGGTGCCCGATCAGGAGGTGCACGCGACGGGGGACGTCTGGAAGCTCGAGTTCCGGGCGTCGCTCCCGGTCGAGGGCTGGAACGCCCAGATCTCGCTGCTGACCGGCATCTGCGCCGCCACGATGATGCTGGACGCGAAGGTCGGCATCGTCCGCACGCTACCGCCCGCGAAGCCCGGGGACATCGACCGGCTTCACAACGTCGCGAAGGGGCTGCACATCGCGTGGCCCGCCCAGATGGCCTACCCCGACTTCGTCCGCTCGCTCGATCCGGCCGACCCGGCGCACGCCGCGATGCTCAACGCGTGCACGACGTTGTTCCGCGGCGCCGGCTATGCCGCGTTCAACGGCACCGCGCCCGAACAGCCGCTGCACGCGGCGCTGGCGACGCCGTACGCGCACTGCACCGCGCCGCTGCGCCGGCTGGTGGACCGGTACGCCAACGAGGTGTGCCTCGCGATCGCGTCCGGGCAGCCGGTGCCCGCCTGGGTGCTGGACGCCCTCGACGCGCTGCCCGCGGAGATGGCCGCCGCCGACCAGCGCGCGAAGAAGTACGAGCGCGGCATCATCGACCTCGTCGAGGCGCTCGTGCTGACGCCCTACGTCGGCACGACGTTCACCGGCACCGTCATCGAGCTCGACGAGAAGAAGGGCCGCGGCACCATGCAGCTCACCGACCCCGCCGTGCAGGGCCCGGTCAGCGGGCCGGGCATGAAGCTGGGCGAGGAGCAGCAGTCCGTCCTGGTGAAGGCCGACCTGCTGGAGGGAACCGTCCAGTTCGAGGTACGCGGCTGACCAACCCGCCCGGACGGGGCCGTCCAGGCGGGCGCGTGGCCGGCCCCGCGTGCGCGGTGGCGGTCTCAGTTGGCGCTTCGCGACGCTGGCCGCGTAAACTGCTCCGCTGGACGAGTCGGCCGGGCGGTCGCGGCGCCGCGGCGTCGAGGAAAGTCCGGACTCCACAGGGCAGGGTGGTGGGTAACGCCCACCCGGGGTGACCCGCGGGACAGTGCCACAGAAAACAGACCGCCCTGGAACGCGGTGGGCGACCACCGGCCGCCAGGGTAAGGGTGAAACGGTGGTGTAAGAGACCACCAGCGCCCCAGGTGACTGGGGCGGCTCGGTAAACCCCACCCGGAGCAAGACCAAGAAGGGCCTTCGGGCCCGCGGACGCCGTTCGAGCGTTGCCCGCGCGAGGCGTCCGGGTAGGTTGCACGGCTCTGCCTCCGGGCAGGCCGAAGGCGGTTGGCAACAGCCGTCGCAGATGGATGATCGCCGGCCCATGCGGTCACAGAATCCGGCTTATAGGCCGGCTCGTCCCCTCAGAAGCCCGGACTGCCGACGGTGGCTGGCCAAGGCAACCACGACACGTGTGCTGTGAACGGAGAACGATGCGCGACCTCGTCTACTACGTCGCCGCCTCGCTGGACGCCTTCATCGCCGACCCCGACGGCGACTTCTCCGCGTTCCCGCAGGACCCGGCCACGCTCGCCGTCCTGTTCGACCGCTATCCGGAGACGTGCCCGGCGCACGCGCGGGAGGCCCTCGGGGTGGACGCGCCGCCGCGCCGCTTCGACACGGTGGTGATGGGGTATCGCACCTATCAGCCGGCGCTGGACGCCGGCCTCACCGGCGGCGCCTATCCGCACCTGCGGCAGGTCGTCGCCACCCACCGCGCTCTGCCCGACGCCGAGGGCCTGAGCGTCATCTCGGGCGACGTCGCCGGCGCCGTCCGGCAGCTGAAGGAGGAGCCGGGCAGGGACATCTGGCTGTGCGGCGGCGCCGACCTGGCCGCCCAGCTGGTCGAGCTGATCGATGAGATCCAGATCAAGGTGAACCCGGTCCTCCTCGGCTCCGGCATCCCTTTGCTGCCCGCCGGCGGACCGCGCCCCTACGAGCTCACCGCCGCCGACGAGCTTCCCGGCGGCGTGGTGCTGCAGACGTACCGTCAGGTGCGGACGCGCTGAGCGGACCGCCCGCGGGCCGGGTCAGGCCAGCGGGCGCGAGGGGACGGTCAGGATCTCCGAGCCCTCCGGCGTCACGACGAGCGTCTGCTCCCACTGGGCGACCCGGCTGCGGTCGTTGGTGACGACCGTCCAGTCGTCGTCCCAGACGTGGGAGCGGTAGTCACCGAGCGTCAGCATCGGCTCGACGGTGAAGGTCATGCCGACCTGCATGGTCGTGTTGTAGTACGGGTGGTCGTAGTGCGGGATCACCAGCCCCGAGTGGAACGCCGTGTGGACGCCGTGGCCGGTGTAATCGCGGACGACGCCGTAGCCGAACCGCTTGGCGTAGGCCTCGATGACGCGGCCGATCACGTTGACCTGCCGCCCGGGCCGGACGGCCTTGATGCCCCGGTTCATCGCCTCGCGGGTGCGCTCGGCGAGCAGCTTCGACTGCTCGTCGACGTCCCCGCACAGGAACGTGGCGCAGTTGTCGCCATGGACCCCGTTCTTGTAGGCGGTCACGTCGATCTTGACGATGTCGCCGTCCTCGAGGGGGCGCGCGTCGGGGATCCCGTGGCAGATGACCTCGTTGACCGAGGTGCAGATCGACTTGCGGAAGCCGCGGTAGCCCAGCGACGCCGGGTAGGCGCCGTGATCGAGCATGTACTCGTGCGCGATGGCGTCCAGTTCGTCGGTGGTGACACCCGGGGCGACCGCGTCGCCCGCCACGTACATCGCGTCGGCTGCGATGCGGCCGACCTCGCGCATCCGCTCGATGACGTCGGCGTCCATCACGTCCGGGCCGTCGTAGCGTTCCGGGCCGTCGACGTCCACGTAGACGGGCCGCTCGATCGACGGGGGAACGGGACGGCGGGGGGTGATGGGATAAGGCTTGATCGGTGTCACGGGCCGATCATAGTGTGATCGTCACGGCGGACCCCCGGCGGGCCGCCTCGACGGAGAGGGACATGATGGCCGAGGGACAGTGGTACTACTGCCTGAAACACCACGCGGTGGAGCCGTTCGAGGCGTGCAGGAGCGAGGACCGGCTGGGCCCCTACCCGACGCGGGAGGAAGCCGCCCACGCCCTGGAGAAGGTGCAGGAACGCAACGAGGAGTGGGACAACGATCCGCGCTTCAACGACGACGAGGACGACGACAAGCGCTGACGGACGCCGCGCGGCGCCTCACCCCACCAGCGCCGCGGAGCCCAGCGCGATCAGCCAGCTGGTGAAGCTGCCGACGAGGAAGTACTCGGTGACCTCGTCGACCGTCGTCGACTTGTGCCCCAGCGGGACGTCGCTGCGCGCCACCGCCTGCAGTTCGGGGAACCGGAGCAGCCCCTTGGCAGCGATGACGAGCGCGGCCGCCTCCAGCGTCCCGGCCGCCGTCAGGCCGAGGATGAGCAGCCGCTCCATCGGGCCGAGCAGCCGTCCGCCGCGCAGCCGCTGAGCCGGACGAAGCGTCGCCGGCCCGGGCGTCTGCTGGGCCGCCGACGGGGACGCCCCGACCGCGACGAGCACCGCGCGCACCAGCAGGTTCGCCGACGACACGTTGAACAGCGCCGTGGCCAGCAGGATCAGTACCCACGCCGCCGGGCGGCCGGCCAGCGCCGGGAGTTGGCTGCTGCCGAGCCACATCCGTAGCGGCCCGCCGACGCTGGGGGAGAGCCCCGAGGCCGCCAGCAGCAGCGCGAGGGGGACGCCGAAAGCGAGCAGCGCCCGTCGGGCGGTGGACCGGTCGCGGTCGGCGACCGGGGCCTCGCGCCGCCACCACAGCAGCGCCGCGACCCCGCACGCGAACACGATCCAGCTGCCCGCGTCGGCCGCGAGGCCGCCGGTCAGAAGGCCGGCCAGCCACGCGGCGCCGCCCACGGCGGGCGCCAGCCAGCCCGGCCGGTCGCGGAGGCTGCCGACGGCGTCCGCGAGCCCGAAGCTGAGCAGGAACAGGGCGATCCAGGTCATGCTGCCTCCCTCAGCCGGCGGATGGCCCCCGCCGCGATTTCGAGCCCGTCGCGCCGCACCCGCTGCGACACCGCCGAGGGCGAGACGCCCTCGGTCTCGGCGATCTCGCGCTGGGTGCGCCCGCCGAGCAGCCCGGCCAGAACGCGCGCGGACCGCTCGTCGAGGCGGTGCAGGAGGAAGTCGAGGGTGGCCAGGGCGGCGTCCAGCTCGGGCGCGGGATCGGGGAGGCCCGCGGCGGGCACGACGCGCACGCGCAGGGCGGCCAGGGCGGGCTGCTCCGCGAGTCCCTCGACCCGTTGGACAGCCTCGCGCGCCGCCCACCAGGCCGACCCGTCCTGGATGCCGGACGCCTCGTCGACCACCGTGACCGTCCCCAGCCCGATGCCGAAGCGCGCGTCGCCGAGCCCGGCCAGCGCGAGCCGGACGCGGTAGGACGCCTCCAGCGCGGCCCCCAGCGTGGCGTAGACGCCCTGGAACTCGTCGCCCACGGTCACGCCCAGCGGGTGGACGGCCGGGACCTCGCGCCGGGTGCGGGAGAGCGCGGTGGTGAGGGCCCCGTGCAGGCGGGCGCGATCGCCTGCCCGCCGCGACCCGACGAGGTCGCCGATCAGCGCGGCCACGGTCGTCACGCCGTCCTCCCCTCGCTCGCTGGTGCCCACTCTGCCGGACGCCTCCGACAGTTTCGGCTGAAGCATATGTCTTCATTCAGCAAAAGTGAAGCAATCAGCTTCATTCCGCCAGAACGAAGGGATTGGCTTCACCTCCCGGGCCGCCTCCACAGCCGACGCGCTGACCCGCGGGAGGGGATCGCGCTCGGACCGTTGGCACCAGAGAGCCGGGCGTCACCGCTGGTGACGCCCGGCTCGACGGTGGGGACGCTGTCGGTCAGCGGGTGGCGGCCGTCCAGCCGTCGGCGACGAGGCGCTCGGGCTGCCCCTCTCCGTTCAGCAGCAGGCGCCCGTTCGCGCCGGCGATGCGGATGTCGTCCACGTAGACGCCGCGGCCGAGGTAGATCGCGTCGGTCGTGACGCGCCAGCGCAGCTGGTACCGCCCGGCGGCGAGCACGGCCCGCGCGCGCTGCCACTGCCGCAGGCCGGAGGCCGTGTAGGAGCCGTCGGTCGCCGTCGAGACGCCCTTGAGGGTCAGTTCGAAGGGCACCGCCGTCCACGTCTTGCCGTCGTCGGCCGACCGCTCCAGGAACAGCTTGTCGCTCTCGTCGGTGTCCACGAAGGTCTGGAACGTCAGGGTCGCCGGCGTCGCGGCGTCCACGTCGGTCGTCAGGGTGGACGTCGTCCCGTCCACGACGCCGGTGAACCAGGCCGTGCGGCCCTTCGCCGGCTTGACCGCCAACGCGAGCGCCAGCCCTTGGGCGGCTGCGCGACGGACGGGGTTGTTGGAGCCCCAGTTGCGCGACGGGTGCACTCGGTTGGCCAGCACCACGACGATCGAGCGCGACGCGAAGTCGATCACCAGCGACGGGCCGGTGAAACCGGTGTGCCCGGCGGTCCGCAGGCTCGACAGACCCGCCATGTACCAGCGCTGGTCGAGTTCGAAGCCGAGGCCGTGCGCGTCGCCCGGAAAGGCCTTGTTGAAGTTCGTGATCATCAACTCGACGCTGGCCGGCTTCAGGATCCGCTTGCCGGCGTACGCGCCGCCGTTGAGCAAGGTCTGCGACAGGACGGCCATGTCCTCCGCCGTGGAGAAGACGCCGGCGTGCCCGGCCACGCCGCCCAGCGAGCGGGCGTTCTCGTCGTGCACGAGCCCGCGGATGATCTGCGGCGCCTCGCCCGGGTTGACCGGCGCGTACTCCGTCGCCGCGACCCGGTACAGCTTGTCGGGACGCGGGTTGTATCCGGTGTCGGTCATGCCAAGTGGACGCGCGATGCGCTGCTCCACGACCCGGTCGAGGGGGCGTCCACGCAGCTTCTCGACCAGGACCCCGAGGGTGATCAGGTTGAGGTCGCTGTACAGGTACGTCGTGCCCGGGGCGGAGGTGGGCGTGGTGTCCATGACGGCCTTGATGCGGCTGGCCTTGTCGGGGTACTGGGAGTAGAGCGGCAGCCACGAGACGAGCCCGGACGTGTGCGTCAGCAGCTGGCGCACCGTGATCGCCTGCTTGCCGTTGTTCCCGAACTCGGGCAGGTAGCGGGCGACGGGCGCCTCGAGCTCGATCTTGCGCTCCTCGAGCAGCTGGACGACCGCGATCGACGTGAACAGCTTCGACACCGACGCCATGTCGAAGATCGTGTCGGGACGCATCGCGACGCGCTGGGCGGGGGGCAGTTCGGTGCCGGACCCGTCGGCGTAGCGCACCGCGTAGCCGGACGCCCGGCGCTTGGCGATGATGCCGTCGTGCGCCATCAGCACGACCGAACCGGCCTGCAGCGGGCGCGTGCTGCCGCTGGGTTCTTGGACGGCCTCGATCTGGGCGAGCGCCGCCTCGATGGGGGCGGGGTCCAGCTTGGCGCGCGCGGGCGTGCCCTCGCGCAAGCGGGTCGTGGCGGGCATGAAGCCCTGCTGGGGCTGATCGAACCTGCCCCGGACGCCGGCGGCGTCGGCCGGGACGCCCGCGAGCGCGCTCAGGCTGAGGACGACGGCGGAGGCGAACGCGGTGAGGCGCTGCACCATGGTCATGAGGGATCCTTTCGGAGGGGGTCGGCGGCGTTGCCGTGAAAGGTGTCGGATGAGGGTGTCTCTATCCGAATCACACCTTGTCACGGACCCTTGTCCCCGGCAAGGGGGGCTGCGGCGTCCGCTGGTGCAATCTGGCGATAACACCCGCACGTCGGGACCGATGTGCCTAGTCTCGGAGCGACACTGAGTTCAGGGAGGAACCATGGGCGAGGCCACCTCGCCCACGGAGGCCGCTGGAAACCAGGAGCGGCGGGTTCTCGACACGACCGTCGACCTGCTGGTCGTGGGGTCAGGGACCGGCTTGGCCGCCGCGCTGACCGGGCACGAGGCCGGGCTCGACGTCCTGATCATCGAGTCCACGGAGTACGTCGGCGGATCGACGGCGTTGTCGGGCGTGCCTTCTGGATTCCGGCGAACTCCATCCTGGCCGACAACGGCGTCTACGACAGTGCCGAGCTCGGCAACGCGTACCTGGACGCCGTCGTCGGCGATTCGGCGCCCGTCGAGCGGCGCCGCGCGTACGTCGAGCACGGCGCCGAGACCGTCGAGATGATGCGCCGCCTGACGCCCCTGCGCTTCCAGCACGACTACGGCTACGCCGACTACCACCCGGAGGAGCCGGGCGGCTCGGCGTCCGGGCGCTCGTGCGAGGCGAAGCCCTTCGACGCCAAGGGTGCGCTGGGCGAGCACCGCTATGAGTTGCGTCCGACCGACCTGGCGGCGCCGGTGCCCATGCCGATCACGTCGCCCGACTACCGCTGGATGAACCTCATGGCGAAGGTGCCGGGGAAGGGCATCCCCAGGGTGATGCAGCGCGTGATCCAGGGCATCGGCGGCATGGCCCTCGGTAGGGAGTACCTCGCGGGCGGGCAGGCCTTGGCGGCGGGGCTGTTCGCCGGCGTCCTGAACGCGGGCATTCCCTACTGGCTCAACACGGACCTCGTGCGTCTGGAGGTCGAGGACGGACGCGTGACCGGCGCCGTCGTCCGGCAGCGGGGCGAAGAGGCGCGGATCACCGCGCGCCGGGGCGTCGTCCTCGCGGCGGGCGGCTTCGATCACAACATGGCCAAGCGTCATCAGTGGCAGTCCGACGCGCTCGAGGAGTGGACGCACGGCTCGCCCGGCAACGTCGGCGGCGCGATCGATGCGGGGACGGCCGTGGGCGCGGCGACCGACCTGCTCGACCAGGCGTGGTGGTTCCCGTCGATCGCGCCTCTCCCTGGTCAGAAGCCGACCGTGATGCTGGCGGAGCGATCGCTCCCCGGCTCGTTCATCGTGGGTGCCGACGGGCGCCGGTTCATCAACGAGTCGATCGACTACATGACCTTCGGCCAGCAGTGGCTGAAGCGCGAGAACGAGGGCGACCCGATCGGCGACATGTGGATCGTGTTCGACCAGGAGTACCAGAACTCGTACGTGTTCGGCACCATCAGCATGCCGCGCATGCCGCTGCCGAAGGCCTGGTACAGCAACGGCATCGCCGTTGGACGCCCCGACCCCGGCCGAGTTGGCCGCCAAGATGGGCGTGCCGGCGGACGCCTTCGGCGAGCAGCTGACGCGGTTCAACGAGATGGCGTCGACCGGCTACGACCGCGACTTCAACCGTGGGGCGTCGAGGTACGACAACTACTACGGCGACCCGACCGTGACCCCGAACCCGAACCTGCGCCCCTTGTCGGGGAAGCTCTACGCGGTGCGGATGGTGAACTCCGACCTCGGCACCTGCGGCGGACTGGTCGCCGACGAGCGGGCGCGAGTGCACCGCGAGGACGGCTCGGTGATCGACGGCCTGTACGCGATCGGCAACACGGCCGCGAACGCGTTCGGGACCTGTTACCCCGGCGCGGGAGCGACGATTGGGCAGGGGCTGGTCTTCGGCTACATCGCGGCGAAGGACGCGGCGGGCCGGGCGTAGTGCTCCCGTCCGTCTGTAACCCCCACGTAACACGGCGCGCGGCAGACTGTCGGCATGGATAAGCAGACCGAGTTCGTCCTGCGTTCGATGGAGGAGCGCGACATCCGCTTCGTCCGGCTGTGGTTCACCGACGTCCTGGGCTACCTGAAGTCCGTGGCGATCGCGCCGGCCGAGCTGGAGGGCGCCTTCAACGAGGGCATCGGCTTCGACGGATCGGCGATCCAGGGCTTCGCTCGCGTCTACGAGTCCGACATGGTCGCGCACCCCGACCCCGGGACGTTCCAGTCGCTGCCCTGGCGCGGGACGACCCAGGGCACCGCCCGCATGTTCTGCGATATCCGGCTGCCGGACGGCTCGCCGTCCTTCTCCGACCCGCGCTACGTGCTCAAGCGCGCCCTGGAGAAGGCCGCCAAGATGGGCTTCACCTTCTACACCCACCCCGAGATCGAGTTCTACCTGTTCAAGCCGCCGATCGTCCCGGGCCAGGTGCCGGAGCCCGTGGACTCCAGCGGCTACTTCGACCACACGACGACCAGCGCCGGGACCGACTTCCGCCGCAAGGCGATCACGATGCTCGAGCAGATGGGCATCTCAGTGGAGTTCAGCCACCACGAGGGCGGCCCCGGCCAGCAGGAGATCGACCTGCGCTACGCGGACGCGCTGACCATGGCCGACAACATCATGACCTTCCGGGTGGTGATCAAGGAGGTCGCGGCGCTGCAGGACCTCTTCGCGTCCTTCATGCCGAAGCCGCTCACGCAGCACCCCGGCTCGGGCATGCACACCCACGTTTCGCTGTTCGAGGGGGAGCGCAACGCCTTCCACGACGGGTCGGCCGAGTTCAACCTGTCGAAGACGGGACGCCACTTCATCGCCGGCCTTCTGCACCACGCCGCCGAGATCAGCGCCGTCACCAACCAGTTCGTGAACAGCTACAAGCGGCTGGCCGGGGGCGGCGAGGCGCCGTCCTATGTCTGCTGGGGGCAGAACAACCGCTCCGCGATGGTGCGGGTGCCGATGACCAAGCCCAACAAGTCGTCCTCGGCCCGCATCGAGTTGCGCTCCATCGACAGCGCGGCGAACCCCTACCTGGCGTTTGCGCTGATCCTCAACGCCGGGCTGGACGGCATCGAGAACGAACTCCCGCTGCCCGAGCCCGCCGAGGACAACGTGTGGACGCTGACCGACCGCGAGCGTCAAGCCCTCGGCATCAAGCGCCTGCCGCGCACCCTCGAGCAGGCGGTGCGGGCGATGGAGTCGTCCGAGCTCGTCGCCGAGACCCTGGGCGAGCACGTGTACGACTTCGTCCTGCGTAACAAGCGCGCCGAGTACGACGAGTACATGCGCGAGGTCACCCAGCTGGAGCTGACCAAGCTGCTGCCCTCGCTCTGAGGCGCGGCGCCCGAGCGGCCCGTGAGGGATCGCGCCGGGCCTCCAGTTTGGGACGCGGGCGTGGCACCCGCCCCCTTGTGACAAGGTGGCGGGCACTGTGAGCTTCTACTTCGCCGACTATTCGCCGCAGACGCACGGGGAGCCGCTGCCCGGTCTCGTCGTGCGCCCGGGCGTGGACGCCGACCTGGCGATCTGCGGGTCCTTGTGCGCTCAGCGCGAGGGCGGCGACCCGCAGGCCTGGGCCGAACGGCTGTCGCGGGCCTGCGAGGGCCGGGTGGCCCTGTTCGTCGCCGAGGTGGACGGCGCCGTGGTCGGCTTCGGCAAGGTCGCGCACCTGACGCCCGAGGGGGACGGTGGCCACGGGGCGCCCGACGGCTGGTATCTGGGCGGTGTCGTCGTGGCGCCGCAGCTGCGCCGCCGCGGCATCGGCCGGGCGCTGACGCGTGCGCGCTGCGCGTGGGTGTGGGAACGGGACGAAACCGTCTACTACCTCGTCAACGAGAACAACCGGGCGTCGCTCGACCTGCACCGCGAGCTGGGTTTCTCCGAGATCAGCCGCGACTTCCACGTCCCCGGTGTCATGTTCAGCGGCGGCGCGGGCCTTCTGTGCGGCGCGGACGCCGCCTCAGCGGAGCGGCAGAACGTCGTCGAGCTGCGCGTGCGCCCCGCTCGCTGAGACGCGGTGCGCGGCGAGGGCGTCCGCCCAGCCGAGGTCGCCGTCGGCCAGCCGCAGCCACGTGGCCGGATCGGTCTCGACGACGTTGGGCGGGGTGCCGCGGCGGTGCACGCTGTCGACGCCGGGCACGCCGATCTGGACCGCGCCGTACGGCGGCACCCGCACCTCGACGAGGTGTCCGGGGTGCCGCGCCTCCAACCGCGTCAGGGACGTCCGCACCGCGCCGGCCAGGGTCGCGCGCTGCAGCGGGACGCCGGCGTCCGGGTGACGCGCCGCCAGGGCGGCCAGCCCGCTCATCAGCCCGAGCTCGGCCAGCAACAGCGCGTCGTCTCCGGACAGGCCGGACAGCTGCGCCCGTCGGCCCTCGAGGTCCACCAGCGCGTGCCGTTCGGAGTCCGCGATCGCCTGGTCGAGTCCCTCGCGCCAGGGGCGCAGGGCGTCCAGCTGGGCGGCGAGGCGCTCCCGGATTCCGGTCTGCTTACGGGGCACCGCGGCTACCTCGACGGGGTGGGGGTCGGGGAGGCATCGCCGGTGCCGCCGCGCCGGGCGTTCTGGTACTGCGCCATGCCGCCGGGGACGGGCAGGCGCCGGTCGGCCAGCACGACGACGCGGCCGGGCTCGAGCCCGGACGAGATCTCGATGCGGCCGCCGCCCGTGGCGCCCGTGGTGACCTCGACGGTCTCGGCGGTGGTGGCGTCCGCGGCCGCCACGACCTGCACGGTGCCGGCGGTGTCCGTCGTCTTGGTGACCGCCGACAGCGGGACGGTCACGACGTCGCGCACCGTCCGCAGCGCAAGCCGCACCTCCGCCTTGCTGCCCGCCTTCAGCAGGCCGTCGGGGTCGGCGGCGGCGATCGTGGCGGTGTAGCTGGGGGACCCCGACGACGAGGCCGGCAGCACCGTGACCGAGGTCACCTTGCCGGTCAGAGCCGGGTCGCTGCCGACGAGGCCGACCGACGCGCTCTGCCCGGAGCTCACGAGGCTGCGGACGTTGAGCGGCACCTGGACGTCCACCTCGGCCTGGCCGGCGCCGACGACGGTGAGCGACCTGCCGGCGGAGCTCTCGCCGACCCTCAGGTCGACCGCCCCCACGGTGCCGGCCAGCGGGCTGCGCATGGTCGTCGCGGCGACGGCGCGCTGGGCGGCGTCCACCTGCTGGCGGGCCTGCACCACCCGCGCGCGGTCGGCGGCCAGGGTGCCGTCGGTGATCTGGGCGCCCAGCTGCCGCTGCGCCTGCGCGGCGAGCTGGGCGCGGGCCTGCGCGATGGCCTGGCGGGCGGCCTCCTGGGTGGCCTTCGCCATCTGCGACTGCGCCTGCTGCAGGCGGGCGGCGGCGGCGCGGTTGGCCGCGGCGAACTGCGCGGACGCCGTGGCGATCGCCCGCCCGGCCGCGATCTGGTCGCGGGAGAGCCGCTGGACGGCGCTGTTGCAGGCCTGCACCTGCGCGACCGCGCGGGCGGCCTGGCTGGCCGCCGCGGACGCCGGGCTCGCGGGCACCGTCACGGTCGCGGTGACGGTGACCGTGCGGGGGCCGGAGGGAGCGGCAGGGGCGCTGGGCGGCGCCGTCGCCCGGGCCGGTGGCGCGGCGGCGGGGGACGCCGGGGCCGACGACGCCTTGTCGGCGGCCGACTTGGCGGTCTCGTCGGCGTCGAGGGCGGCCTGGGCCTGCGCGAGCGTGGCCTGGGCTTGCAGCAGCTGCGTGCGCTGCTGGGAGGAGTCGGTGGTCGCCAGGGTCTGCCCGGAAGCCACCTTGTCGCCGACCTTGACGGCCACGCTGGTCACGGTGGCGGGGGTGTCGAACGTCTGCTTCGACGCGTTGGGGCGGCTGACGGTGCCGCTGGTGCGGAAGTCCTGCTCGATCGTGCCGCGCTCGGCGGTGGCGACCGTGTAGGCGGCCGGTCCCGGGCGGGTGACGGCGAAGGCGATCCCGCCGGCGATGAGCGCGACGACGAGGAGCGGGACGATCCAGCGGAGGTGGCGTTTCATCACTCGCTCCTCAGGGCGTCGATGGGGGCGAGCTTCGCGGCGCGCGAAGCCGGGTAGACGCCGGCCACGATGCCGATGGTCAGCGACACCGCGAGCGCGATGAGCGTCGCGACGGGGGACAGCACCACGTCGATGCCGAGCGCGGGCGTCAGTGCGAGCGCGCCCAGGACGCCGGTGATGACGCCCAGCAGCCCGCCGAGCAGGCCCACGATCGCCGCCTCGACGAGGAACTGCCGCCGGATCACCGATGGCGTCGCGCCGAGCGCCTTGCGCAGGCCGATCTCGCGCACCCGCTCGCTCACGCTCACCAGCATGATGTTCATGACGCCGATGCCGCCGACCAGCAGCGAGATGGCGGCGATGCCGCCGAGCAGGGTGGTGAGCAGGCCGGTGATCGAGTTGGCGGCGTCCATCAGGGCCTGGAACGTCATCACCGAGAAGTCCGCGTCGTCGTGGCTGGTCTGATGGTTGGCGCTGAGCGCGCGGGTGATCTCCTGGTGGGCAGGCGAGATGGACGCCTGGTCGCGCGCGGTGACGTAGATCGCGCTGACCGAACGGGCGTTACCGCTGGTCGGCATGCGCTGGGCGAAGGTGGAGATCGGGATCACCGCGGTGTCGTCGTCGTTCGTCATCGAGTTGCTGCCCACCGACGCGAGGACTCCCACGACGGTGAACGACTGGCTGTTGATCGTGACGCGCTGCCCCACAGCGGGCTGGTCGTTGAACAGGTTGGCCGCCGTGGACGGCCCGAGCACGGCGACGGACGCCCCCGTCGTGAGCTCGTCGGGGGTGAAGAAGCGGCCGTCCGCGACGGTGCGGGCCCGGACGGCGGCCCACGACACCGTGGTGCCGGTCACGGACGTGGCGGTGCTCTCGGTACCCGCCGCCAGCGTCCCGCGAGCCGTCGAGACGGGCGCGACGGCCGCGATGTCCGGGGCGACGGACGGGTCGCCGAGGACGCGCGCGTCATCGAGGGTGAGCGTCGATCCGGCGGCCCCCACCCCGCTGAACGCGTTCGACCCGGACCCCCCGCCCGGCATCACGATGAGCAGGCTCGAGCCGAGCTTGTTGATCTCGGTGTCGATCTGGCGGCGCGCGCCCTCGCCGAGGCCGATGGTCAGCATGACCGCGGCGATTCCGATCAGGATGCCCAGCATCGTCAGCAGGGTGCGCATCCGCCGGGCGGTCAGCGCCTCCCAGGCGGTGCGGACGGTCTCAAGCCAGCCCATGGAGCACCTCCGTGGGGGCGTCCGGGTCCGACGGGCGGGCGCCGGGGCCCCGCACCGCGTGGCGCGCCTCCGTGGGGGCGTCCGGGTCCGACGGGCGGGCGCCGGGGCCCCGCACCGCGTGGCGCGCCTCGTCATCGGCCGAGCCGAAGGCCCCCTCGCTGAGCAGTCCATCGTCGATGCGCATCACGGTGGCGGCGCGCTGGGCGACGTCGGCCTCGTGGGTGATGAGGACGATGGTGCGCCCGGCGTCGTGGAGCTCGTCGAAGAGCGTGAGCACCTCGCGCGTCGAGACCGAGTCGAGGTTGCCGGTCGGCTCGTCGGCGAGGATGAGCGTCGGGTCGCCGACCAGCGCGCGGGCCACCGAGACCCGCTGTTGCTGGCCGCCGGAGAGTTCGCCGGGCCGGTGATCGACGCGTCCGCCCAGCCCCACCCGGTCGAGGGCCTCGCGCGCCCGCTCGCGGCGCTCGGCGCGTCCGACGCCGCTGTAGACCAGCGGCAGCTCGACGTTGCGCAGCGCGGTCAGCGAGGCGAGCAGGTTGAACTGCTGGAACACGAAGCCGATGCGCCTGTTGCGCACCTCGGCGAGCTCGCGCTCGGTCATCGAGCTGACCTCGGTGCCGCCGAGCCGGTAGCTGCCCGACGTCGGGACGTCGAGGCAGCCGATGATGTGCATGAGGGTCGACTTGCCCGACCCGGACGGGCCCATGATCGCCACGTAGTCGCCGGCCATGACCTCCAGGTCGATGCCGCGCAGCGCCTCGACCGTGACCGCGCCGGTGTCGTACGTCTTGCGGACGTCCGTCATCTCGAGGAGGGCGGTCATCAGCGGCTCGGCGTCGAACTGGGCGGCCCGAACTGCGGTCGCGTGGGTGAGGGGACGGCGGCGTTGCGGGGCACCTCGATCTGGTCGGCCTCGGTCAGCCCGGCCGTGATCTCGACGCGCCCGCCGAAGTGCCGCCCTGCCTGGATCTCGCGCGGGGTGACGAGGGTGCCGCGCACGAGCCGCACGGTGGACTTGCCGTTCTGGGTGGTCAACGCCGTGTCGGGGACGGTGAGGACGTTCGCGAACGTGCCGACGGTCACGGTCGCGTCCGCCTTCGACCCCGAGTAGAGCTTGTCGGAGTTCTCGTCCACGCGGATCGTCACGGGGAAAGTGGCGGTGCCGTCGCTGTTCTGGTCGGCGACGATGCCGACGGTGTCGACGGTGCCGGCCACGGTGGTGGAGGTGCCCGTGGGGGTGATGGACGCCTTCTGGCCGCGCTTCAGGCTCGGCAGGTCGGCGGTGCCGACGCCGGCGTCGAGCTGCCACGCGTTGGTGGCGACGATGACGATCTGGCTGCCCGCGCCACCCGAACCGCCCGACCCCGAGGCGGAGCCGATGTTGGGCAGGCCCTGGCCCATCGCGCCACCGGCCCCCGCGGCGCCGGCCCCGGCGGCCGACCCCAGCGCCGAGCCGAGCGACGAGCTCGAGCCCGCAACCTCGTCGCCCACCTCGTAGCCGACCTCGGCGACCGTCCCCGCGACCGGAGCGGTCAGGGCGGCGTCCGCCAGCCGGTTCTGCGCCTCGGTCACATTGGCCTCCGCGGAACGCACCTGCGCGCGGGCGGCCTCGACCTGGGCGTCGCGCGCCTGGGAGGAGCTGCGGGCGCTGGACAGCTGGGCGCGGGCGGCGGCGGCGTTCGCCCGGGCCACGGTGACGGCGTTCTGCAAGTCTCGCGTGCCGACGCTCGCCAGGCGCTGGCCCTTGGTGACCCGGTCGCCGACCTCCACCGACACGGACGTCACCGTGCCCGGCACCTTGAACGCGACGTTGGCCTGCTGCTGCGGCGCGACGGTGCCCGACAGCGACACGGTCTGGGTCTGGGTGCCGCGGCTGGGATGAACGACGTCGACGGCCGGCGCCTGGTTCGCGGACTGGCGGCCGAAGGCGAACCACGCGGCGACGACCGCGAGGACGACGAGGATGACCGCGGGGACGATCACCCAGCGCATCCGGGAACGCTGGCTGCGCGAGCTTCGGTCCTTCGCCATGCGGGGGCTCCATTCGGTCGGCACCGAGGTCATCGTAACCTGGTCCACAACAGCGTTGCGGGGCCAGGCGGACCGCGAGGGCGTCCTCTAGTCTCGACCCTATGACGCGCATGTCCACTCCGGCCGGGCGTCTTGCCGCCCGCGGCTTCGCCGAGCCCCAGGTCGCCGTCACCGTCATCGAGCGCTGGATGACCGAACTCGACGACGACCAGATCTGCTCCGGGCTGGTCGAGGACGTTCTCGCGAGCGCCGATCCCGACCTGGCCCTGACCGGCTTGGACCGCATCGCCGCCTCCCCGGACGGCCGCTTCCGCCGCATCGCCGCCGACCCCGTGTGGCGCGCGCGGGTGGCGCGCGTGCTCGGGGCGTCCGCGGCGTTGACGATGCACTGCGGCGTCCACGGCGAGCAACTGGAGGCGCTGGCGGGCGACATCGGCCCCCGAGGCCGCGACGAGCTGCGCGCCGAACTGCTCGCCGCGGTGGGCGCCGACCCGGACGCGCCGGCGCCCGTCGCCACGTCCGACCCGGACGCGCTGCGGCTGGCCTACCGCCAGGCGCTGCTGCGCACCGCCGCGCGCGACCTGAGCGCCGAGGACCCCTCGGAGGAGGTCTCCGTCGTGGGCGCCGAGCTGGCGGCGCTGGCGGACGCCGTCGTCGAGTCGGCGCTGGCGCTGGCGCGCGCGGAGGTGCCCGGTTGGGAGGACACGCGGCTCGCCATCGTCGCCCTCGGCAAGACGGGCGCGCGGGAACTCAACTACGTCAGTGACGTCGACGTCCTCTACGTCGCCGAACCCGCCCTGGACGGCGAGGGCGCCGAGCGGATCTCGCCCCACCGGGCGGTCGCGATCGCCAGCAAGCTCGTCGGCGCGGTCTCCCGCATCTGCTCGGCGCACAGCGCCGCGGGCACCATCTGGCCGATCGACGCCGCGCTGCGTCCGGAGGGCAACGCCGGCCCGCTGGTCCGCACGCTCGCGTCTCACGAGGCCTACTACTCCACCTGGGCGAAGAACTGGGAGTTCCAGGCCATGCTGAAGGCGCGTCCGATGGCGGGCGACCTGGAGCTCGCCCAGCAGTTCGTCGACGTTGTCTGGCCGCACGTGTGGCAGGTGGCGGACAACGAGATGTTCGTCGCCGAGGTGCAGGCGATGCGCAAGCGGGTGATCTCGCTGATCCCCGCCAAGGACGCCGACGACGAGATCAAGCTCGGGGCCGGCGGTCTGCGCGACACCGAGTTCACCGTCCAGCTGCTGCAACTCGTCCACGGCCGCACCGACGAGCGGTTGCGCCTGCGCGGCACGTTCGAGGGCCTGCAGGCGCTCATCGACCACGGCTACGTGGGACGCGAGGACGGCGCACTCCTCGACGCGGCGTACCGTTTCCAGCGGGTGCTGGAGCACCGCAGCCAGTTGTTCCAGCTGCGCCGCACCCACCTCATCCCGCGCGACGAGGCGAGCCGGCGCCGGATCGCGCGCAGCATGGGCCTCAAGGACGCGGCAACGCTGATGGACCAGTGGCACCGCTCCAAGCGGCGAGTGCTGCGGCTGCACCAGCGGCTGTTCTACTCGCCGCTCCTGGAGGCCGTGGCGCGCATCCCGTCGCAGGCCGTCCGGCTCACCTCCGACGCCGCCGAGACCCGGCTGCGCGCGCTGGGCTACGCGGGTTCCAAGGACGCGCTGCGCCACCTGGCCGCCCTCACCCAAGGCGTCACGCGGCAGGCGGAGATCCAGCGGCAGCTGCTGCCGGCCATGCTGGGTTGGTTCGCCGAGGGGCCCAACCCCGACCACGGCCTGCTCGCGTTCCGGCAGCTCAGCGAAGCGTTGGGCCACTCGTCCTGGTACCTCCGTGCGCTGCGCGACGAGGGCGCGATGGCCGAGAACCTCGCCCGGGTGCTGGCGTCCAGCCGGTACGCCACCGATCTTCTCCGCCGGGCGCCGCAGACCGTCGAGATGCTGGCCGACATCGACCAGCTGAAGCCGCGCCCGCTGGAGGACATCACCGCCGAGATGCGTTCCACGGCGTCCCGGCACGACGACGAGGACGATGCCGCCGGCGCGATCCGGGCGGTCCGCCGTCGCGAGCTGCTGCGCCTGGCGATGGGCGACCTGCTCGGCGTGCTGGAGCTCGACGACCTCGGCACCGCGCTCACCGACGTGACGACCGCCACCATCGACGCCACCCTCGACGTCGCGGGCCGGGACGTCGAGGGCGTCCCCCGGCTGGCCGTCGTCGCGATGGGGCGCTGGGGCGGGCGCGAGCTGTCGTACGGCTCGGACGCCGACGCGCTCGTCGTCATCGAGGACGGCGAGGACGCGGACCGGACGAAGGCCGCGCTGGCCGTGGTCGGCACCCTGCGCCGGCTGCTGGCCAAGCCGGGTGCCGACCCGGCGCTCGAGGTCGACCTCGACCTGCGTCCCGAAGGGAAGCAAGGCCCGATGGTGCGTACGCTAGCCTCGTACCGGGCCTACTACGAGCGGTGGTCGTCCACCTGGGAGCGTCAGGCGCTGCTGCGCGCCGGGCTCGGGGCGGGCGACCGCGAACTGGCAGGGGAGTTCCTGACGCTGATCGAGCCGGTGCGCCACCCGCGGGACGGGCTGTCGGGCAAGGAGGTCGTGGAGATTCGCCGCCTCAAGGCGCGCATGGAGGCCGAGCGGCTGCCGCGCGGCGTCGCGCCGCAGCGGCACGTGAAGCTCGGGCCCGGCGGGCTTTCCGACGTGGAGTGGACGGTGCAACTGCTGCAGCTCGAGCACGCCGGACGCGTCGAGGCCCTGCGCACGACGCGGACGACGGCCGCCCTGGACGTCCTGTTCCAGACCGACCTGATCAATGAGGCGGACGCCCACGCGCTCCGGCGCTCGTGGGAGGAAGCGGCGCGCATCCGGAACGCGGCGACGTTGCAGCGCGGCAAGGCGTCCGATGTCATCCCGAGCGACGTTCGCGAACTGGTCCCGCTCACCGAGCTCCTCGGCTACGCCAAGGGACAGACGTCGGTCTTCATGGAGGACCACAGCAGGGCGGCGCGCCAGGCCCGTCGCGTGATGGACCGGCTGTTCTGGGGCCAGTAGGAGGACGCCAGAGGGCGCCCCGGGATGGCTCCCGGGGCGCCCTCGTGTTCGGAGGAGCCGCTCAGTTCTGGGGGCCGGTGGCGCCCGGCCAGTACCGCACGTAGTCGTACTGCGTGAGCGTGTCCCGCGTCGGGATCGGCCCGAACCAGTCGTCGTTGCCGGCCCACGAGTTCAGCATCAGCTCGCCGTCGATCCCGCCGTCCGCGCCGAGGTTGTCGCGCAGGCCGTCGAACGTCTTGACGAGTTTGCCGTCGATATAGAAGTCGACGGAGTTGCGCTTGATCGCATAGCCGTAGCGGTGGAAACCGGCAGCCGGGTCGAAGTCGACCGGCTCGGCCCACGCGTGGGCGTTGAACTCCTCGTCCGTCTGGTGGAGGCTCATGTTCACGAAATGCTGCTTGCCCGGGCCGTTCATGACGGAGCGAATCTCCATGTCGACTTCCGGGAAGCGGTAGCCGTCGCTCATGAAGAAGAACGTCGACAGGATTCCGGGGACGTCCGAGGCCTTCATGCTGGTCTCGTAGTAGCCGAGCCCGAGGTTCTGGTCGATGGTCTGGATCTCGGCGCCCGACAGCTGGTTGCCGCGGCTGACGAGGCTGAGGTAGCCGCCGGAGACCTGTGCGTTGGAGCGCAGCATCATGTTGTTGCGGCTGCCGACCCAGTCGCCGTTGATGCGCCAGGCGCCGTCGGGTGAGAGGGCGCCGTCGGTCCAGGAGTCGAACTCCTGGGCGAACGGGGCGCGGGCGTCCTGGGTGCTCGCGGGCGCGGCGCCTGCCGAGGGGGCGAACGCGCCGAGGGCGAGGGCGGTGAGCGTGGCCGCGGCCAGGCCACGGCGGAGGGAGGGAGTACGCATGGAGTGCCTTTGTATGAGAGTCAACTGAAGGACTCCTGAAGAGTAGTTGAGAAGTCCCCCGGGTGGGTGACATCTGAGCGACGGGTGCCTGACGTGTCGGGCTCCCGTGTCGGTTCCCGAGGGACGAGGCCGCCCTGCCGTCTCGGCGAGCGGGCCTGGGAGAAGGGGCCGGCGGGCGCCCGTCCCGAGTAGAGTCGGCGCCGATGAGTACGACAGCTGAGACACCGACGACCCGGCTGGCCGGCTGGGGTCGCACCGCCCCGACGACGGCGCGCCTTCTGCGCCCCCGCGGGGCCGAGGACATCGTGCGAGCGGTGGGGCGCGCCGCCCAGGACGGGGCAGACGGCACGGGCCGCGGCATCGTGGCCCGCGGGTTGGGCCGCTCCTACGGCGACGTCGCGCAGAACGCGGGCGGCGTGGTCGTCGACATGACCGGGCTCGACGTCATCCACGACATCGACGCCGGCGCCGCCACCGTCACCGTGGACGCGGGCGTGAGCCTCGACGCGCTGATGAAGGCCGCGCTGCCGCACGGGTTGTGGGTCTCGGTGCTGCCCGGCACCCGCCAGGTCACCGTCGGCGGCGCGATCGCCAACGACGTCCACGGCAAGAACCACCACAGTGCGGGCAGCTTCGGTGACCACGTGCTCTCCCTCGACCTGTTGGTCGCGGACGGCCGCGTCCTCACCCTCACGCCCGAGGGCACCGTGGACGATCCTGACGGCGACCTGTTCTGGGCGACGGTCGGCGGCATCGGAATGACCGGCATCATCTTGCGCGCCACGCTGTCGATGACCCGCACCGAGACGGCCTACTTCAAGGCGGACGGCGTCGTCACGTCCACGCTCGACGAGACCATCGCCGCGCACTCGGACGGCTCGGAACGGAACTACGACTACAGCTCGGCGTGGTTCGACGCGATCTCCGCGCCGCCGAAGCTGGGCCGGGCGGCGATCTCGCGAGGCAACCTGGCCACCCTGGACGAGCTGCGCGAGCTGGCGCCCAAGCTGGCCGCCGACCCCCTCAACTTCTCCGGCAAGACGTTCGTCACGCTGCCCGACGTGTTCCCGAACGGGCTGGCCAACAAGCTGACGTTCGGGACGCTGGGCTGGCTCTGGTACGCCAAAAGCGGTACCTACACCGACAAGATCCAGTCCCTGACGGCCTTCTACCACCCACTCGACATGTTCGGGGAGTGGAACCGCGCCTACGGCACGGATGGTTTCCTGCAGTACCAGTTCGTCGTCCCGCCCGAGGCGGTGGACGAGTTCAAGCGCATCATCGGGGACATCCAGGCGTCGGGGCACTACTCGTTCCTCAACGTGTTCAAGCTGTTCGGCGAGGGCAACCGCGCGCCGCTGTCCTACCCGATGGCGGGCTGGAACGTGTGTGTCGACTTCCCGATCAAGCCGGGGCTCGACACGTTCCTCAACGGTCTGGACGCCCGCGTCCTCGAGTTCGGCGGACGGCTCTACACCGCCAAAGATTCGCGCACGGCTGCGGCCACGTTCCACGCCATGTACCCCGAGATCGACCGCTGGATCGCCACCCGGCGCGCGATCGACCCCGACGGCGTCTTCGCCTCCGACATGGCCCGCCGTCTCGAACTGCTCTGACGACCCTTCCACCTGCTGAGGAGAACCACGTGATCGACGCTGTCGGCAACCCCGCCAAGATCCTGCTGCTGGGCGGCACGTCCGAGATCGGGCTGGCCATCGTCTCGGAGTACCTGCGGCACGCGCCCGCGCACGTGGTGCTCGCGGCGCGACCCGGGGACGACCAGCTGGAGGCGTCGGCTGAGCTGCTGCGCGGCCGCGGAGCCCGCGACGTCACCACGCTCGACTTCGACGCGACCGACTTCGAGACCCACCCCGACGTCATCGACGCGGCGTGGGCGGGCGGGGACGTGGACGTGGCGATCGTGGCCTTCGGCGTGCTGGGCGATCAGGAGGAGCTCTGGCGGGATCAGGGCAAGGCGGTCCTCGCCTGCGAGGTGAACTTCACCGGGGCCGTCAGCGTCGGCGTCCTGCTGGGCGAACGCATGCGGCGCCAGGGCTTCGGGCAGATCATCGCGATGAGTTCGGTGGCCGGCGAGCTGGTGCGCCGCAGCAACTTCGTCTACGGCGCCACGAAGGCGGGCCTGGACGGCTTCTACCGCAACCTCGGTCTCGCCCTGGAGAAGGATGGCGTGAACGTGCTCGTGATCCGTCCCGGCCAGGTGCGCACCCGCATGTCGGCGGGGGTCAAGGAGCCGCCGCTCACGGTGAACAGGGAGGATGTGGGAAGCCTCGCCGTCGCGTCGGCGAAGGAGGGTAAGCGCGTCGTCTGGGCCCCGCCCGCTTTCCGCTACGTGATGATGGTGCTGAAGGCGATCCCGGCGCCGATCTTCAAGCGCCTGCCGATCTGAGCCCCGTCGAGGCGCGCCCGCCCGTCCTCCCCGTCCGCCCATCGTGCGGGCGGGGAGTTCTGCGTTTAAACGAGAAACGTATTGCATTTACTTTATGCACATTCTGGAAATGTGTGCGCGCCCTATCTCCGCGTATTTGTCCCTGCAGTGGGGGACGGATATCGCCGGGTCGGGCGATCGAGACGACCGATTCCCCACGCGGGTGTCACCCCTGGGGGCGACTTTAGCGACTTTTTGTCGCAAACTGCTTGCGAGGGTCATTGCGCCTCGGGAATACTGAGGGCACCGCACCACGACCAAGTGCGGCAGATTTTTCCTATTACTGGGGAGTTCTAGGGGAATCTGGACCACATATTTCCGGGGGGAATTCACAATGAGTGCCAACTCTTTTGGCAAATTTGCGCTGTCCGCTACCGCTGCCGTGTCGATGTCGATCGGCGGTTTGATGGCGTTGAACCCGACCATGGCGATCGCCGCCGGCCACCACGCGGGGACCGAGCGCTCGGCGACGTCCGTCAGCGAGCCCGGCACGGTGCACGTCGGTCGGGACATGCCGGCGCAGCGTCCCGCGGACAGCGCGCCCGACAAGCTGTCGGCCGGCGACAAGGGATCAAACGACAAGCAGGACGACCAGCGCGCCAAGGGCGACAAGGACGCCAGGGACCGCGACGGCTCCAAGGGTGACCGAGGCTCCCGCGGCGACAAGGGCTCTCGGGACGACAAGGGCTCCCGGGACGACAAGGGCTCCCGGGACGACCACGGCAAGCCCGGTGACAAGGGCTCCCGGGACGACCACGGCAAGCCCGGTGACAAGGGCTCCAAGGGTGGCCGCGACGTGAAGGACCGGGACGGTTCGAAGGGCGACGACGGTCGCCACGGCGAACACGGCGAACACGGCGACAAGGGCGACAGGGGCTCGAAGGACCACCACGGCGACAAGGGCGGCCGCAAGGACGACTGCGACAAGCCGGGCCACAAGGGTCACGACAAGGGCGAGTGCGACAAGGGCGGCCGCGATAAGGGCCACCACAAGCGCGACTGCGACAAGCCCGGCCACAAGGGCCATCACAAGGGCGAGTGCGACAAGGGCCACCACAAGCGCGACTGCGACAAGCCCGGCCACAAGGGCCATCACAAGGGCGATTGTGACAAGCCCAAGACCCCGAAGCCGGACAAGCCGTGCCCGGAGACTCCCGCGCCGGAGACTCCCAAGCCTGAGGAGCCGAAGCCGGACAAGCCGTGCCCGGAGACTCCCGCGCCGGAGACTCCCAAGCCTGAGGAGCCGAAGCCGGACAAGCCGTGCCCCGAGACTCCCGCGCCGGAGACTCCCAAGCCTGAGGAGCCGAAGCCGGACAAGCCGTGCCCCGAGACTCCTGCGCCGGAGACTCCCAAGCCTGAGGAGCCGAAGCCGGACAAGCCGTGCCCCGAGACTCCTGCGCCGGAGTCGCCGAAGCCGGAGTCGCCGAAGCCGGAGTCGCCGAAGCCGGAGACTCCCAAGCCGGGAAAGCCGGAGACTCCCAAGCCGGGAAAGCCGGAAACCCCCAAGCCGGAGAAGCCGGAGACTCCCAAGCCCGAGGCGCCCGCGTCCCAGCATTCCTCGACCGTCGTGACCGTGCCCACGCAGAAGGAGCACACGGTTCTCGTCAGCGTCGAGACTCCGAAGGAGCCGCAGCGGAGCTCGGTCGTCACGCTGGTGGACCCGGGCAACCGGGGTGTCGCCGCGGAGACCGGTGACACCGACGCCGTGTCGGCCGCCGGCCTGCTCGGGATGGTCGCGCTGGTGAGCGGCGCGGGCGTCCTCACCCTCGGTCGCCGCCGCAAGTGATCTGGGGGCGGCGCATCGTCGCCGCCCTCCTGCTGCTGACCGGAATGTGGCTGCTGACCGGGAACCCCGGCACGGCGGAGGAGATCTTCTCCGTCGTGCCCGGTTCCGGGAAAGCTCCTGGTGTCACCGCCGACGCGGGCGACACCGCGACGGTCATTCCGGCTCAAGGGTCCGCTGGCGTAACGTCCAGAAAATCCACGGACCCGACACCGGCCGGCGGCAGCAGTGCGGCGCGAGCAAAGCAGAACGACGTCACGAACATGGGTCGTCCGGTTTATGCGGAACTGCCCGCTCAGGGATATCGCTCTGACACCCCGATGATGACGATCGGGACCTCGGGCGTTATTCATCCACCCGATTTCTCGCACTTGTTCTGGATCGCCGACCGTGGGGTCGCCCCCGCGGCCGACGCAGCGGACACCGCCTATTTCGCCTGCCACACGAATTCGAAACGGTCGGCGGACGAGGTTCCCTGCAACAAGCTGTCCGGAGCGGTGAAGCGGGGAGACCGGCTCACCATCGGCCTCGAGCGCGGACGGCTCCAGTACACGGTCACCAGCGCCCGTGCCGTCGCTCGCGATCAGTTCGCCACCGATCAGGAGAGCTGGGGCGTCCACCCCGGCCGGCTGGTCTGGGTGAGCTGCTATCTGGAGAACGGACGCCGAACCGCCTTCAACTACGTCATCACCGCTCAGGTCGACGCCCGAGCTTCCGCGAAGCGCCCCGGGGCGGGGTCAACACTGTCGGTCACGCGACTGCCCCGGGGCTTTCGCGACGTCGCCCTCGCAAAGGTTCGCCCACTTGTGATGGGCGGGCGGCGTCAGCTCCGACGGTCCTCACTAGAGTGGGGGCATGGTCCCTCCCGTGGTCTCCGCATCGTGGCTCACCGATCACCCTGACGCCGTCGTCGCCGACGTGCGCTACTACTTCGACGGCAGGTCGGGGCGCGACGCGTACGTCCACGGGCACCTCCCGGGGGCGGCTTTCATCGACCTGGCGGCCGACCTGGCGGGACCGTCCGACCCGAGGATGGGCCGGTTCCCGCTGCCGACCCCGCAGGTGTTCGCCGAGGCTATGCGCCGGGCGGGCATCTCCAACGACTCCACGGTCGTCGCCTACGACGACGCCGGGGGCATGTTCGCCGCCCGCCTGGTGTGGATGCTGCGCATGATCGGCGTGGATGCGGCCGTCCTCGACGGCGGCATCGAGGCCTACGACGGCCCGCTGCAGAGCGGCGTCCTCGAGGGCGTCCAGCCGGGCGACTTCTCGATCCGGCCGTGGCAGCCCGCCGACCTCGCCACCATCGACGACGCCGCCCAGCAAGACCTCGTCCTGGACGCCCGGCCCACCACCGCGTACACCGGCGAGGACGACCCCGACGCTCGCTCCGGCCACATCCCGGGGGCCGTCAGCGCGCCGGCCTCGCAGAATCTCGCCTCCGGCCGCTTCCGCGCGCCGCAGGAGTTGGCGGAGCGGTTCGAGAAGCTCGGCGTGGACGACGCTTCGCGCGTGGTCTCTTACTGCGGCGGCGGCATCTCCGCATGCCACAACCTCGTGGCGATGGAGTACGCGGGGCTGGGACGCGGCCGGCTCTACCCGGGCTCGTGGTCGCAGTACGTCAACACGGAGCGTCCGGTCGCGACCGGCGCCGAACCGGGGGAGCGGCCGCGTCCGCTGACGCCGAACGACCCCAGCTGACGACGGCGCCTGGCGACAGAGAAGCCGGGATGGGCTTCCCCCGAAACCCATCCCGGCCGAATGGTCGCCCGGTCCATGGCGACAGGTCAGCAGTGCGATCCCCCCGTCTGCTGACTTTGACTAGCGTAGCCGCCCGGTTGGGGCGGAGCGTGATGGAAACCGTCCTCATTTATAGGGACGTTAGTACTAGTACTTTGGTGCCGCTGGTCCTTGGTGGTGTCTTCGGTCGGTGAACCCCGTCTCGGGGACGTGAGGTCCGCCGCGCCGAGCCCGGTTCGCGGCGCCGAAGCGGCGGAGCGCCCAGGCCACGTGCGTCCGGACAAGCACGGTCCGCACGAGCGCCTGTCGCTGGTGCGTTGGCTGATCGTGCGGACCGTGTGCGGGCTCAAGAGCCCGATATCCCTGGCGGACGAGGGGCGTCGCTCACAGATCGAAGTACATCTCGAACTCGTGCGGGTGCGGGCGCAGGCGGATCGCGTTGATGTCCTCGCGCTTCATCTCGATCCAGGTGTCGATCAGGTCGGACGTGAAGACATCACCCGCGAGCAGGAATTCGTGGTCCTCCTCGAGCGCGTCCAGGGCGGCTTCCAGGGACGCCGGCACGGTCGCGATGTCCTCGTGTTCCTCGGGCGGGAGCTCGTAGAGGTCCTTGTCGATCGGGGCCGGGGGCTCGATCTTGTTCTGGATTCCGTCGAGGCCCGCCAGCAGCATGGCCGAGAAAGCGAGGTAGGGGTTGGCGGACGGGTCCGGGCAGCGGAACTCCATGCGCTTGGCCTTGGGGCTCGGGCCGGTGATCGGGATGCGGATGCAGGCGGAGCGGTTGCGGGAGCTGTAGACGAGGTTCACGGGGGCCTCGAAACCGGGGACGAGACGGTGGTAGCTGTTCACGGTCGGGTTGGTGAAGGCCAGCAGCGCGGGGGCGTGGTGGAGGATGCCGCCGATGTAGTAACGGGCGGTCTCCGACAGGCCCGCGTAGCCCGCCTCGTCGGCGAAGAGCGGCTCGCCACCCTTCCAGATGGACTGGTGGACGTGCATGCCCGAGCCGTTGTCGCCGAAGATCGGCTTCGGCATGAAGGTCGCGGTCTTGCCCGCCTCCCAGGCCGTGTTCTTGATGATGTACTTGTACTTCATCAAGTTGTCGGCGGCCGTGAGCAGCGTCGCGAAGCGGGTCGCGATCTCGCCCTGGCCGGCGGTGCCCACCTCGTGGTGCGCACGCTCGATGGTCAGGCCGGCGTCCTGCAGGTGACGCACCATGTCGTCGCGGAGCTCGCTGAAGTGGTCGACCGGCGGGACGGGGAAGTAGCCACCCTTGTAACGCACCTTGTAACCGCGGTTCGAGCGGCCGTCGGCCTCGTGCTCGACGCCGGTGTTCCAGGCGCCCGCCTCGGAGTCGATGAAGTAGTAGCCGGCGTTCGCGGTGGTGTCGAAGCGCACCGAGTCGAAGACGTAGAACTCGGCCTCGGGGCCCATCATCGCGGTGTCGCCGATGCCGGTCGACTGCAGGTACGCCTCCGCCTTGCGCGCGATGTTGCGCGGGTCACGGCTGTACGCCTCGTGGGTGAGCGGGTCGTGCACGAACCAGTTCATCACCAGGGTCTTCGACTTGCGGAACGGGTCGAGGTACGCCGTCGTCACGTCGGGCAGCAGGGTCATGTCCGACTCGTGGATCTTCTGGAACCCGCGGATGGACGAGCCGTCGAACGAGAGGCCTTCCTCGAAGAGATCGGGCTCGAGGAACGCGGCCGGGATCGTGAAGTGCTGCATCACTCCGGGGAGATCGCAGAAGCGGACGTCGATCGTCTCGACGTTCTCGTCCTTGACGAAGGCCAACAGCTCGTCGGCAGATTGGAACATCTTTCCTCCAGTGGTCTGGTCTAAACAGGTCCGACGCTAAGGGCAGCACGTCACCGCGCCGTTGCGGAGTTGTTTCAGCGAAGTTACACGGAGGCCCCGGTATACCCCCGGCGCGCGGCGTCCTGGGTACGCTGTCCGGGATGTCCGCGCCCGAACCGTACCCTGGCCGCGATCTCGGTCTGCCCGAGTCAGGTCGCGGATCGCTGGCGTCCTGGGGTTCGCGGGTCGGCGCGCTGCTCGTCGACTGGGGTGTGAGCATGGCGGTGGCGCTGCTGCTCTTCGGCCCGGGGGTGCTGAGCGCAGGCGGGTGGCTTCGCTGGATGATCCTCACGGTTTTCTTCGTGCAGAAGGCGCTCCTCACCGCGGCGAGCGGCAGCAGCGTCGGGCAGCTCCTCTCCGGCGTCGGCGTCGTGAGGGTGGACGGACGCCCCGTGGAATGGTGGCGTGCCATCGTGCGGTCGGCGCTCGTCTGTCTCGTCCTGCCGGCGCTCATCGTCGGGGCCGACCGGAGGGCGTTGGACGACATCCTTTTGGGCACGGTCGTCGTTAACAGGCGGTCGCGAGTGAATAAACCCCGCAGCGCCTGATCTGCACAATCAGTAGGCGCACAACGGGGTTTGATGCATTATTGGCCCACATAGGTTGGGCGTAGCGTTCTGAGCTCGCTCGCGGGGGTTTCCGACGTGACGCTACGACCTGTGCGCTCGTTCGACGCGACACTCAGACTGACGGGGACTGCGGAGGAGCGGATCTTCGTTCGTCGACAGGCTGATCGATTCACATGGAGGAATCTTGAGTAACCGAAAGCTTCTTGCCGCGGCTGCCGCCGTGGCGGCCGGCGCCCTCGCGCTCGCCGGCTGCAGTGGTCCCACCACGCCCGCAGGCGGGGGCCAGTCCGCCATCAACAACCAGCAGGTCGCCACGGTCGCGTGGAACCAGCCGTTCTACTCGTACAACAACGACACGTCGTCGGGTAACAACGTGGTCAACGCGAACATCAAGTACCTGACGAACGAGTGGGCCTCCCACTACGACCAAGATCTCAAGTACGTACAGAACCCCGGGTTCGCGAAGTACGAGAAGGTCTCCGACAACCCGCTCAAGGTGAAGATCACCCTCGCCGACACGGCCACCTGGTCGGACAACACGCCCGTCACCGCCGCCGACGTCGTCATGCAGTGGGCCGCCAACTCCAGCAACTTCAACACCTACGAGGCCGCCACCGACGACGAGGGCAACGTCAAGGCCGACAACACCGGGTCCAACGTGTTCTTCAACGCGTCCAGCCCCGGCTACGCGCTGATCAAGGCCTTCCCGGAGATCGGCGACAACAACAAGTCCGTGACCTTCACCTACTCCAAGCCGTTCGTCGACTGGGAGACGCTGGCGATGCAGCCGACGGGTCTGCCGGCGCACATCGTCGCGAAGAAGGCCCTGGGCGTCAACGACCCGACCCAGGCCGCGCAGGCGGTGATCGACGCCTTCCAGAAGAAGGACAACGCCGCGCTCGCGAAGCTCTCCAACGTCTGGAACAAGAGCTTCGACTTCGTCAACATGCCCGCCGACAAGGACCTCGTCGTCAGCAACGGCCCGTACACGATCTCCGACCTCAAGGAGAACCAGTACATCACCGTCACGAAGAACCCGAACTACAAGGGCGACCACAAGGTCTCGATCGACACCATCACGGTGCGCTTCATCGATGACCCGCAGGCGTCCGTCCAGGCGCTGCAGAACGGCGAGGTGCTCGTCACCCAGCCGCAGGCGACCGCCGACATCAAGAAGCAGCTCGAGGGCCTGGGCGACTCGGTGAACGTCCTGTCCGGTCAGGGTGCCACGTACGAGCACGTCGACATGGTGTTCAACAACGGCGGTCCGTTCGATCCGAAGACCTACGGCGGAGACGCCAACAAGGCGAAGCTGGTTCGCCAGGCCTTCCTGCAGACGATCCCGCGCCAGGACATCGTCGACAAGATCATCAAGCCGCTCAACCCGGACGCCACCGTCCGTAACTCGCTCGCGGTGGTCCCGGGCTCGCCCAACTACGCCGACGCCGAGGCGAACAACGGCATGAAGGCGATGTACGGCGATTCCGCCGACGTGAACAAGGCCAAGCAGCTGCTGTCGCAGGCCGGCGTCACCGCGCCGAGCGTGCGCCTGCTCTACGCGAACAACAACACGCGCCGCCAGCAGGAGTACCAGCTGATCAAGGCGTCGGCCGAGCAGGCCGGCTTCAAGATCGTAGACAAGGGCAGCAAGGACTGGAGCACGATGCTGCCGAACAACAAGCAGTACGATGCCTCGCTGTTCGGCTGGCAGTCCACCAGCACGGGCGTGTCCGAATCCGACGCGAACTTCCGCACCAAGGGCCAGAACAACTACGGCGGCTACTCCAGCAAGGCGGTCGACGGGAAGCTGAACGAGCTGCAGGTGGCCACGGATCCGGCTCAGCAGAAGACGATCCTGAACGACGTCGAGAAGCAGTTGGTGCAGGATGCCTTCGGCCTGTCCATCTACCAGTTCCCGGAGGTGACCGGCGTGAGCAAGAAGCTGCAGAACGTGAGCTCGATCCCGCTGTCGCCGACCTACTTCTGGAACTACTGGGAGTGGAAGCTCTGAATCGCTGAGTGAGGCGTTGGTCACCCGGCAGTCCGTCGCGAACCGGTGGCGGGGCAGCAGCCCCGCCAGCGAGCCGGGTGACCAACGTTTCGCCTGTTCGGGCTCGACCAATCACCGTTCGTCTCGGGGTACCTCATGATCAGATTCCTGGCGCGCCGTCTAGGGCTGGCGCTCGCCATCCTCTTCCTGCTCTCGTTCTTGATGTATGGGCTGCTCAACATCGCGATGGATCCGCTCGACGATCTGCGCCAGAGCCCCGCGCTCAACCGTGAGTTCCTCATCGAGACGCGCATCCGGCAGCTGAAGCTGGACGTGCCGTGGCCGGCGCGCTGGTGGGATTGGCTGACGGGGGTCCTCCAGGGCGACTTCGGTGAGGCGTGGCGCACCGGCCAGCCCGTGCGCTCGATGCTCGGTGGTGCGATCGCCACCTCGGTCCAGCTCGTGTTCGCCGCGACCGTCATCGCCCTCCTGTTGGGCGTCACCATCGGCGTCATCTCGGCGCTGCGGCAGTACACGGCCTTCGACTACACGATCACCTTCATCGCCTTCGTGCTGTACGCGCTCCCGATCTTCTGGTTCGCCGTGCTGCTCAAGCAGTTCCTGGCGATCGGCGTCAACGATTACCTGAACAACCCCCAGGTGAACTGGCCCGCCGTGCTCGTCCTCTCGGTGGTCTCCGGTCTGTTCTGGGCGGGCGTCCTCGGCGGCAACGCCAAGCGCAAGGTGATCGTCTTCGTGTCTGCGTTCGCCGTCTCGCTCGCGGTGCTCGCCTACGCGCTGCTGTCCGGCTGGGTGGAGCACCCAGGCTTCGGCCTGATCGGCACGCTGGTCATCGGGCTCGCCGCCGCGGTGGCGATGGCCGTCATCTTCGCGGGCATCAACAACAGGCGCGCGCTGTACGCGGGTCTCACCACCGCGGTGGTCGGGGCCGTGCTGTACATCCCGATGCAGTGGTTCTTCTACTACGTGCCGATGTCCGACCTGATCGCGGTGGGGCTGCTGATCGTCGCCGTTCTTGTGGCGCTCCTCATCGGCTGGGCGTTCGGCGGTCCCGACCGAGCGGTCTCGATGCGGACCGCCGCCGTCGTCGCGATCTTCGCCTCGGTGGCGATCTACACCGACCGCGTGCTGCAGGGTTGGCAGCTGTACTCGAACGCCAGCGTGATCGGCGGGCGTCCCATCGCCACCATCGGCGCGGCGACCCCCAATCTCGGCGGCGACTACTGGATCACCCAGCTCGACAAGTGGACGCACCTGTTGCTGCCCACGATCGCGCTGGTCGTCATCTCCTTCGCCACCTACACCCGCTACGAGCGCGGTGCGATGCTCGAGGTGCTGAACCAGGACTACATCCGCACCGCGCGGGCCAAGGGTCTTTCCGAGCGCGTCGTGATCGTCCGGCACGCGCTGCGCAACGCGCTGATGCCGCTGGCCTCGATCGTCCCGGTCGACTTCATCAGCCTCATCGGTGGCGCAGTGCTGACGGAGACCATCTTCGGCTGGTCCGGCATGGGTCGTATGTTCGTCCAGGCGCTGTCGGCGAGCGAGATCGACCCGGTGATGATCTACATCATGATCACTGGCGGGCTGGCGATGATCGCCAACCTTGTGGCCGACTTCCTCTACGCCATCATCGATCCCAGGATTCGGGTGAACGCATGAGCAACGACAACACGACCCCCCGTCCCGGCGAACTTCCCGAGGACGAGCGTCGGGTTGGGCCCGGCCCGATCGACGAGGACGCCGCCGGCTCCGGCCGCGACGAGCGCGTTTACGACGATGGCGAGATGGGGGACCGCATCCTCGGCGACGATCCGGTGCGCGGCGGCGCGGCCCCGTCGGGCCCGCTGCGCACCGCCGAGGCCGCCGACGGCGACTTCGCCGTCGAGGAGACCGACGCGCACGGCCGCGGCGAGGGCGTCGGCCAGGCCAAAGAGGTGGAAGGCCTGTCCCAGAGCCAGATCGTCTGGCGGCGCTTCATCCGGCACCGTGGCGCGATCTTCGGCCTGGTGACGCTCACGCTGGTCGCCCTGCTCTCGATCCTCGCCATGGGCCTGGGTCCGATCCCGGGGCTGTGGCCGTTCCAGGACTACATGCGACCCAACAACGTCGTCAACGGCGGTAGCCCGACCCTGCAAATCCCGGGGATCGGGGGCGCCACCTCCTTCGCGATCGGGGAGCACCCCTTCGGCCAGGACGACATCGGCCGGGACAGCTTCGCCCTGGTCATGAAGGGCGTCCAGACGTCCCTGTTCGTCATGTTCTGCCTGAGCTTCATCGCGCTGGTCATCGGCGTGACCATCGGGTCGCTGGCGGGCTACTTCCGCGGCCGCCTCGACCAGATCCTGATGCGCTTCACCGACCTGGTCATCACCCTGCCGGTCATCGTGCTCGGCGCCGTGCTGGGCAAGCTCGTCGGGATCCTGCCGATCCGGTTCAACGCGACCCCGGAGCAGACGCTGGCCATCACGAACAACATGCCGCTGCTGCTGTCGATCGCCCTCGGCTGCATCCTGTGGACGGGCCTGGCCCGCCTGGTGCGCTCGGAGTTCATGTCGCTGCGCGAGCGGGAGTTCGTGGACGCGGCCCGCGTGGCCGGCGCGAGCAACTGGCGCATCATCACCAAGCACATGCTTCCCAACGCGGTCGGCGTCATCATCGTCAACACGACGCTGCTGATGAGCTCAGCCGTCACGCTGGAGGCCGCGCTGTCGTTCCTGAACTTCGGCATCCTGCCGCCGAACATCTCGCTCGGCTGGCTGATCTCGGTCAACCAGGGCGCGTTCGCGACCCGGCCGTGGTTGTTCTGGTGGCCCGGCGTGTTCATCATCTTGTTGGCGCTGTCGGTGAACTTCATCGGCGACGGCCTTCGTGATGCGTTCGACCCGCGGATGCGCAAGATCCCGTCCGCGCGCAAGATGGCGAAGGCGGCCGCGCAGCTGGAGCCGGCCGGCGGCGCGACGGCCGGTTCCGGCGCCACCGCCGCTGGGGCGTCCCGAACGACCGAGGAGGAAACGAAGTGAGCACCGCAGCAGGCGCGTCCGGGGATGGCCAGGGCAAGCGCGGGAGCGCGTTCGACGGCTCCATCAAGCTGTCCCGGGCGACCGGGGGCGAGGTCAAGAAGGGCGACGTGATCCTGGAGGTCCGGGATCTGAGCGTGAACTTCTGGGTCGGCGACGAGTGGTTCGTGGCGGCCGAGCACATCAACTACGACCTGCGGGCCGGCGAGGTGCTGGCGATCGTGGGGGAATCCGGCTCCGGTAAGACGCAGTCGTCCATGAGCCTGCTGGGCCTGCTCCCGGCCAACGGGCGCACGACCGGGTCGGCGAAGCTGAAGGGGACCGAGCTCGTCGGCATGCCGCAGAGCAAAATGCGGGAGGTCCGCGGCAACGAGATCTCCGTGATCTTCCAGGAGCCGATGACGGCGCTCAACCCCGTCTACACGGTCGGCTTCCAGATCGTCGAGACGCTGCGCACGCATTTCCTGATGGCCCCCTCGGCCGCCAAGGAGCGGGCGCTGGAGCTGATGCGGCTGGTGGAGATCCCCGATCCTGAGGACAGCTTCAACAAGTTCCCGCACCAGCTCTCCGGCGGCCAGCGGCAGCGCATCATGATCGCCCAGGCGCTGGCCTGCGACCCGAAGCTGCTCATCGCGGACGAGCCCACCACCGCGCTCGACGTGACCGTGCAGGCCGAGATCCTCAAGCTCATGCGCGAGCTGCGCGAGCGGGTCAACGCGGGCATCATCCTGATCACGCACGACATGGGCGTCGTCGCCGACATGGCCGACCGCATCATCGTGATGAAGGACGGCCGCGTCGTCGAACACGGGACCGCCGACCAGATCTTCAATCGTCCCGAGCACCCGTACACGCGCCAGCTGCTGGCGTCCGTGCCTCACCTGGGCACCGAGGTGGAGGCGACCGAGGGGCGTCCGGCGACGTTGATCGAGCGTGAGGACCAGCCCGTCCCGCTGCGCGACGGCGACTCGTCCATCACCCCGGCGCTGCTGCTGGAGGACGTCGAGATCACCTATCCGAAGCAGGGCCGGCGTCCGGCCTTCACCGCGGCGCGGCACATCAACCTGCGCCTCGACCCGGGCGAGGTCGTCGGCCTCGTGGGGGAGTCCGGTTCCGGGAAGACCACCATCGGACGCGCAGCCGTGGCCCTGCTCCCGGTCAGCGGCGGCAAACTGTCGGTGGCCGGCCGCGACATCACCCACGCCAAGGGCAAAGACCTGCACCCCTTCCGCAAGGAGGTGGGCATCGTCTTCCAGGATCCCGGCTCCTCGCTGAATCCGCGCCTTCCGGTGGGTGAGTCGATCGGGGAGCCGATCTATCTGCACGAGCAGCTCAAGGGCCAGGAGCTGTCCCGTCGGGTGGAGGCGCTGCTCGATTCCGTCCAACTGCCGCGCGCGATGCGCAACCGCTACCCGCACGAGCTGTCCGGCGGTCAGCGGCAGCGCATCGGTATCGCCCGGGCGCTGGCGCTGAACCCGAGGCTCCTCATCGCCGACGAACCGACGTCCGCGCTGGATGTTTCGGTGCAGGCGACGGTCCTCGACCTGTTCCGGAGACTCCAGGCGGAGCGCGGCTTCGCGTGCCTGTTCATAAGCCACGACCTCGCGGTGGTCGAGCAGGTGTCCAGCCAGGTGGCCGTCATGCATCTCGGCAGCCTGGTGGAGGTGGGGCCGACGGAGGACATCGTCCACCGCCCGCAGCACCCCTACACGCAGCGCCTGCTCTCGGCCGTGCCGGTCCCCGACCCGGCCGAGCAGAAGAAGCGCCGCGAGCTTCGGGACGCGATCATCGAGCAGGAGCACATCGTCAGCTGACCTCGAGGCCTCGGCCGGCCGATCGTCGGCCTGCCGAGGACGCGACTAGGGGACGCGTCTAGGGCACCTCGACCCTCAGTTACCATGTGACCATGCGGATCCCTTCCTGAGTGCCAGATGCTCCCTGACTGCTCTCCCGTGAGACCACCACGGGCTGTGTGAGCGTCTGAGGTCCCGAACGGTCTGTCCCATGCGGCTCACCGGCAATCGTGTCGTGCGCTGGGGCTGAAACCACGTTCCACGCAGAGGAATCCCTCGTGAGCATCGCATTGCTTCGCGGTTCAGCGGGCCGCATCTTTCTGATCATCGAGGCCGGCCAGGCTTTCATCTGGGCGGTCGCCTTCACCTTGGGCCTCGTCTACCAGATTGAGGTCGCCCACCTGGACCCATTCCAGCTCGTCCTGATCGGGACGATCTTGGAGGCATCCTGCTTCCTGGCAGAGATTCCGACAGGGATCGTCGCGGACATCCACTCCCGACGGCTGTCGGTCATCGTCGGGATCGCCTTGCTCGGCGTCGGCGTTCTCATCACCGCCGTGCCGCTCTTCTGGACGATCGCGCTCGGCAACGTCGTCTGGGGTGTGGGCTACACGTTCACCTCGCTCCTTCATGCTGATCTCGTTGCTGGCCGGTATCACGAGTGAGGTGTTCGATCGCCTGTGGGCGGACCTGGTGCTGCGGGAGTTCCACCTGCCCGAGCTGGGGGTCTTGTCCGACTCGGCGACATGGTTCAGCTTGTTCGCGCTCGTCGGGTCGGCCGTTTCGTTGGGGGCCAGCCGGTTGGCCAATCGCTACGTCTCAAAGGCCCTGAACGCGGAGCACCCGTCCCGAGTCATGGCTGGAATGTTGTTCGTGCAGGTCCTGTGTGTCGTCGGTTTCGCCTTGGCTCCGTGGTTATGGATGGCGTTGGGGTTCCGATGGCTGCGGGAAGCGGTCATGGCCTTGGCGGCACCTGTGCGTCGCGCGTGGCTCAACCGAAATCTGGAGAGCCAGACGCGTGCCACGACCCTCTCGGCGATGAGTCAGGCCGACGCCCTCGGCCAGGTAATCGGTGGGCCCTCTTTCGGTGCGCTGGCCAAGCTCGCCGGGGTGGCGACGGCGCTGGTGGCCTCGGCCCTCGTGCAGTTGCCTGCAGCCGCGGTGATGCTTCGCGTTCGGCGAAGCGAAGCCGTGATCCAAGAACCCAGCTGACCACCTAGTCGAGGGTCTCGGCGGCCTCGAGCCAGGCGACTTCGAGGCCGTCCTTCTCGTCGGTCAGGGCCGTCAGCTCGCTCTGCAACTGGGTGAGCTTGCCGTAGTCGGACGCGTGTTCGGCCATCTGACCGTGCACGCGCTCGATGCGCTGACCGAGCTTGGCGAGCTGCGACTCGAGCCGCGCAAGCTCCTTCTTGGCTTGGCGGGTCTCGGCCGCCGACGGTCCCGCGGACGCTCGGTCGGACTCGCTTGGCGCGTTGGACGTCACCGCGGACGGTTGCCGGCGGCGGTGCTCGAGGTACTGGTCGACGCCGCCGGGCAGTAGCACGCAGCTTCCGTCGCCCATGAGGGCGTAGGTGACGTCGCAGACCCGCTCGAGGAAGTAGCGGTCGTGCGACACCACGATGAGGGTGCCGGGCCAGGAGTCGAGATAGTCCTCGATGACGTTGAGGGTGTCGATGTCGAGGTCGTTGGTGGGCTCATCGAGCAGGAGCACGTTGGGTTCGCCCATCAGCAACCGCAGGAACTGCAGCCGGCGGCGTTCCCCGCCCGACAGTTCGCCGATGCGCGTCACGAGCCGGTCGCCGGTGAAGCCGAACTCCTCCAACAGCTGCGAGGCGGACGCCTCCCGACCGGTCGCCAGCTGGGTCTCGCGGCGCAACCGGTTCACCGAATCGAGGACGCGTTCGGTGTCGTCGAGCTCGGTGACGGCCTGGGACAGGTGCGCGAGCCGGATCGTCGCACCCTGCTTGACCCGCCCGCGGGTCGGCTCCTGCTCCGTGGCCATCAGCCGCAGGAGCGTCGACTTGCCCGACCCGTTGACGCCGACGATGCCGATGCGGTCGCCGGGGCCGATCGACCAGGTGAGGTTGCGCAGCAGGTTCCGGCCGCCGGGCAGGTCGAGGTCGACGTGCGCGAGGTCGATGACGTCCTTGCCGAGCCTGGTGACGGAGAACTGCTTCAGTGCCAGCCGGTCGCGCGGTTCGGGCTCGTCGGCGATGAGCGAGTTGGCGGCCTCGATGCGGAAGCGCGGCTTCGACGTCCGGGCCGGGGCGCCGCGGCGCAACCAGGCCAACTCCTTGCGGGCGAGGTTCTTGCGGCGCGCCTCGTTCGCGGCGGCCTGCCGCTGGCGCTCCACGCGGGCCAGGACGTAGGCCGCGTACCCGCCGTCGTAGGCGTCCACGGTGGCGTCGTGCACCTCCCAGACGCGGGTGCAGACGGCGTCCAGGAACCAGCGATCGTGGCTGACGATGAGCATCGCCGTGCCGCCGGCGCGCAGTTCGTTGAGGTGGTCGGCGAGCCAGGAGACAGCCTCGACGTCGAGGTGGTTCGTGGGCTCGTCCAGCACGATCAGGTCGTGGCCACCCAGCATGATCGCGACCAGGGCGGTACGGCGCCGCTCGCCGCCGGACAAGTCCCCCACGCGGCCGTCCAGATCGACTCCGTCCAGGAGGTGCTCGACGATCGACCGGGACAGCGCGTTGGACGCCCAGACGTGGTCGGGTCTCCCGCCGACGATGACGTCCCGCACGGTCGCGTCGGCAGCGAAGTCGTCGGTCTGGGCCAGGTAGCCGATGGACGCCCCCGCGGACCTCGTGACCGTCCCGGAATCCGGCTCGATACGCCCGGTCAGCAGGGAGAGCAACGTCGTCTTGCCGTCGCCGTTGCGCCCGACGACGCCGATGACATCCCCCGTGGCCAGGCCGAGGGAGACGTCATCGAGGAGGATCCGGGTGCCGTACGACTTGCCGAGGTGCTCGGCGTTGACGATGTTCGCCAATCAACGGCCCCGCATGGCGCGGTTGACGCCCTTGGGCGAGGGCAGCGGCCCCCGCGGCACGGGGGCCTTCGGCCGGACGGCGTCGAGAGCGCGCAGCCGCGACTGCACCTCGTTGAGCTTCACGGCGTCCATGACCTTCGGCATCTTCTCGATGTGCTTCTGCAGCTCCGACAGCTTCACTTGCTTGTCGCCGTCGCCGATCATCAGCGTCGTGACGGGGACCCCGTAGGCCACCTGCTGGTGCTTGCGCGCCTCCTGGTTGAGCAGTTGGCGGGCGCCGTTGGCCTGACCCTCGCCGACCAGCACGATGCCGCAGGGGCCGACCACGCGGTGCACCATGTCCATCTGCCGGGTGGCGGCCACCCCCAGGTCGTAGGAGTACTTCTTCTTGTTCAGCATCGAGAGCGCGACCTCGGCGGACCCGGGCTGCCCCGCGTAGCGGCTGAAGGCGCCCTTCTTTGCGCGGTTGGTGAGGACGAGCATCGAGACGAGCAGGCCGAGCACGAGGGCCAGCGGCACCCACGCCCACCAGGCCGCGCCGGTCAGGATCGCGACCGTGGCGGCGACGACGGCGGTGAGCACGCCGGAGCCGATGACCCACAGGTCGAGCTTCGGGTCGACCTCGCGGGTGCGCTTGTACACCTCGACCATCTGGCGGGTGCGGCTCCAGTCCTGCGGATTGTCGCTGTTCTTCTTGCGAAGCTTGGCGGCCTTTCGCTCGGCCTTCTGCTTCGCGGCCAGTTGCTTGGCCCTCTCGCTTGCCATCGTCTCTCCGTGTTTCGGGTCGGCTCAGTGGGACTTCGTGCGGGCCTCGACCGCCTGACGGTACAGGCGGCCGGCTCGGTAGGACGATCGGACCAGCGGGCCGCTCAGCACGCCGGCGAAGCCGAGGCCCTTGGCCTCGTCCTCGAACGCGGCGAACTCCGTCGGCGTGACCCAGCGGTCGATCGGGTGGTGCAGCGGGGACGGCCGCAGGTACTGCGTGATCGTCAGCAGATCGGTGCCGGCGTCGCGCAGCGCGACCATGGCCTCGCTGACCTCCTCGGGGGCCTCGCCCATGCCGAGGATCAGGTTCGATTTCGTGACCAGCCCCGCCTCGTGGGCCTGCGTGATGACGCCGAGCGACCGCTCGTAGCTGAAGGCCGGCCGGATGCGCTTGAAGATACGGGGGACCGTCTCGAGGTTGTGCGCGAACACCTCGGGGCGGGCGTCGAACACCGTCTCGAGCGCCGAGCGCTCACCGCGGAAGTCGTCGACCAGCAACTCGACGCCGGTGCCCGGGTTGAGTTCGCGGATCTGCCGGCAGGTCTCGGCGTACAGCCACGACGCCCCGTCCGGCAGGTCGTCGCGTGCGACGCCGGTGACGGTGGCGTAGCGCAGGCCCATCTCGCGGACCGACTCGGCGACGCGGCGGGGCTCGTCCTTGTCGTAGCCGCTCGGGCGTCCGGTCGCGATCTGGCAGAAGTCGCAGCGGCGCGTGCACTGGTCGCCGCCGATGAGGAACGTCGCCTCGCGGTCTTCCCAGCACTCGAAGATGTTGGGGCAGCCCGCCTCCTGGCACACCGTGTGGAGGTCGGCACCCTTCACCCGCTGCTGCATGTCGCGATACTCCGGGCCCATGGTCGCACGCGTCTTGATCCACGAGGGTTTGCGTTCGATGGGGGTCTGCGCGTTCTTCGCCTCGATGCGAAGCAGCTTGCGTCCCGAAGTGGTGTCAGTCACCGCTCCATCCTACCGGTCGAACCGCCGAGCGGCTCGTACGGCTGCCAGGCCAGCAACTCGGTCAGGTACGGCTCGAGCCGACGGCCCATCGCGGCGAGGCTGGGCGGGACGACGCCCGTCTCGTCCTGCAGGGACGTGACGTCGGCGTCCGAGATGCCGCAGGGGACGATGTTGTGGAACGGGCCGGTGCTGCCCGCGGCGACGTTGAGCGCGAAGCCGTGCATCGCCGTCTGCCGCGAGACGCGGATGCCGATGGCGGCGATCTTGCGTTCCAGCCTGCTGGACGTCGCGGGCAGCCAGACGCCGGTGCGGCCGTCCACCCGAATGCCGTGGACGCCGAAGTCGGCCAGGCAGCGGATCAGCGCCTCCTCGACGCGGCGGACGTAGCCCAGCGGGCCGATGCGCCGCGGCAGCGGGATGATCGGGTAGCCGACGAGCTGGCCGGGGCCGTGGTAGGTGATCTTGCCGCCGCGGTCCACGTCGACGACGGGGGTGTTGTCGAACGGACGTTCCTCGGGCAGCGTGCGGCGTCCGGCTGTGTAGACGGGGGAGTGCTGGACGAACAACACCCGCGGGGGAATCTCGCCCGCGCTCACCCGCGCGTGCACGGCGCGCTGGTAGTCCCACAGCTCCTGGTAGTCCGACTGGGCCGGCGGGTCGGTCTCGAGGCCGACGTACTCGAACTCCAGCGCCGGGCCAAGGGACGAGTCGGCCGGCGCGGCGGTCTGAGGGGCGGGGTGGTCGGTGGATTGCTGCGTGGAGGTCACGGGCGCACCCTACCCCCGGTTCGCGTCCGGCCCGGGCCTTGTCGGAAGCCGGTCACGGCGACGGGGCGCCCGGTGTCCCGGACGCCCCGTCGGCTCGCTGCGTTCTCAGCCGTGGATCACAGGCCGAACTCGGCTCCGAACTCGCCCTCCTCGAGGCGGGCCTTCACGAAGCTCAGGTAGCGGGCCGCGTCGGCGCCGTCCACGAGCCGGTGATCGTAGGTGAGCGAGAGGTACATCATGTCGCGGACCGCGATGATGTCGCCCAACTCCGGATCGCTGATGACCACCGGACGCTTGACCATCGCGCCGGTGCCCAGGATCGCCACCTGCGGCTGGTTGATGATCGGCGTGTCCATCAGGGTGCCGGCCGAGCCGTAGTTGGTGATGGTGAACGTGCCGCCGGTCAGCTCGTCGGGGCCGACCTTGTTGGCCCGGGTGCGGGCACCGAGGTCACCGATGCGCTTCGCGAGGCCGGCTACGGTGAGGTCGCCGGCGTCCTTGATCACCGGGACGAGAAGGCCCTTCTCGGTGTCGACGGCGATGCCCAGGTCCTCGCTGGCCGCGTAGGTGATCTGGCCGGCCTCGGTGTCGATCGTCGCGTTCAGCTTCGGGAACTGGCGCAGGCCCTCGACCGCAGCCTTCGAGATGAAGGGCAGGTACGACAGCGAAACGCCCTCGCGGGCCTTGAAGTCGTCCTTGACCTGCGCGCGGATGCGCGAGATCGCGGTGAGGTCTACCTCGACGGTGGCGGTCAGCTGCGCCGAGACCTCCAGGGACTCCTTCATGCGGCGGGCGATCGTGGCGCGCAGGCGGGTGACCTTCTCGGTCGTGCCGGCCTTCGCCGACTGCGGCGCGGGAGCCGACGGCGCAGACTGAGCCGCCGCGGGAGCCTGCGGCTTCTTGGCGGCCTCGGCGGCGTCCAGGACGTCCTGCTTGCGGATGCGTCCGCCGACGCCGGAGCCCTGGACGGTGGCCAGGTCGACGCCGTTGTCGGCGGCGAGCTTGCGCACCAGCGGGGTCACGTACGTCGCGTCGCCGCCCTCGGCGGCCCGCGGGCCCAAGCCCGCCCCCGAGGCCCCGAAGCCGGCCGCCCTCGGCGGCCCGCGGGGCGGCCGGCTTCGGGGCCTCGGGGGCGGGCTTGGGAGCCCCCTTCGGGGCGGGCTTGGGGGCCTCCGGCGCGGGCTTGGGCTCGGGCTTCGGTTCTTCCTTGGGCTCCGGCTTCTCGGGTGCCTTCTCCGTCTCGGCCGGCTCGGCCGCCTCGGCGGCGTCCGTCTTCGGGTCGGACGGCTCGGCCGCGGGCTCGCTGGTCTCCTCAGCGGGGGCGGCCTGCTCTTCGGCCGGGGAGTCGCTGGACTCGCCGCTGTCGGACGGCGCGGCACCGGCGGCGCCGATGATCGCGAGGACGGCGCCCACGTCGGCGGTCTCGTCCTCCTGGACGCGGATCTCGAGCAGCGTGCCGGACGCCGGCGACGGGATCTCGGTGTCGACCTTGTCGGTGGAGATCTCCACCAGCGGCTCGTCCGCCTCGACCTCGTCGCCGATCTCCTTCAGCCAGCGCGAGACGGTGCCCTCGGTGACGGACTCGCCCAGCGCGGGCAGCGTCACCTCGGTGCCTTCGGCGGGGCCGGAGGACGCGGGCTGCGCCGCCTGCGTCGATTCCTCGGCGGGCTCAGCGGCCTCGTCCGTCTCGGTCGGCTCGGCAGCCTCGTCCGCCTCGGCGGGTGCCTTCTGCTCTCCGTCGGCGGCGACGGGCTCGTCCTGCTCGGTGGACGGCGCGGCCGGCTCGGACGCGGCGTCGCCCTCGGCGGGCTCGTCGCCGCCCGCGGGCGCCTCGTTCTCGTCGCCGATGGTGGCAAGGACGGCGCCGACCTCGGCCGTGTCATCTTCCTGCACCAAGATCTCGAGAACCACGCCGCTCGCGGGCGAGGGAATCTCGGTGTCGACCTTGTCGGTGGAGATCTCGACCAGCGGCTCGTCGGCCTCGACGCGGTCGCCGACCTGCTTGAGCCATCGCGAGACGGTTCCTTCGGTCACGCTTTCGCCCAGTGCGGGCAGGGGAACGGGTGTCGACATTGATCGGGCTCCTTCTTCGATGACAGCCAGTAGCGGACTCGGGGTTCAGCCTAGCCCGCTGGGGACGATTTCGTCCCGCTCCTCCCGTCCGGCCGGACGCGAGGAGCCAGGTGAGGCGGCGCGCCCGATCGGACGACGGCGCCCCACCCGCGGGATCAGTTCTGCAGCGACTGGGCCAGCGCCACCAGCGTGCGGACCGCAGCCCCGGTTCCGCCCTTCGCCACGTAGTCGTAGACCTTGTCGCTCCACGACGGCCCGGCGATGTCGAGGTGCGCCCAGGCGGTGTCGGCGGGCACGAACTCGCGCAGGAACGCCGCGGCCACCAGGGCGCCGCCGTACCGGGTCGTGCCGGACGACCGCAGATCCGCCACGTCGGACTTCAGGTTGTCGGTGATCCCGTCGGGCAGCGGCAGCTGCCAGAACGACTCACCCGCGGCTTCCGCGGCCTCGAGCACATGGTCGGCCGTCTGGTCGTCGCTCGCCATCAGCCCGGACGTCCGCTCGCCCAGGGCGACGATGCAGGCCCCGGTCAGCGTCGCCACGTCCACGATGAGCTCGGGGGAGTCCTGGGCCGCCCGGGCGATGCCGTCGGCGAGCACGAGGCGTCCCTCGGCGTCGGTGTTGGCGTTCTCGACGGTCTTGCCGCCGAACATCGTCAGCACGTCGGAGGGGTGGAACGCGCTGCCCGACGGCATGTTCTCGGCCATGCACGCGTAGGCGGTCACCTTCACCCGCAGCTTGAGCTGCGCGATCGCGCGGGTCGCGGCCAGCACGGCGGCGGCGCCCGCCATGTCGGACTTCATCGTGTACATGCCCTCGGGGGTCTTCAGATCGAGGCCGCCGGAGTCGAAGGTGATGCCTTTGCCGACCAGCGCGAGGTGGAACTTCGCGCCGCGCGGGCTGTAGGAGTAGCGCACCAGGCGCGGCGGGCGCTGCGAGCCGCGGCCGACCCCGAGGATGCCGCCATAGCCGTCGCGGGCGAGCGCCTTCTCGTCGAGCACCTCGACCTCGATGCGGGCGTCCTTGGCCGCCTGGCGGGCAAGCTCGGAGAACGACTCGGGGTAGAGCTCGTTCGCGGGGGCGTTCACCCAGTCACGGGCGGCGCAGACCGCGTCGGCGACGACCTGGGCGAGCCCCACGGCCTGGTTGGACGCCGACCCGGCAGGCGCCACCAGCGTGAGGGCCCGCACCGGGGCGGGCTTCGGCTCGGCGGACGCCTTGGCGAAGCGGTAGGACGCCAGCAGCGCGCCCTCGGCGGCGCCCTTGATGACGTCGGGCCCCGCGGTGTCCAGGCTGACGGCCACGCGCAGCGGGGTGTCGCCGGCCAGCTCCGCGGCGCGACGGACGCCGTTGGCGGCGGCGCGACGGACGGCCTCGGGGGTGACGTCGGCGTCCCCGAGGCCCGTGACGACGAGCGTGGTGCCGTCGCCCGGCAACACCGCGGTGGTGCCCGGCTTGGCCGACGCGCCGACGCCCTCGGCGACCTGCACCAGCGGCTGCCCGTAGCGGCCGGCGAGCGCCTTCTCGAGCACGTCGCTCGTCCCCGACAGGATGGCGGTGCCGCCGGCCGAGGTCATCCCGATCACCAGCACGTCGGCGTCCTGCGGGACGGACGATGCCAGGGCGAGGCGGGGCAGTGTGGATGAGGCGATGGTCACGGGTGGCTCCTTCGGCGACGACCGGTACACGGCCCCCGAGGCTACCGCGCGCCGCGGCCGACGACCCCGAATGGACCGTCCGGATGGCTGAAATGGTGGGGTCTGCTGCGATAGGTTCGCGGCATGCCAGAACTGAGGAAGTCCCCGCTGCACAGTCGCCACGAGGCCCTCGGCGCGAAGTTCGCTGAGTTCGGCGGCTGGAGCATGCCGCTGCAGTACACGTCCGTGGTCGCCGAGCACAAGGCGGTGCGGTCCGCCGTGGGCATCTTCGACGTGAGCCACCTCGGAGGCATCCGCGTCGTCGGGCCGAACGCGCGCGGTTTCCTCAACACCTGCTTCACCAACGACCTGGAGAAGATCGGCCCGGGCCAGGCCCAGTACACGCTGGCGTGCACCCGGATGGGGGGCGTCATCGACGACATCATCGTCTACCTCGTGCGCGACGACCACCTGTTCTGCGTGCCCAACGCGGCCAACAACGCCGACATCCTCCAGCTGCTCAAGTCCTCTGCGCCCGCCGCCATCGAGGTCACGAACGAACACACCGTCTACGCGAAGGTGGCCGTGCAGGGCCCCCAGAGCGACGAAGTGCTGGCCGCGCTCGGCGCGCCTGTCGACCATGACTACATGAAGTTCCGCAGCGGCACCATCGCCGGTGTGGACGTCACCGTCTGCCGCACCGGCTACACCGGCGAGCGCGGCTACGAGCTGATGATCCCGGCCGAGGACGCCGGCCCCGTCTGGGACGCGCTGATGGACGCCGGCGCCGCAGAAGGCATTACGCCGTGTGGCCTGGGCGCGCGCGACACCCTGCGCACCGAGATGGGCTACCCCCTGCACGGCCACGAGCTGTCCCTCGACATCGACCCCATCGAGGGCCAGTGCAGCTGGGCCGTCGGGTGGAACAAGCCCGAGTTCTGGGGCTCCGAGGCGCTCAAGGAGCGCAAGGCCCAGGGCGTCGAGCAGCGCATTCGCGCGCTGAAATCGGCCGGGCGCGGCATCCCGCGTCCCGGCATGAAGGTGCTGAACGACGCCGGCGAGGAGATCGGCTTCGTGACGTCGGGGACGTTCTCGCCGACGCTGAACGTCGGCATCGCGCTCGCGATGGTGGACGTCGACGTGCTGCCCGGCAGCGCGGTCAAGGTCGACATCCGGGGGCGTCAGGAGCCGTTCTCCGTCGAGAAGCCCCCGCTCGTCGAGCCGCAGGTGCGGCAGAAGTGAGCCTGGACTCCCACACGACGCGCCGACGGCTGACGGGGAAGTTCTGGGCCCACGTGGCGTTCGCGCTCGTGGGTCTGGCCGCCGTGCTGTGGGCTCTCACCCTCGCGGCGCACCCGAGCATCAGGTGCCGCGGCGTCGAGATGGGGCCCGGCGACGTCTGCGCCAAGGCCGATCAGCCGGACCGCACGCAGAGCTACGAGCAGCGGCTCGCGACCATCGAGAGCGCGCGGCCGGTGGTCGGAGGGGCCGGCGCGGTCGCCGCCGGCTTCGGCTTGTGGCTGGCCTCCACCGAATGGAAGAGGTCCGGGCGTCCCGAGTGAGCCGACGTCAGGGACGCAGCGACATCGGCCCGTAGACCACGCTGTCCCCGTCCAGCAGCGTGACGGCCTCGACGCCGTCCTCGAGGAGGTCGTCGAACGACTCGGTCAGCCACGCCTCGGCGTCGGCCTGCGTGGGGAACTCACCGGAGCGGTAGGAGGGGTTCACGGCGTCGCCCGCGATCCAGGTGAAGGCCATCAGACGTCGTCCCCCCGCTTGACGCGCGGCGCCGGGGTACGCCAGCGACGGAACGACATCTGCCGGTTGAACATGTACATGCCGAGGCCGCGACGGGGACGGTCGGGGAGCCTTTCCGCCAGCATCCGCTTGATGCGGCGCCACAGCAGCACCGAGTCGAGGACCATCACGATCAGGAACGCGTACATGCCGTAGATGACCCACGTCGCGTAGTGCAGGAACGCGGGGATGAAGGTGACCGCCATCAGCACCAGCAGGAGCGGCATCGCGATCTCGCCGATGTTGAACCGGGAGTCGACCACGTCACGCACCAGCTGACGCTCCGGGGTCGCGTCCACGGTCTGGTACTCGCGCTGACGCTGAGCGACGCGGCTCGCGCGCTCGCGGGCCTTCATCTCTTTCTTCGACAGCGTGGGGTTGAGCCGCTGACGACGTGCCGCCTCGGCTTCGCGGCGGGTGGGCGTCGGGTGGTCCTTCTTGGCGGGTCCGCTGTGGCCGGTGGGCTCGACGGGTCGCTCGGGGGCGACGGGCGGCTCCTCATTCTTCTTGGCTTTGAACGCGGGCAAGGCGGATCCTTCGACAACGGTGCGGCACTGGACCTCCCTAGTCTAGGGGATGCCCCTCGCACAGAAGACCGCCTACGCTGGGCACGCAGACTTATATGTCCCAATGGAAGGACCCGACTCGAATGGCCGGACTGTTCAACCGACTCAAGACGATTTTCTCGGCGAAGACTGACCAAGCGCTGGACAAGTTGGAGGATCCGCGCCAGACCCTGGACTACTCCTACCAGCGCCAGTTGGAGCTGCTGCAGAAGGTGCGCCGCGGTGTTGCGGACGTCGCCACCAGCCGCAAGCGCGTCGAGCTTCAGGCCAAGCAGATGAACGCCGAGGTCGACAAGATGACCGTCGCGGCCAAGCGGGCCCTCGAGCAGGGACGTGAAGACCTCGCTCGCGAGGCGCTGACCCGCAAGTCCGGGCTGCAGCAGCAGCTGGGCGACCTGCAGGCGCAACATGCGCAGCTGTCCGAGGAAGAGGAGAAGCTCGTCCGCGCCAGCCAGCGGCTCCAGGCCAAGGTGGACGCCTTCCGCACCAAGAAGGAGACCATCAAGGCCACCTACTCCGCGGCCGAGGCGCAGACCCGCGTCAACGAGGCGTTCAGCGGCGTGAGCGAGGAGATGGGCGACGTCGGCCTGGCGATCCAGCGCGCCGAGGACAAGACGCTCCAGATGCAGGCCCGCGCCGGTGCGGTCGACGAGCTGCTCGCGTCCGGCGCCCTGGACGATCCGACCGGCTTCGGGAAGGACGACATCACCCGCGAACTCGACGCGATGGCGTCCAGCTCGCAGGTCGAGGACGAACTGGCCGCACTGAAGCAGACGGTCGCCATCGGCGACGGCCGGCAGGACGCCCCCGAGCTCGCCCCGGGAACCGCTCAGCAGGCTCCCGGCACGGCGCAGCAGGTGCAGGGCGGCGAGCAGCCCAGCAGCGCCGATGCCCAGCAGCCCGTCCAGGGCGACGACCGGCGGGAGGGCTGAGGCATGATCCTTCGCATCCTCGGTGAGGGCCAGTTCGAACTGGACGACGCCCACCACGACGCGCTCAACGAGTTGGACGACATCGTCGAACGGGCCGTCGCCGACTCCGATCAGGAGGCGCTGACCGCCGCGCTCACGAAGTTGCTCGACCGGGTCCGTTCCCTCGCCCGCCCCGTTCCCGACGACGCGCTCGTCGACTCCGAGTTGATCCTCCCCGACGCCGGCGCCGACCTGGCCGAGCTTCGCCGCTGGCTCGCGGAGAACGACGCCAGCGACGGGCTCATCCCCGGCTGACCGGGTGAGGGTTCTCGTCTGCACGGACGCCGTCGGCGGCCTGTCGTCGGCCGAGGCCGGGACCGCGCTGGGCCGTGCCTTCCGCCGGGCCGGGGCGGCCGGCGTCGCCGTCGTGCCGGCGGCGTCGGGCGGGCAGGCACTTGCCGCGGCTCTGGCCGCCCTCGGGCGTCCGTTACCGGTGCTGGACGGCGGCGGGCCCCAGGCGTCCGCGTTCGTGCCCACCGCGTCCTCGGGGCTGGACGCCGGCGTCCTGCGCGAGGCGTTGGAAATGCGCCCCGACGCTCTCGTCCTTGATCTGACCCGCACTGACGCCCCCGACGGCGGCGCGGGGCTGCTGGCCGCGCTGGGCGCGTCCGGGGCGTCCTTGACCGGTGGGGCGCTCGGCCTGCAAGGGCTGGATGCGCTCGACCTGGGCCCGGCGCGCGCGCTGCTGGGCACCACCCGGCTGATCGGCGTCATCCCGGACGCCCAGCGCGACGACCAGCTCCTCGGGTTGCGCGGGCTGGCGTCCCGGCGGGGGCGCGAAACGGGCGCCGACCCCGCGGACATGCTCGCCGTGGACACCGCCCTGTCCGGGCTGGCCGCGCGCCTCGGCGTCACGGACCGCCCCGGCTTGGGCGCCGCCGGGGGAGCCGGCCTGGCCGTCCTGGGGCTGGGGGGCGAACTCACCACCGGCGTCGACCTGTGCCTGGACGTCGCCGGGGCGTCCCGGAGCGCGGCTCAGGCCGACCTCGTCGTCACCGGCGCGGACACCATCGGGTTCGTCGACCGCGGCGGCCCGGTGGTCGCCGAGCTGTCCGGGCTGGCCGAGCGGGCGTTGCGGCCGTGCATCGCTGTGGCGCGCCGGGTGGACGTCTCCGCGCGCGAACTGCGGACCTTCGGTCTCGAGGCCGCGCACGCGGTGGGCGGAGCCGAGGCGATGGCGTCCGACGAACTGACAGAGCGAACCGTCGGCGTCGCCCGCACCTGGACGTGGTGACACCGACAGTTGTCGGTGGGAGGCCAACGCCGTAGGCGGGCCGACGCCGCCGGGTTGTCCTCGCTGGCCCCGGTTCCGCCGCCGGTTCGGTCGGCGTCCCTGGATGCGGGTGTGCCCGCCTGGTCGCTCCTCCTCGACGGGCGGACCGCGGCGTCCCTTTCACCAAGAACCGAGCCTGGCCTTTTTCTCACGGAGGCTGGGGAATATTCTGTTCAGGTGGCACCGTTGAGCGGCCACTGAAACCTTCGATGTGGAGAAGAACATGAGCGTTGACCAGCAGACCGAAATCGCGGACGGCATCATCCTCACCGAGGTCGCGGCCAAGAAGGTCACCGACCTCCTCGCCAACGAGCAGGAGGACGATCTGTCGCTGCGGATCTCTGTCGCTCCGGGCGGATGCTCCGGGTTGCGCTACCAGCTGGCTCTGGACGACCGCCAGCTCGAGGGCGACGTCGTGAAGGACTACTACGGCGTCAACGTGGTCACCGACCGCATGAGCGCCCCCTACCTCGCCGGCGCGACGATCGATTTCGTCGACACGATCGAGCAGCAGGGCTTCACGATCGACAACCCGAATGCGCAGGGTTCCTGCGCGTGCGGCGACAGCTTCCACTGATCAACACCCGGTCGGGTGGGCCGAACGCCCGCCCGGCCGAGAATCCCCAAAACCCAGAGCCGTCCGGCCGCCCACATGGGGCGCGACCGGGCGGCTGCTTAAGTTAGGGTGTCGCCCAGGAGTTCAGTGCCCCTTGCCGTGACCCCCATGCGGATCCGGTCGGTAGAGACGATGAAAGGGCGTGTCGTGGGTTTGAGACTACGGAAGCCGGGAGTGCGGGCCGCGCTCGTCGCTGCGGGAGCGGCGACGACCTTGGCCCTGACCGGCTGCAGCCAGGCGACGATGGAACAGTGGGGCCGGGCCGGCCTGCCCGAGGCGGCCAGCGATCGCGCCCCCTTCATCGGAAACCTCTGGGTCGGTGCGTGGATCGCCTCGATGACGGTCGGCGTCCTGGTGTGGGGCCTCATCTTCTGGTGCATCGGCCGCTACAAGCGCAAGCACCACAACGAGCTGCCGCGTCAGACCCGCTACAACGTCCCGCTCGAGTTCCTGTACACGCTGGTGCCGCTGATCATCGTCGGCGTTCTCTTCTTCTTCACGGTTCTCGCCCAGGATGGGGTGAACCGCAAGGTCGACAAGCCCGATCACACCGTTGAGGTGATCGGTCAGAAGTGGTCGTGGACCTTCAACTACATGGAGAGCGACAACCCGCGGGTCGGCGCCGTCGTCCACGAGGTCGGCACCCTCGAGAAGATCCCGGAGCTGGTGCTTCCCGTCAACCAGTCGGTGCGGTTCAACCTGCACTCGGCGGACGTCATCCACTCCTTCTGGATCCCCGACTTCTACTACAAGCTGGACGTCATCCCCGGCCGCGTGAACTCCTTCGACGTGACACCCACGAAGGAAGGCACCTTCCTCGGCAAGTGCGCCGAGTTGTGCGGCACCTACCATGCCGCGATGGTCTTCAACGTCCGGGTGGTCAGCGCCGCCGAGTACGACCAATACCTCGCGCAACTCAAGTCCAAGGGCGCGACGGGTGAGATCAAGGCCCCGTCGTTCCCCACCACCGGGCCGGTCCTGCCTAAGGAGCATGAAGGATGAGCACTGCAGCACGCGTAGAAGCGCCCGTTGTCGCGCGGGCGGAGCGCAAGACGGGGGTGGGCGCGCTGGCGATGCGCCTCCTCACCACCACCGACCACAAGCTGATCGGCCAGATGTACCTGTGGACGGCGTTGGCGTTCTTCGCCTTCGGTGGTCTGCTCGCGCTGGCGATCCGTGCCGAGCTGGCGTTCCCGGGGTTGCAGTACCTCAACTACGAGACCTTCAACCAGTTCTTCACGATGCACGGCACGATCATGCTGCTGATGTTCGCGACGCCCATGTTCTCGGCGTTCGCCAACGCGATCATGCCGATCCAGATCGGCGCGCCTGACGTCGCGTTCCCGCGGCTCAACGCGTTCGCCTACTGGCTGTTCCTGTTCGGCTCGCTGATGGCGTGTGCCGGCTTCCTCAGCCCCGAGGGCGCCGCCTCGTTCGGCTGGTTCGCCTACGTCCCGCTGTCGGACGCCATCAACAGCCCCGGCGTCGGCGGTGACCTGTGGCTGATGGGCCTCTACCTGCTGGGCCTGAGCTCGATCATGGGCGCGGTCAACTTCATCACCACGATCTTCACCATGCGCGTCCCCGGCATGACGATGTTCCGGATGCCCATCTTCGTGTGGAACATCCTGGTCACCTCGATGATGATCCTCGTCGCTTTCCCGGTGCTCGCCGCCGGCCTGATGGCGCTGGAGGCGGACCGCCGTCTGGGCATGCACATCTTCGACGCCGCGACCGGTGGTCCGATCCTGTGGCAGCACCTGTTCTGGTTCTTCGGTCACCCGGAGGTCTACATCATCGCCCTGCCGTTCTTCGGCATCGTGACGGAGATCCTTCCGGTGTTCAGCCGCAAGCCGGTCTTCGGCTACGTCGGCCTGGTCGCCGCGACGCTGGCCATCGGCGCCCTGTCGATCTCTGTGTGGGCGCACCACATGTTCGTGACCGGCGCGGTGAACCTGCCGTTCTTCTCGTTCATGACGTTCCTGATCGCGGTGCCGACGGGCGTGAAGTACTTCAACTGGATCGGGACGATGTGGGGCGGCTCAGTCAGACTCGACACACCGATGCTGTTCGTGATCGGCTTCCTCACCACGTTCCTCTTCGGTGGCCTCACCGGCATCATCCTGGCGTCGCCGCCGCTGGACTTCCAGGTGTCCGACTCGTACTTCGTCGTCGCGCACTTCCACTACGTGCTGTTCGGCACCGTCGTGTTCGCGATGTTCGCCGGCTTCTACTACTGGTGGCCGAAGTTCTACGGGCACATGCTCGACGAGAAGTGGGGCAAGGCGCACTTCTGGCTGGTGTTCGTCGGCTTCCACACGACCTTCCTGGTCCAGCACTGGCTGGGCGTCGAGGGCATGCAGCGCCGCATCGCGGACTACCTGCCCGGCGAAGGATTCACGCTGCTGAACCAGATCTCGACCGTCGGCGCCTTCATCCTGGGCATCTCGATGCTGCCGTTCCTGTGGAACGTCTGGATCAGCCGCAAGCACCCGAAGGTCACGGTGGACGATCCGTGGGGCTGGGGCCGCAGCCTCGAGTGGGCCACGTCCTGCCCGCCGCCTCGCCACAACTTCACCTCGATTCCGCGAGTGCGCTCCGAGTCGCCGGCCTTCGACCTGAACCACCCGGAGGCCGCCAGCGACGATGCCCGTGTCCCGGCTGTTCCCGGCCCGGCGGACACCTTGGGCCGCGCGCTGGACGATCGCGACGACAAGTCCGAGGAGGGCTGAGGCCATGAAGGTCGAATCCAAGCTGTTCATGTTCATGACGATCTTCTTCGCGGTCGTCACGGGGATCTACGTGATCGCCAGCATGATGTCCTACGGTCACGTGGAGCCCATCGGCACGACGGTGTTCGTCCTGACGCTGGCCATGGTCGGCATGATCTGGGGCTACCTGGCTGTCACGGGGCGCCACATCGACCCTCGCCCCGAGGACACCAAGCAGGGCGAGATCCCGCAGGGGGCCGGGGCGCTGGGCTTCTTCCCGCCGTCGAGCATCTGGCCGTTCTGGTGCGCGCTGACCGCGTCCGTGCTCCTCTTGGGCGTCGTCTTCGGCTGGTGGGTCACGCTGCTCGGTGCCCTCATGGGCGTCTGGGCCGTGTGCGGATGGTGCTACGAGTTCTACGTGGGGGACTACCGCCACTGAGCGCGAACTCTGACAGCGGGGTGGGATTCTTCGGAATCCCCACCCCGCTGCTTTGTGTCTCGCTTCGCCTCACAGGTCACCTGGCGCCAACCAGTGCGCTCGTGCTCGAACTCCGAGTGTCGCGGCGCGTTCTTGTCCTTCCAGCGCTGACGCGAGAATCTCCGCGACGTCGTGGCACCCAGGTCAGCGACCTGTTCAACACCCTCAGCCCCCGCAAACGAGACATCGCCCGCTTGATCGCCGACGGGCACTCCAACGCCGAGATCGCCGAAACCCTCACCATCGAACCCTCATCGGTTCGGCGCAACGTCAGCCGCATCCTGACCAAGCTCGATCTCCGAGACCGAGTACAGATCGCCGTCCTCTGGCACAAGGCCGGGCTGTAGAGAAGCACCCTGTCATGCCGCTGCCAGCACCGTGGGGTGGTCAACTCGCAGACCGTCGGTTTCGCGTTCATTCCTGGGGCGTCGTTGACGCGGGTGATCGGTTCGAGCTCCGCCAGAACCTTCGCGGGATCGTGCAGAGTGCTCCGCTTGGGTGTTCGTCCCTTCTCCGCCTCCCCGGCCAGGTCTGATCGCCCCGAGACGTCACAGGAGCCCTGCTCGATGGATGGGCACTGGCTCGCCCGCCTTGATGATCTGTTCCCGCAAGGCCGGCGACATCCTGGCCGGCATGTGGCACATCCTCACCCAGTGGGGGCGCGTCCCGCGAACGCTGGTGTGGGATCGGGAAGCCGCGATCGGCGGCACCGGCAAACCCTCGGCCGAGGCCGCCGCGTTCACCGGCACGCTGGGTGTCCGCCTCCACCTCGCCCCGCCCCGCGACCCGGAGTTCAAGGGCCTGGTCGAACGCCGCAACGGCTACCTCGAAACGTCCTTCCTGCCCGGCCGGGTCTTCACCAGCCCCGCCGACTTCAACACCCAGGTCACCGACTGGCTGGCCACCCACGCCAACCAGCGCCGTATCCGCGCCCTCGGGGCCAGCCCCACCGAACGCTGGACCACGGATCGGGCCGCGATGCTCGACCTGCCACCCTTGCCGCCCGTCGTGGGTCTGCACCACCGAGTCCGCCTCGCCCGCGACTACTACATCCGTGTCGACGGCAACGACTACTCCGCGGACCCGCGCGCGATCGGCCGGTTCGTGACCGCGACCACCACCGGCGACCAGGTCCGGATCCTGTGTGACGACGCCCTGGTCGGGCTCCACACCCGCTGCTGGGCGACGGGCCAGACGATCACCGACCCCGCCCACCAGCGCATCGCCCACGACCTGCGCCACGCCTACAACCAGCGCGCCCGCCACACCCCGACCACCCGCGCCCACGACGACGGACACGTCGTCGCGATCCGCGCCCTGCCCGACTACGACGCCCTGTTCGGCGTCGACTTCCACACCCACCAAGGAGCCTCATGACCAGCAAGACCACCGCCCCGAACACCCAGCCCACCACCACCACGGGCTTCACAGCGTCTACCAGTCAGGACGGGGAACGGATCGCCTCCCAGCTCGCCTTCCTCACCCGCGTGCTCAAGATGCCCACCATCGCCAAGACCTGGTCCGAGATCGCCGACCAGGCCCGCGACCTGGGCTGGTCCCACGAGCAATACCTCGCCGCCGTCCTCGAACGCCAAGCCGCCGACCGGGAAGCCGCCGGCACCATGATGCGGATCCGCACCGCCCACTTCCCAGCCATGAAGACCCTCGAGGACTTCAACTACGACCACCTCCCGTCCCTACGCCGCGACCTGCTCGCCCACCTCGCCACCTCCACCTACGTGTCGAAGGCCGAGAACGTGGTCCTGCTCGGGCCGCCCGGCATCGGCAAGACCCACCTCGCGATCGGCCTGGGGATCAAGGCCGCGCAAAACGGCCACAGCGTCCTGTTCGACACCGCCAGCGCCTGGATCAGCCGACTCCAGACCGCCCATCAGGCAGGGCAACTCGACGCCGAACTCAAGAAGATCAAGCGGTACCGCCTGGTCATCGTCGACGAGGTCGGCTACCTGCCCTTCGACGCCGACGCAGCCAACCTGTTCTTCCAACTCGTCGCGTCCCGCTACGAACAAGGCTCCATCATCGTCACCAGCAACCTGCCCTTCGGCCGCTGGGGCGAAACCTTCTCCGACGACGTCATCGCCGCCGCCATGATCGACCGCCTCGTCCACCACGCCGAAGTCCTCGCCCTCTCAGGCGAGTCCTACCGCACCCGCGCCCGCCGAGAACTCCTCACCAAAGACCGCAACAACTAGGGGCAGAGAAGAAGATGCGTGGCTGGGGGGCACCCCACCTCGCGCCAGGGCTCACCCATCAACACGTCAGCTGCTGCTGTACTATTCAGCACATGCTGACCATTGCTTCGCGTCTTGACGCCCTGAACCGCATCGGACGGGCCCTGGCTGACCCCACCAGAGCGCGCATCCTGTTGAGCCTGCTGGATGCGCCCTCGTATCCCGCCGAACTCGCCCAGAGTCTGGACCTGACCCGGTCGAACGTGTCGAACCATCTGGCCTGCCTGCGTGACTGCGGCATTGTCGTGGCCGAGATGCAGGGGCGCAAGGTCCGCTACAACATCGCCGATCATCACCTGCGCGACGCTCTCACTTCGCTGGTCGAGGTGACACTGGCCGTGAACGACACCGCACCCTGTCTCGATCCGGCCTGCAGCGATAGCGCCTGCCAGGAGGTCCGCTGATGTTGGCCACCATGATCCAGGCCGTCGGCCTGTTCGTCGCGACCAACATCGACGACGTCATCGTGTTGTCGCTGTTCTTCGCTCGTGGCGCTGGCCGCGCAGGAACCACGCGACGCATCGTCGTGGGTCAGTACCTGGGATTCCTGGGCATCCTTGGCGCGGCTCTCCTGACTACTTGGGGCGCGAGCCTGGCCCTGCCGGAATCCGCCATCCCCTACTTCGGTCTGATCCCCCTGCTCTTGGGGCTTCGCGCCGCGTGGGAGGCATGGCAGGGCGAGGACGATGACGAGCTCGATGACCGCAAGAAGGTCGCGCCGTTGACCGTCGCGGCTGTGACCTTCGCCAATGGCGGGGACAACATCGGTGTCTACGTCCCCGTCTTCCTCAGTGTCAGTCCAGCCAGCATCCTGACCTACAGCGCAGTCTTCCTGCTGTTCGTCGCAGTCCTCGTGGCCATTGCGAAGTTCGTGGCCACCCGGCCGGGCATCGACGAGTCCCTCGAGAAGTCCGAACACATCCTGTTCCCACTCGTCCTGATCATCTTGGGCGTCGTGATCCTTGTCCAAGGAGGCGCTTTTGGCCTGTGATCTCAGTCGGACGGCGCCCGGTCCTGCTCAGTTTTCAGGCGTCGATTCCTGCTCACTTTTCGGCCGTCGTTGACATGAGCAGGTGGGGAGAAGCGGACCCTTCGGTCGGGATCGTGGATACGCGGCGAATGAACGCTGCGGGACGGCAAGCGGTGGCTCGGGCGAGGCGGCGCGGGTTGCTCGTGCGGATCCTTCCCAGCATCTGGGTGGCGCCGACGGGCACCGAACGGCTCGAGGTTCTCGCCCAGGCTCTGGCGGCGGCGTATCCGGACGCCGTCATCACCGGGCGGGCAGCTGCCCGCCTGACCTGGTGGCCGGAACTGTCCGCCCACGTGCTCACCGCGGCACGGCCGCTGCGCCCACCCCCGGCCCCGCGGTTCAGCTTCGGGGAGCGGCGCGTCGACCCGAACCATGTCATCGAGTACGGCGGGCTCCGGATCACGGACGTGGCGATGACCGTGCTCGACCTGATCCCCGAACTCGGGGGCGCCGCGATCGACGAGGCACTGCGGCGCCGTGTGGTGACACTGGAGGAACTCTGGACGGCGTTGGCCGCTACCCCCGGGCGCCGGGGGAACCGGCGCCGCCGAGCCCTGCTGCACGACTCGCGCGACCAGCCCTGGTCTGAGGCTGAGCGAGCCCTGCATCAGGTGCTGCGTCCGCTTCGCCTGCCGTGCCGCTGGTACAGCAACTTCCGGGTGCCGTTCGATGCCGAGGAGCGGTCGAGCGTGACGTCCGGGGTGTACTACCTGGATGCCGGGCTCCCGGATCTGCTGCTGGACATCGAGGTCGACGGCCACGAGTTTCACGCGACGAAGGCGGCGTTCAACGCCGACCGGCTACGCGACACGCGCCTGGCCGCTCAGGGCTGGCAGGTGGTGCGTCTGGCCGCGGTTCACCTGCTGACAGAACCGGAAAAAGTGCGTGCCCGAATCGAATCGATCGTGCGGCACCGTCTTGCTCTGTTTCGAGACGCTCACCGGCCGCCAGTCCCAAGCGTGATGCGGCGGTGAGCGCGCGGACGGATGCCTGGGCCGAAAACCTTCTCTGCCTGCCCGTCCTCAGCGGGCTGGCGTGGGCCCAGCCGCAGGCCGAACCCGTCCAGGTGCGCGCTGCCGACGTTGAGCACGGCGCGGGTGCGCGGCGGCTTGCGGTGGTGGGAAGGTCCGCAAGCCCCGATTCGGGAGCGTTTGCGGAAGCCCCTACCAGCTCACGTGGAGGGGGCGTCCCTCTTCGTAGCCGGACCGGGACTGCACACCCACGCAGGCCCGCGCGTGGAAGTCCGCCAACCTGCGGGCACCCGCGTAGGTGCAGGACGAGCGCACACCGGTGACGATGAAGTCGATGAGGTCCTCGACGCCGGGACGCTGCGGGTCGAGGTACATCTTCGACGCAGAGATGCCCTCCTCGAACAGGGCGGCGCGCGCCCGGTCGAAGAACGACTGCTCTCGGGTGCGCGACCTCACTGCTCGCGCCGAGGCCATGCCGAACGACTCCTTGTAGCGGCGACCGTCGGCGTCCGTCATGAGGGTGCCGGTGGACTCATGCGTCCCCGCGAACCACGACCCGACCATGACCGCGCCCGCGCCCGCAGCGAGGGCCAGGGCGACGTCGCGAGGGTGCCGGACGCCCCCGTCGGCCCAAATGGCCTTATCGAGGTCATGAGCCGCTTCGGCGCAGTCAAGCACCGCAGAGAACTGGGGACGCCCGACGCCGGTCTGCATGCGGGTGGTGCACATGGCGCCGGGGCCGACCCCGACCTTGACGATGTCCGCACCGGACTCGATGAGGTCGACGGTTCCTTCGGCCGTGACGACGTTCCCGGCGACGATGAGGACGCGGCGACCGGTCTTCTCGGCGTGAGCGTCCCGAACGGCGGAGACGAGCTGCAGGGACTCCAGCATGCGGTCCTGATGGCCGTGCGCCGTGTCCATCACCAGGACGTCCGTGCCGGCCTCGAGGACGGCCTCAGCGCGTTCCTCGACGTTGCCGCTGATCCCGACGGCGGTGCCGACCCGGAGGCGGCCGTCTGCGTCCAACGCGGGGGAGTAGATGGCGGAGCGCATCGCTCCGGTGCGGGTGAGGACGCCGACGAGAGTGCCGTCGTCGCGCACCGCCGCCGCGTATTTCTGTCGCCGCTCGGTCAGCCGGTCGAAGACGGTGACGGGCTCGGCGTCGGCGGGGACCTCGACGGCGTCCGTGCGCATCATCTCGTGCACCTGCACGAACCGATCGAGGCCTTCGAGGTCGGCCTCGGCGATGTACCCGAGCATCGCGCCGTCTTCGAGGACGACGGCCATGCCATGGGACCGCTTGGGGATCAGCGCGAGGGCCTCCCCGACCGTGGTCTCGGGGCTGACGTGGACGGGGGACTCGAAGACGGTGTGAGCGTTCTTCACCCGGGCGATCGACTTCGCGACGATCGCGGGCGGGACGTCTTGGGGGAAGATCGCGATGCCGCCGCGTCGCGCCACGGTCTCGGCCATGCGGCGGCCGGAGACGGCGGTCATGTTGGCCACGATGAGCGGCAGGGGGAGCGCGAGACCGTCGGTGCTGGTGAGGTCGACGTCCATGCGGCTGCGGACGCTGGATCGCGTCGGGGACATGAAGACGTCATCGTACGTGAGGTCGTAGTCGGGCTTAGAGGTCGTGAAGCGCACCAGCGAATCTTACCCCGGAGGCAAGGAAAGGGCCGATGCGCGCTGCGCATCGGCCCTTTCCGCTCGCTGGTCAGCGGTGAGCGTCGGTCTCCAGTTGGTCGTCGAGGATGTCGGCCTTGGTCCCGGACTCGATGTCGGTCGGCTCGGCGGGCCCGTCGTGGTGGTGGGCCGCCTCGAGCGCCGCACGCGACGGCTTGGCCACGTCGCTGGAGAAGTACCACCGCGAAAGGCGGGCACGCAGCTTGGGCCACTTGATCGGCTGGCCGTCGGCGTCCACGGTCTCCACCTCGGCCGCCGGCTCGAACTGCCGCTGCTGGGTGATCGTCCACGCCTCGTCCTGGCTGATCGGCGTGTGCGCCTCGGAGTAGCCCCCGATGAGGGAGCGGTCGATGACGCCGGACTCGCCGCCGTGCAGGAGCCGTTCGCGGTCCTTGCGCTGCAGGCCGAGGCAGATGCGCTTCGTGACGATGAACGCGATGATGGGCGCGACGAACACGGCGACCCGCATGAAGTACGTGACCGCGTTGAGCGACACCTTGAAGTGCGTGGCGAGGATGTCGTTGCCGCCGGCGATCCAGAACATCGCGTAGCAGGTCATGCCGGCGACGCCGAGGGCCGTGCGGGTCGGGACGTCACGGGGACGGTCGAGCAGGTGATGCTCCGAGTTGTCGCGGGTGATCCACCGCTCGATGAAGGGATACAGCCCCAGCACCGTGAACAGCAGGCCCATCAGCAGGACGCTCGGCACGAACACGTTCCACGACCAGGTGGTGCCGCCCCAGTGGGACTCCCAGCCCGGCATGATGCGGACGGCACCCTCGACCCAGCCCATGTACCAGTCGGGCTGCGAGCCGGCCGTCACCTGAGCCGGGTTGTACGGGCCGAAGACCCACACCGGGTTGATCGTCATGAGGGCGCCCATGAGGATGAGCACGCCGAAGACGATGAAGAAGAAGCCGCCGGCCTTCGCCATGTAGACGGGGAAGAGCGGGTAGCCGACCACGTTTTTGTCGGTGCGGCCGGGGCCGGGGAACTGGGTGTGCTTGTGGTAGACGAGCAACGTCATGTGAGCCGCGATGAGCGCCAATAGGATGCCCGGGATCAGCAGGATGTGCACCATGTACAGGCGCGAGATCAGGATGCTGCCGGGGAACTCACCGCCGAACACGAAGAACTCCGCCCAGGTGCCGATCAGCGGGATCGACCGGATCAGGCCGTCCACGAACCGCAGACCGGTACCGGAGAGCAGATCGTCAGGAAGGGAGTAGCCGGAGAATCCTGCGATCAGCGACAGAGCCATGAGGCCGACGCCGATGAGCCAGTTGAGCTCGCGCGGCTTGCGGAACGCGCCCGTGAAGAACACGCGGAGCATGTGCGCGGTGAGCGCGGCCACGAACAGGATGGCGGCCCAGTGGTGGATCTGCCGGACGAGCAGGCCACCGCGGATGTCGAACGAGATGCGAAGGGCGGACTCGAACGCCTCGGACATCGGCAGGCCGCGCATCAGCTGGTAGGTGCCGGTGTACTCGACCTCGGCCATCGACGGCTTGAACCAGATCGTCAGGAAGACGCCGGTCAGCAACAGCACGATGAAGCTGTACAGGGCGATTTCGCCGAGCAGGAACGACCAGTGATCGGGGAAGACCTTCCTCAGGCCGAACTTGACGATCTTGCCGACACCGACGCGCTCGTCCAGCCAGGCGGGGAAGCCGCTGAACTGGCGGAAGCCGGGCTCCTCAGGGGGCGTGCTCGGGACGTCGTACTCCGACGTCGTCGAGATCTTGGCAGGCCTCGCCATTACCGGTCACCGTCCTTGTAGTCGTTGCGCGAATCGCGCTCGAAGTAGCTGGGCGCCACGGGGACCGTGAAGCCGCTGCGCGCGATGAGGTAGCCCTCGCTGTCCGTGGTGATGGGCAACTGCGGCAGCGAGCGGGCGGCCGGCCCGAAGACGACGACACCCGAGTTACCGAGATCGAACGTCGACTGGTGGCAGGGGCACAGCAGGTGGTGCGTCTGCTGCTCCCACAGCGAGATGGGGCAGCCGACGTGCGTGCAGATCTTGCTGTAGGCCAGGATGCCGCCGACCTGCCAGTCCTTGCGCGAGTCGGGGATCTTGATGGTGTGCGGGTCCATGCGGACGATGACGATCGCGGACTTGGCCTTCTCGACGAGCTGCTCGTGGCTGTGCAGATCCTTGAGGTTCTCGGGCTCGGCGTTGACCAGCTGGCCGATCTCGAGGTCGGAGGCCTTCAGCGGACGGTAGGTCACGTCGTTGACCAGGCGGACGCCCTCGGCCCAGATCGTGCGCTCGATGGTCTCCCGGCGGACGGCCTTGACGGGCCAGGGGCCCATGTCGGCGAAGAGCACGATGGCGGGGACCGCGACGATGCCGAGCGCGCCTCCCAGCCCGCCGAGGAGGAGCTTGCGGCGTCCGACGTTCGACTCGGAGACGCCCGCGTTCACCATGGCGAGGGCGTCCTTGCGGTCCGCCGGGTCGGTGCCCGCGGGGTGGCGCTCCTCGGAGATCTCGTGGTCGCCCATGATGTCGCGGGCCCACGTGACGGCCGCGACGCCGATGAGCAACACCGCGAGCCCTCCCGTCAGGCCGAACAGCAGCGTCTGCGCCTTGAAGTCGGTGCCGAGCAGGCTGATGGCGGCGTCCTTCGGAACAGCGAAGTACACGACCACGAAGAGGATCGCGAGGATCGGCACCAGCGCGAACATCGTGATGACCTTGCGGTAGGCACGGTCACCGGCGGCCTTGTTCACGTCGGTGTAGCGCTCGACGTGCGGCTCGATGCCGGGGTTCTCGACGGGGTATTGGTCCCAGGCCTCGTCGTCGTCGGATTGCTCCGAGCGAGCCGGGGTCAGGTCGTTGTTGCGGGTGCTACTCATCGGGCGCGGGCTCCTCGGGATGCGATCCAGACGGCGAACAGGGACAGGCCACCGATACCGATGATCCAGCCGAACAGACCCTCGCTCACCGGGCCGATGCTGCCCAGGCTGAAGCCGGCGGACGGTTGCTTCTCAAGGTTCTTGAGGTAGCCGATGATGGACGCCACGTCGTGGTCGGGGATGGCCCCGGCGCTGAAGACCGGCATCTGCTGGGGGCCGGTGCGCATGGCCTCGTAGATGTGCAGCGGCTCGACGCCGTGCAGAGAGGGGGCGTACTTGCCCTCGGGAAGGGCGCCGCCGATGCCGGAGGCGTTGTGGCAGGCGGAGCAGTTCGTGCGGAACAGCTCGCCGCCGCGGGCGAGGTCTTCGTCGGTCAGCTTCGAGTAGTCGTACGCGGACGAGTTCGGGATGGACGGGCCGGGCCCGAGCGTGGCGACGTAGGCCGACAAGGCCGCGATCTCCTCGGCCGTGTAGGTGTTGACGCGGCGCGGCGCCTGGGCACCCGGGTGCGCCATCGGCATCCGTCCCGTGCTCATCTGGAAGTCGACGGCGGCGGCGCCGACGCCCACCAGGGACGGGCCCTGCTTGGTGCCCTCACCGTTGAGCCCGTGGCACGAGGAGCAGGTGACGGCGAACAGATTCTTGCCGGCGGCCACCTGGCCGGACGTGCCGGCGTCCGCGGAAACCTGCGGGGCGGGGCTTACTGCGACGTAGAAGGCGCCCATCACGAGGAGAGCGAAGGCGAGCAACAGCGGCTTAGCCGCTCGATGCCGCCGCCGGGTCGTCAGGAATCTCATGAACTCCCTTTCTAACGTGGGGCGCGGACTAACGGATGATGTAGATCACGAAGAACAGCACGATCCAGACCACGTCCACGAAATGCCAGTAGTACGAGGTCACGATGGCGTGCACCGCCTGCTCGTGGGTGAAACGGCGCGTGATGTAGGTGCGCCCGAGCATGAGGAGGAAAGCGACGAGGCCGCCGAGGACGTGGAGGCCGTGGAAACCGGTGGCGATGAAGAACGCTGACGTGTACGCGTTGGCCGAGGGGACGAAGCCCTCCGAGGCGAGGTTCGCGTACTCGATCGCCTGTCCGGCGATGAAGATCGAGCCCATGACGAACGTCAGCGTGTACCACTCGCGCAGGCCCCACTTGCCGACGTTGAACAGCGAGCCGGAGCGGCCGACGCGGCCGTGCTCCGCGGCGTGGACGCCGAGCTGGCAGGTGACAGAGCTGAGCACCAGGATCGTGGTGTTGATGATGGAGAACCACGGGGCACTGATGCCGAACGCCTCGGTCAGGAAGTGCGAGGTTCCCCAGTCCCACATCGTCTGCTCGCCCGGACCGGCCATGGCCGTGGTGACGTTGCGCAACGAGAAGTACGCCGCGAAGAGCGCCGCGAAGAACATCAACTCGCTCGCCAGCCAGACGATCGTGCCGACCGCCAGCATGTCGGGCTTGCCCTTGACCCCGTGCAATCGGACTGGGGCGATGGGGTGAATCGCGCCGCTGGCGGTCGCAGGGACCTCGCTCAGCTTCTCTGTATGTGCCACGCGGTCATTATTACTTGTCGGACACGTTGTGGCCACCTCAAAGCGCGTGGACGGCCAAAAATGACCCTCGCCTCTGCAGGGCGTGCCACCCGAAAGGATCGGTCCCCGTGGTCGTGCCAGCGCCGGGCTGCCCGCGCCGTTAGGATGCCGAGGAGAGTTCACGACTTCACAGGACGGCTCATGAGCGAACAGACAATGCGAGACAAGGCCACCGTCTTGCTCTACTCCGACGATCGCGGCCTGCGCGAGCAGGTGCGGCTGGCGCTGGGCAAGCGGGTCGCCCGTGACCTGCCCGAGGTGCAGGTCGTCGAGTGTGCGACGCCCGAGGCGGCCATCAAAGCGCTGGACGCCGGTGGCATCGACCTGGCGATCTTCGACGGGGAGGCGACGCCGCTCGGGGGCATGGGCCTGGCTCGGCAGGTGAAGGACGAGGTCCTCGACCCGCCCCCGATCCTGCTGCTCATCGCCCGGGTCGCCGACGCCTGGCTGGCGACGTGGTCGCGTGCCGAGGCCGTCGTGCCTTACCCCGTCGACCCCGTGCGGCTGCCGGACGCCGCGGCGGATCTGTTGCGACGGCGGTTCGCGGACACCGCGCCGGCGCTGTGAGCGCCCTGACCTGGCCGGACGTCCTCACCTCCATCCTGGAGGGGCACGATCTCGACAAGGCGTCCGCGGAATGGGCGATGAACGAGGTGCTCTCGGGCAACGCGACGCCCGTCCAGATCGCGGGTTTCATGGTCGCGCTGCGCGGCAAGGGTGAGACGGTCGAGGAGATCTCCGGTCTCGCGGACGCGATGCTCGCCAACGCGCTCCCCATCGACCTGCCCACGGACGCGGTGGACATCGTGGGGTCCGGCGGGGACCGAGCCAACACCGTCAACATCTCGACGATGGCCGCCATCGTGGCGGCCGCCGCGGGCGCACGCATCGTCAAGCACGGCAACCGGGCTGCGTCCTCTGCCTGTGGCACCGCGGACGTCCTGGAGGAGCTCGGCATCGTGCTCGACCTGCCCGCGGAGCGGCAGCGAGAGGTGTTCGAGGCCACCGGCATCGTGTTCCTCTTCGCGTCGCACTACCACCCGTCCCTGAGGCACGCGGCGGTTCCCCGGCGTGAGCTGGCGATCTCCACCACGTTCAACTTCCTTGGCCCGCTCGCCAACCCGGCTCGTCCGGACGCCCAAGCGGTCGGCGTCGCCGACGCCCGGATGGCGGAGTTGATGGCCGGCGTGCTGGCCAGGCGGGGCAACCGGGGCCTCGTCTTCCACGGCACCGACGGGCTCGACGAGCTGACGACGACGTCGTCCAGCGACGTCTGGATGCTGGGGCAGGGGCGCAGCCTGCCGACCTCGCTCGACCCCCGCGACCTGGGCATCGCGCGCACGGACCGCGCATCGCTGGTCGGCGCCGGTCCGGCGCACAACGCCGGGGTACTGCGCGAGACGTACGCCGGCAAGGTGGGCCCGGTGCGCGACATCGTGCTGGTCAACGCCGCCGCCGCGCTGCTGGCCTACGACGGCCCGGCGCTCGACGAGCCGCTGGTGCCGCAGATGCAGGCCCGGCTCGACCGGGTGGCCCAGGCCATCGACTCGGGCGCGGCCGCCGCGCTGGTCGACCGCTGGATCGCGCTGACCCAGGAGCTGGCCGCGCGCTGACGCGCCGACCGTGGACGCCTCGGGCCGACGCTCGGGGCGTCTTCGCCTGTCCGTGGAAGACGGCGGCGCAGCGTTCCGCGGCCCCCGCGAGGCGGTCAGGTGCGCCCGGGAGGGCGTTTCGGTCGAGACCTCAGAACAGGGCGAGGGTGAGCACGAGCGCCAGGAAGGGGCCGGCCAGCAGCGCCGGCCCATAGGCGAACGGGGCGTCGGAGCCGGAGGCGAGCCGACGCGCCACGCTCCATACGGCGCCCACCAACGTGCCCAGGAACGCGCTCCAGAGCACGAGTTCGGCCGACGTCAGCGCCGTGACCGCACCGATCGTCGCCGCCAGCCTGACGTCGCCGTAGCCGAGCCCTCCCGAGACACGCCAGAACAACCAGAAGAAGCCGCCGGTCGCGAGCGCCCCGGCCGAGGACGCCACGGCGGGCAGTGGGGATCCCGTGCCGACGCAGGCCACGACGACACCGGCGGCCGCGATCGCGTAGCCGGCGTGGGCGAGGACGCGGGGAAGATAGGTGGTGCGCAGGTCGATCGCCACGGCCAGCACCGACACCGTTGTCAGCGCGGCCCACGCGAGCCAGTGCCAGGGCGTCACGGCTGCGGCCACCAGGGTCGAGGCCGCCGCGCTCGCCACCGTCACTCCGAACGCGAACCAAGGGGTCGCGAGCGTCGCGTAGGGGCGCTTGCCCGCGACGTCGGGGTCGTCCAGCGGCTCCGGCAGTCGCCTCAGGACGGGAATCGCCGCCCCTCCCGTGAGCGCCCCCGCGGCCAGCGCGAGACCGGCGTGGACGAGCTCCATGCGCGAACACTACGCCGGACACAGCGCAGGGGGCCCGGACGAACCGGACCCCCTGCGGGTGGCGCGGGAGGAGCCCCGCGGTGCGGGACTAGCGCTGCGCCTTGGTGAACCCGGCGGCCTGCGCGGCCTCTTCCGAGTTGAACCAGACGTCGGCGATGGTGCGGTCGTAGCCGTCCTTGCCCTGGACGTGGTACTTCATCGACCGCTCGTTGCCCTTGATGGCGAAGCCCTCCGGCGGCTCGTTGCCGACGTAGGAGCCCTCGCCGTAGGGGCTAACGACGAAAGGGTCGCTCTCGCCCTCCAGGGACCCATCGAGGTCGGAACGATCGGCATCGCCGGTCGTGGTGGGCGCGGCCGCGGGCTTGTCGTCCTTCGCGTCGAGCGAATCGCCGCCCTTGTCGTCCACCGTGTCGGCGGCGGTCGTGGTCGAGGTGCCGAAGGTGCTCGGGTCGACCCGGTAGCCGGCGCTCGGCTCGTGGGCCTGCCAGCCGGAGTCGGCCGGGGCGAGGAGCTTCTTGACGGCGAAAACAACCGCGCTCAGCAGTCCGGCGGCGAGGACGACCTTCAGGACGGTCCCCACAACGCTGCGGCGCTTCTGCTTCTTGGTGGTGGGGACGTCGATCTCGCCGGCGAGGGCGAGGCGCGCGGCGTTGAGGCGACGGGCGGCCTCCTGCGAGCGCGGATCCTGGGCGACCTCGTTCAGCGCGTCGTTGATGCGCGGCAGAACGTCCTTCTCGAGGCGCTTCCGGCCGGTGTCCACCAGCGGCTGAATGCGATCGCGAGCCTCATCCACATACGGCTGGACACGGTCGGCGGCCTGGTCGAGGTACGGCTGCAGGTTGCTGCGCGTGTCGCTGGCGAGCCGGGCGCCCTGCTTGCGCAGCTGGGTGCCGCGCTCGTCGACGAAGTCGTGGACGTTGTCGGCCAGATCGCGGGCCTTGGGGCCCACCTGGTTGGCGACCTTCTGAGCCTTGGGCGCGAGGGCGTCGCCCAACTCGGCCACGAGGTCGCCGGCCTGGTGCAGGGCGTCACGACCTCGCTCGGCGACGCTGTGGGTGTTGTCACCGACGTTGTCGAAGAAGTTCTTGCGTTTCACGTGTCCTCCATGGTTGACGTGTTGTCGCGTAATCGCGTGCGCTCCACCGTACCCGCGGCCGGACCAGGGCGACAGCGAGAATGAGCGCGCGTGATGATTCTGCAAAGATGGGTGGGCACGCTTCAGATCTTGACCGCAGAAAGCTTCAGATCTTGACCGCAGAAAGGAGCCGTCCGTGGCTCAGAAAGCTACGTTGCACACCAACCACGGGGACATCGTCATCGACCTCTTCGCCGAGCAGGCGCCCCACACGGTGGAGAACTTCGTCGGCCTCGCCGAGGGGACCAAGGAATACCGCGACCCCGAGACGGGCCAGGCCACCAAGGGCCGGTTCTACGACGGCCTCATCTTCCACCGCATCATCGACGGCTTCATGATCCAGGGCGGTGACCCGCTGGGCACCGGCACCGGCGGCCCCGGCTACCAGTTCGGCGACGAGTTCCACCCCGACCTGTCGTTCAACAAGCCGTTCCTGCTCGCCATGGCGAACGCCGGCCCCGCGACCAACGGCTCGCAGTTCTTCATCACCGTGGCGCCGACGCCGCACCTCAACTTCCGTCACACGATCTTCGGCGAGGTGGCCGACCAGGCCAGCCGCGACGTCGTGACGGAGATCGCGGGCGTCAAGACCGGCCGCATGGACCGTCCCGTCGATCCGGTCGTGATCGAGTCGGTGGAGATCTCCGAGTCCTGATCGAGCCGGGCTCGACGAGTCCAGCCCAACGTTGAGGGCCGCAGCGATGTGCTGCGGCCCTCGATCGTCTCCACGGCACCGGCTTGTCCCGTGGGCGGACCAGGCTGGGTTCCGGGTCAGTCCCCCAGGGAGAAAGCGGCCTCGAGGTCGTGCGAGCTGTAGGTGCGGAAGGCGATGTGGGTCTCGGTGCTGAGGATGCCGGGCACCTTGTTGACGCGGCCGGTGACCACTTCGGCGACCTGGTCGTGCGAGCGCACGCGAACCAGCGCGATGAGGTCGATGACGCCCGTCACCGAGTACACCTCGGAGACCCCGTCGAGGGAGGCCACCTCTTCGGCGACCTCCGGAATCTGTGCGACGTCGGCCTTGATGAAGACAATGGCGGTGATCATGGGCGTCATCCTAGGAGCTGCCTGGGCAGTTCGTCGGCGGGGACCCCGGAGTTGATCGGCCAGTTCCAGTCGCCCTCGACCGTCATGAGCCGGACGCCCGGACGTTCCAGCCACGCCGCGATGCGCTCGGTCTCCTCGATGAGCCCGGCCGGCAACGGGGCGTGCGGCCGGGCGACCGTCTCGGCGACGCGGACGGCGTCCCGCGCGACGGCCTGGGGCACCTCGCCCCGCCGGGCGAAGGCGGACGCGGCGAGGCGTCCGAACCTGATGACGTGGATCTCCCAGCCGCCGTCGGCTGCGTAGGCGGCCACGATCTCCGGGCACCTGGCCAAGGACGCGATGCGCTGGAACCTCAGCGACGAGCGCAGCAGGGCCTCGGCCCGGATGGTGAGCTGTCCCGCCTCCTCGAAGCGCTCCTGCTGGACGAGCGTGCGCAGCCGGCTGCGATTGGCCTGCAGGACCGGCCGGATGTCGCGCGTCAGCCCGTCCCGCACGGCCGCGGCGACCTCGGCGTACTCGTCGACCGTCACGCTCGCGTCGCACGGGCGGCAGCACCGACCCATCTCGCCGAGCGCGCAGGCCGTCCGTGGCTTCCTGGGGGAGAGCCGCTCGGTGCACTGGCGCAGCGGGTAGGCGTCGTAGACCCCGAGCAGCACCTGCTCGGCCGCGGTGCGTCCGCCCATCGGGCCGAAGTAGGACGCGCCGTCGTCCCCGACCTTGGTCACGATCGACAGCCGCGGGAACGCCTCGTCGGTCAGTTTGAGCCACACCTGCCTCTGCGGGAACTTGGAGCGGCGGTTGTAGCGCGGGGCGTGCCGGGCGATCAGCCGGAGCTCGAGCACCTCGGCCTCCAGCGGGGTGCGGCACACCGTGGCTTCGACTCCCGATGCGATCCGCACCATCTCTTCCATGCGCGGCCGCTTCTCGGACGCGGTGAAGTAGCTGCGCACGCGGGTGGCGATGTCCACGCTCTTGCCGACGTAGAGCACCTCGCGTCGGGGGCGTCCGTCGGCGTCGCTGAGATCGGCGTAGAACTGGTAGACGCCTGGCTTGTGGGGAAGGTCGTGCGCCCAGACACGCTTGGCGCGCCGCTCGGGGGAGACGCCGCGGGTGAACTCGCCGAGGTCTTCCAGCGTGCTGACCCCGAGATTGCCCACCCGCTCCAGCAGGCCGTGGAGCACTTCGACGGTGGCCCGGGCGTCGGTGAGAGCGCGATGGTTGGGCGCTTCGGCGACCCGGAAGTGCCGAGCGAGGGTCGCGAGCTTGCAGTTGGGCACCTCGTCGCGGGTGAGGACGCCGCGGGCCAGCCCGACCGTGTCGACGACGTCGGGGTGGTCCCACGGGTAGCCGCGGCGCTCGCATTCCCTGCGCAGGAAGCCCACGTCGAACCGGGCGTTGTGGGCGACGATGACGCAGCCCCGCGCGAACTCCAGGAAGGCGGGCAGCACCTCATCGAGGGCCGGAGCGGTGGCGACCAGGGAATCGGTGATGCCCGTCAGCACCGAGATGAGCGGTGGGATGTGCACATGCGGGTTGACCAGCGATTGGAACTCGCCGAGTGTTTCGCCGCCGCACACCTTGACCGCACCCACCTCGGTGATCGTGTCGTCCGCCGAACTGCCCGTGGTCTCGAGGTCGACGACGACGAACGGGACGGTCGCCAGGTGGCGGCCCAGGTCGGTGAAGGACGGCTGGAAGGAGGCGGTCGCGGTCATGGGCGAGACGCTAGGCGCCGCCACCGACAGTTTTGCGTCGGGGTGCTGACGGGATCCCTGTGCGAGGGGCGGTGACGGAGGAGAGCGGCTGGGACGCCGAAAATGTCGGAGCCTGCTGTCAGGGTCGGGCCATGGACACGATGATCGTTGATTGCGGCCGGTGCGAGGTTCGCGGGGCCGCGTGCTCCGACTGCGTCATCTCGGTGCTGCTGGGCGTCCCGGGTGAGAGCGGCGCGCCCGAACTCACGGGGGAGGAGCAGCGGGTGCTGCAACTCTTCGCCGGGACGGGCATGCTGCCGCCCCTGCGGCACGTGCGGGCGCAGTGAGCTCGTCGGTGGGGAGCAGCGCTCTCATCGCAGAGGTCAGTGGGCGAAGCGGTTGCGCAGGAGCTTTCCGATCGGCCGAGCGAGCACGCCGATCAGGAGCATGCCGAACATGCCCGCCCAGCCGAGCGGCGTCCAGACGACAAGCACGAAGCACACGAGCAGTGCCAGGAGGGTCGCCACCGTGGCGCCGAGTCGCGTCCACTGTCCGGGTGACGGGGCCTGGATGTCGGGACGGCGCAGCGTCTCGATCTGGATCCAGCCCAGCGCGACGGCGATCAGCACGAAGTTGCCGAGGTAGACCGCTGCCTGCACGGGGTCGTCCCTGAACGCGATCGTGATGCCGGTGGTGACGGGCATCAGCACGATCGCGAGGATCCACAGGAAGTTGGCCGCGAGCATGGTTCCGGTGAAGCGGCGCACGTCGCGCATGGCGCCGTGGTGCATGGTCCAGTAGGCGGCGACCAGCACGAAAGACATCAGGAAGCCGGTGATCGCGCCCTGGTTCTCGTCGAGCCACACGGCGGTGGGCACCCGCAGATGCGTCCGGGTGGCCTCCGAGACCGACTCCATCAGGGGCAGCACCAAGAGCGTCAGCGCGATGGCCACCGCGGCGGCGGTGAAGGCGATGATCCTCTCGGTGCCGGTCTGGTGTGAGGCCGGATCGCCGGGTTCAAGGGGTGCGTCTGGGCTGTCGGGTCACGGCGAACACGCTAGCGTCCCCAGACGTGAACAGCGGATGAAGGGAGGGTCACCCGTCTTGGCTCCCGCTCAGGATTTCCTTATCCTTGTTGGCGGACCAGTTCTCGGCTCGCCGCCCCTGATCGACTCCCCCGATCGGGCTGCATCGCGCCGCTTTTCCCCCGAAGGAGTCTGGGTGTCTCGACCCCGTGCGGTACTGCTCGCTGCGGCGAGCGTGACCCTGGCATCCGTCCTGTCCCTGGGCTCGGTGCCGACCATCGCCCATGCGGACCCCGCCGCCGTCGCGGCCGCGCGCCAGAAGGCCGCCAAGGCGACGGAGGCCGTCGCGGCCGCCCGCGCCGAGCTCGACCGGCTCGACGTCGAGGCCAGCGGCATCGAAGAGGACTACATGCAGGCCAAGCTGCAGGTGCAGCAGAGCCAGCAGAAGGTGGACGCCCTCAAGGCCGACATCGCAGCGCAGCAGAAGAAGACGGACGCGCTGGCCGCGCAGGTGCGCGACCTCGCCCGCGCCGACTTCCAGCAGCAGGGCCTCGACACCACCACGAAGATCTTCGTCAGCGGCGACCCCGACTCGTTCCTGAAGGGCATCTCGACGGCCAGCAAGGTGGGCGAGAACACCAACGCCCTGATCCAGCGCTACCAGGCCGAGCAGGCCAACCTGTCCGACCTGCGCCGCGCCGCGGACGTCGAGCTCGCCAACAAGGCGAAGAACTCCAAGCGGCTCTCCGACCTGTCGAACCAGTCCAAGGCCAAGGTCGCGCAGGCGTCCGCGGTGCTGAACAAGCTGAGCCAGGCCGAGCGTGCGGCACTCGCGGAGCAGGAGCGTCGCGAGGTCGAGGAGCAGCAGCGTCTGGCCGCCGAGGCGGCCGCGCGCGCCGCCGCCCAGCAGGCCGCGGCGCAGAAGGCGGCGGCCCGCCAGGCGGCGGCGCAGCAGGCGACCGTCCCGCAGGCGGGTCCGCAGGCGACGTCCCAGGGCGCGGCCGCGAGCACGGCGACGCGTCCCGCGAGCGCTGAGGTCAGCGCTCGCGCGGCTGCGGCCGTGAGTTTCGCTCGCGCCCAGGTCGGCAAGTCGTACGTGTGGGCCGCCGCGGGGCCCGACTCCTTCGACTGCTCCGGCCTGACCCTGATGGCCTACCGCTCGGCCGGGGTCTCGCTGCCGCACTCCTCGCGCATCCAGTTCAGCATGGGCACCCCGGTCGCCAAGCAGGACCTCAAGCCGGGCGACCTGATCTTCTGGTACACCCCGGTGCACCACGTCGGTATCTACGTCGGCGACGGCATGTTCGTCCACGCCCGCAACACGCGCGTCGGCGTCGTGATCCAGTCGCTGGATTCCTACGCCGCCCCGTTCTCCGGCGCCCGTCGCTTCCTCTGAGTCTTTCTCAGCATCTGCCCCCGACACGCGGCGCCGGCCGTCGCGTGTCGGGGGATTTGCTTGTCCGGGGGCTTTGCTTGTCTGCGGTTTTGCTTGGCTGGGGCTTCGCTTGTCCGGGGCGCCGGCCCCGCGGTAGCTGCCGCGTCATCGCGGCGTGATCAGGTGTGACCCGAGGTTGATAACGCCGCCGCCTCGGGCCCTCCTGTGAGACCGCTGTGTGGCTTCTTCGAGACGAACTCTCAACTTTCCTGAGCGATTCTCGCCGTTCATTCAGAGTTCGTCCGAAAAGTGAATGCCTCTGACTAGGTCAAACGAGTAGGAGGGCGCCGCTTCGTTCGGCAAAGTGCTGTCAACTTCCGCATCGGGCTCGATTTTGTTGAGAGATTCGCTTACTCTTTCTCAGGAACGTCCCAGGAACCTTCAGCTTCCCCGCGCTGTGCGTCCTGAAACTGCGGATGTCCGAACTCCCGCTTGACCACATCCCTTGTCCTTTGAAGGAGCGTGACTACTCGTGTCCCGCAGCCGTAAGTTCCTGGTTTCCGCCGCCGTCGTCTCCCTGACCTCCGCCCTGTCGATCACCGGGTTCTCGTCGCCCGAGGCCGTCGCCGCCCCCGCCCCGGCCCCCTCCATCGAGAAGGTGAAGGCCGACATCGCCCGTATCGAGGGTGAGTCCAAGGCGATCGAAGAGAACTACGCCGAGCAGGCCATCAAGGTCGACAACGCGACCGCCCGCCTCAATGTCGCCCGCAAGCAGGCCGCCGCCCAGCAGGCCGAGGTCGCGAAGGTCGACGCCAAGGCAAAGGCCGCGGTCGCGGCCGCCGTCTCCCGCTTCTCCACCAAGGGCGCCGATGCCGCGGTCGTCCGCGAGTTCACCGTCCAGGCCGACAAGCTGGCGCAGCTGAACAACGCCGCCGCCGCCCAGGCATCCGGGGTCGCCGCCGCCAAGCAGACCCTCGGCCAGCTCGCCGCCCAGGGCGACGCGAAGGCCGCCGAGGGCGACAGCCTGCTCAACAGCCTCTCGCCCGAGAACCAGAAGGTCCTCGAGGACGAGGCGGCCACCGAGCGCGCTCGGTCCGAGGCCACCGCGTCCGAGCAGCAGGCCGCGATCGCCGACGCCGCGAAGGTCGCCGCGCAGGGCGGCGTCCAGGCCGATCAGCTGGCCGGTGCCGCCCAGGCCACCGGCGCCCAGTCGCTGAGCATCGCCAGCAACATCAAGGACGCCCGGATGCGCAAGGTTGTTTCCTACGCCCTGTCCCGCGTCGGCAAGAGCCAGTACGTCTGGGGCGCGACCGGCCCGTGGCGCTTCGACTGCTCCGGCCTCATGCTGGCCTCCTACCGCCAGATCGGCGTGGGCCTGCCGCACTCCTCGCGCGTCCAGGCCAGGCGCGGCCGCTGGGTCTCCCGCTACGCCATGAAGCCCGGCGACCTGATCTTCTACTACAGCCCGATCAGCCACGTGGCCATGTATGCCGGCAGCGGCTACATCGTCCACGCGCGCAACACCCGCGTCGACATCGTGCTGCAGAAGTTCGCCGCCTACCCGGCCAAGTTCAACACCGCCCGCCGCATCGTCGGCTGACGCCGCTTGATCGACGGACCTGTGCGCCGCCGCTCCCTGCTGGGGGCGGCGGCGCTCGTCGTCCTGGGCGGCTGTGCCTCGGGACCCGGGCGAGGGGCGCCATGGGGCGCTTCGGTGACTGCTGCGACCGGGCGGCCGGCCGTCCCGTCAGGCGGAAGCGGCCGCGGGGTCGATGCCACGGCGTCGACCGGCGGCTCCTCGCTCGGGGCGCCGTCGGACGAGCGGGCGCGTGCCCTCGCCGCGGCGCTGGTCGCCGCGCTGCGCTCAGGGGACGAGGCCAGGTTCGCCCGCGGCTTCACCGCCGGTCCCATGGCGGCCCTGGGCGCGCGCCTGTGGCGCAACTGGCGGGCGATGCCCGTGGCGGACATCGTCGCCGCCGGGCCGGAGCTCGAGGTGCGCTGGGCCAGCCCCGGCGAGGCCGTGCCAGCGGGGGAGCGGCTCGCGGTGCTCGTGGCCTCGGATGGTGCCATCGGCGCGCTGCGCGGGAAGGGCGTCACGCCGCTGTGGCTGGGCGATGAGGTCACGTTCACGCCGGGGGTGCGCGGCGGGACGCTCGCCTCGACCCGGGTGCCCCGGGACGTCGTGGCGGGCTGGTCGTCGGCCGCCGACCGGGCGGCGCGGCACGTCTCCGCGCGGCTGGACGCACCGGGCTGGGACGGGGCGCTGTCCCTCGTTTTGCCCGCGGACGCCGCCGCGATGGCGCGAGCGACCGGGCGTCCGCTGGAGGAGGCGGCCGGCACGGCGGCGACGACCGTGGCGAGCTCCTCGGGGCCGCCTCGCATCGTGGTCAACGTGACCTCCGTGCGCCCGGACGCGCGGGCCGGGTTGCTGGCGCACGAGGGCGTCCACGTCGCGACGCGATCTGCGGGCTCGCCCGCGCCGCTGTGGGCGGTGGAGGGGTTGGCCGAGTCCGTCGGCACCGAGCTCGACCGCGCGCAGTCCGCCCGCAACGCCGAACTGGTACGCCGCCGCGTGTCGCGCGGCGTGCCGGCAGCGCTTCCCACGCCCGAGGAACTCGCCGCCCCCGGCGTAGACGGCGAGACCGCCTACGCGCTGGCCGAGGTGGCCGTCGAAGCTCTCATCGCCCGCGACGGCCGGGCCGCGACGCTGGCCTGGATCGCCGAGCCGACGCGGCGTCCCGAGCCGCGCGACCCGCTGGGGGCCTACCGGGCCGCGCTGGGCTGATCGCGCCGCCTCTTGTCGCGGGCTACCAGGCGGCGCTCGGCTGGGCGTCCTCCCGGCGGGCGGGATGGCCGGCGATGAAGTCCAGCGAGCGCTCGGCGATCAGGTCGGCGTCCCAGTCGAGGGTCGCCACGTGGAAGCTGTTCAGCAGCGTCACCTCGTCGATCTCCATCGAGGACGTCTGCCGCCGGATCAGCTCCGCGGACGACGGTGGCACGACGTGGTCGATCGCCGAGCGGAACAGCAGGATCGGCGCGGTCACCAGGTCGAGGTAGGGCCGGACGTCGTTCCACAACAGGTTGAGCTGGTGCCCGGCGCGGACGGGCGTGCGTTCGTAGGCCTTCTCCGAGATCCCCGGCTTGGCGATGTCGTTGGCGATCGCCGGCTGGGACTTCATCACGTGGTGCAGCGGCCCGGCGAGCGGCAGCAACCGGTTCGCCGACGTCAGCGCCGGGTTGACGAGCAACAGCCCGGAGATGAGGTCGGGGTGGCGTTCGGCCAACCGCAGGGCCAGCGCACCGCCCATCGACAGCGCCGCGACGAACACCCGCGCGCACGACCGCGTGAGCGTCAGGAACTCCCGCTCGGCGGTCGCGTACCAGTCGATCCAGTCGGTGCGGGCCAGCTCCTGCCACGTGGTGCCGTGGCCGGGCAGCCGGGGGACCGCGACCGTGTGTCCCGCCTCGGCCGTCCGCTCCGCCCACGCGCGCATGGCGTGCGGGCTGCCGGTGAACCCGTGGAGGAAGAGGACGCCGGTGTCGTCGCCGGGCTGGTGGAACGGCTGGGCGGAGTCTTTGAGTGCCATGGCGACATGCTAGGGGGTTGGTTTGTAGTGTTGTCCCGCTCTAGGAGGTGGTCGCCAGTGTGGTACTGGTTCTTCAAGTTCGTCCTTGTCCGGCCGGTCGTGACGTTGGGCTGGCATTCCCGCGTCGAGGGGCTGGAGAACGTCCCGCGGCACGGAGGGGCGGTACTCGCCAGCAACCACGTCTCGGCGCTGGACACCCTGGTGATGCCCGCGCTCATGAAGCGACGCGTCACGTTCCCCGCCAAGGCCGAGCTGTTCGCGGGAAACCGCGGCTTCCTCTCGAAGGTCATCGCGTGGTTCCTGAAGGCGATCGGGCAGGTGCCGCTCGACCGGTCGGGTGGCCGAGCGTCCATGGCCGGCATGGAGCCGGTGCTGGAGGTGCTGCAGGAGGGCCACCTCGTCGGCATCTACCCCGAGGGAACCCGGTCGCCCGACGGCCGCCTCTACAAGGGCAAGACGGGGGTGGCGCGCATGGCGCTGGCCGCGCGGGTCCCGGTTATCCCCATCGCCATGGTCGGCTCCGAGGTGTCGCGCAAGGTGCTGGGCATTCCGTGGGCCGACCACCCCGTCGTCCGCGTCGGGAAGCCGCTGGACTTCTCCCGCTACGACGGCGCCGAGGACGACCGCGCCGTCATCCGCTGGGTCACGGACGAGGTGATGGCCGCGATCCAGGAGCTCGGCGACCTGACCTACGTCGACGCCTATGGGACGTCGGTGAAGTACGGCAGCATGAGCGCCGAGGAGGCCGACCGCCGCATCAAGGAGCGTCCGGGGGATGGCAAACCGGCGCCCGAGCCGCCCGCGCAGTCCTGAGGAGCGCCGCGGCCGTCCGCTGCGAGATGAACAGCCCGGCCCGGGCCGGACGGCTCGCGTAAAGTGTCGCGCGTGTCTGACCTGATCCCCACGCTCGAGCACCTCCGTTCCATCGGCGCCGCCCAGCAGCCCACCTACCCGGACGCCGCGGCGGTCGGGCGCGTCGTCGCGGAGCTGCGCCGCCGCCCACCGCTGGTCTTCGCGGGCGAGGCGGACGCGCTGAAGAGCCGCCTCGCGGAGGCGTCCGCGGGACGCGCGTTCCTGCTGCAGGCGGGCGACTGCGCGGAGACGTTCAGCAACGTCCGTGCGGCCTCCATCCGCGACACGCTGCGCGTGCAGCTGTCGATGGCGATGGTGCTGCAGTATGCGGCGCAGGTGCCGGTGGTGAAGGTGGGACGTATCGCCGGCCAGTACGCGAAGCCGCGCAGCAGCGACACCGAGACCCGCGACGACGTGACGCTGCCGTCGTACCGCGGTGACGCGGTCAACGGGCTCGCGTTCACCCCCGAGGACCGCGTGCACGATCCGAAGCGGCTCGTCGAGGTGTACAACATGTCGGCCGCGACGTTGAACCTCGTCCGGGCGTTCGTTCAGGGCGGTTTCGCCGACCTGCGCAGCCTGCACTCGTGGAACTCGGCGTTCGTCCGCAACTCCAACGTGGAGGCGCGCTACGAGGCGCTGTCGGCCGAGATCGAGCGGGCGCTGGCGTTCATGGTCGCCTGCGGCGTGGACGACGAGGCGTTCCACACGATCGACTTCTACGCTTCGCACGAGGCGCTTCTGATGGAGTACGAGCAGGCGCTGACCCGCATCGACTCGCGCACCGGCCTGCCGTACGGAACCTCCGGGCACATGCTGTGGATCGGCGAGCGCACCCGCCAGCTGGACGGCGCGCACATCGACCTGCTGCGCCGGTTGCGCAACCCGCTGGGCCTCAAGGTCGGCCCGAAGGCCGCGCCGGAGGACGTCGTGGCGCTCGCCGACGCGCTGGACGCCGACCACGAGCCCGGACGCCTGACCGTGATCGCCCGGATGGGCGCCGGCAAGGTGCGCGACGCGCTGCCGGCGATCATCGAGGGCGTCGAGGCGTCCGGCCACGAGGTCGTGTGGGTGTGTGATCCGATGCACGGGAACACGTTCTCGACGTCGAACGGCTTCAAGACCCGCGCGTTCGACCAGGTGCTGGAGGAGGTCAACGGCTTCTTCGACGTGCACGAGCAGCTCGGCACGTGGCCCGGCGGCATCCACATCGAGCTGACCGGTAGCGACGTCACCGAGTGCGTCGGCGGCGTCGATGACCTCGCCGAGCAGGACCTCTCGAACCGCTACGAGACCGCCTGCGATCCGCGCCTCAACCGCAACCAGTCGCTCGAGCTGGCCTTCTACGTGGCCGAGCGGCTCAACAACGACCGCATCAAGCGCGGAAGCAACCCGGTGCAGGCGTTCGAGGCGGTCGAGCTCGCGTGATCGACCTGCGCAGCGACACCGTCACCCGACCCACGCCGGGCATGGTGGAGGCCATGGCGGCCGCGGCGCTGGGCGACGACGTCTACGCCGAGGACCCGACGGTCAACGCGCTGGAGCAGCGGGTGGCCGCCCAGTTCGGGCTCGAGGCGGGACTGTTCTGCGTGAGCGGCTCGCTGTCGAACCAGCTCGGCGTGTGGTCGCTGGTCGAGCCCGGCCAGGAGGTGCTCTGCGACGCGGGCGCGCACATCGCCCGAGCCGAGATGGGCGCGCACGCCGCCAACGCCGGCGTCACCATGCGCACCTGGGTCACCGACGACGGCGTCGCCGAGCTCGCCCAGATCGAGCAGTTGCTCAGCCCGGACGCCGGCCCCTACCTCGTCTCGACCGGCGCGGTCGAGCTGGAGAACACCCACAACTTCGGCGGCGGCACGATTCAGCCGCTCGAGCACCTGCGCGCGGTCTCGCGGCTGTGCCGGGACGCCGGCGTCGGCCTGCACCTCGACGGCGCCCGCATCTGGAACGCCGCCGTCGCCACCGGGGTGGATTTCGCCGAGTACGGCGCGCTGTTCGACACCGTCAGCGTCTGCTTCAGCAAGGGCCTCGGCGCCCCCGTCGGCTCGATGCTGCTCGGCTCGGCAGAGACGATCGCCCGCTGCCGCGTCCAGCGCAAGCGCCTGGGCGCGGGCTGGCGGCAGGCCGGCGGGCTGGCGGCCGCGGCGTCCTATGCGTTGGATCACCACATCGACCGGCTCAGCGACGACCACGCCGCGGCCGGCGTGTTCGCCGAGGCTGTCGCGCGGTACGCCCCCGAGGCTCCCGCCGCGCCGCAGACCAACATCGTCGTTGTGCCCACCGGCGGACGTCCGGCCACCGAGGTCGTCGCGCGGGCGGCCGAGCAGGGGGTGGCGCTGTCCGTGGTCGGCGGGCGCCGCGTGCGAGCCGTGACGCACCTGGACGTCAACCGCGGCGACTGCGAGCGCGCCGGCGAGATCGTCGGCCGCCTCCTCGCCGAGGACTGATCCGGGGCCGGGACGGCTCGGCCGTCCTCAGTCGAGGCAGAACTCGTTGCCCTCGGGGTCCTCCATCCAGATGAACCCCGCCTCCATGGCGTCATCGGCCTCGACGCGGCGCACCTGGCGGGCTCCCAGCGCGACGAGCCGATCGGACTCGGCCTGCAGGGTCGCCATCCGCTCCTCGCCGCGTAGCCCGGGGGCTGCGCGGACGTCCAGATGCAGGCGGTTCTTGGCCGTCTTCGGCTCCGGGACAGCCTGGAAGAACAACCGCGGGCCGGGCTCGCCCTCCGGCGGGACGGCGGCGCTGCGCGTGTGCCGCTCCGACTCCGGGACGCCCCACGCGTCGAGCGCGTCGTCCCAGCTGGCGAACTCCCCGGGCGGCGGCTCGAGGCGGTAGCCGAGCACCTCGCACCAGAACGTCGCCTGGGCGTCCACATCGGCGCAGTCGATCGTCACCTGAACCTCGCGCAGCCTGGTCATTCGTCGCTCCCCTCGTCGGTGGTCGTGCCTCAGTCCACCACCTGCCGGGCCCAGGGACCAGACCGCGCGGGTGTCGGGCGGGCGAACCGCTGGTCACAGGGGACGGGCGGGGTGAGACTGGGGGCATGAAGATCACGCATCTGGGGCACGCGGCCGTCCTCGTCGAGGTGGACGGCAAGCGCATCCTCTTCGATCCGGGCGCGTTCAGCGACGGTTGGCACGGGCTGACCGACCTGGACGCCGTCCTCGTGACCCACCAGCACCCCGACCACATCGACCCCGAGCGCGTCCCCGGCCTGCTCGCCGACAACCCGCAGGCGCTCGTGTACGTCGAGCCGTCGGTCACCGAGAAGGTGCCGCTGGAGCGGGCCGAGCCCCTCGCCGCGGACACCTCCATCGATCTCGGTTCGGTGCACGTGGACGCCGTCGGCGGACTGCACGCGGTGATCCACCGCGACATCCCGCGCGTCGGGAACGTCGGCCTGGTGCTGAGCTGCGAGGGCGAGCCCACCCTGTTCCATCCCGGCGACTCCCTGGCGACCGTGCCTCGGGGCGTCGACGTGCTGGCGCTCCCGGCGATGGGGCCGTGGGCCGCGCTGAAGGAGCATGTTGACTTCGTCCGGGAACTCGGCGCGCCGCTCGGCTTCCCGATCCACGAGGCGCTGCTGAACGAGCGCGGGCTCGGGCTGATCGGGACCAACATCGACAAGCTGACCGACCTGGACTGGCACGACCTCACCTCCGGCGAGCCCTGGACGCCGGCCCTCGACTGACCCGAGGGGGCGGCCACGGGCGCCGATTCGTCGGCGCTCCCGCCGCCGGGTAGTGTGCGGGCGACGGGTGCGCCGAGCGTGCGGTTCCGGCCCCTGTCCGGCGTTGTCGCCGCCACGTTGGCGCGCACGCCGTAAGGCGCCGCACGCACGGTCGTACAGTCAGGAACCCCCATGGTCGCAGCACCCGTCGAGGTGGGCATCGGGCCCGTCTCTTCATCCGACGTCGTCGCCGTCGCCCGGCACGACGCCCCGGTCCGCGTCAGCGCCGAGGCGATGGACGCCGTGGCCGGCACCCGCCGGCACATCGAGGCGCTCGCCGCGTCCGACCGTCCCGTCTACGGGGTGTCGACCGGTTTCGGCGCGCTGGCCACCCGGCACATTCCCGCGGACCGGCGCACCCAGCTGCAGCAGGGGCTGATCCGGTCGCACGCCGCGGGCTCCGGGCTGGAGGTGGAGCGCGAGGTCGTCCGCGCGCTCATGCTGCTGCGCCTGTCGACCCTGGCGACCGGGCGCACCGGCGTCCGTCCGGTGGTCGTCGAGACGTACGCGGCGATGCTGAACGCGGGGATCACCCCCGTCGTGCACGAGTACGGGTCGCTGGGCTGCTCGGGCGATCTCGCGCCGCTGGCGCACTGCGCGCTGGCGCTGATGGGGGAGGGCTACGTCCGGGACGCCCGCGGCGAGCGCCGGCCGTCCCGCGAGGCGCTGGCCGAGGCCGGGATCGAGCCGGTCGTGCTCGCCGAGAAGGAGGGGCTGGCCCTCATCAACGGCACCGACGGCATGCTCGGCATGCTCGTGCTCGCGTGCCACGACCTCGGGATGCTCTTCACCACCGCCGACATCACGGCGGCACTCTCGGTGGAGGGGCTGCTCGGCACCGACCGGGTCTTCGCCGAGGACCTCGCGGCGCTGCGTCCGCAGCCCGGTCAGGCGGCCGCCGCGGCGAACATGAGGCTGCTGCTGCAGGGGTCGCCGCTGGTGGAGAGCCACGAGGGCCCGGACGGCCCGATCGTTCAGGACGCCTACTCGCTGCGCTGCGCCCCCGCGGTCGCCGGCGCCGGACGCGACACGCTCGAGCACGCCCGCCGCGTCGCCGCGAACGAGCTGGCGTCCGCGATCGACAACCCCGTGGTCACGCTCGACGGCCGGGTGGAGAGCAACGGGAACTTCCACGGCGCGCCGGTCGCGTACGCGCTCGACTTCCTGGCGATCGCGGTCGCCGACCTGGCGTCGATGAGCGAGCGGCGCACCGACCGCTTCCTCGACGTGAAGCGCAGCCACGGGCTGCCTCCGTTCCTCGCCGACGACCCGGGCGTCGACTCGGGCCACATGATCCTGCAGTACATGCAGGCCGGGGTCGTCGCCGAGCTGAAGCGGCTGGCCGTCCCGGCGTCCGTTGACTCGATCCCCAGCTCGGCGATGCAGGAGGACCACGTCTCGCTCGGCTGGCACGCCGCGCGCAAGCTGCGCCGCGCGATCGACGGGCTGGCCCGCGTGCTGGCGGGCGAGGCCCTGACCGCCGCCCGCGGGCTCGACCTGCGCGCGTCGTCGCCCGCCGACGCCACCGCGGCCGTGCGCGACCGGATCCGGGAGGTGGTCGCCGGGCCCGGGCCAGACCGGTTCCTGTCCCCGGAGATCGAGGCGGTCGTCGAGCTGGTGAAGTCCGGCGCGCTCGTCGAGGCCGCCGAGAGCGTCACCGGTCCGCTGCTGTAAGTCGCTGGGCAACCCCGGACGTCCGTGGGAGTCGGTCCAGCAGCGCGGGCAGGACGTTGATCGCGGAGGACGACCCCCGGCCGTCCGTGGGAGTCGGACGTGGGGTCAACGCCCCTGCAAACGCCGGGTGATCTCCTGCGCACCGGCGACCACGGCGTCCACCAGCGGGCCGGGCTCACGCAGCGCGACGCGGGAGCGCCAGGTGCAGCTCACGGCCGCGATCGCCTGGCCGTGCAGGTCGAACACCGGGGCGCCCGCCGAGCGCAGCCCCGGGGTGACGAGCTCGACCTCCTCCGACCAGCCGCGCCGGCGTTCGGCCTCCAACTCGGCCAGCAGCTCGGCGGCCGACCGCGGGCCGCGTCCGGTGCGTGACGTGAAGTCCGCCGGCCGGGCAAACAGCGCCCGCACGGTCGCCGGGCCGAGCTGGGCGAGGATCGCGCGTCCGTTCGCGGTCAGGTGCGCCGGCAGCAGGACCCCGATCTCGGTGACCAGCGTGGGTTCCAGGTCGGACTCGCGCGGCGGGTGTTCCTTGGCGAGGTACAGCGTGTTCGCGCCGCGCAGGATGCCCAGGTGCACCACGATCTCGTGCCGAGCCGCGATGCGCGTCAGCACCGGACGGGCGGTCCGCTCGAGCTGCTCGTGCCCGGTGAAGGAACTCGCCAGCCGGTACGCTGCCGCGCCGAGCGCGTAGCCGCGCGCCTCGGGGACGTGGAGCACGAACCCGCGCTCGGTCAGCGCGGTGAGCAGGTGGTAGAGGCTCGAGCGGGGCAGGCCCAGGTCGCGGGCGAGCGTGGCCGCGGGCACGGTGCCGGTGCGTTCGGCCAGGTAGGTCAGCACGTCGAGGGCGCGTCCCACCGCGGGTGATGCGCTCGACTCGGCCATCGCCCGACGGTAGCAGCGCGGGCCGGCCAGGCGTCAGGACGGTCGTGCGTTCGCCGCGGCGTGTGTGCGCAGGGCCTCGTCGATCAGCCGTGCCGCCGTGCGCGCGGTGCGGGCGTCCACGTCGAAGCGCGGGTTCAGCTCCGCCACCTCCAGCAGCCCGAGCTTGCCGGACGCCGCCACCGCGCGCACGGCCGCGCGGACTGCGTCCAGGCCGATGCCGAAGCCGGCCGGCGCGCTGACGCCGGGCGCCACGCAGGCGGGCAGGGCGTCCAGGTCGATGCTCAGGTGCAGCCGGTCGACGTCCGCCAGCAGGGGCGTGAGGAAGGCGCGGACCGCGTCGGGCGTGCAGGAGTCGTCCTCGAGGAAGGGGACGCCGAGCGCGGCGGCGGCGTCGAAGAGGACCCGGGTGTTGTTGGCGCGGCTGATGCCGACGACGGCGTAGCGGACGTCGCGCCCGGCGGCGGCCTCCGCGGATGCCATTTGCAGGAAGGGGGTGCCGGAGCTGGGCAGCTCGTCGGCGCGCAGGTCGAAGTGGGCGTCGATGTTGAGGACGCCCCACCGCTCGCCGGGCCTCCCCGCGAGGTGGGCCGCCCACCCCCGGTAGCTGCCGTAGGCCACGGCGTGCCCGCCGCCCAGCACCACCGGGAGCGAGCCGGCCTCGAGCACGCGCGCCACCACTGCTCCGAGGCGCGCCTGGCCGGCCTCGAGGTCGCCGTCGGCGACGACGACGTCCCCGGCGTCCGCGAGAGCCAGCCCGGGATCGGCCAGCGAGGCCAGCCCGCCGCGCAGCGCCTCCGGACCCTCCGCGGCGCCCACGCGTCCGCCGTTGCGCCGCACTCCTTCGTCGGACGCGAACCCGATCAGCACGGCGTCCGCCCGCTCGAGGCGGGGCTCCGGCGGCCAGCCCGTCATCACGGTGTGCCAGCGGGCGTGCTCGGGGCCGGGTCCGTCGTCGCGTCCCGACCAGGCGCTCGGCGGGCGGTCGGTCGCGGCGTCGTGGGTGGCTACGGCGGGGTAGCGGTCGTCAGGGCCGGCCATGCCAGCGTCCCTCCTTCATCGCGGCGCGCACCAGCGGGACCCCCGGCCGGTACGCCAGGTGCAGGTGCGTCGGGGCGTCCAGCAGTGCCAGGTCGGCCGACGCGCCCGGGCGGAGCACCCCCACGTCGTCGCGGCGCAGCGCCCGCGCCCCGCCGGCGGTCGCGGACCAGAGCGCCTCGTCGGGCGTCATCCCCAGGTCGCGGACGGCCACGGCGATGCAGAACGGCAGCGACGTCGTGTAGGACGTCCCGGGGTTGCAGTCCGCGCCCAGCGCCACGGTGACGCCGGCGTCCAGCAGAGCGCGGGCGTCCGGGTAGCGGTTGCGGGTGGAGAAGTCGGCGCCCGGCAGCAGCGTCGCGACCGTGTCGGAGGAGGCCAGCGCCTCGATGTCGGCGGCGTCGGTGTGGCAGACGTGGTCGACGGACGCCGCGTCGAGCTCGACGGCCAGCCGCACGCCCGGTCCCTGGGTCAGCTGGTTCCCGTGCACCCGGACGCCGAGCCCTGCCGCCTTCCCGGTGGACAGGACGGCGCGGGACTGGTCCTCGTCGAAGGCGTCCCGCTCGCAGAACACGTCGATCCAGCGCGCGTGCGGCGCACAGGCCGGGATCATCTCGTCGATCACCATCGCCACGTAGTCGTCCGGCCGGCCGGCGAACTCCGGGGGCAGGACGTGCGCGGCCAGCAGCGTCGCCTCGTCCGCGTGGCCGGCGGCGATGCGCACCGAGCGCTCCTCGTCGCGCACGGTCTGGCCGTAGCCGGATTTGCACTCCACCGTCGTGGTGCCCTGGGCGAGGTATTCGGCGACCAGCCGGTCGACGTTGGCGGTCAGCTGCGCGTCGGACGCGGCCCTGGTGTGCGCCAGCGTCGTCCGGATGCCGCCGGCCGCGTACGCCTGCCCGGCCATGCGGGCGGCGAACTCCTCCGCGCGCTCCCCGGCGAACACGAGGTGGCTGTGCGACTCGACGAAACCCGGGACGACCGCGCGCCCGCCGGCGTCGGTCCGGCCGTCCGCCGGGTTGCCCCGAGCCTCGGACGCCGCGCCGACCCACGCCACCCGGCCGTCCTGGACGACGATCGCCGCGTCGGTCAGCACGCCGAGGCGTCCGCGGCCCAGCGCCGGGTCGTTGGTGACCAGGTGGCCGATGTTGTCGACGAGCAGCGCCGGGGCGGCGTCCATCTCAGCCCTCCCGCATCGGGATGCGGACGCCGCGCTCGCGCGCCACCTCGGCGGCGTGCTCGTAGCCGGCGTCCACGTGCCGCATGACGCCCGTGCCCGGGTCGTTGGTGAGGACGCGCTCCACCTTCTGCGCGGCGAGCTCGGTGCCGTCGACGATGCACACCTGGCCGGCGTGGATCGAGCGGCCCATGCCCACCCCGCCGCCGTGGTGGATCGACACCCAGCTCGCCCCGGACGCGGTGTTGAGCAGGGCATTCAACAGCGGCCAGTCCGCGACCGCGTCGCTGCCGTCGGCCATCGCCTCGGTCTCGCGGTAGGGGGACGCCACCGAGCCCGCGTCGAGGTGGTCGCGCCCGATCGCGAGGGGTCCGATCTCGCCGGCGGCCACCATCTCGTTGAACCGGAGCCCGGCCCGGTGCCGCTGGCCGTAGCCGAGCCAGCAGATGCGGGCGGGCAGGCCCTGGAAATGGACGCGCTCCCCGGCCAATTCGATCCACCGGCGCAGGTGGTCGTCCTCGCCGAAGAGTTCCAGGATCGCGGCATCGGTCTTGCGGATGTCCTCGGGATCGCCGGACAGGGCGGCCCAGCGGAACGGCCCCTTGCCCTCCTCGAACAGGCCGCGGATGTAGGCCGGCACGAAGCCCGGAAACGCGAACGCCCGGTCGTAACCGCCCTTGCGGGCCTCGTCACGGATGGAGTTGCCGTAGTCGAAGACCTCGGCGCCGGCGTCCGCGAACTCCACCATCGCCCGGACGTGCCGCGCCATGGACGCCCGGGCGTCCTGGGTGAAGCGGGCAGGGTCGTCCGCGGCGCGCTGAGCCATCTGTTCGACGGAGTAGCCGAGCGGCAGATAGGCGAGCGGGTCGTGGGCGGACGTCTGGTCGGTCACGACGTCGATCGTGATGTCGCCCGCGCGATGCCGCTCGAGCAGCGCCGGGACGACCTCGGCGGCGTTGCCCAGCAGCGCGATCGACAGCGGTTGACGGGCGGCCTTTGCCTCGTTGGCCAGCCGGATAGCGTCGTCGAGGTCGTCGGCGGCGACGTCGCAGTAGCGGTGCGCGATCCGGCGCTCGATGCGGGACGGGTCGCACTCGACGCAGATCGCGACGCCGTCGTTCATGGTGACCGCCGGCGGCTGCGCCCCGCCCATGCCGCCGAGCCCCGCGGTCAGGGTGATCGTGCCGGCCAGGCTGCCGCCGAAGCGCTTGTCGGCGACCGCGGCGAACGTTTCGTACGTGCCCTGCAGGATCCCTTGGGAGCCGATGTAGATCCACGAGCCGGCCGTCATCTGGCCGTACATCATCAGGCCCTTGGCCTCGAGCTCGCGGAAGTGTTCCCAGGTGGCCCAGTCGCCGACCAGGTTCGAGTTCGCCAGCAGCACCCGCGGAGCCCACTCGTGCGTGCGGAACACCCCGACCGGCTTGCCCGACTGCACGAGCAACGTCTCGTCGTTCTTCAGCGTCCGCAGCGTCCGGACGATCGCGTCGAACGCGTCCCAGCTGCGCGCCGCGCGTCCGCTGCCGCCGTAGACGACGAGCGCGTCGGGGTGCTCGGCGTTCTCGGGGTCGAGATTGTTCATCAGCATCCGCAGCGCGCCCTCCTGCTGCCACCCCAGCGTGTGCAGCTCGAGCCCGTGCGGCGCGTGGATCTCGCGGGGTCCTCGTCCGGTGAGGGCGTCGGACATCGTCGTCTTGCCCATGGTTCCTCCTTCGTCGCCACCAGCATCGCCGCAGGTGGGGCAGCTGGAGACGATGTCGTCGGCGAGTCTCGGATCCGAGACGGGTGCGCGGCTGGAGCCGCGCGACGTGCCGCTTCAGCGTCAGAGGAGCGCCCTGTCCGATGACCGGGCTTTTTGGGCCAGCGGTCTTCCGGTCATAACGGGATTATCCTGCCACTAGCGCATGGCCAAAAATGCTCCGGTCGGCAAAGGGCGTTGTCGCAGCGGTATGCACGGAACGCGGTTTCGCGCTGGGGGCAGGATAATCCCGTTATGACCGCGAGTCCGCGAGGTGCGGGACGGGAACAATGCACAGAGGCTGCGGGAGGGAAATGCCCAGAGGCCGCGGGAGGAAAGGGCAGACGCGGGAGGGAAAGCCCAGAGGCGCCGACGCGAAAGCCGAGAGGCGTGGGAGCGAAAGCCCAGAGTGGCGCGCGGGAGGGACTCAGTACGACGGACGCGCACCGCGGCCATCACGCCCCGGACATCGGACATCGGACATCGCCAGGTAGCCCCGCGCCAACGGCCACGGTGGCAGGCTGGGCACAGCAGAGTCCGCTGGCCGTGAATGGCCACCTGACCGGCAAGGAGAATCGATGCCCACGAAGACCGCCGACGCGGGGGAGCGACCATGACCGAGACCAACCAGGAACCGCTCGTCGCCGAGCAGGTCGAGCTCTTCGCCCGCGCGGGCTCCGAGGACGCGCTCGAGGCCGCCATCGCACAGGCCGTGCCGCTGTTCCAGGCGAGCCATGGGTGCCGCGGCTTCTCGCTGGAGCGGTCCCTGGACAACCCCACCCATTACCGGGCCACGATCCTGTGGGAGACGCTCGACGATCACCTCGTCGGCTTCCGCGGCAGCCCGGCGTTCGGACGCTGGCGCGAGCTCGTCACGCCGCACCTGACCGAGCCGCCGAAGGCGGAGCACTTCCAGGACGCGTCGGCCGGATTCTGACTGACAGCCGGATTCTGACCGACAGAGGCGAGGCCGTCCGGCTCAGCCCCGCGCGCCGCGGGACACGACGAGCCGGACGGTTGCGCCGCGTTCGAGCGTCCCGGCCGGCGGATTCTGGGTGAGGACGGTGCCCTTGGGCGCGGCGTCGGAGTACTGCTCGGCGGTCAGGACGCGCAGGCCGAGATCCCACAGGTCGCGGCGCGCATCCTGGAACGGGCGACCACGGACGTCCGGGACGCTCACCGTCGTCGCATCCCGGGCCGTGCCGCCGGGCGCCGCGGAGGCGGTGGCGGGAGGGCGTCCGGCCTCGGCCGAGAGGTCCCCGGGCAGCAGCTGGCCGACGCCGAGGACCAGGCCGATCACCAACGCCACGGTCGCGGCCAACACGCCCGCTCGGCGTCGCCGGTGCACCGGACTGTGCTGCCACTGCGACGGGGGAGGAAGGCTCGGCAGCCCGCGCGTCGCCGGCGACACGGGCGACAGCGGGCCGGGGCGCCCGTCGGAGTAGTACGGGACGCCGTCGGTGGCGAGCTCGAACGACGGCGACACGGGGAAGCTCGGGGTGAACAGCACCTCACGCGCGGCCGTCGCGCCGGAGGAGCTGACGAGGGGACGGCGACCGTCCCGTCCGCGCGGGGCGCTCGGCCGCGTGGCGGTCAGCGCCTTGGCGAGCACGGGGTCGTCGCCATCACCGCGGCCGAGGGCGGCGCGGGCCCGGCGCAGGTGCTCGGCGAACAGATCGGCGTCCTGCGGCCGGCCGCGCCGCTCGCGCGCGGTGGCGGCCTGCACGAGGGCGTCCACGTAATCAGGGATGCGCCCCGTCGTGAGCGCCGCGGTGGGCGCCTGAGACGGCGGCGGGACGTCGTGGTGGACGTGGCGGTACGCGACGTCGACCGGCGAGTCGCCGCGGTGCGGCTTCTTCCCGGTCAGCAGCTCGTAGAGCATGATGCCGAGGGAATAGACGTCGCTGCGGGCGTCCGCGCGGCCCCGGGTGACGAGCTCGGGCGCGATGTAGGACACCGTGCCGATCACCACCTCGCCCTCGGCGGCGGGCGTCGTCTCAGCGATGAGCTTGGCCAGCCCGAAGTCGGCGACCTTGATCTCGCCGCGGTCGGAGATGAGGACGTTCTCGGGCTTCACATCGCGGTGGACGAGGCCGGCGGCGTGCGCCGCGCCCAGGGCGCTGGCCACGGGCTCGAGCAGGTCGATCGCCCGGCGCGGGTCGAACGGCGCCTCGCGGGTGATGACCTGGCGCAGCGTGCAGCCCTTGACGAGTTCCATGACGATGTAGGGGTGGTCGCCCTCGACGCCCTGGTCGAAGACCGACACGACGTGCGGGTGCGACAGCAGCGCCGCGGCGCGGGCCTCGGCATCGAACCGGCCGGCCAGATCCGCGTCGCCGTCAAGCCCATCGCGCATGATCTTGACCGCGACGATGCGCGAGAGCCGGGTGTCGAAGGCCTCGTAGACGGTGGCCATGCCGCCACGTGCCACCCGCCGGACGACCTCATAGCGGTCGCCCAGTATCTGTCCCACGGCGGGATCGTGGGTGCGCGTACTTGTCACAGCTGTGCTCCGGACACGGGTCGGGGAAGAAGGCCGATGCCGAACGTGTCTTCACCCTAGGTCGCCGGATGGTCGTCGCCGCGCCGACCCGCCGATGCCTATGCTGAGGCCCGTGACTGTATTGCTGGGCGTCGAGGCCCGCCTGCGCCGCACCCGCCTGTTGTTCGCCACCGACGCGCGCCCGCCCTCGGGCGACCTGGAGTCGCTCGCGTCCGCAGCGATCGCAGGCGGGGCCGGCATGATCGCGCTCGTCGACGACGCCTTGGACGCCCGCGGGCAACTGGACGCCCTCGAGGCGCTGCGCCGCGCCGGAGAGCGCCAGCAGGTGCTCGTCGCCGTCTACAATGACGCGGACGTCGCCGGCGAGTTCGCCGCGGACGTCCTGCTTCTGCCCGACGACGGCTCCTCGGCGAAGAAGGCCCGCCGGGCGCTGCACGAGAACGCGCTGATCGGACGGTCCTGCCGCGGCGAGGCCGACATCGACGCCGCCGTCGCCGACCCGGACGTGAACTTCTTCGTCGTGGACTCCGACGCCGCGACGGTCGGCTACGCCGCCAAGGCGGCGCCACCCTCGAACCCCGACGCCAAGCCCTGGTTCGCCGCGGGCGGTATTACTCCCGGCAACGTGGACGAGGCGCTGGGTGCAGGGGCCCGCCGCGTCATGGTGTCCCGGGCGATCGAGCGCGCCGGAGACCCGCAGGCAGCGGCATCCGCGCTGGACGAGCGGCTCGCGAAGGCGTGGCAGGGCGCCGACATGGAGGCCGCGATCTTCGGCCACCCGGGGCGTCCGGTCATGAGCGCGGAAGAGGCCTTCCCCGGCCTCGCCGGGACGGGCGGCTCGGTGGGCGGCTCGGGAGGCGGCGGCACGCGGGGGTCCGGCTCGACGAGGGCCGAGGACAGCTGAACCGGCCGGTGGCGGCGTCCGGACGAGAAGGGGCCGGGGACTAGAAGGCGCGGTGCACGGCCACGTCGGCCAGGGCGCGCAGTCCGCGGCGGCCGTCCTCGCGCAACGGGGCGTCCTCCAGGGCGGTGACGGCGGCGGTGTACTCGCGCTCGATCGCCTGCTCGACCATCTCCCGGGCGCCGGACGCGACGATGATCTCGCGGGCGGCGTCGATGTCGGAGGCGCCGAGATCGGGCCGGCCGAACAGCTCGCTGAGCCGGCGGGCGTCCGGATCCGAGGCGTGGCCGAACGCGTGCGCGACCAGCAGCGTGAGCTTGCCCTCGCGCAGGTCCTCACCGGAATCCTTGCCGGTCAGCGCCTCGTCGCCGAAGACCCCGAGCAGGTCGTCGCGATACTGGAACGCCCGGCCGAGCGGCTGACCGTAGGCGGCGAACACCGCGTGCTGCTCCTCGGACGCCCCGGCGAGCGCCCCGCCGATGTCGAGCGGGCGCCGGATCGTGTACGAGGCGGACTTGTAGGTGACGGCGTTGCCGACGATCTCGACGAGCTCGGCCAGGCCGTCGGGGGTGCGGGAGATCGCGTAGGGGTCGTGGGCCTGGGCGAGGACGTCCAGGTACTGCCCGACGGTGACCTCGGTGCGGACGGCCTCGAGGTAACGCTCGGCGCGCCGCAGGTCGGCTGCCGGCAGCCCGCAGCTGCGGAACAGCTCGTCCGACCACACGAGCAACAGGTCGCCGAGCAGGATCGCGCCGGCGTGCCCGAACGCCTCGCTGTCGCCCCGGAGCCCGGCCTCGCGATGGTCCGCCTCGAACTGGCGGTGCGCCGCGGGGACGCCGCGGCGGGTGTCCGAGGCGTCCATGACGTCGTCGTGGACGAGCGCGGACACGTGGAGGAGGTCGAGGCTGGCGGCCGCCCGCAGCACCTCATCGCCGGGGCTGCCGGCGACCGCGGCGTAAGCCCAGGCGCAGAAGGCGGGGCGCAGCCGCTTGCCGCCGCCGGTGAAGAGCCGGGCGCGCTCCAGCAGGGGCGCCGTCCGGGCGCTGATGCGGCGCAGGCCGGGCTCTTGGGCGTCCAGGAACGCCGTCAGTTCGCGCGAGACGGCGTCCCGGAAGGCCTGATCGACGGGATGTGCTGAGTCCAAGGTGACCACGGTGCGAGCCTAGCCGAGCCCCCATCGGGCCGCTGGTTAGGGTGGCGGGCATGCCAGCGAACGACGCGACGATCCCGCACGCCCTCACGACAGGCGGCTCGCCGACGTTCTCGTTCGAGTACTTCCCGCCCAAGGACGCCGTCGGCGTCGACAAGCTCCGCGAGGCCGTGTCGAACCTCAGCCGGCTGTGTCCGAGCTGGGTGTCGGTGACCTACGGCGCCACGGGCGCGACCCGTGAGCGCACGTTCGAGGCGACCCGGGTGATCCGTTCCGCGACCCCGGTCACGACCATGGGCCACCTGACGGTCGCGGGGCAGAGCGTCGACGAGGTGCGCGCCGCCATCGAGAGCTACGCGGGGCTGGGGCTGACCCACATCCTGGCGCTGCGCGGCGACCCGGCCGGCGGCCCGACCGCGCCGTTCGAGGCGCACCCGCACGGACTGTCGAACGCGACCGAGCTCGTCCGGCTCATCAAGCAGACCGGCGACTTCCGCGTCGGCGTCGCCGCGTTCCCCGACATCCACCCCGACAAGGGCGATCGCGATCTCGACGTGCAGATCCTGCTCGACAAGCAGGAGGCCGGCGCGGAGTTCGCCATCACCCAGCTCTTCTTCCGCGCCGAGAACTACTTCGACCTCGTCGAGCGCTTCCGGGCCCGCGGCGGCACCATGCCGATCGTCGCCGGCATCATGCCGGTGACGAACGTCGGCCAGATCGAGCGGTTCCGGGACATGTCGGGCGTCGCGATGCCCGACGAGTTCTCCCGGCCGCTCCTGCAGCGCGCGGACGACCCGGCGTCCTTCCGGGCGCTCGGCATCGAGCAGATGACGCGGCTGTGCGACGACGTGCTGGCGGGCGGGGCGCCCGGCCTGCAGTTCTTCACCCTCAATCGGTCGACCGCGACGTCGGAGATCCTCGCCAAGCTCCGGGAGATGCCCCCACGTCGATCGTGACGAGCCGCTGCGTCGGGCGCGTCAGCGCGACGTAGAGCACCCGGACGCCGCCCGGGCTCTCCTCGACCACGGCGTCCGGGGCGATGACGACGACCGCGTCGTACTCCAGCCCCTTGGCCTCCAGCGGCGAGATGAACGTGACGCGCTGGGCGTCCTCGCCGAGGGCCTCCGCGAGACGGCCGGTGGCGGCGTCGCGCACGGCGTCCAGCAGCGACGGCGGCACGATGACGCCGATGGTGCCGGCGACGTCGCCCGCGAGCTCGGTGACGATCCGCTCCACCTCGTCGTCCAGCTCCTCGGGGGCGGCGACCAGCAGGTCGGGCTCGACGCCGGTCGAGCGGACGGCCTCGGGCAGGTCGGCGTTGGGGTAGGCCGCGCGCACCACGTCTGCGGCCAGGTTGAACACCTCGGCCGGCGAGCGGTAGTTCACCGACAGCCGGAACTCGCGGTGCGGCGCGTTGCCGATGAGGTCGCGGACGGCGCGGCCCACCTCGTCCAGGTCGGGCCACGAGCTCTGCGCCAGGTCGCCGACGATCGTCCAGGACGCCTGCGAGCCCCGGCGGCGCAGCATGCGCCACTGCATGGGGGTGATGTCCTGGGCCTCGTCGATCAGCATGTGCGCGTAGGTGTCGTGGAGATCGTCGGTCAGGTCCGCGGGCTCGGACGGCGCCTGCAGCCGGTCGGCCGTGGTGACGAGTTCGGCGACGTCCGCGCCGGAGGTGAGGAACAGCGTCGGGTCCTCTTCCTCCTCGGCGGGCGGGGTGCCGAGGATCGCGGCGAGCTCGTCCAGCAGGGCGGTGTCACCGACGCTCCAGTCGTCGTGGCCCCGCAGGCTCTCGGACAGCGCCCGCTGTTCGGAGTCGTCGAGCACGCCGTCGGCCACGCGGGCGACGACGTCCGGGTCGGCCAGCCGGGCGAGCACGTCCGGGGCGGACAGCGGCGGCCACCACGCGTTCATGAACATCTTGAACTGGGCGGTGTCGGTGATGAGGTCCTCGATCGCCTCGGGCTCGAGGTCGATCTCGTCGGGCACCTGCGCCATCAGCGCGGCGACGACGGCCTTCTGCGCCGACTCGCGGCCGTGGTTGACCTTGTTGTGCGCCAGCACGGACGCCCTGATGCGGTTCAGCTCCGGCTCGCGCAGAGTCAGCGGCTCACCCTTGACGGTGAGCCGCAGCAGCAGGCCTTCGTCGCCGGGGGAGACCAGCGGCAGGTTCACCAGCCGCTTGAGCACGTCGACCATGCGCAGGCTGCCCTTCACGAAGGACGCCTGCGCCGAGTCGGCGCGGTGGGCGTGGACGCCGGGCAGCACGTCGCTGACGACCGAGCCGATGGCGCGCAGCGTGACGGAGTCCTCGCCGAGGCTCGGCAGGACGCGCTCGATGTAGTTCATGAACACGGGGCCCGGCCCGACCACGAGGATGCCGCCGTTCTCGAACCGGCGCCGGTTGGAGTAGAGCAGGTACGCCGCGCGGTGCAGCGCGACGACGGTTTTGCCGGTGCCCGGGCCGCCGCTGATCACGGTGACGCCGCGGTAGTCGGCGCGGATCGCGTCGTCCTGTTCGGCCTGGATCGTGGCGACGATGTCGCGCATCCGGGGCCCGCGAGCGCGGGACAGCGCGGCCATCAGCGCGCCCTCTCCGATGATCGGCAGGTCGTCGTGGTTCGCCTCGGCGTTGAGCAGGTCGTCCTCGATCCCGATGACCTTGTCGGAGCGGCAGCGCAGGACGCGGCGGCGCACGACATCCATGGGGTTGTTCGGGGTGGCGCGGTAGAACGGCTCGGCGGCGCGGGCGCGCCAGTCGATCACCAGGGGTTCGTAGTCGTCGTCTCGGACGCCGATGCGGCCGATGTAGCGGACCTCGCGGTCGGCGTCGTCGTCGAGGTCGAGCCGGCCGAAGACCAGGCCCTCGTGCTCGGCGTCCAGCACGGCGAGCCGGCGCGCTGCCTGGTAGGCGAAGGCGTCCCGCTCGAACAGGGCCGTGCCGTCCTCCTCGCGGACGTAGCTCTCGCGGTCGGAGTGGTAGAGCGAGCGTCCCTGGTCGGCGGCCGAACGGGCCGACTCGGTCGCCTCGGCGAGCCGGTCGTAGACCGTGTCGACGTGGGCCTGCTCGATGGAGAACTCACGGGCGACGACCTCGGGCGGATTCGTGTCGTTCGAGGTTGTCGCGACGGACTGTTCAGACAAAAAAGACCCCTTCGTGCTAACAGACGAAGCATTTTACGCCACGCGTCAACCACTCCGGCGTGCACGAGCGTGCGGGGCGCGTCGCGCGGACCCCTGCTCAATGCCGGGTGAGGTTGCGGTTGGAGGGGCGGATATCCTCGCCGGTGAGGGCCTCGTGCGCGGCGTAGGTGGCCAGGGCCGCCGAGAGGAGCTGGGCCCAGGGCTCGGGGCCGCCGCGGCTGCTCGCGGACGCGGTGAACAGCCGGTCGTCGTCCGGGTCGCGCAGCGCGGGCAGGTCGAGCCACTGCTCGGCGAACGACGGCGTCCGGACGAACAACCCGCGGCGGGGTCGCAGCCAGGCGGGCGCGCCCGGGACGGCCCCGGACGTCCCGGTGAGGTGGCCGGCGGGGTCGGGCGCGGTGGCGGCGCCGGGGCGCGGCGCGCGAGGGGCGGGGCGTCCGGTGAGGGCGGCCCACCGGACGCCCCGCCCCTCGCGCGCCGGGGCGCGGCGCGCGAGGGGCGGGGCGTCCGGTGAGGGCGGCCAGCTCCCAGGCGTCCACGGTGCAGACGACGGCGTCGGCGCCGAGCTCGCCGGCGTCCGTGACGACCCGGCGCCCGGACACCGCGGTGGCGGTGGTGCCCAGCTGGACGCGGACGCCGCGCTGGACGGCTCGGTCGGCGGCGGCGTCGATCAGCAGGCGGGTGGGCTGCGGCGATCCCTCGCGACCGACGAGGTGCCACCGGCCGAAGGTGCGCCGCACGCTCAGGCGCGCGAGCACCCAGTGCGGGACGGCGTCGGCCGGACCGTAACAGGCGGTCATCGAGCGCACGAGCGAGGCGACGGGGCGCGAGCCGATCCGCGCCGTGACGTCGGCGACGCTGCGCTCGGGGCCGAGGACGGGGGCGGCGCGGTCGAGCTGGGCGCGGGTGGCGAACTCGCCCTCGAGGCCGAGCGGCCGCAGTGCCTGCCAGACGTCGTCGTAGCGGTCCACGAGGTCGCGCCAGGCAACGGCGTGCTGCTCGCCGAGGGCGGCGCTGAGCGCACGCCACTGGTCGCCGCGATCGGTGGGCAGCGCGATCGCGGTGCCGTCGTCGAGGGTGTGGACGTCCGGCGGTGCGGGGACGAGGTCGAGGCCGCGCGCGCCGAGGGTTCCGGCGATGGGGCGTCCGGTCTTGGCGAACAGGTCGCGCCACGCGGCGGGCAGGTCGATCGCCGGGGCCAGGACGCCTGGCTCGACGAGGCGTCCGCCCAGGCTGTCGCGGCGCTCGACGAGCGTGACGTCGTGCCCGGCCTTCGCGAGGCGGCCGGCCGCTGCCAGCCCAGCCGGCGCGCCGCCTACGACGATGATGCGCGACATCAGTCGGCGCGAGGCTGGCGGAAGCCGGGGACGTGCTCGGCGCGCCAGCGGACGTGCTGGCGACGGCCGGCGCGGACGCGGTCGACGTTGCGGGCCAGCCCGGCCAGCGCGGCGGCGAGCAGCAGGCCGGACACGAGCGCGGCGGTGGGGGCCGCGACGGTGATGAGGGTGGAGACGATGGCGGCGGCCACCTCGCCGGCGGTGGACGCGGTGGCGGTGGCGACCGGGAGGTTGGTCGCGTGCAGAGCGAAACGCAGCCCGACCCGGGTCAGGTCGCTGAGCAGTGCCGCCAGCGCACCGACCGTGGCCAGCACGATGAGCCAGCGGTCATCCTGCCCGATCGAATAGACGACGCCGAACAGCAGGCCGCCCAGCGTGCGGAGGACGAGCGAGGGCATCGCCAACAAGACGTCGAGGTGGGGCAGCTTGTCGACGACGAAGACGAAGGCGGCGAGGATCGCGGCGATGATCAGCACGTCGGTGCGCTGGAGCACCACAGGGACGCCCGCGAGCCCGCCGAAGCGGCCGAGGAGGCCCAGGGCGAGAGCCGTCGTATACGGGTTGACTCCGCAGGCCCACCCCCCGGCGAACACGGCCGCGAGTAAATCCATGGGGCGAAGACTACTCACCCGGCCGGCTGCGAGGGCCGGGTGGTCCGATCAGCGTCCACCGCCGCCGTGGGGTTCGCCGCCGCCGCGTCAGCCGGACGCCGGGCCCTGCGGGAGGCGGCGTCCCCGCGGGTTGGCGGGGTTGGACGGCGGCGGCACCATCGGCCCGATGTCGCCGTCGGGTGCCTCGTCGAGGTCGACGATCACGGGGGCGTGGTCGCTCGGTGTCTTGCCCTTGCGGGCTTCGCGGTCGATCCAGGCGGCGTCGACCCGGCCGGCCACGGCCTCGGAGGCGAGGATCAGGTCGATGCGCATGCCCAGGTCGCGATGGAACATGCCGGCGCGGTAGTCCCAGTAGCTGAAGACCCGCTCGTTCGGCCACCGGTCGCGGACGACGTCGCGCAGCCCCAGCGCCATCAGGTCGGCCAGCGCCGCGCGCTCGGGGCCGGTGACGTGGGTGTGGCCCGCGTAGGCGGCGGGGTCGAACACGTCGGCGTCCGCCGGGGCGATGTTGAGGTCGCCGCACACCACGGACGCAGGCCCGTCGGCGGCAGCCTGGTCGCGCAGGGCGCGCAGCCAGGCGAGCTTGTAGCGGTAGTGGTCGCTGTCGACCGTGCGCCCGTTGGGGACGTAGACGCTGTGCACGCGGAGGTCGCCGCAGGTCGCGGCGATCGCCCGGGCCTCCGGGTCGGGGAAGCCCGGCTCGTCCGGCAATCCGCGCTCGACATCGTCGAGGCCGACCCGCGAGAGGATCGCGACCCCGTTCCACTGGCCGAGCCCGTGCGTGGCGTACTGGTAGCCCCGGGCGGCCAGGTCGTCGCCCAGGAGGCCGGTGAACGCCGCGTCCGTCAGCTTCAGCTCCTGCAGGCAGACGATGTCGGGGCGGCGCTGCTCCAGCCAGGGCCAGAACCGGGGCAGGCGCGGCCTGATCGAGTTCACGTTCCAGGTGGCGATGCGCATTCTCCGATCTTTCCATGTCCCGGCGGGGGATGTTTTTTGTCGGAGGGGACGCCTACTGTTCGAACACACGTTCTAAAAGAAGGTTCGGAGGTGGGCGATGCGCAGGTATGACGAGCCGATCGCGGTGCGATCGGAGCAGGCCGGGGTCGGCGAGGCGGAGGTCCCGGAGGGTGCGGAGGCGGCGGCGCCGGCGGGCTTCGTGTGGCGCAATCGGCTGTGGCGAGTGTTGGGGGTCGAGACGCGCTGGCGCGAGACGGCCGACTGGTGGAGCGATCCCGGCGACGACCTGCTCGCCGAGTCGGAGGTGTGGCGGGTGGTGGCCTCGCCGGGGAGCGCCGCGACGCCCGGGGTCTTCGAGCTGGCCTCCCGCGCGGGCGACGACGGTGAGCGGTCGTGGCGGTTGCGCCGGGCGCTCGACTGAGGGGGTGGTGGGTGACTTGACGCGTCCGCCGGGCGGGTTCTTATAGTGGTGGGTATCGAACACCTGTTCGAAAAGGAGGGTGATGGTGGGACGGCGTGGGACGGCGACCGCGGTCGCGTTGCGGGGTGCGGCGTGAGCGACCCGTTCGTCCATCTGCGGGTGGCGTCGGGGTACTCGCTGCAGTACGGCGCCAGCCACCCGTCCGAGCTCGTCGCGGCGGCGGCCGGGCATGAGATGGACACCCTCGCGCTCACCGACCGGGACGGCCTCTACGGTGCGATCCGGTTCGCGAAGGCGTGCGCCGCGGCCGGCATCGCGCCCATCGTGGGGGCCGACCTGGCGCTGGCGGGGGCTCGGCCGGACGCCCCGTCCGCGGGCCGGGCGGTGCTGCTGGCGTCCTCGCGGCGGGGCTGGGCGTCGCTGTGCCGGTTGACGTCGGCCACCCACCTGGGCGGGGAGCGCGGCCGGCCGCGCACCACCCGTGCGTTGATCGGCGGGCACCGCGACGATCTGGTGGTGATGCTGGGCGCCGACTCCGACCTCGGCCGCGCGCTCGCCGACCGCGACGACGCCCGAGCCGAGGCGGTGCTGCGCTCGTGGCTCGAGACGGTCGAGCCCGGCAACCTCGTCATCGCCGCCACCCACCACCTCATCGGCGGCGCAGGTCCCGGCTCGGCGAGCCACGCCGGCCGCATGCTGGCCTTCGCCGACGCGCACGGCCTCACCGGCGTCCTCACGAACGCGGTCCGCATGGCAAGGCGCACCGACGCGCCCACCGCCGACGTCCTCGACGCCGCGCGGCGGCTGGTGCCCCTCGACCTGCGCAACGTCGACCGCCGCAACGCCGAGGGCTACCTGAAGTCGGGCAAGGAGATGATCGAGGTGGCCGACGAGGTGAGCCGGCTGGCCGGGCGCCGCGACGCGTCCCGGCTGTTCGGCGACACCCGCACTCTCGCGCTCCGCTGCCGTCTCGACCCGGCGGCCGACATCGGCCTCGGCGAGATCCACCTGCCCGAGTTCGAGGTGCTCGACGCCCGGTCCGGCGACGCGTTCACCGAGCTGCGGCGGCGCTGCGAGGCGGGGCTGGTGCGCCGCTACGGGCGGGTGGACGCGGCGGCCGTCGACCGCATCGACGACGAGCTCGCGGTGGTGCGGCAGCTGGGGTTCGCGCCCTACTTCCTCACCGTCGGCAAGGTGGTCGACGCGATCCGTGAGAAGGGCATCCGGGTGGCCGCGCGCGGCTCGGGGGCGGGCAGCCTCATCAACTACGCCCTGGGCATCTCCGGGGTCGACCCGCTGCGCTACGACCTCATCATGGAGCGGTTCCTTTCCCCGCTGCGGGTCGCGCTGCCCGACATCGACATCGACGTGGAGTCGGCCCGGCGCACCGAGATCTACGACATGATCTTCGCGATGTTCGGCCCCGAGCGGGTCGCCTGCGTCGCGATGATGGACACCTACCGCGTGCGACACGCGATCCGTGACGTCGGCAAGGCGATGAGCCTGCCGCCCGCCGACGTGGACGCCATCGCGAAGTCGTTCCCGCACATTCGGGCGCGCGACGTCCGGCACGCGCTGCGCGACCTGCCCGAGCTGCGGGCGGCGAACCTCGGCGACCGGCAGCTGCAGGTGCTGTTCGAGCTGGTCGAGTCGCTCGACGGCCTGCCCCGGCACGTCGCCCTGCACCCGTGCGGGGTGCTGCTGAGCGACACCACGCTGCGCGACCGCACCCCGGTGGAGGCCAGCTTCGGCGACTACCCGATGAGCCAGTTCGACAAGGACGACGTCGAGGACATCGGGCTGCTCAAACTGGACGTCCTCGGCATCCGCATGCAGTCGTCCATGGCGCACGCCGTCGACGAGATCGAGCGCCTCGAGCACGAGCGCATCGACCTGGACGCGCTGGCTCCCTTCGACGACCGTTCCGTCTACGACCTCATCGCCCGCGCCGAGACACTGGGCTGCTTCCAGATCGAGTCGCCGGGGCAGCGCGAGCTGGTGGGCAAGTTCGGGCCGGCCGAGTTCAACGACATCATCATCGACATCTCGCTGTTCCGGCCGGGGCCGGTCAAGTCCGACATGGTCGTGCCGTTCCTGGAGGCGCGCAACGGCTGGGCGAGGCCGCGCTACCTGCACCCCGACCTGATCCCGGCGCTGGCCGAGACCCGCGGCGTCATCGTCTACCACGAGCAGGTGATCAAGGTGATCGCGGTGATGACCGGCTGCAGCCTCGCCTACGGCGACGAGGCGCGCCGGGCGCTCGGCTCGCCCGAGGGCCAAGAAGACGTGCGGCGGTGGTTCATCCCGGCGGCGCGGGCGCGCGGGTACGACCACGCCCTCGTCGATGACGTCTGGCAGGTGCTGGTCTCGTTCGCGTCCTTCGGCTTCTGCAAGGCGCACGCGGCGGCGTTCGCGCTGCCCACCTACCAGTCCGCGTGGCTGAAGACCTACTACCCGGCGCACTTCATCGCCGGGCTGCTCACCCACGACCCCGGCATGTACCCCAAGCGGCTGATCCTCGAGGAGGCCCGGCGCCTGGACATCCCGGTGCTGCCGCTCGACATCAACCGCAGCGCCATCGAGTACCGCGTGGAGAAGGTCGGCGGGTGGGGCGGGGGCCGTCCCGCCGGCAGGGGGCGCCCGGCCCCGCCCNCAAGGCGCACGCGGCGGCGTTCGCGCTGCCCACCTACCAGTCCGCGTGGCTGAAGACCTACTACCCGGCGCACTTCATCGCCGGGCTGCTCACCCACGACCCCGGCATGTACCCCAAGCGGCTGATCCTCGAGGAGGCCCGGCGCCTGGACATCCCGGTGCTGCCGCTCGACATCAACCGCAGCGCCATCGAGTCCCGCGTGGAGAGGGCCGGCGGGTGGGGCGGGGGCCGTCCCGCCGGCAGGGGGCGCCCGGCCCCGCCCGGGACCCCACCGCCGGGCACCCGCGGGATCCGGCTGGCGCTGGCCGACGTGAAGGGCATCAGCGAGGCCGAGCGGGAGCGGCTGGTGGCCGGGCGGCCGTACGCCGGGCTGGTCGACTTCTGGCGGCGGGCCGGCCTCTCGGTCGACGTCGCCGAGCGCCTCGTGCTCGCCGGCGCCTTCGACGAGCTGTACGGCATCGGGCTGCCCGTGCCGGTGGGCGTCCGGGGCGTCGTCACCCGCCGCGACCTGCTGCTGACCCTGGCCGACCTTGAGCGGGAACGGCGTGCCGACAACCGCGTCAACGGGCGGCGCGCCCGCGGGCTCGGCTCGTCGGCGGCTCCGCAGCAGCAGGCGGTGCAGCTCGCCCTCGACTTCGGCGGCGAGGTTGCCGATCCCGAGCCGGCCGAGCCCGACTTCGCCGGGCCGGAGGTGCACGGCGGCCGGGGGCGTCCGGGCGACGTCCGGGTGAGCGGGCTACCGGAGATGACGCCGGCCGAGCGCATGGCGGCCGAACTCGACATCATCGGCATGGATGCCACCCGGCACGTGCTGAGCGACCACCTGGAGTTCCTGACCGCGATCGGCGTCACCTGGAGCCGGGAGCTGCTCGAGCGGCGCGCCCGAAGTTCGCTGCTGGTCGCCGGGGTGAAGGTGGCCACGCAGACACCGCCGGTGCGCTCGGGCCGGCGGGTGGTGTTCCTCACGCTCGACGACACCACCGGGCCGGTCGATCTCACCTTCTTCGAGGACGCGCAGGGCCCCTACGCGGCGACCGTGTTCAACTCCTGGCTGGTGCTGGCCCGCGGGGAGCTGCGCCGTACCGGCCCGCGCGGCGTGTCGCTGCGGGCGACCGGCGCGTGGGACCTCGCGCACCTGCACGGCGTGTGGCGCCAGGTGCTGGACGCCTCCGGCGACGCCGAGCGCGCGGCCGCGGCCGTCCACGCGGTCATCGACGCGCCCGTGGAGATGCCGGCGCACGACCCGGGCGATGCCGAGTGGGAGTCCGGCCCGACGGCCGACCCGCAGGCCCACGGCCGCGCGGGTGGCATGGGGCAGCGGCGTGTGTTCCTGCACCCGAGCGGTTTCGTCCAGTCGCCGTACACCGATGTCGCGCCCGCCGGCCCCTCGGCCGCTGCGATCCCGCGGGAGTTCACCGACCCGGGCCGCAAGTTGTGGCACTCGAGCCCGGGGAGCACGGGCCGATGAGCGTCGTCCTGCACGTCGACATGGACGCCTTCTACGCCTCGGTCGAACTGCGGCGGCGCCCCGAGTTGCGCGGGCGTCCGCTGTGGGTCGGCGGCGCCGACCGCGGGGTGGTGCTGTCGGCGACGTACGAGGCGCGGGCCTACGGGGTCGAGGGTGGCATGTCGTCGACGCGGGCGCGCCGGCTGTGCCCGGACGCCGTGGCGATCCCGCCCGACTTCGACACCTACAGCGCGGTGTCGGAGGGGGTGTTCGCGATCTTCGAGGCGATCACCCCGGCGGTCGAGCCGATGTCTCTGGACGAGGCGTTCCTCGACGTGACCGGCGCCCAGCGCCGCCTCGGGACGCCCCGGCAGATCGGGGAACTGATCCGCGCGCTGGTCGCCGACGAGCAGCGCATCCCCTGCTCGGTGGGAATCGCGCCGACCAAGTTCCTCGCGAAGCTGGCCTCGAACGCGGCCAAACCCAACGGTCTGGTCGAGGTGACGCCCGGCGAGGTGATCCCGTTCCTGCATCCGCTGGGGGTGGAGAAGATGTGGGGCGTCGGCGCCGCGACGGCGGACGCGCTGCACCGGCTCGGCCTGTCCACGATCGGCGACCTGGCGCACACCCCGAAGGTGACGCTGCAGCGGGCGCTGGGCAACACCGGCGCGCACCTGCACGATCTGGCCTGGGGCATCGACGTGCGCCGGGTCGTGCCGCGCGAGCGGGAACGCAGCGTCGGCAGCCAGGAGACGTTCGGGAAGGACACCGACGACCTGCGGCTCATCGAGACCGAACTGCTCCGCGTGGCCGCGCGGGTGGCGTCCCGCATGCGGCTGGCGCGGGTGCTGGGCCGCACGGTCACGGTGCACGTCCGGTTCGCCGACTTCCGGGTCACCCAGCGTTCGCTCACCCTCGCCAGCCCCACCGACAGCACCGACGAGGTGCACGCGAGCGCGGTGAAGCTGTTCCGCGCGATGCGGCTGGTGCGGCCGCGGATTCGCCGCGTGGGCGTCCGCGTCGAGGGGCTGGTGGACGCCGACCAGGCCTACCAGCAGCCCACTCTCGACGACCGGGAGCACGGCTGGCGCGAGGCGGAGCGGGCCGCGGACGCCGTCGTCGCGAAGTACGGTCCGCGGGCGGTGCAGCGCGCGACCCTGACCGCGCGTCGGCCGTGATCGCCGCGCGGCCGTGATCCGGACGGGTGCCGTCCGGGGCCGGCCGACGGGGACGCCGTTGACCAGCGCGAACAGTGAACGATGCCGAGGCCGGACGCCCTCGCTCGTGTTCCGTTTGACAGGTTCGGCATCTACACTGACTCCAAGCGCGACTCCAGCGTCATCGATCACGAATCAAGGGAGGCTGAGATGGCCCTCTCGGAGGAAGAACAGCGGCTCCTTGAGCAGATGGAAGCCGCTCTGGCGGCCGACGATCCCAAGTTTGCCAGCACCCTGCGCGGCACCACGAACCGCAAGCTGCATCGCCGCCGGGCCGCCCTCGCGGGGCTCGGGTTCGCTGTGGGCATCGCCGCCCTCGTCCTCGGCATGCAGCTCCACCCGATCGTCAGCGTGATCGGCTTCGTCATCATGCTCGTCTCCACGATCGTGGCGCTCACCGCCTGGCAGCACGTCGGCGATTCCGCTCAGCAGTCCGGCGGCGCCGGCCCGCGCGCCACCACCAGCACGAGCGATTCGCCGTTCCGGCTGGACGAGCGATGGCGCCACGGCCCAGACGACACGCTCTGACGCGGTCGCCGCGACCCGATACCTGAAGCGGGCGGTCCCTGTGGGGCCGCCCGCTTCGTCGTCTCCACGGTGGGCGGCCCCTGGGCCGTCACGGGTGTGCGGGGCCCGGGTCGTCACGGGTGTGCGAGGCCCGGGTCGTCACGGGTGTGCGAGGCCCAGGGACGTCCCGGCGCGGGATAAGCGCGTCTCCGCGGTGCGGGTCAGCGCCGCCACAGCGAGAGCGGCCACAGCGTCGCGCGCACCCGCTGGGAGCCGGACGCCTCGGCGTCCAACCCGCGCCGGACGGCCGCCACGTCCTCGGCGATGCCGGGCCTCACGGACCCGTCGGCCGGGCGGTCGAACAGGGCGGCCTCGGCGTCCAGGGCCAGGCGGCGAAGCGGCTCGTGGGCGTCCTCGGGCAGCCGGGACGCGACGGCCGCGGCGGCATAGCGTGGGGATCCGGCGGGCCAGGGGTGGCCGTGGTCGAGGAACGACGCCCGCACCTCGTCCCAGGCCGCGATGGGCGCCTCGCGCGCGGGCAACGCGGGGTTGAGCCGTCGGCGCCGCACCAGCGCGCGGACCAGGGCGGGCGATGCCGCGACGAGCAGCGCGGCGAGTGCCACCACGGGCACCAGCCAGCCGGCGGGACCGGAGTCCGAGGGCGGCGGGGGAGTCGCGTCCGGCGGCTGCTCCTCGGGCGCGGTCGTCGGCTCCGCGCTGGGTTCCGACGTCGGGGTCTGCGTCGGCGTCGCAGTGGGGGACGCCGACGGCGTCGGCGACGGCCCGGTGCCGTTGAGCGCGTCGCCGGGGGTCGGCTCGAACGCCACCCAACCCCAGCCCTCGAAGTACAGCTCCGGCCAGGTGTGCATGTCGTGCATCGTCACCTGCCACGCGTCGCCGTCCCGCTGGCCGGGGGTGAAGCCGACGGCCACCCGCGACGGGATGCCGGCGATGCGCGCCATCAGCGCCATGGACGCGGCGTACTGCTCGCAGTAGCCCGTCTTGTCGCGCAACAGGAAACGCTCGAGCGTCTCGTAGCCGCTGCCGGGCGCCGGCCGCAGGCTGTAGGTGAACTCGGACCCCTGCAGGTAGCTCAGGATGGCCTGCGCGCGCTCGCCCGGCCCGCTCGCCCCGGCGATCACCTCGTCGGTGAGCTCCACGATGGGGGCGGGGACGTCGCCGGGCACCTCCGAGGTGAGGTCGCCCTCGGGCGGGCGGGCGCCGGCGGGGACCGCCGCCAGGTCGGCGTCGCTGGGCCGGACGTCCACGCTCGTCGCCTCGTAGGTCAGGCCGGCGGTGGCGCTCTGGCGCTCGGGTCCGCTGAGGGCGAGCACCGTCAGGCTGTCCTCGAGGTAACCCCAGTCCTCGCCGGCCCGGTAGGAGCGCGGGGCGTAGGGCAGGGGGAGGTACTCGCTCTCCAAGCCCTGGATCGTGACGGTCGTCCGGCGCGCGTCGCCGGGGCGGGTCAGGCCGGGCGGGTTCGGCAGCGAGCCCGTCCGCACCTCGGAGTCGGCCAGCCGCCAGCCGTTGGCGTCGAAGGACGGCAACGACGTGAGCCGCAGGTACACCCCGTCCGGCCCGTCCGTGGTGTAGCGGAACGCCGGCCGGTTCTCGGCGCGGACGAGGTTGCGCTTCAAGTCGATGCTGGGGTCGCTCATCCGGATCAGCTCATTGCCGCGGCGGTGGTTCGTGACCGGGACGGGCACCAGGGGCGCGACGGCCGCGGTCACGCCGACGCTCAGCGCGGTGGTGAGGGCGACCCCGGCGAGGACGGCCGCCCGGGGGCGCGCAGGGGTGCCGGCCGGGCGCGCCGACGGCACCCCGTCGGCCGCCAGCACGAGCACGAGCCCGACGGCGAACGTCACGAGGCTCAGCCCGGTGAACTCCGCGATGCGCGGGCCGAGCGCGGGTACCAGCACGAGCACGAGGAGCGGCAGGACGACCCAGCCGGCCTGGTCCAGCGTGACGGCGAGCGTCTCTGCGAGCAGCGCGAGGAGGCCGGTGAGGAAGAACATGGCCACGGTCAGCCCGGCGTGTGGCTGCACCGGCGCCACGCTGGTTGCCAGGTAAGTGGCGGTGTCGACGATCAGGTCGGCGAGCCCGACCCCCGGCGCCAGCACGAGCGCCCCGGCGAGCGTGCCGACGGCCAGCGCGACCACTTTGGCCAGCGACACGGCCCACTCCGGCGCGCGGACGACCCGCGCGATCAGCCCGGCTCCGAGCACCGCGAGCACGCCGAGCACGCCGGCGACGAGGGCCGCGCCGTCGCGGGTGACGGCCGTCCAGGCGGGCAGCTGCAGCAGCAGGGCCGCCGCGACGGCCAGGGTCAGTCGGACGTCGCGCCTCACCGGTCCACCACCGCGCTCGCCGCGCGCAGCGCCGCCCACGCCGCCGCGGGGTCGCTGTCGGGCCGCGCCGTCGCCACCGCCCAGCCGTGGGCCGAGAGGATCTGCCGCGCGTCCGCCTGAGCCCGCGAGTCATCGTCGCGCTCCAGCAGGATGACGCGGCCGCGTCCGGCATCGGCGGTCTCGACGAGGTGCGCGGCGTCGTCCACGCTGAGCGAACCGAGCAGCGCCAGCACGACGGCACCCGACTGCTGCTGGGCCAGGATCCGCGTGGCGGGGCCGAGCGAGACCTGCGGGGTGAGGACGGCGTCCACCAGGTGCTCCAGCCACGCCTGCCGCGGCTGCAGGTGCTCCCGGCCGCGGCTGGAGTGGGTGGTCGAGTCGACGTCGGTGATGCTGACGACGTAGCCGTCGTCGATGAGCCGGACCCCGACGGACGCAGCGAGGGTGACGAGCCACTCGAAGGACGCGCTGGTGGCCCGCGCGCCGCCGTGCGAGGACGAGCGCGAGTCGAGGACGAGCCAGGCCGCGGGGTCCCAGGCCTGTTCCTCGCGCCGCACCATGAGCTGCCCGGCGCGCGCGGTCGAGGGCCAGTGCACCCGCCGGACGTCGTCCAGCGGCTGGTACTCGCGCACCAGCACGTCGTCGGGGCCGCTGACGGCGGTCTGCGGGATCGGCGTCTCCCCGGACATACCGGTGGCCCGCTGCGGGCTCGGCGGCAGCGGCAGCGCCTGCGGGGTGACCAGCACGGGGGTGGGCGCCGTCAGCACGAGCTGCCGGCGCGCGAGGCCGAGCGGGTCGCGCTGGGTGACCCGCAGCCGGTCGAGGCGGAACCGCCCGCGCCGGCGGGGCCGGGTTCGCTACCGCTGCCGGCCCCGCCGGGTGCCGACGTCGAGCTCCACGTCGAGTTGCTGCCCGGCCCGCAGCCGGTCGAGGCGGAACCGCCCGCGCCGGCGGGGCCGGCAGCGGTAGCGAACCCGGGCGCGGCGGGCGGGTTCGTCGGGGGCGGGCAGGAACGTCTTCTCCCCGAAAGACGGCGGCAGCTCGTCCTCGAAGAACAGCCCGGCCGGGACGGCGCCCCGCCGGGTGCCGACGTCGAGCTCCACGTCGAGTTGCTGCCCGGCCTCCACCTGGGGCGGGTCGAGCCGGCGGCTGACCGTCAGCCCGCGGCGTCCGAGCAGCATCGTCAGCCACGAGACCAGCGGCAGCACCAGCAGGAGCACCCCGGGCACCACGAGGGCGGCCTCGGGCAGGGCGAAGGCGGCCGCGACCAGCGCCGCGCCGAGCGAGCCGAAGAGCACGCCCCGCGCCGTCGGCAGCAGCGGCGGCCGGGGCACTAGGTCCGCCGCGGGGTCGGGACGGTCGAGACGATCTCCTCGACGACGTCGGCGGTGGTGCGGTGGGCCGACTGCATCGCGAGCGGGCTGAGCAGGACGCGGTGGGCGAGCACGGCCACGGCGAGCGAGCTGACGTCTTCGGGGACGACGTAGGCGCGTCCGTCCATCGCCGCCTTCGCCCGAGCCGTGCGGGACAGGTGCAGTCCAGCCCGCGGCGAGGCCCCGAGCCGCAACTGATCGCTGGTGCGGGTGCCTTCGAGCAGGGAGACGATGTAGTCGCGCAGCGCCGGGTGCAGGTAGACGCCCTTGACGGCGTCGATCGCCGCCAGGACGCCCTCGGCGTCGGTCACGGGACGCAGGTCGTCGATCGGGTTGGCGGCGCCGTGGTGCTCGAGCATGGCGAGCTCGGCCGAGCGCGCCGGGTATCCCATCGAGATGGACGCGGTGAAGCGGTCGCGCTGCGCCTCCGGCAGCGGGTAGGTGCCCTGCATCTCGATGGGGTTCTGGGTCGCCACCACCATGAACGGCTGGGGGAGTTGGTGCGTCACGCCGTCGACGGAGACGCTGCTCTCGGCCATGGCCTCCAACAGCGCCGACTGGGTCTTGGGCGAGGCCCGATTGATCTCGTCGCCGATGACGATGTTCGCGAAGACGCCGCCCGGCTTGAACTGGAACTCGTGGGTGTCGGGGTTGAACACCGACACGCCGGTGATGTCCGTGGGCAGCAGGTCGGCGGTGAACTGGATGCGGTGCGCCGGGCAGTCGATGGTGCGGGCGAGGCTGCGGGCCAGCATCGTCTTGCCGACCCCCGGGACGTCCTCGAGGAGGAGGTGCCCGCCCGACAACAGCACGGCCAGCGCCATGTCGATCGCCTCGGTCTTTCCCTCGATGACGGTCGCGATCGCCGCCCGCAGGCGATCGGTCATGGTCGCCACCGGGGCCACATCGTGCGGGCTCGTCTCTTGCACGCTCGCCACCTTACCGAGCGGCCCGCGAGGCAGGGGCAGGCCGGCGCCCGTCCTCCACGGCGCCCCACCGTCGCGCTCCACCGTCGCGCTCCACCACGCTCCACGGCGACCCGAGCGGGCGTCCCCGCCCGAGGCGTCCCGGGGCGCACCTCCGACCGGACACGTGTCGCAGAAGTGAAAAAGTCACCCGTCCGGGGGGCGAAAAACAAGGGGTGCGGGGGAGCGGTCGGGGAGGAAAGTGGGGTACGGTGGAGCGCAGTGGAGGAGATTGGGTCGTTCAGGAAACAAGGGGTGCGGGGGAGCGGTCGGGGAGGAAAGTGGGGTACGGTGGAGCGCAGTGGAGGAGATTGGGTCGTTCAGGGGAAGGAGCCACGATGTTTCTTGGCACCTACACCCCACGGCTCGACGAGAAGGGTCGCTTCTTCCTCCCCGCCAAGTTCCGCGACGAGCTCGCCGAGGGTCTGGTGATCGCCAAGGGGCAGGAACACTGCCTGACGATCTATACCCCCGAGGGCTTCCAGCAGGAGGCGGCGAGGGCCATGAGTGGTCCGTCCACCCTTCGCGGCATCCGTGATTTTCAGCGCATGTACGCCTCCGGCGCGTCGGAGGAAGTGCCTGACAAGCAGGGACGCCTGACGGTCCCGCCGATGCTTCGGCAGTACGCGGGGCTCGACAAGGAGATCGCGGTCATCGGTGCCTTCAACCGCATCGAGGTCTGGGATCTCCCCGCCTGGGAGGCCTACCAGACCGCCCAGGAAGAGGAGTTCGCGCAGATGGACGGTGAGATCGCCCCGAAGGAACCCCTCATGTGAGACGTGCGAGGTGGCTTCAATCCTCGGGATTTCCTGGCTCCACTTCCCCGGTGCCAGGCAGGGCTCAGGATTGAAACCTCGTCGCACGTCTCTCCTTTTTACGAACGAACCGAGCTCGACCGAACAGGACGCTCGAGCAGCCGAGTCAGGGGGTGACGATGAGCGAGGATCAGCAGGGCGCCGGGCACATCCCGGTGCTGCTCGACCGTATCGTCGAGCTGCTCACCCCGGCGTTGGACGCCCCGGGCTCCGTCTACGTCGACTGCACGCTCGGCCTGGGCGGGCACGCCGCCGCCGTCCTGGCCGCCGCCCCGCGGGCCCGCCTCATCGGCATCGACCGTGACCCCGAGGCGTTGGCCGAGGCCGGACGCCGGCTGGCCCCCTTCGGCGACCGCGTCACGCTGGTGCGCGCGGTCTACGACGAGCTCGGGGACGTCCTCGCCCGCGAGGGGACGCCGCGGGTGCAGGCCGTCCTGGCCGACCTGGGGCTCAGCTCGCTGCAGATCGACCGACGCGAGCGCGGCTTCGCCTACGCGGTGGACGCCCCCCTCGACATGCGGATGAGCGCCGGCACCGGCCCGACCGCGGCCGACGTCGTCAACGGCTACGCGGCCGCCGAGCTGGCCCGCATCCTGCGCGGCTACGGCGAGGAGCGCTTCGCCGACCGCATCGCGCGCGCGATCGTCGCCGCCCGCGACACCGAGCCGTTCACCACGTCGGCACGACTCGTCGAGGTCATCTCGGCGGCGATTCCCGCAGCGGCGCGGCACACGGGCGGGCACCCGGCCAAGCGGACGTTCCAGGCGCTGCGCATCGAGGTGAACGGCGAGCTCGCGGCGTTGGAGGGGTTGCTGCCGCAGGCGCTGGACGCCCTGGCCCCGGGCGGCCGGTTCGCCGTCCTGGCCTACCACTCCCTGGAGGATCGCCCCGTCAAGAACACGTTCGCGGCGGCGTCCACCGACCGGGCCCCCCGCGGCCTGCCGGTGGTGCCGAAGGAGTACAAGGCGCGGTTCCGTCTGCTGACGCGCGGAGCCGAACGTCCCGGTGAAGAAGAGCGCAACCACAACCCGCGTGCCGCCTCAGCGCGGCTGCGGGTGGCTGAGAGACTGAGCGAGGAATCATGAGCGCCTGGGAACTGACCGAAACCCCGTCGCGGCCGTCCAAGGGCCCCGACGGGCCGAAACTGCGCCGGGTCGCGAACCCGGATCCGGGATCGATCTCGCGGCTTCCGTTCGTGGGCTTCATGATCCTGCTGCTGGCGCTCGGGATGGCCGGCCTGCTGCTGCTGAACACGCACCTGCAGGATCAGGCCATCGAGATGCGCCGTTCCCAAGCGGCGGCCACCGCCCTGGCCGACCGCCTGTCCGACCTGGAGGCGCAAGTGAACAGGGCCGAGGCGCCGAGCCAGGTGGCGGGTCGCGCCACCGAACTCGGCATGGTGCCGAACCCACACGCCGTCTACGTCGACTTGGCCACCGGCAAGATCGTGGGCGATCCCATCGCCGCGTCCGGGGACGAGATCCCCAGCCTGAAGGTGCAGTCGTCCTCGGCCGCGGTCGCCCCGCAGCCCACCATCCAGATCAAGAGCGCCGTCCAGCCCTGGTTCGACCTGCGCAACCTGCCTGCGAACGCGTCGACGTCCAACCGTTAAGGAGTCGCCCATGAGCGCCCAAGCGCCGAAGAAGGCCGTCCGCGCCGGCCGCCGCTGGCCGCTCGCGGCTTCGGCGGGACGCATCCGCGTCCTGCTGATCGTCGCCGCCATGCTCTTCTCCCTGTGCGGGGCGCGCGCGATCCAGGTGCAGGTGCTCGACCCGGGCGGCATCGCCGATGAGGCGGCCAAGCAGTATCTGGTCACCCGGCCCATCGAGGCGGAGCGCGGGACGATCACCGACCGCAACGGGCAGGTGATGGCGTTCACCGAGGACACGGTCAACATCGTCGCCGACCCGACGATGATCGCGACCAACGGCAAGGAACCCGAGACGATGCGCGACGAGGACCGCAAGCGCGCCCAAGAAGCGCCCGCGGCCATCGCGGCGGTCGTCGCGAAGTACACCGGACGCGACGCCGGCGACATCGAGGGACGCCTGCGCAACACGACCGTTCGTTACACGATCCTCGCGCCGCAGGTCACCGCCAGCACGTACGCCGCCGTCAACGCCGAGCTCGAGAAGGACGGCTGGGTCGGCGTCTTCAAGGAGCGCAACCCCCGGCGCAACTACCCGATGGGGACCGTGGCGTCCAACGTCCTGGGCTTCATGAGCCAGGGCGAGGGGGCGGGCGGCCTGGAGTTCTCGCTGCAGAAGCAGCTGGCCGGCACTCCGGGAAAGGAGAGCTACCAGAACTCGCCGAACGGACGGGTGCCGCTCGGCGCGCAGACGATGACGCCGGCCGTCGACGGCGAGGACGTCCAGCTCTCGATCGACTCGTCGCTGAACTGGGCGGTGGAGCAGCGCCTCGCTCAGGCCGTCACCGAGAACAAGGCCAACTGGGGCATCGCGATCGTGATGGACGTCAAGACCGGACGCCTGCTGGCGCTGGCCAACTCGCCGTCGTTCAACAGCAACGAGCCCGGCAAGGCCAAGACCCCGGACCTCGGCAACCGCGCGATCACCAACGTCTACGAGCCGGGCTCGACGATGAAGGTGCTGACGTTGTCGGCCCTGCTGGACGCCGGCCTCACCAACCCCGACGAGGTGACCGACGTGCCGCCGTCGATCAAGGTCGGCGACAACGAGGTGAAGGACGCGTTCAAGCACCAGGACATCCAGCTGACGACGCGTGGCATCTTGGTGCGTTCGTCCAACATCGGCACCATCGAGCTCGCCCGGCGCATGGACAAGGCGACCACCGCCGACTACCTGCGCCGCTACGGCCTGGGGGCCAAGACCGGTCTCGGGCTGCCGGGCGAGGCGTCCGGCCGCATCCCGTCGGCGACGATGCCCGACTACACCCGCGACGGCATCGCCTTCGGCACCAGTCTTTCGGTCACGTCCGTGCAGATGGCGGCCGCCGTCGCCGGCGTCATGAACGGCGGCGTCTACACGGCCCCGACCATCATCGAGTCGACGACCGGCACCGACGGCAAGCGCGTCGAGGCGCCGCTCGGTCAGACCCACCGGGTGATCTCCGACACCGCCTCGCTGCAGATGCGCGAGATGATGGAGCAGATGGTCATCCACTACAAGGACAAGTTGTCGATCCCGGGCTACCGGACCTCGGCGAAGACCGGCACCGCCTGGGGCATCGACCCGAAGACGGGCAAGTACAAGGGCCTGGTCACCTCGATCATCGGCGCTGTGCCGACCGAGGACCCGCAGATCCTCACCTACGTCGTCCTCGGCAAGGATGACCGGGCGGGCGCCGGGCTCGGCACCGCCGGCCCGGTGTACAAAGACATCATGAGCCTCGCCATCCCGCGCTACGGCATCAAGCCGAGCGCCAACGTCGTGACGACGCAGCTCCCGCTCGAGAAGAACGCCGCCCGGCCGAAGAAGAAGTGACCGTGCCGAGCAACTCCCAGGTCGGCCGTCCGGCGCAGGCGCCCGGGCTCGCCCTGTCCGAGCTTGTCCCCGGGGCCTCCGGGACGATCGGGGGCATCACCCTCGACTCCCGCCACGTCCTGCCGGGGGACCTCTACGTCGGGCTGCCCGGCGAGCGCACCCACGGGGGACGGTTCGCCGCGTCCGCCGCGGACGCGGGTGCGGTCGCCGTGCTGACCGACGGGGCGGGCCGCGGCCTGGCCGGCGACCTGGAGATCCCGGTCGTGGTGGTGGACGACCCGCGCGCCGCGATGGCCCCGATCGCCGCCCGCATCTACGGCGAGCCGACCGCCCGGGCCCTGACCCTGGGCGTCACCGGCACCAATGGCAAGACCAGCACCGTGTTCCTGGTCGAGGCGGCGCTGACCGCGCTGGGCCGCGTCCCGGCGACGGTCGGGACGATCGGCTTCCGCGTCGGCGGCGAGCCCCTCGACGTCGATCGCAGCACGGTCACCACGCCCGAGTCGCCCGACCTGCAGGCGCTGCTGGCCGTGATGGGGGAGCGCGGCGCCGACGCCTTCGCGATGGAGGTCTCCTCGCACGCGCTGGCGCTGCACCGGGTCGACGGCATCACCTTTGACGTGGCGGCCTTCACGATGCTCGGCCAGGACCACCTCGACTTCCATCACACGATGGAGAACTACTTCGCCGCGAAGGCGTCCCTGTTCCTGGGCGGACGCTCCCGTGCGGCCGTCGTCAACATCGACGACCCGTGGGGACGCCGACTGGCCGGCCTCGTCCGGGACGACGGCCACGCCCGCCTCGTCACGACCGCGGTCGAGCGGGAGGCCGACTACCGCATCGTCGCGAGCGAGACGCACGCCGACGGCTCGGCGGACGTCCGGCTGGCCACCCCGAACGGCGAGGTCGCTTTCGGCCTCACGATGCTCGGAGACTTCAACGCCCGCAACGCGCTGACCGCGCTCGCGATGGTCGGCGCGGCCGGACTGGACGTCCGGGCCGCGGCGGCCGGCCTGCGCGGCGCGCAGGTGCCCGGACGCATGCAGCGCGTGGACCTGCCCGACGGGTCACCGAACGTCGTGGTCGACTTCGGCCACACCCCCCAGGCCGTCGAGGCGGCGCTGTCCGCACTGCCCCGCACCGGGCGCGTCATCGCCGTGCTCGGCGCCGGCGGCGACCGGGACGCCACGAAGCGCGGGCCCATGGGCGCCGCGGCGGCGCGCCAGGCCGACGTGGTGGTGGTGACCGATGACAACCCTCGCTCGGAGGACCCGGCGACGATCCGCGCGGCCGTCCTGCAGGGCGCCCGCGAGCAGGCGGACGCCGGGACCGAGGTCGTCGACGGCGGCGACCGGCGCGGTGCGATCGCGCGGGCGCTGCGGCTCACCGGGCCCGGGGACTGGGTCGCGGTGTTGGGCAAGGGCCACGAACGCGGGCAGGATGTGGCGGGGGTCATCAGCCCCTTCGATGATGTCGCTGTCGTGCGTGAGCTCGTGCGGGGAGGGGAGTGACGGTGGAACCGATCTCGACGGCCGACCTGGCCGACTGGTGCGGGGGAACCCTGACCGGCGGCGCAGGCGGGGGACCTGTCGGGCCCGACGTGGTCATCGACTCGCGCCGCGTCACCCCGGGCTCGTTGTTCGTGGCCATCCCGGGCGAGCGCGTCGACGGCCACGACTACGTGGCCGGCGCCGCGGGCTCGGGCGCTGCGGCCGCGCTGGTCTCCCGCGAGGTGGACGCCGACCTCCCGCAGGTGCTGGTGGACGACACCGTGGCCGGGCTCGCGGTGCTGGCACGCAACGTCGTCGAGGACGCCGCGGCGGCCGGGCTGTGCGTGGTCGGCGTGACCGGCTCTTCCGGCAAGACGAGCACGAAGGACCTCATCGCGCAGGTCCTGGCGGCGTCCGGCCCCACCATCGCGCCCGTCGGGTCGTTCAACAACGAGATCGGCGCCCCGCTGACGGCCGTCGGGGTCGACCGCGGCACCGACTTCCTCGTCGCCGAGATGGGCGCCCGCGGCAAGGGTCACATCGCGTTCCTGTGCTCGATCACCCCGCCGCGCATCGGCGCGGTGCTCAACGTCGGCAGTGCGCACCTGGGCGAGTTCGGGTCGCGGGAGGGCATCGCGCAGGCCAAGGGAGAGCTGGTGGAGGCATTGCCCGCCGACGGCTGGGCCGTCCTCAACGGCGACGACGACCTGGTGTGGGGCATGCGGCCGCGCACGAAGGCCCGCATCGCGAGCTTCACCCTCGGCGTCCCGGCCGCGGACGCCGACCTGCGGGTCTGGGCGAGCGACGTCCGCTCCGACGAACTGCAGCGGTTCTCGTTCACCGTCCACGCGGACGGCTTCGTCACGGACAGCGCGCCGGTGCAGCTGCAGGTGCTCGGCGAACACAACGTCAGCAACGCGCTGGCCACCGTCGCCGTCGGCCTGGCCGCCGGGCTCGAGCTGCCCCTCGTCGCGAGTTCCCTGGGCGCCGCGACGCCCCGCTCGCCGCTACGGATGCAGCTCGACGAGCGGACCGACGGGCTCGCCGTCCTCAACGACTCGTACAACGCCAACCCCGAATCCATGCATGCCGCGCTGACCTCGCTGGGCCGCATGCGCCGCTCCGGCGGACGCCTCGTCGCGGTCCTCGGCACGATGCTCGAGCTCGGCGACGCGTCCGCCCAGGCTCACCGCGAGGTCGGCTCGGCCGCCCACGCCGCCGGCGTCGACGAGCTGCTCGCAGTGGGGGACTTCGGCGCCGACCTGCTCGACGGATTCGCCGCGTCGGGCGGGCAGGGCCGATACTTTTCTTCGAAGGACGAGGCGGGCGCCTACCTCACGCAGACGGTGGGCCCCCGGGACGTCGTCCTCGTCAAGGCGTCGCGAGGCATGGCGCTCGAGACCATCGCCGACCAGCTGCTGGCGGATCGAGGAGGAGATCGGTGAAGAGCATCCTGCTGGCGTCGGGGCTGGGCCTGCTGGGGACGCTGTTGGGCACCCGCGTCGCCATCGGCATCCTCGTGCGCAAGGGCTACGGACAATACGTCCGCGACGACGGGCCCAAGCAGCACCTGAAGAAGGCCGGCACCCCGACGATGGGCGGCACCGTCATCATCGTCGCCGTGTTGCTCGCCTACGCCCTCGCGCACCTGGTGTTCTGGGAGCCGCCGACCGCCTCGGGGTTGTTGCTGCTGTTCCTCTTCACCGGGCTGGGCGTCGTCGGCTTCCTCGATGACTTCATCAAGATCAGCCGCGCCCGCAGCCTCGGGCTGAACAGCACCGCGAAGCTGGTCGGTCAGACGCTCGTGGCGGTCCTGTTCGCCGTGATGGCGCTGAACTTCCCCGACGAGCGCGGCATCACCCCGGCGACCCACTTCGTCTCGTTCCTGCGCGACATCCAGTGGCTGGCGCTGCCGCCGGTGCTCGCCGTCGTCTGGATGATGTTCATCATCGCCGCGATGAGCAACGGCGTGAACCTCACCGACGGATTGGACGGCCTCGCCACCGGCGCCACCTGCATGGTGTTCGCCGCCTACGGCCTCATCAACATCTGGCAGTACAGCCGCTCGTGCGCCTACCCGGCCAGCGGCCCGCAGTGCTACGAGGTGCGCGACCCCTACGACCTGGCGCTGATCTCGCTGACCCTGGCCGGCGCGTGCTTCGGCTTCCTGTGGTGGAACGCGTCCCCGGCGAAGATCTTCATGGGCGACACCGGCTCGCTGTCGCTGGGCGGCGCCCTGGCCGGCCTGGCCATCCTGACCCGCACCGAGATGCTGCTGGTCGTCCTGGGCGGCCTGTTCGTCATCATCACCTTGTCGGTGGTGCTCCAGGTCGGCTACTTCAAGCTGAGCGGCGGCAAGCGCCTGTTCAAGATGGCTCCGCTGCAGCACCACTTCGAGATGCTCGGCTGGGCCGAGGTGACGATCGTGATCAGGTTCTGGATCATCTGCGGCCTGTTCGTCATGGTCGGCGTGGCCGGCTTCTACGCGGAATGGGTGGTGGGGCAGTGACCCTGGAGTGGATCGAGTCTGCCGACCGGCTCTCCCCGTGGGGCGAGGCGTCCGTCGTGGTGGCGGGCCTGGGCACCTCCGGCTTCGCCGCCGCGGACGGCCTGTGGAGCCTCGGCGCGAAGGTGCTCGTCCTGGACGACGCCGACACCGCCGAGAACGCCGAGAAGGCCGGGTTGCTGCGGCGCCTGGACGTCGAGGTGCGTCTCGGTCCCGGCTCGACCGCCGCGTTGCCCGAGGGCACCGACCTCGTCGTCACCTCGCCGGGCTGGCGTCCGACGTACCCGCTGCTGGCTCAGGCGGCCGAGCGCGGCGTCCCGATCTGGGGCGAGGTCGAGCTGGCGTGGCGCATGATGCACCCCGACCGCGTCGTCCCGTGGCTCGGCGTCACCGGCACCAACGGCAAGACCACGACCGTGAACATGCTCGAGTCGATCCTGTCGGCGGAGGGCCTGCGGACGTCCGCGGTGGGCAACGTGGGGCGTCCCATCGTCGAGGCGGTGCTGGACGAGATCGACTACGACGTGCTGGCCGTCGAGCTGTCGAGCTTCCAGTTGCACTGGACGAACTCCGTGACGCTGCACTCGGCCGCCGTCCTCAACCTGCACCCCGACCACCTCGAGTGGTACGCGCACACCGACGACCCGATGGCCGCCTACCGAGCCGACAAGGCACGCATCTACGAGCGCGTGACGCACGCCTGCGTCTACAACGTCGCCGACCCCGAGACCGAGCGCATGGTCGAGGAGGCCGAGGTCACCGAGGGCGCCCGCGCCATCGGGTTCACCCTCGGCATCCCGGCGATGTCGATGGTGGGCGTTGTGGACGACCTGCTCGTCGACCGCGCGTTCATCGAGCAGCGCCGCGACTCGGCGATGCCGCTGGCCCAGGTCGCCGACGTGCACCCGCTCGCCCCGCACAACGTCGAGAACGCGCTGGCCGCCGCCGCGCTGGCCCGCAGCTTCGGCGTCCGCCCGCAGTCGGTGGCCCAGGGCCTGCGCGACCTGCGGCTCGGCGACCATCGCATCCAGACCGTCGCCGAGGTCGACGGGGTCACCTACGTCGACGACTCGAAGGCGACCAACCCGCACGCGGCGGCGTCCTCGATGCGCGCCTTCGACTCGATCGTGTGGGTGGCCGGCGGCCAAGCCAAGGGGACCACGTTCGACGAGCTGGTCACGACCTACCGCGACCGGCTGCGCGGCGCCGTCCTGCTCGGCGTCGACCGCGCCGTCATCGCGGAGGCACTTGCCCAACACGCCCCCGATGTCCCGGTGATCATGATCGACGAGACGGAAACTGGGGCGATGGAGTCCGCGGTGAAGGCGGCGGCGGGCCTGGCCCGTCCCGGCGACACCGTCCTCCTGGCCCCCGGGTGCGCGAGCAAGGACATGTGGTCCGGCTACGACGCCCGAGGCGCCGATTTTGCGGCCGCCGTGACCGCGCTGACCGACGAGAGCTGAGGAGGGACGTGGCGTCCACCACCGCGACCAGGCCGAAGGGAACGCCACGCGTCCCCGAGACCGCCCGCAGTCAGATGGCGTCCTTCCGGGACGCCGCCGGCACCTGGCTGAACCATCCGATGGCCAGCTTCGTCCTCGTCCTCGTCCCCGCGGTGCTGCTGTGCATGCTCGGCACCGCGATGGTGCTGTCGGCCTCCAGCGTCTTCGCCCACTTCCAGTTCGGCGACTCCTACTACTTCCTGAAGCGCCAGGCCGTCTTCCTCGCGCTCGGCCTCATCGCCGGGACGCTCCTGGCACGCTTGGCGCCGGAGAAGTTGCGGCCCTTGGGGTGGATCATCTTCGGCGCCGCGGGGCTGCTGCTGGTCGCCACGTTCATCCCCGGCGTCGGTTACGGCGTCAAGGGCAACCGCAACTGGATCAACTTCGGCTCCGGCGCGATGATGCTGCGCCTGCAGCCCTCGGAGTTCGCGAAGCTCGCGATCATCCTGTGGGGCGCGACGGTGCTGGACACCAAGCGTCGCCTGCTCGACCAGCCCAAGCACTTGCTCGTGCCGTTCCTGCCGGGCTCGCTGATACTGATCGGCCTGGTGCTGCTGCAGCACGACCTGGGCACCGCCCTGGTGATGGGCGCCATCGTCATCGCCGTGCTGTGGTGCGTCGGGTCGTCCTGGCGCGTGCTCGGCTCGATCGCGGCGATCGTCGCGGCCGGCGCGGTTTTCCTGGTGGCCACCAACGCCGGACGCCTCACCCGCGTCCTGGCCTTCCTCGACCCGAGCGCCGACCCCACGGGGACGAACCACCAGGCCAACCAGGCGCTGTACGGCATGGCGACGGGCGGCTGGTGGGGCGTCGGCATCGGGGCGAGCCGGCAGAAGTGGGGGTCGCTCGTCGAGGCGCACACCGACTACGTGCTGGCGATCATCGGCGAGGAACTCGGCCTCGTCGGCACGCTCGCGGTGCTCGCCCTGTTCTGCGTGCTCGGCTACGCGGGCTTCCGCATCGCGCTGCGCTCGGCGACGTTCTACAGCCGCATCGTGGCGGGCGGCATCACCTGCTGGTTGATGCTGCAGACGCTCATCAACGTCATGGTCGTGCTGCGGCTGCTGCCCGTCCTGGGCGTGCCCCTGCCGCTGGTGTCCTACGGCGGATCGGCCCTTCTGGCTAACCTGATGGCCGTGGGCCTGTTGTTGGCCTGTGCCCGCGAAGAACCCGATGCGAAACGCTGGCTCGAGCGCCAGCGCGCCAAGAAGCAGCCCCGCAGGCGGCTGTCCGCCGTCCTGCCGGGACGGCGCCGGAACTGACGAAGGACGAACCATGGTTTCAGTGGTGATGGCCGGCGGGGGAACCGCCGGCCATACGTCTCCCCTGATCGCGACGGCCGAGCGGCTCCGCGCTCTCGATGCGGAGGCGAGCATCGTGTGCGTCGGGACGCCCAAGGGCATCGAGTCGCGCGTCATCCCGGGCGCCGGCCTGCCGCTGGAGATGATCCCGCCGGTGCCGCTGCCTCGCAGCCTCAGCCCCCAGTTGCTCACCGTCCCCGGCCGGCTGGCCGGCGCGGTGGGCAAGGCCCGCGGCATTCTCAAGACGCACCGGGCGGACGTCGTCGTCGGCTTCGGCGGCTACGTCTCGCTGCCGGTCTACCTCGCGGCCCGCACGCTCGGCGTCCCCGTCGTGATCCACGAGCAGAACGCGGTGCCCGGGCTGGCGAACAAGGTGGCGGCGCGGTTCGCGAAGCTGGTCGCGGTGTCCTTCCCCGACACCCCGCTGCCGGGCGCCCGCTACATCGGGCTGCCCGTGCGCGAGGGCATCGTCCAGCTCGACCGCGAGGGCTCGCGCGACGAGTACCGCCGCGCGTTCGGCCTGCGTCCCGAGGGCCCGGTGCTGCTCGTCAGCGGCGGCTCCCAGGGCGCCGTCGCGATCAACGACGCGACCCTCGCCGCGCGGAAGGAGTTGCTCGCGGCCGGCGTCGACGTCCTGCACGTGCTCGGCCCGAGGAACCTGCCTGACGACGCCGAGACGATCACCGACGAGCAGTCCGGCGCACGCTACGTGCCCCTGGGCTACGTCGACCACATGGAGCAGGCCTACGCGGCCGCCGACCTCATGGTGGGCCGTTCCGGAGCGGGCACCGTCGTCGAGACGGCGACCGCGGGGCTGCCCGTGATCTTCGTCCCGCTGCCGCACGGCAACGGCGAGCAGGCCAAGAACGCCACGTTCCTGATCCGCGAGGGCGCCGGGCGGCTCGTCCCCAACGGCGAGCTCGACGGCGACCGCCTGCGCGACGAGGTGCTTCCCCTCATCCAGACGCCCGAGCGGCTGGCCGAGATGAGCGCCAAGTGCAGCGGGCTCGTCCCCGCCGACGCCGCCGGCGACCTGGCACGGGCCGTCCTCGACGTCGCCCGGAAGGACGCCTGACATGGCCTTGGTGACCCCGGTCCCCACCGAACCCGCCGCCGAGGTGGGCCCGGTCCACTTCATCGCCATCGGCGGCGCGGGCATGAGCGCCATCGCCGCGGCGTACAACGAGCTGGGCGTCCGGGTGAGCGGCAGCGACCAGGCGGACTCGGCGAACCTGCGCCACCTCGTGGACGCCGGCGTCGACGCGCACGTCGGCCACGACCCGGCCCAGCTCGGCGACGCGGAGACGGTGGTCATCTCGTCGGCGGTGCGCGAGTCGAACGTCGAGCTCGCCGAGGCCCGTCGCCGCGGCCTGCGCGTGTGGCACCGCTCGGCGGCGCTGGCCGGACTCATGGTCGGACGCCGCGGCGTCGCGATCAGCGGCACCCACGGCAAGACCACCACCACCGGCATGTGCGCGACGATGCTGATCGGCGCGGGGGGCGACCCGTCCTACGTGATCGGCTCGCCGCTGTCGACCACGGGCAAGAGCTCGCATCTCGGCGACGGGGACGCGTTCGTCATCGAGGCCGACGAGTCGGACGGCTCGTTCCTGCAGTACCCGGCCGAGATCGTCGTCATCACCAACGTGGAGTCCGACCACCTGGACAACTGGGGGACGCCCGAGGCCTACCACGAGGGTTTCGTGCAGCTGGGCTCGGCCGGCACGGTGCGCGTCGCGATCACGAACGCCGACGACGAGGGCGCTCGCTGGGTCGCCGAGCGGCTCCGCGCCGCCGGAAAGCGGGTCGTCACGTACGGCGAGGCGGCGGACGCGGACGTCCGGTTCAGCGACTGCTCCTTCGACGGCGCCGGCAGCACCGCGCAGCTGGACGCCCCGGGCGACTCCGGTCCGCTGCGGCTGAAGGTGCCCGGACGGTTCAACGTGTCCAACGCGGCCGCCGCTTACGCGGTGGGTCGCGAGCTGGGGGCGGACGGCCCGGCCCTGCGCCGGGCGGCGGAGGCGTTCGGTGGCACCGACCGTCGCTTCCAGTTCGTGGGCGAGGCCGCGGGCGTCCGCATCTACGACGACTACGCCCACCACCCGACCGAGCTGCACGCGACGCTGACGGCCGCCCGGCCGCGCGCCGCCCAGGGACGCCTCGTCGCCTGCTTCCAGCCGCACCTGTTCAGCCGCACGGCCCAGTTCGCCGACGAGTTCGGCGCCGCCCTGGCCGGGGCGGACGAGGTGATGGTGCTGGGCATCTACGCCGCCCGCGAGGATCCGATGCCCGGCGTCACCGGCGAGCTGGTCGCCGACGCGGCCCGTGCGCACGGGGCGTCCGTGCACTACGTCGAGGACGTCCACGACGCGGCGCCGGCGCTGGCAGACCTCGTCCGCGTGGGCGACCTCGTCCTCACCCTGGGCGCCGGCGACGTGACCACGGTCGGCCCCGCACTCCTCGAGCTGCTGCGGGCGGCGGAGGCAGGGTCCGCGTGAGCCACCCGATCGATCTCGCCGGACAACGCCGGCAGCGCGCCCGGGACCGCCGGTCCCGAGTGCTGCGCCGTGTCGCCATCGCACTCGGGGTGGTCCTCGTGCTCGCCGCCGTGGCGTTCGGGCTGCTCAACTCGCCGGTGCTCGCCGTGCGCAGGGTCGCGGTCGAGGGCAACAAGGTGGTCGCGGCCGAGGCGATCCGTCAGCAGGCGAACGTCCAGCTCGGCGTGCCGCTCGCGCGGGTGGACACCGGCGCGATCGCCGGCCGCGTCGTCGCCCTGCCGGGGGTGGGGCAGGCGGACGTCCACGTCACGCTGCCCGACACCGTCACCATCGCCGTCACCGAGCGTCCGCTGGCCTACGTGACGAACCAGAACAAGGCGTTCCAGTGGGTCGACCCGTCGGGGCAGATGTTCAACGAGACCCCCCAGCGGCCCGCGGGGGCGGTGCTCGCGTCGGTCTCCGACGACCAACGGGTGCGCGCGTCCGTCGGCGCTGCGGCGAACGCGCTGCCCGACCCGCTCAAGAAGCAGGTGAAACTCATCACCGCGTCCGGGCCGGACGACATCACCCTGAAGCTCACCACGGGCGGAACGATCGTCTGGGGGAGCGCCGATCAGTCCGAGCTCAAGGCGCAGGCCGCGCAGGCGTTGCTCGCCACGAGGGCGAGCGTCATCGACGTGTCCGCCCCCACGCATCCGACCACCCGGAAGTAGCCCCTGCAGTAAGCTCGCCAGAGTCTCAACCTCACCTTGAGGGGCTCGCCGGGAGCTCGAGGGTTGTTTGGCAGCGGCTCGGGGACACCCGTAACCTTGGGCCAACGCCCAGCCCACGTTCCTTCCCCGCCGGTCCTTTTCAAACGTGAGCGCGGGTGACGACGGCAACAGCAAACGTTAGAGAGTTGGTTCCTCCCAGTGGGCACTGCATCCCAGAACTACCTGGCCATCATCAAGGTCGTCGGCGTCGGCGGAGGCGGGGTCAATGCCGTGAACCGGATGATCGAGGCCGGGCTGCGCGGCGTCGAGTTCATTGCGGTGAACACGGATGCGCAAGCCCTCCTCATGAGCGACGCCGACGTCAAGCTCGACATCGGCCGCGACCTGACGCGCGGCCTGGGCGCCGGCGCCGATCCCGACAAGGGCCGCCAGGCCGCCGAGGATCACGCCGAAGAGATCGAAGAGGTCCTCAAGGGCGCCGACATGGTCTTCGTCACCGCCGGCGAGGGCGGCGGCACCGGCACCGGCGGCGCGCCGGTCGTGGCCCGCATCGCCCGGTCGCTGGGCGCCCTGACGATCGGCGTCGTGACCCGCCCGTTCAGCTTCGAGGGGCGCCGCCGCTCCACGCAGGCGGAGAACGGCATCGTCACGCTGCGCGAAGAGGTCGACACCCTCATCGTCATCCCGAACGACAAGCTGCTCGAGGTCACCGACCACCACGTCGCGATCCTCGACGCGTTCCGCCAGGCCGACCAGGTGCTCACCCAGGGTGTGTCCGGCATCACCGACCTGATCACCACCCCCGGTCTGATCAACCTCGACTTCGCCGACGTGAAGGCCGTCATGAGCAACGCGGGTTCCGCGCTCATGGGCATCGGTTCCGCCCGCGGCGAGGAGCGCGCCCGCGCCGCCGCCGAGATGGCGGTCAGCAGCCCGCTGCTGGAGGCCAGCATCGACGGCGCCCACGGCGTCCTCCTGTCGATCGCCGGCGGTTCCGACCTCGGCCTGTTCGAGGTGTCCGCGGCCGCCAACCTCATCGAGGAGGCCGCCAGCGACGATGCGAACATCATCTTCGGCACGGTCATCGACGACGCCCTCGGCGACGAGGTGCGCGTCACCGTCATCGCCGCGGGCTTCGACGGCGGTCAGCCGCCGAACCGCCAGCCCGGCGTGAGCCGGCAGCCGAACCCCGTCCGGCAGCAGGCTCCTGCGCAGCAGCGTCCCGTCCAGGCGGCGCCGCAGCAGCGTCCGGCGCAGGCCCCGGCCCAGCAGGGCGGCGACCAGGCCCAGGGCGCGCAGGGTGCCCCGGCCGCGCCGGTCCGCCCGGCGGGCACCGGGTCGCAGCCGTCGGGCCAGCAGGCGCCGGCGTTCCGCAGTCCGGCTGCCGGGCAGCAGCGGCGTCCGGAGCCGGGTGACGACGAGCTCGACGTCCCCGACTTCCTCAAGTGACCCGTCACGACACCCACGTGGACGACCTCGGCACCGCTGGTGTCGGGGTCGTCTTCACGTCGGGCAGCAGCGACCTCGGTGACGCGCAGGACCGGGCCTCACGCGACCAGGCCTACGCCGAGTTGGCCGGACGCCTGGGCGTCCGCGTCGCGCTGGTGCGGCAGGTGCACGGCCGCGACGTCACCGTCGTCACGCCCGAGCGGGTCGCCGCCGGCGAGGGCCCGCTGGTGGCGCTGCCCGGCGTCGAGGCGGACGGTCTCGTCACCGCGGAGCCCGGCATAGCCCTGGCCATGCGGGTCGCCGACTGCGTCCCGGTGCTGTTCGCCGACGAGCAGGCGGGCGTGGTCGGCGCCGCGCACGCCGGCCGCGCGGGCGTCGAGAAGAACGTGGTGGCGGCCGTCGCGGATGAGCTCGCCCGGCTGGGCGCCACCGCGCTGACGGCCTGGATCGGCCCGCACATCTGCGGCGCCTGCTACGAGGTGCCGCCCGAAATGGCCGCAAGGTTCGCCGACGCCACCGGCGTCGCGCCGACCACGACCCGCTGGGGCACCACGGGCATCGACCTGGAGACCGCGGTCGAGCGCCAGCTCGAGGCGGTGGGTGCCCGCGTCCATCGACACGACGCCTGCACGCTGACGGACGGCGCCCTGCACTCCTACCGCCGCGAGGGCCGTACCTCCGGGCGGCAGGCCGGCCTCATTTGGCTTCGCGACGGGCGTGCCAGCTTCATGGCCCCGGGGCGGTCGCGGTAGGGTTCACCACGAGGCTCGAACGGGAGGACATGCATGGCTGACGGACTGAAGAAGGCCGCCGTGTGGCTCGGCCTGATGTCGGACACCGCCTACTCGGCGGACGAGGACACCAACGAGCGCACCGAGCGCGTCGAGTCCAGCACGCCGGACTCGTCCAGCCCGCGCGAAGGCCGGTCGGCGACCGCGGCGACGGTGGCGGACGAGCCCAGCGCCAGCATCACCGCTCTCGAGACGCGCCGCCCCTCGGCCGCCCCGACGAGCGTCCCGCAGCCGGCGCCGAAGGCTCCCGAGCGACAGAGCCAGCCGCAGGCCGCCGACCTCAGCCGCATCATCACCGTGCATCCGCGCACCTACAACGAGGCCCGCACCATCGGCGAGCACTTCCGCGACGGCGTCCCGGTGATCATGAACCTGTCCGAGATGGAGGACAGCGACGCCAAGCGCCTCGTCGATTTCTCCGCTGGCCTGATCTTCGGGCTGCGCGGCGCGATCGAGCGCATCACCAGCAAGGTCTTCCTCCTCTCGCCGAACAACGTCCACGTCACGGCGGAGGACAAAGAGCGCATCGCCGGCGGCTTCTTCAACCAGAGCTAGACCGCCCCGCCACTACGCTGCATCCACATCGACGCGCCGGTCGGCCGTCCCAGCAACACGATTCATGAGGTAAGCCATGACCCTGACCATCGAGCAGGTGCAGAACTCCAAGTTCCACCTGGCCCGCCGCGGCGGCTACGAGCCCGTCGACGTCGACAACTTCGTCGATCGCGTCGAGGAGACGTTGATCCAGCTGCACGACGAGAACGAGACGCTGAAGAAGCAGGTCGAGACGCTCCGTTCCGGCGGGGTCTCCGGCGACCCCGCGTCCGGGGACGCCGCCTCCGGCGACGAGGACCTGCGCGCGCAGCTCGCCGAGCGTGACGCCGAGATCGAGCGCCTGCGCGCCCAGCTGGAGCAGGCGACCTCCGGCGACCTGCAGCCGGTCGAGGCCTCTCCCGCCGCCACCACCGCCGAGGGCGAGGGCCGCGTCGAGCGCATCGTCGTCACGGCCGCGAGCGACGCCGCTCCGGCCGTCACGAAGCTCGTCCAGATGGCGACCGAGCAGGCCGACACGCTGGTCGGCGACGCGCGCGAGGAGGCGTCCCGCATCGTGCAGGAGGCCCAGCAGAACCGCGACCGCATGGAGACCGAGGCGAACGAGCAGGCGGCGCGCGTCACCGGCGACGCCCAGCGTCGCGCCGACGATCTCGACCAGGAGACCACCAAGCGCCGCGACGAGTTGTTCGGCACCCTCGAGTCCGAGCGCAGCGAGCTCACGGGCCGCATCGCTGCGCTGCGCGCGTTCGAACAGGACTTCCGCCTGCGGTTCGCCGATCAGCTGCAGGGCCACATCGACAACCTGCGCAACGGGGTCATCGAGCCCGTCGAGAAGCCCGATCTGGTCGACGAAGAGGCTCCGGAGTCGCGGACACCTCGTCTCGACGCGCTGCTCGCGCGGGAGAGCAAGCCCGCCGAATAGGCACTGACAAGGCCGGTTGCCCGCGGGCAGCCGGCTTTTGCCGTGGTTGGCATCGAATCGCTCGACGGCTGGTATGGTCTGCGCTCTAACCCCACCGCGGTAAGGACGATCAATGGCCAAGTCAGACGCCAGCAAGCGCGAGAAATTCCCCGTCGCCGCCGACGAGGATCCGTGGACCGACGACGAGCTCGCCGAGGTCCGCGAAGAGCTCGAGTCCGACGTGGCCCGCATGCAGCGCGCGATCGACACCGCTGAGCAGGGCCTGGAGCGTCTGTTCGACGACGGCACCGAGGGCGCGGGCCGCGACCCGGCCGACATGGGGTCCACGAACTTCGAGCGCGACCAGGAGATGTCGCTGGTCGCGAACGCCCGGGACATGTTCGAGCAGGCTCAGTTGGCGCTGCGTCGTTTCGACTCGGGCGACTATGGTTACTGCGAGTCGTGCGGCGAGCCGATCGGCAAGGATCGGTTGCAGGTGTTCCCGCGCGCGACGATGTGCCTGGCCTGCAAGCAGCGGGAGGAACGGCGATAAGCGCCTCGGAGAAGTCGACGGCCGCGACGGCGGCAGCGAGCCCCCCGGCCATCCGGTCGCGGGTGCTCATCGTCGTCATCGCCGTCGCCGGCTACCTCGCCGACCTCGGGACGAAGACCCTCGCGCTGGCCACCCTCGACCCGAACGATCCGCCTGTACTGCTGGGCGGGCTGCTGACGCTGCAGCTGATCTCGAACCCGGGCGCGGCGTTCAGCATGGGGGAGAGCTTCACGGTCGTCCTCACGATCGTCGCCCTCGCGGCGCTGGTGCTGGTCAGTGTGTGGCTGGCCCCGCGGGTGCGCACCCGCGGCTGGGGCTGTGCGGTAGGCCTGCTGCTCGCCGGCATCGCGGGCAACCTCACCGACCGGCTGTTCCGGCCACCGGCCCCCTTCCACGGCCACGTGATCGACTTCCTGCAACTGCCGCACTTCGCGATCTTCAACGTCGCCGACATGTGCATCACGGCCGCGGCCGTCCTGATCGTCTGGCTCAGCGTCGTCAAGCAGGTCGGCCCGGACGGCTCCAGCATGGAGGGGGAGGGCGCGTGAGCGTCCACCTCGTCCCCGACGGCCTGGCGGGCGACAGGGTGGACGCCGCGGCGGCCAGGATGACCGGGGTGAGCCGCAGTCGGCTGGCCGAGCTGATCGAGGCGGGCGCCGTCCGGATCAACGGACGCGCCGTGGGCAAGTCGGAGCGGGTCTCGGCGGGCGACATGCTCGAGGTCGACCTGCCGGAGCCGAAGGTGGCCCAGGTCGTGCCCCGCGAGGTCGAGGGCATGCGCATCGTCCACGACGACGCCGACATCGTGGTGGTCGACAAGCCCGCCGGCGTCGCCGCGCACCCCTCCCTGGGCTGGGACGGCCCCGACGTGCTCGGTCATTTGGCGGCCGCGGGGTTCCGGATCTCGACGTCGGGGGCGCCCGAGCGGCGCGGCATCGTGCAGCGGCTGGACGTGGGGACGTCCGGGCTGATGGTCGTCGCGAAGAGCGAGGCCGCCTACACGGTGCTCAAGCGGGCGTTCCGCGACCGGACGGTCGGCAAGGTGTACCACACCCTCGTCCAGGGCCACCCGGACCCCTTCTCGGGCACCATCGACGCCCCCATCGGACGCCACCCGGGCGCCGACTGGAAGATGGCGATCGTCGACGGCGGGCGGGCGTCCGTCACCCACTACGAGACGCTCGAGGCGCTGCGGTCCACGACGCTGCTCGAGGTGCACCTGGAGACCGGGCGCACCCACCAGATCCGCGTCCACATGCAGGCGATCCGGCACCCCGTGGTCGGCGACCCGACCTATGGGCCGAACCCGCGGCTGGCCGCCGAACTCGGCCTGATCCGGCAGTGGCTGCACGCGGTGGAGCTGTCGTTCACCCACCCGACATCGGGCGAACCGGTGACGTTCACGTCCGGCTACCCCGACGACCTGGCGCACGCCCTCGAGATCGTGAGAGCCCTGTAACAATCACCGGACAACCCCGGGCCACGAGGTGCCGAGAGAGGGCCCGAATCGCTAGGGTCGGGTCGTGCCTAACGTTCGCAAAGCCAAAATCGTCTGCACTCTCGGCCCCGCCACGGAGACGTCCGAAACCATCGAGGCGTTGGTCCGCGCGGGGATGAACGTCGCGCGGCTCAACATGAGCCACGGCAACTACGACGACCATCTTGATCGCCTGACGAAGGTGCGGGACGCCGCCAGCGCGGTGGGCCGCCCGGTGGGCATCTTCGCCGACCTCCAGGGCCCGAAGATCCGGCTCGGTACCTTCGCGGACGGGCCGCAGGAGCTCGCCCCCGGCGACCGGTTCACGATCACGACCCGTGACGTGCCCGGCACGAAGGACATCTGTTCCACCACCCTCCACACCCTCACCAACGACGTCACCCCGGGCGAGCCCATCCTCATCAACGACGGCGCGATCGCGCTGCGCGCGATCGAGGTCACCGACACCGACGTCGTCACCGAGGTCCTCGTCGGCGGCACCGTCAGCGACCACAAGGGCATCAACCTGCCCGGCGTCGCCGTCAGCGTCCCGGCGCTGACCGAGAAGGACAAGGAGGACCTGCGCTGGGCCCTGCGGCACGGCGTGGACATGATCGCCCTGTCGTTCGTCCGCTCGCCCGCCGACATCGACGACGTCCACGCGATCATGGACGAGGAGGGCCGCCGCGTCCCTGTCATCGCCAAGATCGAGAAGCCGCAGGCCGTCGACTCGCTCGACGAGGTCCTGGACGCCTTCGACGCCTTCATGGTCGCCCGCGGCGACCTGGGCGTGGAGCTTCCGCTCGAGGACGTCCCGGCGGTGCAGAAGCGCATCATCGCGGGCGCGCGTCGCATGGCCAAGCCGGTCATCGTCGCGACGCAGATGCTCGAGTCGATGATCTCGGCCCCGCGCCCGACGCGCGCCGAGGCGTCCGATGTCGCGAACGCGGTGTTGGACGGCGCCGACGCCGTGATGCTGTCGGGCGAGACGGCGGTCGGCCGGTGGCCCATCGAGACCGTCGAGACGATGTCGCGCATCATCAACACGATCGAAGAGGTCAGCACCCGCGACATCTCGCACATCGACTGGAACCCGCATACCACGTCCGGCATCATCGCGAAGGCCGCCGTCGAGGTCGCCGAGCGCGTCGGGGCGAAGTACCTGGTGGCGTTCACCAAGTCCGGCGACACGGCCCTGCGCCTGACGCGGCTGCGGTCGGCCATCCAGGTCTGCGCGTTCAGCCCCAGCCCCGAGACCAGCCAGTGGATGACGCTGGCCTGGGGCGTGAAGGCGTGGACGACGCCGGAGTTCAACACCATCGACGCCATGGTCGAGTCGGTGCAGGAGACCCTGGTGCAGGAGGAGATGGTCAGCACGGGCGACAAGGTCGTCATCGTGGCCGGCAACCCGAAGCACAGCGCCGGCAAGACCAACTCGCTGCGGGTGGCGCAGATCTCCTGACCTCCGCGAGACGGCCGAAGGGGTGGGGACGCGCACCGCGTCCCCACCCCTTCTTTCGCCGGATCGTCGGCGAGTGCCGTACCGGGAAGGGGAGTCGAACCCCTAAGGCCTTGCAGCCAGACGGGTTTGAGCCGTCCGCGTCTACCATTCCGCCACCCCGGCAGGAGGCAACATTCTGCCACAATAGCCCGCGGACCTCCGCATCGAGGGGTCGCGCCGTACGCTCGAGGCACGGAGTCGCCAACTAAGCTGTGAGCGACACCGAAGCCGTAGGAAGAGGTCAATCCGTGAGTTCCGAAGAAAAGCCCGAGGCCGCCGCCCGTCGCCGTGTGCTGGTGGCCGAGGACGAGGCGCTGATCCGCCTCGACCTGATCGAACTCCTCGCCGGCGAGGGTTACGACGTGGTGGGCGAGGCCGGCGACGGTGAGGAGGCTCTCGCGCTGGCGCGTGAGCTGAAGCCCGACCTGGTCGTCATGGACGTCAAGATGCCGAAGATGGACGGCATCACCGCCGCCAAGGAGATCGCCAACGACCGCATCGCTCCCGTCGTGATGCTGACGGCGTTCAGCCAGCGCGAACTGGTTGACCGGGCGCGCGAGGCCGGCGCGATGGCGTACGTCGTCAAGCCGTTCGACAGCTCCGACGTCGTGCCGGCGATCGAGCTGGCGATGGCCCGTTACGCCGAGATCCGCGCTGTCGAGGAGGAGGTGCTCGACCTCAACGAGCGCCTCGAGTCGCGCAAGGCCGTCGACCACGCGAAGGGCCTGCTGATGGAGGGGCTGGGGCTCAGCGAGCCCGAGGCCTTCCGCTGGATCCAGAAGACCGCCATGGACCTGCGCAAGTCGATGCGCGAGGTCGCCGAGAGCGTCATCGACCACACGAAGCTGGAGTCGAAGCCCAAGAAGAAGTCCCGGGCCAAGGACGTCGACGACGAGGCCTAGGTCCTAAGACGTTGCCCCCTGGTCGCGCGGTCCCTTCGGGCGGCGCAGGGCGCAAGTGAGACGGGCGGTGCACAGGCGCTGCCCGTCTTCGTCGGTGATGACGACGTCGTAGGTGGCCAGCGTCCCCCCGACGAACAGCGCGGTCGCGGTGCCGTACACGCGCCCGGATCGCACGGCGCGGTGATGGGTGGCGTTGATGTCGACGCCGAACACAACCCCGCGGGGCCCGACCTCGGCCGCCGCGGCGAGCGAGCCCAGGGTCTCTGCCAGAACGCAGGACGCCCCACCGTGCCAATAGCCGAACGGTTGGGTGTTGCCTTCGACGGGCAGGTTTCCGCACGCGCGCCGCGGGGTCACCTCGGTCAGTTCGAGGCCCATCTTGTCGTCCAGGGCGCTGGACAGCGGGCCCATCCACTCAGGTAGCTCGGTCACAGCACCCAGACTAGAGTCGCCGTGTGACAGCGACGCAGAACGAGACCAGCACGCCCCGCCTCCTGCTCATCGACGGGCACTCGGTGGCGTACCGGGCGTTCTTCGCGCTCCCCGTGGAGAACTTCTCCACGAGCACGGGCCAGCACACGAACGCGGTCTACGGCTTCACGTCGATGCTCATCAACGTGCTGCGCGACGAGCAGCCCACGCACCTCGCGGTGGCGTTCGACGTCTCACGGCAGACGTTCCGCGCCGAGAGCTACGCGGCGTACAAGGCGAACCGCGCGGCGTCCCCGGACGAGTTCCGCGGCCAGGTGGATCTGATCAAGGAAGTGCTGGACGCCCTCAACATCGTCCACCTGGAGCTCGACGGCTTCGAGGCTGACGACATCATCGCGACGCTGTCGCGGCAGGCCGGCGCGGCGAACTGGTCGACCCTGATCTGCACCGGCGATCGCGACTCCCTGCAGCTCGTCGACGACAACACGACGGTGCTGTACCCGCGCAAGGGTGTCTCCGACCTCATGCGGCTGACCCCCGAGGCGGTGGAGGAGAAGTACCTGGTGCCGCCGAAGCGCTACCCCGAGTTGGCCGCGCTGGTGGGGGAGACGTCGGACAACCTGCCTGGCGTCCCGGGCGTGGGGCCGAAGACGGCGGCCAAGTGGTTGGCGAACTATGACGGCCTCGAGAACGTGGTGCGGCACGCCGACGAGATCAAGGGCAAGGTCGGCGACTCGCTGCGCGCCCACCTCCACGACGTGACCCGCAACCGCGAACTCAACGCGCTGGTCGGCGACCTGGCGCTGCCGGTCGGGCTCGGGGACCTGGAGCGCCGCGACTGGAACCGGGAGGCCGTCCACACGCTGTTCGACAGCCTCGAGTTCCGCGTGCTGCGCGACCGGCTGCTGGAGACCCTGCCCGAGAGCGAGGAGGAGCCCAGCGGCGGCTTCGACCTGCACGGCGCCGTGCTCGCGCCCGGCGATCTGGCCGGCTGGCTGGACGCCCACGGTGCCGGCACAGTCGCGCTGTACCCGCAGGGCACGTGGCGGGCCGGATCGGGCGACCTGACCGGGCTCGCGCTGGCGGCCGACGACCACGCCGCCGCCTGGCTGGACGTGACGACGATCACGCCCGCGGACGACGCCGCGCTGGCCGCTTGGCTGGCGGACCCGGCGCGCCCGAAGGTCATGCATGACGCGAAGGGCCCGCTTCTGGCGATCTGGGCGCGCGGCTGGGATCTGCAGGGCCTGGTCAGCGACACGCAGCTGGCCGCCTACCTGCTGCGTCCCGACCAGCGGGTCTTCGACCTGGCCGATCTCTCGCTGCGTCACCTCAAGCGCGAGCTCGCGGTGGACGGCTCCGACGGCGCGGCGGACGACGGCCAGCTGGCGCTCGACTTCGCCGACGACAACGCCGGCGCCGACGCCATGGTGCGGGCGGCGGCGGTCCACGAGCTCGCCGGGGTGCTGGACTCCGAGCTCGCCGAGCACGGCGGGACGCCGCTGCTGCAGGAGGTGGAACTGCCCCTGTCGCGGACGCTCGCGACGATGGAGCGGCTCGGCGTCGCGGTGGACGCCGACCAGCTCGACTCGCTGTACTCCGAGTTCGACGCCGAGGTGCGCCAGGCCGAGGCCGACGCCTTCGAGGTGCTCGGCAAGCCGATCAACCTGGGCTCGCCGAAGCAGCTGCAGGCCGTCCTGTTCGACGAGCTCGGCATGCCGAAGACCCGCCGGACCCGCACGGGCTACACCACCGACGCGGACGCCCTGGCCGGGCTGTACGCCAAGACCGAGCACCCGTTCCTGGCGCACCTGCTGCGGCACCGCGACCAGATCCGGCTGCGCCAGACCGTCGAGGGGCTGCAGAAGTCCATCGCGGACGACGGCCGCATCCACACCACGTACAGCCAGACGATCGCCGCGACCGGACGCCTGTCGTCGACCGACCCGAACCTGCAGAACATCCCGATCCGCACCGAGGCCGGCCGCCGCATCCGTGAGGCGTTCGTGGTGGGGGCCGGGTTCGACGACCTGATGAGCGCCGACTACAGCCAGATCGAGATGCGCATCATGGCGCACGTCTCCGAGGACGCGGCTCTCATCGAGGCGTTCAACTCGGGCGCCGACTTCCACTCCGCGACGGCGGCGAGCGTCTTCGGCGTCGACCCGGCCGAGGTGTCGGGGGAGCAGCGCGCGAAGATCAAGGCGATGAACTACGGCTTGGCCTACGGGCTGTCGGCGTTCGGGTTGTCGGGGCAGCTGCGCATCTCCACCGCGGAGGCGCGCGGGCTGATGGACGAGTACTTCCAGCGGTTCGGCCACGTCCGCGACTACCTGAGCGAGGTCGTCGACCGGGCCCGGCGCACCGGCTACACCGAAACCCTGCTCGGCCGTCGGCGCTACCTGCCCGACCTGACGTCGTCCAACCGGCAGCGCCGCGAGATGGCCGAGCGGATGGCGCTCAACGCCCCGATCCAAGGGTCGGCGGCCGACATCATCAAGGTCGCGATGCTCGACGTCGAGGCCGCGCTGGCCCAGGAGGGGCTGGCCTCCAGGATGCTGCTGCAGGTGCACGACGAGCTCGTCTTCGAGATCGCGCCCGGCGAGCGGGAGGCGCTGGAGACGCTGGTGCGCGACCGCATGGGCCACGCGATGGACCTGGCCGTCCCGCTGGACGTCTCCGTCGGCGTGGGACGGTCCTGGCACGACGCGGCGCACTGAGCGGGAACGCGCGCGGAGCCGGACACACGACGGCCCCGGACGCGACCGCGCGCGTCCGGGGCCGGTTGCCGGGACTTAGTGCAGGGTGGCGAGCACCGCGGTGCGCTCGGCGCCGTCTTCGGTCCAGGTGCCGGTGAGGTTCCCGACGACCCGGGTGGGCAGCGCGTGCTCGTCGTCCAGGACGCGCGCGAGCCGCGCGGTGCCGCTGGAGTTCGCCACCGGCTCGGCGCCGGAGCCGCGCACGGACATGTCCTCTTCGCCGCTGGACATCGCGGCCTGGTTGTCGCCCTCGCGGATCACGCGGATGAGCTCCTCGACGTAGACGGGGTCGCCCGTCGCGTCGTAAACCCAGCGCTTGCCGAGGAGCGAATGGTCCATGGTGCCCAGCAGGTACTCGTCGGCGCCGTCGAGGGCCTCGCCGCGGTACGTGAGCGGGACCTGGTAGGTGACGCCGCCCGAGTGCAGCAGAAGCGTCTCGATACCGACCTCGCCGTCGGGATCGACGAAGCGGCAGTGCGCGACCTGGGTCACGTCGCCGGTGTCCCCGGCGAACCAGGACTGGTTGGGAAGCCACGCCTTGACGACGTCCAGCTTGCTGGGGGTGATGACTGCTTCGGGGTGCACATCGGCGGTGCCGCTCATCGCTCGCTCCTTGCTCTGGTTGGTATCGACCTGGGTCCACGCTAGCCCAGCAGCCGGGCCCCTGGGATGCGCGTCGACAACCCGGGGAATGTTCTAAGCGGCGTCGACGTTGTTCGATGAACATCCTGCAAACGAGAGGCACAGGGGTATGTCCGCGTTCTGGCGTCGACTCGAGGTCGACTTCTGCCGCGACCGCAGCGCGAGCTGTCGGTCCTGATCGTCCTGCGCAACCCCATCCACCCCAGGCTCTCGAAAGGTCCTGATCCTTCATGTCCACCTCTTCTGCCGCGCCCGCGACGAAGGACGCATCCTCGTCGCGGCGGCGCACCGTCCCCTTCTGGGCCCAGGTGCTGATCGGCCTGGCCGTCGGCATCGTCCTCGGCGCCCTCGCCCGCGCCTACTCCCTCGATTGGCTCACCACCACGCTGTCGACCATCGGGACGATCTTCGTCCAGTTGCTGCGCGTGATCGTCGTGCCGCTCGTCCTGACCGCGCTCATCGTCTCCATCACCCAGCTGCGGCAGGTGACGAACGCCGCGCGGCTGGCCGTCCAAACGCTGATCTGGTTCGCCATCACGGCGGCCATCTCGGTGGCGATCGGCATCGCGCTCGGACTGCTGACCAACCCCGGCGCCAGCGCGACCATCGGCACCGCCGGCGCGCACGCGGTCGACACCCAGGGCACGTGGCTCGACTTCCTGAAGTCGCTGGTGCCGAGCAACTTCCTCGGCCTCGGCGTCACCACCACCCTCGAGGACGGCGCGGTGTCGTCCACCGTGAACTTCAACGTCCTGCAGCTGGTCGTCCTCGGCATCGCCCTGGGCGCCGGTGCGCTCGCCGTCGGCGACCCCGCCAAGCCGTTCATCGACGTCGCCCGGTCGGTGCTCGAGGTGCTGCAGAAGCTCGTGTGGTGGGTCATCCTGCTGGCCCCGTACGGCTCGGCCGCGCTGATCGGCCGCGCCGTGGCCACCTACGGCTGGGACCTCGTCGCGCCCCTCGGCGTGTTCACCGTCGACGTCTACGTCGGCTGCGCGCTGGTGATGTTCGGGCTCTACCCGCTGCTGCTCAAGCTCAACGGGTTGTCGGTGCGGCGGTTCTTCGCCGGCGCCTGGGAGGCCATCACGTTCGCGTTCGTCTCCCGCTCTTCCGTCGGCAGCATCCCGATCACGCAGCGCGCGGTGACGCAGAAGCTCGGCGTGCAGTCCGAGTACGCGTCGTTCGTCGTCCCGCTGGGCGCCACCACCAAGATGGACGGCTGCGCCGCCATCTATCCGGCGCTGGCCGCGATCACCGTGGCGCAGCTGTTCGGCATCCAGCTGACCCTCGTGCACTACCTGCTGATCGCCTTCGTCGCGGTCGTGGGGTCGGCGGCCACCGCCGGGCTGACCGGCGCCATCGTCATGTTGACCCTGACGCTGTCGACGCTGGGCCTGCCGCTGGAGGGCGTCGGCCTGCTGCTCGCCATCGACCCGATCATCGACATGGCCCGCACGGCGACCAACGTCGCCGGCCAGGCGCTCATCCCGACGATCGTCGCCAAGCACAACGGCATCCTCGACGAGGACGTCTACAACGGCGTCGCACCGGCCTTGGCCGGTCGCGAGGCGGTCGCCGCGCAGGCGTGAGGCGACCGACGGGCCGTCCCCTGAGCCGGGGGCGGCCCGTCGTCGTCCCTTTTGACCCGCACCGGGCGCGCGGATAGGCTTGTTGTTCGGTGAGGTTTGTCTTCTGCCGGACGGAGTGCACGAAGACGCGCCGGATCTCGCCGGAACAAACGAAACCTACTATTCACTTCGGAGCCCTACTACATGACCTCCTCTCCTGAGGCCGCTCAGGTCGCGGTCGACGACATCGGATCGGCGGAGGATTTCGCCGCAGCCGTCGACTCCACAATCAAGTACTTCAACGACGGTGACATCGTCACCGGCACCGTCGTCAAGGTCGACCGGGACGAAGTCCTGCTCGACATCGGTTACAAGACCGAAGGTGTCATCCCTTCCAAGGAACTCTCCATCAAGCATGACGTCGACCCGTTCGACGTCGTCGAGGTGGGCGATGTCATCGAGGCCCTCGTCCAGACCAAGGAAGACAAGGAAGGGCGCCTGATCCTGTCCAAGAAGCGGGCTCAGTACGAGCGCGCCTGGGGCACGATCGAGAAGATCAAGGAAGAGGACGGCGTGGTCACCGGCCGCGTCATCGAGGTGGTCAAGGGTGGTCTGATCGTCGACATCGGCCTGCGAGGCTTCCTGCCCGCGTCCCTGGTCGAGATGCGCCGCGTCCGCGACCTGCAGCCCTACGTGGGCCAGGAGCTCGAGGCGAAGATCATCGAACTCGACAAGAACCGCAACAACGTGGTGCTGTCGCGCCGCGCGTGGCTCGAGCAGACGCAGTCCGAGGTGCGTCACACGTTCCTCAACCAGCTGCAGAAGGGCCAGATCCGCAAGGGTGTCGTGTCCTCCATCGTCAACTTCGGCGCGTTCGTCGACCTCGGCGGTGTGGACGGCCTCGTGCACGTCTCGGAGCTGTCCTGGAAGCACATCGACCACCCGTCCGAGGTCGTCGAGGTCGGCCAGGAGGTCACCGTCGAGGTGCTCGACGTCGACATGGATCGCGAGCGCGTCTCGCTGTCGCTCAAGGCGACCCAGGAAGATCCGTGGCAGACCTTCGCCCGCACCCACCAGATCGGGCAGATCGTCCCGGGTAAGGTCACCAAGCTCGTCCCGTTCGGCGCGTTCGTGCGCGTCGAGGAGGGTATCGAGGGCCTGGTGCACGTCTCCGAGCTGGCCGAGCGCCACGTGGAGATCCCCGAGCAGGTCGTCAGCGTCAACGACGAGGTCATGGTCAAGATCATCGACATCGACCTCGAGCGTCGCCGCATCTCGCTGTCGCTGAAGCAGGCGAACGAGGGCGTGGACGTCGCCGCGGACGACTTCGATCCGTCGCTGTACGGCATGACCGCCAACTACGACGAGCAGGGCAACTACATCTACCCCGAGGGTTTCGATCCCGACACCCAGGAGTGGAAGCCCGGCTACGAGGAGCAGCAGCGGGCGTGGGAGCAGCAGTACGCCGAGGCTCAGGCGCGCTGGGAGGCCCACAAGCGTCAGGTCGAGGAGGCCGAGGCGGCCGACCACAACGCGGTCGAGCAGCAGGCCAAGGCGTCGACGTACTCCGCGGGCGGCTCGAGCGACTCCGCGGCCCCGGAGGGCTCGCTGGCGTCCGACGAGGCCCTGCAGGCCCTGCGCGAGAAGCTGACCGGCGGCGCCCACTGATCGGGTAGCTCGCTGACAACGCGGAACGGCGTCCCCACGCGCAGTGGGGACGCCGTTTCGTCGTCTCCGGAGGACGGCGGCCGGAGCGCGGTCGACGCCGAGACTCAGCCCTGCACGGCGTGGGCCCGCACCAGCGCCTGCGCGATGGCCTGCACGCCGTCGGCGTTGGGGTGGTCGCCGTCGGGGGCGAGCAGGGCGGTCGCGTCCTCCGTGCCGTCCGGGCCGTGGAACGATGGTGGGTCGGCCAGCGGCACGCCTACAACACCTGGACCCGGCACATGAACCAGGCGATCACCTGGTTGGGGGAGACGATGCCGGGGTTCGCGCCCTAGCGCCGCGTCCTGTGCGGCGGGCCCGGCCGAAATTGTCGGCGGCGGGTGAAACGATGCCCACATGACCAGCAGGGTTGCTCTCACCGGGGGGATCGCGTCCGGGAAGTCCGCGGTTTCGCAACTGCTCGCCGAGCGGGGGGCGGTGATCATCGACTCCGATGTGCTCGCCCGCGACGTCGTCGAGCCCGGCACGCGTGGGCTGGCCGCGATCACGGAGCGGTTCGGGCCGATGGTGCTCGCGCCCGACGGTTCGCTCGACCGGGCGAAGCTGGGACGGCTGGTGTTCCGCGACGATCAGGCGCGTGCCGACCTGAACGCGATCGTCCACCCGGCCATCAGGGCGCGGGCCGCCGAGCTTCAGTTGGCCGCGCCGGCGGACGCGGTGGTCGTCCAGGTGATCCCGCTGCTCGTGGAGACGGGGCAGGCCGACGACTTCGACACGGTGGTCGTCGTTGACGTGGACGAGAAGACCCAGGTCCGGCGGCTGATGCGGCGAAACGGGCTGTCGCCGGCGGACGCCCGCGCCCGGCTCCGCGCGCAGGCCAGCAGAGAGGAGCGGCTGGAGATCGCCGACGTGGTCATCGACAACGCGGGCACGCCTGAGCAGCTGGTTCCGCAGGTGGACGCGCTGTGGACCCGGCTGACGTCGTCGGCGCCGCTGGGCGGGGTAACCAGCCACACCACCCGATCAAGCGACCAGAAAACGTGACTTGGCTGGCGCGATGTGGGAAAGATAGGCGGCAGACCAAGCACCGACCGGACGGCGACGGAGCCGTCAGACGGGAGATCCGCATGAGCTCGGCAGCGAACGGTGAGGCACGTCGGCACCACGCGTCCATGAAAGAGGGCCACTTCGAGCGCGTCGACGACGACGGCGGCAAGGAAGCCAAGTGGAGCCTGATCGGTCCCGGCATTGTCGTGGCCGGCACCGGCGTCGGCGCTGCCGACATGGTCGCCACCCTGATCGGCGGCTCTCGCTACGGCTACATGCTGCTGTGGGCGGTCATCGTGGGCGTCGTCATGAAGATCATCCTGGTCGAGGGCGCGGGCCGCTACTCGCTGGCGACCGGCTACACCGTGTTCGAAGGCTGGCGCAAGCTCGGCAAGTGGACGACGTGGTACTTCGCCCCCTACATCGTCATCTGGGGCTTCGTGTACGGCGCCTCGGCGATGTCCTCCACGGCGCTGCCGCTGGCCGCCCTGTTCCCCCAGGTTCCGCTGAACGCGTGGGCGGTCGGCACCGGCATCGTCGGGTTCCTGCTGGTGTGGTTCAACAAGTACGCCATCGTCGAGAAGGTCACGGCCGCCCTCGTCGGCATCATGTTCGTCACCATCGTCGCTCTGGCCGTCATCGCGGTGCCGAACATCCCCGAGATGCTGAACGGCCTCATCCCGCGGCTGCCGTCGGAGGAGGGCGGCATCATGTACACGCTCGCCCTGGCCGGTGGCGTCGGCGGCACGATCACCCTGGCGGCCTACGGGTACTGGCTGCGCGAGAAGGGCTGGTACACGCCCAAGTGGATGAAGGTCATGCGTATCGACAACACGATGGCCTACGTCATGACCGGTATCTTCGTCGTCTCCATGCTGATCGTGGGGGCCGAGGTGGTTCGCGCCGGCGGCATCAAGCTGAGCACCACCGACGCGGGTCTGCTCGACCTCGAGAAAGTGCTCGAGGCGCGCTACGGGGTCTTCATCGGGAAGTTCTTCCTCGTCGGGTTCTTCGCCGCCGCGTTCAGCTCGGTCATCGGCGTCTGGAACGGCGTCTCGCTGATGTTCGCCGACTTCATGGCCAAGATGAAGGGCCTCCCCGACGACCACCCGGACGGCCGCAACGGCGGCAAGTACTTCAAGTGGTACGTGTTGTGGCTCACGTTCCCGCCGATGCTGCTGCTGTTCATCCAGCGGCCGTTCGGCCTGATCGTCGCCTACGGCGTCCTGGGCGCCCTGTTCATGCCGTTCATGGCGATCACGAACCTCGGCCTGCTGAACAGGCGCAAGCTGATCCCGGACGAGTGGCGCAACAACCCGGTGCAGAACATCGCGCTGGGCATCACCGCGCTGCTGTTCGTGGTTCTCGGCGTCTACCAGGTGATCCGGGCGTTCTAGGCGCGCGCCTGCCGGGGCCCATCGGAAAGTGTCGGAGGTGGCGCCTACGCTGGTGGTATGCGTCCGACGACTGATATCCAGCGCCGCGTGGCCCCGTTCGAGGTCCACGCCGACTTCGAGCCTGGCGGCGACCAGCCCGCCGCGATCGACGAACTGCAGCGGCGCATCGAGGCGGGGGAGCAGGACGTGGTGCTGCTCGGCGCCACGGGTACCGGCAAGACGGCCACGGTGGCGTGGCTGGCGGAGCGGGTGCAGCGACCGATGCTCGTCATGCAGCCCAACAAGACGCTGGCGGCCCAGTTCGCCAACGAGCTGCGGCAGTTCTTCCCCGAGAACGCGGTGGAGTACTTCGTCAGCTACTACGACTACTACCAGCCCGAGGCTTACGTCCCGCAGACGGACACCTACATCGAGAAAGACTCCTCGCTGAACGAGGAGGTGGAGCGGCTGCGGCACTCGGCGACGAACTCGTTGCTGACCAGGCGCGATGTCATCGTGGTGGCCACGGTCTCCGCGATCTACGGGCTGGGCACGCCCCAGGAGTACGTCGACCGCATGTTGCGTCTGCGCGTCGGCGATGAGTGGGACCGAGACGCGCTGCTGCGTCGGCTCGTCGAGATCCAGTACGCCCGAAACGACCTGGCCGGCACGCGAGGCACGTTCCGGGTGCGGGGAGACACGCTCGAGGTGTTCCCCGTCTACGAAGAGCACGCGGTGCGCATCGAGTTCTTCGGCGACGAGATCGAGGGGCTCACCACCCTGCACCCGCTGACGGGCGAGATCGTCAGCCAGGACCAGGAGCTCTACATCTTCCCGGCCACGCACTACGTCGCCGGCCCCGAGCGCATGGAGCGTGCCATCGGGGGCATCGAGGCGGAGCTCGAGGAACGGTTGGCCGAGCTGGAAGGCCAGAACAAGCTGCTCGAGGCGCAGCGGCTGCGCATGCGCACCGGCTACGACATCGAGATGATGCGCCAGATCGGCACCTGCTCCGGCATCGAGAACTACTCCCGTCACATCGACGGACGCGGCCCCGGCACCCCGCCGAACTGCCTGCTCGACTACTTCCCCGAGGACTTCGTGCTCGTCATCGACGAGAGCCACGTGACCGTGCCGCAGATCGGGGGCATGTACGAGGGCGACATGTCCCGCAAGCGCACGCTCGTCGACTTCGGTTTCCGATTGCCGAGCGCCATGGACAACCGTCCGCTGCGGTTCGAGGAGTTCACCGAGCGCATCGGCCAGACCGTGTACCTGTCGGCGACGCCCGGCAACTACGAGATGGCGCGCAGCGACGGGTTCGTCGAGCAGGTCATCCGTCCCACGGGCCTGGTGGATCCCGAGGTCATCGTCAAGCCCACGAAGGGTCAGATCGACGACCTGATGGGGGAGATCAAGGCTCGCGCGGAGCGCGACGAGCGCGTTCTGGTGACGACGCTGACCAAGAAGATGGCGGAGGACCTCACCGACTACCTGATGGAGAACGGGGTGCGGACGCGGTACCTGCATTCCGAGGTCGACACGCTGCGGCGCGTGGAACTGCTGCGGGAGTTGCGCCTGGGCGACTACGACGTCCTGGTCGGCATCAACCTGCTGCGCGAGGGCCTCGACCTGCCCGAGGTCTCGCTGGTGAGCATCCTGGACGCCGACAAGGAAGGCTTCCTGCGCTCGGAGCGGTCGCTCATCCAGACCATCGGGCGTGCGGCCCGTAACGTCGACGGTCAGGTGCACATGTACGCCGACAAGATGACGCCCTCCATGGAGGCCGCCATTGATGAGACCAACCGCCGCCGCGACAAGCAGATCGCCTACAACACCGAACACGGCATCGACCCTCAGCCGCTGCGGAAGAAGATCGCGGACATCACCGACATGCTGGCCCGCGAGGACGCCGACACCCGCGAGCTCGTCGCCAAGGCGGGCGGACGGCAGAAGGTCTCGCCGACCCCGTCCGGCGAGGTGCGCAACGTCGAGGCGCTGCCCACGTCCGAGCTCGCCGGAATGGTCACCGAGCTCACCGAACAGATGCACCAGGCCGCCGCCGAACTCCAGTTCGAGCTCGCCGCCAAGCTGCGCGACGAGATCAGCGACCTGAAGAAGACCCTGCGGCAGATGGTGGCCGCGACCAAGTAGCGACGTCGGCGGCTCCGCTCGGGAGTCGCCGGGTCGGGGGCCCTGCTAGCCGGCCTCCCGACTGACCTCGTCGCGGACGCGCTCGACCATCCAGGACGAGATGGCGGCGGTGACGGTGGAGAGGATCGCGATGCCGCCGAGCATGAGGCCCACCGCCACGAACCGACCCATCGTCGTGATCGGGTAAAGGTCGCCGTAGCCAACGGTCGTCATGGTCGTGAACGCCCACCACAGGGCATCGCCGAACGTCGTGATGTTGCCTCCGGGGAACTCGCGTTCCGCGTCCAGCACGGCCAAGGCGCCGACGAAAGCGAGGAGACCGGCGAGGCGTTGCATGGACGGTTCGCCCCTGCTGTCACCAGCCGCGCTGGCGCCACTCGGCGAGGTGGGGGCGCTCGGCGCCGAGGGTGGTGTCGTCGCCATGTCCCGGCCGCACCACGGTGTCGTCCGCGAACACGTCGAAGAGCTTGGCCTGGACGTCGTTGATCAGCGACGTGAAGTCCTCGGGCGAGGTCGTCCGGCCGATGCCGCCGGGAAACAGCGAGTCGCCGGTGAACAGCTCCGCGGGGCCGTCTTCTGGGCGCAGCGCCAGCGCGATCGAGCCCGGGGTGTGGCCGACGAGTCCGATGACGTCCAAGCTGACGCCGGCGATCTCGACGGTGTCACCGTCCCAGACGCCCTCGATGCTGAGGCCGGTGGACGCGGTGATCGCGGCGACGTCCGGCGATCCGGCCACCAGACGCGCTCCGGACGCGCCGGCCAGTTCGGTGAGCGCCTGGATGTGGTCGGGGTGACGGTGGGTGGTGACGATCGTCTGCAGCGTGGTGTCCCCGACCAGGGACAGGAGGGTGTTCGGCTCGTTCGCGGCGTCGATCAGCAGGCCGACACCGCCGTCACTGAGCAGGTAGGCGTTGTTGTCCATGGGTCCGACCGACTGCTTGGTGACCTGCAGCATCGCGTGCCTTTCAGCTCGACAGCGGGAAGCTGATGCCCTCCGCGCCCTCCACCGTAGCGGCATCGCCGCGTCCGACCAGCCAGGCCCACAGGGCCGCATCGTCGCCGGTGACGCGGCGGCGTTCCCCGAGATCGCCAACGGACTCGACATTGCCGGAGGTGCTGGTGAGCTCGACGGCCGGCAGCCCCGGACGGTCGCGGAGCAGCCGCGCCGCCCACTGCAGCATCCACCGCGCGAGCACCGGGTCGAGTTCGGCCGGGGAGAACCCCACGTCGAGGTCGACGTGGTGCAGGATCACCTCGTGTAGCCGTGCCGTCGCGACGGCGGTGATCGGGAACTCGCCCGCCGGCAGACGGACCGGCACGAGCCAGTCGGTGACCTCGTCGAAGGCCTGGGAAAGTTCGCCGGCGGACCCGTCCAGGCTGATCTGGAGGTCCATCCCGCTGCGCTCCGCGCCCCGCTCGATCTCCTCGACCTGGTCCGCCTCGGACGCGTAGAGCGGAACCGGATGATCATTCACGTGGCCCCGGACGAACCGCGCGAGCGCGTAGGCGTTCGCGCTCAGGTGCGCGGCGACGTGCGCACGCGTCCACCCCGGTAGGCGGGTCGGGGCCGTCCATTCCTCGTCGCTGAGCACGATCGTGTCGCCCAGCAGGCGCTGCGTCGCCTCCCCCAGGCGCTTGCGGACTGTCTCGACCTGGCCTAGCCGGATGATGTCGCGCATGACCCCAACCTACGGCCTGGCCCCGCCGCTTGGGCAATCCTGCGCGAGAACTGTCAGTCCCAGCACCTACTATGGAGCGTTGTGAGTGAACGACTGATCATCCGCGGTGCGCGGGAGCACAACCTGCGTAACGTGAGCCTCGACCTGCCCCGAGACGCGATGGTCGTCTTCACAGGATTGTCTGGTTCAGGCAAGTCGTCGCTCGCCTTCGACACCATCTTCGCCGAGGGCCAGCGCCGCTACGTGGAATCGCTCTCGGCCTACGCGCGGCAGTTCCTCGGCCAGATGGACAAACCCGACGTCGATTTCATCGAGGGGCTGAGCCCGGCGGTGTCGATCGATCAGAAGTCGACGAGCCGGAACCCGCGCTCGACGGTCGGAACCATCACCGAGATCTACGACTACCTGCGCCTCCTGTTCGCCCGCGCCGGACGCCCCCACTGCCCGGTCTGCCACGCGCCGATCAGCCGCCAGACGCCCCAACAGATCGTCGACCGCCTGCTCTCCCTCGACGAGGGCACCCGCTTCCAGGTGCTGGCCCCGGTGGTCCGCGGGCGCAAGGGCGAATACCACGACCTGTTCCAGCAGCTGACCACCGACGGGTTCAACCGCGTCCGGGTCGACGGCGACACGCACCAACTCGCCAACGTGCCGGCGCTCGACAAGCAGAAGAAGCACAACATCGAGGTGGTCGTCGACCGCCTTGCGGTGAAGCCGACCGTGAAGCAGCGCCTCACCGACTCGGTCGAGACGGCCCTCGGCCTCGCGAACGGGGTCGTGGCCATCGACTTCGTCGACCTACCGCCGTCCGACCGCAACCGCGAGCGCCGCTATTCGGAGAAGCTGGCCTGCCCCAACGGGCACGACATCTCGATCGAGGAACTCGAGCCGCGGCAGTTCTCGTTCAACGCGCCCTGGGGCGCCTGCCCCGAGTGCTCGGGCCTGGGCACGCGGCTCGAGGTCGATCCCGATCTGCTGGTGCCCGACCGCGGGAAGAGCCTGAGCGAGAACCCGGTCGCCGTGTGGTCGTCGATCTACGTCTCGGGATACTTCCAGAGCATCTTCAACACCCTGGCCAAGCAGGAGGGCTTCTCGATGAAGACCCCCTGGGAAGATCTGCCCGAGAAAGTTCGCGGCATGATCCTGCACGGCGTCCGGGAGCCTCTGCACGTGTCCACCCGCACCAAGCGTGGCCGCGAACACAGCTACAACGCCAAGTTCGAGGGCGCGATCCCGTACGTCCGCCGCCGGTTCACGGAGGCCGAGAGCGACAACCAGCGCGAACGCTTCGCGGGCTACATGCGGGAGATCCCCTGCGACGCCTGCCACGGTGCGCGACTCAAGCCGTCCTCGCTGGCCGTCACGGTCAACGACAAGAACATCGCCGAGGTCGCCGACCTCGCGATCTCCGACCTCGCCGCGTTCATGCGCGACCTGCAGCTCACCGAACGCGAGGCGGCGATCGCCGAGCGCCTGGTGAAAGAGATCAACGAACGGCTGCGGTTCCTGCTCGACGTCGGGCTCGACTACCTGACGCTGTCGCGCTCGGCGGCGTCCCTGTCCGGCGGCGAGGCGCAGCGCATCCGGCTGGCCACGCAGATCGGATCGGGGCTGACCGGCGTCCTCTACGTGCTCGACGAGCCGTCCATCGGCCTGCATCAGCGCGACAACCGGCGACTCATCGACACGCTGCTGCGGCTGCGCGACCTCGGCAACACGCTCATCGTCGTCGAGCACGACGAGGACACCATCAAGGTGGCCGACTGGGTCGTCGACATCGGCCCCGGCGCCGGCGAGCACGGCGGAAACGTCGTGGTTTCCGGGACCGTCGACAAGCTGTACAAGAGCCGGGAGTCCATCACGGGCGCGTACCTCACCGGACGCCGCAGCATCCCGGTGCCCGAGATCCGACGGCCGGGCAACGGCAAAGAGATCGTCATCCATGGGGCGACCGAGAACAACCTGCGCGACATCACCGTCAGGTTCCCGCTCGGCAAGATCGTCGCCGTGACGGGGGTCTCCGGGTCCGGCAAGTCGACGCTGGTCAACCACATCCTGTATCGCGCGCTGGCGAGCCAGCTCTATAGCGCGAAGGACGTCCCCGGCCACCACAAGCGGATCACCGGCATCGAGAACGTCGACAAGGCGATCCACGTCGACCAGTCGCCGATCGGCCGGACGCCCCGGTCGAATCCGGCCACCTACACCGGGGTGTTCGACCGCATCCGCAAGCTGTTCGCCGAGACGCCGGAGGCGAAGGTGCGCGGCTATCAGCCGGGCCGCTTCTCGTTCAACGTGAAGGGCGGACGCTGCGAGAACTGCCACGGTGACGGCACCATCAAGATCGAGATGAACTTCCTGCCCGACGTCTACGTGCCCTGCGAGGTGTGCCACGGCGCCCGCTACAACCGGGAGACGCTCGAGGTGCACTACAAGGGCAAGACGATCGCCGAGGTTCTCCACATGCCGATCGAGGAGGCCGCGGAGTTCTTCGCCCCGATCAACGCGATCGCGCGCTACCTGAACACGCTCATCGACGTCGGCCTCGGCTACGTCCGGCTCGGGCAGCCCGCCACCACGCTGTCCGGCGGCGAGGCCCAACGCGTCAAGCTCGCCACCGAGTTGCAGCGCCGCTCCACCGGACGCACCGTCTACGTGCTGGACGAGCCCACCACCGGGCTGCACTTCGAGGACATCAACAAGCTCCTGCACGTGCTCAACCGCCTCGCGGACGCAGGGAACACGGTGATCGTCATCGAGCACAACCTCGACGTGATCAAGACCGCCGATTGGCTGATCGACATGGGCCCCGAAGGAGGCTCGCGCGGCGGCATCGTCGTCGCCGAAGGAACCCCCGAGGACGTCGCGGCGAACCCCGACTCGTTCACGGGGGAGTACCTCAAGCCGCTCGTGAACTGACTCCCGCAGGCTCAGGCGCGGGAGATGACCACCCGGTCGCCCTGAACGGTGGCCTTCGCTTCGGGCAGCGGCTTGGTCGCCGGGCCGTTCAGCACGTGGCCGTCGGCGGTGCTGAACCGCGCGCCGTGGCAGCGGCAGACGATCGCGTCGCCGGCGATCTCGGTCACCGGGCAACCCTGGTGCGTGCACGCCTTGCTGAACGCCTTGAACTGCCCCGACGCGGGCTGCGTCACGACGTAGGGGCCGTCCGCCATGATCATTCCGCCGCCGACGGGGACATCGGCCTTCGGCACGGTGGTCGGCGCGGCGGGAGTGGACGGCCGCGTCGGCTGGCTGCAGCCGGCGACGCCGGCGCCCGCGCTCACGGCCAGGGCGCCCAGCCCGGCGGCCTTCAGGAACGAACGGCGATCACTCATGGCGTCAGGCTACCGACCTAGACTGAACGTCATGGCTGATCCGGCAACTTATCGTCCCGCTCCCGGATCGATCCCGACGAACCCGGGCGTCTACCGCTTCATCGACGCGGCCGGCACGGTCATCTATGTCGGTAAGGCCAAGAACCTGCGGCAGCGGCTCAACTCCTACTTCGCCGACCCGGCGTCGCTGCACTTCCGCACCCAGACGATGGTGCGCACCGCGGCGCAGGTGAAGTGGACCGTGGTGCAGAACGAGTTGGAGTCGCTGCAGCTCGAGTACACCTGGATCAAGCAGTACGACCCGCGGTTCAACATCAAGTACCGCGACGACAAGTCCTACCCGTGGGTGGCGATCACCTGGAGCGACGAGTTCCCGCGCGTCTTCGTGGGCCGCGGCTCCAAGCGCAAGGGCAACCGCTACTACGGCCCCTACGCGCAGGCCTGGGCGATCCGCGACACGATCGATTCGCTGCTGCGGGTCTTCCCGATGCGGTCCTGCTCGAACGGGGTGTTTCGCAACGCGAAGGCGTCCGGACGGCCCTGCCTGCTGGGCTACATCGGCAAGTGTTCCGCCCCGTGCGTGGGGCGCATCGACGCCGACGACCACCGCGCGATCGTCGAGGACGTCTGTGATTTCCTCGCCGGCCAGACCAACGGCCTGACCCGGCGCCTGGAGAGGCAGATGGCGGAGGCGTCGAGGAACCTCGAGTTCGAGAAGGCGGCGGTGCTGCGCGACCAGCTGGGCGCGCTGCGGCAGGCGTCCGAGAAGAACGCGATCGTGTTGGGCGACGGCACGGACGCCGACGTCGTCGCCTTCGCCGCCGACGAGCTCGAGGTGTCGCTGCAGATCTTCCACGTGCGAGCGGGACGCGTCCGCGGCCAGCGCGGCTGGATCGCCGACCGCGCCGACGACGCGACGCTGCCCGAGCTGCTGGACACCTTCCTGCTCGGCTTCTACGCCGACGCCGACACCGAGGGCACGGAGGTCAGCGGCGCCATCCCGCGCGAGATCCTGGTGCCCGTCGCGCCGGCGAACCGCGACGCGCTCACCGAGCTGCTGAGCGACGTGCGGGGCTCGCGGGTCACCATCCACGTCCCGCAGCGCGGCGACAAGCGCGTCCTGATGGACACCGTCGCCAAGAACGCGAGCGAGGCCCTGGCCCGGCACAAGATGCGCCGGGCGTCCGACCTGTCCACGCGCAACCAGGCGATCGAGGAGATCCAGGAGGCGCTCGACCTGCCGGAACCGCCGCTCCGCATCGAGTGCTACGACATCTCGCACCTGCAGGGCACCGAGGTCGTCGGCTCGATGGTGGTCTTCGAGGACGGCCTGCCGCGCAAGTCCGAGTACCGCCGCTTCGTCATCCGCACGGTGGAGGGCAGCAACGACGTCGGCGCCATCGACGAGGTCATCACGCGCCGCTTCCGCCGCTACCTGGAGGATCGCGCGTCCGTCGAGGGCGACAACGCCGTCCTCGTCGACCCGACCACCGGGCAGGCGAAGAAGTTCGCCTACGCGCCCGGCCTGGTCATCGTGGACGGCGGCGCCCCGCAGGTGGACGCCGCGGCCGCCGCGATGGAGAGGCTCGGCGTCGGCGACATCCCGGTCATCGGGCTGGCCAAGCGGCTGGAAGAGGTGTGGCTGCCGGGCGAGGAGTTCCCGCTGATCCTGCCGCGCACCAGCGAGGGTCTGTACCTGCTGCAGCGCGCCCGCGACGAGGCTCACCGCTTCGCCATCACCCACCACCGCGGCCGGCGCAGCAAGTCGATGGTCGAGTCGCTGCTGGACGACGTCCCCGGGCTCGGCGAGCTGCGCCGCAAGGCCGTCATCAAGCACTTCGGCTCGCTCAAGAAGCTCCGGGCGGCCCGGATCGAGGACATCGCGCAGGTCCCCGGCATCGGCCCGAAGACCGCGATCGCGATCAAGGCCGCGCTCGACGCCTCGGAGCCGGGCGATGCCGTCAACACCGCCACGGGCGAGGTCATCGAGGGCTGAGGGGCGGGCGGATGCCGCATCGTCGGCGAAGCCAGCCATAATGGCGACATGAGCGAGCCTGGGGTCCGATTCGTCGTTGTCACCGGCATGTCGGGAGCGGGACGCCGCACCGCGGCCCACACGCTGGAGGACTTCGGCTGGTACGTCGTCGACAACCTGCCGCCGAGCATGCTGCCCGAGTTGCTCGATACCGCCCTGGAGCGCGGCTTCAACCGGGTCGCGGTCATCATCGACGTCCGCACCCGCTCGGAGTTCGACGAGCTCCCGGCCGCGTTCGACACGCTCGCCCGCCGGGGCGTCCTGCCGCAGATCCTCTTCCTCGAGGCCCCCGACGACGTCATCGTCCGCCGCCAGGAGTCCGTGCGCCGCCCGCACCCGTTGCAGGGCGACGGCGTCATGCTGGACGGCATCAAACGCGAGCGGGAGATGCTCGCCGTCCTGCGGGCCGCCGCCGACATGGTCATCGACACCGGACGCCTCAACGTGCACCAGCTCGCCTCCAGGGTCGCCTACGCGTTCAACCCCGACGTCAGCCGCGGCCTGCACGTCACCGTCCTGTCGTTCGGCTTCAAGAACGGGCTTCCCATGGACGCCGACGTCGTCCTCGACGTGCGCTTCCTGCCGAACCCGCACTGGGTGCCCGACCTGCGCCCCCAGACCGGGCTCTCGCAGGCGGTCTCGTCGTACGTCCTCGGCTTCGACGAGGCCCGCGAGTACCTCGACTCCGTGGAACGCATGCTGCTCACCATGACCCCCGGCTACGTCCGCGAGGGCAAGCGGCTGGCCACGGTCGCGATCGGCTGCACGGGGGGCAAGCATCGCTCCACCGCGATGGCCGAAGAGCTGTCTCGCCGGCTCAACGCCGCCGGCGTCGACAGCAACGTCCTGCACCGCGACCTGGGGCTCGAGTGATGGTGAACCCCCTCACGCCGCTCCCGGCCGTCGTCGCCCTCGGCGGCGGGCACGGGCTGTCGGCGACGCTGGCCGCGCTGCGGCGCGTCACCAACCGCATCACCGCGGTGGTGACGGTCGCCGACGACGGCGGCTCGTCCGGACGTCTGCGCACCGAGTTCGACATCCTGCCGCCCGGCGACCTCCGCATGGCCCTGGCGGCCCTGTGCGGCGACGACGAGGACGGCCGCGTCTGGGCCGACATCCTGCAGTCACGCTTCCCGGGGGACGGACCCCTCGGCGGCCACGCCATCGGCAACCTGCTGATCGCCGGCATCTGGGAGCGCCTCGGCACGGACCCTGTCACCGGCCTCGACATGGTGGGCACGCTGCTGGACGTCCAGGGCCGGGTGCTGCCCATGGCGACGGTCCCGCTCGAGATCGAGGCCGAGGTGCTGGGTGTCGACCCTGCGCTGCCGGACGAGATGCGCGTCGTCCGCGGCCAGGCCAACGTGGCCCAGGCGTCCGGAGAGGTGCGAGCCGTGCGGCTGATTCCGTCCGAGCCGCCGGGGACGCCGCAGGCGCTCGCGGCGATCGCGGAGGCCGACCACATCGTCCTGGGGCCGGGCTCCTGGTTCTCCTCGGTGATGCCGCACCTGCTCGTGCCCGACCTGGCGCGCGCGCTGCAGGCGACGAGCGCGCGGCGCACCCTCGTGCTGAACCTCACGCCCGACGACGAGACGGCCGGTTACTCGGCGGCCGAACATCTGGAGTTCCTGTCCGAGCACGCGCCGTGGCTGCGGCTCGACACCGTTGTCGTCGACCCGTCGTTCCAGGATCAGCACCTCGACGCGTACGCCGGGTCGTTCGGCGCCCGGCTGGTGATCGCGCCCGTCCGGATGAGCGACGGCTCGCCCCGGCACGACCCGAATCGGCTGGCGTCCGTGTTTGCGGACATCGTGGGTCGCTAATCTCTTCCCCATGGCGCTGACAGCAGAGGTGAAGGCGGAACTGGCGAACGTCGAGGTGACGAAGCCCGCCGTCCGCAAAGCGGAAGTGGCCGCGATGCTGCGGTTCGCCGGGGGGCTGCACCTCGCGGGCGGCCGCATCATCATCGAGGCTGACCTCGACACCGGGGGAGCGGCCCGCCGGCTGCGCACCGCGATCGACGACCTGTTCGGCTTCACCTGCGACTTCGTCGTCATCACGCCGAGCCAGCTGCGCCGTGGCACCCGCTACGTCGTCCGGCTGATCCGCGACGGGGACTCCCTGGCTCGTCAGATCGGCCTCATTGACTCCCGGGGACGCCCCGTGCGCGGCCTGCCCGCCGCGCTGGTCAGCGGGGGACTCGACGTCTCCACGGCGGTGTGGCGCGGCGCGTTCCTCGCTCACGGCTCGCTGACCGAGCCGGGCCGCTCGATGGCGTTGGAGGTCACCTGTCCCGGCTCGGAGGCGGCGCTGGCTCTCGTCGGCGCGGCCCGACGGCTCGGGATCGCCGTCAAGGCCCGCGAGGTGCGCAACACCGACCGGGTGGTCATTCGTGACGGCGACGCGATCGCCGCCATGCTCACCCGGATGGGGGCTCACGAGACGCTCCTGCAGTGGGAGGACCGCCGGATGCGACGCGAGATCAAGGCGTCCGCGAACCGGCTGGCCAACTTCGACGACGCGAACCTGCGCCGCTCGGCGCGCGCGGCCGTCGCAGCGGGGGTGCGCGTCGAGCGCGCCCTGGAGATCCTCGGCGACGACGTCCCAGAGCACCTGCGCACGGCCGGTCTGCTCCGGCTGGAACACAAGCAGGCCAGTCTCGAGGAACTCGGACAGCTGCACCAGCCCCCGCTGACCAAGGACGCCGTCGCCGGCCGCATCCGCCGGCTGCTGGCCACGGCGGACAAACGTGCAGCGGAACTGGGAATCGAGGGCACAGAAGCGAACCTGAGCCCCGAAATGCTGGAGGAGCGGGACTGATCCACTCCGCGCCATGCCACCGCGGGCGACCTCCGGTAGGGTGGAGATGTCCGTCATGGCCCTGCGCTTGTGACGCAGCGGCATGCGCCTACGAAGGAGAACGAAACTTCATGACTGTCAAGGTTGGCATCAACGGTTTCGGCCGCATCGGCCGTAACTACTACCGCGCGCTGGTTGCCGCCGGCGCCGACATCGAGGTCGTTGCGGTCAACGACCTCACCGACAACAAGACCCTGGCCCACCTGCTGAAGTACGACTCGATCCTGGGCCGCTTCGACGGGGAGGTCACCTCCGACGAGGAGTCGATCACCGCCAACGGTCACCAGATCAAGGTGTTCGCCGAGAAGGATCCGGCTCAGCTCCCCTGGGGCGAGGTCGGCGCCGACATCGTCATCGAGTCGACCGGTCGCTTCACCAACGCCGAGGCCGCCTCCGCCCACATCACGGGTGGCGCGAAGAAGGTCATCATCTCCGCCCCGGCCAAGGGGGAGGACATCACCGTCGTCATGGGCGTCAACGACGGCGAGTTCGACGCGGAGAAGCACAACATCATCTCGAACGCGTCCTGCACCACGAACTGCCTGGCCCCGATGGCCAAGGTCCTCAACGACGAGTTCGAGATCGTCAAGGGCCTGATGACCACCGTGCACGCGTACACCGCGGACCAGAACCTGCAGGACGGCCCGCACAAGGACCTGCGTCGCGCCCGCGCCGCGGCCCTGAACATCGTCCCCACCAAGACCGGCGCCGCTCAGGCCGTCGCCCTGGTGCTGCCCGAGCTCAAGGGCAAGTTCGACGGCTACGCGCTGCGCGTCCCGACCCCCACCGGCTCCGCCACCGACCTGACCTTCCAGGCCGGCAAGGAGACCACCGTCGAGGAGGTCAACGCCGCCGTGAAGAAGGCCGCCGAGGGTCCGCTGAAGGGCATCCTGTCCTACACCGAGGATCCGATCGTCTCCAAGGACATCGAGACCGATCCGCACTCCTGCATCTTCGACGCCGGCCTCACCAAGGTGATCGGCGACCTGGTGAAGGTGGTCGGCTGGTACGACAACGAGTGGGGCTACTCGAACCGCCTCGTCGATCTGACCACCCTGGTCGGCTCGAAGCTCTGAGAAACCCGATCCGACTCTTCGACATCTGAATAAGAAAGGCTGATGAGGTGAAGTCCATCAACGATCTGGGAGATCTGAAGGGCAAGCGGGTCCTGATCCGCTGCGATTTCAACGTGCCGCTGGATGGCGACACCATCACCGATGACGGACGCATCAAGGCTGCGCTGCCCACGCTGCGCCAGCTGGTCGATGCCGGTGCCAAGGTCGTCGTGATGGCTCACCTCGGACGCCCGAAGGGCGAGGTCAATCCGAAGTACAGCCTCGCTCCGGTCGCCAAGCGGCTGGGCGAGCTGATCGACGCCAAGGTCACGCTGGCCGCCGACGTGGTGGGTCCGTCCGCCACGGAGGCCGTGGCCAGCCTGGCCGAGGGCGAGATCGTCCTGCTCGAGAACGTCCGCTACGAAAAGGCGGAGGAGAGCAAGGACGAGGCCGAGCGCCAGGCGCTCGCCGCAAAGTACGCCGAATTCGGCGACGTGTTCGTCTCCGACGGCTTCGGCGTCGTGCACCGCAAGCAGGCCTCCGTCTATGACGTGGCCAAGATGCTGCCCGCCGGCGCGGGCCTCCTGGTCGCGAAGGAGGTCGAGGTGCTCAAGAAGCTCACCGAGACCCCGGAGCGCCCCTACGTCGTCGTCCTCGGCGGCGCCAAGGTGGCCGACAAGCTTCCGGTCATCGACAACCTGCTCAAGATCGCCGACACCGTGATCATCGGCGGCGGCATGGGCTACACGTTCCTCAAGGCCCAGGGCTACGAGGTCGGCACGTCGCTCCTCGATGAGGAGAAGATCGACAGCGTCAAGGGCTACATGGACGAGGCCAAGTCTGCCGGCAAGCAGTTGCTCGTGCCGCAGGACGCCGTCGTCTCGCCCGAGTTCCCCTCCGGTGACGGCCCTCACGAGAAGACCGTCGTCGCTGCGGACGTCATCCCGGCCGACCAGATGGGCCTCGACATCGGCCCGGAGACCGCCGAGGCTTACGCCGAAGCGATCAAGGGGGCCAAGACCGTGTTCTGGAACGGCCCGATGGGCGTCTTCGAGGTGAAGGAGTTCTCTGAGGGCACCAAGGCTGTGGCCGAGGCCCTGGCTCAGACCGACGCGTTCACGGTCGTGGGCGGCGGCGACTCCGCCGCGGCCGTCCGCCAGCTCGGCTTCGCCGACGACGACTTCGGCCACATCTCGACCGGCGGCGGTGCCTCGCTGGAGTACCTCGAGGGCAAGACCCTACCCGGTCTCGACGTGCTCGAAGGGAACTGAGCTCATGTCAGCACGCACACCGCTCATGGCGGGCAACTGGAAGATGAACCTGAACCACGTCGAGGCGACGGGCTTGGTGCAGAAGTTGTCCTGGACGCTCGCCGACAAGCACTATGACGCCGCCAAGTCTGAGTGCGCCGTCATCGTGCCGTTCACCGACCTGCGCACCGTGCAGACGCTCGTGGAGGGGGACAAGCTGCCGCTGGCCTACGGCGCGCAGGACGTCTCCGCCCACGAGAAGGGCGCCTACACGGGCGAGATCTCGGCCGACATGCTGGGCAAGCTCAAGTGCCGCTACGTCGTGGTCGGGCACTCCGAGCGCCGTCAGTACCACGCGGAGACCGACGAGATCGTGAACGCCAAGGCGCGCGCGGTCCTGACGGGGGGCATGACGCCCATCATCTGCGTCGGCGAGAGCCTGGACGTCCGCAAGGAGGGCCGCCAGGTCGAGTTCGTGCTCGGTCAGGTGCGCGAGTGCCTCGCCGAGCTGAGCGCCGAGCAGGTGGCCGGTCTCGTCATCGCCTACGAGCCCGTCTGGGCCATCGGCACCGGCGAGGTCGCGACCCCCGAGGACGCCCAGGAGGTCTGCGGTGCCATCCGCCAGTTCATCGCCGATGAGCTGCAGGGCGCCGAGGCGGCCGAGCGCGTCCGCATCCAATACGGCGGATCGGTCAAGTCGAGCAACGTCGTGGAGATCATGGCCAAGCCCGACGTTGACGGCGCGCTCGTCGGAGGCGCCAGCCTGGACGCCGAGGAGTTCGCAAAGATCGTCCTGTTCTACGCGCAATAGGGGCGATTTCGTATCGAGTTCGGAGCGACAGTCACCCTGGGTTAGAATGCTCGGGTGACTGTCGCTCCTCTCATGACATGGCCGATCCTGTCTGCCTCGATCCTGCTGGTGTTGACCAGCCTGGTCCTGGCCGCCTTGATCCTCTTCCATAAGAGCCGGGGCGGTGGTCTGTCCGACCTGTTCGGCGGCGGCATGTCGACGTCGATGGGCGGAACGTCGTCGGCGGAGCGCAACCTCGACCGGCTGACGGTGATCGTGGGTTTGATCTGGCTCGCCTGCATCATCGGTCTGCTGGTGTTGTACCGCTACTTCCCCGATCTCGGCGCGCTCGGAACCCAGGCCAACGGCTGATCGGTGTTGGCCCACAACAGAATTTCATGCTGACAAGGAGACACAGTGGTCGGTGGTAGCGCGATCCGGGGCAGCCGGGTCGGAGCCGGTCCGATGGGCGAGGCTGAGCGGGGCGATACCGCTCCTCGGCTCTACGTATCGTATTTCTGCTCCAACAATCATGAGACGCGGCCGGCCTTCGCCGCGGACGCCCAGATCCCCGAGACCTGGGACTGCCCCCGTTGCGGTCTCCCGGCCAACCTGGACGCGGACAACCCGCCGCCCCCGCCGAAGATCACCCCGTACAAGACGCACCTGGCCTACGTGAAGGAGCGCCGTTCCGACGAGGAAGCGGCCGCGATCCTCACCGAGGCGCTCGAGCTGCTCCGCTCGCGCCGCGCCAACGGCGAAGTCATCTACTAGAACTCGGCCGGACCCCGTTCCAGCGATCATCCCGCCCTGCGAGAGCGCAGCGGGATGATCGCTTCGCCGGGAAGAAGCGCTAGAGGGAGCAGCGGTAGTAGTCGAGTCGCGCGGCGGCGTCGGCGTCCAGCAACCAGACCGTCTGCTCGGTGCCGCGGACGACCCCAGCGGGCAACGCGGGATCGCCCGCCATGGCCCGCGCCACCACCTCCGCCTTCTCCGCGCCGCTGCCCAGGAACCACACCTGGCGCGACCGGTTGAGCGTGTCGACGGCCAGGCTGATCCGCTGGCTGGGGGGAGTGGGCGCGTCGTTCACGCCCAGCACCTTGTGCGTGGTCGGCTCGAACGACGGGTGCGCGGGGAAGATCGAGGCGACCTCCCCGTGGGAGCCCACGCCCAACAGGCAGACGTCGAAGACGGTGTCGCCGAGCTCCTTGCCGTAGGTGACGGCCCCCGCGACCGCGTCGGTGACGCCGTCGGCAGCCGGCATCGGGTGCGTCTTGCTGGGGTCGAGCGTGAAGTGCCCGGCCAGCAGCGCCAGCGTCGGCCCCGCGTTGCGTCCCGGGTCATCGGTGGGCACGAACTGCTCGCTGCTCCACCACAACTCCAACTCGCGCGGGTCGAGGTCGCCCACGAGTGGGCCGAACTCGCGGAAGAGCCGGGTGGCCAGCCTGCCGCCGGTGAGGCACAGCTGGGCAACGCGTCCGCCCTTCTGCAAGGTGCGCAACTGCTGCACCAGCATCCGAGCCCCGTCGGCGGCCAGGGCCTCCGCGTCGGCGTACCTGTGGACCGCAGTCACTCGACCTGGCTGCCCTTCGCCGCCGGGATCGCGCCGTCGGCGCTGGCATCCGCCGGCTCGGGGTGGTCGACGCGGCGCAGCAGTTGCTTCATGGCGTTCTGCAGGATGTCGTCGGGGTCGATCCGGCGCAGCTCCTCGGTGAGCAGCTGCGAGATGTCGCGACGAGGCAGGGCCACCTTGCGCGCCGGGGTCTTGGGTGCCGAGTACGACGCCATCTTGCCGTCGGAGCGGCGGATGCTGATGGTGCCCTCGTCCATGGTCAGCTCGACCGAGGTGATGCCCGGACCCTTGGTGGTGGTGTCGATGCTCACGTTGCAGTCGAGCCGGTCGTCCAGCCACGAGGCCAGCAGGACGCCGGCGGCGTTGTCGACCTCGGCCGCGATCGAGATGTCCTTCAGCTTGCTGGGGTACTGGTCGAGCGCCGACACGAGCAGCGCTCGCCAGGGCGTCAACCGCGTCCAGGTGAGGTCGGTGTCGCCGGGCGTCATGTTGCGGGCCCGTACCTCGAGCGCGTCGATCGGGTCCGCGGCGCCCATCGAATCGCTGATGCGGCGGATCGCCAGCGAGCCCAGCGGGTCGTCGGCCAGGGACACCGGCGACGTGCCGGGCCACCAGGCGATGACCGGGGAATCGGGCAGCAGCAGCGGCAGTACGACGGACTCGCGGTGGTTCGTCAGGTCGCCCTGGAAGCGCAGTGAGATGATCTCGCCGGGCACGTCCTCGCCGAGGTGGATCTCGGCGTCCACCCGGTCGGCCGCGGCGGCGCCGTTCGTGACGATCAGCACGCGGGACGGGTGCTCGCGGCTGGCGTCGATGCAGGCCTCCAGCACGGAGGTGTATTCGCGCAGGTCGGTGATCACCACCAGGGTGAAGACGAGGCCGGACGCCGCGCCGACGTCACGCCGGGCGGCGGTGATGGCGTTCTGGATGCCCTGGGCGGTGGTGCCCTTCAGAGTCTTGATCATCGCTCGTTCCTCTCTCAGGGTCGGCGCCAGGCGCGTCCATCGCGGGTCAACATGGTCTTGCCCGACGGCGGGCCCCAGGAGCCGGCGACGTAGCCCTCCGGCTGGCGCCGCTTGGCGTCCCAGTAGTCGAGGATCGGGTCGAGGATCTCCCACGACTGCTCGACCTCGCGGGCCTGCGGGAACAGCGGCGGGTCGCCCAGGAACACGTCCAGGATCAGGCGCTCGTAGGCCTCGGGGCTCGACTCGGCGAACGAGTTGCCGTACTGGAAATCCATCGTGACGTCGCGGATCTCCATCTGCGTGGCCGGCACCTTCGCGCCGAAGCGCAGGGTGACGCCTTCGTCGGGTTGGATGCGCATCACCAAAGCGTTGGAGCCGAGAGCCTCGGTCTGGGTCGCGTTGAACGGCAGGTGCGGCGCCGGCCGCATCATCAGCGCGATCTCGGTGACGCGGCGCGGCATGCGCTTCGCGGTACGCAGGTAGAACGGCACGTCCGCCCAGCGACGGTTGTCGATGTCAACGCGGATCGCGGCATAGGTCTCCGTCGTGGAGTCGGGCGAGATGCCGTCCTCCTCCAGGTAGCCCTTCACCTTCTCGCCGCCTGCCCAACCCGCCAGGTACTGGCCGCGGGCGGTGTGAGACTTGAGGTCCGTCGGCGGCCGGGCCGCGCCCAGCACCTTCTCCTTCTCGCTGCGCAGCTGGGCCGCGTCGAAGGACGTCGGCTCCTCCATGGCGATCAGCGCCAGCAGTTGCAGTAGGTGGTTCTGGATCACGTCGCGGGCGGCGCCGACGCCGTCGTAGTAGCCGGCGCGGCCGCCGATGCCGATGTCCTCGGCCATCGTGATCTGGACGTGGTCGACGTAGTTGCGGTTCCAGACCGGCTCGAACAGTTGGTTGGCGAACCGCAGCGCCAACATGTTCTGTACCGTCTCCTTGCCCAGGTAGTGGTCGATGCGGAACACGGAGTTGGCGTTGAAGACGCTCTCGACCGTCTCCTCGAGCTCGATCGCGCTGCGCAGGTCGTGCCCGAACGGCTTCTCGATCACGACCCGGTTCCAGGGCGTCTTCTGCTCCTTGTCGACGAGTTGCGCCTTGCGCAGATTGCTGATCACCGCCTCGAACCGGTTCGGGGGGATCGAGAGGTAGTAGGCGTGGTTGCCTTCGGTGCCCTGTTCCTCGTCGAGGACGCGTAGCGTCTCCTTCAGGCGCGCGTACGTGTCCTCGTCGGTCAGGTCCCCGGTGACGACCCGAAGGCCTTCGTGGAGCTGCGCCCACACCTCCTCGCGGAAGGGGGTGCGGGCGCGCTCTTTGACGGCCTCCAGGCAGTAGTTCGCGAAATCGTCGTCGTCCCAGTCACGCCGGGCGATGCCGACGAGACCGAAACCCGGAGGTAGCAGGCCACGGTTGGCCAGGTCGTAGATGGCTGGCAACAGCTTCTTGTGTGCGAGGTCGCCGGTGACCCCGAACATCACCAGGGCACAAGGCCCGGCGACGCGGGGAAGACGACGATCCTGGGAGTCGCGAAGCGGGTTGACGTAGCTCTGCTCGCTCACAGTCGAAATCGATTCCTTAGCTGGTTGATCGGGGCCGAGGTTACTTGGCGTTGGCCTGTGCGGTCTTCACGGACTCGACGAGCTCGTCCCAGGAGACCACGAACTTCTGCACGCCCTCGTCCTCGAGCACCTTGTAGACGTCGGCGAGATCGACACCGGCCTTCTCGACCTCGTCGAGGACCTTCTGGCCCTCCTCGCCGGAGCCCTGGATGGACGTGCCGACCTCGCCGTGATCGGCGAACGCCTGCATGGTCTTCTCGGGCATCGTGTTGACGACGCCCTCCGCGACCAGGTCGCTCACGTAGAGGGTGTCGGGCAGCGACGGATCCTTGGTGCCGGTGGACGCCCACAGCGGGCGCTGCTTGTTGGCGCCCTTGGCCTCGAGCGCCTTGAAGCGCTCGCCGCCGAAGACCTCGTCGAACGCGGCGAGGGCGACCTGGGCGTTGGCGATGGCGGCCTTCCCCTTCAGGTCGTCGCGGCCGGCCTGGGTGAGTCGCTTGTCGATCTCGGTGTCGACGCGCGAGATGAAGAACGACGCCACCGAGTGGATCGTCGACAGGTCGCGGCCCGCCTCGGCGGCCTTCTCGAGGCCGGTGAGGTAGGCGTCCATGACCTCGCGGTAGCGATCGACCGAGAAGATCAGGGTGACGTTGACGGAGATGCCGCGGGAGATCGCCTCGGTGATGGCCGGCAGGCCGGGCTTGGTCGCCGGGATCTTGATGAGGACGTTCTCGCGGTCGACCAGGTCGTAGAGCGCCTGGGCCTGGTCGATGGTGCCCTGGGTGTCGTTGGCCAGGCCCGGCTCAACCTCGATGGAGACGCGGCCGTCGTAGCCGGCGGACGAGTTGTAGATGTCCTTGAACAGGTCACACGCGTTACGGACGTCGGCGGACGTCAGCTCCTGGATCGCCTTGGTGACATCGACGTCACCGACCTCGCGGAGCTGCTCTTCGTAGTCGGCGCCGTGCGTCAGCGCCGCCGCGAAGATGGTGGGGTTGGTCGTGACCCCGGAGACGGAGTTCTCGTCGATCAGGCTCTTCAGGTTCCCGCTGTTCAGACGGTGGCGCGACAGATCGTCGAGCCAGATCGAGACACCGGCGTCGGCGAGGGCCTTCAATCGATCGTTCATGATCTTCTCCCTGAGTGTGGTGGGCCGGCGGGGGACGCCTGCCTTGTTCATCCAGCACTCTAATAGCCTCCGTCAGTGGCCGGGAAGGCGACGGCGTCGACTACACTGCCAGCGGTAGGCGGGAGGCTCATCATTCGATTTCACGGGACCGCCGGCGAACAGGCGCGCGTCAGCGCTACGGGTGCGCCGGCCACAGCGGGGGAGCGGTTCTCGGCTTATCTGGGTCTGACGAAGCCGCGCATCATCGAGCTCTTGCTCGTGACGACCATCCCGGCCATGTTCCTGGCCGCGGACGGCATCCCCGACCCCGTTCTCGTCTGGTGGACACTGCTCGGCGGCGCGCTGTCAGCTGGCGGCGCCAACTCGTTCAACTCGATCATCGACCGGGACATCGACGAGCAGATGCGCCGCACCCGGCGGCGTCCGATGGTGCGCCATCTCGTCGGCAAGACCCAGGCCTACGTCTTCGCCTGGACGCTGACGATCGTCTCCACGCTCATCCTGGGCTTCGGTGCGAACTGGCTCTCGGCGGCACTCGCCCTCGTCGCCACGCTGTACTACGTCTTCGTCTACACGCTGTGGCTCAAGCGCCGCACCCCGCAGAACATCGTGTGGGGCGGCATCGCGGGCTGCTTCCCTCCGCTCATCGGCTGGACGGCCGTGACCGGTTCCGTGGCCTGGACGCCGATCGTCCTGTTCCTCATCGTGTTCTGGTGGACGCCGCCGCACACCTGGGCGCTCGGGCTGCGCTACCGCGAGGACTACGCCGGCGCCGACGTCCCGATGCTCCCGGTCGTCCGCGAGGCGCCCGAGGTGACCAAGCAGATCCTGGTCTACGCGGTCGCGATGGTGCTGACGTCGCTGGCCCTGTGGCCTGTGGCCGGTACCGGCTGGCTCTACCCGGCCGTCGCGGCCATCGCGGGCGTCTGGATCCTATGGGAGGCCTTCCGCCTGGACGCCCGCGCGCGGGCCGGACAACGTGACGCGGCGCTGCAGCCGATGCGGCTGTTCCACGCCTCGAACACCTACCTGGCGCTGGTCTTCTTGGCTGCCGCGATCGACCCGCTGCTCTTCTAAATCCGCAGGGACGCCGCGTCAGCCCTGCAGGGCCGGCGCCGGCTCAGCCGTCGGGGCGGCGTCCACCGGGGAGGGCGCGAGCAGCAACTGCAGATGCGACAGCGCGATGGCGAACAGGCTCGTGCCGACCATGTGGCCCAACACCAGCGCGATCGGCAGGTGCGTGAAGTACTGCACATAGCCGATCGCCCCCTGGACCAGTTCGACCAGCAGCAGCGCGACGTACACGCGCCACAGGCGGCGGTCGGCCTTCGCCAGGATCAGGCCGGCGACCGTCAGCGCGACCAGCACCCACACCATCCACGCGTGCGTCTTGGCCGCCCACTCCAGGGGCAGGCCGTTGCGCTGGGCGGCGCCGTCGCCCGCGTTCGGGCCCGCGCCGGTGACGACGACGCCGAGCAGGATGACCGCGATGCCGACGAAGCCGATCATGCGGGCGACCGCGAGGTTGCGGCGTCCGACCGCCAGCGGCGGGATCCGCCACGCCATGTGCAGCATCTCCATGCACCACCAGATCAGCAGCACCGACACGACCATGTGCAGCCCGACCACCCACGGGTTGAGTTGCAGCCGCACCGAGACGCCGCCGATGACGGCCTGGGCGATGATGCCGAGACCAACGAGGATCGCCCGGCCCAGCAGCCGCCGCGGCATGGTGCCGGCGCGGACGTGCTTCAGTGCGCTGAGCGCGGTGCCGATCGCGATCGCGATGAGCACGAACGTCAGCAGGCGGTTGCTGAACTCGATCACCCCGTGGATGCCCGCCTCGGGCACCGGGACGTACGAGCTCGGCTCGCAGCGCGGCCACGTTGAACACCCCAGGCCCGACTTGGTGAGCCGGACGAGCGCGCCCGTCCAGATGATCACCATGTTCGCGACGACGGACGCCAGCGTCCAGCCGCGCAGGGCTCGGGGGGAACTCAGGAGGTCCATCGGAAGGCCTTTCGGGCGAGGAAGAGCAGGACGACCGTCCAGGCGGCGAGGACGGCCAGGGGCCACAGCGGCGCAGCCCCGGAGGCCCAGCCGCGCAGCAGCTCGCCGAGCGCGCCCGAAGGCAGCGCGGCCAGCAACGGACGGAGGGCGGCGGGATAGGCCGACAGGGGCAGCACGAGCGCGCCGCCGGCCGCGACCGCGAGATAGATGAGGTTGGCCACCGCCAGCGTCGTCTCGGCGGACACCCGCCCGGCCAGGGCGAGCGCGACGCCGGCGAAGGCGAGCATCGCCAGGACGACGCCCACGAGGGCCGGCACCGTGCCGGCGAGGGTGGGCTGCGGGCGCCAACCGAGGGCGAGCGCGACCGCGGCCAGCAGCACGAGCTGGCCGGCGGCCACCGCCGCGGTCGCCAGCGCCTTGCCGCCGATGAGATCGCCGCGGGTCAACGGGGTCGCGGCGAGCCGCTCGAACACCCCGTAGCGGCGCTCGAAGCCGGTGTTGATCGCCAGCGACGTGAAGGACGTCGACCACACGGCCAGCGCCAGCACGGAGGCGGGGAACGCCTGCGGGTCGAGCCCGACGCGTCCGCCCCACACGAGCCCGGCCACGAGGAGCGCGACGGGGATCACGAGCGCCAGCAGCAGTTGCTCGCCGTTACGCAGCAGGAGGCTCGCCTCCATGCGGGCGTGGGAGCCGATGCGGCGCCCGCGGGCCGCGGGGGCGGCGGCCGGTGACAGGTCGAGGCTCATGCCTGACCTCCTCGGGTGTGGGCCAGGAAGACGCTCTCGAGCGACCCCTCCCGGGTCAGCTCGGCGACGGTGCCGTCCAGCGCGATGGCGCCGGCGTCCATGATCCAGACGTGGTCGGCGAGCTGTTGGGCCTCGTCCATCGCGTGGGTGGTGAGCAGCACCGCCACCCCGGCGTCTCGCAGCGCGCGGATGACGTCCCAGGTGTGGTGCCGCACGTGGGGATCCATGCCGGCGGTGGGCTCGTCGAGGAAGACGAGTTCGGGACGGCCGACGAGGGCGCCGGCGAGGTTGACCAGCTGCTTCTGGCCGCCCGAGAGCCGCCGGTAGGGGGTCTGGGCGAACGGGCCGATGCCGAGGAGGTCGATGAGCTGCTCGGTCGGCTGGGGGTGGAGGTAGAGGGAGCCGAGGTAGGCGAGCAGCTCACGTGGCCGGACGCCCGACCAGGCGCCGGTCGACTGCGGCATCAGGCCCAGCCGGGCCTGAACGTCCGGGCTGCCGGGCGCGCCGTCCAGGACGCGGATGGTGCCGGTGTCGGGGGTGAGCAGGCCGGTGCAGCAGCGGATCGTCGTGGTCTTGCCTGCGCCGTTGGGCCCCAGCAGGGCGGTGATGCGGCCGGGGCGCGCCTCGAAGCTCAGCCCGTTCAGCACGGGCGCTCCGCCGAGGGCGAGCCCGACACTCGACAGGGTCAACGCGGGTTCGGACACCCGCACAGTGTAGGACGCGGCCCCCGGCATCGGTTGCCGGGGGCGCGTCGGTGAGGGGGAGCGCCGGCGGGTCAGCGGACGCGTTCCTCGTCGAGGGCCTGGCGCGGCGTCTCCTCGGCCAGGACGGCGTCCCCGGGCCTGTCTGCCGTGGCGCGGGGGGCCGCGAAGTCGGCCGCCGTCAACATCGGGGAGTCGATCCGCATCGCGTAGAACGAGCGCCACACGAAGTACGCCGAGGCCAGGAAGAACACCGCCGCCAGCACGTGCACCAGGGTGCCGTTGCCGCCCGACGTCAGGGACACCGCCAGCTCGACGGCCAGCAGGCCGAACAGGGTGGTGAACTTGATGACCGGGTTGAGCGCCACCGACGAGGTGTCCTTGTACGGGTCGCCGACGGTGTCGCCAACGATGGACGCGTCGTGCAGGTCGGTGCCCTTGGCGTCCAGGTCGACCTCGACGATCTTCTTCGCGTTGTCCCAGGCGCCGCCCGCGTTCGCCATGAAGATCGCCTGGTACAGGCCGAACAGGGCGATCGAGATCAGGTAGCCGATGAAGAAGAAGGGCTCCACGAACGCGAAGGCCAAGGTGGCGAAGAAGATGCCCAGGAAGATGTTCAGCATGCCGCGCTGGGCGTACTGGGTGCAGATCTCCACGACCCGCCGGGAGTCGCTGACGGACGCCCGCGTGGCGCCCATGTCGAGCTTGATGTTGTCCTTGATGAACTCCACCGCCCGGAACGAGCCCGTGGTGACGGCCTGCATGGACGCGCCGGTGAACCAGTAGATGACCGCGCCGCCGGTGATGAGCCCCAGCAGGAACGGGGCGTGCAGCAGCGACAGCATCTCGAGGTTCTCGGTGACGCCGTTGGTGAGGGCCACGATGATCGAGAAGATCATGGTGGTCGCGCCGACGACGGCGGTCCCGATGAGCACCGGCTTCGCGGTCGCCTTGAACGTGTTGCCGGCGCCGTCGTTCTCCTCGAGCAGGCGCTTGGCGCGGTCCCAGTTGACGTCGAAGCCGTGATCCGCGCGGATCTGCTCGTCGATGTCGTCGATCTGCTCGATCATCGACAGCTCGTAGACCGACTGGGCGTTGTCGGTGACCGGACCGTACGAGTCGACCGCGATCGTGACGGGGCCCATGCCCAGGAATCCGAACGCGACCAGCCCGAACGCGAACACCGCCGGGGCGACCATCATGGCGCCGAGGCCGAGCGTGGAGATGAAGTAGGCCACGCTCATCAGGCCGACGATCGCCAACCCCAGCCAGTAGGCGCTGAAGTTGCCCGCGACCAGGCCGGACAGGATGTCGAGCGAGGCGCCACCCTTGTTCGCGGACTTGACGACCTCCTCGACGTGCTTGCTCTTCACCGAGGTGAAGGCCTTCACGAGCTCCGGGATGAGGGCGCCGGCCAGCGTGCCGCAGGAGATGATCGTGGCGAGCTTCCACCACAGGCTGTCGCCGCCCGGGATCGCCATCATGGTGGTGCTGAACGGGCCGATCATCAGGTACGAGGTGAGGTAGGACAGCACGATCGAGCTGATCGAGGTGATCCAGACGAGGTTCGTCAGGGGGCGCTCGAAGTCCATCTCGTCGGCCTGGGCGTACTTTGCCTTGGTCAGGAATTGGTTGACGGTGTACGAGAGCGCGGACGCGACGATCATCACGGCGCGGATGAAGAAGATCCACACCAGCAGGGTCGACTGCAGCACGTGGTTCTCCGCCGGGACGGCCAGCATGATGAACGTCACCAGCGCGACGCCGGTGACGCCGTAGGTCTCGAAGCCGTCGGCGGACGGCCCCACCGAGTCGCCGGCGTTGTCGCCCGTGCAGTCGGCGATGACGCCCGGGTTGCGCGCGTCGTCCTCCTTGATCTTGAACACGATCTTCATCAGGTCGGAGCCGACGTCGGCGATCTTGGTGAAGATGCCGCCTGCGATGCGCAGCGCCGAGGCCCCCAGCGACTCGCCGATGGCGAAGCCGATGAAGCACGACCCGGCGATCTCGCCGGGCAGGAACAGCATGATGAACAGCATCGCGAACAGTTCGACCGAGATCAGCATCATGCCCACGCTCATGCCGGCGTGCAGCGGGATCTCGTGGCAGTTGTAAGGACGACCGCGCAGGGACGCGAAGGCCGTGCGGCTGTTGGCGAACGTGTTGACGCGGATGCCGTACCAGGCGATGGCGTAGGAGCCGCCCATGCCGAGCAGCGAGAACGCCAGGATGATCGCGACCTGCCCCCAGCCGGAGCCGGCCAGGAAGCGGAAGTAGATGAAGATCACCGCGCCGATGAAGACCCAGAGCACCAGCAGGAAGCGGCCCTGCTGGACCAGGTAGGCCTTGCAGGTCTCGTAGATGAGGTCGGAGATCTCCCGCATCGACACGTGCACGGGGAGCTTGCGCAGCTGCAGGTACGTGACGACGCCGAACAGGAAACCGAAGAAGCACACGACGAGGCCGAGCATCAGCAGCATGCGGCCGTCGACGAGGTCGTTGAAGAAGCGGGCCGACGACAGGTCCGGCAGCGCGATGTTGGCTTCGCCGCCGTGCCGCTCGCCGCCCGAGGGGGGTGAGGACGGGCCGGAACAGCCCGCCAAGAGGAGGGTGGTGGACGCCGCGGCCAGCAGCCGCGCCGGCGTCCTGTACGCGCGTCGCTGCGCGCCGGAGTGGGGGTCGGGGAGATGAGGCGTGCTCATTGATTTCCTTGAATCTTCACGTGGGGAGCTCGGCATCGAGCCACCACCCACGCTATGCCTCTGGCCGGGCGCAGGAGGCCGAATTCGAGAAGGACCGCCAGAGGGTTTGCGTGGACCCCGTGATTTAGCAACAATGGCGTTGTGAAAAACGAGGCGGTGATGATGAATCCGGTGGCCGAGGCGCCGTCGGAGGACGCCTCGACCCGCGACCGGGTGGCGTTGTCCGTCCTCGAGCACGGTCCCTCGACCGCCGCGGAGCTCGCCGACCGCCTCAGCCTGACCGCGGCCGCCGTCCGGCGGCACCTGAGCGTCCTCGTGGAGGTGGGCCACCTCGTCTCCCGCGAGAAGCGCGTCTACGGCCAACGCGGCCGGGGGCGTCCGGCGAAGGTCTTCGCGCTCACCGATGCCGGCCGCGCCGAGTTCTACCAGGCCTACGACAAGCTGGCGATCCAGAGCCTGTCGTTCTTGGCCGACAGCCTGGGCGAGGGGGCGATCTCCGAGTTCGCCGAGTCGGTGATGTCGACCATCGAGACCCGGTTCGACCCGTCGCCGGAATACGACACGGCGGCGGACGCGTTGGTGGCTGTGCTGACGCGTCAGGGGTTCGTGGCGTCACTGCGGCCCATGCCCGCCGGGCGCCAGCTGTGTCAGTACCACTGCCCGTTCGCTCACGTCGCGCGCGAGTTCCCCGAACTCTGCGCGGCCGAGACCAGGATCTTCTCCCGCGTCCTCGGCTCCCACGTTCAAAGGCTCGCCACGATCGCCCACGGCGATGGGGTGTGCACCACCTTCATCCCACACACGCTGCAACAGGAAGGTCAGAAATGACGCAGACGCAGGCACCCGGTACCGGGTCGACCCAGGACGAGCACCTCGAGGCGCTCGGCAAGTACCGTTTCGGCTGGCACGATGAGGACGTCGCCGGTGCGAGCGCGCAGCGCGGCCTGAACGAGGCGGTCGTGCGGGACATCTCCGCCCGCAAGGACGAGCCCGAGTGGATGCTGAAGCGGCGCCTGAAGGGCCTGAAGATGTTCGACCGCAAGCCGATGCCCACGTGGGGCGCCGACCTGTCGGACATCGACTTCGACAACATCAAGTACTTCGTCCGCTCCACCGAGAAGCAGGCGGCCTCGTGGGAGGAGCTCCCCGAGGACATCAAGAACACCTACGACCGCCTGGGCATCCCCGAGGCCGAGAAGGCCCGGCTCGTGGCCGGCGTGGCCGCGCAGTACGAGTCGGAGGTCGTCTACCACAAGATCAACGAGGAGCTGGAGCGCCAAGGCGTCATCTTCCTCGACACCGACACCGCGCTGCGCGAGCATCCCGAGATCTTCGAGGAGTACTTCGGCACGGTCATCCCCGTCGGTGACAACAAGTTCGCCTCGCTGAACACCGCCGTGTGGTCGGGCGGCTCGTTCATCTACGTGCCCAAGGGCGTCCACGTCTCGATCCCGCTGCAGGCCTACTTCCGCATCAACACCGAGAACATGGGCCAGTTCGAGCGGACGCTGATCATCGCGGACGAGGACTCCTACGTCCATTACGTCGAGGGCTGCACCGCCCCGATCTACAAGTCGGATTCACTGCACTCCGCCGTCGTCGAGATCGTCGTGAAGAAGAACGCCCGGGTCCGGTACACGACCATCCAGAACTGGTCGAACAACGTGTACAACCTGGTCACCAAGCGCGCCACCTGCGAGGAGGGCGCCACGATGGAGTGGGTCGACGGCAACATCGGCTCCAAGGTCACGATGAAGTACCCGGCGGTGTGGCTGATGGGCGAGCACGCCCGCGGCGAGACGCTGTCGATCGCCTTCGCCGGCGAGGGCCAGCACCAGGACACCGGCTCCAAGATGGTGCACGCGGCCCCGAACACGTCGAGCTCCATCATCAGCAAGTCCGTCGCGCGGTCCGGCGGCCGGGCTTCCTACCGCGGCCTCGTCCAGGTCAACGAGGGCGCGGAGAAGTCGGCGTCCTCGGTGAAGTGCGACGCGCTGCTGGTCGACTCGGTCTCCCGCTCCGACACCTACCCCTACGTGGACGTCCGCGAGGACGACGTGTCGATGGCCCACGAGGCCACCGTCTCCAAGGTGAGCGAGGACCAGCTGTTCTACCTGATGAGCCGCGGCATGGAGGAGGACGAGGCGATGGCGATGGTCGTGCGCGGCTTCGTCGAGCCGATCGCCCGCGAGCTCCCGATGGAGTACGCGCTCGAACTCAACCGGCTCATCGAGCTGCAGATGGAGGGCGCGGTCGGCTGAGCCCGCCCGTCCCCCGCCTCGCCACCTATTTCGGACAAGGAGATCATGAGCACCACGCTGGACCTGGGCGACGCCCCCACGCCGCCCGACAACCCTGTCGCGTCCGCCGACCGCCGGGTCGAGTCGCACCTGCACCCCAGCCCGAGCTGGGACGTCGCCGACCACCCCGAGCCGGTGGGCACGGAGGAGGTGTGGCGCTTCACGCCGCTGCACCGCATCAAGGCGCTGTTCGCGGAGCCGGACCCCGGCGCCCGCATCGAGCGGCACGTCGACCTGCCCGAGGGCGTCACGCTGAGTGAGATCGGCGCCCAGGAGGCCCGTGAGCTGGCGGCCGAAGGCCCCATCGACCGCGTCGCGGCGCTGGCCGCCGAGCACGCCGGCACGATCAGCCGCCTCGACGTCCCGAACGACGCCGTCGTCGACGACGCCATCATCCTCGAGACGACGGGCACCGGCGCCGCCCTGGCCGAGCACCTGGTGGTGACCGTCGGTCGGCACGCCCAGGCCACCGTCGTGCTGCGGCACCAGGGGTCGGCGCGGTACGCCGCCAAGGTGGACGTCCGCGTCGGCGAGGGCGCGCACCTCAACTTCGTCAGCGTCCAAGACTGGGCGGATGACGCCGTCCACGGCGGGCAGACGTCCTTCGTGATCGGACGCGACGCGCAGGTGCGCACCATCGACGTCAGCCTCGGCGGCGACCTGGTGCGGCTCACCGACACCGCCCGCTACGACGGCCCGGGCGGCACGCTGGAGCAGTTCGGCCTGTACTTCGTGGACGCCGGCCAGCACATCGAGCACCGCCTGCTTGTCGACCACAACCAGCCCAAGACGGTCTCGAACGTCGACTACCGCGGCGCCCTCCAGGGCGACGGCGCGCACTCGGTGTGGGTGGGCGACGTCGTGATCCGGCCCGAGGCGCTCGGCATCAGCACCTACGAACAGAACCGCAACCTCGTCCTCACCGACGGGGCCTGGGCCGACTCGGTGCCGAACCTCGAAATCGAAACCGGCGAGATCGAGGGGGCGGGCCACAGCTCGACCACCGGACGGTTCGACGACGAGCAGCTGTTCTACCTCACCTCCCGCGGCATCGGCGAGCTCGAGGCCAAGCGGCTGGTCGTCCAGGGCTTCTTCGCCGACATCATTCGGCGCATCGGCGTCCCGAGCCTCGAGGCCAAGCTCATGGAGGACATCGAGTCCGAGCTGGCCGTGACCATGGGCGGCGCGCAGTGAGCTTCGTGCGCGCGTGCGCTGTTGACGAGCTGACCGACGAGACGCCGTTCAGCGTCGACGTGTCCGGCACGCTCGTCGCGATCGTGCCCTCCGAGGGCGAGCTGTTCGCGATCCGCGACGAGTGCTCGCACGCCCGCATCATGCTGAGCGAGGGCGAGGTCGAGGAGTGCACCATCGAGTGCTTCGCGCACGGCTCGCGCTTCGACCTGCGCACCGGCGAGCCCCTCGACCTGCCGGCGACCCAGCCGGTCCCCGTTTATCCCGTCACGATCGAGGGCGGCGACGTCCTCGTCGACATCGACAATCCCCTTGCCATCCAGGAGTCCTGAAGTGTCCCTTTCCATCAATGACCTGCACGTCGACGTGGCCACCGAGGCCGGGCCGAAGGAGATCCTCAAGGGGGTGAACCTCGAGATCAAGCCCGGTGAGGTGCACGCCATCATGGGCCCGAACGGCTCGGGCAAGTCCACGCTGGCGTACTCGCTGGCGGGCCACCCCAAGTACACGATCACGTCGGGTTCTGCGAGCTTGGACGGCGTCGAGCTCAACGGGCTGACCGCTGACGAGCGCGCCCGCGCCGGCCTGTACCTGGCGATGCAGTACCCGGTCGAGGTGCCCGGCGTCTCCATGGCGAACTTCCTGCGCACCGCGAAGACCGCCGTGTCCGGCGAGGCGCCCAAGGTGCGTACCTGGGTCAAGGAGGTCAACGCGGCGATGAACAAGATGGGCCTCGACTCCGACTTCGCCCAGCGCTCGCTGAACGAGGGCTTCTCCGGCGGCGAGAAGAAGCGCGCGGAGATCGTCCAGCTCGATCTGCTCAACCCGAAGTACGCGATCCTCGACGAGACCGATTCGGGGCTCGACATCGACGCGCTGCGGGTCGTCTCCGACGGCGTGAACCGCTACATGGAGCAGGGCGATCGCGGCCTGCTGCTGATCACCCACTACACGCGCATCTTGAACTACATCAAGCCGGACGTGGTGCACATCTACGTCGACGGCCGCGTGGTCGATCAGGGCGGCCCCGAGCTGGCCAACGCGCTCGAGTCCACCGGCTACGACAAGTACGTGAGCGCGGCGAAGGCCGATGCCTGATCGTCCTCTTCGGTGGGGTGATCCGCGGACGTCCCGTTCGGACCTGAGCAACGAGCAGTGGCAATCCGCGCGGGACGCCCGTGCGGCCGCCGCCCCCGCTGGACGCCGCGGTGCGGGCTCGCTCGGCGAGGCGTCCACCGATGCCCCGCCGCGTCCGGACGAGTTGGCCGACGCAGCGCAGGGGCCGCTCGGCACCGAACGGACGGCGCCCACGGCGGCGCTGGAGGACCGCATCGCGGCCTTCGATGCGTCCGGCGACCCCTACGGTCTGGCGCGTGCGGTCCGCCCGGACTTCCCGATCTTCGGCCGGACGGTGGGGGAGTACCCGCTGGCCTACCTCGACTCGGGCAACACGTCGCAGAAGCCGCAACAGGTCGTCGAGCGGATGGCCGAGCACTACCTGGCGCACAACGCCAACGTCGCGCGCGCTATGCACACCCTGGGCGCGGAGGCCACCGAGGCGTTCGAGGGCGGACGTGCCAAGGTCGCCGCGTTCGTCGGGGCGCGTCCCGAAGAGATCGTGTTCACCAAAAACGCGTCCGAGGCTCTGAACCTGTGCGCGCACACCCTCGGGCAGAAGCTCGCCCTGGGCCCCGGCGACGAGGTCGTCGTCTCCGTCATGGAGCACCACTCGAACATCGTGCCGTGGCAGTTGCTGTGCGAGCGCACCGGCGCCACGCTGCGCTGGTTCGACGTGACCGACGACGGACGCCTCGACCTCGACAAGGCGGCCGCCGACGGACTCATCAACGAGCGCACGCGCGTCGTGTCGCTGGCCTGGGTGTCGAACGTGCTGGGCACGGTCAACCCCGTCGCCGCCATCGCCAGCAAGGCCCACGAGGTGGGCGCCGTCATGATCGCCGACGGCTCCCAGGGCGTCCCGCAGCTACCCACGGACGTGGCGGCGCTCGGCGTCGACCTGTTCGCGTTCACCGGCCACAAGATGGTCGGCCCGACCGGGGTCGGCGTGCTGTGGGGACGCTACGACCTGCTCGAGACGCTGCCCCCGTTCCTCGGGGGCGGCGAGATGATCGAGATCGTCACGATGGAGCGCAGCACGTTCGCGGCGCCGCCCGCGCGGTTCGAGGCGGGCACCCCGCCGATCGCGCAGGCCGTCGGGCTGGGCGCGGCCGTCGACTACCTGAACGCGGTGGGCATGCAGCGGGTCGCGGCGCACGAGCACGCGATCACCGGCTACCTGCTGGAGCGGCTCGCGGGCGTCCGCGGCGTGCGGATCCTCGGGCCGGCCGAGCCCGTCGACCGGGGCGGCGCGGTGTCGTTCACCGTGACGACCGACGACGGCCTCGACGTCCACCCGCACGACCTGATGCAGTTCCTCGACAGCCGGGGCGTCGCCGTCCGCGGCGGTCATCACTGCGCGCGCCCGCTGCACAAGCGGTTCGGCATCCAGAGCTCGACCCGGGCGTCCGTGTACCTGTACACGACGCCGGAGGACGTCGACGCGCTGGCCGACGCGCTGGACTACACGCGCGACTTCTTTGGAGGGAAGCGATGAGCGTCGAACAGATGTATCAGGAGATCATCCTCGACCACTACAAAGAGAAGCATCACTCGGGGCTCCGCCAGCCCTACGAGGCCGAGGTCACCCACGTGAACCCGTCCTGCGGCGACGAGATCATGCTCCGCGTCCACCTGGACGGCGACACCGTCGCCGACATCAGCTACGACGCGGTGGGGTGCTCGATCTCGCAGGCGTCCACGTCCGTGATGACCGACCTGGTGATCGGACGCACGGTGGACGAGGCGATGCAGATCGCCACGGACTTCCAGGAGATGATGCACTCCCGTGGCGAGGCGGAGCCCGACGAGGACATCCTGGAGGACGGCATCGCCTTCGTCGGGGTCGCCAAGTTCCCCGGGCGCGTCAAGTGCGCCATGCTGGCCTGGTCGGCCTGGAAGGACGCCGTCGCCCAAGCGATGACGAGCAGTGACAAGGAGAGCCGATGACCGAAAATCCGCAAACCCGACCCTCGGACCTGGTGCGCGACACCTTGCCCGGCGAGCAGGACGTCGTCAGCTCCAGGCCCACGATGGAGGACCTGGAGGAGGCCATGCGGGAGGTCGTGGACCCCGAACTCATGGTCAACGTGGTCGATCTCGGCCTCGTCTACGGCATGCACCTGGACGAGGAGAACAACGCCACCATCGACATGACGCTGACCTCGCCGACGTGCCCGCTGACCGACCGGCTCGAGTACGACACGCAGGTCGCGATGGAGGGCCTCGTCAACTCCGTGGCCATCAACTGGGTCTGGCTGCCGCCGTGGACGCTGGACAACATCACCGAGGAGGGGCGCGAGCAGCTGCGCGCGATCGGGTTCAGCGTCTAGCGCTCCGCCTGCGCCTCCTCGAGCTGGCGCAGGCCCTCGGTGAGCTCGGTCAGGACCGGTCCGGTCAGGCCGGCCGCTTCCGCGACCGCCAGCGCCTCCACGTACTCGCCGCGCGCCTCCTCGACGCGTCCGGTGCGCTCCAGGGCGGGCGCGAGTGACTTCCGCAGCGACACCTCGTCGAACGGCATGTCCCGCGCGACGCTCTGGTCCAGCGCGCTGCGATACAGCTCGACCGCGTCGTCGTCCCGTCCCGCGAGGGCCGCTAGGTCGGCGGAGACGTGTAGGAACTGCAGCCCCAGGAAGGGGTCCGGCTGTTCGGAGACGGCGTTCTCGACGTCGGCCAACAGGTTCGCCGCCGCATCGTGGAGCCCTGTCCAGGCCGCCCACTGCGCCTCCACCAGCAGCAGCGCGGTGCGGGCCCGGCTCGGCTGGTGGACGCCCTTGAGAGCCCGCGCTTCGTCCAGGACGACGCCCGCCTCCTGAAGATTGCCGTCGTCGATGAGGCTGGAGGCCAGGTTCACCAGGCCGAGGATGCCGCTCAGCGGGACCGAGCCGTCCGCGGTCGGCCGGGCGGCCGCTCGGTAGTGCTTCTCCGTCAGCTCCGCGTCGCGGCGCGAGTCATGGAGGATGCCGAGGTTGAGGTGGATGCTCGAGCGCAGCACGGGCTGGTCGTCGGACGTCCCCGCCAGCGCCTCCTCGAGCGCGCGCCGGCCCTCCTCGAACCGGCTCGCGTAGGCGCAGGCCAGGCCCAAGGAGTTGAGCGCTAGCAACCGCACCTTCTCGAGCCCCAGTTCGTCGGCGATCACCAGGGCGGCGCGCAGCTTCTCCTCCGCCTCGGCCAGCTCGGCCCGCCGCGCGTGATGGTCGCCGAAGCGGAGCAGAAGCGCCGCCTCGCCGAGTCGGTCGCCGCTGTCGCGGGCCACCTCGAGGGTCTCCTCCTGCAGCGGGGATCCGCTGGGATAACGCATCTCGTCGTAGGCCCACATCGTGCGCTCCGCCAGCGTGACGATCGCCCGGGCGTCCATCCGACCGACGGACCCCACGGTGACGCGGATCAGCACGTCGTTGTCGGCCAGGCGCGCCCAGGCCTGCGCGCGATCGAGCGGCAGCTCGGGGTGCGGCACGCCCTCGGGCCAGGGCAGGAGGCAGAGCTCGTCGTCGAGCGTCGCGCGCTCGACGAGGGCCATGTGGTAACCGAGGATGCGGGTCAGCGCCTCGCCTACGACCTCCGGCGCGTCCTCCGCCTCGAGCCGCTCCTGGGCGAGCGCGGCGACCAGGTCGTGGCGCGCCCACAGGTCGGGATCCAGCGGCGTCAGCAGGCTCCGCTGGGCGAGGGCCTCGAGCTCGCGCCGGGCGGCGACGCGGCTCAGCCCGGCGATCGCGGCGCTGCTGTCCAGCCCGACCGTCGGCCCCGGAAGCAGGCTCGTCAGGCGGAGGAAGCGCTGGGTCGACGGCGGCAGGGTGCGATACGACCAGTCGAGAATGGTGCGCACCTCGCCGCCGGTCTCGCGGTTGAGCGCGAGCACGTCCAGCAGCGGCTCGCCGTCGGCCACCTCGCTCAGGACGCCGCCGAGCGACCCGAGGGCCTCGGCCCGTTCCCGGACCACCTGCAGCGCCAGCGGCAGCCCGCCGCACAGGTTGAGCACCGCGTCGATCTGCGGCGCGCGACCGGGCAGGCGGCTGAGCAGCCGGCGGGCGTCCGCGTCGGCGAGGGGGCCCACCTGCAGGCGCACGGCCCCGTTGCGGACGCCCAGGCCCCGAAGCTGGTCGCGGCTGGTGAGGACGACGTCGCTGCGGGTCGTGCCCGGCAGGAACGGCTGGACCTGCTCCTCGCCCTGGGCGTTGTCGAGGATCAGCAGCAGCCGCCGGCCGGAGACCGCCGTGCGGAAGACGTCCATCCGCTCGTCGAGGGTGGGCGGCAGCAGGGCCGTGTTGTGGCCGAGGGCGGCGAGGAAGCGGGTCAGCGTGCGTTCGGGGCCGACGGGTTCCTGGCTGGAGTAGCCGCGCAGATCGGTGTAGAGGACGCCGTCGGGGTACTCGTCGAGGTGCTGGGCGGCCCATTGGCCGACGATGGCCGTCTTGCCGACACCGCCGGCCCCGACGAGGGCGACGAGGCGTCCGACGCCGTGGGAGGGGCGCAGCGCCTCGTCGAGCGCGGTGAGCTCACGCTCCCGGCCGACGAAGTCGCGCGCCAAGGGCGGCAGCTGGCGCGGGACGGGCGCGGCGTTGTCCACCGCGGCCGACTGGGCCGGCGGGTTCGTGGCGATGCGGTCCAAGGCGACGATCCATCGCTTGACCTCGCGCTGGTCGCCGCCGAGCGCGGTGATGATCTGGGCCAGCGCGTCCGCCGGAGGGATGACGCGTCCGCTCACGTAGACGTGCACGGTGGAGCGGGGGATCCGGGTCGCCCGGGCGAGGTCGTCGATGCTGACCCGCGCCTTGCCGGTGCCGAAGGCGGCGCGCCGGCGGAGGCTGTTCAGCGCGGAAACGAACGCTTCCACGCTGTCGATCCCCGAGGGGTCGATCGGCCCCTGAACCGGGCTGGTTCTCCGCTTCGTCAACTGACCTCCCACGGCCGGGGCGCCGGTCCCGATGCCGACGCTGGGCCATCGTAACGCCCTTGTGGACGCATGAGGCCCGATCCCGGTCACACGATGGTCACCCTTGTCAGCCGGGGCTCGGCCTCATCGGGACGCTCAGTCGCCGGCCGGCAGGGCGCGGTGTGAGCCGCGGCCACCCTTGGGCGTCGGGTCGTCGGGGTCGGCGTCCAGCACCTGCGGCTGACCGGCCTCCGAGGGGTTGGTCGTCTCCGGCTTGCTGGCGATGAAGGCGTTGAGCCAGCGGGTGTCGGGATCGTGGTCGACGAGCAGGTTCTTCACCAGCAGGGTGGCCGGCAGGCCGAGCAGCGCGCCCATGGGGCCGAGCACGGTGCTCCACAGCAGCAGGGAGAGGAACGACACCGTCGCTGTGACGCCGACCGCGTCGCCGTTGAACTTGGGCTGGATGATCGACTGCAGCACGAAGTTGATCACCGAGTAGGCGATGATCACGATCAACGCCGCGGTCGGTCCCTGGGTGAGGAGCGCCATCAGGACCGGCGGGATGATGCCGATGATGAAGCCGACGTTCGGGATGTAGTTCGTCAGGAACGACACGATGCCCCAGACGAACGCGAGCGGGATGTTCATGAAGAGCAGCACGGCGACATCGAGGACCGCGACGATCAGGCCGAAGATGGACGTGACGATCCAGTACCGGCGCACGCCGAGCACGAAATCGGTGAGCGCGACCGAGACCCGGGGCTGGAACTTCTGCAGCGAGACCTCGCGGGAATGGAACGTCCCGGAGTCGATCACCATCATGAACATCATGACGATGATCACCGTGACCAGGGAGACCAGGTTCGAGACCTGGCTCAGCGCGCTCTGCGCCAGGCCGGTGAAGTTGGCGGGGCTGATCTGCTGCAGCTGGCTCACCAGCTGCTGCTCGGTGATGCCGAAGCTGGCCAGCAGGGCCACCGACTCCCGGTACAGCTCCAGGTAGCGGCTCTGATAGGCGGGGAGCTCGGTGACCAGCGCGCTGACGCCCCAGCCGAGCGCGAAGAAGAAGATCGCCAGGATCAAGAAGACGACCAGGAACAGGGCGAGGGCGCCGACGAGGCGCGGCGCGCCGCGCTTCAACAGCGCCGTCCGGACGGGCCACGCCGCGATGAACAGGTTGACGGTCAAGAACAGGGGACCGACGATCTCGGAGATCGTGTTCAGACCGGCGAGGCCGACCACCGCGGCGGCGATGACGAGCAGGACGATGAGGATCTGCGGCGTGCCGGACGTGCGGCCCTCGGGGGTGCTTTCCATGACGGGAAGGGTAGTTGACGTCCGCGTCCGCTCCGCCACCCGCCCAGGTGACGACGCGGCGGCGCTCAGGACGGCCGGTAGAGTGGCTCCTCGTGATTGTTGCGCGTGAGGTGGAGGTCCAGGTCGGCGCCCGGACGTTGCTGCAGCCCGTCTCGTTCCAGATCGCCGGAGGCGACCGCATCGGCCTGGTGGGCCGTAACGGCGCCGGCAAGACGACGCTCACCCGCATTCTGGCCGGCGAGGCGCTGCCCGCCGGCGGCACGATCCAGCGCACCGGTCAGATCGGCTATCTCCCTCAGGACCCCCGTACCGGCGACCTGCACATGCTCGCTCGTGAGCGCATCCTCGCCGCCCGCGGCCTCGACAACATCATCCGGCGGCTGCGCACCTATGAGACCGCGATGGCCGAGGCGTCCGGGGACGCCGAGCGCGAGAAGGCGATGGCGTCCTACACCCGCGCGGAGACCGAGCTCGCCGCGGCGGGGGGCTATGCGGCCGAGTCGGAGGCCGCCCGGATCGCCGCGAACCTGGGCCTGCCCGAGCGGGTGCTCGACCAGGAGATCGGCACCCTGTCCGGTGGCCAGCGCCGCCGTGTCGAGCTGGCGCGCATCCTGTTCTCGGGGGCCGACACGCTGCTGCTCGACGAGCCGACGAACCACCTGGACGCCGACTCGATCATCTGGCTACGCGGCTACCTGCAGACGTACGCCGGCGCGGTGCTGATGATCTCCCACGACACGGGCCTGCTCGACGCCACGGTCACCAAGGTGTTCCATCTGGACGCCAACCGCGCCGTCCTCGACGTCTACTCCATGGACTGGAAGCGCTACCTGATGCAGCGCGAGACCGACGAGAAGCGTCGCCGCCGCGAGCGCGCCAACGCCGAGCGCAAGGCGGAGCAGCTGATGGCGCAGGCCGACAAGATGCGCGCGAAGGCCACCAAGGCCGTCGCCGCGCAGAACATGGCGAAGCGGGCCGAGCGGCTGGTCGCGGGCCTGGAGAACGAGCGGGCAGCCGACCGGGTCGCCAAGATCCGCTTCCCCGACCCGGCCCCGTGCGGCCGCGTGCCGTTGACCGCCGAGGACCTGTCGCGAAGCTACGGGTCGCTGGAGGTCTTCACCGGCGTCGACCTCGCGATCGACCGCGGGGCGAAGGTCGTCGTGCTCGGCCTCAACGGCGCCGGCAAGACGACGCTGCTGCGGCTCCTGGCCGGCCTGGAGGAGCCGGATACCGGGCGCGTCGTGCCGGGCCACGGGCTGAAGCTCGGCTACTACGCGCAGGAGCACGAGACCCTGGACGTCTCCCGCAGCGTCCTGGACAACATGAAGACGGCCTCGCCGGACCTCAACGACACCGAGGTGCGCAAGATCCTGGGGTCGTTCCTGTTCAGCGGTGACGACGTGGACAAGCCGGCGCGCGTCCTGTCCGGCGGCGAGAAGACCCGGCTGGCGCTCGCGATGCTGGTGGTGTCGGCGGCGAACGTCCTGCTGCTGGACGAGCCGACCAACAACCTCGACCCGGCATCCCGCCAGGAGGTGCTCAACGCGGTCCGCACCTACGCGGGCGCCGTCGTCCTCGTCACCCACGACGAGGGGGCCGTGCACGCGCTGGATCCCGACCGGGTGCTCCTGCTCCCCGACGGCGACGAGGACCTGTGGAGCCCCGAGTACGCCGAGCTGGTCTCCCTGGCCTGACGCCAGACCCTGCCGCGTCGGGGGTGTCCGGGTGGCCCTCTAGACTGTCGCCGTGACTTCCGCCGTGATCGCCGCCGTGGTGGCCGTCCTGCTCGTGGCGATCGGTGTCGTGGGCATCGTCGTCCCCGTCCTTCCCGGGAGCGTGACGATCGCGCTCGGCCTGCTCGTGTGGGCCATCTGGGGCGGTTCGCCCTGGGGCTGGATCGCCTTCGCCGCCGGAATGGTGCTCGTCGCCGTCGGGATGGGGTCGCAGTACGTCCTGACGGGACGGACGCTGCGCGCCAAGCAGATCCCCAACCGGTCCGTCGTCATCGGGCTGGTCTCCGGCGTCGTCGGGCTGTTCGTCATCCCGTTCCTGGGGCTTCCGATCGGCTTCGTGGCCGGCCTGCTCGTCACCGAGTACGTCCGGGTGCGCGATCTCAACACGGCGCTGTCGACCAGTTGGGCCGCGGTGAAATCCGTCGGCGCGGGCATGCTCATCGAGCTGTGCTGCGGGCTGGCGGCCGCCGTCGTGCTAGCGGTCAGCGTGCTGACGTCGTTCCTGTGATCCTGCTCAGTCGCTGTCGCCGACGCGCGGGCGTCCCATCTCCACCGCGCCCACGTACCCGCAGGCCAGCGCGTAGGCCGCCAGCCTGATCGCCTCCTCGTCGGGAAGGTAGCGCTCGTGGTGCAGCCCCACCTGGACGCGGTCGGTCATCGCCGCCGGGGTTCCCGTGCCGGCGAACATCATCACCGAGGGGATGCGTTCGCAGTAGGCCGAGAAGTCGTCCGAACCGCACGAGCGGAAGGGGCGCCGCGCCAGCCGCACCCCCGTGTGCTCGATGAGGGGATCGATGACGTGCACGAGCGCGTCGTCGTTGTAGAGCATCGCGCCGCCGGTCACGACGCGGACGTCCGCGGTCGCCCCGCGCGCCGCGGCGGACAGCTCGGCGAGCCGCCGGATCTCCGCGTGCACCTGTTCGCGGTCGCGGTCGTTGGTCGTGCGGACGGTCCCCATGCAGGACGCGCTGCCCGCGATGACGTTCGGGGCGGTGCCGCCACCGATCTTCCCCACGGAGATGACCGTCGGGTGGGTCGGGTCGATCGACCGCCCGGCCAGGTCGCCCAGGCCCGTGATGATCGTGGCGAGGATGCCGATGGGGTCGAGCGAGACGTGCGGGTAGGCGCCGTGGCCCGGCTGGCCGTGCACGGTGATGTGGAACTCGTCGAACGCGGCGTTGACGGCGCCCGCACCGGTCGAGATCACTCCGGCCGGGACCCGCGGCTGCACGTGCACGCCGAGCATGGCGCGGATGTCGTGCTCCTCCAGCACGCCGGCCGAGCAGACGTCGTTGGCTCCCGACGGAGAGATCTCTTCGCGCGGCTGGAAGACCGGCACCATCGCCACGGGCAGCTCCACCCCCTGCGCGGCCTGCAGCAGCGACCACAGCGCCGCCATGTGCACGTCGTGGCCGCAGGCGTGCATGACGCCGGGCCGCGCGGAGGCCCAGTCGAGCCCGGTGCGCTCCTGGACCGGAAGGGCGTCCAACTCGGCGCGTAGGCCGATGGCGGGACCGTCCGGACCGAGGCGCCCGTACATTCCGGTGCCCGCGACCGGACGCCAACTGAGCCAGTCGAGCTGGCTGTGCAGCGTCTGTCGCGTCGGTGCCTCCTCGCCGCCGACGAAGGGGTGGCGGTGGATGAGGCGGCGCAGCTTGCGCGCCTCGGGTTGGACGCGGTCGATGCCCGCGGTGAGCTGGTCGAGGAGATCGGAGGCAGAGGTCATGGCGCGCCCACTCTAGCGCCGCGGGGTCACGTCCCCCCGGGGGCGCACGGGGACCTCAGCCGTGTTCGCCGGGGCTGCGGAACAACCACACGGTCACGCTGACGCGCACCGGTCCCGCGGTGACGTCGGCGTGGGGCTCGTGGAAGGCGTTCGGCCCCATCATGATATGAGGTCGCGGACGTCGCCGGCGGCGGCGTCCACCTCGTAGTCGAGCGTCGTGCGCGCCACCGGCTCGAGGAACCCCGACGTCGACTTCAGCAGCCGGTCGTCCTTGTCCGGCTCGACGCCGAGCAGCGCGTAACGCTCGCGCAGGTTCTCCAGGTGGTGCGGGGCGGGGGTGACGACGACGGCCAGCCCGCCGGGGGTCAGCACGCGGGCGAACTCTTGGGGATTGCGCGGGGCGAAGACGCACAGCACCGCCGCGAACCGGCGGGACAGCAGCGGCAGGCCCGCCCAGACGTCCCCGACGACGGAGGCCGCCCGCGGATGCGCCTTCGCGGCGCGCTTCGCGGCGGCGACCGAGACGTCGATCGCGACCCCGCGGGCGGCGGGGTTCCGATCGAGCGCGGCCTCCAGGTAGTACCCGGTCCCGGCGCCGACCTCGGCGATCACGGACGAATGCGCCAGTCGGCCCGCGACGGCGTCCGCGATGGGGCGGTAGTGCCCGGTCGCGAGGAACCGCTCCCGGGCGGCGACCATCGCGGCGGTGTCGGCGTTCGCGGGCGGCGCGGAGCCGAGCAGGTTCACATAGCCCTGCTTCGCCAGGTCGTAGCGGTGTCCCCGCGCGCAGCCGAGCGCGCGCTCGGCGGGCCCCAGCGCCGACCCGCAGACCGGGCAGGCGAGGAGGCCGCGCGCCGCGGACAGCGTCATCGGGTCACAGGGCCGGGATGCTGCCGCCGTCGACCGGGATCATCGAGCCCGTGACGTAGGACGCGGCGTCCGAGAGCAGGAAGGCGGCGACGCGGCCGAACTCCTCGGGCTGGCCGACGCGCTTGAGCGCCGCACCGGCGCCCATATCCTTCAGCGCCTGGGCGGGGTCGTCGGCCTGACCCGTGAGGAAATCGATGCGTGCGGTCTGGATGGTGCCCGGCATCAGCCCGACGACGCGGGAGCCCTGCGGGCCGAGTTCGCCGGCGAGCTGCTTGAGCACCATCGCTAGGCCGGGGCGCATGCCGTTCGACAGGGCCATCTCTGGAAGAGGGGACTTCACCGAGCTCGACAGCACGAAGGCGAGCGAGACAGGGCCGGCGGCGGCCGCGACGACCGCCCGGGCGGTGCGCACGGCGGCCAGGAACACCGAGTTGAACGCCTCGGTCCAGGTGTCGTCGGCGACGTCCAGGACGCGGCCCTTGGGCGGCCCGCCGACGCTGACGAGGGCGCCGTCGAGGCGTCCGAACCGCTCCACGGCCGCGGCTGCGACCTTCTCGGCCGTGCCGGGCTCGCCCAGGTCCGCGGCCAGGTACGCGGCCGCGTCCTCGCCGAGGTCCGCGGTCAGCGCGGCCAGCTTCTCCTCGCCGCGGGCAACGAGAAACACCTTCGCGCCCTCGGCGGCGAGCTGCTGCGCCGTCGCCTTACCCAGGCCGCTGGAGGCGGCGGTGACGAGGAAGACCTTGCCGGTCAGTCCGAGATCCATGGGGTTACTCCTTCGGTGCGGTGCTGGAATCAGTCGGGTGGTCGGGGACGGCGGCCAGCGGGGCGTCGTGGCTCTCGCCGCCGGACGCCGCGGCCGCGCGGGCGTCCTCGCGCCTCGCCCGGGCCTTGCGGCGGTCGCGGACGTCGTTGCGGATGAGGATCACCAGCCCGATCGCGGCGATGGCGGTGAACGAGAACCACTGCAGCGCGTAGGACAGGTGCGGGCCCTCGTCCAGGGGCGGCGGTTCCACCTGTGAGAGGCCACCCGATTGCGCGGGCTGCACCTCCAGCAGGCCGATGTAGCCGTCCACCAGCGGAACGCCCATTGATTCGCCGATCTTGACGGAGTTGATGAGCCGCACCGAGCCCTCCAGCGGGACGGTCGCGTTGTCGGCGCCCTGCTCGTTGCGGCGGACGTGGCCGACGACGCTCACCTGCCCGGACGGCGGGGCCGGCAGCGCGGCCGGCGGCGGGAAGTCCTGGCCGGGCGGCCGCGGGGCGAAGCCGCGGTCGACCAGCACGGTGCGGCCGTCCGTCGCGCGCAGCGGGGTGACGACCTCCCAGCCGGTCTGGTCGCCGTTGGAGCGGTAGCGCACCAGCAGTTGATGGGAGGCGTCGAACGTCCCGGTGACGCGCACGCGCTGCCATTGGTCGGCTTCGGTGATCGGCCGGTTCATCACGGACGCGAAGTCGGCGACGGGCTTGTTCTCGTGCTCGACGACGACCGCGTTGCGGGCGCGCCGCTGGTCGAGCCGGTCGAGCTGCCACTCGCCGAGCCGCACGAACAGCAGCGCGAGGGCGACGACGAAGACGCCCATCATGATCCAGCGCGCCCACGGCTTGCTGTCGGGGTCGCGGCTCGCGCCCATCGTCCTCACTGCGGCTCCTCCTTCGGCCGTTCGTCCTTGTCGTCCACGTCGCCGGGGATGATCAGCCCCGGGGGCAGCGCGGCGTACCGCGTCGGCTCCGCGTCGTCCTGCTCGACCACCGTGCGCCGATCGATGGCGTTGGCCAAGATGACCGCGACGCCCGGCAGGATCGCCGCGGCGATGAACGCCGCCCAGTTCCAGGGCAACGGCAGGAAACAGCCGAAGAGGAAGCAGGCGACGCGGAACGACATGGTGATCAGGTAGCGCTTCTGCCGCTCGTCGGCGTCGAGGCTGCGCGGCTTCCGGGCGCTGGTGATCAGCGTCGGACGCGGGTGCGTAGCCCTCCCTGCCATAGCGGCCACTCTACGCGCGCCCGGCGATGGCGCCGCATCGCGTCGGCGCCGTTCCCACCAGGGGGCGCTGCGGTAGCGTGTGCCCGATGAACGAGACCGCATCCCCCCGCAGCGTCCTGGTCACCGGCGGCAGCCGGGGCATCGGCCGCACCATCGTCGAACGGTTCCTGGCCGACGGCCACCGCGTCACCTGCGCCAGCACCAGCGGCGAGGCGCCCGCGGGCGCGCTCGGTGTGGCCTGCGACGTCACCGACGCCGCCCAGGTCGACGCCGCGTTCGCCGCCGCGGAGGAGGCGCACGGGCCCGTGACCGTCGCCGTGGCCAACGCCGGCATCACGCGCGACACCCTCATCCTGCGGATGTCCGACGACGACTGGGACGCCGTCGTCGACGTCAACCTCAAGGGCGCCTTCCACGTCGCCAAGCGCGCCACCCGCTCGATGCTGCGCGCGAAGGGCGGACGTCTCGTCTTCATCGGCTCGGTCGTCGGCCTGCACGGTACGCCCGGCCAGGTGAACTACGCCGCCACCAAGACCGGCCTCATCGGCATGGCCCGCGCGCTGACGCGCGAGGTCGGCAGGAAGGGCATCACCGCGAACGTCGTCGCGCCCGGCTTCATCGAGACCGAGATGACGGCCGTCCTCCCCGAGGAGCGCCGCGCCGAGTACCTCGCCCAGATCCCGGCCGGACGGCTCGGGTCCACCGACGACGTGGCCGCCGCGGTCGCCTTCCTCGCCTCCGACCAGGCCCGCTACATCAGCGGCGCGGTCGTCCCGGTCGACGGTGGCCTCGGCATGGGGCACTGAACCGAGAACCGTAGTTCCAGCGAGAAGGGAAGCACCGTGGGAATCCTCGAAGGCAAGAACGTCCTGGTCACCGGCGTGACGATGACCAACTCCATCGCCTACAAGGTGGCGGAGATCGCGCAGGCCGAGGGCGCGAGCGTCGTCATCTCCAACTTCGGGCGCGCGCTGTCGCTGACCAGGCGCATCGCGAAGAAGCTCGACCCGGAGCCCGCGGTCCTCGAGTTGGACGTCACCAGCGAGGAGCACCTCGCCGGGCTCGCCGATGCGCTGCGGGAGCAGGGCTTCGACCACCTGGACGGCCTCGTCCACTCGATCGCCTTCGCCAACCCCGAGACGGCGCTCGGCGGCGCGTTCCTGTCGACCGAGTGGGGCGACGTCGGCACGTCGCTGCAGATCTCCGCGTACTCGCTGGTCAGCCTGACCCGCGCCTGCCTGCCGCTGATGGGCGAGGGCGGCTCGGTCGTCGGCATGACGTTCGATGCGCGCATCTCGTGGCCGTCGTATGACTGGATGGGCGTGTCGAAGGCGGCCCTGGAGAGCGCCTCGCGCTACCTGGCCCGCTACGTCGGCGAGCAGGGCATCCGGTCGAACATCGTCTCGGCCGGCCCGCTGGACACCATCGCCAAGAAGGCGATCCCGGGGTCGTCCTCGTTCAACGACATCTGGGCCGAGCGCGCTCCGCTGGGCTGGGACGCCACCGACACCACCCCGGCGGCCAAGGCGGTCGTGGCGCTGCTGTCGGACTGGTTCGCCTCCACCACGGGCGAGATGATCCACGTGGACGGCGGCCTCCACTCCACGGGAGCCTGACCAGCCCCGTGCGGCGTCCGCACGCGCGAGGGGAGCGGCGGGTAGATTGAGCCCCATGCAATCTGTCGCTGAGCTGGCCGGGGTGTCCGTCGTCCGTGGCGGTGCCACCCTTCTCGACGACATCGACTGGCGGGTGAACGAGGGTGACCGCTGGGTCATCATCGGTCCGAACGGCGCCGGCAAGACGACGCTGCTGCAGCTGCTGAGCGCCTCCCTGCACCCCACCCGAGGCTTCGTGCAGCTGCTGGGGGAGTACCTGGGCGCCGTGGACGTCTTCGAGTTGCGTCCGCGCATCGGCGTCGCCTCGGCGGCGCTGGCCGATCGCATCCCGCGGGGCGAGGCCGTCGGCAACGTCGTGGTGTCGGCCGCCTACGCCGTCGTCGGCCGCTGGAACGAGCGCTACGACGCCATGGATCTGGCCCGCGCCGGGCAGCTGATGAAGCAGCTCGACATCGCCCACCTGAGCAAGCGCACCTTCGGCACGCTGAGCGAGGGCGAGCGCAAGCGGGTGCAGATCGCCCGCGCGCTGATGACCGACCCCGAGCTGCTGCTGATGGACGAGCCCGCGGCCGGGCTCGACCTGGCCGGACGCGAGCGGCTCGTCGCCACGCTGGGCGGCATCGCGGCCGACGAGGAGGCGCCTGCCATGGTGCTCGTCACGCACCACCTGGAGGAGATCCCGGCGGGCATGACGCACGCGCTGCTGCTCAAGGACGGCCGGATCGTCTCGGCCGGCGACATCGCGGACGTCTTGACCGCCGAGAAACTGAGCGAGACGTTCGATCTGCCGTTGGAACTCACCGAGTCCGACGGCCGCTGGAGTGCCCGCGCGCTGACCTGAGCGGTCGCGCACCAACCGCCGGGGAGGACGACATGCCGCAGTGGTGGCAGGAGAACTGGTGGGCGATCTGGTTCGCCCTCGCCGGGGTGCTGGCCGCCGCCGAGATGCTCACCCTCGACCTGACGCTGCTGATGCTCGCCTCCGGCGCCCTCGCCGGCGGCGTCGTGGCGATCGTCCTGCCCGGCGTGCTGTGGGCGCAGGTGCTCGTCGCGGTGGCCGTGGCGTTCATCACGCTCTTCCTGGTGCGGCCGATGCTGCGTCGCCGGTTCCAGCTCTCCCCGGGTTACCGCAGCTCCGTCGACAAGATGGTGGGTAGCGAAGGGACCGTGACCCGGCAGGTCACGGCGTCCGGCGGCGAGATCAAGGTGAACGGCGAGGCGTGGAGCGCGCGCAGCTACGACGGCGAGGACATCGAGCCGGGCGTCGTCATCGAGGTCTTCGAGGTCGACGGCGTCACGGCGGTCGTCTACCCGCGCCACCGGCCGCTGACGGGCGGCAGCCCGTCCTGATGCCCCGCCCGCCTCAAGGGTGGGCTGTAGGGTGAGACAAAGCCCCACAGGAGGTCCCCATGCCCTTCGTCTCGCTCATCTTGATCATCATCGTCGTCGTGGTCGCCGTCGTCGCGCTGGTCTCGTCGGTCCGGGTGATCCGCCAGATGCGCATCGGCGTCGTCGAGCGTGTCGGCCGGTTCCACAAGACGCTCGATCCCGGCCTGCACCTGATCGTCCCCATCGTCGACCGGGTGGCGCACAACATCGACACCCGGGAGACCGTCGTCCCGTTCCCGCCGCAGGGCGTGATCACCGAGGACAACCTGATGGTGAGCATCGACTCCGTCATCTACTTCCAGGTCGTCGACCCGGTGCGCGCGGCGTACGAGGCGCAGAACTACATCCAGGCGATCGAGCAGCTCACCCAGACCACGCTGCGCAACATCATCGGCGGCATGGACCTGGAGCAGACGCTGACGAGCCGCGAGGAGATCAACCAGAAGCTGCGCGCGGTGCTCGACGACGCGACCGGCAAGTGGGGCATCAAGGTCAATCGCGTGGAGCTGCGGTCGGTCGAGCCGCCGGCCACGATCCGCGACGCGATGGAGAAGGGCGCCCGCGCCGAGCGCGACAAGCGCGCCTCCATCCTCCTGGCGGAGGGTCAGCGGCAGAGCCAGATCCTCAGCGCGTCCGGCGACCGGGAGAGCTCGATCCTGCGCGCCCAGGGCGAGCGGGAGTCTGCGGTGCTGCGGGCGCAGGCGGACCGGCAGGCGTCCATGCTGAGGGCCGAGGGCGAGGCGCAGGCCATCACCACCGTGTTCAACGCGATCCACGCGGGACAGCCCGATCAGGCACTGCTGTCGTACCAATACCTGCAGATGCTGCCGGAGCTGGCCAAGGGCGACTCCAACAAGGTCTGGATCGTGCCCTCCGAACTGAACGACGCCCTCAAGGGCCTCGGGACGACCGTCGGGAGCCTGGCCAAGCAGTTCAACGCGACCGATCCGAGCCAGTTCACCGCCCCGGAGAAGGTGGACGTCTTCGCCGAGATCGAGCAGCAGAAGGACAGCGACGCCAAAGACTCGCAGCGCTCGGTCGAGCAGGCGATCGCCGAGGCGCAGCGCATCGAGAACGCCGGGTCCAGCTCGCTGCGCGGCCGGCGTCGCGGCGACGAGGCGCCGCAGCTGGACGCCGCGGCCGCCGGAGCTTCCGAGCAGGCCGCCCTCGAGCTGACGCCGCTCGAGGAGGACGCCGACCATCCGGAAGCCGCGCCCGCGGCGGCCTCCACGGCCAGCGCGGCGCCGCAGCAGACGCAGGAGGTCTCCGAGCCCCCGACCGGCCAGCCTGCATCGGGGGGCGAGTCCTCCTCGGCCACCCCGCCGGCCACCGAGGAAGGCCGCGACTGATCTGCCGGCCGCCCGAACCGACGCCGCGGTGACCAGCAGGTGACATTCCGGCGGCGAAGCGCGGCAACCGTTGTCCACCCGTGGCCCTCGGCCGCGTGGATGGGCAAGAATGACGGATGACTTGATCGTCGGCAGGGAGGCCGCGCACCTGTGGCGTCCCCGCCGACGGCAGGACCAACGACAAATTGCGAATGGAGTGAGATGTCCACCAACACGACGCAGACCGCGTCAGCGTGGCGCCGGCGCCCAGACGACGCACCGGAGACCATCACGGACGAGACCGTCGACCTTCTCGAGGGCTGGTGGCGTGCCGCGAACTACCTCTCGGTGGGGCAGATTTACCTGCTGGACAACCCGCTGCTGCGGCGCCCCCTGACCAAGGACGATGTGAAGCGCCGCCTGCTGGGCCACTGGGGCACCACCCCGGGCTTGAACTTCCTGTACGCGCACTTCAACCGCGCCATCATCGAGCGCGAGCTGCGCGCGATCTACATCGCGGGCCCCGGCCACGGCGGCCCCGGTCTGGTGGCGAACACCTACCTCGAGGACACCTACACCGAGGTCTACCCCAACATCACCCGCGACGAGGCCGGCGTGGGCAAGCTGTTCAAGCAGTTCTCGTTCCCGGGCGGCATCCCGTCGCACGTCGCGCCCGAGACCCCCGGCTCCATCCACGAGGGTGGCGAGCTGGGCTACTCGCTGTCGCACGCGTTCGGCGCGATGTTCAACAACCCCGACCAGATCGCCTTCACCGTTGTCGGTGACGGCGAGGCCGAGACGGGCCCGCTGGCGACCGCGTGGCACAGCAACAAGTTCCTCAACCCCGTCACCGACGGCGTCGTGCTGCCGATCCTGCACCTCAACGGGTACAAGATCGCCAACCCGACCGTCCTGGCGCGCATCCCCGAGGAAGAGCTGGTCTCGCTGATGAAGGGCTACGGCTGGGAGCCGCTGCTCTTCGAGGTGGACGCCGACGAGGACCACGCCGAGGTGCACAAGCGCTTCGCGAAGGTGCTCGACGAGGCCCTCGACAAGATCGCCGACATCAAGAAGGCGAACGAGGGCGTCGATCCGAAGGACTGCGAGCGGCCGATCTGGCCGATGATCGTCTTCCGTCACCCCAAGGGCTGGACGGGCCCCGCGTCGGTCGACGGCAAGAAGGCCGAGGCGTCCTGGCGCTCGCACCAGGTGCCGCTGTCCAACGCCCGCGACACCGACGAGCACCTCAAGCTGCTCGAGGACTGGCTGAAGTCCTACAAGCCGGATGAGCTGTTCGACGAGGAGGGCAAGCTCGAGGCGCGCTTCGACGCGCTGAAGCCGGAGGGCGACCTGCGCATGTCGGCGAACCCGTCCACCAACGGTGGCCTGGTGCTCCGCGACCTGCTCATGCCCGACTTCCGCGACTTCGGCATCGAGACCGAGGGCCACGGCGGCCCGATGGTCGAGTCGACGCGCGTACTGGGCAAGTTCTTCCGCGAGATCGCGAAGCAGAACCCGGACAACTTCCGCATCTTCGGCCCCGACGAGACGGCGTCCAACCGGCTTCAGGACGTCTACGAGGTCACCGAGAAGCAGTGGATGGCGGAGTTCCTGGACGACGACGACAGCTTCATCGACCAGCAGGGTCAGGTCATGGAGATGCTGTCCGAGCACCAGTGCCAGGGCTGGCTCGAGGGCTACCTGCTCACCGGTCGCCACGGCATGATGAGCTCCTACGAGGCGTTCATCCACATCGTCGACTCGATGTTCAACCAGCACGCCAAGTGGCTCGAGTCCACCGAGGACATCGGCTGGCGGCGTCCGATCGCGTCGCTGAACTACCTGCTCAGCTCGCACGTGTGGCGCCAGGATCACAACGGCTTCAGCCACCAGGATCCGGGCTTCCTGGACGTGGTGCTGAACAAGTCCCCGCGCGTCACCCGCGTCTACCTGCCGCCGGACGTCAACACGCTGCTGTCGACGTTCGACCACTGCCTGCGGTCGAAGAACTACGTGAACGTGGTCGTCGCCGGCAAGCAGCCGGAGCCGGTGTTCCTGAGCATGGATGAGGCGATCGCGCACTGCACGCGCGGCATCGGCATCTGGGACTGGGCTGGCAGCGAGGTCGCCGGCGAGGATCCGGATGTCGTGCTGGCCTGCGCCGGCGACGTCCCCACGCTGGAGACGCTGGCCGCGGCGGAGCTGCTCGAGAAGAGCATCCCCGACCTGAAGGTGCGCGTGGTCAACGTGGTTGACCTCATGCGCCTGCAGGACGAGAAGGAGCACCCGCACGGCATGTCGAGCCACGACTTCGACACCGTGTTCACGGCCGACAAGCCGGTGATCTTCGCCTTCCACGGCTACCCGTGGCTGGTGCACCGGCTGACCTACCGCCGCACGAACCACGCCAATCTGCACGTGCGTGGCTTCAAGGAGAAGGGCTCGACCACGACGCCGTTCGACATGTGCATGCGCAACGACATCGACCGTTTCCACCTGGTGATGGACGTGATCGATCGCGTCCCGAGCCTGCGGTCGCGCTACGCCGGTCTCCGCCAGGAGATGGCGGACCGTCGCATCGAGGCGCGCGCCTACGCGAACCAGTGGGGCACCGACCTGCCGGAGATCGCCGACTGGGTGTGGCCGGACGCCGGCGACGCCGTCGGCAAGGTGGGGGCCACCGCCACCACCGGCGGCGACAACGAGTGATGATCGACTGAACCCTCCCGCGGTCGCGGGGGAGCGAGGGGCCGGTGCCGGAAGGCGCCGGCCCCTCGTCGTGTCCGGCGGGGACCGGGCGGCCGGTCAGGTGTCGGAGCGCAGCCGGGCGACGATCGCGCGCAGGGTGCCCGGGACGAAGCCGGCCGCCATGGCCCGGCGCCACAGCGCCGGCTGGGCGCGCCACAGCGCCGCGCCCCGGCGCAGCAGGACGCGCACCGGCTTGCGGTGCTGGTGTAGATCGCGGCGCAGCCGCAGCGCCGCGACCAGGGTGCGGGGCCGGTCGAGGTAGTACCCCTCGACGGGCAACCCAGCGGCCCGCGCGAGCGGGAGCAGCTCGATCGCGAAGATCCCCTCGGCGATCACCAGGGTGCGGCCGTCCAGCGCGAGCCGGTGCGTGCCCGTGCGCCGACTCGCGGTGATGTCGTAGACGGGGACGTCGGCGACGCCGTCGTCCAGAACCGCCCGAAGGGCGGCCAGCGCGCCGGCGGCGTCCCAGGTGGCGATGTCGTCCCAGTCGATGACGCCGTGCACCCGGGGCAACCCCGGAACGTCTTGGTCGCGGTAGAAGTCGTCGAGCCGGACGACGAGCGCGTCCACCTGGCGCGCGAGCCGCGACTTCCCGCTGCCGGACGGCCCGGCCAACAGCACCAGGCGCGTCACAGGGCCAGCGCCTGGGCGACCTCGGCCCGGACGGTCTCCATCAGATCGCCGGCTTGGCGGCGGGCGGCCGGAAGGTCAGCGGACTCGGCGGGGGAGAGCCGCACCTGCAGGTAGCACTTCAGCTTCGGCTCGGTACCGGACGGCCGGACGACGGCCCGCACCCGGGCGCCCTCGAGCAGCACCGCGTCCGTGGGCGGGAGACCGCCCCAGCCGGCGGACAGGTCACTGACGGCGACGCCCTCGCCGGCGAGCCGGGTGGGCGGCGTCTCGCGAAGCCGCGACATCGCGCCGGAGATGAGCGTCAGGTCGCGCACGCGGAACGACAGCTGCGAGGTCAGGTGCAGCCCGTAGCGGCCCGCGATCTCGTCGAGCCGACGGGCGACGGTGCTTCCCTCGGCCCGCAGCCGGGCGGCCAGCCCGAGGATGCGCACGAGCGTGGAGATGCCGTCCTTGTCGGCGACGGCCTGCGGGTCGGTGCAGTAGCCGATCGCCTCCTCGTACCCGAAGGTCAGGCCGGGGACGCGGCCGATCCACTTGAAGCCGGTCAGCGTGGTCGCGAACGGCTGGCCGTGGGCCTCGGCCATCGTCCCCAACAGCGTGCTGGACACCACCGAGCACGCGTACGTGCCCGCCCGTCCGGCGCGCAGGGCGTCGTCGGCCAGCAGGGTGCCCAGCTCGTCACCGGTGAGCATCCGCCAGCCGTCCGCGAACGGGGCCGCCAGCGCGCAGCGGTCGGCGTCGGGGTCGTTGGCGACGGCCAGGTCGGCGTCCTGCTGCTGGGCCAGAGCCAGCGCCAGGTCGAGGGCACCCGGCTCCTCGGGGTTCGGGAAGGAGACGGTGGGGAACGCGGGATCGGGCTCGGCCTGCTCGGCGACCAGGTGCGGCGCGGGGAGGCCGGCCTTGTCGAGGACGCGGGTGACGACGGCGGCCCCGACCCCGTGCATCGGGGTGTAGACCCAGGTCAGCTCGCGCGGGTCGTCCGCGCCGATCAGCGACGCGGCCCGCGTGACGTAGGCGGTGAGCAGCTCGTCGCCGACGGTCTCGTAGTCGGTCGAGCGGGGGAGCGCCGCGGTCGGCTCGGCGCTGACCTGCGCGATCTGCGCGGCGATCTCGGCGTCGGTGGGCGGGACGATCTGGCTGCCGCCCACGTAGACCTTGTAGCCGTTGTCCTGCGGCGGGTTGTGGGACGCGGTGACGACCACGCCGGCCTCGCACAGGAGGTGCCCGATTCCGAACGCGACCACCGGCGTCGGGACGTGGGTCTCGGTGAGGAGGGGGCGAAGCCCGTACCCGGCGAGGATCTCCGCGGTGTCGCGGGCGAACACGTCGCTGTTGTAGCGGGCGTCGTAGCCGACGAGGACGCGGGCGTCCGGCGCGCCGGCGGCGATCAGGTGGCGGGCCAGGCCGGCGGCGGCGTGCGCGACGACGACCCGGTTCATGCGCCCGGGCCCGGGGCCGAGCGCGGCGCGCAGCCCCGCGGTGCCGAACGTCAGCGGCCCCGCGAAGGCGTCCGCCAGCTCGGCCTCGGCGTCGGCGTCTCCCTGCGCGGCCTGGGCCACCAGGTGGTCGAGCGCTGTCTGCGTGGCCGGGTCGGGGTCGTCCTCGCGCCAGGATCGGATCGCGGCCAGCGTCGCCTCGGTCAGCATCTAGAGCACCTCCAGCAGGCCGGCGAGCAGGGTGCGCAGCCGGCCGACGGCGGCCTGCCCGGCGGCGACGACCTCGGCGTGGCTGAGCGGTTCCCCGGCGAGGCCGGCGGCGGCGTTGGTGACCAGCGAGATGCCCAGCACCTCGAGCCCGGCCTCGCGGGCGGCGATGGTCTCCAGGGCCGTCGACATGCCGACGAGGTCGCCACCGATCGTGCGCGCCATCCGCACCTCGGCGGGCGTCTCGTAGTGCGGCCCGGGGAACTGGACGTAGACGCCCTCGTCGAGGCCCGGGTCGACGCCACGGGCGAGCGTGCGCAGGGCGTGGCTGTAGGCGTCGGTGAGGTCGACGAAGGTGGCGCCCCGCAGCGGCGAGACGGCGGTGAGGTTGATGTGGTCGCTGATCAGCACGGGCGTGCCGGGCGTCCAGGCCGGGTTGAGGCCGCCGCAACCGTTGGTGAGGACGAGGCGGGTGGCGCCCGCAGCCGCGACCGTCCGGACGCCGTGAACGACCGGCGCGACGCCGCGTCCCTCGTAGAAGTGGGTGCGCCCGGTGAGGATCAGCGCGATCCGCCCGGCCGGGGTGCGCACCGCGCGGGCCTGGCCGCCGTGGCCGGCCACGACGGGGGCGCTGAAGCCGGGGAGTTCCGCCAGCGGGCACTCGGCGATCGGCTCGCCGAGCCCCTCGGCCGCGGTGGCCCAGCCGGAACCCAGCACCAGCCCCACATCGATACCGTCGATTCCCAGCCGCCGGCGCAGTTCGCCGGCCGCCTCGTGCGCCGTTGCCGTCGGGTCGTCGAAGTCATTCACGCGCCGACTATAACGAAGCCCGTCCTCTGGAAGAATGAGCCGCATGGTAGACGTGGTGATTATCGGAGGCGGCCCGGGCGGCTACGAGGCGGGGCTGGTGGCGTCGCAGTTGGGCGGTCGCGTGACGATCGTCGAGAACAAGGGCCTGGGAGGCTCGGCGGTGCTGACGGACGTGGTCCCCTCGAAGTCGCTGATCGCGGCGTCCGAGGTGATGGAGAAGGTGCGGGGCGCCGAGGCGCTCGGGCTGCGCGCCACGCAGGGCGGGACGCTGCAGGAGAACGTCGCCGTCGACATGGCGGCAGTCAACGACCGCGTGCTCCGGCTGGCGTCCGCGCAGAGTGGCGACATCGCCAAGCGCCTCGAGACCGAGGGCGTGCGCCTCATCAAGGGCACCGGCCGGCTCGATGGCACCGAGCACGTCGTCGTGACGGCGGAGGACGGCGCCGAGGAGCGGTTGGACGCCGACATCATCCTGGTCTCGACCGGCGCACGGCCCCGCGAACTGCCCGACGCGATGCCCGATGGCGAGCGCATCCTCAACTGGACGCAGATGTACAACCTCACCGAGCCCCCGAAGCGGCTGATCGTCGTGGGCTCGGGCGTCACCGGCGCCGAGTTCGCGAGCGCCTACAACGCGCTCGGCGTCGATGTCGTGCTGGTCTCGTCGCGTCGCCAGGTGCTCCCCAGCCAGGACGACGACGCGGCGCGCGTGCTGCAGGAGGTCTTCGAGGCGACCGGAATGACGATCCTGTCCGAGTCGCGGGCCAACAGCGCCCGGCGCACCGAGGACGGGGTGATCGTCGGGCTGCAGGACGGCCGCGAGATCGAGGGCAGCCACGTGCTGATGGCCGTCGGCGCCATCCCCAACACCGAGGACCTGGGGCTGGCCGAGGCGGGCATCGAGGTCAGCGAGTCGGGGCACATCGTGGTCGACAAGGTCTCCCGGACGTCCGCCCGCGGCGTCTACGCGGCCGGCGACTGCACCGGGGTGTTCGCGCTGGCGTCCGTGGCGGCGATGCAGGGCCGCATCGCCATGTGGCACGCGCTGGGCGACGCGGTCTCGCCGCTCAACCTCCGCTCGATCTCGTCCAACGTCTTCACCGCGCCCGAGATCGCCACGGTCGGCGTCGGGCAGGCCGAGATCGACGCGGGCCTGGTCGCGGCGCGCACCGTGGTGATGCCGCTGCGCTCCAACGCCCGCGCGAAGATGCAGAGCCTCCGGGACGGTTTCATCAAGGTCTTCTGCCTCCCGACCACCGGCATCGTCATCGGCGGCGTCATCGTGGCGCCGCAAGCCAGCGAACTGATCTACCCGCTGGCGATGGCCGTGAATTCGAAGATCACCGTCGACGAGGCCGCCCAGTCGTTCACCGTCTACCCCTCGCTGTCCGGCTCCATCGCCGAGGCGTCCCGCCGTCTGCACACGGGCGGGGTGGACGAGTCGCTGTACTGATCGCTCGCCACAACCACGACGGCCCCGGCGATCACGCCGGGGCCGTCGGAGGTCAGGGGGTCACTCCGCGTCGACGATCTCGCAGATCGCCTCGCCGCTGCCGACGGTGCTGCCCGCCTCGGCGCTGAGGCCCTTGACGACGCCGGCCCGGTGCGCGTTGAGCGGCTGCTCCATCTTCATGGCCTCCAGCACGACGATCAGGTCGCCCTCGGCCACCTCGTCGCCGTCCGAGACCGCGACCTTGACGATCGTGCCCTGCATCGGGGACGTGAGCGCGTTCGTCGACGGAGCCTGGGCGGTGGCACCGCTGCGGCTGCGCTTCGTGGGCTTCTTGGGCCCGGACGCGCGACCTGCGGCGGGGGCGGCCAAGCCGGCCGGGACACGGACCTCGACGCGCTTGCCGTTGACCTCGACGACGTAGCTGGTCTTCTCGTCCTCATCGGACTCGCCCAGCGTGCCGGTGTAGGGCTCGACGGTGTTGTCGAACTCGGTCTCGATCCAGTTCGTGAAGACGCCGAAGTTGCCGTCCTCCGCGGTGAAGGCGGGGTCGCGCAGCACGACCTTGTGGAACGGGATCACCGTCGGCATACCGTCGAGGACGGTCTCGTCGAGGGTGCGCCGAGCACGCTCGATGGCCTGCTGGCGATCGGCGCCCGTGACGATGATCTTGGCGACCAGGGAGTCGAAGGAGCCGGGGACGGCCATGCCCTCGAGGTAACCGGAGTCGACGCGGACGCCGGGGCCGGTCGGCGGCACCCACCTGACCAGCGTGCCGGGGGCGGGCATGAAGTTGCGGCCGGCGTCCTCGGCGTTGATACGGAACTCGATGGAGTGACCGCGCAGCTCCGGGTCGTCGTAGCCGAGCTCCTCGCCGTCGGCGATGCGGAACATCTCGCGGACGAGGTCGAGGCCGGAGACCTCTTCGGAGACGGGGTGCTCGACCTGCAGGCGGGTGTTGACCTCGAGGAACGAGATCAGGCCGTCCTGCGCGACGAGGAACTCGCAGGTTCCCGCGCCGACGTAGCCGGCCTCCTTCAGGATCGCCTTGGAGGACGAGTACAGCTTCTCGAGCTGCTCGTCGGACAGGAAGGGGGCGGGGGCCTCCTCGACCAGCTTCTGGTGGCGGCGCTGCAGCGAGCAGTCACGCGTGGAGACCACGACGACGTTGCCGTGCTTGTCGGCGAGGCACTGGGTCTCGACGTGGCGCGGCTTGTCGAGGTAGCGCTCCACGAAGCACTCACCGCGTCCGAACGCGGTGACGGCCTCGCGGGTGGCGGAGTCGAACAGCTCGGCGACCTCTTCGCGCTTGCGAGCGACCTTCAGGCCGCGGCCGCCGCCGCCGAAGGCGGCCTTGATGGCGATGGGCAGCCCGTGCTCGTCGACGAACTGCAGCACCTCGTCGGCGTTCGCCACCGGGTCGGCGGTGCCGGGGACGAGGGGCGCGCCCACCTTGAGCGCGATGTGCCGGGCCTTCACCTTGTCGCCCAGGTTCTCGATGGCCTCGGGCGGGGGGCCGATCCACGTCAGCCCGGCGTCGATGACGGCCTGGGCGAAGTCGGCGTTCTCCGCGAGGAAGCCGTACCCGGGGTGCACCGCGTCCGCCCCGGACCGCTCGGCGACGTCCAGCAGCTTGGCGATGTCGAGGTAGGTCTGCGCCGGGGACAACCCGTTCAGCGCGAACGCCTCGTCGGCGAGCTTGACGAAAAGCGAGTCCGCGTCGGGATCGGCGTAAACGGCGACGCTGGCCAAGCCTGCGTCCGCCGCCGCCCGGATCACCCGGACCGCGATTTCGCCTCGGTTGGCCACCAAGACCTTGGTGATAGGCACTGTTCCTCCTTGAAAAGCCTGACGCGAGTGCGCGGCAACGTCCATCTCGGAGTCTAGGGCCACGACACCGTCAGCGTCAGCGTTTGGCGTCCCCGCCCCGGATTCGTCTTAGAGAAAGACCGCGATGGCGACGGGGATGATCCACAGGACGGCCAGCGCCTGCAGCATGCGGTCGTTGATGACCACGTCTTCCGGCTCACCCGCGCCGCCGGTGTCGATCGTCATCGCGTAGCGCAGCAGGGCCAGCGTGAACGGCGCGATGGACAGCGCCGTCCAGTTGACCCCCCACAGCGGCTCGTGGGGGCGTTGCTCGAACGCCCACAGGCTGTAAGACATGATCACCGCGCTGCAGGAGACCGCCCAGACGAACCGCAGGTAGCTGGGCGTGTACCGCCGCAGGGACGCCCGCGTGCCGGCCTCGGGACCGAGCTCGACCATCTCGGAGTAGCGCTTGCCCGCCACCATGAACAGCGACCCGAAGGACGCCACCAGCAGGAACCACTGCGACAGCGGGATGCCGGACGCGACTCCGCCGGCGATCGCGCGCAGCAGGAAACCGGACGCCACCATGGCGAGGTCGATGATCGGCTGGTTCTTCAGGAAGAGCGAGTAGCCGACCTGCAGCACCCAGTAGGACGCCAGGACCGCCGCCAGCGCCGGAGCCACCCACCAGCCCAGCGCCAGGCTCACCGCGAGGCTGACGACGGCCATGACGAGCGCGGTGGACGGCTTGAGCTCGCCCGCCGCGATCGGGCGGAACCGCTTCTTCGGGTGCTGCCGGTCGGATTCGACGTCGCGGACGTCGTTGACGAGGTAGACCGACGCGCTGACCAGGCAGAAAGCCACGAACGCCCACGCGGTGGCGCCGAGCACCCGAGGGTCGAACAGCCGCCCGGCGGCCACGGGAGCGGCGACCACGAGCACGTTCTTGACCCACTGTTTGGGCCGCATCGCCCGCACCGGCGCCGGCAGGATCGGGCGCCGTGGAACGACGTCGGAATCGCCGTCTGTCAGGTCGATGTCGGAGTCGGACACAAGCGGTGAGCCTAGCCTGCGGGTCGCCACAGGTCGTGCCACGCCACTCCCAGCTCGGCGAGCATCTCGCGCAGCAGGGGGACGCTGATCCCGACGACGTTGTGCGGGTCACCTTCGATCCCGCGCACGAACGCGGCGCCGTAGCCGTCGATCGCGAACGCGCCGGCCACCCAGACCGGCTCGCCGGTCGCGACATATGCGTCGATCTCGGCGTCGCTGACGTCCGCGAAGTGGACGACGGTGGAGCCGACGCGAGTGAGGTGGCCGGCGGGTCCGGCGAGGTGGTGGCCGGTGTGCAGGACGCCGGTGCGCCCGCGCAGCCGCCGCCAGACCTCCGCGGCCGCCTCGGGGCTGCCCGGCTTGCCGACGGCGCGGCCGTCCAGCTCGAGCAGGGAATCGCAGCCCACGATCAGGTCGTGGGCGAGCGGGCCGACCTCGGCCAACACCGCCTGCGCCTTCAGCGTGGCCAGCGTCGCGGTGGTCTCGGCGACGCTCGGGGCGCGCACGCCCGACTCGTCCACGCCGGAGACGTGCACGACCGGATCGACGCCCGCGGCGCGCAGCGTCTGCAAGCGCGCCGGGGAGGCCGACGCCAGGATCAGCCGCACGGGGGCGTCCTCACCGGCGGATCGTGGCGCGCCAGGCGTCCCGGCCGGGGTAGAAGGGCTGCCGGACGTTGGCCCAGTACGACTTCCAGCCGCTCACCTGGGCCCGGTTCTCGGGGGCGTGCGGACGTCCGCGCTCGCGGCGCAGCGACGACAGCACGACGGCGAGCGCCGCCAGCTCCTCGTCGGTGGGGTTTCCGCCGACGACCCGGAACGCCGGGCCCGGGGCCTGCTCTGCCTGCGCGGTCACAGCGGGATGTTCCCGTGCTTCTTGGGCGGAAGCTGCTGACGCTTGGTGCGCAGCAGCCGCAGCACGCGGACGACGGTCTCTCGGGTGGCGTGCGGATAGATGACCTGGTCGATGTAGCCGCGCTCGGCCGCCACGTACGGGTTGGCGAGCTCGTCGTTGTACTCCTGGACGAGCTGCGCGCGACGGGCGGTCGGGTCGTCGGTGTCGGCGAGTTCCCGGCGGTACAGGATGTTGACCGCGCCCTCGGCGCCCATCACCGCGATCTGAGCGGTCGGCCAGGCGAGGTTCACGTCCGCGCCCAGGTGCTTCGACCCCATGACGTCGTAGGCGCCGCCGTAGGCCTTGCGGGTGATGACGGTCAGCAGCGGCACGGTCGCCTCGGCGTAGGCGTAGATCAGCTTGGCGCCGCGGCGAATGATGCCGTCGTACTCCTGGTCGGTGCCGGGCAGGAAGCCCGGGGTGTCGACGAACGTCAGCACCGGGATGTTGAAGCAGTCGCACGTGCGGACGAAGCGCGCCGCCTTCTCGGAGCTCTTCGTGTCGAGGCAGCCCGCGAACACCGTGGGTTGGTTGGCGACGATGCCGATGGAGCGGCCCTCGATGCGGCCGAAGCCGACGACGATGTTGCCGGCGTACAGCTCTTGAACCTCGAGGAACTCGTCGTCGTCGAGCACAGTCTTGATGACCTCGCGCATGTCGTACGGCTGGTTCGGGGAGTCCGGGATCAGCGCGTCGAGCTTGCGGTCGTGGTCGGTGATGGTCAGGTCGACCTCGTTCTCGTCGAAGACCGGCGGATCCTCCAGGTTGTTCTGGGGCAGGTAGGTCAGCAGGTCGCGGACGTACTCGATCGCGTCCGTCTCGTCGGCGGCTAGGTAGTGCGCGTTGCCCGACTTGGTGTTGTGGGTGCGCGCGCCGCCCAACTCCTCGAGCGTGACCGTCTCACCGGTGACGGTCTTGATGACGTCGGGACCGGTGATGAACATCTGCGAGGTCTGATCGACCATGACGATGAAGTCAGTGAGCGCGGGGCCGTAGACGTGGCCGCCGGCCGCCGCGCCCATGATGAGGGAGACCTGCGGGATGACGCCGGACGCCAGCGTGTTACGCTTGAAGATGTCGCCGTAGAGGCCGAGGGAGACCACGCCCTCCTGGATGCGCGCGCCGCCGCCCTCGTTCATGCCGATGATGGGGCAGCCGGTCTTGATCGCGAAGTCGAGGATCTTGACGATCTTCTCGCCGTAGACCGCGCCGAGCGCGCCGCCGAAGATGGTGACGTCCTGGCTGAACACGCAGACCGGGCGCCCGTTGATGGCGCCGACGCCGGTGATGACGCCGTCGGTGTAGGGACGCTTCTTCTGCATGCCGAAGGCCGTGGACCGGTGCCGGGAGAACTCGTCGAACTCGGCGAAGGTGCCCTCGTCGAGCAGCGCGTGGATGCGCTCGCGCGCGGTCATCTTGCCGCGGGCGTGCTGCTTCTCGATCGCTTCGGGGGAACTGGGATTGACGGCGGCGTCAATACGGGCCCCGAGATCGGCGATCTTCCCTTGGGTCGTGTGGATGTCGATCTCCATGCCCCGAACATTATCCGCAATCGACCCGCTTGGGGCCGTAGTCGAGGACAGTTCTCGACGCGCCGGGCCTAACATCGGTCGGCGTGAGTGACTTCCTGGACGGCGCCTCGCTCGCCGCACGACTCGAAGGGGGCCTGTGGCGCCACATCGAGCTCGCCGAGGTGGTGCCCTCCACAAACGCCGAGGTCGCGGCGCGGGCGAAGGCGGGCGTGCCCGGGGGGCTCGTGCTGATCACCGGCTACCAGAACGCCGGCCGCGGCCGGTTCGACCGGGTGTGGGAGGCTCCGCCGGACCGCTCGATCGCGATGTCGGCGCTGCTGTACCCGCGCCGCGGGATGCGGGCCTGGGGCTGGCTGTCGCTGCTGGCCGGGGTCGCCGTGTGCGAGGGGCTGCAGGCGGCCACCGGGCTGCCCGCGACGCTGAAATGGCCCAACGACGTGCTCGTCCGCGGCCGCAAGATCTGCGGGATCCTGTGCGAGGCGGTCCCGGCGTCCCGGGGCGCGGCGGCGGTCCTCGGCATGGGGATCAACGTCGCCCTGCGCGCCGAGGAGCTGCCGGTGCCCACCGCGACCTCGGTCCGGCTGGAGGGATCGGACGCCTCCGGCACCGACGTGGCCGTGGCGGTGCTGACGTCGCTGGAGGACCTCTTCACCCGCTGGGACGCCGGCCAGTCTCTGCGCCCGCGCTACCGCGAGCACTGCTCGACGCTGGGCGCGCAGGTCGCGGTGCACATCCACGACGACCGGATCGTGCACGGGGTGGCCGTCGACGTCGCCGAGAACGGCTCGCTGGTCGTGGACACGCCGGAGGGGCGTCGCGAGTTCTCCTCGGGCGACGTCGTCCACCTGCGCCGGCCCGGTCGCTGAACTGTCGGACGCGGATGCGATACTCCGCGGCATGGACACCGACGTTCTGCTCCGTTACCTGACCGCCGCGCGCACGTCCCTGATCTGGAAGGTCGAGGGGCTCTCCGAACGAGAGGCGCGCTGGCCCCGCACCCGCACGGGCACCAGCCTCGCGGGGCTAGTCAAGCACTGCGCCCTCGTCGAGCACGGCTATTTCGGCGAGGTCCTCGGCCGCGACCCCGGCATCGAGGTGCCCGGCTTCGGACACGACGACGATCCCAACGCCGACCTCTACCTCACCGAGGACGAGACGGTCGGCGACATCATCGCCCTGTACCGCCGCGTGGGCGACTACGTCACGAAGACGGTGCGGGAGCTCCCGCTGGACACCCCGGGCCACGTGCCCTGGTGGGGGCCGCGCGGGGAGACGACGCTCGGGGCCCTGCTGGTGCACGTCACCTACGACGTGAGCCGGCACGCGGGCCAGGCCGACATTCTGCGCGAGCTCGCCGACTGCACCGTGGGGCTCACCCAGGTCAACGACAACCTCGGCGTCCCGCCGGAGGGCTGGGACGCGCAGCGCGCGCGACTGGAGGACGTCGCCGGCCGGTTCCGGTGAACCGGCGCCTCAGCCTTGGGCGAGGAACCCGTAGAGAAGGTCGTTGAACGCGGCCGGCTGCTGCACGGGGACGTCCGCCCCGGAACCCTCGACCACCTCGAGCCGGGCGTCGGCGAGGCGCTCGGCCAGGTCGGACGCCGCCTCCAGCGCCGGCCTGTCCTGGTCGCCGGTGACGATGAGGGTGCGCGCGGTGACGGTGTCGAGGCCCGCGTCGATGTCGAGCTCCTCGAGGTGGGCGAGCGTGTCCATCGTGCGCTGCTTGTCGATGCCGCGGCTGCGCAGCATCCGGGTGGGCGTGAACCGCAGGGCGAGGCGCTGCGCGCGCAAGGCGGACGCCGACGGCGTCACGATCTGCGTGCCGGTCAGCACCAGGTGCGACACGGCCTCGGGCGAGCGCGTCGCCGCCCGCAGCGCCACCGCCGCGCCGGCCGAGATCCCGCACAGCGCCATGGTCTCGACGCCCTGTTGGTTGAGGATGCCCAGCACGTCGTCGGCCGCGGCGTCCAGGTCGAAGGGCTCGGGGCGTCCGGGACGCGTGCCGCGCAGCCACGGCGCGACAGCGCGGAAGTCACCCGGCATGGCGCTCACCTGGTCCTGCCAGACCTGGGGCATCTGCCCGACACCATGCAGAAAGACGAGAAGGCGCATGAGCAGACGGTACCGGTTCCCGGCACTCGCGCGGCCGAGGCGCCTCGCGGGCAACACCGCGGGCCGAATCCGGTCGCTCTCCCGGCCTGTGGGACCATGGCAGGCGTGACCCAACCGCCGACCGAGCCCCTGCCGCTGCGCACCCAGCTGACGCGGTTCATCATCACGGGCGGACTCTCGGCGGTCGTCGACTACGGGCTGCTCGTGCTGGGCATGGCGCTGGGACTCGGGCACTCGCCCGCCAAGGCGCTGTCGTGGGTCGCGGGCACCGTGACGGCCTACGCGATCAACAGCCGCTGGACGTTCAAGGCGGAGCCGTCCACCAAGCGGCTCGCGGCGGTCGCGGCGCTCTATCTCGCGACGTTCGTGCTGCAGGTCGGCACCTTCAGCCTGATCTACGACCCGCTCGACGCGGCGTGGGGCCGGGCCGCGGCGCAGTTCGTCGGCTTCGTCATCGCCCAGGGCGTCGCCACGACCGTCAACTTCATCGTGCAGCGCACGGTGATCTTCAAGACCGCCTGACGGGCTGGGCTCAGGTCGCCGCGGCGCCCACCGGGGGCCGCCGCGGCGATGGGGGACGGATCAGAGAACCTCGACGCGCTGCGGCTCGGACAGGACGCCCGAGGACGACGGGGAGTCGCTCGGGTCGATGCGGAAGACCCGCTGGGAAGACGTCTCGGCGATGCACTTGACGACCTTGCCGTCGGTGAACTGGATGCCGGCGCCGTCGTCCGCGGCGTAGCCGCCGGGCAGCGTGCCGTCGGCGACCGCCTCGGTGTAGACGGGGACGCGGCCGTCCTCGCCGTCGAGGTGGCAGCAGAAGCTCCCCTCCACGAGACCCAGACCGCCGCGGACCGCCCGGAACTGCTGGCCGAACGAGTCGGTGACGAAGCCCTGGAAGACCGCGTTGCCGCCGGCGGAGACGCCGCCGATCACGAAGTCGTCGCCCGCGGCGTAGCGGCGGCGCAGCGCCTCGTCCACCCCGTGCGCCTTCCACAGCGCCAGCAGGTTCACCGTCGCGCCGTTGCCCACGACCACGAGGTCGGCCTCGGCGAGGCGATCGACGGAGCGGGCCGCGTCCTGCCAGAGGGTCAGCACCATGACGCGGACGCCGAGGGTGCCGTAGGCGACCAGGAACTTGTTGATGTACTGCGGGTCATCGGCGGACGCGGTGGGCGCGAAGCACACCAGCGGGCTCCGCTTTCCGGTCAGTTCGACCATGTATCGGTCGATGTTGGTGGGCGCTCCGAGGGGGGATGCGCCGAATCCGCCGCCGCCGACGGCCACGATGTGCGCTGTCATGGGGCCATCTTGACACGTTTCCCGCGCCGCGGGGCCGCCCCCTAACATGACCTTCCGTGACGTGTGTCCGAACGGTTGGAGTGATCGGCAGCGGGCAGCTGGCCCGCATGATGGCCGAGGCGGCCACCCCGCTGGGGTTGCGCGTCCGGCTGCTCGCGGAGGCGGCCGACGGCTCCGCCGCCCAGGTCGTCCCGCTCACCGAGGTCGGCGACTACACCGACCAGGAGACGGTGACGTCCTTCGCGGCGCAGTGCGACGCGATCACCTTCGACCACGAACACGTCCCCACCGCCATCCTGCGCGCGCTCGAGGACGCCGGCGTCGCCGTGCGCCCCGGCCCGGACGCCCTCGTCCACGCCCAGGACAAGGCCGCCATGCGCGAGCGGCTCACCGCCCTCGGCATCCCCGCGCCCAACTGGCGGGTGACCCGGACGCCGGAGGAGTTCATCGCGTTCGGCGACGAGATCGGCTGGCCCGTCATCGCGAAGACCTCGCGCGGCGGCTACGACGGCAAGGGGGTGTGGAAGGTCGCCGGGCCCGAGCAGGTTGCCGAGCCGTTCGCGGCGCTCGGCCGCGCGCTCGGACCCACCGACCGCGTGGACGCCGGCGTGGAACCCGCGGACGCGCCGGAGGTCGTTATCCTCGCCGAGGAGTTCGTCCCGTTCAGCCGCGAGCTGTCGGTGCTGGTCGTGCGGCGCCAGGGCGGGGAATCGGTGGTCTACCCGATCAGCGAGACCGTTCAGCGCGACGGCATCTGCCACGAGACCACGACGCCGGCGCCCGGTCTGGACCCGGCACAGGCCGCCGACATCCAGGCGTTCGCGACCCGCATCGCCGACGAGCTGGCGGTCGTCGGCGTCCTGGCCGTCGAGCTGATGCAGCGCGCGAGCGGGGAGGTCGTCGTCAACGAGCTCGCCATGCGGCCCCACAACACCGGGCACTGGTCGATCGAGGGCGCCGTCACCAGCCAGTTCGAGAACCACCTGCGCGCCGTCGCGGACCTGCCGCTCGGCTCGACAGCACCCCGCGCGCCCGTCGCCGTGATGAGCAACGTGCTCGGCGGTGCCAACCCCGACCTCGTCGGTTCGCTCCCGGTGGTGCTGGCCGACCCGAGCCTGCGCGTCCACCTGTACGGCAAGGCGGTGAAGCCCGGCCGCAAGGTCGGCCACGTCACCGTCCTCGGCGACGAGGTCGCCGCCACCCAGGACGCCGCGCGCCGGGCGTCCGCCCACCTGGAAGGAACCGACCATGAATGAGCAGCCCCTCGTCGGCATCGTGATGGGGTCCGACTCCGACTGGCCGACCATGTCCGCGGCCGCCGCGGCGCTGGACGAGTTCGGCGTCGCCTACGAGGCGGACGTCGTCAGCGCCCACCGGATGCCGGAGGACATGGTCCGCTACGGCCGCGACGCGCACACCCGCGGGCTGCGCGCGATCATCGCCGGGGCCGGGGGAGCCGCGCACCTGCCGGGCATGCTGGCCGCCCTGACGCCGCTGCCCGTGATCGGCGTCCCCGTCCCGCTGAAGTACCTGGACGGCCTCGACTCGCTGCTCTCGATCGTGCAGATGCCGGCGGGCGTCCCGGTGGCGACCGTGGCGGTCGGAAACGCCCGCAACGCCGGGCTGCTGGCCGTCCGCATGCTGGCCGCCGGCGACGAGGGGCTCACCGCGAAGATGCTCGCCTTCCAGGACGACCTGCGGGCCTCAGCCCAGGCCAAGGGCGAGGTCGTGCGGCGCTACGCCGCCGACGCCAACGAGGCCGGCTGAGCGGGCGTCCGCCTCACTACAGCGTGCCGGAGCCCATCACGCGGAAGACGTCCGCGCCCACGTCGTTCAGGAAGGCCTTGCCCTGCTGGAACGTCGGCACCCGGCTCATCATGGCCAGCAGGTAGTCGCGCCCGTCGCCCTCCACGCGGCCCATCGAGTTGACGGCCCACATGCCGTCGGTGCTCTGGAACTGCACCCAGCCGTTCTTCATCCACACCCGCACGACCGGGTGGGCCGTGGCGCTCGTCTTCGGCGCGCCGACGCCCCAGGTCTGATCCGCTTCCGTCTTGGCCATGAGGTCGAGCAGGTAGAAGCGCTCCTGCTCGGTCAGGGCGGGCGTCCCGTGCACGATCTTGTCGATCAGCAGGCGCTGGTCGGACGGCGTCGTCCACGTCCAACTCCAGAACTCGTTCTTGGGGTCGCGGCGGGTGTGCGTCATCTGCAGCTCGTTGGCCAGGGCCTGGTAGGCGTCCGGGCCGCCCGCGTACGCCCACAGCGCGTCCGCCGAGTCGTTGTCGGACTCGATGATGGCCTTGCTCGCCTGGGTCATCCGGTCGAACGGCAGCGGGCCGCCGTCCTTGCGGGCCTGCCGAAGCGCCATCGCGACGATCATCACCTTGGCCATGGAGGCGCTCTGGCTGGTGTAGTCGCCGCGGAACTCGTAGTCGCGCCCACTGCGCAGGTCGCGCAGCGCGAGGCCGAACTGCTCGGTGTTGCGGCCGTAGGCGTCCATCAGCTGGGCGAGTTGCTCGCGGACGGGGCCGGTGGGGGACGCCGTCGGCGTCTGCACCACCACCGGGGGGCGCGCGCAGCCGGCGAAGACGGCAGCCGCCGATGCGCCGAAGAGGAGGGTGCGCCTCGACACGCCCGAGCCCATGAGCACTCCTTCAGTCGAAAGGGACCGTGCCATCATGACAGACGTCCCCTTCCGAAAGGACACGCGACGTGCCCACCGCCGACACATCAGCCGCGCCCGCGGTGAGCGTCGTGATGCCGGTGCTCAACGAGGAGCGCTACCTCGCGGAGGCCGTCGAACACGTCCTCGCCCAGCGCTACCCCGGCGAGCTCGAGATCGTCATGGCGATCGGACCCAGCAAGGACCTCACGCACGAGGTCGCCGAGCGGCTCGCGACCGAGCACCCCGAGGTCACCGTCGTCGACAACCCGACGGGTAAGACGCCGGCCGGGCTCAACCTCGCCATCGCGGCGGCCCGGCACGACATCATCGTCCGCGTGGACGCCCACGGCGACCTGACCCCGGGCTACATCGCGACCGCCGTCGAGACGATGAACCGCACGGGCGCCGCCAACGTCGGCGGCCTGATGGACGCCCGGGGCCGCACGCCCTTCGAGCGCGCCGTCGCCGCCGCGTACAACTCGCCCTACGGGCTCGGCTCCTCCACGTTCCACCTGGCCCGCTCGCCCGAGGGGCCGGCCGACACGGTTTTCCTCGGCACGTTCCGCCGCGACGCTCTGCGCCGCGTCGGCGGGTTCGACGAGACGCTGTTCCGCGCGCAGGACTGGGACCTCAACCGCCGGCTGCGCGAGGCCGGCGAGACGGTCTGGTTCACCCCGGCGATGAAGGTCACCTACCGGCCGCGCTCGACGGTGAAGGCGCTGGCCACGCAGTTCTTCGCGACGGGGCAGTGGCGCCGCGAGGTCGTGCGGCGCAACCCCGAGACGGCCAGCCTCCGCTATCTCGTGCCGCCGGCGACCGTGGCGGGCCTCGCCGCGGGCACCGTCGCCGGCGTGGCCGGCCTGGCGTCCGGACGCCGCTGGCTCCGCCTCGGCTTCGCGGCACCGGCCGCCTACGCGGCGTTCCTGGCCGTGGCCACCGCGCGGATGCCGAAACTCGACCCGCAGGCGAGGCTGCGCCTGCCCGGGGTGCTCGCGGTCATGCAGCTCACCTGGGGCGCGGGCTTCCTGCGCGGGCTGCCGGCGGGGCTGCGGCGCGACCAGGGGCGCTGAGGGTCAGCGGGCGGCCCGTTCGGCGTCCGCGAGCCTGGCCAGCGTCGCCTCGTCCGCGTCGCCCTCGACGAGCACCAGCGAGCCGTCGCCGCTGAGCGCGGTCCACAGCCCCGAGACGGCCGTCCACGGGTCGTCGGTGTGGAGGAGGACCCGCTCGCCGGAGCCGGGCAGCGCGGCGAGTTCCGCGAACGTCACCTCGCGCTCGGCGTCGGCCCAGGCGATCGCGTCGGGGTCGGCGGGCTGCCCGGTGTGGACGTCCGGCTCGGCCAGCGCCGCGGAGCTGAAGTCGGTGACGCCCTCGGGCAGCGCGGGCAGCCCCAGCCCCCACGGGTGCATGGAGCAGGCCAGGGTGTCCGGCGCGACGGCGGCGAGGTCGGCCGGCCCGATGACCGCGACGTCCGCCGAGGACGCCTCGTCGCGTCCGGTCACCCGGCAGCCGACGCCGCGCTGCCAGCACGCCGGCGGCAGCAGCAGCCCCATCCAGCCGGCCGGCCGCTCCAACAGCACCGGCAGCGCGACCTCACTGTCGGCGTCCACGCCCAGGGCGTCCAACAGGTTGGCGGTCTTGTCCAGCCAGTTCGCCAGGCTGCGGGCGTTGAGCTCGACGCGCTCCCCGGCGGCGGGGTGGTAGTGGGTGAGCAGCGGCGACCCGGGGTCGCGACGGGCCCGCGCGGCGGCGCGTTCGGACAGCGGCGGCATGGGAGTCACCCGTTCATCGTAGGGGGCGGATACCCTGCACCCATGCGCTACGTGGTGATCATGGCGGGAGGCTCGGGCACACGGTTGTGGCCGCTCTCGCGACAGGGCACGCCCAAGCAGCTCCTGCCCATCGTGCACGGAAGGAGCCTGCTGCGGTTGGCCTTCGACCGCGCCACGCGCGTCGTGCCCCCCGAGCAGGTGCTCGTGGTGACCGGGGCGGGGTATCTCGACAAGGTGCGCGCCGAGATCCCCGAGCTCGCGCCCGAGAACTTCCTCGGCGAGCCCGTCGGCCGCGACTCGCTGAACGCCTGCGCCTGGCCGGCGGCCGTCCTGGCGCGCCGCGACCCCGACGCGGTGATCGCCCAGGTGACCGCCGACCACATCATCGAGCCCGTGGACGCCTTCGCCGCCGCGCTCGACCGCGCTTTCGCCCTGGCCGAGGACGACGCCGACGCGCTGGTGACGCTCGGGGTCGTCCCGACGTCGCCGCACACCGGCTACGGCTACCTCAGGCGCGGCGAGGCCGTCGAGGGCAACGAGGACGCCTGCCGCGTCGAGCGCTTCGTCGAGAAGCCCGACCGCGCCACCGCCCAGCAATACCTCGCGTCGGGCGACTACTGGTGGAACTCCGGCATGTTCGTCTGGCGCGCCGACACGCTGCTGGCCCAGCTCGCCGTCCTCGAGCCCGCCACCCACGCCGGCATCGAGATGCTGGCCGCGCACCCCGACCGGCTCGAGGAGGTCTTCGGGTCACTGAAGAAGGTCTCGGTCGACTACGCGGTGATGGAACCGGTCTCCCAGGGCCGGACGTCCGCGCACATCCTCGCGGTCGAGCTGCCCATCGAGTGGCGCGACGTCGGGGGCTTCGCCAGCCTGGCCGAGGTGCTCGGCACCGACGAGGACGGCAACGCGATCGAGGGTCTCGCCGTGACCCTGGACGCGTCCGGCAACCTCGTCCTCAACACGGCCGGCTCGGGCCATGTGGTCGCCGTCGCCGGCGTCACCGGCATGGTGGTCGTCCACACACCCCAGGCGACCCTCGTCACGACGTTCGACCAGGCCGAGAAGGTCAAATCGCTCGTCGGCCTCATCGCCCAGTCCCACCCGACCTTCGCCTAGGAGTCCTCCGTGGTCGAGAACGTCAAGCGCTTCCGCGAGCCCGCGGCCTGGATCGTGCTGGCCATCGTGGTCGCCGGCATGGTGCTCAGCGCCGTCCGGCTGGCCAACGCGCTCACCCGCGAGCATGTCCCCGCGTCCGAGGCCTTCCAGGATGCGGCGAACTCGGGGCTGAACCTCACCGCCTTGGTGCTGCTCGTCGCCGCCGTGTGCGTGTGCCACTACGTGGGGACGCCGTCGCCGAACGCCCGCCGGCTCGCGCTGTGGTCGGCGGTCACCGTCACCGTCGGCGTGGTGCTGACGATCATCGCGACGGGGGCCGGTCTGTCGGCGTCCGCCGGGACGCTCGGCGTGGTCCTTGAGGCGCTCGGCGGCCTGCTGTCGATCGTGCTGAAGGCGCTGGCCGCCGCGGTGCTGTGGATCGTGTACCGGGCGTCCGGGCGCCCTCGCGTGGAGGCGGAGCCCCCGGCGGCGATCGAGGGGGCGGCGGAGCCGGAAGAGGACGAGCAGCGTCCGGCGGCGGTCTGGCGGCCCAGCGAGGCGTCCGGCAGCGTCTGGACGACGGCGGCGCAGGCCGCGTCCGGGACGGCGCCGAGCGCCATGGGCACCGCGCACGCCGGGTGGCACGCGGCCTCGGCGGAACCGGCCGACCCGGCCGAGGCCGAGCCCAGCGGACTCTGGGCACAGGGGAGCGACGAGAATCAGGACGCCGCAGCGCGACAAGAAGATCTGTCGTCCCCGCCGCGCTTGCGCCCGACGGCGGGGCGCCAGGGCGCTGCCGAGGCCATCGGCTGGCGTCGGGCGACACCAGAAGATGGCGACACGCCGACGAATCTTGACAAATCCTGATCCGAAGCGGCCTTCAGCTTGACGAGCCTGGAATGACAGGCATGTAATTCAGTCATCCCATTTTTTGTGCCGGGCGGCGCGGAGGAGGAACTGATGCACGAGCTGCTGGTCGTCGAGTCCATTTCGGACGACGGACCCCTGGGGTGGCAAGAGAGCGCCCTGTGTGCCCAGACCGACCCGGAGGCGTTCTTCCCCGAGAAGGGCGGTTCGACCCGGGAGGCCAAGCGCGTCTGCCACTCCTGTGACGTGCGCGCCGACTGCCTCGAATACGCGCTGGCCCACGACGAGCGCTTCGGCATCTGGGGCGGGCTGAGCGAGCGCGAGCGGCGCAAGCTCAAGAAGCGCGCTGTTTAGCGACAGCTAGTCTCGTACCTTCTGCGGGACGAGTCTGCCCACATGGCCCTCGGCGCGGCGTCTAACCTTGTCCGATGTGAGCCACCCCGTACGTGAGGCAGGCGCCGACCCCTGGGCCTGGGCGCGAGCCGACGAGACCGCCGACGACGCGGCTTCCGGTCAGGACGCCGCCGTCACGGCCGTCGTGGTGACCCACAACGGGGCCCGCTGGCTAGAGGATCTGCTCGCGTCCCTGGCCGAGCAGACCCTGCCGCCGTCCCGCATCGTCGCCGTGGACACCGGCTCCACCGACCGCACCGCGGCTCTGCTCGAGCAGGCGCTCGCCGACGACCTCCTCGACGCCGTCGTCCGCGTCCCCGAGGGCAGCACCGTCGGCGCCGCGGCGCGAGCGGGCCTGGAGCTGCCCGGTGAGCCCGGCGAGTTCGTCTGGCTGCTGCACGACGACGTCGAGGCCGCCCCGGACGCCCTCGAGCGCCTCGTCTCCCGGCTGCGCCACAGGCCGGACGCCGATGCCGCCACGCCCCTCCTGGTGCAGCCGCACCGACGCGGCGCCCCGGCCCACGTCTCCGAGCTCGGCCAGACCGTCACCCGCTCCGGCGTCGTGCGGCCGGTCGTCGGGTCCGGCACGATCGACCAGGGCCAGCTCGACTCCGACGACGTCCTCGGCGCGAACGCCTGCGGCCTGCTGGTGCGGCGCTCCTCCTGGGACGCCCTCGGCGGGCTCAACGCCGACGTCGCGAGCGCCGCTCAGGGCGTCGAGTTCGGATGGCTGGCCGGGCTCGCCGGCGGGGGCGTCGTCACCGAGCCGGCGGCGCGGCTGGTGCACTGGGAGGCGTCCACGCGCGGGATCCGGGCCGGGGCCGCGGGCGACCCGCTCGTCGACCGCCGCCGCTGGGGCATGGCGCTGCACGAGGCCTTCCGCGGCCGCCCAGCCGGGCCGCTGCGCGTCGGGACCGGGAGTTCCGCGCTCGGGCGGGCGGGCGCCCGTCTGCTCGGCAAGGACCCCGCGACCGCGGCTCTCGAGCTCCGCGCGCTGGCCGCCCGCCGCCGCGCCGACGTGGCCGTGCTGCGCCACCGCTACGAACAGCTGGACAGCACGCCGGGGGACGTCGGCGCGCTGCGTCCGACGCGTCGGCAGGAACTGGGCCGCGCGTCCGACGACCTGTTCGGCCGCGTCGCCTCCTGGGGCGCCGGCTTCGCCGACGGGCCGCGCGGCGCGTCTCTCGACACCCTCACCGGCGACGAGTACGCCGGAGGCGGGGCCGAAGACCGGCGCACCCCGCGCTGGGTGGTCGTCACCGGGTTGCTGGTCGTCGCGGCGTTCGTGGCCGCGTGGCGGCTGTACTCGCCCGGCCCGCTGCAGGGTCCGCAGCTCCTCCCCGCGCACGATTCCATGGGGGCGATGCTCGGCGACGTCCTCGACCCGATCGCCGGGGTGGGCACGTCGTCCGGGCCACCGTGGCTGGGGCTGACGTGGCTGGCGTCCTGGCTGACGCTGGGGCACCCGGACGCGCTCGTCTCGCTCGTGCTGCTCGGCTGCGTCCCCCTGGCGTTCCTGCTCGCCCGCCGGACGCTGCGGCGGCTCGTCGCCGACCGCGGTGTCGCGCTGAGCGGGGCGCTCGCCTACGCGCTCGCGCCGATCCTGACGGGTGCCGTCGGCTCGGGGCAGTGGGGCGCGGTGCTGTGGACGCTGCTGTTACCCGTGGCCGCGCACCAGCTGATCGACTGGTGGGACGCGCGGCCGTCCTGGTCGACCGTGGGGGCGTTCGCTCTGACCGCGACGCTGATGACCGCGGTCGAGCCGCTGAGCTGGCCGTTGCTCGCGCTGTCCGTGCTGACGGTCTGTCTCGCGGGCCGGCGGGGCTGGCTGCCGGCGCTGGTCGCCGTGGCCTCTCCCGCGCTCGTGGCGGTCTCGCCGTGGGCGGCCATGGTGGCGGAGCGTCCCGGCCGGCTGTTGACCGGCACCGATCCGGTGTTGGCGCCGCTGCGGGCGCCCGACCCGTGGCAGCTGTTCTTGGCCCGGCCGGCGGTCGAGGGGCTCGCGCCCCTGGCGGTGAGCGCGGTCGCCGTGGGGGCGCTGTGGCTGGCCGCACTGATCGGCGTCGGACGCCGCCCCGCCCGGGCGTCCTGGGGGCTGGCCCTCGCCGGGCTGGGGCTGGCCGCGGCGGTCGTCCTCACCCGGTTCGTCGTCCCCGTGCCGCCGGACGGATTCGCCCGGCCGCAGGGCACGGTCTGGCTCGTGCTCTTCCTCGCGGGGCTCGTCGTCGCCGCCACCACGGGGCTGGACGGCCTGGCCGCGGGCATCAAGCAGCGGTCCTTCGGCGGTGCGCACGTCGCGCTCTACCTGCTGCGGGCGCTCCTGGCCGTGGGCGTCCTGGCGGCGGGCGCCTGGTGGGTCATCGGCGGGTTGGCCCCGCTGTCGCGCGGCGCCGGCGTCCCCGTGGCGCCCTACCTGCAGCGCGAGACGGAATCAGGCCTCAACCGCACCCTGGCCCTGCGCGACGACGGCGGCGACGTGCGATGGTCGCTGCGCGAGGGCGCGGGGCCCCGCCTCGGCCAGCCCGAGCGTGGGGTCGCCCTCGGCGGCCACGGCCCGGCCCGCGAGCTGGCCGGGTCCGTGGCGCAGCGGCTGGCGACGGGGTCGGCGGACGACCAACTGCTCGCCGACCTGCGCGCTCTCGGCGTCGGCCACGTCTGGCTGGAGGGCGGCGACCCCGAGCTGCGGACGGGCATCGCGAACGTCCCCGGGTTGGGCTCCGGCTCCGCGGACGCCACCACCGTGACCTGGACGGTGCCCGGCTCCGGGCGCGCCGTCGTCGTCGTCGGCCAGACCCGCACGCCGGTCGCGCCCGGCGCCCTCCTCGAGGCGGGCCCTGGCGGCCGCACCCTGACCCTCGCCGAGGTGCCGGACGACCGCTGGTGGGCGGCTGTCGGCGGCCGGCGTCTGCCACGGGCCCAGGCCGCGGACGGATCCGTCTCGTTCCAGCTGCCGGCGTCCGGCGGCGTCCTCGAGGTCGGCTTCGACAGCGCGGCGCCCTGGTGGGCGTGGGTGCAGCTCGCCGGCCTGGCGGGGCTGGCCGTCCTCGCGCTGCCCGCGCTCGCGCCCCAGTCGCACCGACCCGCACCGCGCCGGCTCAGGAGGGCCGCTCGATGAACCGGATCGCCGGACCCCTCGCCGCCGTGGCCGCGTTCGTCGTGGCGGCCGCGGTCGGTCTCGCCCGCCCGGCCGACCCCGTCCCGGTGCCGCCGCCGGCGACCGCCGGGCACACGAGCGTCGTGTGCCCGGTCACCACCGGCGCCTCGTCGGTCGCGGTCGCCGGCGCGACCGCCGACCTCCGTCAGAGCGGGCTGAGCGATCCCGGCCACGCCGCCGCCTTGCCGGACGCCGCCGTGCTGCCCGCCTCCGGCGACCCGCTGCGGATCGCGGGCCGGCGCGGCGCGGTCTTCGGGGCCAGCTCCGCCGCCGTCGGCGACCCGTCGGCGCCGGGGCTGGGCGCCATCTCATGCCCGCTGGCCCAGACGCAGGCGTGGTTCGTCGGCGTCCACACCGGCCCGGACGCGCGCGCCCACCTCGTCTTGATGAACCCGGACGCGGTCCCCGCCGAGGTCAACCTCACCGCCTACGGCGCGCGCGGCCAGCTCGCCGCCCCCGGCGCACGCGGTCTGGTCGTCGGCCCGAACAGCCAGCGCGTCGTCGACCTCGGCCCGCTGATGACGTCCTCGACCCCGCTGGCCGTGCACCTGGAGACGTCCTCGGGGCGCGTCGCCGCGACCGTTCAGCAGCAGTTGTTCGCGGGCACCCAGAGCCTCGGTACGGATTGGATCGCGCCGTCCTCGCCGCCCGCCGGAACAGCCGTGGTGCCGGGGGTCCCGGCCGGCGCCGGCTCGCGCGACCTGATCGTCGCCAACCCCGGCGACCGGGTGGCGCGGGTGCGGGTGGACGTCCTCGGTCCCCAGGGCGCCCTCACCCCGGCCGGTGCGGATTCCGTCGACGTGCCCGCGGCGTCCACGGCCGTCGTCTCGCTGACCACGGGGCTGCGCGGCGCCGGCGGCGCGGTGCGCGTCAGCAGCGACCAGCGGATCACCGCGGCGGTCGAGGCCCGCACGCCCGGCGCGGCCGCCAGCGTCGACTGGACCGGAGTCCCCGCCGTCGGAGCCGCCGCGGACGCGCTCGTCCCGCTGGGGACGCCGGCGTCCGTCCGGGGCACGCTCACGCTGGCCAACGGCGGGACGGCGCCCGTCACGTCGCGCGTCGAGGTCACCCAGGGCGGACGCCGCACGCTCGCCCGCGAGGTGACGGTGCGTGGCGGGGGATCGGTGAGCGTGGCGCTGCCCTCCGGTGCGCAGCCCGTCGTCCGGCTCTCCGGCGGACGCGTCGCCGCGGCCGTCGCGCTGAGCGGACGCGTCGGGTCGATCAACGGGGTGGGGACGGTCGCCGCGCTCGGAGCGGGTCAGGCCGCCCGGGAGGTCGCGGTGGTCAACGACCCGCGCGTCGGGAGCTGAGCGGCGGCGGGTGGGCCCGGGCCGCGTCCGGGTCACTCCCAGTCGTCGTCGCGGCCGCCGCTGGGGTCGATCTCGTCGGTGGGGATCGCGGTGATGTTCGCCAGTTGCTCCACGATCGTGCGGTAGACGAGGATGCGGATGCCGCGCCGAGTCGCGGCGCGCCGCTCGATGGGCCGCCGGTAGACCACGACCTGCCCGTTCTTGGTGGGCGTCGCCGTCACCGCGGCGGCCAGCGGCACCCGACTGGGCGCCCACGCGGCGTTGATGGTGGGAACGTCCTCGATGCCGACATCGACACCCACCAGCGCGCGGGGGCACGATTCGGCGATCTGAGCGAGCGCATCGCTGACACAGCGGGTGAAGAAGACCTGCGGCGACTGGCGCGCGCGCAGCGGCACGACCCCGTTGGTGTGCGGGTTGGGCCACGCGGCCGGGCCGCGCCGCCCGCGTCCGTGTCGATCGCGTCGCTTGAGCATGCCCGCCACCCTAGTGCGACCGCGCGGGCGTCGATCGACGGCCCGGTGTCCGACATCGCGGCGTCGGTGCGGCGCGCGGTGGGCGCGGCGAGGTACGGTCGGCGGCGTGAGTTCTCGTCGTTGCTCGAAGACCGGCTGCTCCGGCGCCGCGGTCGCCACCCTGACCTACGTCTACAAGGATTCGACGGCCGTGGTCGGCCCCCTCGCCCTGCGTGACGAGCCCGGCAGCTACGACCTGTGCGCGGTGCACTGCGAGACCCTGATCAGCCCGCGCGGCTGGGAGTTGATCCGGCTGCCGTTGGACGCCGACCCGGCCGATGGCCTCGGCCGGTCCAGCGACGACCTACTGGCCCTGGCCGACGCCGTCCGCGAGGTCGGCCTCGGCTACGAGGAGCCGAGGGTCGAGCCCCGCGCCGTCGGGCGCCGTCGTGGTCACCTGGCCGTCGTGGCGGATCTGCCCGACGACCCTCGGTAGGCTGACCCTGAGTCGAGGAAGGCGCAATGATGAACGACATCGTCCCGAACGTCTTGGAGCTGCTGGTCTGCCCGCGGTGCCACCAGCAACTGACCTGGGCCTACGAGGCCAGCGAGTTGGTGTGCACCGGCCCCGCGTGCGGATTGGCCTATCCCGTCCGCGGCGGCATCCCGATCCTCGTCGAGGACGAGGCGCGCGCCGCCCGTGCCTGAGTTCGACGACGGGCTCCTCGACGACCCCCAGGCGCTCGAGGCCGCAGACGGCGTGATCCGCCCGCTCGCCGAGGCCGGCGCCCGGTTGCGCCGCGAGGCCGCGGCGGCTGCCGCCGTGCTGGCCGGCGTCGAGGACGAGGGACGTCCCCGCGCCGTCGTGGCCGTGGGGCCCGAGGCGCGGCTGCTGCGCGCGGTGCTCGAGCCGTCCTGCCCGGTCCCGTTCGTGGCGTGGCCGAGCCTCGGCCTCCCCGGTTGGGTCGGCCCACTCGACCTGGTCGTCGTGCTCGGCGGGGCCGGACGTGAAGCCGCTGCGGCCGTCCACGAGGCCACCCGCCGCGGCTCGCGACTCATCGTGACGGCTCCGCCGGACTCTCCGGTCGCGCAGGAGGCCGGCCGCTCCGCGACGCTGCTGCCGAGCCAGACGTCCGACCCGCTGTGCGGGGCGATCACCGTGCTGATGGCGCTGCACCGGCTCGGCCTGGGCCCGGTGACCGACCCGTCCGCCATCGCCGACGTCCTCGACGACACCGCCCGCGCGTGCTCCTACGCGCTCGACATCGCGGCCAACCCGGCCAAGTCGCTCGCGCTCGAGCTGGCCGACGCGCTCCCGCTGGTGTGGGGCGGGTCGGTGCTGGCGGCCCGGGCGTCCCGGCGCATCGCCGAGGCGCTGAGGGCGGCCTCGGGGCGCGTGGCGCTCGCGGCCGATTTCTCCGAGCTGAACCCGATCCTGGCCGAGGCACGGCCGCGGGACCCGTTCGACGACCCGTTCGACGGCGCGGCGCGGGACGCGCGCCCGGCGCTGGTGATCGTGGACGATGGGGCGGGCGACCCCGCGGCGGCCGAGCATCGCGAGGTGCTGGAGGCGAACGCGCAGGTCGCGGACGCCCGAGTGTGCGTCCTGGAACACCTGCAGGACTCGTCGATGGAGCGCTACGCGGGCGTCCTGCAGCGGGGACTGTTCGCCGCCGCCTACCTGCAGGTGGGGATGGGCCGGGCCTGAGGCTGTCCGGCGATCACGCGCGGGGGCCCGGTTCCTCGCACCTGACGATAGGGTCGGGCATGTGGATTACCGTGTCGCAGACCTGAACCTCGCCGATTTCGGCCGCAAGCAGATCACCCTCGCCGAGCACGAGATGCCCGGCCTGATGGCGATGCGCGAGCGTTACGCCGACTCTCAGCCGCTCAAGGGCGCCCGCATCGCCGGCTCGCTGCACATGACGGTGCAGACGGCGGTGCTCATCGAGACGCTGACCGCGCTGGGCGCCGAGGTGCGCTGGGCCTCGTGCAACATCTTCTCGACCCAGGACGAGGCGGCCGCCGCCATCGTGGTGGGCAAGGACGGCACCCCCGATGACCCGCGCGGCGTCCCGGTGTTCGCGTGGAAGGGTGAGTCGCTCGAGGAGTACTGGGCCTGCACCGAGCAGATCTTCGACTGGGACGGGCGGCACGCCAACATGATCCTGGACGACGGCGGCGACGCCTCGCTGCTCGTGCACAAGGGCGTCGAGTTCGCCAAGGCCGGCGCGGTGCCCGAGGCCGGCGAGGGCGACAGCCACGAGTTCGCCGTCCTGCTCAACACGCTCCGCAACTCCACGCTCGACTGGGTCGCGATCGCCAACGCCATCCAGGGCGTGACCGAGGAGACCACCACCGGCGTCCACCGCCTCTACGAGATGGCCCGCGCGCAGGCGCTGCTGTTCCCCGCGATCAACGTCAACGACTCGGTCACCAAGAGCAAGTTCGACAACAAGTACGGCATCCGGCACAGCCTCATCGACGGCATCAACCGCGCCTCCGACGTGCTCATCGGCGGCAAGACCGCGCTGGTGTGCGGCTACGGCGATGTCGGCAAGGGGTGCGCGGAGGCACTGGCCGGGCAGGGCGCCCGCGTCATCGTCACCGAGATCGACCCGATCTGCGCGTTGCAGGCCGCGATGGACGGCTACCAGGTCGCCCGCATCGAGGACGTCGTCGGGGACGTCGACATCTTCGTCACCGCCACCGGCTGCGTGAACGTCATCACGTCCGAGCACATGTCCCAGATGAAGGACCTGGCGATCGTGGGCAACATCGGCCACTTCGACAACGAGATCGACATGGCGGGCCTCGAGAGCTGGCCCGGCGTGCGCCGGATGAACCTCAAGCCTCAGGTCGACGTCTGGACGTTCGAGGACGGCCACTCGATCATCGTCCTCAGCGAGGGGCGCCTGCTGAACCTCGGCAACGCCACGGGCCACCCGAGCTTCGTGATGAGCAACAGCTTCACCAACCAGGTGCTCGCGCAGATCGAGCTGTACACGAAGCCCGAGGACTATCCGATCGGCGTCTACACGCTGCCCAAGGAGCTCGACGAGGAGGTCGCCCGCCTGCATCTGGACGCCCTCGGCGTCCGGCTGAGTGAGCTGACGACCGAGCAGGCCGAGTACCTGGGCATCCCGGTGGAGGGTCCGTACAAGGCCGACCTGTACCGCTACTGAGTCAGCGGGACGGCTCGCCATCGAGGGTCAGCATGAACCGGCTCCCGTCGGGGCGGAAGCCCGCCGACTCGAGGTAGGTGCGGTGCTCCGCGGTGGTCGCCTCGGCCACCAGCCGGCGGACGCCGCGGGCGGTGAACACGTCGCGCCCGGGGCCGAACAGCCAGCGCGCCACGCGCGAGTCCCGGTAGGCCGGCGTGACGTAGTCGAGCGTGACCTGGAGCTCGTCGCCGAGCGGCCTGGCCAGGAAGACGCCGGCCGGCAGCCCGTCGCGGGTGAGCAGACGGGCGAAGGGGTAGTGACCCTCGATGTCGAACCGCGGCTGGGAACGGTGGATCTCGGGCAGGTTGGCCGCCAGGAAGTCGCGCAGGAACGGGGCGTCCGGCTCGATCGGGACGGCGTTGATCGTGCTCGCGGCCGGGGCGAGCTCGCGGCGCAGGTGCCAGATGTTCAGCAGGACGGCCGCACCGTTGGCGATCATGACGGGGATCGCGCCGATCAGCGCGCCGTAGATCACGAAGGTGAGCGAGCCGACGAGCGACACCACGCGCAACCGGACGAGCGAGCGCATCGCCAGGGAGATGACGATGAGCGCCGAGGCCAGGTAACCGATCAACTCCACCATGCCCGCATGGTAGAGGCTGCCGGACGGATCAGCCGCGCGGAACCTCCACGGCCCGCAGGACGGCGTCGCCGTAGGCGAGTTCCTCCCAGCTGCCGTCGAAGGTGAGGACGGCGATCGCAGACGTCGGGAACTTCTCCGCCACCCGCCCGCTGAGCGGGGAAGCGGCGACGAGGTTGACGATCAGCTCGCCCATGGCCGGCTGGTGGCCGATCACCAGGGCCGTCCGGGTGGCGCTCGGCAGCTCGCGGATCTCGTCGAGGATCTGCTCGGGCCACGCGGCGTAGAGGGAGTCGCGCATCTTGACGCTGCTCGCACTCGCGCCGCCCATCAGCGCGCACTGCCAGGTCTGCTGGGCCCGCGACGCGGTGGAGCAGAGCAGGACGTCGATGTCGAAGTCCGCGAGGGTCTCGCCGGCGACGACGGCATCGCGGGTTCCTCGGCCCGACAGGGGCCGAGTGGCGTCGGCTTCGTTGGTCTTCCAGGACGACTTGGCGTGGCGCATCAGGAGCAGGGTCTTGCCGGCCATGCCTGGAGTCTAGGCGGACGGCCGCGCCACGGGGGAGTGGTCGGGTGGGCGAGATCGGTCGCTACTCGCCGGAGTCGTCGCCGCCCTGGCCGGGGTTGAGGGAGGACCAGATCTCCTTGCACTCGGGACAGACCGGGTAGCGGTCGGGGTTGCGGCTCGGAACCCACACCTTGCCGCACAGCGCGACGACGGGGGTGCCCATCACCATGGCCTCGGTGAGCTTGTCCTTGGCGACGTAGTGGGAGAACCGCTCGTGATCGCCCTCGTCGGGACGCAGATCGGTGCGTTCGTCGAGGACGGTCTGGGAACCGGGAGCGAGATCAGTCACGCGTTTCATCCTACTGGGGTGTTCATGGTGAGATAACCCCCGTGTCCTCCTCTCTCCGCGGTCTGGTCGTCGGCCTGTTGATGCTGGTGACCGCGATCGCCTTCGAGGCGCAGGCGGTCACGACGGCCATGCCCGCGGCCGCGGCCGACCTGGCCGGCGTCGCGCTGTACGCGTGGGCGTTCACAGCGTTCTCGATCGCACAGATCCTCGCCATCGTGATCGCGGGACGCCTGTGCGACCGCAGCGGTCCGGTGCCCCCGCTGGTCGGCGGTCTCGCCCTGTTCGGCGCCGGGCTGGTGATCGCCGCGCTGGCACCGGCTATGCCCGTGCTGCTCGTCGGACGCTTCGTGCAGGGCCTGGGCGGCGGCTCGGTGAACCTGGCGCTGATGGTGACGGTCGGCAAGGTGTTCGACCCGGCCGATCAGGCGCGGGTCATGACGTGGTTCTCCGCCGCCTGGATGCTGCCGTCTTTCATCGGGCCAGCGGCGGCCGGCTGGCTGACCGAGACGCTGTCGTGGCACGCGGTGTTCTGGGGGATCGTCCCGTTCGTCCTGCTGGGCGCGGCGTTCCTGTTCCCGGCGCTGCGGCGCACCCCGATCCCCCTGCACCGTGAGGAGGACGGCCCGGCCCCGGTCGGTCTGGGGGCGGCCGTCCTCGTGTCCGTCGGCATCACGCTGCTGCAGGTCGCGGGGCAACAGTTGACGTGGTTGTCGGCGGTGCTGGCCGCGGCCGGACTGGGGCTGCTGGTGGTCGGCATGCCGCGGTTGATGCCGGCCGGCTACGGACCGCTGGCGCCCGGGATGGCCGCGGTGATCAATGTCCGGCTGCTCACGGGTGGCGCGTTCATGGCCGGCGAGTCGTTCCTGCCGCTGATGCTGGTGCAGCTGCGCGGGCTGAGCCTCGTGCAGGCCGGCATGGTGGTGACGATCGCGTCCGTGGGCTGGGTGGTCGGCTCGTGGGTGCAGGCGCGACCGTGGCTCCGGCTGCGCCGCGACGAGATCATCACCCTCGGAGCCGCGTGCGTCGCGGCCGGGATGGCGCTGATCGCCGCCGGCAGCTGGTGGCCGTCGCTGTGGCTCGGGGTCGTCGTCGGCGGCGCCACGATCGCCGGCGCCGGCATGGGCCTGCAGACCGCGAGTACGTCGCTCGCCGTGATGCTGCTCTCCGAGCCCGCCCAGCTGGGGCGAAACACGAGCTCCCTGCAGGTGGGCGAGGCGATCGGCATGTCCCTGCTCGGTGCTGTCGCAGGGACGCTGTTCGCCTTCTTCCACGGCCTCGGCCTGGACGTCCCCGCCTTCGGCGCCCCGATGAGCGTGCTCGTGGTGGTGATCGTCGCAGCCGTCGTCGTGAGCCGCCGCGTCGGGCCGGTGCAGAACCACACCGCGCAACAGCTCCTTCCGGACCCGTAACGGATGGTGCGGTGTGCATGGGTGCTCAGCGCGAACATGAACGAACGCACATGTGACCACCGTTCGTGGTGGTAGTGAGTTGACCGCTAGAGTCTCGACATCGAGAAGGAGTCACTCAAGCATGGACGAAGTCGACCGCATCCTCCAGGCCTGGCGCACCGAGGCGCCGCACCTCGATGCGAGCCCGCTGCGCGTCTTCTCCCGGGTCAGCCGGCTCGCCCGCCATCTCGACCTCGCGCGCAAGGAGGCGTTCGCCGGGCACGGACTCGAGGTGTGGGAGTTCGACGTGCTCGCGGCGCTGCGCCGCGAGGGGGCGCCGTACGAGCTGTCGCCCGGCGCGCTCATCCACCAGACACTCTCGACGTCCGGGACCATGACCAATCGCATCGATCGCCTCGCCGCGCGAGGCATGGTCGAGCGGCTGCCCGACCCGCGCGACCGGCGTGGCGTCCGGGTGCGGCTGACCGAGCCCGGGGCCAAGGTGGTGGACGCCGCGCTGGCCGACCTCATCTCGTTCGAACGCGACCTGCTGGGCGCGTTGACGTGCGAGCAGTCCGACGAGATCGCCGTGCTGCTGCGCAAGCTGCTGGCCGGTTTCGAGGCCGCCTGGCGCGGGGATGACCAGCCCGTCGACTCCTCCGGTGGGGGCGGCGTCGAGGCGGTAGGCTGACCGAGCTCCGGCCCTGTTCAGCAGAAAGTCACGCAATGGCGCACCTCAACCCCACGCTCGTCGAACTCGCCGACGCCTTCGGGATCGCGACCTCCTTCACCGATTGGAAGGGCAGGCCGACCGACATCGAGGACGACACGATCGTCGGCATCCTCGCGGGCATGGACGTGGACGCCTCGACGCCGGAGCGGGCGGAGGCGGCCCTCACAGAGTTGCAGCTGCGGTCCTGGCGTCGCCCACTGCCGCCGTGCGTCCCGGTGATCGAGGGCGACGGCACGCACGTGACCGTCCACGTGGACGCCGGGGCGCCCGCGGTGCTCACCGTCCAGCTCGAGGACGGCGGCTGGCGCGACACCTATCAGGTGGACGACTGGGAGCCCGACCGCTGGGTCGACGACCGCCTGGTCGGGCAGGCGACGTTCTGGATCCCGGCGGACCTGCCGACGGGCTACCACCGGTTGCGGCTGGAATCCGACGAGAAGGTGGCGGAGTCGACGCTGATCGTCAGCCCCCGCTTCCTCGGGTTCCCGGCCGGCATGGGATCGCGGCGCGTGTGGGGCTATTCCACGCAGCTGTACAGCGTCCGTTCGCTGGAGAGCTGGGGGATGGGCGACCTGGCCGACCTGGCCGACCTCGCCATCTGGTCGACGACGCAGCAGCAGGCGTCCTACGTGCTGACGAACCCGCTCCACGCGGCCGAGCCGATGCCGCCGATCGAGCCGTCGCCCTACCTGCCGAGCAGCCGTCGCTACGTCAGCCCTCTCTACATCCGGCCCGAGTCGATCGCCGAGTACGCGACGCTGCCGGAGAAGAAGCGCCAGCAGATCCAGGCGATCAAGGACGACCTGATGGCGCGCGTGGGCGAGCTCGACCGCATCGAACGCGATCCGATCTGGACCGCCAAGATGGACGCGCTGCGCATCGTCTACGACGACGGACGCTCCGCCGCCCGACAGATGAGCCGCGACGACTTCGTCGCCCGCGAGGGCCGCAGCCTGCAGCACTTCGCGATCTGGTGCGTCCTGGTGAGCCTGCACGGCATGAACTGGCGCGAGTGGCCCGAAGACCTGCGCGATCCCGAGTCGCCCGCCGTGGCCGCCCTGGCCAAGGAGCACGCGGACGACGTCGCCTTCAACATCTGGCTGCAGTGGGTCGCCGACGGCCAGCTGAGCCTGGCGCAGAACGCGGCCAAGGACGCCGGCATGTGCATCGGCGTCATGAACGACCTGGCGGTCGGGGTGAGTCAGGACTCCGCGGAGGTCTGGATGGACCGCGACGTGTTCGCCGGTGGGGTGAGCGTCGGCGCACCGCCGGACCACTTCAACCAGCTCGGCCAGGACTGGGGCCAGTCGCCTTGGCGACCCGACCGGCTGGAGGAGCTCGCCTACGAGCCGTTCCGGGCGATGGTCGCGGGCATCCTGCGTCACTCCGGCGGCATCCGCATCGACCACATCATGGGGTTGTTCCGCCTGTGGTGGGTGCCGGCTGGCATGCAGCCGACCAAGGGCAGCTATGTCCGTTACGCCCACGAGGCGATGGTCGGCATCGTGATCCTCGAGGCCACGCGAGCCGGCGCGCTGGTGGTGGGGGAGGACCTCGGCACCGTCGAGCCGTGGGTGCGCACCTACCTGCGCGAACGAGGCGTCCTGGGCACCTCCGTCGCCTGGTTCGAGCGCGACTCCGACGGCGTCCTGTTGCCGCCGGAGCGGTACCGCGAGTACTGCCTCGCGTCCGTCACCACGCACGACCTGCCGCCCACCACCGGCTACCTGGAGGGCAACCACCTGCGTCTGCAGGACCGCCTCGGCGTCCTGACCGAGAGTCTCGACCACGAGATGGAGGGCCTGCGCCGCGAGCTGGCCGAGTGGAAAGAGCTGCTGGCCTCCCGAGGCCTGCTGCGCGCCGGCGAGGGTGTCGACGAGGTCGAGCAGATGGTGCTGGCCATGCATCGCTTCCTCACCCGGACGCCGTCGCGCGTGCTCAACGCGGCTCTGACGGACGCCGTCGGCGACCAGCGCACGCAGAACCAGCCGGGCACGATCGACGAGTACCCGAACTGGCGCGTTCCGCTCAGCGGGCCCGACAAGCGGCCGCTGCTGCTCGAAGAGGTGTTCGTGAACCCGCGCGCCGCCAGGCTCGCCGCCGTGATGAACGGACAAGACGTCCCGCCGGCCACGCACTGACGGCGCTGGCGAGCGGACGGGCATGATCTTCGAGGGCTTCGCCCGGGCTCGGGTGGCTGTCGACGACGATGTCACACTGCGCGTCCGCTACGCCGGGGAGGGCCCCGCCGTGGTCCTCTTGCACGGACACCCGCGCACCCACACGACGTGGCACGCCGTCGCCCCCGTCCTCGTCAGGGCCGGGCTCGCGGTCGTCTGCCCGGACCTGCGCGGCTACGGGCAGTCGTCAACTCCCTCTCCCGACCCGGAGCACCACGCCTATTGCGATCGCGCGATGGCCGATGACATCGCGCGTCTGATGTCACAACTGGGTCATGAGCGGTTCGCCGTGGTCGGCCACGATCGTGGCAGCTACGTCGCCTACCGGTGCGCGCTCGACCACCCGGAGCGAGTGGCTCGCCTCGCCGTGCTGGACAGTGTTCCCATCCTCGAGGCCCTTGAGCGGGTCGACGCGCGCTTCGCCCAAGAGTGGTGGCACTGGTTCTTCTTCGCCTCCGATCAGGCCGAGCGCGTCATCACTGCGGACCCACTCGCCTGGTACCGGCCGGACCGGCGGCAGATGGGCGACGAGAACTATCAGGACATGGTCGCCGCGGTCACCAACCCAGCGACTGTCCGGGCGATGCTTGAGGACTACCGGGCCAGCCTGAGCATTGATCGAGCGAACGATGCTGCCGATCGGGCCGCTGGGCGCGTCATCGAGTGCCCGAGCTTGGTCGGATGGTCCAGCCGCGATGACATGGAGAGGCTGTACGGCGACCCCAGCGACATCTGGCGCGCCTGGTGCCGACAGGAACCCCAGCGAGTCGTCATCAATTCTGGACACCACATGGCCGAGGAGAACCCCGCCCAACTCGGCGCTGCACTGCGGAGCTTCCTTCTCTAGCGGGTCTTCGGCGGCGTCATTACGCCAGGTTGTTGCGGCGCACGCGGACGCCGGCGTCGGCGAACTCGGCGTAGACCTTCTTGATGCCGGCCGGGTCGACCGCGGCGGTCAGGTCGACGAGCACCGTCGTGGCGAAGCCCGCGCTCGCGGCGTCCAGCGCGGTGGCGCGGACGCAGTGGTCGGTGGCGATGCCGCACACCTCGACGGAGTCGACGCCGAGGCGGCGCAGGAAGTCGCCGAGCTTGGCGCGCGTCGAGGATTCCTTGCCGCTGAAGCCGGAGTAGCCGTCGTCGTACTGGCCCTTGTCGAACACGCCGTCGAACGTGCGGTAGCGCAGGTTCGGGTGGAAGTCGGCGCCGGGGCTGTCCGCGACGCAGTGCCGCGGCCAGCTCGTCACGAAGTCGGGGTCGTCGCTGAAGTGGGCGCCGGGATCGATGTGCCAGTCGCGGGTGGCGACGACCGCGGCGTAGTCCGGCTGCTGAGCCAGGTACGTGGAGATGTGGCTGGCGGTCGCCTCGCCGCCGTCGACGGCGAGGGCCCCTCCCTCACAGAAATCGTTCTGGACATCGACGATGATGAGCGCGGTGCTCATCGGGCGGCCTCCTCATCGAGGTAGATGGTCGGGATCGCGGGGTCGCCCTTGGACATCTTGCGGGCGGCGCGGGGGAGCTCGTCGCGGGCGGCGAGGTGGCGGTCGCGTGCGACGCTGAGCTCCTCGCGTCCGACGATCTCGCCGTTGGTGACCAGCGGGACCAGCAGGTCGCGGTCGTTGTTGTCGCCGTCGGCCGGGGCCCCGATGCCGACGACCTCCGCCTCCGCGCGGTCGAAGGAGTCGAGGCGGCGCAGCGCGAACTTGCGCCCGCCGACCGTGGCCTTGTTGAGCGACTTCTTGTAGACGGGCTCCATGGGGGAGTCCGCGGAGTCGCCGGTGGCGCGGCTGACGAGCTTGTAGACGAAGCCGCAGGTGGGGTGCCCGGAGCCGGTCACCAGCGACGTCCCGACGCCGTAGCCGTCCACGGGGGCCCCGCGCAGCGCGGCGATCTGCCACTCGTCGAGGTCGGACGTGACGATGATGCGGGTCTTGTCGGCGCCCAGGGAGTCGAGCAGCTTGCGGACGTCGACGGCCAGCTCGGCCAGGTCGCCGGAGTCGAGGCGGACGGCGCCGAGGCGTCCATCGGTCAACTCGACGCCCTTGATGACGGCCTCGCGGATGTCGTAGGTGTCGACCAGCAAGGTCGTGTTGTCGCCCAGGGAGGCGAGCTGGGCGCGGAAGGCCTCTTCTTCGGTGTCGTGGAGCAGCGTGAACGAGTGCGCGGCGGTGCCCGCGGTCGGCACCCCATAGGAGTGCCCCGCCTCGAGGTTGGACGTCGAAGCGAAGCCCGCGATGTAGGCGGCGCGCGCGGCCGCGACGGCGGCCCACTCGTTGGTGCGGCGCGAGCCCATCTCGATGCAGGGGCGGCTGCCTGCCATCAACGTCATGCGGGACGCCGCGGACGCGACCGCGGAGTCGTAGTTGTAGATCGACAACAGCAGCGTTTCGAGGACGCAGGCCTCGGCGAACGTGCCCTCCACCTGCAACAGCGGCGAGTTCGGGAAGTACAGCTCCCCCTCGGGGTAGCCCCAGATGTCGCCGGTGAAGCGGTACGTCGACAGCCACTGCGCGGTGGGGTCGTCCACGACACCGGTGCGGCGCAGGAAGTCGATGGTCGCGTCGTCGAAGGTGAAGTTCTCCAGCGCGTTCAGCATGCGCCCGACGCCGGCGACGACGCCGTAGCGGCGGCCCTCGGGCAGCCGGCGGGGGAACAATTCGAAGACCGACCGCCGGAAGGCCGTCCCTGAACCTATCGCCGCCTTGATCATGGTCAACTCGTAGTGATCGGTCAGCAGCGCCGTCGTGGTGATCATGAGGGTCAGCCTAACCACAGGGTCTGTCACAATGGTGGTTATGGCATTTCCGCAGACACCCGGCGCGCCCGCCGGTTCGACGGCGGTCGCCGAACGTCCGGCCGAGCAGGCGCTGACGCCCTGGGTGACCCTCGTCTGGGACGACCCCGTCAACCTCATGACCTATGTGACCCACGTGTTCGTCACCTACTTCCACTACCCGAAGGGGAAGGCCGAACGCCTCATGATGCAGGTGCACACGCAGGGCAAGGCGGTCGTGAACTCCGGGACGCGCGAGGAGATGGAGCGCGACGTCGCCGCGTTGCAGGGTTACGGCCTGTGGGCCACGCTGGAGCGCTCCGAGTGAAGGCGTTCGAACGGACGCCCGCCGGACTCAGCGCCGAGTTCGAGGAGTTTGAGGTCAGCCTGCTGGCCTCCCTCGTCGACCAGGTGGTCGAGGTGATGGGCGGACGCGAGGCTGTCCGCGACGTCGATCCCCTGGAGAAGCTGTTCAACGGATTCCCCGACGCCGACCGCCCCGAGCTCGACCGCACCGACCCCGTCGTCCAGCGACTCTTCCCGGACGCCTACCCCGACGATCCCGAGGCCGCGGCCGAGTTCCGCCGGTTCACCGATGAGGAGGCCATCCGTGGCCGGGTGGCCGACGCGGACATCGTCCTGGCCGACCTGGACACGATCAACGAGGAGCGGCTCGTCATCCCCGACGACCACGTCGGGCCGTGGATCAAGACGCTGAACGCCGTCCGGCTCGCGATGGCGGCCCGCCTGGGCATCGTCGACGAGCGCTCCCAGCGCAAGCTTTCCCGGCTGCCGTCCCGTGACCCCCGCCGCAACCTGATGCACCTGTACGAGTGGCTCGGCTACGTCCTGGAGACCCTGCTGGAGGCCGTCCACTCCTGACGAAGGCGGCGCGGCACCGCTACCTGCACAGCGGCCGGGCCGGGGCGTGTGCCCCGGCCCGGCCGACAGGTGATCGGTGATCGCTCACTTCACGTCGTCGTCGACCCAATCGAAGGTGCGCTCGATGGCCTTCTTCCACTGGCGGTAGAGGCGCTCGCGCTCGGCCTCGTCCATCGTCGGCTCCCAGCGCTTGTCCTCCTTCCAGTTGTCGATGACGTCCTGCTCGCCCTTCCAGTAGCCGACCGCGATGCCGGCGGCGTAGGCCGCACCGAGCGCGGTGGTCTCGGCGACGACGGGGCGAACGACGGGCACGCCCAGCATGTCGGCCTGGAACTGCATCAGGGTGTCGTTGGCGGTCATGCCGCCGTCCACCTTCAGCTCGGTCAGGTCGACCCCGGAGTCGGCGTTCATGGCGTCCAGCACCTCGCGCGTCTGGTAGGCCGTGGACTCCAGCGCCGCGCGGGCGATGTGGTTGCGGTTGATGTAGCGGGTCAGACCCACCAGGACGCCGCGGGCGTCCGAGCGCCAGTACGGGGCGAACAGGCCGGAGAACGCCGGGACGAAGTAGCACCCGCCGTTGTCCTCCACCTGCTTGGCGAGCTCTTCGACTTCGGGAGCGCTGCTGAACATCTTCATGTTGTCGCGCAGCCACTGCACGAGCGAGCCCGTGACGGCGATCGAACCCTCGAGCGCGTAGACCGGCTTGTTGTCGCCGATCTTGTAGCAGACGGTGGTCAGCAGGCCGTTCTCGCTGGGGACGATCTCCTCGCCCGTGTTGAGCAGCATGAAGTTGCCGGTGCCGTAGGTGTTCTTGGCCATGCCGACCTCGAAGCAGGCCTGGCCGAACGTGGCGGCCTGCTGGTCGCCCAGGATGCCGGCGATCGGGACGCCGGCGATCAGACCCTTCGGGCGGTTCGTGCCGTACACCTCGGAGGAGGAGCGGATCTCGGGCAGCATGCTCATGGGGATCGTCATGTCCTTGGCGATCTCTTCGTCCCAGGACAGGGTCTTCAGGTCCATCAGCATGGTGCGCGAGGCGTTGGTCACGTCGGTGACGTGGACGCCGCCGTCCACGCCGCCCGTCATGTTCCACAGCACCCAGGTGTCGATGGTGCCCATCATGAGCTTGCCGGCCTCCGCCCGCTCGCGGGCCCCGTCCACGTTGTCGAGGATCCACTTGACCTTCGGGCCGCAGAAGTAGGTCGCCAGAGGCAGGCCGACGCGATCCTTGTACTTGTTCTGGTCGCCGCCGCCCAACTCCTCGATGATCTTGCTGGTGCGGGTGTCCTGCCAGACGATCGCGTTGTAGACCGGCTTACCCGTCTCGCGGTCCCACACGACGGTGGTCTCGCGCTGGTTCGTGATGCCGACGGCTGCGATGTCGTGATTGTTCAGGCTGACATGGGCGAGAGCCTCGGCCACGACCGAACGGACGTTCGTCCAGATCTCCTGGGGATCGTGCTCGACCCAGCCGGCCCTCGGGAAGATCTGCTCGTGCTCCTTCTGCCCGGTCGAGACGATCTGGCCACTGTGGTCGAAGATGATCGCTCGGGTGCTCGTCGTGCCCTGGTCGATGGCCATGACGTACTGGTCTTGATGCGGCATGAAAATTCCTCCGTACGGACGTTGGACGGTACCTGCCAGAAAATACCGGGTGCGCGGCGCACGCGCGCCAGGCCCCCGGTGCACCCTCGGACGACTGTTCAGGTCCCGTCCGGCGCGCGCGCTTTCGTTCATCCTGAGGGCGGGCGAACCGCTCGCGTAGGGTTCGACAGGCCGAACCCTGTTCAGAAAGCCACCCCGGCTGCTACGCTACTGCACAAACGACAAGAGCTATCGCACGCATGTGCAAACCCCGGGAGAGGCCGATGAGCGATCGGTACGAGCAGATGTACGACGCGGCCATGCGCTACTACATCCAGGGCGAGACGATGGACACCATCGCCCGCGGCCTGGGTGTGTCCCGCTCGTCGGTCTCGCGCCTGTTGAGCCAGGCGCGCGCCCGCGGACTCGTACGGATCGAGCTCGCCGAACACAGCGGCTCGCGCTCTCCCGTCGCGCTCAAGCTCAGCGAGCACTTCGGCATCGAGGTGCACCTGGTCAACGTGGGGGAGGGCGCCCGGCTGAACGCGCGCTTCGAGAGGGTTTCCCGGCACGCCGCGACCCTGCTGAACTCCGTCGTCGCGGACGACCAGCTCGTCGGCGTCGCCTGGGGCGTGACCATGACGCACATCGCGCGCTACGTCGAGCCGCGTCCGCTCACCGGCGTCACCATCGTCCAGATGAACGGCAGCACCAATCGATTCGACTCGGCCTCGCCGTACGTCGGGGCGATCATGCAGTCCATCGGTGAGAAATACGGGGCGCGGGTCGCCCTGTTCCCCGTGCCAGCCTTCTTCGACTACCCCGACACGAAGAGTGCGATGTGGCGCGAGCGCAGTATCATGCGCGTCCTCGACCTGCAGCGTCGCCTCGACGTGGCGATCTTCGGCGTCGGGTCGCTGCACGGCGGCGTCCCTTCGCACGTCTACACGGCGGGCTACCTGGACTCCGACGAACTCGCCGTCATCGAGCGGCAGGGCGCCGTGGGGGACGTCTGCACGGTGCTGCTGCGCGAGGACGGCTCGTACAACGACATCGCGTTCAACGACCGCGCCACCGGGCTGACCCCGCGCGAGTTGCAGAAGGTGCCGCGACGCATCTGCGTCGTCCCCGACCCCCGCCGGGCTCCCGCGCTGCTCGGCGCGCTGCGCGCCGGCGTGGCCACGGACCTCGTCTGCGACGACATGACCGCCCGAGCCGTGGCCGATCGGCTCTGAACGTCTGTTCACAGGCGCAATATGAGTGTGCGCGTCTTTCGTAGTTGAAGAATGCCTACCCAGATCCGGGTAGAGACTCATAGTCTGAAGCTGCCCGTCGCCGACGATGGGCCGCGAGCCAGAGAGGAAATCGTTGTGAAGAGGCTTCAAGCGGACGTCGTGGTGATCGGTGGCGGGTCCACCGGCGCGGGCGTCGTGCGGGACGCGGCGATGCGCGGCTTCAAAGCAATCTTGGTGGATCGGGCCGACCTCGGGCAGGGGACGACCGGGCGCTTCCACGGACTCCTGCATTCGGGTGGCCGCTACGTGGTCAGCGATCCGGGCTCCGCGACCGAGTGCGCCGAGGAGAACGCGATCATCACCCGCATCCAGCCCGATGCCGTCGAGAAGATCGGGGGGCTGTTCGTGGCCACCCCGGGTGACGATCCCGACTACGCCGACCGGTTCCTCGCCGGCGCCCAGGCCACCCGGGTGCCCGCCCAGGAGATCTCGGTGCAGGAGGCGCTGCGCCGCGAGCCGCGCCTGAACCCCGGCATCTTCCGCGCGATCGAGGTGCAGGACGCCTCGGTCGACGGCTGGCAGCTCGTGTGGGGCGCGGCGCGCTCCGCGATCGAGCACGGCGGCCAGGTGCTGACCTACCACCGCGTCACCGGCATCGAACACGACGGCGACCAGGTGCGTGCGGTGTTCTGCCGCGACGAGAAGGGCGGCGAGGACGTCCAGATCGACTGCCAGTTCGTCCTCAACTGCGCCGGTCCGTGGGCCGGCCAGATCACCCGCATGGCGGGGCTGCCCGAGGTGCCGGTCATCCCGGGCCGCGGCATCATGATCGCGATGAACCACCGGCTCGTGAACACCGTGATCAACCGGCTGATCTACCCGGCTGACGGCGACATCCTGGTCCCCGTCCACACCGTGTCGGTCATCGGCACCACGGACGTCAAGGAGACCGACCCCGATGAGCTGCCGATCCCGCGCGAAGAGGTCCAGCAGATGCTGGACGCCGGCGAGCAGCTGATCCCGGGCTTCCGCAGGGCCCGCGCCGTGCACGCCTGGTCGGGCGCCCGGCCGTTGATCAAGGACGACCGCGTCGCCGCGTCCGACACCCGGCACATGAGCCGCGGCATGGCCGTCATCGATCACCTCCAGACCGACGGCGTCAAGGGGCTGCTCACCATCGGCGGCGGCAAGCTCACCACGTACCGGCTGATGGCCGAGCACATCGTGGACACCATGTGTGAGCAGATGGGTCAGATGCGCCCTTGCACGACGGCGGAGGAGGAGATCCCGCCCGAGGGCACCAAGAACTACGTCATCACGCACCGGCTGGAGGACCGCGAGGAGGACCGCCTCGAGGACCAGATCATCTGCGAGTGCGAGCTGATGAGCCGCGGCATGTTCACCCGCGCGCTCGCCGAGCAGCCCGATGGCACCCTCGACGATCTGCGCCGCCAGCTGCGCCTCGGCATGGGCCCGTGCCAGGGCGGCTTCTGCGCCATGCGCGCCGCGGGCATCGCTCACCAGTCCGGCGCCGTCGACATCGAGCGCGCGACCGGCCTGCTCCGGTTGTTCCTCAAGAACCGCTGGATCGGGCTGTGGCCCATCCTCTACGGCGACCAGGTGCGGCAGACCGCCCTGGACGACTGGATCTTCCAAGGAACGCTCGACGTCGAACATCTTCCCCATGCCACCGAGGAGGTCGTCCGATGAGGGACGCCATTGTCATCGGGTCCGGACTCGCCGGGCTCACCACCGCGTTGCGCCTGGCCCGCGGGGGCATGAGCGTCTCGCTGCTCTCGAAGGGCCCGGGCGGGCTGCAGCTGTCCCAGGGCACCATCGACATTCTGGGCTACGCCCCCGACCGGGTCACCCGGCCGCTGGACGCCCTCGGCGACTTCGCCGCGGGGCACCCGGGGCACCCGTACGGTCTGCTCGGCGCCGACACGGTGCGGGACGCCGCGGGCTTCCTGGCGGAGTTGCTGCCGGACCTCCTCGTCGGCGATCCCGAGGTCAACCTCCAGTTGCCGACCGCGGTCGGCGCCGTCCGCCCGACGGCGCTGGCGCAGGAGAGCATGGCGGCCGGCGACCTGAAGGACGGGGCGTCCTACGTCATCGTCGGGTTGCGCCGCCTCAAGGACTTCCAGGCCGACCTCATCGCCGGCAACCTTGACCGGGCCGAGGTGCCCGCAGGGGGCGCGGTCAGCGCGCGGGCCGTCACCATCGACGTCCCGGTGCGCGACGAGCGCGACACCACGGGCCTCACCTACGCCCGGGCGCTGGACGACCCGAGCGTCCGGGCCACCTTCGCCAAGGCTGTCGCCAAGGAGGTGCGCGCCGGCGAGATCGTCGGGTTGCCCGGCATCCTCGGGCTGGACGATCACGAGGCCTGGCGCGACGTGCAGCAGATCGTCGACCACCCGGTCTTCGAGATCCCGCTGCCGCCGCCCGGCGTCCCCGGCCTGCGTCTGTATCGGACGCTGAGCGCGATCGCCCGCGACGAGGGCGTCCGGTTCATCACCGGCTCGAAGGTCATCGACAAGCGCGTCGAGGGCGATCGGGTCGTCTCGGTGTCGATCGATTCGGCCGGACGCGCCCGTGAGTACGCCGCGCGCCACTTCGTCTTCGCTCCGGGCGGCTTCGAGAGCGGTGCCCTGGCCGTCGACTCGTACGGTGCGATCAGCGAGACCACGTTCGGGCTGCCGCTGACCGAGTCCAGCGCGGAGAAGCTCATCCACGGCGACTACTGGGGCAGCGAGCAACAGCTGTTCGAGGTGGGCGTCCGCGTGGACGAGTCGATGCGGGTGCTGGACGCCGACTCGGCTCCGGTGCACAGCAACTTCTACGCGGCGGGCGGCCTGCTGGCCGGCGCCATGCGTTGGAGTGAGAAGTCAGGCGACGGCATCGCCGCGGCGAGCGCCGTGCGGGCAGCCGACACGATCCTGCGGGAAGGGAACTGAACCATGAACATCATGAACGCTCTCAAGCGCGACACCGCCCCCGACGCGGGGGAGCGGCTCGGCAACCAACTGGCCCGCGCCACCCTCGACCACTGCGTCAAGTGCACGATCTGCGAGACGAGCTGTCCCGTCTCGGCGGTGACACCGTTGTTCTCCGGGCCGAAGTTCGTGGGCCCACAGGGCGAGCGCTTCCGCGACGGCGAATCGGTGGACCACTCCGTCGACTACTGCTCCAGCTGCGGCACCTGCACGCTGGTGTGCCCGCAGGGGGTCAACGTCGCAGAGCTCAACTCGCTGGCCCGGGCCAAGATGAAGCAGGAGCACGGCGTCCCGGTGCGCGACCAGCTCATCAGCCGCACCACGCTGATGGGCACCGCGATGACGCCGGTCGCCCCGGTGGCGAACGCGGTGCTCGGCTTCAAGCCCGCGCGCGTCGTCATGGAGAAGGTCGTCGGCGTCCACCGCGACGCGCCCATGCCGACCGCGCGCACTCAAACGCTGCAGGGCTGGCTCAAGAAGCGGACGCCTCCGACGACGCCGCGCACGCGGGGACCCATCGTCTTCTTCCATGGCTGCGCCGGCGGCTACTTCGAGGTCGAGACGTCCAAGAAGAGCATCGAGGTGCTGGAGCACCTGGGTTACGAGGTCCTCGTCCCGAAGCAGGGCTGCTGCGGCCTGGCCCAGCAGAGCAACGGTCTGTTCGAGTCGGCGAAGAAGTCGGTCCGCACCCTGGTGGACCAGCTGCGGGGTGCCGGCAAGGATCTGACGATCATCAGCTCGTCGGGCTCCTGCACCGGCATGCTCAAGCACGAGGCGCACGAGATCCTCGGCGTCGAGGACGAGGAGCTCAAGGACGTCGCCGCCCACGTCCGCGAGTTCTCCGAGTTCCTGCTCGACCTGTACGACGAGGGCGAGTTCCCGGTCGACGAGCTGCGTCCCCTGAAGATGACGGTGCCCTACCACGCCCCCTGCCAGCTCAAGAGCCAGGGCATGGGGACGCCCGCGGCCGACCTGCTGCGGCTGATCCCGGGGCTGACGGTCGTCGACTCCAACGCCACGTGCTGCGGGATCGCCGGTACGTACGGTCTCAAGAAGGAGAAGTACGAGATCGCCCAGGCCGTCGGCAAGCCGCTCTTCGACATGGTGAAGGCCACGAACAAGGAGCTCGCCGTCTGCGACACAGAAACCTGCCGCTGGCAGATCCAGAAGTCGACCGGCGTGCCGACCGTCCACCCTGCGGAACTGCTTCACCGCGCCTTCGGACTGTCCTGACCGCCCGGACCGAGGCGTCCTGAGCGGCGGCGGCCCTCGCCCCCACTTCGGGGCGGGGGCCGTCTTATTTTTACGACGATTCCGTGCCCGAAATCAGGAAGTTAGGTTAGCCTTTCCTCCATGGAGCGCATCGCTTTGGACCAGGTACCGATGAATCAGTCCATGACCTTGCTGTCGGCGGACGTCGAGGCGCCGGTCGCCCGCCGCCTCAGCGCGCTGGGGCTGCGCCGCGGCGCCGAGGTGAGCGTGGTGCAGCGGCTCTCCGGCGGTGGACGCCTCGTCCTGGTCGCCGGGTCACGCGTCGCGCTCGCGAAGGGCGTCCTCGCCGCCATGACCGTCGCGGCCGCATGAGTCTCGAGCACCGCGCCCCCTCCCGCTCCACGCTCAGCTGCCACGGGGCTGCCGACGCGATCGCCTCCGCGGACGCTCCGGTCGTGGCCCTCGCGGGCACCCCGAACGCCGGCAAGTCCACCCTCTTCAACGCGCTCACGGGCCTGCGCGTCACCACCGGCAACTGGCCCGGCACGACCGTCGAGGTCAGCCGGGGCGTGTGGCGCACCCCGCGCGAGAGCGCGTCCGGCGAGATCGCGCTGATCGACCTGCCGGGCGCCTACAGCCTCGACCCGATGAGCCCCGATGAGGAACTCACCCGCAACCTGCTGGTCTCGGTCCCCCGGGCCGAGGCGCCCGACGTGGTGGTCGTCACCGTGGACGCCGCGCACCTGGCTCGCAGCCTGTACCTCGTCGCCCAGGTCCGGGAGAGCGGCCTGCGCGTCGTCGTCGCGCTCACCATGGTGGACGTCGCCCGCAACCAGGGCCTCGACGTGGACGCCGGCGAGCTCGCGGCGGCACTCGGCTGCCCGGTGGTCGCCATCGACCCGCGCCGGCGCCGCGGAATCGACGAGTTGACCGGCGCCGTCCTCCAGCAGGTGGCGCAACCGCCCGCCAGCCCGCGTGCCCTGCCCGAGACGACCGACGAGCTCGAGCTCGCCGACGATCGCTTCGCCTGGATCGACGCGGCCGTCCAGCGCGCCACCAGCGACTCCGGCCAGGCCCGGGTGAACTGGTCCGACCGCATCGACCGGGTCGTCACCGCGCCCACCCTCGGCCCGCTGGTCTTCCTCGTCGTGATGTGGCTGGTGTTCCAGATCACCACGACGGTGGCCGCGCCGCTGCAGGATGCCCTCGACACGTTCTTCTCCGGTCCCGTCTCCGACGCCGTCAGCGGCGGCCTCACCTCGGTCGGGCTCGGGGAGACGTGGGTCCACGGCCTGCTCGTCGACGGCTTGATCGCCGGCGTCGGCATGGTGCTGACGTTCGCGCCGCTGATGGCGCTGATGTTCGTGCTGCTCGCGCTCTTGGAGGACTCCGGCTACCTGGCCCGCGCCGCCGTCGTCACGGACCGGATGATGCGCAGCATCGGCCTGCCCGGCAAGGCGTTCCTGCCGCTCGTCGTCGGTTTCGGCTGCAACGTGCCGGCGATCAGCGCGACCCGCATCCTCGGCGACGCCCGCCAGCGGCTGCTCACGGTGCTGCTCGTGCCGTTCACGTCCTGCAGCGCGCGGCTGACCGTCTACGTCATGGTCGGCACCGTGTTCTTCGGCCGGGCCGCCGGCACCGTCGTGTTCGCGATGTACCTGGTCTCGATCCTGTTCGTCGTCCTCGTGGGGCTCGTCCTGCGGAAGACGCTGTGGCGCTCGATGGGCACCGAGCCGCTCGTGATCGACCTGCCGCCCTACCAGGTGCCGACGCTGCGGCTGACCGCCGCGGTGGCGTGGTCGCGGCTGGCCGACTTCCTGCGCCGGGCCGGCGGCGTCATCGTCCTCACCGTGATGCTGGTCTGGCTGTTCCAGTCCATCCCCGCGCAGCCGGGCGCGGGCGGCTTCGGCGAGGTGGACGTCGAGCACTCCGCGTACGCCGTCGGCGCGAAGGCGATCACGCCGGTGTTCGAGCCGACCGGCTTCGCGGCCTGGCAGACGACCTCGGCCCTCATCGTCGGCTTCGTCGCCAAGGAGACCGTCATCTCGTCGTGGTCGCAGACCTACGCGGTGGCCGAGCCCGACGGCAGCGGCGGCGGCGAGCTGGGAGCGCGGCTGATCCAGACGTTCCACGAATCGTCCGGCGGGCACCCGCTGCCGGCGGTGCTGGCGCTGCTGGTGTTTCTGCTGGCCTACACACCGTGCGTGGCGACCCTGGCCGCCCAGCGGCGCGAGGTGGGGCTGAAATGGACGCTGTTCGGCGTTGCCGTGCAGTTCACCGTCGCCTACGCGTCGGCGGTGCTGATCTTCCAGGTCGGGAGGCTGTTCTGGTGAGCGGACCGCTGCATCAGGTGTTGGACGCCTTCGAGGCCGGTGTCTCGAGCAAGGCCGAGATCGCCCAGCGCACCGGGCTGAGCGCGGACGTGGTGGACGCCAGCGTCGACCACCTCGTGCGGATGGGTCGCATTGAGGCCCGTGAACTCGCGATGGGCTGCCCGGGCGGCGGCTGTTCGAGCTGCGCGTCCGGGACGGCCGACGGCGCGCCCGGCTGCGGCGCGTCGGGGCCGTCCGCGAAACGCAGCGGACCCGCGCTCGTCACGTTGACCCTGCGTCGCCGCTGAGCGGCGTCCACGGCTCGGTCCGGGGCCGCCGTAGAATCGGCGATCGTGACTTCGATCGACGCGCCCATCGGCATCTTCGACTCCGGCTTCGGCGGGCTCACCGTCGCACGGGCGGTGTGGGACCAGCTACCCGGCGAGGACATCGTCTACCTCGGCGACACCGCCCGGGCCCCCTACGGCCCCAAGACGATCCCCGAGGTGCGCGAGTATTCGCTGGAGTCCCTCGACGTGCTGTACCGCCAGGGCGTGAAGGCCCTGGTCATCGCCTGCAACTCGGCCTCGTCCGCGGTGCTGCGGGACGCCCGCGAGCGCTACGACGTGCCGGTCGTCGAGGTGATCCTCCCGGCCGCGCGCCGGGCCGTCCGGGCGACGAAGAACGGCCGCATCGGCGTCATCTGCACCGTCGCGACCGCCCAGTCGCGAAGCTACGACGACGCGATGGCCGCCGTTCCCGACGTCGAGCTGTTCACCGCGGCGTGTCCGCGTTTCGTGGACTACGTCGAGGCCGGCATCACCGGCGGCCCGGAGCTGCTGGCGGACGCGCAGAACTACCTGCGGCCGCTGCAGGAGGCCGGCATCGACACCCTGATCCTGGGCTGCACGCACTACCCGCTGCTCGCGGGCGTCCTGACCTACGTGCTCGGGGAGGGGGTGACGCTCGTGTCGTCCGCGGACGAGTGCGCGCGGGAGACGTACGTCACCCTCACCGATCTCGGCCTGCTGCGCCACGACGGTCACGAGGGCCAGCACACGTTCCTCACCACGGGCAACCCCGAGAAGTTCGCCGGCATCGGACGCCGCCTCACGCGCGGCTTCGTCGAGGCGGCTCAGCAAGTGGTGGGGGTCGGCACGTCGGCTTCATGACGCTGGGAAGGCAAGAGGGAACCCCTGACGCGGGCCCGGGGCTCCTGTGTAGCGTGAACGCAAAGTACGAGCAGAACCGCATCCTGCAGGAGAACTCGAAGATCCCGATGCTGATCGCCGCGAACACCGAGGCCGGCGGCAACGGTGCCTGCACCGATGGCACCTACGTCGGCTGGGAGATCAAGGTCGCTGCGTCGGGCGACGACGAGAAGTACGCCTACGAGCTGGGCCGCATCTCAGGCGTCGAGGCGTCCGCGATCGGGTGTAACTGGAGCTTCGCCCCGATCGTCGACCTCTACCGCAACTGGCGCAACCCGATCGTGTCGGTGCGCACCTGGTCGGCCGACCCCGACCAGACGATCAAGCTGGCCAAGGCGTACATGAAGGGCATCATGGAGTCCAACATCATGCCCGCCGCGAAGCACTGGCCCGGTGACGGCATCGACGAGCGCGACCAGCACCTCAGCTCCGCGCCGAACTGGTACGACACGAAGCACTGGGACGAGACCTTCGGCAAGGTCTACAAGGCCCTGATCGACGAGGGCCTGCCGTCCATCATGGCCGGCCACATCGGGCTGCCGAGCTACCAGAAGGAGCTCGACCCGGACAGCAACGAGTTCACGCCGGCGACCCTGTCGCACGCCCTGACCACCACGCTGCTGCGCGAGAAGCTCGGCTTCAACGGCGTTGTCGTGACCGACGCGTCCCGCATGGTCGGCATGACGGGCTTCGCCAAGCGCCGCGACATCCTGCCGATGGCCATCAACGCCGGCTGCGACCTCTTCCTGTTCTTCAACGACCCGGACGAGGACTTCAACTGGATGATGGAGGCCTACAACAACGGCGTCCTCGGTGACGAGCGGTTGGAAGAGGCCCTCACCCGCACGCTCGGCCTGAAGGCCCGCATCGGCCTGCACAAGCTGGAGAAGACGAAGATCCTTCCGCCGAAGGACGAGGCGATGGCCAGGATCAAGCTGCCGGAGAACGTGAGGATCTCCGAGGAGCTCTCGGACGCGGCCGTCACCCTGGTCAAGGATCAGGACGAGGGCGTCCTGCCGATCAGCCCCGAGAAGTTCAAGCGCATCGGCATCATCCCGATCTCGGGCCCGAAGAACCCGATGGCGCACGGCAAGGGGCCCAAGGGCGTCGAGGTGTTCGCCGACGTCATGCGCGAACGCGGCTACGACGTGGAGCTGTACGAGTCGCTGACCGACAAGTCCGAGCGGATGACGACCGAGGAGTTCGCCGGGGTCGTCAAGGGAGCCTATGCGGGCAAGGCGCCCATCTCGGCAATCACCGACAAGTACGACATGGTGATCTCGGTCGCGCAGGTCAACGGCCTCATGCAGCCCACCGAGCGCGTGTACTGGCCCGCCTCGAAGGGCACCCTGGTACGTCCACGAGCTTCCGACGGTGTTCGTGTCGCTGGCCTGCCCGTACCACCTGGCCGACGTCCCGCAGGTGAAGACGTTCGTCAACGCCTACGACGGCTACGAGCACACTGTGCGCGCGGTCGTCGACAAGCTGGAGGGCAAGTCGGAGTTCAAGGGCAAGCCGTCCACCGACGTGTTCTGCGGCCTGCCCGACACCCACATGTGACCGACCCGGACGGACGCCGCGGGCCGCACCCTGACAGGGTGCGGCCCGCGGCCGTGTCGGGAAGTGTCGGCGGGCGCCGCTAGGGTTGGCGACATGACTCGTGCTGATGGACGCAACAATGACCAGCTCCGCCCGGTGACCCTGACCCGCGGGTGGCTCGACCACGCCGAGGGCTCGGTATTGGTCGAGTTCGGGCGCACCCGCGTGCTGGTCGCCGCGTCCGTCACGCCCGGCGTGCCGCGCTGGCGCAAGGGGTCGGGGCTCGGCTGGGTGACCAGCGAGTACGAGATGCTGCCGCGCTCCACGAACACGCGCAACGACCGCGAGTCCCGCAAGGGCCGCGTCGGCGGACGCACCCACGAGATCTCCCGGCTCATCGGACGCGCGCTGCGCGCCGTCATCGACTATGAGGAGCTGGGGGAGAACACCATCGTCATCGACTGCGACGTGCTGCAGGCCGACGGCGGCACGCGCACGGCGTCCATCACCGGGGCTTTCGTGGCGCTGGCCGACGCGGTGGAGTGGCTGCGCGAGCGCGATCTGCTGGCCGGCGAGCCGCTGAAGGGCTCGGTCGCGGCCATCTCTGTGGGCGTCATCGACGGCGTCCCGATGCTCGACCTGCCCTACGAGGAAGACTCGCGCGCCGACGTCGACATGAACATCGTCTGCACCGGCGACGGCCGCCTCGTCGAGGTGCAGGGCACCGCCGAGGGCGAGCCGTTCGACCGCGACGTCCTCAATCAGTTGCTCGACCTCGGCACCCAGGGCTGCGCCGAGCTGACGAAGCTGCAGTTCGAGGCGCTGGCCAAGTGACGCGCGTCGACGAGGTGGTTCTGGCCACCCACAACGCCAAGAAGCTCGCCGAGCTGCGACGCATCGTCGAGGCGTCCGGGCTCGAGATGACCGTGCACGGCCTCACCGACGTGGCCGACTACCCCGACCCGGCCGAGACCGAGACCACCTTCGAGGGCAACGCGCTGATCAAGGCGCGCGCCGCCGTCCAGGCGACCGGCATGGCCGCGCTGGCCGACGACTCCGGTCTCGAGGTGGACGCCCTGAACGGCATGCCCGGCGTCCGCACGGCCCGCTGGTCGGGGCCCCAGGCCACCGACGAGTCGAACCGCCGCCTCGTCCTCGCGCAGGTCGACGACGTGCCCGACGAGCGCCGCGGCGCCCGGTTCGTCTGCGCGATGGCGCTCGTGCTGCCCGACGGCACCGAGCACACGCTGCGGGCCGCCATGGAGGGGCACCTCGCGCACGCCGAGAGCGGCACGAACGGCTTCGGCTACGACCCGATCTTCATCGCCGAGGGGCGCGAGGTCACCAACGGCCACCTCAGCCCGCAGGAGAAGGACGCCATCAGCCACCGCGGGAAGGCCGTCCGGGCGATGGTCGACCACCTCCGGTCGCTCAACGACCCGCGGGAGGAGAACCGATGACCAACGACGCCGACGCCCAGTACCTCGGCCTGGTCCGGCGCATCCTGGACGAGGGGGTGGAGAAGTCCGACCGCACAGGGACGGGTACCCGCAGCGTCTTCGGCCACCAAATGCGTTTCGATCTCACCGCGGGCTTCCCGTTGCTCACCACGAAGAAGCTGCACACCCGGTCGATCTTCGGCGAGCTGCTGTGGTTCCTGCGCGGCGACACCAACATCGGCTGGCTGCACGAGAACGGCATCACCATCTGGGACGAATGGGCGGACGCCAACGGCGACCTCGGCCCCATCTACGGCCACCAGTGGCGCTCGTGGCCGACGCCGGACGGCCGGCACGTCGACCAGATCGCCAAGGTCATCGAGACGCTCAAGACCAGGCCCGACTCGCGCCGCCACATCGTCTCGGCGTGGAATGTGGCCGACGTCGACGACATGGCGCTGCCGCCGTGCCACGCGCTGTTCCAGTTCTACGTGGCGGACGGCCGGCTGTCGTGCCAGCTGTACCAGCGCAGCGCGGACGTCTTCCTCGGCGTCCCGTTCAACATCGCCAGCTACGCGCTGCTGACGCACCTCGTGGCGCAGGTGACCGGCCTGCAGGTCGGCGACTTCGTGCACACGTTCGGCGACGCCCACCTCTACCTCAACCACCTCGACCAGGCGCGACTGCAGCTGACCCGCGAGCCGCGCCCGCTGCCGACGCTGCGGCTCAACCCCGACGTGCGCGACATCGACGCGTTCGAGCTGGCCGACATCGAGGTGGTCGGCTACGACCCCCACCCCGGCATCAAGGCCCCGATCGCGGTCTGACGCCGCGTCCCCTGTGACCGAAGGATCCCCATGCCCCTCATCGCAATCGCCATCGTGGCCGCCAACGGCGTCCTCGGGGACGGCGAGACGCAGCCGTTCGAGTTCGCCGAGGACTGGGCGCGCTACAAGGAAGTGACCATGGGGCACCCGATGATCATGGGGCGCACCACCCACGAGGCCATCGGTCGCTGGTTGCCGGGCCGTACGAGCATCGTGCTCACCACCGATCCCGGCCGGGTCACGCTGCCCACCGACGGCCGGGCGGACGGCCGCACCGCCGGGTCGCTGGCCGAGGCGCTGGAGGTGGCGCGATCGCTCGACGACACGGTGTTCATCGCCGGCGGCGGCAGGGTCTACGCCGACGCCTGGGACCTGCTCGACGAGCTCGACCTCACCGAGGTGCACGCCGAAGCCGAAGGAACGGTGACGCTGCCCCGCATCGACCCGGACGTGTGGCAGGAGTACCGCCGCGAGCGCCGCGACGAGTTCGACTTCGTGGGTTACCGGCGGGTCGCCGCCAGCGGCTGAACCTTGCGCGCCGTCACGATGTAGGTGAGGCCCGCCACCACGTGCAGGGCGACGCCCAGCCACAGCAAGGCCTGGCCGAGCGGCAGGACGTTGGGCAGCCAGGTCGAGGCGAGCACGAGCAGCACCAGCGCGACGAACAGAATCGCGGTGCGGATCTTGCCCAGCCAGTTGACGCGCAGCTGGCCGCCAGCGGCCGCGCGGCCGGCGAACACGGCGGTGAGGACGTCCACGCCGGCGATCACGGCGAACGCCCACCAGGACACCAGCCCTTGGATCGCCAGGCACAGCAGCACGGCGACGATGCCGACGCGGTCGGCGATGGGGTCGAGCACCTCGCCGAACCGGCTCACCTGGTGGGTGAGCCGGGCGAGCCAGCCGTCCACCCAGTCGGTGCCCGCCCAGATCGTCAGCAAGATGATCGCCTCGGGTCCGCGGACGGGCTGGAGGATCAGCCAGCACACCGGGACGAGAAGCAGGCACCGCAGCACGGTGAAGGCGTTCGGGATGGTGGCCCAGCCGGCGTCGTATCGCTGCGCGTCGCTCATGCGCCCGACTCTAGCCGGGCGCCCCGGCTCCTAAGATGGGTCCCATGGCCTCCACCGAATCACGCGCCCACGACGTCGTCCTCTTCGGAGCCACCGGCTTCGTCGGCAAGCTCATCGCCCAGCACCTCGCCGAGACCGCCGGTGACGGCGTCCGCATCGCGCTCGCCGGACGCGATCGCGCCAAGCTCCTCGCCGTGCGGGGATCCTTGCCCGGGCAGGCGGCCCAGTGGCCGCTCGTGGAGGCGGACGCGCGCGACGAGGCGTCCCTGGCGGCGCTGGCCGAGTCGACCCGCGTGGTGCTCACCACGGTCGGGCCGTACCTGACGTCGGGCTACGGCCTCGCGAAAGCCTGCGCCGAGGCCGGGACGCACTACGCCGACCTCACCGGCGAGGTGCTGTTCGTCCGCCGCACCGTCGCGGAGCTGCACGAGACGGCGCGGCGCACCGGCGCGCGCATCGTCCACTCGTGCGGGTTCGACTCGATGCCCTCCGACCTGGCGGTCTGGCTCACCGCACGGGCCGCGGCCGACGCCGACGCCGGCTCGCTGACCCGCACCACCACCTATGTGCGCACGCTGCGCGGCGCGGTCTCGGGCGGGACGGTCGCGTCCGGCGTCGGCATCATGGACGCCGTGGACGCCGACCCGGCGCTCGGCCCCGTCGCCGGCGACCCCAACGCGCTGCTGCCCGAAGGCGCGCCCCGGCTCACGTCCGATCGGGTGCTGCTCGAGAAGGATGCCGAGCGCAAGCACTGGTGCGTCCCGTTCTTCATGGGCGGCTTCAACCGGCAGATCGTCAACCGCAGCAACGCGCTCGCCGGCTACGCGTACGGCCGGGCGTTCAGCTACCGGGAGATGCACGACCTGGGCGGTGGGCCCGCCGGGCTCGCCCGGGCCGTGGGGCTGGCCACCGGCTCGTCGATCGGACGCGCCGCGCTCGGCTTCGGCCCCACGCGGGCGGCGCTCGACCGGGTGCTGCCTGGGTCCGGCGACGGCCCGAGCGAGAAGACGATGGCGAACGGGAAGGTGGAGCTGGAGGTGATCGCCGACACGACGACCGGCGACCGGTTCGTCACGACGGCGGCCGTCGACAAGGACCCGGGGTACACCGGCACCGCGATCATGATCGGGCAGGCCGCGCTCGCGCTGGCCCAGGACGAACTGCCCGGCGAGGGAGGCGTCCTCACGCCGGCAACCGCGCTGGGCGGCCTGCTGGTGGAGCGGTTGCGCGCCCACGGGTTCCGGTTCGCGACGGTGCGGCGCTGACCGGGCCGGAGAGCAGACGGGGATCGCACCGATGAGGACCACCGCGTCCGTGCTGCACCTCGACCTGGACGCGTTCTTCGCGTCGGTCGAGCAGCGCGACAAGCCGTCGCTGCGGGGCAAGCCTGTCATCGTCGGCGGTGTCGGCGGCCGCGGGGTGGTGTCGACGGCGTCCTACGAGGCGCGCCCCTTCGGAGTTCACTCGGCGATGCCGATGCACGAGGCGCGACGGCTGTGCCCGCATGCCGCGGTGCTGTCCGGGCGGTTCGGGGCGTACCGGGAGGCGTCCGCGATCGTGATGGGGCTGCTCCGTGAGCTGTCCCCGCTGGTGGAGCCGCTGAGCCTCGACGAGGCCTTCGTCGACCTGGCGACAGACCCCGACCGCGACCTGACGCCGTCCGCGCTGGTGGAGCTGGCGGAGCGGCTGCGCGCAGACGTCCAGGAGCAAACCGGTGGCCTGACGGCGTCCGTGGGGCTGGGGAGCTCGAAGTTCATGGCGAAGGTGGCCACCGAGTTGGGGAAGCCGAACGGCGTCCACCTGGTCGAGCCGGGCACCGAGGTGCCCACGCTGGCGCCGCTGCCCGCGCGGGCGATCCCCGGGGTGGGGCCCGCGACGATGGAGCGGCTGGCGCGGCTCGGCGTCGAGACGGTGGCGGACGTGCAGGCCCTGAGCGAGCGGGAGTTGGTGCGCGAGCTGGGGCGGGCGTCCGGGCTGAACCTGTACGCGCTGGCGTTCGCCCGCGACGACCGGCCGGTGGTCGCCGAGCGGGAGGTGAAGTCGATCTCGGTGGAAGACACTTTCGCCACCGACCTCACCGACCGCGCCGAGTTGGACGCCGCGATCGACCGGGACGCCCGCATCATCGCCGGGCGGCTGGCCAAGCACGGCTGGTTCGCACGGACGATCACGCTGAAGGTCAAGCGGCCCGACTTCACGACCATCCCCCGGTCGCAGACGTTGCACGGCTCGACCGACCGATCCGAGGTGATCGGGCGCATCGCGCGCTCCCTGCTCGGTGGGCTGGAGATCGGGACCGGGTTCCGGCTGCTCGGGGTGGGGGTGTCGGGCTTCAGCGAGGCGGCCCAGGAGGAGTTGTTCGAGCCCGAGGTCGCCGGGGCCGTGGTGCAGACCGCCGTCGCGAACCCGTCGGGCCAGGTGGTGGCGTCGCACGCGGAGGCCGGCTCGGCCGAGGACACCCACGCGGACGCCGACGCGGCGGGTCAGTCCGCCACCGGGACGGGACAGCCCGAGGCGCTGCGCCCGCGGTGGCAGCTGTCGTTCACCCCCGGCGCCGACGTCGAGCACGACGAGTACGGCCGCGGGTGGGTCTGGGGATCCTGTCGTTCACCCCCGGCGCCGACGTCGAGCACGACGAGTACGGCCGCGGGTGGGTCTGGGGATCGGGGCTGGGGCGGGTGACGGTCCGGTTCGAGACCGCAGAGACCCCGCCCGGTCCGGTCCGGACGTTCTCGCTGGACGATCCCGCCCTGCACCTGGTGGAGTGGCCGACGCCGACGGGGTGAGCTCCCGGCGCCGCCGACGCTAGACGAACAGCGATAGGAGGAGTGCCATCAGCAGCCCCAGGACGCTGGCGATCGCCTGCACCCTCAGCGGCCCGACTTGGTCGTGCCGCGGCGCGGGGGTGCGGTCAACGGGTCGTCCGGCCAGGGGTGTTTGGCGTAGCGGCCGCGGTTCTCGGCGCGGACGCCAGGATAGGCGTTCACCCAGAAGGACGCGAGGTCGTCGGTGACGGCCAGCGGGCGTCCGGCCGGGCTGAGCAGGTGCAGCAGCACGGGGACGCGGCCGTCGACGATGCGTGGGGTCTCGGTCAGGCCGAAACACTCCTGCAGCTTCACGGGTAGCACGACGCGCCCGTCCGGGGTGTCGGGATAGGTGAGGCGTAGGCGGGAGCCGGTCGGCACTCCGAGGCGCTCCGGCGCGAGTTCGTCGAGACGGACCGCCTCGGGCCATGGCAGCAGGTTGCGCAGCGCGCGTTCGACGTCGAGCTGGGACGCGGGGGTGCCGGACGCGAGCCGGTCGAGGTCGGGGCCGAGCCAGGCGTCGGCGCGCTCGAGCAGGGCGTCGTCGTCCATGGCGGGCCACGGGTCGCCGAGCTCGCGGTGCAGCAGGGCGAGGCGGCGACGCAGCGTCTCCGCACCCGCGGACCAGTCGAGCAGGCCGAGCCCGTGGTCGCGCAGGGCGTCTCGGACGGCCGCCCGTCCCTGGGCGGCGGTCGGTCTGATCGGCGTGGACGTGAGCTCGATGGCGCCGAGGGCGTCCACGCGGCGGGCCTGGAGGCGTCCGTCCCACCAGGTGTGGTCGGTGCGGGTCTCGCGCAGGGGAGCGGCGGCCGCCTCGGCGAGTTCCCGGCTGAGCGGCGCGGCCGCGCGGATGAGCGCGCCGGAACCGTCGGCAACCTGGTGGCGGGTCGTCTCGGCGACGGCGAGCCACTCCTGGCCGCGCAGGGGTGAGGAGGCCTCCAGCATGGCGCCGGTGCCGGAAGCGAACGTGTAGGACGCCGACTCCGGGCCTCCACGGCGGCGCGCGACGCGTCCGGGGTAGGCGAGCGCGGTGACGAAGCCGACCTCGTGGCCGGCCACGTCGCCGCGGGTGATCGGGACGTCGGACGGCTCGCCGGCCGGCAGGGTCTCGCGGACGGCGCGCTCGAGCCGCGACACCTCGGTGCGCCACGGTCGCAGGTCCTGGCCGCCCTGCCGCAGGGAGGGCAGCCAGCGCTCGAGGTCGCCGTCGGGGACGCGCCGATCGGAGGACAGCATCGCGACGACCTCGGCGGCGGTCCGGGCGCCGACGACGGGGGCGCCGTCGAGGAGGCCCCGGGCCAGCCGCGGGTCGGCGGGAACGCGGGCCAGCGCCCGCCCGCGCGCCGTGGCGCGGCCGTCGGCGTCGACGGCGCCGAGCTCGCGGAGGGTGTCCGTCGCCGTGTCCATCGCGGTGGCCGGGGGCGCGTCGGGCAGCGCCAGCCCGACGCCGCCGGGGGATCCCCAGCAGGCCAGGTCGAGGGCGGCGCCGGTGAGGTCGGCGGTGGCGATCTCGGGGGTGGTGAAGGCGCGCAGCCGCGACCACTCGGCCTCGGCGAAGCACCGGACCGCGACGCCCGGCCCGAGGCGGGCGGCGCGTCCGGCGCGCTGCTGTGCCGAGGAGCGCGCCTCGCTGACCGTGACCAGCCCGGACATCTGACGTCCGGCGTCGAAGCGGGGTTCGCGGGCCAGTCCGGAGTCGACGACGAGCCGGATGCCGGGGACCGTCAGCGACGACTCGGCGACGGCGGTGGACACGATGACGCGGCGTCCGGGACGGTCGGACAGGACGCGGTCCTGCGCGCGGGCGTCCAGGCTGCCGGAAAGGGGTTCGGCATTGATCCCGCGGCTGACCAGGCGGTCCGCGACCTGTCCTGCCTCCCAGGCACCGGGGACGAAGACGAGCGCGTTGCCGGCGTCCTGCTCGGTGAAGGCGCGCTGGGTGGTGGCGGCGACGTGGTCGAGGAAGTCGTGGCCGACGCCGCGCGGCCCGAGCCGGTGGACGCCGGGTGGCGGGGGAGCCCAGCGGATGTCGAGCGGGTGCAAGTCGGCGGCGACGCGCACCACGGGAGCCGGGGCGTCATCGCCGAGGAGCGAGGCCCAGCGGTCGGCGTCCAGGGTGGCGGACATGACGACGAGCGCGAGGTCGTCGCGCAGGTCGACCAGTTCACGCAGCAGCGCGAAGGCGACGTCGGAGTCGAGGTGCCGCTCGTGCACCTCGTCGAGGACGACCGCGGAGATACCGTCAAGGGCCGGGTCGGCGAGCATCCGCCGGATGAGGACGCCGGTGGTCACGAACTCCACCCGGGTGGCGGCGCTGAGCTGGGCGTCCCCGCGAACGGTGTAGCCGACGGCGTCCCCGAGGCGGGTGTGGCTGAGGTGGGCCAGCCGGCGGGCGGCGGCCCGGGCGGCGATGCGGCGGGGCTGGGTGACGATGACGCGTCCGGGGGTCAGGTTCGCGGCCAGCGGCGGCACCAGCGTGGTCTTGCCGGTGCCCGGCGGCGCCTGGACGACCGCGCGGGTGCCCTCGATCGCGCGGGCGAGCTCGTCCAGCGCGGCGGCGACGGGCAGTCCGGCGCCGACGGCGTCCAGGTCGAAGGGCGGTGTCGTCACGGGGTTCAGTCTTGCGCACGCGCCAACGGGACCCGGGTAGGCCACAGGGCGGCTCCCCGGAAGGGAACCGCCCTGCGCGCTATCGATCGGCGGCGTCAGCGCCGCGGCGTCGAGATCAGGCCTGCTGGCCCTCGGTGGAGGAGTTGGACTGCTCGGAGCCGTCCTGGTCGTCGGCGACCTCGCCCGCGACGTTCAGCGAGCGGCTGCTGTGCTGAACCTCGATCTTGCGGGGCTTGGCGGTCTCGGCGACCGGGATCGTCAGGGTCAGGACACCGTCGCTGTAGTCGGCGCTGATCTTGTCGGTGGCCAGGCCGCGGCCCAGGGTCAGCTGGCGGGCGAAGGTGCCGACGGCGCGCTCACGCGTGAGCCAGCTGGCGTCGCTGGCGACGGACGGGGTGCGCTCGGCGCGGATCGTGACGGTGTCGCCGTCCATGTCGATGTCGATGGTCGACGGGTCGACGCCCGGCAGATCGATCTGGGCGACGAAGTTGTCGCCGGTGCGGTAGAGGTCCATCGGCATGCCGACGGACGCCGGGGTGCGGGTGGTCACGTTGTTGAAGAGACGCTCCATCTCGCGGAAGGGATCGTACGTAGCCATGTTTCCTGCCTTTCCTAGAGGACATCCTGCTATGCAGTTGAGCGTACCCGACTCACCTTTTATTCCGAGCGCCAACAGATCCGCCTCCCGAAGGAGGGAATGCTCGTGGCAGGGGGGAGGTTGTACCGTCCATGACGAACATTGTGATCATCGGAGGACATGGCAAGGTCGCCCTGCTCGCGGCGCCGCTGCTCGTCGAGGCGGGGAACCAGGTGACCAGCGTCATCCGCAACCCCGAGCACGCCGACGACGTCGCGGCGACGGGCGCGACCCCGCTCGTCGAGAGCGTCGAGGAACTCGACACCGACGGCCTGACCCGCGTCCTGCAGGGCGCGGACGTGGTGGTCTGGTCGGCGGGGGCCGGCGGCGGCGACGCCACCCGCACCACGGCCGTCGACCGGGACGCGGCGATCCGCTCGATGGAGGCCGCCCAGGCCGCCGGGGTGGGCCGCTACGTGATGGTGTCGTACTACGGCGCCCGTCCCGATCACGGAGTGCCCGCCGACAACGGGTTCTTCGCCTACGCGGAGGCCAAGGCCGAGGCGGACGCGCACCTGCGGGCGTCCGGGCTCGACTGGACCATCGTGGCGCCGAGCGCGCTCACGCTGGAGGAGCCCACCGGGCGCATCGACGCGCAGGTCGGCGAGGGCCCGCAGGGCGACGACCCGGACGCCGGATCGGTCTCGCGCGGCAATGTCGCGCGGGTCATCGCCGCGGTGGTGGACGCCGGAGGTCCCAGCCGCACGACCATCGCCTTCACCGACGGCGAGACTCCGATCGCGGAGGTCATCGAGGCGGCCGCGCGCTGACGTTCTCGAGCCCGCGGAGACGCGCCTACCCGGCCTAGCGAGTTCCCGGACGCCCGGAGGGGCCTTCCCTCCGGGCGCCGGGCTCGCGAGACTGACTGCATGGACGCACGCGTGCGGGCCGCCCTGGACGCCGCCCCTCGAGAGCGCTTCCTGCGCGCCCAGGACCGTCCATTCGCGCACATCGACGCGCCGCTGTCGATCGGGCACGGGGTGACGAATTCCCAGCCGTCGACGGTATTCGCCATGCTGGAGTTACTGGACGTGCGGCCCGGGCAGCGGGTGCTGGACGTCGGCGCCGGCTCGGGCTGGACGACCGCGCTGCTCGCCGAACTCGTCGGTCCGAGCGGCCGGGTCGTCGGGGTGGAGCGCATCCCCGAGCTGATCCCGCCGGCGATCGAGGCGCTGACGCCCTGGCCGCAGGCCAGCGTGCAGCTGGCGGACGACGGCGTCCTCGGCGTCCCGGAGGCGGGCCCCTACGACCGCATCCTGGTCTCCGCGATGGCCGACGACCTCCCGGGGTTCCTGGTGGCGCAGCTGGTGGTCGAGGGCGTGATGGTGATCCCCGTCCGCGACGAGATGCGCCGGGTGGTGCGCCGGGCAGGCGGCGGGACGCAGGTCAGCGAGCACGGGCTGTACTCGTTCGTCCCACTGATCCCGTGAGGACGCCCACCGCGACGGTCGCCGGGGCGCGAAACCCCTAGACTGTGTGCCGCCGGCCGGAGTGGTGGAATTGGCAGACACGCAGGATTTAGGTTCCTGTGCCCCTAGGGCGTGAGGGTTCAAGTCCCTTCTCCGGCACCCCACTGGTTGGCACGCCGACTCGCCGCATACGCCGCAGGAGTGTGTCCGGTGATCTGCCGGAAGTCCCGGATGAAGTGCGCCTGGTCGAACCAGCCGTAGGTGGACGCCAACTCAGCCCACGATCCCGTCCACCCGCGGTCGATAGCGGCGACGGCGTCTGAAACCCGGGCCCGCAGCAGCATCCGCTTGGGTCCGACGCCGAGGAAGCGGTGGAACAGCCGTTGCAGGCTACGCACGCTCGTGTGCGTGCGTCCGGCCAAAGCGTCCAGCCTGGTCACCGCGGGGTCGGCGAGTTCGGTCAGCGCGCGCTGGAATGCGACGAACCCGTCCGGGCTGCGCGGCGACCGGGACAGCAGCCAGGCATCCAGCAGGGGAGCGGCTTCCGTCGCGGCGCCTGGCAGGTCCGCCAATCCGTCCGCCGACTCGAACCAGGACGCCGCCGGCACCGTCGCGTCCCGGACGGCCGCGAGGGAGGCGTCCGTGAAGGCCAGCGTGCCGCCGAGGCGGAACTTCACCCCGACGACGCTGCCGTCGGCGAACAGCGTGACGTCGAAGCGTCCGCGCGTGATGGGACCGGTGACCCAGACGCCTGAGCCGTCGACGCCGGCCCGCTGGACGCCGCCGCGCTCGGCCGTCAGATGCACCGAGGGGTCGTCCAGGGTGGCGACGGCGAACCGGTCGGCGCCGAGGCTCCACCGGCTCGACCAGTACCGCTCCACCCACGGGCTCAGCCGCTCGTCGGGCGCGGCGAAGTCGTAGCGGGCGCGGCTCAGGTACTCCTCGGGGCGCAGCACGTGACCGACCATGTGGGACGGCGGTGTCGCGTTCGTCCAATCGCTGCGGCGGGTCACGACACCAGGATGGCAGCCATGACCGACACCACAAGCACCGCCGTCGCCTCGCTCGCGATGGTCACCCTGGACGCCCCCGACGCTGCCGCGCTGGCCGACTTCTGGTCGAAGGCGCTCGGCTGGCCGATCGCCTACTCCGACGAGAACTACGCCATGCTCACCGGGCCGACGCACGCGCTGGGCGTGGGCACGACCCCGGACTACCAGAAGCCCACCTGGCCGGACGACGGCCGCAAGCAGTTCCACCTCGACCTGGCCGCCGACGATGTCGAGGCCGCCGCCGCGAAGCTGGTCGAGCTCGGCGCGACGCGTCCCGACGAGCAGCCCGGTGAGACCTGGGTGGTGCTGCTCGATCCAGCCGGACACCCCTTCTGCGTGACCGACGCGGCCAACTGGGGCTGAGCCCGCATCGACCCCGGGGCAGGAGAGTTCACCGCCTGTTGGGTGACGCCCCGCGTCCGGCACCCTAGGGTCGTCCCGTCACCGACGACAGGAGCCGACATGCCCGACACCCACGACGCGCGCGGAATGCTCGAGGCCGCGCTCGACACGATGACCGCCCAAGTGGACGCCACGCCCGCCGAGGCCTGGACGCGTCCGTCGCCCTGCGAGGGCTGGGACGGACAAGCCCTCCTGGATCACGTGACCGGGACGCTGCAGGGCATCTCGGCGATGATCTCGGGCGGCGACTATCGCGCCGGACGGAACCGGCGGCCGGCCGAGGACGGGGCGTCCGCGCAGGACGCGATCGACCGCTGGCACGGGCTCGCCGAGGAGGTCCGCCGGCAGGCGGAGACGATGGACGCGCAGGAGCCGATGACCGGACCCCGCGGTGAGGAGCCCGCGTGGTCGGCGCTCAAGGTGCCGACCCACGACCTCACCGTGCACGCCTGGGACCTCGCCGCCACCGCGGGCCGCGAGCTCGAACTCCCCGACGACCTGCTGGCCGACCTCACCGACCTGGTGAAGAACACCCCGCCCGACTTCCTGCGTTCGCCCGGCGTCTTCGGGCCGGAGGTAGAGGCCCCGCACGGTGCCGGCCCCACCGACCGGCTGATGGCCTTCCTCGGACGCCGCCATCCCTGATCTACACGAGCAACCGCGCTTGCTCGGGCGGGTTGGTTGACACGGTGGAAACCAAATCAGATAGTTGAACCACTGTCAACCAACTGTCGAGGCGGAGGCGGGCATGGACCACGGCGCCGATCCGAACGAGGCGAAGCGCGCGCTCGACGAGGTGGCCGACGCTCGGGCGTCCGTCGTCGCGCGGACGCGTCAACCCGCCTGGGTGCTCGCCTTGTTCAGCGCGCTGTTCGGCGCGGGGTGGGCGGCGGCGAACCTGGGTCACGTCGGGGTCGGCCTGGGGCTCATCGCGGTGGCCCTCGCTCTGTACTGGTTCGTCTCCACCAGGGTCGATCGGCGCCGGGGCACCATCTCTGACGCGCGCGCTCTCGGCGCGAATGCCTGGCGGTTCATGATCATCAATGCGCTCATCCTCTTGGGCAGCCAGTTCCAGCCGCCCCCGGCGTGGCAGCCATGGTTCACGATCACGATGGCGGTCATGGTGTCGGTCGCGGGCTTCGTCTACCTGCGCTGGGAGGCTCGCTATCAGGAGCGCCGCATCGCCGCTGGTGACTACGACCGCTACGGCCTGCTGTGAGCTGGCAACCCATCGAGCCGCACTTCGACGAGCTCATCCATGCGCCCACTCGCCTGCGCATCGTCGCCGCGCTCGCCACCGCCACCGACCTGGAGTTCACCGCGCTGGAGGAGAGCGTGGGGATCTCGACGTCCCTGCTCTCCAAGCACCTCAAGACGCTGGAGGACGGCGGCTACGTCGATCTGGAGAAGCGGCCGCAGGTGTTCGGTCGGCCGCGCACCTGGGTACGCCTGACGCCGAGCGGACGCCGCCGCTACCTCGCCCACGTCGAGGCGCTGCGCCAGATGCTCCCCGGCCCGGAGGACATGCCGGAGGTGGAAGCGCCCGGTTGATCGCCGACGGGTGGACGCGTGGGGGGGAGCCGGGTGAGCCCTCGCTTCTCACAATTTGATATCTCTGTCCATTGGATGGGACATCCGCCTAGTCTTCAGCGGTGAGTTCCAAGTTCGAAACCGAAACAGCCGTGACCAAGGACGGCGCCCCTGCCGAGGCTCCGGCCAACACTCGCGGACGCGTCATTGTCGCCTCCATGGTGGGCACCACCATCGAGTTCTTCGACTTCTACGCCTACGCGACGGCCGCGTCCCTGGTGTTCCCGGCGCTCTTCTTCCCGCACGCGACGCCCGCGAACCAACTGCTCAGCTCGTTCGCCGTCTTCGGGGTCGCCTTCATCGCCCGCCCGATCGGGTCCGTCCTGTTCGGCCACTTCGGGGACCGGGTCGGCCGCAAGAAGACGCTCGTCGCCAGCCTGCTCGTCATGGGCATCGCGACGTTCATCATCGGCCTGCTGCCCACGGCGTCCGCCCCCGGCTTCGAGATCCTCGCCCCGGCGATCCTCGTCCTGCTGCGCTTCTTGCAGGGCGTCGGCCTGGGTGGCGAGTGGTCCGGCGCCGCGCTGCTGGCCACCGAGAACGCCCCCGCGGGCAAGCGCGCGCTGTGGGGCACGTTCCCGCAGCTCGGCGCGCCGATCGGCTTCATCCTGTCGAACGTCCTGTTCGTCATCCTGAGCCGCACGCTGTCCGAGGAACAGTTCATGGCCTGGGGCTGGCGCGTGCCGTTCCTGCTCTCGGCGATCCTCGTCGCCGTCGGCCTGTGGGTGCGCCTGCGCCTGATGGAGACCCCGGCGTTCCAGCGCGTCGTCGACGAGGAGCGCGTCGCCGCAGTGCCGCTGGCCCGCGTGTTCCGCACCGCGTGGCGTCCGCTGACCTTGGCCACCATCGCGATGGTCGCGACGTACGTGCTCTTCTACATGATGACCGCGTTCTTCATGGTCTACGGCACCGCCCCGGCCACCGAGGACGCCGCCCGCGCCGCCGCGGCCAAGGCCGGTCGCGCCTTCGACCCGGCCACCTTCGCGCCCGGCCTGGGGTATGACCGCCCCACATTCCTGACCATGCTCATCATCGGCGTGGTGTTCTTCGGCATCTTCACGCTCGTCTCCGGTCCGCTGGCCGACAAGGTCGGACGCCGCCCCTTCCTGATCGCCGTCACCGCCGGCATCGGGGTTTTCGCGCTGATCATCCAGCCGGTGATCCACCTGGGCACCCCCGGCGTCATGACGGTGCTGATCGTGGGCTTCACGCTGATGGGGCTGACCTTCGGGCCGATGGCCGCCTACCTGCCCGAGATGTTCGCCGCCGATGTCCGCTACACCGGCAGCGCCATCAGCTACAACATGGCCTCCGTGATCGGTGCCGGCCCGGCGCCCATCACTCTGGTCGCGCTGTGGCAGAAGAACCAGGGCGACCTCTCGCTGGTGGGCTACTACCTGCTGGCCGCCGCCATCATCACGCTGATCGCCATCGTGATGGCCGGCGAGACCCGTGACGTCGACTACCTCGCCTGATCGCTGGCGTGCTCGACGGCCCGTCCGGAATCTTCCGGGCGGGCCGTTCCTGTCTCAGGCGCGTCCGGTGCTCTCCCACACGCCGGTGTCGAACGCGGCGTAACCGGCGTAGTCGACGAGGTCGTAGAGCTCGTCGCGGGTCTGCATCGCCGGGACGTGATCGCGCAAGTGACCGGACGCCGCCAGATCGCCGAGCGCCCGATCGGCCGCGCCCATCGCCAGCCGCAGCAGCGACACCGGCCAGATCACCAGCGCCACTCCCACGCCCGCCAACTCGTCGACGCTGAACAGCTCCGACTTTCCGAACTCGGTCATGTTGGCGAGCACCGGGACGTCCACCGCCGCGCACACGGCCTCGAACTCGGCCAGGCTCGTCAGCGCCTCGGGAAACAGGGCGTCCGCGCCGGCGTCCACGAGCGCGCGGCAGCGGCGGATCGCGGCGTCCAACCCGTCGACCGCCCGGATGTCCGTGCGGGCCATGATGACGAGGTCCGAATCGCGGCGCGCCCTCGCCGCGGCGGCGATGCGCCCGACCGCGGTGGCCTCGTCGACGACCTGCTTGCCGTCGAGGTGGCCGCAGCGCTTGGGGTTGACCTGGTCCTCGAGGTGCAGTGCGGCCACGCCGGCGTCCTCGAGTTCTTGGACGGTGCGGGCCACGTTCATCGGCTCGCCGAAGCCGGTGTCGGCGTCCACCAGCACCGGCAGGTCGGTGACCCGGCTCACCTGGCGGGCCCGCGTCGCGACCTCGGTGAGCGTGGTGAGGCCGACGTCGGGCAGCCCCAACTCGTTCGCCATCACCGCACCGGAGAGGTAGACCCCCTCGAAACCGTGCCGCTCGATGAGTCGCCCGGCCAGGGGAGTGAACGCGCCCGGGAACCGCTGGACGGCGCCCGAGGCGAACCCCTCGCGAAGGCGTTTGCGCTTGTCGGACGGAGTGAGCGTCGAGTACAGCATGGGTGCTCCTGTCAGAAGATGCCGGACGTGCGCGGGGCGGCGTCGGGGTCGGGGCCGACGATCGTCAGCCCGGCGACCTCGTCGGCGTCCAGATCGGGGAGCCGCCCGGCCAGGCCCAACACGCGGTCGCACTCCGCGGCGCCCAGCACGGGCCCGGCAAGCGTGCGGAACTTGTCCTCGTACTGCGCGCGAGCGAAGGGCCGGGCGCCGGCGGGATGGGCGTCCGCCACGGCGATCTCGTCGGACAGGACGCGGCCGTCCCGCAACTCCACCTCGATGCGGCCGCCGTAGGCCGCAGAGGAGCCCTCGTGGTAGCGCCGCGTCCACTCCGGATCCTCCACCGTGGCGATCGAGCGCCACAGCGCCACGGTGTCGGGCCGGTGAGCGCGCTCGGGCGAGTAGGAGTCCACGTGGTGCCACGCCCCGTCCTGCAGCGCGACCGCGAGGATGTAGGGCAGCGAGTGGTCGAGGGTCTCCCGCGAGGCGTCCGGGTCGAACTTCTGCGGGTCGTTCGCGCCGGTGCCGATCACCTTGTGGGTGTGGTGGGACGTGTGCAGCGTGATGCGGGCAACGCTCTTCGGGTCGGACGCCTCCGGGTGTTCGGCGCGCAGGCGCCGGGCCAGATCGATCCAGGCCTGCGCCTGGTATTCGGCCGAGTGCTCCTTGGTGTAACTGAGCAGGATCGCGCGGCGCGGCTCGCCGGGCTCGGGCAGCTCGATCTCGTAGGACGCCTCCGGCCCGTCCAGCAGCTGTGCGATCACGCCGTCGGCGCCCTCGTAGATCGGGGACGGGCTGCCCTCGCCGCGAAGGCACCGGTCGACGGCCTCGATCGCCGCCTTGGTGGCGAACCCGGGCGCGTTGGCCTTCCACGACGAGATGGCGCCCTTGCGCGACTGGCGCGTGGCGGTGGTCGTGTGCAGCGCCTGCCCGATCGCCTGATAGATCACCTCGGCGGGCAGGCCCAGCATCGTGCCGATGCCTGCGGCCGTCGCGGGGGCGAGGTGCGCGACGTGGTCGATCGCGTGCGCGTGGAGGCTGATCGCCTGCACCAACCGGATCTGCACCTCGTAGGCGGTGACGATGCCGGCGACCAGATCGGCTCCGGGGCGGCGCAGGTGCTGCGCGACGGCGACAAGCGGCGGGATGTTGTCGCCGGGGTGCGAGTACTCGGCCGCCAGATACGTGTCGTGGAAGTCGAGCTCGCGGACGGCCGTCCCGTTCGCGTAGGCCGCCCACTCCGGCGCCACGCGGTGGTCCGCGCGGCGCCCGAACAACGCAGCCCCGCGCCCACCGGACGTCGGCGGGTGGGCCAGCGCGGCGTCCAGTGCCGCCCGCACCGGGCGGCGGCCCAGGGAGGCCGCGGCGACCGCGAAGTCATCGATCACCCGGTTGACGACCATGTCGGAGACGTCGGCCTCGACCGGGACGCGCTCCGCGGCCATCGTGGCGAGAGCCCACGCCAGCTGGCGCTCGCGGGAGAGGACCTCGCCGGGCTGTTCAGGACGGACCGTGAGCTTCTGCATGCGCCCAGTCTCCCAAAAAAGCGTGCCCGGCGAGGCCACCCGTCAAGACGCGGCCGGCTGCGCCGAGGCTGCGGCGGCCCGTGTCTCGGGTCGCGCCTCGGCCGGCCTCGGGACCCGCTGGGAGCCGAGCAGGGCGCGGCGCAGCGCAGGGGAGTTGAGGTTGGTGACAACAGCCATGACGGCCTCCTCTCACAAGGCGGCCGACCCCGGTTGGGCTGACCGTCACTGACGGCTGGCCGCTGCTTGGTCTCCAGTCTCCTCAGCCACGTTTCGAGATCGTTGTGCCCGTGTTACGAGCATGTTGTGGTTCATGACCACAGCCCGCCGGGCGCGAACATCTCCGTGACGATCTCGTCGAACCAGCCCAATTCGCGCGCGACGTCGAGCACCGTGTAGCGCGACCGGTAGTACATCGCTCGCGGGAAGGTCTGCCGGACGTCGTCGGCCGTCAGGCCGATGTCTTCCGGACGCGTCGGCGCCCCTGCCTCGCCGAGCATGCGCTGCAGCTCGCGGGCGGGCATCAGCTGCTGGTCGAGCCGCGGCCGGATGTCTGACCACGCGTCGCGTAGCCGGCCCAGGCGAACGCGCAGGCCTGCCGCGTCGACGTACTTCTCCTTGGTCTCGTTGAGGCCCTTTTGAATCAGCGGCCCGGTCATCGTGGCGTTGATGTCGGCCGCCACCTGCTCCCAGGACGGCCACCGGTCGACCACGGCGTCCAGGTCGACCCGGGACAGGTCGCGACGCAGGAACGCCTCGTAGAACGCGGTCATCGCCAGCGTGCCGATCGCGACCTTGAAGCCGTGGCTGAGCGGCGGATCCTGGTCGGCGCCGAGGTGGTCGAGCTCCCACAGGTGGCTGAAGTAGTGCTCGGCGCCGGACGCCGGCCGGGTGCCCTGGGCGACCTGCATCGCCAGCCCCGAGAGCACCAGCCCGCTGCACAGCCCCTCGAACGCGTCGGGCACGCCCGCAGCGAGTTCGGCCGGGCGCGACAGAGCCTCGCGGACGCCGGACTGCACCAGCTCCCACGCCAGCGGGTCGATGGGGTCGACGCCCGCGGCGTCCGCCAAGATCCAGTCGGCTCCGGCCGGGATCTTCGCCGACAGGTCGCCGTACCCGGAAGCCGCCATCGCCGTCGGCGCGCCCGCGGCGACCTCGACGTCGAAGACCACCACCTTCGGTGCCGGACAGGGCATGGTGATCTTGATTCCGTCGCGGGTCATCGGTGCGCCGAAGCCGCTGTAGCCGTCCATGGACGCGGCCGTCCCGACGACCGCGTAGGGCTGGTCGAGCTCGCCGGAGGCCAGCTTCACGATGTCGTTGAGCGTTCCCGATCCGATCGCGACGCCCAGGGAACCGGTTTCGCGCAGCCGGTCGCGCACCTCTTCGGCGCGCTCGTAAGCGGCGTACAGCGTCGGCTTCGCCGGGTAGATCAACGGCTCGACGAGGTCGGCGCCGGCCTCGCGCGACGAGCGCTCGACCGCGGCGCCCGCGGCGTCCCAAGTGTTGCCGTCGGCCACGAGCATCGCCGGCTTTCCCTGCCGCAGGAGGCCGTCGGCGATGACGCGCCCGCTGTCGGGCAGGAGCCCCCGGCCGACCTCGACCACGTCGGTGTCCTTGGCCTTGGCGACGGCCCGGTCGATCTGTTCGTTGCTCATGACTGGTGCTCCTTCGGGGGCTGGGCGGCGGAACGTCCCTGGCGGGACAGGTGGTCGGAGACGGCGTGCTGGATGCCGCGGACAGCCGGGTGGATGGCGGCGTACTGCTCCGTCCAGAACGTGTACTCCTCGTGACGCTGGGGGTCGGGAGAGACCACGGCCTTCTGGTGCACCATCGCGGCCGCGGCGTCGGGGATGCTCGCGAACCGCCCGGACGCGACCGCGCCCAGGATCGCCGAGCCCAGCGTCGGGCCGTCCTGCACCTGCGTGATCGTGATGTCCATGCCGGTGACATCGGCGTGCATCTGCATCCACGCCGGGCTCGACAGCGCGCCCCCGCAGGCCACGAGCTGCTTCGTCTCGTAGCCCAGCCCGCGGAGCGTGCGCAGGTTGAGCTCGAGCCCGTGGCAGGTGGCCTCCTGCACCGCGTGGTAGAGGTGCGCGCGGGTGTGGTGGAGGCTCAGGCCGGTGATCGTGCCCCGGGCCTTCGCGTCGACGTACGGGCTGCGGTTCCCCTGGAAGTACTCGGTCACCAGGACGCCGTCCGAGCCGGGCGGGATGTCGCGGGATTCCTCGTTCAGCACGTCGTACGCGGACGCCCCGCCCGCGGCCTCGGCGTCGACCAGGTCGCGGGCGTAGGTCTCGAGGAACCAACGAACCACCGAGCCGGTGGACGACTGCGACGCCTCGACCGTGTACTGGCCAGGCAGCACCGCGTCGGTGTGGGAGCCCACGAGGCCCGGGCCGAACAGCGGGTCGGCCGCCTGGGCGAGCAGGCAGTTACTCGACCCGGTGATGAGCGCCATCTTGCCGGGCTCGAGCACGTTCATGCCGATCATGCCGGCCTCGGCGTCGATGGTGCCCTGGGCGACCGGGGTGCCCTCGGCCAGGCCCAGCTCCTCAGCGGCCTCGGCGGTGAGGGTGCCGAGGCGCTCGCCGAGCGGGTTCACGGTCTCAGGCACCTTGGTCAGCAGGTCGTCGAGGCCGAGCTGGGCGTAGAAGTCGGTGGGCCAGCCGCCGTGATCGTTGTTGTGGTGCATCTTCAGAGAGGCGCTGGTGATGTTGGTCGCTGCTTCGCCGGTGAGCTTGAGACCGATCCAGTCGGGGGCGTCCAGCACCCAGCGCGCCTTCGCCCAGACGTCGGGCTCGTTCTCTTTGACCCACAGCGCCTTGTAGATGAACCACTCCGCGGAGACGGCGTCCTCTCCGCCGCCGTTGTACAGCCGCGCCCAGTGGTCGATCTCGCCAGCCCGGGCCGCCTGCTCCGCAGCGCGGACGTCGGCCCACATGATGCCCGGACGCAACGGCTTCGCGTCGGCGTCCACCGCCACGAGCGACGCCGAGTGCGCGTCGTAGCCGATGCCCACGATGTCGGACGGGGCGACCCCCGAGCTCGCCAGCACGTCGTGCACCGAGCTCCTCAGGGCTGACCACCACTCGTCGGCGTCCTGCTCCATCCAGCCCTGGCGCGGGTAGGACGACCGCACCGTGGAATCGCGGAACGCGATCGGCGTCCCCGCCTCGTCGAACAGCCCGACGCGGGCGCCTCCGGTGCCGAGGTCGATGCCCATGAAGACGTCGCTCATCAATCTCACTCCCTTGTCGATCGATTCGCCTTTCACCCTAGATCAGGGCTCCGACAATTCCTGCGGATCGAGCAGACGGTGACGAACGGCCGCCCCCGGGACGACCGTCCGCTCGACCGTGCATCCGGCGGCGATCGCGCGGTCGATGACGGCGCGCAGCCGTTCGAGCCCGTCGGCGTCCAGCCCGGCGAGGTCGAGTTGGATCTCCTCGGCGATCTCGGGGTAGCGGTTGGTGTCCTTGTCGGACAGGCCGTGCGCGAACAGGCGCATCCGGAAGTCGGGGCCGAGACGGCGTCCGATGGCGAAGTCGGCGGACATGCCCGCGCAGCCGATCAGCGCGAGCTTCAACAGCTCGCCGGGGGAGACCTCGCCCTCGCCCGTGCCGATCGGGATCTCGACCCCGCGTTGGGTGCGGCCGACCAGCGTGCGCTCGCCGACGCGGTCCGCCCAGACGCTGCCGGGTCCGAAGTTCGTCGGGAGCGGGAAGGAATCGTCGGGTTGCGTGCTCATGGATCTCTCCTCGAATCGTGCGTCGTCGACGCGATCGAGTATCCCGCGAGGCGCGCTCCGAAGGTCTCGCATACTGTCGACAGGTGAGAAGTCGTCGCGATCCGCTTTAGTGTGGCCGCCAGCCCGTGACCGCGACCGGTCGGGGGTGAGCGAAAGAAGCGCCTGCGACGAGCGCGGGCGGATCCGGTCCTGCACGGCCGGGTGTTGATCTTCGTGAGCACAGCCCCAAGGACCAACCATGAACCCTGTCTACGCGATCGTCATCGTCACCGCGTTCATCGCGCTCGGTGAACTCGTCTCCATCTGGTCGAAGGCCCGCGTCCCGAGCCTGCTCGTCGCGATGCTCGGCATCTTCGTCGTGGCGAAGGCCGGCCTTGTGCCCCAGGGCGTCATCGACGACTCCCTGTTGCTGCAGGTCTACACCATCACCACCGGACCCCTGCTGTTCCACATGGGCACCCTGCTGCCGCTGAGGCAACTCCTACAGCAGTGGCGGTCGGTCATCATCACGTTCGCGGCCATGCTGGTGGCCGTCCTGGCGATCGTGGCGGTCGTGACGCCGCTGTTCGGTTTCGCGACCTCGGTCGCGGGAGCCGGACCGCTCGCCGGCGGCATCGTCGCCACCGGCCTGACCACCCAGGGCCTCGTCCGGGCCGGTCTCACGGGCTCGGTGCTCGTCGTGCCCTCGATGGTCCTGATGCTGCAGTCGCTTCCGACCATGCCCCTGACGAACTTCCTGCTGCGCCGGCACGCCCAGCACCTGATCGACTCCGGCGAGCTCCTGAAGCACTACGGCCAGAAGGACGACGACGCGACGGACGCCGAGGAGCACCGGTCGCACCGCACGCTGGTCACCATGCCGGAGTCGCTGGTCGACAACCACCTGTTCATGTTGTTCGTCGTGTGCGTCGGCGGTGCGCTGGCGACGTTCGTGGCGGGGCTGACGCAGGTGCCGTCGTCCATCGTCGCGCTGGTGTTCGGCGTCATCGCCGCCGCCCTGGGCCTGGCACCCCAACGCGCGCTCGAGAAGGCCAACTCGTTCGGGATCGCGATGGCCGCGATCATCGCGTTGGTCATGGCGCCGCTGGTCAAGGCGAGCCTGGCCGACGTCCTCGCCGCCATCGTCCCGACCCTGGTGATCCTGGTCATCGGCGTCATCGGCATCCTCATCGGAGGGATCATCGCGACCAAGCTGCTGAAGCTGCGCGTCGAGCTCGGCATGGCCGTCAGCCTGACGGCCACCTACGGGTTCCCCGCCGACTACCTGCTCACCCACGAGGTCGCCCGGTCCGTCGGGCGCACCACACAGGAGCGCGAGGCTCTGGTGGACGCGATGCTCGCCCCGATGCTGGTCGGCGGATTCGCCTCGGTGAGTGTCGGCTCCGTGGTGATCGCCAGCATCATGGTCGGCCTGCTCTGACCCGAGCGCTCGTCCCCGAACGCTCATCGTCGCGCGCCTGCCGTCCTCCCGGCGCGGGCGGCAGCGCCATCGGGAGGCCGAGCTCAGCAGACGATGCGCAACGCGCCGTTCGGGTGCATCTGGGAACCGCTGGCCTCGACGGGCAGTTGCTGATCGGCGCTGTACCCGACGGACTGGCCGGGCAGCAGGACGGCGCCGGTCGTCACGATGTAGGCGGCCAGCGACACCAGCCGCTCGAAGACCTCCTCGGGCTCCAGGGGCGAGCCCTGCACGGTGAGGTCGGCGTGGCCGAACGTGTCCAGGCCCAGCGTCCACGCGGTGACGGTGCCGTCGTCGTTGCGTCCCATCCACACCGACGTCCAGACGTCGACGGGCGCCTCGCCGCCCTCGAGGGCGTCGACGACCAGCCCGGAGTAGCGCTCCGCGGGGAACGTGATGCCGGCGTTGCCGTAGTGGAGCGCGGTCGCCCCGGGCTGCTCCATGACGATCGACGCGACCACCGAGAACAGGCTGGCCTGCATCAGCGCCTGTGCGCGATCGACCGGCCGTCCGTCCGGCGGGGTCGCGGCGATGATGACGTGGGCGCGATGCCGCGCGACGGGATCCGTGTCGTCCCACCACAGCGGGTGGCACGCGCGCAGCACCTCCTGGGCCGGGACGGGGGCGCCGACGGGCGTGACGAGGATCACCACGTCGTCGGTGCGGACGACGACGACCTGGATGGGACGGCCTAACCTGTCGGTCTGCGCCTCCACGGTCACGCCGGTCTCGAACTCGTCGAGGAGGGCGGCGGCGAGCGCGTCCGCCGTGGGCGCCTGGTCGGCGAACAGCCCGAACCCCAGGACGGGGGACTGCGGCGCCGGGTGGGTGAAGGCCGCCATCAGATGCTGAGGTCGCGGCGCAGCCGGGCCACGTGGCCGGTCGCCTTGACGTTGTACTGCGCCAGTTGGATCGTGCCGTGCCCGTCGGCGTCCACGTCGACGAGGAAGGTCGAGCGGATGACGCCCTCGATCTCCTTGCCGTAGAGCTTGCGCATGCCGAAGGCGCCGTAGGCGTTGAGCACGGTCTTGTCGGCGTCCGAGAGCAGCGTGACGGTCACGTGCTCCTGGTCGCGGAACTTCGCCAGCTTGGCCGGGGCGTCCGGGGAGATGCCGATGACGTCGTAGCCGGCCGTGGCCAGCTCGTCACGCTCGGCGGTGAAGTCGACCGCCTGGGTGGTGCACCCCGGGGTCAGCGCGGCGGGGTAGAAATAGACGATGACGCGGCGTCCTGCGTAGTCGGACAGCGAGACGGGCTTGCCGTCGGCGTCGGGCAGCGTGAAATCCGGGGCAGTGTCGCCCACCTTCAGGGTCGTCATGTGCCATACCCTAGTGCTCTGGTCTAGGGTGATGACGCAGTCACCGCACCCGATGGAAGGACGCACCGTGGCACCGTCGCAGAACACGGCTCAGATCGAGGCCGAACTCGCCGAAGCTCGCCGTCGCCTCGCGAGCAACGTCGAGGGCTTGATCTCGCAGGTTCACCCGCAGGCCATGAAGACGCGCGCCATCAACGACGCGAAAGACTTCGCGGCCGAGGAGGTCAACTCCGCGTCCGAGCACATCCGTGACGCCAACGGCGACATCGACTGGGAGCGCGTCGGCTACCTGGCCGTCGCGGTCGTGGGCACCATCGCCTTCGCCGTCGTCTTCAAGTCGATCTTCCGTCGCTAGTGACGGCGCCGGATCCGGGCCTGCCGATCCGGATGCTGCACGACCGCATCCTGGTCACCACCGAGGGTGAGGACGGCGAGCGCAAGTCGGGCGGCGGCATCCTGATCCCCGCCACCGTGCAGATGGGACGCCGCCTGGCCTGGGCGCGCGTGGTCGCCGTCGGCTCCAGCGTGCGGGCCCTCAAGGTGGACGACCGCGTCCTGTTCGACCCCGACGAGCGCGCGGAGGTCGAGCTGCAGAGCAAGGTGTACCTTCTGCTGCGCGAGCGCGACGTGCACGCGGTCGCCGCCGAGCGCATCACGGACGGCCACGCCGGGCTCTACCTCTGACCCGCTCGTGCGCTGCCGGGCGGCTCCCACCGCCCGGTGCCGTCAGACGGGCGAAGTGGTCGACACCCTGAAAAAAAGCTCCCCCGACTTCCCACCCTGGAGCGAACTTGGCCCTACTATTTTGCGCAGCCGGAGGCGCGAACTGATGCGCCACCCACAACGAAGTGAGGTCTCATGTCCAATCCACGTCCGATTCGGGCCATCGTCGCGCTTGGGTCGCTGACGGCTCTGCTCGCGACCGCCGCCTGCTCCGGCTCTCAGCCGGCAGCGCCCGCGTCCGGTGGTCAGCAGACCGCGTCGTCCGCGAACTGGGATGAGAAGGGCCCCATCACCTACGCCCAGGGCAAGGACACCTCGGGCAACGTCAAGGGCGAGATCGACGAGTGGAACAAGGCTCACCCGAACGAGAAGGTGACCTTCGTCGAGCTCTCCGATTCCGCCGATCAGCAGCGCGCCGACATGGTCAAGCGCGCGCAGGCCAAGTCCGGCGAGTTCAGCGTGATGAGCGTCGACATCGTCTGGACCGCCGAGTTCGCCGCCAACGGCTGGCTCGAGCAGCTCCCCGCCGACAAGGCGCCGATGGACGGCATGCTGAAGTCCGCCGTCGACGGCGCCACCTACTTCAACAAGTTGTACGCCTACCCGAGCACCTCCGACGGCGCGCTGCTGTACTACCGCAAGGACCTTTTGGACGCGGCGGGCATCAAGGAGCCCCCGAAGACCTGGGACGAGATGAAACAGATCTGCGACAAGGTGCTCCCGGGCCAGAAGGGCATGTCCTGCTACGCCGGTCAGCACCAGAAGTACGAGGGTCTGACCTGCAACATCGCCGAGGCCGTCAACTCCGCGGGGGGCGAGTTCATCACCGCCGACGGCAAGCCCGCCGTGAACACCGAGGCCGCCATCAAGGGCGTCGATTGGATGGCGGGCTGGATCAAGGACGGCACGATCCCGAAGGAGGCCGTGACCTGGAAGGAGGAGGAGTCCCGCACCGCGTTCGAGGGCGGCAGGATCCTCTTCCTGCGCAACTGGCCCTACGTCTACAACAAGGCGGTCCAGTCGAAGCTCAAGGGCAAGTTCGAGGTCGCGCCGCTGCCCGGCCTGTCCGGCCCGGGCGTCTCGACGCTGGGCGGTCACAACTTCGGCATCTCGACGTTCACCAAGAACAAGGGCACCGCGCTCGAGTTCGTCAAGTGGATGAACAGCCCCGAGAACCAGAAGCGCCGCCTACAGAAGGCCTCGAACGCCCCGACGGTCGAGGCGCTGTACAGCGACGCCGAGCTGACGAAGCAGTTCCCGTACCTGCCGACGCTGTACGAGTCGATCAAGATCGCCAAGCCGCGGCCGAAGGCCGTCCGCTACAGCGACGTGACGCTGGCGATCCAGGACTCCACGTATGCCGCGCTGCAGGGCCAGAAGGACCCGAAGCAGGCCTTCGACGAGCTGCAGACCAAGCTGGAGAGCCTCACCAAGTGACCGTCTGACGGGTGACCGGCGCGGAGGACGACCCCCGCGCCGGGCATTCCCTGTAGGAGGAGAACATGGCAACTGCTGTGGAGACGGCCGGCGCTGATGCGCCCGCCCCTCGCTCGGGCCGCAGGCCCAAGAAGAACGTGCTCAGCGACGGTCAGGGTGGACTTGCCGGACTGCTGATCTCACCGACCATGCTGGTCATCCTGCTCGTCGTCGGCATCCCCATCCTCTTGTCGGTGCGCGAGTCGCTGTTCCGGCGCAACGACGGCATCGATCCCGTGACCGGCATGATCGCCCAGGGCGAGTCGTTCGTGGGGTTGCAGAACTTCACCGACATCTTCGCCAACCCCCAGGCGGTGCCCGCCGCGTGGGGTTCGGTCGACCGCCTGATCAACGCCTTCCTCAACACCACGTTCTTCACGGTCGTGTGTGTGGTGTTGGAGACGGCGATCGGCGTGGCGATGGCGATCGTGATGAACAAAGCCTTCAAGGGACGCGGCCTGGTGCGCGCCTCCATCCTGGTGCCGTGGGCGATCCCGACCATGGTGTCCGCGAAGATGTGGGGCCTGATGTTCGACGCGGACGGAATCGTCAACAAGCTCGCCGGGCACCAGACGCTGTGGCTGGCGGACAACAACGCGTCCCAGTGGGCGATCGTCATCGCGGACGTGTGGAAGACGGCGCCGTTCATCGGGTTGCTGACGCTGGCCGGCCTGCAGACCATCCCGGACGAGGTCTACGAGGCCGCCCGGGTGGACGGCGCGAGCGCCTGGCAACAGTTCCTGCGTATCACGCTGCCGATGGTCAAGCCCGCGCTCGTGGTGGCGGTGCTGTTCCGCACGCTCGACACCATGCGCATGTTCGATCTGCCGTGGGGCATGATCGGGCCCGGCAAGTACTACGTCGAGACGCTGTCGATGTTCGCGTACTTCGAGAACGACGCGGGCCGGTACGGGCAGGCGGCCGCTTACTCGATCGTCCTGTTCCTCTACATCGTTCTGGTCGCCTTCCTGTTCGTGAAGCTGCTCGGAGCCGAGGTCGTCGACGACCCCGAGACCCGGGCCATTCAGGATCGCCGCCGGGCGCAGCGCAAGCTCGCCAAGCAGCAGCGCCTGAGCTCGCGTGCCGGGAGCACCGTCACCACCGGGAGTGCATCCTCATGAGCACCGTTCACAGCACCGCGCCGCAGCAACCGGCCGAGCGGACGCGCCTGAGCGACGAGGAACTGGCCACCCTCAGCAAGCCGTCACACGATTGGAAGTGGTGGCTGGGCATGATCGGCAGCATCGTCGGGATGGGCTTCATCATCCTGTACTGCATCCTGCCGTTCTACTGGATGATCGTCTCCTCGCTGCGCCTGCCCGAGGACGGCCGCAGCACCGACCTGGTGCCGAACCCGCCGTCGCTGCAGAACTACGTGGCCGTATTCGACCCGAGCAACAACTTCGTGCAGGCGCTCATCAACTCGATCGTCATCTCCGGGGTGACGACGCTGTTGACGCTGCTGCTCGGCATCATGGCGGCCTACGCGCTGGCCCGGCTGCGGTTCCGCCTCAAGGGGCTGGTGCTGAGCATCATCATCGGCTGCTCGATGTTTCCGGGCATCACGCTGCTGATCCCGTTGTTCAAGATGTTCACCGGCGCCTACGCGTGGTTCCCGTTCAACTGGATGAACACCTACCAGGCGATCATCATCCCGTCGCTGTCGTTCGGCCTGCCGCTGTGCGTGTGGAACCTCACCGCGTTCTTCCGCCAGATGCCCGTCGAACTGGAGCAGGCCGCGATGGTGGACGGCTGCACGCCGTCGCAGGCGTTCGTGAAGATCATCCTGCCGCTGGCCGCGCCCGGCGTCTTCACCACAGCGATCATCACGTTCATCGCCGTGTGGAACGAGTTCATGATCGCCTACACCTTCGGCACGCGTCCGGAGATGTTCACCGCCGTCAACGCGCTGAGCCGGTTCACCGGCCAGTACGGCTTCGACACCCCCTGGGGGACGATCATGGCGGCCGGCGTCATCCTGACGGTGCCGCTGCTGATCATGGTGCTGCTGTTCCAGCGGCGCATCGTGGCCGGCCTCACCGCCGGCGGCGTGAAGTAGCCGCACCCGCACAGCGCCAGGGGCGTCCGGAGCGATCCGGGCGCCCCTGGCGCGTTCCGAGTGGGAGGGCACTCACGCGGCACCGGCACCGATCTCGATCGTGGGCGAGGCGGGACCCTTCGCGAGGGCAAGGGGGGACCGCCGAGGTTGCCTGGGCAGCAAAAAGGGCTTCCGATCTCTCGGAAGCCCTCGCTGTGCGCCGCCAGGGACTCGAACCCCGAACCCGCTAGTTAAGAGCCAGCTGCTCTGCCAGTTGAGCTAGCGGCGCGTACAGATCAATATTAGGGCACTCACCCCAGCACGCAAAATCGAAGGGGGCGTCGTGGCATCGCGCGCCCAGGTTACCGGTGGCGCCGCACGAAGTCCGCCCGCTCGCGGCGCAGCCCATCATGCTCGTCCTGCACCTGGGGCAGCGGCGCCAGCTCGACGTCCAGGGCCAGGGACAGCACGTGGTCGGCCAGCTCGGGATTGCGGGCCAGGACGGGCCCGTGCGGGTAGGTGCCGATGACCTTGCCCTGCACCGCGCCCTCGGTGCCGTCGCCCGCGTTGCCGATGCCGGACTCGACGCGGGCGAGCGGCGTCGCCTCGGGACCGAGTGTCGTCCAGCCGCCGTGGTTCTCGAAGCCGCTGATCAGCGACGTCGTGCCGTCCGGCTTCGTCCAGCGGGTCAGGATCTCGCCGACGGCGCGCTCGGGCCCGCGGACGGTGGTGACGTCCAGCAGGCCGAGGCCCTCGCGCACCGCGTCGTTCTCGCCGATGGTGAAGGTCTTGCCGCAGATCTGGTAGCCGGCGCACACGGCGAAGAGGACGGCGCCGCCGGCCAGCCCCTCGAACAGCCCGCCGTCGGCCTTCAGCAGGCGGACCGCGGTGGTCTGCGCGTTGTCCTCGCCGCCCCCCAGCAGGTAGACCGAGCCGTCGCTGGGCACCGGCTCGCCAGGCTCGACCAGCACGACCTCGGCCGGGATGCCGCGCCACTCCAGGCGCTTGCGCAGCACCTTCGCGTTGCCCTGGTCGCCGTAGATGCCGAGCAACGACTGGTAGATCAACACGATCTTGACCGGCTTGTCGGTGGCCGGGTTGGACGGCAGGGCCGCGTCCTCGGGGCGGTCGGCGTCCGCGGGGGTCGGCACCGCGGGGGACTCGTCGGGGCTCATCGCAGCCCTCCCATCTTGAGCAACTTCTGGAACGGGGTATAGGTGGCGATCAGGTCCACGGGCTGGGGGCCGTCCGCGACGCGGTGGAGGGCCTGGCCCAGGTCGAGGATGATCTCGTGGTCGACCTCGGCGTACGACAGCCGCACGGCCAGGTCGTAGGCGCGCGGGCCGGTGCAGATGACGTGGCGTCCGGCCAGCTGCTCGAACTCGACGTCCCACAGCCACGAGACGTCCTTGCCGTCGGCGGCTACCGAGTCGATGGCCAGCACGACGGGGTCGGACACGAGCAGGGGGAGCGACTCGCTCCACCCCGCCGGGTTCTTCGACAGCACCAGCCGGACGGTCGCGCCCTCGATGGTCGCCGTGGAGAACCGGCCCGCCGGCGCCGACACGGTGCGGAAGCCCGTCAGGGCGGTGTCGGCGTCGATGCCCCACTCGGCGGCCGCACCGAGTGCGCAGGCCGCGTTGGCGATGTTGAACTTGCCCGGCACCTTGAGCTGGGGGTCGACGAGGCGTCCGTCGGGGAGCCGGATCTGGTCGCCGATCACGGCGTAGGACGCCTGCGGCTCGGTCAGCTCGCAGTCGGGGCAGTCCCACGCGCCGGTGGGGTGCTCGGCGGAGCGTTCTGTGCGGTCGAGCATGCCGCCGCAGTTGGGGCACAGCGCGGCGTCGGCGCTCCAGGTGGACGCGGTGTCGACCCAGACCACCTTGGGGGCCTTCTGCGCCGCCCACGTCACCAGCGGATCGTCGGAGTTCGCGACCACCACGGGGCCGTCCTCGCCGGCGGCCTCCAGCGCCTCGCGCCACGACCGGCCGAGGAACTTGATCTCGTGGTTGCGGTCGAGCTGGTCGCGGGAGAAGTTCAGCAGCACCAGGACCTCGGGGCGTCCCTTGGCGATGAGGTCTTTCACGACGCGTTCGTCGGTCTCAAGGACGGCGATGTCCGCGCGCGGGGCGGTCGACAGCGCCGAGGCGATGCCGTAGTGCAGGTTCGCGCCGTCGGCGTTGGTGACCAGGCGGCGGGCATCGCCGCCCAGCGCCTCGCGGACCGCCGCGGCCAGCAGGTGCGTGGTGGTCGTCTTGCCGTTGGTGCCGGTGACCGAGGCGATGCGGCGTCCGCGCACCAGCTGCCCGAAGGCGTCGGGGGCCAGCTTGGTCATCACCTGGCCCCGGATGGAGGCGCCGGATCCGCGGCCCAGGCGCCGGGACGCCCACGCGGCGACGTCCCCGATCCAGGTGGCGGCCCGCAGACGGACGCGCTCGGTGGAGGCGAGGTCGGCCGGGGCGGCTCGTCGGCTCAGTTCGCTGTCAGTCACGAGGGTCATTCTGCCCCGTCGCGCCGACAATCCTGATCTCGCACGCCGTCGCGGCGTCCTGGCGCCAGGCTCTTGCGCCGCCGCCGCCGGGGGAGCATCATGGTTCCATGGTTAGTTACTCCACTAATGAACCCATCGGCCAGGCCGATGGGGCCGTGGAGTTGCCGCTGTTCGTCCGGGTCGCCCAGGCGATCGAGAACGACATCGTCGACGGCCTCCTCGACGAGGGGGCCCAGGCACCTTCCACCAACGAGATCGCCGCCTTCCACCGGATCAACCCGGCGACCGCGCTCAAGGGTGTCAATCAGCTCGTCGCTGACGGCGTCCTGATCAAGCGGCGCGGTATCGGCATGTTCGTCGCGCCTGGGGCCCGCGACGCCCTGGTTGGACGCCGCCGCGCCGACTTCCCCGCCAAGTTCCTCGCTCCCGCCCTCGCCGAGGCCCGCCGCCTCGGGCTCACCGACGACGATGTCGTTGCACTGGTTAAGGAGTCCCGCCATGACTGATGCCCTCACCACGTCTCGGCTCGGCGTTCGGTTCGGGTCCGTGCAGGCTCTGCACGACGTGACCGCGTCCGTGCCCGACGGAGCCATCGTCGGATTGCTGGGCCGCAACGGGGCCGGCAAGACGACCCTGTTGCGGTGCTCGCCGGTCGCGAACCGAACATCACCGGCTCCGCGTCCGTCATGGGCGTGCCGGTGGGACGCCTCGGCCGCAGCCCAGGGCTGGTCCACCTGGCCACCCAGCGCGTGCGGCACGCTGGGGATCAGAGCCTGGCGAGCCTGGCCCGCGCGTTCGGCCGCGCGAACCCGAACTTCGACCGCGATCGGGCCCACGACCTGCTGGCGGCCTTCGACGTCCGGCCCGGCACCCCAGGCCGGGCTCGACGCCCCCTCCCGCGACAGGCTCGCGCGCCTGATCGTGGAGGAGCAGGCCGGACCCCATCCCACGTGGGTGGCGTTAGGGTCGGACAGCCCGACAGCGGCCAGCAGGCTCGCGGCCGTGTTGTTGACCGCGTGCAGCACGATGGCGGCTTCGAGCCCGCCTGTGCGCCACACCAGGAGCCCCGCGGCCAACGCGAAGAAGGCCACGTCCACCTGGCCCGCGGGGTTGTAGCCGTGCCCCAGGACGAACAACGGGATCGGGAGGAGGACGCCCCACAGCGGGTGACGCAGCCTGGCGCCGAAGAGCTGCATCGGCAAGCCTCGGAACGCTTCATCGACAACCGCGGGGGCTGATTGGCTGAGACGCGAAAGAAGGGCGAGGTTCATACCGGACCAGAGCGGTGCCTCTGGTCGAGGGTGTGAACCTCGCCCTTCTTGGGGTGAGTAACGGGACTTGAACCCGCGACCCCCTGGACCACAACCAGGTGCTCTACCAGCTGAGCTATACCCACCATGCGCAACCGAACGTGATCCGTTCGGGCAGCGAGGATCAGCATAGCTTCCCAGCGCTGGTTTCTCGAAATCGGCCGACGACCCGGGGCTCTGACGGCGATCGCGCCCGTCCGCGGTTGCTCTCGAAGGCCCGTCAGACCGCTGAACAACCGCGTCCGGGCCGTGGGCCGGTGGGGCGAGGACGCCCTGACGAGTTCTGCCGGCGGGGTCATGTTGAGCACCGCACATAAGTTAGGTTAGCCTTACCTAAACGTCAGGGCGCCGTCGGTGTCCATCGGACGAAGCGGCCGGCGGGTCCCGGCCACGGCACTCGGAGTGAGAGAATATGTTGCTCGCGAACTTCTTGATCGCCCTGCGTGAGGGCGTCGAGGCCGCGCTCATCGTCGGAATCCTGGTGGGCTTCCTCGTGAAGATGAACCGCCGCGACGCCCTGCCGGCGTTGTGGCTCGGGGTCGTGATCGCGGTCGTGCTGCCCTTCGGCGCCGGAGCGGCCATGATCTGGGGCCCCTACTCTCTGACGTTCGAGGCCCAGGAGACCATCGGCGGCACGCTCTCGATCATCGCGGCGGGCTTCGTCACCTGGATGATCTTCTGGATGGGCAGGAACTCGCGCCAGGTCAGCCTCGAGGTGGGCTCGTCCGCGGCCCAGGCCCTGGAAAAGGGCTCCTCGTGGGCGCTGGTCTGGTTGGCGATCCTGTCGGTCGGCCGCGAAGGCGTCGAGACGGCCGTCTTCGTGTGGGGTGTCGTACGCAGCTCCGCGCACACGGCGGTGTGGGAACCCGTACTCGGCGTCGCTGCAGGGCTGGTCGTCGCCACCGTGATCGGCTGGCTGATCTACCGCGGCTCGCGCGCGATCAACCTGCGCGCGTTCTTCGCCGTCACGGGCTTCTTGCTCATCTTCGTGGCCGCCGGCATCGTGCTGTATGGGTTGGGCGACCTGCAAGAGGCGGGCGTCCTTCCCGGGTGGGGCGTCACGGTCTACGACGCGTCCGGGCTCATCGTCGATCACGCGGGCTCGCTGTGGTTCGTGCTCCTCAACGCGTTCTTCGGCGTCCAGTATCTGCTGGCGCCGACCCATCTTCAGCTCGCCGGCTACCTGCTGTACCTGATCCCCGTGCTCGTGCTGTTCACCCGCCAGCTCAGTACGAGTGGACGCCGCCGTGCGGCGGTGCGCCCCACACCGGGACCGGCCACGAGCGGTCACGGGGGCGTCGAGGCGGCCGCAGGGGAGCCGCCAGCGCCCCAGAACACGCGGTCGGCAGCGCCGACCGACCACACCCACTCAACCAGCACACAGTGAAGGGGAACACTCCATGAAGAAGACAACGCTAGCCACCGCGATGACCTTGATGGCCGCGGGGATGGTGTCGGGCTGCGTGGCCAACAACCCCGCTCCGCCCGCCGCCGGCACCGGGTCACCGAGCGCCGGCGGGCCGCTCGCTGTCACGATCAGCGACGACGGCTGCGACGTGGCGACCGCCGCCGTGCCCTCGGGCCGGGTCACGTTCTCGCTCGTCAACCAGGGCACGGTCAAGAACGAGTTCGAGATCCTGGCGGACGACCGGCTTCGCATCGTGGGCGAGCGGGAGAACCTCGGCCCCGGCACCACCACCGAGTACGCGGTGGTGCTCGAGCCGGGGACGTATTTCACCGCCTGCAAGAAGAACATGGTCGGCCCGCTCGTCGGGGCGAAGCAGTTCACCGTGAGCGATTCGGGGCGGGCGGTCGAGGTCTCCCAGGACGAGCGGCAGCTCCGGGATCAGGCCGTCACTGCCTACAAGGCCTACGTGCGCGATCAGGTCGGCCAGCTCACCGCGGCGACGGCCGCGTTCGTCACCGCCTACAAGGCAGGCGACACCGCCAAGGCCAAGCAGCTCTACCCGACCGCGCGCCAGCACTACGAGCGCATCGAGCCCACGGCCGAAGCGTTCGGTATCAAGGAGGCGGGCGACCTCGACGTCGCGCTCGACCAGCGCGAGGTCGACTACCAAGCCGCGGGAACCACGTCGCGGGAGTGGAGCGGCTGGCACGTGCTCGAGAAAGACCTGTGGCGTCCCTCCGGTTACCAAGGGCTGTCGCAGGCTGAGGGGGTGAAAGTCGCCGACAAGCTCAGCGCCGACACCAAGACTCTGTACGGCCTGGTGTACTCCGACGACTTCACGGTGAACCTGGACGACATCTCCAACGGGGCCATCGGGCTGCTGGAGGAGGTCGCCACCTCGAAGATCACCGGCGAGGAAGAGGCCTTCTCGCACACCGATCTATGGGACTTCCAGGCCAACGTCGAGGGCGCGAAGGTGGCCTTCGGCAATGTCGAGAAGCTCGCCGAGAAGAAAGATCCGGAGCTCACCCAACAGCTCAAAACGCGGTTCGCCGCCATGCAGGCCGAGCTGGACACGTTCAAGCACGGCGAGGGCTTCGTGTTCTACGACAAGGTGAGCGACGCCCAGCGCAAGACACTCTCCAACCAGGTCAACGCACTGCGGCGTCCGCTGGCCAAGCTGACGGGGGCGATCCTGGCGTGAACCCCCACCAGACGGATCACTCCGGGGGAGGGGATACGCACCAGGTCCGCACCTCCGACGAGCAGGACGCGGCTTCTCGGCAGCGTCGGGGGATCTCCCGGCGCGGTGTGCTGGCCGGCAGCGGTATCGCAGCCCTGGGGCTGGGCGCCGGTGCGGTCGGCGGGTACTCCCTCGGCGGAAACCGGGCGACGACCGCGGCCGACGTGATGGCGCTGTCCTACCCGTTCCGGGGCGAACATCAGCAGGGCATCCTCACCCCGCAGCAACAGCAGATGCACACAGCGGCCTTCGATCTGGTCACCGATTCCCGAGATGACCTCATCGCGCTGCTGACCGAGTGGACGACCGCGGCGGAGAACCTCACCCAAGGGGCCCTGGTGGGGCAGCCGCGGGCCAATCGCGAGGTGCCGCCCGACGACACCGGGGAGACGACGGACATGGGGCCGGCCGGGCTGTCGATCACGTTCGGCTTCGGCGCGTCCCTGTTCGAGACGCCCAGCGGTAAGGACCGGTACGGGCTGGCGTCGAAACGGCCGGCCAATCTGCTGCACGCGGTGCCGCGGATGGCGGGGGAGAAGCTCGACCCCAGCACCTGCAACGGCGACCTGATCGTCCAGGCCTGCGCGGAGGACCCCATGGTGGCGATGCACGCCATTCACAACCTGACGCGCATCGCCTTCGGACGGGCATCGGTGCGGTGGGGCCAACTCGGCTATGGGCGGACGTCGTCGACGTCGAAGGGGCAGAAGACCGCGCGCAACCTGTTCGGCTTCAAGGATGGGACGGCTTCCCTCAAGGGGGAGGACAGTCAGCAACTGCTGACCGATAACCTCTGGATCCAGCCGGGCGATCCGGCCGGGAAGTACTTCGCCGGGGGCGCCTACATGGGCGTGCGCAAGATCTCCATGTTCATGGAGGTCTGGGACGAGCTCAGCCTCGCCGAGCAAGAGCGCATCGTCGGCCGCGACAAGCTGGAAGGCGCACCGCTGTCCGGGCAGAGGGAACATGATGCGCCCGATTTCGCGGCGAAGGACGGCGACGGCCGGCTCGCGATCGACGCCGGGTCGCACCTGGCGGTGGTCCACCCCTCGCACAACGGCGGGGCCCGCATGCTGAGGCGCGGTTACAACTTCATGGAGGGCAACGACCCCTTGGGGCGGCTGCGCGGTGGGTTGTTCTTCATCGCGTTCGGCCGGGACCCGCACCGGAACTTCATCTCGATCCTGAGCAAGATGGTGGGAGACGCGATGACGGAGTATCTGCAGCACACCGGGTCGGGACTCTTCATCTGCCCGCCCGGGCTCAAGCCCGGTGAGGGATTCGTGGGGGAGGCGATCTTCTAGCGGTACCACTGTTGGGCCGTCCCGGCCCGGGTGTGCTGAACGCGCCCGCGGCTCAGGGCGTCACGGCGATCTTGACGCCCAGCTTGTCCTCGACGGCCTGGTACGCATCCGCGATGTCGTCCAGGCTGAACGTGTGGGTGACGATCGCGTCGCCGTCGATCACGCCCGACTCGAGCACCTTCACCGCGCGGACGACGTCGGCCCGGCGGGCGTTCGAGCCGCCGGTCACCGTCAGCTCCTTGTAGTGGATGAGGTTGACCTCGACGTCGGCGCTCGTCCCCTTCGAGAAGCCCGCGAAGTAGTTCACCCGACCGCCGGGACGCGCCAGCTCGAGCGCGGTCGTCGCGAGCTCGTTGGCGCCGATGCAGACCACCACGGCGTCCGCGCCGCGTCCGCCGGTGGCCTCGGCGACGGCCGCGGCCACGTCGTCCGGGCTGACGACGTGGGTGGCGCCCAGGCGCTCGGCGACCTCGCGGCGTCCGGCGGAGCGGTTGGTGACCACGATGTTGCGAGCCCCGCTCATCTTGGCCAGCTGCAGTTGCAGCAACCCGATCGGCCCGGCGCCCAGGATGACGACGGTGTCGCCTGGCTCCACCCGGTACTGGGCGTGCGCGTTCAGGCAGCACGACAGGGGCTCGGCGAGCGCGAGGTGGGTCGGCGGGAGCTCCTTGGTCGCCTGGACGACGTTGCCGTTCGCGACCACGTCCGCGGGGACGAGCACGTACTCCGCGAAGCCGCCGTTGATCGCGTAGCCGAACAGGCGCAGGTGGTCGCACAAGTGCTCGCGGCCGTCCAGGCACTGGGGGCAGTGGTTGCAGGCGACGACGATCGCGACGGTGGCCTGCCTGCCGACCTCGTAGCCCTCGACGCCCTCGCCGATCTGCTCGATGCGGCCCGCGATCTCGTGGCCCATCACGGTGCCGGGCACGACCCCCGCCGACTTGGCCCCCGACCGGATGCGCAGATCGGTGCCGCACAGGGTGGCGGCCTCGACCTTGATCACGATCTCCCCGGGCCCGGCCGAGGGGGTCTCGATGTCCTGGAGCTCGATGGAGCCGGGACCGGTGAAGACTGCGGCGCGCATAGTTTCTCCTGACAAGGTGAACAGCCGTCCAAACCCTCCCGGACGGCGGTGTGCGTAGGCCACCATTGAAGCAGGGCCCGGCCGATCCGACGACCGGTCCGGCGGCCCCGACCATCCATCAACGAGATCTTCGACGAAGAAGATGATTCGAGGGAACCAAGCATGGCTCGACTGACGAACGATCCGGCCGACTACGCCGAGGAGGCACTGGAGGGGTTCGCCCTCGCCAACAAGCGCTACGTGAAGCCCGTCTACGGCGGCGTCGTCCGCTCAACCAAGACCGAGCAGGGCAAGGTCGCGCTGATCGTCGGGGGCGGCTCCGGTCACTACCCGGCCTTCGCCGGCTGGGTCGGCCCCGGCTTCGCGGACGGCGCCGTGGCCGGCAACATCTTCGCGTCCCCGTCCGGCGCGCAGGCCTACAGCGTGTGCAAGGCGGCCGACCGCGGCGCCGGCATCCTCATCGGCTTCGGCAACTACGCCGGCGACGTCCTGCACTTCGGCCAGGCCGTGGAGCGCCTCGGCGCCGAGGGCATCGACGCCCGCACCCTGCTCGTCACCGACGACATCGCGTCCGCCTCGCCGGCGGAACACCTGAAGCGCCGCGGCATCGCGGGCGACCTGCCCACCTTCAAGGTCACCGGCGCCGCCTGCGAGGCGGGCAAGAGCATCGACGAGGTCGTCGCGATCTTCGACCGCGTCAACGAACGCACCCGCTCCTTCGGCGTCGCCTTCGACGGTTGCACGCTGCCCGGCGCGGACGACGCGCTGTTCCACGTCGAGCCCGGAACCATGGGCATCGGCCTGGGGATCCACGGCGAACCCGGCATCGACTCCCGCCCGCTCGGCACCGCCGACGAGATCGCCGACCTGCTCGTGGACGGGCTGCTCGCCGATCGCCCCGACGACTCCGGTGAGCGCGTCGTGGCCATCGTCAACGGGCTGGGTTCGTGCGCCTACGAGGACCTCTTCATGGTCTACCGGCGGGTGGCCAGGCGCCTGGCCGACGCCGGCGTCGAGGTCGTCGAGGGCGAGGTGGGCGAGTTCGTGACGTCGCTCGACATGGCGGGGCTGTCGTTGACCTTGCTGTGGCTGGACGACGTCATCGAGCCGCTGTGGTTCGCGGCCTGCGACACGCCCGCCTACCGCAAGGGATCGGTCGCCGAGGTCGAGGCCGACGACGCCGAGCTCAGTACCGAGCGGCCGCAGATCGACGTCGGCACGCCGGGCTCGGCCGAGTCGCAGCAGGTGGCGCAGAAGCTCAGCGCTCTGCTCGGCGACATCGCCACGATGCTCAAGGAGAACGAGAAGAAGCTCGGCGACCTGGACGCGGTGGCCGGCGACGGCGATCACGGCAGCGGCATGGTGAAGGGTTCAGCGGCGGCCGCGGAGACCGCTCAACGGCTGGTCGGCGAGGGCGCGGGCGCGCAGACCCTGCTGGTCGGCGCGGGCGACTCGTGGTCGGAGCGCGCGGGCGGCACGTCCGGCGCGCTGTGGGGCGCGATGCTCACCGCGATCGGCAACACGCTGGGGGACGCCGACCCGGTCGACCAGGCCACGCAGGCCGCGGCCCTGCGCGCCGCCCTGGACGCCTGCGTGCGGCTCGGCGGGGCGCACGTCGGCGACAAGACGCTCGTGGACGCGCTGAGCCCGATGGTCGACACGTTCGAGGGCGCCGCGGACGGCGACGCCGGCGCCGCCTGGATCTCCGCGGCGCAGCGGGCGCAGGAGGGCGCCGACTCCACCACGGCGCTCGTCGCGAAGCTGGGCCGGGCGCGTCCGCTGGGCAAGAAGAGCGTCGGCACGCCCGACCCGGGCGCGGTGTCTTTGGCGATGATCGCCGCGTTGGTGGCCGAGCGGGTCTCCGCGCGGGGCTGAGCGCTCTCCAGGGCAGACGCAGCGGCGCCCGGCGGACCGGAGCGGTCTGCCGGGCGCCGTCGCGCGCCTTGATCAGTGCGTGTCGGAAGCCTCGGTGGCGGGGGCGGGCGTCGCGTCCTGGCCGATGCCGGTGATGGACGCCTCGTGCTTCGCGGCGATCGCCTTCAGCTCGGCCGGAGAGTGGCCCGGCGCGGGCGTGATGAACGCGTCGCGGTAGTAGCGCAGCTCCTCGATCGACTCCTGGATGTCGGCGAGCGCGCGGTGGTTGCCGTGCTTGGCCGGGGCGTTGAAGTAGACACGCGGCTGCCAGCGGCGGGCGAGCTCCTTCAAGGTGGAGACGTCCACGTTGCGGTAGTGGACGTGACCCTCGAGCCGCGGCATGTCGCGGGCGAGGAAGGCCCGGTCGGTGCCGATCGAGTTGCCCGCCAGCGGGCACTGCCGCGCGGTGGGGACGTACTCGGTGATGTAGGCCAGCACGGCGTCCTCGGCCTCGGCCATCGACAGGCCCTCGGGCAGTTCGTCGAGCAGGCCCGACTTGGTGTGCATGGTGCGGACGAAGTCGCCCATGGTGGCCAGCGCCTCGTCGCTCGGCTTGATGATGACGTCCAGGCCCTCGCCCAGCACGTTCAGTTCGCCGTCCGTCACGAGCGCCGCCACCTCGATGAGCGCATCGCTCGCCAGGTCGAGGCCGGTCATCTCGCAGTCGATCCACACCAGTCGGTCATTCACGGCGTCCACTCTATCGGCGTCCTGGGTGGCGCCGGGTCCGGCGCGGGCGCCCCAGGGCAGCGCAGGCGTCCGCGCGGACCACCTGGATGTTCGCCCAGCCGCAACCGTAAAGCCATGTTCGGGATGGGGTTTCCCGTCGCGTTCCCATTAGAGTGGGCCAGGTCCGTTGCCCCCCGTTCTCGAAGGAGTTGCCGTGCGTGAACCCAGCGAACTGACCGAGTTGTTCGACGAAGCTCCGGGTCAACGGGAGAACCTGCGCGAGTTCATCGACAAGCTGATCAACGAGGGCTACAGCGTCGCCGATGCCACCGGGCCCGACCCCGATCTGATCGATCCGGGCGGTCGCGCCGTGGAGACGTGGCGGCAGGACTACCCCTACGACGAGCGCATGAAGCGCGAGGAGTACGAAGAGGAGAAGTACCGCCTCCAGGTCGAGTTGCTGAAGCTGCAGTACTGGGGCCAGGACAACGGCCAGCGCCACATGATCGTCTTCGAGGGCCGCGACGCCGCGGGCAAGGGCGGCACCATCAAGCGCTTCACCGAGCACCTGAACCCGCGCGCCGCGCGCGTCGTCGCGCTGACGAAGCCGACCGAGACCGAGCTGGGCCAGTGGTACTTCCAGCGCTACATCCAGCAGTTCCCGACGGCGGGCGAGATCGTGCTGTTCGATCGGTCCTGGTACAACCGGGCCGGCGTCGAGCGGGTCATGGGGTTCTGCACCGACGAGCAGTACAACCTGTTCATGAAGCAGGTGCCTGACTTCGAGCGCATGATCATCGAATCGGGCACGCACCTGACCAAGTTCTGGTTCTCGGTGACGCAGCGTGAGCAGCGCACCCGCTTCGCGATCCGCCAGATCGACCCGGTGCGGCGGTGGAAGCTCTCGCCCATGGACCTCGAATCCCTCGACCGGTGGGAGGCCTACACCGCGGCCAAGGAGGCCATGTTCGCCGGCACCGACACCGACATCGCGCCGTGGACGACCATCCGCAGCAACGACAAGAAGCGTGCCCGCATCAACGCGATGCGCGCCTTCCTCAACCAGTTCGACTACGAGGGGCGCGATAACTCGATCGTCTACGATCCCGATCCGCTGATCGTGCGCCGGGGCCGCGAGGCCGTCGGCGACTGACCGTCGCGCGGCCCCGTCCGGATAGGGGAGCGCGGGGATGGTCCACTACAGTGGTCGCCACGGCCCCCGTAGCTCAGGGGATAGAGCAGCAGCCTTCTAATCTGTCGTGCGGAGGTTCGAATCCTCCCGGGGGCGCCGGGCGGGTCGGCATCGGGACCCTGTGGTCCCGCTGGCGGGAGCCGTCGGACAGTTCCGCGAACTCCTTGCGACGGTTGTCCCGTCCAGACGGGCGTCGCCTTCGCCTACGACGAGCCGCTGAGTAGGCGGACGATCTCCGCCGCGCCGCCTGCGTGCGCCTGCCGCCAGGAGGTGCCCGCCCACAGGTGCGTCCATTGCGGGTCCCCCGCGGCGGACGACGCCTTCTTCAGCGGGCCCGTCAGTTGGTTCACCGCCGGGTAGGCGGCAGGGGCGTCGGCTGCGAACTCGTCGGCGAAGCGGTTGCGAAGGCCGCGGGCCGGGCGTCCGGAGAACGCGCGCGTGATCACCGTCTCGGTGAAGGCCGGGTTCCGCAGCGCCGCGCGATGCGTCGCGGACGTGCCCGCCTCGTCAGCGAGCAGGAACGCCGTGCCGGCTTGGACGGCCGACGTGCCCCGGCGCAACGCCGCGCCGACGGCGTCCGGGGACGACACCCCGCCAGCGGCCACGAGCGGCAGCGGCGTCCGCGCGGCCACGTGGTCGAGGAGGTCGAGCGTGTCGGTCGCGGGCGGATCGTCGGAGGCGCGGAACGTCCCCCGGTGGCCACCGGCCTGGTGCCCCTGCAGGACGAGGGCGTCCACGCCGCGCGCCGCCGCGCTCTCTGCGTCGTCGGCCGAGACGACGGTGGCCCACACGGCCGTCCCGACCCCGTGCAGCCGGTCGACGATGGCGACCGGGGGGAGGCCGAAGGTGAACGAGACGACGGGGACCGGGTCGTCGGCCAGGACGTCGAGCTTGGCGGCCCAGTCGTCATCGCTGGGCACGGGCGTTCCGAGTCCGCTTCCGAAACGGGCCGCCACCGGGGCCAGCCGCCTCGCATAGACCGCGACCTCGTCGGCGAGCGCCCGGTCGTCCGGGCCGGGCGGCTCGGGCACGAAGACGTTCACGCCGAACGGTCGCTCGGTCAGCCGCCGGGTCTGGCTGATCTGCTCGGCCAGACCGTCAGGCGTCCGGTATCCGGCGGCCAGGAAGCCGAACCCGCCGGCGTCCGCGACCGCGGCGACGAGCTCGGGCGTGGACGGGCCGCCGGCCATGGGGGCGGCGACGATGGGGACACGGAGGTCGCCGAGGCTGAACACGGTCAGCCCCGCGCCGAGACGCGGTCGACGGCCTCGTTGAACCGCTCCCGCAGCCACGAATGGTCGTCGTCACGGCGGTGCGCCTCGGCGGGGACGTCCCACGCGGGTGGGGCGTCCTTCCCCGAGAGGACCCAGGCGGCCTGCCGCGCGGCGCCGAGCGCGACGTATTGGCCGGGCTCGGGAACCAGCACCTCGACGCCGAGGATCGCGGGCGCGAGCCTCCGCACCGCCTCGGAGCGGGCCGCGCCGCCGGTGAGGGTGACCCGCTCGACGTCGACGCCCTGGGCGCGGATGGCGTCGATCGCGTACCCCATCAGGCAGAGCAGGCCCTCGACGGCGGCCCGGGCCAGGTTGGTCGGGGTGAGGTTCGCCGACGTCATGCCGAGCAGCGTGCCGCTCGCGTCGGGGAGGTTGGGCGTCCGCTCGCCGTCGAGGAACGGGACGTAGGTCAATCCGCCGGCGCCCGGATCGGCGTCCAGCGCGAGCGCGGACAGTTCGTCGTGGGAGCAGCGCAGCGCCGCCGCCATCGTGTCGAGGATGCGGGAGCCGTTGATGGTGCAGACCAGCGGGAGGTGCGCGCCGGTGGCGTCCGCGAACCCGGCGACCAGGCCGGACGCGTCGTGCGGCGCCGTGCCGGAAACGGACGCGACCACCCCGGACGTCCCGAGCGACAGCAGCGTTGCGCCCGGCTGCAGGCCCAGGCCGAGCGCCGCGCCCGCGTTGTCGCCGCAGCCGGGCGACAGGACCGCGTCCCGCAGCCCCAGTTCGGACGACCGGCCCGCCTCCTCGTGCGGGCCGAGCACGCGCGGCAGGACGATCGCCGCGGCGGCGTCCTGGTCGATGCGCAGCGCCGCGGCCAGCACGTCGCGTCGGTACTCGCCCGAGGCGGCCACGAAGTAGCCGGTGCCGGAGGCGTCCGAGCGGTCGGTGGTCAGGTCGGCGAGATCGGCACCGCCCTTGAGCTTCCAGGTCAGCCAGTCGTGCGGGAGCGCCACCGCGGCGACGCGGGCGGCGTTGTCGGGCTCGGAATCCGCCAGCCAGCGCAGCTTCGTCACCGTGAAGGACGCCACCGGCACCAGCCCGATCTCGTCGGCCCACCAGGACGCCCCGAACTCCTCGGTGAGGTCGCTCGCGGCCTGGCCGGAGCGGGTGTCGTTCCACAGGAGGGCCGGGCGGATCACCTGCCCCTCGGCGTCGAGCGCCACCATGCCGTGCTGCTGGCCGCCGATCCCCACCGCTGCGACATCGGCCAGCCCGCCGGCCGCCTCCGCCGCTTGCTGCAGGGCGGCCCACCACGCGGCCGGATCCGCCTCGGTGCCGTCGGGGTGCGGCGCGCTGCCCTGACGCACGATCTCTCCGGTACGCGGGTCGACGATCAGGACCTTGCACGACTGTGTGCTCGAGTCGACGCCGGCGACGAACTGCGGGGCTGCCATGGGAAACCTCCTGGGTCGTTGGCTACAGCCTGCCACTGCCGTCCGACATTTTTCATCCGCGTCGGGCAGCCACGCTCAGCCTGGCCCCACGCTCAGCCCTGGCCGAGGAGGTGCCGCAGGCCGCGGGCGTTGCGCACCGCGTTGCCCCCGCCGTCGTTGTTGAAGTAGACGTACACGTCGCTTCCTGCTCCCTCCCACTCCCGGATCCGGTCGGCCCACCAGCGCAGGTCGTCGTCGGAGTACGAGCCGGCGTAGAGCGAGCCGTGGTCGGGGCCGTGCAGCCGCACATAGACGAAGGACGCCGTCGCCCGCAGAACGCACGGCAGCCCTGCCCCGCTCATCACGACGTAGGCCGCGTCGTGCCGCGCCAGCAGCGCGAAGACGTCCTCGCACAGCCACGAGTCGTGCCGGAACTCGACGGCGACCGGGATGCCGTCGAGCTGGGCGAGGAAGTAGTCGAGGCGGGCGTCGTCGCGGGCCAGGTTCGGCGGCAGCTGCACCAGCAGGACGCCGCGCTTGCCGTCGAGCGTGGTCCAGGCGGTGCGGATGCGTTCGCACCACTGCTCGGGCTGGTAGAGCTTGCGGGCGTGCGTGAGGCCGCGGGGCGCCTTCACGGTCAGCTGGAACCCGTCGGGCAGCCGCCGCTGCCAGGACGCGAACGAGACATCGCGCGGCCAGCGGTAGAAGCTCGCGTTGAGCTCGACGGTGTCGAACTCGGCGACGTAGCAGGCCAGGCGAGCGGCCGGCTTCGTCCCGGGTGGGTAGAGGACGCCGTCCCAGTGGTCGTAGCTCCAACCCGAGGTGCCGATGCGCGTCGCCATGGGCGCCATCCTTCACCCCGACACGGCCGGAACGGAAAGTGTCCGGGGTCGCCGCTACCCTGGGAGCCATGTCCGACCCGATCGCCGCCACCCCGGCCGCTGTCACCCCGGTCGCCGTCACGCGGCGCCGGCGCAACGGCCTCCCGGTGCCGCGCGAGGCGTCCGGTCCGCTGCCCAGGCGCGTCCTGACGAGCCCGTGGACGTGGGTGCTGATCGCGATGACCGCGCTCTACGCGGCGTGCCTGTGGTTCCAGTACGACATGATCAGCCGACCGACGCCTGTGCAGGGCGGCGAGGTTCCGGGCATCAACTGGTCCGCGTTCCGGGAGGCGGCCGGCCTGGCCGCCCCGACTCTCGCGTTCTGGGTCGTGCTGTACGTCCTGCTCGACCGGTTCCGGCCGCAGCGCCCGATCCTGTGGTGGCTCGCGCTCGGCTGGGGCGGTGCGGTGTCGACGGCGGCGTCCATCGTGATCAACACGTGGGCCGCCGAGCAGCTCAAGATCACCGGCAACGGCGACCCGACGCAGGGGGCGCGGGCGGCGGTGTTCGTGGCGCCGTTCGTGGAGGAGGCGACGAAGGCGTCCATCCTGTTCCTGGTGGCGATCGCCGTGCGCTACCGGCTCGTCAGCACGATCTCGGCGGTGGTGCTGGGCGGGCTGTCCGGCGCCGGCTTCGCCTTCACGGAGAACATCATCTATTACGGCCGAGCGATCGTGTACAGCTCGGTCGAGATCGGCGTCGGCGACCCGGAGCAGGCGATCAACCAGCTCGTCCTCATGCGTGGCGTCCTGCTGGCGTTCGGGCACCCGTTGTTCACCTCCATGACCGCGATCGGCGTCGTCGTGGCGCTGCGCTCCCGCAGCCTCCTCGTCCGGGTGCTGGCGCCGGTGACCGGCTATCTGACGGCCGCGCTGCTGCACATGTACTTCAACTTCTTCGCCAGCGTCTCCTCGTCCGGCTTCCCGCCCGTCACGATGATGCTGATGACCTACCCGCTCGTCCTGGCGTTCGTCCTGTGGGTGGTCCGGCAGTTGCTCGCCGAGGGGCGGCGCATCGACGCGCGCCTGGGCGACTACGTCCGCCTGGGCTGGCTGCCGCAGGCGGACGCCGAGGTGTTCGGGCGGCATCGCAGCCGCTGGTGGGCGGCTCTCGTCGGGCTGAGCCACGGCTGGCGGACGTTCGTGGCGACCCTCCGGCTGCAGCGGGCGATGACCGAGCTGGCCTACCTTCGCGACGCCCAGGTGCGCGGCACCGTCGATGCGACGGGCGACCTGCGGGCGCGCGAACTCATCGATCGGGTGCGCCAGCTGCGGCCCGACGCCATCTCCGACCCGCGCGGCATGAAGCTGCATCTGCCGAAGATCCAGTGGCCGTGGCGACGACGGCGGCGCGTCCAGCAAGGGTGGGCGCCTCCGAGGGACATGCAGCCCGTCGGGTCTGGGTACGCCCCGCCGTCGGCGGTAGGCTCCCCCCAGTACTCACCCGTCGATCCGCGATGGGGCCCACCGAGCTAGGAGTCCTGAATGGGCGGGAGCCTCGTCGACTCGTTGACCGACCTGCGCGACGCGCTGAGCCGTGCGCGTCTGCCGCTGTCGATGCCCGGCGCGCCGGAGGCGGACCGGCAGGCGAAGGAGATGGTCGCGCAACTCAACGACTACGTGCTTCCGCGGCTCGAGTCCTTGGACGCGCCCCTGCTGGCCGTCGTCGGCGGCTCCACCGGCGCGGGGAAATCGACGCTGGTGAACTCGCTGATCGGACGCGAGGTGTCGCGCCCCGGCGTGATCCGGCCCACGACCCGCTCGCCCGTCCTGGTGCACCACCCCGACGACCTGTCGTACTTCCAGTCCGACCGCATCCTGCCCGGACTGGCCCGCAGCTTCCAGCAGGTCAACGACACCTCGACGCTGCAGCTCGTCGCCGAGCCGAGCCTGCCGCCCGGCCTGGCGCTCCTGGACGCCCCTGACATCGACTCGGTCGTCCAGGAGAACCGTGCGCTGGCCGCGCAGCTGCTCGCCGCGGCAGACCTGTGGCTGTTCGTGACGTCCGCCGCCCGCTACGCCGACGCTGTGCCGTGGGAGTACCTGCTGAACGCCGCCGGACGCTCGGCCGCGGTCGCGGTCGTGCTCGACCGGGTCCCGCCGGCCGCGATGCACGACGTCCCGGCCCACCTCGGGCGGCTGATGATGGAGCGCGGGCTGGGGGAGTCCCCCCTGTTCGCGGTTCCCGAGACCGCCACCGACGAGGCCGGGATGCTGCCCGACGCCGCCGTCTCGCCGATCCGGGACTGGCTGGCCACCATCGCCGCCGACACGCGCAGCCGGCAGGCCGTCGTCCTGCAGACGCTGGACGGCGCGATCGGCTCCCTCATCTCGCGCGCGCCGGCGGTCGCCGAGGCGCTCGATCAGCAGGGAGCCGCCGCCGACCAGCTGTGGGCCGACGCAGAGAAGTCGTACCAGGAGGCGGCGCGCACGGTCGGCGTCCAGACCGCTGACGGGTCGATGCTGCGCGGCGAGGTGTTGGCGCGCTGGCAGGACTTCGTCGGCACGGGCGAGTTCATGCGCAGCATCGAGCGGCGCGTGGGTTGGCTGCGCGACAAGGTCGTGGGCATGTTCCGCGGCGAGCCGCCCGAGGCGCAGGAGGGCCAGACGGCCGTCCAGACGGGGCTCGAGACGATGATCGTGCAAGAGGGAGAGGCCGCCGCCGAGCGCACCGAGTCGGCCTGGCTGGGCCACCCGGCGGGACGTCAGGTGCTGACGTCCACCCCCGAGGATCTCTCCCGCGCCTCCGAGCGTTTCCCCGACGCCGTGGCGCGCGCGATCCGCGACTGGCAGGGCGACGTGCTGGAGCTGGTGAGCGCGGAGGGGGCCGACAAACGCGTCGGCGCCCGCTTCCTCGCCGTGGGCGTCAACGGCGTCGGCCTCGCTCTGATGATCGTGGTGTTCGCCTCAACGAGTGGTCTGACCGGTGCCGAGTTCGGCATCGCCGGCGGCACCGCCGTGCTCGCGCAGCGCTTCTTGGAGGCGTTCTTCGGCGACAGCGCGGTGCGCCGCATGGCCCGCACCGCCAAAGAGGCCCTCGACGATCGGGTGCAGGGGCTGATGGGCGGCGAGCTCGACCGCTATCAGGTCGCGCTCGACCGCGTGGGCCTGGTTCCCGGCCAGGCGGACACCGTCCGCGAGGCCGCCGCGACCCTGCGCTCCATGCGGGCGAGCGGCGACTACACCATCGAGTCGCAGCGCCGCCGCGAACTGGCAGCCACGCAGCCCGTTCTCGAGCGTGACGGGTCCCCCGAGCGGGAGCCGTTGTACCTGCCGGGACAGCGGCGCCCGGGCGAGGAACCGGCCCAGCTCGAGGCGTCGGGCCAGGAGGAGCAGGCGGGTGAGTTCGTCGCCGCGGGCAGGGACGTTCGGCGCGACGTTTTCGGCTTCCCCGTCGAGCCGGACCGGCCGAAGCACGACGAGCCGGACGCCGACGAGGACGAGCCCGGCGTGCGGCGCTGGCAGTCCGCCCCGGACGACGGCGTCCGGGTTGAACCGGTCGAGCACGGCGTCCGCGACGATGCGCAGGAGCCCGGGCTCAGCGACCATGAGGCGGACGAGGCCGGTCTCAGCGACCACGATGCGGAGGTCCTGGCCGAGTTCGGGCTGCTGGACGATCCTGCGCCGTCCCGCCAGGCGCCGCGGTGGGGCGACCGCCCTGAGCCGGAGACGGTGCAGGGCGAGGTGCTGGATCCGCCGGATCCGACGCAGGGCCGGCGGGTGAGGTCGGACGATGAGTGAGACGAATCTGGCGGGCCGCCTCGATGCGCTGGACGAGGCCGCGAAGCTGAGCCGCGGACGCTCGCCGGAGGGCCCGGTCCAAGACGCGAGCGACATCGTCAGGCGGGCGGGGGAGCGCCTCGCGCTGTCCGGCGACCACACGGTGATCGCGCTCGCGGGAGCGACGGGTTCCGGCAAGTCGAGCAGCTTCAACGCGCTGTCGGGCACCACCCTCGCCACCGCAGGCGTCACCCGTCCCACCACGGCGGACGCCATGGCCGCCGTCTGGGGCACCGAGCTGCCGACGAAACTGCTCGACTGGCTCGAGGTCCCGCGCCGCCACCTCATCGCGTCCGGGCAGGGGCCGTACTCGAACCTGGTGCTCGTCGACCTGCCCGACCACGACTCGACCGAGCTGCGGCACCGCATGACCGTCGACCGCATGGTGAAGCTCGTCGACATGCTGATCTGGATCGTCGATCCGCAGAAGTACGCGGACGGAGCCCTGCACGACGGCTACCTCAAGCCGCTGGCCGACCATGCCGAGGTGATGGTCGTCGTGCTGAATCAGGCCGACCGGCTCACGCCCGAGCAGTTGCGCAACACGATGGTCGACCTTCGGCGCCTGCTGGACTCCGAAGGCCTGAAGAAGACGCCCCTGATGGCGATGTCGGCGCTGACCGGGCAGGGCGTCCGGGAGTTGCGCGAGCTGATCGAGCGCACGGTGCGGGAGAAGACGGCCACGGCCAAGCGGTTCTCCGCGGACGTGTCCACAGGAGCCGAGGCGCTTGCCCGCACGTTGGGCGACGAACGGGTCCCCGAGGTCAGCGCCCGCACCAGGCGAGAGCTGAACGAGAGCACGGCCAAGGCCGCGGGCGTCCCGATCGTGGTCGACGGCGTCCGTAACGCGTGGCGTTACCGCGGCACCCTGGCGACGGGCTGGCCGGTGCTGAAGTGGCTTCAGCGTTTCCGCCCCGATCCGCTGAAGCGGCTGGGATTGCCGTCGCGGGGCGCCAGGCGCGAGCAGGCGCAACTCGAGGCGTCCACGGCGCGGACGTCGCTGCCCAAGGCGACGCCGGTGCAGAAGGCGCAGCTGGACGGCGCGCTGCGCGGGCTCGTCGAGGCGACGACCGGGGGACTGCCGCGCGGCTGGGCGGAAGCGGTCCGCTCGGCGGCACGCAGCAACGACAAAACGCTCCCTGACGAGCTGGACTCGTCGATCGCGACCGCCGACCTGCACATGGGCCGCGGCGGTGGCTGGTGGCCGCTGGTGAACGTCGTGCAGTGGATCTTGTTCCTTGCCGCGGTGGTGGGCCTGCTCTGGCTGTTCCTCCCGTTGATCCTGACGTTCTTGCAGTTCCCGCCGATCCCCACGGTCTACTGGTGGAACATCCCCGCCCCGACGCTGCTGTTGGGCATCGGCGTGGCGGGCGGCATCCTCGTGGCGCTGCTGAGTCATTCCCCGCCGATCCCCACGGTCTACTGGTGGAACATCCCCGCCCCGACGCTGCTGTTGGGCATCGGCGTGGCGGGCGGCATCCTCGTGGCGCTGCTGAGTCGGCTGTTCATCGAGATCGGGGCTCGGTCGAAGGCCAACCGGGCCGGCAGCGTGCTCACCGAGCGCATCGCGGCGGTCACCCAGTCTCAGGTCGTGCAGCCCGTCGAGGTCGAGCTCGAGCGGCTGAAGGCGGCCCGGACGGCGGTGGCACGGGCGCGTTGACGGTCTCCTTCCGTGCGGATGACCATCCACAGCGGACGGATGTGCTGACGCCCGGGGCGAGGCCGATCCCATCGTGGGGGTGACCCTACGAGAAGGAGAAGCACCATGCCCATGGAAACGATCGTCACCCTGGCCGGCAACGTCGGCACCGATGTCTGGTACACCCGTCCGGAGTCCGGGGTCGCCCGCGCCTCGTTCCGCGTCGGCGTGACGCCGCGGGTCCGCGTCGGCGACAAGTGGGAGGACACCCCGGCGACGACCTGGCTGCGCGTGACCTGCTGGCGCGCGCTGGCCGACAACGCGAAGGCCAGCCTGCGCAAGGGAGACCCGGTGTTTCTCTCGGGACGCATGCGCAGCGAAACGTGGACGGACGCGGACGGCGTCGTCAAGGAGGGGCTGGTCGTCGAGGCGACGCATCTCGGGCACGACCTCGGCCGCGGCACGAGCCGCTTCGCCCGGTCGTCGGCGATGGAGGAGGCTCCGATGATGGAGTCGCCCTACGAGGCGTCCGAGGCAGCCGACGCTGAGGCCCGCGAGGAACTCGCCGCGGAGGGTGCCGCTGCGCCGGCCGCGTGACGGGCGCCCGCCCCGGGTGAGCGGAGGGCGGCGCGAGCGGCACGCCGCCTGCGTCGCCCCAGCGTGCGTCGCCCCCCGCGTGCCGTCTCGGTCAGCGGCTGCTGGTGAGCGCCTTGTCGTAGCGGCTCTCAAGGTCGCCCTCGAGCTCTTCGAGCGAGCGTCCGGACGTCTCGGGCATCACCTTGAACAAGGCGATCGCGACGACGACGTTCAACACGCCGTAGGCGGCGTACGTCGGCCCGCCGCCGAGGGTCGCCAACAGGGTCGGGAACGTCACCGTGATCAGCGCGTTGGTCATCCAGCCGCAGAACACCGCGGCACCGGCGGCCGCTCCACGCACCCGGGACGGGAACATCTCGCCCATCATGGTCCAGACCACGGGTCCGTTGGCCGCCTGGACCACCAGCATGAAGAAGCCCATGACCACCAGAATCAGCGTCGGGGCGTAGGCGGGAGGCAGCGTGCCCGAGGCGAGGTGCGGCTGGATGAGCCAGGTGAACAGCCCGCCGAGGGCGAACATGCACGCGGCGACCAGCACGATGCACGTGATCAGGACTTGTCGGCGGCGGAACCGGTGGATGAGCCACAGGCCGCCGGCGGCCCCGATCACCGACATGATCCCGTTGGAGACCTGGGCGGTGATCGCGGCCGAGGCGCCGAGCCCCGCGTACTCGAGCACCTTGGGCGCGTAGTACATGACGGTGTTGACGCCCGTGGTCTGGTTGCAGACCGAAAGCAGCACACCGGCCCCGAAGAGCCGGCGCATCCACGGCGTCCGCAGCACATCGCGCAGGGACGCCCGCGGCTGCGCCTCGGCCAGCCGCTGGACCGCGAGCATCTCGCCCAACTCGTCCCCGGTGGCGGGGTCGTCGCGGTCGCGCAGCCGCAGCAGCGACCGGACGGCCTCGACGTAGCGGTGATTGGCCATCGACCAGCGGGGAGATTCGGGCATGCGCCGCATGGCGACCCACAGCGCGATCGCCGGGATGCTGCAGAGCACCAGCATCACTCGCCACGCCGAACCGTTACCGCCGCTGATGACCAGGTGGTCGACCAGCGACTGCCAGGTCGCGGGGTCGAGAGGTCCGCCGCGGGAGGCCTGCAAGCCCGCCACGTCGTCCCAGGGATGCGGCCCGGGCGGCACCGTGCCGGAGGGATCAGAGGCGACCGTCAGCTGCGGACCGCCGTAGGCGTGGTTCACGCCGGCGTTGGCGAGGAAGGCGAGGAGTTGCCCGGACACGATCATCAGTTGATCGGCGGCCACGATCGTGCCGCGGATGCGCTGCGGCGCGGTCTCCGACAGATAGACCGGGACCGTGGCCGACGCGCCGCCGACCGCGAACCCGAGGATGAACCGGAACGGGTACATGACCTCGACGATCGGGGCCAGGGCCGACCCGACGGAGCCGACCAGGAAGATGACCGCCAGCACCAGGATCGTGTGGCGTCGGCCGTTGCGATCGGCGAGGCGTCCGGTCACCAGCGCCCCGATGGCCGCCCCGATGAGCAGGGCGCCGCCGATGAAGCCCTCCTGCCACGGGTCGACCCCCAGGCCCCGGGCCGTAGGAGGCATCGCCATGTAGGGCAGCGCGCCCGAGATGACGCCGGTGTCGTAGCCGAACAGAACGGAGCCGAGGGTGGCGGCGCCCGCCACCGCGATGGCGGATCGCCGCTTGCCGGACGGCTGCTCCGTCCGCGCGAGCTCGCGCAGCTGATCTTCGGCGATCATTGGGGCGCCCGTCTGCGGCGCTCGCTCGGTCACGGTGGGCTCAGCCGCGCGTCAGCCGACGGTGCTTGCTCGCGTGCGGACGGGCCGCGTCGACGCCGAGGCGCTCGACCTTGTTCGCCTCGTAGTCGGCGAAGTTGCCCTCGAACCAGAACCAGTTGGCCTCGTTCTCGTCGTCGCCCTCCCAGGCGAGGATGTGCGTCGCGACGCGGTCGAGGAACCAGCGGTCGTGGGAGATGACCACGGCGCAGCCGGGGAACTCGAGGAGCGCGTCCTCCAGCGACTGCAGGGTCTCGACGTCGAGGTCGTTGGTCGGCTCGTCCAACAGCAACACGTTGCCTCCCTGCTTGAGGGTCAGTGCCAGGTTGAGGCGGTTGCGCTCACCGCCGGAGAGCACCCCGGCGAGCTTCTGCTGGTCGGGTCCCTTGAAGCCGAACGACGCGACGTAGGCACGCGACGGCATCTCGAAGCTGCCGACCTTGATGTAGTCGAGGCCGTCCGACACGACCTCCCACACGTTCTTCTGCGGGTCGATGCCGGCGCGGTTCTGGTCGACGTAGCTGAAGGAGACGGTCTGCCCGACGCGCAGGTCGCCGGCGTCCGGCTGTTCCTCGCCCACGACCATCTTGAACAGGGTGGTCTTGCCGACGCCGTTGGGGCCGATGATGCCGACGATGCCGGCGCGCGGCAGCGAGAACGACAGGTCCTTGATGAGCACGCGATCGCCGAACCCCTTGGTGAGGTGGTCGGCGCTCAGCACCTCCGCGCCCAGGCGCGGGCCCGGTGGGATGTTGATCTCGGCGAGGTCGATCGAGCGGTTGCGTTCGGCCTCGGCGGCCAGCTCTTCGTAGCGGGCGAGGCGGGCGCGGTTCTTCGCCTGGCGGGCCTTCGGGTTGGCGCGCACCCACTCGAGCTCGCGCTCCAGGATCTTGGCGCGCTTGGCGTCCTTCTTGCCTTCGATCTGCAGGCGGCCGCGCTTGGTCTCCAGGTAGGTGGAGTAGTTGCCCTCGTACGGGTGCAGGCGGCCGCGGTCGATCTCGCAGATCCACTCCGCGACGTTGTCGAGGAAGTAGCGGTCGTGCGTGACGGCGAGCACGGCTCCCGGGTAGGTCTTCAGGTGACCCTCCAGCCAGTTGACGCTCTCGGCGTCCAGGTGGTTGGTGGGCTCGTCCAGCAGCAGGAGGTCGGGCTGCTGCAAGAGCAGCTTGCACAGCGCGACGCGGCGCCGCTCGCCCCCGGACAGGACATCGACGGGGGTGTCCCCGGGCGGGCACTGCAGCGCGTCCATCGCCTGCTCGAGTTGGCTCTCGAGTTCCCACGCCTCGCGACGGTCGAGCTCGGTCTGCAGGTTGCCCATCTCCTCCATCAGCGCATCGAAGTCGGCGTCCGGGTCGCCCATCTCGACGCCGATCTCGTTGAAGCGGTCGAGCATGCCCTTGGTCTCGCTGACCGCCTCTTCGATGTTCTCCATGACCGTCTTGTCCTCGGTCAGCGGGGGCTCCTGCAGCAGGATGCCGACGGTGGCGCCCTTCTTGAGCATCGCCTCGCCGTTGTTCGGCTTCTCCAGCCCGGCCATGATCTTGAGCATGGTGGACTTTCCGGCACCGTTCGGTCCGACGACGCCGATCTTGGCGCCCTCGTAGAACGACAGGGTGACGTTGTCGAGGATGAGCTTGTCACCGAGCGTCTTGCGGACGTTGTGCATCGTGTAGATGAACTCAGGCATGGACCAACCTTGCTGGGTGGTAGGGATCGTGTCAGGGCCGTCCCTCAGTATAGGGCTGCGCTCCGGGGGCCCAGCTATGATGACCACCGCCCTCCCGCGGCCGCCGCGCCTGCCCGGTCCGCGCGGCGGGGGAGGGCCCATCCATCGCGTCAGGAGGTGCCCATGAGCTCGCGTCCCAACCGGGGAGGTCCCGCTGACGTGGTCGTGGGGATGCTGTTGGCCGTCGCCGGCGTCCTGGTGCTGTCCGCCTGCATCGTGGCTATGCCGCCCACGCTGTATGCGACCGGTGCGCTCGCCCTGATCGGCGGCGCGGTCGGCGTGGTCGTGTCCTTCCTCGGGAGACTGCGCGCCGGGTTCTACTCCGAGTTCGTGGCCAGCACCACGCTGTTCGTGCTCGGCCTCATCACGCTGCGATACTCGTGGCTGGGCGCGAACCTGTTGATCGTGGTGGCCGCGTTCGTCTTCCTCGTCAACGGCGTGGCGCGGCTCGCGTCCGCCAGCGAGGACGCCGGACTGCGCGGGCCGCTCGTGCTCGCCGGGCTCGTCTCGCTGTTCGTCGGCGGACTCGTGCTGGCGGAGGTGGTCGCACCGACGATCGTCCAGTTCTCGGTGCTCGTCGGAGCCTGTCTGCTCATCGACGGTCTGGTCTCGGTCGCGGTCGGCTGGGGACCACGGCGTGGTCGCTGACCCTCGCATCCATCAGAATCAACATCCGAAAGCCCAGTATCCACCTCGGAAGGATCACACCCCATGCGCAAGATCATCGCCGCCCCCGCGGTGGCCGCCGCTCTCCTCGTCGTCGGCTGCACCCAGACCGGAGCGAACACCCCTGGCGGTAACCCGGCCCCCGCAGACCCGAAGGAGGCGCTGGCTCAGGCCGCCACGAACACGGGGCAGGGCAAGGACCTGACCTCGACCTTCCGGTTCGACACGACGCAGGAAGACCTCACCAAGGCGATGGACGCGATGAACAGCACGGCTTCGGCGTCGCCGTCCAGCTCCTCGAACAAGCAGATGCAGACCACGCTCGCCAAGGTGCTGCCCAAGCTGACGATGAAGGTGTCGATGCACTCCCGCGGCGCCGAGCTCAACCACGAGAAGGACCCGGCCAACCTCGACGGGGCGTTCCAGCTGGCGGTGGACGGCAAGGCCGTCGATCTGACCTGGCTCGAGAAGCGCGCCTTCGCGAAGGCCGACGTGGACGGCATCGGCCAGGCCACCGGTCTGTTCACGGGCGACCAGGTTCGCATGGCGGCCAATGACCAGGCGTCCTCCAAGCCGTGGATCACTCCGCTGATCGACGGCAAGTGGGTCGAGCTCGACTCCGAGTCTGTGCAGAAGGCGCTGCAGCAGGCGCAGGCCAGCGCGTCCCCGCAGGCGACCCCGACCACCGATCCCGCAAAGGTGCAGGCCGCCTTCATGGACAACTCCGAGGTCACCAAGGTCGACGACGACACCTACAAGGTCGTCACGGACGCCAAGAAGCTCCTCCCCGCGCTCGCCGCGGTCGACCCCAACGACAAGTTCACCGACGAGCAGGCCCAGGACGCCGTCAAGAAGATCAAGGACGGCGCCAACCTCGACACCACCGTCGACCTGGCCGACGGCAAGATCAGCCGTGTCGTCGTCGACCTCGACGATGTCGCCCGCACCTGGCCCGTCACCGACGGCGACGCCAGCGCCACGAAGCTCGCCGCCACCGACTTCCACCTCGACGGCGTCCTTGAGTTCAACGAGGACAACCCCAACCTGACCGCTCCGCAGCCCGAGGCCACGATCCCGGCCTCCGACCTGCAGCAGCTGGGTGGCGGCACCGGCCGCTGAACCCGATGATGGCTGCCTGACAAGGCGCGACGCGGGCCCGGATCGCATGATCCGGGCCCGTTTCGCTCGTCATCGAGGCGTCCGCGAAGGTCTGCGTCTGCCCGGGGAGCGCCGGTCGTCGAGGAGGCTCCGGGTGCGGCGACGGATCTTAGAGCCACGGCCGCACGGAGGCGCGGGAGTCAGCTCACCGGCTGATGGGCTGCCAGCAGTTCGGCCAGGCTCAGCGCCTGGCGTCCGCGCAGGTCGTTGACCTGGGTGCGGCAGGAGAACCCGTCCGCGAGGACGATCGCGGCGGGCCCCGCGGCGTCGATGGCCTTGCCGAGGTCCTGTTCGAAGACCGCCACGCTGACGTCGTGGTGGCCGTTCTCCATGCCGAAGTTCCCGGCCAGCCCGCAGCAGCCGCCGACACGGACGATCGTCGCGCCGGTCGCCTTCAGCAGCTTCTCGTCAGCCGCCCAGCCGATGACGGACGCCTGGTGGCAGTGCGGCTGGGCGACGACCGTGTGCCCGGACAGGTCGGGCAGCGCGAAATCCGGGGTGCGGGCGAGCAGCTCGGCGAGCGTGAACGTGTTGCGCGCGACCTCGGCCACCCGGGGGTCGTCGCGGAGCAGCTCGAGAGCGTCCGAGCGCCACACCGACAGGCAGCTGGGCTCGGTGCCGACGATCGGGACGCCCTGCGCGACGAACGGGTGCAGCACGTCGGTGGCGGCGCGCAGCTCGCGCCGGGCGCCGTCCAGCTGGCCGGTCGAGATCCACGTGAGCCCGCAGCAGGCCTTGCGCTCGAGCAGGCGGGGCGTGAACCCGGCCTCGATCAGCACGGCCGCGGTGGCGGCGACGGTGTCGCCCTCGAAGGCGTCCGAGAACGAGTCGACCCACAGCACCACGGGACGCCCCTGCGGCCGTTCCGGCGCGCCGGTCGGGGTCAGGCTCGATCGCCCGAGCGCCCGGCGTCCGCGCCGGCTGAGCGCCAGCGGGCGTCCGGCCTCGAGCGCGACACGGACCTTGCGCCGGTTCGAGCCGACCGCGAACCGCGGCATCGATGTCCGCTTCGGGTCGATGCCCGCGATGCGCTTCACCAACCCCTGCAGCCCCGGCGCCTGCAGCACGGCGTTGGCCAGTCGCGGCAGCACGGCCGGGACGCGCTGGACGAGGCGTCCCCACAGCGGGAGCAGGCCCAGGGCGTAGTGGTTCATCGGGCGTAGCCGCCCCTTGTACGACTCGTGGAGCACCCGCGACTTGTAGGCGGCCATGTCGACGCCGGCGGGGCAGTCGCGTGCGCAGCCCTTGCAGGACAGGCACAGGTCGAGCGCCTCGTGCACCTCCGCCGACCGCCAGCCGGCGCTGACGAGGGTGCCGTTGATCATCTCCTGCAGCACGTGGGCGCGCCCGCGGGTGGAATCCTTCTCGCTGCGGGTCGCCTGGAACGAGGGGCACATGACGCCGCCGGCCCGGCTCGCGGTCACGCACTTGCCGACGCCCGTGCAGCGGTGGACGTCCTCGACGAACGCCTCGTCGGTCAACCACAGCGGCGAGCGGCGCACCTGTGGGGCGCGCAGGTCGGCGGTGAACGGCGCCGGGTCGACCAGGACGCCCGGGTTGAGCAGGTTGCGGGGGTCGAAGATGGCCTTGACCTGGCCGAACAGCGCGATCGCCTCGGGGGAGTACATGACGGGCAGCAGCTCGGAGCGCGCCCGCCCGTCGCCGTGCTCGCCCGACATCGAGCCGCCGTAGGACGCCGCGAGCCGCGCGGCGTCCTCGATGAAGGAGCGGTACGCGGCGGTGCCGCCCTCGTCCGTCAGCGGGAAGTCGATGCGGCAGTGGACGCAGCCGTCCCCGAAGTGTCCATACGGCAGGCCGTGCAGGTGGTGCTTGTCCAGCAGCGCGTCGAAGTCGCGGAGGTAGTGGCCGAGGTTCTCCGGCAGGACGGCGGAATCCTCCCAGCCGCCGTACGCGGGCCGGTCCAGGCTGACGCCGGCGAGGCCGGCGCCATCCGCGCGGATCTTCCACAGCGTGGCCGCGACGACCGGGTCGGTGACGACCTCGCCGTCCTGGCACCCGGACGCGGCCAGCAGCCCGGCCGCTCGCTCAGCCAGGTCGTCCGCGTCGGTGTCGGTGAGCTCGACGAAGATCCAGGCGTCCCCGTCCGGCAGCCGGGGGACGGCGTCCGCGCCCTGGGCACGCGAGACGACGTCGACGATGCGCCGGTCCATGCCCTCGACGGCGGTCGGCTTGAACGGCAGGATCGACGGCATCGCGTCGGCAGCTTGCGGCATCGTGGGGTAGCCGAGCGCCACGAGGGTCTTGTGCGGGTCGTCCGCGACCAGCCGCACCGTGGCCTGGGTGATGACGCCGAGGGCGCCTTCGGTACCCGCGAAGAACCGCGCGACGTCGAAGCCGCGCTCGGGCAGCAGCCACTCGAGGCTGAGCCCCGAGACCTGCCGGGAGAACCGACCGAACTCGGTGCGGATCAGCCCGAGGTTCGCGGCCACGAGCTCGTGCAGGGCGCGCAAGGTGGGGGAGTCGGACGCGGTGAGGTCTTCACGGGAATCGAGTCGCAGCCGCTCCCCGGTGCCGGTGATGACGTCCAGCGCGACGACGTTGTCGGACGAGCGGCCGTACCCCAGCGCGCGCGGTCCGCAGGCGTTGTTGCCGATCATCCCGCCGACGGTGCAGCGGTTCGCGGTGGACGGGTCGGGCCCGAACCGCAGGCCGTGCGGAAGCGCGGCGGCGGTGAGCACGGTCTGGACGACCCCGGGGTCGATCACGGCGACACGCTGCTCAGGGTCGAGGTGGTGGATGCGGGTGAGATGGCGGGCCGTGTCGATCACGAGCCCCGGCCCGACAGCATTGCCCGCGCAGGAGGTGCCCGCGCCGCGGGGCGTCAGGGGGATGCCGGACGCGAGCGCGGCGTCCACGAGCCCGGCGAGCGCGGCCTGGTCGCTCGGGTGCGCCACCGCGAGGGGGGCGACGCGGTACAGGGAAGCGTCGGTGGAGTAGAGGGCCCGCGTCAGCGTCGAACCGTCGGCCTGCGGAAACGCCGAGGCCAGCAGGCGTTCGTTGAGGCGCTCGAGGTCGGTGGCGGCGTGGACGGTCACACCGTCAGTCTGCCACCGCGGCGACCGCAGCCATGGCCCTTCCGAGAGCTTCGAGGTCATCCGGATCGACGGCGTCGATGAACGAGCGGCGCACGGAGTCGACGTGCACGGGCGCGGCCTCTTCGAGCAGCGCGAACCCGCTGTCGGTGAGCTGCGCCAGCACGCCGCGCCGGTCGTCGGCGCAGTTCTGGCGCTCGATGTAGCCCTTCTTCTCCATGCGGGCGACGGTGTGCGTCAGCCGCGAACGCGACTGCCGGGCCGCCTGGGCAAGCTCGGACATGCGCATGCGTCGATCCTCGGATTCGGAGAGGGCGACGAGGATCTCGTACTCGCCGAGGTCGAGGCCGTAGGGTCGCAGGGCCTCGTCGAGGTGCCGATCGATCGCCGCACTGCCCGTCAGGAAGCTACGCCAGATCTTCTGCTGGCGATGGTCGAGCCATCGGACGTCGGCGAGTGTGGTCATGCGCTCTATTGTAGCATGAAGTTGACCGTTCAACTGTCGATAACTCCGGTAACCTCACCCCACGGGAAGGGCGAAGCCCCTTCGTCGACACGGGAGGAGTCCGATGACCGAACGCGAAGAGATTCTCGCACGCTGCGCACCGTCGCTGGGGGCGATGCTCGAGCGCCGTGCCGAGGAGACTCCCGACCTGGAGGCCTTCCGATATCGGGCCGCCGACGACGCCTGGGCCAGCCTGACGTGGGCCCAGACGAAGGCGCAGGCCGAGACGCTCGCCGCGGGGCTGCTGTCGTTGGGGCTGGGGTATGAGGAGCGCGTCTCGATCGCCTCGTCTACGCGGATGCGGTGGATCCTGATGGACCTGGCGGTCAGCATGGCCGCCGGCGCCACCACGACGATCTACCCCAACACCAAGGGCGAGGAGTTCGCCCACATCGTCTCGCACTCCGACTCGCGGTTCTTCGTCGCGGAGAACGCCCAACAGTTGGCGAAGCTGCAGTCGCACGACGAACTGCGCGGCCTCGTCGAGCACGTCATCATGATGGAGGACGACCCCGAGGCGTCCGACCCGCGGCTGATCACCTGGGAGACGCTGGTCGCGCGCGGCACCAAGTACCTGGAGCAGCACCCCGACTGCGTGCGGGACGCCACGGCGTCCACCGGCCCGGACACGCTCGCCACCCTCATCTACACCTCCGGCACCACGGGAACGCCGAAGGGCGTCGAGCTCACCCACCAGTGCTGGACCTACGAGGCCGTCGCCGTCGAATCCACCGGCATCATCGAGCCCACTGACAGCCACCTGCTGTGGCTGCCGCTCTCGCACGTCTTCGGCAAGTGCCTCGTCGCGGTGCAGTTGCAGATCGGCTTCGCCGCCTTCGTGGACGGTCGCACCGACCGCATCATGGCGGGGCTCGACGAGACCCACCCGACGGTGATGTGCGGCGCCCCCCGCATCTACGAGAAGGTCCGCAACGCCGTGGTGACCTCGGCGCCGTCCGGCGGGGTGAAGGGCCGCATCGCGCGCTGGGCGTTCTCGGTGGGCGCGCAGACGCGTCCGTATCGGCTGAAGGGCACGCCGGTGCCGCGCGGGCTGGCCGCCCGGTACGCCGTCGCCGACCGACTGGTGTTCTCCCAGCTGAAGGAGCGGATGGGCGGGAAGCTGCGGTACTTCATCTCCGGCAGCGCCAAGCTGAGCCGTCAGGTGCAGGAGTGGTTCTACTCGGCCGGCATCACGATCGTCGAGGGCTACGGCCTCACCGAGACCAGCGCCGTGACGTTCCTCAACCTGCCCGACCGCCCGCGGTTCGGCACGGTCGGCCCCGTGATGCCCGGCTCGGAGGTGAGGATCGCCGACGACGGCGAGATCCTCGTCCGCGGACCCGGCATCATGCGGGGCTACCACAAGGCGCCCGAGCTGACCGCCGAGGTGCTGACGGACGGTTGGTTCGCCACCGGAGACATCGGCACGCTCGACGAGTACGGCTACCTCACCATCACCGACCGCAAGAAGGACCTGCTCAAGACGTCCGGCGGGAAGTACGTCGCGCCGCAGAAGGTGGAGAACGCGATCGCGGCGAACGTCCCGTACGTGTCCCAGGTCGTCGCGGTGGGGGACGGCCGCAAATACATCTCGGCGATCGTCACCCTCGATCCGGAGGCCCTCGACAAGTGGGCCAAGCGGCACAAGAAGGAAGATCTCAGCTACGAGCAACTGACGCAGTTGCCCGAGGTCCGCCGCTCCATCGACCGGTTCATGAAGCGGGCCAACAGCAAGCTGGAGCGGTGGGAGACGGTGAAGCGGTACGCCATCCTCGACCACGAGTTCAGCGTGTCGGCCGGCATCATGACGCCGAACATGAAGGTACGGCGGGCGCACATCGCCGAGCGGTACGCCGACGTCGTCGAGTCGCTCTACGACGCGGAGTTGCCGGCGTGAGCACGTTCCAGCTTGAGGTCCCGCTGCGGTGGCTCGACCTGGACGCGCAAGGCCACGTCAACAACGGCAAGGTCGTCGACCTGCTCCAGGAGGCACGCGTCGACTTCACGTTGGCCGGCCCGCTGGCGCACCTGCTCGGCGACGGCATCGTGGTGGTCAGTCACACGGTGGAGTACCTGGGCTCGATCCTGTTCAGCCGGCGTCCGCTGCGGGTCGACCTGCGGGTCGTGGAGGTGCGCGCGGCGCAGTTCACGATCGGCTACGACGTGTTCGACGGCGACCGGTTGGTCGTCCGGGCACGGACGGTGTGCTGCGTGTACGACTTCGAGGTCGGACGCCCCACCCGCCTCGGGACGGCCGAGCGAGACTACCTGCGCTCGATCCAGGAGGACACCGACGACGGGCTGCGCGACATCGGCTCCTGGACGATCGGACACGCCGCGCACGTCTGTCCCGTACGGCTGCGCTGGTCGGACCTGGACTCCTACGGGCATGTCAACAACGTCCGCTTCTACGACTTCGTCGGCGAGGCGCGGGTGAAGCTGATGGCGGAGCTGCTCGACGGGGAGTCCATCAGGAGTTCGACCGCCGAGCCGGAGCACAGCTGGCTCGTCGCCCGGCAGGACCTGCGCTACCAGAGCCAGATCGAGTTCCGCACCGAGCCCATCGTCGTCCGGACGGCGATCGCCCGCGCGGGCCGGACGTCCGTGACGCTCGTCCAGCAGATCGCGGACCCGGATGACGGGACCGTGTTCAGTACCTCGACGACCGTCCTGGTGCACGGGTACGCCGACCTGCGCCCCGCGCCGCTGCCGGACGAACTGCGCGCCGCCGCCGAGCGGTGGCCGGCGGTGGCCACAGGCTGAGGACGTTCGCCCGGCGTGGGGTATCGCCGCGTCGGCGGTCGCCGCGCGTCAGCGGGCGGCCAGCCAGCGGTCGAGTTCGGCGGTCGTCGGGGCGGTTGCCGGTCCACGCCTGGTCACGGAGTAGGACGCGGCGGCGTTCGCCCTCGTCAGCACCGCCTCAGGGTCGTCGCCGCGCGCCAGCCCGGCGAGCAGCACGCCGGTGTGGGTGTCGCCCGCGCCGGTGGTGTCGACCGCGGTGACCGCGGGTGCGTCCAGCGCGAGCGTCTCGTCCCCGAGTTCACCGCCCGCGGCGAGACAGCCGGCGTCCCCGATCCGCAGGACGACCAGGGCCGCGCGCGGCAGGCGCTCGCGCAGCCCGGCCAGCAGCGCACGGTCGTCGGCCACGGGCCCGACCAGCAGTGCGGCTTCCCGGCGGTTGAGCGTCAGCACGGTCAGCCGCGACAGGACGAGGTCGAGCCGTCGGGGCGGGATCTCCGCGACGAGCGGACCCGGATCGAGCAGGACGCGGGCGTCCAGGCCGGCCAGCCAGTCCTCGAGCACGGGACCGCTGCCGGGGTAGCACAGGTCGTAGCCGGAGACCGCGACGAGGTCGCCCGGCAGCACGCGGGCGGCGGCGAGGTCAGCGGGGGAGAGCCGCGCCTCCACCCCGGGCACGGTGACGAAGGTCCGCTCGGCGTCGGGCTCCACCAAGGCGAGGCACCAGCCGGTGTCGCCGTCGGTGCGCGGCGGCGTCGTGACCGCGATGGCCTCGGCCGTGAGCGCCGCCCGCACCAGGTCGCCGTACGGGCCCGTGCCGTGCGGGGCGGCGTAGCGGCAGCGTGCTCCCGAGCGTGCCGCCGCGGCGGCGAGGTTGAACCCGCCGCCGACCTGGATGCGGCCGCCGCTCGCGAGGACGTCGCCTCCGCGGGGCGGCAGGGCGGGGACGTCCGCGGCGAGATCGACGAGGATGCTGCCCAGGCTGACGATGCCGGCGGGTTCAGGCACCGTCGCCCTTTGCGTCGCGGTGGCGGGCGGCCGGGGACGTGGCCGGCGACCGACCTTCGGTCAGGGCGCGCAGCACCGCGAACAGCAGCGCGCCCGTGACTCCCGCGACGAGCCAGGCGAGCGAGTTCTGGCCGAGCCACGTCCCCGAAAGCGGGCCGGCGAACCAGGTGGTGTCGCCGACCTCGGCGTGGGCGAAGCACAGCCCGAGCGCGATCGCGCCGATCCAGGAGATCACCGCGCCGGGCCGCACGCCGCCGCGGTACCAGTACTCGCTGCCGGGGCGGGTGTCGAGGAGCGCCCGCGGGTCATCACGGCGACGCCGGCCCATGTCGACCAGCACGATGCCGGCCCAGGCCGTCAGCGGCACGGCGAGCAGGGTCAGGAACGTGGTGAAGGGGCCGTAGAAGTCCTGCGCGACCACCGTGATGTAGAGCCCACCGAGCGTGATCAGGGTGGCGTCGACGACCACCGCCGTGGGACGCCGCACCCGGATCCCGCCCGTCAGGAGGTTGAGCCCGGAGGAGTACATCGACAGGTCGGCAGCCGCGATCAGCCCGAACACCGCCGCGATCAGGTACGGGACGTACATCCACGGGGGCAGCGAGGCGCCGATCGCGGCCACCGGGTCGTTCGCGGACGCGAGCTCCGGGTCCCCGGCGGCCATCAGCGCACCGGTCGAGGCGATGACGATGAGCGGCAGCCCGGCGCCGAGCACGGTGGCGGCGACGATGCGGCCCGACGGCACGGAACGCGGCAGGTAGCGAGCGTAGTCGGCGCCGGCAGCGACCCAGCCGATGCCGGTGCCGGCGGCGATGAAGCCGACCCCGGCCATCACCGCCTCCGGCGGTCCGGGCGGCAGCTGCGCGACCGCGGCCCAGTCGACCGTGACGACCAGGAAGCCCACGACCACGAGCGTGAGCGCGCCGAAGATCCAGGTGAGCCACTTCTGCAGCCACATGATCGTCGCGTGCCCGAACAGGCCGATGAACGCGGCCACCAGCACGACCGCGACCACGCACACGGCTGTCAGCGCGGGACCGGCGGTGACCCCGAGCTGGGCCAGCACCGCCACCAGCGCGAAGGCGGCGGTGGTGCACATCACGGTCTCCCAGCCCACGAACCCGAGCCACGACACGAGCGTCGGGCCCCAGTTGCCGCGGACGCCGAACACGGCCCGGGACAGCGTCAGTCCCGGGGCGCCGCTGCGCATGCCCGCGGTGCTGAGCACCCCCACCAGGAGGAACGAGCCCAGGGAGCCGACGGCGGCGACGCCCACGGCCTGGGCGACGTTGAGGCCCGTGAACGTGACCAGTGACGCGCCGAGCGTGATGCCGAGGACGCCCATGTTGGCGCCGAACCACATCCAGAACAGGCCGAGCGCGCCGCCGTGGCGCTCATCGTCGGGCACAGGCTCGATGCCGCGGGTCTCGATCACCCCCACCCGTCGCGCGACGGCGCCCCCCGCTGCCTGCGGCCCTGCCCCGCTCATCGGACGCCGCTGCCCGATCCGGTTCTCAGCTCCAAAAGCCCGTCGACGAGGTCGGGCAGCCCCAGGCCGGGGTTGGCGGCGTCCAGTTCGGCACGGATGTGCGGCGGGACGGACGTCACGGGGTTGTGCGCGCCCACGACAGCCCCCGCCATCGCTGCGATCGTGTCGCAGTCTCCGCCGAGGCTGGCCGCGTACCGGCAGGCGCCCCACGGGTCGGCCGGGAACAGCGACGCGATCGCCAGCGCCGCAGGCACCGCCTCCTGGGTGGCCACCCCCGCGCCGACCAGGCGGTAGATCAGGCCCAGCGCGTCCTCGGGGCGGCGTCCGGACACGAGGTCGAGAGCCCAGGCGACACGCGTGGCGACGTCGGCGCCTGCCACGTAATGGCCGCGCTGCGCGCCGAGCCTGGCCGCGGCCGTGGCGATCGCGAGCGACTCGGTCAGGCGCGCGCCCCCGACGCCCGAGCTCACCGCGGCGGCGATCGCTGACGCCCCCGCGATGGCCAACTGCGTGTTGTGCGTGACGGCGCTGACCTGGGCGACGGCGTCGACGAGCCCGTCCAGCGGCTCGGCCGAGAAGGCCACGCCGACCGGGGCGATGCGCATCGCCGCCCCGTTGGTGTCACCCCAGCGCCCGGTCCGATCGGGCGGGACGCCCTGCCGGGCCAGGTCGAGCGCGCGCCGCGTCGAAGGTCCGAGCAGATCGAGCGACCCGCGCTCGCGCATCCGTGCCTCCCACGCGAGCAGGTCGGCGGCCAGCGCGTGCGGGTCGACGCGGCCGCGTCCGGCCACCAGCAGTCGGCCGACGATGAGGGCCTGGTCGGTGTCGTCGGTGACCGTGCCCGCCGGCGTCCCGCGGCTGATGTCGTTGTCGTCGGGCCCGGGATGGAACCCGTCGAGCACGCCGTAGCGTTGGGCGATCACCTCCTGCGGCAGGTACTGCGTGGGCATGCCCAGCGCGTCCCCGACGGCGAGGCACAGCAGCGCCCCGAGCGCGCGGTCCCGTTGCGCCGGACTGGCGGCGGTCACGACAGGCTCCCTTCCCGAGACATCGCGTCAGCTCTTGAAGTAGCCGAAGACGTCGGCGACGAGGTGAATCGTGCCCTTCGAGCTGTTCTTCGCCCGCACCGCCCCGTACTCGCCCAGTTCGGCCATGACCGCGTTGGGAACGGTGCTCCCCGCGACGAAGTTGAGGTTCGACGTGCCGGGCTCATTGCGGCCGTGCGGGTACCCCGTCAGGTTGCCGGCCGACGTCGGGCTCGTCACGGTGACGTTCAGCGCGGCCGCCGTGACGCCGGTGGAGGGCACTCCGGCGCGGCCACCGACCGGCAGGTAGCGGCTCGTCGCGGCGGCGACGGGGTCGTTGGGCCGGCTGTCGTAGAGGCGGGCCGGGTTCAGCGCGACGAAGGTACCGGGCAGCGTGGGCGTCCCCTGCAGGTAGTACCCGGCGATGTCGACGATCGCGTGGGTGCTGCCCGCGGAGCTGTTGAGCAGGCTGATGCGCCCGTCGGATCCCACCTTGACGACCGCCTGATTCGCGCGGGTCTCCCCGGAGCCGAAGTTGACGTTGGACGACGAGGGGGCCGGGGTGCCGCTGGGGTACGCGGTGAGGTGGCCCGCGCGAGTGGGCTGGGTCACGGTCAGGTTGACGACGACGGCGCCGACAGCAGACGGGACGCCGCTCCGCCCCGTGATCTGCACGGCGCGGGACTCGTTCGGCGCAAGCTTCGTGCCGGTGCGGCTGTCGAAAGCGCGCGCGGGCACCAGCGACTGATAGGTGCCCGCCGCGGTGGGCGTCCCGGCGACGTAGTAGCCGGCGACGTCGGCGATGAGGTGGCTGCTTCCGCCGGCGTTGTTGCGCAGCGTGACCTGGCCGTTCGTGCCGAGCCGCACCGTCACCAGGTTCGCGACGGTCTGGCCCGGCACGAAGTTCAGGTTGGACGCCGTCGGCGCCGCGATGCCAGCGGGATGCACCACCACGTTGCCAGCGGTGCGCGGCTGCGTGACCGTCACGTTCAGCACGACGGCGGAGGCATTCATCGGGACGCCGCCCCGCCCCCGCACGGCGATGGTGCGCGAGCTGTTGGCCGCCACCGGATTGCCGGTGCGCGTATCGAGGATGCGGTTGGGGCCGACGGGCCAGTACGAGCCGGACGCGGCCTCGGCGGTGAACCCGGCCGTGTAGAGCAGCCGGTTGGGAGACCTGGCGCCGGGGGATTTCACCCGTCCGGTCGTGGCGGCGCCGAGGAGGGCGCTCGTCACCTGCGCCGGGGTGGCGGTGCGGTGGCGTTCCAGATACTGCGCTACGGCGCCCGCGACGTGCGGGGTGGCCATCGACGTGCCGCTCATGGTGGCCGAGCCGGTGTTGCTGTCGTAGGCGGCGGAGAGGATCTGGTCGCCCGGGGCGAAGGTGTCCAGGCACGTGCCGTAGTTGGAGTAGGGGGCCCGGGTGTCGGACGCGGTGGTGGCGCCGACGGTGATGGCGGCGGGCAGCCGCCCCGGGGACTCCTGGCACGCGTCCTGGCCCGAGTTGCCGGCCGCCACGACCACGGTGACGCCGTCGTTGATCAGGGCCCGCGTGGCCCGGTCGAGCTCGGGGATCACCGCGGGAGCGCCGAGACTCAGATTCGCGACGGCGGGCTGGCCGGGACGGTGGTGCTTGACCACCCAGTCCATGCCGGAGACGAAGCCCGACACGGTGCCGGAATTCTGGCAGTCCAGCACCCGGACGGGCACGATCGTCGCCGACTTCGCGACGCCGTAGGTGCGGCCGGCGACGGTGCCCGAGGTGTGGGTGCCGTGGCCGTGGCAGTCGGCGATGGTGGTGCCGATGTCCTGGACGACCACGCCCGGGGCGACCCGGCCACCGAACTCGGTGTGGTTGGCGTTGATGCCGCTGTCGATGATGTAGGCGGTGATGCCGTGGCCGGAGGGGCCGTAGGTGAACGTACGGTTCAGCGGCAGCGCCCTCTGATCGACGCGATCGAGGCCCCACGGTGCGCTCGACTGGGTCTCGGCGCTGCCGGTGACGACCCGGTCGGGGGTGACGCGCACCACGTCGGGGCGCGCGGCGAGGCGCTGCGCCTCGGTCTTCGTGGCGCGCACGATGGCCCCGTCGAAGACCTCGGTGAGCGGGGCGATCACCTGCGCTCCGACGGCGCTGGCGCCCGCGACGGTGCGGGCCGGGGACGTGCCGTCCTTGAACGTCACGATGTAGGTCTCGCCCACCGTGGCGGCGCTGGCGCCACGGATGAGGTCGGGAGCTGCGGTGCTCGGCGACGGGGGGGAGTCGGGCGTGGCCGGGGCGGCCGTTGCGGGCAGGGCGCTCAGGGGTAGGAGAAGGATCGAGACTGCGGCCGCGAGGCGCAGCAATGCGGGGCGGGTGGGGCATGGGTTCCTCGTTTCGTCCAGGACCAGACGCGATGAACGTAGCAGGAACGGCGGACAAAGTTCCGTGGTCGCGAGCCCTCGCCACCTCGGGCTACGGTGGCTCGACGTTCCATCAGCCAGGAGATCCCATGACCCACCGCTGCGCTGTCCTCGGCTCCCCGATCGCGCACTCGCTGTCGCCGGTGCTGCACCGCACCGCCTACGAACTGCTCGGGCTCACCGACTGGACGTTCGACCGGTTCGAGATGCTGCCCGACGACCTGCCGGGCTTCATCGCCGACTGCGGGCCCGAGTGGGTCGGCCTTGCCTGTACGGCGCCGCTGAAGGAACGCCTCGTGACGCTGGGGGAGCCGTCGGAGCGGGCGCGCCAGCTGGCGTCCGGCAACACCTATCTCTTCGGCCGTGGGGGCGCCAGGCCGCAGGTGCACAACACCGACGTCACCGGCATGGTCGCCGCGTGCGGCTGGCGTGGCATCACGTCGGCCACCTCGGCGATCCTGCTGGGGGCCGGCGCGACCGCCCGGTCCTCGCTCCTGGCCCTGGCGATGCTCGGCGTGCGTGAGATCACCGTCCTGGCCCGGGACGCCGGCCGCGCCCTGGGCAGCCTCGCCGGTCCTGCCGCCCGGTTCGGCCAGACCCTGGAGGTGCTGCCGTGGGGGACGACGCCGGGACGCCAGGTCGACCTCGTCGTCAACACCGTGCCCACCGACCTCGAGCCGTCGTGGGCGTCCGGCCTGGTCGCGCTGGCGAGAGGGGCGTTCGACGCGGTCTACAGCCACGGACCGTCGCCATTGCGGTCCGCCGCGGACGCCGCGGGTCGCCCGTCGCTGGACGGGCTCGACCTGCTGGTGGGCCAGGGGATCGAGCAGCTCAAGCTGATGACCGGACGCGACTGCCCGCCCGAACCGCTCGTCGAGGCCTGCCGTCGCGAGTACGCCCGCCGCCGGACCACCTGACCCGGACGCGACGACGCCGCGCCGGAGAACCGGCGCGGCATCGACGGTGTGCGAAGCCGGAGGGCTCGATCAGGCCTCGATCTCGACCTCGGAGCGGTCGCCCGACCACAGCGTGTGGAACACGCCCGGCTTGTCGACGCGCTTGTAGGTGTGCGAGCCGAAGAAGTCGCGCAGACCCTGGGTCAGGGCGGCGTTCAGACGCGGAGCGCGCACCATGTCGTAGTAGGACAGCGCCGAGGAGAAGCCCGGGATCGGGACGCCGGCCTCGGTGGCGCGGGCCACGACGCGGCGCCAGGAATCCTGGCACGCGGCGAGCTCGGCCTTGATGGACGGGGCCTCGAGCAGCGTGACGAGGTTGTTCGCCGCGTACTCGTTGCTGATGCGGTCGAGCAGCTTGGCGCGGATGATGCAGCCGGCGCGCCAGATGCGCGCGCACGCGGCGACGTCGATGTCCCAGCCGTACTCCTGGCCGGCGACGCGGATCTCGTCGAGGCCCTGGGCGTACGCGACGACCTTGGCGCACCACAGCGCGCGCCGGATGTCGTCGATGAACTGCTCGCGGTCGTCCACCTTGATGCCGTTGGGGCCCTCCAGGGCGGCCTGGGCGTGCTCGCGCAGCTCGGGGGAGCTGGAGACGGCGCGGGAGAAGACGGACTCGGCGATCGAAGCGGCGGGGACGCCCAGGTTCAGGGCCTCCTGCACGGTCCAGGTGCCGGTGCCCTTCATGCCGGCGGCGTCGAGGATGACGTCGACCAGCGGCTTCCCGGTCTCGGCGTCCTTCTGACGGAGCACCTCGGAGGTGATCTCGATCAGGAAGGAGTCGAGGTCGCCCTCGTTCCAGTTGGCGAAGATGTCGGCGGCCTCGTCCGGCGTGACGCCGATGCCCTTGAGCAGCTCGTACGCCTCGCCGATGAACTGCATGTCGGCGTACTCGATGCCGTTGTGCACCATCTTCACGAAGTGGCCGGCGCCGTCGGTGCCGATCCACGTGCAGCAGGGCTCGCCCTCGTACTGCGCGGAGATCTTCTCGAGGATCGGGCCGATGTGCTCGTAGCTCTCCTTCGGGCCGCCGGGCATCATCGAGGGGCCTTCGAGCGCGCCGGTCTCGCCGCCGGAGATGCCGCACCCGATGAAGTTCAGGTTCATGTCGCGGAGCTTGGCCTCGCGGCGGCGGGTGTCCTGGAAGAAGGAGTTGCCGCCGTCGACCAGGATGTCACCCTCCTCCAGCAGCGGGGTGAGCTGATCGATGGTCGCGTCCGTGGCGGGGCCCGCCTTGACCATCATGACGATGCGGCGCGGCTTCTTCAGCGAAGCCACGAACTCCTCGACGGTCTCGCTCGGCACGAAGTCGCCCTCGCTGCCGTGCTCGTCCATCACGTCCTTGGTCTTGGCGAACGTGCGGTTGAAGATGGCGGTGGTGAAGCCCTTGTGCGCCATGTTCCGGGCCAGGTTCGACCCCATGACGGCCATCCCCACGACGCCGATATCAGCGGTGCCGACCTTGCTGTCGTCAGTCATTCTTCCTCTTTCGTCGATGATGCGGGTGGAACGGGTCCATAGCTCGGTCTGTCGCCCAGGCCGAACGCAGGTAGTGGGGCGCCGCCTCCGGCTGGCGGTCGCGGGTGAGGACGCCGCGCGGGGCGCGTCCCACCCGGGGGAACTGCCTCATGCTCGTCGCGAAGTCGGCGAAGCCCGACATCGGGCGTCCCACGATCTGTTCGAACTCGTCGAAGACCGCGTGGTGCGCCTCAAGGTACTCCTGCTCGTACTCTTGCGACCAGATGGGCGGGGGCAGCGGGTGCGTGCCGGGGTCGCCCTCCGCCACGAGGACGGGCGTGCCCTCGCACGCCCGGTGGCTGTGCCCCTCGCGGGACGAGACCGCGGCCGAGCCGGGGTCGCCCCGCACGTCGTCGTCCTGAGGCCGAAGCATCCTCACCCCTCCACTCGCGGTCAGTTCCCCATTCGATCAAAGAACGGGCGCCGGGGTCGAGTGGTTGCCGCGATTCGCCGGCCGGTGTGACCGTCCCGTCACGCGCGAGGCGATTTCGTTGCATCTGCCGACAACCCCTGGCAGCCCATCGCGGCCCGGGGGTAAGAATGACGGGCATGACAGTGCCGTTGACTCTTAATCCTGACCGCCTCTTTCCCGCGGAGCAGTCGACGCGTGCGATCACGCGCAAGCTGTACCAGCAGGTGAAGGATCTCCCGATCATCTCTCCCCATGGCCATGTGCCGCCGGCCTGGATCGCCGACGACATCCCGTTCTCCGACCCGGCCAGCCTGCTGCTCACCCCGGATCACTACGTGAACCGCGTGATGCACGGCCAGGGCGTCGACCTCGCCGACCTCGGGGTGCCCGTCGGCAGCGAGTTCAGCGCCGACCAGGCCCGCAACGCGTGGCGCATCTTCTGCAAGAACTGGAAGCTCTACCGCGGTACCCCGATGAAGTACTGGATGGAGATGGAGCTCGTCGAGATCTTCGGCGTCGACGTCACCCCGTCCGAGGAAACCGCCGACCAGATCTACGACACGATCCAGTCCGCGATCGAGAAGCCCGAGTTCAAGCCGCGCGCGCTGATGGACCGCTTCGACATCAAGTTCATGGCGACCACGGACGACCCGTGCGACGACCTCGCCTTCCACGAGAAGCTCGCCAACGACGCGTCGTTCAAGCGCCAGGTGCGTCCGACGTTCCGCCCCGACAAGTACCTCGAGCCCGCCAAGGAGGCCTGGAACGGCCTCATGGACAAGCTCGCGGAGGTCAGCGGTGAGAACACCGACACCTTCGACGGCTGGATCAAGGCCATGGAGAACCGCCGCGCCTACTTCAAGGACCACGGCGCCATCTCCAGCGACCACAGCCACGCCGACCTCGGCACCGAGCCGCTCGACAAGGCCGAGGCCGACCGCCTCTACGAGCGCGCCCGCCAGGGCAAGATCACGGCGGAGGAGGGCAAGGCGCTGCGCCAGACCTTCATCTTCGAGCAGGCGCGGATGGCGTCCGAGGATGGCCTGGTCATGACCATGCACCCGGCCGTCTATCGCGACTACGACGAGGCGACCGCCGAAAGGTTCGGCGCCGACGTCGGCAGCGATGCCCCCACCGCGGTGGACGTGGTGCACGGGCTGCACGCGGTTCTCAACGCGTTCGGCAAGAACCCGAACTACCGCCTGGTGATCTTCACCATGGACGAGACGGTCTACAGCCGCGAACTCGGCCCGCTGGCCGGCTTCTACCCGTCGCTGTACGTCGGCGTCCCGTGGTGGTTCATCGACGCCCCGGACGCGATCAAGCGGTTCCGTCGGGCCGTCACCGAGTACGGCACCTTCTACAAGACGTCCGGCTTCATCGACGACACCCGCGCGTTCCTGTCGATCCCGGCCCGCCACGACATGTCGCGTCGTCTCGACTGCGTGCATCTGTCGGAGCTGGTCGCCGAACACCGCCTCACGATGGAAGAGGCCGAGGAGCTCGCGCACGAGCTCGTCGTCGACATCCCGACGCACGTGTTCAGCATCCCCGCCTGATCGGCTGCCTCCCCGGCGAACGAATCGCCTGAGGGCGCCGGCGCGAGACTTTTCGCGCCGCCGCCCTTGCGCGTATGAGGCGCGGAGGAACGCGGCCATAACGCGCCCACCTTTCCCCCGTTGCAACAGGTTGCCACCTCGTTTAGGGTTCGGGAGTGGGCAGGGAAGCGGACGAGAACCGGGGCGACGCGACGATCTACGACGTCGCGAAGGTCGCTGGTGTGAGCCCTTCGACGGTGTCGCGGGCGTTCTCCCGGCCTGGCCGCGTCTCGGCGCAGACGGCCGAGAGGATCCGCAAGGTCGCCGAGCAGCTCGGCTACCGCAGCCGCCAGGTCCAGTCCCAGGCGCGTCAGAAGACGAAGATGATCGGCTTGGCCGTCGCCGACATCACCAACCCGTTCAACTTCCGGGTCATCCGGGGCTCCCAGGCGGCCGCCGCCGAGGCCGGTTTCATGGTGTCGCTCACCGACTCCCAGGAGTCGCCGGCGCTGGAGCGCGAGATGCTGCGCCGCGCCATGCCGGTGCTGGACGGCCTCGTGATCGCCAGTTCGCGCCTGTCGGACACCGAGCTCCGCACGATGGCCAAGACGATGCCCCTCGTGGTGCTGAACCGGCGGGTCTCCGGCCTGCACTGCATCGTGCCGGATATGCCCCAGGGCATCCGCGCGGCCGTGCAGCACCTGCTCGCGCACGGCCACCGCAACATCACCTACCTGGCCGGGCCGGAGGCGTCCTGGGCGGACGGGGTGCGCTGGCGGGCCGTGCGCGACTCGGCCCGTGAGTTCGGCTTGGTCGAGAACAGGGTGGGACCGTTCGCGCCGACGCTGCACGGTGGGCACGCGGCCGCCGAGGTCATCGCCGGGCGACGTCTCAAGGCGGTCATCTGCTACAACGACGTGATGGCCATCGGCCTGATGAAGGGGCTGGCCGAGCGGGGGGTGACGGTTCCGCGCGACGTCAGCATCATCGGTTTCGACAACAACTTCGCCTCCGGGCTCGTCGAACCCGGCCTGACGACGATCGCCGCCCCGCTCACGATGCTCGGCGACTCGGCCGTCCGCTTCATCGTCTCCTCGCTGGGCCACAACGGCGCCCCGGAGCAGCCGCCGCTCACGGTCCCGGTGCGGCTCATCGTCCGGCACAGCACAGGGCCCGCCGCCTCCTGATCCCCGCTCCGGACGAGCCCGCCCGACCTCACGCGACGGCCGCGGCGCGCCGCGGCCGTCCGGACGCCGGGAGAGGGTCAGGCCTTCTCGGAGGCCAGGCGGTAGAGGATCTCGCCCGCGTTGGGCTGGACGGTGACCTCGGGGTCGGCCTCCCACTGCTCGATGTCGATCGTGTCGGGGTCGAGGTAGCCCATGTTCACCTGGGCGCAGACCTCCGGCGGGATCTGGGTGGCGAGCGTCACCTTGATGCGGTTGTTCTCGACGCCCGTCTCCGGGTCATAGGTGCCGGCGCCGCGCACGTGCGTGGAGTGTGCGAGCACGCCCTTGGGCACATCCTTGAACCGGTCCCACTGCTTCGTGAAGTACTCGATGCAGTGGTAGCCGATGTCGTAGATCTCCTTGTGGACCTCGGACACCTCGGTGACGTGCGGCGCGTAGATGACGACCTCGCCGCCGTCCGCCATCGCCGGCTGGGTCTTGTAGCAGCCCTTGGCGGCCGTCCAGATGTCGTCGTAACGCGTCGGCATCATCGCGAGGACCTTCTTGAAGGGCTCGTCGACGTAGACGACGTGGGTCTCGGAGGCGACCTTGGCGGCCTCGGCCCAGGAGTCCTCGGTGGTGCCGAAGGCGGCGAACTCGAGTTCACCGGAGCCGGACTGGACGACCATGCAGATCGCGAGCCGGCTACTGGGGATGAGCTCGGAGCCCGCGTTGATGATCGCGCGTACGGGCGTGATGCCGGGCTTGCCGATCATGTCTTCGACGCCGATGAGCGCTCCCACCCAGTGCGACAGGTCGATCGCCTCGTGGGTGGCGCAGCCCGGGATGAAGTACTTGTTGCCGCCGGAGATGCCGACGACCTCGTGCGGGAAGACCGGTCCGAGGACCAGGTTGATGTCCGCCTCGACGACGCGGCGGTTGATCTCGACGGGGACTTCCTCCTCCATCGAGCCCTCGGAGAGCTCCTTGATCTGCTCGGCCGTGAGCGTGCCGACGTTGACGATCATGGACGGGTCGTCCCACTCGTGGTTCACGATCGTCATGCCGGGATAGGCCGCCTCGAGGCCGCCGGGCTCGACGCCGAACCAGCGCTCGATCTCGTCCGGCTCCATGTACGAGTGGGTCCCCAGCGCGATCACGCACTCCAGCGACGCGACGCGGTCGATCAGGTGCTTGTGCACCGTGCGGACGATCAGGGGGAGCGGGCAGCTGCGGGTTCCGTCCGGGACGATCAGGACGACCTTCTTGCCGTCGAAGTCGATCGGGTCGAGGTTCTTCGCGACGAAGGCGTCCAGGTGCTCCTCCGACACGGTCTGGTGCGGGCCGCCCACGGTGTCGACGGGCGGATGAATCAGTTCAGTCACGGCGGGGTCCCATCTGGTCACGGCATCGTGCGTTGGCCACAGCATAAGAGGTCGCTCTCGCGTTGCGCCCCGTGCGGACGCGAATTGCCTCGCCCGCGGACGCCGAGCCGCCGACCACGGCTGCGGTGTCAAGAGTCAGCAACCCCTGGCGCCGGGCGGGGACCCATGGCCTAGGCTCGCGGATACGTCAACTCCTTCCCGACTCATCGAAGAGATGTCGCAGAAAGGTGATCACACGTGACTCGTCGACTCAATCGAAGCCAGGACGGCCGCCCGGCGGCTCCGGTGAAGATCGTCCACATCGGCCTCGGTAACTTCTTCCGCGCCCACGAGGCCTGGTACACCGAGACGGCCCCCGACGCCGACCAGTGGGGCATCGCTGCGTTCTCCGGTCGCACCACCGGCGTCTCCGACCTGATGAAGGAGCAGGACGGCCTCTACACCCTCGTCGTGCAGCAGCCCGAGGGCAACAAGTACGAGGTCATCTCGTCCATCTCCGACACCCACCCGGGCCAGGACGTCGCCAAGCTGATGGAGTACTTCGCCGACCCGCAGGTCGCCATTATCAGCTCGACCGTCACCGAGGGCGGCTACGTCCGTAACGCGGAGGGCGGCCTCGACACCGACGACGCCGGCGTCAAGGCCGACATCGAGGTCATCAAGGCCGGCAAGCTCGCCGACGTGAAGACGGCCCCCGGCAAGTTCGTCGCCGGGCTCGTGGCCCGCCGCGACGCGGACGCCGGCGCCATCACGTTCCTGCCGTGCGACAACGTCCCCGACAACGGCGCGATGGCGGAGCGCGTCATCCGTGACCTCGCGCAGATCGTCGACCCCTCGCTGTCCGGCTGGATCGACGAGCACGTCGGTTTCGCCACCACGATGGTCGACCGCATCACCCCGAAGGCGTCCGACGAGGTGCTCCAGGCCGTCGCCGAGGAGACCGGCGTGGAGGATCCGGCCGCCGTGGCGACCGAGCCGTTCGTCGAGTGGGTCATCTCCGGCGACTTCAGGGCGGGACGTCCGCAGTGGGAGGCGAGCGGCGCCCAGTTCGTCGACGACATCACCCCGCACGAGCTCCGCAAGCTGTGGCTGCTCAACGGCTCGCACTCGCTGATGGCCTACGCGGCCACGGTCAAGGCCAAGGAGACCGTCTACGAGGCGATCAGCGACCCCGAGATCCGCGGCTGGGTCGACCAGTGGTGGGACGTCGCGCAGAAGCAGCTGCCGCTGCCGGACGAGGAGGTCACCGCTTACCGCAAGGCGCTCGTCGAGCGCTTCGAGAACCCGCGCATGAAGGACCAGCTGGCCCGCATCGCGGCCGACGGCTCGCAGAAGCTGCCGATCCGCATCGTCCCCGCGCTGAACGCCGAGCGCGCCGCCGGCAACGAGCCGATCGGCGCCGAGCGGGCGATCGCGGCCTGGACGCTGCACCTGCGCGGTAAGGGCGCGCCGATCAACGACGTCCGCGCCGACCAGGTCAAGCCGCTGGGCGAAGGCACGCTGGAGGAGTCGGTCGTCAAGGTGTGCGACTTCCTCGGCATCGCCGATCCGGGCGCCCGCTCCTCGATCCTGTCCCTGGCCCAGGAGCTGGACGCCTGAGGCAGGCCGCTTTCGTCGGTCCCGGATCGCCTGGCTTCGGTCAGGGGGTCCGGGACCGATGCTTCTCCACGGACCGGTAGACCAGCCTGCTCGCCCATACCAGGGCCACGAACAGCACGACGGCCCAGAAGACGTCCACGACGGAGTGTTGCTTGAGGAACACCGTGGACGAGGCGATCAGCACCAGCAGCACCCACGATCCGGCGCGCAGCCAGGTCCGGCCGCGTAGCTGGGGGCTGCGCTGGATGCAGTGGTTGACCACCAACGACGTGTAGACGTGCAGGCTGGGGCAGACGTTGGTGGGAGTGTCGAAGCCCTGCAGTGCTTTGACGATGTCGGTGAAGACGTTGTCGCGGGGATAAGGGTTCGGACGCAGCAGCTGGGTGTTCGGCCAGAACGTGTAGATGACCATGCAGACCGTCATGCCGGTGATGAGCAGCGTCGCCGCCCGCGGGAACTCGGTGCGGCCCTTCGGCCGGGCCAGAATCCACCACACGAAGCCCAGGAGGTAGGGGAACCAGGCCGCGTAGGCGAGGATGAACTCCTCGCGGAACGGGATGAGGTCGTCCAGCGGGTTGTAGGCCACCCACTCGCCGCCGGGCGGGCGGGCCTCCAGCGCCATGAACCAGATCAGGAACACCGGCACGTACAGCGCGGCGAGGGCGTACTTGTGGCGGTCCACCCAGCGCATCACCGGGTGGCGGGCTGCTGAGGTGTGGCTGCCCGCCCCGGTCATCGGCTCGACCATCGGCGTCAGCGCTGGTAGGTGCGGCGTCCCGCCCACACCGTCGCGACGACCGGATCGGGCAGCTCGCGTCCGCCATAGGGGTTGTTGCGCGCCTTGGACGCCGACGCCGCGGCGTCCACCACGGCTCGGGCGTCCGGGTCGACGAGGACGAGGTTGGCCGGCTCGCCGACCGCGATCGGGCGGCCCTGGTGCCGGAGGCGTCCGATCTCGGCCGGGGTGGCCGACATGCGCTTCACCAGCGTCGGCCAGTCCATGCGGCCGGAGTTCACCATGACCTCCATGACCACGGCGAGCGACTGCTCGAGGCCGATCATCCCCGGCAGGGCGACGTCGAAGGGGTGGTCCTTGTCCTGCTGGGCGTGTGGCGCGTGGTCCGTCGCTACGGCGTCGATCGTGCCGTCCGCGAGCGCCTCGCGGACCGCGTCGACGTGCTCGCGGGTGCGCAGCGGAGGGTTCACCTTATAGGTGGTGTCGTACCCGGCGACCTCCTCGGTCTGCAGCAGCAGGTGGTGCGGGGTGACCTCGGCAGTCACCTGGACGCCGCGCTTCTTCGCCCAGCGCAGGACGTCGACGCTCTCGGCGGTCGACACGTGGCAGGCGTGGTAACGCGCGCCGCAGTACTCGGCGAGCATGACGTCGCGGGCGATGATCGCCGACTCGGCCACGCTCGGCCAGCCCGGCAGCCCGAGGACGCCCTGGATCTGTGACTCGTGGCAGCAGGCGCCTGGACCGGCCAGGCGCGGGTCCTGCGCGTGCTGGGCGAGGACCGCGTCATAGGGCTTCAGGTAGGTCAGTGCGCGCCGCATCAGCAGCGGATCGTGGACGCAACGGCCGTCGTCGGAGAACACGGTGACGCCGGCGTGCTCGGCCATCAGGCCCAGCTCCGCGAGCTCCTCGCCGGCCAGCCCCCGGCTGACGGCGCCGACCGGGACGACCTCGCAGTCGCCGTCGCGGCGCCCCAGATGGGCGACGTAGGCGGCGGACTCCGCGGTGTCGGTGACGGGGTCGGTGTTCGCCATCGCGAACACCGCCGTGTAGCCGCCCCGGGCCGCCGCGCGCGTGCCGGTGGCGACCGTCTCGGCGTCCTCGCGGCCGGGCTCGCGCAGGTGGGTGTGCAGGTCGACCAGGCCGGGCAGGGCGAGCAACCCCTCGGCGTCGAGGCGCTCGGCGTCGCCGCCGAGGTCGGCCGGGTCGACGAAGACACCCTCGCGAACGCCCAGGTCGCCGGTGGTCCCGTCGGCCAGCCTCGCGCCGGTGATCAGCAGGTCGCTCATCGGTTTCCTTCCCCTCCGCCGAGGAGGTGATACAGCACGCTCATCCGGACGGCGACGCCGGCCGATACCTGGTCCAGCACGCGGGACGCGGTCGCGTCGGCCGCCTCGCTGGAGATCTCGACGCCCCGGTTCATGGGGCCGGGGTGCAGGATCGCCGTGGTCGGGCGCAACCGGTGCAGCCGCTCGGCGGTGAGCCCGTAGTTCTCCGCGTACTCCCGCGCGGTGGGGAAGAACCCGCCCGACATCCGCTCGCGCTGCACACGCAGCATCATGACGGCGTCGGCGTCCGCCAGCGCGGCGTCGAAGTCTTGGGTGACCCTGACCCCCCAGGTCTCCACGTCCGTCGGCAGCAGCGTCGGGGGAGCGACGAGGGTCACCTGGGCGTCCAGCGTGCGCTGCAGCAGGACGTTGCTGCGCACCACCCGGCTGTGCAGCAGGTCGCCGACGATGACGAGGCGCTTGCCGGCGAATTCGCCGTCGGCGGTCTCGCGGAAGTGGCGGCGCAGGGTGAACGCGTCGAGCAGCGCCTGGGTGGGGTGCTCGTGCTGGCCGTCACCGGCGTTGATGACGCTCGCCGTGACCCAGCCGGCCGCCTGTCGCGGCGCTCCGGAGCTGGGGTGGCGGATGACGAAGCAGTCGACGCCCATGGCGTCCAGGGTCAGCATGGTGTCGCGCATCGACTCGCCCTTGCTCACCGAGGAGCCCTTGGCGGACACGTTGATGGTGTCGGCGCTCATCCACTTCCCGGCGATCTCGAAGGAGGTGCGGGTGCGGGTGGAGTCCTCGAAGAACATGTTGACGATGGTCTTGCCGCGCAGCGTCGGCAGCTTCTTCACGGGCCGGCTCTGCACGTCGTGCATCTCCTCGGCCACGTCCAGGATGGCGGTCGCCTCGGCCGAACTGAGGTCGGCGGTGCTCAGGAGGTGTCGCATCAGCCCTCCTCGCCGGTGGCGATCAGCACGCCGTCCTCGCCGTCGACCTCGCTGAGGTGGACGTCGACCCGCTCGGCCCGTGAGGTGGGCAGGTCTTTGCCGACGTGGTCGGCCTGGATCGGGAGCTCGCGATGCCCCCGGTCGACGAGGACGGCCAGCCGGACGGCTTGCGGGCGGCCCAGGTCTTTGATCGCCTCGAGCGCGGCGGCGATCGTCCGGCCGGAGTTGAGGACGTCGTCGACCAGGACGACGACGCGGTCGTCCACGGAGTCGCGCGGGACGCGGGTGCGGCCGACCGGGCGCACGGGCTGGCGGCGGAGGTCGTCGCGGTACATGGTGACGTCGAGCTCACCGACGGGGACCTCGACGCCCTCGGCCTCGCCGATCAGGCGAGCGAAGCGGTGCGCGAGCGGGGCGCCGCGCGTCGGGATGCCGAGCAGCGTCAGGCCCTCGGCCCCTGCGTTCGCCTCGATGATCTGGTGCGCCATCCGGGTCAGCGCCCGGGAGATGGCGGAGGCGTCCCACACCGTCCTCGCGCCGCCATGGAACTGTGTCACCGGTGCTCCTCGGGTCGTCCTGCCTACCGATGCCACACCGGGAGGCCATCGAGCGTTCAATCTAGCGCACGGATTCGCTACGGTTCTCCCATGTCACCGTTGAGCGCGATCCTGATCCCCCTGCAGACCCTGCCCGGTTATCCGGAGGCCCCCGCCCACGGTGCCCTGGACATCCTCTGGTTCGTCCTGCTCATCCCCGTCGTGGTGGCGGTGATCATCCTCGCGTTGACGATGGGCCGCACCTGGATGGGCAAGGACGACGCCGAGGAGCTCCCGATGGACGCCCTCCAGGGCCGGAAGGCCCGCGAGAATGCCGGCCTCGTCGAGAAGGACGCCCCGGCCATGCTCGAGAGCCGGCGCGACGAGCCGGTCGAGGTGCGCAACCCCGCCCACTGACCGTCGGCGCGTCACCCGTGACCGCGCGGGGACGCGCCCGTGGATCGGTTCCGCCGCCTCGAGCGGCGTGCGGCCCACGCGCCCGACGCCTCGGCGCCGGGCGCGTCGTCGTGTCAGCCCCCGAAGCGCTCGACCCAGGGGTCGGTGTTAAGGGTCGAGACCGTTGTGGTGAGGGCGGCGCCCGCCTCGGATGCCCGGCGCGTCAGCATCTGCTCGGCGTGCGGCAGCCACGTCCACTCGGCCGCCCAGTGCGGGACGTCGACGAGCGCCGGGGCGCCGGGGCGAGCGAGGAAGTCCTGTGCGGGGTGGTGGCGCAGGTCGGACGTGACGTACAGGTCGGCGTCCGTAAGGAGGACGTCGTCGAGCAGCGAGTCACCGGCGCCGCCGAGCACCGCCACCGTGGCGATCGTCCTGTCGGGGTCCCCGCCCAGCCGCGCCCCCGTCGCCGTCGGCGGCAGGCCTGCGGCCAGCCGGCGGGCGACCTCGCGGGCGGGCAGCGGCTCGGGGAGGCGTCCGACGCGGCCGAGGCCGGCGTCCGAGGGCTCGGCGGCCAGCTCCAGCAGGTCGAACGCGGGCTCCTCGTAGGGGTGGGACGCCCGCAGCGCGCGCAGAACGCCGGCGCGGCGGCCGCGCGGCAGGACGAGCTCGACCCTCACCTCGGGGGTGCGCTCCAGCTCCCCGACGTCGCCCAGGAAGGGCTCGGCCCCCGGCAACGGCCGGAACTGCCCCGTGCCCGGCGAGGTGAACGCGCAGCGGTCGTAGTCGCCGATCGCGCCCGCGCCGGCGTCGGCCAAGGCGTCGATCACCGCCTCGACGTGCTCCGGCGGCACGAAGGTGACGACCTTGTCGAGGGCCGGACCGGGCTGCGGCTGCAGCGGGCGCCGGTCGATCAGCCCGAGGACGTCGGCCAGCGCGTCCGAGACCCCGGACGCGGCCGAGTCGGCGTTCGTGTGCGCCGCCAGCTGCGCGATACCGCCCTCGATGAGGTCGAACAACACCCGGCCCTTGGGCTCGTCTCGGCGCACCGCGTGGAGGCCGCGCAGCAGCAACGGATGGTGGGTGAGCAACAGCTGGGCGCCTGTCCGGCGAGCCTCGGCGACGACGTCCGCGGTCGGGTCGATCGCCAGTAGCACCGAGCCGACCTCGGCGTCCGGGTCGCCGCAGCCCAGCCCGATGCGGTCCCAGTCCTCGGCGAGCGAGGGCGGGTAGGCCTCGGTGATCCAGCCGACGATGTCCTTGACTCTCAGCATTCCCCGGACTCTACCGACCCGGCGCTCCGCCTCGGGCGGCCGGCCGCTCGCCTGGGATCAGCGCCGCGCGGCGTCCGCCTGCTGGCAGCGCAGCGCCCTCCGGGCGTCGTCGCAGCGCTCGGCGAACAGGCGTCCGACGAAGTCGTTCAGCGGATGCTCGGCGAGCCAGCCGTCCAACCGGTCGAGGAAGGCGTGGTCGGCCACGGTGCGCGGAAACAGCATCGAGACGACGTGCTGGCGGATGGCCGAGCTCTTGTCGCCCCAGCCGTCGCGGCCGTCCGACATCGCGGCGATGACGTCGAGGTACTTCTCGGCATACGGCGCCAGCAGGTCGTCCTGGCCCCTCTGCACGAACTGGCCGCAGATCTGGACGTGCGTCTCGTTGGGGGTGTCCTCGGCGACGGCGCGGCGCCAGGACAACTCCTTGCTCTCGGCGCTCTTCAGCGCGGACCGCGCGCCGGCCGCCTTCTCGGCGCCGGTGGCGGTGGCGTCGCGTCGGGCCTCGGCATCGATGTCCGCGCCTTCGATCGCGCCCACCCGTGCCAGGTCGGTCAGGACGCGCCAGCGGAGGTCGGCGTCCATGGCCAGACCCGGGGGCACCTCCTCGCCGGCGAGCCAGGCCTTGAGGACGGCTGCGCCGACCTCGTCGCGGATCGAGCTCGACACGGCGCGGGCCAGGGCGAGCTGGTGGTCGGATCCGGGCTCGGCCTGTTTCAGCAGCCGCGCCACGCCCCCGGAGAACCGGTCGGCCAGCGCGACGCTGCGGTCGCGGGCGGAGTACTGGTCGATGGCCGTGCGAGCCTGCGCGAGGACGGCGCTGACGGCGGTCAGGTCGGTCTCGATCCCGACGCCGCGCAGCACGAGATCGACGTAGTCGGACGGAGCGAACTCGGCGTCGCGGCACATGTCCCAGGCGGCGCCCCAGCACAGCGAGCGGGCCAGCGGGGACTCGAGCTTCTCGATATTGCCCACGAGCGTGGCGAGCGAGCGATCGTCCAGGCGGATCTTCGCGTAGGTGAGGTCGTCGTCGTTGAGCAGCAGCAGGTCGGGACGCTGCTTGCCGACGAGCTCGTCGACGTCGGTGTGCGCGGTCAGGCCGTCGCCGCCCGCGTCGGGGGTCGACGTGAGGTCGAGTTCGACACGATCGGTGCGCTCGAGGCGTCCGTCGACGAGGTTGTACAGGCCCACGCCGATGCGGTGCTGCCGCAGGGTCGGGTGCTCGGCCGTCGCCGTCTGCCGCAGCGAGACGCGGGTGAAGCGGCCCTCGTCGTCCGTGTCGAACTCGGCGGCCACCGTGTTCACGCCGGTGGTCTGCAGCCACTGCTGGGTGTAGAAGGACAGGTCGCGCCCCGAGGCCTCCTCGAGCTTGACGAGCAGGTCGTCCAGGTGGGTGTTTCCCCACGCGTGCTCGGCGAAGTAGGCCCGGACCCCGGCGAGGAAGGCGTCCTCACCGACGAAGGCGACGAGCTGGCGCAGCGCGGAGGCGCCCTTGGCGTAGGTGATGCCGTCGAAGTTCAGCTCGACGGCCTCCAGGTCGACCATGTCGGCGGCGATCGGGTGGGTCGAGGGCAGCTGATCCTGCCGGTAGGCCCACGTCTTGCGCTGGTTGCCGAAGGAGGACCACGGGTCGACGCCGGTTCCGTAGCGCGCCGCGATCTGTTGTTGGGCGTAGTGGGAGGCCCATTCAGCGAAGGACTCGTTGAGCCACAGGTCGTCCCACCACCACATGGTCACCAGGTCGCCGAACCACATGTGGGCCATCTCGTGCAGGATCGTGTTGTCGCGCGACTCGTAGTTCGCCGCCGTCATGCGGGACCGGAAGATGTACTCGTCGCGGAACGTGACGCAGCCCGCGTTCTCCATGGCGCCGAAATTGAACTCGGGGACGAAGACCTGCGCGTAGTCGTCGAAGGCGTAGGGGCGTCCGAAGGCCTCCTCGAACACCTCGAAGCCACGCTTGGTCGTGGTGAAGATGCGCTCGGCGTCCAGGTGCTCCGCCAGGGACTGGCGCACCGAGATCGACAGCGGGCGGTCGCCCTGCGGCGTCGGGTACACGTCATGGACGGTGTGGAACTCTCCGACGCAGATCGCGGTGATGTAGGGGGAGATGCGCGGGGTCGGCGCGAATTCCCAGCGCGCGAAGCCGTCGCCGAGCGGCGTGGGCTCGACCGCGGCCGAGTTCGACAGCACCTGGCCGGACGCCGGCGCGATCACCGTGAACGCGAAGGTCGCCTTCTGGTCGGGCTGATCGAAGCACGCGAACATGCGGCGGGCGTCCGCGGACTCGAACTGGGTGTAGAGGTAGACGCGGTCGTCCACGGGGTCGACGAAGCGGTGCAACCCCTCGCCGGTGCGGGAGTAGCGGCACAGCGCCGTGACGACGAGCTCGTGATCGCCGTCGGTGGCGTAGAACTCGAGGTGTTCGCCGTCGAACGCCTCGGGCAGCAGTTCGTGACCGTCCAGGCTCGCCGAGTAGACCTTGTCAGCGATCAGGTTGATGTCGGTGTCGTAGTCGTCGGCGTGGAAGCGCACGCGGGTGGTGGACACGAAGTGCGTCTCCGGCGCCTCGAGGGGCGTGCCGTCGGGCGCCCGCCCGGACAGGTCGACGAGCACGTCGTACGACTGCGTGGTGAGGTGCTCGGAGCGGCGTGCCGCCTCGTCGCGGGTGATGTTGGCCGAAAACATGGTTGTCCTAACCGGTGGTGCCTGTCGGTATCGGGGGAACACTATCCTTTGCGACACTGGCCACAAGGGGAGCGCCGACGCAGGCTTTTCACAGCGGGGGTGCGCGCTGTTGACGCCGGTCGCGGCCACGTAGGCTGGTCGCCATGACAACCAAGGTTGATTTCTGGTTCGACCCGACGTGCCCCTGGGCCTGGATGGCGTCCCGCTGGATGCTCGAGGTCGAGAAGGTCCGCGACGTGAAGACCGTGTTCCACGTCATGAGCCTGGCGGTGCTCAACGAGGGGCGTGACCTGCCCGAGAGCTACCGCGCCGCGATGGATGCGGCGTGGCTCCCCGCGCGCGTCGCTTTGAAGGTCGAGCAGGAGCACGGATCGGACAAGCTCGCCGAGTTCTACACCGCCGTCGGGACGCGCTTCCACCCGGGCGGCGAGCCGAAGGAGATCGCCACCGTCGAGCAGGCGCTGGTCGAGGCCGGTCTGCCCGCCGAGTTGGCCCAGGCCGGCCTGACCGACGAGAACGACGACGCGCTGCGGGCGTCCCACCACGAGGGCATGGACCCGGTGGGCGACGACGTCGGCACGCCGGTGATCCACATCAACGGCAAGGCGCTGTTCGGCCCGGTGATCTCGCCGGCGCCGAAGGGCGAGGAGGCCGGTCAGCTGTTCGACGGCGTCGAGAAGGTCACCGCCTACTCCGGGTTCTTCGAACTCAAGCGCTCCCGCGACGTCGGCCCCATCTTCGACTGAGCGGCGGCGGACGCCGTTCTTGACCGGAGTCGGTCAGGCCCTCGTGGTCGGTGGGAGAGAGTGCAATAGTGAACCATGCGCGTTCACATTGCTACCGATCACGCCGCCTTCGACCTGAAGCAGTACCTGGTCAAGGAACTCGGCGACCTGGGTTACGAGGTCATCGACCACGGTGCGTCCACCTATGACGCCCAGGACGACTATCCCGTCTACATCATCCCGTGCGCCGAGGCCGTCGTCGCGGATGCCGGCTCGCTCGGCATCGTGCTCGGCGGCTCCGGCAACGGCGAGCAGATCGCCGCGAACAAGGTGCCGGGCGTCCGGTGTGCGCTCGCCTACAACCCCGAGCTGGCCCGGCTGGGCCGCGAGCACAACAACGCCAACCTCGTCGCGCTCGGCGGCCGGATGCAGCCGCTCGATGTGGGGTTCGAGATCGTCCGGACGTTCCTTGAGACGCCCTTCTCCGAAGACCCGCGTCACGTGCGCCGCATCGCCATGTTGACGCAGTACGAGGACGACCACGTGGCGCCGAAGGCCGCTCAGTAGGCACGGTCTGCAGCAGGCGGGGGCGCCTGCACCGGGCGGCCGGCTCGTGGGGCCGCGGGCGTCCCGGAGTAGACTCGCGGGCTCACGTCCGAGTCGAGAGGTCGCCATGCCCGAGGGCCACGTCATTCATCGCCAAGCCGCCGAGATCTCGCGCCTCTTCGCGGGACGGCACGTGCGGGTGACCAGCCCCCAGGGCCGCTTCGCGGACGCCGCCGAACTCCTGACCGGCACCGTGCTGGTGGGTGCGGACGCCGTCGGCAAGCACCTCTTCATCGACTTCGCCGGCGATCGGGTCGTCTGGGTGCACCTGGGTCTCATCGGCAAGTGGCGGTTCGGGCCGGACGACGTGCCCGCCAGCCCCGAGACGCTGCGGCTGCGCATTGCTGTGGACGGCCACGCCGCCGACCTGCGCGGGCCCGCCTGGTGCCGGCTCGTCACCGGCGCCGAGCGCGACGAGGCCATCGCCTCCAGCGGCCCCGACCCGCTGCGCCCGGACGCGGACCCTGAGCGTGCCTGGGCGAAGGTGCACCGCTCGAAGCGGGCCATCGGAGCGCTGCTCATGGATCAGGCCATCTTCGCCGGGGTAGGGAACATCTACCGAGCCGAGGTGTTGTTCCGGCACCGGATCGACCCCGCGCTGCCGGGAGTCCAGCTCGATCGGGCGACCTTCGACTCGATGTGGGCCGACCTGGTGACGCTGATGGCGCTGGGGGTGCGCGACGGCCGCATCGACACGGTCGAGGACGAGGACACCCCCGAGGCGACCGGACGCCCGCCGCGCGTTGACCGGCACGGCGGCGAGGTCTACGTGTACCGACGGGCCGGCGACCCCTGCCTGCGGTGCGGCACGCCTGTGGCCCGCGCCACCCTGCAGGGGCGCAACCTGTACTGGTGCCCGAGCTGCCAGCCCGAGGGATCGCGGGGACGCCCGCGGTGACGGACCCGGCCCTGCGCGTGACGCCCGACGCGTCCCGTCGTCGGCTGCTCATCGACGAGCCGCAGGGGACGCGGTGGTGCACGCTGATGATCGGCTTGCCCGGCGAGGAGGTGCCCGGGTTCGAGCCGGGCGAGGGCGAGTTGTTGCTGTCCCGGTCGGACGCCGTCGAGACCCGGGTGCGGCTGTTCGACGACCTCGACTCGTGGACGCTGTCGGTGAGCGCCGACAACCGCGGCGACCGGCCGGTCGAGCTCCCCGACCTGGGGCTGGCCGTGGTGCCGGCGGACGGGGTGTCGGGCTGGGCGTGGACCACGGATCTGGACGGGTTCATCGCGCTGGCGCCCCCACAGGGCGAGGGGCCCGTGGTGGTGCTGCGGCTTCGCCAAGGCTTCCTGCGGGCCGCGAAGGACGTCCCGGCGTTCGCGTCACAGCCGCAACCGGGCACGGCGTTCCACCTGGCGCCGCCGCACGGGACGCTCGGCGCCTTCCGGCGGCACCAGGCGTCCCTGACGATCGAGCGGCGCGCGACGCTCGCCGGGCTCGGCGCGCTGCTGCCGGCCTGGCTGCCGGAGGTGATCGTGGACGCCGGCGACGAGGTCGAGTTCCGGACGCCCGACGAAGGCGTGGTCGGCGGGCCGCACATGCGGGTCACGCACGTGGACGCCGTGGCCGTCGTCGGCGGCGACCGGCCCGGCCACGGCGCCGTCAGCCTGCACGGCGTGCAAGGCGTGCGCCGGGTGTCGATCGCGTCCGCACCTCGGCTGGAGGAGCTGGTGCCCCCGCTGGTCGAGGTGACGAAGTCGCGGCGTCCGTCGTCGCGCTCATCCGGCGCGGGGCTGCTCGTGGCGGAGGCGATGGGACGCGGGCTGTGCGCCGACCCCGAGTCGGCGCTGGATTGGCTCGAGCGCGAGGATTGGCTCGACCGCCGCGACCTCGAATCGGTCGCCATCGCGGCCGTGTTGGCCGGGGCGACCCGCGACGAGTCACTGCTGGCGGACGCCTGGGGGACCCTGGACGAATGCGCGGTCGCGCCCGGCTTCGGAATGGTCGCGATGAAGCTGCTGCTCACGAGCTTCGGCGTCAGCGGCGGCGCGCCCGCACGTGTGCAGGACGTGTTGACCCGGCGCTCGGACAGCGACCTGGCGAACCTCGAACTCGCGCTGGTGGCGCGGCAGTTCGGCGAGCGGTCGGCGTCCCTGCTGGACGGGCTGATCAACTCCCTGGGCGACCTGCTGCCCGGGCAGAGCCTGGGCGTCTCGGCGCAGGAGGCCGCGCGGCGCATCGGGCTGCTGCGGCTGTCTCCCGAGAGCTGGGCAGGGAGCATCCGGGCGGCGCGCTGCGCGGAGAAGGCGCAGCGGTTGCTGCTGGCCGACGAGGCCCAGCGTGATCACGTGGACGCCGCGGCGCTGGGCTGGCTGTTGCTGGGGGAGTTGGGCATCTAGGCGCCCGACGCCGTAAGCTGGCGCCTCACCGGGGCGTAGCGTAGTGGCTAGCGCGCCTGCTTTGGGAGCAGGAGACCGCAGGTTCGAGTCCTGTCGCCCCGACCAACCGGCGTCCGGGGGATCTCAGAGGCAGTGACGGCCGGCATGCGAGAATGCCGCCGTCAAGGGAGGTGCCATGGAGGCCACCACGCTGAAGTTCTTGGATGAGTTGCTGCGCTCGGGACGCGCGCACGACGAGGACGAGCCCGATCATGACCGCCAGTACCGCAACGTCGAGCGCGCCGGCGCCGAACTCCTGCACCTTCTGGTGTCGGGACGCCCGCCGGGGCCGATCCTGGAGATCGGCACCTCCAACGGATACTCCGGCATCTGGCTCGCGGACGCCGCGGGCGAGGGCGGCGAGGTCGTCAGCGTCGACGACGACAAGGGACGCTCGGCCGAAGCGGCAAAGAACCTGGCCGAGGTCGGGCTGGCGGATCGCGTCCGCCTGGTCGTCGCGGACGCGGGGGCGTTCCTGAGGGACCAGCCCGATGGGGCGTGGGATCTCATCTTCCTCGACGCCGACCGCTCGGCGTACGCGGCGTACTGGCCCGACCTTCGCCGCGTCCTGGCTGGCGACGGGTTGATCGCGGTGGACAACTGCACCTCCCACGCCGAGCAGGTGGCCGAGTTCCGCGCCGTCGTGGACGCGGACCGCGACGTCGAGAGCGTGCTGACGCCGGTGGGCGCGGGGGTGCTGCTGATCGCCCACCGTCGCTAGGTGGTCGCGTCCCCTGCGGGTGTCATGTCGGATTTCTGCTAGAACAGCCGCGCCGTGCGGGGCAGGATGGTGAGTATGGCCCAGGCGATGTACCTCGATCACGACCGGTGCGTGGCCGTCGTACGCAGCAAGGACCCGCGCTACGACGGCTGGTTCGTCACAGGCGTGCTGTCCACGGGCATCTACTGCCGGCCGAGCTGCCCGGCGATCACGCCCAAGGTGCGCAACATGCGGTTCTTTCCGAGCGCCGCGGCCGCGCAGGGCGCGGGGTTGCGTGCATGCAAGCGTTGCCTACCGGACGCCACCCCCGGTTCGCCGGACTGGCATGTGCGCGGCGATGTCGCGGCGCGGGCGGTCCGGCTCGTCGCTGACGGCGTCGTGGACCGCGACGGGGTCGACGGCCTGGCCACGCGGCTCGGCTATTCGACGCGTCAGGTCGAGCGGCTGCTCGTCGCAGAGCTCGGCGCCGGTCCTCTCGCGCTGGCGCGTGCGCAGCGCGCACAGACCGCGCGCCTGCTGATCGAGGGGACCTCGCTGTCGATGGCCGACGTCGCGCACGCGGCCGGGTTCGCCAGCATCCGCTCGTTCAACGACACCGTCCAGGAGGTCTACGCCACCACCCCCACCGGGCTCAGGGCGTCCGCGAGGAGGAAGAGCCGGGGTGTGGCGCTCACCGCCGAGGGGCAACCCGGGATGACCCTGCCAAGGGACGCCGCGTCTCGCGAAGGCGGACGGACGGCCGATGCCCCACCGGGCGATCTCACGTTGCACCTGCGCCTCCCATTCCGTGCCCCGCTGCACGCGCCCAGTCTGTTCGGGCACCTCGTCGCCACGGCGGCCCCCGGGGTGGAGGCGTGGCTCCCGGGGGAACAGGTCTTCGCCCGGACGCTGCGCCTGCCACGGGGACCGGGCGAGGTGCGGCTGCGCGCCCCCGGGCCGGGCGACCGGCACGTCGGGCTCACGCTGCGCCTGGCCGACCTCGGCGACCTGGCCACCGCGATCGGACGCTGCCGTCGCCTCCTCGACTTGGACGCCGACCCCGACGCTGTCGACGCTCACCTCGCGACCGATCCGGCCCTGGCGTGCCTGGTCGCCGCGACCAGGGGCGTCCGGCTGCCCGGTTCGCCGGACGCCGCCGAGCTTGCGCTGCGGGTGGTCTTGGCCCAGCAGGTGTCCGGCGCGGCGGCGTCCACGCACGTCGGACGGCTGATCCGCGCGCTGGGGGAGTTGGTGCCCGGGTCGGCCGATGACGTCGGTGCCGGCGAACAGGGCACGGAGTCGACCGCGGACCCCGGGCTCGGGTCGCGCGCACGCGCCGGAGACGACGTGCCGGGGCCCGCTCTGCCCCGCGAGGGGGAAAGCGTCCGCCAGCCGACGTATCTGTTCCCAACACCCGCTGCGGTGGCCGACGCCCCGGACGAGGCGCTGCCGGGGATCCCCGCAAGCCGGCGACGCACCCTGCGCGGTCTCGCCCGCGCGCTCGCCGAGGGCGAACTCGACCTCGGTCCGGGCGCAGACCGCGAGCGCGCCCGCGAGAATCTGCTCGCCCTGCCCGGCGTCGGGCCCTGGACCGCCGAGATGATACTGCTCCGCGGGCTCGGCGAGCCGGACGCGTGGCCCGGCGGCGACCTCGGCATCCGGCGCGCGGCGGCGTCCCAGGGCTTGCCGGCCGAGCCGCGACACCTGACCGCCTGGGCCGAGAGGCACCGTCCGTGGCGCTCGTACCTGACCGCGCTGCTGTGGGCGAGCGACCCGACCTCGCTCTACGCGCGACTACCCCGACCACACTCACGACCTCAGGAGACGCCATGACCGGAGACCTCACGCACCTTGTGCACGACACGACCGTCGGGCCGCTCATCCTCGTCGGTGACGACACGCGCCTCCGGGCGGTGTGGTTCGGCGAGCCGCACTCCGGCCAGGACGTCGGCGAGGAACGTTGCCGCGAGGACGCGCCGGGCGTCCTTCAGGAAGCCGCCCGCCAGCTCGAGGAGTACCTCCGCGGCGAACGTCAAACCTTCGATCTCCCGCTCGCGCTCGAGGGCACCGAGTTCCAGCGGCAGGTGTGGGAACGGCTGCGTGCGATCCCTTACGGGCAGACGCGCAGCTACGGCGAGATCGCCGCCGAGATCGGCAAGCCGCGCGCTGCCCAGGCGGTCGGGGCCGCCAACGGGCACAACCCGCTCAGCATCGTCGTCCCCTGCCATCGCGTGATCGGCAGCGACGGCGCCATCACCGGGTACGCCGGCGGGATCGAACGCAAGCAGGCGTTGCTGGACATGGAGCGTCGCGTCGCCGGCGACGCACTGTTCTGAGCGCCGCGCGGCGAGTCCGCGCGCCGAGGCCAGGGATACGACGCGCTTACTCCTTCACCTTCCTTCGTTGTCGGTGCGACGTCGTCGCGGGTGGGAGGGGTTGGTTCCGTGCCCGGAGGCAGGGATCAAGGGGTGAACAGGGAGCCGAGTTCGCGCACGACCAGTTCGGGCTCGAGCAGGCGGGCGCCGGCTTCGGATGTGGGGGAGGGACCCTGGCGGGACAGGTGAGCGGTGAACCGCGCGGTCAGAGCCTCGGCGGCGTCCTCGACGCACTGGTCGACGCTCGACAGGCCGCTGGCCGACGCGATCGGGGTGTTGTCGAAGCCGACGATGGGCGCCCGGGGGAAAAGCGTGATGCCGCGACGACGGAAGGCCTCGAGCGCGCCGAGGGCGAGGGAGTCGGACGCGCACACCGCGGCGTCCGCGCCCCGGGACAGGAGCCTCTCCGCCGCCTCGAAGCCGGCCTGGAAGCGGTCGACGCTCTCGGTCCGTAGCTCGAGCGCCTCACCCGGCAGGCCTGCAGCGCGCAGGCCGTCCTCCCAGCCGCGGCGGCGGTCGTTGCCCACGTCGCTGCTGTCGGTCCAACCCAGAAAGGCGATGCGACGATGCCCGGCACGCAACAGGTGCTCCGTCGCCTTGCGGGTGCCGGCCGCGCCGTCCACGTCCACCCAGATGTGGGACGCCTCGTCCGTCCTGCCCCACGGACGGCCGAAGGCGCAGACGGCGAGGCCATCATCAGCGAGCCGGGTGGGCCGGTCATCGTCGACATGGGAGTCGGTCAGGATGCATCCGTCGATGCGTCCCCGCTCATGCATATCGCGCAGCACCTCGACCTCGTCGTCGAAGCTGTCCGCCGTGACCAGCAGCAGGTGGTAGCCACGGCCGCGCAGGGCGTCCACGAGGTGATGCAGGAAGCGGTCCATGACGGCGCCGTTGATGCCGTCCAACGTGGGATAGATGCGCATCGCCAGGGTCATGGAGCGCCTTTTGCGGAGCGACTGCGCGGCGACATTGGGACGGTAGCCGGACGCTGTGATGGCGGCCTGCACGCGTTCGCGGGTCTCGGGTTTGACCAGGTGCGGGGCGTTGAGAACGTTCGAGACCGTCTGGCGGGAGACCCCGAGTTCCCGGGCGAGGCTGACGAGCGTCGGTCGCTTCATCCGGTCCACCTCCCTGTGGTTTCTGACGGCGCCCCTGATCGGGCTGGTGGCGCCATCACGCTCGCCCGGCGCCATCAAGGTTCGGTCGGCGGCAATGCCGTCCGTGCGACGCCGTTTGAACGATCAAGTTCGCGGATAGCGTCGTCCCGCCGCGCGATTTCGTCAAGTGTCTCCTCCGGAATCGCTGGAGGCGCTCGCCCCGAGGGCCGGTCGTGGCCATCGTTCGTCACAAAGGTCACCGTCAGTCGCCCCGGACCCGCCGATCGAGGCGGAGCCGGGCCCCTAGGGAACAGTGAACGGTGAATTTGTGACGTGATCGGGGAGGACATTCCCATAGTGGAGGGAGTGAAAGCACTCGATCCGGAACTTCTCCAGGCAGGGCTGGTCGACGCGCGCGGCGCGACGGCTGCGCAGCGACAAGCGGTCTCCCGACTGGCCCGCAAGGGCCGGCTTCGGCGCATCCTCCCGGGCATCTGGGCGCCGAGCCGCGCGGAAATGCCCGCCGAGGCGATTCCGGAGAACGACGCCGAAGCCGGAAACAGCGACCGCATGGTCCTGCTGACGGATGTGGTGGAGCTCCGCGTTCGGGCGCTGATGCTGGCCTCACCGGACGCGGTCGTGACGGGCCGGGCCGCGGCTCGCCTGACGTGGTGGCCCGATCTGGAAGCACCCGTCGTGACCGCCGTTCGGCGTCAGTCGCGCCCGGCCGCCGGGTTCCGGTTCCAGCGGCGCCGTCTCGGGGCCGATCGCGTCGTCACCATCGGACGACTGCGGGTGACGGATGCTGCGCAGACCGTGCTCGACCTCGTCGACGACCTCGGCGGCCGCGTGATCGACGAGGCGCTCCGCCGACGAGTGGTGACGCTGGCACAACTCTGGACAGCCCTCGACGAGACGCCCCACCGACGCGGCAATCGGAGGCGCAGGTGGCTGCTCCACGACTCCCGGGATCAACCCTGGTCAGAGGCTGAACGCGCCCTTCACCACGTGTTGCGCGGCCTGTCGCTTCCGTGTGCCTGGAGCACCAACCATCGCGTGGTGTCGACTGCGGGGACCGCGTACCTGGACGCCGCCCTGCCCGACCTCCTGCTCGCCATCGAGGTTGACGGGTTCGAGTTCCACACCACCCGGGACGCCTTCCTCCACGACCGCGACCGCGACATGGAGCTCGCCATCGAGGGCTGGCAGGTGGTCCGCGTAGCCGCGGGGACCCTTCTCTCGAAGCCCGCGCACACCGGGCGCCAGCTCCTGCAGATCGTCGCCGCTCGCTTGTCGCTGATGAGACGAGGCGGGAAACCCCGCCCCAGCGGCGCGGGGGCCTATCGCCCGCCGGAGGTGGTGAATTAGCGTGAGGCAATGACGATCTCCGTGAAGCTCGATCTGGTTGTGCTCGACTGCCCGGACGCCATGGAACTTGGCACGTTCTATTCCCGCCTCCTCGGCTGGCCGATGGAGGACGGAGCAGACCGGGACTGGGTGACTTTGGTCCCGCCCGGCGGCGGGGTCGGCCCGGACAACCCCGAGGGACGCCCGACGCTGGCTTTCCAGCGGATCGACGACTATGTCGAGCCGACGTGGCCCGGCGGTTCTCATCCCCAGCAGTTCCACCTCGACTTCAGCGTCGGCGACATCGACGCCGCCGAACCGCATGCCCTGGAGGTCGGGGCCATCGTGCATGAGCATCAGCCCTCCCAGGACGGTGGATTCCGCGTCTACCTCGATCCGGCGGGGCATCCGTTCTGCCTCATTCGCTGAGAAGTCGGGGCACTTTCGAGAGCGAGGTCGGCGCTTCCGGTGCGGTGGCCGGTCACCGCGGATGGGCGCCGAGTTCCCGCCCCGAGTGACGCGGTGGCCGGGTGCGATCGGCCGGAGTGACGCGGGTTCGGGTGTGGCTGACCCCAGCGTGACGCGGAGGACGGCCTCGGGTGCGCCGTGCTGAGGGCGTGGTCGATCTGCCGGACTGATTGCGTGGCCGGGTTGCGTCGGAGTGACGCGGTGTTGGGGGGTGGGCCGCCGGACTGACGGCGTGGTCGGGGTGGGCCGGCCATACGCGCTCTTCGGGTGGGGATGCTCCCGGGGGCGACGACGCGCTGGGGTTCTTCACGCGGTCAGTGCGGTTGTGGCCGGGGTTACCCCCCGGCCAGGCGGTCCGTGCGCGGCGAAGGGACGCCCTGGGCGTCAGCCGTGTCATCGGAGCCGCGACGCCAGCTCCACGAGGACGTGGACGTACTCCTTACCGACGGCACGGGTCATCCCGATCTCGCAGGTGCGGTTCAGCGACAGGTGGAGATCGGCCGCCAGCGCCCGGACGTCCGCCGCCTCATCTCGGGTCGCTGTGGCGGTGAGTTCCTCGTGCAGCAGCCCGCGGTCGCCGGCGAATCCGCAGCAGCGCCAGCGCTCGGGGACGCGCACCTCGTCGGCGACCAACCCGGCCAACGTGATCAACGCTCCGTTGATGCTCAGCTGAGTCGACGAGCACGTCGGGTGGACGACCGCACGCCCGGCCTTCCTGACCGGGGGCAGCGACGGTGCGACCTCTTCGGCCACCCATGCGACGGCGTCCACCACGCGGATCCCCTCGATGCCCGCATTCTGCAGGGCCACCTGGATCCCCTCGGTGCAGGACGCGTTGTCGCACACCAACGGCAGCGCGCCGCCCCGGGTGTGTTCGACGACCCACGAGGCCAGCTTGTCGCGCATCACGTCGTAGCCACGCGTCAGCCCCTTCGACTTCCACGGCGTGCCGCAGCACAACTCCTGCACTCCCGCGGGCGTGGTCAGGGTCTTGCCCGCGGCCTCGGCCAGCGCTCGGACGGCGGCCTCGACACCCGTGCCACACGCGTTCCCCGGTCCGAACATCGTCCCCACACACGCGGGAAGAAAGACCGCGTCCGGGGCGTCGGCGGGCCGCGGCTTGCGCGTCGCCCCGCCCGCGGGAAGCTCCGCGGACAGCGTCGGCACCACGTCGGCCCCCGCGACCGCTCGCGCGACCCCGAGAGCCCCGCGTACCAGCGGCGTCGGCAAGGCGCCGGCCAACGTCAGCCCCCCGGACGCCGCCGTCGTCACCGCGTCCCAGTGCAGAGCGGCCCCCTCCCACGCGCGATCGAGAACCCGAGGCTGTCCCTCACGCCGCAACTGGCGGACGAGGTCGCCGGTGTTGATCTGTACGGGGCACGCGGTGACGCACATCCCGTCCACCGCGCAGGTCTCGATCACGTCGTAGCGTTCCTGTTCCGTGAGCGCCTCGACCAACTGGTCCGCCCCGGACGCCTCCGCCGCCGCCAGCGCCCGCTGCACGACGATCCGTTGTCGCGGGGTCGTGGTCAGGTGCTGGCTCGGACACACCGGCTCGCAGTAGCCGCACTCGACGCAGTCGTCCAGCACGGGTCGGACGGGGTCGGTCCTCTTGATGTTCTCCAGGTGCAGCCGCGGGTTCTCGGTGAGCACCGCACCCGGGTTGAGGACGCCGCGCGGGTCGCAGGCGTGCTTGATGTCCCACATGGCCCGGTAGAGCTCATCCCCGTACTGCCGCCGGACGAACGGCGCCATGATGCGCCCGGTGCCGTGCTCGGCCTTCAGCGTCCCGGCGCGTCCGAGCACGAGGTCGACCATGTCCTCGGTGAACGCGTCATAGCGGCGCAGCGACTCGGGGCCGGAGAAGTCCTCGGTGACGAGGAAGTGGATGTTCCCGTCCTTCGCGTGGCCGAAGATCACCGCGTCGGCGTAGTGGTGCCGGTCGAACAGCCCCTGAAGTTCGGCGCACACCTCGGCGAGGGAGGCGACGGGCACAGCGACGTCCTCCAGGAGCGCCGCGGTGCCCGTGGGACGATTGCGGGCCACCTTCGTGTAGAGCCCCTTGCGCATGACCCACATCTGCTCTCGCCGCGCGGGGTTGCGCGTGAGCTCGGGCGCGTCCGCCAACCCGCGCAACCCGCCGAACGCGTCCTGCCCGGCCGCGATGCCGCGGGCGATGGCGTCCTCGTCGACGCCCTGGTACTCGACCAGCAGGGACGCGTGCCCGTCCGGCTGGAAGCCCTCGGGCAGGACCGCCCGTGCGTCGGAACCCATCGCCCGCATGGACGCGGCGTCGAGCAGTTCGACGACCGCCGCGCCGGACGAGACCAGGTCGCCGAGCGCGGCGGTGGCGGTGTCCAGGGACTCGAACAGCAGCAGGCCGGTCGCGGTCTGCGCCGGGACCGGGACCGTGCGGAAGACCGCCTCGGCGACGAATCCCAGGGTGCCCTCCGATCCGACCATCAGGTGCTCGAGGATCTTGACGGGCGAGTCGTGGTCGAGGAAGGAGTTGAGGCCGTAGCCCATCGTGTTCTTGATGGCGTAGCGGCGCTCGAGGTCGGTGCGGACCGCGTCCCGCCGCATCTCGTCGCGCAGGCGCTCGAGCACCGCGACGAGGGCGGGCTCGCGGCGACGCAGATCATCCTCGACGGTGGGGGAGGCGGTGTCGACGACCGTCCCGCTGGGCAGCACCAGCGTCAGGGACTCGAGCGTCCGGTAGGCGTTCGCAATGGTCCCGCACGTCATGCCGGAGGAATTGTTGGCGATCATGCCGCCGACGGTGCAGGCGACCTCGGACGCCGGATCGGGCCCCAGCTTGGTGCCATACCGCGCGAGCGCGGCATTCGCCTGCCGGATCGTCACGCCGGGTTGGACGCGCAGGCGCGCGCCGTCGTCGAGCACCTCGAAGTCGCGGAAGTGGCGTCGCACATCCACGCACAGACCCTCGGCGAGGGCCTGCCCCGACAGGCTGCTGCCGCCCGATCGCAGGGTGAGCGGCCAGCCGAGCTGGGCGCACACCCCCATGGCGACCCCGACGTCGGACGCCGACCTGGCCCGAAGCACGGCGTCGGGGGTCCGCAGATAGTGGGACGCGTCGACCGCCAGCGCCACCCGGTCGAGCGCGCGGGTGCTGACGGCGTCGTCGCCGAGCGCGGCCCGCAGGACGGCCGCGGCCGACTCGTTGCCCGGACCCAGCAGCGACCGGGAGGTGGTGACTGACATGACGACTCCGTCCCTCGGGGTGGCCCGGCCGGGTGCTGCGCGTCGAACGCGCACTGAGCAGGCAGACTACGCCTGCGGACCGGCCACCTCGACGACCAGACGTGTCGTGGCTCCCACGATCGTTGCGGCACCGCTCGGCGCGATCGATCTCCTGTGCGTGACGACGGTCGAGCCCAAGCCCCTGCGGCAGGAGGCTGGGGGCCGATCCCCCGTCGCGGGCGGTGGCGACGCTGAGCCGACCCGAGCCGCTGATACCCGTTGAACAATCGTGCGGGGAGCCATCACACTCCCGCACATTCGTGGTGCAGAAGGAGGGGGGAGACCTCCCCGGGGCTGGCAAACCCGGCCGAATCCCCATCCCATAAGGGGATTCACATTTGACGCCCAGAGTGGAGGAAGGTTTCGGAAGTTCCCAGAAGATCGCTTGGCTGCTGTGGGAACTTCATGGTAAGTTTTCGTTGTGCACGAGGCGCGCCCAGCGCGCCAGAGGCTACCGTCCGACGATCATCCCCCGGTTGTCGAGACGCAGAGGGGGGCGCGGAAACTGGTCCCTTCCGGCGCCCCCCTCGCCCTTCTTCCACCTCGCCCGATGTCCTGCGGCGATGCGCTGCGATCCGCCAGAATGCTCTGACAATGCCCGTACGCTCCATTGCAGATTCCCGCCGTGGGACGGGCCGCGGAGGGGCGATTTTGAGGAAGGTCAGGACCACCGGGTGCCCACCAACGAGGTCGACAAGCAACGAGCGCGCGCCTTGGTGCGCACCGAGATGGCGCGGCAGGGGCTGACCTTCGCAGCGCTTGCGTCAGCGGCCGAGATCGACCCCGGCACGCTGGGCAAGTTCCTCGACGGGACGCGCTGGCCGCACATTCCGACGCGGGCCAAGATCGAATCCGCGCTGGGTCTCGACCCCGGGACGCTGTCGTCGGGAGCCGCCGGCGGGGGTGCCGCCGTCCCAACAGAGGCGGGTTCGGCCCCGTCGCCTGATCGTTCCGAGCCCGAGCTGAGCTCCACGATCGAGCAGTTGCGTTCGCTGTCGCCCGAGGTTCGGCAGACATGGCTGCGGCAGGTTGCCACCGAGCTCGACGTCAGCCTGGCCGGCCAGTCCCCGACGCTGGGCACCCTGGACCTGGAACTCCTGCTCGGTGAGTCGGAGGAGCTGATCGTCGAGTTCACCAACCGTCTGCTGGGCGAGCACCTTCGGGTCAGGATCGTTCCCGAGGACCCCGACGAGGCGCCCATCCTCGGCCGGATGCTCGAGGTGTTCGTCGACGAGGCGCGGCGGGCGTCCCAGGCGCTGCTGCCGGTGCGGATCGCGGCGAACGGGGCCTGATTGGCGCGCTGTCGGCGGCGCCGGCTGGTGAGGAGGATCGGGTCCCCGAAGCGGGAGCGGGGCGATGAATCCCTCGAACGGGCCGTCTCGCAAGCGTTGGAGATCGCCGAACCGGGCCGTCGTGCGGGTCCGACGTGTGTCGAACGCCGGTGTGGGCTAACCTGGATCGGCGCCCTTCGCGGATGTAGCTCAATGGTAGAGCCCCAGTCTTCCAAACTGGCTACGCGGGTTCGATTCCCGTCATCCGCTCCACGACGTCAATCGCAAGCAACCAACAGGAGTCACTTCGTGCCCAGCACCGTCGAGCAGCTCAGCCCGTCGCGGATCAAGCTCACCATCGAGATCCCGTTCGAGGACCTGCAGCCGCACCTGAACAAGGCCTACCGCGAGATCGCCAGTCAGGTGAACATCCCCGGTTTCCGCAAGGGAAAGGTGCCGGCCCAGATCATCGACCAGCGCTTCGGCCGCGGCATGGTGCTGCAGGAGGCGATCAATGAGGCGCTGCCGTCCGCGTACGAGGCCGCGCTGGCCGAGTCCGGCGCCGTCCCGCTCGGCCAGCCCGAGGTGGACGTGACGAAGCTCGAGGACGGTGAGCTCGTCGAGTTCACCGCCGAGGTGGACGTCCGTCCCGACTTCGACCTGCCCGACTTCTCGACGCTGTCCGTCGAGGTCGAGCCGCTGCAGCCGACCGAGACCGAGGTCGACGAGCGCATCGAGATCATGCGTCAGCGCTTCGCCACGCGCGAAGACGTCGACCGTGCGGCCGCCGACGGCGACGTCGTCACCCTCGATATCACCGCGACGAAGGACGGCGAGGCCATCGAGGACGCCGAGGCGTCCGGCGTGACCTACAAGCTGGGTTCCGGCGGCATGCTGGAGGGCCTGGACGAGGCCGTCACGGGCAAGTCGGCGGGGGAGTCCGCTGACTTCAGCTCCACGCTCGTGGGCGGCCCGGCGAAGGATTCCGAGGCCGACATCCACGTCGAGATCACCAAGGTCCAGTCCGAGACGCTGCCCGAGGTGGACGACGAGTTCGCCCAGATGATCTCCGAGTTCGACACCGTCGAGGAGATGCGCTCCGACCTCGCCACCCGCGTCGACCAGATGGCTCAGGTGGAGCAGGTCAACCAGGCCCGCGACAAGGTGCTGGAGCAGCTCGTCGAGAAGGCGGACTTCGAACTCCCCGAGGGGCTCGTGGCGGCCGAGGTCGAGAACCGCACCCAGCAGATCAACAGCCAGCTCGAGCAGGCCGGTTACACCCTCGAGCGCTACCTCGACGAGACCGAGGAAGAGGCTGACACCCCCGAGGAGTTCTGGGCGGAGATCGAGAAGCGCACCCGTGAGGCGCTCAAGGCGCAGATCATCCTCGACAAGCTCGCGGACGACAACGAGATCGGCGTCGACCAGCAGGAGCTGACCGAGATGCTCTTCCGCCGGGCGGCGCAGAACCAGACGACGCCCGAGGCCGAGGCGCAGCACATGATGGAGCACAACCACGCTCCGGAGTGGATGCAGGAGATCCGCCGCAGCAAGGCTCTGCAGTCGATCGTGACCGCTGCCACCGTGACCGACACCGAGGGCAACGCCGTCGACGTGGCGATCCCGGGCGAGGAGACGAACGAGGACGACGACGAGTCGCCCGAGTCGCCCGATTCCCCTGAGTCCGCCGAGTCGCCGGACTCCCCTGAGTCCGCCGAGTCGGCCGACGACGACGCGACGAAGGACGAGGCGGAGCCCGACGCGCCGAAGAAGGCCGCCAAGTCCGCCAAGGCGGGGAAGCCGGCGAAGGCCAAGAAGCCCGCGAAGGCCGAGAAGTCGGCCCAGGCGGAGGAAGCCGCCGACGGCTCTGCCGATTCCGCCGCGGATGACGGCACCGCGGGCACCGACGACGAGGCCTCGGCCGAGTAGAGGATCCGTTCATCGAAAGCCCCCGCGACCGGCCGGTCGCGGGGGCTTTTGCCATCAGCGAACACCGCCCCGGTCTGCTCGGAAATGTCCGTCGTGCCGGGTAGGTTCGCGGTGTGAACGAAATCCAACCTACCCGCGTCCCGACGGGCGGTATCAACGCGGCCGCCGGCTCGCCCATGGCCACGAGCATGGGCGATTCCGTCTACCAGTCGCTGCTGGCGAACCGCATCATTTTCCTCGGCTCCGAGGTGAAGGATGAGAACGCCAACGCGATCTGCGCGCAGATGCTGCTGCTGAACGCGGAGGATCCCGACAAAGACATCTACCTCTACATCAACAGCCCGGGCGGTTCGGTCACGGCAGGCATGGCGATCTTCGACACCATGCAGTGGATCAGCAACGACGTCGCGACGGTGGCGATGGGTCTGGCGGCGTCCATGGGGCAGTTCCTGCTCAGCGCGGGAGCCCAGGGCAAGCGCTACGCGTTGCCGCACGCCAAGATCATGATGCACCAGCCGTCCGGCGGCCTGGGCGGCACGGCGTCCGACATCAAGATCCTCGCCGAGCAGATCATCCAGACCAAGAAAGAGATGGCCGCGCTCATCGCCGAGCACACCGGCAAGCCGCTGGAGCAGATCGAGGCCGATTCCGACCGCGACCGGTGGTTCACCGCGCAGGAGGCGCTGGAGTACGGCTTCATCGACCATGTCTACGAGCGGGCGTCCGAGATTCAGTCCCACGACGCCCCGAACCAGTGAGGAATCCCTTGATGACGACGAACAACATGCCGGGAGGCCTCGCTCCGCAGGGTCCGGGCATGGAGTACTACATCCCGCAGTGGGAGGAGCGCACCAGCTACGGCGTCCGGCGCGTCGACCCCTACACGAAGCTGTTCGAGGATCGCATCATCTTCCTCGGCACCCCGATCACCGACGACATCGCCAACGCGGTGATGGCGCAGCTGCTGTGCTTGCAGTCGATGGATCCCGACCGGCAGATCGCGATGTACATCAACAGCCCCGGTGGCTCGTTCACCGCGCTGACGGCGATCTACGACACCATGCAGTACATCAAGCCCGATGTGCAGACCATCTGCCTGGGCCAGGCGGCCTCGGCGGCCGCCGTGCTGCTGGCCGCGGGCTCGAAGGGAAAGCGCCTGGCGCTCCCGAACAGCCGCATCCTGATCCACCAGCCGGCCACCGAGGGCGGCTACGGGCAGAGCTCCGACCTGGAGATCCAGGCGCGGGAGATCCTCCGTATCCGCTCCCTGATGGAGAACATGCTGGCCCACGACACCAACCAGAGTGTCGAGCAGATCAGCAAGGACATCGAGCGTGACAAGTACCTGACGGCCGAGGAGGCCAAGGAGTACGGCATCATCGACGACGTGCTGACCTCCCTCAAGGACGTCGCGAACTAGCCGTTCGCCACCATCGAGACAAGGACGACGACATGGCGCGCATCGGGGAGACCTCCGACCTCCTCAAGTGCTCTTTCTGCGGGAAGAGCCAAAAGCAGGTCAAGAAGCTGATCGCGGGGCCCGGGGTGTACATCTGTGACGAGTGCATCGACCTGTGCAACGAGATCATCGAGGAGGAGTTCTCCGAGGGCCATGACGTCGGCCTTCTCGAGGAGCTGCCGAAGCCGCGGGAGATCTGCGAGTTCCTCGACAGCTACGTCATCGGGCAGGCGACCGCCAAGAAGGCGCTCGCCGTGGCCGTCTACAACCACTACAAGCGGGTCCAGGCCCAGGCCGCGTCGCCGTCGCGCCGCAGCGCTGACGACGAGCTGGTCGAACTCGGGAAGTCGAACATCCTGCTGATCGGGCCGACCGGCTGCGGGAAGACCTACCTGGCCCAGACGCTCGCGCGCATGCTGAACGTGCCGTTCGCGATGGCGGACGCCACGGCGCTCACCGAGGCGGGCTACGTCGGCGAGGACGTCGAAAACATCCTGCTCAAACTGATCCAGGCTGCCGATTACGACGTGAAAAAGGCCGAAACCGGCATCATTTACATCGACGAGATCGACAAGGTCGCCCGCAAGTCGGAGAATCCGTCGATCACCCGCGACGTCTCGGGCGAGGGCGTCCAGCAGGCGCTGCTGAAGATCTTGGAGGGGACGACGGCGTCCGTGCCACCGCAGGGTGGCCGCAAGCACCCGCACCAGGAGTTCATCCAGATCGACACGACGAACATCTTGTTCATCGTGGGCGGCGCCTTCGCGGGGCTCGACGACATCATCAATGCGCGCATCGGCAAGCGCCCGCTGGGCTTCAACAACGACCTGGCCGTGCGGCAGCGCGGCACCACCAATCCGTTCGCCGAAGTGCGCCCCGAAGACCTGCACAAGTTCGGCCTGATCCCCGAGTTCATCGGCCGCCTGCCGATGATTTCGGCGGTCAACCCACTGGACGCTGAGGCGCTCGTCCGCATCCTGGTGGAGCCGAAGAACGCGCTGATCAAGCAGTTCCGCAAGCTGTTCGAGCTGGACGGCGTCGATCTCGAGTTCACCGACGACGCGATCGAGGCGATCGCCGAGCTGGCGCTGGAGCGGGGCATCGGGGCCCGCGGCCTGCGCTCGATCCTCGAGGAGATCCTGCTCAACGTCATGTTCCACGTGCCGAGCGCCGATGACGTCGCGCAGGTGCGCATCGACGCCGCCGTCGTCCGCGACGGGGAGGAGCCGGAACTTCTGCCGCGCGCCCAGCTCACCCGCAGCAAGCGCAGCAAATCGGCCTGACGGTCCTCATCCCCGGGTCTCCTCCCCCCGGGCGACCCTGGATTCAGCCGTGCCCCGCGACCCCACCCGGGTCGCGGGGCGCCATCATTTCTCGCCGCTCGTCAAGGGGTCTTCGGCAACCGCGCCAACAAAAAAGAAATTGTCATTCTTCCGCTGACGGCCGGGGAACTCGCGGCCAAGGTGCAGAGGGTCAGAACCTAAAGGGCCCTATGACCGGGGCGCACGCGATGCAGCGTGGCGGGCTGCATCGCGGCCAGAGAAAGGGACATTTCAATGACGAATGAAGCCATGGCGAAGCCGGCTGGGGGTGACGAGGCCACGCAGAAGCTGAGCAACGGCCGCGTTCTCTCCTATGCCTTCGGCGACGTCGCCAACAACCTGTCATTCCAGATGACGTCGATGTTCCTCATGATCTATATGACGGACATCGCCGGCATCGGCGCGGGTGTCGCGGGCGGCATCTACGGTGTGACCAAGGTCTGGGCCGGTGTGACCGACCTCCTCGCCGGCAGCACCGTCGACCGCTTCGACACCAAGTGGGGACGCCTGCGTCCCTGGATCCTGTTCGGCAGCTTCCCGCTGGCCATCGTCCTGGTCCTGCTGTTCAGCGTCCCGGCCGGCCTGTCGCCCACCATGACCATCGTGTGGGTGCTGCTCTTCGACGCGGCGTTCCAGCTGTGCTACTCGTTCGTGAACATCCCCTACGGCTCGCTGTCGGCTGCGATGACGCGGGACACCGTGGACCGTTCCCGTCTCTCCGGTGCCCGCGCCATCGGCGGCGCGATCACCGGCGTCGCCCTGTCCGCCGTGCTGGCCCCGAAGTTCAACAACACCGAGGCCGGCGGCATCCGGATGCAGTTCACGATCACCACGATCGTTCTGGCCGTCCTGGCCATCTGCATGTACTACCTGTGCTTCCGCGGCACGCGCGAGGTCGTCCCGCGTGCCCCGGGTCAGGTCAAGTTGTCGGACACGCTGAAGATGGTCGGCAAGAACCGCCCGCTGCTCACCCTGTGTCTCGGCGCCCTGTTCCTTCTGTCGGCCATGTTCGTGATGAACGCGGTCGGCATGTACTACGCCCGCTACGTGCTCGGCAACGCCGGCCTGTTCACGTTCCTGATGCTCGCCCAGACCGTCGGCACCGTCCTCTCGGCCTCCCTGGTGCCGATGATCACCGTCCGCCTGGGCAAGCGCATCGGGTACATGGCCATGGGCTGCCTGGCCATCGTCGGCTACCTGATCATGGGCCTCGTCCCGAGCGGCCCGAGCGCGCTGTTCATGACGATCGTCGGCTTCTTCGTGTTCGGCGCGGGCTCCGGCGGCACCAACGCGCTGATGTTCTCCATGCAGGCCGACACCGTCGACTACGGCGAGTGGAAGACCGGCACCCGCTCCGAGGGTGGCAGCTACTCCATCCTCTCCTTCGTGCGTAAGTGCGGCCGGGGCATCGGTGGCGCCCTCGGCGGCGCGGTCGTGACGGCCTTCGGCTACCAGGCCGGCGTTGCTCAGCAGTCCCCGGAGGTGCTGCAGGGCATCCGCGTGGCGATCGGCTTCGTGCCGGCCGCGCTCGGTGCCGTCGCCGTTCTGGTCATCTTCTTCTACCCGCTGAGCAACGATCAGCACCGCGACATCATCGCCGACCTCCGGGCCCGTCGCACCGCGGGCGCGACCGAGGGTTCGGACGTCCCCGCGGGCGCCGCTGCGGCCGAGGGTGGCGTGGACACTTCTCTGCACCCCGTCGTGACGATCAACGCCGAGTACGGCACCAACGCCGACCGCGTCGCCCAGCTCGTCGGCGAGCAGCTGCATGTTCCGGTGACCGGCCAGGAGTTCAGCTCGGAGGAACTGGAGACCGCGGACGTGGGCGGTAAGCATGCCGCGGCGTCCGAGCCCGGCGGCTTCGATCGTTTCCTGCTGTCGTTCCGCAACACCGGCATGAACGACACCGACTATGCGACCGGGGCCGACGCCGAGGCCGACCATCGGTTGGTGCAGGACAACATCGCCAACATCCAGTCGATGGTCCGCAGCGACGGCGGCGTCATCATCGGACACGACGCCACCGCGGTGCTGGCGAAGGCTCCGGGAGTCGTCCACGTCCGGCTGCACGCGCCCGTCGAGTACCGGGTGCGCAACGCGATGGAGACGCTCGGACTCAGCGAGGATGTCGCCTCAGCGCGGCGGGCTCGTGAGGATCGGATGCGCAACCAGATGTCCACCCGGATGATGCGCTACGACCCGACCGACCCGGCGTACTACGACCTGGTCCTCAACGCGGCTCAGATGTCGCCGGGGGCCATGGCCGACCTGATCGTGGCCGCCTACCACGGCAAGAACGGCTAGTCGCCAGGCCAACGCAGGACGCGAGGCCCCGCCCGGAGATCCCGGGCGGGGCCTCGTGCGTGAGCGCGGTGCGTTGCGGCGTCAGTTCGCGGGGGCGAGTTCCAGCTCGACGCGCACCGTGTCGTCGCCGTCGGTCCACGCGACGTCGCCGGTGAGGCGTCCGACCGCCCGAAGGTCGTCCTCGAGCGAGCGGAGGCGGGCGATCTGGTCGGCCGGGCCGGTGATGGTGGCATGGGTGGCCTCGGTCTTCATCGAGACCTTCGCCTGCGACTTCGCGCCGCGGATGCCGATCAGCACGGCGGCGAGATCGTCGAGGAGGGCGGCGTCGCCGCCCTCGGGCAGCTCATCGACCGTGGGCCATGCGGCGTGGTGCACGGTGCCCGACTGCCACCACGACCAGACCTCCTCCGTGACGAACGGGAGGAACGGCGCGAACAGCCGCAGCTGCACGTGCAGCGCGATCGCCAGCGCCTGACGCGCGGACGCCGCGGCCTCCTCGCCGGCCGAACCGTAAGCGCGCTCCTTGACGAGCTCGAGGTAGTCGTCGCAGAACGACCAGAAGAACCGCTCGGTCGCCTCGAGGGCGCTGGTGTAGTCGTACGCCTCGAAGGCGTCCGTCGCCGCGCGGACCACGTCGCGAAGCCCGGCCAGCACGGCCTGGTCAGCGGGATGCGTCACGGCCGCCGCGTCCAGGACGATCGGGTGCGCCTCGACGGCGTCCTGGCCGGGCCGGGCGGCCGTGGCCAGGTTCAGCACGAACTTGGACGCGTTGAGCACCTTGGTGGCGAGGCGCCGGCCGACCTTCATCTGGGTCTCGTCGAAAGGGGAGTCCATGCCGGGTCGGGCCATGGCCGCCCGCCAGCGCACCGCGTCCGCGCCGAAGCGGTCGAGGATGTCGGTCGGGACGACGACGTTGCCCTTCGACTTGCTCATCTTCTTGCGGTCGGGGTCGACCACGAAGCCGGAGATCGTCGCCCGCGCCCACGGCAGGGAGTCGTTCTCGAGGTGCGCGCGCACCACCCGGCTGAACAACCAGGTGCGGATGATGTCGTGGGCCTGCGGGGCGAGGTCCATGGGGAACGTCAGGTTCCACAGTTCCTCGTCGCGCTCCCAGCCACAGGCGATGTGCGGGGTCATCGACGACGTCGCCCACGTGTCCATGACGTCGGGGTCGCCGATGAAGCCGCCGGGCACGCCGCGCTGGGACTCGTCGAAGCCGGGCGGGCACTGCGACGCCGGGTCGACCGGAAGGGACGCCTCGTCCGCGGTGATCGGGTCGGTGTACACGGGCTCGCCGTCGGCGTCCAGGCGGTACCACAGCGGGAACGGGACGCCGAAGAAGCGCTGCCGGCTGATCAGCCAGTCGCCGTTGAGGCCGTTCACCCAGTTCGAGTAGCGATGCCGCATGTGCTCGGGCACCCAGGCGAGCTCCTCGCCGCGCTTCAGCAGTTCCGCGCGCAGCTGCTCGTCGCGTCCGCCGTTGGAGATGTACCACTGGCGGGTCGAGACGATCTCGAGCGGCTTGTCGCCCTTCTCGTAGAAGTTCGCCTTGCGCTGGGTGGGCGTGGGTTCGCCGTCAAGGTCGCCCGCGTCGCGCAGCAGCTCGACCATGATCTCCCGAGCGCTGAACGTGGTCTTGCCGGCGAGCTGCTCGAAGGGCTCCTTCTCGACGATCCACTCGGGGGTCTCGCGGGTGATGCGGCCGTCCCGAGCGATGATGGTGCGGGTCGGCAGCCGCAACTCGCGCCACCAGGTGACGTCGGTCAGGTCGCCGAACGTGCAGCACATCGCGATGCCGGCGCCCTTGTCGGGCTCGGCAGCCGGGTGCGCGAGGACGGGCACCTCGACGCCGAACACCGGGGTGGTCACGGTGGTCCCGAAGAGGTGCTGGTAGCGCTCATCGTCGGGGTGGGCGATCAGGGCGCAGCACGCCGCGAGCAGCTCCGGCCGCGTCGTCTCGATCTGCACGGGGCCGTCCGCGCCGTGGAAGTTCAGCTTGTGGTAGAAGCCGGGGTAGTCGCGCGCCTCCAGTTCCGCCTGGGCCACGGCGGTCTGGAACGTCACGTCCCACATCGTCGGCGCCTCGGACAGGTAGGCCTCGCCGCGGGCCAGATTGCGCAGGAAGCCGCGCTGGGCGACGGTCTGCGACTCGGCCGAGATCGTGGAATAGAGGGTGCTCCAGTCGACGGACAGGCCGATGCGGCGCCACAGGTCCTCGAAGACCTTCTCGTCCACCTCGGTGAGCTCCAGGCAGAGCTCGATGAAGTTGCGGCGGCTGATCGGGACCTGGCGCTTGGGGTCCGGCTTGGCGGGCGGGGTGAAGTCGGGGTCGTACGGGATGGACGGGTCGCACCGCACCCCGTAATAGTTCTGGACGCGGCGCTCGGTGGGCAGGCCGTTGTCGTCCCAGCCCATCGGGTAGAAGACGTGCTTGCCGTTCATGCGCTGGTAGCGCGCGACGAGGTCGGTGTGCGTGTAGCTGAACACGTGGCCCACGTGCAGCGAGCCCGAGACCGTGGGCGGCGGGGTGTCGATCGAGAACACCTGCTCGCGCGCCTCCGGACGCACGAAGGCATACGTCTTCTCGTCGCGCCAGCGCTCCAGCCAGCGCTGTTCGAGGCCCTCGAGCACGGGCCGGTCCGGTACCACCGGGATGATCGGGGCGGACGCAGACACGGAGTTCGAGGCCGGGGCAGTCATGGTCACCGATTTTAGTCGTCCGACCGGCGGGACGTCATATCGTCCGGGCGTCCGTGCCCTGGGGGCCGGAAACGAAGCGGTCGCCGGGCGACGAACGCGCCGCCCGGCGACCGGAGTCGATCCGCCCGTCAGCCCTGGAGGACCATCTGCCGGAACTGCTCCGGGGTGGTCGATTGCGGATTGAGCTGGCTGAGGACCTTGTCGCCGACCTTGATGGTGGGCGTCGCGGTGACCTGGGCGTCGTAGGCCATGCGGTTCACGCCGTCCAGGAAGTCCTGGGGCGCCTTGGTGTCGTAGCAGGCCTGGAAGTCGGACAGCCGCTGCCCGGTGATGCCGAGCTGCGTCGGGATGGTCTGGCGCAGCAGGTCGTCGGTGTAGCCGACGCTGCCCGGGACCTCTTCGGCGGACTGGTTGGAGAAGACCGTCGAGTTGAAGCGCGGGTACACGCCCTGGGAGTCGGAGCACGTCGCGGCGATGGCGGCGCGGGTGGACGCGGTGTTGCGCAGGTTGCCGTCCATGAACGTCATCGTGTGGTTGATGACTTGCACCTCGCCGGCCTGGCCCATCTCGTCCAGCGTCGGGCCGAGGCGGGTCTCGAAGACGTGGCAGATCGGGCACTGGTAGTCGAGGTAGACGTGCACGACGGGCGCGTTCGCCTTCGCCTTGCCCGGGTACATGATGATGCCGTCCCGGTTGGCCGTGGCGTTCGGCGCGACCGCCGCGGCCGCGTTCTGGTTCCGCGTGTTCATGGACGAGATGGCCATCCACGCGAACACCACGATCAGCACGAGCGCGATGACGGCCGCGGAGATCCCGATCAGGCGCCGGTTGCGGCGCTGGCGGTCCTGCGCCTCCTGCAGCGCGCGCAACTGCTCACGCTTGTTGGCCGCGTTACTGGGCATGGGTAGCACTCCTTTGGAGATCAGCGTCGACGGGCGCCTCGTCGGCGCCCCGATCAGTGGTGAAGTCGTCGAGGGTGTAGCGGTGGAACAGCGCCGCGTCGAGAGAGAACGGCGTACGCGGCCGGACAGCCAGCCACAGTCCGCACAGGGCGAGGCCAACGTCGCGGGCGATGTCGAGCGGGTACTGGGCGATGGCCCGCTCCCGTTCGACGGGCCCGCCGCCGCCGAAGCACCCGCAGTCGATGCTCAGGCCCATCGCCCACGCGCGGGCGATCCCGATGATGAACGCCACCATCAGCAGGGCGCCGGCCAGTCCGGCCCAGCGGGTCAGAAGTCCCGTGACGAGTAGGAGGCCGAGGGCGACCTCCCCGAACGGGAGGAGATAGCCCACCGGCGTTGTGAGGTCGTAGGGGAGGATCTGGAACCCGCGCACGGCGTTGACGGACTCGCCGAGGTTGCCGAGCTTGAGCCCCCCGGAGACGAGAAGGACGATGCCGAGGATCAGGCGGGCTGCCAGCCCCGCCCAGTCCTGCCAGGACCTGTGAACGCGTGTCGTCACTGTTGCCACGCCCGCGAGTATACGGTGGCGCCCCCGCGCGTCCCGGGGAGCCGTGCGCCGCGGGTTGCCGGGCGGGGCTCTCGTCGCGGCGTCCGCACCGGTCGGAGCCGTCCAGGTCGGTAGGCTTCCGCATCATGAGTGACTCCGCACACGACCGCATCGTCGCCGAGCTCCAGGCTCGCTGGCCCGAACATCGCGTCGGTCCGAGCACGGCCCGCGTCGAGGCGCTGTGCGATCTGATGGGCGACCCCCAACGGGCGTATCCGGTGATCCAGGTGGCCGGGACGAACGGCAAGGGCACCACCGCGATCATGATCGAGAAGATCCTGCTGGCGATGGGGCTGCGTGTCGGCCGCTACTGCAGCCCGCACCTCATGGACCTGACCGAACGCATCTGCATCGACGGCGAGCCGATCGCGAAGGAGCGCTTCGACGCGCTGCTGGGGGAGGTGCAGCCACTGATTGCCATGGTGGACGCCCAGGAGATCGACGGCATCCCTATGACGTTCTTCGAGGTGATGACCGGGCTTGCGTACTGGGCGTTCGCCGAGGCGCCGGTCGACGTCGCGGTCGTCGAGGTCGGCCTGGGCGGACGCTGGGACGCCACCAACGTGGCGGACGCGTCCGTGGCTGTGATCTGCCCGATCGATCTGGACCACACCCACATCCTGGGCTCCACGCGCGCCGAGATCGCGACAGAGAAGGCCGGGATCATCAAGGAGGGGTCGGTCGCGGTCGTCGCTGCCCAAGCGCCCGAGGTCGCCGAGGTCATCGTGGAGCGCTGCGCGGAGGTCGGCGCGCGCATCGTGGCCGAGGGGGAGGGCTTCGCCCTGCTCGACCGGCAGCCCGGCGTCGGCGGCCAGATCGTCCGGCTGGAGGGCGCGGGCGGACCCGTCGGCGACTTGATCCTGCCGGTCTTCGGCGCGCACATGGCGCACAACGCCGCGCTCGCGCTCGGCGCGGTGGAGGCGTTCCTCGGCGGTAAGCCGGTGCCCGCCGACGCGCTGGCCGAGGGCCTGGAGGCCGTCACGGCGCCGGCGCGACTGGAGGTCGTCCGGCAGGGCCCGACGATCGTGCTCGACTCGTGCCACAACCCGCACGGGGCGCGGGCCACGATGGACGCGTTGGCCGAGTCGTTCACCTTCACGCCGCTCATCGGGGTGGTGGCGATGATGGCTGACAAGGACGTCGAGGGAGTCCTGGAGATCTTCGCCGAGCAGATGCAGACGATCGTGTGCACCCAGGTGGCCTCGACGGACCGCGGGATGCCCGTCGACGAACTGGCCGACATCGCGGCCGGGATCGTGGGCGAGGACCGCGTCGTCAGCGCTCCCTCCATCGCGGACGCCATCGAGCGTGCCGTCGCCCTCGCGGACGCCGACGGGGCAGGGGCAGGCATCCTGATCGCGGGGTCGGTGGTGGCGGCCGGCGAGGCGCGGGGGCTCCTCGTGCACGAGCACGGCGGGGAGGCCGGCGCTGACGACCTCGCCGAGGAGGACCGCTGATGCTGCGCGCCGGCAACCCGATGACCCGGGTGCTCATGACGATCCTGATCTTCGAGGCCGTCGTGTTCCTGCTCGCCATCGCCGGCATGGTGCAGGTGGCGGACCAGGGGCCGGGCATGGCTGTCGGCCTGGGCGTCGGCTCGGCGGTGCTGGCGCTCGCCGCGGCCTTCACGTTGCGGCGCCCTGTCGGATTCGTTCTGGGCTGGCTCGCGCAGGCCGTCGCGGTCGGGCTCGGTTTCGCGACGCCCTGGATGTTCGCGATGGGGTCGATCTTCGCCCTGCTGTGGCTGGTGACGTTCGTGCTGGGACGTCGGCTGGAGCCCGAGGACGCCTAGCCTCCGGGCGGAGCGTCCTCGCCCGCCAGGGGCGACGGCGAAAGTTGTCCGATCGCCCGGATAGTCTGCCCTCATGACCGACGTCCAGCAGACCCTCGTCCTCATCAAGCCCGACGCCGTGAGCCGCGGCCTCGTGGGCGCCGTCCTGAGCCGGTACGAGACGAAGGGGCTCGCCATCGAGCAGCTCCAGCTGCGGCGCATCGACGCCGCTTTCGCCGACCGGCACTACGCCGAGCACGTCGATCAGCCGTGGTACCCGGGGCTGCGCGACTTCATCACCTCGGGTCCGTTGGTCGCGGTGGTGCTGTCGGGGGAGCGGGCTATCGAGGCCGTGCGCGTCCTGAACGGCGCGACGGACGGCGTCAAGGCGTCTCCGGGGTCGATCCGCGGCGATTTCGCGTCCTCGAACCAGCGCAACATCGTCCACGCGTCCGACACCGTCGAATCCGCCGAGCGTGAGATCGGCCTCTGGTTCCCCGAAGGAGTCTCCGAATGAGCGAGCGTCCCGACCACCTGCGCGCCGGCGCGGACGAGCCACGCTGGGACGGTGCGGCACCGCAGGAGCCCGGACGTCTTCCCGCGCCCGGCCGCGGAGGGTCGCTGGCGGGGGAGCAGCGCGGCGGGCCGGTCCCGCCCGGCGTCCCGCTTCCCCCGGGCGTGCTGCCCGGCGGTCCGGTTCCGCCGGTGGGCCAGCCCGGGTGGCTCTCGGGCGTCCCGCAACCGGGGCGGCCGTTCGTGCGCGATCCGGGGCTTCCGATCCGGGAGGCGGCCTATCACCAGTTCTTCCGGACCCCGAAGTGGCGCTGGTGGAAGCCCATCGTCGCCGCGCTGGCTGTGGGATTGGCGTGGTTCCTCGTGCAGATCGTGATCCAGGTCCCGGCGGTCTTCGCCGACGTGGCGCGCGACCGGGCGCTGGCCGAAGCGCTCGGCCGCGGCGAGATGCGCATCGGCCCCTGGATGTTCCTGGCCAACAATGTCGGGATCGCCTCGGCCATCCCGATCACGATGCTGCTCGGATGGGGCATCTTGGGCCAGCGCCCGCGCTGGCTGAGCTCGATCCAGGGCGGCTTCCGCTGGCGCTGGCTGGGGCGTGCGCTGCTGATCATCCTGCCCCTCTGGATCATCGCGGTGGGCATCGAGTACGCGGTCCAGCCGCCCCAGGATCTGGAGCTGAAGTGGTACACGGGTCTGATGATCGCGGGCATCGTGCTGACGACGCCGCTCCAAGCCGCAGGCGAGGAGTACCTCATCCGTGGCTTCCTTGCCCGGGCGATCGGGTCGTACTTCCGCAACGAGGTGGTGGGTTGGACGATCGCGGCGATCGTCGGCGCCGCGGTCTTCATGAGCCTGCACATGGCCGCCGACCCCTGGCTGAACCTGTACTACTTCTGCTTCGGGCTGGCCGCATCCTGGATGACCTGGCGTACCGGAGGACTCGAGGCGGCCGTCGCCATGCACGTGGTCAACAACGTCCTGTCCGAAGCGACGATGCCGTTCTCAGACTTCAGCACGATGATGGATCGCTCGGTCGGTACGGGTGACCCGAGCATCTTGATCAACGTCGCCCTGATGGCCGTCGTCGCCGCGACCATGGGGTGGTGGGCCAAGCGCAATGGGCTGCCCCGCCGCACCGCTCCGGGTCTTTCGGACACCCCCGCCCTGCCGAGGTGACTCCTGTAAACTGACGCCGTTTCCTCCCCACCGCGCCCGCCTCCTCAGCCAAGGAAGCCCTTCCCTCATGCTCCTGACGCTCATCGGCCTTCACCTCGCCCTCGCGGTGGTGTCCCCGCTGGTGAGCCGGGTCCTGGGGCGCAACGCGTTCTTCGTGATGGCGCTGCTCCCCGCAGCATCGTTCGTGTGGGCGGTGGTTCAGGCTCCCGCGATCCTGGGCGGCGGGGCCTATCGGGAGAGCCTCCCGTGGATCCCGCAACTCGGCGTCTCTCTCACGATGCGCGTGGGGCTCGTTCAGTGGGTGCTGACCCTCATCGTCACGGGGATCGGCGCGCTCATCCTGATCTACTGCCGCTGGTACTTCGAGAAGGGGTCGACGCGCTGCCTGGGCCTGCTGACCGCCTTCGCCGGCGCGATGCTGGGGCTCGTCACCACCGACGACCTCATCGTGCTGTACGTCTTCTGGGAACTCACGACGGTCTTCTCGTACCTGCTCATCGGGTACGACTCGTCGCGCCGGGCCAACAGAAGCGCCGCGCTGACGGCGCTCATCGTGACCACGACCGGCGGGCTCGCGATGCTGGTCGGCATCGTCTCGCTCGGGTTCCAGGCCGGCACGTTCAGCATCGAGGGCGTCCTGGCCTCGCCGCCCGTGGGCACGGCCGCGACGGTGGCGGCGCTCCTCATGCTCGTCGGCGCCATCAGCAAGTCGGCGCTGGCACCGTTCCATTTCTGGCTCCCGGGCGCGATGGCGGCGCCGACCCCGGTGTCGGCCTACCTGCACGCGGCGGCGATGGTGAAGGCCGGCATCTACCTCGTGGCCGTGCTCGCGCCGACGTTCTCGACGGTGCCGCTGTGGCGTCCCGCTGTGACGATCCTGGGCGCGACGACCATGATCCTCGGCGGTTGGCGGTCGCTGCGTCAGACCGACCTGAAGCTGCTGTTGGCCTACGGCACCGTCAGCCAGCTCGGCTTCATCACCCTCCTGACGGGACTCGGCACCCAGGCCGCCGCGCTGGCCGGCCTCGCGATGACCATCACCCACGCGCTGTTCAAGTCGTCGCTGTTCCTCACCGTGGGCGTCATCGACCACTCCACCGGCACGCGCGACCTGCGTCAGCTGTCGGGGCTCGGACGTCAGCTTCCGGGGCTGGCGACGACCGCGGCGCTGGCGGCGGCGTCCATGGCGGGCGTCCCGCCGCTGCTGGGGTTCATCTCCAAGGAGGCGGCGCTCGAGTCCGTGGTCTACCTCGCCACGACGGGCGATGGCACGGGCATCCTGCCCGCGCCCGCCGTGCTCGTCGTGCTGGCCCTCGTGCTGGGCTCCGCGTTCACCATGGCCTACTCTCTGCGGTTCTGGTGGGGTGCCTTCGCCGTCAAGCCGGGCTCGCCGGCCAGCGAGCTGCACCACGCGCCGGCGCCCGGTTTCATGAGCGCGCCGATGGTGCTGGGCGCGCTGTGCCTCGTCGGGGGATTCCTCGGCCCGCAGCTCACCGCCGTCCTCAAGCCGTACGCGGACGCCGTCCCGACAGGAGAGCCCGGGCACGGGCTCGCGCTCTGGCACGGCATCACGGCGCCGCTGCTGCTGTCGGTGGTCGCTCTCACCGCTGGCCTGGTCATGTTCTGGAAGCGGTCGTCGATCGGGCGCATCCAGGCGACGTTCCCCAAGGTCAAGGGCGCCGACGAGTTCTACAAGAGCACCATGCGCTCGATCGACTGGCTGGCGGTCGAGATCACCGCGCGGGTTCAGCGGGGCTCTCTGGCGTCCTACCTCAGCACCGCGCTGTCGGTGCTCGTCATCGCTGTCGGCGGCACGCTGCTCCTGACGACGCAGTGGCCCCAGGTGCGGCTGTACGACACCATCGCGCAGCCGCTCGTCGGCATCGTGATGATCGCCGCCGCGATAGCGCTGATCTCGTCGCGTGGACGTGTCCGAGCCGTCCTCACCCTCGGCATCACGGGCTACGGCACCGCGCTGCTGTTCTTCCTGCACGGCGCCCCCGACCTTGCCCTCACCCAGGTGCTCGTCGAATCCGTGACCCTGCTGGTGTTCCTGCTGGTGCTGCGCTCGCTGCCGAAGTACTTCACGAACCGTCCGCTCCAGTCGTCGCGGTGGTGGCGCATGCTGCTCGCCGTCGCGGTGGGCGCCACCATCACGGGCGTCACCCTGGTGAGCGCCGGCGCGCGCACGGCGACCCCGATCTCGGCCGGCCTCGAGACGGCCGCCTACGAGTTCGGTTACGGCACCAACATCGTCAACGTCATCCTCGTGGACACCCGAGCGTGGGACACCCTGGGCGAGATCTCGGTGCTGATCATCGCCGCCACCGGCGTGGCCAGCCTCATCTTCCTGCGGACCCGGCGGCACCGGGTCCGCCGCGAGGCTGCCGTCTCGGCGGGGGCGTCGCCGACGAACCAGCCGGGCACCTGGCTGCGCGGCAGTCAGTGGCTGAACGCCGCGTCGCGTTCGCTCATCTTCGAGGTGGTGACCCGCCTGCTGTTCGGCGTCATGATGGTCATCTCCGTCTACGTCCTCATCGCGGGGCACAACCTGCCCGGCGGCGGGTTCGCGGGCGGCCTGATCGCGGGGCTCGCGCTCTTCATCCGCTACCTGGCGGCCGGCACCAAGGAGCTCGACGATGCGGCCCCCGTGGACGCCGGTCTCGTCCTCGGCATCGGCTTCGCAGTCGCCGGACTGAGCGCGCTGCTCCCGGCCGCGTTCGGCGGGCGCATCTTCCAGAGCTTCGACATCACGCTGCACGTGCCCTGGCTCGAGGCCGTGGCCACACCGTGGGGCCCGGTCAACCTGCTCGGGGACATCCACCTGGTGAGCTCCACCATCTTCGACGTCGGCGTGTACCTGGTCGTCGTCGGCGTCCTGCTCGACCTCGTGCGCAGCCTCGGCTCCGGCATCGACACCCACGAGGCCGAGCACATCGCGCCGCTGCCGCGCCCCGAGTCGACGCGCGCCATCGCGGCCTCGGCCCGAAGGAGGCGGCGATGATCCCGAACCTGACCCTGGCGATCGTCGCGGGCGTCCTCATCGCCTGCGGCGTCTACCTCATCACGGAGCGGTCCCTGAGCCGCATCCTGGTGGGCGTGGCCGTCATGAGCAACGGGATCAACCTGCTGTTCCTCGTGGCGGCCGGCCCGGCCGGGATGCCGGCGATCATCGGGATGTTCCCGGCCGACCAGATGAGCGACCCGTTGCCACAGGCGATGGTGCTGACCGCCATCGTCATCACCATGGCGGTGTCGGCGTTCGTCATCACGATGGCCTACCGCAGCTTCCAACTCAACGGACACGATGAGGTGTCCGACGACGTCGAGGACGCCCGCATTCGCGCGCTCGCCGAGCGTGACGACGTCTCGGCCAGCTTCGAGGAGATCCGCTTCAGTGACACCGGCGACGACGTGGTGAGCGAATGAACAACCTCCTGCCGCTGCCGATCCTGCTCCCCATGCTGGGGGCCGCCCTCAACCTGATCCTGTCCCACCGGCCGCGCGCCCAGCGCGTCGTGTCGATCGTGTCCCTGCTCGGCGTCGTCATCGTCGCCGGCACGCTCATGTGGCAGTCGTACCACCGGGGCGTCCAGACGCTGTGGGTCGGTGCCTGGCCGCGGGGCATGGGCATCGCGCTCGTCGCGGACGGCGTCTCGTCGCTGATGCTGACGGTGGCCGCCCTCGTCACGCTCGGCGTGTTGATCTACTCCACGGGGCAGGACGCCGAGGAGGTCCGGCGGGCCACGCCCGTCTCGATTTTCCACCCGACGTTCCTCCTGCTCTGCGCGGGGGTGTCGAACGCCTTCCTGGCCGGCGATCTGTTCAACCTTTTCGTCGGATTCGAGATCTTGCTGTTCGCCTCCTACGTGCTGCTGACGATGGGCGGGACGGGCTCCCGCATCCGCGCGGGGTCGATCTACGTGGTCGTCAACCTGCTCTCGTCGAACCTGTTCCTCGTCGGCATCGCGAACATCTACGCGGCGACGGGCACCGTGAACCTGGCCCAGCTTTCGCAGCGGCTGCCGCTGCTGCCCGACAACGTCCAGGCCGGCCTGCAGTTCCTGTTGCTGATCGTCTTCTCCCTCAAGGCGGCGGTCTTCCCGCTCCAGGCGTGGTTGCCCGACTCGTACCCGACGGCGCCGGCTCCGGTGACGGCCGTGTTCGCCGGCCTGCTGACGAAGGTCGGCGTCTACGCGATCATGCGAACCCAGACGGTGCTGTTCCCGGGCCGCCCGCTGACCGACCTGCTGCTGTGGGTCGCGCTGGCCACGATGATCGTGGGCATCCTCGGCGCCATCGCCCAGTCCGAGATCAAGCGACTCCTGTCGTTCACGCTCGTCAGCCACATCGGCTACATGATCTTCGGCGTCGCGTTGGCGACGATCAGCGGCATGGCGGCGGCGATCTTCTACACGGTGCACCACATCACGATCCAGGCGACGCTCTTCCTCGTCGCCGGGCTGATCAGGCGCGTGGGCGGCAGTACCTCGCTGGAGCGCATCCAGGGGCTGGCGAAGGTCAGCCCGCTGCTCGGCGCGCTGTTCCTCGTGCCGGCCATGAACCTCGCCGGCATCCCACCCTTCTCCGGCTTCATCGGCAAGCTCGGCCTGCTCACGGCCGGCGCCGAGACCGGGACGCCGCTGGCGTGGGCCGTCGTCGCCGGCTCCGTCGTCACCAGCCTGCTGACGCTGTACGCCGTCGCGAAGGTCTGGAACCGCGGCTTTTGGGGCGAGCCCCAGATCGTCGAGGTGGAGGACGACGACGAGCCTGACGAGCACGAGGGCAAGCTGCTGCCTCCGGTCATGGTCGGCGCCGCGATCGGGCTCATCTGTCTCAGCCTTGCCTTCACTGTGTTCGCCGGCCCCCTGTACGCCTATTGCACGCTCGCGGCCGAGCACATGTTCGGCCCCCAATACGTCCAAGCCGTCCTGAACGGGGTGCCGACGCCATGACCGCACGCCGAGCGACGCGCTCGCAGAACAAGCGCAAACTCAGGTTCCGCCGACAGCCCCGCAACGTCCTGGTGCTGACCGCCGTGTTCCTGGTCCTCGTCGGGCAGATCAACCTCTTCTCGGTGCTGGGCGGCCTCGCCCTCGCCGTCCTCGTGACACGGCTGTTCCCGCTTCCGCCCGTGCACTACCGGGGCACCTTCCGGATCGGCTGGTTCATCTACGGCGGGCTGCGCCTGATCTACGACCTCGCGGTCTCGTCCTTCCGGCTGGCCGCCTGGTCGTTCCGGCGGCAACAGCCGCGCGCGGCCGTGATCAAGGTCGACCTGAAGACCGACTCCGACCTCTACCAGGTCGCCACGGCCGAGCTGACCTCGGTCGTCCCGGGCAGCATCGTCGTCGACGCCCGCCGTTCGACGCGGACGCTGTACGTCCACGTGTTCGACGCGACGGCCCCCAACGCCCGAGAGAACGCCTATCGCGAGGCGCTGGACACCGAGCGCCGGGTCGCGCGTGCCTTCGCGTCCGACAAGGAGATCGAGCGCGCTTACGGGCCCGACGGTCTCGGCCTGAGCAGAAAGGGGGAGCGGCGATGATCGCCCTCGTCACCCAGGTGCTGATCGGGGTCGCGATGGCCATGTTGCTGGCGGCGGCCGTGCTCGCGCTCTACCGGCTCGGCATCGGACCCACGAACCTCGACCGGGTGGTGGCCACCGACGTCGTGGTGGCGGTGCTCATCGCCGCCATCGCGGGACACTCGGTGGTCACGGCGACCACGACAGGTCTGCCGATCCTGCTGGTGCTGTCGCTGGTGGCGTTCACGGGTTCCGTCGGCGTCGCGCGCCTGACGAGCAGCACCCGCGAGCGCGATCGCCGCTTCCAGGAGATCGAGAGCCACGCCCACGACGACCAGAACGCGGAGGGGGTGTGATGGACGAGATCCTCGGTCTCATCGAGGCGCTCCTGCTCGCCTTCGGCGCGTTCTTCTGCTTCGCCGCCGCGCTCGGGCTCGTCCGGTTCCCCGACGTGATGGCGCGGCTGCACGCCGCCACGAAGCCGCAAGTGTTCGGGCTCGTCCTGATCCTGGGAGCCCAGGCGCTCGCGCTGCGCACCTGGCACACGACGTTCGTCTGCCTGCTGATCATCGCCCTGCAGATCCTGACCAACCCGGTCGCCGGCAACACGGTCGCCCGCACGGCGTACCGCACCAACCAGTGGGACTCCGAGCACGCGGTCTCCGACTCGCTGGCCCGCGACCTGTCTGGCGCCGGCTTCGTCAACGTCGCCGAGAACGTGCCGCTGCGGGACGCCGACCACCCCGACGGCGGGGAGCAGTTCGGCGAGCAGGAGCCCGAGGGCGGGTCCAGGAGGGCGCGCCGCGAGGGTCGGGGTGGCGCAGCACGTGACCGCGGCGACCGTGACGCGCGCTGAGCCGGTTACCCTGGTGGCGCTATGACTGATGTGACGACCTCGCCCGAGTCCCTCTTCGCCCGGCTCGAGCCGCTGCTCGCCCGGGTGAGCAAGCCGATCCAGTACGTCGGTGGAGAGGTGAACTCCGTCGCGAAGAGCTGGGATTCCGCCGACGTGCGCTGGTGCCTCATGTACCCGGACGCGTACGAGGTCGGCCAGCCGAATCAGGGCATCGCGATCCTCTACGAGATCCTCAACGAGCGCGATTGGATCCTCGCCGAGCGCACCTACTCGGTGTGGCCCGACCTGGCCGCGCTCCTGCGCGAGCACGGGCTTCCGCAGTTCACGCTCGATAACCATCGCCCGGTCGGCGCCTTCGACGTGCTGGGGATCAGCTTCTCCACCGAGCTCGGCTACACGAACATGCTTGCTGCGCTCGACCTGGCGCAGATCCCGCTCCACGCCGCGGACCGCAGGGAGGACGACCCGATCGTCGTCGCCGGCGGGCACGCCGCGTTCAACCCCGAGCCGATCGCCGACTTCATCGACGCCGCGATCCTGGGTGACGGCGAGGAGGCGTCCCTGCAGGTGTCCGAGATGATCCGCGACTGGAAGGCGGAGGGACGGCCCGAGGGCCGGGACGGGTTGCTGCTGCGGCTGGCGACCTCGGGCGTCGCCTACGTGCCGCGCTTCTACGACGTCACGTATCTGCCTGACGGGCGCATCCAGAAGGTGACGCCGAACCGTCCGGGCGTCCCGTTCAGCGTCGCCAAGCACACGCTCATGGACCTCGACGAGTGGCCCTACCCGAAGGCGCCGCTCGTGCCGTTGGCCGAGACCGTGCACGAGCGCTACTCGGTGGAGATCTTCCGCGGCTGCACCCGGGGCTGCCGGTTCTGCCAGGCGGGCATGATCACCCGTCCGGTGCGCGAGCGGAGCATCGAGACGATCGGGGCGATGGTCGACGGCGGCCTGCGCTCGACGGGCCTGGAGGAGGTCGGGCTGCTGTCGCTGTCGAGCGCCGACCACTCCGAGATCGGGGACGTCACCAAGGAACTGGCCGATCGCTACGAGGGCAGCAACGTGTCGCTGTCGCTGCCCAGCACCCGCGTGGACGCCTTCAACATCGACCTCGCCAACGAACTGTCCCGCAACGGTCGCCGCTCGGGCCTGACGTTCGCGCCCGAGGGGGGCAGCGAGCGCATGCGGAAGGTGATCAACAAGATGGTCACCGAGGACGACCTCATCCAGACGGTGGCCACCGCCTTCGGCAACGGCTGGCGCAACGTGAAGCTGTACTTCATGTGCGGTCTGCCGACCGAGACGGACGAGGACGTCCTCGCGATCGCCGACATGGCGGCCCGGGTCATCGAGACCGGGCGCCAGGCGGCGGGGTCGAAAGACATCCGCTGCACCGTCTCGATCGGCGGGGTTGCCGAAGCCGCACACCCCGTTCCAGTGGGCCGGGCAGGCGTCCGCCGAGACCATCGACCACCGGCTGCAGCTGCTGCGCGAGAAGATCCGCGCCGACCGCCGCTACGGCAAGGCCATCGGCATGCGCTACCACGACGGCAAGCCCGGTGTCATCGAGGGGCTGCTGAGCCGTGGGGACCGCCGCGTCGGCCGGGTCATCGAGGCCGTCTACCGCGACGGCGGCATGTTCGACGGCTGGAGCGAGCACTTCAGCTACGACCGCTGGGTCGCCTGCTGCGCGTCCGCCTTGGCCGGCACCGGCGTCGACCTCGACTGGTACACGACCCGGGAGCGCGACTACACCGAGGTGCTGCCGTGGGATCACCTGGACTCCGGGCTCGACCGCGACTGGCTGTGGGAGGACTGGCAGGACGCGCTCGACGAGTCGCCCGTCGAGGATTGCCGCTGGACGCCGTGCTACGACTGCGGCGTGTGCCCGCAGATGGACACCGAGATCCAGATCGGCCCGACGGGGCGCCACCTGCTGCCGCTGACGCCGGTGAGCCGCTGACGCCGACGACGGCGCATTTCGCGAACTCTTTGGGGATTCGCGCGAATTCTTCGCGCGTTTGACGGCCGGCGCCCCACGGCGGGCACATACTACGTGGTGTAGGACTGAAGCATTGCCTGCGCTTCAGCAGACAAGGAGGTCTGACATATGTCCAGTTCGATGCGTTCGGCTGAGTCCCGCGACGTGGCCCGCGACGGGATCGTCTACCAGGAGGACGTCATCGCGTCGCCCCTGGTGCGCAAGCTCTTGGCGGTCGCCAGGATCATCATCGGCTTCTTCTTCCTCTGGCCGTTCCTCGACAAGCTGTTCGGCCTCGGCTACGGCACCCCGGTCGGCAAGGGATGGCTGGCCGGCACCGCACCGGCGCAGGGCTTCATCGACCGCATCGAGAATCCGCTGGGCGCCATCCTCAAGCCCATCTTCTCCAACCCGTTCGGGGACGTGCTGTTCATGTTCGCCCTGTTCGGCATCGGCGTCGCGATGATCATGGGCGCGGGGCTGCGCATCGCGGGCATCGGCGGCACGATCCTGGTCGCCCTGATGTGGCTCTCCGAGCTGCCCTTCGTCCAGACGCACATGGCGAACGGCCAGCTGGTGAGGGGCGCGACCAACCCGATCCTCGACGACCACTGGCTCGAGGCGCTCATCCTGTTGCTGTGCGCGGCGGGGTTGGCCGGCGACACGTGGGGCGTCGGGAAGCTGTGGGCCCGCATCACCCACGGGAACAAGTTCCTGCGCTGAGCCCGGGTCCTGATCGATCGGGCGGCCGCGGCCTCAGAAGCCGGAGACGCAGTAGGGCAGGTCGCGGGTGGCGAAGAGCGCGGAAAGCGCGGCCACCCCGTCGGCCGGGCCGGTGAGGCGTCCGGCGGACGCGAGGACGCGGCCGTCCACGGATCCCGCGTACAGCGGGCCGAGGGCGTTGAAGTCGATGTGGACGTCCGCCTCGGACGTCTCCTCGACGCTGACCTCGCCGCCGGCGACCCGGACGTGCCAGGCGCCGTTGGCGAGCCCCAGCGGATCCTCCGTGGCGAACGTCGCGTCGCCGTCGCGGTCGAACCCCCGGGCGCGCAGGGCGCCGGGGACGTCCAGGAGGCGGAGCCAGGTGAAGTCGGACGTCCGTTCGGTCGTGAGCAACCGGGGGTCCCCGAGTGCCCAGGGCAGCGGGCTGTCCGGGCGGAGGTTGCCGTAGCGAACCTTGTGCACGAGGTCGATGCTGCCGACGAAGTTCCACAGCTCGAGCTCGGCGGCCGGACTCGTGCCCAGCAACTCCAGGACCTCCAGTGCCTCGTTCGCGCCGCTGAGGTTCTCGTTCGGCAGGCGGTACGACACGTGCCCGGTGGGCGTGCCGTCGCCGGCGAACGCGACCGCGACGCGCACGGAGGGGTCGGGTTCCTCCTCGTCGTAGTTCCACACGCCGACGAGCTTCTCGGGGTAGGTCTCCAGGCGCCCATGGGACCCCCGGGTGGACGCGTGCACCGCGTCGAACACCTGCCGGATCAGCGGCGGCGCGGCGTCGTTGGCGACGACCTCGATCTGGTCGTGGCTGCGGGCGTCCTCGACGAGAGAGAACCTGCTGTCGGTGACGAGCTCGACGCGGGTGCGCCGGGACGCGATGCCGTAGCCGAATCGCCCGTAGATGGCGCCCTCGCTGGCCGTGAGGCTGGCCATCAGCGACCCGCGCTCGCGCGCCTCGCTCATGTCGGCGTGCATGAGCCGCCGCAGCAGGCCGCGCCGCCGGTGCGACGTTCGGACGGTGACGTCGGTGACGAGGTTGGCGGGCGCCAGGTGGCCGCCGCCGGTGTTGATCGTGGTGTCGAAGCTGGCGAACGTCGCCACCGGCGTGCCGTCGGGCAGCCCGGTGGGGCGCGGCCGGGGGTGCGCCGAACGGTGCCGGACGTGGTTGCCCGTCTGGGCGCGCCACCAGTGCTCAAGCGATGCCTCCGACATGGCCGGCTGGCCGAACCCGAGGGTGGTCGCCTGCCCCCAGGCGCGGGAGGGATCGCTCAACTCGCCGTCGGCGACATTGGTGCGGATGTCGTAATCAGTCACGACGACTACCATACGGGCGCCCCCGGCCACCGGTGGGACGCGCCTCGACCGGTAGCATGGGCCGACGTGGCAGAGACCAAGCGTCGGCAACCCGAACAACAGGCGCCGCCCGTGCAGAAGCTGTGGGTGCGTTACGCCAAGCGCGGCCGGGCTCGCTTCACCAGCCACCGCGACTTCTCCCGTGCGTTCGAGCGGGCGCTGCGCCGGGCAGGCGTGCCGATGGCCTACAGCTCCGGTTTCAACCCGCACCCGCGCATCAGCTATGCCAACGCGTCCCCGACCGGCGCCGCGACCGAGGCGGAGTACCTCGAGATCGGGCTCGCGCAGCCCCGCGACCCGGACGCCGTACGCGACGCCCTCGACTCCGCGCTGCCGCAGGGGCTGGACGTGCTCCAGGTCGTGGTCGCCACGGCCGGGTCGCTGGCCGACGGGCTGGACGTCTCCGAGTGGCGCATGAGCATCGGCGGCCCGGACGCGGGCGTCACGGAGTCCGCCGTCCGCGCGCTGCTCGACCGGGACGCGCTCGAGGTCGAGCGGATGACGAAGTCGGGCCTGCGTACTTTCGACGCGCGGGCCGCGATCATCGCGCTGTGGGTCGTCGACGAGCACACCCTCGGCCTCGTCAGCCGGCACGGCGTCCCGCTCGTCCGCCCGGACGACGTGCTGCAGGCGCTGGGGCGCGTCGAGCCGCGCTTCGAACTCTCCCAACCCGCGCTGTTGACCCGCCTCGATCAAGGCCGCTGGAACGGCGATCGCATCGTCGGACCGTTCGACGAGCAGGCCTGATCAACGCTCAGCGCGCCTCGGGCGTGCCGCTGCCGAGCCGGGCGCGGTTCCTCTCGGCGATGACGTGCCACAGCGGTGCGTTGTCGATGCCCGCGGCGTCCGGGTCGAAGACGGGATCGAGCCCCGCGCGTCGTTGACGCTCGTAGTCGCGATAGATCCGCGCCACCAGGGGGCTGAGCAAGACCAGCGCGATGAGGTTCACCCAGGTGTAGAGCCCGACGCCGACGTCGGCCAGCGCCCAGGCGAAGTCGGCGCTGCGGAACGAACCCAGCACGATGGAGAGCGCCAGCACGGCCTGGGCCGCCTTCGTGACCGGCCGTTCCCAGCGGCTGTCGCGCAGCAGGTAGGCGACGTTGGTGTCGGCGTAGAAACCGAAGGACAACAGCGTCGTGAAGGCGAAGAAGAACATGGCGAGCGCGATGAAGGCGGAGCCGAACCCGCCGAAGACCGTGTCGATTGCGGCCTGGGTGTAGGCGGGTCCCGCCTCCACGCCCGGCACGTACTCGACGACCGTCCTGCCGGCCTCGTCGACCACGTTGTAGCTGTTGGTGACGAGGATCATCAGGCCCGTCATGGTGCACACGAAGAGGGTGTCCACGTACACCGAGAACCCCTGCGCCAGCCCCTGCTTGACGGGGTGGCTGACTTCGGCGGCGGCGGACGCCTGCGCGCCCGACCCGGTTCCCGCCTCGGACGAGTAGATGGCCCGGCGGACGCCCCACGTGATCGCGGCGCCGAGCATGCCGCCGAAGATCGCGTCGGTGCCGAAGGCACTGGCGAAGATCTGGCCGAACATCGCGGGCACCCGGTCGGCGTGCGCGAAGAGCACGATGATGCCGAAGATGATGTAGGCCGCCGCCATGAACGGCACGACGAACGCCGAGACGGTGCCGATGCGGCGCATGCCCCCGAACACGACCGCGCAGAACAGAACCGCGACGATGACTCCGGTGACGCGCGTGTCGATCGCGAACGCGCTCTCGGCCGCCGCAGCGATGTTGAACGCCTGGATCGACGGCCCGGTGACCGCGGTGGCGAAGACGGTCGCGACCGCGTACACCACGGCGAGCCACTTCCACCGCAGGCCCTTCTCGATGTAGTAGGCGGGGCCGCCGCGGTACTCGCCGTTGACCTCCTGCTTGAAGAGTTGTGCCAGGGACGACTCCGCCACAGCGACGGCCGAGCCGATGAAGGCCGTCACCCACATCCAGAACATCGCGCCGGGCCCGCCGGCGTGGATCGCGGTGGCGACGCCGGCGATGTTGCCCATGCCGACCCGCCCACCGAGCGCCATCGCGAACGCCTGGAACGAGCTGATCCCCTGGCTGGAGTCGCCCCCGCGGAACAGGTAGCGGAGCATGTCGGGCAAGCGGCGGATCTGCGGTGCCACCAGCCACACGGTGTACAGCGCGCCCACCCCCAGCACGAGGTAGATCATGGGGGAGCTCCACAGCGCGTTCACCAGCCAGTTCACGACGTCTTCAATCACGGGGGTCCCTTTCTACGGTGATCGGGCCGAGCGGTGATGGGGTCGAACGTGGGAAACGTCGAACGTGGGAAACACCGTAGGGCTGCACGCCGGCATTGTCGGCTCCCCATCACCCGGTCGTCACCAAACCGACACCTGGCGGGCCCTCCGGTCAGGCCGTCGAACGGCCCATCCGTGGCGATCGGCCAACGCGGACGCCGCGGCGCACAGCCCGGCTGACCTTCGGCCGTGTTCGGTCCCCGGCACGCCCCGCGCGGGCTGCGTTGCTGCTCGATGGCGACGGCATGTGGAATACTGGCCGAAGGTGTGGGCTTAGAAACCCCCACCGAACAGCAACCCGGGGTGTGAGGTAGGACGTCACGCCGGCCGGACCGCGACGAGAACCTTCGACCGCGGCGGCCGTCCGTGTGCCCGTCGCACCGAAGTCTTTGCCGTCCGGAGCAGCGCTCCGCCGACGGCCTCAGGACGGCGGCTCGCGCCGCCGTGAAGGAGAGCACATGCTCGATACGGACGTACCCGAAAACAATGATTCCACCGCGTCGGAACCCACGCGGCCCCGCCGTCGCCGTGCCGCCTCGCGGCCCGCGGGCCCGCCCGCGCCCGTGGAGGCCCGGCCCGCTGAGTTGAGCGCCCCGGCCACGCCCCGGGCGATCGAGGCCACCGAGCCCGATGCCGTCGAGGCCCAGATCATCGAGGATCCGGTCGCCGAGGCGCAGCCGTCCGACGACGCTCCCGCCGAGGAGCCGACCGTCGACGCCGGCGACCAGGCCGGGGGAGAGCCCGAGGAACGCGAGCTCGCCGACGAGAAGGCGGACGACCCAGCGGCTGATGACCGGGCGATTGAGGAGACGGCTGCTCACAACGCCGCGCAGACGACCGACGAGACCGGCGAGGACGCCCCCGCCGACAGCCGGGACGATCAGGCGATCCAGGGCGCCCCGACCGAGAACGGCGAGCGCGAGCGTCCCCGGCGCCGCAAGCGCGCCAGCCGTCCGGCCGGACCGCCCCCCGAGGCGACCGAGGCGACCGAGGCAGATGCCGACTCGGGCGAGGACGCCGACGACGATCCGATCGCGGCGAGCCTGAAGGCGCTGCGCGGGGGCCACGAGGGCGCCGGCCGGCGCAACGAGCGCCCCACCGGCGCGCTCGCCAACCCCTTCGGCGGTAGCGGCACCGTCGAAGACGCACTCGACGGGCTGGCCGCGGTGATCGCGCGTCCGGCCGCGCAGAAAGAGGAGCCCTCCGACGACGAGGACGACACCGACGCCGACGAGGCGTCCGAGGACCGGCAGGACGAGGGGGACGAGAAGGACCGGGCCACCGGCTCCGACCAGTCCGACGATGAGGACGAGGACCAGGGTCCGCGCCGGCGTCGCCGTCGCCGCGGAGGTCGCCGCCGTCGCCGCGGCGGTCAGCGCGACTCCGACAACGAGTCCGACGGCGACGACGACTCCGACGAGTCGGACGACGAGGCGGACGATTCCGCTCAGGACGACGCCGACGACAAGGGCGCGAAGCACGGCGACAAGGACGACGCCGACGACCATGAGGCCGACGACAAGGACGCCGGTGACGACGAGGCGTCCTCGAGCGGGTCGTCGCGCCGGCGCCGTCGTCGCCGCCGCCGCGGTGAGGACACCGGGTCCACCGACGACGAGGGCGTGGACGTCGTCGTCAAGGTGCGCGAGCCGCGCCGATCGAAGTCGCCGAACGACGAGATCACCAGCATCGAGGGCTCGACCCGCATGGAGGCGAAGAAGCAGCGCCGGCGTGAGGGCCGCGCCGCCGGACGCCGCCGTGCGCCGATCCTGTCGGAGGCGGAGTTCCTCGCGCGCCGCGAGTCTGTCGACCGCATGATGCTGATCCGCCAAGCCGACGACTACAGCCAGATCGCGGTGCTCGAGGACGGCGTCCTCGTCGAGCACTACGTCGACCGCGACTCGTCGGCGTCCATGATCGGCAACATCTACCTCGGCCGCGTCCAGAACGTGCTGCCCAGCATGGAGGCCGCGTTCATCGACATCGGCCGGGGCCGCAACGCCGTGCTGTACGCCGGCGAGGTCGACTGGGACTCCTTCGGCGTCACCGGCGCCGACCGCAAGGTCGAGAAGGTGCTCAAGTCGGGCCAGACGATCCTCGTGCAGGTGACGAAGGATCCGGTCGGCGCGAAGGGCGCCCGGCTCACCTCGCACATCTCCATCCCCGGGCGCTACGTCGTCTACAGCCCGGGCGGCCAGCTGTCCGGCATCTCCCGCAAGCTGTCCGATCAGGAGCGCCATCGGCTCAAGGGCATCCTCGACGAGCTGATCGGCGAGGACGCCAGCGTGATCGTCCGCACGGCGGCCGAGGGGGCGTCCGAGGAAGAACTCGTCCGCGACGTCAACCGGCTGAAGGCGCAATGGGAAGTCATCGAGAAGCGCGTCAAGGAGGGCAAGGCGCCGCAGCAGCTCTACGCCGAGCCCGACCTCACCGTCCGCATCGTGCGCGATCTGTTCACCGAGGACTTCAGCAAGCTCGTCGTCGACGGCAACGGCGGCCCGGACGACGTGCACGACACGATCCAGGGCTACGTGACGCACGTCGCGCCGCACCTGGAGGAGCGGCTCACGCACTGGAACCGCGACCAGGACGGCGACCTCTTCGACAAGTTCCGCGTCAACGAGCAGGTGAACAAGGCGCTCGAGCGCAAGGTGCACCTACCCTCGGGCGGCTCGCTGATCATCGATCGCACCGAGGCCATGACCGTCATCGACGTCAACACCGGCAAGTTCACCGGCACCCAGGGCAACCTGGAGGCCACGGTGACGTCGAACAACCTCGAGGCGGCCGAGGAGGTCGTCCGGCAGCTCAGGCTGCGCGACATCGGCGGCATCATCGTCATCGACTTCATCGACATGGTGCTGCCCGCCAACCGGGAACTGCTGCTGCGTCGCCTGGTCGAGTGCCTGGGCCGCGACCGCACGCGCCACCAGGTCGCCGAGGTGACCTCGCTCGGGCTGGTGCAGATGACCCGCAAGAAGATCGGCACCGGCCTCGCGGAGGCGTTCACCGTCCCCTGCGAGACCTGCAACGGGCGCGGGTACCACATCCACGACGCCCCGGTCGCCAGCCAGGCCCCGGCCGACGGCGGCGACCGCGACCACCACGGACGCCGCGGGCGCAACCAGCGCGGTGGACGCTCGCGCAACGACGACAACGGCGGCGGCTCGAACCGCCGCGGCCCGCAGGGCAACAGCGGCGAACACGGCGAGAAGAGCGCGGACAACGGCTCCACCAAGGGTGAACCCACCAAGCGCGGCGCCAACTCGCGCAGCGACAGGCGCTCGACGGCCGGCGGTTCCGACCAGAAGTCCTTCGTCTCGGAGAGTTCCGAGCAGTCGGGGGCCGACCGGAAGGACGCCGTCGAGACCGGCCAGGGCCAGGACGCCTCGTCGGCCCCGAGTGCGTCCACGCCGCCGGTGCCGCGTCGCCGCCGCAAGTCCGCGGACGGCGAGCAGGGCTGACCGGATCCGGCCCCGGTCGCCCGTCGGCCGGGTAACGTGACCGTGGAGGTGACCGCATGACCCACCTGTCCGCGGGGACCCGAGGGTGGCTGCGCGCCCAGGGCGAGCGGGGTGAAGCGTGGGCGGCCGGGCTCGACCAGCTCGCCGCCGATTGCGCCGACCGCTGGCGTCTCGACCTCGGCTACCCGATCGAGGAGGCGCGATCCTCCCTCGTGCTGCGGGCCGTGCGCGACGGCAAGCCCTTCGTGCTGAAGATCGCCCCGCCCGGCCCCGCCGTCGAGCTCGAGGAGCGCATCCTCTCTGCGGCCAACGGCCGCGGCTACGTCCGATTGCTGGAGTCCGACGTGCCGGCGGGCGTCCTGCTGCTGGAGGGGCTGGGGGCCAGTCTGGCGTCCCGGCTGCGCTCGCGGACGTCCGGAGAACACGACGGCGCCGTCGTCACGTATCTGCCAGCGCTGCAACAGGCCTGGCAGGTGCCCGCGACCCTCGTGCCCGCCCCCGACAGGCACTCGCACCCGGCGGGGCGGCTCGCCCAGCGCATCGCCACGCTCGCCCGCACGCCGAGCGCCGCGGAGTACGAGTCTGTGATCGCCCGCGCCTTGCGCTACGCCGAGCAGCGCTGGGAGGCCGATGTCGCCCGCGCTCAGGTGCTCGTCCATGGCGACCCGCAACCGCGGCACGTGTGCGCGGCGCCGCCGGGACGCGTCCCGGACACCGGGGGCGAGGTCCTCGTCGATCCAGCCGGGCTGCGCTGCGAGCGCGAGTACGACCTGGGCTCGGCGTTGATGGGTGCGAACCGCGCCATCCTGACCGCGGAGGACGCCGTCCTGCTCGTCCGCGGCTGGTGCGCGACGCTGGCCGAGCAGTCGGGCACCGACGCGGAGGCGATCTGGCAGTGGGCGTTCATCCGGCGGGTCGCCGCAGGGCTGGAGTTGCAGGCGTCCGGTACGGCCGCCGATGAGGCGCGGCTGTCGCTGCAGGCCGCGTCCTGGCTCATCACCAGACGGTAGACTCCGGGTACCGCTTCGAAAGGGGCTCCGGCCATGTCCGACGTCATGCCGCCGCTGCGTTCGCACCTGATGACCCTGGAACCGCGGTGGCGCGAGTGGGTCGACACGCTGCCGGCCCTGCGCGATCGGGCGGCCGATACCTGGGACCTCGAGGTGGGACCCTTCCTGTCGCAGTCCGTCGGATCGGCGGTGCTGTCGGTGACACGCCGGGGTCGGCCCGCGGCGCTCAAGCTCTTCACCCCCGACGAACACTTCACCCGTCAGGTCGGCACCATGGAGGCGGCCCGGGGCCGCGGCTACGCCCACGTGTACGAGTCCGACGTCGATCACGGCGCGGTGCTGATGGAGCTGCTCGGCCGCTCCGCCGACGAGGAGTGGCGGGTCAACTACGGCAACGTCCCCGCGGAGCTCCTGCTGGACTCGCTGGCCATCGAGCCGATGCTGCACGCGCGCACCCAGACCCTCATCGAGGCCTGGACGCTGCCGCTGGACGTGGCCCCCGAGGTCGACGAGAAGACGCACCGGGCGGCGCAGCTGGCCGAGCAGATCGAGTACTGGTACCGCGACACGTCGATCGAGCTCGACGCGGTCGTCAAGCGCGCCCTGCTGTTCGCCGAGCAGCGGCTTCAGGCGCGTAACCCCGACCGTCAGGTGGTCTGCCACGGGGACCCGCACTCGGGCAACCTGCTGGCCGTCACCTCGCCGCGCCCGGGCGCCCCGGCCGGCTACGTGTGGGTCGACCCGGACGGCTTCCGCTGCGAGCCCGACTTCGACCTCGGGGTCGCCGTCCGCGAGTCCAACCGGCTGGTGCTGAGCAGCGAGGACCCGGTCGTGATGCTGCGCGCCTGGTGCGCCCAACTCGCCGGCGAGACGGGCACCGACGCCGAAGCGATCTGGCAGTGGGGCTTCCTCGAGCGCGTCGCCAACGGGCTGTACCTGTGCCACCGCGGCATGCCCGAGCAGGGTGAGCAGTTCCTCAAGGCGGCGGACTGGCTGATCAGCCGCCGCTCCTTCGGCTGAGCCGCCCCGGCGCTCCGGCTACGGCGCGCACATCCCGGGGCGGACGCGTCCCGGGCGCTAAGCGAGCAGCTGACTGAGCGTATGGATGATGAGCCCGGCCAGCGCGCCCACGATCGTGCCGTTGATGCGGATGAATTGCAGGTCGCGTCCGACGTGCAGCTCGATCTTGCGGGACGCCTCCTGGCCGTCCCAGCGCTGGATGGTGTGGCTGATCACGGCGGACAGTTCGTGCCCGTACGAGCGGACGAGGAACGCCGAGACGTCGCCGAGGGCGGCGTCGACGCGCTGCTGGTCGTGCTCGCTCGTCGCGACCCGGGCGCCCAGCCGTTCCAGGGCACCCTGGGTGCGCGTCCACAGCGCCGAGCCGTCGTCGTCCATCGCCGCCTCGACGCCTGAGCGCAGGCTGCGCCAGATGCCGACGACCGCGTCCGCGGTCTCGGGTTGGGTGAGCACCTTCGCCTTGAAGTCTTCGACGCGGTGGCGGACGGTCGTGTCCTGCTGCAGGTCTTTCGCCACGCGCAGCAGCAGGTCGTTCAGGGCCTTGCGGGCCGCGTGATCGGGGTCGTTGCGCACGGCGATGAGCCACTCGACCGCCTGCTTGTAGGCGTAGTTCGCGACGCGTCCGTTGACGAACTCCGGCGCCCACGTGGGGGCGCGGTCGCCGATCAGGTCGGTGAAGCGCTTGGGGTTCGCGAGCAGCCAGCGCCCGAGCTCGTTGATGGTGAGGTTGACCAGGCCGCGGTGCCGGTCCTCGCGGACGACCCTGTCGAGCATGCTGCCCAGGTGACCCGCGATGGGCTGAGCGGACAGCCGCGGCAGGATCGACTCCTCGGCGAACACGCGGACGTCCTCGTCGCCGACGCGCTGCAGCGCGGCACGCCCCAACCGGACGCCCTCGGCGACGACCCGGTGGGCGTGGGCCGGCTCCTGGAGCCACTCGCCCAGCCGACGGGCGATCTGCGCCTCCCCGACGCGCTCGCGGACGACGTCCTCGGTGAGGAAGTTCTCCGCGAAGAAGTCCTGAAGGCTGTGAGCCAAGTCGTCCTTCTTGCGGGGGATGATCGCGGTGTGGGGGATCGGGATGCCCAGCGGGTGCCGGAACAGCGCGGTGACCGCGAACCAGTCCGCCAGCCCGCCGACCATCGCGGCCTCCGCGGCGGTGTTCACGTACCCCCACACGCCGCCGTGGTCGAGCCGCAGCGTGAGCAGGTAGATGATCGCCGCCACGATGAGCAGCGACAGCGACACCACCTTCATGCGCCGCAGCCGCCTGCGACGCTCCTCGTCGGCGGGGCTGGTCAGGGAGAAGTCCACCACACCCCTAGATTTCCACGCGCGAGCAAGCGCTGTCAGTCACGGAGCGGGGGCCACGCCACCCTCGCTGCGGCTCCGCCCGACGAACGGGGCCGGTCGGTCCCGCTCAGTCGTCGGGGAACTGCGGGTCGTACCCGGTGCGCAGCCCCACCGGGTTGCCGTCGGCGTCCACCTCGTGGGTCGTGACCAGCATCCGCTTCAGCCACGGCGAGCCGAAGTACGTCGCCAGCGCGCAGTCGGCGGCGTCGCGTCCGCGGCAGATGGGGACGTGGCCCTTGCGCCGGGCGTTGTGCCGCGGGTCGAACGTCCACCAGCGGTCGCCCAGGTAGACCTCAGCGAAGGCGTGGAAGTCCATCTCGGTGGGTAGGGGAGGGACGTCCATGTCGGGGAGGTAGCCCGAGACGTAGCGGGCCGGGATGTTCAGCGCGCGGCAGAGCGCGACGAATGTGTGGGCGAGGTCGCGGCAGATGCCGTAGCCGTTGGTGAAGGCGTCCACCGCGGTGTAGCTCGACGTCGTCGAGCCGGTGCGGTACTCGACGCGCTCGTGGACGAAGTCGCTGATCGCCTGGACCCGCCGGTAGCCCGGCTCGAGGCCGCCGAACAGGCGCCAGGCGTCCCCGCTGAGGAGGTCGGACTGGCAGTAGCGGCTCGGCAGCAGGAACGGCAGCGCCTCGTCGGGAAGGTCCGTCACCGGGCATTGCGGGGCGTCCGGGTCGGCGTCGTCGAGGGCGTCCGGCACCCGGACGACGGCCTTCCACGCGTACACGCTCTCGCCCGCAGGCAGGACGAACCGCTTGCCCACGTTTCCGTACAGGTCGGTGTAGTCGCACAGCTCGATGTCCGGCGTGGTGCGCCAACCGGCCTGGACGACGTCGAGACCCCGCAGGTCGGGCTCGATCATGATCATCGTCGGCGTGGGCACCGAGGCGACGTGGCGGAAGCTGGCGCCGAGCGCGAGCAGGCGTGTATCCATCGTGGTCCTTCGAACGTGGTGGTGCAGGGGAGGGGACGCGGCGTCAGGGAACGTTGCGCGCGATCTCGTCGAGCCAGATCTTCGCGTTGGTGTCCGACGGCATCCGCCAGTCGCCGCGCGGCGAGAGCGACCCGCCCCGGACGACCTTCGGCCCGTTCGGCAGCGCCGACCGCTTGAACTGGGCGAAGCCGAAGAAGCGCTGGCAGAAGACCTCCAGCCACCTCTTGATCTCGGGCAGATCGTAGGTCACGCGCTCGCTCTCGGGGAACCCGGCCGGCCAACCGGCCTGCGAGGTCTCGCCCCACGCGTGCAGAGCGTAGAACGCGATCTTCGACGGCGTCATGCCGTGCCGCAGGATGTGGAAGAGGGTGAAGTCCTGCAGGTTGTAGGGCCCGATCTTCTCCTGGGTCGACTGGGGTTTCTCGCCCTGGGTGACCGGGACGAGCTCGGGGCTGATCTCGGTGTGGAGGATCGAGTTCAGCACCTCGCTCACCTCGTCGCTGAACTGTCCCGACGAGACGACCCAGCGGATCAGGTGTTGCATCAGCGTCTTCGGGACGCCGCCGTTGACGTTGTAGTGGCTCATCTGGTCGCCGACGCCGTAGGTGCACCAGCCGAGGGCCAGCTCCGACAGGTCTCCGGTGCCGAGCACGATGCCGCCACGCTGGTTGGCGATGCGGAACAGATAGTCGGTGCGCATGCCGGCCTGCACGTTCTCGAAGGTCACGTCGTAGACCGGCTCTCCGGACGCGAACGGGTGGCCCATCTGCTCGAGCATCGCCGTGCACGCCGGGCGGATGTCGAGGGTCTCGAACGTGACGCCCAGCGCCTCCGACAGCCGCGTCGCGTTGTTCTTCGTGTCATCGGACGTGGCGAAGCCCGGCATCGTGAACGCGAGGATGTCGCTGCGCGGGCGTCCCATCCGATCCATCGCGCGGGCGGCGACGATGAGCGCGTGCGTGGAGTCGAGGCCGCCCGAGACCCCGATGACGATCTTCGGCTGGCCGATGGAGCGCAGCCGCTGCTCCAGCCCCGACACCTGGATGTTGTAGGCCTCGTAGCAGTCCTGCGCGAGCCGCTGCGGGTCGGCCGGCACGAACGGGAACCGTGCCATCGGACGCCGCAGGCCCAGGTCGCCGGTGGGGCGTCCGAGCTCGAACGCGATGGTGCGGAACTCGCCGGTCCGCTCGGCGTGCGCGCGCCGGTTGTCGTCGAACGTGCCCTGGCGCAGCCGCTCCTGGTGCAGGGTCGCCACGTCCAGGTCGGCCACCGACCGCCGGGGCCCCTGGGGGAACCGTTCGGAGGACGCCAACGGCGTCCCGTTCTCATAGATCATCGTCTGGCCGTCCCAGGCCAGGTCGGTGGACGACTCGCCCTCGCCGGCGGCGGAGTACACGTACCCCGCGAGGTAGCGCGACGAGTTGGCCTGGCACAGCAGGTGCCGCTCGACCGACTTGGCCACGGTGATCGGCGAGCCGGAGAGATTCGCGATGACGGTGGCCCCGGCCAGCGCGGCCTCGGCGGCCGGCGGGATCGGCACCCACATGTCCTCGCAGATCTCGACGTTGAGCACGAAGTTCGGCACGTCGGACGCCGCGAACAGCAGGTCGGCCCCGAACGGGGCGTCCTGGCCGGCGACCGAGATCTCGCCCGTGACGTCGTCGCCCGGGGCGATCTGGCGCCGCTCGTAGAACTCGCGGTACGTCGGGAGGTACGACTTCGGGACGACCCCGAGGACGCGGCCGCGGTGCAGCACCACCGCGCAGTTGTAGACGCGGTGCAGGCTCCGCAGCGGGGCGCCCACGACGAGGACGGGGGACAGGTCGGCCGACGCCGCGGCGAGCTCGGCGAGGGCGTCCTCGGTCGCGTCCAGCACCGTGTCCTGCAGCAGCAGGTCTTCGATCGAGTAGCCGGTGAGGCTCAGCTCGGGGAACACGGCGAGCGCGACGCCCTCCTCGGCGCACGCGCGGGCCTGCTCGACGATGGCCGCTGCGTTCGCGGTCGGGTCGACCATCGTGATCGGCAACGTGCAGGCCGCCGCCCGGATGAGGCCGTGGTCGTACAGGTTGTAGAAGTCCATGGGAGCTCCCGGGCGTCGCGGCTGCGTGGGTGGGGTCAGCGTAGTAGCCCGAGGGCCCGCAGGTCGCGGCGCAGCGCGTCCGCCGAGGTGAAGTGCAGCGTGCGCAGCCCGACGGACTCGGCGGCGTCCAGATTGCGCACCGTGTCGTCGATCATCACGGTCTCCTCGGCCGCGACGCCGAACCGCCGCAGCGCGAGTTCGAAGATCGCCGGGTCCGGCTTGGCGAGGCCGACGCGCGCCGAGACGACCAGGTCGCGCAGTTCGCCCAGCACCGGTGCGGCCGCCTCGGCGACGTGGAAGTTCTCGTCGGCCCAGTTGGAGAGCCCGAACGTCGGCACCCCGGCGGCGATGAGTTCGCGGACGATCGCGGACGTCCCCGGCATCTCCCCGGCGACCGTGACGGGGAAGTGTTCGACGTACGCGCGGTAGACGGGCGCGAGGTCGGGGTACCGCGCGTCGAAGTCCGCCATCGCGTCGGCGAGGGTTTGGCCCTGGTCGGTGTTGTGGTTGATCTCGGCGAACGCCTCGGACGTGGCCAGCGCGTTGGCCCGCTCCTCGCCGACGAACGCGGACAGCCGGGTGGGGTCCCAGTCGACGATGACCAGGGCGACATCGAAGATGACGTTGGCGATCACGAACGGCGCTCCTCCGGAGGCGATGGGTCGCTCTCACCCTAGCGGGGCGGGCGGGTGGCCCGGTCGGCTTTTCCGGCGGCCGGGTGCCGTGCCAGGGTGGCGGCATGGAGGCCCTCGATATCGACACCCCGAACGGTCCCGGCCGGCTGCTCATCGACGCGCCGGACGCCCCGCGCGCGGCGGTGCTGCTGGGGCACGGCGCCGGTGGCGGCGCGGACGCCTTCGACCTCGTCGCCCTCGCCGAGCGGCTGCCCGGACGCGGCATCGCCGTGGGCCGCTACGAGCAGCCGTGGCGGGTCGCCGGGCGCAAGGTCGCGGGACCGCCGCGGACGCTCGATCGCGGCTGGCTGCCGGCCGCCGAGGCGTTCGGCGAGCGGTTCGCGGGCCTGCCGTGGTTCGCCGGCGGCCGCAGCGCTGGCGCCCGGGTGGCCTGCCGGTGCTTCGGTCCGGGGACGGCGGGGGTCGTGGCACTGTCGTTCCCGCTGTTCCCGCCCGGCAAGGACGACCGCACCCGCGTCGCCGAGCTCGCCGGCGTCCGCGGGCCGGTGCTGATCGTGCAGGGCGACCGGGACCCGTTCGGGTCGGACGCCGTCGTGCGCGCCACGTGCGCGGAGGTGGAGCAGGCAGGGGAGCGGACCGTCGTCGGCGTCCCCGGCGCGCACTCGTTCACCTCGCGCAGCAAGGCGGCCCGGGAGGCGGCCGGCGCCCTCGCCGAGTCGTTCGCGGACGCGGTGGGTTCCTTCGTGGACGCCGTCGTCGCCCCGCCGCGGGACCGGGCCGCAGGTCTGGCCTGACGGCCGGGCACCGGGGCGGTCCGCAGGCCGAGGCGTCCGGGGTGGCGCGGTAGACTGTGCCTCTGACGCCGCGCCGTTCGGCAGCGGTTTGACCGTTTCCGGACGGGACGCGTATTCTTGTTCTTCGGTGCCTGACGGGCTGGCCATGTCGTCGCCCCGGCATCATCCCAAGCGGTTGGGCCCCTTTCGTTGGTGGCCGGGCCACCCAAGATTTCGAACGATTGAAGAGAGTAGGTCAGGCGTGTACGCGATCGTGCGCAGTGGCGGCCGCCAGCACAAGGTTGCCGTGGGTGACGTCCTCGAGGTTGACAAGCTGAACGCCGAGGTCGGTTCCACGGTGAACCTGACCCCGCTGCTGTTGGTCGACGGCGAGGCTGTGACCTCCGAGGTGGACGAGCTGGGCAAGGTTTCGGTGACGGCTGAGGTTCTCGCCGAGACCAAGGGCCCGAAGATCCGCATCATGAAGTACAAGAACAAGACCGGGTACAAGAAGCGCATGGGTCACCGCCAGCGCTACACCCAGGTCAAGGTCACGGGCATCGAGAACTGAGGGAGCTGAACCATGGCACACAAGAAGGGCGCATCTTCGTCGCGTAACGGTCGCGACTCCAACGCGCAGCGCCTCGGCGTGAAGCGCTTCGGCGGTGAGGCTGTGAACGCCGGCGAGATCATCGTCCGCCAGCGTGGCACCCACTTCCACCCGGGCAACAACGTCGGCCGGGGCGGCGACGACACGCTGTTCGCGCTGAAGCCCGGCACGGTCGCCTTCGGGACGCGCCGCGGCCGCAAGGTCGTCGACATCGCGCTCGACGAGCAGGCCTGACACTCGCTTAGAGCCGCGAGGGCGGTCCCGGACGTCCGGGGCCGCCCCCGTCGCGTTCGCCGGGTGATTCTCGGACGAGGGGTGTGGCACACCCTAAGATCGGACGAATAACCGATCAGGAAGCGAACGCCGTGAACCAGCCTCGACTCGAAGTCCGCTCCAAGCAGCTCATCACCGTGGACGGGCTGCAGTTCAAGGACCTCAACGCCAACGGTGAGCTCGATCCCTACGAAGACTGGCGGCTCAGCCCCGCCGAGCGGGCCGCCGACCTCGTGTCGAAGATGGACGTGGACGAGAAGGTCGGCATGATGCTGATCAACACCCGCTTCACCGGCTACGAGGTGCCCGAGGGCGAGGCGGTGTCGCACGAGGGAGCCCTCGACGAGCGCGTCATCGAGGCCGGCACCAGCATCTTCGCCACCCGCAAGGTGTTCGGCAGCACCGAGACCCTCGAGCGGCTGCATCTGCGGCACTTCATCCTGCGCGACAACCAGCCGCCCGCGAAGATCGCCACCTGGATCAACGCGATGAACGAAGTCGCCGAGTCGACCCGGCTGGGCATCCCGGTGATCGCCACGTCCAACTCCCGCAACGAGAACGGCGAGATGGTCTTCGGCATGAACGACGCCGTCGGCGTCTTCTCGACCTTTCCGGCCACCATGGGCATCGCGGCGGCCATCCTGGGCGACCAGGCCCGCGGCGGGGACGCGTCGCTGGCGTCCGACTTCGCCGAAGCCGTCCGCGCCGAGTGGGTGGCCTGCGGCCTGCGCAAGGGCTACGGCCGCTGCGTCTCGCCCAACGATGTCCCGGGCTACGACAAGGAGCAGTACATGCCCGAGGGAATGACGTACGCCTACACCGACGCCGACGGGAACGTGTACCGCCTCGGCCACGGGCTGACGTACTGAGGGCGCGATGGCGAGGCTGGATTCGTGGCTGTGGTCGGTGCGGCTGTACAAGACGCGATCGGCGGCGACGGCGGGCGTGCGGGGCGGTCACGTCCGGGTGAACGGGATCCCCGCCAAGCCTGCCCAGGACGTCCACACCGGCGACGAGATCCGGGTGCGGCGTGACCAGGACGAACGCATCGTCGAGGTCATCGATCCCACCCTCGTGAAGCGGGTTGGCGCCTCGATCGCGCAGCAGGCCTACCTCGATCACACGCCCGAGAAGCCGGCGCCGATCCCCGAGATGGTGGGCAAGGTGGCCGTCCGCGACCGGGGTGCGGGGCGTCCGACGAAGAAGGAGCGGCGGGCGATGGAGGCCTTCCGGGGACGCCGCGCCTGACCGTTCCCCGGGGCGGTCACCGGCTCCGGTGCTCCCGGGCCGCGACCGGCAGGTAGGCGACGAAGGACAGCACCAGCGCGACGAGGACGCCGACGTTGGCGGACGCCCAAGGACCGTCGATCCCGCCGAGCGCTCCCATGAAGTAGCCCTGCCACGACAGCGCGGGGACCGCGCTCACCACCAGGCCGAAGCCGATGGCCGACGTGACCGCCATCACCAGGACCGCCGGCCAGCGCACCGAACCGACGCCGGCGCCCGAGGCGTCCGCCAGGTCGACGCGGTAGCCGTGCCGCCAGCGCAGCAGCAGGTCGGCGCCGAACACCCCGGTCCACGCGGCGAGGGGGACGCCGAGGGTGATCAGGAAACCCTGGAACGGGCCGAGGAAGTCGGGGCTGAACCAGACGACGTAGATCGTGCCGAACACCATCAGGACCCCGTCGATGAGGGCGGCCATCCAGCGCTGCACGGGCAGGCCGAGGGCGAGCAGCGCCAGGCCCGAGGAGTAGAGGTCCATGATCGCGCCCGAGACGAAGCCGGTCATCGCGACCAGCCAGAACGGCACGACCAGCCAGGCGGGCAGCACCGAGGCGAGGCCGCCGATGGGGTCGCGGACCACCAGGTCCGACAGCGCCGGATCGGAGCCGCAGATCAGCAGGCCGTAGCCGATGAGCACCGCGACCGGCAGCGAGCCGCCCAGCGTCGTCCAGCCGACGATCGCGCGCTTCGATTCGCCGCCGGGCAGGTAGCGGGAGTAGTCGGCGGCCGCGCTCGTCCAGCCCACGCCGAAGCCCGACAGCACCATGACGCCGGCGCCGATGACGCCGGCGGCCGACCCGGACGGGTGCGCGGCCAGCGCCGCCGGGTCGATGCGGTGCACGGTCGCGGCGATGTAGATCGCCGTCAGCACGATCATCGCCCAGCCCAGCCACTTCTGCGCGCGCATGACTGCATCGAAGCCGAGGACGCCCACCACCACGACGGTCGCGACCGTCAGGGCGAAGACGATCAGCTGCGTCGCGCCGCCGGCGGCCACCCCGAGTTGGGCCGCGATGGTGCCGGTGGCGATGACGCTGACCGAGACGAGCACGATCTCCCAGCCGAGCAGCAACAGGTAGCTGACCAGCCCCGGCAGCACGTTCCCATGCACGCCGAACACCGCCCGCGACAGCGCCATCGTGGGGGCAGAGCCGCGCTGGCCGGCCAGCGAGATGACGCCGGCGAGCACGAAGCTCGCGACGACCCCGACGATGGACGCGGCCATCGCCTGCGCGAGGCTGATCCCGAAGTCGAGGATGTAGGAGCCCCAGGCGACCGACAGCACCGACACGTTGGAGCTGAACCAAGGCCAGAACAGCTCGCGGGCGCGGCCGCGGCGGTCCTGCTCGGCGATGACGTCCAGGCCGTGCCGCTCGACGGCGCGGGGGGTGGCGGCGGAGTCCGCCCGGGTGGTGGCGCTCATGCCCGGGCCTCCGCCCGGTGCGTGTGAACGGGCTGCAGGGCGCGGTCGTGACGATTCATGGGACATCCCTTCGCTAGTACGAACTAGAGCAGGTTCACGGGTGTGATCTCAGCGCCGGCGGCGCACCCCGTGTCCGCGGGCGATTGTGACACGTGGACGCCCTCCCCGTGCGAGCGTCCCGACTCGGCCGGACGTCGGCCCGGTAGACTCTGCTCCCATGGCCATCCCCTCGTTCGTCGATCAGGCGACCCTCTACGTCGCCGGCGGCAACGGCGGTCACGGGTGCGCGTCCGTCCACCGGGAGAAGTTCAAGCCGCTGGGCGGACCCGACGGCGGCAACGGCGGCCACGGCGGCTCGGTGATCCTCCGCGTCGACCCGCACCTGACGACGCTGGTCGACTACCACCGGCAGAGCCGGCGGCGCGCCACCAACGGTCAGCCCGGCATGGGCGACAACCGCGCCGGGGCGAACGGCGCCGACGTGGTTCTCGCGGTCCCCGACGGCACGGTCGTCCACGATGCCGAGACCGGCGAGACGCTCGCCGATCTCGTCGGGGCCGGCACGGAGGTCGTCGTCGCAGCGGGCGGACGCGGCGGGCTCGGCAACGCGGCCCTCGCCTCGGCGAGCCGCAAGGCGCCCGGCTTCGCGCTGCTCGGCGAGGAGGGCGAGGAGCGCCGCATCTCGCTGGAGCTCAAGGTGCTCGCGGACGTCGGCCTCGTCGGGTTCCCGAGCGCCGGCAAGTCGTCCCTGATCGCCGCCATCAGCCGGGCCCGACCGGCGATCGCCGACTACCCGTTCACCACGTTGGTGCCCAACCTGGGCGTCGTCGTGGCGGGCGAGGTCACGTACACCGTCGCGGACGTCCCCGGGCTCATCGAGGGGGCCTCCGAGGGCCGCGGGCTCGGCCACGACTTCCTGCGCCACATCGAGCGCTGCCAGGCCATCGTCCACGTCATCGACTGCGCCACCTACGAGCCCGGACGCGACCCGCTGACCGACCTGACGATCATCGAGGGCGAGCTGGCCGCCCACGGCGGTCTGGAGGACCGGCCGCGCCTCGTCGCCCTGAACAAGATCGACGTGCCGGACGGCCGCGACCTCGCCGAGCTCGTCACGCCCGACTTGAAGGAGCGCGGCTTCCGGGTGTTCCCGATCTCGACGATGAGCGGCGAGGGCCTGCAGGCGCTCACGTTCGCGATGGCCGAGCTCGTGGCCGCGCGCCGCAGGCAGACTCCGGCGCAGCCCGCGCCCGAACGCATCGTGCTCCGGCCGGCCCCGGCCGTGTCCGGACCCGAGTTCAGCATCCGCAAGATGGGCGACGGTGAGGGCGGCTTCGTGTGGCGCGTCCGCGGCGACAAACCCGAGCGCTGGGTCAAGCAGACGGACTTCTCCAACCCCGAGGCCGTCGGCTACCTCGCCGACCGGTTCACCCGGCTCGGCATCGAGGAGGAGCTGCTGACGCAGGGCGCCCGTCCCGGGGACGCGGTCGCGATCGGCGCCGGGGACGACCCGGTGGTCTTCGACTTCGCCCCGCAGATCGAAAGCGGCGCCGAGATCCTGGCCCGCCGCGGCGACGACGAGCGGCTGCACGAGGAGCGTCCGTCGGTGCTGCGCCGCCGCGAGGAGGACGCGGAGTACCACGCCCGCAAGGCCGCCGAGAACGCCGTCCGCACCGCCACCTCCGGGATCGACCCCGACGACCAGGACGACGCGTGAGCCAGGGCGCCCGCCGACCCCGCGTGGGCGGGGCCGGCCGCGTGGTCGTGAAGGTGGGGTCGTCCTCGCTGACCGGGCCGTCCGGGGCGCTCGACGAGGCGCATCTGGTCGCCCTGGTGGACGCCATCGCGTCGGTCCGCGGGGACGGACGCGACGTCGTCCTGGTCTCCTCGGGCGCCATCGCCGCGGGGTTGGCCCCGCTCGGCATGCGCCGGCGCCCGCGCGACCTGGCGAGCCAGCAGGCGGCGGCGTCCGTGGGGCAGGGGATCCTGCTGGAGCGGTACTCCGCGCTGTTCCACGAGCGGGGGCTGCGCGTCGGCCAGGTGCTGCTCACCGTCGACGACGTGTCCCGGCAGGCCAACTACGCCAACGCGCTGCGCACGTTCAACCGGCTGCTGGCCTGGGGGATCGTCCCGGTCGTCAACGAGAACGACACGGTGGCGACCCAGGAGATCCGGTTCGGCGACAACGACCGGCTCGCCGCGCTGGTGGCGCACGTCGTCCGCGCGGACGCCCTCGTGCTGCTCAGCGACGTCGACGCCCTCTACACCGCCCACCCCGACTCTCCGGGCGCCCGCCGGCTCGGCGTCGTCGACGACCTGGACGGCCTCGAGGTGGACACCTCCCGGCGCGGCTCCGCGGTGGGCACCGGCGGCATGACCACCAAGCTCGAGGCCGCGCGGATCGCGTCCCAGTCGGGCATCGACGTCGTGCTCACGTCGGCCGACAACGTTGCCCCCGCGCTGGCGGGGCAGGACGTGGGGACCTACTTCCCGGCGTCGGGGAAGCGGCGCTCGCGCAAGCTGCTGTGGCTGGCCTACGCGTCCCGCACCGTCGGCGACGTCCTGTTGGACGCCGGCGCGGTCCACGCCGTCCGGCACCGGAACGCGTCGCTGCTGGCCGCGGGGGTGACGGGCGTGCGCGGGGACTTCCACGCCGGCGACCCGGTCGCGCTGGTCGACGAGGAGGGTGCCGTCATCGCCCGCGGCTTGGTCAACTTCGACGCCGGTGAGCTCGCCCGGATGGTCGGCCGGTCGACGCCGGAGCTGGTGCGCGACTTCGGCCCCGAGTACGAGCGAGAGGTCGTCCACCGCGACTCGATGGTGGTGCGCGGCCCGCACCGGCACACCGAGAAGGCGGCTCGTTAGGATGACGAAATGACCGTGCTCGACCAAGCCCGCGCGGCGCGCGCCGCCGCACGCACGCTCGCCACCGCCTCCCGCGCCGCGAAGGACGCCGCGCTGCTGGGGATGGCCGACGCGCTGTTCGCCGCGCAGCCCGACGTCCTGGCCGCGAACGCCGAGGACGTCCAGCGCGCCGAGCAGGCCGGCACCGCCTCCGCGATGATCGACCGGCTGCGTCTCACGCCCGACCGCGTCGAGGGCATGGCCGAGGGGCTGCGGCAGCTGGCCGACCTGCCCGACCCGGTCGGGGACGTCGTCCGGGGCTGGACGAACGCCAACGGCGTCCAGGTGCGCCAGGTGCGCGTCCCGTTCGGCGTCGTCGGGATCATCTACGAGGCCCGGCCCAACGTCACCGCGGACGCCGCCGGCATCTGCCTGAAGTCGGGCAACGCGGCGCTGCTGCGCGGCTCGAGCTCGGCCCTGCACTCCAACCGGGCGATCGTCGCCGCGCTCGCCGAGGGGGTCGCGTCGGCCGGGCTGCCTCGGGACGCCGTCCAGCTCGTCGAGGGCGGCCACGAGGTCACCGCCGACCTGATGGCGGCCCGTGGGCTCGTCGACGTCCTGATCCCGCGCGGGGGAGCCGGGCTCATCAAGGCCGTCGTCGTAGGCGCCACGGTGCCCGTCATCGAGACCGGCACCGGCAACTGCCACCTCTTCGTGGACGCCTCCGCCGACCAGGAGATGGCGCTGAACATCCTGCTCAACGCGAAGACCCAGCGCGTCAGCGTCTGCAACGCCTGCGAGACCCTGCTGGTGCACGAGGAGATCGCCGCCGCGTTCCTGCCGCGCGCCATGGCGGCGCTGGACGCGGCCGGCGTCACCGTGCACGGCACCCCCGAGGTCTGCGCGGCCGACGACCGCGTCGTTCCCGCCGAGCCCGACGAGTTCGACGCCGAGTACCTCTCGCTCGACCTGGCCTGCCGGGTCGTGGCGTCCCTGGACGAGGCGCTGGAGCACATCGCCGAGCACACCAGCGGGCATTCGGAGACCATCGTGACGTCCGACCTGGCCTCCGCGCAGCGGTTCACCGCCGAGGTGGACGCGGCGGCCGTCCTCGTCAACGCGTCCAGCCGGTTCGTGGACGGCGGCGAGTTCGGCTTCGGCGCCGAGATCGGCATCTCCACCCAGAAGCTGCACGCACGCGGCCCGATGGGGCTCCTCGAGATGACCTCGACGAAGTACGTCGTCACCGGGTCGGGTCAGGTTCGTTCCTGACAAGGCCCCGAGCCGTTATGCTCCGGTCATGCTTTTTCTGCTCGAAACCCAGGTCGAACTGTCGCACACGCAGTGGAACGTCCTCGTCGGCGTGGCCGCGTTCCTGATTCTCGCCACGCTGATGGGCCTCGTCCACGGCCTCGGCGCGAGTCGTCCGCACAGCTGACGTGACGTCAGGTACCGGCCTGGCCAGCAGTCCGCACAAGCCGTGGCGCCTCGGCGTCATGGGTGGCACGTTCGATCCGATCCACCACGGCCACCTGGTGGCCGCCAGCGAGGTGCAGGCGCGCTTCGGGCTGGACGAGGTGGTCTTCGTCCCCACCGGTGTCCCCTGGCAGAAGACCGACCGCCGGGTTTCTCCGGCGGAGGACCGCTACCTCATGACGGTCATCGCGACCGCCTCGAACCCGCGTTTCTCGGTCAGCCGCGTCGACATCGACCGCGAGGGAGACACCTACACCGTCGACACGCTGCGCGACCTGCAGGCTGAGCGCGGCGCCAACACCGACCTGTTCTTCATCACCGGCGCGGACGCCCTGCGCTCGATCCTGACGTGGCACGGCGCGGACGAGCTGTTCGGGCTGGCGCACTTCGTCGGGGTGTCGCGGCCCGGCGTCCAACTGGGGGAGCGCGACGTGGCGCACCTCCCGGCCGACAAGGTCACGCTGCTCGAGGTGCCGGCGCTGGCGATCTCGTCGACGGAGTGCCGCCAGCGCGTCGGCGACATGATGCCGATCTGGTACCTCGTGCCGGACGGCATCGTCCAGTACATCCAAAAGCGCGGCTTGTATCGTGAGAACGCCCCCGCCCAGACCATCCCCGTCCCAGAGGAGACCCATGCCGGCGACTGACCGCGCGCTCGAACTCACCCGCATCGCCGCCCAGGCGGCCGCCGACAAGCTCGGCACGAACATCGTGGCGTTCGACGTCTCGGAGCGGCTGGCCATCACCGACGTCTTCCTCATCATCTCGGCGAAGAACGAGCGCCAGGTCGGGGCCGTCGTCGACGGCATCGAGGAGCGGCTGCTGCGCGACGACGTCAAGCCGGTGCGACGCGAGGGCGACCGGGAGGCCCGCTGGGTGCTGCTCGATTACCTCGACATCGTCGTGCACGTGCAGCACGTCGAGGAGCGCGCCCTGTACTCGCTGGAGCGCCTGTGGCGCGACTGCCCCGAGATCGAGCTGGATCTCGACGAGGCGCCGGCGCAGGCGTCCGACGCGGACGAGGAGGATCCCTTCGGCATCGTCGAGGGCGGCCTGGGCACCGACGAGCTCGACGAGGCCGGGCTGGACGATCCGCGAGCACTCGACGAGGACGCGCTGGACGACGACGAGCCGGCGTCACGCGAGCTTCGCGGGTAGGTCCTGGGGCATCCGGACGCGGGCGATCGCGTAACCCGGCGTTCAGGCGCGTTGGGTACGGTCGGTGCCATGAGTGACACCCGCCTGATCCTCGTTCGCCACGGTGAGACCGACTTCAACGCCCAGGGCAGGTTCCAGGGGAGCTCGGACATCCCGCTGAACGAGCGCGGGCTCGCTCAGGCCGCCGCCGTCGCGCCGTGGATCGCCAGGCTCGGCGCCGACCACATCGTCTCTTCCCCGCTCGGACGCGCCCGGCAGACGGCGCAGGCGATCGCCGAGCCGCTGGAGCTGTCCGTCGCCACGGACGAGCGGCTCGTCGAGATCCACTGCGGGGAGTGGGAGGGCGAGCTGTTCGCCGACATCATCGCCGCGAACCCCTGGTACGTCGAGTTCGAAGAGGCCGGACGCGACTTCCGCCGCTCTGATACGGGCGAGACCCAGAGCGAGGTGGGCCTGCGGGTCGGCCGGGCGCTGCGCGAGCTCGCCGAGCGACACGCCGGCCAGACCACCGTCGTCACGGCGCACGGCACCGCGATCAGGATGGGGATCCTCGACGTGTTGGGACTCGACCTCGCCCCGGGTCGCATCTTCGGCGACCTGCTCAACTGCTCCTGGTCGATCCTGGAGCCCGGCGAGCACCGCTGGCGACTGGTCACCTACAACGCCGTCGTCCCCGGCGCGGCCGAGGCCGGGACGCGGGAGCTGGAGGACGAACTCACCCGTTCGGCCGCCGGTACCCTGGACGCGTGAGCCCCACCCGCCTCGTCCTCGTCCGCCATGGCCAGACGGAGTGGAACCTGACGGGACGCTTCCAGGGCCAGGCCGACATCGAGCTCAACGAGACCGGACGCGGGCAGGCCCGCGCGATGGCGCCGTTCGTGGCCGCCCTGGAGCCGGCGGCGCTGTACTCGTCCGATCTCAAGCGCGCGCTGGTGACCGCCGAGACGATCGCCGATGCCACCGGACTGGACGTGCGCCCCGACGCCCAGTTGCAGGAGATCAACGTGGGCACGTGGGCCGGGCGGTACTCGAAGGACGTCCGCGCGGAGCTGCCCTGGTTCGAGGAGAAACTCCGTACCGGGCAGGACTTCCGCCGCTCCGACACGGGGGAGACCGGCGCCGAGCTCGGCGACCGCGTCGGCGCCGCGCTGGCGGACATCGCCGGCCGGCACCCCGAGCAGACGGTCGTCATCGTGGGGCACGGCATGGCGCTGCGCTACGGGCTGGCCCGCCTGCTGGGGTGGGACGAGCAGGTGCTGCTCGGACTGACGGGGCTGTGGAACTGTTCGTGGACGGTGCTGGAGCTCCGCGACCGGTGGAAGCTGCTGAGCTACAACAACGTCCCGACCGATTTCAGCGGCGTCCTGCCCAGCCTGAACGCGCCGTAGGCGTCCGGGGGGCCGCTCGATTTCGTGTTGGGGGCGGCCATGGGTTAGTATCTCTGTCTGTCCGCAAGGGATAATCGCGGGGCTATGGCGCAGTTGGTAGCGCGCTTCCATGGCATGGAAGAGGTCAGGGGTTCGAATCCCCTTAGCTCCACCAACGGGAACGAATCGGGTCAGCGGTCGAACGTGAGTCGAGAGACCCTTCAGATTCCAGGGCCCCACGGCTCGGCATCTTCTCCTTACGTCAGTGTGTTTGGTTACCCCGGTATGTCGTCGGGACGGTTGTCAGGCCGCTCGAGCGATCTCAAGCAGGTCGTCGCCCCGTTTTCGCACGGCCGGGACGTGGCTGGCGATCCTGCCGAACAGCGGGTTGCTGATCAGCCGACGAAGCACCCCGAGGGTGCGGCGTCGGGTCCGGGCCTCCTTGGGGTCAGCGGGGGTGAAGTTGAGGCGGTTGCGGACGCCCAGCCCTTGGAACGTGTCGACGTAGGGCCGGATGGTGTCCTCCCACTTCTGCAGCGCCCGCTCGATATCGTCGGGATTCTCGGCCAGCAGTGTGCCGAGGAGGTCGGCGCCGCCGACGGCGGTGGTAGCGCCCATGCCCGAGTAGAGGCAGGGGCACCAGGCCGAGTCGCCGACGAGGACGACGCGGCCCTCATGCCAGCGGTCCATCTTGACCTGTTCGACGGAGTCGTAGAGGAACTCGTCGGTGTGGTCCAGCGTGTCGAGGGCGAAATCGAGGATCTCGCCGGCCGGTTCGGGACCGTAGACTTCGCGGAGTCGGTTCCGGACGCCGACCTGCCGGGCCTTCGTCCGCTCAGCGATGGGGTCGTCGGTGCGGTAGGAGAAGAGCGCGGTCGGGGCGTGGTCGTCGAACGGGAAGGCCCAGAACGACCGTCCGGGCTCGGCGATGATCGCCCCCTCGTTGGTCTGCATTCCTGGGAGCGCGTCCGGAAGTTCGAAGGCGCAGATCATGTAGCCGAGGCGGTGAATGAACTCCTCCTCGGGCCCGAAGACGAGCGCGCGGACGGAGGAGTGAATGCCGTCGGCCCCGACGACGAGGGCGAACCGCTCGGTGATGGACTGGCCGGTCGTGGCGTCCGCCAGAGTCACGACGACGCCGTCCGGGCTCTGGACGATCGCGGTAGGACTGGTCGAGTAACGGATCTCGATGTCGGTGGGGAGTGCGGCGAAGGCCGCATTCTCAATGTCGCTGCGAAGCAGCATCCAGGACGAGACACCGATGTGAGAGGCGGAGAACCCGATGCCCTGGGCGCGATTGCCCGCACGGTCCATCTCGTAAGTGACGCTGCCGGCCCCCAGCCGATCGTGCATCGCGTCGAGGTAGCCGAGGCGCTTCGCGGCTGACTGTCCGAGCCCGAAGAAGCCCATGAAGTAGCCGCCGCGGCGACGCTGCGGCGCCCGCTCTACGATCACGGGAGTCCAGCCGGCCTGGTGCAGTGAGATCGCGGTCGACAGACCGCTGATCCCCAGTCCAACGACCAATGCCTTTGGCCCGGGCGTGATGTTCGTCGTGGCCATGGATCATCCTTCCGATCCGATAAATGGAGCAATTCGCTCCGGTGATATGTTGAGAATAACGCTCCGGTTGATGCGGGGCAAGCGACGAACGATCGAAGGGCGAGGATGCGAGCGGACGCGGAGGCGAAGCGGCAGGACGTGCTGGACGCAGCATGGCGGGTCATGGCGGCGAAAGGTTCGGACGTGTCGACGCGGACGATCACCGAGGCGGCGGGGGTCGGGGCGGGAACCCTGTACCGGCACTTTCCGACCCGCGATGACCTCGTCGTGGGTGTTGTTCACGAGGTCGAGCGCCGCGTCCGCGCGGTTATCGATGCCCATGAGGACGGGTGGACCCGCGACGCAGTCGCGACGTGGCAGGACCTCGTCCACGACCTCGCGGACTTAGGGATCGGCGCGATTGCGTTCCAACTCGCTCCGCTCGCAGAGCGGCATCCGGGGCTCGCCCGAGGAAACGAAAGCCGGGCGGACGACTTGTTCGGAAGCGCGCTGAGGCGGGCGAAGTCCGCGGGCGTCGTCGCCGAGGACGTCGACGTGATCTGTTTCTTCCTCGGCCTGGCGACCGTCACCCGGCCGTTGCCAGAACACGCCCGCGTGTCGCGGCCACATCAGCAGGACTGGCTCGTGGACGTCTACCTTCGTGGGTTGCGGCCCTCCGCCGACGGTGACTGACCAGGCCCATCGCCGGGATCGGGCGCCGTGGGTGCGGACGCGCTTGGCTGCGGTCCGGTCGGTTCGGCGGCGCCGCCCGCCACGGCGGGCTCGAAGGTGCCCTTGTCGGCGAGTACTGGCCGGGTGTTGGTCAGCGTCGGCAAGAGGGCGATCTTCTGCCAGATCTTGCGGGACATGCCGGTCGTCAGCTCCTCGAGGCCCTCGATGGTCTGAAGCACGGTTTGATCGGTGCTGTGCTCGGCGAACAGGGCAGCGGTTTTGCTGACGAGCGACAGCATCTCCGAGCAGTTGTCGAGGTAGGTGGCGAGGTCGCCGGCGTCCATGCCGATGTCCACGGTGGCGCTGGTGGAGCGGAAGCCGGGCGGAACCGCTCGGGGTCCTTGGTGAGCTGGTGCATGTCGATGACGTGGGCCAAGGAGCGCAGCCGGTACAGCGCGGCCAGGTCGTGCTCGCGCTGCGCCCGGTGCGGGAGTTGCCACAGGAAGTACACCGCGATGCCGGCGAAGACGAGGTCGTTGACCATCGACTCGATGAGCGGCGCCCACTCCCACCAGGTCTCCGGCTGACGCGCGTTCGCGCTCTGCACCAGCAGGGCGCCGAGCCCCACGACCACGACGGACAGGAGCGCAACGATCAGGATCCGCGAGCCGTAGCGGGAGGTCCGGAACGAGCGCGGCTGCGGCTGAATCAACAGGTCGTCGACGGCCTCGCCGATGGAGCGGCACACCTTCGGCAGGTTGCGGCCGGGAAAGCGGGCCTCGATGCGCCCGGTCAGCCGGTCGACGGTCGCCTTCACTGCGTAGGGGTCCAGATGCTGGTAACGAGAGCGAGTGGCGCGGCCGCCGGGCGCCTGGCCCACCGGCGCGGATGCGGCGGGCACCGGGTCGTGGGTCATGCGCGCCATGGTAGGGGCGGATTGGGCGAGCCGGCTGCAGCAGGCCCCTCGTCACCGGTACGGCGCGCGAGAGCTGTCCACGCTTGCCTGGCCGGCATCCCGGGGACGATTCCTGCGTGTACCGGCGCGCGACACCCGTCCGTTCTGGGTAGTCTGACGCCCGGGAACCACGGGTGGCCGGCACTGCAGCCGGACCGGCGCATGCCCACCAGCTTGCGCTTCGAGGGTGCCTGACAGGAGAGGCCGTGGGCCCGAAGGACGCTGTGTCGTCGCCCGACGTGCTCAGTCGCATCGGCGCGCTGCTGGAGCAACTGCCCGCCTCTCAGCGGGCGGTGTGCCGCGTGCTGCAGGAGGATCCCGGCCAGGCGGCGGGGCTGACCGTCACCGAGCTCGCCGAGCGCGCCGGGACGAGCACGGCCACCGTCATCCGGACGGTCCGGGAACTCGGCTTCCAGGGGTACGCCTCGCTGCGGCTCGCGCTCGCCGTGCAGGGGGCGAGCGGTGAGCGGGCCGCCCAGGTCGCCGACATCGCCGAGGAGGATTCCCTGGGCACGGTGCTGGCGAAGCTGGCCCGGTTCGAGTCCGAGCAGATGCACGCGACGGCCGAGCTGGTCGACCAGCAGGCGCTCGAGGCGGTCGTCGACGCCGTGACGGGGGCGCGCCGCATCGACGTGTACGGCATCGGCGCGTCCGGCCTCGTCGCGCACGACCTGGAGAGCAAGCTGCTGCGCATCGGTCTCAACGCGCGCGCCCTGACCGAGCGGGACAGCGCCCTGGCCAGCGCCTCCCTGCTGACCGCCGAGGACGTCGCCATCGGGTTCTCCCACGCCGGCGAGAACCCCGGTACCTGCGAGCCCCTCGCCCTGGCGCGGCGGCTCGGCGCGGCGACCGTCGGCGTCACCGGCCGGACGCGCTCGGCGATCACGTCGGTGGCGACGCACGTCATCGCCACGGCGGGGCGCGAGTTCGGGCTCCGCTCGGCGGCGATCGCGAGCCGCGCCGGGCAGCTGCTCATCGTGGACGCCCTGTTCGTCGGCGTCGCTTCCCGGGTGCCGGACGCCGCCGAGGCCCTGCGCCGGACGTACGCCGCGGTGGCGAAGGCGAACGCTCCCGGCGGCGATCCGGGCTAGCCGGCGCAGCCGGAGGGCGCGTCAGGGGACGCTGACGCGCACCGATGCCGGGTGCTTGCCTCAGCCGGCCAGCATGACCCCGGCGAACGCGGTCGAGGCGACCAGCACCGTGGAGAGCGCGGCCAGGACGACCGGCCGCGCTCCGACCTGCACCAGCTGGCGCACGCGCACGCCGGTGCCCAGCGCGAACATCGCGGCGGCGAGCAGCAGCGTCTGCAGGATGCCCCCCGCCTGCAGCACCCACGGCGGAAGCGGCACGAACGAGCGCAGCAGCACCATCGCCAGGAAGCCGATGATGAACGGCGGCACCAGGGGCGGCAGCTTCGTCCCCGCCGAGGGCTCACGGCGCCGGCGCTCGCGCACACCGAGGATCGCCACCACCGGCGCGAGCAGCAGGACGCGGGACAGCTTCACCACGACGGCGAGCGTCAACGCGGTGCCGCCACCGAGGATCCCGCCGGCCGCGACGACCTGGGCGATCTCGTGGATGCTGCCTCCCGCCCAGAGCCCCGAGCGGTGGGCCCCGAGGTGGAGCAGGTTCGCCAGCAGGGGCACCAGCGGGATCATCAGCGTGCCGAACAGCACCACGAGGGCGACGGCCATGACGGTGTCCTCCTCGTGCTCGCCGTCGGGCTCCGTCACCCCTGCCGCGCCGGCGACGGCCGCTGCGCCGCAGATCGAGAAGCCGCAGGCGACTAGGATGACCAGCTGAGGAGGCAGCCGCAGGGCGCGCCCGATGAGGACGGTGCCGAGGATGCCGACGGTGACGATCGTCACGATGACGGCCAGCATCGGGACGCCAAGCCGGGCGATGTCTCCGATGATCAGCTGCAGCCCGAGGAAAACGATGCCGGCGCGCAGCAGCACCTTGGACGAGACGGCGGTGCCCGGCGCGAGCCGCTCCGGGAGCCGGATGGTGTTGGCCGCGATGACACCGAGCACGATCGCGATGATCAGGGCGCTGACCCCGCTGACTCGGCCGAGGAAGTAGGAGACGCCCGCCACGGCCAGGCAGAGCAGGAGGCCCGATACCGGCGACGGCTTGCGGGTGGGCCCGTCCGTTCCCGTCGCGGGTTGGGAGGGCCCTGTGCGGTCGGCGTCGGGACAGTCGGCGGGGTCGGCGGGGGCGGGGTTGGGAGGGCCCTGTGCGGTCGGCGTCGGGACAGTCGGCGGGGTCGGCGGGGGCGGTCTCGGGCATGGCATTGAGGGTTCCAGGGGGAGGGGTCCCCGCGGTAGCCGGGATCGCACCATGAGGCCATATCATTTCGATGTGGCTGCTCCGCTCCCGAACCTTCAGGCGCTCGCGCTGTTCGTTGCGATCGTCGACGAAGGTGGCCTCGCCGCGGGCGCGAGGAAGGTGGGCGTCTTCCAGCCCAACGCGTCCCGGACGATCGCCCATCTTGAGGCCGAGACCGGGTTGGCGCTGCTCGACCGTCACCCGCGGGGATCGCGGCCCACATCGTCGGGACGGCTGTTCGCCGCCCACGCGCGGGAGCTGCTGGCGGCCGCCGATCGGTTCACCGACTGGCTCGAGCACAGCCAGCACCCCGACGTCGTCGAGCTGCGCGTCGGCGCCAGCCTGACCCTCGCCGAGAACCTCCTGCCCGCCTGGCTCGCCGAACTGCGGCGGCGCTCACCGGGGGTCCGGGCCGACCTGCGCGTCGAGAACTCAGCCCAGGTGTTGGACGACGTGCGGTCGGGACGCCTGCAGCTCGGCTTCGTCGAGACCCCGCACGTGCCGGCGTGGGTCAACGCCGAGGTCGTCGCCGAGGACGAACTGGCGGTCGTGATCGCGCCGTCCCACCCGTGGGCCGAGCGCCGCACCCCGGTTGCGCTGGCCGAACTCGCCGCGACGCCGCTGGTCGTCCGCGAGGACGGGTCGGGGACGCGGGAGGCGTTCGAGGAGCTGGCCGACGGCGTCGCCCTCGCTGAGCCCGCGCAGGTGCTCGCCAGCAATGCGGCCGTGCGGCTCGCCGTCGTGGCCGGGGCTGGCCCGGCGGTGCTGAGCGTCCTGGCGATCCGGGCGCAGCTCGCCTCTGGGGAGTTGCTGCGGGTGCCCTTCGCCGGGGCGCGGCTGCGGCGTCCGCTCTCGGCGGTGTGGACCGGACCGCGCCGGTTGAGCGGCCCGGCCGCCGAACTGGTGGCGGTCGCTCGGGACGCCGGACGGGCCGCCGCGCCCGCCCAGGCCCGCTGAGCCGCCGACCGACCGGGTCGGCGATCCCTGACGCGCGGGTCAGCGCACCGCGTCCGCGGGGATGAGGTCGCGGCCGACGATGTCGTCCAGCAGCGCGGCGTCGATGCGGTCGCCGCGGCGGATGATCGTCAGGCCGCCGCGGTTCTCGAGGATGACCGCCACGGCGTCCTCGAGGTGGACCACCCCGGCGCGCCGGAGCTTGCCGTGCAGCTGCTGTTCGGTCAGCCCGCGATGCCGTAGCTGCTCGGGCAGGCACGACCCGTTCACCATGACGACCCGCGCGCGGGCGCCGGCGAACTGCGGCATGCGGCGCAGGGACGCGAGGCGTCCCAGGGTGAGCTCCAGCACGAGCAGCGTGACCACCGCGACGACGCCGCCGCCCAGCGTGGGGAAGTCACCCAGCATCGAGCGAGCGGTGAGCGCGCCCAGCAGCGTCGTCACCGCGAAGCTCAGCACCGAGGTGCTCGCCAGCAGGCGTGGGCCGGCGACGCGCAGGACCGTCACGAAGAGCACGTACAGCACGACGGTCGCGAGCAAGACGCTCAGCGCGCCGACCGGCGTGATGCCGAGGTGGGACCAGATGTCGCTCATGGGCGTCATTGTGCTCCCGCCGGTGGGCCGGTCGGCCGCACCGACAAGCCGGGACGGTCAGGCCCGCCCGGAGTTCGCGGCCCGGGGCGCTAGCCTGACCGAGACGTCCCGTCCGCCTCAGGAGAGCCGATGCCCGCAGCCGTCCCCGCCCGTCCCGCCGCGCGTACGCTCCCGGAGGGAACCTCCGCGAGCCGAGAGCTGGTGTTGATCGGCATCGGTGCGGGCGACCCCGACTGGATCACCCTCGCCGGCGTCCGCGCGCTCGAGCAGCTGGACGTCCTCTTCGTCGTCCTCAAGGAAGGGGAACTGGACGACCTCGTCGAGGCCCGCCGCGTCCTGGTCGAGCGCCACCGCAGCGAACCGCTGCCCGTCGTCGAGCTGCAGGACCCGCCGCGCCCGTGGCGGAAGGCGCCTGACTATGACGCGGCGGTCGCCACCTGGCGCGCGCAACGCCTCGAGCAGTGGACCGCCGCGGTCTCCGAGCACCTCGGCGCCGGGCAGACCGGCGGCTTCCTCGTCTGGGGCGATCCGTCGCTCTACGAGAGCACGCTGGCGATCGTCCAGAAACTCGCCGCCGCTGCCCCCGACCTGATCGACGTGCGGGTGATCCCGGGCGTCAGCTGCGTCCACGCCCTCACCGCCGCCCACCGGGTGCCGCTGAACCGGCAGGGCCGCGCGGTGCAGATCCTGCCCGCGCGGCTGATCGCCGGCGGCGTCCCCGCGGATGTCGACGATGTCGTCGTCATGTTGGACGGCCGCGAGACCTTCGCGTCCATCGACCCCACCGGGCTGGACATCTACTGGGGCGCCTACCTCGGCACGCCGGACGAACTGCTGATCAGCGGTCCGTTGGCCGACGTGGCCAACGAGATCGCCGAGGTCCGGCGCGCTGCTCTGGAGCGGAAGGGCTGGGTGTTCGACACCTACCTTCTCCGGCGGCGCTGATCGGCGCCCCCGATCAGGGCACCTGTCACCATTTTTGGGGACAACGATTTCGGAAACTTTGCGACGGATGTACTGCGTTTGCCCAGGATTCACTCCTAGGATGACCAACAACAGCGACAAGAGTCGCAATCCCTCGGGGGAGGGACGCACGGGACCAAGCCGGCGATGCCGGGCTGTGCGAGTTATATCAATGAGGGGGAATCAATGCCCAAGATCACTGCTCCCACGGTGAAGGAACACCGCGAGGCAGTTCTGACCAAGCTGGTCGACGCGGCCGAAGAGATCCTGCGTGGGGACGGCAAGACGCCGCTCACCGCAGGGGCTGTGACGTCGCAGGCCGGTATCGCCCGCAACAGCATCTACCGCTACGTCGACTCCGTCGACGATCTGCGCGGCCTGGTCCTGCAGCGGTACATGCCGCGCTGGCAGTCGGCCGTCGACGCCGAACTCGAAGGCGTCGAGGATCCGCGCGAACGCGTGCTCGTCTGGGTGCGCGCCAACCTGCGGCAGGCCTCCATCAACGGCCACGGCTGGATGATGCAGGTCGCGCAGAGCCAGCGTCCGTTCCGGGCCGGCGCCACCGAGGCCGGCAAGGACGGCCAGGACTTCCTGGGCGATCGGCTCAACGACCTGATCCGCGACATGCCGATCCAGGCGGAGTTGATCCGCGCCGTCGTCGAGGCGGGGTTCCGCGCCCTCGACGCGGGCTCGTCCTTCGAGGACGTCAGCCACTGGGCGGAGGTGGCCGTCGGGGCGCTCCTGCCCGAGACGGCCAGCAAGGTGGCCTGAATCCTCGTCTGACGGCGCAGGATGGCGTCCCCAACTCGTGTGAGGAGGGGGCGCCGTCGCGTTCCCGGGCTCCGGAAGCGCCGGTCGGCGGGACCGTCAGGACGCCACCTCGTCGGCGAACACCGTCATCCGCTTGAGCCAGGGCGCGCCGAACGTGGTCGCCATCGCCACGTCGGCGGCGTCGCGGCCCCGGGAGATGAGGACGCGGCCCTTGCGGCGCGCGTTGTTGCGCGGGTCGAAGGTGAACCAGCGGCCGTCCAGGTAGACCTCGAGCCAGGCGGCGAAGTCCATGGGCGCGGGGTCCGGCGGTACGTCCATGTCGGGCAGGTACCCGAAGACATAGCGCGTCGGGATGTTCAGCGCGCGCATCAGCGTGACGCCGAGGTGGGTGAAGTCGCGGCAGACGCCGTAGCCGCTGACGTAGACGTCCAGCGCCGTGGACGTCGCCTCGCTGCTGCCGTACTGGAAGGTGAGGTGCCCGTTCACGTAGTCGCAGATGTCCTGGACGCGGTCGTAGTTCGCGGGCTTGTTGCCGAACAGCTTCCAGGCGTGGCGCCGCATGACGTCCGAGGGGCAGTAGCGGCTGGGCAGGGTGTAGACGAGGTATTCGCCCGGGATGTCCTCGGGAGCGCATTGCATCGCCCCCGAGTCGGCCTCGTCCAGCTCGTCGGGAACTTCGACGAGCGCGTCGTACTTCGACAGGGACTCGCCGTTGGGCAGCATCACGCGGACGCCGCGGTTGGCGTACAGGTCGGTGAACTGCTCGACGTCCATGCCGGCATCGTTCAGCCACGACTCCTGCAGGAGGTTGACCCGCGGCGTGTCGAGCACCTGGACGTTGTACACGGCCGGGGTCGGGACCGACGCGACGTGGACGAACTCGCAGCCGACCCGGATCTTCCTGGAAGTCATGGGTGTTGGTCTACCGGACGCGGGCGGCCTGCGGCAATCCATCTCAGCGAGCCGCTAGGGTTGCGGGCGACATCGCCTTCCACCCAGGGGTGCCCGTGCATAGCTTCCTGAACTATCAGAACGTCGGTTTGGGCGTCCTGATCGTCGCGGTGGCATCGCTGCTGTTCGCGACCGGCGCCACCATCCAGCATCTCGCCGCGGCCACCGTCGTCGATCCGGACGCCGAGAACAAGTCGATGAACCTCAAGCAGCTCTGGCGACTCATCACGACCCCGCGGTGGCTCGGCGGCCTCGCGCTCATCACGATCGGTGCGCTCGCGCACATCACGGCGCTGATGATGGCCCCGGTGACGGTGGTGCAGCCGGTCGGCATCCTGGCCGTGCCGTGGTCGGTGCTGATGGCCGCCAAGATCCACCGCCACAAGGTCACGGGGACGATGTGGTTCGCGGTTCTGCTGACCGTCGTCGGGGTGGTCGGCTTCACGGTCATCTCCGGGACGAACGCGGCGCTCGACACGCGGGTCGAGCCGCCCATCGTCATCCTGGGCTGCGTCGTCATCTACGCCATCGGCGCGTTCTTCGGGATGCTCGGCTGGCGCGGTAAGAACGGCATGTTGCGGTCGATGATGTGGGCCACCGGCGGCTCCTTCTTCTACGGGCTGTCGTCGGCGCTGATCAAGTCGGTGTCGGTGATGATGCGGGACGCGCAGTTCCAGACGTCGCCGCTGTTCTGGGTGATCGTGCCGTTCCTCGTCGGCTGCTACCTGATCGGCGGCGCGATGATCCAGCAGGGGTATGCCACGGGCCCGGCGGAGACGGTCGTGGCGTCCATGACCGTGACCGACCCGATCGTCGGGGTGTCGTTCGGACTGATCATCCTCGGGGAGGGCGTGCTGATCAGCCTGCTCGAGGCGTCCGGCATGGTCGTCGCCGCGGCCATCGCGGTCTACGGCGTCTTCCTGCTGAGCAAGCACCACCCGGACGCGGTCGAGCGCCGCGAGGCGCAGCAGTCCGCCGTGGGCAGCGGCTGACGCATGGGTTCGGGGCGAGGACGCTACGGGGAACGGGTGACGACGCCCGCCCCGGGGCAGTTGCGCGTGGCCGTGCTCACCGACGACTTCTACCCTGACTCGGGCGGGGTGTGCCGTTCGATCGAGTTGCAGGTCGCCGAGCTGGTGCGCCGGGGCCACCATGTGACCTTGATCTCGCCGCACGTGAACTTCACGCCGCCTCCGCACGTGGACTATCTGACGGTGCCGACCTGGCGACTCCCGCACACGCCGAGCCATCTATGCTCGCTGCGCTGGTCGACGCGGCTGGCCCGCCGGTTGAGCCGGCGGTTCTCCTTCGACGTGGTGCACAGCCAGAACGAGCGCGGATCGATGTTGCTGGCCGCCAAGCTCGCCCGCGTGCAGGGCATCCCGCACGTGCACACCTTCCACTCCAATTACGCGGGGACGCATGCGGCGGTCCCCCTGGGGGCGGCGCTCGTCTCGGTCGCCTTCCTGCCGCTGGTGGTGCGTCTGCTCGCCGGTGCGTCGGGCCGAGCCCCGGTGGCGGTGCGGCGCCCCCCGGTCGATCCGGGGGAGTCGTCGCGCTTCGCGGCGGGGGACTGGATGGCGCTGGCGCGTCTGGCGTCCTGCATCGACGCGTTCACCTCGCCGGCGCCGTACGTCATCGACACGATCGCGGCGGCCGCCGGGACGCCGACGGGTGCGCGCGGGCGCGTCGTACCGAGCGGCGTCTCGGGGCAGTTCGTGGCCGCCGAGCGGCGGCGGGGGAGTGACGGCCCGGTGCGGTTCCTGAGCTGCGGACGCCTTTCCGCGGAGAAACGCGTCGACCAGATCGTGCGGGCCTTCAACGCGCTCGACCGCGACGACGTCGAACTCGTGGTCGCCGGCGGTGGCCCGGACGAGGGGCAGCTGCGCGCGCTCGCCAAACAGGGCCGTCCCACCCAGGTGACCTTCACGGGACACATCGGCGACGTCGGCGAGGTCGCGCAGACCGTCGCGGACGCGGACGTGTTCGTGCTCGCGTCCTACCGGTTCGACACCCAGGGGATGGTGCTCGCCGAGGCGGCCGCCGCCGGGACGCCCATCCTGTACTGCGACGACCGGCTGCGCGTCGGGGTCGGACCGGACAATGCCCTTCTGGTCGGGCCGGATGTCGCCGACCTGGCCGCCGGGATGCGGGCGCTGGCCGACGACCGGGAACGCATCGCCGCGATGGCGGCGGCGTCGGCGACGCTGGCGCCCGGGCTCACGACGGCGGCCATGGGGGAGCGGTACGAGCGGGTCTACCGGGACGCCGCCGCCCGCGTGGCTTCGGAGACCGACGGCGCCGCGCGGCCCGACGGGACGGGCGCCGTCAGGCCTTGATCGGCAGGGCGGAGATCTGCCGCCCCCCGGAGGTGGTCAGGATCAGCGTCGCCGACCCGCGCTCCATCGGAATATAGACCCAGCCCGTCTTGGTGCTGCCGGCCACCAGGGTGCCCGTGCCCATCTCGGGTTGGCGGGGGCTGGCGCCCGGCCGGAGCACCTCGGTGCCGTTGTTCTGGAACGCCACGAAGCCGTACGTGACCAGCCCGCGGTCGGCGTAGACGGCGACGTCGAGCAGCACGCCGCCGTCGACCCACTCCTGGTTGAGGATCTCCCAGCGGCCGCCCGCGTCGGGGTTCGACGGCATGGCGAAGGGCATGCCCGGTCCGGACGCGCTGGGCGCCGGGGCGCCGCTGCTCGGATTGGAGCCGGGGATGATGTCTTGAGGGCGGTTCAGGAACGTGGCGGCGATGATGATGCCAGCGACCACGGCAGCCGCGATCACCCAGAGGATCCACGTGCGGCTCTGGCGGGGCGCGGCGTAAGTGGAGATGTCGTTGGGACGCCGAGCTCCTGCTCCGGGCTGCTGCCCGCTCTGCTCGGGGGAGGGCCTGCCTCCGGCGGGGGCCAGGCCGGGGAGGGAGCCTGGCCGGGCTGGTTCGGCGTCTGTCCCGCGCCGGGTGCGTTCGCACCGGGCTCGCTCGGCGGACTCCAGCCGCCCGCGCCCGAGCTTCCCGGCGGCGGCCCGGGCCAGCCCTCGTTCTGCCACGTCATGGTTCCCCAGGCTACCGGCCGGAGTGGTCCGCGGAGGCGCACCGCAGACGCCTGTGGAGAACGGGTCCCTTTCTGCAGACGCCTGTGGACGCCGACGCGTGGGAGCCGTCGGTCTCCCTCGTGGGGGCATGACCACCACGCCGCCGCCCGTCGCCGTCCGCATCGCCTCGACCGAGGACCTCCTCGGCATCGTCCCCTCGCTTTTGGGCTTCCACCCGGGCGAATCCCTCGTCCTCATCCTCGTCTGCGCCGGCCGCCTCGAGGTCACCGCGCGGGGCGACCTCGCCGAGCTGACGGACTACGCCCGGCTCGAGGACTCGTTCGGGCTCGTCCTCGACCGCTTCCCCGGGGCGGAGGTGTTCGCGATCGCCTACACGCCCGATCCCGTCGCGGGCTGGCGGGTGCTGGACGACGTCGGCCGCCTCACCTTGTCGTGGGCCCGCCGGGTGCACGTGGACGGCCAGCGCTGGTACGAGGCGCCGGGCGGCCCGGGGCAGCCGTACGACCCGTCGGCCACGGCGTCCGCCGCTGCGGCCACGTTCGCGGGCATCACCGTGCGCGGCAGCCGTCCCGAACGGCTCGCGGCGCTCGAGGGCACGTACCGTGAGGAGGACCGAATTCGGGCCGCCACGCGGGTGTTGGCCGAGGCGGTCACCCCCGCCGAGCTGGCTGCGCGCGCCGACGCGGTCGCGCGCGAGTTCCTGACCCGACCGGAGACGGAGGGCGCGGCGCTGTCGCTGGCCGACCGCGTCCTGCTGGCAGCCGACGTCGTCGATGGGGACGCCCGCGAGGCGCGGATCCTTGGGCTGAGCCGCGACACGTCCGTGCGCATGGTCGCGCTGTGGTCGCAGGTCGTCCAGGGGGCGCCGCAGGCGCTGGCAGGAGGGGCGTGGACGATGCTCGCCGTCTCGGCGTGGGTCCAGGGGGACGGCGCCCTGGCCAGGCTGTGCCTGGAGCAACTGCTGCGCCTGGACGAGTTCGACCCCTGGGCGGAGTTCGTCGGCCTCGCCTGCGATCAGGCCGTCAACCCCGAGTGCTGGGATCGCATCCGCGCTGACTACCTCCTCGTCTCCGGACGGGTGCCGATCTGAGCCGCCCGAGACGTGTCCGGCAGGGGCGCCGCGGTGAGCTAGACTCGCCGACGTGGATCGTCACCCGCGTCGGCAGAAGCGACTTCTTCGCCAGCCGCGAGCCTGAGATCAGGTGTCGCGGCGCCCCTTGATGCCTCCAGGCTGACAGGGGCTTTTTCATGCCGTTGCCCGTTGTGATCCATGACAACCGAGTACAGGAGATGTTCGACAGTGGAGACCGTCCGACCCACGTATGACGCCGCGGCAGCGCAGGAGCGCTGGCAGAAGTTCTGGGAGGAGAACCAGACCTTCACCGCTCGCGATGACGATTCCGCGGAGCGGCGCTACGTGCTCGACATGTTCCCCTACCCGTCCGGTGACCTGCACATGGGCCACGCCGAGGCGTTCGTCATGGGCGACGTCGTGGCGCGCTACCAGATGATGCGCGGCTACGACGTGATGCATCCGATCGGCTGGGACTCGTTCGGGCTGCCCGCCGAGAACGCGGCCATTCAACGCAACGCCCACCCGGCCGAGTGGACGTACAAGAACATCGAGACCCAGAAGAACTCGTTCAAGCGTTACGGACTGAGCTTCGACTGGACGCGCGAACTGCACACGTCCGACCCGGAGTACTACCGCTGGACGCAGTGGCTGTTCCTGCAGTTCTTCTCCCGCGGGCTGGCCTATCGCAAGGCGTCCTTCGTCAACTGGTGCCCCAACGACCAGACGGTGCTGGCCAACGAGCAGGTCGTCCAGGGCGCCTGCGAGCGCTGCGGCGCGGCGGTCACCAAGCGCCGCCTGACCCAGTGGTACTTCAAGATCACCGACTACGCCCAGCGGCTGCTGGACGACATGGAGGCGCTGGAGGGCAAGTGGCCCGACCGCGTCCTGGCGATGCAGCGCAACTGGATCGGCCGCTCTCAGGGTGCGTACGTCGACTTCGAGGTCGAGGGACGCGACGAGCCCCTGACGGTCTTCACCACGCGCCCCGACACGCTGTTCGGCGCGACGTTCTTCGTCGTGGCCCCGGACGCCCCGATCGCGGAGGAGCTGGTCACCGACGAGCACCGCGCCGAGTTCGAGGCCTACCTGGACAAGACCAAGGCCGCCTCCGAGATCGAGCGTCAGTCGACCGAGCGCGAGAAGACCGGCGTCTTCACCGGACGCCACGCGATCAACCCGGTCAACGGGGAGAAGCTGCCGATCTGGGCGGCCGACTACGTGCTGGCCGACTACGGCACCGGCGCGGTCATGGCCGTGCCCGCGCACGATCAGCGCGACCTGGAGTTCGCGCAGAAGTTCGGCATTCCGGTGCGTGTGGTCATCGAGACCGGCGAGGCCGACCCGAACGAGACGGGCATTGCGACCGCCGGCGACGGCGCGTACGTGAACTCCGGCGAGCTGGATGGGCTGACCGACAAGGCGTCCGGCATCGCCACGATGGCCGAGAAACTGGAGGCCGAGGGACGCGGCCGGGCCGCGATCACCTTCCGGCTGCGCGACTGGCTGCTGAGCCGTCAGCGCTTCTGGGGCTGCCCGATCCCGATCATCCACTGCCCTTCGTGCGGCGAGGTGCCGGTGCCCGAGGACCAGCTGCCCGTGAAACTACCCGACCTGCGCGGCGCCGACCTGGCCCCCAAGGGCACCAGCCCGCTGGCGTCCGAGGCCGCCAAGCAGTGGCGCGAGGTCGCCTGCCCGCGCTGCGGCGGGGCCGCCGAGCGGGACACCGACACGATGGACACCTTCGTCGACTCGTCCTGGTACTACTTCCGCTACTGCTCGCCGAACGACGTGACGGCCCCGTTCGACGTGGCGGCGACGAAGCGCTGGGCTCCCGTCGACCAGTACGTCGGCGGCGTCGAGCACGCGATCCTGCACCTGCTGTACAGCCGGTTCTTCACCAAGGTGCTCCACGACGCCGGCCTGATCGAGTTCACCGAGCCGTTCACGCGGCTGCTGAACCAGGGCCAGGTCATCAACGAGGGCAAGGCCATGTCGAAGTCGCTGGGCAACGGCGTCGACCTGGGCGCGCAGATCGACCAGTACGGAGTCGACGCGATCCGCACCACGATCGTGTTCGCCGGGCCGCCGGAGGACGACATCGACTGGGCCGACGTGTCGCCCGGCTCGACGGCGAAGTTCCTGCAGCGGGCCTACCGGCTGGCCGCCGACGTGACGTCGGAGCCGGGCGCGGATCCGGCGTCCGGTGACGTCGCCCTGCGCCGCACCACGCACCGGGCCATCGCCGACATCACTGAGGCGCTGGAGTCGCAGCGGTTCAACGTCGTGGTCGCGCGCATCATGGAGCTGGTCAACGGCACCCGCAAGGCCATCGACAGTGGCTGCGGGGCGGGCGATCCGGCCGTCCGCGAGGCGGTCGAGTTCGTGACCCAGTCGCTGTCGACGGTCGCGCCGTACCTGGGCGAGGAGATGTGGGAGGTGCTGGGCCACGAGCCGTCGGTGGCCCGCTCGTCGTGGCCCGTGGCCGAGGACGCGCTGTTGGTTCAGGAGGCGGTCACCCTGGTCGTGCAGGTGCAGGGCAAGGTGCGCGCCAAGCTGGAGGTCCCGGCGTCCCTCACCGAGGAGCAGGCGACCGAGGCCGCGCTGGCCGACGAGGGCGTCCAGCGGGCGTTGGCGGGCCGCGAGGTCGCGAAGGTCATCGTGCGCCTGCCGAAAATGGTGAGCATCGTCCCGGTCACGTAGCGCCGAGGATTGAGAGGGCCGGACGCGTGCGTCCGGCCCTCTCGTCTGTGCGGGTCAGGCCCGTGCAGGCGGGGCTCCGTCTGTGCGGGTCAGGCGATGGAGAGGTCCGCGATCAGCCCGAGGTGGTCGGTGCCGGCCACCTTGAACGTGCGGACGCTTTGAACCGTCACCTTGTCGTTGACGAGGACGTGGTCGATGGTGATCACCGGCGGCATGGGTCCGAAGCCCTGAGCGGGGAACGTCGGCTGCCAGCCCATGCCGGCCTCGGCGGCCCCGTCCTTCAGGCCGGCGGCGTCCAGCTGGCGCAGGGTGATGTGCTCGGCGACCGCGTTGAGATCGCCCATCGCCACGACGGGCTGATTCATGGAGGGGCGAACCATGTCGCGCAGCAGCTCGGCATCGTGCAGCCAGGTCCAGTTGCCCGGGCCGACCATGTTCTCGGGGTGAGCTGCGGCGATGACGACGTCGCGGCCCTTCGCCTGCGACAGGCGCACCAGGTACTGGTTCGGCTGCCCGACCGGCTCGCCGACCGGGGTCAGCGGGCGCTTGGCCCGCACGATCGTGCCCATCGGCGCCCACCAGTCGGGTCCGTCGAAGCCCTCGGAATAGGGGTATTCCTTCACCAACCGGGACGACTTCAGCCGGTCGTCGGCGCTGGCCGTGTACTCGAGCAGAATGACCACGTCGGGGTTCGCCTCGGCGACCTTCTGGTTCAACTGGTCGAGGTCCGCCTGCCCCCACAGCAGGTTCAACGACAGAACCCGCAGCGGCGTTCCTGTCGCGGCGGGCGCCTGCCGCGGCCAGTACGGCTGGGTCCAGAGAACCTGGACGACCAGGGCGGCCGCGGCGACGATCGCGAGGAGCGGGCGCCACCACCCGCGTGCGCACACCAGGAAGATCACCAGCGTGATCGCCCACAACACGATGCCGTAGGGGATGAACGAAGCCAACATCGCGACGGCGGCCCGGGTGGTCTGCAGCCGCGGAAACACGTACAACGCCATCAACGTCCCTGCCAGGAGCGCACAGCCGACCCCGACAAGAAGAAACAAGTGGCGCCCAGCGTCTCGAATCGTCACCTCACTAGTGAACCAGGGCGGACAAGGTCGTTATCCACAGGGCACGAGAAGGTGACGGATTCGGGTCGCGGATTCCCATCGTGGCAGGCATGACGACGATGCGGTGGTTGCGGTCCGACGAGGCGCTGAGCGACGTTGTCCGCGCGAGGTTGGCGGAGATGGCACCTCCCGGCGGCACTCCGGCGATCGCGGCTCACACTCCCGGCTCGTCGGAACACCGAGGAACAACCGGTCTGCCACGGCGGGCGATCGGGCAGGCTCCGCCCTCATGGAGTGACGGCGTCGATGCCGCAGCGGAATCGGCGGTCCGGCCGGGAACCGCCGATCGCGCCGTCGAAGACCGATTCGCCGAGGTGCTCGGCCTGGAACGCGCCGACGAGGGCGTGGCACGCGCGGGGCTGACGTCGGATCCCTCGGCCGGCGACGGCGGGCGAGAGGCCGGGCCCGCCGCCGGTTGGCGCGGCGTGCTGCGGCGCGGCGTCGAACTGGGGCGTGAACACCTCGCGGTGATCGCCATCATCGTGCTCGCCGGCTGCCTGTGGACGGGCTACTCGATGGTGCAGGCGCGCAGCGAGCCGGTCGCCGCGCCCGCCGTCCAGGAGCCTGCAGGACCGCCGTCCGGGCCAGCCAGCAGCCCGCCGTCCGGCCCGCCGGGCGCGGGTGTGTCGGCGACGCCGGCGCCGCGGCTGCGGGTGCACGTGCGGGGACAGGTGAAGCGTCCCGGGGTGGTGAGCGTTCCTGAAGGGGCTCGGGTGCTGGACGCCGTCAACGCGGCGGGCGGTCTGACCGCCGGCGCGCGTCCTGGAGACCTGAACCTGGCCGCGGTCGTGCCGGATGGCGCCCAGATCGTCATCGGCGACCCCTCCAAACCCGGTGGGCGCGTCGTGGCCGGGCTCACGGGGGAGACCGGTGGGGTCGCGGCGGCGCCAGCAGCGGGTGCCGCGTCCGGGACGGCCGGCACGGCGACCACGAAGGTCAACCTGAACACCGCAACCGCCGAGCAGTTGGACACCCTGCCGGGGGTGGGCCCGGTGATGGTGCAGAAGATCCTGTCCTGGCGGCAGGAGCACCAGCGGTTCAGCCGGGTCGAGGAGTTGCAGGAGATCGACGGCGTCGGGCCCAAGACCTTCGAGCGGTTGAAAGACCAGGTCACGCTCGGGTGAGCGTGCAGGAGCGCGAGCGCGTTGACCGCCGGCCAATCGCGCTGGCGGTTGCCGCCTGGGCTGCCGGATGGCTGGCGACCTCCGGGTCGGCGGCGTTGGCCGGCGGCGGGGCGGTGGCGGCCGTCGTCATCGGTGGAGCGGGGTTGCTCCGGCGCCGCCGTCTGTGGACGGCGGTGGCGCTGACCGCGGCGGCGGTGTTGCTGATCGGCTGGCTGCAGGTCTGGCAGCGCGAGCACGATCCCGTGCGGGCGCTCGGCGAGTCGGGCGCCGTCGCCGTGGCCGACCTGCGGCTGCAGGGAGGTGCCCGGTACCACGAGGCCGCCGGCACGAAGCCGGCGTGGTGGTCGAGCCGGGCGGTCGTCCTGCACATCGACGCGCGGGGTCGTGCCTGGACGTCGGGTGCCCCCGTCGATGTGAGTGCGACCGGCGACGCGGCGCAGGAATGGCGGCGGCTGCCGTTGGGGTCGACCGTCCGTGCCACGGTGCGGCTCGGCGCGCCAGAACCCGAAGAGCCGCTGGTCGCGACGATGCGCAGCCGCGCGTCCCCGCGGGTGATCGCGCCGCCCGGCGGCGTCGATCTGGTCGTCGAGCGCATCAGGTCCGGACTGCGGGCCTCCTGCGCCGGACTCAGCGCGGAGCCGCGTGCCCTCGTGCCGGCGCTCGTGGTGGGGGACACGTCGGCGATGACCGACGACCTCGTCGCCCGGTTCAAAGTGACCGGCCTGACGCACCTGACCGCGGTCTCGGGCGCCAACCTGACGCTGCTGCTGGTCTTCCTGCGGGCGCTCGCCGTCGGGGTCGGCTTCCGGGGCCGGTGGCTGACCGGGGTGCTCGTCGCGGGGGTGGCCGGGTTCGTGGTGCTGTGCCTGTCGGAACCGTCCGTGGTGCGAGCCGCGGCCATGGGGCTCGTCGGGCTGGCCGCGCTCGGCCGGGGCGGACTGGGACGCCAAGGGCTCCGGTATCTGTCCGTCGCGGTGCTCGGGTTGGTGCTGCTCGACCCCTGGATGTCTCGGTCCATCGGCTTCGCGCTGTCGGTGCTGGCCTCCGGTGGGCTGCTGTGGTGGGCCGGGTCGTGGACGCGGGTGCTCACCCGGTGGATGCCGCGCTGGTGCGCCGAGGCGCTGGCCGTGCCGATGGCCGCGCAGCTCGCGACCCAGCCGGTCGTCACGGCGATCTCGGGCCAGGTATCCGTGGCGGGGCTCATCGCGAACGCTGTCGCGGGACCGCTGGTCGGGCCCGCCACCGTGTTCGGGTTCATCGCCGCGGGATTGTCCGTCGTCTGGCTGCCGGCCGCGGCGGCGTGCTCGCGGCTGGCGGGCTGGTGTGCCCAGGGGTTGTGCTGGATCGCCCGGCTCGGCGAGGTCCTCCCCGGGGCGACGACGTCCTGGCCCGCGACCCCGCCCGCGATCGCGCTCGTCGCCGTGACGTCGCTCGCGGCCGCCGTGGCGATGCCCCTGGTGCTGGCCCGTCGGAGTCTCACGCTGGCCCTGGTCGCGCTGCTCGTCATCACGCTCACCCGGACGCCGTCGCCGCCGGGGTGGCCCCCGCGCACCTGGGCGGTGGTGGCCTGCGATGTGGGGCAGGGCGACGCCATCGTCCTCAACGCGGGCGGAGGCTCCGCGGCGGTCGTCGACACCGGCCCGGAGCCGGCGAAGCTTGCCGCCTGCCTGTCGTCCCTCGGCGTGCACCGGGTGCCGCTCGTTCTCGTGACCCACCTCCACGCCGATCACGTCACCGGGCTCTCGGCGTTGCGGGGACGCGGGGTCGAGGCTCTTGTCACGTCGGTGGTCCGGTCCCCGCCGTCGGGGGAGGCGATCGTCGAGCGGCTCGGGGTTCCCCGGCACTTCGCGCGGCCCGGCCAGGTGTGGACGTCCGGGGCGGTCCGTGTGGAGGTGCTGGCCGCGCCCGACCGGGCCCCGGACTCGACGCGCGCCGAGGAAGGGGAGTCGTCCGCGGAGAACGACGAGGCGCTCGTATTGCGCGCGCACGTGGGCGGGCTGACGGTGCTCATGGCCGGTGATCGGGAAGACGCGGGCCAGGAGCGGCTCCTCGGCCTCGGCGGCGCTGCAGACGCCGACGTGCTGGTCGTCCCGCACCACGGCAGCTCGCGGCAGTCGCCCGGCTTCCTCGCGCTCACCTCGCCTCAGGTCGCGCTGGTGAGCGTAGGGGCGAAGAACGACTACGGGCACCCCACCGCGAAGACCCTGCGCCTGGTCGCCGGCCTGGGCGCACGGATCGTCCGCACCGACGAGCAGGGTGCCATCGCGGTGGCCCGACGGGAGGAGGGACAGCTATGGGTGACGACCCAGCGATGATCGGCTGCGCGTCTACGCCGAGCTCGGCGGAACCGATCGGGTCGCTGCGTCCAGGTGACGTACGAGGGGAGGCTGCTGCACATCTGGGACCGGGCGACGTGAACCGCGCCATTCCGCCCCGACGCGCTCTCGGAAGGGGAAGAATGGCTGTCCGCGCCCGCGTGGGCGGTGGCGAGAGAGGACAGCAGATGAGCGTGGTCGTCGCGTACGCCTGGGCCGAGCTTCCGCAGGACGCGACCGTGCGTTCCGACGGGACGGTCGACTGGACGGCGGCGAAGCCCGCGCTGACTCCTGGTGACGCCGCCGCGATCGCGCGTGGGCGGGAGGCGGCGGACGCGCTGGGCACCGAGTGCATCGGGTTGTGCGCCGGGGGACCCTCGGCCGGCACGCCGAGCGCCACCAAGGCCGCGCTCGCCCGGGGGGTCGATCGCGCGGTCGTTGTCGCCGATGCCGCCCTGACCTTCGCGGGCGCGACCCGTCTCGGGATGGTGCTCGCTGCCGCGATCGACCGGCTCGGCGATGTCGACCTGGTCTTGACCGGCGAGGGGCCGGGGGTGTCCGACGCCGCAACGGCCGCCGCGGTGCTGGCTGGACGACTGGGCTGGCCCCTGCTGTCCGGCGTCACGTCCGTCACCGCGGACGCCTCGGGGACGACGGTGGAGCGCATCGGTGACCGGCGCGCCCAGCGACTCCGGGTCGCGGGTCCCGCCGTGCTGGCCGTCTCCGACCAAGCCGGGCAGCCGGCCCCGCCGGGCATGGCCGACGTCCTGGCGGCCGCCACCAAGCCGGTCGGACGCCTTGAGCTTTCTGCGCTGCGCGTCCCCGAGGTCGCGCCCGGCACCGTGACGGCCACCGCCAAGGCCGAGCCTGCCGCCCGGCGCGGCCAGGTGATCGACGGGGCCGACGCCGCGGAGGCCGCGTCCCGGCTCCTGGTCGCACTGCGGGGCGAGGGCCTCCTCGGGGAGGCGGACCGATGAGCACGTACCTGCTGATCAGCCGCCACCGCGGCACGGCCGAGTTGCTGCGCGCCGCGTCCGCGATCGGCGAGCCGATCACCACGGTCGTCGTCGGCGACCGCGCGCTCGCCGACGAGGTCGCCGCCGGCGGTGTGACGGGCGTCCGCCGGGTCCCGCGGGCGGATGACACGCCCGTGGAGGCCTACGCCGCGGGCGTCGCCTCCCTGGTGGCCCGGGCGGAACCGGGCGCCGTCCTGGCGTCGGACGATGCGGGCGGCCGCGCGCTCTTGGGCGCCGTGGCCGCCGCGCTGGTCGCGCCGGTCCTGGCCGAGGTCACCGCCGTGGCGCGCACCGCCCACGGGATCTCGGTCACCCGCGCCGTGGCCGGAGGCATCGCGACGGAGACGCGCACGTTCGCCGGCCCGATCGCGCTGGCGCTGGACGTGTCTCGGCGCAGGGCATCGGAGCGGGCAACCCCGCGCGGCGCACCGGACGCGGCTGGCGCCCTCGGGTCCGACGCCCCCCGGTCCGGCGCCTCTCAGCCCGGCCGGGTCGGCGGCGCCCCCGACGGAAACGACGCTGCGGCAACCACGCCTGAACCAGCCGCCACCGTCGAAGAGGTGGCCGTGACACCGCTGAGCGTCACGGTGCTGGACGACAGGCCGGCCGAGCGCGACGGCGACCTCGCCACGGCGTCCCGCATCGTCGCCGTGGGCCGCGGCCTTCGCGCGAAGGACGACCTGGGACTGATCGCCGATCTCGCCGACGCCCTCGACGCCGAGATCGCGTGCTCGCAGCCGCTCAGCGACTGGCTGGGCTGGCTCCCCTCCGACCGGCTCGTCGGCGTCACCGGGCGCCACGTCGCTCCCGACCTCTACGTGGTGCTGGGCATCTCGGGGCAGCCGCAGCACACCGAGGGCACCCGCGGCGCCAGCACCGTCGTGGCGGTGAACTCCGACCCCGACTGCCCCTACGTCCGCGAGGCCGACTACGCGGTTGTGGGCGACCTCTACGCCATCGTCCCGGAACTCATCGCAGCGCTCGAGACGGCGGGCGGGAGGGCGCGGGCACGCTGAGGCTCGGCGCCCGCGCGACCCGGACCAGCTCCGATCGGCTCAGATCAGCTCCGATCGGGCTCGGTTCGGCTCAGCTCAGTTCACTCAGCCCAGGTCAGGTCACCGGTCAGCCAGATCGGCTCAGTTCCGATCAACTCGTTCTGCTCGATGAGGGGTGACGCGGCGCGCGTCCTGCCTCGTCGGGACGGAGACGGAATCGACAGTTGTCCGCATGGTGACTGTTTTTGGATGCTCGCCGGGGGCGAACCAGGCCGCCCCTAGGCTGACGATGAATTTTCGCGTGGAAGGTATCCAAATGACCGAGTTGACCCAAGATTTGCAGGCGGCGTTCGACACTGTCGTGCGCCGTAACCCGGGAGAGAGCGAGTTCCACCAGGCGGTGTATGAGGTGCTCGAGAGCCTCGGCCCGGTGGTCGAGCGGCACCCGGAATACGTCGACGCCAGCATCATCCCGCGGCTGTGCGAGCCCAACCGCCAGATCATCTTCAAGGTGAACTGGGAGGACGACAACTGCCGGATCCACACCAACCGCGGGTTCCGCGTCCAGTTCAACAGCTCGCTCGGCCCGTACAAGGGCGGCCTGCGGTTCCACCCGAGCGTCTACCTGGGCATCATCAAGTTCCTGGGCTTCGAGCAGATCTTCAAGAACGCGCTCACCGGCATGCCGATCGGCGGCGGCAAGGGCGGCTCCGACTTCGATCCGAAGGGCAAGTCGGACAACGAGATCATGCGGTTCTGCCAGTCGTTCATGACCGAGCTGAGCCAGCACATCGGCGCCGACACGGATGTCCCCGCCGGCGACATCGGCGTCGGGGGCCGCGAGATCGGCTACCTGTTCGGCCAGTACAAGAAGCTGACCGGCCGCTACGAGTCCGGCGTCATCACCGGCAAGGGCATCCTCTTCGGCGGCTCGCGAGCCCGCACCGAGGCGACCGGCTACGGCACCGTGTTCTTCGCCGAGGAGATGATGAAGCTGAACGGGCAGGGCTTCGACGGCAAGAAGGTCGTCGTCTCCGGCTCGGGCAATGTCGCGTTGTACGCCGTCGAGAAAGCGAACCAGCTCGGCGCCACCGTCGTCGCGGTGTCCGACTCGTCCGGCTACGTGGTGGACGAGGACGGCATCGACTTCGAGCTCCTGCAGGACGTCAAGGAGAAGCGTCGCGCCCGCATCAGCGCCTACGCCGACGAGCGGCCGAACGCCCACGTCGTCACGGGCGGCTCGATCTGGGACGTCCCCTGCGACATCGCGCTGCCGTGCGCCACGCAGAACGAGCTGGACGAGAACGCCGCCAAGACGCTCATCCAGAACGGCTGCAAGCTGGTCGCCGAGGGTGCCAACATGCCGTGCACCCCCCAGGCCACCCGCGCGCTCCGCAGCGCAGGCGTCCTGTTCGCGCCGGGCAAGGCGGCCAACGCCGGCGGCGTCGCGACGTCCGCGCTGGAGATGCAGCAGAACGCGTCCCGCGATTCCTGGAGCTTCGAGCACACCGAGGAGCGCCTGCAGCAGATCATGGTCGGCATCCACGAGCGCTGCGCCGAGACGGCCGACGAGTACGGCCACCCCGGCGACTACGTGCTGGGCGCCAACATCGCGGGCTTCACCCGCGTCGCGGACGCCATGCTCGCCCTGGGCGTCATCTGAGCGATCCCTGACAGACGCCCCCGGAACCGTGAGGTTCCGGGGGCGTTTCTCATGGTGCTTGGTCAAGCCTCGGCGACCGACCGGGCTTGAGACGGGTGCCGTGGTGAACCGGGCGTGGAGAACATCGCAGCGCTATCGGCCAACGACACGGAGGTGTACGTTTTCGTTTCGAAACGAGCAAGTTTCGTTGATCGAGGAAGGTTCGCGATGGAACAGCAACGGTCCGACAGCCCCGCCACGCTGACGCGTCTCGTCCAGGGGTCGACCTCCGAGGAAGCGCTGGCATTGTACGACGGGCTTCCGGCGGTGACCATCGATCAGATGATCGGACAATGGAAGGGCGCCGGGCTCCCGACCGGGCACCCGCTCGACGGCCTCCTTGAGGCCATGCGCTGGCACGGCAAACGGTTCCGCGGCGTGGAGGAGGTCGATCCGCTGGTCATGGACGGCGCGAAGGGCACGTTCGCGCTCAACCCGCGGTTCGTTCCGATGGGTCTGGCCACCCGTTTCCCTTCAGCGCTGCGGTCTGGGCCTGTGCAGCGCGGTGCGCTCGCCGTCATGCCGCTGCTGAAGACCTCGCGGCCTTCCGCCCGCCTGCGGATGGTCGAGTATCGCGGGGTGGTGACGGCGACGATGATGTACGACGCGTTGCCGGTCAGCGACCACTTCCGCCTCGTCGACGAGAACACCGTGGTCGGCGCGATGGACATGCGCGGGTGGGATCGTCCGTTCCTGTTCGTGCTTCACCGCGAGGGGGTGTCCGAATGAGCACATCTCCCGCGCGACCGATTCGCACAGCCGTGGTCACAGGGGCCGCCAGCGGCATCGGCGCCGAGCAGGTGGCCAGGCTGCGCGCGCGGGGTGTGCGCGTCGTGGCAGCCGACCTCAATCCGCAGATCGACGCCATCTACGCCGCAGACAGCGACGTGATCCCCGTCGCCTCCGACCTGGCGCGCGACAACGAAGCTGGCACGTTGGTCGAGCTCGCCGAGCGGGAACTTGGGTCGATCGATCACCTGTTCCACTCGGTCGGCATCATGCCGGGCGGCCTGATCGCGGACACGCCGGCCGCCCAATCGCTGCGCGTGATGGACGTCAACTACGGCTCCATGGTGAGGGTGGTCGAGGCTGTCCTCCCGGGCATGCGAGCGCGCGGTCACGGGCAGGTCGTCATCATGGGTTCGTTGACGGGATACGTGCCCACCGCGAGGTTCGCGTCGTACTCGGCGAGCAAGGCCGCGACGAACTCCTTCGTCGAAACCCTGGCCCACGAGGAGCGGGCGGCCGGGATCCAGGTCCTGCTCGTCGCTCCGGGCGCGGTCAAGACCCCGTTGCTGACGCAAGTCGCGGGGGGCCCGCCCGCGATCGCACGCCTGGCCAACAAGAGGGTCAGCCCCATGATGACCAACACAGGCGCCGTCCTCGACGCCGTCGAGAAGGGTCTTGCGCGGGGGAAGACCGTGGTCCGTCCGGGCGGGGTGCTCCCCGCGCTCGTGCGTCGACTCTCCCCGGAATTGATGTGGCGGCTGTCAGCGGTCCTGGGTTGACCACGTGGGAGTGACTGATGCGCGCCCGGGCAGGCTGGGCCCGAAGCGTCGGCAAGAGATCCTCGAGACGGTCGCCTCCCTCGTCATCGGCGAGGGTTACGACGCTGTCACGATGGATCAGATCGCTGCGGCGACGAAGTCCAGCAAGGCCACCTTGTATCGGCAATGGAAGGACAAGCCCACGCTGGTCGTGGCGGGCCTCACCGAGAGGGGCGGTCTGGATATCGGCGAGGTCGATACCGGCAGTTTTCGGACGGACCTGGAGCGCGTCGTCGAGATGGTCGCGGACCGGGCGGATCAGAACATCGCCATCACTTTGGCGCTTCTCGACGCGTCCCGCCGCGACCCGGCCCTCCGGTCGGTGCTCGATGAGGTCGTCCTCGGTCTCCTGCACTCATTGGACGCCATCGCTGCGCGTGCCATTCGAAGGGGCGAGGCGATCAACCGCGTCGCGGTGCGCTACCTGCCCGACCTGTTCGTCGGTGCGTTGTTCACCCCAAGCATCCTCGGCCGCGAATCCGCCGTTGGCGAGCGCGAACTCATGGGGTTTCTCCGCGACATCGTTCTCCCTGTGACATCTCTCGAGGCGCCGGGCTCGGCTGATCCGCTGGTCGACCACGGCCGGGCTCATTGACCGCACGTGGGGGTCAGTGGACGGGCTCCTCGCCACGCTCACGGGCGGCCAGCTCGCGATCCAGCACCGACGGCGGGAAGCTCGTGATGCGGCGCCGGACGAGCGCGTAGCCGACGAGCAGGATCACCACGTAGGGGATGCCGGTCGGCAGGGCCACCGCCAGCCCGGGGATGAACGCGAGCGCGACGTACGCCGCGGCGATGCACGCCAGCGCGATCACCGCCGTCACGACTCCGCCGAACAGCCGGGCCGGCGCCGGCGGCAGGCCCAGGGCGGCGCGGCGCCGGCGGAACGCGAGGAAGCTGCAGATCGTCAGCGTCCACGTCGTCAGCAGGCCGAAGACCAGCACCCCGAACAGGGTCTGGAACGCCTGGTCGGGCGACACGATCGCCAGCACGGACGCGATCACCATGCCCAGACCGGCCGCCGCGACGGCCGCCCGCGGCGCGCCGTGCGACGAGGTCCGCCCGAGGGCCGCGGGCGCCAGCCCGTCGCGCGACAGCGAGTGCAGCATGCGCGCGGACGCGTACAGGCAGCCGTTCGCCGACGACAGCGCCGCGGTGATCAGCACGAAGTTCATGATGTTGGCGGCCTGCGGCACGTTCACCTGGTCGAGGACGCGGACGAACGGGCTCTCCAGCACGGTGCCCTCGCTGGCGGCGGTCACCGTCCACGGCTGCAGCGTGACGACGATGGCGACCGCCACCACGTAGAACATCACGAGCCGCAGGATCATGGCCCGCGCCGCCCGAGGGACGTCGCGGCGGGGGGTCTCGCTCTCGGCCGCGGCCACGGCGACGTTCTCGATACCCCCGAAACTGAAGATGCCCATCACCGCCGCGATCAGGATGCCGCCGACGCCGAACGGGGCGAACCCGCCGTGTGCGGTGAGGTTGCCGAGCCCGACGGCCGGGCGTCCCGGTGCCCCGAAGAAGATGAGCACCACACCGAGCACGATGAAGATCACCACCATGGCGACCTTGATGACGCTGAACCAGTACTCGCTGGTGCCGTAGGCCTTCACGGTGGCGAGGTTGATCGTGATGATGAGGGCGGACGCGAGGACCGTCCCGACCCCGATGGGGACCTGCGGCCACCAGTAGCTGATGTAGCCGCCCGTCGCGACGACCTCCGCGCCCACGGCGATGCACATGACGATCGCCACGTTCCACCGCATCAGCCACCCGCCCAAGGGGCCGAGGTAGGCGTGCGCGACGGCTCCGAAACCGCCGGCCACCGGGTGCGTGACGGTCATCTCGGCGAGGCACCAGACGACCACCAACGCGAGGAGGCCGGTCAAGGTGTAGGAGACGATGACGCCTGGCCCGGCGGCCGCGATCATCGAGCTGGAGCCGAGGAACAGGCCCGTTCCCAGCGCTCCGGACAGCCCGATCATGGCGATCTGAGCGCTGGTCAGGCCCCGGACGAGGCCTCCTTCGGCGGTGCCGGTCGCGGCCTCGATCGGGCCCTCTCCCTGGTTCGACATGCGGCGGATCGTAGTGAAACCGAGACCTGCGCCACCGCTCGGCCCATCAGCCGGACCTTGGGGGCCACCCCGGCGCGCGAGGGGAGGGCGACGTGTCGTGCGACCGAGACGGCGTGGCGCTCGCACCGGCGCGCGAGGGGAATGTCGGCGGCGGCTGGCATGCTGTGGGGCGTGGAGAACCAGCCAGTGTTCGGACGCGTCGTCCTGATCAGCGGGCCCGAGGGGCTGTTGGCGGAGCGGGCCGTCGCGCGGTTCGTCGAGCAGGCGCGCACGGAGCGCCCGGACGCCTCGGTGACGAAGGTCGAGGCGTCCACCCTCGACGCCGGCGCGCTGACCGAGGTCACCGGCGGCTCGCTGTTCGCGGAGGCGTCCGTCGTGGTGGTCGAGAACCTGGCCGACCTGCCCCCAGACCTCGTCGACCACGTCCTCGCGCTCGTCGCGACCCCTGTGGACGATCTCGCGCTCGCCCTGGTGCACAGCGGTGGCAACAAGGGCAAGGGCCTGCTCGACAAGCTGAAGAAGGCGCGCGTGCAGGTCGTCGACTGCCCGGCGATCAAGCCGTGGGAGCTGCCGCAGTTCGCCGTGGCTGAGGCGCGACGGGCCGGCGGTCGGCTCGAGCCGTCCACGGCGGCGACGCTCGTGGGGGCGCTCGGCAACGACGCGCGCGGGGTGGCCGCGGCCGTGCGGCAGTTGCTCGCCGACGCCGACGACGCGACCATCACCGACGCGGCGGTGCGCCGCTACTTCGCCGGCCGCGCCGACGTGACCAGCTTCAACGTCGCGGACGCCGTGATGGCCGGGCGCCGCAACGAGGCGCTCGGGCAGTTGCGCTGGGCGCTGGAGAACGGCGTGGCCGCAGTGCTCCTGACGAGCGCGATGGCGTCTGGGCTGCGCAACATGGGCAAGTACCTCGACGCGCGCGACGCCCGCATCCGCGACGCCGACGTGGCCCGGCAGATCGGCGTCCCGCCGTTCAAGGTGCGTGACCTGTCGAAGTGGTCGCGCGACTGGACGCCCCGAGGCGTCGCGCTGGCGCTGCAGTGCGTGGCGCGGGTGGACGCGGAGGTGAAGGGCGCCTCCGGCGACCCGGAATACTCGCTGGAGGCGATGGTGCTGGAGGTGTCGTCCCACCACGGCCGGCGTCCCGACGGCTCCTTCGGCGGCTGAGGGACGCCCGATGATTTGGGAGCAGCCGAGCGGCGCTGCTAAAGTGACCTATTGCGCCTGCCGTGGCGCAACCCACCTTTTCCGATCAACACGAAGGTTTGTCCGTGGCGAACATCAAATCCCAGAAGAAGCGGATTCTCACCAACGAGAAGGCGCGCCTGCGCAACAAGGCTGTGAAGTCCGCTCTGCGCACCAACGTGCGTAAGTTCCGGGAAGCTGCCGAGGCGGGGGATACCGAGAAGGCGCAGGAGCTGTCGCGCGTCGCGTGCCGCGCGCTCGACAAGGCTGCGTCCAAGGGCGTCATCCACAAGAACCAGGCTGCGAACCGAAAGTCGGCCATCGCCGCCAAGGCCGCCGCGCTCTGATCCAGCTTCTCGACGTCGTCTCGTCCGCTCGGGTGAGGCGGCGTCGTGTCATGCCCGGACGTCTCCGCCCGGCGCTCGTCCCGTCGGCGGCCGCCGTCTGGGGGACCGGGGACGGCCCACGTGGTGCGTGAGACGATGGGAACTCCAGGCGTCCACCGCCGACTGATCGTTGGAAGAGAGCATGCGCGCAACCAAGCCCGGTAGCACCGACCCTGACCTGATCAGGAACTTCTGCATCATCGCCCACATCGACCACGGGAAGTCCACCCTGGCCGACCGCATGCTGCAGCTCACCGGCGTGGTCGACGACCGAGCGATGCGGGCCCAGTACCTCGACCGCATGGACATCGAGCGCGAGCGCGGCATCACGATCAAGAGCCAGGCCGTCCGCATGCCGTGGACGGTGGACGGCACCGAGCACGTCCTCAACATGATCGACACCCCCGGGCACGTCGACTTCACCTACGAGGTGTCCCGGTCGCTGGAGGCGTGTGAGGGCGCGATCCTGCTCGTGGACGCCGCCCAGGGCATCGAGGCTCAGACGCTGGCGAACCTCTACCTGGCGATGGGCGCCGACCTACGCATCATCCCGGTGTTGAACAAGATCGACCTGCCCAGCGCGCAGCCGGAGAAGTACGCCACCGAGATCGCCGGCCTCATCGGCTGCGAGCCCGAGGACGTCTTCCGCGTCTCGGCGAAGACCGGCGAGGGCGTCGAGGCCCTCCTGGACGCCGTCGTCCAGGACATCCCCGCCCCGGTCGGCCGCGCGGACGCCCCGGCGCGCGCCCTGATCTTCGATTCCGTCTACGACACCTACCGGGGGGTCGTCACCTACGTCCGCGTGGTCGACGGCGAGCTGTCGCACCGGGAGCGCATCCTGATGATGTCGACGAAGGCCACCCACGAGGTGCTCGAGGTCGGCGTCATCAGCCCCGAGCCCATCAAGACGGACGCGCTGGGAGTGGGCGAGGTCGGCTACCTGATCACCGGCGTGAAGGACGTGCGCCAGAGCCGCGTCGGCGACACGGTCTCGTCGGCGTCCCGGCCGGCGACCGACGCGCTCGGGGGCTACAAGCACCCGAACCCGATGGTCTACGCCGGCATCTACCCCATCGACGGCGCCGACTTCCCCGAGCTGCGCGAGGCCCTGGAGAAGCTGCAGCTCAACGACGCGGCGCTGACCTACGAGCCGGAGACGTCCGGGGCGCTGGGCTTCGGCTTCCGCGTCGGCTTCCTCGGCCTGCTGCACATGGAGATCGTCCGGGAGCGGCTCGAGCGCGAGTTCAACCTGTCGCTGATCTCGACCGCCCCGAACGTCGTCTACCGGGTCACGATGGAGGACGGCACCGAGCACACCGTGACGAACCCGAGCGAGTTCCCCGAGGGCAAGGTCGCCGAGATCCACGAGCCCGTCGTGAAGGCGACGATCCTGACTCCGACCGACTTCATCGGCCCCGTGATGGAGCTGTGCCAGAGCCGCCGCGGCACCCAGACCGGCATGGACTACCTCTCGGAGGACCGCGTCGAGATCCGCTACACGCTGCCGCTCGCCGAGATCGTGTTCGACTTCTTCGACGCGCTGAAGTCCCGGACGAAGGGGTTCGCGTCGCTCGACTACGAGGAGGGCGGCGAACAGACCGCCGACCTCGTGAAGGTCGACATCCTGCTGCACCACGAGCCCGTGGACGCCTTCAGCGCGATCGTCCACCGCGACGCGGCGTACAACTACGGCGTCGCGATGGCGAAGAAGCTCAAGGAGCTCATCCCGCGCCAGCAGTTCGAGGTGCCGATCCAGGCCGCGATCGGCGCGCGCGTCATCGCCCGCGAGTCCGTCCGCGCGATCCGCAAAGACGTCCTCGCCAAGTGCTACGGCGGCGACATCAGCCGTAAGCGCAAGCTGCTGGAGAAGCAGAAGGAGGGCAAGAAGCGCATGAAGATGGTCGGACGCGTCGAGGTTCCCCAGGAGGCGTTCGTCGCCGCGCTGTCCACCGCCGAGAGCCGCGAGACGAAGTAGCCGGACGCCCGAGCGGTGTCCCGGTCTCGCGCCGGACGCCGGCGGGTCAGCGCCCCACAGGGGCGCCGCCGAGGCGCAGCAGGCGTCCGATCTGCTCGCCGGCGCGGCGCAGGTTGGCCGGGCCCGCGGCCAGCGCATCCGCCAGTTCGCAGGGCCCGGGCACGATCGGCACGATCGCGTCGAAGACGTCGCCCAGCAGGGCGCCGGCGTCGTCCCCGACGCTGCCGGCCACCGCGACGACCGGAACGCCGCGCTCCTTCGCCACCCGCGCGACCCCGGCCGGGGTCTTGCCGTAGCGGGTCTGGCTGTCCAGGGCGCCCTCACCGGTGATCACGAGGTCGGCGCCGGCGACCGCGTCCACCAGCGCGGTGTGTTCGATGACGATGTCGATGCCGCGCTGCAGGTCCGCGCCGAGGAACGCCAGGAGGCCGCCGCCGAGCCCGCCCGCCGCCCCGGCGCCCGGGACGTCCTCGATGTCGACGCCGAGGTCGGCGCGGATCACCCGGGCGAGCGTGCCGAGCGCGGCGTCCAGCTGCTCGATCATCTGCGGGTCCGCGCCCTTCTGCCTGCCGAAGACGCGGGACGCCCCGCGCGGGCCCGTCAGCGGGTTGTCGACGTCGCAGGCCACGACGATCTCGACCGCGCGCAGCCGCTCCGGCAGGCCGGACAGGTCGATGTGCGCCAGTTCGGCCAGGGCGGCGCCGCCGGGGGAGAGGTCGGCGCCGGAGGCGTCCACCAGCCGGCCGCCGAGCGCCTGCACCATGCCGGCGCCGCCGTCGTTGGTGGCGCTGCCGCCGATGCCGACGATGATGCGCCGCGTCCCGGTGTGCAGCGCCGCGGTGATGAGCTGGCCGGTGCCGTACGTGCTGGCCCCCAGCGGGTCGCGCTCGCCGGGCTCGAGCAGCTCGAGCCCGCTGGCGGCCGCCATCTCCAGGACCGCGACGTCCCCGCCGCCCAGCACCCCGAAGGACGCCTCGACCGGCCGGCCCAGCGGGTCGCTGACCGGCACGGTCATGCGGCGCCCGCCCGTGGCGTCCACCAGCGACTGGACGGTTCCCTCGCCGCCGTCGGCCATCGGGACCAGGACGTACTCGGCGTCCGGCCACACCGCGGCGAGCCCGTCGCGGAGGTTCTCCGCGACCTGGCGGGCCGTCAGGGACTCCTTGAACGAGTCCGGGGCGATCACGACCTTCATACCGGCACGCTCCTCTCCGGGCGTCGGGCGTTGTGGGAACGGCTTCGGGAGGCCGGGCGGGGCGACGGGTGTGCGGGGTGTTCGACGGGCCCGACGGGGCGCCCGTGCCGAGGTCACAGCGCCCCTCAGGCGTCCGTCACCTCCAGGGTGATCGGGGCGTCCAGGCGCGAGGTGCCGCCGACCAGCACCTCGACGACCGTGGCGTCCTGCACCCAGTCGCGCTCGACGGCCGACCAGTACCGCAGCTGATCGGGCCCGAGGGCGAACATCACGGTGCGGGTCTGCCCGGCGCCGATGGTCACCCGCTGGAACCCCTTCAGCTCCCGGATCGGCCGGGTCGTCGTTCCGTGGCGCTGGTGGATGTAAAGCTGCACCACCTCGTCGGCGTCGCGATCGGAAGCGTTGGTCACGTCCACCGACACCGTCGCCGTCTCGCCGACCGCGATGCGCGCGCGGTCGAGCGTCGGCGTCCCGTACTCGAAGGTCGCGTAGCTCAGCCCGTGCCCGAACGGGTACAGCGGCGTGGACTCCTCGTCCCAGTACCGCCGGCCCTGGCTCTGCGGCTCGAAGGTGACGTTGTGGTCGAGCACCATCGGCACCTGGCCGACGTGCCGCGGCCAGGTCATCGGCAGGCGTCCGGCTGGGGAGACGTCGCCGACCAGGGCGGCCGCCACGGCCTCGCCACCGCGGGTGCCGGGGTACCAGACCTGCAGGATGGCGGGCACATGCTCGTCGGCCCAGCGCAGGTCGAGCGGACGTCCCGACATCACCAGCAGCACCACGGGCGTGCCGGTCGCGACGATGCGCTGCAGTTGCTCCAGTTGGCGTCCGGGGAGGTCGAGCGTGCTGACGGACGCCTTCTCACCGATCTGGTTCTGCCGCTGCCCGACCACGACCACGGCGACGTCGCTGTCGGCGGCCAGCCGGACGGCCTCCTCGATCGCCGCGTCCTCGTCGTAGCCCTCGGGCGTGTTCTGCGAAGACAGATCCATGTCGTCGAACATCGACGGGAACACCCGCGCCGGCACGGACGCCCCGTCGGCGTGCTCCACCCGCACCGCCCCGCCGAGGCGGCTTCGCAGGCCCTTCAGGATCGTGACGGTCTCGTCGGTGTCGTGGTCGAACACCCACGGACCGAGGGTGTCCCGCTTGCTCGCCGCGAGCTGCCCGATGACGGCGACCGACTCCAGCGTGGCCGGGTCCAGCGGCAGGACGCCGTCGTTCTTCAGCAGCACCAGCGACTTCTCCGCGGCCCGGCGGGCGACCGCGCGGTGTTCGGGGGCGTCGAGGACGGCCGCTGCGTCCTCGTCGGCGAAGGGCTGCTCGAACAGCCCCAGCCGGAACTTCACCGCCAGCACCCGGCGCACCGCGGCGTCGATGGCCTCTTCCCTGACCCGGCCGGCCGCGACGGCCTCCGGAAGGTGCGCGTAGGCCGGGTCTTCCATGCACATCTCCAGGTCGAGACCGGCGTTGATGGCGGCGGCGCCCGCCTCGGCCAGGTCGCGGGCGAAGTGCTGGGTGACCATCGAGCGGACGGCGTTGGCGTCCGACACGACGAACCCCTTGAAGCCGAACGCGTCGCGCAGCACCTCCGTGAGCAGCCACCGGTTACCCGAGGCGGGGACGCCGTTGAGGTCCATGTAGGCGCTCATGATGTTCGCCGCGCCCGCCTCGATCGCCGCCCGGAACGGCGGCAGGTAGACGTTCCACAGCGCCCGGTCGGACAGGTCGACGTCGTCGTAGTCGCGCCCGCCCAGCGGGGCGCCGTAGCCGGCGAAGTGCTTGGGGCCGGCCAGAACGCTCTCGGGACCGAGGTCGCCCTGGAACCCGCGGACCTGGGCGGCCGCCATCGCCGCCCCCAGCGTCGGGTTCTCCCCGGCGCCCTCGACCATGCGGCCCCACCGCGGGTCGCGGGCGATGTCGACCATCGGCGCGAACGTCCAGTGGATGCCGGCGGCGCGGGCCTCGCGGGCCGCGACGCGCTGGCCGTCCTCGGCGGTCTGGGGGTCCCAGGACGCCGCGACGGCGATCGGCGCCGGCATGATCGTCCGCATCCCGTGGATGACGTCGAACCCGAAGAACACCGGGATGCCGTGTCGGTTGCCGGCGATCGCGCGGCGCTGCAGCCGGTTGGCGGTGGCGGCGTCCTTGACGAACAGCAGCGCCCCCGCGCCGCCGGCGTCCAGCACCCCCTCGACCATCCGGGCCTGCTCGGCCAGCTCGCGCTGCTCCGGCGGCAGCCCGGACAGGTCCTCCAGCGTCCCGGCGACAGCCCCCATCGAGCCGAAGTAGAAGTACTGGGTGAGCTGGGCCGCCTTCTCCTCCAGCGTGAGGCGGGACAGCAGGTCGTCGACGCGCTCGTCGATGCTGAGGCCAGGGTTGCGGTAGGGCAGGTCGCTCATCGTGGGCTCCTTCGCCGACGCGGGACGTGGGTGCGGTCACCCTACCGAACGCGCGCCCCGCCGCGCCCGGAAGGCTGGTCGGGTCAGGCCTCGTCGAGGCCGTCGAGGACGGCCCGGGAGCTGGACAGGCCCAGCCTGGTCGCGCCGGCCTCGATCATCGCCAGGGCGGTCTTGGCGTCGCGGATGCCGCCGGACGCCTTCACGCCCAGCCGTCCGCCGACGGTCTGTGCCATCAGCCGCACGGCCTCGACGCTCGCGCCGCCGGCGGGGTGGAAGCCCGTGGACGTCTTGACGAAGTCGGCGCCCGCACGCTCCGCGGCCTGACAGGCGGCAACGATCTCGTCGTCCGTCAAGGCGGCCGACTCGATGATCACCTTGAGCACGACGGGTTTCGGCGCGGCCTCGCGGACGGCCCTGATGTCCGCCTCCAGGTCGTCCCAGGCGCCGGTCTTGGCGAACGCCAGGTTGATGACCATGTCGACTTCGTCGGCGCCGCGCTCGACCGACTCGGCGGCGTCCGCGGCCTTGGCGACGCTGGCGACGGCGCCGGACGGGAACCCGCACACCGTGGCGACCTTGACCCCGCCGGACGGCCGCACGGGCAGCTGCGAGGGGGAGATGCACACCGAGTAGGTGCCGAGCTCGGCGGCCTCGGCGAGCAGGGCGTCCACCTGATCGGGGGTCGCCTCCGGCTTGAGCAGGGTGTGGTCGATCATCTGGGCGACGTCGCGCTTGCTGAGCATGGATCCTTCTTTCTGGGCCGATCGCTGAGCGCCCGCCCGTCGAGCGAGCACCCTCGCGCCCACGCTAGGCCATGGCCGGGCCCTGGTCACGGCAGACGGCGGGCTCGATCGCGTCACGGCCCGCCCGACGCGTTGGGCCGGGTCACAGCCCCGCGGCGTCCAACACCTCGGCGGTCTTGGTGCGACCGAGTTCGATCATCTTGGCGCCCTCGTGGAAGTCGAGGGTGCCGACCTCGTCGCGCGGGATGTCGACCGTGGCCGTCACCGGGTTCGCGGCGGCACGGTAGCGGGCGATGATGCGCTGCATCGACGAGATCGACAGGTCGATGACCTCCATGGTGCTCAACCCGCTCGGCAGCGGGCTCGCCTGGACATCCGCGGACTTCGTCACCGGGCCGTCGTCGCGCGGCCGGACGGTCTGGGCTGTCGGCTCGCCCTCCTCGCGCAGGTCCTCGGGCAACTCGTCCGGCAGGGCCGTCCGCTCGCTGCCCGGCCGCAGCCGCTCCCAGCCACGCTCGAGCCGCTGGAAGAACTCGCTGTCGGCCAGCGAACCGGTCAGCTTCTCCACGTTGCGGTGCGCCGTGGACGCCACCCGTTCGACCATCGGCCCGCGGTCGGCCTCGATGCGGTCGACCAGGATCTCATGCGGCGACCTGCCCGGCGCGGCGTTGAGGTTGACGGCGATGGTCGCGTCCGAGGGCAGCGCGAGCGTCGGTTCGACGGGCAGCGGGTTGAGCAGGCCGCCGTCCGCCAGCAGGCGCTCACCGATCAGCACCGGGGTGAAGAACGTCGGCATCGAGATGGACGCCCGCACCGCCAGGTACAGCGACCCCGACTGGAACCACACCTCGCGGTTGGTCACGAGGTCGGCCGCGACCGCGGTGAAGGGCAAGGGGAGGTCCTCGATCGCCCGCGGGCCGGTGATCTTCTCGATCTCGGCGAGCACGCGACGGCCCTTGAGCAGCCCGGGGCCCGTGAACGTCAGGTCGTAGAGGCGGCGCACGTCGGGGCGCGTGAGCGCTGTCACCCACTCGGCCAGTTCGTCGAGCTTGCCGGCGGCGGCCACTCCGCCGACCAGGGCACCGATGGACGCTCCCGCGATGCCGACGACCTCGTGGCCGCGGCTCTCGATCTCCTGGATGGCGCCGATGTGCGCCCAGCCGCGGGCTCCGCCCGAGCCGAGCACGAGCGCGAGGCGCATGGTGTTCTCCGATCGTGGGGGGACGACTCCCCCATTCTAGGCCGCTGGGTGGTCAGGCGAGCCTGACCACCCGTCCGGCTGGCTACACTCAGCCGCGCTCGGACGCCGCGGCCGCTGCCGCGTGTCAGGGACGTCACGCGAAGCCGTCCCGAGGCGGAGGGCCGAGCGGAAAGGTGAGCATGACCAACCAGGTCGACCACGCGTCCGGCGCCCCCTCCGGCGGGCTGCATCGGGTGCTGAAGAACCGGCACATCCAGATGATCGCGCTGGGTGGTGCCATCGGGACCGGGTTGTTCTACGGGTCGAGCGAGTCGATCCAGCTGGCCGGCCCGGCGGTGCTGCTGGCCTACGCCGTCGGCGGGGCGATCATCTACCTGGTGATGCGGGCGTTGGGGGAGATGTCGGTCGACCATCCCACCTCGGGCGCGTTCAGCGACTACGCCTACCGCTACTGGAGCCGGCGCGCCGGGTTCGTCTCGGGCTGGAACTACTGGTTCAACTACATCGCGGTGTCGATGGTCGAACTCGCGGTGGTCGGGACGTTCGTCCACTACTGGTTGCCCGGGATCCCGGCGTGGGTGACGGCCGCGTTCTTCCTGGTCGCGATCACCGCGATCAACCTCATCGGAGTGCGCTCGTTCGGCGAGTTCGAGTTCTGGTTCGCGCTGATCAAGGTCGCGGCGGTCATCGGCATGATCGTCCTGGGCCTGATCGTGCTCGTCTGGGGCATCACCGGCGCGGACGGCGTCCGTCCCTCGGTCACGCACCTGTGGAACCACGGAGGCTTCGTCCCGCTCGGGTTGCTGCAGAACGTGGACGGCCAGTGGGTCGGCCTGCTGATGGCCCTGGTCGTCGTCATGTTCTCGTTCGGCGGCGTCGAGTTGATCGGCATCACCGCGGGCGAGGCGGACGATCCGGAGCGCTCGATCCCGAAGGCGATCAACCAGGTGATCTGGCGCATCCTGATCTTCTACATCGGCGCGCTCGCGGTGATCATGTCCGTCGTCCCGTGGACCGCCATCGACGGTGAGATGAGCCCGTTCGTGAAGATCTTCGACTCGGTCGGCATCAAGGTCGCGGCCGACCTGCTCAACTTCGTCTGCCTCACCGCGGTGATCTCCGTGTACAACTCGGGCCTGTACTCCAACGGGCGCATGCTGTACTCCCTGGCCAGGCAGGGCAACGCGCCGCGCTACCTGCGCCAGGTGGCGACCAACGGCGTCCCGGTGGCCGGGGTGTTGACGTCGTCGGCGGTAACGGTGGTCGCGGTCGTGGTGGTGTTCCTGTGGCCGGAATTCGCGTTCCAGTACCTGATGTCGATCGCGCTGTTCGCCGGCATCGTCAACTGGACGATGGTGATGATCACCCAGCGCAGGTTCCGCCGCCGGATCGGCCCCGAACGCGCGGCGGCGCTGCGGTTCAGGCTGCCCGGGGCGTCGTGGGTGGGCATCGCGGTGATCGCGTTCCTGGCCGGGGTCGTGGTGCTGATGCTGTTCTCGCCCGGCTACCGGGTCGCGGTCGTGGTGGGGCCGCTGTGGGTGGTGACGCTGCTGCTCGCCTACGAGATCAAGCGGCGGCTCGAGCGTCCGCAGGCCTGAGCCGGACGGACCGCGGGCGGGCCTCGGGGTCAGGAGCGGCGGTTCAGCTGCGGGACCGTGCGCCGGTCCGGGGAGCGGTGGAGCAGCCAGGCCGCCGCGATGCCACCGAGCGCCCCGCCCAGGTGCGCCTGCCACGAGACCCCCACGCTGAACGGCAGGACGCCCCACAGGACGCCCCCGTAGAGCACGAAGACGCCGACGGCGATGGCGATCTGGCCGAGGTTGTGGGAGATGAACCCGCGCACCAGCAGGTACGTCAGGTAGCCGAAGATCACGCCGGACGCCCCGGCGGTCACCGAGCCGGGCGGGCTGATCAGCCACACGAGCAGCCCCGAACCGATCACGGACGCCAGGGTCGCGACCACCCAGTGCCGCAGCCCGCCGAGCAGGATGATCACGCCCAGCACCAGGAACGGGATCGAGTTGCTGATCAGGTGCGCCCAGCCGAAGTGCAGCAGGGGCGCGGTGAAGATCTGGGGCAGCTCCGAGATCACCCGCGGCTGAATGCCGAGCCCGTCGAGGCGGTGTCCGGTCAGCACGTCCACGATCTCGAGCACCCACATGAGCGCGAGCCACCCGCCGACGAACAGCGAGGCGCCGCTCAGGGTCGTCAGCGGACGGCGAGCCGGTGGGCGACGAGGGACGTGCTGGGTGGTCACGCCGCCAGTCTGCCAAACCGGGTCAACAGTGCCCCGACCTCCGACCGCATTCTGTCGGGGACGCCCACTACAGTGACGGCCATGCAGGCGGACATCGGCATCATCGGGGGCTCAGGCTTCTACTCGTTCTTCGACGACCCCCGGCGGGTCGAGGTCGACACCCCTTTCGGGCCGCCCTCGGCCGCGATCAGCGTCGGTGAGGTGCAGGGACGCCGCGTGGCGTTCCTCCCGCGGCACGGCGACCAGCACCAGTTCGTGCCGCACAAGGTGAACTACCGGGCCAACCTCTGGGCGCTCCGCTCGCTCGGGGTGCGGCAGGTGTTGGCCCCGTGCGCGGTCGGTTCGCTGCAGGAGCACCTGAGGCCGGGCACGCTCGTCGTCCCCGACCAGGTCATCGATCGCACGTATCGCGCCGGGCACACCGTGTGGGAGGAGCCGGGCCCCGTGGTGCACGTCTCCTTCGCCGACCCGTACTGCCCGCGCGGGCGGGCCTCCGTGGCGCGCGCCGGCGAGGCGGCGGGTCAGGCGCTCACCGACGGCGGCACCCTCGTCGTCATCAACGGCCCGCGGTTCAGTTCGCGCGCGGAGTCGCGCTGGCACGCCGCGGCCGGCGGGTCGGTCGTCGGCATGACGGGCATGCCGGAGGCGTCCGTGGCGCGCGAGCTGGCGATGTGCTTCACCACGATCTGCCTGGTCACCGACATGGACGCTGGCGTCGAGGGCGACTCGGGCGTCAGCCACGCCGAGGTGCTGGAGGCATTCGGTCGCAACATCGAGAAGCTGAAGGGGCTCCTGTACCGGGTGATCCCCGAGCTGCCCGCCGACGACGCCTGCGCGTGCCAGCACGCCCTCGACGGCATGGATCTGCCGCGCGAGCTGCCCTGATGAGTCCCGGGTCGCTGCCTGAGGGCGAGCCGGTTCCCGAGGACGGCGCCCTGCCGCCGTCCGCGCGCGCGGAGCTGTCGAGCCGCGGGCTGAGCGCGTACGTGCACGTCCCGTTCTGCGTGACGCGCTGCGGTTACTGCGACTTCAACACCTACACGGCCGCTGAGCTGGGGGCGGCGCCCGGCGACTCCCAGGAGTCCTACCTGCGCGCCCTGGACGCCGAGGTCGCCCTGGCCCGTCGCGTCCTGGGCGACGGGGCTCCGCCGCTGCAGACGATTTTCTTCGGCGGCGGGACGCCCACCGTGCTCGCGCCTGAGAAGTTGGGCGCGGTGGTGGCAGGGCTGCGCGACGCCTTCGGCCTGGCCGATGACGCCGAGGTGACCACCGAGGCGAACCCCGACTCGGTGACGCCTGAGGCGCTGCGCACGCTCGTCGAGGCGGGCGTCAACCGCATCTCGTTCGGCATGCAGAGTTCCCAGGAGCATGTGCTGTCCGTCCTCGACCGCACCCACACGCCGGGCCGCGCCCTCGAGGCCGTCCGGTGGGCGCGCGAGGCCGGCTTCGCGTCGGTCAGCCTCGACCTGATCTACGGCACGCCGGGGGAGAGCCTGGACGACTGGCGCGCCTCCCTGGACGCCGCCCTCGGCGCCGAGCCCGACCACGTCTCGGCGTACTCGCTGATCGTCGAGGACGGCACGCCACTCGCCCGCCGGGTGCGGCGCGGCGAGTTGCCGATGCCCGACGAGGACGACCTCGCCGACAAGTACGTCCTGGCCGACGACGCCCTGTCCGGCGCCGGCTACCGCTGGTACGAGGTGAGCAACTGGGCCAAGCCCGGCCACGAGTGCCGGCACAACCTCGCCTACTGGGTGGGGGACTCGTGGTGGGGGTTCGGGCCGGGCGCGCATTCGCACGTCGGCGGCGTCCGGTTCTGGAACGTCAAGCACCCCCGCCGCTACGCCCAGCTCCTGGCCCACGGGCGCACGCCCGCCGCCGGACGCGAGGTCCTCACCCCCGGCGAACGCCGCGAGGAGCGCGTCCTGCTCGAGCTGCGCCTTGACCGCGGCCTGCCGCTCGACGTCCTGACCGTCACCGAGCGGCGGCGGGTGCCCGAGGTCGTCGCCCGCGGGCTGGGCACGCTCAGCGCCGGAGACGAACGCCTCGTCCTGACCCGCCGGGGCCGGCTGCTGGCGGACGCCGTGATCCGCGACCTGCTCGACTGAGGACCCGCCGGGTGGACGCGCAGGCCGGGGAGGCCCCGGGGGGAAACACCGCAGGGCCGGGCGTCCGCGTCTCGGCGGGGACGCCGGGGTAGGGTCGAGCGCTGTGAATCGCTACGGGAACGACGTCCTCGCCAAGGGCTGGCAGCAAGCCGGCAAGCCCACGGCCACGCCTGTCCCGGTGGAGCGGGACATGGTGCTCGAGGAGCCGACGTCGGGCTTCGTCGGCGCCGTCGTCGCGTGGGAGAAGGGCATGGTCGTGCTGGAGGACAGGCGCGGCAAGCGCCGCAGCTTTCCGTTCGGCCCCGGATTCTGGCTCGACGGCAAGCCCGTCGAACTGCGCCCGCCCGCCCCGAAGGCCGGCCGGTTCGACGCTCAGCAGCGCTACAACCGGACGCACACCGCGTCCGGGTCGCGCGTCGGTCCGGCCGAGAAGGCGAAGGTCGCGCTGCCCAGCCGCATCTACGTCGAGGGACGTCATGACGCCGAGCTCGTCGAGAAGGTCTGGGGCTCCGACCTGCGGCATGTGGGCGTCGTCGTCGAGTACCTCGGCGGCATCGACGACCTCCCCGCGATCGTCGAACAGTTCGCACCCGAGCGCGGCCGCCGGCTCGGCGTCCTCGTCGACCATCTGGTGCCCGGCACCAAGGAACACCGCATCGTGCAGCAGGTCAGCGGCGACTATGTATTCGTCACCGGCCACGAGTTCATCGACATCTGGGAAGCGGTCAAGCCGCAGCGGCTCGGCCTGGCCCAGTGGCCGCGCATCCCGAAGGGCCAGGACTGGAAGAAGGGCATCTGCGCCGCCCTCGGCTGGCCGCACCAGACGCAGGCGGACGTGGCCCGGGCCTGGCAGCGCATCCTGCAACGGGTGGAAAGTTGGAAGGACCTCGACCCGGGGTTGTTGACGGAGGTGGAGAAGTTGATCGACTTCGTGACCGAGGACCACCTCGACAAGGAGAGCTGATGAAGACGCAGACCGTGACCGACGCGATCCAAGAGGTCGCGGCGCGCGAGATCCTGCCGCGCTTCCGCACCCTGCACGGTGATGAGATCGTCGAGAAGCACCCGGGTGACCTGGTGACCGTCGCCGACCGCAGGGCCGAGGTCGAACTCACCGCCATCCTGCGCGACTACCACCCCGACGCCCTGGTCGTGGGCGAGGAGTCCGTCTTCGACGATCCCGGCATCCTCGAGGGGCTGCCCGAGGCCGAGCACGCCTGGGTGATCGATCCCGTGGACGGCACCAACAACTTCGCCCGCGGCTCCGCCGACTTCGGCGTCATGGTGGTCGAATGCGCCCACGGGCTGCCCGTCCGGTCGTGGATCTGGCAGCCCGTGCACGAGCGCATGTTCGTCGCCGAGCGCGGCAACGGGGTCACCTTGAACGGACGGCCCCTGCGCCCGATGGGCGGCCCGCAGCGGCCGCTGCGTGCCGCCGCCGGCCCGCGCAGCCTGCAGCACCACAGTGAGCGGCTCACCGTCCGTCCGACCGTCGGCTCCTGCGCGATCGACTATCCCGACGTGCTGACGGGGAAGATCGACGCCGTCGTCTACCGCTCGCAGAACCCCTGGGACCACCTGCCCGCCTCGCTGATGATCCGCGAGCTGGGCGGACGTGCGGCGCTCAACACCGGCGAGGACTACCGGGCGGGCGTCGCGTCGCCGCTGCTGATCTCCGCGTGCACCCCGGACGCCTGGGACATCGTCAACGACACCCTCGTCACGCCCGACTGGCTCGCCACGCACCCCACCCTGAACCAGTGAGCTCCTACCGCGTCGAGATCGAGATCCTCGGCCTCAAGCCGGGCCATCGCCCGCCCGAGGTGATGGACGCCGCCGTCGCCGCCATCGGCCTGGCCAACACAGTCGAATCCCGCGACCTCGACATCGCCGCCGGCACCCCGCGCATCCTGATCCGCTTCGCGGTCTCGCCGGCCAGCCGCGACGAGGAGGACGAGGACGCCCGCGGCGCGGCCTTCGACGGCTGCCGCGGCGTCGAGGAGGTCGCCACGATCGGACGCTCCTGGCTGCTGCGTCGTGACGGCGGACGCTGGACGCCGGTGCGCTTCTGAGCCGCCGCCGGGCCGGGCACTCCGCCTGAGGCCGCCGCGGCTCAGAGCAGCTTCAGCGAGCGTCGCGGCTTCTTGCCCTGCGCGGCCAGCTCGGCGTAGACCAGCGGCAGCCACGCGCGGATGGCCTCCTCGGGGAAGTTCCACTCGCCCCGCTCGTAGGCCTCGTCTTCCGGGACCCCGCGCTGCACCAGGTGCTCGACCTGCGCGTAGGTGCCGGCCAGTTCGCCGCGCTGGATGAACGCGAAGTCCCGGTCCACGGGCTCCCCGTGCCCCGGCACGAGCACCGTGTCGGCGCGCAGCGTCCCCAGGACGCCGTCCAGCGCCCGCGGCCACTGCTTCAGGCTGGAGTCGGGGCCCACCTGCGGGGGCCCGGACTGCTCCAGCAGGTCCCCGGTGAAGATCACGGACGCGTCCGGCACCAGGACGACGACGTCGCCTGAGGTGTGCCCGACGCCGAAATGCACCAGCTCGACATGGCGCCCGCCGAGGTCGACGGTGGCCGCGAGGGAGAACGTCCGCGCGGGCATCATCAGCTCGTCCTCGCTGAAGCCGAGCCGCTCGAGCTCGGCCGCGAGCTCGGGATTCGCCCGCGTCGACTCGCCCAGCGACTCGTGGCCGTAGGTCGCCACGTCGCGGAACGCCGACAGCCCGTAGAGGTGGTCGTAGTGGTGGTGGGTGACCACGGCGCCGACGATGGGCTTGTCGGTGACGCGCTCGGCCGCCGCACGGATCTCCCAGCCCTGGTTGGGCGACGAGCCCGTGTCGACGACGAGCGCGCCGGTCTGCCCGACGATCAGGCCGATGGTGACGCCGGCCGGCTCGGCCACGGCGCGGAAGATGTCCTCCGCGAGCGGCTCGAACGGGGTGAGGGAGAAGTCGACGGGCTCAGACATGGCGCCCACCTTAGGCGACGGATGGCACCCTGGAGACATGAGACTTCTCCTGCGCCTCATCGCCACGGCCATCGCCGTGGGCATCGCCGCCTGGCTCGTGCCGGGCATCACCGTCACCGGACCGACCGCCACCGCCACCGCCCTCACGCTGGCGGGTGTCGCCCTCATCCTCGGCCTCGTCAACGCGCTCGTGAAGCCGCTGGCGACCGTCCTGTCCACGTGCCTGATCGTGGCGACCTTCGGTCTCTTCCTGTTCGTGCTCAATGCACTGATGTTGATGCTGACGTCATGGATCGCGGGGCAACTCGGCATCGGGTTCCATGTCGACGGCTTCTGGCCGGCCCTGATCGGCTCGGTCATCATCAGCGTGGTGAGCTGGCTCGTCAGCGGCGTGTTCGGCGTCAACCGGCCCGATCCGCAGGTCCGCCAGTACTGATCCCTCACCCTGAGCGCCGCGCCCCGTCGTCCGCCTCGCGCCGCGGGGTGGGCGACCGCGTTCGGCATCCGGAGTAAGCTGGCACTCTGTTCGGGAGAGTGCCAGTCGCGGAAGGGGGACGAGAGGTGGACGACAGGAAGCTCGCGATCTTGCGGGCGATCGTGACCGACTACGTCTCCAGCCAGGAGGCCGTCGGTTCCCGGGCCCTCGTCGAGCGGCACAACCTCAAGGTGTCGCCGGCCACCGTCCGCAACGACATGGCCGCGCTCGAGGAGGAGGGCTACATCACGCAGCCCCACACCTCGGCCGGCCGCATCCCCACCGACAAGGGCTACCGCTTGTTCGTCGACCGGCTGGCCTCCATCAAGCCGCTGTCCGCGGCCGAGAAGCGGGCGATCTCGGCGTTCATGGCGGGCGCCGTCGACATCGACGACGTGGTGCTGCGCACCGTCCGCCTGCTCGCGCAGATCACCCGGCAGGTGGCCATGGTGCAGTACCCGACGCTGTCCAGCGCGGTGCTGCGGCACGTCGAGGTCGTCCGGCTGTCCGCCGAACGCGGCCTGCTCATCAGCGTGAACTCCCTGGGCCGTGTCGACCAGCGCCACGTCGACCTGGGGGAGGCGTCCGAGGAGCGGGTCGAAGAGGTGCGACAGCGGCTGAACGGCCTGGTCGTCGGGGCCACCTCGTCCCAGGCGGTCGAACGGCTGGCCACCGCTCTGGAGGAGTTCCCCCCGGAGACGCGCCCGCTGGCGTCCACGCTGATCGCCACCCTGCTCGAATTGCTGAGCGCCGACCCGTCCACCCGCGTGGTGGTGGGCGGCGTGCCCAACCTGACCCGCTTCGGCGAGTCCTTCGAGACCAGCGTCAAGCCGGTGCTCGAGGCGCTCGAGGAGCAGGTGGTGCTGCTGCGGCTGCTGGGCGACATCAGCACGGCGGACGACGTCGTGGTGCGGATCGGCCAGGAGAACCCGTACGAGCCGCTGCAGACGACGTCGGTGGTGGGCAGCACCTACGGACCCGACCACAGCGTGTGGGCGACGATGGGCATCGTCGGCCCCACCCGCATGGATTACCCATCAACCATCGCATCGGTGCGCGCCGTCGCCAGGTACGTCGGCCGCATCTTGGCAGAAGGATGACGCGTTGAGCGATTACTACGAGACCCTGGGCGTCTCCCGGGACTCCTCGCCCGAGGAGATCAAGAAGGCCTACCGCAAGCTGGCCATGAAGTTCCACCCGGACGTGAACGACTCCCCGGACGCGGCCGAGAAGTTCAAGGCCATCGGCGAGGCGTACGAGGTGCTGCGCGACCCGCAGAAGAAGTCGGTCTACGACCGCGGCGGCGACCCGATGGGCGGCATGGGGGGAATGGGCGGCTTCGGCTTCCCGGGCGGCGCCGGTGGCGCGGCCGGCTTCGACATGGGCGACCTGCTCGGCGCCATGTTCGGCCAGCAGTCGTCCCGCGGCCCGCGCCCGCGCGTGCGCCGCGGCCAGGACGCCCTCGTGCGGGTCAGCCTGTCGCTCGCCGACGCGGCGTTCGGCGTCACCAAGCCGGTGCGCGTCGACACCGCCGTCACCTGTCCGACCTGCCACGGCAATGGCTCGGCCGACGGCGCGGCGCCGCAGCAGTGCACCACCTGCCACGGTCAAGGCGACGTCACCACCGTGCAGCGCTCGTTCCTCGGCGACATCCGCACCGTCCAGCCGTGCCCCAACTGCCACGGCTACGGCACCGTCATCACCAACCCGTGCGGCGAGTGCTCCGGCGAGGGCCGGGTGCGCAGCAACCGCACCATCAACGTCAAGATCCCGGCCGGCGTCTCCACCGGAAACCGGGTTCACCTCGACAGCCAGGGCGAGGTCGGGCCCGGCGGCGGCCCCGCCGGCGACCTGTACGTCGAGATCGCCGTGCAGACCCACCCCGACTTCAAGCGTGACGGTGACAATCTCGAGTTGGTCGTCCGCGTCCCGATGACGGCGGCGGCGCTCGGCACCGACCTCACCGTGAAGACCCTCGAGTCCGAGCGCGAGGACTGCGACCCGGGCGATGAGACGGTCGAGCTCACCGTCCCCGCGGGCGTCCAGTCGGGCACCCGGCTGGTCGTCGAAGGACGCGGCGTGCCGAAGCTGCGAGGCGCCGGGCGCGGCGACCTGGGGGTTACGCTGCTGGTGCAGACGCCGAAGAACCTGGATCACGAGCAGCGCGAGCTCATGCGTCGTCTCGCGGAGCTGCGCGGCGAGACCCGGCCCGAGGCGCACATCGACCGGCCCCGAAAAGGGGTCTTCGACCGATTGAAGGACGCGCTGAGCTGACATGACCGACGCCCTGTTCCTGGCCGAGCTGGATTCGCCGCAGGTCGGCGACGAGGTGACCGTCTCCGGCGACGAGGGTCGCCACGCGGTCTCCGTGCGACGCATCCGCGTCGGGGAGACGGTGCTCGTCGCGGACGGCGCGGGCACGGCCGTCCGCGGGCCGGTGACGTCGACCGAGCGGTCCGCCATGACCTTGACCGTGGACGAGGTGCTGCACACGCCGCAGTCCCCGCTGCGGCTCGCGGTGGCGCAGGGGCTCGCCAAGGGCGACCGCGCCGAGCTGGCCGTCGAAACCATGACCGAGCTGGGCGTGGACGAGATCGTCCCCTGGCCGGCCGCCCGCTCCATCGTCAAGTGGGACCCCGAGCGCGCCCAGCGCGGCCTGACCCGCTGGCGCGCCGCCGCGCGGGAGGCGACCAAGCAGTCGCGGCGCTACCGCGTCCCGACGGTGGGGTTCCCGTCCGACACGGGCGCGCTGGTGCAGCGCATCCCGCAGACCGCCCTGACCCTCGTCCTGCACGAGGACGCCGAGGTCGGGCTCGCCGACGTCGAGCTGCCGGCCAGCGGGGAGATCTTGATGATCGTCGGCCCCGAGGGCGGCATCGCGCCCGAGGAACTGGACGCGTTCACGAAAGCCGGCGGCGTCCCCGTCTCGATCTCCGACGGGGTGCTGCGGACGTCCACCGCGGGCGTCGCGGCGCTCGCGCAGGTGCGCGCGCTGCTGGCCGCGCGCCGATGAGCGGGGCTGATCCCGGAGCCTTCTCGTTCGAACCGGGCACGGTGCTGTCCAACGGACGCGGCCGCACCGGCGTCATCCATACCCCGCACGGCGACATCCGGACGCCGGCGTTCGTCGTCGTGGGCACCAAGGCGACCGTGAAGTCGGTGGTGCCCGAGGCCGTGGCCCAGCTCGGCGCCCAAGCGGTGCTGGCCAACGCGTACCACCTGTTCCTGCAGCCGGGCTCCGACCTGATCGACGAGGCGGGCGGCGTCGGCAGGTTCATGAACTGGCCCGGCCCGACGTTCACCGATTCGGGCGGCTTCCAGGTGATGAGCCTGGGCGCCGGATTCAAGAAGGTGCTGGCGATGGACACCGCGGGCGTCGCGAACGACGACGTCATCGCCGAGGGCAAGGAGCGCCTTGCCAAGGTCGACGAGGACGGCGTCACGTTCAAGAGCCACCTCAACGGCGACCGGCACCGGTTCACCCCGGAGGTGAGCATGGCCGTGCAGCACCAGCTGGGCGCCGACGTCATGTTCGCGTTCGACGAGCTCACCACGCTGATGAACACCCGCGGCTACCAGGAGGCCTCCGTCGCCCGCACCCACCGCTGGGCGCACCGGTGCCTGGTCGCCCACGCCGAGCTAACCATGCAACGCGCGGACAAGCCCTACCAAGCGCTGTTCGGCGTCGTGCAGGGCGCCCAGTACGAAGATCTGCGCCGGCAGGCAGCGGCAGGCCTCGCCTCTCTTGAGGTGGACGGGCGCGGCTTCGACGGCTACGGCATCGGCGGGGCGCTCGAGAAGGAGAACCTGGGCACGATCGTCGGGTGGTGCGCCGACGAGCTGCCGTTCGACAGGCCGCGCCACCTGCTGGGAATCTCCGAGCCAGAGGACTTCTTCGCCGCCGTGGAAGCCGGCGCCGACACGTTCGACTGCGTCAACCCGTCCCGCGTCGCCCGCAACGGCGCGATCTACACCGCCGACGGCCGCTACAACGTCAACACCGCGCGCAACCGCCGCTCCTTCGCCCCGCTGGAGGACGGCTGCGACTGCTACACCTGCGCGCACTACACGCGGGCCTACCTGTTCCACCTGTTCAAGGCCAAGGAGATGCTCAGCGCGACGCTGGCGACGATCCACAACGAGCGCTTCACGGTTCGGTTGGTCGACGACATCCGCGCCGCCATGGAACGCGGCGAGCTGGCCGCCTTCCGGGACGAGTTCCTGGGGCGGTTCCACGCACGCCGGTGAGGCGCGCTCCGGCTTGCTAAGGTGCAGCGACGCCGCCATGAACGAGAGAAGACAACGATGAGGGTGGGAACGGGCGCACGAACCGACGTCGGCCGCGTCCGGAACCACAACGAGGACGACTTCGTGGTGGGGCAGCGCCTCTGGCTGGTCGCCGACGGCATGGGCGGACACGCCGCGGGGGACGTCGCGAGTTCGCTCGTCGTCCAAGCGTTCCGCCCCCTGGCCGAGTGCGACGAACTGCGCGTGGCCGACGTCGTCGAGGCCGTCCGCGCCGCCAACCGGTCCGTCATCGACTACGGCGCGCAGCACGCCGACGCGCGGGGTCTGGGCAGCACCGTGACCGGCGTGGCCGTTGTCGCGGACGACCAGGGGCGGGACTTCGTCGTGTTCAACGTCGGCGACTCCCGGGTCTACCGCTTCGTCGAGGGCACGCTCGAGCGGGTGAGCGTCGACCATTCCGAGGTGGAGGAGCTCGTGCAGGCCGGGGTGATCACCGCCGAGGAAGCCCGCGTCCACCCCAGCCGCAACATCGTCACGCGCAGCCTCGGGTCCCAGCTCGAGCCGGACGTCGACCTCTTCCGCTGCGCGGCGCTGCCCGCGCAGCGCTTCGTCGTCTGTTCCGACGGGTTGAACACCGAGGTCCCCGACGACCTGATCGCCGCGATCCTGGACGAGAACCCCGGCCCCGAGCAGGCCGCCGATGCCCTGGTCGCCGCCGCCCTGGAGCACGGCGGTCACGACAACGTCACGGTGATCGTCGTGGACGCGGTGCGGGACGAGCCGGCCTCGCGAGGTGAGGGCGAGACCGCATGAGTGCGCCCGGCCCGGGCGAGGCCCCCGCGATCGACGGGCTGCGGTTCGTCCGACCGCTCGGCTCCGGCGGGCAGGCCGGGGTCTTCCTCGCCGAGCAGGACGTCCCGCGGCGGATGGTCGCGGTGAAGCTGCTCACCGGGCCGGTCGGGGACGGTCGCGCCGAGCGGTTCCTCGCCGAGGCCGACGTCTTGGCTCGGCTGGAGCACCCGCACGTCGTCCCCGTGTACTCCGCCGGGCGGGCCGCTGACGGCCGGCCCTACCTGGTGATGCGCTACTGCCCGCCCCCGACCCTCGCCGACCTGGGCGGCCTCGCGACCGCGGACGTGCTGCGCGTCGGCGTCCAGCTGGCCGGGGCGGTCGCCACCGTGCACGCAGCCGGGCTGCTGCACCTCGACGTCAAGCCCGCCAATGTCCTGATCTCCCGCGACGGCGTTCCCGTGCTCGCCGACTTCGGGCTGGCCGGGCCGCCGCTCGGGGAGGCCGCCGGGGCGTCCGTGCCGTGGGCCGCCCCGGAACTGCTCTTCGGGACCGCCGCGCCGGGCGAGCGGACCGACGTGTATGGCCTGGCCGCGACCCTGTGGACGCTGCTGTCCGGGCGCCCGCCGTTCGAGGTCCCCGGCGGCGACAACGCCCTGACCGCGACCATGCTGCGGGTGCGCGACGACGCCCCGGCGCCCCTCGGCCCCGACGTGGACGCCGCGCTCGAGGACGTCCTGCGCGCTGCGCTCGCGAAGGACCCCGCGGACCGGCCCTCCGCGCTGGACCTCGCCGCCGCCCTGCAGGAGATCGAGGAGGAGCTGGGGCTGCCCCGCACCGAACTCGTCGTGTTCGCCGGCCGCCCGCGCGCCAGCGACGAAGCCGGCGAGCGTCCGGCGGCGGATCCCCAGAGCGGCGCCGTCGCCTCCGCGGAGGGGGCCGGGGAAGGGTCCCGGGCGTCCCGGCCTTCCGGCAGCGCAGCGGGGGGTCCCCGGCGGCGTCGGCTCCCGCTCGGCGTTGCCGTCGGCATCGCCCTGGCGCTGATTCCGGTTGGGTTGGTGTTGTCGGTGTGGCTGAAGCCCGCGGCGTCCACGATCGCGGTGTCGGGGCGGCGCGCCGGCGACGTGGTCGCCTTCACCTGGACCGATTCCGCTGGGCAGCCCGCGGGTGGCTACCGCGCCGAGGTCAACGAGCGCGCGCTCGACCTCGACCGCCCGCCCGTCACCGTGCGCGGCTCGGGAAAGGTCTGCGTCAGCGTCCAGCGGCTCGACGGCGACAAGCGGCCGCAGGGGACGGCGTCGGCCACCACGTGCGTCCCATGACCGGGTCGTCGCTGCGCGTGGAGTTCGTCGGCGAGGTCTACGAGCTCGACCCGGACGCCACGTTCACCATCGGGCGCGAGGCCGACCTCGTCATCGACGACGCGAACCCGTTCCTGCACCGACACTTCCTCACGCTGCGCCACGAGAACGGGCTGTGGTGGCTGGTCAACGCCGGCGCCACGCTGACGGCCACGATCAGCGACCCGGACGGCGCCATGCAGGCCTGGCTGGCGCCCGGCGCCGCGCTGCCGATCGTCTTCGCGACCACCACCGTCTGGTTCACCGCGGGCGCCACGACCTACGACTTCACGATCGTGGCCCCCGACGCCGCGTTCGCCCCGGTGCCCGCGCCGCTCGCGCAGCCGGACGGGTCGCTGACGCTGGGCCGCGTCACGCTCACGCCCGACCAGAAGCTACTGCTGGTCGCGCTGGCCGAGAGCGTCCTGCGACGGGGCGACCGCGGCGCCGGGACGATCCCGCCGACGGCCGCCGCGGCGTCCCGGCTCGGGTGGCCGGTCACGAAGTTCAATCGCAAGCTCGACAACGTCTGCGCCAAGCTGTCCACCCTCGGCGTCCGGGGGTTGCACGGAGGTCCGTCCGCGCTGGCCAGCGGGCGGCGCGCCCGCCTCGTGGAGTACGCCGTCGCGTCCAGGCTCGTCACCCCGGACGACCTGGCGCTACTGCCCGGTCAGCCGGCCGGTGCGTAGTCCGGTTCGCGGCGCTTGACGGCGGCGATGACGCGGTAGGTCATCGGCAGGAAGACCACCTCGACCGTCACCTTGTAGACCCAGCCGACGATCGTGTAGTTCACCAGCGAGTCCCACGGGATCGACCCTCCGCCGAGGAAGGCGCCCAGCGGCCCGAACGCGATGAGGCAGAACACCAGGGTGTCGGCGAGCTCGCCGACCACCGTCGAGGTCACCAGCCGCACCCACAGCCGGTTCTCGTTGGCCCGCGCCTTCAGCCGCACCAGCACGTACGCGTTCAGGAACTGTCCGGCCAGATAGCCCAGCAGGCTCGCCACGACGATGCGGGGGACGAACCCGAGGACCGCCGTCCAGGCGTCCTGGTTCGGCCAGTCGGACGCCGGGGGTGCGGCGTCCACGGCGACGAACGTCGCCGACATCAGCGCGGCCAGCACGAAGCCGGTGAAGATCGCCCGGCGGGCCTTGCGCATGCCGTAGACCTCGGCGAGGACGTCACCCAGCACGTAGGTCAGCGGGAACAAGAACGCGCCGCCGTCGGTGATGATCGGCAGCACCGGGTAGCCCAGCACCTCGACGCGCGGGCCGAACTGGATGAGCTTGGTCGCGCCGATGTTCGAGATCAGCAGCAGGCCGCAGAACGCGGCCAGGATGAGGTCGTAGTTGCCCCGGCCGCCGCTGGCGTAGCTCGCGGGCGTGGACGTCGCGCCGGTCTCCGTTCGTGTCACGGGCACGCATCGTAGCCATCGGGGCGGGAGCGGCCGCCATCAGCGATCCCGATTCAGGAGACTCGTGTTCATGCTCCCGGCCAAATCATGTGGCCCGCCGACATCACCGGAGCGTTTGGACACGGTGGAGCCTCCGGTGTTCCCACCCTGCCTCCCGACTCGTTCACCACCCTTTCGGCGGCCCGGGTGGGGCGTTCCGGACCCGGTCGGTGGACGTTCGCCGCGTCCGGCTGCCGGAGTTGCGCGGACGTGGCAGCATGACGGCATGGCGGACATCGACGATCTCGACAACATCGACGCAGAAGGCGCTGGCGACGACAACCTTGACCAACTGCAGCCCGAGGACACCCTGGTCAGCCGGGGTGTCGACGACGTGCTCGACGAGGGCTACGTGGCCCCCGACAACTGGTCGCCGGGCCAGGGCTTCGGGAACACCCCCAACGAGATGCGCCGCGGCGAGACGATCGAGCAGCGCACGGAGCAGGAGCAGCCCGAGGTCGTCAAGGAGCACGTCCCGTGGAACCCGGCCGGCGAGGACCGCCAGGTCGGCGACAAGCGCGCCGGGCGCCTCGTGGACGTCAACGGCGGTCAGGGCGTCGACAACGAGAGCGAGAGCATCGGCCGGGACGTCGGCATCGACGGTGGCGCGGCGTCCGCGGAGGAAGCCGCGATGCACATCATCGACTGGGACGACAAGGAAGACCCGGACGCGTGAGCCTGCCGACCCCTCCGGCACCGCAGGAGGTCCCCGAGGCTGAGCTGCGCCCGCTGTACCCCCACATCGAGCCTTATCGCACCGGCATGCTGGACGTCGGCGACGGCCACCGCCTGTACTGGGAGGAGTGCGGCAACCCCGACGGCAAGCCCGCCGTGTTCGTCCACGGTGGCCCCGGCGGCGGCTGCGGCGCCAACGCCCGCCGGTTCTTCGACCCCGCGCGCTACCGCATCGTCCTGATCGATCAGCGCAGCTGCGGACGCAGCCTCCCGCACGCCTCGGAGCCCGCTTGCGACCTGAGCACCAACACCACCTGGGACCTCGTCGCCGATCTCGAACGCCTGCGCGCCGACCGCGGAATCGAGAAGTGGCTCGTGTTCGGCGGATCGTGGGGGAGCGCGCTGTCGCTGGCCTACGCCGAGAAGCACCCCGAGGCCGTCAGCGAGCTGGTGCTGCGCGGCATCTTCACCCTGCGCCGCAGCGAGCTCGATTGGTACTACAACGGCGGCGCCGGCAATGTCGCGCCGGCGTGGCGGGAGCGGTTCCTCGAGCCGCTGGGTGGGTCCTCGTTCGACGGCGACGCCATCGCGGCGTATCACGAGCTGCTGAGCAACCCCGACCCGGACGTCCACGGCCCCGCCGGCGTCGCCTGGACGACCTGGGAGGGCGCGACCTGCACCCTGCGCTACAGCCCCGAGATCGTGGAGTCGTACTCCGACCCCGCGTTCGCGATCGCTTTCGCCCGCATCGAGAACCACTACTTCGTCAACGGGGGATGGTTCCGCGAGGGCCAGCTCATCGCCGACGTGGACGCCATCCGCGCCATTCCGGCGGTGATCGTGCAGGGGTGCTACGACCTCGCCTGTCCCGCCGTGACCGCCCACGACCTGCACCGTGCCTGGCCCGAGGCCGAGTACCGGCTGATGTTCGCCGGGCATTCCGCCTTCGAGCCGCAGATCACGCACGCGCTGATCGAGGCCACGGACGCCTTCGCCGGCTAGGGGCGGCGGAAGCAATCGGCGTCCCGGCGCGTTAGATTGGACGGACTTCTTCGAGGAGGAAACACCCTGACTACCACCAACACCGGCCCCGCGACCCGCCGCCTTGTCATGCCCGCGTCGATCCCGATGGTCTCGGTCCTGGGTCCCCGGGACGAGTTCCTCGCGATCATGGAGCGTGAGCTCGACGCCGAGGTTCACGTGCGAGGCAACGAGGTCACGTTCACCGGGAGCGCCGACGAGGTCGCCCGCGCGGCGGATGTGCTCACCGAACTCATCACCATCGTCCGGACCGGCCAGGGGCTCACGGCCGACGCCGTCGAGCGCGTGATCGGCATGACCGGCACGCCGGGCCAGCCGCATCCGGCCGAGGTGCTCACCCAGAACATTCTGTCGACGCGCGGCAAGACGATCCGGCCGAAGACGCTGAACCAGAAGCGCTACGTCGACGCGATCGACGAGCACACCGTGGTGTTCGGCATCGGCCCCGCCGGCACGGGCAAGACGTACCTCGCGATGGCGAAGGCCGTCCAGGCGCTGCAGGCCAAGGAGATCAACCGCATCATCCTGACGCGCCCGGCGATTGAGGCCGGCGAGCGGCTGGGCTTCCTGCCGGGCACGCTCAACGACAAGATCGACCCCTACCTGCGGCCGCTGTACGACGCGCTGCACGACATGGTCGACCCCGAGTCCGTCCCGAAGCTGCTCACCGCGGGCACCATCGAGGTCGCGCCGCTGGCCTACATGCGCGGGCGAACGCTCAACGACGCGTTCATCATCCTCGACGAGGCGCAGAACACGTCCATGGAGCAGATGAAGATGTTCCTCACCCGGCTCGGCTTCGGCTCGAAGATCGTCGTCACCGGCGACGTCACCCAGGTCGACCTCCCCGGCGGCATGAAGTCCGGCCTGCGCGAGGTGCAGGGCATCCTCGACGGCGTCGACGACATCGCGTTCTGCCAGCTCACGAACCGCGACGTCGTCCGGCACCGCCTGGTCGGCCGCATCGTGGACGCCTACGACCGCTACGAGTCCCGTCAACCCCAGCAGCGAGGACGCTCATGATCGACCTGAACAACGAGTCCGGCGAAGAAGTCGACGAGGAGCGCCTCGTCCGCCTCGGCCGATTCGTCCTGGACGAGTTGCGCATCCACCCCCAGTCGGACCTGTCGATCCTGCTGGTCGACGAGGGCACGATGACCGACTATCACGTCCGGTTCATGGACCTGCCCGGCCCGACCGACGTGCTGTCGTTCCCCATGGATGAGCTCCGCCCGCCGACCGACGACGAGGAGCCCCCGGAAGGGCTGCTCGGCGACGTCGTGCTCTGCCCGACGGTGACCGCCGCGCAGGCCGCGGAGAACAACCGGACCCCCGAGGGCGAGGCCGACTACCTGCTGGTGCACGGCATCCTGCACCTGCTCGGCTACGACCACGCCGAGGAGGACGAGAAGGCGGTCATGTTCGGCCTGAACGACCGCCTCTTCGCCGCCTGGAACGCCCGCAACCGCTGACGCCGGGAACGAACGCCGCCCTCAGCGGACGGTGAGCCCGGCGAGAACGCGGGTCAGCACGGCGTCGTCGCGCGCGATGGACTCGGCCATGTGCGTCACGCGGTACAGGCGCCCGCCCTTGACGAAGGCGTAGGTCACCGAGGAAAGCTCGCCCTCGCCGCAGGCGATGCCCTGGGCGCGGACGCCCGCGATCGTGCGCGGGTTCGCGGGCATCCCGGCCGGGCACTCGCTCTGCAGCGCGGTGTCGAGGTCCTTCTTCGCGTCCGCGGCGCTCTTCCCGGCGGTCTTGGACGCCTCGACCCGCACGAACTGCATCGCGCCGTCGGCGCCCTTGCGGATCTGCGCGCGCCACTGCTCGCCGTCGTCGGACTGGCTGGTGTCGAGACGCCAGCCCTGGGGGACGTCCAGAGTGAACGCGGGCTTCGTCACCGCCGAGTTGGGCCGCTTCGTCGTGGTGGGCGCCGCCGAGGTCGGTGAGACCGTCGCGGGGGCCGAGGACGTGGGCACCGGCGTCGTGGTTGCGGTCGGGGTCTGGGTGGCCGTGGGGGCGGCGCTGAGCGTCGGGGTGACCGGCTGCGACGGCGACGTCACGGCGGGCGTCTCGGTCGCGGAGGGGGAGACGGTCGCCGTCGTCGACTGGCAGGCGGCGAGAAGGGGGAGGGCCAGGAGGGCCGAGGCGGCCTTGGGGAGTTGCATGCCTCCAGGTTAAGCGACGTGGCGTCCCGCGCGGGGGACGCCCGCCGCGGCATGTCCGCTCCGAGCGGTAGGGTGGGCGGCGATTATCACCGCTTCACGAAAGTCCCGGATGCTCCCCCTGACCCAAGACAACTGGATCCAGCTCGGCGTCGCCCTGCTGTGCGTGATCCTGGCCGGCCTGCTCACCGCGGTGGACGCGGCGGTGGCCTCGTTCAGCAAGTCGAGGGCCGAGAACCTGGTGAAGGAGGGCGCCAAGGGCGCCCCCAAGCTGCTCCAGATCACCCAAGACCCCGCGCCCGCCACGAACGCGCTGATGTTCGTCCGTGTCCTGCTCGAGGTCTCCGCGATCGTGCTCGTCACCGCCGTGGTGTTCCAGCACCTCGGCCTGACGCCGCTCGGCGTCACGGTCGCGATCGCGTCGATGCTGCTCGTTTCGTTCATCGCGCTGGGCGTCGCGCCGCGCACCGTCGGCCGCCAGCAGGCGGACACGGTGGCGCTGCGGGCCGCCGGCCCTCTCACGCTCCTCACCACGGTCTTCGGGCCGATCTCGAAGCTGATGATCCTCATCGGCAACGCGCTCACCCCGGGCAAGGGGTTCAGCGACGGGCCGTTCACGTCCGAGGCCGAGCTCCGCGAGATGGTCGACATCGCCGAGGCGTCCGACCTGATCGAGGCCGGCGAGCGCAAGATGATCCACTCGGTGTTCGAGCTCGGCGACACGATCGTCAAGGAAGTCATGGTGCCCCGCACCGAGATGGTCTACATCGAGGCGGGAAAGTCGTTGCGGCAAGGGCTGTCGCTGGCGCTGCGCTCGGGGTTCAGCCGCATCCCCGTGATCGGCGAGGACGTCGACGACGTGCTCGGCATCCTCTACCTCAAGGACGTCATCCGCCGCAGCTACGACAACCCGCGCTCCCAGTCGGACGAGAACGTCGAGTCGCTGATGCGCAAGCCCACGTTCTGCCCCGACTCCAAGCCGGTGGACGCCCTGCTGCGCGAGATGCAGCTCACCCGTAGCCACGTCGTCATCGTCATCGACGAGTTCGGCGGCACCGCGGGCCTGGCCACCATCGAGGACATCCTCGAGGAGATCGTGGGCGAGATCGTCGACGAGTACGACGTCGAGATCGCCCCGGTCACCGAGCTGGCCGACGGCCGCTTCCGTGTCTCGTCGCGCCTCTCGCTGGACGACCTCGGCGAGCTGTTCGGCCTGGACGTCGACGACGAGGACGTCGAGACCGTGCTGGGCCTCATGGCCAAGGAGCTCAACAAGATCCCCATCCCCGGCTCCATCGTGGAGTGGGAGGGCATCGAGCTCGTCGCCGAGCGCGCGTCCGGGCGCCGGCATTCGATCCAGACCGTCCTGGCCGGGCGCATCCCCGAGGAGGGCGCCGACCCGGCCGACGCGGGCGTGGACGCCACCGTCGAGCTGGCCGCCGAATCGGCGGCGCGCGCGCAGGCGTCCCGAACGAGTGGGGGAGCCACCCGAGCATGACCGTCAGCTCTGCCGTCCCCGAGGGCTTCCGCTCGGGCTTCGCCTGCTTCGTCGGACGTCCCAACGCCGGCAAGTCGACCCTGACGAACGCGATCGTCGGGGAGAAGATCGCGATCACCTCGTCGAAGCCGCAGACGACCCGGCACGTCATCCGCGGCATCCTGTCCCGCCCGGACGCCCAGCTCGTCCTCGTCGACACGCCCGGGCTGCACCGGCCGCGCACCCTGCTCGGCGAGCGGCTGAACGACCTCGTCCACGAGACCTGGGCCGAGGTGGACGTCATCGGCGTCTGCCTGCCCGCCAGCCAGCGCATCGGCCCGGGCGACACCTATCTCGTCCGCGAGATCGCCGCGCTGCCGAAGCGTCCGAAGCTCGTCGCGCTGGCGACGAAGTCCGACCTCGTCGCCCCCCAGCGCATGGCCGAGCACCTGCTGCGCATCCAGGCGCTGGAGGAGGAGCTCGGCATCCGCTGGGAGTCGATCATCCCGGTCTCCGCGGTGACCGACGACCAGGTGGACGTGGTGACGTCCGAGATCGTGAAGCTGCTGCCCGAGGGCCCGCCGCTGTATCCCGAGGAGACCATTACCGACGAGTCGGACGAGACCCGCATCGCCGAGCTGATCCGCGAGGCCGCTCTGGAGGGCGTCCGCGACGAGCTGCCGCATTCCATCGCGGTGACGATCGACGAGATGGTGCTGCGCGAGGGACGCCCCGAGGACAAGCCGCTCATGGACATCTTCGCCTCGATCGTCGTCGAGCGGGACTCCCAGAAGGGCATCATCATCGGCCACCGCGGCGAGCGGCTGCGTCAGGTCGGCCAGGACGCCCGGCTGCAGATCAACGAGTTGCTCGGCATGCCGACCTACCTGGCCCTGAAGGTGAAGGTCATGAAGGATTGGCAGCGCGACGCCAAGCAGCTGAACCGGCTGGGGTTCTGATGGCCCAGGCCGCCGCCTCCTGGAGGGGACGGGTCGAGACGCTGCTCACCCGGATGCACCTGCGCCGCCAGGCCGCGTTCCTGCGGGCGCGGCTGCGCCAAGGCGTCCGGCGGGCCCGCGGCTCGTTCATCCCGATCGTGCAGGCGGCGCTCGGCGCCGCGGCGTCCTGGTTCATCGCTCACGATCTGTTCGGCCAGCCCGCGCCGGTGTTCGCGCCCATCGCGACCTGGGTGTGCCTGGGCTTCAGCGAGAACCGCGAGCCGCGCAAGGTGGCCGAGCTCGGCGTCGGCGCCACGCTCGGGGTCGCCATCGGTGAGCTGTTCATCATGGGCCTGGGCGCCGGCTGGTGGCAGCTGGCGCTGGTGCTGTTCGTCGGCGGCCTGGTGGGACGCCTGCTCGACCGGGGCGTCCTGTTCACCATGCAGGTGGGCGTCAACAGCATGGTCGTGGTGGGCATGTCGGTGATCCAGGTGGTCGGCAGCAACCCCGGGATGCGCTGGCTGGACGCGTTGTCGGGGGCGCTGGTCGCGTTCATCATCACCGTCCTGCTGCCGCGGCACCCCCTGCGCCGTCCCCTGCGGTATGCGTCCTCGGCGATGGACGAGGTGGCCAAGACGATCGACCTCATGGCCGGCGCGTTGGGTGCCGGGGACGTCGAGCGGCTCAACGATCTGCAGGGCCAGCTCAGCGCCGTCCATCGCATCAGCGGCGACTGGGAGGCCGCGCTGCGGACGGCGCGCGAGGTCGTCCGGCTCAACCCGATGCTGCGCAAGGAACGGCTCGACCTGGCCGAGCTCGACCGGCTGTTCCAGCTGTCCCGGCGGACGGTGGCGACCCTGGACATCCTCGCGCGGCAGTCGTTGGGCTTCACCGAGCAGGTGGGGTCGATGCCGACGCTCGTCTCCGAGCTGCTGGTCGACGCCGCGAGAGGGGCCGACCTGCTGGCCGACGCCGTTCGGGAGTGGAGGCCGCCGGAGGAGGCCCGCGAGATCCTGCGGGCCACGACGCGCCGCGCCAAGCCGGCGGTGGTGGGCGACGAGGATTGGCGCCCGTCCTCGCTGATGTCGCTGGTGCGCGCCCTGCTGGTCGACCTGCTGCAGCTCACGGGGCTGTCGAAGCAGGAGGCCCGTGCCGAGCTCCCCGACACCGGCGGCATCCCGTTCGCCGTCGACATCGAGGAGCGAAGCGTCGATGACGCGTCGCCGCTGTGGGTGGCCGAACAGGTGCGCCGCCAGGCCGAGGACAACTGAGCCGTCCACGTTGTGACCGTCGGCGGCTGCGGCGGGGGAGGACGTGTGTACAGTGACGCGCATGGCTTGGGCGAACCTGCTTCTTGGTCGCCGCAGCGAGGCCTAGACGCTCCGCCACCCGGCGTTGAGCGGCTCGATCAGGCTTCCTCGCTGCGGAGTTCCGTCGTGCCTGGCATCTCCATCCATTCTGTTGAGGAAGAACGATCATGACCACCACCGTCAGCCAATTCGGAACGCGCGCCCAGCAGGGGACGCCGGTTCAGCAGCCCAGCCCCATGCCGTACCACCGCTATGTGCCCTTCGAGCCCATCTCGCTGCCCGACCGCACCTGGCCCGACCAGAAGATCACCCACGCGCCGCGCTGGTCGTCCACCGACCTGCGCGACGGCAACCAAGCCCTCATCGACCCGATGACGCCGGCCCGCAAGCTGCGGATGTTCGAGCTGCTGGTGTCGATGGGGTACAAGGAGATCGAGATCGGGTTCCCGTCCGCCTCGCAGACCGACTTCCAGTTCGTCCGCAAGCTGATCGAGGAAGACCGCATCCCCGACGACGTGCAGGTGTCCGTGCTGACCCAGGCCCGTGAGGACCTGATCGCCCGCACCGCCGAGTCGCTGGTCGGCGCCAAGCGGGCCAACATCCACATGTATAACGCGACGGCCGAGCTGTTCCGCCGGGTCGTGTTCGGCGTGGACGAGGCCCAGTGCATCGCGATGGCCACGCGCGGCACCGAGATGGTGATGAAGTACGCCGAGCAGTACCTGGGCGACGTCGAGTTCGGCTACCAGTACAGCCCGGAGATCTTCACCCAGACCCCGACCGACTTCGCGATCGAGATCTGCAACGCGGTGATGGACGTCTGGCAGCCGGCCGAGGGCCGCGAGATCATCCTGAACCTGCCGGCCACCGTCGAGCGGTCGACGCCGAACACCTATGCCGACCAGATCGAGTACTTCGGCCGCCACATCAACAACCGCGAGAACGTCGTGATCTCGCTGCACCCGCACAACGACCGGGGCACCGCGGTCGCCGCGACCGAGCTGGCCATGATGGCCGGGGCCGACCGCGTCGAGGGCTGCCTGTTCGGGCACGGCGAGCGCACCGGCAACGTCGACCTGGTGACCTTGGGGCTGAACCTGTTCAGCCAGGGCATCGACCCGAAGATCGACTTCTCCCGCATCGACGAGATCCGCCGCACCGTCGAGTACTGCACCGGCCTGCCCGTCCCGGCGCGCCAGCCCTACGCCGGCGACCTGGTCTACACCGCCTTCTCGGGCTCGCATCAGGACGCGATCAAGAAGGGGCTCGAGGCGCTGGACAAGCAGGCCGCGGCCGAGGGCAAGGACGTCCACGAGATCGAGTGGGAGGCCCCGTACCTGCCGATCGATCCGTTCGACGTCGGCCGCACCTACGAGGCCGTCATCCGCGTGAACAGCCAGTCCGGCAAGGGCGGCATGGCGTACCTGATGAAGTCCGAGCACAAGCTGGACCTGCCGCGACGCCTGCAGATCGAGTTCAGCCGCGTCGTGCAGGAGTACTCCGACACCGAGGGCGGCGAGGTCACGGCCGACCAGATCTGGGCGATCTTCGAGAAGGAGTACCTCTCCCGCAAGGAGCCGCTGCAGCTGGTCAAGTACAGCTCGCAGTCGTCCGACGCGGGCTACACGGTCGACTCGAAGGTCGTGTACGAGGGACGCGAGCGCGAGGCGTCCGGCGAGGGCAATGGCCCGCTGGCCGCGTTCGTCGACGCGCTCTCGTCGCTGGGCATCCAGATCCGGGTGCTGGACTACGCGGAGCATGCGATGAGCGAGGGCGTGGACACGCTGGCCGTCGCCTACGTCGAGTGTGAGATCGGCACCGAGGACGACTCGCAGGTGCTGTGGGGCGTCGCCCGGCACGAGTCGATCATCGAGGCGTCCATGCGCGCGGTGGTCAATGCCGTCAACCGCTCCCGCGCCCGCGCCGACCAGGACTGATCGCCGCCGACCGGCCGAACACGTCAGCCCCGGTGCCGCCCGTCGCGGCGTCGGGGCTGTCGTTTCCCCCCGCCGATTCGGGCGCCGGCGCAGGCGTCCGGGAGCACAATGGTCGCCGTGAGCATCACTGTGGAGCTGTCCGCCCTGCGCCGCGGCGACCGTGCCGTCGCCGGCGGAAAGGGAGCCAACCTGGGCGAGCTGGTGGCCGGAGGGTTCGACGTCCCGCCCGGCTTCGTCGTCACGACGGACGCCTACCACCGCTTCGTCACCGAGGCCGGCATCGCCGACCAGATCGTCCGCGCCGCCACCGACTGGGAGCCCGCCGAGGCGGAACGGCTCGCCTCCCGGCTGATCGAGGACGCTCCGCTGCCCGCTGAACTCGAGGACGCCATCGCCGCCGCCTACCGTGCGCTGGGGGACGCCGTCCCCGTCGCGGTCCGCTCGTCCGCCACGGCCGAGGATCTCGGCGCGGCCAGCTTCGCGGGCCAGCAAGAGTCGTTCCTCAACGTCCGCGGCGAGGAGGCGCTGGTCGACGCGGTGCGCCGCTGCTGGGCCTCGGTGTGGGGTGAGCGGGCGATCGAGTACCGCCGGCACGCCGGCGTCGCGGCGTCGGACGTCGCGATGGCGGTCGTCGTGCAGCAGATGGTCGACGCGGATGCTTCCGGGGTGATGTTCACCGCCAACCCCGACAACGGGCGCCTCGAGCAGGTCGTCATCAACGCCGCGTTCGGGCTGGGGGAGTCGGTGGTCGGCGGTTCGGTCACCCCCGACACGCTGGTCGTCGAGCCCGCCGCGGGGCGCGTCGTCGGGCGCAGCACCGCCACCAAGTCCGTCTGGACGCGCCCGCTGGCGTCCGGGACCGTGGAGGAACCCCTCGCGGAGGACCGGCGGGGCGCGGCCGTGTTGAGTGACGACGAGGCGCTCGAGCTGGCCGGGCTGGGCGTCCGGGTGCAGGAGCACGCCGGCGCCCCGCAGGACATCGAATGGGCCCGGGCCGCGGGGCGGTTCTGGCTCGTGCAGAGCCGCCCGATCACGTCGCTGCCGCCGCGGGTCGGGGACGTCCCCACGCAGTGGCCGATCGACGACCCCAGCGGGCTGTACGCGCGGGCGAGCATCATCGAGCAGCTGCCCGACCCCCTCTCGCCGCTGTTCGCCGACCTGGCGCCGTCGTCCGTCATCGGCGCCCTGGAGTCGCTGTTCAGCACGCTCGGCGGCGGCGAGAAGTACGAGGGCGGCGGCTTCCCGATCATCAACGGCTACCCGTACTACTACTACCCGCGCCGGCTGCTCCTGAAGCTGCTGCGCAGGACGCCCGTGATGCTCGGGATGCTGGCGGGCCGCCGTAAGCGGTTCGACCCCGCGCAGAACTGGCGGGAGAAGGCACTGCCGGAGTATCGCTTCATCTCGTCGGCGTGGGCGGGGCGCGACCTGGCGGCGGTGCCGACGGCGGAGCTGATCGACGGGCTGCGCGACCTGTTGGACGCCGGCTGCCGCTACTACACGGCGGTGCAGACGGTGATGCCGTTCGTGTCGATGAACGACGTCCTGTTCGAGAACGCCTACACCAGGTTGGCGCGGCGGCCCGGGGACCCGGAGGCGACGACGTTCCTGGTGGGGTTCGATTCCGAGCCGATCCGCGCCGACAAGGCGCTGCACGACCTGGCGACATGGGTGCGGGCCCAGCCGGCGCTGGCGAACGCCCTGCGGGCGGGCGGGTCGCTGGACGGAGTCCCCGGGGAGGTGCGTGAGGCCTGGCGACGGCGCCTGGACGCCTACCTCGCCGAGTTCGGGCACGCGACGGCGAACCTCGATTTCATGGCGCCCGTCCCGGCGGACGACCCGGTCCCGGTGCTGGACGGCGTCCGGTTCTACCTCGACTCGGACGCCGACCCTGCCGCCCGGCAGCGGCGCCTGGCCACGGCCCGCGAGGACGCGACCCGCGCCCTGCTCGCGCGCCTCGATCCGGCGCGCCGGGCGCTGCTGGGACGCCTCGTCCGCGCCGCCCAGCGCGACGCCCCGGTCCGCGAGGACGCCCTGGCCGCGCAAGGGCTCGCGTGGCCGGTCATGCGCCGCATCTGCCGCGAGCTCGGTCGGCGCTTGGTCGCGGGCCGGGTGATCGAGGCGGCGGACGACGTGTACTGGCTGCACGCCGACGAGCTGACCTCCACCGACGACCTGCGCGACCGCGTCGAGCAGCGCAAGGCAACGTGGCGCGGTCAGCGCCGGGCGACGCCTTCCCAGCTGCTGCCGGAGCAAGCCTGGCGCAGGTGGCTCGGCCGCTTCATGCCCGCCCGCCAGGACGCCGCGGCGGACGGCCCGATCCGCGGGACGGCGTCCAGCGGCGGACGCGTCACCGCGACGGCCCGGGTCGTCGGTGGCCCGGCGGACTTCGGCGCGCTCAACCCCGGCGAGGTGCTGGTCGCGGCGATCACGACCCCGGCGTACACGCCCTTGTTCGCCCGGGCCAGCGCGGTCGTCACCGACGTCGGGGGGCCGCTGTCGCACAGCTCGATCGTGGCCCGCGAGTACGGCATCCCGGCGGTGCTGGGCACCGCGGTCGCCACGAGCCGGATCCATTCCGGCGACACGGTCACGGTGGACGGCGAACGCGGGGTGGTGACGATCGACGGCGCCGCGGCCGGCTGAGCGGGGCGTGGGGGTTCGGCCCGCGTCCGCGAAGTCTGGCCGGTCTAGCTCTCGACCGGTTGCCGAACGGGGGCGTCCGGGGTGTCGACGTCCGCGACGGCCGCTCGCGCCTCGACGGCACGCCGGTGCCGCGCCCAGAAGTAGGTGACGGCCACCACGCACACGCCGACGACCACGCCGATCGCGGTCTCCAGGACGCGGGCCTGCAGCATCGGCACGACCGGCTGCGGGTTCGCCATCTGGATCATCAGCAGGGCGAGCGGCGTGATGAACACCAGGGCGAGCGCGTAGTTGCGCAGCACGTACAGCTCGGCGAGGAACTGCATGATCACCACCCACACGGCCAGCTGCCAGGCCTGGCTGGGGAACGACAGCAGGAACGCGGTGGTGACGATGCCCAGCGCCGAGCCGACGACGCGGTGCAGGCCGCGCTCGACCTGCGCCACCCGGCGGGGAGGCGAGAGCGGCACCACGGCCGCGATCTGCGCCCAGTAGGGGAACGGCAGCCCGGACGCCAGGCCGAGGACGCCCGCGATGGTCGCGGAGACGAAATAGCGGGCGAACTCCCCGGCGAGCTGGGCGCGCGTGTACGCGAGGTGCGCGCCCGAGGCGTCCATCCCGGGGTGCCGCTCGCCGAGGTAGTGACCGAGCAGGCCCATCAGCACGCACCAGCCGGCCGAGGCCCCGGCGACGGCCACCGCGACCCAGACCGGCGCGGCCGGGGGAGCGGCCGCGACCGCGGAGATGGCGAACAGGGGGAACAGCGCGCCGCCCGGTTTGATGCCGAGCGCGGTGATGCAGGTCGCGGACGCCCCGGCCACCAGCGCGCCGGCGAACAGCGCCGTCCAGCTCTCGACGGCCGGAGAGACGTGCTCGCCCCGCTGGGCCAGGAACGCGCCGATGCCGACGGTGCAGGTGAGCATGATCGCGACGAGACCCTGGCGGCGGAACCGCAGCGCGGTGGGCTCGTACCGGGAGTAGATGCCGGTGAACGCGCCGAAGCCGGCGTACATCGTCCACTGGGTGTGACCGGTCAGCAGCAGCACGGCGAGCGGGACGGCGAGGCCGATGGCGATGCGGAAGGCGGGAATGTGGTCGACGCGGGACGGCGCCAGGCGCGTCAGCCGGCGCACGAGGGTCACGGCATGCTGAGGGGGAAGGGTCACGTGTCCCCAACTTACCCGCGGCGGCGTCCTTCTCCCGAAACAGGTTGCCGGATTGCCAGCGTGCACCGGATCGCGCCTGGCCCGCTGAGATCGAGTGGGGCCGCGGCGTCCGGCTCACTAGAGTGGCCCCCATGCCCAAGGTGTTGATGAAGCTCCCCGTCGGGGAGAAGGTCGGTCTGGCCTTCTCCGGTGGTCTCGATACGTCCGTCGCCGTGGCGTGGATGCGTGAGCACGGGGCGATCCCGTGCACGTACACCGCCGACATCGGCCAGTACGACGAGCCCGACATCGACTCCGTCCCGGGCCGCGCCGAACAGTACGGCGCCGAGATCTCGCGGCTGGTCGACTGCACCGCCGAGCTCGTCAACGAGGGCCTGGTGGCGCTGGCGTGCGGCGCGTTCCACATCCGCTCCGCGGGGCGCACCTACTTCAACACCACCCCGCTCGGCCGCGCCGTGACCGGCACCATGCTGGTGCGCGCCATGCGGTCCGACGGCGTCAACGTCTGGGGCGACGGGTCCACCTACAAGGGCAACGACATCGAGAGGTTCTACCGCTACGGCCTGCTCGCCAACCCCGACCTGCGCATCTACAAGCCCTGGCTCGACGCGGACTTCGTCGAGGAGCTCGGCGGACGTCACGAGATGAGCGTCTGGCTGTCGGAGCGCAACCTGCCCTACCGCGACTCGGTCGAGAAGGCGTACTCGACGGACGCGAACATCTGGGGCGCCACGCACGAGGCCAAGGAGTTGGAGTACCTCGGCGTCGGCATGGACATCGTCGAGCCCATCATGGGGGTCGCGCACTACCGCGAGGACGTCGAGATCGCCACCGAAGAGGTCTCGGTCACGTTCGAGCAGGGCGTCCCGGTGCGCATCAACGAGGAGCTCTTCGACACCCCCGTCGAGCTGGTCCGGACGGCCAACGCGATCGGCGGGCGCCACGGCCTGGGCATGAGCGACGAGATCGAGAACCGCATCATCGAGGCGAAGAGCCGCGGCATCTACGAAGCGCCGGGCATGGCGCTGCTGCACATCGCCTACGAGCGGCTCGTCAACGCGATCCACAACGAGGACACCATCGCCGCCTACCACAACGAGGGCCGCAAGCTGGGCCGGCTGCTGTACGAGGGCCGCTGGCTCGACCCGCAGTCGCTGATGGTGCGCGAGTCGCTGCAGCGCTGGGTTGGCTCGGCCGTCACCGGCACGGTCACGCTGCGGCTGCGTCGCGGCGAGGACTACACCATCCTCGACACTGAGGGTCCGGCGCTGAGCTACCACCCCGAGAAGCTGTCGATGGAGCGGGTCGGGGACGCCGCGTTCGGCCCCGTCGACCGCATCGGCCAGCTCACCATGCGCAACCTGGACATCGCCGACACCCGCACCCGGCTCGAGTCGTACAGCCAGATCGGCCTCGTCGGCGGGGCCGTGTCGGAGCTGGTCGGCGAGCTGGAGCCCGGCGAGGGTCGCGCGATCACCGAGGGCGCCCGCGCCACCGACGAGGACATCGAGGCCGCGCAGAACTTCTCGGGCATGGAGTCCGGCACCGACTAGCATTCCCCCATGTGACCGACGAACCCCGATCCCGCGAAGACCCTGCGCCGCACCATCCCCGCAGGATGCTCGCGGTGCTGCTGACGCCGCTGTTCATGGCGCTGGTGGCGATGTCGGTGATCAACGTGGGGCTGCCCGCGATCCAGGAGTCGTTCGGCACGACGTCCACGGGCGTGCAGTGGACGATCTCCGGCTACACGCTGGCGTTCGCGCTGCTCCTGGTCCCCGCCGGGCGCATCGGGGACGCCTCCGGGCGCCGACGCATGCTCATCATCGGCGTCGCCGTCTTCACGGTGGGCTCGTTGCTCAGCGCGGTCGCCCCGACCATCGACGTGCTGAACCTCGCCCGCGTCCTGCAGGGCGTCGGGTCGGGCTTGCTGAACCCGCAGAGCGTCGGGATCATCCAGCAGAACTTCGTGGGGCAGGCGCGGGCGAAAGCGTTCGCGCTGTTCGGCACCACCGTCGCTCTGGCCACCGCGATCGGCCCGGTCATCGGCGGCCTGCTCATCCAGGTCTTCGGTCCCGAGACGGGCTGGCGGTTGATGTTCGGCATGAACGTGCCGCTGGGCGTGTTGACCGTCGTGCTGGCGTTCCTCTGGCTTCCGGACGACCGGGCGCGCTCGGGGACGAGGATCGACCTCGATCCGGTCGGCGTCGTCCTGCTGTCGGTGGGGCTGGTGTCGATGATGCTGCCGTTCCTGGAACGCGGACGATCGCCACTCCTGTGGCTGCAGCTGCCGCTCGGCCTGGCGATCGTCGCGGTCTGGGTCTGGTGGGAGCGCCGCTACAAGCAGCGGGACCGGTCGCCGATGGTCGACATCGACATCTTCCGCAGCGAAGCGTTCCGCAACGGCATCATCATCGTCGGGGTCTACTTCGTCGGATCGACGAGCATCTGGATCGTCGTCCCGCTTTTCCTACAGACCCACCTCGGGCACACGCCGTTCGAGGCGGCGCTCGTGGGGCTGCCGGCGTCCCTGGCCGCGGCGGTCACGTCCCAGGTGGCCGGACGCTACGTCCTGCGGCTGGGACGCCGCCTCGTCATCGCGGGCTTCGCGACGGCCATCGCCGCGCTGGTCGGCACCGCCGCCCTCGCGCCCGCCGTCGAGCAGCACGCCCTGTCGTTCTGGTGGTTCGCCCTGCCGCTGACGCTGGTGGGCGCCAGCCAGGGCATGACGATCTCGCCGAACCAGACGCTGACGCTGAAGGCGGTCGACCCGCGCTACGGGGGCGTCGCCGGCGGCATCCTGCAGCTGGGCCAGCGCATCGGCGCGGCGATCGGCACCGCGCTGATCCCGGGCGTGCTGTTCTCGCTGACCGAGGGCGGCTTCGACTGGCTCGAGGCGTTCGTGATCGTCCTGGGCATCATCGCCGCGCTGGCGCTGGGGGCCCTGATCTTCTCCGCCCGAGACCGGGCGCGCGAACGCGCCGAGCAAGCGGGCTGAGTCAGCCGAGGTCGAGCCCGGCGAACAGGTCGTCGGCCGGGGCGTCCGACGGCGGGAACGGGATCCCCGCCACATAGAGGTACGCCTCGCCGGAGCCTTCCAGCTCACGCATGATCTGGAAGAACTGCCAGAAGTCCGCGTCCTCGCTGACCTGGCTGCGGTAGCTGAGCAGGGCCTGGGTGGCCTTGCTGAGGTTCTCGCCGTAGGGGACGACCGCCGCGATCGTGACGTCCTGGGGGCCGAGCCGCTTGACGTCCTCCTCGCTGAGGTCGCCGAAGACGTTCAGCCCGCGGTCGCGCGCCACGTAGTAGGCCTGCTCCCACAGCTTGGCGTTGTTGGTGCTCCACAGCACGCGCGGCACCTGCCACGGGTCGCCGAGGTCGGGGCGGTGCGCCGGGGCGCCCGCCAACGCCACCGCGTACATCGTGACGCGGTGCGCCTGGATGTGGTCGGGGTGGCCGTAGTTGCCGTTGGGGTCGTACGTGGACACCACGTGCGGGCGCCGGTCGCGGATCACCTCGACCAGGTGGTTCGCCGCCTCGAGCAGGTCGGCGTCCCAGAACGCGCCCTCGGGACGCTCCTGCTCGGGGACGACGTTGCCCTGCTCGTCGCGGGTCATGCCGGAATCGTGGTAGGCGCCGGCGCCGCCCAGCCACACGTGGTCGGTCACGCCGAGCACCGTCATGGCCTGCTCGAGCTCGCCGATGCGGTGCTGGCCGAGCTCGCTGGGGGAGAAGTTCTGCCACTCGGGGACGAGGATCTCGCCCATCTCGCCGAGGGTGCACGTCACGAGGGTGACCTGGGCGCCCTCGTCGACGTAGCGGGCCATGGTGCCGGCCGACTGGCTGGACTCGTCGTCGGGGTGGGCGTGCACGATCAACAGACGCTTGGTGTCAGTCACGATGCGCCAGCCTACAAGGCGACCGGACGCCCAAGCGCGGTCGGCCCGGTGCCGCCGACCGGCCGGCCGCGCCGTCGCACCGGGGACTGCGCCGGGATCTATAGTCTCTTCGGCGCTCGGGCGGACCGGGCGTCGGTCAGGAGCGTTGATCATGGCGAGTGTTCCAGCCCCCGAGACCGGCGGCGGTCGCGAGACCGCCCCCGCAGTCACGGCTCCGCACCGCTGGAGGGCGCTGGGCGCCCTCGCCGCAGGGCTGGCCATGATCGTCCTGGACGGCACGATCGTCGGCGTCGCGCTGCCGACGATCATCCGCGACCTGCGCCTCGGGTTGAACCAGGCGCAGTGGGTCAACGCGCTGTACTCGATGATCTTCGCGGCGCTGCTGCTGGCGTCCGGCCGCATCAGCGACCGCATCGGACGCCGCCGCCAGTTCATCGCCGGCGTCGCCGTGTTCGCGCTGGGCAGCCTGCTCGCCGGGCTGGCGTCCGGGGCGGGGCTGTTGATCGCGGCGCGGGCCGTCCAGGGCGTCGGCGGAGCCATGGTGCTGCCCACGACGATCTCGACGGTCAACGCGACCTTCCGGGGACGGGACCGGGCCGCGGCGTTCGGCGTCTGGGGAGCGGTGATGTCCGGATCGGCGGCGATCGGGCCGCTGCTGGGCGGCGTGCTGACGACCTGGGCGTCCTGGCCGTGGATCTTCTTCGTGAACGTCCCGGTCGCCGTGCTCGTCATCGCCGCCGCGCTCGCCTGGGTGCCGGAGTCGCGCGGCCGCGACGACCGTGCTGGCTACGACGTGCTGGGCCTGCTGCTCAGCGCGGCCGGGATGGGCCTGATCGTCTTCGGCCTGATCGAGGGCTCGCAACTGGGCTGGTGGACGCCGCGGGAGGACCTGGTGGCGGGCCCGTTCGTCTGGACGGCCACGGCGCCGGTCTCGGCCGCGCCGGTCGCGCTGATCCTGGGGGCGGTGCTGTTCGCGCTGTTCCTGGGGTGGGAGGCGCGGACGGCCCGGCGCGGCAGGGCGGTGATCCTCGACCTCGCGCTGTTCTCGGTGCCGACGTTCTCGTGGGGCGTCGTCGCGGCCGCGATGGTGGCGGTGGGGGAGTTCGGGCTGGTCTTCGTGATGCCGCTGTATCTCGTCTTCGTCACCGGCCTGGACCCGATGGGCGCGGGCCTCGTGCTCGCCGCGATGGCGATCGGCGCGTTCCTCTCGGGAGCGGCCGCCCGGCACGTCGCCGCGCGGTTCGGGGCGCCCCGCACGGTGGTCCTCGGCCTGGCGCTCGAGGTCGTCGGCACCGCGTTCACGGCGTTGGTTCTCGGACCGGGGACGTCCCCGACCCTGGTCGCCGCGACGATGGCGGTCTACGGCTTCGGCCTGGGCTTGGCGTCCGCGCAACTGACCTCGACCGTGATGGTGGGGGTGCCGGTCGAGCAGTCGGGGTCGGCGTCGGCGACGCAGAGCACGGTGCGGCAGGTGGGTTCGGCGCTGGGCACCGCGTTGGCCGGGACGGCGCTGGCCGTCGGGTTGGCCGCACGGGTGCCCGCGCGGGTCGCCGCCGTGTCCGGTCTCGACCCCGAGGCGGCCCGCGAGGTCGTCGGCGGGACGATCGGCTCGGCCGGCGGGCTCATCCCGGCGCTCCGCGCGCAGGGCGCGGCCGGTCCGTTCGGCGTCCGGACGCCCGAGGTGGTGGACGCCCTGGCCCGCGGCTTCTCCGATGCCGCCAGCGGGTCGCTGTGGGTGGCGACGGCGTTCCTGGCGCTGGGACTGCTCGCGTCCTTCCGGGTGGCCGCGGCGGCGAAGGCGCTGCCCGGCGACTGAGCCCCCTTCGCGTTAGCGCTCGTCCTCCGCGACGGGGTTCGGGACGGCGCCGCCGTAGCGGCGGTCGCGTCCGGCGTAGATCTCGATGGCCCGCCACAGGTCGCGGCGGTCGAAATCCGGCCAGAGCCGGTCGAGGAAGACGAACTCGGCGTAGGCGGACTGCCACAGCAGGAAGTTCGACGTGCGTTGCTCGCCGGAGCTGCGCAGGAACAGGTCGACGTCGGGGATGTCCGGCTCGTCCAGGTGCCGGCGCAAGGACGCCTCGGTGATGCGGTCGGGGTCGAGCCGGCCCTGCTGGGCCAACCGGGCGATCTCGCGGACGGCGTCCACGATCTCGGCGCGGCCGCCGTAGTTGACGCAGAACTGCAGGGTGAGGGTGTCGTTGTCCTTGCTCATCTCCTCGGCGGTCGTGAGCTCGTTGATCACGCTCTTCCACAGCCGCGGCGTCCGGCCGGCCCAGCGGATGCGGACGCCGAGGTCGTTCAGTTCGTCGCGGCGGCGGTGGATGACGTCGCGGTTGAAGCCCATGAGGTAGCGCACCTCGTCGGGGCTGCGGCGCCAGTTCTCGGTGCTGAACGCGTACGCCGACAGGTACTTCACGCCGACCTCGATCGCGCCGTGGATGACGTCGAGCAGGGACGCCTCCCCGCGCGCGTGACCCTCGGTGCGCGGTAGCCCGCGCTGCTTGGCCCAGCGGCCGTTGCCGTCCATCACGATCGCGACGTGCTGCGGGAGGAACTTCGCCGGGATCTGCGGCGGGCGCGCACCGCTGGGGTGCGGGGTCGGGGGCACTGGGCGCTTCGGCATGCCCGGAAGCCTAGTGGGCGCCGTGTGCCGGGACGGCGGCCCGCGGCGGGCGGCGGGGTTGAAACAATGGGCGCATGCACGCGTGGTTCGACATCTCCGCCGGGGTCGCCGGCGACATGCTCCTCGGCTCCCTGCTGGACGCCGGCGCCGACGCCGCGGCCGTCCAGCGGGCGATCGACGCCGTCGCTCCGGGGTCGGTCCGGCTCGACCGGGAGGACGCCGTCCGCGGCGGCCAGCGCGGCACGAAGGCGCGGGTGCGCGTCCTGGTCGACGATCCGCCGCATCGCAGCTGGGCGAGCATCCGGGCGAGGTTGGCCGACGCAGACCTGAGCGAGGAGACGCGGGCGCGCGCGCTCGCCGCGTTCGGGCGCCTTGCGGCCGCCGAGGGCCGCGTGCACGGCGTCGATCCGGGCACGGTGCATTTCCACGAGGTGGGCGCGCTGGACTCCATGGCCGACGTCGTCGGGACGTGTGAGGCGCTGCGCACCCTCGGCGTCACGAGCGTGTCCGCGTCCCCGGTGCGGCTGGGCTCCGGACGCGTCCGTGCCGCCCACGGCGACATTCCGGTCCCGGTGCCGGCCGTCGCCGAGCTGGCGCTGGGGTGGCAGGTCTGCGCCACCCCTGAGCAGGACGCCCCGGGGCACCACCACCACGAGCACGGGCATGACCACGGCGACCGCGATCACACCCATGACCACGGCGGCCACGAGCACGCGCATGACCACGGCGACCACGATCACGCGCACGACCACGAGGGCCACGTGCACGCCTCGCAGCACGACACCCCGGCGCAGGTCACCACGGAGGGCAGCGTGGGAGAGCTGGCGACGCCGACGGGGCTCGCGCTGATCCGCGCGCTCGCGGGGCGCTGCGAGCCCATGCCCGCCCTGACGCTCGAGCGCGTCGGCATCGGCGCGGGCAGCAAGGACTTCGCAGGTTGGCCCAACGTCGTCCGGGTCATGATCGGCTCGCCGGTGGACGGGTCGGCCGCGCCGGGCTCGCAGGTCGCCGACGGGGGCCCTGCCGTCGAGGCGAGCCGCGAGGAGCCCGCCACCGAGGTGGCCGAGCTGCAGGCCAACGTCGACGACCTCGACCCGCGCCTGTGGCCGTCCGTGCTGGACGACTGCCTCGCCGCGGGGGCGCTGGACGCCTGGCTCGCCCCCATCCACATGAAGAGGGGCCGCCCCGCCTTCACCCTGCACGCGCTCGCCCCGCGCTCGGCGGCGGACGCCGTCGCGGACGTCATGCTGACCCGCACGTCCACGCTGGGCGTCCGCGAGGTGCTCACGCGACGCCGCGTGCTCGATCGCGGGTTCCTCACGCTGGAGCTCGACGGCGTCCCGCTGACGGTCAAGGTCGGGTCCCGCGGGGGGATCATCGTCCACGCGGCGGCGGAGTTCTCCTCGCTGGTGTCGGTGGCCGAGGCGGGGGGACGCCCGCTGAGCGACGTCACCCAGCGCGCGACCGGCGCGATCGTGGCCGCGGGGCTCGTCGCCGGGAACCCGGTCCCGGCCGAGGCGGCCCAGGAACGACGCGCCTGATCCGGCCGCCGTCCACGGCCAGCGCCGCGTCCTCATCGGCGACGCCCGCGCGGTCCAGGACGCCCGTGGTGCGCGGGGAGCTCCGGGTTAGACTCGCGCCCAGACCCAAGGAGCACTGTGACCACGGACGTGACCTTTACAGACCTCACCGGAACCGAGCTCGACGACGCGCGCGCGATCGAGCGCGCCCTGCGCGGGTGCGGACGCCTCGGGGTCGCGTTCTCGGGGGGCGTCGACTCCGCGGTGTTGCTGGCGGTGGCCGTCCGGGCGCTCGGCCCGGAGCAGGTGGTGGCCCTGCTGGCGGTGTCCCCGTCGCTGGCCCGCGACGAGCTCGCGATCGCCCGCGCGGTGGCCGCGCAGGCCGGCGCCCGGCTGATCGAGTTCGAGACGTTCGAGGGCGAGCGCGCCGACTACCGGGCCAACGGGGCCGACCGCTGCTACCACTGCAAGACGGAGTTGTTCGAGCGCATCGACGACCACATCGTCGCCGAGCAGGGCCTGGACGCGGTCGCCTACGGCGAGAACGCCGACGACGCCGTCGCTCCCGACCGGCCCGGAGCCCGCGCCGCCACCGAGCACGCGGTGCTCCGCCCGCTCGCCGAGGCCGGCGTCACGAAGGACCGCGTCCGCGCCCTCGCCCGCGCGCTGGGGCTGTCGGTCGCCGACAAGCCGGCGGCGCCCTGCCTGGCCTCCCGCATCCCGCACGGCCAGGCGGTCACCCCCGAGAAGCTGCGAGAGATCGACGAGGCCGAGCACGCCCTGCGCGTCCTCGGGTTCAGCGACGCGCGCGTCCGGCACCACGGCGACATCGCCCGGGTCGAGGTGCCGCTGGCCGAGCTGTCCCGCTTCGCCGACGACGGCGTCCGGCAGCAGGCGCTCAGGGCCATCAAGGCAGCGGGTTTCGGGCATGTCACCGTCGACCTCGCGGGCCTGCAGTCGGGGCTGTTCACCCTGCAGGTGGTCGGCAAGCGTGGCTGACGAGATCGCCGACCTCGACTTCGACCGGGCCCACCGCCGGGGCTATCCCGAGGCCGTCTTCTGCGAGGGCAAGTCGCCCGAGCAGGTGCGCGTCATCGCCGAGCGCGTCCGCGACCACGCGTGGGACGGGCCCGGTGCGCGCCCCGTCACGCTGTTCACCCGTGCGGACGCCGACCGTGCCGCCGCCGTCCTGGGCGTCCTGCCGGACGCCTTCCACGACCCGGACGCCCACCTGCTGGCCTGGCCCGCCGAGCCGCCGGAGCCGTCCGGCGAGCTGGTGGTCGTCGCGTGCGCCGGGACGTCCGACCTGCCTGTCGCGCGAGAGGCGCTCCACACGGCGCGCTATCTCGGACGCCGCGCCGAGCTCGTCGTGGACGTCGGCATCGCCGGGCTGCACCGCACGCTGAGCCGGCTCGACATCCTACGCGCCGCCGGCGCCGTGGTCGTCGTCGCCGGCATGGACGGCGCGCTGCCCGGCCTGATCGCCGGACTCGTGGCGGCGCCCGTCGTGGCGGTCCCGACCTCGGTCGGCTACGGTGCTGCGTTCGGCGGGCTGGCGCCGCTGCTGACGATGCTCAACGCCTGCGCCCCGGGCGTCGGCGTGGTCAACATCGACAACGGCTACGGCGGGGGTCACCTCGCCGCGCAGATCACGGCGCCGCGCGGCTGAGCCGAGGGGCTGCACATGCGTCCGTCGGGACGCAGATCCGTTCATGCGGGCCCGGCTATCTGTGCGGGCCGCTAGCGTGCGGACAACCGTTCACCTCCCGTGCACCGCTGCCCGAGGTGTCGGAACCCCTCCCTCCACCCGCGAGGACCACTCATGAACCATTACGCATCGAGGCGACCCCTCTTGCAGGTCGCCGGGCTCGGCGCCGTGTGCCGGACCCTCGCGCTATCGGCGGCCTCGCCCGCCGCGGCGACCGGCCCGATCCAGCCCGCCGCCGCACCGTCGCAGGCGGGGCCGCAGGCCGCTCCGGACCACCGTGGCGGTCATCACCGCGGCAAGCGCGTCAAGCAGGCGACCATCGACGCCCGCGCGAAGGACACCATCCGGCAGGGCCGGTACCGGTTCAAGGACCTCAACGACAACGGCGCGGCGCTCGGGAAGCAGGCGCAGCGCACCGGCAAGGCGACCGACGGCGACATGTCTGAACGCGAACATCATCGGCACGCTGGTGAAGACCCTGCAGGGCCCGGTCGACAAGAGCGGGGTCTCGCTGACGCCGAAGAGCGACGTCGCGCTGACCGTCAAGCATTTCCCGGGCGGCGGCCCGCAGGAACTCGGCCTCGACCCGCACTACTCGTTCGGCAAGACCCAGGTCTACCCGGGCGGCAACTTCGGAGGCCACCTCAAGCCGTTCGAGGCGGCCATCGCCGCGAGCGTGAGCTCGATCATGCCGTACTACGGCGTCCCGGTGAACGTGACCTACAAGGGGGTCAGCTACGAGCAGACCGGCAAGGCGTTCAGCAAGCAGATCGTCACCGACCTGCTGCGCGGCGAGCTCGGCTTCCGCGGCTACGTGAACTCCGACACCGGCATCATCAACGATCGCGCCTGGGGGGAGAAGAAGACCGTCCCCGAGCGGGTCGCCGCGGCGGTCAAGGGCGGCTCCGACACGCTGTCGGGCTTCCACGACGTGGCCACGATCACGTCGCTGACGTCGTCCGGTCACCCAGGCGCGCATCGATGAGTCGGCCAAGCGGCTGCTGACCCCGATGTTCCAGATGGGGCTGTTCGAGAACCCGTACGTCAGCGGCGCCAAGGCCGAGCGGGTGGTGGGCAGCGCGAAGTCCGCCGCGGTCGGCATGGACGCGCAGCGGGCGTCCCAGGTGCTGCTGCAGAACCGCACCGACAAGGCCGGGCGCGCGACCCTGCCGATGAAGGCCGGCGCGACCGTGTACGTGCTGGGCAACATCAAGGCCGAGTCCGTCGCGCAGTACGGCTACAAGGTGATCGACGGGAACGCGAGCCCGCGGCCGTCCGCCAAGGGCGCCGACTACGTCCTCGTGAACATGTCGGCGACGACGAACCCTGAGGCCACCACTTCACCGGCATGGCCAAGTCGAAGAGCTGGAAGGTGATGCCGTCCCTCGACGTCGTGCAGAAGGCGATGGCCGAGGTGGGCGAGCCGAAGAAGGTCGTGCTGTCGGTCTACTTCCGCCAGCCCTACGTCCTGGACGACGCGTCCGGGCTGAAGAACGCCGGCGCGATCGTGGCGAACTTCGGGGCGTCCGACACCGCGATGCTGGACGTCCTGTCCGGCAGGTACGCCCCGACCGGACGCCTGCCCTTCGCCCTGCCGAAGACGCGCGCGGCCGTCGAGGAGCAGTACCCCGACCTTCCCGGCTACGCCGAGACCAAGGACGGCGCACTGTACGAGTACGGCTTCGGGCTGAGGTACGGCAAACGCTGACGTCGATCCCTTCACGGCGTCCCGGCCCTGTGCCGGGGCGCCGTGGTGCGTCCGGGCGCCGGTCGACGGTCCAGCGGGGTCGTCAGTGGTCGACGTAGGACAGCGTGCGCAGGCCCCGTTCCAGGTGCCAGGACACGAACGCCGCCACCAGGCCGGACGTCTGCCGGCGCACCTGGGGACCCACGTCCTTGGTCGCCGGCCAGTCGCCGCTGATCAGGGCGGACAGGTACGCCAGCGCGCCGGGGGCCAGCAACCCCGAGCCGGGTGGGCGGCAGCGGCGGCACACGACGCCGCCCGACGAGGGCGAGAACGACTCGTGCGGCCCCGGCGTCCCGCAGACGGCGCAGTCATCCAAGGTCGGCGCGAACCCCGCCGTCGCGATGGCGCGCAGCAGGTAGGAGTTCATGATCGTGTCGGCGGCGCGCGGGCCGTCCGAGGTGCCGGACGTCAGCGCGTGCAGCGCCCCGACGAGCAGACGGAACTGCTGCAGCGACGGCTGGTGCTCCTCGGAGACCAGCCGGTCTGCGGTCTCCAGCATGACCTCGCCGGTGGTGTAGCGCCCGTAGTCGGCGCTGAGCGGCTCGGAGTAGGGGTGCAGCGTGGCGACCTCGGTGATGACATCGAGCGAGCGCCCTGTGGCGAACTGGACGTCGACGTGGCTGAACGGCTCCAGCCGGGCCCCGAACTTCGACGAGGTCCGCCGGACGCCGCGGGCGACGGCCCGCACTTTGCCGTGATGCCGAGAGAGCACGGTGATGATGCGGTCGGCTTCGCCCAGCTTGTGGGTGCGCAGCACGACGGCTTCGTCACGGTAGGTCGGCATGGCGTCCATTCTCCCACCGCGGGTCGACGCGGCGGCGGTGCCGCGCCCCGGCTCAGCGCTGGGCGTCCCCCGGCGCCCGGCCCCCGGCCGCCACATCGGTCCCGGCGTGGTCGGCGCACAGCCCGAACAACTCCACCTCGTGGTCGACGGCGGTGAAGCCGTGCTCAGCGGCGACGCGCGCCACCGTCTCCTCGAAGTTGGGGAACTCGACCTCGACGGTGTGCCCGCACGCGCGGCAGATGAGGTGGTGGTGATGGTGGCCGGCGCAGTGGCGGTAGGCCGATTGGCCGTCGGGGGTGCGGACGACGTCGAGCTCGCCGTCGTCCGCCATCGCCTGCAGGTTGCGGTACACGGTGGCCAGGCCCACGCTCTCGCCCTGGTGGCGCAGCAGGTCGTGGACCTCCTGGGCTGTGTGGAACTCGTCGAGACCGACCATCAGCGCGGAGACCGCGCTGCGCTGGCGGGTGGCCCGCCGCGGCCCCGGTGTCGACGTCATGGACCGATGTATACCCCCGCGCGTGGAGGCGGGGCAAGGAGCGAACCACCGGGCCCGGCGCCTAGACTGCCGGCGTGCTGGTGATCAACCGTTTCCGCATCCCACCCGCGGTGGCCGCAGATTTCCTGGCGCGCGCCGAGGTCGCCTCGCAATTCTTTCGCGGCCGTCCGGGCTGCCTGAGTGTCGACGTCGTCCAGAACCTCGACGAACCGGAGCTGTGGGCCCTGGTCTCACGCTGGGAGGACGTCGGCTCCTACCGTCGCGCGTTCAACGGGTACGACGCGAAGCTGGCGCTGGTCCCGCTGCTGAACGACGCTGTGGACGAGCCGAGCGCCTACGACGTCTCGGAGCGTGTCGGAGTCAACGTTCCCCGGGACCGCGACTGACGTCCCTCAGTTCGCCGGGAACACCACGCTGGGCGCGGCCGACGCCGCTCAGCGCACTTTGAGCGAGTGCCAGATCGCCTTCACGTCCGACGTGGACTGGGGGTCGTTGATCGTCGAGACGGTCATCACGGCGCTGAGCCGACCGTCGGGACGCTCCAGCACCACGATCTCGACGTTGTCGCCGGGGAACTCGAAGCCGGGCACGAGCAGTTGCCCGGTGAGGCGTCGGCCCTGGCGTCCGCCGATGGTCACCGGCTCGTCGGTCTGGAGGTGAGCCTGCGGGTTCAGGTCCTCGTAGTTCGTCTGCAGGTTCCAATCCCACAGCTGCTGGGCGGCCTCACGCGGCGACACGTCGGTGGATACGTCGACCGTTCCGGCGAGCGCCATGGCCATCCATTCGGGGGAGACCGCGTGTCCCCGGCCACCGCCGCAGGTGGCCCAGTCGGCGGGACGCATGATGTCCCAGGTCGCCGGCACCGTGATCTGGACGACGCCGTCATCGATCGTCGACCTGGATCTGGCGCTCGGGCAGGCGACGCCGCCGTCGGGCACCGCGGGGGATTCGGTCGGGGTGGTCGTGTTCTGCGACCCGGGGGCGGGGACGAATCCGGTCAGCACGCCGCCGCCCACCATCATCAGGACGACCAGGACGGCGGCGATCAGCCACAGCCACCACCCGTGCCGCTTGGCCGGGGGCGCGTCGGCCGCTGTGTCGTCGGAGGAGAATTGAGGGTGCGGGGCGGTCTGCGCGGTCCAGCCGGCGCCGTCCCAGTAGCGCAGCCGACCCGGAGTCCCGTCGGGGTCGTCGTACCACCCAGGCTGTGCCATCCCACGTCCCTTTCCGCGTGAACGGGGCCAGTCTAAGGCGGCGTCCCGGTACGCCGGTGACGTAGGGTGGGACGCCGAAAAGGAGGCTTGGATGTCGTTGAGGTTGAGCGCCCCGTCGCGCCCGGACGCGGTGGTGAGCGAGGCGCCCGTGGTGCTGGCCCCGATGGCGGGCATCACGAACCCGGCGTACCGGCAGCTGTGCCTCGAGCAGGGCGCGGGCCTCTACGTCTGCGAGATGATCACCTCGCGCGGCATCGTCGAGCGCATCCCGAAGACCTTCGACATGCTGCGGTTCGCCCCCAACGAGACCACCCGCTCGGTGCAGCTCTACGGCGTGGACGCCGACGTGATGGCGAAGGCCGCCACGATCCTGTGCGAGGAGTTCGGCGTCCACCACATCGACCTCAACTTCGGTTGCCCGGTGCCGAAGGTCACGCGGCGCGGTGGCGGCGGGGTGCTGCCCTGGAAGCGCGATCGCCTCGCGGCCATCCTCGCGGCGACGGTGAAGGCGGCCGACGCGTACGGCGTCCCGGTCACGATGAAGACGCGCATGGGCATCGACGACGACCACCTCACCTACCTCGACGCCGGACGCATCGCGCAGGACGCGGGCGTGGCCGCGATCGCGCTGCACGGCCGCACCGTCAAGCAGGCCTACTCGGGCCTCGCGCACTGGGACGCGGTCGCCAAGCTCGTCGACGCCGTCGACATTCCGGTGTTGGGCAACGGCGACATCTGGGAGGCGTCCGACGCGCTGCGGATGGTCGAGCAGACCGGCTGCGCCGGCGTCGTCATCGGACGCGGCTGCCTGGGCCGCCCCTGGCTCTTCCGCGACCTCGCGGACGCCTTCGCGGGCCGCGCCACGACGCATCTGCCGACGCTCGGCGAGGTGGCGGCGATGGTGCGGCGGCACGCGGTGCTGCTGGCCGAGCTGCAGGGGGAGCGTTGGGGGCTCACCGACCTGCGCAAGCACATGGCCTGGTACTTCAAGGGGTTTCCGGTCGGCGGCGACATCCGGCGCAACCTGGGGCTCGTCTCCAGCCTGGCCGACCTGGACGCGCAGCTGGAGCGCCTCGACCCGGACGTCCCGTTCCCCGTCGAGGCTCTGGGCGAGCCGCGCGGACGCCAGGGGACCCCGCGCGAGCGGGTCATCTGTCCGCAGGGCTGGCTGGACACACGGGAACTCGGCGACGAAGACCTTTCCGCCGCCGAGTCCGATGTCTCGGGCGGCTGACCGGCGTCCTCGGTGAAGCGGCCGGTCAGCCCCCGTCGCTGATCAGCGGATCGCCTCGATCGCGGGCAGCATGCCCATCGTCATCAAGATGATGCCGATGATCGGGGCGGCGACGCCGAGCACGATCGTCCAGATGCCGAAGGCGCGCCCGCGCCGCTGCGCGGCGGCGATGATGCCCATGATCCAGCCGACGATGCCGACCACGGAGCTGGCGCCAAGCGTGGTCACCCACGGGGACGCCTGCACCGCGATCTGCTGGATCTGCGGGTTGTTCGGGTCGGGCTGCCGGCCCTGCGCGATCGCGGGATCGATGAGCACCATCTGGCCGGCGACCTGTCCCATGCGGAACGAGGCGAAGGCGAACACGATCGTGCAGATCGCGACGATGAGCAGCGCGATCTTGCCCAGCGTCGAGGGCCGCTCGGCGGGCTGCTGCGGTTGGCTGTAGTACGGATCGTTGGAGCCGTACCCCTGTGCGGGGTAGTCCTGCTGGGGGTAGCCATGCTGGGAGTAGCCCTGGTTGTAGCCCTGCTCGTACCCCTGGTTCGCGTAGCCCTGCTGGTTGTAGCCCTGGTCATACCCCTGGTTGGCATAGCCCTGCTGGTTGTAGCCCTGCTCGTAACCCTGGTTCGCGTAGCCCTGCTGCTCGTAGCCCTGGGCTGGGTACTGCGCGTTGCCGTACTGCTGGTTCTGCCCGTACTGGCCCTGGTTGTACTGTCCCTGCCCGTATTGGCCCTGGTCGTACTGGTTCTGCCCGTACTGTCCCTGCCCGTACTGTCCCTGGTCGTACTGGCCCTGCGGGTACTGCCCGCCCTGGTCGGCCTGCTGCGGCTGGTATTGGTAGGTGCCGTACTCGTGCTGCGACGGGTCGTCGTAGTTGGGGCGGGAGCCGTCGCCTGCGCCCTGGTTCGAGGCCGCGGTCGAGCCGCCGGTGCGGTCGGCGTCGTCGGAGGGGTATCGGTCGGTCATCGGAATGTTCCTCGGGTCGGCGGAAACGGTGGTCTCGTTCATCGTTGCACGGACGCTGGCGGCTACCCGGGAGGACGGCCACGAATTGTTGCCATGATGGGAGCATGACTGACGATCTCGGGGCCCGCGCGAAGGCCTGGGCGCTGACGATGCACGGGCACGCGACGTCCGGCGTCGTCCGCGCCCACGCCGACTCGCGGGCGTCCATCGGCCTGGACGCCCCGCTGGGACGCCTCGCGCGCGAGGAGCGGGAGCGGCTGTTGCTGCGTCCCGGGGCGACCCTGGCCGAGGGAGCGGGACACCGCGCCCGCCCAGAGGAGCCCGACGTTGAGCGCACCTGCTTCGAGCGCGACCGCGACCGCATCGTCCACTCGCCGGCGTTCCGACGGCTGGCGGGCAAGACCCAGGTCGTCGTGTACCCGACCGATCATCAGCGCACCCGGCTGACCCACGCGCTGGAGGTGGCGCAGGTGGCGACGTCCATCGCGCGCGGGGTGGGCGTCAACGTGGCCCTCGCCGACGCGATCGCGCTCGGCCACGACTGCGGGCACGGGCCGGGCGGGCACGCGTCCGAGGAGGCCTTCGACGCGTTCATCCCCGAGGGCTACGACCACGGGCCGTGGGGCGCCGACGTCGTGCTGACCCCGCTGAACCTGTGCGCTGAGACGCTCGACGGCATCCGTAGCCACAGCTGGTCGAGGCCGGCGCCGCTGACGGTGGAGGGCGAGATCGCCTCGTGGGCCGACCGCATCGCCTACTGCGCGCACGACCTTGAGGACGCGGTGCACGCCGGCATTGTGACGCTCGACGAGGTGCCCGAGACGGTGTCCGAGGTCGCGGGGGCGACCCGGCGCGAGCAGTTGGCGACGTTCGTGCGGGCGGTGATCACGACGGTGGCCGAGACCGGCGAGATCGGCATGGATCCGGCGACCGCCAGCGCTCTGGCGGAGTTGCGTCGGTTCAACTATGAGCGCATCTACACCCGCCCGGAGTCGGTGGCGCAGTCGAACGCGGTCATCGAGGTGCTGCGGCAGCTCGTCGAGTTCTACGTCGCGCATCCTGAGCGGCTGCCCGGCTTCGCCGGCGAGACGGACGACGCCTTGGCGCGGCTGGCGGTCGCCTACGTCGGCGGGATGACCGACCGGTTCGCGTTCGACACCGCCGAGGAACTGCTCGGCTGGGACCCCGCGCGGCTGCCCCGCGGCATCGGACGCGGCGCCTGATCGCGCCGCCTTGACCCTCCTGCAAAGGGATGCCCCACCGTGGAATCACCGCCCACGACGAAAGGGATTCCATGTACACCATCGGCCAGTTCGCGCAGCTCACCGGCCTCACGGTCAAGGCGCTGCGGCACTACGGCGCGACGGGGCTGCTCGCGCCCGACCACGTCGACGAGTTCTCCGGGTATCGGTTCTACGCGCCGGGGCAGGTGCGCGACGCGGCGACGCTCTCGCTGCTGCGGACCATGGAGGTGCCGCTCCCGCTCGTTCGAGTGGCGCTCGCGTCGCCGGACCGGCTCGCCGAGATCGTGGACGCCTTCGAGGAAGACCGTCGCGCCCGGCGCGCGCTCGAGGACCGCATCGCAGCCGAGGTTCGCGGCGTCCTTGACGGCTACGACCGGCGCACCGAGGTGGTCTACCGCGATGTCCCCGAGCAGCCCTGGGTGGGGCTGCGCAGCGTCGTCGACATCGCCGAGCCCGACGACGAAGGGGTGGAAGCGTTCAACGAGTCGTTCAACGCGTTCTTTCGGGAGGCCTACGAGAGCGGGCTCGCGCCGCTCGGTCACTGGTGGCTGGAGTTCCAGCAGGCGGAGTCCGAGACCGAGTACGTCACGCTGTCGGGAATCCCTGTCGCGACGCTCCCGGACGCCCCGCTGACCCGGCTTCCCGAGGGCGCGAGCTACGCCCAAGGCGTCGACCCGGCGCGACGCTTGGCGGCAGCGGAGGTTCAGCTGGCCGGGGAGGGCGGCCCCGACATGACCGCGCTGACGAGCGCTCCGCACCCCGCGGTGCTCGCGCTCATCGAGGCGGGGATCGGGGACGACGGGCCGCTGCGCCAGGTGTACACGCCGACGAACGAGGGGATGCGGCTGGAGGTCGTCGGCGTCGCGCCGGACGGCCGCTGACGCGTCGCGCCCTGCGATCAGGCGTGCAGGGACTCGCGCAGGTCGTCCGGGAGGAGCTTGCCGCGCTGCATGAACTGCCTCGCGGCGACGACGGTGATGACCTGGCCGGCCATGATGCCGAACAGCACCAGCAGCTGGGACGCACCGGCCTGGATGGGGGAACCGCCACCCAGCAGGACGCCGATGAACGCGCCCGGAAGCGTCACGAGACCGACGGTGCGGGTCTGGTCGATGTTGGGCAGCAGCGCCTCGCCGAGGACCGGCTGCAGCATGGTGCTCACGGCCAGGCGACGCTCGAAGCCGAGGGACAGCGCGGCCTCGTAGACCGGGATGTTGTCGCGGAGTTCGGCGAAGCAGCGGCGCCCGGCGAGGGTGTGGGCGTTCATCATGTTGCCGGTGATGATGCCGCCGAGAGCCACGAGGGTGAGACCGTTCAGCGGAGCCGCGCCGGTGAGGAAGATGACCAGCATCACCGGGACGATGCCGGCGAGCATGGCCAGAGCGGTCCAGGGCCAGGCGCGGCGGGCGTCCACGCGGCCGGTGGTGGTGAAGACCGCGACCGCGAACATGACGAGGTTGATCGCGAGGCCGCCCCAGATGGTCTGCACGGCGGCGGTGATGACGAGCGAGATCGCCGCCAGCTGCACGATGGCGCGGACGGCGGCGATTCCCTGGGTGCGGGCGAGCCCGAGGCGTCCGACGTGCGAGGCCGCCATGGCCAGCACCACGAGCAGCACCAGGGCCACGGCCAGACCCCATCCGACAACAACCGTCATCGTCCCAACTTCCGCCAAGGCTTACCGAACACTGCGATCTCGGGCGAGATCGCATTCGTCCAGGCTAGGTCCCGTCCCGCATCCCTAGCCAACAATGCAGACGCCAGTTCCACCGGTAACGGTCCTGACGCGCGGGTCACGACTCGTGCCGCGCACTCCAGGGCCGTCCGGCGGACGGGGACGGCTAGGCTCGCGATCCATGACGGATCCCGCGGGCCTGGACGCCGCCGCCGACGAACTCTATGCGATCGATCCCGCCGGCTTCGTGGCGCGGCGCACCGAGCTGGTGAAGCTGGCGCGCGCGGCGAAGGATCGCCCGCTGGCGCAGGCGATCGGGTCGCTGCGGCGTCCGACGCTGGGGGCGTGGTATCTCAACCTGGCCGTCCGCGACCGGCTCACCAGCCTGGTGGCGTTGCTGAAGCTGGCCGACCAGCTCGCCGACGCTCAAGACCAGCGCGACGCCGCACGGCTGAAGCAGCTCACCGCGGAGCGTCCCAGCCTGGAGCGGCGCGTGCTGCGCGACCTGACGGCTCACCTCGCCACCCGCGGCATCAGCACGACACCGGCGGCGCTCGAGGAGGTCCGCACGACGTTGCGGGCCGCCCTCAGCGACCGGGACGCCGCGCAGCAGGTCGCCGCCGGGCGCCTGACCAAGCCCCTTCAGTACGGGACGTTCACCGACGACGACCTGTCGAGCGCGCTCGCCGCGATGCTGGGCGGCGCGGCGACGCCGGGTGCCGCCAGCGGGGACGCCTCGGGCGACGTTGAGGCGCCGGTCGAGCCCGAGGAAGACCGGGACCAGGACAGTCCCGGCGAGCACGTCTCGGACGAAGGTGCGGAAACGGACTCAGCGACCGTGGCCGAGGAGGACGACGAGGAGGAGCGCGAACTCCGCGAGGCCCGGGCGGCGTTCGAGTCCGCGCAGCGGGCACTGGCCCAGGCGTCCGCCAAACGCGACCTCACCACGGCGCGGCGCGACGTGGTCAGGACTGAGGCCGCGCTGAGGTCGGCGCAGACGAAGCAGAAGCGCGCCGAGGCGCGCGTGCGGGAGCTGACCGCCCAGCTCGAGGCCGCGCAGGCGGACGCCTCGGCAGCGGCCGCGGACGCGGCGTCCGCAGGGGAGGTCCTCGCCGACGCGCAGGAGCGGGTGAGCGCGGCCGAGGAACTCCTGAGGGACTGACCCGCGCCAGGCGTTCGTCGCTACGAGCGGGCGGGACGGGCTGCCAGGAGCGCCTCGATACGGCGGACGGCGTCGCGTCCGGCGCGGTTGGCGCCGATGGTGGACGCGCTGGGCCCATAGCCGATCAGGTGGACGCGAGGATCGTCGGCGACCTGGCTCCCGTCCAGGCGGATGCCGCCGCCGCCGGGCCCGCGCAGGTGCAAGGGAGCGAGGTGGTCGAGGTCGGCGCGGAAGCCGGTCGCCCAGATCAGCGCGTCCAGCTCGGTGAACGAGCCGTCCGCCTCCACGACGCCAGCGGGCTCGATCCGAACGAACATCGGGCGACGGTCGAGGGCCCCGCGAGCATCCGCGGCGCGGAGGGCGGGCGTCCAGATCAACCCGGTCTGGGAGACGACGGACAGCGGCGGCAGGCCCCGCTCGGTGCGTTCGGCGACCGCGGCGACGACCTCGCGGCCGGCCTGCTCATCGAACGGACCCTCGCGGAACCACGGCTCGCGCCGCGTGTACCAGAACGTCTCGGCGAGCGCGCTCAGCTCGGCGAGGAACCCCGTCGCGCTGATGCCGCCGCCCACGACGCCGACGCGCTGCCCACGGAACTCCTCGGCCCGGCAGTAGTCGACGGTGCGCAGTTGGCGTCCGGCGAAGGTGGAGGCGCCGGGAACGTACGGGACGAACGGGTGCCGCCAGGTGCCGGTGGCGTTGATGAGGGCACGGGCCGCGATCGGAGCAAGCGGGACGCCGGCCGGGTCGCTCGCCTCGATGAGCAGCCGACCGTCGTCGTCGCTCACCGAGCGGACGCGGACCGGGCGCTCGACCGGCAGCCCGAACCGCTCCTCGAACGCCGCGAAGTACGCCGGCACCGCCTGCCGCGACGGAGTCGCGGCCGCGATCTCGGGCTGCTCCATGCCGGGCAGGTCCGCGATGTTGTTGACGGTCGCCATCGTCAGGCTCGGCCACCGGTGCCGCCACGCGCCGCCGGGCGCGGGCTCGCCGTCCACCATGACGAACGAGCGCTCCCCGGCCCCCGCGACAGCCCACCTCTCGGACGCCCCGGCCGCCACCGCGGCGGCCGAGCGCTCGTCCGCGGGCCGGAAGCCGCGCCGCAGCAGGTGGTAGCCCGCGGACAGCCCAGCCTGGCCCGCGCCGATGACGGCGACGTCGGTGGAGCGTGAGGAACTCATGCCGCCTCAACGACGAGCGGCGCCGCGCTGTTCCGCGACTCCCACATGGGCGTCCGGCGCTGGGTCAGCGTTCCTCCTCGTAGAACCCCGAGTCGGTGCGGTGCTGCAACTCGGCCCGGTCGGCCTGGAGCGCCTCGAAGGCGGCGACCAAATGGGCGTCCGCGGGCTCCTCGCCGGCTTCGGCGGCGTACAGCACCGCGCGCCGCACAAGCTCCTTGAAGAAGGACGCCGTCCGCTCGTCGCTGCGCCGGGCGAGGTCGTCCAGCGTGGCGGCTCCGAACCCGACCGCGCGCCCGTAGAGCTCGAGCAACCGGCGGCGGGCAGCCTCGTCGGGCAGAGGGATCTCCACCGAGAGGTCGACGCGTCCGGGACGCTGGGCCAGCGCCTCCTCCAGCACGTCGACGCGGTTGGTCGTCAGCAGGAACGCGACGTCGGCGTCCGCGGCGAGGCCGTCGATTGCGTCCAGCACCTCGAACAGCAGCGGGTTGCCGCCGGGCGTCAGGTCGCGCTGCATCGCGACGAGGTCGCAGTCCTCGAGCACCAAGATGGCGGGCTGCAGGTGCCGGGCGATCGCCGTGGCCTGGCCGACCATCTGCAGCGTGGCGCCCGACAGCAGCATGGCGGTGTGCCCGGGTGTGACGCTGAGCAGGTGCCGCACCGTGTGGGTCTTGCCGGTGCCGGGCGGCCCGTACAGCAGGACGCCGCGCTTGAGGTGCTGGCCGTGCGCGCGCAGCGTGGCGGCGTGCTCGGCGATGCCGACGACGTGCCCGCTGACCCGATCGAGGACGCCGGGTGGCAGGATCACGTCCTCGGCGCCGACGTGCGGACGCGGCAGGAACCGATAGCCGTCGCCCTCGCCCTCGAAGCCGGACAACTCGAGGCTGATGATGTTGCCGCGCAGCAGCGAATCCCGCGTGGAGCTGGTGGTCGCCTCCTCGAGCAGGGCGTTCGCGACGTCGGCGTCGGCGCAGAGCACCTCGATGACGCCGGTGCCGTTGCCATGCATCCGGCTGCGGCGGCGCTGCAACACCGCGACCGGCTGGCCCTGGTAGCTGAACAGCCGGATGCCCAGGCTCAGCGCCCGGCGGGTCTCGGTGGCATTGATGGGGACGTTCGTCCAGTCGACCTGGCCCAGCGGCACGCGCGCCCAGTCGGCGCCGATCATGTCCGCCAGCGACATGTGGTGGCGCTGGTCGCCGCCACCCAGACCCAGCAGGCCGGCGTCCGGACCGGCCATGCGCTCGAGCGCGACGTCGTAGTCGGCGTAGCGGTAGGCGACGATCTCCTTGGCGACGACCGCCGCCTGAGTGGCCGGGACGCCGAGGTGCTCGGTGAGCGCGTCGACCAACAGGGGGACGTCTTGCGCCTGAGTGCGGGCGGCCAGCTCGGCGATCGTGCGGAACGACGTCAGGAAGTCCCTCAGCTGGGGATCGATGTCCATGAAGGGGACACTACCGGCCGCGGCTACACTGCGCCCTGTGGCGGGCTTGATCAACGAGGAGGACCTGGCGGCCGTCCGGGAACGCGCCCGGATCGAGGACATCGTCGGGTCGTTCGTGGCGCTGCGCAACGGCGGGGGCGGCTCGCTGGTGGGGTTGTGCCCGTTCCACGACGAGAAGACGCCGAGCTTCCGCGTCACGCCGGCCAAGGGCTTCTACTACTGCTTCGGCTGCGGCGAGGGCGGCGACGTCATCTCGTTCGTCCAGAAGAGCAACAACATGGGCTTCGCCGAAGCCGTCGAGTGGCTGGCCGACCGCACCGGCGTCCAACTGCGCTACACCGAGGGCGGCCCGCGCGTCGAGCCCGGGCTGCGGATGCGCATCCTCGAGGCGAACCAGGCCGCCGCCGACTTCTTCGCCCGGCAACTCCTCACCCCGGACGCCCTCAAGGCCCGGCAGTTCCTGGACGGCCGCGGCTTCAGCCAGGCCCACGCGCAGGAGTTCGGGCTGGGCTTCGCGCCCCGCGGCGGGCACGACCTGCGTGACTACCTGCTCGCCAAGAACTTCAGCCGCGACGACCTCGTGAAGGCCGGACTGGTCCGGGAGAACGGCTGGGACTTCTTCCAGGCCCGGCTGGTCTGGCCGATCCGTGACGCAGGACGCTCCACGCTCGGCTTCGGCGCGCGGCGGCTCTTCGACGACGACCGCATGCCGGCCAAGTACCTGAACACCCCCGAGACCGTCGTCTACAAGAAGAGCCACGTGCTCTACGGGCTCGACCTGGCGCGCAAGAGCATCGGCAAGAAGAACCAGGTGGTCGTCGTCGAGGGCTACACCGACGTCATGGCGGCGCACATCGCCGGCGTCGACACCGCGGTGGCGTCCTGCGGCACCGCCTTCGGCGAGGAGCACGGGCGGCTTGTCCAGCGCCTGATGACCGCCGACGCGATGAGCGGCGAGGTGATCTTCACCTTCGACGGGGACGCCGCCGGTCAGAACGCCGCGCTGAAGGTGTTCAACTCCGACGCGAACTTCATCGCCCAGACGTACGTGGCCGTCGAGCCCAACGGGCTGGATCCGTGCGACCTGCGCATCCAGCAGGGGGACGCCGCCGTGCGCGAGCTCGTGGCCCGCCGGGTGCCGCTGTACCGGTTCGTCATGAAGAACGTGCTCAGCAAACACGACCTCGACCGCGCCGACGGGCGCCTCGCCGCGATCCGCGCCGCCGCGCCGCTGGTCGGCAGCGTGCGGGACGCGTCCCTGGTCAGCGGCTACATCCGGGAGCTGGCCGGCATGGTCGGGATGAACCCCGACGAGGTGCGCGCCGAGGTGACCCGCGCCAACAACCGGGCCACGCCCAAGGACCCGGCCGGGCACACCGAACAGGAGCCCTCGCCCGGCCAGGAGCAGCTGGCGGTGCTGCCCGACCCGCGCGACCGGCGGCTGGCCGTCGAGCGCGGGACGCTGAAGCTGCTCATCCAGCAACCGCAGTGCTTCGACGCCGACTGGAACGGCATCAGCGCCGACGACTTCACCCACCCGGCCTACCGGCGTGCCTTCGAGATCGCGACCGGCATCGACCGGGCCACCCCGGACTGGCTGCAGGCGATCCTCGGCACGGTCACCGAGCCGGTGGGGCAGCAGCTGTTCATCTCGCTGTCGGTGGAGGGTCTCCTGCGGCGCCCGTCGGCGCACTACGCGCGCGAGTACTCCGCGCGGCTACGGCTGCTCACGCTGGAGCGGACGATCGCGAACCACAAGTCGAAGCTGCAGCGCACGAACCCCCTCGAACACCAGGTGGAGTACAACAAGATGTTCGCCCAGCTGCTGGAGTTGGAGTCGCGTCGCCGCGTCCTGCAGGCCGAGGCCGTCGGGCCCGAGTAGCCGGACGCGCGCGGCGCAACGGCGACACGGCCGCCGGTGTTGACCGGGTGTTGCCCGCGCCGGGCCTGTGCAGAGCGCTCGTCGGCGCGCCGCCGACACCATCGTGAGGGCATGCCCCTGACACTCGATTTCACCGTTCCCGTCCCGGACGCGCGCGCCGAGCAGCGTCTCACCCGCGCCATCGAAGCCGGCGTCCTGGCCGCCGAACTGCGCACGTCCGCGACTGCAGAGCCGCCACCGGGCGTGTCCGTCACCGTCGCGGAACTGGATGCGCTCGTCCGGGAGGGGGAGCGTGCCTGGGAGCAGATGGTGTCGGCGAACCTGAGGCTGGTCATGCTCGTCCTGCGCTCCTTCGACCGTCGCGACGACGCCGAGCGCGAGGAGCTGTTCCAGGAGGGGACGCTCGCCCTCATGGAGGCGTTGCGCCGCTACGACCACCGCCGCGGGGCACGGTTCGCGACGTTCGCGCTGCCCTGGATCCGCACGAGGATCGCCGACAGCGCCGCCACCCGCTGCGGCGCGCTGCCGATGCCGACCGGACGCGCCCGGGCTCGCATCCGGGTCCACAGCGCCGCGGCCGCCATGGCGGTCAGCCTGGGGCGTCCGCCGAGCGCCGCCGAGGTCGCCCAGGAGGTGGGGCGTCCGGTCGACTGGGTGCGCGGGCTGCTGGGCTACCGGGCGCCCGTGTCGCTCGACGCCCTGCCCGACCTCGACCAGTCGCTGCCGCCCGCCGAACAACTCCCCGACGAACTCGGCCTGCACCGCGTGCTGCGGCGGTTGCCCGACGACGAGCGCACGGTGGTGGAGTGCCTCTACGGCTTCGGACGCCTGCAGCTGTCCTGCCAACAGACCGCGGACGCCCTGGCGATCAGCACGTCCACGGTGCGGCGCCGGGAGCGGTCCGCGCTCGACCGGCTGCGCCGCAGTGCGGAACTCGCGGAGCTGTCGGGGACAATGGTCGGGTGAGCATCTTCGATCGTGGCCGCCTGCCCAAGCCGATTCGCGACGATCTGGACGCCTACCTCCGCGACTCCGGGGTGGCCGACCGCCGCGTCCTCGCCTGGGGCAAGGGCGACGACCGGTACGCCGCCGGGCTGTTCGACCGGCTCGTCATCGGGGTGCCGGGGCAGTGGAGCGCGGTGCGCTGGCACGAGATCGAGAAGGGCGGCTGGGACGCCGACACGCGCACCTTGCGGTGGACGACGACGGCCGAGCCGCGCCGCCGCGAGACCATCGCGCTGGGCGAGCCCGGCCAACTGCCGGAGCTGTTCCGCGAGCGGGTCGAGCAGACGATCGTCTTCGCCCAGACCGTGACGCTGGGCGGCGCCAAGTCCGCCGTGATCGCCGCCCGACGCCCGCTCGGCCAGGACGCCGACGGCGTCGTGTGGGCCATCACCCCCGGCCGCGGCGTCAACCTCGGCGATCCGGCCACCGCCGCGCAGGCGCAGGCCGAGCTCGACCGCGTCCGCGCCGAGTGGATGAGCTGACCGGTTTGGAGCATCTGTCGAAGATTTGGTAGTGTCTCTTCTTGCGCGAGCGATCCCCTGTAGCTCAATCGGCAGAGCATCTGACTGTTAATCAGAGGGTTATAGGTTCAAGTCCTATCGGGGGAGCCACACGAAATCCCGGACGGGCCAGGAGTGATCTCCTGGCCCGTTTTCAGTGTCCGGACGCCCTCGCACACGGTGAGAGACTGCGCGTCGTGGCCATCCTCCCCGTGATCGTTCCGTTCTTCGCGCTCGTGCTGATCGGCTACCTCGCCGCGCGGACGCGGTTCTTGCCGGTCGAGTCGGTCCCGGGGTTGAACACCTACGTGCTGTACTTCTTTCGCTGTCGGCGATGCTGTTCCAGTTCGGCGCGCGGACGCCCGTGGCGCGGCTGCTCGGCCCCACCGCGATGGGGGGTGTGGCTGGTCTCCGGGCTGCTGATCCTGGGCGTCGGTGCGCTGACCGCCCGCCGGGCCCGTCGCTCCTGGCTGGACGCCTCGTTCGGCGGCCTCGCTGTTCACGATCGGTGCCGTGCTCGCGCGCGAGGCCTTGTCGGCGGCGGATCACCGGGACGGGCGCCGCGTCCTGCCCGGCGACGTGGCGTGGCTGACCGGCCTGAAGCTGATCGCGCACCCGGTGCTCGTCTGGCTGCTCGGACGCGGCGCGATCTTGGCCGGCCTGCCGCTGGCCGAGGCGTCCCTGGCGGTGCTGGTGCTGGTCGCGGCGTTGCCGTCCGCGGCGAACGCGTCCATGCTGGCGGAGCGCTTCGGTGCCGACAACGGCCGGATCGCCGCGGTGATCCTGGTCTCGACGGTGCTCGGGTTCTTCACCTTCACCGTGGTCGCGCAGCTCGTCTGAGCCGCGCGACCCGCGTCCTCAGCGCTTTTCGACGTCGATGACCTTGCCGGGGTTGAGGTTCCCGGCGGGGTCCGCTTCGCGGAACAGGCCCTTCATCAGGTCGACGCCCGCGGGGGAGAGATCCTGGGCCATCCACGGCTTGTGCTCGGTGCCGACGCCGTGGTGGTGCGACAGGGTCGATCCGGCGTCCATGAACGCCTGCTGGATCGACGACTTCACCTCGTCGTAGTCCGCCAGCGCCTTGTCCTCGTCGCCGAGGGTGAACGCGAACGTGAAGTACAGGCAGGCGCCCGAGTGGTACGAGTGCGACATGTGGCACATGACGAAGCCCTGGCGTCCGATGCGGTCGAACGCCTCCTGGGCCTCCTCGCGGACGCGCCGGTGCACCTCGGCCAGCTTGGACCAGGGCGCGGCGGTCTCGGAGACGTCACCGACGGTGCCGCGGTCGAGCAGGAAGTCGCGCAGGTACGGGGTGTCGAACTTCTTCTGGTCGTACAGGGCACCCGGGCCGGAGCCGAGCACGATGCCCCCGTGGCGTCCGACCAGTTCCTTGACCGCCTTCTTGTCCTCGGCGATCCGCTTCGGGGAGCCCTCGTAGCAGACGTAGGAGAGGCACATCGCGTCGGTGTCCCAGCCGCGCAGCCGCAGGAAGTCCCACAGCTTCTCCTGGCCGAACGCGGACACCTTCTTGATCGCGCTCGTCGGCGCCTTCTGGGTGGCCAGGGAGAACCCGGTCTCGGCGGCGTCCGAGATGCGCGCGAACGTCGGATGCACCTCGGACCGGGCGATGTCGTGCATGCAGCGCAGCGCGACGTCCCAGGTCGGGAACATGTAGGCGATCACCTCGCGGTGCTCCGGCAGCGGGCTCACCTGGATCGTGACGTCGGTGATGATGCCCAGGCGGCCCTCCGATCCGAGGATCATCTCCCGCACCGAGGGGCCGGACGACGTGCTGGGCAGGTCGCGGAGGGTGACCATGCCGTCGGGACGCGCCATGCGCAGCCCGCGGACCATGTCGGCGATGTCGCCGTACTTGTCCGACTGCATGCCGGAGGAGCGCGTGGCCGCCCAGCCACCGAGGGTGGAGTAGGTGAACGAGTCGGGGACGTGGCCCATCGTGAGTCCGCGGGCCTCGAGGGCGGCGTCCAGGTCGGGACCGAGGATGCCGGCCTGGACGCGGGCCAGTCCCGAGTGCTCGTCGACGTCCAGCAGCTTGTTCATGCGGCCCATGTCGACGGTGACGACCGTGCGCTGCTCGTCATCCTCGGCGTTCAGGGACCCGGAGATCGATGTGCCCCCACCGAACGGGATGACCACCCAGTCGCGCTCGACGGCGGCGGCCAGCAGGGCCTGCACCTCTTCGTCCGAGCCCGGGTACGCGATGACGTCGGGCACGCGGGTGAAGTCGCCGGCGCGCGTCCGGATGAGGTCGCGGACGCTGCGTCCGGCCCAATGGATGATGCGGATCTCGTCGTCGGTCACCGCGTTGTCGTCGCCGACGATGCCGCGCACCGCGGCCAGATCGTCGTCGCTGATCCGCGGCTGCGGGACGTCCAGCTCGGCGAAGTCGGGGTGTGGGACGACCGGCGCGGTGTCCAGGTCGAGGCCGATGTGCTCCCGCACGAACGGTGCGAACGCGGGTTTGTTCGCGTAGTTGAACGAGGGGATCCCCTCGATACCCCAGCCCCACCACTTCTGATGCTTGACGTCAGGCGCCATGGCCCATTCCCCTTCTGCGTTGCGCTGCCGAGCGCGTGTCGTTGGCTCTGAGCGTGGTTGTGGCGATCCGTGCGGAGCGCGGGTCACTCGTTTCTTCGTGCGGAACTCAGCTTGCCCGAGATCGCCCGCACGATGCGCCGCGGCGCGTGCCGAAGGAACGCGGTGGCGACTCGGTACCGGACGTCCGGCACCGAGATCACCTTGCCGCGCTCGAGGTCGCGCAGACAACCGCGAACGACGTCGTCGTCCTTGAGCCACAGGAAACCCGGGATCGAGGAGCCCTTGATGCCCGCGCGGGAGTGGAACTCGGTGCGCACCCAGCCCGGGCACAGGGCGCACACCCGGACGCCGGTGCCGGCCAGTTCGACGGCGAGCGACTCCGTCAGCACCCGGACGTAGGCCTTGATCGCCGAGTAGTGGCCCTGGGTGATGGAGCCCGCGACCGAACTGAGGTTGACGATGGTGCCGCTCCCGCGGGAACTCATGGCGCGTCCGGCGGCGCCCTGCAAGAGGACGACCGTTCGCATCATCACCTCGCCGGAGACGTCGTGCCGCTCCATCGACTCGGCCAGCAGCGGGCTGCCCACGGAGAACCCCGCGTTGTTGATCAGGATCTCGACCGGACGCGCGCTTTCTTCGAGGCGATCGGCGACGCGCTGGGCCTGGTCGCGCTGCGACAGGTCGGCGGCCAACTCCTCGACAGCGACGCCGTGGCGGGCGCGCAGCTCCTCGGCGACCCGGGCGAGCCGGGCCTCGTCCCGGGCGACCAGCACCAGGTCGTCACCGCGGGCGGCGAAGGCTCGGGCGAAGGCAAATCCGATGCCCGAGGTACCCCCGGTGATGAGAGCTGTCGCCATGGCGGGGACCATACACTACGGTGACGGCTAGCCTTCATCGGGTCCGAAGGCCTGCCGGCCCCGCCCCTTTCTCAGCATTTTCGGAGGTCCGTTGTCCACGCCCAGCACAGCCCAGCGTCGTCGCATCCTGCTCACGGGAGCCACCGGTTTCGTCGGCCAAGCGGTGTTGCTGGCTCTGCTGGAGCTCACCGACGACGTCGACCCGATCGCCGTCGTTCGGCCCGGCCGGGGAAGCTCCGCGAGGGAGCGGCTGGACGCCCTGCTCGCGAAGCCGTCCTTCGCCGGGTTCGTCTCGGCGCGCGGTGAGGAGGGGGCGCGCGAGGAGTTCTTCCGCCGCGTCGGCGTGATCGAGGGCGACCTGACCGGCCTCGAGCGCAACCAGGACGCCATCGCGTACCTCCGTGAGGTCGGGGAGCTGCACGCGGCCATCCACTGTGCCTCGGCGGTGTCGTTCGATCTGCCCATCGACGAGGCGTTCGACACCAACGTCGGCGGTGCGGTCGGGCTCTACGGAGTGCTGGACGCCGCCGGCCTCGACCCGCACGTCGTGCACGTCTCCACCGCCTACGTCGGCGGGTCCGCGCGCGGGCTGCGTACCGAGGGGCCGCTGCCGCACACCGTCGACTGGGAGGCCGAGCGCGCCTGGGCGGACGAGGTGCGCCGCGAGGCCGAGGTCGAGTCGCGCAAGTCCGAGGCGTTGGCCGGCCACCTGCGGGTGGCGCGCATCATGCATGGCAAGGAGGGCCCGCACGCGATCGCGGCCGCCGCTGAGGAGGCGCGCCTGGTCGCGATCAAGCAAGAACTCGTCGACGCCGGACGCCTCCGGGCCCAGACCCTCGGCTGGACCGACGTCTACACCTTCACCAAGGCCATGGCCGAGCGGGTCGCCGAGACGCAGTGGGCCGGACGCGGAAAGCGGCTGTCGGTGGTGCGGCCGTCCATCATCGAGAGCTCGCACCAGTGGCCGTTCCCCGGCTGGATCGACGGCTACAAGGTCGCCGACCCGCTGATCATGGCGTACGCCCGCGGCATGCTGAAGCAGTTCCCGGCGCTGCCCGATTCGTTGCTCGACGTCGTCCCGGTGGACATGATCGTCGGCGTCGTCGTCGCGCTGGCGCTGGGGGAGTACCGGCGCAGCGGGGCCGACGCGTACTACCAGGTGGTCTCCGGCACGACGAACCCGCTGCCGTTCCACGCGATGGTGGACGCGGTGCGTTCCTACTTCACCAATCACCCGCAGAAGGACGCCCGCGGCCGCGACATCGAGGTGCCGCTGTGGACCTATAGCCGCGGCCCGCTCGTGGAATCCGTGATCGGGGCGCAGGAGAAGGCCCTGCGGATCGGCGAGGTCGCGGCGTCCCTGGTGCCGCGGGGCACGCAGGCGCGTCGCTGGTCGGGGACGCTGCACAAGCAGCGCGCCGGGCTGACGACGCTGCGCAAGTATGTCGACCTGTACAAGAACTACACGCGCTCCGAACTGGTCTTCGACGACCGGCACACCCGGCAGTTGCTGGACGACCTGTCGGAGGTCCAGCCGGACGGCCAGCGCGTCATGCGCGACGGGCTGATCGGGTTCGATATCGCCGCCGTCGACTGGTGGCGTTACCTCACCGAACATCACATGCCCGCCATCGTCACCCTGACCAGGGACTACTCGGCGTCGCGCGACGCGCGCCGTCGGTCGGAGTCCGACAAGGCGGACGCCCCGATCGCGCCCGCCGAGGGCGTCATCGCCGTGTTCGACCTGGACGGCACGGTCGCCTCGGCGACCGTGGTCATGCAGCACATCGCGTTGCAGCCGGCGCTGCGCGGCGCCACGGGGACGGCGGGGGAGTTGGCGTCCATGCTGTGGAACGCGCCGAGCTACGTGGCCGCGGAGCGGCGCGACCGCAGCGAGTTCCTGCGCCGGTTCGCGCGGCGTTTTCAGGGCCTGAAGCTGGCCGACCTGGAGCGCGCCGTGCAGGGCGAGTACGCCGAGAAGCTGCGCGCGTCCGTGCGGAAGGACGCCCTCGCCCGCATCGAGGAGCATCGCGCGGCCGGGCACCGCACCGTCCTGGTGACCGGCGTGCCCGCGCCGCTCGTCGCGCCGCTCGGGGAACTGTTCGACGAGATCGCAGCGACCCAGTTGGACGTTCGGGACGGCGTCCTGACGGGGTATCTGACCGCGCCGCCCGTGGTGGACGAGGCCCGGGCGGGCTGGCTGCTGCGGTACGCCAACGCCAACGGTGCGGACCTGGCGTCCTCCTACGGATACGGCGACTCGCAGTCGGACGTCACCTGGCTGAGCCTGCTGGGACACCCGTTCGCGGTCGACCCCGACCTCGGCCTGAACGCCGAGGCGAAGCGGAACCGCTGGCCGGTCCTCGATTGGCACTGAGCGACCGGCACGATCGTTCCGTCGCGGGCTCGCCGGGACGCTAGCGGCACCGTGAAGCCCGCGGAACCGGCACGGTCGTGCCGGATCGAGACATCGTGGGGCGGAGGCGACCCTTCAAGGGCGCGAAGCGGCACGATCCTGCCGAATTGTGTTGACGTTGGGCAGGATCGGTGCCTATGCTCGCCGGAACGGCACGTTCGTGCCGGTGAGTGGGGTGGGGCGTGGCTGACCTGGCAGGGATGGTGACCCAGCGACGCCGCGCGCTCGGCCTCACCCAGGCGGACGCCGCCGCGGTCTCTGGGGTCTCGGAGCGGTTCGTCCGCGAGGTGGAGTCGGGCAAGCAAACGCTGCGCCTCGACAAGCTCGAGCAGTTGCTGGATGCCCTCGGCGTCGAGCTTGTCGTCCGGGTGCGCGGTGCTTCGCAGGCGGAGCCGTCGTGAGTCAATCCCGCCGTCACGACAGGCTGCCGGACGCGGTCGCCGGCCGCGGCCACGCCGACGCGCGGGCGGTGGAGCGCGCGGTCGTGCACAAGGACGGCGTGCCCGCCGCGACGCTGACCCGCGGTGACGGCGGGACGACCTTCGCTTACCTGCCCGACTACGCCGGACCCGACGTCGCGCACACGCTGCCGAAGGGGCGGCCCCCGGTGTTCAGTCCGGCCGGCTCGGTGCCGGCGTTCTTCGCGGGGCTCCTGCCCGAGGGGCGGCGCCTGCAGGCCCTGCGCCGCAGCGTCAAGACGTCCGCGGACGACGAGCTGTCGCTGCTGCTGGCCGTCGGCGCGAACACGGTCGGGGACGTCCAGGTCGTTCCCGAAGGGGTCGCGCCGGTCGAGCCCGAGCCTCACGTCGAGCTGGCCGAGCCGCGCTACCCGGGCCGGTACGCCGACCTGTTCGCGCCGGGGGCGCCGGTCGACCGCGTCGCGCTGCCGGGTGCGCAGGAAAAGCTGTCCGCCGGCATGCTCACCCTGCCGGCGACGCTGGCCTCGCGCGAGGCGATCCTGAAAGTCAGCCCGCCTGACTACCCGGGCGTCGTCGCGAACGAACACTACTTTCTGGCCCAGGCGTCCGGGCTGAAGCTGCCGGTCGTCCGGAGCGAGATCGTCCCCGACGCAGCGGGTGAGCCGGGGTTGCTGATCGGGCGTTTCGATCGTCCCGCCAGCGGACGCCCGTCCCGACTCGCGGTCGAGGACGCCACCCAGCTTCTCGGGGTGCACCCGGGCGACAAGTACCGCGTCACGGCCGAACAGCTGGTCGAAGCGGTGGCGGACGCCTGCGCCGCCCGCGTGGTCGCGCTGCGTTCGGTGCTCCTGCAACTGATCTGGGCGTGGCTGACCGGCAACGGCGACCTGCACGCGAAGAACGTGTCGGTGCTGGCCGAGCCGTCGGGGGAGTGGCGGGTCGCGCCGCTCTACGACGTCCCGAGCACGCTGCCGTTCGGCGACCACACTGCCGCGCTGAGCATGGGCGGACGCACCGAGGGCTTCGTCCGGCGCCATTTCGTCGACTTCGGGGTCGACGTCGGCCTGCCTCGGATCGCCGCGGAGCGGGCTGTCGACCAGGCTCTCGCCGCGTCCGCCGGGGTGATTGACGACGTGGCCGGTGGTGTCCTGGGGCTGAACGCCAACCTGACCAGGACAGTCGTCCGCCAACTCACCCGGCGTCGGCGCGACGCGGAGGGGTGAGGGGCGGCTCACCCTGCGCTGCGCGGCGCCGAGGTGACCCAGGAAGCGCTACAGCCCTTCTCACCCCGCTACTTGGCCACCACGGTGTTGAGGGCTGGGCAGCCGGTAAGATGCACACTCCTGGGGCGATAGCTCAGCCGGTCAGAGCAGGGGACTCATAATCCCTGGGTCGCGGGTTCGAGCCCCGCTCGCCCCACCTTGTCGGAGCCGTTTGGCGGCTGTTTCGAGGGCCCGAGGGCTCAACGTTTGCTCAAACGACCCTCGCGCCGCGGCGGGACGCCGGTCCTAGGTCAGCGGGACCGCGACCCCAGGTTGTGGTCGGTGGGGCGCTGCATATGGCTTCCGCCGAGCGGCCCGTCCGCGTCTGTCTCCACAGGGTCGAAGCGACCGAACGTGGTTGTCCACAGGTGCCCCAATCGTCTAGTAATAGGTAGTGTGTTCGATTATTCTTGGAGGCATGAAGGAACTCGTGCTGGCCGATCAGGCCGCCGCCGCAGAGGCGCTGCTGCACGCCGAACGTGCTGAGCGCGCGGCTGCGGTGGCCAAGGCCCTCGCGATCCTGGCGCTGTGCGATCACGCGCGAGTCGACGAGACGGCACTGGTGACGGGGGCGGAGCAGGCGATCGTGATCGGGGCCGACGGCACACCGACGGTGGCGGAGTTCGTCGCGGGTGAGATCGCCGCCCTGATCGGGGTGAGCGTCGGCGCCGCGATGGGCAAGATGGCCACCCTGTTGAACCTGCGCCACCGCCACCCGACGCTGTTCCGCCTCGCCGTCGACGGCACGATCGGGCTGTGGGAGGCCGGCCGCGTGGCCGACGATGCCGCGCTGGCCAAGCTGGACGCCGAAGCGTGTGCTCGGCTCGATGGGCACTGCCAGGTCGCCCTGGCGCACCAGTCCTGGCAGCGGGTGCGCCGGCAGATTCCTGGCTGGATCATCGCCGCCGATCCGCAGGCCGCGGCGGAGCGTGTCGCGAAAGCTGCAGCCGACCGGTTCGTGTTCGTCGATCAGATCAAAGACGGGCACTGTGACCTGTGGGGCGGCTCGACGCGCGCGACGGGCTCGACCTGGATCAGGCTCTCGATCATCTTGAGGGTTACCTTCCTGACCACGGGCTCGTGCGAACTCGACGTGCGACGGCGCTCGGGGTGATGGCTCGCCACGTTCTCGGCCAGCAAACCCTGCCTCTCGGACGCCTCACCGGGCGTGCCAACGACGAGCACCGCGGCGACGATCGAGGTGCTTCCAGCATCCAGGGGGACGCTGCCGCGGCCCACGAAGCGCCCACGGATTGCGGCCGGGGGCGGCGCATCGGTCGGTCGGCCGAACTGATCGTCCGGCTGGACGCCGGCGAGCTGGATGAGCCCGCCCACGGAGTGGCGGCGGTCAAGCGGTGGGGCACGGTGCTCCTGCCTCAGCTGCAGGCCCTGCTGCGGGACGCCCATGTGATCGTGCGGCCGGTCCTTGACGTGACCGCGTCCGACGGCGTGGACGGCTACGTGCCACCCGCTGCGATGCGGCTGGCGGTTCAAGAGCGGAATCCGGTCGACGCATTCCCCTTCGGCGTCACGCCGTCGCGGCGCTGCGACCTGGATCACACCATGGCGTACGACTTCTCCGCTCCGGTCGGGGCACGTCAGGACGCGGCCGGGGAACCTGGCTCCCTTGTCTCGCTACGCGCACCGCTTGAAGACCCATGGAGGCTGGCGCATGAGTCAGCCCCGGCCGGGCGTTGTGGTGTGGGAATCCCCGCTCGGCTATCGCTACCTGAGCACCCCGGACGGAAGCGTTCTCATCGGTCGTCCGCCGCCGCGCGAGCAGGGATGGCCGCGGCGGCTATCCGACGAGGACGACGAACCGCTTGCCTCCGCCATGGGGCCTGGCCACGCCCCAGCATGAATCCGAACCGCCCGGCCCCGAGCACCCACGGGTGCCGGAGACCTTCAGTTCGCCGCGCCTGTCTTGCCGGGAGGACGTGACTCACGGACGCCGATGACCCCGCCCTGAACGGGGTCATCGGCGTGCCCGCATCGCTGGGACGGGCGCGGCTGCGGGTGCGCATCGCTGGGACGCGTCGACAGCGTCGCTCGGAACCTGGCGAACCTTGCTGGTGGCAAGCTGTCCAGCCGCTGTGCGGCGTCCATGGAGGGAAGCGGCACGAAGCGGGCTCCGGGTCAGCGCCGGATCGACCAGCCCATCCGCCGGTACGTGTGCCGGACGCCGCGGATCGCGACGGAGTAGTGAAAGACGTTCTCTGGTGCCGAAATGCCGCTGTAGCCACCGTCGCCGAGGTGATGGACGTCAGCGCCCGCCTGCTTGCACGCCAGCGCGATCGCCCGGATCGTCGCGGGATCGGCGCCCTCCTGGCTTGTGCCGATGGCGGTCAGCGCGAGCGCGCCGAGATCGTGGGCGGTGTCGATGAGGTGATGGATGTGCTCGGCCGTGATTCCCGGGACGGTGCCCGGGGCGGGCAGCAGCACCATGTCGGCCCCCGCCTCGACGAAGCCGCGGACGTCCTCGACGCCGACGATGCGCGAGCCGCTCTCGGCGAGCATGCCCGAACCGTGCATGCGGCCGCCGACCACCATGGCGGCGTCGCCGACGGCGTCCGAGACCTCCCTGACCGACGCGGCGATGGACGCGTTGTCGACGCCCGTCTTGGGGTTAGCCGTCACGACGATGAACTGGACGCCCAGAGCAACGGCCCGGCTGGCGTTGGCAGCGGTGGCGAGACGGCCCGCGGGGACCCCGAACGGCTCCAAGTTGATCCCGACGACGCGTCCGGTGAGCTCCTTGAGCGTCCGGATGACGTCGTCGGGCGCGCACTCGGGGAGCCCCGCGATCGACGGGGTGTCGACGTCGAAGAGGTTGCAGATGAGCAGGTCGGCGCCGAACCCGGCCACGAGTTCGGCGTTGGTGACGTCTTCGAGGAGCGGCTGGTAGGCCCCGATGGTCTCGGCGGCCATGACGCGTCCCTCGGACTCGCGGACGGAGTCCACCAGGTCGCGGCGATCGAGGGTCGTCAGTACGGACGAGGGCAGGTCGAGCAGGCGGGTCATAGCACTCCTCACAAGGGGTGGAGAACACGCTAGCAGGGGCGCCCGCGCGGACGCTGGTCTCGTCGCAGGGTGCTAGCGTCCCTAGCAAGCCTGAGCGCCCGGACCGCCCCGTCGCGCCGAGAGGAGACCCCGATGACAGTGCCGGCTCGCTACGAGACCGCAAGGACGGAGGACGACTTCGTCCGCAACCTCGCCGCCGTGCGCGACCGCATCGCGGCGGCCGCGCGCAGGGTCGACCGCGACGTCGCTGAGGTGCGGCTGCTGCCGGTGAGCAAGACGGTCCCCGAGGACCGGCTCCGGCTGGCGGTGTCCGCGGGCATGACGCGCTTGGGCGAGAACAAGGTGCAGGAGGCCGCTCGCAAGGCCGAGAACCTCGCCGACCTCGGCGTCGAATGGGCCGTGATCGGGCACCTGCAGACCAACAAGGCCAAAGACGTCGCGGCGTTCGCCAGCGAGTTCCAAGCCCTCGACTCGGTGCGCATCGCGGAGGCGCTCGACCGACGGCTGCAGGACGCGGGACGCGGCCTCGACGTGTTCGTGCAGGTGAACACCTCGGACGAACAGAGCAAGTACGGGTTGGCGCCCGCGGACGTGCCGGCGTTCGTCAAGGAGCTGCCGGCCTTCAGCAGCCTGCGGGTGAAGGGCCTCATGACGCTGGCCGAGTTCACCCCGGACGCGGACCGCGTCCGCGCCTGCTTCCGCCGTCTGCGGACGCTGCGCGATCACCTGCGCGAGGATGCCCCGGACGGGCTCAGCTTCGACGAACTCTCGATGGGCATGTCCGGTGACTACGAGCTGGCGATCACCGAGGGCGCCACGGTCGTGCGGGTCGGGCAGGCGATCTTCGGCTCGCGCCCGACGACGGACGCCCACTACTGGCCGCGCTGACTGCCCGATTGAGGACGAACGGTTCCGTGACTCACGAGGGTGTCGAGAACTGTCGGTGCCACTCTCTACAGTGGCCGACATGACGCAGCAGAACCTTCCAGATGAGAACAACGCCCCGATCTCGGGCGCGGACGACGTGATCGGCGCTGGTACGCCCGGTAACGCCGGCGGACCCGTGAAAGACCCGGAAGACTGGGTCACCGGCGACCAGCCCATGACCGACGCCCAGCGTGGCTACCTCGACAACCTGGCCAAGCAGGCGGGCGAGCAGTTGCCGGCCGACCTCACCAAGGCGCAGGCCAGCGAGCACATCGACCGGCTGCAGCAGGCCACCGGCGTGAACCAGAACACCGGGCAAGGCGGTCAGGGGCCCCAGCAGGGCCAGAACACCCAGCAGGGCCAGAACACGCAGCAGGGCAACCCCGGCCAAGCCAACTGAGCGCGGCGGGGTCGAGGGCGGCGGCATGGCGATCCACGTGGGGGCCGACGATTTCGACGCACTCGTGGAACAGGCGATCGACCAGGTCCCCGATGCGTTGTTCAACCTGCTCGAGAACTGCGTGATCCTCGTGGAGGACGACGCGCCGGCCGACATGCCGCGGCTGCTCGGCCTCTACGAGGGCATCCCGCTGACCTCGCGCGACTCGAACTACGCGGGCGTCCTGCCCGATCGCATCCGCATCTTCCGGCGGCCGATCCTCTCGATCTGCCACACCACCGAGCAGGTCGTGGAGCAGGTGTACATCACCGTCGTGCACGAGATCGCGCACTTCTTCGGCATCGGCGACGAGCGGCTGCACGAGTTGGGCTACGCCTGAGGGGTCCGTCCGGTGGGGTCGGCGCCGAGCAGGGCGAGGATCTGGCGTCCCACGCCGGAGTCCGCGTTGCTGCCGATGGTCTCGAACTCGCGGTGCAGGCTGGGGTGCGCCTCCGCCATGACGTAGCCGCGACCGGCCCAGCGAAGCATCGCCAGGTCGTTGGGCATGTCGCCGAACGCGATCGCGTCCGCGGGGTCGACGCCGAGCCGCTCGGCGACGAGGGTGAGCATCGCCGCTTTCGTGACGCCCGGACCGCTGAGCTCCAGCATCCCGAACCTGTCGTGGGTGAGTGAGTGCGTCACGGTCGCCCGCCCTGCGGCGATGGGCAGGGCGGCGGCCAGCATCGCGTCCGAGGTGAGCGTCGGATGGAACACGAGCAGCTTGACGACCGGGGAGACCCGCTCGAGCAGCGCCGGCAGCGTCGCGACGAGGACGGTCGGCGGCGCGTCCCCTTCATGGAGGTCGAGCGCGGCGGGCTCGCAGCCGAACAGGTCTCCCCGCTCGAGGGCGAACGAGCACCCCTGCAGCGCGCCGCGCAGGTCGTTCACCAGGGACAGGAGGTCGTCGGCGGGGAGGCCGCGCTGGGCGACCACCTCGCGCCGGGCGGGATCGTAGATGATCGCGCCGTTGCTGCAGATCACCAAGGGATCGGCGTCCGCGATCGCCTCAAGCACGCCGAGCCAGCGGGACGGACGCCCGGTGGCGACGACGAAGCGGATGCCGGCGTCCTTCGCCGCGAGGACGGCCTCACGGTTGAGCTCGCTGATCGTCCCGTCCGGGCTGAGGAAAGTGCCGTCCAGGTCGCTGGCGATCAACCGCAGCGTCACAGTTTGCTCGGCGGGGTCGGCGAGGTGCCCGGGCTCGGCGAACCGGACGCCGGGGACGGCGAGCCCGACTGCGGGGATGGCGATCCCGACTGGGGCGACGGCGAACCCGACGCGGTGGACGGGGAGCCCGAACCGGACGCGGAGGTCGGCACCGGCGGTGGCGGGCTCTGCGGCGGGGAGCCCTGGAAGATCAGGATCGCGATGAGCACCGCCAGGCACATCAGCAGCAGCATCAGCAGCCACGACGCCAGCACCGACATCCAACCCGCACGGTCGTCGCGTCCGGGCCACGGCAGCGGCCACAGCCGCCAGGCGCCGGGGCGACCCTGCTCGATCCAGTAGTGCTGGTAGTCGGGCCCGGACGCCCGCCCGACGTTCGGCAACCACGACAGGTCGATCTCCGCGAGCAGCCGCCTGCCCTCCTCCAGCGCCGCAGGGCTGCCGTCGTAGGCGAGCGCCACCCACGGCGCGAGCGGGGCGTCCTCGGGGCCGACGGGATCGTCGTCCTCGGGACGGAAGCGGCGTCCCAGCCGGCCCTCGTCCTGGCCGTGCCCGCCGCGGGCCAGCACCGTGTCGATGTGGAGCTTGTTCACGGCCCCTGCGAGGCGGTCGCGCGCCGCGGCGTCCCCGGCGGCGCCCTCGGACAGCAGCAGCACCATGGCCGGCGTGTTCTGGTCGTCATGGGCCTGGTAGACCACACCGGACGCTGCGGCGGTCAGCCGGGCGTCCAACCAGAAGTCGCCGACCTTCGGCGGGTCCGCCGGGACCAGCGGGGTCGCCTGCGCCGCCGTCGGCTCGTCGACCGGTTCGCTGGGCTGATCCGTCATGGGTTTCCAATCCGTCGTGGGCACGACCATTCTGCCCGACGGGGCGCCGAGGCCCTGACAGGGCGAGCGGGTATGGTACTTAGCGCCCGCCAACACCAGCCACCGGCCCGAGCTTGTCAGGAGACGTGCGTGACGACCTCCAGTGCTTCCGACGGATCCGAGATCCGCACCACCGAGAACCCGACGACGGGCTCGGCCGGGTCCGGAACGGGGGCGGGTGACACCAAGGCGTCCGCGCAGATCATCGGCGAGGCGATCGCGGAGGTGCAGCGCGTCATCGTCGGTCAGGAGCACATGGTCGAGCAGCTGATGGTCAGCCTGCTCGCGAAGGGGCACACGCTGCTCGAGGGCGTCCCGGGCACCGCCAAGACGCTGGCCGTTCGCACGTTCGCGAACGTGGTGGGCGGCGACTTCGCCCGCATCCAGTTCACGCCCGACCTGGTGCCGTCCGACATTGTCGGCACCCGCATCTACTCCGCGCAGCAGGAGAAGTTCGACATCTCCCTCGGCCCGGTGTTCGCGAACTTCGTCCTCGCCGACGAGATCAACCGCGCGCCCGCCAAGGTGCAGTCGGCGATGCTCGAGCTCATGGCCGAGAAGCAGGTCTCCATCGGCGGCAAGAGCTACCCGGTGCCGAAGCCGTTCATCGTCATCGCGACCCAGAACCCCATCGAGTCCGAGGGCGTCTACCCGCTGCCCGAGGCCCAGCGCGACCGTTTCCTGCTCAAGGTCGACGTCCCGTACCCGCGCGGCAACGAAGAGTTCGAGATCCTGCGCCGCATGAGCGTGCAGCCGCCGGAGGCCAAGCGCGTCCTCAACCCCGATCTGGTGCTCGCGCTGCAGGATCAGGCGTCCAACGTCTTCGTGCACAACCTCGTCGCCGAGTACGTCGTCCGGCTCGTCCTGGCCACCCGAACCCCCGCCGAGTTCGCCATGCCCGACCTGGTCCCGGTGATCCAGATCGGGGCGTCCTCGCGCGCGACCCTGGGGCTGGTCGCCGCCGCGCGGGCCGTTGCGCTGATCCACGGACGCGACTACGTGCTGCCCACCGACGTCCAGGCCGTGGCCAAGGACGTCATGGCGCACCGCCTCGTCCTGGGCTTCGACGCGGTCGCCGACAACATCTCCCCGGTGCAGGTGGTCGAGCGGATCCTCGCCATGGTGCCCGCCCCGACCCCGGTGTGGAACTCCGAGCAGCGCGCCCAGGCCCACACCCAGCACAGCTACTCCCCGCAGCCCTCCCGCCTGGCCGCCCTGCTCGGGGACCGGGTAGGCGTCCTGCCGGGGCGCGGCGGTGGCGCCTCCCGCCCGGCCGCCACCGCCGCGCCCCGGCAGGACGCCTACCCGGTCCCCGAGCAGGGCGGCCAGGCGGACTTCCCGCCGCCGGCCGAGGACGCCCAGCCGTACCCGTCCCAGGGCCAGCAGGGCTACGTGCCCCAGCAGGGCGGTTACCCGCAGCAGGGGCAGCAGCCCTACGGCCAGCAGGGCGGCTACCCGCAGCCCTACCCGAACCAGCCGCAGTACCCCGACCAGGGCTACCCGCAGGACGGGCAGGGCTACCCCGATCAAGGTCCGCGCCGCTGAGCGCGGGAGGTAGCCAGTGACCAACCAGGTGTCGTTCACGCCGCCGGAGGACGCCGATCTCGGCGCCCTGTCGTCGGTGCTGCGCGAGCCCACGCAGGCGACGATCCCGCTGAGCAAGCTCGCCCCCGAGGCGGCGCTGCGACGGCTCGAGCTGACGATCGTCCGGCGCATGGAGGGTTTCCTGCACGGCGACCACCGCGGCCTGCTGCCGGGTCCAGGCTCGGAGACCAACGATGCCCGGGTCTACGAGCCCGGCCAGGACGACGTCCGCAAGATGGATTGGGCGGTCACTGCCCGTACGCGGGTGCCGCACGTCCGTGACACCATGGCCGACCGCGAGCTCGAGGTCTGGGCGTTGCTCGACGTCACCCCGTCCATGAACTGGGGCACCGAGGGCGTCACCAAGCGCGACCTCGGCATCGCGGCGATCGCAACCATCGGCTTCCTGAGCCAGCGCATGGGTGATCGATTCGGCGGTCTGATCATGCGGCCCGACAAGATCGCCCGCATCCCCGCGCGCTCCGGGCGCACCGCGCTGTACGGCCTGTTGCGCCGCATGCTGGGCGAGCCGATCGTCCCCGACCAGAGCACCGGGCCGTTCGACCTGGCAGCCGGCATCGAGGCGCTGAACCGCATGCAGCGCCGCCGCGGCCTGCGTGTCATCGTCTCCGACTTCCTGTCCCCGGGCGACACCGAGCTCAGCCCCGACGTCGAGCCCGACTGGGAGCGTCCGCTGCGGCGGCTGGCCGTCCGCAACCAGGTAATCTGCATCGAGGTGCTCGACCGGCGCGAGGTGGACTTCCCGGACGTCGGCGACATCCTGATCCGTGACCCCGAGACCGACCTCCAGCGCTACGTCAACACCTCGGACGCCGGTGCCCGGGCCCGTTTCAATGCGGCGTCCCAGGCGCAGCGCGAACGGGTGCGGGTGGCGATCCGCCGCTCCGGCGCAGGCCACATCCAGCTGCGCACCGACCGCGACTGGGTGTTCGACATCGCCCGCTTCGTCCTGAACTACCGGCGCACCGCCGCCATGCTCCATCAGCCGCCACAGGGGGTGACCAAGTGACCGAGTTCTTCACCCAGCACTTCCTCAACCCCGAGCGGCTGTGGTGGTGGCTGCTGATCCCTGCCTTCGTCGCGTTGTACCTGTGGGCGTCGCGGCGCAAGAACCGGTCGGGCATGCGCTTCACGAACACCGCCGTGCTGAACGCGGTGGTGCCCGCGCAGTCGCAGTGGCGGCGGCACCTCGCGGTCGCGATGTCGCTGCTCAGCCTGGTGACGATCGTCGCCGCGTGGGCGCGTCCCAACGGCGTGGAGAAGGTGCCGCGGGAGCGCGCCACGGTGGTGCTCGTCATCGACGTCTCGCGCTCGATGGCGGCCAAGGACGTCAAGCCGACCAGGCTGGACGCGGCGAAGGCGCTGTCGAAGCAGTTCGTCCAGGAGATCCCGCCGCAGTACAACCTGGCCCTGGTGAGCATGTCCGGTAACCCGTCCGTGCGGCTCCCACCGACCACCGACCGTGTCATGGCGTCGCGTGCCATCGACTCCCTCGACTACCAGGACTCGACGGCGATGGGCGGTGCGATCTACGCCGCGTTGGACGCCATCAAGATGGCCCCGCGCGGGGACGACGGCTCGGTCGCGCCGGGCGCGATCGTCATGCTGTCGGATGGCTTCAACACCGCCGGACGCGCCCCGGCGCAGGCATCCGCGGACGCCGCGAAGGACAAGGTGCCGGTCTACACGATCGCGTACGGCACCGAGAACGGGTCGGTGGATCTGGACGGGAAGCGCGAGCGCGTCCCCCCTGACCGCGAGCAGATGCAGGCCATCGCGCGCGTCACGCACGGCCAGGCCTGGACCGCGGAGAACACCGGCCAGCTCGATCAGGTGTACCGCAACATCGCGTCCGAGGTCGGCTACGAGGAAGTCAAGAAGGAGGTCACCGCGACCTGGGCCGGCTACGGGCTGGCGTTCGCGGTGGTTGCGGCCCTGGCCGCCGTGTCCCTGGGAGCGAGGTGGCCCTGATGATCCCAAGCCCGATGTTCCTGCATCCCGAGCGGCTCTGGTTCCTGCTGATCGTCCCGGCCCTCGCGCTGCTGTACGTGTTCTTGATCCGACGCCAGCAGCGGCACACCCGGCAGTACGGCATCGACAACCTGCAGCGGGTGCTGCCCAAGCAGTCGGCGTGGAAACGGCACATCGCCGTCGGCGCGGCGCTGCTTTCGCTGGTGTCGCTCAACCTGGCGTTCGCGCAGCCGAAGGACGAGGTCGACGTGCCGCGGGAGCGGGCGACGATCGTGCTGACGATCGACGTGTCGCGCTCTATGGAGGCCACCGACGTCGCGCCGAACCGCCTGGTCGCGGCCAAGAGCGCGGCCGGCGGGTTCGTCGACATGCTGCCGCCCGGCTTCAACGTGTCCCTGGTGTCGTTCGCCGGGACGTCCGCCATCATCGTCCCGCCGACCACCGACCGCGGCATGCTCAAGCGGGCCATCGACAACCTGCAGCTGGCGCCGTCCACCGCGATCGGCGAGGGCATCTACAGCTCGCTGGACGCCCTGGCGCTGGTGCCGCCCGACCCCAAGCACCCCGACGAGCCGACGCCCGGCGCGATCGTCCTGCTGAGCGACGGCTACACCAACATCGGACGCCCCTCCGCCCAGGCCGCCAAGGACGCCAGGAAGGTCAACGCCCCCATCTACACCATCGCCTACGGCACCCCGAACGGCTACGTCGTCAGCGGCGGACGCCGGGAGGTCGTCCCCGTCGACCCGCGCGAACTCGCGACGGTCGCGCGGGAGTCCGGCGGTGAGGCGTTCACCGCCGGGTCGGACGCCGAACTGCGCCAGGTCTACGAGGGCATCGCCCGCTCCGTCGGCTACGAGAAGGTCGACAAAGAGGTCACCGAGCAATATGCCGGCGTGGCCTTGGCTCTGGCGGCGCTGGCGTCGCTGGCGGTGGTCTCGCTGGCCGCGCGCTGGCCGTAGGGCGGGCATCCGGACGGGGCGTCCTCGGATCGGGTCAGGGTGTCGGCCACACGTAGTCGACGCGGGACTCGGTGACGCGGAACCCCACCGACTCGAACGCGCGCCGCATCGGGACGTTCCCCACGTCGGTGTCGCCGATGACGGTCTCGCAGCCCTGCTTCAGGAGCGCCTGGGTGGCCAGCGACGTCAACCGGCCGGCGGTGCCGCGTCCGCGCTGATCCTCCGGGACCCCGACGAACGCGAGGCAACCGCGTCCGTCCGGCCAGACGGCGAACTGCACCAGCCCCACGACGTGGCCATCGCTGTCGAGGGCCAGGTGCAGCGAATCGGGGCCCTCGGCCGAGACCATGAACTCGAGTTCGGCCCGGGCGACGTCCGCGTCGGACATCGTCCGCAACTGGTGGCGCTGGTGGGCGTCCAGGGAGCCCATGACGATGCGCCGCATCAGCTCCAACAGCCACGGGTCGTCCGGGGCCACCTTCTGCAGGGTGAGCGTCGTCGGCAGCCGCAGCGGGTGCTGGTCGACCGTCACCTCGTAGCGCAGCCGGTCGGCCAGGTGGTGGAACCCGGCGTCGCGGATGGCCGAGTCGAGCCGGACGACTTCGGGGTGGTCGCGTGGGTCGTCGGACACTGGGCACGACAAGGCGACCTCCACCGGCTCCGGCTGCCCGCGCAACTCGTCCGCCGCCGCGCGGAGCAAGGCGACGGCGGCGTCCGGGTCGTCGGGCGGCAGGTCGATCAGGTCGAGGACCCAGCAGACGTCGCCCGCGCCTTGGCCCGCGACGAGGCCGCGCTGGGTGCCGTCCTCGTCGAGCGCCTGCCACGTCCACGCGGGGCGGCGGCGTCCGGAGTCGTAGGCCTCGCGTTGCCGATCGGCGTCGAAGAGTCGGTACTGGTTGGGAGTGTCGAGCGTGCGGGTTGCGCGGGAGAGCATCGCCACGGCCTCGTCGCCGTCGGCGGGATGCACGATCCGGTGTGCCATTCCCGCACCCTAGCTGAGCGGCCCTCGAGCGGTCAGCAGGCGCGGCGGGCGTCCTGAGCGTCTCAGCGGCCGAGGGTCCGGGCGATGAAGGGGCCGGTCACGCTGGCCGCGTCGCCGGCGACCTGCTCGGGGGTTCCCGTGGCGACGATCCGTCCGCCGGCCTCGCCGCCACCCGGCCCCAGGTCGATGACCCAGTCGGCGTTGGCGATCATGTCGAGATCGTGCTCGATGACGATGACGGTCGCGCCGTGGTCGACGAGGCGTCCCAGGACAGCCAGCAGGGTGCGCACGTCGAGCGGGTGCAGGCCGACGCTCGGTTCGTCGAAGACGAACAGGGCGTCGTCCTGACGGCGGTCCACGTGGCTGGCCAGCTTGAGGCGCTGCGCCTCGCCGCCGGACAACGCCGGGGTGTCCTCGCCGAGGGTGAGGTAGCCCAGGCCGAGGTCGACGAGCGTCTGCAGCTTCTTGCGCACAGGCGCGAGGTCGCCCACGAGGTCGAGCGCCTCGGCCACCGTCGCGGCGAGCACGTCAGGCAACGAGACGGCGCGGTCGCCCTCCGGCACCGGGCGTCGCACGTCGTCGGCTTGCGGCGAGTAGCGGCGTCCCTCGCAGTCGGGGCAGTCGATGTCGACGTCGGGCAGGAACTGCACGTCGAGCTCGACCCGCCCGGTCCCTTCGCAGCGCGGGCAGCGCAGCGAGCCGGTGTTGTAGGAGAAGTCGCCGGTCTTGAGGCCGCGCTCGCGGGCGTCGTCGGTGCGGGCGAACGCGCGGCGCAGGTCGTCCAGGACGCCGCTGTAGGTGCCCACCGTCGAGCGGATGTTCACCCCGATCGGGGACGCGTCGATCTGGTGCAGCCGGCGCACGCCGGGGGCGTCCAGGCTCGTCACGTGGGCGGGCAGCGGGCGCCCGTCGATCAGCGCCTGCACCCCGGGCACCAGCGATTCCAGCACCATCGTCGTCTTGCCCGACCCCGAGACGCCCGTGACGGCGGTCAGCCGGCCCAGCGGCACGGCGACGTCGAGGGCGTGCACGGTGTGCAGCGGCGCGGTGCTCATCGCCAGGACGCCCCGCTCGGTCATCCTGGACGCCTCCACGCGCTCCCGCACGACGACGTCGGCCTCGCCGGTGAGGAACGGACCCAGCCTGGACGCCTCGTCTGCCTCGACGTCGGCCACGCTGCCCTGGGCGATCACCTCGCCGCCGTCGCGTCCGGAACCCGGACCGATCTCGACGAGGTGGTCCGCCTCGCGGAGGACCTGCACGTCGTGGTCGACGACGAGCACCGAGTTCCCGTCGTCGAGCAGGTCGCCGACGAGGGCGAGCAGACCGTCGATGTTGGACGGGTGCAGCCCGATGCTCGGCTCGTCCAGCACGTAAAGGACGCCGGTGGTGCGGTTCCGGACGGCGCGGGCGAGCTGGACGCGCTGTCGCTCCCCGGTGGACAGCGTCGAGCCGGCCCGATCCAGGCTGAGGTAGCCCAGGCCGAGGCGCTCGAGCCGGTCGGCCATCCCGAGCAGGGTGTCGACGAGGCTGTGGGCCATCGAGCGCATGTCCGTGGGCAGCTGGTCGATGATCGAGGGCGCCCACGCGACCAGCTCGGCGAGGCTCTTCGCGCTGGCGTCGGCGAGGTTCAGCCCGTCGATCTCGGGGGAGCGCGCCTCGGGTGACAGCCGCGTCCCGTCGCAGTCGGGGCAGACCCCCTCGCGCAGGAAGCGGCTCACCCGCGCGAGCCGCTTCTCGTCCTTGGCGCGCCGCAGCTCCTCGGTGACGGTGAGCCGGGCGTTGCGGAACGTGAAGTCGAGGTCGTGGACGCCCTTCTTCGACGTGATCGTGATGTGCTTCTTCTCGGCCGGCCCCGCCAGGACGATGTCCCGTTCGCGGTCGGTCAGGTCGCGCCAGGGCACGTCGGTGCGGACGCCGAACTCGCGGGCGATGTCGGGCTGCACGTTGAACCCGAACATGTTCCACGGCACGACGGCACCGTCGTCCAGCGACTTGGACTCGTCCGGCACCAGCGAGGCGTCGTCGACGGTGCGGACGACGCCGGTGCCCTCGCAGGTCGGGCAGGCCCCTGCGGAGTTGAACGCCAGCGCCTCGGCGCCGGGCGCGGCGACCTGCGCGCCGCATTCACCGCAGAAGAACGGCACCTCGGCCGCGACGTCGATCGTCGGCGGGACGCGGTGCCCGTTCGGGCAGATGTGCGATGCCAGCCGGGAGAACATCAGCCGCAGCACGTTGAGCAGTTCGGTGGACGTCCCGAACGTCGATCGGACGCCGGGCACCCCCGGACGTTGCCGCAGCGCCAGCGCCGCGGGCACGTGGACGACGGCGTCGACGGTCGCGCGCGGGGCCTGCGCCATCCGCCGGCGCGTGTAGGTCGACAGCGCCTCAATGTAGCGGCGCGACCCTTCGGCGTAGAGCACGCCCATCGCCAGCGACGACTTCCCGGAACCGGAGACCCCGGCGATGCCGACGAGGCGTTGCAGGGGGATGTCGACGTCGACGTCCTTGAGGTTGTGGACGCGCGCGCCCCGGACCTCGATGTGGCTGGGCTGGCGGTGATCGTGGCTCACGGACGCCAACGGTAGCCCGCGGCGTCCTAGTCGGTGCGCAGCGACCTCAGGGTGGGGTCGCCGGTCATCTCGGCGACCTGCGCGAGGTAGAGCTCGGCGCCGGCGATGGCGTCGGTGAGCGCCTCGTGCGCCGTGTAGACGGGGAGGTGGTACCGGGCGCGCGCGTTCCACAGGCGCAGGGCGTCGCGCGGCGGCTCGGCGTCGAAGCCCATGCTGAGCTTGGTGAACATGATCCGCATGGTGTCGATGACGGGCGTCACGAAGGGGGCGCCGTAGAGCTGCTCGCACGCCCGGGACAGGAAGCCCACCTCGATGTCGGCGTAGTGCGCGATCAGCACCCGGCCGGCCAGCGCGGACAGCAGCGCCTCGGCGGCCTCCTCCAGCGGGACGCCCTGCGCAACCATGTCGTCGGTGAGCCCGTGGACGACCGCGCTCTGCCCGACCTCGGCGGCGCCGCGCACCAGCATGCTGCCGGCGCCGGCGAAGGTGAGGGTCGGGCCATCCACCCGGACGAATCCGACGCTGAGCAGGGTGTCGCGCGCCGGGTCGAGCCCTGTGGTCTCGAAGTCGACGCTCAGGCAGGGGAGTTCGGAGGCGGGCGTGGCGGCGTCCGGGAGCGGCGTCGCGTAGTAGTCGCCGAGCGCACCGCGGGCCTTGCGCCGCGCCTTCTCGCGGCGCCGCGCGGTGGCGTCCCCGAAACCGAGCATCACGACATCAGGTGGGTCTGGTGGGTGCGTGCCAGCGCGCCCTGCATGCGCCGGATGATCTGGAACGCGTCGCGCAGCGAGCGCCGGTCGAACGCGGTGAGCTCCAAAGGCAGGATGTGGTTGTCGGGTGCCTCGCCGCGGCGCAGCTGGTCGGCCTGATGCCGGATGCGGACGTGGTTGATGAACTCGAAGGCGTCCACGAGGTTCTCGGCGTTCTCGCTCGAGAGCGCCCCCGCGGACGCCGCCGCACGCAGCCGCGCGACCGTGTTGATCTGGGCCAGACCCCGGGACAACGACAGCAGCCGGGCGATCTGGACGACGGCGACGACGCCGCCGGCCTTCACGTCCAGCGTGTTGCGGTGCTCGCCGTGGTCGGACAGCACGAAGTCGCGGAAGAACCCGATCGGCGGCTTCCAGTCGTTGGCTTGTTTGGCGAGATGGCCGAGGAAGCGGGTCGCGCCGGCCGTCCTGGACACCACAGCCGAGTGCAGCCGGCTGAACAGCGCGTTGTCGCCGTAGAGCGGGCGCATGTCGAAGAAGGTCTGCGCGTGCAGGAGGGCGTCCGGGTCGGGCTCGTTGATCCAGCCGGCGAAGTACCGGCTCCACTGGGTGATCGGCACCCGCCACCGCGGGTTGGAGGCCATCATGTCGCCGGGACAACGCGGGTAGCCGCACGCCTCGAGACCGGCGACGACCTGCTCGGTGAGGCGGGCGAAGTAGTCGGCGTGCGCCTCGTCGTAGTCGTCGGCCAGGATGAGCGCCGAGTCCTGGTCGGAGCCCAACCCCTGCTCGAGTCGTCCCTGGGAGCCGAGGGCGACCCAGCAGTAACGCACAGGCGGGGCGCCGAACTCGGCCTCGGCGAAGTTCAGCAGCCGGCGGGTCAGCGCGTCCCCGACGGCGGAGACGACGCGGCCGATGTCCTCGGCGGTGGCGTCCTGGTCGACGAGCGACGTGACGACGGCGGGCAGCCGGGCGGCCGTCCGCTTCAGTCCGTCGAGCGTCGTCTGGTTGGCGATGTCGCCGACGAGGTAGACGGGGTTGGTCTGCTCCAGGCGCATGAGGTCGCCTGCCGAGACCATGCCCACGACACGCTCGCCGTCCACGACCGGCATGTGGTGGAAGCCGTGGGCGATGATCTCCATCAGCACCTCCATCGCCAGGGCGTCCGCTTCGACGGTGTGGGGGTGCGGGGTCATGATGTCGGTGATCGGTCCGGCGGGATCGCGGTCGGCGGCCAGCACCTTCGAACGCAGGTCGCGGTCGGTGACGATGCCGAGCAGGCGGTCGTCGTCCATGACGAGGATCGCGGAGACCCGCGCGTCGCTCATGATCCCCGCCACCTCCCGGATGGACGCCCCCGGCGCGGCCGTCACCGGCGCCCGCCGGACGATCTCGCTGACCCGGGTCTTCATCAGGGTGGCGCCGGCGTCGTCCATGTGGATCGACTCGACGGCCGAGCGCAGCCTGCCGGCCTGCTGTTGCATGAAGAACCGGGCGAAGGCCGGCTGCTCGTGCAGGAGCTCACGAAACGTCTCGCCGGGCATCAACAGGCAGAGGGAATCCTCGGTGGCGGTCATCGTGAACGAGGACGCCTGCCCCGACATCACGCTCGACATGCCGAAGCAGGTGCCGAGGTCGGAGCGCTCGACCAGCGACCCGTGCGCGTCGATGATGTCGACCGCGCCCGAGCGCAGCACGAACATCGTGTCGTTGGCCTGGCCGACGTGCACCAGCGTGGTGCCGCGGCGGTAGTAGCGGGCGCTGAGCCGCTGCGGGAGTTCGTTGAGCACAGGGCGTGGCAGCTCGCTGAACGGGGCGTGCCCCGCGAGGAAGTCGCGCACCTCGGCCAGTTCGACGTCCATGACCGAATCGAACCCTGCCGCGCGCGCCCTGTCCAGCCTCAGCGGGCGGACGTGTCCCCGCCCGTCGTCGTCTCGCCGGCGATCGTGTCGTCGGAGAACTGCAGGAGCTCGAGCAGCAGCGCGTCCACCTGGTCGGAGATCGCCCTCAGCTGGCGGCTGCGCTGGCGTCCGGTGTAGGCGCGCAGAACGAGCGTGCGCTTGGTCTCGAGGGCTGCGAGGCGGGGCTTCCAGCCCTGGGCGCGGTCGAAGGCCGGGTCGCCGGGGGTGAGCTTGGCGAGCTCGTCGTTGAGGACGTCGATCTTGGCCGCGAGGCGTCCCTCGGCGGTGCGCTTGCGGGCGGCGGAGGTGAGTCCCGCCAGGAGCTCGCGGGCCTGCGCGGACTTCTGCGGGTCGTTGAGCAGATTGACCACCGCGGTGACGACGGTGGCGCCGTAGACGCTGACGAGGGCGGTTGCGCCCTTCGCCAGAGCGGCGGGGATCTTCGGCACGGCTCTCTCCTTCGTCGGGGCTCCAGCCTAGCGAGCGCGCGGGATCAGCCCGGCAGCGCCAGGCCGCGGTCGAAGGGGACGCGGTCCGCGATGAGGCCGTCGGGGCCGATGAGGGTGATGCGGTCGTCGGAGCCGCGGACCCCCGCCCGGTCGAGGTGCGCCCCCTCGTCCACGATGCAGTTGGTGAGCTCGACCCCGGCCCCAACCCGGACGCCGTCCAGCAGCACGCAGTTGGTGACCGAGGCGCCGTCCTCGATCACGGAGCCGGTGCCGACCACCGAGTGCTCCACGGTGCCGTGGACGCGGGAGCCGGACGAGATGAGCGACCGGTGGACCGCCGCCGACCCCTCGATGCACGCGGGCAACTGCTGCGGCTGGGCGGAGTAGATGGGCCAGTCGGGGTCGTCCAACACGGCGCCATTGCCGTCGATGATCTGCATGTGCGCCGCCCAGTATGACTGCAGGGTGCCCATGTCCATCCAGTAGCCGGCCAGGCGATGCTCGACGACCCGGTGCTGGGCGATGACGTGCGGGACGAGGTCCTTGCCGTAGTCGGTGAGTTCACCGAACTCCTCGGCCACGGCGTCCAGCGACTCCAGCAGCGTCCGCGCCGAGTAGAGGAAGATCTCCGCCGACACGAGATCGCCGTCGGGCTCGTCCGGTTTGTATGCGAAGCCCGTCACCGCGCCGCGGTCGTCGACGTCGACCACGCCGAAGCGGGACGCGTTCTCGTCCGTGGTCGTGGTGACGATCGTCAGGTCGGCGTTCTTGTTGACGTGCGTGTCGATCACGTCGAGGAAGTTGCAGGTGTAGAGGTGGTCGGCGCTCAGCACGAGGACGAGGTCCACGTCCGCCTCGGCGATCCGGGCGCGCTGCCGGTACAGGGTGTCGGAGTTGCCGTGCGCGAAACCCTCGCCCGGCCCGCCCTCGAAGGGAGCGATGAGTCGCAGTCCGCCGTGGTTGCGGTCCAGATCCCAGGGGCGTCCCTGGGCGAGGTGTTGGTTGAGGGAGTGCGGGAGATACTGCTCGACGATCCAGACGTCCGAGATGTGGCTGTGCGCGAGGTTCGACAGCGAGACGTCGATGAGCCGGTAGGTGCCGGCGACCGGGAGTGCGGGCTTGACCCGGCGCTGCGTCAGGGCACCGAGCCGGGTGCCTTTGCCGCCCGCGAGGATGATGGCCAGGGTCTTGGGGATGCGCATGCTCACTCCAGACGAAGGTGAGGGTTGGGGCGGGAGGCGCCGGGTTCTCGTTCACTGTAGCCAGCGCTCGCCCGGCAGCGCTGTTGTGTACGGAGTCGAGCGCGGAACGTTATAGGCTGAAACCCCGTGAGAGAGCCGTCGCAAACCAAGCATGTTTTCGTCACCGGAGGCGTCGCCTCCTCGCTGGGCAAGGGGCTGACGGCCTCGAGCCTCGGTAGCCTCCTCGTCGCGCGCGGCCTGCGCGTCACCATGCAGAAGCTGGATCCCTACCTGAACGTCGATCCGGGGACGATGAACCCGTTCCAGCACGGCGAGGTCTTCGTCACCGAGGACGGCGCCGAGACCGACCTGGACATCGGCCACTACGAGCGCTTCCTCGACGTCAACCTGACCGCGGACGCCAACGTCACCACCGGCAAGGTCTACTCCACCGTTATCGCGAAGGAGCGCCGCGGCGACTTCCTCGGCGACACCGTGCAGGTGATTCCGCACATCACGAACCAGATCAAGGACGACATGCTGTCGATGGCGGCGCCGCGCGTCGACGTCGTGATCCATGAGATCGGCGGCACGGTCGGCGACATCGAATCGCTGCCGTTCCTCGAGGCAGCGCGCCAGGTACGGCGCGAGGTCGGGCGGGAGAACGTGTTCTTCCTGCACGTCTCGCTGGTGCCCTACATCGGGCCGTCCGGCGAGCTGAAGACGAAGCCGACCCAGCACTCGGTGGCCGCGCTCCGCCAGGTCGGCATCCAGCCCGACGCCATCGTGTGCCGCTGCATCCGTGACGTTCCCGACGGGATCAAGCGCAAGATCGCGCTGATGTGCGACGTGGACGAGGAGGCCGTCATCTCCTGCCCGGACGCGCCGTCCATCTACGACATCCCGAAGGTGCTGTTCTCTCAGGGCCTGGACGCCTACGTCGTCCGTCGGCTGTCGGTGAAGTTCCGCGACGTCAACTGGCGGCGCTGGGACGATCTGCTCGAGCGGGTCCACAAGCCGCACGACGAGGTGACGATCGCCCTTGTCGGCAAGTACATCGACCTGCCGGACGCCTACCTGAGCGTCTCGGAGGCGCTGCGGGCGGGAGGGTTCGCGAACCGGGCCCGGGTGAACGTCCGCTGGGTGGCGTCCGACGGCTGCGAGTCGCCGCAGGGGGCGCACGAACACCTGCACGATGTCGACGGCATCGTCGTGCCGGGCGGCTTCGGCATCCGCGGCGTCGAGGGCAAGCTGGGCGCGCTGAGGTACGCGCGGGAGAACCAGATCCCCACGTTGGGGCTGTGCCTCGGCCTGCAGTGCATGGTGATGGAGGTCGCCCGCAACCTGTGCGACCTGCCGGACGCGGCGTCCACGGAGTTCGACCCGGACACCCACGCGCCGGTGATCGCGACGATGGCCGAGCAGGTGGACATCGTCGGCGGCGAGGGAGACCTGGGCGGCACGATGCGGCTGGGCTCGTACCCGGCGAGGCTGAGCGAGGGGTCCATCGTCGCCGAGGCGTACGGGACGACCGACGTCGCCGAGCGGCACCGGCACCGCTACGAGGTGAACAACGCCTACCGCGACCGGCTGGAGACCGCGGGGCTGCACGTGTCCGGGACGTCGCCCGACGGGAAGCTGGTCGAGTTCGTGGAGCTCGACCGCGCGCAGCACCCGTACTACGTTGCCACCCAGGCGCACCCGGAACTGAAGTCACGTCCGACGAAGCCGCACCCGCTGTTCACGGGGCTGGTGAAGGCCGCGCTGCAGCACCGGGAGAACCAGCTTCTGCCGACCGAGGAGGTCTGATGCTCGACCTGCCCATCGTTTCCGCCGACGAGATCGACGACGAGGCGGTCAGCTGGCCGATCGTCGAGCACCGCGTCCTCGGCGAGGGCCGTATCCAGACGTTCGTGAGCGACACCGTACGCACGCCCGACGGCGGCGAGATGGTGCGCGACTACCTGCGCCACACCGGCGCCGTCGGCGTCATCGCGCTGGACGAGCAGGAGCGCGTCGTCGTCGTGCGACAGGTGCGGCATCCCGTCGGCTTCCGGCTCGTCGAGCCGCCAGCCGGTTTGCTGGACGAGGATGGCGAGGACGTCCTCGTCGCCGCGAAGCGCGAGCTCGCCGAGGAGGCGATGGTCGAGGCGTCCGACTGGCGGGTGCTCGTCGACTACATGACCAGCCCCGGGTGCCTGCAGGAGACGCTGCGGGTGTACCTGGCCCGCGGGCTGACGTCGTCCGAGCGGCCCGAGGGATTCGTCGTGGAGAACGAGGAGGCGGACATGGACGTCGTCCTGGTCTCGCTCGAAGACCTTGTCAACGCGATCTACGCCGGACGCGTGCAGAACCCCACGATGGTCGTCGGGGCCTTGTCCGCCTACACCGCGCTGCGCACCGGACGCGTCGAGCAACTCCGCAGCGCTGACTCTCCGTGGCCCGCCCGGGACGTCAAACGCCGCCGAGACGATGAACTGGACGCCTTCGAGCACGGCGTCTCCTGAGCCGTCCCGCGCAGCCATGGCCTCTTTCGACCCGACCTTGTCGAGGGGTGCTCACCGAGTCACCGGGATGAGTCGGCATGGGTGATGTCTCGGACGCCGTCGTCGGCTTTCTCGACCACCTGGAGGTCGAGGCCGGGGCGTCCCCTCACACCATCGGCGGGTACCGTCGCGACCTGGCACGCTACGCCGGCTTCCTCGCCGACCAGGGGATTGGTCAGGTCGAGGAGGTGCGGCCCGAGCATGTGTCGGGGTTCGTGCGGTTTCTCGGCGAGCCGGCGGGCGACCGGGCCGCGCTGGCGGCGTCCAGCATCGCGAGGGCGACGGTGGCCGTGCGCAGCTTCCACACCTTCGTCGCCATCGACCGTCAGACCGGGACCAACCCCGCCGCGGCCGTGGCGCCACCGAAGCAGGCGGCGCGGCTCCCGAAGGCGCTGCCCCTCGACCAGGTGCAGGCGCTGCTCGACGCCCCCGATCGCGACACGCCGGCCGGACTCCGAGACGCCGCGCTGCTGGAGTTGTTGTACGGGACGGGTGCGCGCATCAGCGAACTCACCGCGCTCGACGTCGACGACATCTCCGCACAATTGGACGACCCGGAGCTGGGACTTCGTCTCTTCGGAAAGGGGCGCAAGGAGCGCATCGTCCCGTTGGGTTCATTCGCCCGCAAGGCGGTCGGAGATTACCTCGTCCGGGCACGTCCCGTGCTGATCGGAAAGGCTTCCCGGCCCGGCCCCGCGCTGCTGCTGAACGCTCGGGGTGGGCGGCTGTCCCGGCAGTCGGCGTTCAACGCGGTCCACGGTGCGGCCGAGAAAGCCAACCTCGATCTCGACATCGGACCGCACACGCTTCGACACTCTTTCGCGACCCATTTGCTGGACGGCGGAGCGGATGTCCGTGTGGTGCAGGAATTACTCGGTCACGCGTCAGTGACCACGACCCAGATCTACACGAAGATCACTGCGGAACATCTGCGCGAGGTGTTTCTCACCGCTCATCCACGAGCGCGATAATTTCGTGGTCGACCCACGCGAACTTCACAACCGTTCCCGAGGTGAAGACCGACGGTAACGCCGTAGATGAAGTCTGCTTTTCCTTGTTTGCGGATTCCCGCTGCCCGGCATACAGGCGCTGTTCCGGCTGGACCGTTCCCACGTGCTCGAGGGATGGCCGTCATCGACGAACGCATCACATCACAACAATGCATTCATAACTATTTCTGTCGAGGTCACTCATAGCGACGCAGGGATCCGAAGGAGAACTGAACGAGTGTGTTGTGGATAACTCCGAATTGCCTGAACGAGTCCTCTGTCGCGTGTCAGAATCGACCCCATCTCAACGAGGGGGTCAGCCATGCTCAGACGTTTCGCACCCGCCGCGGGCGCCGTGGCCTTGGTGCTGCTCGCCGAGAATCGACCCCATCTCAACGAGGGGGTCAGCCATGCTCAGACGTTTCGCACCCGCCGCGGGCGCCGTGGCCTTGGTGCTGCTCGCCGGATGCCAACCCGCCCCCGCGGTGACCCCAACCGAGCAGACAGCCGTCGCCACTGGCCCCGCCCCCTCGCCGTCCTTCGAGTGCACCCCGGAGTTTGCCGGCAACCCTGGTGTGGACAGCTCACCCAGGCCCTGCAGCGCCGCCCAGCACGACGCGATGAAGAAGAAGGACGCCCTGTACGCCGAAGCCGAGGCCGTCTACCGCCGCTTCCACGCCGCCGATGAGGCGTTGGCGAGAGGCGACCGGAACGCGGAGGTTCGTGTCCGTCAATTGGCGGTGCCCGAAGTAGCGGACGCCACGATCGCTCATTACAGGGAGACTGCGCTCGACGGGCTGGGCGTTCGCGCTGGAAGTTTCAAAATTGCTTGGATTCAGCGGGTTCCTACGTCCTCGAACGAGAGTGATATTGCGCTCGGCAGTTGCACGGATGCGACCTCTACAATCACGACCCAGGACGGAAAAGACGTCGGGCATGGGAGAATTTTGGTGAAGCGCGTGGATTTCCGACGAGAAAACGGATCGTTGCGAGTCTTCCGTGCGGGATTCAAAGAGGTTTCGTCATGCCAGTAGACCTGCGAGGGCGACTGAGCCCGATCGTAGCCGTCAGCCTAGCGATTCTCGCGATGGGGACCGGAGAGGTCCATGCGACTGGTCGCGACTCCCGATCCATCATGATCGCCATCGACAACACAGATTCGGCATTCTGGGGTGACGTGCGCAGGAAGTCGACACGAGTTCATCGTGAGATTCGGGTACGGCGCTCCTCTTCCATCCGAAAGTCAGAATCCATTGGTCGGTCCGCAAGATCTCGGACGTCTAATGATCAGAGAAGTAGTGGGAGTAAACGGCTCGTGGTGCCTCCTAACAAACGGAAAAACGGGCACGGCCGATCCAATGAATCCGGTTTAGGTTTCTCACACGCAACTCCTTACGTACCACGAGGCGGAGTGTTTCTGCCGGAGTGCTATGGGCCGCAGAATCAGTACCTGTGTGCACCGCCGACGCAGGCGCCCACGACAACCAGCCCTCGCCGGACGGCGAAGAGGCTGCCCCCGCAACGCAAGACCTCAACGCCGGGTTCGGCGATAGTCGCAGCGCCCGCACCGGTGGTGTGGACGTACGAAGAAGTCCAAACCCGGGTGCAGCAGGTCGACGTGGATCTCTACCTTCCCGATCCGGAAATCAAGGTCGCTCCCGACCCCTCGGTGAACGAATGGAACATGGCGGTGGTTGGCTATCCGCTGTGGTTATGGGTACCTACGGCTGATTCGGTAGAGTCGTCGGCCACGAATGACGGCTTGACGTTTGACATGACGGCGACTCGAAAGTCCGTGACGTTCGACATGGGTGACGGTTCGACGGTCACGTGCGAAGAGATGACGCCGTTCGACGACTCTGTGGAACCTGGGACGCCGTCCCCGACCTGCGGTTACGTCTATCAGAAGCCGTCTTTGCCGAACGAGAACTACACAGTAAGGGCGACCACCGAGTGGACGGTGCGTTGGTCCTCGATGGGCTTCTCTGGTGATCTTCCTGGCACGACAACGTCGACCACCACAATTCCGGTCGGAGAACTGCAGTCCGTGCTCAGGCGCTGAAGATCGCATGGAGTAATTCATCTCGGCGATTGGCCTAGCGCCGGTTCGTCAGAAACTTCTCCCGCTCAGCCACGATGTCGAGCATTCGGCGGCCAACGTCTAAAGGGGAGTGCACGATAAATGCTGCTCCGAAGCGGACCACGTGCCATCCCTGGGACGCCAAGTCGCTGTCGCGGTCACGGTCGTACTCGAAGGCGGTACGAGTTCCGTGGAACTCGTACCCGTCGACTTCGAAACCGAGTCTCAGCTTTGGCAGCGCGAGGTCCAACGCGACACGTCGGCCATCACGCAGGCTCAGCCAGAAATTCGTTGCGTACGGGTGGGGGAGCGCCAAACCCCGATAGATCTGATGCAAGCTGCGCTCAGCCTCGGACCAGGGCTCATCACGCGAATCTTTAAGGAGTCGGCGTCGCTGCACATTTCCGGCACGGCCCGGGGTGAGTTCGAGCGCCTCGGCCATCTGCGCTAGTGACGCAGCTCGGCGGCGGAGAGCTTCGTCGATCGGGCGGCCGCCCAGTTCAAGGACGAGGTCCAGGGCTGTCAACGCCGGGCATGTCGCACGGTAGGCACTCGTCTCGACAACGAGCTCCGCCGGAATCGACTGCCTGAACCACCGGTACCCCGGAGTATCGACTCGACGCTTGGAACAAGCAATGTGCAAGTCCGTGGTCTCGAGTTCCGGCCACCACAGGAGATGCGCTGCGGCGCGACCTAGGAGCACGGCGTCCGGATCGAGGCAATGCACCGCGGCGGCGCGAAGGCGCACGTCATCCGCGATTGCGCGTGGTGCATAGATCCCCGGGAGCACCCGGGACATGTGGCCAGCCTTAACCATGCGCAATACGCGTTTGCGCTCAGTCGCGGTTTGCGGGCGACAGAGCGGGTTGGTGGTCAACCCCGTGTCAAGCGTTCGCATGCCTTCACTATGGGAACGGTCTGTCAGGCGGTGGCGGCGGGATCGCGATTGCGGCGCAGCGTGACTCTTGACCCCCGGCCCGGACGGCTGGGTCGTCCGTGCGTGGCGGAGCACCGGAGCATAACGGGATTATCCTGCCACTAGATGAAAGGCCTCTGGAGGAAGTGGGGTGAATCCCCTTGTCACAGACGTATGCGTCGAATGGTCCGCCAGCTAGTGGCAGGATAATCCCGTTATGCCCGATAGAGGTCGCCGACATTACTCGTGACGTTGCCTGACAACTGGTGTCGCGAGCTCGAGACGCACAACGGCCGGGCCCACCAGGACCCGGCCGGAGCGGTGAACGGGAAGCCTAGGCTTCGGTCTTCTCGCTGTTCGCGCGATCGATCTCCCTCTGGCGCTCCTCGGCTGCCTCCTCGGTGAGTTTCTGGCCGGCCTCGGGATCCCGGGTGAGGTTGTCGCCGGTATCGGGGTCGAAGACGTGCAGCAAGCGTGTATCCAGCCAGAACTTGCCCTCTTGTCCACCGCGCACGCGGGACGCGGAGTTCGTCGCCAACACCAAGGTCGCGGGGATCTCGTCTTGGTCGAGGTCGTGGGCGAGCTCGTCGAGAACGGGCTTCAGCTTCGGGTCGTGCTCGTACGTGATGTAGGCGTACTGCTCGTTGCCCAGCCACTCGACATGGGTCGGGGTCGCGGTGAACACGGTCCCGTGCTCGCGCACCTTCTCGTCGACGAACTCCTCGTCCTCGAAGAAATCGGGACGCAGGCCGAGGATGACCATCTCCTTCTGCTGCGCCGCCTTCAGCACCCGGTCGGGAACGGTCAGCTCGCCGATCGGCGTCTGCAGCTTCCCGTTGTCAACGCGCGCGGGGACGAAGTTCATCGACGGCGAGCCGATGAAGCCAGCCACGAAGATGTTGACCGGCTGCTCGTAGAGCTCCCGCGGGGACGCACACTGCTGCAGCAGCCCCTTCTTCAGCACGGCGACGCGATCGCCCAGCGTCATCGCCTCGGTCTGGTCGTGGGTGACATAGATGGACGTCGTCCCGAGCCGTCGCTGCAACTGGGCGATCTGCGTGCGCATCTGGCCGCGCAGCTTCGCGTCCAAGTTCGACAGCGGCTCGTCGAACAGGAACGCGTCGGCGTGCCGGACGATCGCCCTTCCCATCGCCACGCGCTGGCGCTGACCGCCGGACAGGTTCGCCGGCTTGCGGTCGAGGTGGTCGTTGAGTTCGAGCATCTCGGCGGCTTCCTTCACCCGCCGGTTGATCTCGTCGTCATTGAGCTCGCTCTTCTTCAGCCGCAGCGGGAACGCGATGTTCTCCCCGACGGTGAGGTGCGGGTAGAGCGCGTAGTTCTGGAACACCATCGACAGGTTGCGGTCCCGCGGCGGCACGTCGTTGACCCGCTTACCGTCGATCTCGAGATCCCCGGCGGTGATGTCCTCCAGGCCGACGATCATCCGCAGCAAGGTCGACTTGCCACAACCGGACGGCCCGACGAGGATCATGAACTCCCCGTCGGCGATGTCGAGGCTGACGCCTTTGACCGCGGTGAACCCGTCGTCGTACGTCTTGACGATGTCTTTCAAAGTGATGGCTGCCATGTGAGTTGTCCTTCGCGCGTTGGTTAGGGGCGTCAGCCCTTGACCGCACCCTGGGTGAGGCCGGAGACGATCTGGCGCTGGAACAGCACCACGATGATGATGATCGGGATGGTGACGACGATCGCCGCGGCGGAGATCGCGCCCGTCGGATCCTCGAACTGGGACGCGCCGGTGAAGAACGCCAGCGCGGCGGGCACCGGACGGGCCGCCTCGGTCGAGGTCAGGGAGATGCCGTAGACGAAGTCGTTCCAGGCGATGAAGAACGCGATGATCGCGGTCGTGAACACGCCCGGCGCGGCCAGCGGCACGATGACCTTGCGGAACGCCTGCCAGTTCGTCGCCCCATCCACCTGGGCCGCCTGCTCGAGCTCCCACGGAATCTGCTGGAAGTACGCCGCGAGCGTGTAGATCGAGATCGGCAGCGTCAGCGACAGGTAGGGGATGATCAGCCCGGGCCACGTGTCGTAGAGCCCGATCTGGCGCCACAGGTTGAACAGCGGCGTGACGATCGAGATCACCGGGAACATCGACACACCCAGCGCCGTGTTCAGGATCAGCCGCTTCCCGGGAAAGTCGAGCCGCGCGATCGCGTAGGCGCAGAACGTGGCCAAAATGACCGCGATCAGGGTCGAGATCAGCGAGATGCCGATCGAGTTGCGCAGCGCAGGCAAGAACAACTCGCCGGCGCTGCCCGCGAAGATCGTCTGGTAGTTCTCGGTGCTGAACTGCGTCGGCAGAAGCTTGCCGCTGAACAGGTCACCGGGCGCCTTGAACGACGTCATCAGGATCGAGAACAGCGGCCACAGCGTGTACAGCAGCACCAGGACGGCGATGAGCCCCCACGCGATCTTCTGCTTCGTCGAGAGTGTCTTCATGTCACTTCGCCTTTCCCTGGCCGGCCAGGTCGACCTTGAAGCCCTTGATCGCGACCGCCGCGATGATGGCGACGCAGACGAACAAGATCACGGAGACCGCCGATCCGAGCCCGAGCTCGAGGCGTCCGATCGACGTGCGGTAGGCCAGCAGCGACAGCGTCTCGGTGCCGTAAGCGCCGTTCGTCATGATGAAGATGTTGTCGAAGATGCGGAACGCGTCCAGCGCCCGGAAGAGGACGGCCACCATGATCGCCGCCTTCATGTTGGGCAAGATCACCTTCGTGAGTTGCTCCCACCAGGTGGCGCCGTCGACCTTGGCGGCCTCCGTGTAATCCGAGGGCACCTGGGCCAGGCCCGACAGGAGGAGCAGCGAGATGAACGGCGTGGTCTTCCACACCTCCGACAGGATGATCACGATCAACGCCGGCACGGCCGAGCCGAACCAGTCGAAGTCGGGACCGATGCCCGGAACCCAGCTGAACCAGTGGTTCACGTAGCCCGAGTTGATGTCGAACATGTAGAACCAGGCGAACGCCGACACCACGGTGATCGTGCCGTAGGGGATCAGGATGGCCGTCCGCAACAGACCCTTCAGCCCCCGGATCGCCGAGTTCATCACCAGCGCCAGCAAGAAGCCCAGCACCAGCTCGATCGCCACCGTGACCACGGTGATGAGGAGGGTGACGCCCAGGTCGCGCCAGAACACCGGGTCGGTGAGGATGACCCCGTAGTTGCTCAGCCCGACGAACGCCCGGCCTTCCGGGTCCGTGAGCCGGTAGTTGAACAGCGAGTCGTAGAGGGCCTGGATGATGGGGTAGACCGTCACCGCCAGCATCAGGATGAACGCCGGTCCGGCCAGCATCCATCCCAGCCTGCGCTCGTCGCGGGCCCGTTGGGTGAGGTGATGGGAGCCTCGACCGTCGCCCTCGTTGCGTGCCGTCTTGACGGCAGTGCTCGCGGTGCTCACAGCAGAGCCTCCCCTCGCAGGACGCGCAGGATGAAGTCGGCGGTCGCGGCGGCGGTGCCGTCGTTCACGCCGTCCAGCGGGGTGTAGTTCTGCTGGATGGCCGTCGAGACCTCGTTGTAGTACGGCGTCTGCGGGCGGGGCTTGGCGGCGTCCAGGGACTCACGGATGAGCGGCGCCATCGGGAACGCCTCGCGCACCTTCGGGTCGTCGAACGCCTTCTTGGACGACGCCGGGTTGCCATTCGTCTCGAAGTAGTACGCCTGGTTCTCCGGCGTGGTGATGCAGGAGATCGCGTCGTAGGCGAGATCGGGGTGGGGGGAGTGCGCGCCGACGCCGAGCATGATGCCGCCCAGCGGCGGCGCGGACTCCTTGTCGGCGTCCGTCCGCGGGTAGCGCGCCCAGCCCATGTCGTCCAGGACGGCCTTGTCGACCGTTCCGCCCTCGACGGAGGACTTCAGCGACGGGTAGACGAACGGGTAGTTGACCATCCAGGAGCCCTTGTCGCCCTCCCAGTTCTGCAGCGTGACGTTCTCGTCCTGGGTCGTGATGCCCGGGCCGCCGAGGCCCTCCTTGCCGATCGTGGACGTGATCTGCGCCGCCTTCTGGCCGGCGGGGCCGGCGAGCCCCAGGTCGAGGTGACGGACGTCCGCGGTGGGGTTGCGGATGATGTGGTCGCCGCCCGACTCGATCATCGCGTTCAGCCACACCGTCGCGGACTCGCCGCGGATGCCCTGGACGCCGATGTGGGTCTGGGTCTTACGGTTCGCGTCGATCAGCTGGTCCCAGGTCACGGGCTTGGTCATGTCGAGCCCGGCCTTCTCGGCCACCGACTTGCGGTACCACAGCAGCTGGGTGTTCGCCCAGAACGGGACCGCCACGACCTTGCCGTCCCACTGTGCGCCGATCTTGGCGCCCTCCACGACATCGTCGGACGTGGCCTGCTTCTGCAGGTTGGCGGGCACGGGCGCGAGGAAGCCCGGGTTGGCCAGCTCGGGGACGAAGGGCGGGTCGAGGCTCATGATGTCCATGGACGTATCGCCCGCGGCGAGGCGGCGGGCGAGCTGCTCGCGCTGCGAGGACGCGTCGCGCGGCAGGGCCGACGTCTCGATCGTGTATCGCCCGTTGGACGCCGCGGAGCACCGCTTGGCCAGCTCGACCTGGCCGCCGTCGTCAGGGTTGTAGTACCAGGTCAGTCTGGGCGGTCCGCCTTGGTCGCCGGAGCATCCCGCGAGGACCAGCGGCGCGACCACGGCGATCGCCGCGAGTCCCGCCGCGGTTCGGCGCCCGCGCCGCGAGGATTTGCGCATGGCCAGCCTTTCCACATCGTTGGGTCGCGCCATCGCGAACGGCGGAGCGTCCTTGCCCGACAGGCGGCGATGGCGTGCTCTGACCGCCACTCTTTCGGTTTTGAGGTGAATGTCAAGCATGTCGCATACCCGGCACGCCGCGAATGCGCTTGCCGCTGCATACTTTCGGGCGGGTTCGGCGCGGCAGGACGAGGCCTGACGGAGGAACGCCGGCGGTCGGCCGCGCTGGCGACTCTCGTCCCTAAAGCTCGTGGTGAGTCAACTTGTCGTCTTTGCCGGCGCTAGGCTGGCGTCTTCGAACCGTTCATCCCTCATGCAACGGGCGAGGAAGGACATCGTGAGCGACAACCCGGCTCTCTTCGAATCCGACCAGTCGACGGGCGAGACCGAGGAACTGGGCCCCACCGGACGGCCGTTCCCGGACCTGCCCGACCCCACACCGCCGGCGGACGGCCCCAAGCGCGCCCTCATCATCGCGATGTGCAACCAGAAGGGCGGCGTCGGCAAGACCACGACCACGATCAACCTGGGCGCGGCGCTCGCGGAGACCGGACGCCGGGTGCTGCTGGTCGACTTCGACCCGCAGGGCTCTCTCTCGGTCGGCCTGGGCGTCAACCCGCACACGCTGGAGCAGTCGATCTACAACCTCCTGCTGACCCGCGACGTGGACGCCCATGACGTCATCATCGAGACCGACGTCGACAACGTCGACCTGCTCCCCGCGAACATCGACCTCTCCGCCGCCGAGGTGCAGCTGGTCTCCGAGGTCGCGCGCGAGCAGACGCTGCGCCGCGTCCTGAGCAAGGTTCGCTCGGAGTACGACCTCATCCTCATCGACTGCGCCCCGTCGCTCGGCCTGCTGACCGTCAACGCGCTCACCGCGTCCGACCGGGTGATCATGCCGCTGGAGTGCGAGTTCTTCGCCCTGCGCGGCATCGCGCTGCTCACCGACACCATCGAGAAGGTGCAGGACCGGCTCAACCCCGACCTGGAGATCCTCGGCATCCTCGGCACGATGTACGACTCGCGGACGATCCACAGCCGGGAGGTGCTCGAACGCGTCGTCGAGGCCTTCGGCGACGACGTCTTCCACACGGTGATCAAGCGCACGATCAAGTTCCCCGAGACCACCGTCGCCGGCGAGCCGATCACGACGTACGCGTCGAGCTCGCCGGGCGCCACCGCCTACAGGAACCTCGCCAAGGAGGTGCTCGCCCGGTGCCCCGACGCGTAGGCCTGCCCGGGGCGTCCGAGCTGTTCCGCCCGACCTCCGAGCACGCCCGGCCCACGAGCCCGGCGCCGGCGGCGTCCGAAGGGGAGCGGGCGGCGTCGCGACCGGAGGAGAAGCGTCCGGCCGTGTCGGGACGGGTGAAGCACGACGAGAAGATCACCGTCTACGTCAGTGCCGAGGAACTCTTGGCTTTGGAGCAGTTGCGGCTCACGCTGCGCGGCCAGCACGGCCTGACCGCCGACCGGGGCCGCATCGTCCGCGCGGCGATCGCGGAGGCGCTGGCCGACGTCGACGAGCGCGGCGCCGACTCGGCTCTCGTCCGTCGCCTCGCCCAGCGCTGAGGTGGCCGCGACACAGCGCCCCGTGACCGAGGACGACGGGACGGAGCCCGGCTTCCGGGTGCGGCTGACCAATTTCGAGGGGCCGTTCGACCTGCTGCTGCAGTTGATCGGGCGGCACAAGATGGACGTCACCGAGGTGGCGCTGTCGCAGGTCACGGGCGAGTTCATCGAGTACATCCGCCTCGGCGAGGCCGGCGAGGTGCCCTGGGACCTGGAGCAGACCACGTCGTTCATCGTCGTGGCGGCCACCCTGCTCGACCTCAAGGCCGCACGGCTGCTGCCCAGCGGCGAGGTCGAGGATCCCGAGGACCTCGCCGTCCTCGAGGCCCGCGACCTGCTGTTCGCCCGGCTGCTGCAGTACCGGGCGTTCAAGGAGATCTCCGGGCTGTTCGCGTCCCGGCTCGACCTGGAGGCCCGCCGCTTCGCCCGGCCCGGCGGCCTGGAGGAGGAGTTCGCCCGGCTGTTGCCGGAGGTCGAACTGCGCGTCGGCCTCGACGAGTTCGCCTGGCTGGCCGCGCGCGCGATGGCGCCGCGGGAGCAGCCGGAGATCAGCCTGGCGCACCTGCACGCCCCGGCGGTCAGCGTCCGGGAGCAGGGCGACGTGATCGTCCGGCGGCTGCGGGCCGCGGGCGCGACGACGTTCCGCGTCCTGGTCGCCGACGCCGAGGAACGCATCGTCGTGGTCGCGCGCTTCCTCGCTCTGCTGGAGCTGGCCCGGCAGCAGGTCGTCGCCTTCGACCAGCTCACCCCACTGGGCGAGCTGACGATCCGCTGGACCGGTGCCACGGACGCCGAGGTGGCGATCACCGACGAGTTCGACGGGACGCCGGTGCCCCCGGCCGAACCCTCGGAACCGGGCCGGCGCACCGGCGAACGAGCTGACGAGGAGGACGCATGAGCGACCAGCAGGACCCGGCGGAGACCCGGGAGGTGGATCCGGACGCGATCACCGGAGCGCTGGAGGCGCTGCTGCTGATGGCGACGGAGCCGATGTCGACGGCCGAGCTCGCTCAGGCGCTCGACGTCCCCAAGCCGGTCGTCTGGGACGCCCTCGACCGGCTGCGCGACTTCTACGACGAGACCCACCGCGGCTTCGAGTTGCGCGAGGTCGGCCAGGGCTGGCGCTACTACACCCGCCCGGAGCACCACGACGTCATCGCGGCCTGGCTGCTCGAGGGGCAGCACGCGCGGCTGTCCCAGGCGGCGTTGGAGACCCTCGCGGTCGTCGCGTACCTGCAGCCGATTTCGCGGAGCCGCGTCGGTGCGATCCGCGGCGTCAACGTGGACGGCGTCATGCGGACGCTGGTGGCCCGCGAACTCGTCGAGGAGTCCGCCCGCGACGAGGAGACCGGCGCGATGCTCTTCCGCACCACTGACTACTTCCTGGAGCGGATGGGGATGACGGGCCTCGACGAGCTGCCGCCCCTGGCGCCCCACCTGCCGGAGGCGTCCCTGCTCGAAGCGGAGTTGTCCGGCCTGGCGTCCTCGGACGAGTCCGCCATACTGGACGCCACCGAACAGCGCGAACCGAGGAAGGGCGACGCCATGACCGACAACCTGATTCCCGAAGATCCCACGACCACCCCGACCGGAGACTCCGTGTCGCCGGAGGAGGCCGCGAAGGCCGCCGAGATCCCCGAGCCCGAGGAGCTCGAGCGCCTCGAGACGCCCGACTCCACCGACGTCGGCACCAACGAGGCGCCGGAGGCGTGAGGGACGAACCAGCTGACGGTATCCGCCTCCAGAAGGTCCTGGCCCAGGCGGGCATCGCCTCCCGGCGCAACGCCGAGGCGATGATCGACGAGGGCCGGGTCGAGGTGAACGGCGAGCCCGTCGCCGCACAGGGACGCCGCGTCGACCCCGAGCGCGACGTCATCCGGGTGGACGGACGCCGCATCCCGCCGCCGCGCCGGCACGCCTATGTCGTGCTGAACAAGCCGCGCGGCGTCGTGTCCACCATGGACGACCCCGAGGGCCGCAGCACGATCGCCGACCTGCTCGGTCACCGGTCGCGGGAGCGGCTCTACCACGTCGGACGCCTCGACACCGACACCGAGGGCATGCTGCTGCTGACGAACGACGGCGACTTCGCCCAGCGCATGACGCACCCGCGCTACGAACTGAGCAAGACGTATGTCGCCGAGGTCGAGGGCATCCTGGACGCCAAGACCGCGGCGCGGCTGCGCAAGGGCGTCACCCTGGAGGACGGCTTCATCAAGCCCGACCGGCTCAAGATCGGCGCGGTCGGCGGCAACCGCACGATGGTGACGGTCGTGCTGCACTCGGGGCGCAACCGCATCGTGCGCCGCATGTTCGACGCCGTCGGGCACCCGGTGCGCCGCCTGACGCGCATCCAGATCGGGCCGGTGCGGATGGGGCAACTCCGACCGGGCGACCTGCGCGACCTGACCCGCGACGAGCTCGGCGCGCTGCTGGACGCCGTCAAGCTCTAGTGCCGCGCATCTACGGCCTCGAGACCGAGTACGGCCTCGTCGGGCTGGCCCGCGCCGAGCACGGCGTCCGACGGCTCACCGCGGACGACGCGGCCCAGCGGCTGTTCGCGCTCGTCGCGCGGGAGAACCGCTCGACGAACGTCTTCCTGCGAAACGGGGGACGGCTGTACCTCGACGTCGGCTCCCACCCCGAGTACGCCACCGCGGAGTGCGCCAGCCCCGCCGACCTCGTCGTCGCCGAGCGCGCCGGCGACGCGATCGTCGCACGGTTGGCCGAGCGGGCCGCCGAGGCCGAGGCCGCCGAGGGCCGCGACGTGTCGTTCGCCTTGTTCAAGAACAACGTCGACGCCCACGGCAACACGTTCGGCAGCCACGAGAACTACCTGGTCGGCCGCGGCACCGACCCCGAGGTGTTGTCCCGCTGGCTGATCGGCTTCCTGGTGTCGCGCCAGCTCATCGCCGGGGCGGGACGCTGGCGCCGCGGGACGTTCACCCTCTCCCAGCGCTGCGACGTCCTCGGCGACGTCGTGTCGAACCAGACGACGCGGTCGCGTCCGCTCATCAACACCCGGGACGAGCCGCACGCCGACCCGGCCGTCCACCGGCGTCTGCACGTGATCAGCGGCGACTCCAACCTGTCCGAGGCGGCGAGCGCGCTGAAGGTCGGCGCGACGGAACTGGTGCTAAGGCTGGCCGAGTCCGGACGCCCCGCGCCGCCCGGCCCGGCCGACCCGCTCTCCGCGCTGCGCGCCTGGGGCCACGACCCCGACGCGGCCGTCGAGCTGGTCGACGGGACCTCGGCGTCCTGCCGGGACGTCCAGGAGCGCTACTGCGCCTTCGCCAGGGACGTCGCCGAGGACGCCGAGTGGACGCCGTGGCGCGACACCCTGGACGCCTTGGCCCGCGGCGAGGCGCCTCCGGCGGCGGAGTGGGCGGTGAAGCGGCGGCTGATCGAGACGTACCGCGACCGGCACGGGCTCGCGGACGCCGACCCCCGCCTGGACGCCCTCGACCTGCGCTGGCATGAGCTCGGTCGCGGCCCCGGCGGCCGTCCGCTCGGGCTCGCGCGGCTGCTCGAGGAGCGCGGCGCGCTGCCGCGGCTCAGCACCCCGGACGCCGTCGCCGACGCCGCACGGTCCCCGGCGTCGCCGACACGGGCGGTCGTCCGCGCGCGGCTGCTGGCCGCGGCGCAGGCGGCCGAGCGGAGCTACGCTGCCGACTGGGCGTCCTTCACCGTGCACGACCTCCCCGCCGCGCCGGGGGACCGCCGTCCCGCCGACGTCACGCTGCGCCTCGACGACCCGTTCGCCACCCGGGACGCCGCCGCCGACGACCTCGCCGGGCGAATGCGGTCCGAGCCGCGCGCCCGGCTGACCCGGGGGTTCGTCCCGCCGGGACCGTCGACCGCCTGACCCGGCCGGCCGCGGACCTGCGGAAACGGCCGGCGGCCAGCAGGTACCCTCGGGGTCGTGCTTACCCGGTCCCGTGTCTCCCTGTTCGCCGTCTCCGGAGCTCTCGCGCTGACGCTCGCCGCATGCGGCGGCCCGGCGGCCAGCCCCTCACCCAGCCCGTCCGACCCTGCGGCCAGCGCCGCGCCGAGTTCCACGGCCGCGCAGAGCGCCACTCCGACGCCGACCCCGACCCCGACGTCCACGATCAAGCCGCAGGCGAGCCTGGACGCCATCACGGTCACCGGCAACCCGGGCTCCGCGCCGACCGTGAAGGTGAAGGCGCCCTACGCCGTCGACCAGACCCGTAGCAAGGTGCTGAAGGCGGGCAACGGCCCGACGGTCCCGGCGAACGGCACGGTCGACGTCCAGTACTTCGGCGTCAACGGGCGCACCGGGCAGCACTTCAACAGCACCTGGCGTGACAACAAGGGCCAGCCCACGACGTTCCCGCTCGACAAGGTCGTCGCGGGCTTCAAGAAGGGCCTCGAGGGCAAGAAGGTCGGCGATCGCGTCCTCATCGCCATGCCGGGTGCTGACGGTTACGACGAGGCCGGCGGCCAGCCCCAGATCGGCATCAAGGTCGGTGACACGCTGATCTTCGTGGTCGACATCGTCGGCACGCAGCTGACCGGTCCGGTCGGTGCCGCCGTCCCTCCCAAGGCCGGGCTGCCGACCGTCGCCGACAAGGACGGCAAGCCGGTGATCACCGTGCCCAAGACGGCCGCTCCGACCAGCAGCGTCGCCCAGCCGCTCATCAACGGCAGCATCAACCGCAAGCTCGCCGCCGACGACTCCATCTCGGTGCACTACCGCTCGGCGTCCTGGAAGACGGGCAAGCAGCTCGAGGACCACTACGCCCAGCCCGATACCGGCCAGCTCGCCGCCACGATCCCGTGCTGGAAGAACGGCCTCGTCGGCAAGAACGTCGGCTCGCGCGTGCTGCTGGTCTGCACCCCGAAGGACAGCTTCCCCGAGGGCAGCAACAACCCGCAGATCGACAAGGGCGATTCGGTCGTCTACGTCGTCGACATCCTGTACGCGAGCAAGTCGCCGCTTCAGTAACAGGCGTCCCGGCGGGTCTAGAGTCGCCGCATGAATTTCGAGAAGGTCGTCTTCGGGTTCTTCGTGCTGCTCGCAGCCACGCTGAACTTCGGCTACGTCACCGGCGATATCGCCGAGCCGCTGCACCACAACGCCGTCGAGCTGTACGCGGCCGTCGTGGTGAACATCATCGCGACGGTGCTCAAGCTCGGCGACCGCACGCAGATGGGCGCCATCCACCTGGCGACGAGCCTGGTGGCGTGCATCCAGCTGATCGCCGCGACGATCACGTGGATCTACGCGACGCAGGTGGCCGCGAGCGGGCTGACGCCGTACCTCATGAGCAGCGTCGTCTCTCTCGCGCTGGGCGCCATCGTGGCGAACATCGTCTCGGTGGTGCTCATGGTCATCGAGACCGCCAGCTACCGGCGGCGCTGACCGGCCATGCTCGGGTTTCCCGGCAACGGCGACATGCCGCTGCGTCCGCGCATCCCGGCGCGCACGCTGCTGCGGCGCGTCCGCGTCGACCCGCCGCAGGGGGCGGCGTCCACCGACGCGATCTTCATCCTCATGCGGCGGATGCGCGGCCCGCTGGTCTTCCTGATCGCGATCTTCGCGATCGACGTGCTGGGGCTGACGATCATCCCGGGCGTGGACGCCGACGGCAACCCGGTCCATATGACGTACTTCGACGCCTTCTACTTCATGAGCTACACCGCGTCGACGATCGGTTTCGGCGAGTTGCCGAACACGTTCACCGTCGCCCAGCGCATGTGGGTCACCTTCACGATCTACACATCCGTGATTGGCTGGGCCTACGCCATCGGCGCCTTCCTCGGCCTGATGCAGGATCGAACATTCAGCACCGCGGTGACGTTGCAGCGCTTCGCCCGCAAGGTGCGCGGCCTCCGCGAGCCGTTCCTCATCGTCGCCGGCTACGGCCAGATGGGGCAGGCGGTGGCCGCCGCCCTCGACACGCAGGGCCGGCGCATCGTGGTGATCGACAGCGACCGCGACCGGCTCGGCTCGCTGTCCGGGGGACGACTGAACGTCGACGTCCCCGGCATCCAAGGTGATGCCCGCGACCCCGAGACCCTCGGCATCGCCGGGCTCGGGCACCCGTTCTGCGAGGGAGTCCTGGCCATGACCAACGACGATCAGGTCAACCTGTCGATCGTCATGTCGGTGCAGCTGCTGCGTCCCGAGGTGCCGGTCATCGCCCGTTCCAACGACCGGTCCACGGTGGGCGCGATGCGCGATTTCAAGGCCGAGGCGGTCATCAACCCCTACGACCGGTTCGGCTCGTACCTGATCTTGCGGCTGCAGCGGCCGGCCACCTACCGGTTCGTGATGTGGATGATGTCGAACTACGACACCGCCCTGCCGCCGCTCACCGCCGGGGAGCGGGACGGCCGCTGGGTCGTCGTGGGCGACGACGCCTTCGGCGAGGAGATCTCCGGGGACCTGAGCGACGCGGGCCTGGACGTCACGATGAGCTCGGTCCGGGACGGCATGCCGGACGTGGCCGACGCCGTGGGGTTCGTGGCCGGGTCGGCTGACGACGCCACCAACCTGTCGCTGGCGGCGCACGCGCGACTGCAGAACCCCCGGATCTTCTTGTCGGTGCGGCAGAAATCCGCGCGCACCCAGCCGCTGCTGAAGGCGTTCGACCCCGAGTCGGTGTTCGTGCCGGCGCAACTCACCGTGCGGGAGGCGCTGGCGCGCGTCATCACCCCCGACTTCTGGGAGTTCATCGAGTGGGCATCGGAGCGGGACAACGCCTTCTCCGAGACGCTGCTGGAGCACGTCGTGGGCCGCTGCGGGGAGGGCTCTCCGGAGAGCAAGCGCATCCGCCTCGACCGGACGACGACCCCGGGGGTCCACTGGTGGTTCGACCACGGCTACGAGCTGCGTCTCGGCGACCTGTTGCGCGACCCGGACGACCGCAGCCTGTACCTGCCGGTCGTCTGCCTGGGGCTGCGGCGGACGGGGGGATTCCACTTCGTGCCGGACGAGGACGAACTGCTCGCCCCCGGTGACGAGTTGCTGTTGGCCGGGCGGTTCGAGGGTTTCACCACCGTCATGCACACGCTGTTCGACGAGTCTCGGATCGAGTACGTCTCCACCGGGCGCCAGGTGCCCAGCTCGTGGCTGTGGCGCAAGCTCAGCTCGCGCGTCTCGGAGGTGTGAGCCTCAGCCTCCGTAGACCCACGGGCCGCGGGGGAGGGCGTCCGGGTCGAAGCGGTCGAGCAAGGTCTCGGGCGTGACGTGCTCGCCCGGCTCGCACAGGCCGAGCGAGTGGCCGAGCGTGGCCAGCACGGCGCCCGCGGGGCGCCCCCGGGCGGCCAGGTCGGCGAGGCTGACCGCGCCGTCGCGCTTGGCGAGGCGACGTCCTTCGGCGTTGACGACCAGGGGCACGTGCGCGTACTCCGGCACCCGGCCGCCAAGCCGCTCGGTCAGCCAGCCCTGCCGCGGCGAGCTCGACAGCAGGTCGTCGCCGCGCACCACCTGGTCGACGCCCTGGGCGACGTCGTCGACCACGACGGCGAGGTTGTAGGCGTAGGCGCCGTCGTTGCGGCGCACCACGAAGTCGTCCACGGGGCCGCTGACGGTGCCCGCCCAGCGGTCGTGGACGCTCATCCACGCCCCGTGCGCGTTCACCCGCAGCGCGGGCGGGCGGGTCCGGCGCCGTTCGGCGCGCTCGGCTTCGGTCAGGGCTCGGCACGTGCCGGGGTAGGGGCGGTAGCCGTCCTCGTGCGGCGCCGAGGCCGCCTCGGCGATCTCGCGCCGGGTGCAGAAGCACTCGTAGGTCTCGAGCCTGGCGATCGCTGCGGCGTACCGGTCGAGGCGCTCCGACTGGCGGACGATCTCGCCGTCCCAGCCGAGCCCGATCGCGGCGAGGTCGGCGAGCTGGCGGGCCTCCACGTCCGGCGCGGCGGCGACGCGGGCGGCGTCCAGGTCTTCGACGCGCACCAGGAATCGGCGCCCGGTGTGCCGGGCCAGAAGCCACGCGACCAGGGCCGTGCGCAGGTTGCCCACGTGCAGGTCGCTGGTCGGGCTGGGCGCGAACCGCCCGGCGCCCGCGGCGTCCGTCATCTGTGCCCCTCTCGTGGACCGCTCCTCGCCGGCTCGGCCGGCCTGGAAGAATCGCCTCATGCGCCGTCACGTCGAATCCAGCCTGTCCGTCACCGTCCTGCAGAGCGCCGACGTGGTTTTGAGCCTAGCCCTCGCGGGGAACCTCCCGCGGGAGTCGGAGTCCCTGACGGTCACGCTGGACGGCGCCCCGCTGCAGGTCACCGAGATCGTCGCCGAGGACGGCCTCACCAGGCTGCATCTGATCGAGGGCATCCCGGCCGGCCGGCTCGAGGTGCGCTACGACGCCGTCGTCGACGGGCGGGCCGAGCCCGTCCCCGTGACGCCGCTCGACCGCATCGTGTACACCCGCCCGTCGCGCTACGCCGATTCCGACACGATGGCGCCCGTCGCGCAGGCACAGTTCGCGGGGCTCGCGGGCAAGGATCTTCTGGACGCCGTGAGCTCGTGGGTCGGCTCGCAGCTCAGCTACGTGTCCGGGTCGAGCCGCCCAACCGACGGCGCCGTGCAGACCTACCTGATGCGCGAGGGCGTCTGCCGCGACTACGCCCACCTGTGCGTCGCGTTGCTGCGCGCGCTGAACGTCCCGGCGCGGCTGGCGTCGGTGTACGCACCGGGCCTGAACCCGATGGACTTCCACGCCGTCGCCGAGGCCGTCGTCGACGACCGGTGGTGTTCCGTGGACGCGACGGCGCTGGCGCCCCGCTCGACGATGGTGCGCATCGCGACCGGCCGCGACGCCGCCGACACCTCGTTCATGACCACCCTCTCCGGTGTCGCCAACCTGGAGACCATGCAGGTGGGCGCGGTCGTCGAGGACGGTCTGCCCGGCGACGACGTGACGGAGTTGGCGCAACTGCGCTGACGCCGACCCCCTGCGGCGCGTGCGTGTCGCCAACCCGGACGCGGGGTTCGGCCTGCCGCGGTTGTTAGTCTCGGGGTGAGCACCCGAGAAAGCGAGACATGTCCGCACGCAAGTCGGAGCGCATCCTGAACCTGACGATCTGCCTGCTGATGGCGCGTCGGTTCGTCGAGCGCGAGCAGATCCGCGAGGCCGTCGAGGGCTACGCCGGCCTGTCGGACGCCGCCTTCGAGCGCACCTTCGAGCGCGACAAGGACGAGTTGCGCGCCCTCGGCGTCCCGATCGAGACGGGCAGCAACTCGGCGTTCTTCCCCGACGAGGTGGGCTACCGCATCCGCCGCCGCGACTTCGAACTGCCCGAGATCGACTTCACCGCGGCGGAACTCGCCGCCCTCGGCGTCGCCTCGACCGTCTGGGACGACGCCCGCCGCGGCGACCAGGCCGCGCAGGCGCTGGCCAAGTTCCGCGCCGCCGGCCTCGACCCGGACGCCGGCCGTGCCGCCGGGTTCGCGCCGTCCGTCGGCGCCCGCGAGCCGGCCTTCGAGACGTTGTGGTCGGCCGTTCTCGCGCCGCACCCCGTCGCGTTCCGCTACAAGGGCCGCGACCGGGTCGTCGAGCCGTGGCGGCTCACCTCGCGGCACGGCTCCTGGTATCTGATCGGGCTCGACCGCAGCCGCGGCGAGGGCCGCTCGTTCAAGGTCTCCCGCATCGAGGACGCCCCGCGCCCCGCCGACGGGACCGTCACCCCGCCCGACCCGGCGGTCGTCCAGCAGCACCTCGAGTCGCTGGCGGCGCGCCGGGACGCGCGCGCGACGATCGCCGTGCGCGAGGGCGCCGTCCCCGAGCTGATCCGCTCCGGGGAGCGCGTCCAGGCCGAGGTCGGTGAGGGCTTCGCCGCCTGGAGCGTCCCCGTCTCCGCCGACCCGGGCGAGATCGCCCAGTGGGCCTCCGACGTCGTCGTCCTCGACCCGCCCGAGCTGGCCGCCGCCGTCCGCGCGCACCTGGAGGCGGTGGCCGCATGGGCATGACCTCCGGCAGCCAGGTGCCGCGCCTGCTGGCGCTGGTTCCCTACCTGCAGCAGCACCCGGACGCAGACCTCCGCGAAACCGCCGCACGCTTCGGCGTCACCGAGCGCCAGCTCGTCGCCGACCTGAAGGTGCTGTGGTTCTGCGGCCTGCCCGGCGGGATGCCCGGCGACCTCATCGAGGTCGATATGGACGCCCTTGACCAGGGCCGCATCCGGCTGACGAACGCGGAGTTCCTCGACCGGCCGCTGCGGCTCAGCGTCGAGGAGGCCATGACGCTGATCGTGGCGCTGCGCGCGCTGGAGGAGGCGTCCGACCCGGGGCAGGCCGAGGCCGTCCGCTCGGCGCGCGCCAAGCTCGAGGGCGTCTTCGGCGCCGGCGACCGGGTCGATGTCCGGGTGGCGGCGGGGGAGAGCGACGTCCGTGCCGAGCTCGCGCGCGCGATCGCGGACGGCCGCGCGGTGCGGCTCGGTTATCACGGGGCGTCCCGGGGCATGGCCACGCGCCCCGTCGTCGATCCGGCACGGGTCTCGACGCGCGACGGCTACGGCTACCTGTCCGCGTGGGCGCACGAGCGGGAGGCCTGGCGCACCTACCGGCTCGACCGCATCGTCGCCGTCGAGGTGCTGGACGAGCCGGCCGTCGACCATGGGCCCGTCCCCGCCGAGGCGTCCGGGTGGCTGGACGAACGTCCCGACGCCGCCCAGGTCACGCTCGAGCTGGCGCCCGCCGGGCACTGGATCGTCGAGTACCACCCGATGGTCTCCGTCGAGCGGCTCGACGACGACGTGCTGCGCGCCACCCTGCTGGTGGCCGACCCGGCCTGGTTCCGGAGGTTGCTGCTGCGCCTGGGCCCCGCGGTGCGCTCGGTCGAGCCGCCCGAGGCGGCGGCGTCCGCGGTGGCGGCGGCGCGCGAGGCGCTGGAGTCGGGGGACGCGGCGGCGTCCAGACCTCGGCCGCGGGACTGATCGTTCACAGGCACGCCTCAGGGTGGTCGCCTTTCATGCTGGTCGTGGGCCTACACTGGGCCGCGATCGACCGCGAACAAGGAGCAAGCTGATGCCGTTCAACATGCAGGGCTGGGAGTGGGTCATCCTCGTAGTCGTCGCACTTTTGATCTTCGGAGGCAGCCGCCTGGCCGGGGCCGGCCGGAACGCCGGACGCGCGATCCGCGAGTTCAAGGAGGAGACGCGCTCGATCAAGGCTGACGAGGAGAAGGCGAAGGCCGAGAGGGCCGCCGGCGCGACCGCCGCAGGCGAGATCCACGCCGACCGGGCCGCCACCGATCGCGTCGTCGACGCCGAGATCGTCGAGCCGCACACCGACCCGAAGCCCGACACCCGGGCCTGAGGTCGTGGCGCGTCTCAGCTTCGGCTGGCTCAAGCCTCCCAAGGTGCCGGCCGACGGGGTGATGTCGCTCGCCGACCATCTGCGGGAGCTGCGCTACCGCCTCATCCTGTCGATGGTCGTCATCGTGCTTGGGATGGTCGGCTGCGCGTTCTTCTACAACCAGCTCGTCAGCCTGCTGATGCAGCCCTGGGGCATGGCCGTCCAACTGCTGAAGGGCGTCAAGCCCGACCTCGACGTCCAGGTCATCATGAACGGCGTCACGTCACCGTTGTTCCTGGCGCTGAAGATGATCGCCGTCGCCGGACTGGTCGTGACCTGCCCCGTCTGGCTCTACCAGGTGTGGGCCTACATCGCGCCCGCCCTGCTGGCCAAAGAGAAGCGGTACGCCCTCTACTTCCTGCTCGCAGCGATCCCGCTGTTCCTGTTCGGCGTCGCGGTGGGCTACATCGTGCTGCCTCAGGGCATCACCGTGATGCTGGCGTTCACGCCCGACAACATCGCCGGCCTGACCAACCTGCTCGAGGTCGGCGACTTCCTCAACCTGATGCTGCAGTTGATGCTGGTGTTCGGGCTCGGCTTCCTGATGCCCGTCGTGGTCGTGGCGCTCAACCTGATGGGCGTCGTCAGTGCCGCCGCCCTGAAGAAGGCCCGCTCCTACGTCATGTTCGGCTGCTTCGTGTTCGGCGCCGCGGCCACCCCGGGGGGCGACCCGTTCTCGATGCTGGCGCTGGCCATCCCGATGACCCTGCTGTTCCTGATCGCCGAGGGCATCTGCTACGCGCACGACCGCCGTGTCCGCAAGAAGCTCGCCGCCGAAGGGCTCCTCGTCGAGTCGTGAACGAACGCACGCAGCGCACGATGACGCTGCTGGTGAACCCGAGCGCGGGCCATGGTCGTGCACGCCGGCGCCTGCCCTCCGTGGCGCGCGCGTTGACCGACGCCCTCCCGGAGGTGCACCTCGACGTCGTCACAACCACGAGCTTCGAGCAGGCGCGCGCGCTGGCGTCCTCCACCGTCCGCTTCGCCCACCGGGGCGACAGCCTCGTGGTGATGGGCGGCGACGGGATGGCGTCCGTCGGGCACAACGCGTGCGGGGGCACCGACGTCCCCCTCGGCGTCATCCCCGCCGGCACCGGCAACGACTTCTGTCGCGGCGTCGGGCTGCCCGGAACGATCCGCGGCGCGGTCGCGACCATCGCCGGTGGCCACACGGGCCGCATCGACCTGATGCGCGTCAACGGGAACCTCACCGCCCACGCCTCGTCGCGGCTCGTCGGCTCGGTCGTCTCGACGGGCTTCGACGAGTTGGTCAACGCCCGCGCCAACCGGTTGCCGATCTCGCTGGGCGCCCCCTCGTACGCGTACGCCGTGATGGCCGAGCTCGTCCGGTTCCGGCCGCTGCGCTACCGCATCGAACTGGACGGCCGGCGCCGCACCCTGGACGCCATGCTCATCGCCGTGGGCAACGCGGGCATCTTCGGCGGCGGCATCAAGATCATCCCGGACGCCGACGTCCGCGACGGCCTGCTGGACGTCACCGTCATCCACCCGGTGTCGCGCCGCGTCCTGATCAAGCTGCTGCCGCGCCTGTTCACGGGGACGTTCGTCAGCCATCCGTGCGTCGAGCAGCTGCGCGCGCACACCGTGATCGTGGACGGCGACGGCCTGCAGGCGATGGCCGACGGGGAGGACCTCGGAACCCCACCGCTCACCTGCCACGCCGAGCCGGGTGCGCTGCGGCTGTTCCTGCCCAGGTAGTTTGGGGTCGTGGACGACCTTCGAAACGCAGCCCGGCACGATGGGGACGTCCCCGACGAGGCTCTGAACGACGACCCGGGCGCCCGGGTCGGCGAGGACGGGGAACCGGACGCGATCGCCGGCGATCCCGGGGACGGGACGGGCGGTGATCAGTCGGCGGCACCCGAGGAGGTCGACCCCGAGCCCGGTCCGGTCTTCGCCGCCTTCGCCACCGGCTACGACTTCGCCCTCGACCCCTATCAGGTCGCGGCCTGCGCGCACATCGAGGCGGGCTCCGGCGTCCTGGTGGCGGCGCCGACCGGCGCCGGCAAGACGGTCGCCGGCGAGTTCGCGATCTTCCTGGCGCTGCAGCAGGGCCGCAAGGCGTTCTACACCACCCCCATCAAGGCGCTGAGCAACCAGAAGTACCACGACCTCGTCGAACGCCACGGCCCCGACAACGTGGGCCTGCTGACGGGCGACACGTCCCTCAACTCCGAGGCGCCCATCGTGGTGATGACGACCGAGGTGCTGCGGAACATGATCTACGCCCGCTCGCGCACGTTGAACAACCTCGGGTTCGTCGTCATGGACGAGGTGCATTACCTCGCCGACCGCTTCCGAGGCGCGGTCTGGGAGGAGGTCATCATCGGGCTGGCCGACTCGGTGCAGCTCGTGGCGCTGTCGGCGACCGTGTCCAACGCCGAGGAGTTCGGCGACTGGCTCGCCGAGGTGCGGGGCCGGATGGCGATCGTCGTCTCCGAGCGACGTCCCGTGCCGCTGTACCAGCACGTCATGGCCGGACGCCGCCTCTACGACCTGTTCGTCGACGAGGCTCCCACCGCGCTGCCGCAGCCGGGGGCGTCCTCGGACGTGAACCCGGAACTCACCAAGCTCGCCAAGGAGGAGTCGCGCTTCGTCCGCGACGACTCCCGCCGCCAGCGCGGCCGGCGTCAGCGCGACCGCATCGACCGCAACGCGAAGGCGTCCGGCCAGCGGCACCCGAACCTGATCCCGCGGCGCGACGGCGCCGTGGAGAAGCTCGAGCAGTACGGGCTGCTCCCCGCCATCTACTTCATCTTCAGCCGCCAGGGCTGCGACCAGGCCGTCGGCCAGCTCATGCACTCGGGGCTGCGGCTCACCACCGCGCACGAGCGGGCTCAGCTGGAGGAGATCGCCAACCGGCACTGCGGTGCCCTCAGCCGCAGCGACCTGGACGCGCTCGACTACCCGCAGTTCCTCGAGGCGCTGCGCCGCGGGGTCGCCGCCCACCACGCGGGGTTGTTGCCGGCGTTCAAGGAGTGCGTCGAGGAGGCGTTCGTCCGCGGGCTCGTCAAGGTCGTCTTCGCCACCGAGACGCTCGCGCTGGGTATCAACATGCCGGCGCGCAGCGTCGTGCTGGAAAAGCTCGTGAAGTACAACGGCGAGGCCCTCGTCGACATCACTCCGGGGGAGTACACCCAGCTCACCGGACGCGCGGGCCGCCGTGGCATCGACGTGGAGGGGCACGCGGTCGTGCTCTGGCAGCGGAACATGGATCCGCGGCAGGTCGCGGGGCTGGCGTCCCGGCGCACGTACCCGCTGAAGTCGTCCTTCTCGCCGACGTACAACATGTCGGTCAACCTGGTCGGGGCGGTCGGACGCGAGCGCGCCCGCACGCTGTTGGAACAGTCGTTCGCGCAGTATCAGTCCGACCGGTCCGTGGTCGGGCTCGCCCGGGGCATCGCCCGCAACGAGGATCGCATCGCCCGGCTGTGGGACAAGGCGGCCTGCGAACGGGGTGACTTCCGCGAGTACGCGGGGCTGCGCGCCGAGATCTCCCGCCTGGAGGCCGAGGCGGCGCGCAGCCGCCGTGCCGACCGGCACGCCGAGACACTGTCGGTTCTGCTGGAGCTGAGCAGCGGCGACATCCTGCGGGTGCCGTCAGGGCGGCACGAGGGGTGGGCCGTGGTGATCGATCCCGGAACGGCGCGCAACGACCGCGAGGGTCCGCGTCCGCTGGTGATGACCGAGGAGCGGCAGGTCAAGCGGCTGTCGCTGACCGACTTCCCGTCGCCGCCGCCGGTCGTCGGGCGCATGCGGGTGCCCAAGCACTTCAACGCCAAGGAACCGGCGTCGCGACGCAACCTGTTCGCGGCGTTCCGGTCGAGGCTGGAAAGCGTCGACCTGACGCCGGAGCGGTACCGGCCCGGCGCGATGGACGCCGAGGTCGCCGAGCAGATCGACGGGCTGCGGCACCAGATGCGGGCGCATCCCTGCCACTCCTGCCCCGCCCGCGAGGAGCACGCCCGGTTCGCCGAGCAGGCCCAGCGTCTCGAGCGGGATAGCGCCGGGCTGCGCCGGCAGTCGCAGAAGCGGACGAACACGATCGCGGTGCGGTTCGACCGCATCTGTTCGGTGCTGCGGTCACTCGGCTACCTCGGCGAGGACGGCGAGACGGTCACCGATGCGGGCCGCATGCTCGCCCGCATCTACTGCGAGCTCGACCTGGTCGCCGCCGAGTGCGTCCGTGCGGGCATCTTCGACGAGCTGAGCGCGCCCGAGTTCGCCGCGGTGATCTCGACGCTGATCTACGAGGCGCGCGGGCGCGACCAGGGGCGTCCGGCGCGCATGCCGAACCGGTCGACCGAGATCGCGCAGTCGATGGTGCTGCGCATCTGGCGCGAGGTGGGGCTTCTTGAGCGCGACCAGCGGCTCGACAGGCACCGCGACCCCGACCTCGGGTTCGCGCAGCCGGTGTTCGCGTGGGCGTCGGGACGCCCGCTGGCCCAGGTGCTGGGGGAGTCCGAGCTCACCGCCGGCGACTTCGTCCGCTGGACGCGGCAGGTGATCGACCTGGCGGGACAGATCGCGACCGCCGCCGGGCCGGGGCGCGTGCGCACGGTCGCGCGGGAGGCCGTCGACATGATGCGCCGCGGCGTCGTCGACGCCGGCTGGGAAGAGGACTGATACTGGCCTCATGATTGCCATCACCGTCAAGTGGGACGTGTTGCCCCAGTACGTCGACTCCTTCCTCGATCTGACCCGCGAGTTCACCGAGGCCTGCCGCGCCGAGCCCGGCTGCTTGTGGTTCGAGTGGTCGAAGAGCGTCGACAACCCCAACGAGTTCGTCCTGATCGAGGCCTACAAGGACGCGGAGGCGGGCCGCGAGCACGTCGAGAGCGACCACTTCAAGAAGGCCATGGCGACGCAGGGGCGCTACGCCGCGACGCGTCCCAAGGTCGTCAGCGTCGAGGCCGAGCAGGACGGCTGGAACGAGCTCGGTGAAATCGAGATGGACGACTGACGACGTCCCCAACTTTTTGTAACGCACGTCGCTAACATGGTGGCCGTCCCCGATTCTGGGGATGGTCACCGTCCTCGTGAAGCCTGGTCACGGGCGGTGGCTCCCACCGGCCGGAAGGGCTTCGATGAACGCGATCCCGCAGCTGGCGACGCCGATGCTGCGGCTGGCGCTGTCGTCCGGCTCGGTGGACAGACGCGTGCGCGCCGCTCGGCTCATCGCCGCGCGCCGGGACGTCCGCGCGGTCGGGCGGCTGGGCGCCTGCCTGCGGGATCCCGATGAGCGCGTGCGGGCCGCCGCCGCTGAGGCCCTGGGCGCTATCGGCGGGACCACCTCCGCGCGTGTGGTGCGGGCCGCCGTCGCGCCGCGGCCCGGATACGCCGACCTGGAGCCGGCACTAGCGGTGTCCGCCCTCGCCGACATGGGGATGAGCGCGGTCGAGGACGTCATCGGCGGCCTCTACGACAGTGAGCCTCGGGTACGGGCGGTGTGCGCCCGCGTGGTGGCCCGGCTGTCGCTGCTGCGCGCGCGTCCGGACGTGCGGCGCCGGCTGGCGTGCGAGCAGGTCCCGGCGGCGGCCGCCGCGTTGCTGGACGCCGTCGCCGCCTTGGGCGTCCCGGCCGACGAGCCGCTCACCGCGCGCTTCCTCGGCACCGGGTGGCCCACCGCCGTGCAGGACGCCGCCCTCGTCGCGCGTGCGGCCCTGGCGGGCGTCAGCGGGGAGCCGGTTCGCACGGTGGGCGTGTGGGAGGCGACCCCCGTCGGGTGATCGGCGCCGCGGATCTCCGGACACCGGCGAGGCAGGCGGGTGGTACACGCAGGGCCGCGCCCGCCACGATGGCCCGGCGGAGATCGTCCTGCGTGGTAGGCCTGGGGCTTCCGCCCCTGCGAGCGTCCCGGTGTCAGCCCAGCTGTTCGAACTTGCGCGCCCAGGCGGTGCGGATGGGGTTCGCGTCCGCGACGAGGGCGTCGAAGCGGCGGTCGGCGATGTTCGCGACCTCGCCGACGGCCTTGTGTTGCTCCCGCGCGGGGGACGCCGCGACCCGCAGCCAACCGTCGTCCACCAGCTGGCCGAGGGTGGTCTGGTTGTTCAACGACGTCACCAGCGGCAGGCCGAACTTCTCGCGGTACGCCTGCGAGACCCCGGCGAGAGCGGCACGGTCGGCGTCGTCCATGCGATCGAGGGCGAGCGAACCGGTTTCGGTGAGCGCGCGGATGTCCTCGGGTGAGTTCGATGCCTCCTCGGTCAGGAGGAGCTCCGCGATGTCGCGATACCGGCCGATCAGCGAACGCTGCTGTTCGGGCGTCCCGCTCATCACGGCGTCCTGGAACGCGGCCCGTAGATCAGCGGTGGACTCGAACGGGCGCGCCTGCCACGCCCGCTCGACGGGCCAGGTGTCGCCCACGTAGAGGCCCCGGAAGGTCTCGACGAACGTCGACTCGTCCATGCCGTTCACATCGTCGAGGGTGACCGACTTCGTCCCGGCGAGCGCGACGTCCGGGCTCATGCGGCGTCCGACGTGGTGGAACAGCAGGTTGAGGATGATCGCGGTGATCGCGCCCAGCGTGACGCCCGATCCGAAGAGGATCCGGGCCCAGGAAGGCACGGCGGTGGCGATGTCGGGCTGGAGCGTCACGAGCAGCGCGAGCGCGATGGACGTGGAGACGATCACCACGTTCGCGTTGTCGTGCATGTCGACCTTGCCGAGGGTCTGGATCCCGACGACCGCCACATTGGCGAACATGGCCAGCGACGCGCCGCCCAGCACAGGACCGGGGATCGCCGCGACGACGGCGCCCGCCTTCGGGAGCAGGCCCAGCACGATCATGAAGAGTCCGGCCACCGCCACGACCCAGCGGCTCTTCACGCGCGTCAGGCGGACCAGGCCGACGTTCTGGGCGAAGCAGGTGTAGGGGAACGAGTTGAAGATGCCGCCGAGCATGGTGGACAGCCCGTCGGCTCGCAGCGCCGCCGCGACGTGGCGGGGATGGATGCGCTTGCCGACCACCTCGCCGGTCGCGAACACGTCGCCGGTGGTCTCGACGGCGGTGATGGCCATGACGACGAGCATCGAGATGATGGACGCGACGCCGAAGCGGGGGAGTCCGAAGAAGAAGGGCGTTGTCAGCCCGAACCAGGCGGTCCCACCGACGGCGTGGAACGAGGCGTCCCCGAGCGCGAGGGCAACCCCGGTCCCCACGACGAGACCGATCAGCACGGCGATGGTGGCGACGAATCCGCCGAAGAATCGCTGGATGAGCACGATGAGGGCGAGCGTCCCGAGCGCGTAGGCGAGGTTGCGGGTCAGCTCGGGGCCCGCGGCCGGATTGCCGTCGGCGCCGCGCGTGATGTCGCCGGCCGAGACGCCGAGCAGCGTGGTGCCCATGATCGTGAGGAGCGTGCCGGTGACCACGGGCGGGAAGAACGCGAGCAGGCGGCTGAAGTAGGGGGCCGCGAGGAACGTGGCGAGGCCAGCGACGATGATCGCGCCGTACACCTCGAGCAGCCCTTGGGTGCCGCCGCCGTTCGCCAACGCGATCGCAATGATGGGGCTGACGGCGGTGAAGGTGACACCTTGCACCAGTGGTAGCCGGACTCCGACCTTCCAGAAGCCCACCGACTGGATGATCGTCGCGATGCCGCACGTGAACAGGTCGGCGTTGATGAGGTGGATCAGTTCCTGCGTCGACAGCCCGATGGCGCCGCCGATCACGATCGGGACGATCACCGCGCCCGCATAGAATGCCAACACGTGCTGGATGCCCAGCACCACGAGTTTGGGAGCCGGCGGAACGGTATCGACGTCGCTCACCCGGGCGGCGAGATCGTTGGACATGCTGAACCCTTGGAAGCCTGAGGTGGAACCCGACGTTTTCGGGCCGGCTCAGGGTACCGCCTGTCCCCGCCGCGGGAGTGCGCCTGAGACACGACGTCGGTGGCGGATGATCGACTCGATCCTCGTTCGGACCTCGACGGGGGCGTTGAAGAGCTGACGCGCCGAGAACCGGACGACGTGCCAGCCCTCGGCGGCGAGAGCTGTGTCGCGGTCGCGATCACGCTCGAACGAGGCGGGCGACGTGTGGAACGCACGGCCGTCGGCTTCGACGCCGAGGTGCAGTGAGGCGATGGCGACGTCGAGGAACGCCACGCCTGCCGCACTGGTGACACGGTGGTTGGTGCGGAACCGGCACCGGGGCCGAACGTCACGCATCAGGCTGTGCAGGGCGCGTTCAGCCTCTGACCACGGTTCGTCGCGCGAGTCGCGGAGGAGCCAGGCTCTGCGGTTGTTGTGGCGCCGGCCGGGACTCTCCCGCAGCGCCTGCCACAGCTGGGCCAAGGTGGCCGCGCGTCGGCGAAGCGCTTCGTCGATAGCGTGGCCGCCCAGCTCGGGGATGAGGTCGAGGACCGTGCGTGCCGGGCTGGTCATGCGGAGCCCTCGCCACTCGATGACGTGACCGGGAATCACCTTCTGCCGATGAAAGCGGTAGCCAACGGCTCGAGCTACGTCGGCGTGACGACTGGCTGTGACGACGGAGACGGGAAGTTCCGGCCACCAGCTCAGCGCGGCGGCTATCCGCCCGGTGAGGACCGCATTCGGAGCAGCGGTGAGTAGCGCCGCCGCACGCATCGCCGGATCTGTCGCGTGGGTCGCGGGAACCCAGATTCCGGGAAGGGCACGCACCAACAGCCCGGACCGCGCTGCCCGCGCCACCCGCTGCCGCTCCTTCGCCGGGCGCCCTCGCGTGTCGATCACGCCGGTCGGACCCGCGAGCTCGTGAATGTTCTCGAGACTTGTTGCTCGGATACTCATTGCCACCGCCTCCCTTTTCCTTCACTAGGGGAGTTCGACGCGCGATCGCGTCAGCACATCGGCCCTGGAGCGCGCACATCTGTCACCGACGCGGCGCTCGCCGGTCCCTCAGCGCCGATTCGCCCCGCCGACGCGATGGCGTGCTGCGCTGGTGACGCGCAGGGTCGGTCAGCAACGCCGTCGCCGATTGCCGCGCTCGAAGAGCGACCGAGGCGTGGAGCGAATCGGGCCTGCGGGGGCCCGAGCGGGGAGCGGGACGGCGCCCACTGAGAGCCCGGCGCTCCGGCGGCCGGGACAGGCGTGAGGAGCGAGGCGGGAAGCGGCCATACGATGTGGGATATGTCCGTCGCCATCCGTGTCATTCCCTGCCTCGACGTTCACGACGGCCGTGTCGTGAAGGGGGTGAACTTCCTGAACCTCCGCGACGCGGGCGATCCGGTCGACCTCGCCCATGCTTACGGAGCGGAGGGCGCCGACGAACTGACCTTTCTCGACATCTCCGCCTCGTCCGAGGGCCGCGCGACCACGCACGACGTGGTGCGACGCACGGCCGAAACGGTGTTCATCCCCCTGTGCGTCGGAGGCGGCGTTCGTAGCGTCGAGGATGTCGATGCGCTCCTGCGCACGGGCGCCGACAAGGTGGGCATCAACACGGGCGCGATCCGCAACCCGCACGCCATCGATCAGATCGCCGGCCGCTTCGGCAACCAGGTCTTGGTGCTCTCACTCGACGCCCGCCGCGAGCCCGGCCTCCCCTCCGGCTACGGCGTCACGACGCACGGCGGGCGCCAGTCCGCGGGGCTGGACGCCATCGAATGGGTCCGGGAAGCGGTCGACCGCGGGGCCGGCGAGATCCTCCTCAACTCCATGGACGCCGACGGCACGACCGCCGGCTTCGATCTCGCGATGATCGAGGATGTGCGTCGGGTCGTCGACGTCCCGGTCATCGCCTCGGGCGGCGCCGGCACGGCCGAACACTTCGTCCAGGCGGCTCGCGCGGGCGCCGACGCGGTGCTCGCCGCGTCGGTCTTCCACTACGGGCGACTGCGCATCCGCGACGTCAAGGACGCCCTGAGCGCCGCTGGCTTCCCCGTTCGCTGACACCGGCCACGGGGAACGAGCGCGGGCTGCAAGACTGGGCCACATGAGCGATTGCCTGTTCTGCAAGATCGTCCAGGGCGAGATCCCGAGCCACGAGGTGTACTCCGACGACGCGGCCTACGCGTTCCTCGACGTCAGCCCCGTGAAGCCCGGCCACACCCTCGTCGTTCCCCGCACCCACGTCGCGGACGCCCTCGAGGACCCCGAGGTACTCGCCTCCATCGCCCCCGCCATCTCGGCCACGGCTCGCGTTCTCCGCGACCGGCTGGGCGCCGACGGCTTCAACCTGCTGTCCAACGTCGGCGAGGTCGCCGGGCAGTCGGTGCAGCACCTGCACGTGCACGTCATCCCGCGCACCGCGGACGCGCCAGGCATGGCCAATCTCTTGACGAAGGACGACTCGCTCGCCATCGACGACATCGTCGCCCGCCTGCGTCCGTGAGCGGGGAAACGCCCCTGGTGACTACGAGATCTTGCAGGAGCCCGCGACCGTGCACGTGATGGTGCCGCGCTGGAAGCGAGTGATGGTCCCGGTCGAGGTGGCCGTGGTGCTCGCGGTCGGCAGCCCCAGCCGCGACTTCTCGTAGCCGATCGACCCGTACGCGGTCAGCGCCGGACGCTCGATCGCGTGTGCGCCGGTGCTGGCGTGGAAATAGATCGCGCCCTTCTGGAACCAGCTGTAGGACGCCCCCGGCACGTATGCCGCCGGCGTGGTGTCCTTCAGCGGCAGCCCCAGCCGCGCCGCGCGCGGGACATAGGTGTGGTGGAGCGGGCCGTGCACCTCGTGCGCGCCGGACGCCGCGCTGTAGTACAGGCCGCCGTTGGTGAACAGCGTCTTGCTCGACTTCGCGACGGGACCAGCGACCAGGTCGGTGGTGGGGGCACCGAGCACGGAGTCGATCCCGCCCAGCGAGCGCCACATCCCGAGCACGGGGGACGACACGATGTGCGCCCCGCCGGACGAGCTCCAGCCCAGGTCGCCCTTCTCGAACCGCACCTCGGCGAAGCCCCGTGAGGTCCGCTCGGTGGTGGTGGGCGCGCCCAGCGAGCCCGTGGCAAGCCCGGTGGCGGCCCAGCGCTGGTAGGTGGCGGACCCCGGCTTCAGACCGCCCGTGACGTTGAAAAGGTGCGAACGCAGCCCGAACTTGAAGCGCAGGGCGGTGCCGGCGACATCCTGATACCCCTTCGTGCCGCTGAACCGGATCGTGTTCACACGGCCTCCCCAGCGGCCCTTACCGTCGCGGGAGAGAACCTGCGCGTTCCGCAGCGTGCCGATCGCCGGGTACGCCTTCTCGATCTGCGCGCGGGTCAACGCGGCGGTCCACGAGCGATTGCTCACCCGGCCGTCGTAGGGGTCGGGCTTGGCCACGAGATAGGCGGCTCCGCCGGCCGCGGTGTGGCCGCCGTTCGAGGACGAGAACATCGTGAGTGCCAGGCTCGACCCGTACTGCAACACGCGGTTGGACGTCGCACCGATCGCCGCGGTCGTGGAGGCCGCCTCGACCGTCGAGCGCCCGCTCTGGGCATTCGCACGGACGCCCAGCCCGGAGTACACCTGGCAGTTCGTCGTGTCGCACGTGTCGTACGCGGCGTTCGCGCCGGCCAACGTCCGCGCCCGTGCCGCGAAAGTGCGTGCGGCGACGGCCTGCGCGCCGAGGGCCTGCGCGTGCCAGCCCGACGGCATCTCGGCCGGGACGACGGCGCGGAGGTACTGCTCCATGGGCAGCGTGTTCACGGTGACCGCCTTGCTCGTGGCACGGACGGTGATCTTGCCGCGGTAATCGCGCACGGTTCCATTGGGCAGCAGCAACGACACGAATCCCGCGCTCGGGTTCTCGAAGTGCCAGGTCTTGCCCGCGGTCAGCGACACCGGGAACGGCTTCCACGCCCCGGCGGCGTCACGGTACTCGGCGACGCGGGCTCCGCCGACGATCCTGGCGCGCCAGCGCGAGTAACCGGCGCCGACAGGCAGGGCCTGGGCCTTGCCGGCGTCGTCGATCAGCCGCAGCCCCGAGGCCGGCAGCACGGACGCGTCGCCGTCGTTGTCGGCACTGATGAGCACGCGCATCACGTTGCCCGAGGGCAGCGACACCAGCGTGGTGCCGGGGTAGTAGAAGGAGAGGATCTGCGCCGAGGTCAGGCCCGACCGGGCGGCGCCTTGCGCGCCGTACTGTGACATCCCGATGCCGTGGCCGTAGCCGGCTCCGGTGACGGTGATCGTGTCGGCGTACACGGGCTGGGCGGGGTCGGCGTGCGCGCCCGAGACAGGACCGAGCGTGGTGACGAGGAGGGCAGCGGACGCCACGGCGGCGCCGCGGCGGAGCAGGGGGGAGAACGCGTGGGACATGCGGGAACCTTCGCTGGTAAACACGGACGAGGACGTCGGACGAGCAGTGTGGGAAGGGCGCGGCGCGTCGCGGCGGTCGGGCGGCCTCCTCCTGTGGCGGGTGCCGCTACTGGAGAGGAGGCCGGGTTTCGGCGCGACGCGCAGATGGTTCACGCGGGGGAGCTGTGAGCCGGGAAGAGGCGCAGAAACATGATGCGACAGGTGTCTCGAAAAGGTCAAGGGGGGTGATGGCCGTTGTCGGCGGCCTGTTCGCCGCCGGGTTCGACCCGGGGCGGGTCGGTGCGGTCGCCCGGATCGGTGCAGTTTCACCTCAAGGGGTAGGCGCGAACGAGAGCCCTCCGCTACGCCGCGGTCACGGTCGCCAGCGCGAAGCCGCCAGCCCCGTGGCGTTCCACATGCCGGGCATGCTGTCCGAACTTCGGCGGCGGTCGCCCGGAAGGGTTATGCTCGGACACGTGCACATGAGCGCTCTCGTAGTTGTCTAGCGTGTCGGCCCACTGACGGACGACACGCTCCCTCGCCTGCCATCGGCAGCGGGGGTTTTTCTTTGTAGCCGATCATTCTGCGCACCACCATCACCCGCGAACAGAAGGGAAGAGGAGATGGCCGACGATCAAACGCCCACCGTCCTGACCGGAGCCGAGGCTCTCGTCGAATCGCTCGAGCGGGTCGGGGTCGAGGTGGTATTCGGCATCCCCGGTGGAGCGATCCTGCCCGCCTACGACCCGCTGGGTCAGAGCGAACTGGTGCGGCACATCCTGGTCCGGCACGAGCAGGGGGCGGCCCACGCGGCCGAGGGCTACGCGATGGTGACCGGACGCGTCGGCGTCTGCATGGCGACGTCCGGCCCGGGTGCGACCAACCTCGTCACCGGCATCGCGGACGCTTTCCTCGACTCCGTCCCCATGGTCGCGATCACCGGACAGGTTGCGTCGGCGGCCATCGGCACCGACGCCTTCCAGGAGGCCGACATCCGGGGCATCACGTTCCCCGTGACCAAGCACAGCTTCCTGATCACCCGCACCGAGGACATCCCCGCGGCGATCAAGGCCGCGTTCCACATCGCCGGCACCGGACGCCCCGGGCCCGTCCTGGTCGACATCGCCAAGGACGCCCTGGCCAACACGGCGCCGTTCGAGTGGCCCGCGCAGGTCGAGCTGCCGGGGTACCGGCCGGTCGTGCATCCGCACGTGAAGCAGGTCCGTGAGGCCGCCAAACTCATCAAGGAAGCGAAGCGGCCGGTGTTCTACGTCGGCGGCGGGGTCGTCAAGGCCGAGGGTTACGAGGCGCTGGCCGAGCTCGCGCACCTGACGAAGATCCCGGTGGTGACCACGCTGATGGCGCGCGGCGCGTTCCCCGACAGCGACGACCTGCACATGGGCATGCCGGGCATGCACGGGTCGGTGTCGGCGGTGGGCGCCCTCCAGCGGGCCGACCTCCTGATCACGCTGGGCGCCCGCTTCGACGACCGCGTGACGGGCAAGCTCGATACGTTCGCGCCGGACGCGAAGGTCATCCACGCCGACATCGATCCCGCCGAGATCGGCAAGAACCGCCTGGCGGACGTCCCGATCGTGGGCGACGTCAAGGAGGTGATGGAACTCCTCGCGAGCGAGCTCCGCGGCGTCGACCTCCCGGACTTCACCGCCTGGCGCTCCTATCTGGGCAACCTCAAGGAGCGCTACAGCCTCGAGATCGCGCCGACCAAGGACGGCATCCTGAGCCCCGAGTTCGTCATCGAGCGCCTCGGTCAGAGCGCCCCGGACGCCTACTTCGTCAGCGGTGTCGGCCAGCACCAGATGTGGGCCGCACACCTGCTGCCCATGGAGAAGGGCGGGCACTGGCTCAACTCCGGCGGGGCGGGCACGATGGGCTACTGCGTGCCTGCGGCGATGGGCGCCAAGGTGGGGCGTCCGGACGCCGTGGTGTGGGGCATCGACGGCGACGGCTGTTTCCAGATGACCAACCAGGAACTCGTCACCTGCGCGCTGAACAACATCCCGATCAAGATCGCGGTGATCAACAACCAGAGCCTCGGCATGGTGCGCCAGTGGCAGACGCTGTTCTACGGCGAGCGGTACAGCAACACGAACCTCGAGTCGCTGCGCGTCCCGGACTTCCCGAAGCTCGCCGAGGCGATGGGCGCCGTCGGCCTGCGCGCGGAGACGCCCGAGGAGGTCGACGAGGTCATCAAGCAGGCGAACGAGATCAACGACCGTCCGGTGGTGGTCGAGTTCGTGGTGCACAAAGACGCGATGGTGTGGCCGATGGTGGCCGCCGGTACCAGCAACGACGACATCAAGATTGCTCGGGACATGGCTCCCGACTGGGAGGATGAGATCCTGTGAAAACGCACACGCTGAGCGTCCTCGTCGAGAACAAGCCCGGCGTTCTGGCCCGCATCTCGGGGCTGGTGGCGCGACGGGGCTACAACATCGACTCGCTGGCCGTCGGCCCGACCGAGCGTCCCGAGCTGTCCCGCATGACGCTGCAGGTGCGGGTGGAGAGCCCGCAGGTGCTGGAGCAGATCACCAAGCAGCTCAACAAGCTCGTCGAGGTGCTCAAGATCATCGAGCTCGAGGACGCCGCCGTGCGCCGCGAGCTGGTGCTCATCAAGCTGAAGGCCGATCCGGCCACGCGCAGCCAGATCATCGAGATCGTCCAGCTGTTCCGCGGCAAGACGGTGGACGTCCACAACGACTCGCTCGTCATCGAGGCCACCGGCAGCCCCGACAAGCTGGCCGCGCTGCTCGAGATGCTGCGTCCGTACGGCGTCCGCGAGCTCGTTCAGTCGGGACTCGTCGCCCTCGGACGCGGGAGCAAGTCGCTCACGGAGCGTTCGTCCAAGACCGATCGGGGACGTTCGGCCACGCGCTGAACCCCTCGCGAAAACGACAAGGAAGAAGGAAAACCATGGCAGCAGAGATGTTCTACGACGCCGACGCGGACCTGTCCGTCATCCAGGGGCGCGCCGTCGCCATCATCGGCTACGGCTCGCAGGGGCATGCGCACGCGCTGAACCTGCGCGACTCGGGCGTCGACGTCCGGGTCGGCCTGCGCGAGGGCTCGTCGTCCGTCGCCAAGGCCGAGGCCGAAGGCCTGCGGGTCACGTCGGTCGCGCAGGCGAGCCAGGAGGCCGACCTGATCATGATCCTGGCGCCCGATCAGGTGCAGCGCACCCTGTACGCCGAGGAGATCGAGCCGCACCTCGAGCCCGGCGACGCGCTGTTCTTCGCGCATGGCTTCAACATCCGCTTCGGCTACATCAAGGCGCCCGAGGGCGTCGACGTCTGCATGGTCGCCCCGAAGGGGCCGGGTCACCTGGTCCGTCGCGAGTACGTGGACGGCCGCGGCGTTCCGGTCCTCGTCGCGGTGGAGGAGGACGCCTCCGGGAATGCGCTGCAGCTCGCGCTCAGCTACGCGAAGGCGCTCGGCGGCCTGCGCGCCGGCGGCATCAAGACCACGTTCACCGAGGAGACCGAGACCGACCTGTTCGGCGAGCAGTCCGTGCTGTGTGGGGGCATGAGCCGCCTGGTGCAGATGGGCTTCGAGACGCTGACCGAGGCCGGCTACCAGCCGGAGATCGCGTACTTCGAGTGCCTGCACGAGCTCAAGCTGATCGTGGACCTGATGTACGAGGGCGGCATCTCCAAGCAGCGCTGGAGCATCTCGGACACCGCGGAGTTCGGCGACTATGTGTCGGGCCCGCGCGTCATCGACGAGCACGTCAAGGAGAACATGAAGGGCGTCCTCGACGACATCCAGAGCGGCGCGTTCGCCCAGCGCTTCATCGACGATCAGGACGCCGGCGCGCCGGAGTTCAAGAAGCTGCGCTCCGAGGGTGAGTCGCACCCCATCGAGAAGACCGGACACGAGCTGCGCAAGCTGATGAGCTGGGTGAAGCCGGCCGACTCCGACTACGTCGAGGGCTCCGTCTCCCGCTGATCGACCGTCCCGCGCAGGTCGCGGTGAGGATTGACGATGTGGCGCCCCACCCGGGAGGCGGGGCGCCACATCGCTCAGCCAGGAGAATGCGCGCGGGCGTGTCCGCGCGGGATTGACGTGCGCGGCAGCGTCCGGGCACAGCGGAAGGGCCCCGCACACGCGGGGCCCTTCCGGTTCAGCCGTGGCTCGTCGAGCCGATCCGGATGGATCAGCGAACGACGAGGTGCTGGCCGACGTGGATGACGTTCGGGTTCTTCACGACGCCCTTGTTCAGGGAGAAGACGCGCTGCCAGCTGGTGCCGTTGGCGCGGGCGATCTTCGTCAGGGTGTCGCCGCGCTTGACGGTCACGAAGCGCTTGCCCTGGTAGGTGGTGGGCTTCGCCACGGTGGTGGCGCGCTTGGGGGTCGAGACGGCCTTCTTCTTGGAGACGGTCGCCTTCTTCGGGGCTGCGGCCTTCTTCGGGGCGGCGTACGTGGCGCCGCCGTTGGAACGGGTCAGGCCGGCCTTCTTGGAGCAGACGGGCCACGCGTTCGGGCCCTGGCTGGCGAGCGTGCGCTGCGCGATCGCGATCTGCTGGGCCTTGCTGGCCTTGTTGGCGGTGGCCGCGTACTGCGTGCCGCCGTAGGCGCGCCACGTGGACGCGGAGAACTGCAGGCCACCGTAGTAGCCGTTGCCGGTGGCGATGCTCCAGTTGCCGCCGGACTCACAAGCGGCGACGCGGTCCCAGACGGAAGCGGCCTGCGCAGGCTGAGCGGCGGCCAGGGCGCCGGCTCCGGCGAGCGCGCCAGCAGCGGTCAAGGACGCGACACGGGTGACAGTCTTGTTCATGTGAGAACCAGGGTTCCTTCCATGCGAGCGCTCCCGAAGACTACGGGTCTCGTCTGCCCAGGACTTTCCTAGCGAGGGTTCGGCTTTGAGATCGAAGCGCACCGAACGCAGGTACTTCTGGCGAAGGCGGGTGCCTCCAGGAATCGGGGGGATCGCTCACCGTGGTGAACGCGACAGGACGAGTCTAAGTAATTCCTGAGTGAAGGACAAACCTATTTCTCAGGATGTTGCCCAAGGACGCCGCGTTCGCCGCGCCGGGTATCCGTCTGACTAGGCAAAGGGCCCGCGGATAAGTTAACAAAGCCTGAGATAACTGAATGCAACCGGTGTGTCACGGCGCAGCTACTGGTGCGCCGCCGAGCGCTCAGCGGGGACGTGTGCGGTCCGGCGAAACGTTGACGCCCGCCGCAGCCCGGGGGAGCGCACGCGGGAGCATGCGCGGCACGAGGGGCCCGCGATGGTCGACGGGGGCGTGCGCCTGCGTGAGCCCGTGCGTGCGGTTCAGGCGAGCCGGGCGGCGATCGCGTCGCCGATCTCCGCGGTGCTGCGCGGGGTCCCGGTGCGCTCGCCAAGGTCGGCGTCCACGGCCTCCTGGACGCGCGCGGCGTCCTCGGAGCGGCCGAGGTGGTCGAGCATCAACGCGATGGAGGAGATGGCCGCGGTGGGGTCGGCGATGCCCTGCCCGGCGATGTCCGGCGCCGAGCCGTGCACGGGCTCGAACATGGACGGATGTGTGCCCTCGCCGTTGATGCTGCCGGACGGCGCCAGGCCGATCCCGCCGGTGATGGCGCCCGCCAGGTCGGTGATGATGTCGCCGAACAGGTTGTCGGTGACGATCACGTCGAAGCGCTGCGGATCCTGGACGAACGCGATCATCGTGGCGTCGATGTGTAGGTAGTCGGTCTCGACCTGCCCGAATTCCTCGCCGACCTCGCGGACGATCCGGTTCCACAGGCCACCCGCGTTCGTGAGCACGTTGTGCTTGTGCACGAGCGTCAGCTTCTTGCGGCGGCGGGTGGCGCGCTCGAAGGCGTCCCGCACGATCCGCTCGACGCCGTGGGCGGTGTTGACCGACACCTCGGTGGCGATCTCCTGCGGCGTCCCCGGGTGCAGGACGCCGCCGTTGCCGCAGTAGAGGCCCTCGGTGCCCTCGCGGACGACGACGAAGTCAATGGGTCCGCGCTCGGTGACGGCGGGGGACAGGGGGGTGGTCGCCTGCGGGTAGAGGCGCGACGGGCGCAGGTTGACGTACTGGTCGAAGGCGAAGCGCAGCTTGAGCAGCAGGCCGCGTTCGAGCAGGCCGCTCGGGATGGCCTTGGAGCCGGGGGCGGCGCCCACCGCGCCGAGGACGATGGCGTCCATGCCGTCGATCTCGGCGAGCACGGAATCGGGCAGCACCTCGCCAGTGCGCTGCCAGCGCTCGGCGCCCAGGTCGTAGCGGGCGTAGTCGAAGGCGTCCGGGCCGGCGACGGCGTCCAGCACCTTGAGCGCCTCCGCGACGACCTCCGGTCCGATCCCGTCCCCGGGGATCACGGCGATGGTCGGCTTGGTTTGCGCAGCGTTCGTCACGGTCGTCAGCATAGCGAGACAGAACCATCCAGCATGTGGATGTCCGGGGTTCGGCGCCGGGGTGGGCGAACGGTCCCGTGCATGCCGGGCGCCGGTCGGTATCCTGACTCCATGTCCTTGACCTTCTCTCTCCAGCGCAACGCGAACCCGCGAACGGACGCCGACGTGGCGGCCATTCACGCCGCGCCCGGCTTCGGGCAGTACTTCACCGACCACATGGCCCTGGCCACGTGGTCGGTCGAGGGCGGCTGGCGCGACGACGCGATCGTGCCGTACGGGCCGCTGCAGCTCGACCCGGCGGCGGCGGTGCTGCACTACGCGCAGGAGGTCTTCGAGGGGCTCAAGGCGTACCGGCACGCCGACGGATCGATCTGGCTGTTCCGCCCCGAGATGAACGCGGCCCGGTTCGCCGCCTCGGCGGAGCGGCTGTGCCTGCCGGTGCTGCCCGAGGAGGATTTCTTGACCTCCATCGCCGACCTCGTCAAGGCGGACGCCCGCTGGGTGCCCTCGGGTGAGACCGAGAAGAGCCTGTATCTGCGGCCGTTCATGTTCGCGTCCGAGAGCTTTCTCGGCGTCCGTCCCGCCCGCACGGTCACGTACTGCCTGATCGCGTCGCCGGTGGGCGCGTACTTCCCCCAGGGCGTCGCCCCGGTCGACATCTGGGTGACCGACGAGTACAGCCGCGCCGGCATCGGGGGTACGGGCGCCGCGAAGTGCGGCGGCAACTACGCGTCCAGCCTGATCGCGCAGGAAGAGGGCTACGAACATGGCTGCTCGCAGGTGCTCTTCATCGAGGCGTCCGCGAAGGACCGCGTCGAGGAGCTCGGCGGCATGAACGTGTTCCTCATCACCAAGGACGGCCGCCTGCGCACGCCGGCGCTGATGGGGTCGATCCTGGCCGGCGTGACCCGCGACTCGATCCTGCGGATGGGCGAGCGGCTCGGTCTGCGTCCCGACGAGGGCCGCATCACCCCCGACGAGCTGACCGAGGGCATCACCTCCGGGGAGGTCGTCGAGGCGTTCTGCTGTGGCACGGCGGCGGTGATCAGCCCGATCAGCGGCTTCAAGTCGCGCCAGGGGGAAGTCCGGCTCGCCGACGGCGCGCATGACCAGACATTGGCGATCCGTAATGCGATTCTGGACGTCCAGTACGGGCGCGCGGAGGACACCTTCGGCTGGATGCATCGCGTCGCCTGACCAAGCAGGAACCCGAAGGCAAGGGAGAGCAAATCGTGGCGAACGGAACAGGACGAGGGCGCGGGAACACCTGGGTCGGTGCGCTGGCCGGCATCTTGGTGGGCCTCCTCGCCGTCGTGATCGGCTTCTTCGCGCTGCGGACGGGGCCGACCACGGCCACGCCGTCCCCCTCGCCGACGGCCTCGACGCCGCCGGTGGCGGCCAGTCACACCCCGTCGATGCCCACGTCAACCCCCACCAGCGTGTCGCCCTCGCCGACGCCGACCCGCACCGCGACGCCCACGCCGACCCCGTCCGAGACGCCCTCGCCGTCCCCGTCCGAGACGCCCTCGCCGTCCCCGAGCAGCGCGTCGCCGAGCTCGACCTATGCGCCCGGCCTGGTCACGCAGCTGCGGTCCGGCAGCTACATCGCGGTCATCCGGTCGCTGCCCAAGCAGACGAACAGCGCCGAGGAGGCCGTCGCCTACGCGAAGGCGCAGTCGCGCGGCGGGCAGACGCTGGTGGCGATCGACTCCGACAAGGTCGGCGGGCTGCGCGACGGGTTCTACGCCATCGCCGTGCCGAACCTGACCGACTACCAGCAGGTGAAGGCGGCCTGCGCCGCGATGGGGCTGCCCAACGGCGATCGCTGCTTCCCGCGGACGATCCCCTGACCGACGGCGCCCTCCTGGAGGTGCGTCAGCCGCCGAGCAGCTGGAGAACCAGGAACACCGCGCCGACCAACAACGTCGCCAGCAGGCCGACGATGAAACCGCGGGTAGTGTCGGGGCCGAGCAGCGACTTCCCACGCTTCTCGCCCGGGTCGATTTCGGAGGCTTCGCTGCGCCGCGCCGGGGCGCTCGCCGGCTCCTGGGACCGGCGTGCGGCGCGGGGTTCACGCGGCGGCGGGACGACCGACTCGGCCGGGCCGCGGTCCGTCACCAGGGGCAGCACCTGCGTGGCGCCGGCGCCCTCGGAATCGCCGAGATCGGCGCGCTCGTCCTGCTCGGACGCCTCCCGCGACCAGTCCGGCGCGTCCGAGGTCGACTCCACGCGGCCGCGGGTCGCGGACGGCAGCACCTGCGTCGCCGCCTCGCACTGAGCTGCGTCCGGACGTTCGGCGGCCTCGGGCCGGGCGGTGTCCTGCCGCTCGCCGGCCGCCCGCACGGAGGCCTGTGCCTGCGACGCGTCGGGCTCGACGGGGCGCGCCTCGACGTCTGCGGAGGCGGGGATGATCTCGGTGGGCGCGGCCGAGTCCGGGTCGGCCCGGCGGTGCCGCTCGTCGAGGAAGCCGGCGTCGTCCGGCCCCGGGTCCGTGGTGATCGAGGGGGCCAGCGGGGCGGTGGCGAACCGGGCGACGCGGCTGTCGGGTTCGTCGATCAGCGCTTCATGCAGCGCGCGGGGCAGCCCCGGCGTCGCCACCGGCGGGACGAGGAACGTCATGGAAGCGGTGTCGTCGCGCATATCGAAGCGCCCCCAGGTCTCGCCGCGCACGACGACGGCGGTCTGGGAGACCGTCGTGCGATCCGACAGCGTGCAGATGACCGCATGGTAGGGGCGCGCCGGGTCGGTGCGCCAGACCAGCGAGACGCGGCTGCGCTGGACGAGGAGGGTGCCGAAGTCGAGCTTCTTGCCCGGGACGCCGACGGGCACCAGGTAGCGGACGGGCTCGTCCGGCAGCAGGACCGGCCGGAAGCGCTCGGCTCCGCCGCGCAGCACGTGGCGGGTCAGATCGACGAACCTCTTCTCGCCCGGCACCAGCTCCAGGACCGCTACCGCGCCTTCGCTGATGCGGTCAGCCAAGTCGTCCGGCATCCAGACCTCCTCGCGATTCATCGTCCACCCGGGTTACCGCCGGGCTATGCATGCTTCTCCATCTTGCCGGATCCCGTCGCCCGGACGGCGGCGACGCCACGGGGAGGCGCGATTCCTGCCCGATCGGCGGACGAGTGAACAACGGCGGGGGCGGGAGGCGCGATTCCTGCCCGATCGGCGGACGAGTGAACAACGGCGGGGACGACACTCGGTCGCCCCCGCCGGTCGATGCCCTGCCCTGGGGGCAGGCCGTGGTCACTTCAGCGCGGCGATCGCGGAGTCGTAGTCGGGTTCCTGGGTGATCTCGGGCACCAGCTCGGTGTAGATGACGGTGCCGTCGGTGTCGGCCACGACCACCGAGCGCGCGTTCAGCCCGGCCATCGGGCTGTCGACAAGGCGGGTGCCGTAGTCGTCGGAGAAGGAGGACCGGAACGACGAGGCGGTCGTCACGTTCTCGATGCCTTCGGCGCCGCAGAAGCGGTCGAGGGCGAACGGGAGGTCGGCCGAGACGCAGACCACGGCGGTGTTGTCGAGGCCGGCGGCGAGTTCGTTGAACCGGCGCACGCTGGTCGCGCACACGCCGGTGTCGACGCTCGGGAAGATGTTCAGCACGACGCGCTTGCCGGCGAAGTCGGAGCTGGTGACGTCGGAGAGATCGGTGCCCGCGAGGGTGAACTCGGGGGCCTTGTCGCCGACCTTGGGGAGGTCGCCGGAGGTGTGGACCTGGGAGCCCTTGAGAAGAGTTTCAGCCATGGGTCGTTTCTAGCACGTTCGGACCGCCGAATCGACGGGCCCGGATGGCGGCGGCGCCCGGCGCGACGGGAGCGTTCTCTCGCAGGATGAGACTTTCTCGCGCGACGGGTGAGACGACGCAGAGTGGGCGAAGCGCTCCGCGCGGCCCCGGCGATGAAGGACGATTCTCTTGACCACGATGACCGTTGCCCCCGACGTGTTCCACGTCTACGACACGACCCTGCGTGACGGGGCCCAGCAGGAGGGCCTGCGGCCGACCGTCTCGGACAAGCTGCGCATCGCCCGGGCGCTGGACGACTTCGGGGTCACGTTCATCGAGGGCGGCTGGCCCGGCGCCAACCCCAACGACACCGCGTTCTTCGCGGCGGCCGCCCAGGGCGACCTCGCCCTCCACAACGCCCAGCTCGTCGCCTTCGGATCGACGCGCAAGGCCGGCGGGAAGGCGTCCAGCGACCCGTTGACCCGGGCCCTGGTGGACGCGCAGACGCCCGTCGTCACGCTGGTGGCCAAGAGCCACGACCAGCACGTCGAGCGCGCGCTGCGCACCACGCTGGCCGAGAACCTCGAGATGGTGCGCGACACGGTCACGTTCCTCACCCGCGAGGGGCGGCGCGTCTTCGTCGATTGCGAGCACTTCTTCGACGGCTACCGCGCCAACCCCACCTACGCGCTCGGCGTGGTCCGGACGGCGGCGGACGCCGGGGCCGAGGTCGTCGTCCTGTGCGACACCAACGGCGGGATGCTGCCCGCCTGGATGGGGGAGGTCGTCGGCGCGGCCGGCGAGGTCGGCGTCGATCTCGGCATCCATTGCCACAACGACACCGGCTGTGCGGTCGCCAACACGCTCGCCGCGGTCGACGCCGGCGCGATGCACGTGCAGGGCACGATCAACGGCCACGGCGAGCGCACCGGCAACGCCGACCTGATCACGGTGGTCGCGAACCTGCAGCTCAAGTACGGCTGGTCGATCCTGCCGCCGCAGGAACTCGCCCGCGCGACAGCCGTGGCCAACGGCGTCGCGGGCATCACCCACGTGCCGCTGAACGGACGCCAGCCGTACGTCGGGCAGTCGGCGTTCGCGCACAAGGCCGGCCTGCACGCGTCCGCCATCCGGGTCGACGAAAACCTCTACCAGCACATCGACCCGCAGCTGGTCGGCAACGACATGCGCATGCTGGTCTCCGACATGGCCGGCCGGGCGAACATCCAGATCAAGGGCGCGACCCTCGGCTACGACCTCGAGGACCGCGAACTCGCCGCCCGCATCACCGACACGGTCAAGGCGCGCGAGATGGAGGGGTACTCGTACGAGTCGGCCGATGCGTCCTTCGAACTGCTGCTGCGCGACGAGCTCGGCCAACTGGACGACGACTTCGAGGTCGAGCGCTGGCGCGTGTGGACGGGCGGTGAGGCGGGCGGCCGCAACGAGGAGTCCGAGGCCATCGTCACGCTGACCAATCGCGACGGGACGTCGGGAACCTTCGCCGGCGAGGGCGAGGGCCCGCTGAACGCCCTCGACCAGGCCCTACGGACAGCCGTGGCGACCTCCCACCCGGAGGTGGCGGGCTACGAACTGGTCGATTACCGCGTCCGCATCCTCGAGCAGGAGCACGGCACCGATGCCATCGTCCGGGCCCACATCGACGTCACCGATGGCGAACGCCGGTGGACGACGGTCGGCGTCGGCACGAACGTCATCGAGGCGTCCTGGGAGGCGCTCGCGGACGCCTACCGGTGGGGTCTGCTGGCAGGGTGATCTAGGCTCGAGTCCCACCGCCCCGAGGAGGAGCCGATGAGCACGCCTGACGGTCCGCACATCCGCATCGGGCACGCCGAGCGCGACCAGGCTGTCTCGGTGCTGCAGGAGGCCGCCGCCCAAGGCCGACTCACGATGGACGAGCTGGATGGCCGCGTCGAGGAGGCGCTGTCGGCGAAGACCCGCGGCGACCTGCACGCCGTGCTCGCCGACCTCGTCCCGCGCGGCCCGCTGGACGAGATGCTGGTGCCGCAGACGCGGCGTCCGAGCCTGGGGCCGGGGTACTCGTGGGAGGACCCGCTCGTCCTCACCGCGCGGTGGGAGAACGAGAAGCGCCTGGGCCGCTGGGACGTCCCGCCGTTCCTCGAGGTGAACGCGGTCGCGGCCGACGTGAAGCTCAACTTCTGCCACGCGACGCCGGTCTCGCTGGTCATCGACATCGTCGTCCAGGGCGGGGCGGGGGACTGCGTGCTCGTCGTGCCTGGCGGCTGGGGGGTCGACCTGGACCGCTACGTCAAGGGCATGGGCTCGGTCAAGAACGAGGTGACCACCCGCGCCCAGCAGGGGAATCCGCAGATCATGGTGCGCGGGCACGGTTCCCTCGGCTCCCTCAAGGCCCGCTACCCGACCGGCTGGGACGAGCGACAACAGCGCCGCTATCTGGAGCGGTCGCAGCCGCCGGGCGCGACACCCCCGCGTCCCTGACGCGCCGGTCCGAGGAGGACCCGCCGGGGCGCCGTCCCGAGACGCGATCCCCGGCGCATCTGTTTCCGGAAGCGGACGCGGACCAGGGGTCGGTAGACTCCGTCCATGCCCAGCGATCACCCCCACAAGCGCCTGCGCATCGGTGACGTCGACCGCGACCGCGTCCTCAATGTCCTGCACGAGGCGCACGGCGCCGGACGCCTCACCTTCGACGAACTGAACGAGCGTCAGGATCGGGCGCTGGCGGCGCGCTATGCCGACGAGTTCGCCGCCCTGATCGACGACCTGCCGGAGGGGCAGGAACTCGTGGCGACGTCGCCCGCGATGCCCGTGGCGGCCGGGCGGGGCTCGGCATCGCAGCCGGTTCCCTACAACGAGTCGCTCCCCGCGATCACGTTCATGAGCGGCAAGGAGGTCGTCGTCGCGCCGGGCACCTCGACGTTCAAGAACTTCGCCCTCTGGGGCGGTGACACCATCGACCTGTCCCACGCGATGGGTCCCGGGGTGGTCGTCACCCTGGACCTGACCGCGATCATGGCCGGCCACACCATCCTGGTTCCCGAGGGCGTCCTCGTCAGGGACGAGTCCGTGGCCGTCATGGCCGGCAACGACGTGAAGAGGGAGGCGCGCGGGGACGGCTCCAACGGCACCCTCATCCTGCGCGGGTTCCTGTTCTGGGGCGGTAGCTACGTGAAGCTGGCCACCTAGCCGCGCACGCGGAGAGCGCGCGTCAGCCGACGCGGTCCAGCACGACGGATCCTCGCTCGGCCCTGTGGGACGCGATCTCGACCGCCCCGGCCAGGGCCTCCTTGGCCCGCTCGAAGCGCTCGGGGGTGTCGGTGTGCAGCGTGAACAGCGGCTGGCCCGCGCTGACCCGCTCGCCGACGCCGGCGCTCCACGTGACGCCCGCGGCCGCCTGCACCGGATCCTCTTTGCGGCCCCGACCCGCGCCGAGCCGCCAGGACGCCACCCCGACGGCCATGGCGTCCATGCCGGAGATCCAGCCGTCCGACTCTGCGGCGACGGTCTCGGTGTGCTTCGCCTGCGGCAGCGGGGCGTCCGGGTCGCCGTCCTGGGCGGCGATCATCGCGCGCCAGACGTCCATGGCCCTGCCGGACGCCAGCGCCTTCTCCGGGTCTGCCTCCACCCCGGCGGCCGCGAGCATCTCGTGGGCGAGGGCGAGGGTGAGCTCGACCACGTCCGCCGGCCCGCCGCCGGCGAGCACCTCGACCGACTCGGCGACCTCGCAAGCGTTGCCCGCGGAGCGTCCCAGTGGGGCGTTCATGTCCGTGATCAGGGCGGACGTCTTCACGCCGGCGTCGGTGCCCAGCGCCACCATCGTCTCGGCGAGCTGCCGCGACCGTTCGCGCGTCTTCATGAACGCCCCCGAGCCGGTCTTCACGTCCAGCACCAGCGCGGACGTCCCCTCGGCGATCTTCTTGCTCATGATCGAGGACGCGATGAGCGGGATCGCCTCGACCGTGCCGGTCACGTCGCGCAGCGCGTAGAGCTTCTTGTCCGCGGGCGCCAGGCCGCTGCCGGCGGCGCAGATGACGGCGCCAACGTCCTCGAGTTGGCGGAGCATCTCCTCGTTCGACAGCGCCGCGCGCCAGCCGGGGATGGCCTCCAGCTTGTCGAGCGTCCCGCCGGTGTGGCCGAGCCCGCGTCCGGACAGCTGCGGCACAGCGACGCCGCAGGCCGCCACAAGGGGGGCCAGGGGCAGCGTGATCTTGTCCCCGACGCCGCCGGTGGAGTGCTTGTCGGCGGTGGGCCGGGTGAGCGGGGAGAAGTCCATGCGGTCGCCGGTCTCGATCATCGCCGTCGTCCAGGTGGGCAGCTCGCGGTCGTCGAGACCGTTGAAGAAGATCGCCATCGCCATCGCGGCCATCTGCTCGTCCCCGACGACGCCGTCGGTGTACGCCCCGATCAGCCAGCGGATCTCCTCATCCGAGAGCGTTCCGCCGTCCCGCTTGGTCCGGATCAGGTCCACCGCGTCGAAGCTGCTCATGGCGCCGAGTATGGCAGAGGGGGGAGCGGTGCGGTCGCGCCCGGTCCCCGGTGTGCCGGTAGCGTGGAGCCCATGCGTATTGCTCGGTTCGTGGCCGGCGACAATCCGGCCTTCGGTGCGGTGGAACTCGCCGCCGACAACGGTGATCATCCTGACACCATCAATGTCCTCAACGGTGACCCGCTCGTCGGTCCGGTGAACTACACGGGGGAGCGGCTGCACCTGGACGACGTCCGCCTCGTCGCGCCCGTCATCCCGCGCAGCAAGATCGTCGCGATCGGGCGCAACTACGTCGCCCACGCCGAGGAGTTCGGCAACGAGGTGCCCGGCGAACCGATGACGTTCCTGAAGCCCAACACGTCCGTCATCGGGGACGGCGAGCCGATCATCCTGCCCACGGCGTCGAACGCCGTCGACCACGAGGGCGAGCTCGCCGTCGTCATCGGCCGTATCTGCAAGGACGTCCCGGTCGAGCGTGCCGCCGAGGTCATCTTCGGCTACACCTGCGCCAACGACGTCAGCGCTCGCGACCTGCAGGAGCGCGACAAGCAGTGGGGACGCGCCAAGGGCTTCGACACGTTCTGCCCGCTGGGCCCGTGGATCGTCACCCACCTCTCCCTGGAGGAGGCCGCCGATCTCGAACTCGTCGTCACCGTCAATCGCGGCGGTCAGGTGCTCGAGCGGCAGCGCTCCACGACGTCGCTGCTGGTGCACGGCGTCGCGGAGCTGGTGGCGTTCGTCTCGAGCTTCACCACCCTGCTGCCCGGAGACGTCATCCTGACCGGCACCCCGGCCGGCGTCGGACGCATCGAGCCTGGCGACCGCGTGAACGTCGAGATCGAGCAGATCGGCCGCCTGTCGAACCCGGTCGTGGCTCAGGACGCCTGAGCGTGGCATCCGCCCTGGAGACGTTCGCGACGGAGCAGGTGCCGGACGGAGCCGAGTACACCGGGGTCCTGCGCACCCCGCAGGCGTCCCCGGTGATGTCGGTGATCGGCGTGGCGCTCGGCGTCGTGACCTACGTGCTGGCCGCCGGCGTCGTGACGCCCGCGCTCGCGTGGCTCTACTGGCGGGCCACCGGGGCGCCGGGCACGTTCGAGGAGACGTATCGTCAGCTCACCACGTACCAGGTGCCGTTCGGCATGTCGGCGGTGCAACTGGGCATCGCGACGCTGATTCCCATCTCGCTGGCGCTGGTGCTGTTCGTGCACCGGGTGCGACCGGGCTACCTGTTGTCGGTGCGCCCGGGGATGCGCTGGGGGCTGCTCGGACGGATGCTTGCGGTGGCGCTGGTGGTGTTCGCGGTGGTGCTGGTCGTGCAGACGTCCTTGTCGACCCAGGGTTTTCACCCGAGCCCGCAGCCCGGACTGGCCTGGTTCATGCTCGCCTGCCTGCTCACCTCGCCGCTGCAGGCGGCCGCGGAGGAGTTGTTCTTCCGCGGCTACCTGATGCAGTCGCTCGGCGCGCTGGTGCCGAACCACTGGTTCGGCATCGGGGCGTCGGCGCTGATCTTCGCGCTGTTCCACGGCGTTCAGAACCCCTGGCTGTTCCTGGACCGGTTCGCGTTCGGGGTGCTGGCGGGCTACCTGGCCGTCCGGACCGGCGGCCTGGAGGCGGGCATCGCCGCGCACGTTGTCAACAACATCCTGGCCTTCCTGCTCGCCGGGCTGACGATCGGGATCGCGCAGGTGAAGGGCCTGCAGAGCATCGGCCCGCTGGACGCCGCCGGCGACCTCGTTCTGTTCGGCCTGTTCACGCTCGCGGCGCTGCTCCTCGCCCGACGGCTGCGCGTGCAGACCCGCACCGTACGGCCGGGGACGCCCGCACGAACGCGGCGCTGAGGACGCCGCGTGGCGCGCCGAGGGCCGCTCAGTTTGAGCCGGGCGGCGTCCGTCGGGTAGAGTCTTACCTCGCTGGCCGGTGGTCAGCGGCACGTGTGGCCGGTCTCCGGCGCACATCCAAGGGGTATGGGGTAATTGGCAGCCCGCCGGTTTCTGGTACCGTTAGTCTAGGTTCGAGTCCTAGTACCCCTGCTGAGTCGATTCGCTAGGCACGAGGGTGTTTGGTAATCTTCTCAAGCACCGTTTCGGTGCAGCTAGGGCCCCGTTGTGTAGCGGCCTAGCACGCCGCCCTCTCAAGGCGGTAGCGCGGGTTCGAATCCCGTCGGGGCTACCAGCGAACGCGGTCCGGTCGACGAAAGTCGCCGGGCCGATCTTTCGTTAAGGCACCCCGGGGGGCTTCTTCGCGCGCCACGCCCGCCCGTCGCTTGCGCCGTGACGAATCCGTTACCTATCGTTGTTATATGCGCATAAATGTGTTTGTCAGCGCCGTCCTCGCAACGGCGCTCGCCGCGGGCGGCGCCATCGTCCCCGCGGCGTCCGCCCAGGCCGCCGCCCCCACGGTCAAGGTCTCCACGATCTACTTCGACTCGCCCGGCAGCGATCGCGGCGGGAACGCCAGCCTCAACGCCGAGTACGTCACCCTCACCAACACCACCGCCCGGCCGCAGACCCTCACCGGCTGGACGCTCAAGGACAAGGTCGGTCACACATTCCGGTTCGGCACCTTCACGCTCGCGGCCAGGGCGAAGGTGGTCGTCCGCACAGGGCGGGGCACGGCGTCCCAGTCCACGCAGTACTTCAACAGCTCCTGGTACATCTGGAACAACGACAAGGACACCGCGACCCTGCGCGACGGGAGAGGCAAGGTCGTGCACACCGTCAGCTACGTGGCCAGGAAGGGGCAGGCCAGCAAGAACTTCTGACACCCGCCCGGGGCGCAAGGACCCGAACGCAGACGACCGCCGCCCGGACTTCTCGGGCGGCGGTCGTCGTTGCGCAGCGCGGGCCGTCAGCCCTCGGTGCCGCTGCGGCGCAGGACCTCGGAGAGGCGGTCGGCCGCGGCCATCACCGCGGGGGCGTGCAGGCGTCCGGGCTGGCGCGAGAGGCGCTCGATCGGTCCGGAGACCGACACCGCCGCGATGACCTTGCCGGAGGGGGAGCGCACCGGCGCCGAGACGGACGCGACGCCCGCCTCGCGCTCGGCGACGGACTGGGCCCAGCCGCGGCGGCGGACGGTGGCCAGGGCCACGGCGGAGAACGAGGACGCCGACAGGCCGCGTTGGAGGCGCTCGGGGTCTTCCCAGGCGAGCAGCACCTGCGCCGCCGATCCCGCCCCCATCGTGAGCTGCGAGCCGACCGGGATGGTGTCGCGCAGGCCCGAGGGGCGCTCGGCCGCGGCGGCGCAGACGCGCTGGTCGCCCTGGCGCCGAAACAGTTGCGCGGACTCGCCGGTGATATCGCGCAGCCGGTTGAGGACGGGGCCGGCGGTCGCGAGCAGGCGATCCTCGCCGGCGGCGGCGGCCAACTCGGTGAGGCGCGGGCCGAGCACGAACCGGCCCTGCAGGTCGCGGCTGACCAGCCGGTGGTGCTCCAAGGCCACCGCGAGCCGGTGCGCCGTAGGACGGGCGAGGCCGGTCGAGCTGACCAGCCCGGCCAGGGTGGTGGGGCCCTGTTCGAGGGCGCTGAGTACGAGGGCTGCCTTGTCGAGAACGCCCACTCCACTTGAACTGTCCATACTTTGATATTGCCGTCTCGGATCGTGACATGCAAGCCCATAATGGGCCCTGATCGTCGCCGCCACGGTATCCCGTTTCGCGCGGCACCGTCCCAGAAGGAGGAATGACGATGGGCCAGACCCTCAGCGACAAGGTATGGCGCGACCATGTGGTCCGCAGTGTTGAAGGTGCACCCGACCTTCTCTACATCGACCTTCACCTTGTGCACGAGGTCACCAGCCCCCAGGCCTTCGACGGGCTCCGCCTCGCGGGGCGCCCCGTGCGCCGTCCCGACCTGACGCTCGCCACCGAAGATCACAACACGCCCACCGAGAACATCGGTCTCCCGATCGCCGACCCGGTGAGCCGGCTCCAGGTCAACACCCTGCGCAAGAACGCGCAGGAGTTCGGCGTCCCGATCCACAGCCTCGGCGACCCCGACCAGGGCATCGTGCACATCATCGGCCCGCAGCTCGGCCTGACCCAGCCCGGCATGACGATCGTGTGCGGCGACTCCCACACCGCCACCCACGGAGCGTTCGGCGCGCTGGCGTTCGGCATCGGCACGTCCGAGGTCGAGCACGTGCTGGCAACCCAGACGCTGCAGCAGGCCAAGCTCAAGCGGATGGCCGTCAACGTCACCGGCGAACTCGGCGAGGACGTCACCCCCAAGGACGTCGTCCTCGCGCTCATCGCCAAGGTCGGCACGGGCGGCGGCCAGGGCTACATCGTGGAGTACCGCGGCGACACCATCGAGAACATGTCGATGGAGGGCCGCATGACCATCTGCAACATGTCGATCGAGTGGGGAGCCAAGGCCGGCATGGTGGCTCCCGACCAGACGACGTTCGACTACATCCAGGGACGCCCGAACGCGCCGCAGGGCGCCGACTGGGACGCCGCGGTCGCCTACTGGAAGACCCTCTACAGCGACCCCGACGCGGTCTTCGACGCCGAGGTCGACCTGGACGCCTCCGCACTCACCCCGTTCGTCACCTGGGGCACCAACCCCGGCCAGGGCGTCGGGCTGGGCGACGAGGTGCCGAGCCCCGACGACTTCTCCGACGAGGCCGACCGGACCGCCGCCCGGCGCGCGCTGGAGTACATGGATCTGGCGGCCGGGACGCCGCTGCGCGAGGTCGCCGTCGACACGGTCTTCCTCGGGTCCTGCACCAACGGCCGCATCGAGGACCTGCGGCTCGCGGCGTCCGTGCTGAAGGGCCACAAGGTCGCCGACGGCGTCCGCATGATGGTGGTCCCGGGGTCGGCGCGGGTGCGTCGTCAGGCCATGGACGAGGGCCTCGACACGGTGTTCACCGAGGCCGGCGCCGACTGGCGCGAGGCCGGCTGCTCGATGTGCCTGGGCATGAACCCCGACCAGCTCAAGCCGGGGGAGCGCTCGGCCTCCACCTCCAACCGCAACTTCGAGGGACGCCAGGGCAAGGGTGGCCGCACCCACCTCGTCTCGCCCGCCGTCGCCGCGGCCACCGCCGTGCGCGGCACCCTCAGCTCGCCCTCCGACCTCGAGGAGAAGTGACCATGGAGAAGTTCACCCAGCACACCGGCGTCGCCGTGCCGCTGCGCCGCAGCAACGTCGACACAGACCAGATCATCCCGGCCGTCTACCTCAAGCGCGTCACCCGTACCGGCTTCGAGGACGGCTTGTTCGCCGCCTGGCGCAAGGACCCGGAATTCATCCTCAACCAGGACGCCTACCGCAACGGTTCGGTGCTTATCGCCGGCCCCGACTTCGGCACCGGCAGCTCGCGCGAGCACGCCGTGTGGGCGCTGCAGAACTACGGCTTCAAGGTCGTGATCGGCAGCCGCTTCGGCGACATCTTCCGGGGCAACGCCGGCAAGGCCGGTTTGCTCATCGCGACCGTCGACCAAGCCGTCGTCGACGAGCTGTGGTCCCTGATCGAGGCGAACGCCGGCACCGAGCTGACCGTCGACCTCGAGGAGCGCACCATCACCGCCGGTGACCGGTCGTGGCCCTTCTCCCTGGACGACTACACCGCCCACCGCCTGCTCAACGGCCTGGACGACATCGGCCTGACGCTGCAGCACGAGGACGAGATCGCCGCCTACGAGGCGACCCGGCCGTCGTTCAAGCCCACGACGCTCCCCGTGCGGGTGGCCAGCTGAGCCACCCCGTGCCACGCTGAGACCGGTGCCCCACGGCGCCGGGTCTTCGCTTCCGGCCTGCCGGGGAGCCGAGGCGGAGGCTACGCAGGGGACCCGCGCAGCAGTGCCTGTGCGGGGCGACGGGTTGAAGGAGGACCATGAGCGACGACCGCGTCGTGCCGGGCTGGGACGGCCGCTACTTCGAGGACTTCGCCGTGGGGGACGTCTACCGCCATCCGCTCGGACGCACCGTCCTCTCGACCGACAACAGCTGGCTGACGCTGCTGACCCAGAACACGAACCCGGTGCACTTCGACGCGCACTACGCCGGGCAGACCGCGTGGGGACGCCCCCTCGTCGACTCCACCTTCACGCTCGCGCTGGTCACGGGCCAGAGCGTCAGCGACATCTCCCAGCACGTGATGGCCAACCTCGGCTGGGACCGGGTGCGGCTGCCCAACCCCGTCTTCGAGGGCGACACCATCTACTCGCAGACCGAGGTGCTGAGCGTCCGGGAGTCGGCGTCGCACCCGGACGTCGGCATCGTCGTCGTGCGGACGATCGGCTACAACGCTGAGGGCGTCATCGTGATCACGTTCGAGCGGACGATCATGGTCTACCGCCGCGGTCACGGTCCCGCGACCGCGGGGGTCGAGCCGGTCTGGGACGAGCGGTCGCGCCGCGCCGCCGGGATCGACGAGCCGCCGGACGGACGGGACGGGTAGCTCCTCGGACGCGCGCGCTTGGGCGTCCGAGTCGGTGGACCGGGCGCGGTTCGCTCAGGGGATCCGGACGCCGTCGGCGTCGATGACCACCCGCTGGCCGGCGTGCAGGTCGCGAACGGTCACGTCCGCACGGCCGATCTGAAGCGGGCGGCCGGCGTCGTCCACCGCGTGCCAGCCGCCGTCCGTTGGACGCCCCACCGTCGCGTAGCGCACAGGGCCGGCGGCGTCCTCGACGGGTTCAGGCATGGGCCGATCGTAGCCCGCGCCGTGCCGCGTGCCGGACGCGGCCCGGCAGTAGGGTGTCGGCAGCAGTCGCCCGCGAGGTGCGGGCTCGCAGCGAACGGAGTACCCATGCCCTCAGCCGGACGCGTCCGCGTCGCGATAATCTTCGGCGGCGTCAGCTCCGAGCACGACGTGTCCTGCCTGACAGCCGGCGGCGTCATGCGCGCCATCGACGAGGACGCCTTCGAGGTCGTCGGGATCGGCATCACGCCCACCGGGCGCTGGGTGCAGGTCACCACCGACGAGATGAAGGCCTTCGACATCGTCGACGGCACGCTGCCGCGGCTCGGCGAGGAGCGCGACGAGGCGGTCCTGCTGCGGCACGGCGGCGAGGGCACCGGTCGCGTCGCCACCCTGGACGGCGACAGCCTCGTCAACGTGCGCGACTTCGACGTCGCGTTCGCCCTTCTGCACGGCCCGTTCGGCGAGGACGGCACGATCCAAGGCCTGTTCGAGATGTTCGGCGTGCGCTATGTCGGCTCCGGCGTCGCGGCGAGCGCGAACAGCATGGACAAGGACCTGATGAAGCGCCAGCTCGCCGGCGCGGGGCTGCCGGTGTGCCCGTGGATCACGGTCACCCAGGCACGCTGGCAGCGCGACCAGGCCGGGTGCCGGGAGGCCGCCGACGAGCTGAGCTACCCCGTCTACGTCAAGCCCGCCCGCGGCGGCTCCAGCATGGGCATCTCGCGCGCCGAGACCCCCGAGGACCTGGTCGCCGCGGTCGAGGAGGCGCTGCGCTTCGACCCGAAGGTGATCGTCGAGGAGGGCTTCGTCGGCGCACGCGAGGTCGAGCTCGCCGTGCTGGGCTCCCGCGATGGCGCGCCGCCCCGTGTGTCGGTCGCGGGCGAGATCGCCATGCACACCGCGAGCGGCTTCTACGACTTCGTGGCCAAGTACACGCCGAAGGACGAGGTCGTCACCCTCCACGTTCCCGCCGAGGTGGACGCCGACCTGCTGGCCCGCCTGCAGAAGATCGCCGGGGCCACGTTCACGGCGATGGGCGCGGAGGGCCTGGCCCGGGTCGACCTGTTCGTCCTGCCTGACGGGTCGCTCTTCGTCAACGAGCTCAACACGATGCCCGGCTTCACCCGCACCTCGATGTACCCGAGTCTGTGGGCGCAGAGCGGCATCCCGTACGCGGACCTGATCGCCGAGCTGATCTTGCTCGCGGTCTCGCGGCCGCTCGGGCTGCGCTGATGGCCGAGTCGGTCTCGTCGCTGGGGGAGTTCGGCCTCATCTCGACGATCGTGTCCGGGCTGACCATGCCGGCGACCGTGTCGGTCGGTCCCGGCGACGACTGCGCGGTGTTCTCGCCCCGCGGCGACGTCGCCGTCTCCACCGACGCGATGATCGAGGAGGTCCACTTCCGCCGGAACTGGTCGTCCGCGCACGACGTCGGGCGCAAGGCAGTGGCGTCCGCGATGGCCGACGTCGAGGCCATGGGTGCCACACCGCTCGGCCTGGTCGTCAGCCTGTCCGTCCCCGCCGACCTGGAGGCCGCGTGGGTGACCGACGCGAGCCGGGGCGTGAAGGAGGAGGCCGCGCTGTGCGGTGCGGTGCTGCTCGGCGGCGACGTCACCCGCGGCGACAAGATCGGCATCGTCTGCACCGTCTTCGGAGACCAGAAAGGACGCCCGCCCGTCCTGCGCAGCGGGGCACGTCCTGGGGACGTGGTCGCCTACATCGGCCGGCTGGGCATGGCCGCCGCGGGGCTGGCGGTCCTGAGCCGCGGCTTCCGGTCGCCGGGCGCCGTCGTGCGTGCGCACCGCGTCCCCGAGCCGCCCTACGGCCAGGGCGCGGTGGCCGCCGTCGCTGGGGCGTCCGCCATGATCGACTGCTCCGACGGTCTCGTCGCAGACCTGGGCCACGTCGCCCGGGCGTCCGGGGTCACCATCGACCTCGACACCGCGGACCTCGAGGTCTCCGAGCCGCAGCGCACGGTCGCGGCGGCGATCGGCGGGGGAGACCCGATGGGCTACATCCTCGGCGGCGGGGACGACCACGCGCTGCTGGCCACCTTCGCGGCGGCGGACGTGCCGGAGGGCTGGACGGTGATCGGGCGCGTCAGCGAGCCCGACGGCGAGCCGCAAGTCCTCGTGGACGGCGAGCCCTGGTCCGGCGACGGGGGCTGGCGGCACTTCTGACCCGCACGGCCTGGTCGACCCCGGCGTGGGTTTTCCGGCAGCGGGTCCCGTCTGGGCTAGTCTGGCGGGCATGGCGACCCGTGCGTCTTCCCCCGCCCGGAGCCGAGCCTCGACGTCCCGCAGCAGCGGATCGTCCCGGTCCTCGTCTTCGCGCGCGACGGGAAGGAACAAGAAGACTTCGTCCCGCTCCCAGCAGTCGCGGGGCGTCTTTGTCGCGCTCGTGGACGGCCTGGGCCGCGCGATCGGCGCGCTGTGGGGTGCGCTCGCCGCGGGTACCGGCGGGGCGGTGCGCAGCATCGGCGCCCGTCGCGACGTCCCGCCGGAGGATCGCCGCGACGGCGCCGGCCTGACGCTGGTGATCGTCGGCCTCCTGGTGATGCTGGCCTTCTGGTTCGCGCTGCCTGGGCCCGTGGGGGAGTTCCTGCGGCTCGTGGTGTCGACGGTGTTCGGCGCCGCGAGCTACGCGATCCCCCTGTTCGCCCTGGGGATGGCCTGGCGGACGTTGCGCGACCCGGACGCGAACGGCCCCGCCGGGCGTCAACTCGTCGGCTGGTCGGCGTTCATGCTGGGCATCCTCGGCCTGGTGAACATCTCCCGCGGGATGCCGGGTCCGCAGGACCCCGCGCTGCGCGAGGCCGGCGGCATGCTCGGCTACATCTCGTCCAGTTTCCTCACCGATCTGGCGACCGTCTGGGTCGCCGCCCCCGCGCTCGCCCTGCTCGCGTTGTTCAGCGTTTTGGTGATCGCCGGCATCCCGCTGCAGCAGGTGCCGGTGCTGCTCGGCCGCGTCCGCACCGCGATCACGCCGCCGCCGCGCAAGGAGTTGGAGTACGGCGTCGACCAGGCCTACGACAGCCCGCTGGTGATCGAGTCGCAGGTCGACGACGAGCCCGCCGACGAGGAACCGGACCAGTTCTACGACCACGATGCGTCCGAGCGCGAGCACGGCGCGAAGGGATCGAAAGAGCCCGTCACCGCCGGCAAGGCCCCGGCCGACGTCCAGGTGGAGCAACCCAAGGACCTGCAGCCGCCCGAGCACAGCCGCGAGCCGCTTCGCGCGGAACAGCTGACGCTGTCCGGCGACGTCCAGTACGTCCTGCCCGACGCGGGGATGCTGAAGGCCGGCACCGCGCCCAAGGCGCGCTCGGAGGCGTCCGACGCGGTGGTGGGACGCCTCGGCGAGGTGTTCGCCCAGTTCGACATCGACGCCACCGTCACGGGCTACACCCGGGGCCCGACGGTCACCCGCTACGAGGTGGAGCTCGGCAACGCCGTCAAGGTCGAGAAGGTCACGGCGCTGGGCAAGAACATCGCCTACGCCGTGGCGTCCGCCGACGTCCGCATCCTCAGCCCGATCCCCGGCAAGTCCGCGATCGGCATCGAGATCCCGAACACCGACAAGGAGATCGTCTCCCTCGGCGACGTGCTGCGCAGCAACCGGGCCCGCAACGACCACCACCCCCTGACGGTCGGTCTGGGCAAGGACGTCGAGGGCGGCTACGTCGTGGCGAACATGGCCAAGATGCCGCACCTGCTCGTCGCGGGAGCCACCGGATCGGGCAAGTCGTCGTTCGTGAACTCCCTGATCACCTCGGTGATGATGCGATCCACGCCCGACGAGGTGCGCATGATGCTGGTCGACCCCAAGCGCGTCGAGCTGACCCACTACGAGGGCATCCCGCACCTGGTCACCCCGATCATCACGAACCCGAGGAAGGCGGCCGAGGCGCTCCAGTGGGTGTGCCGCGAGATGGACCAGCGCTACGACGACCTGGCCACCTTCGGCTTCCGGCACATCGACGACTTCAACAAGGCGGTGCGCGCCGGCCAGGTGCAGCTGCCACCCGGTTCCGAGCGCGTCCTGGCGCCGTACCCCTACCTGCTGGTGATCGTGGACGAGCTCGCCGACCTGATGATGGTCGCGCCGCGCGACGTCGAGGACTCGATCGTCCGCATCACCCAGCTGGCCCGCGCGGCAGGCATCCACCTGGTGCTGGCGACGCAACGGCCGTCCACCGACGTCGTCACCGGCCTGATCAAGGCCAACGTCCCGTCCCGGCTGGCGTTCGCGACGTCGTCCATGACCGACAGCCGCGTCATCCTCGACCAGCCCGGCGCCGAGAAGCTCGTCGGCCAGGGCGACGGGTTGTTCCTGCCGATGGGGCAGAGCAAGCCCATGCGCGTCCAGGGCTCGTGGGTGACCGAGCAGGAGATCCGCCAGGTCGTCAAGCACGTCAGCGAGCAGATGTCGCCGCAGTTCCGCGAGGACGTCACGGCGCCGCAGGAAACCACCAAGGTCGCCGAGGACATCGGCGACGACCTCGAGCTCGTGCTCGAGGCGGCGCAGCTGGTCGTCAACCTTCAGCTTGGCTCGACGTCGATGCTGCAGCGCAAGCTGCGGGTCGGTTTCGCCAAGGCCGGACGCCTCATGGACATCCTCGAGACCCGCGCGATCGTGGGGCCCTCCGAGGGCTCGAAGCCGCGCGAGGTGCTGGTGAAACCGGACGACCTGGACGAGGTGCTAGCCAACCTCCAGGCGGGTGAAAGCTGATTCACAGGGTGCCTGGGTTAGAATGTGACTGATTTCAATCAGTCCCGACTCAGACGACCCTGACGGAGACCGCCCTATCGTGAGCCCCACAGCGACCCAGACCCTGGCCGAGCGCACCATTCCCGCGACCCCGCCGACCGGTCTGGGCGGCGGCTCGCGCATCGGCTGGCTCGACCTGGCCCGCGGCGTCGTCGTCGTGATGGTCGTGCTGTTCCACGTCATCCAGTACCAGTACCTGCCGCTCACCGATGGGATCGACAGCCGGGCCCCCGGCCTGTGGGAGAACGTCAACGCGGTGCTCGGCGCGATCCGGATGCCAGCCCTGCTGGTGCTGTCCGGGTGGCTGGCGGCCAAGACCGTCTCGTTGGGCCTCGGCAAGCGAAAGACCTGGCGGCGCATCGGCGCGAACGCCTACCTCTACGTGCTCTGGCTCGCCGTCTACGCCGGGGTCACGGTGACGCTCGGAGCCCAAGACGTCGCGCAGGCGGTCCGCCCCGAGGCGTTCTTCGGCGAGCTTCTGATTCCGTACAGCACCCTGTGGTTCCTGGCCGCGCTCGTCTGGTACACGCTGGTCCTCGCGGCCGTGCACCGGTTGCCCCGCTTCGTCGTCCTCGCCGGCGCGCTCGGCGTCTCCGCCGTCGCGGGGGTCACCCTCAGCACGGATCAGGGCCTGTGGGTCCGGATCCCGGAGCTGTTCGTCTACTTCGTGATCGGCGCCTACGCCCACCGCCTCTGGCCGCGTGTGGGACGCCGCCCCGGGCTGGCCGTGCTGGGCGGCGCCTCCGTGGTGTTCGCGAGCCTGCTGGGCCAGTTGGCGCTCGCGGTCGAGATGGCCGCGGAGCCCCAGGTGTGGGACACCCGGGGCGGCGACCTGGTCGGTTTCGTCATCGGCGTCGTGGGCGCCCTCGGCGGCGTGCTGACGGTGTTCGGGCTCGCGTCCTTCATGGAAGGCCTGGGCGGGGTCTCGGCGAAGACGTTCACCTGGGTCGGACGCCACACGCTCTCGGTCTACGTGGTGCACTACCCGATCCTCGTGCTGCTCACCGTGGCCGAGTCCGGGCCGCTGTACGACCTGCCCCGGCACGTGCTCGAGACCCACGTCGGGCTGTGGCTCTACCCGCTCGTCGCCACCGTCGTGATCGTTGCGGCATCGCTGACCTTCGAGTCGGTGGCGCGCGCGCTCGGGATGCACTGGCTTTTCCAGCTGCCCGGGACGCGCAGGCCGGCGAAGGCGTCCGGACGAGCGAGCGTGGAGCCGATCGGGCAGCCCGGCGCGGCGAGCGGGGCTCAGCGGGCGACGCGGTCGAGGAACTCGACCAGCCGCGCCCGCAGCGTGGCGTCCGTGTAGAACCGCCGGTCGGCGTGGCCGATGGGGATGAGCTCCAACTGCGTGTCGACGCCGGCCTTCTCGAGAGCCTCCTGCAGACGCTGGGACTGCGCGAGCGGGACGATGCAGTCCCGCGTCCCGTGCAGGAGCAGCGTCGGGGGCGACGAGGCGCTCACGTAGGTGATCGGGCTGGCCGCAAGCGCCACCGGGCGGCCCTGCGGCGTCGACGGGTCGACGCCCAGCAGCCGCGCCTCGTAGGTCTTCCGCGACGGCCGCACGCCGCAGCGGGCGCGCCGGCGGTCCTGGATGATGTCGGCCAGATCGGAAACCCCGAAGTAGCTCACCACCGCCGCCACCGAGCTGTCACCCGGGACGCCGACGCTGCCCTCCAACTCCGGCACCGCCCGGGCGTAGCCCGCCATTTCGGCGAGGTGGCCGCCGGCGGAATCGCCCATCGCGACGAAGCGCTTCGGGTCGAGGTCGAGCCGGACGGCGTTCGCCCGCAGGTAGCGGATGGCCGCCTTCACATCGTGCAGCTGGGCGGGAAAGAGGGCGCGGTCGAGGAACCGGTAGTCGACGCTGGCCACGGCGAACCCCCGCCCCAGCAGGGTGCGCCGCAGGTCGCCGTAGCCCCCCGGGGCGTCCACGGGCATGCGGCGGCTCCCGAAGGCCCAGGCCCCGCCGTGGACGAAGATCACCGTCGGGTGCGGGCCGGGCCCCTCGGGCAGGTAGACGTCGAGCGCCTGCGCCGGGTCGCCGGTGCCGCCGTAGTCGAGGCCGAGGTACGTGGGCGCCTCCGGCACGTCCGCCCGGACGCATCCGGACGCCGCGACCACCACCGCGGCCGCGACGGCCATGGCGCGGAGGGCGCGCGCGACGGCGCGGACGGCTGACAGCACGGCTGCGGCGTCCAGGATCGGACCGTCCTCAGCGCTTCGTCGCCAGATACGACGCGATGCGCGTGATGGCCTCGGTCAGCATCTCGGTGTTGGGCAGCGTCACGAGCCGGAAGTGGTCGGGCGCGATCCAGTTGAACCCGCGTCCGTGGGTGACCAGCAGCTTCTTCGCGCGGAGCAGGTCGATGACGAACGCCTCGTCGTCCTCAATCGGGTAGACCTCGGGGTCGAGCCGAGGGAACACGTAGAGGGCGCCGTGCGGCTCGACGCAGCTCACGCCGGGGATCTCGTTGAGCATCCGCCAGGCCAGCTTGCTCTGGTCGTAGAACCGGCCGCCCGGGACGATGTACTCGTTGACGCTCTGGTAGCCGCCCAGGGCGGTCTGGATGGCGTACTGTGCCGGCACGTTCGCGCACATGCGCATGTTCGCCAGCAGGGTGAGGCCCTCGAGGAAGTCCGAGGCGACGTGCTTGGGCCCGCTGATCGCGACCCAGCCCGCGCGGTAACCGCACACCCGGTAAGCCTTGGACAGCCCGGAGAACGTGAGGCACAGGACGTCGTCCCCGGCCAGGCGCGCGGCGTGGTGGTGGACCCGGCCGTCGAAGATGATCTTCTCGTAGATCTCGTCCGACATGAGCACCAGATCGTGGCGCCGGGCGATGTCGACCATGCCGGCGACGATCGCCTCGTCGTAGACCGCGCCGGTGGGGTTGTTCGGGTTGATCATGACGAGGGCCCGGGTGCGTTCGGTGATCCTCGCCTCGATGTCGGCGAGGTCGGGGTTCCACTCGTTGTTCTCGTCGCACACGTAGTGCACAGGGGTGCCGCCCGCCAGCGAGACGGCGCCGGTCCACAGGGGGTAGTCGGGCGCGGGGATCAGCACCTCGTCGCCGTCGTTGATCATCGCCTCCGTGACCAGGGTGATGAGTTCGGAGACGCCGTTGCCGATGTAGACGTCCTCGACGTCGATGTTCTTCAGGCCGCACGACTGGTAGTACTGCGCCACGGCGGTGCGCGCCGAGTAGATGCCGCGGCTGTCTGAGTAGCCCTGGGCCTCCGGCAGGTGGTGGATCATGCTGGCCACGATGGCCTCGGGAGCCTCGAAGCCGAACGGGGCGGTGTTGCCGATGTTCAGCTTGAGGATCTTTTGACCCTCGGCCTCCAGCCGCTGGGCTTCGACCAGGATCGGTCCCCGGACGTCGTAGCGCACGTCGCGGAGTTTGTCGGATTGCTTGATCTCACGCACGCCGCGATTGTTCCACACGCGTGGGAGCGCGCCGCGGAGCGGGCGCCGTGCTGAGCTAGATTGAATCGGTGACTGACCTGACCACCGTGCACGTCGTTTCGCTGGGCTGCGCCCGCAACGAGGTCGACTCCGAAGAACTCGCCGGGCGTCTCGAGGCGGGCGGCTTCCGTCTGGTCGGCGAGCCGGACGACGCCGAGGCGATCGTCGTGAACACCTGCGGCTTCATCGAGTCGGCGAAGAAGGACTCGATCGACACCCTGCTGGCGGCCGCCGACCTCAAGGACGGCGGCGTCACCCAGCGCGTCGTGGCCGTGGGCTGCATGGCCGAGAGGTATGGCGCCGAACTCGCCGAGGCGCTGCCCGAGGCGGACGCCGTGCTCGGCTTCGACGACTACACCACCATCGACGCCAAGCTGCGTTCGATCATGGCCGGCGAGCACCTGGACGCCCACACACCCTCCGACCGGCGCCGCCTGCTGCCGCTGGCCCCGGCGTCGCGTCCGGCGGCCGCCCAGGGCGTCGTCGTGCCGGGGCTCGCCCAAGCACCCGACCTCCCCGCGGGCGTAGCGCCGGCGTCCGGGCCGCGCGCCGTGCGGCGTCGGCTGGGTGGCGGCCCGTCCGCCCCGGTGAAGATCGCCTCGGGCTGCGACCGGCGGTGCGCGTTCTGCGCCATCCCGGCGTTCCGCGGCTCGTTCCTGTCGCGGCCCGCCGACGAGATCGTCGAGGAGGCACGCTGGCTCGTCACCCAGGGCGTCAAGGAGGTGTTCCTGGTCTCGGAGAACACGTCGTCCTACGGCAAGGATCTCCAGGATCCCGCGGCGCTGCCGCGGCTGCTGCGCGCGCTCAACGACGTGGACGGGCTGGAGTGGATCCGGGTGTCGTACCTGCAGCCCGCCGAGATCAAGCCGGGCACCATCGAGGCGATGACGTCGCTGGAGCGCGTCGTGCCCTACTTCGACCTGTCTTTCCAGCACGCCAGCGGGCCCGTGCTCCGCCGGATGCGCCGGTACGGCGATGCGGAGTCGTTCCTGGGCCTGCTGGAGTCGATCCGGGACAAGGCGCCGCTCGCGGGCGTCCGCAGCAACGTCATCGTGGGCTTCCCAGGAGAGACCGAGGAGGACGTCGCCGTGCTGAGCGACTTCGTGCAGCGGGCGCGACTGGACGCCCTGGGCGTTTTCGCCTATTCCGACGAGGAGGGCACCGAGGGCGTCGGGCTGCCGGACCATGTGGCCGACGACGTCATCGCCGAGCGCTACGAGCGGCTCAACGACCTGGCCACCGAGTTGGTGGAGCAGCGCGCCGAGGAGCGGATCGGCGAGCGCGTCCGGGTGCTGGTCGAGGCGGTCGAGGACGGCCGTGCGATCGGCCGCGCCGCGCATCAGGGTCCCGAGGTCGACGGCGCCACGATCATTCCGGACGACCGTGGCGTCCTCGCCGTGGGCGACATGGTCTGGGGTAGGGTCACCATGACCGAGGGCGTTGACCTCATCGCAGAGGAGGAGGGCGCATGACCACCGCCGATCCCGCGCGCAAACCGAGCAATTGGAACGTGCCGAACGTCCTGACCGCGCTCCGCCTGGTGATGGTGCCCCTGTTCGCCTGGCTGCTGCTGGCGTACCCGGCCGACCCGGCGATGCGCTGGTGGGCGAACGCGGTGTTCATCCTGGCGATCCTGACGGACGCCGCCGACGGGCGCATCGCTCGCAAGTACAACCTCGTCACGAACTTCGGCAAGCTGTGGGATCCGATCGCCGACAAGGCGCTCACCGGCATGGCGTTCATCGGGCTGAGCATCCTCGCCGAGCTGCCGTGGTGGATCACGATCCTGATCCTCGTGCGGGAGTGGGGCATCACCGTCCTGCGCTGGGCCATCATCAAGTACGGGGTCATGGCCGCCAACCGCGGCGGCAAGCTCAAGACCGTGGTCCAGTCGGTGGCGCTCGCCATGTTCATCCCCGGCCTGCAGTTCATGCCGATGTGGTGGGTCGTCATCGCGTGGATCCTCATGATCGCCGCCTTCGTCCTCACCATCCTGACCGGTCTGGACTACCTGCGGGAGGCCAGCCGGCTGCGTAACTCGTATCTCGCGGAGCACCCCAAGGAGGAATCGTGACGGAGTCGAAGCAGTCCCCGGACACGGCCACGCGCCTGGTGAAGACGCTGACGAGCCGCGACCTGAAGCTGTGCACCGCGGAGTCGCTGACCGGCGGGCTCCTCGGGGCGACGATCACCAGCGTGCCGGGCGCGTCGGCGGTCTACCTGGGTGGGTTCATCGCGTACGACAGCACGATGAAGTCGACGATGCTGGACGTGGACGAGAACGACATCGAAGCGCACACCGTCGTCAGCGGCGAGGTGGCCGCCGGGATGGCGCTCGGGGCCCAGGAGCTCACGGGGGCCGACTGGTCGGTGGCGGTGACCGGCGTGGCCGGCCCGACGCCGCAGGACGGCCACGAGCCCGGTGAGGTGTTCATCAGCGTCATCGGGCCGCGGACGGCGTCCATGCCGCCCTTCGCGCTGAGCGAGCGCTACGAGCTGGCGGGCGACCGGGACGCGGTGCGCACCCAGACGGTCGAGACCGCGCTGCAGATGCTGCTGCGCGCCATCTCGCCGGTCTGAGGACGCCGACCCGAGCGGGAACACCCAGAGGCTTTTCGGTGTTGTGTTCCCGAATGGCGCGGTCAAGAAACCGCTGCCCCGACCATGAGTAGAGTCCAATCCATGAATCCCGAGGTGCAGGTGAAGCAGATCCTGATGCGCGAACTGCTGGGGCAGACGTTGCGCGAGCTTCGCATGTCCGCGGCGATGACGCTGCGCGAGGTCAGCGCGGCCGCCCGGGTGAGCCTGGGATACCTGTCGGAAGTCGAGCGCGGGCAGAAGGAAGCGTCGAGCGAGCTGCTCAACGCGATCTGCGGCGCCCTCGATGTGTCGCTGGGCGACGTGCTGCGCCTTGTCAGCGACAAGGTGGACGCGTTGGAGAAGGTCACCCGCCTGCCCGTGGGCGCCGCGGCCGCCGCCTGATTCCGTGCGGGAGGTCGAACTGTGGCGCCGGCTCACGGCGCATCTCGGTGACGGGTACGCACGCTCCTGGGCGGAGATGACGCAACTCGAGGCGCTCGGCAGCCGCACGGTGCTGGAGGCGCTGGAGGCGGGTGTGCCCGCCAAGGATGTCTGGCGGGCCGCCTGGGAGGCGTTGGAACTCCCGGCCCGCGAGCGCTGACACCCAACCGCGACGACACGCGGGCGTGTCGTGTTCTGTTCGAACACGTGTTCGGTAGTCTTGTCTGCGTCGCGATCTAAGGGACGCGGTCATCCACAGGCGCCAGGGCGCTGAAAAAATGTCGGAGCCGATTCCTATCGTGGTGGTTGGCGGTGCGGAGCATCGCGAAGACGATCCTGAAGGAAGGACACGGACATGGCGGTAGCCGATCGCACCAAGGCGCTCGAGGCGGCGCTCGCACAGATCGAGAAGTCGCACGGCAAGGGTTCGGTGATGCGCCTCGGCGAGCGCACCGCGCAGCCCATGGAGGTCATCCCCACCGGCTCGGTCGCGCTCGATATCGCGCTCGGCATCGGCGGTCTGCCGCGGGGGCGCGTCGTCGAGATCTACGGCCCCGAGTCCAGCGGTAAGACCACCGTGGCACTCCACGCGATCGCCAACGCGCAGGCCGAGGGCGGCATCTGCGCGTTCATCGACGCCGAGCATGCGCTCGACCCGGAGTACGCGGCCAAGCTGGGCGTCGACACGGACGCGCTGCTGGTCAGCCAGCCCGACAACGGCGAGCAGGCTCTCGAGATCGCCGACATGCTGGTGCGCTCCGGCGCGCTGAGCCTCATCGTCATCGACTCGGTGGCCGCGCTGACGCCGCGCGCCGAGATCGAGGGCGAGATGGGCGACAGCCACGTCGGCCTCCAGGCCCGGCTGATGAGCCAGGCGCTGCGGAAGATGACTGGCGCCCTGTCCAGCGCCAACACCACGGCGATCTTCATCAACCAGTTGCGCGAGAAGATCGGCGTCATGTTCGGGTCGCCCGAGACCACCACCGGTGGCAAGGCTCTGAAGTTCTACGCGTCGGTCCGGCTCGACGTGCGCCGCATCGAGACGCTGAAGGACGGCAGCGACATGGTCGGCAACCGCACTCGGGTCAAGGTCGTGAAGAACAAGGTCGCCCCGCCGTTCAAGCAGGCGGAGTTCGACATCTTGTACGGCCAGGGCATCAGCCGCGAGGGCAGCATCATCGACCTCGGCGTGGAAGCCGGCGTCATCCGCAAGGCCGGCGCCTGGTTCACCTACGAGAGCGACCAGCTCGGCCAGGGCAAGGAGAACGCTCGCACCTACCTGAAGAACAACCCCGAGGTCGCCAACGAGATCGAGCGACGCATCCGCACCGCACGCGGGCTCGACGCGGAGCCGGACACGCAGGGGAAGGCCGAGGGGGGCGTGCCTGAGGGCATCGATCCCGAGACCGGCGAGGTGGTGTTCTGATCGATGGCGGCACGTCAGCGGCGCGGCCGTGAGGAGCCGGCCGACCTGGTCGGCGATCAGCCGCCTGCCGATCCCGTCGCGGTCGCCCGCGAGATCGTGTTGCGCCAGCTCGACGTTCGGGCCCGCACCCGCGATGAGCTGGAGCGCGCCCTCGCCAAGAAGGGCGTCCCGCACGAGGCGGGGCGCCAGGTGTTGGATCGGTTCACCGAACTCGGTCTGGTCGACGACGCTGCCTTCGCGGAGCAATGGGTGGAAGGCCAACAGCGGCGCATGAAGTCGCGGCGCGTCCTGCGGCAGGAACTGCGGCACAAAGGTGTCGACGGCGACATCGTCGACGAGGCGTTGTCCGAGGTGGGCGAGGCTGACGACTACGCGGCCGCCCTCGCGTACGGTCGGCGCAAGGCAGCCGGGCTGGCCAAACTCGAGCCGGCGGTTCGCTACCGGCGGCTCATGGGAGCGCTCGCGCGGCGCGGCTTCTCCTCGGCGGTGTCGCACCGCGTCTACCGCGAGGTGACGGGGGACCAGCCCGACGACGAACTCGGGTGATTCGAGGCGCCGGGCGCCCGGTACGATGGTTGACCGTTATGACTGCCACCGCCTCCTCGCCGGCCTCCGGTCGCACCTACCAGGTGATCACCTACGGCTGCCAGATGAACGTCCACGACTCCGAGCGCCTGTCGGGGCTGCTGGAGGATGCCGGCTACAGCCGCGCTGCCGAGGACGCTGAGGCCGACGTCGTCGTGTTCAACACGTGCGCGGTGCGCGAGAACGCCGACAACCGGCTCTACGGCAACCTCGGGCACTTGCGCCCGGTCAAGCAGGGCCACCCGGGCATGCAGATCGCCGTGGGCGGCTGCATGGCGCAGAAGGATCGCGACGTGATCCTCAACCGTGCCCCCTGGGTGGACGTCGTCTTCGGCACGCACAACATCGGCTCGCTGCCCGTGCTGCTCGAACGAGCGCGGGTCGAGCAGGAATCGCAGGTCGAGATCGAGGAGGCGCTCACGCGCTTCCCGTCAACGCTGCCGACCCGGCGCGACTCGCCGTACTCGGCGTGGGTGTCGATCAGCGTCGGCTGCAACAACACGTGCACGTTCTGCATCGTGCCCGCGCTGCGCGGCAAAGAGCAGGACCGCCGCCCCGGCGACATCCTCGCCGAGATCGAACTGCTGGTCTCCCAGGGCGTGCAGGAGATCACCCTGCTGGGGCAGAACGTGAACAGCTACGGGGTTCAGTTCGGCGATCGGCTTGCCTTCGGCAAGCTGCTGCGGGCGTGCGGAGACATCGACGGGCTCGAGCGGGTGCGGTTCACCTCTCCGCACCCGGCCGCCTTCACCGACGATGTCATCGAGGCGATGGCTGAGACGCCCAACGTCATGCCGAGCCTGCACATGCCGCTGCAGTCGGGTTCCGACCGCATCCTGCGGGCGATGCGCCGCTCGTATCGCAGCGAGAAGTTCCTCGGCATCATCGACCGCGTCCGCGCTGCGATGCCCGACGCGGCGATCACCACCGACATCATCGTGGGCTTCCCCGGCGAGACCGAGGAGGACTTCGAGGCGACCCTGGACGTCGTCCGCCGGTCGCGGTTCTCAGCTGCCTTCACGTTCCAGTACTCCATCCGGCCCGGCACCCCGGCAGCGACGATGCCCGATCAGGTGCCCAAAGAGGTCGTGCAGCGCCGCTACGAGCGCCTGCTCGACCTCGTCGGCGAACTGTCCTGGGAGGAGAACCAGCGGCTGGTCGGCACGAGCGTCGAAGTGATGTTCGCCGACGGTGAGGGGCGCAAAGACGTCGCCACGAACCGCGTCTCGGGACGGGCCCGGGACAATCGTCTCGTGCACGTCGGCGTCCCCGAGGGCGCCGAGGCGCCGCGGCCGGGCGACATCGCCGACGTGAGGGTCACCTACGCCGCGCCGCACCACCTGAACGCCGACGGTGGTTGGACGAACCTGCGCCGCACCCGCGGCGGTGACGCGTGGGCCGCCGCCACCGGGTCGGGCGGCGTGGCGACGACCAGGCGTCCCGCCGTCTCCCTGGGCCTTCCCATCCGCCGCGCAGGCTGACGGACGGCCAGCTGACGCAGCGGAGCCATTCGGCCGGTCGCCCTCGGCCGCAGAGACGACGAGGGCCGACCCCGACTGGGATCGGCCCTCGCTCGCGTTGAGTGCGAGGTCACTGAGGGGGCATCTGGTTGCCGGCCTCGTCGCCCACCTGCGCGTCAGCGGCGGCGCGGCCCTTCTCGACCTGATCGGCGTACTTTCCGCCGGTGGCCTGGTTGACGCGGTCAGCGCCCTGCTGGAGGGCGGCGTCGGTCTCGGCCTCGTGACCCTGCGACATGTCCTTGGCCTTGTCGAAGATTCCCATGATGGGCTCCTTTCTTCGGGGTGTGGCGACCGGAGTTCCCGGACTCACAAGGTCTTGTATAGCGGTGCTCGAGGCTCAGGCCAACCGAAAGGATGGGGCAAGATGGCGGCTGTGACCGAAGCGATACTGGCCCTCAACGGGCCGACCGCCAGCGGGAAGTCGTCCCTGGCCGTGGCGGTCGCGCAGGAACTGATCGCGTGCGGACGGCCCGCGGAGATCGTCAACGTCGACTCGATGCTCGTCTACCGGGGCATGGACATCGGCACCGCGAAGCCGAGCGTGGCCGAGCGCGGGGGCGTCCCGCACCACCTCATCGACATCCTCGACGTGACGCAGACCGCGTCCGTGGCCGATCTTCAGGCACTCGCCCGCGCCGCGATCGCCGAGGCTCAGGGTCGGGGCGCGATCCCGCTCGTCGTCGGAGGTTCGGCGCTGTACCTGAGGGCAGTGCTGGACGACTTCCAGTTCCCCGGAACGGACCCGCAGGTTCGGGCCCGCTGGGAGGCCGAGCTCGAGCGGGTGGGCGCCGAAGCGCTGCACGCCCGGCTACGGGAGGCGTCGCCTGAGGCGGCCGCCGAGATCCTGCCGGGGAACGGCCGCCGGATCGTCCGCGCGCTGGAGGTCATCGAGCTGACCGGGTCGTTCGTCCCGACCCTGCCCGCGTGGACGTACCTGCTTCCCGGCGTCGTCCAGTGGGGCCTCGACCTGCCCCGCGAGGTCATGGACGAACGCATCGACGCCCGCGTGGACGCGATGTGGGAGGCCGGTTTGGTCGACGAGGTGCGCGGCCTCGTTCCGCGCGGGCTCCGCGAGGGGCGGACGGCGTCGCGCGCGCTGGGCTACCGCCAGGTACTCCAGTTCCTGGACGGCGAGCTCACCGAGGAGGAGGCGAAACAGGCCACCAAGCGTGGGACGCGCAGGTTCGCGCGCAAGCAGCTGGGTTGGTTCCGCCGCGACCCGCGCATCCAGTGGCGTCTGGCCAACGGGCCCGGTCTCGTCGCGGAGATCGTCGCCGACGCGCTGGCCCGCAGCTGACGGTCGGCACCGGCCAACGGCGCCACCCGGCTGCGCGCGGCCCCGGCTGGGTGTCCACAGTCAGAGTGTCAGTGGCCTGTGGAAGACTGGTACGCATGGTCGAATTCGCCAAGGGACACGGCACGCTGAACGACTTCGTGCTGCTCGTCGATCCCGACGACGAGCGCGGGCTCAGCGACGCCCAGGTGCGGTTCCTGTGCGACCGGCGCGCCGGAATCGGCGGCGACGGGGTGCTCCGCGCCGTCCGCGCCCGCCACATCGACGGCTGGGACGGGGACCCGGACGCGTGGTTCATGGACTACCGCAACGCCGACGGTTCGGTGGCCGAGATGTGCGGCAACGGCGCCCGCGTGTTCCTGCTTTACCTGCGCGAAGAGGGGCTGATCCCCGCGGACGCCGACGTGGTCGACTTCGGTACCCGCGCCGGACTCCGGCGGGGGTCGTTCCTGCCGGACGGCCGCGTCCGGTTGTGGATGGGCCGCCCGACGGTCTCGTCGACGACGGACACCACGGTGACCGTGGGCGGGTCCTCCTGGCCGGCGTGGTCCGTCGACGTGGGGAACCCGCACGCCGTCACGTTCCTGACCGACGCCGACGATCTGGCCGCACTCGACCTCGCCACGATGCCGGACTGGGCGCCGGCGGAGCGGTTCCCCGGCGGCACCAACCTGGAGTTCGTCGAGGTGCTCGCGGACGACGCCGTGCGCATGCGCGTCTTCGAGCGTGGCGTGGGCGAGACACTGTCCTGTGGCACCGGGACCGTGGCGGTGGCGGCGGCGATGGCCACGGTGCAGGGACGCACGGAGGCGTCCTATGAGGTGCAGGTGCCGGGTGGCAGCGTCCGGGTCGACCTGACCGACGGCCAGGCCTGGCTGACCGGCCCCGCCGTGGTGGTGGCCCGCGGCGAGCTGTCCGAGCGAGACGAGTGAAGAGAGTAGATGACCCAGACCAGCGACGATTTCCCCACGTTCGACGACGCAGACGACCCGGAGTGGCGCCCCGCCGACGAGAACTACGACGGTGACCAGCTCGACCTGGCCGAACGGCTGTCCCTGCGGCGTGTGCCGGGGCTGTCGACGCAGCTCACCGACATCACCGAGGTCGAGTACCGCGAGCTCCAGCTGGAACGCGTGGTGCTCGTCGGCGTGTGGACGAGCGGCACTCAACAGGACGCCGACAACTCGATGGCCGAGCTGAGCCAACTCGCCGAGACCGCCGGCTCCGAGGTGCTGGACGCCCTCGTGCAGCGGCGCACGCATCCAGACCCGGCCACGTTCATCGGCCGCGGCAAGGTCGACGAGCTGCGCGAGGTGGTCATCGCCACGGGCGCGGACACCGTCATCGCCGACGGCGAACTGGACGCCGCCCAGCTGCGCAACCTGGAGGACCGGCTGCAGGTCAAGGTGATCGATCGCACCGCGCTGATCCTCGACATCTTCGCCCAGCATGCCCGCAGCGTCGAGGGCAAGGCCCAGGTCGAGCTGGCCCAGCTGCAGTACCTTCGCCAGCGCCTGCGAGGCTGGGGCGGCAACTTGTCCCGGCAAGCCGGTGGGCGGGCGGCCGGCGGCGCCGGCATCGGCGGTCGCGGCCCCGGCGAGACCAAGATCGAGACCGACCGGCGCCGCATCCGCACCCGCATCAGCATGCTGCGCAAGAGGCTGCGTGAGCTCGACGCCGTCCGCGAGACGAAGCGGCAGGAACGCCGACGGCATCGGATCCCGTCCGTGGCCATCGTCGGCTACACCAACGCCGGCAAATCGTCCCTGCTGAACCGGCTCACGGGCGCGGGCGTGCTGGTCGAGGACGCGCTCTTCGCCACCCTCGACCCCACGACGCGGCGCTCGCAGACGTCCGACGGACGCGTTTTCACGCTCACCGACACCGTCGGCTTCGTCCGGCACCTGCCGCACGACCTTGTCGAAGCGTTCCGCTCGACGCTGGAGGAGTCGCTGGAGGCCGACCTTCTCGTGCACGTCGTGGACGCCTCCGACGCCGACCCGGTGGGTCAGATCAACGCCGTGCGGGCCGTGCTGCAGGAGATCGGCGCGCAGGACATCCCCGAGCAGCTGGTCTTCAACAAGACCGACCTCGCCGATCCCGACACGCTCACCACCCTCCGCACAGTCGACCCGCGCGCGATCTTCACGTCCGCGCGCACGGGGGCGGGGGTCGACGAGCTGCGCCGACGCGTCGAGGAGCGGCTGCCGCACCCCGAGGTACAGGTCCGCGCGCTCATCCCCTACGAGCGGGGCGACCTCGTCAACAAGATCCACCAGGCCGGCGAGTTCATCACGATGGAGCACACCGCCGAGGGCACGCAGGTGGTGGCGCGCGTCCACGCCGATCTGGCGGGCGAACTGGAGGAGTACGCGCTGTGAGTGACAACGCCGCCGACGTGACCGGCGAGGGCGCCGAGGGCATGTTCCCCCTCTGGCATCTCGCGCTGATGCCCGACTGGGAAGCGGCCCGGGCGACGGGGGAGTACCGCGTCAGCACCCGCGGGCGCACGCTCGAACAGGAGGGCTTCATCCACTGTTCGTACCCGCACCAGCTCGGCGTGGTGGCGCGCGACTGCTACGCCGACGCTCCGGAGCCGCTGGTGATCCTGGAGATCGACCGGGACGTCCTCGCCGAGGCCGGCACCCTCGTCCGCACCGAGGAGGCGTTCCCCGGCGGGCCGCGGTACCCGCACCTGTTCGGCCCGCTCCCGGTCGCGGCGGTCACGTTGACCCGGCCGGTCGAGTTCGACGAGGGCGGCACGCTGGTCATCGGTAACCCGGCCGTCGAGGAACGTTAGCCGGTGACCTCCCGCACCACCGACATCCTGGACGCGGCGGTCGACGCGATCGGCGGCTCGACCCGCCAAGGGCAGCGCGCGATGGCCGAGGCCATCGCGAACGCTTGCGAAACGGGACACCACCTCCTCGTCCAGGCGGGAACAGGCACCGGGAAGTCGCTCGGCTACCTGGCGCCGGTTCTCGATCACCTGTCCGAGAACCCGCGTAGCCGGGTGGTCATCGCCACGGCGACCCTCGCGCTGCAGGCCCAGTTGGCCAACGCCGACATCCCCGCCGCGACGAAGGCGGCGGCGTCCGTCACGGGACGCCAGGTGCGGCACGCCGTCATCAAGGGCCGCTCCAACTACATCTGCCTGCTCAAGACGCGGGAGGGCACGGGCCTCGATCAGGGCTCCCTGCTCGGCGGCGACGAGGTGGCCGCCCAGTTGCGCGGCGGGACGGCCGACGCCGCGTCGGTGGTCGGGGCCGAGGTCGTCGCGCTGCGCGAGTGGGGCGAGGAACAAGCCGCGAGTGAGGGGCTGGCCGACCGTGACGACGCCCCGACGCACACGCCGGCCGCGTGGGCGCAGGTGTCGGTGCCGGTCCGGGAGTGTGTGGGCGCGTCCAACTGCCCGTTCGGCAGCGAGTGCTTCGTCGAACGGTCCCGGGAGCGAGGCCGGGACGCCCAGCTCATCGTCACCAACCACGCGCTGCTCGCCATCGACGCCCTGCACGGACACACCGCGCTGCCGGAGCACGACCGGCTCGTCATCGACGAGGCCCATGAGCTGGTGAACCGCGTCACCGGCGCCGCCTCGCACGAGCTCAGCCCGCAACAGATCGAGCGGGTCGCGCGCCGCTGCCTGCCCTGGCTCGACGACGACCTCGGCATGGAGTTCCTGGACTGCGCCGACACGCTGCGCACCGCGCTGGCGGGCGCGCCGCTGGACCGCCTGGAGGATCCGGACAGCGAACTCGGCGTGGCGCTGGGCGTCGTCCGGTCGGTCGGCCGGCGCGTGGTCTCGGCGGTGGGCGGCGGCGAGGACGACCCGGAGCGCAAGCAGGCGGCCGCCGCGGCTCAGGAGATCGTCGACGTCTCCGAGCAGATGGCCGCGCTCGATCCGACCGACGTGGTCTGGGTGAGCGAGCGGGAGCGGTTCGGCCGTTGGCTGGTGGCCGCACCGTTGGACGTCGCGCTGCTCATGCGCGACAAGGTGCTCGCGGAGACCCCGACGGTGCTGACCTCAGCGACGCTCAAGCTCGGCGGCGAGTTCGAGTCGGTGGCCAGGACGGTGGGGCTGTGGCCCGGAGAACGCGTCCTCGACGCCCCCGTGACCGCCGACGACGTCGATCCGCACACGTGGCGCGCCCTCGACGTCGGGTCCCCGTTCCACTACGACCGCCAGGGCATCCTCTACATCGCCGATCGGCTGTCGCCGCCCGGGCGCGACGGCATCGGTCCCGACGCGCTCAGCGAGGTCGCTGAGCTGGTCTGGGCGGCGGGCGGGCGGACGCTGGGCCTGTTCGCGTCCCACCGCAACGCCGAGGCCGCCGCTCGGCACTGCCGCGAGGAGTTGCCGGACCGGACGATCCTGTGCCAGGGCGACGCCCAGCTGAGCGAGCTGACCCGGCGCTTCATCGAGGAGCCCGAGACGAGCCTGTTCGGCACGCTGTCGCTGTGGCAGGGCGTCGATGTCCCGGGGGATACCTGCCAGCTCGTCATCATCGACAAGATCCCGTTCCCGCGGCCCGACGAACCGCTGCTGCAGGCCCGGCAGCGCGCCGTGGCCGAGAGGGGCGGCAACGGGTTCATGCAGGTTGCAGCCGCGCACGCCGCCTTGCTGCTGGCCCAGGGGTCTGGACGGCTGATCCGCCGAGTGAGCGATCGCGGCGTCGTCGCCGTCCTGGACCCCCGGTTGCGTACCGCCCGCTACGGCGGCTACCTGCGCTCGTCGATGCCCGGCTTCTGGACGACGACCGATCGCGAGGTCGCGGTGATGGCGTTACGTCGCCTCGCCGATGCTGCGGGAGCCGCGGAGGCGTCCTGAGCCCGCCCGACCGCGCTGGGCCACAGCCGGGACACGCCCGGCGGGGAAGGGTCAGACCCGACGTAGGACGGCGGTGACCTTGCCCAGGATCGTGGCGTTGTTGCCGTCGATCGGCTCGTAAGCCTCGTTGTGCGGAAGCAGCCACACCTGGTTGTCGGTGCGCTTGAACGTCTTGACGGTGGCCTCGTCCTCCAGCAACGCCGCGACGATGTCGCCGTTGTTCGCAGTGGGCTGCTGCCGGACGACGACGTAGTCGCCGTCGCAGATCGCGGCGTCCACCATCGAGTCGCCGCGCACCTCCAGCAAGAACAACGTGCCTTCGCCGACCAGTTCGCGGGGGAGCGGGAAGACGTCCTCGATGCGCTGCTCAGCCAGGATGGGACCGCCGGCGGCGATGCGGCCGACGACGGGGACGTTGACGGCGGGCGAGACCTGTTCGAAGTCTTCCGTCTCGGCGATCACCGGCTCGTTGGCCACGAGGCCCGGCCGGGTGGGCGCGTCGTCCTGCGAGGCGGGCTGCTCGGACCCGGACGCCTCGTCGGGCAGGCTCACCATCAACGCCCGGGGGCGCTTGGGGTCGCGGTGCAGGAAGCCCTTGGCCTCAAGTGCCTTGAGCTGGTGGCTGACGCTGGACGGCGACGCCAGCCCGACCGCTTCGCCCACTTCGCGGATCGTGGGCGGGTAGCCGCGCGCGTCGATCGACTCCTTGATCATCGTCAGGATCATGCGCTGGCGCAGGGTGAGGCCCGACGCGTCCGCCGGCCCATCGGGGAGGGAACTCACTTTGCCGAGCTTGCGGGCGACCTTGCCCAGCTCAGCGATGTCGGAGTCGCTCGGACGCCCTCGTCGGTCTTGGCGGGGGAACGCCTGGCGTCCTGCGCCCCCGCGGGTGCTCGGCTTCTTCTCGGTGCCCATGCCCACAAGCTAGAGAATCGAACACGATGATTCAAACATCTGTTCGAGCGTGTCGCGGATCGGCTCACGGGCTTGCCGGAGGCGGTTCCGGCCCTCGTACGTGCTGGGCAGGCGGCTGAGCGCGGCGAGCGTGCGCCGCCCTCGTACGAAAAATGTCAGAGCCGCCTGGTGAACTTCAAGCAGTGGTCGAGAGTTCTCGAACACTCGAACGAATGATGGTTGTATCCGATCAGCCGTTCGATAATACTCGTCGAACAGGTGTTCGACCCAGCAAGGAGATGTCATGACCGCTCTGCTCATTGATCAGGTGCCCGCTTCGGCCGCGAAGCCGCGCCTGCGGGCCGTCCGTGGCGCGAACGTCCGTCCAGCTTCCGCCCCCCAGGCGCGGCGCCCCGTCGCCGAGGTCTGGCGGCACGTGCCTGCGAACCCGGCGGCGTGCGCCGACGTCGTTCCGGCGGTGCCCGTCGCTAAGCCGGTGGCCCAGCCCGCCGCAGTCCTGCACCGCTACGAGTGGACGCGGCGAGGGTTGGCGGTGCTCCTGGCGGCGGTGGGGCTGTTGCTGGCGATCCTCCTGGGCACGGTGGTGGGGGTCTTCCTGTCCATCAGCAACGAGCCCGTCCCGGCGACCGCGCCGGCGCTCACGATGGCCGTGTCCTCCGACGCGGGGTCGCACGTCGAGTCGTAGGCTGGCGCGGCCGGCGCAGGGCCGAGGGGCCGTGTGGGCGAGCCCTCCACGGGTGTTGCATGGCGAGGTTGCTCGCGCGGGTCCGCGACCCGGTGTCGCTAAGTGAATATTCACTTGCGCCGACGCGGTGCATCGCCGCGGAGCCGGCTTGCGTGGGGGCACGTGGGTGTCTAGCCTCTACATGTAGTAGTTACAGGGATGTGTTTAGTCCACAGGTTGTGGTCGTCCTGCACAGCTCGTCCACATGTCATCCACAAGCCCGTCCACAGCGTCACAGCGCTGTGCGGGCGTGCGTCGCGAGGGAGGTCGGCCGATGCATTGTCCGTACTGTCGGCACCACGACTCCCGCGTGCTGGACTCCCGGGTTGCCGAGGACGGCAGCAGCATCCGGCGTCGCCGGGAATGCCGCTCCTGTGCCCGGCGTTTCACCACCTTGGAGCAGATGCAGCTGGTCGTCCTCAAGCGCAGCGGCGTGGTCGAACCCTTCTCCCGCGAGAAGGTCGTCAGCGGCGTCCGTAAGGCCTGCAAGGGGCGTCCGGTCACCGAGGCCCAATTGGCCCGTCTGGGTCAGCAGGTCGAGGAGTCGCTGCGTGCCAGTGGGCAGGCCGAAGTGCCAACCGCCGACGTGGGTGTCGCTATCCTCGGGCCGCTCAAAGAGCTCGACCCGGTCGCGTACTTGCGCTTCGCGTCGGTCTACCGCAACTACGAGTCCGTCGATGACTTCGAGGACGAGATCCAGCGTCTCCGCGCGTTGCACCAGGAGGCGGTCGATCACGCCGGCTCCAAGCGGCGTGCGGCCGAACCCAACCCCGCCGAACAGCTCTTCTGAGCTGACGGCACACCCGCCCCACCATCACTACCGAGAGGGAACTTTCACATGACGGAGACGAAGCAGTCGCGCCGCGGCACCGGCGGCGGCAAGCCGCAGGGCTTGTCGATCGAGCGAGTTTTCTCGACCGAGGGTGTCCACCCGTATGACGAGGTGACGTGGGAGAAGCGCGACGTCGTCCAGACGAACTGGAAGACCGGCGAGACCGTCTTCGAGCAGAAGGGCGTGGAGTTCCCCGACTTCTGGAGCCTCAACGCGTCCACGATCGTCACCACCAAGTACTTCCGCGGCGCGCTGGGCACCGAGCGGCGCGAGGCGAGCCTCAAGGCGCTGATCGACCGCGTGGTGACCACCTACCGCGAGGCGGGCCTGGCCAACGGCTACTTCGCCACCCCGGCCGACGCCGACGTGTTCGCCGAGGAGCTGATCTGGCTGCTGCTGCACCAGTACTTCTCCTTCAACTCTCCGGTGTGGTTCAACGTGGGCACCACCAGCCCGCAGCAAGTCAGCGCCTGCTTCATCCTGAGCGTCGACGACTCGATGGAGTCGATCCTGAACTGGTATCGCGAAGAGGGCTTCATCTTCAAGGGCGGCTCCGGCGCCGGCCTCAACCTGTCCCGCATCCGCTCCAGCAAGGAGCTGCTGTCCTCCGGCGGCACCGCCTCGGGTCCCGTCTCCTTCATGCGCGGCGCCGACGCTTCCGCTGGCACGATCAAGTCCGGCGGCGCCACTCGGCGTGCGGCCAAGATGGTCGTCCTCGACGTCGACCACCCCGACATCGAGGAGTTCGTCGACACCAAGGCGCGCGAGGAGGACAAGATCCGCGCGCTGCGCGACGCCGGCTTCGACATGGACCTGGGCGGCAAGGACATCGTCAGCGTCCAGTACCAGAACGCCAACAACTCCGTCCGCGTCTCGGACGAGTTCATGAAGGCCGTCGAGGACGGCACCGAGTTCGGGCTGCGCGCCCGCATGAGCGGCGACGTCATCGAGACCGTCGACGCGCGGTCGCTGTTCGACAAGATCGCCAAGGCCGCCTGGGAGTGCGCCGACCCGGGGTTGCAGTACGACGACACGATCAACGCGTGGCACACCAACCCCGAGACCGGCCGCATCACCGCGTCCAACCCGTGCTCGGAGTACATGAGCCTCGACAACAGCTCCTGCAACCTGGCGAGCCTCAACCTGCTGAAGTTCCTGCGCGAGGACGACACGTTCGACGCCGAGCTCTTCGGCAAGGCCGTCGAGCTGATCATCACCGCGATGGACATCTCGATCTGCTTCGCCGACTTCCCGACCGAGTCGATCGGCGACACGACGCGCAACTTCCGCCAGCTGGGCATCGGCTACGCCAACCTCGGCGCTCTGCTGATGGCGATGGGCCGCGGCTACGACTCCGAGGGCGGCCGCAACCTCGCGGCGGCGATCACCTCGCTCATGACCGCGACGTCCTACCGTCGCTCCGCCGAGCTCGCGGCGGTCGTCGGCCCCTACGCCGGCTACGCGCGCAACGCGTCCGCGCACCAGAAGGTGATGCGCAAGCACCAGGTGGCCAACGACGCGATCCGCAGCTTCGACGCCAACGACCAGCGCGTCAACGACCGCGCCACCGCCGAGTGGGAGCAGGTCGTCAAGCTCGGTGCCGAGAACGGCTTCCGCAATGCGCAGGCGTCCGTGCTCGCCCCCACCGGCACGATCGGCTTCATGATGGACTGCGACACCACCGGCGTCGAGCCCGACTTCTCCCTGGTGAAGTTCAAGAAGCTCGTCGGCGGCGGCTCGATGCAGATCGTCAACCAGACGATCCCGCGGGCGCTGAAGAAGCTCGGTTACGCCGAGGACGCCATCGAGGCCATCGTCGCCTACATCGCCGAGCACGGGCACGTCATCGACGCGCCGGGGCTGGCCAAGGAGCACTACGAGGTCTTCGACACCGCCATGGGTCAGCGCGCGATCGCGCCCATGGGCCACGTGCGGATGATGGCCGCGGTGCAGCCGTTCCTGTCCGGCGCGATCAGCAAGACGGTGAACCTGCCGGAGACGGCCACGGTCGAAGAGATCGCCGACGTCTACATGCAGGGCTGGAAGCTCGGCCTCAAGGCGCTCGCCGTCTACCGCGACAACTGCAAGGTCGGCCAGCCGCTGTCCGACGGCAAGAAGAAGGAGGCCGTCGCCGAGAAGGCCGAGCCGGAGGTGCGCATCGAGTACCGGCCGCGCCGCCAGCGCCTGCCGAAGTCCCGCGTGGGCCGCACGACGTCGTTCACCGTGGGGGGCGCCGAGGGCTACATGACCTCGAGCCAGTACAACGACGGACGCCTCGGCGAGCTGTTCCTCAAGCTCGGCAAGCAGGGCTCCACCCTGGCGGGCGTGATGGACGCCTTCTCGATCGCGATCTCGATCGCGCTGCAGTACGGCGTCCCGCTGGAGACCTACGTGCAGAAGTTCACCAACCTGAAGTTCGAGCCGGCCGGCATGACCGACGACCCGGACCTGCGGATGGCGCAGTCGATCATCGACTACGTGTTCAAGCGCTTGGCCCTCGACTACCTGTCGTTCGACGAGCGCGCCGAGCTCGGCATCTACACCGCCGCCGAGCGCGCCCGCTACGTCGCGACCGGGTCCTACCTCTCGGAGGAGGACGAGGCCGAGATGATCGAGTCGGAGTCGCTGAAGAACGACGACGCCGACAACCTGCGCTTCGACGAGTCGGGCCCCAACCAGCCCGCGCTCCTCGAGGCCCGGCCGGTCAGCGAGACCCTGGACGCGCCGCACACCACGTCGGAGCTGATGGAGAAGGTCACCGGCATGTCCGTGGACGCGCCCCTGTGCTTCACCTGCGGCACGAAGATGCGGCCGTCCGGTAGCTGCTACGTCTGCGAGGGTTGCGGCTCGACCAGCGGCTGCAGCTAAACCGCCCTGCGACGAGGGGCGCTCCGGTATCGCCGGGGCGCCCCTGCTCGCGCGCGGTCGCTGATCGGTGAGAGGGTGCCCTCTGCGGAGTCACGTGCCCGACGATGACGAACGGAGAGCGACGATGAGAGAGACCCCGACCGCCGAGGAGTTCCTGGCGTCCTGCGCGGTGGATCCCGCGGTGTTCGCGCTGCGGCCCGATTACCGTGCCTTGCTGGTGGTGGCCGAGGGGATCGATCCGTCCGCGCCGTCCTCGGTGGCGGACGACCTCATCGCGCGCGCCGAGGAGCACGCCCGCACGTTGCTGGCCGGTGCCCCCGTCGACGAACTCCCGCACATCGCCGCCTGGCGCGAGGCCTACCGCGCCTTCGGCGCCAAGCCGCAGCGCACCCGCAACAGCCTGGAGGCGCTCACCCGTCGCGCCGACAAGGGGCTGCCGCGCATCAATTCCCTCACCGACGCGTACAACGCGATCTGTGTGCTGCACCAGATCCCGCTCGGCGGCGAGGACCTCGACGCGTACGCGGGGCCCGCGCGCCTCGCCCGCGCCGCCGGCGACGAGCCCTTCGAGACGTTCGCTGACGGGGCGCCGGTCGTGGAGCACCCCGAGCCGGGCGAGGTGATCTGGCATGACGACGCCGGTGTCACCTGCCGGCGCTGGAACTGGCGGCAGGGCCCCCGCACGGCCCTGACGCCCACGACCACCCGCGCCCTGTTCATCCTGGACGCCCTGGCGCCCGTCTCCGACGCCGAGCTCCTGTCCGCCGCGGACGACCTCGTCGAGGCGCTGAGCGGCCTGGGCGGCGACGTCCGAACGGTCCGCCGACTGCTCGCCGCCAACTGAGCGGGAGCCGCAGCGCCCAGAGAATTGAGGACGCGTCGTTGGCCGCCGGCGCCACTGGTTGGGTGTAGGAATCTCCTCGGCATCGTCGCCATTCCCGAGCCGAGGAGCAGTCCACCATGAGCGTCACCAGCCAACCCAACCCGCCGGGGTCGCCCGGCATCATCCGCGAGGAGACCAGCCTGCGCAACGCGGTGTGGAACACCGTCAAGGGATCGGCCGGAAACCTCGTCGAGTGGTATGACGTCTACACCTACACGGTCTTCGTCACGTACTTCGAATCCCAGTTCTTCGACCCCGCGGACGCCAACTCCACGCTGATGGCCTACGCCGTCTTCGCGATCACGTTCGTCATGCGCCCGCTGGGCTCGTGGTTCTTCGGCCGCTGGGCCGACCGTCACGGACGCCGTTCGGCGCTCACGCTCTCGGTCACCGTGATGGCGCTCGCCTCGCTCGTGGTGGCGATCCTCCCGACCCGGGACTCCATCGGCGTGTGGGCGGCCGTCCTGCTGACCCTGTGCCGCCTGGTGCAGGGCTTCGCCACCGGCGGGGAGTACGGCACCAGCGCGACCTACATGTCCGAGGCCGCCACCCGGGGGCACCGAGGCTTCCTCTCTTCGTTCCAGTACGTGACGCTCGTCGGTGGTCAGGTGGTGGCCCAGCTGGTTCTCCTGATCATGACGAGCACCATGAGCAAGGCCGACATCACCGCCTACGGCTGGCGCATCGCCTTCGCCATCGGCGGCGTCGCCGCGGTCGTCGTGTTCTGGCTGCGGCGCACCATGGACGAGTCGCTGACCGCCGAGCACCTGGACGAGATCCGCAACGGCCAGGACCGCTCCTCGGGCACCCTCCGCGAGCTGCTGGTGAACTACTGGCGTCCGCTGCTGCTGGTGTTCCTGATCACGATGGGCGGCACCGTCGCGTTCTACACCTACTCGGTCAACGCGCCCGCCATCGTGAAGAGCACGTTCAGGGACAGCCCGATGACCGGCACGCTGGTGAACCTGACCGCGCTGATCATCCTCTGCGCCCTGCAGCCCCTCGGCGGCCTGATCAGCGACAAGATCGGGCGCAAGCCGCTGCTGGTCTGGTTCGGCGTCGGCGGCGTCCTCTACACGTGGGTGATGATCGGGTATCTGCCGAGGGCGACGTCGCCGTGGGCGGCGCTCGGCCTGCTGGTGGTCGGGTTCATCATCCTGACCGGCTACACGTCGATCAACGCCCTGGTGAAGGCCGAGCAGTTCCCGGCCCACATCCGCGCCCTGGGCGTCGGGCTCGGCTATGGCCTGGCGAACTCCATCTTCGGCGGCACCGCCCCGATGATCTACCAGGCCGCGAAGCTCGCCAACAACGTGTCCGGCTTCATCGTCTACGTGACCGCGACGATCTTCGTCTCGCTGATCGTGTACGTGTTCTTCCTGCGGAACAAGGCGCAAACGCACCTCGACCGCGAGCAGGGTCACGCGTTCGGCGGCGTCGTCGACTGAGCCGACGGGAGGGCCGGTGGCCGCTGCCGCTCCGGCCCGCCCGTGCCAGCACCGGGACGAGCGCCGCACCGGGAGCCATTCGCGGCGTCCGGGAATGCAAGTCCCCGCTGAACGGATTCATAAGTGAAAAGCTAAATATTCACTTTACGCAGGCGGGCGACCCAATTGGGTGAATAGGACGTGTCCTCCCAATGGGGGACGATGACACTGTCATTGAACGTCTGATCCACGAATTGGTCGGTCGTCGATCCCCTCTCCGGGTGACAAAACTGCCCCCATGAGTCGAGAAAGACGTGCCTGACTAGGCTATTGAAGACACCGTGTCCCTCCGAGCGGGGCGTCGGTTGCTGGCAAGCCGATTTTCCCCATAAGCCACCGGGACATTAGGCTATGCGTTCATGACGGGTGTAGAGGGACCAGTTGACGCCCTAACAAATGAAGATGGAATGCCGGCCAACAGCGAATGGGAACAAGTCGGGGGACTATTCCGTTCGCTGGGATCACCGATTCGGGTCGGAATCGTAGTGCTGCTCACCGAGCGAGACCACAGTGTCAACGAGTTGGTCGACGCTCTGCACGTCTCTCAGCCGCTGGTTTCTCAGCACCTTCGGGTGCTGCGCTCCGGCGGTGTCGTGACGGGTGAGAGGCACGGCAGGGAAATGATCTACTCCCTGACGGATCCCGGGGTCTCCGACCTCGTGCGACGTGCTGCCCGTCACGCCGGCGCACATTCGTCAGCGCGCCAGCGCTGAGGAGAGTGACGCACGTCGCAAGTAATCCCTCCGGTGGACGCCTGTCCGCCACGTCCTGGGTCATGTGGAGGTGACGCCAGGGCACTTCGAAGTTGGGCGCTTCGGCCGAGAGTCGGCCGGAGCGCCCAACTGCTGTCCGGGGCCGCGCCCGCGTCACACCAGGGCGTCGGCGCTGCTGTCTGCGGCGCGGGCCATGAGCCAGCTGCCGAGCCACACCAGGCAGACCCCGACGGTCGACAGCGGCGCGGCGGGGTGGAGGACGGTCCCGTTCAGCCAGGTCATGGCCGTGCCCACGACCAGGACGACGTAGGCGGTGACCGCGCGCAACAGCCGCTGGTGGGCGCCGAGTGGCGGGATGACCCTGTACTCAAGGCGTCCGATGAGGGGCACCAGCGCCGCCACGATGAGGAGCGCCAGCCCCGCGACCGTCAGTTGGTTGAGCAGCACCACGGCCGCGGGCGGCCAGGCCATGCTCACCAGCACCGCGGCAAGCCCCGCGATGACGATGCAGGGGATGTGCCACAGATAGATCGACATCATCAGCGCGTTCGTGATCCCGAGCAGGCGCTCGAAGCGCGGGCTGATGTGGGCCCAGACGCCCGACCGATCCAGCAGCGCCATCACGCCCGTCTGTGCCAGCCCGAGAAAGCCCATGGCGAGCGTCGGCGGCTGGACGTTGGCGATCGGGATGTCCGCCAACCCGACGGACGACCCGGGGTAACCGAACCCGAAGATCAGCACCAGGATCCCGGCGACGCCGGCGCCGACCGCGGCCCACGGCGTCCACGAGGGGCCGCGGCGCAGCCAGCCACGTTGGAAGGCGATGCCGAACTGGTGCACCAGGGGCCACACGATGAGCACGTTCAGGTAGCGCAGGTCGGTGTTCCCGATGCCGAACGACCAGGCGTCCACCACCGCCGCGAGCGCGGCCAGGGCGATCATCACCCGCGTGCCGAAGCGGTCGTTCAGGGTGACCATCCCGGGCGCGATGCCCACGATCACGAGATAGACGGTCAGGAACCACAGCAACTGCATGAAGGCCCGGCTGAGCGTGACGGCCGGTTCGAGGAAGCCCAGCCAGGCGGCGGCGGTCGCGACGACCGCCCAGACGGTCACGAAGACGAGCAGCGGCCCGACCAGACGCCGGCCGCGGTTGGCGAGGTAGTGGCCGTAGCCACTGCGCTCGCGGCGCATGCGGTCGATGGTCAGCGCGTGCCCGAACCCGCCGGCGATGAAGAACACGGGGATGCACATGAGCACCCAACTCAGCACCCACATCCAGTGCGGCGGCGCCCACGGGGTGACGGTCGGGCGGCCGTCGGCGAGACCGATGCGGTACAGCAGGGCGTGGAAGACCACCACCATCACGATCGAGGCCGCCCGGGCGATGTCGATGACGTGATTACGCTGCTTGGCTTGGCTGATCATGGCAGGCACATGCTACGCGCGAGACTAGGGTTCAGCCGTGGAACAGTCACTGAGCGCGTTCGCGTCGATCTGGATCGTCATCGCCGTGGGCTGGCTCGCGGGCCACATCAGGCTGATCAAGGCCGATCAGCAGAGGTTCATGTCGATGCTCGCCTTCAACATCGGCTCTCCCGCGCTCATGTTCAGCATGGTCAGCAAGGGCTCGCTCGAGCACGTCTTCTCCCGGACGCTGCTGGTCTCCGTGATCGCGATCGCGTCGGCAGGTCTGCTCTACCTGGTCATCGCCCGGACGGTGCTCCGCCAGGACAAGCAGGGCGATGTCGTGGGCGCGCTGTGCGCCTGCTACACCAACGCCGGCAACCTGGGGCTGCCGGTGGCGATCCACCTGCTGGGCGACGGCGCCTGGATGGCGCCGATCATGCTGGTGCAGGTGGGCCTCATGCAGCCTGTGGCCCTGGCTTTGCTCGACCTCAGCATGGCCCGTCGCGCCGGACGCCGGATGTCGCCCCTGCGCTACCTCTCGCTGCCGTTCCGCAACCCCATCACCGTCGGCATCCTCGCCGGGCTGGCGGTGAACCTCCTCCACGTCCCGGTTCCGCCGGTGCTCGCCACCCCCGTCGCCATGGTCGGCGGCATGGCCGTGCCGCTGATGCTCATCGCCTTCGGGGTCTCGCTGCGGCTGGAACCCCTGCCGGGCAAGGGCCCGCATGTGGTGGAGCTGTGGATCATCGAGGCCATCAAGATCATCGTGATGCCGGCGGTCGCGATCGCGGCGGGCGTCGCGTTCGGCCTGCCGCGCGACCAGCTCTACGCGGTGGCGGTCATCGCCGCGCTGCCGACGGCGCAGAACGTCTACGTCATCTCGCAGCGCTACCGGGTGCGGGAGCGGCTCGCGCGCGACGCGGTCTTCTGGTCAACGCTGCTGACGACCCCGACGATCGTGGCCCTCTCGGCGGTGCTGGGGTGATGTCCGCGCGCTCGCGTGGCTAAGTTGGACGAATGAACGACGACGACGCGTGGATCTCGGATGTCGCCGACTTCGACCTGGAGCGCAGCACGGACGCCGCGTGGGCCGGGTTCGCGGAACGGCTCGCGGAGGTGCTGTCCGTCATGGACGAGGGTGCGAGCCTGAGCATCGGCTCCCTGGGGGGCGACGATGTGCACCCCCCGTTCGTCACCTTCACGTGCGGGGAGCAGGGTCGGCTGCGTGCACGCGCCGCGGGACGCGACAGCCTCGCGCCCGCGCGGACGCTGGACGACGGCCAGCTGGCGACCATGGCCGCGCTCGGCTGGACGGCGACGGGGCCGCCCGGCACCGACCTGGCGTGCGAGGGGAGCCAGGAGGAGCCGTTACCCCTCGCCGCGGACGCCGTCGCCGCCCTGCGCACGGTCTACGGCGTCGAGCACCCCGCCTTCCTGGCGCCCGACCAACTCGCCGAGATCCTGACGCCGGCGACCCGCGAGTCCCCGACAGGACCCATCGAGGACGCCGCCCCGGCCGATCCGCCCGTGGTGTACCAGCCCCGTGACCGCGACGAACTGGACGCCCTGCTGGCCGCCACCCTGCAGCGGGACCTCGGCCACCCGCCGCTGCGCGACTCGGAAGGGGACCTCGCCTTCCGGGCCGGTTCGACGATGGTCTTCGTCCGCCCTTCGCCGGACGCCGAGGAGGTGATCGTCTTCGCGCCCGTCGTCCACGACGTGGAGGGGCGCTCACGGGCGATGGAGGTCATCAGCGACATCAACACCGAGGCCCGCTACGTCCGGTTCCTCCTGATCCGCGACCGGGTGTACGTGAGCCTGTCTCTGTTCGCCCAGCCCTTCGTCCCGGCACACTTGGCCAAGGCCGTCGGCATGATCTCGGTGATCGGCGACCGGATCGATGAGGAACTTGCGGCCAAACTGCGCGGCCGCACGACGTTCAGCGACGAGGATGATGACCTATGACCGGATACTTCGAGCCCATCGAGTCCACCGAGTGCCTGCGCCTTCTCCACACCGTCGACGTCGGCCGCATCGGCTGGGTGGCCGAGGCGGGGATGGAGCTGTTCCCCGTGAACCTCGCCGCCGACGACGGCAGCCTCTTCCTCAAGGTGTCGAAGGATTCGAAGCTCGCCGAACTGGCCCGGGGCAAGCCCGTGGTCGTGGAGGCCGACGACATCGACCCGCAGACGGCCACCGGCTGGAGCGTCGTGGCGCGCGGCCGGGCGACCAGGCACGAGCGGGCGCTCCCGCCGACGCTGCCCCGGCCCTGGGCGCCGGGGGAGCGGGAATTGCTGATCCGCGTGGACGTCACCGCTGTGAGCGGACGGGCGATCTCGGCGGACGAACCCCGCCCCTAAACTCGGGCGCATGATCGAGTATCCGACGACGCGCCGCGACGAGGTCGTGGAGGACCACTTCGGCCACGAGGTCGCCGACCCCTACCGCTGGCTCGAGGACGCCGACGCGGCGGAGACGGCCGCCTGGGTGAAGCAGCAGCAGGAGTTCACCGAGTCCGAGCTCGCGCGGCTGCCGGAGCGGGCGTGGTTCGCCGAGGAGCTGGCGCGCATCGTCGGACGCTGCCGTGCCGGCGTGCCGCGGGCGCGCGGGGGCCGCTACTTCGTCAGCCGCAACGACGGCGAGCAGGCCCAGGACGTCTGGTTCGTCGCCGACACCCTCGCCGACCTGATCTCCGGCGGCACCGTCGTCCTCGACCCCAACACCTGGAGCGCCGACGGCGCCGACTCGCTCGGCTTCTTCACCGTCAGCGACGACGGACGCCACCTCGCCTACGGCGTCAGCGAGGGCGGCTCCGACTGGCGCAAGATCCGGCTGCTCGACCTCGAGACCGGGCGGCGGGTCGACGAGCCCGACGTCGTCGGCCGCTTCACGCTCGCCACCTGGCTGCCGGACAACGCGTCGTACCTTTATGCGACCTACGACGAGGCGTCCGACGCCCGGGGCACCGCGACGCGCGGGCTGGGCGCGGCGAAGCTGATGCGGCACCGGCTGGGCTCGACCGGGGACGACGTCGTGCTCACATTCCCCGACGACCCCCACCTCATGACATCGGTCGAGGTGACCCACGACGGCCGCTGGCTGATCGCGTCCATCGTCTCGGGCACCGAGAACCGCAACCGCGTCTGGGTGTATCCGCTCGGCACCGACGGCGGCGAGACGACGATCGGCGAGCCGCTGCGGCTCATCGACGAAGCGGTCGCCGAGTGGTCCTTCGTGCGCGCCGACGGAGACCGGCTGTTGTTCACCACCGACCTGGACGCCCCGCGTGGCCGCCTCGTCGCCCTCGACCTGGCCGCCGCCCGGACGGGCGCCCCTGTGCTCACCGAGGTGGCGCCCGAGACCGCCGACACCCTGATCGGGGCGGCGTCCTCGCCCGACGTGCTCTACCTCGCCTACCTGTCCGACGCCCTGACCCGGGTGCGGCAACGGGGGCTGGACGGTCGCGACCTGGGCGACCTCGAGCTGCCCGCCGGCTCGCTCACCACGCTGGACGCCTCCCCGAAGCGCCCGGACGTCTTCTGCGGGCTCAGCACGATCGACGCCCCGACGCGCGCCTTCGAGATCGCCGGCGGACGCGCCATCCCGCTCGCCCTGACCGGGGACGAGGGCGCTCGCCTCGCCCCGCCGTTCTCGATCGAGCGCCGCCGCGCCACCAGCAAGGACGGCACGCGGGTGCCCTACTTCGTGATCCGTGCCGTCCCCGAGGCGTCCGATGCCCCGGACGCCCTCGACGTCGAGGAGGTCGAGGGGCCGGAGAGCGAGGCGGTCCGCGAGGAGACCCCGTTGGACTCCGGCGAGCCCGAGGGGCCGCCCGTGCTCACCGCGGTCGCGCCCGACGGCGCCCCCGAGGCCGAGGCGCTCGCGGGCACGGTGACCGGCGCGGTGCAGGAGGGGCCGCGCCCGACGCTGCTCTACGGCTACGGCGGCTTCAAGATCCCGGTGCTGCCCGACTACCGGCCGGGCTGGCCGGCGTGGCTCAAGGCCGGCGGCGTCCTGGTGCTGGCGAACCTGCGCGGCGGCGGCGAATTCGGCACCGACTGGTACGACGACGGACGCCTCGCCAACAAGCAGCACGTGTTCGACGACGCGATCGCCGTGGCCGAAGACCTCATCGAGACCGGCGTCACGACCCCGGGCCACCTCGCGGTTCACGGACGCTCCAACGGCGGCCTGCTAGCGGGCGCGCTGCTCACCCAGCGGCCGGACCTGATCTCCGCCGCGCTGCCGAGCGTCGGCGTCCTCGATCTGTTGCGGTTCCACCTGTTCACGATCGGCTCGGCGTGGATCTCCGATTACGGCGATCCCGGCACCAAGGAGGGTTTCGAGGCGGCCTACATGTATTCGCCGCTGCACAACGTCGACCCGGGGCTGAGGTACCCGGCGACGCTGATCTCCACCGCCGACCACGACGACCGGGTGGTGCCCGCCCACAGCTTCAAGTTCGCCGCCGCGCTGCAGGCCGCCCAGGCCGGGGACGCGCCGATCCTGCTGCGCGTCGACTCCGCCGCGGGGCACGGCGCGGGTAAGCCGCTCGACCAGATCGCCGCCGAGTGGGCCGACGTGCTCGCCTTCGCCGCCCATCACACCCACCTGCAGGTGCCGCCGCGCTGACGTCCGGTGGGACAATGGAGGCATGACTACTGATGCTTCGAAGGTTCCCACCATCACGTTGAACAACGGCGCGACGATCCCGCAGGTCGGTTTCGGCGTCTTCCAGGTGCCGGTGGACGAGACGCAGAAGGCGGTCGAGCAGGCGCTCGAGGCCGGCTATCGGCACATCGACACCGCCACCGGCTACGAGAACGAGGACGGCGTCGGTCGCGCGATCGCGCAGAGCGGCATCCCGCGCGACCAGCTCTTCATCACGACCAAGCTGCCGAACCAGTTCCAGGGCCGCGACAAGGTGCGTCCCGCGTTCATGGACTCGCTGAACAAGCTGGGCGTCGACCAGCTCGACCTGTACCTGATGCACTGGCCGTGCCCGGGCAAGGGACTCACCCTGGAGACCTACGAGGTCTTCGAGGACCTCGCCCGCGAGGGGCTGACCCGCGCCATCGGCGTCAGCAACTTCCTGCCGCACCACCTCGAGAAGCTGCTCGCCAACACCGAGATCGTCCCCGCGGTCAACCAGATCGAGATCCACCCCAGCTACCAGCAGCGCGAGGCGGCCGAGGCGACCCGCAAGGCCGGCATCGCGGTCGAGGCGTACTCGCCCCTGGGGCAGGCCCAAGACCTCGAATCCGACGAGGTGACGAAGATCGCCGAGGCGCACGGCGTCTCCACCGGTCAGGTGGTGCTGCGTTGGCACCTGCAGAACGGCATCATCGTGATCCCGAAGAGCGTCAAGCCCGAGCGCATGGCGTCCAACATCGACCTGTTCGGCTTCGAGCTCTCCGACGAGGAGGTGGCGCAGATCGACGGCCTCGAGGCCGGCAACCGCATCGGCCAGGACCCGAACACGTTCGACAAGGACCAGCACGCCGCCAAGTAGGCGTTTCTCCCCGACGCGGCGTTTCCGGCAACGCGGGGGCGCCGCGTTTGCGCGTCCCGACGCGAGGCGACGAGCGCTGCCGCGCGACCTCCACGGTGAGGTTGGCGCGGTCTCGTAGCATGGAGCGGCTATGACTTCGACGCCTGAGCTCACCTTCGATCCCGCGCTGCCCATCAGCGCGGCCGTCGACGACATCCGCGACGCCATCGAGCAGCACCAGGTGATCGTGGTCGCGGGCGAGACCGGTTCGGGCAAGACGACGCAGCTGCCGAAGATCGCCCTGCTGGCCGGCCGGCGGAGCATCGGGCACACCCAGCCGCGCCGCATCGCGGCCCGCACGGTCGCCGAGCGCATCGCGTCCGAGATGGGCGTCGAGATCGGCGACACCGTCGGCTACCAGGTGCGCTTCACGCGCAAGGCGACGAGCCAGACCGCGGTGAAGCTGATGACCGACGGCATCCTGCTCGCCGAGATCGCCCACGACCGCGACCTGCGCCGCTACGACACGATCATCATCGACGAGGCGCACGAGCGCTCCCTCAACATCGACTTCCTGCTCGGCTACCTCAAGCAGCTGCTGCCGCGGCGTCCCGACCTCCGCGTGATCGTCACGTCCGCGACCATCGACACCGCGCGGTTCTCGGCGCACTTCGACGACGCGCCGATCATCGAGGTATCGGGGCGGACCTACCCGGTCGAGGTGCGCTACGAGCCCCTCGTCGACCCCGAGAACGAGCGCGAGCGCGACATGATCGACGGCATCCGCGACGCCGTCCAGCAGTGCTACCGCATGGCCGGCGGCGACATCTTGGTGTTCCTGTCCGGCGAGCGGGAGATCCGGGACGCCGCGGACGCCATCGAGGCGCTCAAGCTCCGCGGCACCGAGGTCGTCCCCCTGTACGCGCGGCTGTCGGCGGCCGAGCAGCACCGGGTGTTCACCCCGCACGCCGGCACCCGGATCGTCCTGGCCACGAACGTCGCCGAGACGTCGCTGACCGTCCCGGGCATCCGCTACGTCGTCGACCCGGGGTTCGCCCGTATCAGCCGCTACTCGGCGCGCACCAAGGTGCAGCGGTTGCCGATCGAGCCGGTCTCGCAGGCGTCGGCCAACCAGCGCGCGGGCCGGTGCGGCCGCGTCGCGCCCGGCGTCTGCATCCGGCTGTACTCCCGGGAGGACTACGAGTCCCGGCCCGAGTTCACCGAGCCGGAGATCCTGCGCACGAACCTGGCCAGCGTCATCCTTCAGATGGCGCAGGCGCGGCTGGGCCCGATCCAGAGCTTTCCGTTCGTCGAGCCGCCCGACTCGTCCCAGGTGCGCGACGGCCTGCGGCTGCTGGACGAGCTGGGCGCGCTGAAGGCGGGCCACGCCGACGACGTGCGTCTCACCCGCACCGGACGCCTGCTGGCCCAGCTCCCCGTGGATCCCCGCCTCGGCCGCATGCTCGTCGAGGCCGGACGCCGCGGCTGCCTGAAGCAGGTCACCGCGATCGTCGCCGGGCTGACGGTGCCGGACGTCCGTGAGCGCCCGCTGGAGCACCAGCAGGAGGCCGACACCCTGCACCGCCGCTTCTGGACGCCCGCGGACGCCGAGGACGGCACCCCGCGCGACCCGTCCGACGTCGCCGCGTTGCTGCGGCTGTGGCAGTACCTGCGCCGGCAGCGCCGCGAGCTGTCCGGCAACGCGTTCCGCCGGCTGTGCCGCGACGAGTACCTGAACTTCCTGCGCATCCGCGAGTGGCAGGACCTCACCAACCAGCTGCGCGAGATCACCCGGGAGCTGCACGTCGCCGACCAGCGCAGCGCCCAGGAACGGGACGCCGACCCGGGGGCCCAACCCGGCGGCCGGACGCCCGCGCGCGGCCAGGCTGCCGACGGCGTCCGCGGCCGCGAGTCCCGCGGACGCGACCACGGCCGCGACCGGGCGGGCGACGTTCTCGACGCCATCCACATCAGTGTCCTGGCCGGCCTGCTCAGCCACGTCGGACTCATCGACCTGCGCTCGGTCAGCCGCACCGGCCCGCAGGCGCGCAAGGGTCGGCGTCCGCTGGCCGAGTACCTGGGCGCGCGTGGCGCCCGGTTCGCCATCCAGCCCGGCTCGGCCGCGGCGAAGGCGGAGCCGCCGCTCGTGATGGCGGTCGAGCTCGTCGAGACGTCGCGGCTGTGGGCGCGGATGGTCGCCCCCGTCAAGGCGGAATGGATCGAGGACGTCGGCGCCCACCTGGTCAAGCGGAGCTACTCAGAGCCGCGCTGGTCGGCGTCCGGCGGACAGTGCGTCGCGACGGAGAAGGTGCTGCTGCTGGGCGTCCCCATCGTGTCTGACCGCACCGTCAGCTACGGCCGCATCGACCCCGCGGTCGCGCGGCAGATGTTCATCAGGCACGCGCTCGTGCAGGGGGAGTGGCGCACCCGGCACCACTTCTTCGCGCGCAACGAGCGCGTCCGCCAGCAGGCCGAGGAGCTCGAGGAGCGGACCCGGCGCCGCGACCTCGTCGTCGACGACCAGGCCATCTACGACTTCTACGACGCGAAGGTTCCTGAGTCGATCACCACGGTCGCGCACTTCGACCGCTGGTGGCGCGACAAGCGCCGCGAGGAGGACGGCTACCTCGACCTCACCCTCGACGACGTCATGGACGACGACGCCGCGGACGTTCACGCCGACGACTTCCCGGAGGTCTGGACGGTCGGCGGCAACGATCTGCCCGTCTCGTACTCCTTCGACCCGGGCGCGTCCGCCGACGGGGTCACCGTCGACCTGGACGTCTCGGTGCTCAACCAGGTGGACGTCACCCCGTTCACCTGGAACGTCCCCGGCCTGCGCGGCGAGCTCGCCACCGAAATGATCCGGCACCTGCCGAAGGCGCAGCGGCGCAACTTCGTCCCAGCACCCGATTGGGGCGGCCGCGCGCTGGCCCGGCTGGACGCCGACGGGGCGGCCCGCCGGCGACCCTTCCCCGAGGCTCTGGCCGGCGCGCTCACCGCGCTGTCGGGCCAGCCGGTCGCGGCGTCCGACTTCGACCTGGCGTCGCTTCCCGAGCACCTGCGGGTGCGCTACGTCGTCACCGACGACACCTTGCCGCGGGGGAGACAGGAACTCGGCTCCGGCAAGGACTTCGATCAGCTGCGCAAGGAGTTCGCGCCCGCCCTGAACAAGCGGTTGAACACCGCGGCGCCGGGCATCACCCACCCGGGCGCCACGTCGTGGGAGTTCGGGACGCTGCCGACGACCGTCGAGCTCGGCGGGGACGGCTCCCTGCTCGGCTACCCGGCGCTCGTCGACCAGGTCGCGACCGTCGGCGTCCGCGTCGCCAACACGGCGGCGAAGGCGCGGCGCTGGCAGGCGGCCGGGCTGCGGCGGCTCGTCGTGCTGGACAGTCCCGATCCGACCCGTTCGGTCTTCGCGCACATGGCGAACGCGACGAAGCTCGCCCTCGCGGCCAGCCCCTACCCGTCGCTGGCCGACCTGATGGCCGACGCCCGGCTCAAGGCCACGGGCGACCTGATCAGCTCGAAGGGCATCGATCCCGACGCCGTCCGGGACGCGGCCGCGTTCCGCGCGGTGGTGGACGCCGTCCGGCCCGACGCCGCCGACACGATGCAGCGCGTCGTCTCCCTGACGGGGCGCATCCTCGCCCGGTACCAGGAGGCGGAGCGGGCGCTCGCCCAGCGGCCCGACGACGACGCCACGCGCGACATCCGCGCCCAGCTCGACAACCTGGTCTTCCCGGGCTTCGTCTCCGCCACGCCGGAGCCGCACCTCGCCGGGGTCGAGCGCTACGTGCACGCCGTCGAGATCCGGTTGGCGGGCCTGGCCGCCAACCCCGCCCGGGACCGGCAGAACCTCGACATCATCGCCGACCTCGAGGACGCCTACGCCGACGCGATCGAGCGCTACGACGTGGGGGAGTTGCCGCCCGAGGCGCAGGAGGTCGGCTGGCAACTCGAGGAGCTGCGGGTCAGCCTGTTCGCCCAGTCGCTGGGCACCGCCCGGCCGGTCTCCGCCAAGCGCGTCCGGGCGGCCATCGCGAAGCTGTCCGGCTGAACCGACGGCCTGATTGCCGCTCTGACAAGGAACTAAGCCAAGCCTCACCTTGCTGGCACGTCGGGAGAGGAAAGCGGAGAATGGTGCAGTGAACAGTGTCCCCGCCACGTCCGATTCCGAGTCCACCCGCCCCGAACCCCACGCCGACACCAACCTCGCGCACAAGCTGAACTGGCTGCGCGCGGGCGTCCTCGGCGCCAACGACGGCATCGTGTCCGTCGCCGCGACCCTGGTCGGCGTCGCCGGCGCCACCTCCGCCATCGGCCCGATCGCCGCCGCGGGCACCGCCGCCGTGGTTGGCGGCGCCATCTCGATGGCGCTCGGCGAGTACGTCTCGGTGTCGTCGTCGTCCGATGCGCAGACCGCCCTCATCGCAAAGGAGAGGCGCGAGCTGGAGGAGGATCCCGAAGGCGAGTTCCAGGAGCTGGTCGGCCTCTACGAGGAGCAGGGGCTGTGCCGCGAAACCGCGACGATGGTGGCCACCGAGCTCACCGAGAAGGACGCGTTGGGCGCCCACCTCAACATGGAGCTCAACCTCGACGAGGACGAGGTGGTCAGCCCCTGGCAGGCCGCCGGGTCGAGCTTCCTGTCCTTCGTCATCGGGGCGCTCCTGCCGTTCCTGACGATGGTGCTGTCGCCGGCCGACATCCGTGTGCCGGCGACGTTCGTGGTCACGATCGTCGCGCTCGCGCTGACCGGCGCGACGGGGGCGTATCTCGGTCAGGCCCGCATCGGACGAGCGACGATCCGCGTCGTCCTGGGCGGCATCGCCGCGCTCGCGATCACGTTCCTGGTCGGCCGGCTCCTCGGGACGTCCGGGACCTTCTGACGGGCGGCGTCGTTCCCGGTCGCGGTGCGAAAGTACCGATCCGGTGCGACTTTCGTACCGTCTCGACGTCCCCGCGTGGGTGACAGCGGTGCGGCATGCCTAGATTGGGACCCGGCAACATGCCCGATGGAGGGGACGGACCAGGCACCGTCCCCTCCATTCATCGGCCGAAGTCCCCGGTCGGCGTCCGCGGGCAGAGCAGTAGAGTGAGCCGCATGCTGGATCCCCGAGAGCTCTACACCGTCCACGCCGATCAGGTGGAGGCGCTGGCAGGGCGGGATCTCGTGATGATCCATCTGCTGACCGGCTATATCGACGCCGGCGGCGTCACGAGAAACCTCGCCGAGCACCTGCTGCTGCAGAGCCCTCACCAGCCGGTCGCCGAGTTCGACGTCGACCAGCTGCACGACTACCGCTCACGTAGGCCCGCCATGACGTTCGACGTGAACCGTTGGGCGGACGCCGAGATGCCCGAGCTGACGCTCGACCGCGTCACCGACGAGCGCGGCGTCGACTACCTGCTGCTCAGCGGCCCCGAACCCGACACGCAATGGAAGCGGGCGGCGACCGCGATCCTCGACCTGGCGGCGGCGCTGGGCGTCACCCGCCTCGTCACCGCGACGGGCGCGCCGTTCGGCGTCCCCCACACGCGTCCCGTTTTGGTGACCGAGCACTCGACCGCCCCCGACTTCGTCGACGAGAACCCGGTGCTGTTCGACCGCGTCCAGGTGCCCGGCAGCTTCGCGGCGCTGCTGGAGTTGAGCGCCGGACGCCGGGGCATGCTCGCCCGCGGCTTCGTCACCCACGTCCCGCACTATCTGGCGCAGGGCTCCTATCCGCCGGCCGCTGTGGCCGGGCTGACGCGCCTGATGGACGCGACCGGGCTCGCCCTGCCCCAGGAGCCGCTGATCGGCACCGTGCAGCCGACGCTGGATGCCCTGTCGACCGAGATGGGACAGGACGAGGACCTGCCCGCCCTGGTTTCCGCCCTGGAACTGAAGTACGACGAGTTGGAGCGCCGCGACCGCGGCGTCCCGTCGGCCGAGGAGATCGGCCAAGCCGTCGAGCAGTTCCTCGCTCAGCAGTCCGACGACGAGGAGTAGCCCATGCCGCACACCCTGCCCGAGCTGGTCGATCTGCTCGACCTGGAACAGATCTCCGCCGACCGGTTCCGTGGCCAGCACCCCAACACCACGATGCAGCGCACCTTCGGCGGCCAGGTGCTCGCCCAGGCGCTGTCCGCCATGTACGACACGGTGGACGACGGACGCATCTGCCACTCGTTGTCCGGCTACTTCGTCCGGCCCGGCTCGACGCACGCGCCGCTGGAGTACCAGGTGCAACGCGTGCGCGATGGTGGGTCGTTCTCGACGCGGCGCGTCGTGTGCAGCCAGAACGGTCAGGACCTGTGCATGACATCGGCGTCCTTCAAGGCGCCAGAGGACGGCCTCGAGCACGCGGTGCAGGCCTTCGAGCCGCCGGCCCCGCCCGAGATGTGCCCCTCCCTGATGGACGTCCTCGCCGTGCGCTCGTCTCGCGTGGTGGAGGAGTGGGAGCGGGAGTGGGCCGCGCTCGACGTGCGCTACGCCGACAGCTCGCTGACCAACCCGACCGAGCAGGGTGCGTCGCCGCGGCTCCTGGTGTGGGTGAAGACGGCCGGACGCCTCGGCGACGAGCCACGTGCCCACCAGCAGATGCTGGCCTACGCCAGCGACCTCACCATCCTGTCGGTGAGCACGCTCACCCACCCGGTCAACTTCTTGTCCCCGAAGATGCAGGCGGCCACGATCAACCATTCGATGTGGTTCCACCGCCCGATCCGGGCCGACGAGTGGGTGCTCTACGAGCAGTCGTCGCCGAGCGCGTCCAACGGGCTCGGCCTGTCGCAGGGCCGGCTGTACGCCGGCAACATCCTGGGTGCCTCCTGCGCGCAAGAGGGGCTCATCCGGGTGCGACCGGACGAGCCCCTCCAGGACTGATCAGACGACGAATCAGGCGGCCAGCGCGCCGTTCTCCTTGAGCTGCGCGATGGCGTGCCGCTCGATCTGGCGGACACGCTCGGCCGTGATGCCCCACACCTGCGCGATGTCGGCCAGCTTGGCCTGCCGGCCGTCCATGAGCCCGTAGCGGCGGCGCACCACGTCGGCGGACCGGTCGTCCAGGGTGGCCAGCATGGCGTCGAGCCGGGCGCGGTCCTCGGCGTCCAGCACCATCTCGTCGGGGCCGGGGGTCTGGTCGCGCACGATCAGGTCGCCGAGGGCGGTGTCGCCGTCCTCCTCGACCGGAGCGTCCAGGCTGACGTGCTCCCGGGCCAAGCGGATCAGATCGACGACCTTCGCCTCCTCGATGCCGAGTTCGTCGGCGATCTCGTCGATCTCCGGCTCGCGGCCGAGGCGGCGCTCCAGGTTGCGGCGGGCGGACGAGACCTGGTTGATCTGCTCGGCGACGTGCACGGGGAGCCGGACGATACGACCCTGCTGGGCGATGCCGCGGGAGATCGACTGCCGCACCCACCACGTGGCGTAGGTGGAGAACTTGAAGCCCTTCGCGTAGTCGAACTTCTCGACGGCGCGGATCAGGCCCGTGTTGCCCTCCTGCACCAGGTCGAGCAGCGGCATCTGCTGGCGCCCGTACTTGCGCGCCACCGACACGACCAGCCGGAGGTTCGCGGTGACGAACCGATGCATGGCGGCGTCCCCCCGGCGGACCAGCTCCTCGAGCTCCTCGCGGGTGGCCTTGACGCGACGGCGGCCGCCGCGCTCGGCGTCGGTGGTGGTGTTGTCGAGGATCGATTGGGCGTACAGGCCCGCTTCGATCTCGCGAGCGAGGAAGACCTCCTGCTCGGCTGTCAGCAGCGGAGTCTTGGCGATCCCGTCGAGGTAGAGGCCGACGGCGTCCTTACCCTCGATGCCCTCGCTGGAACGGGCCCGGCGTGCAGTCGCGATCATAGAAATCCTTTCGTCGTCGGTAAGTACAACGCGCCCGACGGTGATTTTGTTCGGGCTCCGCCCCTAAAACACCCTGAGAAGCGCCCTGAGTCGCCATATTCCTCCTGTGGACCCACCCGAAGGTACGACCACGGGCCGGCGATCGGGTCAACCCGGCCGCTAGCCGGCGGCCGGACCGGTGAGCTGGTCGATCAGCCAGGCCAGTTCGAAGGCGCGCTGGCGCCAGGCCTCGTAGCGCCCGGAGACCCCACCGTGGCCCGCGACCATCTCGGTGCGCAACATGATGGGACGCTGCGGGTCGTCCGGAACCGTGTCGCGCAGGCGGGCCACCCACTTGGCCGGCTCGGTGACCTCGACGCGGGTGTCGTTCAGCGATGTCGTGGCCAGGATCGCCGGGTAGGGGACCGACGCGATGTTCTCGTACGGGCTGTACGACTTCATGTAGGCGTAGACCTCGGGGTCGTGCAGCGGGTCGCCCCATTCCTCCCACTCGACGACGGTGAGCGGCAACTCCGGGTCGAGGATCGTGGTCAGGGCGTCGACGAACGGGACCGCGGCGTGCACCGCGCGGAACAGGTCGGGGGCCAGGTTGATCGCCGCGCCCATCAGCAGCCCGCCGGCCGAGCCGCCCTCGGCCGCCAGCCGGTCTGGGCCCGTGTAGCCGGCCTCGACCAGATGCCGCCCCACCGCTACGAAGTCGCTGAAGGAGTTCTTCTTGGCCAGCATCTTGCCATCGTCGTACCAGGGCCGGCCCAGCTCACCGCCACCGCGGACGTGCGCGATGGCGAAGACGAAACCTCGGTCCAGCAGGGACAGCCGGCTGATCGCGAACGTCGGTTCCGTCGAATACTCGTAGCTGCCGTATCCGTACAGCAGGCAGGGCGCCGTCCCGTCGCGGGCGACGTCCGCGCGCCGCACGATGCTCACCGGCACGTGGACGCCGTCCGGCGCCGTCGCCCACGAGCGCTCCGTGACGTAGGCGGCGGGGTCGTAGGGGCCGTGCTGGGGATGGTCGAGGACGGGCGTCCGTTTGAGAACGGCGCGCTCGCCGGAGCCGAGGCGGTACTCGATGACCTCCGGCGGCGTGACGAGCGACTCGTAGTGCAGGCGGATGCGGTCGGCGTCCAGGTCGGCCTCGTCGGCGGCGTCCACCGTGTGGACGGCCTCATCGAACGCGAGCCGCTGCGGCGCGGACAGCGCCCCATCGGAGCCGCGGCGCAGGAGCGACACCGCGGTCATGCCGTCCGTGCGATGGCTCAGCACCAGCCCCGCGTCGTAGAAGGTGACGCCGGTCAGGCGCACGGCGGGGTCCTCGGGCAGGACGGTGGTCCAGTCGCCGGGGCCGGTGGAGTCCAGGGGGGCGCGGCTCAGCATGAACTGTTCGGCGCCGTCGTTGTGCAGGATGTAGAGCTCGTCGCGGCCGACCTCGACGCTGTAGTCGACGCCCTGCCGGCGCGGGGCGACGCAGCGCGGTTCGGCGGTCGGGTCGGCGGCCGGGACGAGGCTGGTCTCGGTCGTGAGCTTGCTGCCGGATTCGATGAGGATCCACTCGTAGCCGCGGGCGGCGTCCACGTTGAGCCAGAACCGCTCGTCGTCCTCGCGCACCACCAGCGCGTCCTCGGTGGCGGGCGAGCCGACCCGGTGGCGCCACACCTCGAAGGGCCGCCAGGTCTCGTCGACCCGGTGGTAGAACACCCAGTCGTCCCCGGCCCAGGCGCCGCCGGGACCGACGTCGGCCAGCGGCTCCCCGAGCGTCTCGCCGGTCGCGAGATCGACGACCGACAGCGCGTACCGCTCGTCGCCGGCGGTGTCGACGGAGTAGGCGAGGTATCGCCCGCTGGGGGAGACGTCCGCCAGACCGAGGGTGCAGAAGGAGTGTCCCTCGGCGAGGGCGTTGACATCGAGGATGACCTGCTCGTCCGGCACGGCACCGCCGGTGTCGGGCAGCGCATCGCGCCCGGTCGCGGGGACGCGGCACATCGTCTGGTAGTCCAGGCCCTCCGTCGTGCGCGTGTAGTACCAGTACTGGCTTCCGTCGGTGTGCGTGACGAAGGACGGGACGCTCAGGTCTGTCTGGAGCGTGCGTGCGGAAATGTCGTCGAACAGCGACTGCCGGAGCCCGGCCAGGTGCGCGGTGCGCGCCTCGGTGTACGCGTTCTCCTCGCGCAGGTACTGCAGCAGCCGTTGATCGCCCTTGTCGGCCATCCAGTGATACGGATCCTCCACCTCATCACCGTGATGACGACGCACGTAAGGTGTCGACGGAGCGTTCGGCGCGATCGGCTGCGGCTGTTCGGGCATGATGGCAACCTTACTGGGGTCGCGTTCCGGCCCCAGGGACGCGGGAGCAGTCCCGGTTGGCGCGGCCGGACCGCCGCGAAGGGTATGGCAGCCCGACGGCGGGCGGAAGATGCCGAGAGGTTTGGGTTGCGGCTCAGGCCGTGCCACAATGGCGGGAGCGCAAGGCATTGACAAGACCGTGTTTTTGCGCGCCCAAAATCCGGTGAGAGAGGACCACAGTGACTCCACGCGCGAAGGCGACCGAGAAGCCGTCCACTGCCGACAACGCTGCCGAGGGCCAGCCCCGGCGCACGCGTTCCACGGCGAAGAAGACGGCCACAACGGGTTCCGCCGCGAAGCCGGCCACCCGCTCGCGGTCCGCCAAAAACGCCGCGGCCGACGACGTCACCATCGCGACAGCCGTGACGTCGCCCTCGACCGTCGAGAACGTGAAGTTCCAGCGGGAGGGCGAGGACGTCGTCCTCACCGTCGGCGGCAAGAAGCGCACCCTCGACGACGTCGACGAGACGGAGTTCGAGCCCAAGGCCGCTGCCCAGGAGGAGAAGAAGCTCACCGAGGACGAGGGCTTCGTCGTCTCCGACACCGACGACACCGACGAGCCCGAGCAGCAGGTCATGGCCGCCGGTGCGACGGCCGATCCGGTGAAGGACTACCTCAAGCAGATCGGCAAGGTCGCCCTGCTCAACGCCGAGCAGGAGGTGTCGCTGGCCAAGCGCATCGAGGCCGGGCTCTTCGCCGACGAGTCCCTTACCGGCGGCAGCGTCAAGAAGGCCGACGAGGAAGACTACGAGTGGATCGCCGAGGACGGTCGCCGCGCGAAGAACCATCTGCTCGAGGCGAACCTGCGGTTGGTCGTCTCGCTCGCCAAGCGCTACACCGGACGCGGCATGCTCTTCCTCGACCTGATCCAGGAGGGCAACCTCGGCCTCATCCGCGCCGTCGAGAAGTTCGACTACACCAAGGGCTACAAGTTCTCCACGTACGCGACCTGGTGGATCAAGCAGGCCATCACCCGCGCCATGGCCGACCAGGCCCGCACCATCCGCATCCCCGTGCACATGGTCGAGGTCATCAACAAGCTCGCCCGCGTCCAGCGCCAGATGCTTCAGGATCTCGGTCGCGAACCCACGCCGGAGGAGCTGGCCGTCGAGCTCGACATGACGCCGGAGAAGGTTGTCGAGGTGCAGAAGTACGGCCGCGAGCCCATCTCGCTGCATACCCCGCTCGGCGAGGACGGCGACTCCGAGTTCGGCGACCTCATCGAGGACTCCGAGGCGGTCGTGCCCGCCGAGGCGGTCAACTTCACGTTGCTGCAGGAGCAGCTGCACGACGTCCTGGACACGCTCAGCGAGCGCGAGGCCGGCGTGGTCTCGATGCGCTTCGGCCTGACCGACGGGCAGCCGAAGACGTTGGACGAGATCGGCAAGGTCTACGGAGTGACGCGCGAGCGCATCCGTCAGATCGAGTCCAAGACGATGAGCAAGCTGCGCCACCCGAGCCGCTCGCAGGTGCTGCGCGACTACCTCGACTGATGGCGCCGCGCATCCGGCAGGCCACCGGGCTCGACCTGGAGGCCATGGCGCGCATGAAGAATGCCGCCTGGCGCGAGTCCTACCCGGGGCTCGTGCCGGACGACATCCTCGCGTCCCTGGACGACCGGGTCGACGGCACCGTGGCGCTGTGGCGTGAGCAACTGCTGAACGGCGTCTACCTGTGGGTGGTGACGGACGGCGACGACGTGGTCGGGCTGTCGCAGGCGCTGCCCGGCGAAGACGACGACATCGACATCCCGCTCGAACTCACGATGATGTACCTCCTCGACCGGGTCAAGGGCACCGACCTGTCGCGCGCGCTGCTGTGGACCACCATCGGCGACGCGGACGCCTACCTGTGGGTGCTGGCGGACAACACCCGGGCGCAGGCGTTCTACGCCAAGCACGGGTTCGTCGCGGACGGGGCACGTCGCGTCTCGGCACGCTCGCGGGCCGAGCAGATCCGGATGGCGCGCCGCTCGGAGTGACGTTGGGCTCAGGAGCCCAAGGCCTGCTCGAACGCGGCCAGCGCCTCGTCCGAGAACAGGACGAACGAGACGGTCGCCACGCCGGGCGCGCCGCTGGCGCGGATCGCGTCCACGGCCACCCGGGCGACATCGTGGACGTCCCAGCCGTAGACCCCGGCGCTGATCGCGGGGAAGGCGACGGAGGCCGCGCCGAGCCCGGCGGCGACGTCCAGTGACCGGGTGAAGCACGAGGCCAGCAGGGCGGGATCGGTCTGGCCGCGGTGCCGGTTCGGCCCGACCGTGTGGATCACCCAACGGCACGGAAGACGGAACGCCTCGGTGGCGACCGCCTGGCCGACGTCCAGGCCGTCCGGCAATGCCGAGCGTCGCAGGGCGCGGCAGGCGGCCAGCAGCTCGGGGCCGGCCGCGCGATGGATGGCGCCGTCGACGCCTCCGCCGCCGAGCAACGAGCGGTTCGCCGCGTTGACGATGGCGTCCACGCGCTCGGTGGTGATGTCGCCCCGGTGGGCTTCGATCGCGGTCATGGCGGTCATCCTGCCTCGTCGGAGGTAGAACGAGCGAGGGCCCCGGGACGGTGTCCCGGGGCCCTCGTCACGTCTGGTCGGCGAGTCAGCTGAGCTTGTTGGTCTCGTCGTGGATGTTGAGAGCGACCTGCTTGAGCTTGTCCTCATGCGCACGCGCGTGGTGGGCGCAGAAGAGGAGCTCGCCTCCGGACGGAAGCGTCACGCGGAGATAGGCTTGGGCGCCGCAACGGTCACAACGATCAGCAGCCGTCAGGGTGTCGATCACAGATGTGCTCATGGGAGCTTCCTCTCTGCAGGCGTTCCGGTCGGATCGTTCGGCACCTGCATGGTTCTCAACATCAGGTGTGCAGCCATTGTTCCCGCCTACGGGGCCGACCCTACCTGCTGGGGGACCCCGTCCGCGTAGCGCGCGCCAGACTCAGGGACGATTCGGGGGCCGGCCTCCTTCGGGGGGTGTGCCCGCGCGGCCTCGGGCCCGCCGGAGAGCCGCGCGCCGAAGTGTCGGTGCGGGTGGCTACCCTCTGTTCGGTGAGCACGACGCCGACGAAACCGAAAAAAGACAGCCGCGATTACGAGGCCCGCCACCTGCTGGTGCTGGAGGGGCTCGAGGCCGTCCGCAAGCGACCCGCCATGTACATCGGCTCCACCGACACCCGCGGGCTGATGCACTGCCTGTGGGAGATCATCGACAACGCCGTCGACGAGGCGCTGGCCGGCTTCGGCGAGAACATCGAGATCGTGCTGCAGGCCGACGGGGGCATCGTCGTCCGCGACGAGGCGCGTGGCATCCCGGTCGACACCGAGCCGCGCACCGGCCTGTCCGGCGTCGAGGTGGTCTTCACCAAGCTCCACGCCGGCGGCAAGTTCGGGGCGGGCTCCTACAACGCGACCGGCGGCCTGCACGGGGTGGGCGCGTCGGTCGTCAACGCGCTGAGCTCGCGGCTGGACGTCCAGGTCGACCGCGACGGCTTCACCTGGGAGATGTCGTTCCGCCGGGGCGTCCCGGGGACGTTCGACGGTGACGGCCCTGAGGCGCCCTTCACGCCGGGCGGGGGGCTGCGCAAGGGCCGCAAGACCGCCAAGGGCAAGACCGGCACCCGCATCCGGTACTGGCCCGATCGGCAGATCTTCCTCGCGGACGCGAAGCTGTCGCTGACGCACCTGTTGGCGCGCGCCCGCCAGACGGCGTTCCTCGTGCCGGGGCTGCAACTGCAGATCCGCGACGAGCGCACCGACGACCACGCCGAAGAGAGCTTCCGCTACGACGGCGGCATCAGCGAGTTCTGCGAGTACCTGGCCGCCGACGACCCCGTCACCGAGGTGGTGCGGCTCGACGGCCACGACGAGTTCACCGAGACCGTCCCGATGCTCGACGACAACGGCGCGATGACGCCCACCGACGTGACGCGCCCCCTCGACGTGAGCATCGCGTTGCGCTGGGGCTCCGGCTACGACACCACGGTCCAGTCGTTCGTGAACATCATCGCCACCCCGAAGGGCGGCACCCACGTGCAGGGGTTCGAGCGCGGCCTGGTGCGCGCCTTCGGCCGCTCATTGGAGGGCACCCGGCTGCTGAAATCGGGTGAGGAGGTCACGAAGGAGGACATCCTCGAGGGGCTGACCGCGGTGGTGACGGTGAAGCTGCCCGAGCCCCAGTTCGAGGGCCAGACGAAGGAGGTGCTGGGCACCCCGCCGGTGACGCGGCTGGTGGCGCGCATCGTCGACAACGAGCTCACCTCGTTCCTGACGACCACCAAGGCGGCCCAGCGGACGCAGGCGCGCGCCGTCATGGAGAAGGTGGTGGGGGCGTCCCGCACCCGCGTGGCCGCCCGGGCGCACAAGGAGAACCAGCGTCGCAAGAACGCGCTCGAATCGTCCACGCTGCCGGCCAAGCTGTCCGACTGCCGCAGCACCGACGTCGACCGAACCGAGTTGTTCATCGTCGAGGGCGACTCGGCGCTGGGCACGGCCAAGCTCGCTCGCAACTCCGAGTTCCAGGCGCTGCTGCCGATCCGCGGCAAGATCCTCAACGTCCAGAAGGCGTCCGTGGGGGACATGCTCAAGAACGTCGAGTGCGCCTCGATCATCCAGGTGGTCGGCGCCGGGTCGGGCCGCACGTTCGACCTCGACGCGGCGCGCTACTCCAAGGTGATCTTCATGGCGGACGCGGACTCCGACGGCGCTCACATCCGCTGCCTGTTGGCCACGCTGTTCTTCAAGTACATGCGGCCGATGCTCGAGGCGGGTCGGGTCTACACGGCCGTCCCGCCGCTGCATCGGTTCGAGCTGACCAACCCGCGCAAGGGGCAAGAGAAGTACCTTTATACGTACTCAGACGCCGAGTACCACCGCAAGTACGCCGAGCTGACGAAGAAGAACACCCACTTCAAGGAGCCCCAGCGCTACAAGGGTCTCGGCGAGATGGACGCCGACCAGCTCAAGGAGACCACGATGGATCCGCGGCACCGCACGCTGCGTCGCATCACGGTCGAGGAGGGCGAGGCCATGGAGCAGGCAACGCGCACCTTCGAGAAGCTGATGGGCAACGAGGTGGCGCCGCGCAAGGAGTTCATCGTCGAGGGGGCCTACGCCCTCGACGCGGAGCGCATCGACGCCTGAGTGTGGCCCTGGCCGGTCTTCCTCCGCGGCGCCGCCAGGGAGTTGAAGGGCCGTGGAGCGAGGTTCGAGGATGAAGGCTATGAACAAACTGTTGTGGTTGCGCGAGGAGACCCGTCCGACGGAGCGCCGGACACCGCTGGTGCCCGACGACGTGGCGAAGCTGGCTGACGAGGGCGTGCGCGTCGTCGTGGAGCGCTCGCAGCGCCGCGTCTTCAGCGACGACGACTACGCCGCCGCGGGGTGCGAGCTCGCCGCGCCGGGCTCGTGGAAGGACGCCCCCGGCGACGCCGTCGTCCTGGGCATCAAGGAGTTGCCCGACGCGCCCGCCGACCTGACGCACCGGCACATCTTCTTCGCCCACGCCTACAAGGGTCAGGAGGGGGCAGACGACCTGCTGCGCCGCTTCGTCCGCGGGAGCGGGCAGCTGCTGGACCTGGAGTATCTGACCGACGACGACGGGAGGCGGTTGGCCGCGTTCGGCTATTGGGCCGGGTACGTGGGTGCAGCCCTGGGCGTCCTCGAGCTGGCCGGCAAGCTGCCGGCGCCACTCCAGGCGACCAGTCGCGAGAGCCTCGACACGGCGCTGCGGGCGGCAGGGCAGGAGCTGGCCGAGCGTGACGTGACGGCCCTGGTGATCGGCGCGCGGGGCCGCAGCGGGCGCGGAGCGCTGGAGGCGCTCGGGGTGGCCGGCGTGCGGGCCACGCCGTGGGACCTCGAGGAGACCGCGACCCTAGACCGGGAGGCGCTGCTCGGGCACGACCTGCTGGTCAACTGCGTGCTCGCGACGACGCCCATCCCGCCGTTCGTGCGCGCCGAGGACGTGGCCGACCCCCGGCGCCGGCTCTCGGTCATCGCCGACGTGACCTGCGACGTCCACTCGGACATCAACGTGCTGCCGATCAACCGCGACATCACCACGTGGTCGCAGCCCGTCCGTGACGTCGGCGCGGCCGAGAAGCCCCTGCGCGTCATCGCGATCGACAACCTGCCCTCGCTGCTGCCGCTGCAGGCCAGCGAGAGCTTCTCGGCCGAGCTCTCCGCGGTGCTGGCGGGCCTGTGGGAGGACGCCCCCGAGTGGCGCCGTGATGCGGACCTGTTCAAGACGGCCGCCGCGTCGCTCGAGAGGGCGGGGGCGGAGGCGTCCGGCGTCGGGCAGGCCTCCGATGAGCCGGGCGCCGGGTTCGAGGACCTGCTGGCCTTCAACAACGAGCGGTACGCCATCTCTGCGCCGCACGGCTTCGACGGCGTCGCGCACGCGGGCGTGCTGATGGTGACGTGCATGGACTCCCGACTGGAGCCGCTGGAGATGATCGGCCTGCGCATCGGCGAGGCGAAGATCCTGCGCACGCCCGGCGGGCACGTGACGCCGGACGCCTTGTCCGGGTGCGTGCTCGGCGTCCACCTGCTGAACGTGGACCGCATCCTCGTGGTCGAGCACACCCGGTGCGCCGCGGCGGCCAACGATGACGCGGGCGTGCGTCGGGCGATCTGGGAGAAGTCCGGCGTCGACACCGGCGACTTCGCGTTCGGCGCCGACCCGAACCAGGAGGAGCGGCTGACCGCCGACGTGAAGCTGCTGCGCGAGCATCCGCTCATCGCCGGACGGGCCCGGGTCGGCGGTTTCATCCTCGACGTCGACACCGGCAAGCTGCGCGCGGTCGTGTGACGGCCGGGCCCACCCGGCCGCCGTTAGGGGCCGTCGACCGGGTGGGCGTCCGTAGGGCCCGGGTGCCGTCGAGGAGGCGCTCGTCCTCCTCGTCCCCCCGTGGCACGTGGTCGGAATCGAAGCGTAATCTCGGTCAACAGACGGGGTCAATGATTCGTTGAAGGACGCATCTGTCGAGGGGGTGGCGCACATGGCCGACGACGGGGAGCGACGGGCCACGCTGGACGCCTTGGCCCAACTGCTGGAGCCGCTCAACCGGACGCTGACCGACCCGTCCGAGATCGTGCTGCACGACCTGCGTCTGCTCCCGGACTCCATCGTGGCGATCGCCGGCTCGCTGACGGGACGGCAGGTCGGCGGCCGCGCCCCGGAGTTCTTGCTGGAGCAGGTGCGCGCCGGCCGCTTCGAGCCTCGCGTCGGGTACTGGACCACCGTCGGCGACGTCGAGGTGCGTTCGACCCTCGTGTTCGTGCGGGACGCCTCGGGTGAGCCGTTCGCCGCTGTCAGCATCGACTACGACGTCTCGCTGTGGCTGTCGGTTCGGGCGATCGCCGAGGCCATGATCGCCGCCCGTGACGGGCGTTTCGACGGCGGCGCGGACCCGCGTGGCGACGACATCCCGGGCATCGGCGAACTGGCCGCCCGGCTGATCGAGCAGGCGATCGGGGCGGCGGGCGTCCCCGTCGACCTCATGCAGAAGCGCCACAAGCTGGCCGTTGTCCGCGAGTTGCGCACCCGCAGCTTCTTCACCCTGCGCGACGGTATCGAGACCGCGGCGGAGGCGCTGGGCGTCACGCGGTTCACGATCTACAACTACCTCAACGAGCTCGACGGGGCCCCAGACCGCGACCGCTGATTTCAACACCGTGTTGCAAGACGGCTGCGCGGGGCAGCCGTGGGAACCTCAGCGGCGTCTTCCGGGTCGCCGGACGAATGCTGTCGTCCCCCTGTCGTCCGACGGCTGTCTCATTAGACTCGACACACTTTCCGCCACACGAGTGGAGTTCCTCGATGACCCAGGTATCCGAGTCTCGACCCTGGATGGACGCGACGCTGAGCCCTCGCGAGCGTGCCGAGAAGCTCGTCGAGGCCATGACGCTGGAGCAGAAGATCGCCCAGCTGCACGGCGCGATGGAGACGATCGACATCTACGGCGCCGCGTCCACAGCGTCGACGGCGGAAGAGATGGAGCAACTGGCCGCGCAGATCCGCGTGGAGCGGCACGTCGCCGCGATCGACGAGCTCGGCATCCCTCGGTTCCGCATCACGAACGGCCCCGTCGGCGTGGGCATGGGCGACGGCACCCCCCAGCCCGCCCGCCACCAGCCTGCCCATGACGATCGTGCTCGCCACCGGTTTCGACCCGCAGCTGGCGAGCGAGTACGGCGACATCATCGGCGACGAGACCGATGCCCTGGGCCAGCACGTGCTCGAGGGTCCGGGCGTCTGCCTGCACCGCACCGAGATCGCCGGCCGTAACTTCGAGTTACTTCTCGGAAGACCCCTACCTGTCGGGCGTCATGGGCGTCGAGGTGACCAAGTCGATCCAGGCCCACAACATCATCGCGATGGCGAAGCACTACGTCGTGAACGACCAGGAATACGAGCGGTTCCGCACCTCGGTCGTCGTCGACGAGGACGTCCTGCGCGAGCTCTACCTGCTGCCGTTCGAGATGCTCGTCAAGGACGCCGACATCGCCGCCGTGATGAGCGCCTACAACCGCGTCGACGGTGTCTACGCGACCGAGAACCACGACACGCTGACCAAGGTGCTCCGCGAGGACTGGGGCTTCGACGGCTACGTGCAGTCGGACTTCTGGTCGTGTCGCTCCGCGGCGGCTTCGCTCAACGCCGGCATGGACCACGAGATGCCGGACGCCAAGTGGCTGAACGAGGAGAACGTCAAGAACGCCCTCAACGACACCAGCCTCGAGATCCAGACCGTCGATCGCGCGCTGGTGCGCCGCTTCACGCAGATGTTCCGCTTCGGCCACTTCGAGCGCCCCTACGCCCCGCGGGAGATCGACGCCAAGGGCAACGGCGCCAGGTCCCGCACGATCGGTGAGCAGATCGCGGTCCTGCTGAAGAACGACGGCGGACGCCTCCCGCTCGACCCGGCCACGGCCGGCTCGGTGCTCATCGTCGGGCAGGCCGAGTTCGTCGACGACGCCTGTCAGGGCGGCGGCGGTTCGTCCAAGGTCGACCCGCTCTACACCGTCTCGCCGGTCGAGGGTACCCAGGACGTCCTGCGCGACCTCGGCTCGGACGCCACGGTCTCGAAGGTCACCGTCGCGCACGACCTGGCCAACCTGGACGAGGCCGTCTCCGCGGCCAAGGAGGCCGACACCGTCATCATCATGGCGGGCGTGGTCGCGACCGAGGGCGCCGACCGTCCCAGCGCCAACATGGACAACGACCAGAACAAGCTCGTCGAGGCGATCCTGGACGCCGCGCCGGACGCGGTGGTCGTCCTGAAGGACAGCTCGCCGATCCTGATGCCCTGGCTCGACAAGGCCTCGGCGGTGCTGGAGGCGTGGAACCAGGGCGCCGAGGACGGTCACGTCGTCGCCGACCTGGTGTTCGGCGTCGTCAACCCGTCCGGCAAGATGCCCACCACCTACCCGCGCCGGGCCGAGGACACGCTGTACGCCGGCGATCCGACCCGCTACCCGGGCACGGACGAGGGGGCCGGCTACCCGGTGATCCGGTACAGCGAGGGACGCCGCGTCGGCTACCGCTGGTTCCAGTCCGAGGGCATCGAACCGCAGTTCGCGTTCGGGTTCGGGTTGTCGTACACCACGTTCGACATCGCGGACGCGGCCCTGTCGTCCGACCGCAACGACGGGACGCAGCCCTTCGACGTGACGGCGACGGTGACGAACACCGGCGACCGGGCCGGCGCGGAGGTCGTCCAGGTCTACCTGGGCGTGCCGACCGAGGGCCAGCCACCGAAGCGGCTGGTCGGCTTCTAGAAGATCACGCTCGAGCCGGGCGAGTCGAAGAAGGTCACGATCACGGTCGACCCCAACGCGACGAACCATCCGCTGTCGGCGTGGTCGTACGCCGAGCGCGGCTTCGCCGTGCCGACGGGCGAATTCGCGGTCTTCGCGGGCAACTCCAGCGACGCTCCGCAGATCGGGACGCTCACCGTGCGGTGAGATCCTCGGGGGACCTCCGGGCCCGCGTCGCGTCGGCGGCGCGGGCCCTGTCGCGTCCGGGGACGCCAGGGTCCGGTCAGTGCCGGCGAGTGCCCACCGCGGCGATCGGCATGGGCGGCGCGACCCCGGAGCCGTCGCGCCGGTCGGAGGCCGCCGGCAGCTCGACGGGCGCGCCGCTCTCGGCGGCGGCCACCGCGGGGACGGGACCGGCCCACGCGTTGATGAGGGCGTCCTCGCCCCGCAGGAACCGGTGGCACCGGACGCCGCCGGTGCCGCGTCCCTTGCCGGGATATTCGGCGAACGGCGTCACCTTGACCGACCCTGCCTGCGTGCCCGGCAGCGCGGACGACGACCCGGAGACCGTCGCGACGACGGCGTCCGGGTCGTCGACGACGCCGAACCAGAGCGCGTGGGCGCCCTCGGCCAGCCGGATGCCGGCGACGCCGCCACCCGAGCGGCCCTGTGGGCGCACGGAGGAGACCGGGAAATGCAGCAGTTGGGCGTCGGTGGTGATGAACGTGAGCTCGCCCTCGTCGCCGGCCAGTTCGAGCGCGCCGACGACCTCGTCGCCGGCGTCGAGCCGGATGACCTCCCAGGCGTCCCGGTTGAGCAGTTCGGGGTTGACCCGCTTGACGACGCCGTTCCGGGTGCCCAGCGCCCAGCCGAAGGTGCTGTCGGCGAGCGTGGTGAGGGCGAGGACACGCTCGTCCTTGTCGAGGGCGACGAGCTCGGCGATGGGGGAGCCGCCCTGGAGCGTGGGCGCGTCCGCGGTGAGCGCGATGCTCGGCAGTTCGATCGCCTGGGCGCGCACCACGCGCCCCGCCGACGTCAGGACGCCGTACTCGCCGCGCGCGGTCGTGCGGATCGCGGAACTGATGAGGTCGTGCTGGGCCCGGCGCCCGGAGGCCGGCATCGCCTCGTCGGTGTCGGCGCGGGCCACCAGCCCCGTCGAACTCAGCATCACCCAGCACGGGTCGTCGGCGATCTCCAGCGGGGCGGTGGACGCGCTCACCGAGGCGCCCGAACCGGCCAGCAGGATGGTGCGCCGCGGCGTCCCGTGCTCGCGGGCCACCTCGTCGAGCTCGCGCGCGACCAGGGTGCGCAGCTCGGCGTCGTTCTCGATGATGTTGGCCAGTTCGGCCATGGTGCGCTCGAGCTCCTCGCGCCGCTTCTCCAGCTCGATCTGGCTGAATTTGGTGAGACGGCGCAGCTGCAGGTCGAGGATGTAGTTGGCCTGCGTCTCGGACAGGTCGAAGACCTCGATGAGCTTGGCCCGGGCGGACGCCACGTCGTCCGAACCGCGGATGATCGCGATGACGTCGTCGATGTCGGCGATCGCGATGAGCAGTCCCTGGACGAGGTGCAGGTCGGCGGACGCCTTCTCGTAGCGAAAGCGTGTGCGTCGCAGGGTCACGTCGAGGCGGTGGTCGGTGTAGACGCGCAGCGCGTCCAGCAGGGACAGCGTCTGCGGCTGGCCGTCGACCAGCGCCACCATGTTGATGCCGAAGTTGTCCTCGAGTTTCGTGTGCTTGTAGAGCTGCTCGAGCAGCGCGTCCGGGTTGATGCCGTTCTTGACCTCGATGACGAGCCGTAGCCCCTTGGTCAGGTCGGTGAGGTCCTTGACGTCGGCGATGCCGGAGATCTTCTTCGACTGCACGAGCGTCTTGATCTGCTCGATGATGCGCTCGGGACCGACCATGTAGGGCAGCTCGGTGACGACGATGCCCTTGCGGCGCGGGCTGACCTGCTCGACGCGGGCCGTCGCGCGGATCTTGAAGCTGCCGCGGCCGTGGTGGTAGCCGTCGCGGACGCCGTCCAGCCCGATGATCTTGCCCCCGCTGGGGAGGTCGGGTCCGGGGAGGAACCGCATGAGGTCGTCGACCGAGGCGTCCGGGTGCTTGAGGAGGTGCTTGATCGCCTGCACGCACTCCACCAGATTGTGCGGCGGGATGTTGGTGGCCATGCCGACCGCGATGCCGGTCGAGCCGTTGACCAGGAGGTTCGGGAAGGCGGCGGGCAGCACGACCGGCTCGTCGAGCTTGCCGTCGTAGTTGGGCCGGAAGTCGACGGTGTCCTCGTCCAGCCCGCGGGTCATCGCGAGCGCGGCGGGCGCCATGCGGCACTCGGTGTAGCGCATGGCGGCGGGGCCGGCGTCCAGGGAGCCGAAGTTGCCGTGCCCGTCGATCACCGGCAGCCGGACCGCCCACGGCTGTCCCATGCGGACCAACGCGTCGTAGATGGCGGTGTCGCCGTGGGGGTGCAGCTTGCCCATCACGTCGCCGACGACGCGGGCGCACTTCACGTGGGGGCGGTCGGGGCGCAGGCCCATGTCGTCCATCGAGTACAGGATGCGCCGCTGCACGGGCTTGAGGCCGTCGCGGGCGTCGGGGAGCGCGCGGGAGTAGATGACGGAGTACGCGTACTCGAGGAAGCTTGTCTCCATCTCCTCCGAGACGTCGATGTTGACGATGTTCTCGACGGGCTCGTCGTCGACGGGCGTCTTGGCCATGGCCGTTGCTCACTCCTCACTGGTCACACGCTGGGAAACCCCCGACATTGTTCCCTGTCAGCGGCGCTTGGGCCCGCATTTGGGCGCCGGGTTTCGCCGGACGCGGACACCGCCGCGCCCGGATTCAGCGGGTCAGCAGGCCGCGCTGGCGCAGCTGCGCGAGCAGCCCGCGGCCGTCGGGGGCGCTGATGGTCTCGACGTCGGCGCGCTCGTGGGGATCGTCCGGAGCGATGGGTTCGGTGGTGCCGTGGGCGAGGAACTGCTCGGTCGGGTTGAGTTGGCGGATGGCGATGAGCCGCGCGCGCGGGGCGTCGTTGCGGGCGAAGTCGCCGTAGATCTCCGGATCGTGCTGGCCGTCGTCGCCGACCAGCAGCCACGTGATGTTGGGCAGGTCGAGGCACAGCTGCAGCAGCGACTCGCGCTTGTGGGCTTGGCCCGAGCGGAACCAGCCGGTGTTCGTCGGGCCCCAGTCGGTCAGCAGCATCGGGCCGTCGGGGAAGTTGTGCCGCTTGAGGAAGCGGCGCAGGAACGGCTGGGTGTTCCACGCGCCGGTGGACAGGAAGATGATCGGCGCGTCCGGGTGGGCCGCGAGCAGCTCGCGGTACAGCGCCGCCATGCCCGGCACGGCCTGGCGCGCGGACTCGGTGACGATGAAGGAGTTCCACGCGGCCACCATCGGGCGCGGAAGCAGCGTCGTGAGCACCGTGTCGTCGATGTCGCTGATGATGCCGAACGTCTCGTCGTTCTTGACGACCAGCACGTCCGCCTGTTCCCCCTCGTCCACGCCCTCGGGCAGGATCGTCGCCTGCTGCCAGCCGGGGGACTGGCCGTGGCCGCGCAGCCGGTGGTCGACGTAGCCGCCCCGGTCGGTGGTGCCCTCGACGACGGCGTCGCCGAACCGGATCGAGTAGCGCTGGTGCACGCAGGCGGCCGTCAGGAAGTTGCGCCAGCCGCGGCGGTGCAGGAACTGCTCGGCCGCCTTGCCGATCTGGGAGTCTCGGAACTGCGGCGCCAGCACGATGCGGGCCAGGACGCGGGCGCCGTCCTCGCTGCCGTAGCCGGAGTACGTGATGACGCGCTCGCGCCAGCCCCTGCCGCGGAAGAACTTCTCGAGGCGTCGGTCGAGCCACAGCTCGATGCGGGCGGCGACGAAGGGCCGGTTACTCATGCGCCCGAACTTAGCGGTTCGGCGCTCAACCGCGCGAACGCCGTGGACCCCGGCTGCTTTTGCCGTGCCCGGCAGAAGTGGGAGGATGGCCCAATGACAACAGGCGGGCTGACCCGGGATCTCCACGACGCGATCGTCGCGTCCGGCTACTTCCCCCAGTTCATCGAGGCCACGCTCGCCCAGGCCATCGGGGACGAGCGCGTCGTGAACTCCGTCGTCCATCACGAGGCCACGTTCAACCACGACGCGATCCACCGCCACGTGACCGTGCTGGTGCTCACGCCGACGCGTTTCCTGGTCAGCCACACCGACGACGGGGATCAGCCCGGGCCCACCCAGGCGCTGTCCACGATCGAGTCCGTCGCCCTGTCCCAGATCCGCTCGGTGTCGCTGACCCATGTCGTCACGAACCCCGAGCGGTACGGCACGGGCGGCATGCAGCCCACCGAGGTGTGGCTGTCCATCGGCTGGGGGGTGATGCGTCGGCTCGAGATCGAGCCCGCCACCTGTGGTGACCCGGACTGCGACGCCGACCACGGGTACACCGCATCGGACGCGTCCGACGACCTCACCGTCCGCGTCAGCTCCGCCGCGGACGGCACCGGGCCGCTGCACCGCCTCATCGACTTCGGCACGGCGTTGCAGCGGGCCACGGGCACGGGAGCGGCGTGAGCGAACCGCTGCTTCCGCGCTACGGGAGCTCCACACTGGCCGAGCTCGTCCCGAGTATCGCGTCGGGCTGGGGGCTCGGCTGGGAGGACACGTTGGGCCTCCCGGCGTCCGACCGTTGGGTCGTCATGATGGTGGACGGCCTCGGCGAGAGCCTCCTCGCCGAGCGCGCCGAACACGCGCCCTACCTGGCGTCGCTGCTGTCCCGGCGAAAGCTGACCTGCGGCGTCCCCAGCACCACGGCGACGAGCCTCACCAGCCTCGGGTCGGCGCTGACCCCGGGCCAGCACGGCATCGCCGGCTACACGTTCCGCCACCCGTTCGCGCCGGAGAGGCTCCTCAACGCCCTGGCCTGGGAGAGCGGGTTGTCCGGGCTCGACGTCCAGCCGCGGCTCACCGCCTTAGAGCGCCTGGCCAAGACCGGCGTCGCGGTCTCGATGGTCGCGCCCGCGCGGTTCGCAGGCACCGGCCTGACCGACGCCAGCATGCGTGGCGCGCGGTTCGCCCCCGTGCCCGACGAGAGGGACGAGGACCAGCGCGTCCGCAGCGGGGTGGCAGCCGCGACGGAGGGGGAGCGCGCCCTCGTCTATTTCTACGAGCGCGAGCTCGATCACGTCGGCCACGGGCGGGGCTGGCGGTCGGACGCCTGGACGGACACGCTCGCCCGGGTGGACGCCCTCGCCGCCCGCCTGCGCGCGGAGTTGCCCGGCGACGTCCGGCTGGTGGTGACCGGAGATCACGGCATGGTCGACGTCGCTCCCGCCGACCAGGTGCTCGTCGATGACGAGCCCGAGCTGCTGGCCGGCGTCGACCTGCTGGGCGGCGAGGGCCGGCTGCGTCAGCTCTACACGCGGGAGCCCGGGGCGGTCGCGCGGCGCTGGGCGGACCGGTTCGGCGAGGACGCGTGGGTGCGCACCCGCGACGAGGCGATCGCCGAGGGCTGGTTCGGCGAGGTGGCGGCCCGGCTGGCCCCCCGGTTCGGCGACGTCCTGGTGGCGATGGCCGGCGGCGGCGCGGTGATGACGCGGCAACAGCCCCAGGAGTTCAGCCTGATCGGCATGCACGGCTCCCTGACCCCCGCCGAGGTGCGGGTCGCGCTCCTGGTGGATTGATGGCGTCGCTTCGCTACTTCACGGGGCCGATGAACTGCGGCAAGTCGACGCTGGCCCTGCAGATCGACTTCACCGAGACCAGCGCCGGGCGTCGCGGCCACCGGTTCACGCGTCAGGACCGCTCGGGGGAGGCGCGCATCTCGTCGCGGCTGGGGATGGTCGAGCCCGCGGTCGAGGTGGACGACGCGTTCGACTTCTTCGCCTTCGTCACCCAGGACATCATGGCCGGCCGCCGCGTGGACTTCCTCGTGTGCGACGAGGCGCAGTTCTACACGCCCGCCCAGGTCGACCTGCTCGCCCGCGTCGTGGACGACCTCGAGGTGGACGTCTACTGCTTCGGCATCCTCACCGATTTTCGCACCGAGCTCTTCCCGGGCTCGCGCCGGCTCATGGAGCTGAGCGACACGATCGAGCTGCTGCAGGCGCGCCCGCGGTGCTGGTGCGGGCGCGTCGCCACGCACAACGCGCGGGTGGTGAACGGCGTGATGGTCACCGAGGGCGACCAGGTGGCTGTGGGGGACATCGACGGCGAGCGCCCCGCGGAGGTGCGCTACGAGGTGCTGTGCCGCCAGCACCACCGCCGCAGGCAGACCGCGAACGTGAGCGGCGTCGCGCTACCCGGCGACCCGCTGCCGTTCGGGGACGCCGGGGACGGCCCCCGCTAGGGGTGATCCCGTCGGGGCCGGTGCCAGGCGCCTCGGCGCGACGGCGGCGTCCTCCATGTCGCCGCCGAGCGCGAGGGCCCGCGATCGGTCCCGAGGGGGCTGGGGCTCAATCCTGCTTGCGGGGCGAGCCGAACATGATCTCGTCCCAGCTGGGCACCGAGGCCCGCTTGCCCTTGCGCGGACGCGACGAGGGAACCGGCCCCGTCTCATCATCGACCAGCGACGGCTGGGTGGCCCGGCGGCGACGTGGCCGCACGGTCACCGTCTTCTCCGCGTCGGGGTCGTCCTGGTCCTCGGACGTGGGGTCGACGTGGTCATCGGACGCCGCCGGCTCCGGCGACGCGTGGTCGTCGCCCGCGAGTGGCGCGCCCTCCAGGTCGTCGGGCTGGGACTCATCCGGGGCGTCGGACGCCGGGCCGAACAGGTGGTCGTCCGCCTCGACGGGGTCGGCGTCCTCGGGTGCCGGCTCCGCGACGACGGGCTCGGCGGGCGCCGCCTCCGGATCGGACTCCGCGGCAGCCTCGGCGGCCGGGTGCTCGATCGGGAGGGTCTCCACGTCCTCGTCCGCGCGCACATGCGCGGCGGCGGGCTCCGGATCCGCCGGGTCCGGCGCGGTGGGCTCGGCGAGCGCCGCTTCCTCGCCCCCGGTGATCTCGGCGTCCGGTCGCCGGTCGGCCGGCAGCGTCACCACCTCCGGGGTTGGGGCGGACTCGGGCGTGTGCGAGTGGTCGACCTCGGCCTCATCCTCGGCCGTCTCGACCCGGTGCGGCACGCCTGGGGCCGGCGGGACCGGGAGGCCCTCGTCGCGCGCGGGCCGTCCGGTGTCCTGGGGGAAGTCCAGGGTCTCGGCGTCCGTCTCGTGGTGGGACGAGCCGTCGGCTCGGTCGTCCGACCCGCCGGCTCGCCCGTCGCGCGCGTCCTGGACCCCGGCCTCGTCGAGGCGCGGCAGCACGACGGTGGGGTCCTCGTTCGGGTCGGCGTCGAGCACGGGCCCGTCCTCGCCACGCGAGTGCACCAGCCCGGAGTAGATGCGCACCGAGTCTTCGTCGAAGCTGGACAGCATGTCGTAGAGCACGTCGAGGTCGGCCCGGCTGCTGGGCACGATGTCGTAGACGCCGTCCACCTCGGCGAGCTCGCCCTCGGCGAAGGCGTCGTCGATGTCGGTGCCGCTCGCCGCGTAGGGCGGCGCCGGGCGCGGGGACTCGATCTCGTCCTCCTCGGCCCGGTCGTCGACGCTGGGGACGGACTGGATGGCCCGGACGATCGCCAGGTCGTCGTCCCCGGCGGGCGGGTCGGCGGCGATGATGCTCGGCGGCTCGTCGCCCATCATCCAGCGGCCGTCCTCGTTCGCCGCGACGGAGAAGCGCCCGTTGAGGTCGTAGACGAACAGCGCGGTGCGTTCGGTGGAGCCGGTGGCCAGCAGGCCGCGGACCTGCCAACGGCGTCCCTCGATCTTCCAGGCGTCCCAGGCGACGTCATCGTCGTCGATGCCGCGGGCGGTCAGGGTCTCGTGCACGGCCTGGCGCAGGGCGCGGTTGGACGTCGTCTCGCCCCGCCGCCGCACCGGGTGCGACAGCGCGAGGCCGGCGATGTGCTCGCGCTCGGCGATCACCGGGGCGGCGAAGGCGTCGATGTTCTGGGCGGGAACGCCGGCCGCGCGCGCCACATCGTCGACCGATTCCCCGGCCCTGATACGGGCCTGGATGTCGCGTGGTCGCAGTGCACTGTCCATGTGATTCTCCAGTTGTCCCTTCGGCGAGCCCGCACGACCATGGCAGGGGAGGGGAATACCCGCTCGCTCCTGGGCGTTGCCGCGGGTGGACGCCGATTCGAGCATCACCAGCGGCGAAGAGCGGGGCGGGCCCCGGCCGTTTCAGCGGACTTGTGTCGCTGTCGAAAGTAACCTACCGCGTCACGGCTGGAATCCCGGTTGCCAAGCCCTGGAGCCGGAAGGATCTCGGGGGCTGTCCCCTGCTTCGCGCGTGTGGTATTCATGGCGCGGGTTTGAGCACGTGAACATGACGAAAGGAACCATGGCCACCGACTACGACGCCCCTCGCAAGACCGACGAGGAGAGCGAAGACAGCATTGAGGAACTGAAGAACCGTCGTAACGACAAGAATTCAGGCAAGGTCGACGAAGACGAGGTGGAGGCCGCCGAGGCCTTCGAGCTGCCCGGCGCGGATCTCTCGCACGAGGAACTGACCGTGCGTGTCCTGCCGCGGCAGCAGAATGAGTTCACCTGCGCGTCCTGCTTCCTCGTGAAGCACCGCAGCCAGATCGCCAAGGAGAAGAACGGCCAGTTCTACTGCGTCGATTGCGCCGGGTGACTCAGCCCGAGGAACGCGACAGCGCCGCCGCCCACAGCCGGGCGGCGGCGCCGCTGCTTAAGTCAGTGTGCGGAGAGCTCGGGACTCACATCGTGACGTTGACGCGGCGCGGGGACGGCGTCTCGCCGGTGAACTTCTCCCACCGACGGGCGGCGAACCGGTTCACAAGGAGCTGGGAGACCCCGATGCCCAAACCGCTCGCGATCGCCCACAGCACGGCGTCGCGGGCCGGGGTGGCGGGGTCGTTCGGATCGGGCGCCTCGTCGCCGGTGACGGTCTGCCACGTCGTGTCGAGCACCTTGTGGGCCACGAACATGGTCGCGGCGGTGAGCAGCCCGGAGTAGGCGTTCCACATGAGGTTGCGGGTCAGGGACATGCACGTGCTCCTTCGATGGTGAGGGCGGACGCTCCGGCCCCGGGGCCACATTGTAGTCAGGCCTGTTCGCCGCGCTACCGTAGCCGCGTGCTGTATCGCGAGAGGCTGTCCGTCCCGGTGTCGTACTGGTTCATCGCGGCGGCCTTCGGCCTGACGACGGTGTCGGCCGTCGGCTTCTACCTCGGCCCCGAGGTTGCGGTCGCCGCCACGCTGCTGTGCGCCGCGCTGATCGCGGCGGCGCTGCTGCTGATCGGACGGGATCTCGTCATCGTCGACGAGCGAGGGCTGACGGTGGGCCGCTCGCTGCTGGAGTGGGAGTACCTCGGCGAACCGCAGGCGCTCGATCGCCTCGCGTCGCAGGACCGGCAGGGGCCCCTCGCGGACGCCCGGGCGTTCGTGGTGGCGCGGCCCTACATTCCGGAGGCGGTGGAGGTACCGGTGAGGGACGCCGCCGACCCGCACCCCTACTGGCTCGTCTCGACGCGGCGCCCGCAGCAGCTGCTGGCCGCGCTGACCCGCGGACGCGCCCGCCACGGCGCCGGGAGCGACCTGCGATGAGCATCGAGGAGCCCCGCGTCCTGCTGCGCCGACTCGACCCCGACCTGCCTGCCCCGCGCTACGCGCGCGACGGGGACGCGGGCGCCGACCTGGCCACGACCGCCGACGTGACGATCGATCCGGGCGAGCGCGTGCTCGTGGGCACCGGCATCGCCATCGCGCTCCCCGAGGGGTGGGCGGCTTTCGTCCATCCGCGGTCGGGGCTCGCCGCGCGGTCGGGCATCACGATCGTGAATGCCCCGGGCACCGTCGACGCGGGCTACCGCGGCGAGATCAAGGTCTGTCTGCTCAACACCGACCGCCACGCGCCGGTGATACTCCGCCGGGGCGACCTCGTGGCCCAGCTAGTCTTCCAACGCGTAGGACGCGCCCGGTTCGACGAGGTGACGGAACTACCCTCGAGCCAGCGCGGTGAGGGCGGACACGGTTCCACCGGGGGAGTCAGCGGCTGGTCGCACGAGGCGTCCGCGCCGACGAAGTGAAGGGATGAGCAGTGATCTTTGGGCGTAAGAACCGCAAGAAGGACGAGAACCCGACGGTGGTCGACCCCGATGAGAACGACGAGACCTTCCAGGACGCCGACGACGACCTCGAAGGCGGGGACGACGCCGAGGAGATCGACCACCGCGCCGACGGTCCCTTCGACTACACCGAGGTCGACCTCGAAGCGGACGAGGTGGAGCGCATCCCCTTCGGTCCGCTCATCGTGACGCCCTTTCCCGGCATGAACCTCCAGCTGCACGGCGACGAGGAGTCCCAGTCGATCTACGCGGCGCTGGCGTTGTACGAGAACTCTGGGCTGGAGCTGGCTCTGTTCGCCGCGCCGCGCACGGGCGGCCTCGCCGACGAATTGCGCGAGGACACCGTCGAAGAGTCAGAGCAGGCGGGCGGTTCCGCCGAGGTGGCCGACGGGCCGTTCGGCCCCGAGGTGCGCCGTGTCCTGCCGATGGAGGGCCCCGAGGGCGAGCAGATGTTCCACGTCTCCCGCATCTGGATGGTCGAAGGTCCCCGCTGGCTGCTGCGCGGTACGCTCATGGGGCAGGCCGGCATGACGGAGGGCGAGGAAGCCCCCGCCGACACGTTCGTCGAGTTCTTCCGCAACATCATCGTCCGTCGCGACGACGCGCCGCGGGTCCCGGGCGAGCTGATCACGCTGGCGCTGCCGGAATCGGCCGGCGAGGGCTCCTGACCCGGGGAAAGGACGAGGCGTGGCGACGATCAAGGACTGGTTCAGCAGGCTGGGACGCTCCACCGACGAATTGGCCTCCGACGAGCGCCGCCGTGAGGCCGAATTTGTGGGCGCCAACACGGTCGCCCAGTGCAGCGACCGCGAGAAGGTGCGGCTGCGCGGCACGATCCAGGTGCTCACCGTGCACCCGATCCACGCCACGCCGTGGTTGGAGGCGGAGATGTCCGACGGGACGGGCACCGTCTCGCTGATCTTCATGGGACGCCGGGAGATTCCCGGCATCGACGCCGGCCGCGACCTCGTGGTGGAGGGCCGCATCTCCGACGACGAGGGTCAGCGCCGCATCTACAACCCCTGGTACCAGCTGCTCTGAGGCGCTGCCGTCTTAGGCGGTGTCGAGGGTCTCGTCGTGGTCGCCGACGGGCGAGCGCTGCTCGCTCGGCGCGAGGAACTGCGCCAGCTCCATCTCGTGCTCGGGGTTGCCGATGAACAGCAGTTCGTCGCCGCCCTCCAGCGCGCCGTCGCGCTCGGGGGCGCGGGCCTCCGCGTCCCGGATGACCGCCACGAGGACGAAGTCGCCGGGCAGGTTCAGGTCGCCGATGCGGCGTCCGACGCACGGGCTGTCGAACGGGAGCGTCATCTCCACCAGGTTCGTCATGCCGCCGCGGAAGCTGAACAGCCGCACGAGGTCGCCCACCGTGACGGCCTCCTCGACGAGGGCGCACATCAGGCGCGGCGTCGAGACGGCGACGTCGACGCCCCACACCTCGTCGAACATCCACTCGTTGCTGGGGTGGTTGACGCGGGCGACGGTTCGGGGCACCGCGAACTCGGTCTTGGCGACGAGGGAGTGGACGAGGTTCGCCTTGTCGTCGCCCGTGGCGGCGATGGCGACGTCCACCTTGTCGAGCTGCGCCTCCTCCAGGGAGGCGAGCTCGCAGGCGTCCGCGAGCAGCCACTCGGCGCCCGGGACCGACTCGGTCTTGATGGCGGCGGGATCCCGGTCGATCAGGAGGATCCGGTGGCCGTTGGCCAGCAGCTCGCGGGCGATGGACCGCCCGACGTTACCCGCTCCGGCGATGGCGACGCGCATGTGGTGCCTTTCAGTGACGGTGAGCTCAGTGCTGGACGGGCGGCGCGCCCAGGATGGATTCCACGGTCGAGACGTCGTCGTTGGCGCAGGCCACGTAGACGAGGTCGCCGTCCTGGAACAGCGTCGAGTCCTGCGGGATCATGCCTTGGCCGAACCGGGTCAGGAACGGGATGGGGGCGCGCGCAGCCCGCGACATGGCGCCGATCGAACTGCCGACCCAGGCGCTGTGCGCGAACACCTGGATGAGGCGGACGCTGCCCGACGGGTCGCGCCACTGCGGCTCGGAACCCTCCGGCAACAGTCGGCGCAGCACCTGATCGGCCGCCCAGCGCACCGTCGCGACCGACGGGATGCCCAGCCGCTCGTACACCTCGGCGCGGCCCTGATCGTAGATGCGTGCCACGACGTTGTGGACGCCGTACGTCTCGCGGACGACCCGCGCCGCGAGGATGTTGGAGTTGTCGCCGCTGGAGACCGCGGCGAAGCCGTCCGCCTCCTTGATGCCGGCCGTGACCAGCACCTTGCGGTCGAACCCCACGCCCTTGACGGTCTTGCCGCGGAAGGTCGGGCCGAGCCGGCGGAAGGAGTCGCCGTTCATGTCGATGACGGCGACGCTGTGGCCGCGGCGCTCGAGGGCGCGGGCCAGGGACGACCCGACGCGGCCACAACCCATGATGACGATGTGCAACCCACTGCCCTTCTCGCAGATGATCGACGCCGAAGCACGGCTCCGGCGTGACTAGAGTGTACCGCCGTGAACCTTGCTGATAGCCTCAAGCGTTTGCTCGTCGGGCGCAAGCTCGCCAGCGCGCAACTGGGGGAGACGCTGCTGCCGAAGCGCATCGCGCTTCCGGTCTTCGCGTCGGACGCGCTGAGTTCGGTGGCCTACGCGCCAGACGAAATCCTCCTCACGCTGAGCCTGGCCGGCCTCGCCGGCTTCGCGTTCTCGTGGCCCATCGCCATCGCCGTCGGTGTCGTGATGGCGGTCGTCGTCCTGTCGTACCGGCAGACGGTGCACGCCTACCCGTCGGGAGGCGGGGATTACGAGGTGGCGACGGTCAACGTCGGCGCCGACGCCGGCCTGGTCGTCGCCAGCGCGCTGCTCGTCGACTACGTGCTGACGGTCGCCGTGTCGGTCTCGTCGGGGGTGCAGAACGCGAAGGCGATGATCCCGCTGATCAGCGGGCACGAGGGCCCGATCGCCGCGGTCGTGATCGTGTTGCTGATGGCGATGAACCTGCGCGGCGTCCGGGAGTCCGGCACCGCGTTCGCGATCCCCACGTACGGCTTCATGGTCGCCGTCCTCGGCATGGTGGCCTGGGGGCTGATCCGCATCTTCGTCCTGGGCGACGAGCTCCGGGCGCCGACGGCCGACCTGGGCGTCGTCGGCGACGATTTCTACTCGACGATGACCGGGTTCGCCCTGGTGGCGCTGCTGGCGCGGGCGTTCTCGTCCGGTTGTGCGGCGCTGACCGGCGTCGAGGCGATCAGCAACGGCGTCCCGGCGTTCAAGGAGCCGAAGAGCCGCAACGCCGCCACCACGCTCGCGCTGCTGGGCGCCGTCGCGCTGAGCATGCTGGGCGGCATCATCGTCCTGGCCAACCTCACCGGCGCCAAGATGATCGACGAGCGGGGCGGCTCGTACTTCACGAAGAACGGCGTCCCCGTCCAGGGCAGCCATGACACGACCATGGGCCAACTCGCCTCGACCGTGTTCGACAGCTTCCCCCCGGGGTTCTACTTCGTCATCACGATGACGATGATCATCCTGATCCTGGCGGCCAACACCGCGTTCAACGGCTTCCCCGTGCTGGGCTCGATCCTCGCGCGCGACGGCTACCTGCCCCGCGCGCTGTACACCCGCGGCGACCGGCTCGCCTTCAGCAACGGCATCATGCTTCTGGCCGGCGCGGCCGCGGTGCTCGTCCTCATCTTCAACGCCAGCGTCACCGCGCTGATCCAGCTGTACGTGGTCGGGGTGTTCGTGTCGTTCACCGTCAGCCAGTTCGGCATGATGCGCCACTGGACGCGCCACCTGCGCACCGAGCGGGACCCGAAGGTGCGCGCGACGATGACCCGCTCGCGCATCATCAACGGCATCGGCCTCACCTGCACCGGGACGGTGCTGATCATCGTCCTCGCCTCGAAGCTGCTCTACGGCGCGTACCTGGCGATCCTGGCGATGGCGGCGCTGTACGTCGTGATGAAGGCGATCCGCCGCCATTACGACAACGTGGCCCGCGAGGTCGCCTTCGATCCGGCCGAGGCGCGCACGCTGCCCAGCCGGGTGCGGTCGGTGATCCTCGTCAACGACATCGACAAGCCGACGATGCGCGCGGTGAACTTCGCCCGCGCCGCGCGGCCCAACACGATCGAGGCCGTCACGGTCGGCATCGACCCGGACGCCGTTCGCCGGATGCGCGCCGAGTGGGAGGAACAGGACCTCGGCGTACCGCTGAAGGTGATCGCGTCGCCCTACCGCGAGGTGGCCGCGCCGTTCCTCAACTACATCCGCGGCATCCGCTCCGGCAACCCGCGCGATGTCGTGTGCGTCTACCTGCCGGAGTACATCGTCGGGCACTGGTGGGAGCGCATGCTCCACAACCAGACCGGGCTGTTCCTCAAGGCGAGGCTCAACCTCATGCCCGGCGTGATGGTGACGGCCGTGCCCTACCTGCTCGCCTCGGGCAAGCACGCCATCGCCCGGGCGAAGCGCAACCCGCCCGCCGGGTGGCGCCGACCCTCGGGACGCGGCTCGGTCCTCCGCGGCACCCACATCGATGAGTGAGGTGACGGCGCGGCCGGGCGACGTCCTGGGGCCGGTGGTCGTCGGCCCCGTCGCGCACGGCGGTCACTGGGTGGCGCGGCTGGACGGCTACGTCTGGTTCGTCCGGCACGCGTTGGAGGGGGAGACCGTCACGCTGCGCGTCCGCGAGGTGGGCAAGCGGTTCGGACGCGCGGACGTCGCGGAGGTTCTTCGGGCCTCGGACGACCGCGTTCCCGCGCCCTGCCCGATCGCCGGCGAGTGCGGCGGCTGCGACTTCCAGCACGTCGCGGTCGGAGCCCAGCGGGAACTGAAGGAGCAGGTCGTGGCCGAGCAGCTCCGCCGCCTCGCGGGCGTGGACGCGCACGTCCCGGTGGAGGCCGCCGACCCGGACGCCCTGGGTTGGCGCCGCCGGATGCGCTACCACCGCGCCGGCGATGCGTGGGGGCTGCGGGCAGCACGTTCGGACACGGTCGTGCCGCTGCCCCCGGGCGGCTGCCGCATCGCGGCGCCCGAGTTGGCCGTGCCACCGTCCGGCGCGCCGCAGGGCGACCAGGTCATCGGGGCGCTGTCGCAGGAGGGCGTCCACTGGGGAGACCTGCGGGACGCGACGGTGCTCCCCGAGCGCGCCGCGCACCGCCGGTGGGACGTCGCGGCGAACGGGTTCTGGCAGGTGCACCCGCAGGCGGCGGACGTCCTCGTGGAGGCCGTGCTCGAGGGGCTGTCCCCGCGTCGGGGCGAAACGGCGGCCGACCTCTATTGCGGGGTCGGGCTGTTCAGCGGGGCCCTCGTCGACGCGGGCGTGGACGTCGTCGGCATCGAGGGCAGCTTGGACGCCGTCGCTCTCGCGCGCCGCAACGTCCCCGAGGCTCGCTTCGTGGCCGGGGCGGTCGAGCGGTCGCTGCGCAAGCTGCCGTCGGATCTCGACCTCGTCGTCCTCGACCCGCCGCGCACCGGGGCGGGGCGGGCGGTCATCCGCGCAGTCCTGGAGCGCGGCCCGCGCGCCATCGCCTATGTCGCCTGCGATCCCGCGGCCCTGGCGCGCGACCTCGCCACGGCGCTGGCGGACGGCTGGCGGGTCCAGGGTCTGCGCGCGTTCGATCTCTTTCCGATGACTCATCACGTCGAGTCGGTAGCGATCCTCGTCAGGTGAGAGAATGGCCCCGATGAGGAAGAGTCTGGTGGAAGCGAAGTGCCCGATCCGGCCGGGGGAGAAGTGCTCCCTGTGCCAGATGGGGGTCAGCGGGCCGCACGACTGCGGGCTGGTCTATCTGGTCATGCACGACGACGAGTTGCGCGAGCTGTACGCAGAGCAGCGGCGTGCGGCGCAACCGTCGCGGACGGACTGACCTGGACAGACCCGCACTCGGGCACGAAGATTCACTGGACGGCATCCCCATGAGTGCTATCTTGATGTCGAGATAGTTCAATACGCACAACCGTCAGGAGAGCGCATGAGCGTCAACAGTTTCGGTGCGAAGTCGACATTGGATGTGTCGGGTACCACCTATGAGATCTACCGACTGGACGCGGTCGAGGGTTCCGACACCCTCCCGTACAGCCTGAAGGTGCTGCTGGAGAACCTGCTTCGCACCGAGGACGGCGCGAACATCACTGCGGATCAGATCAAGGGGCTGGGTGCCTGGAAGGCCGACGCCGATCCGAGTGACGAGATTCAGTTCACCCCCGCGCGCGTGGTGATGCAGGACTTCACCGGCGTGCCCTGCATCGTCGACCTCGCCACGATGCGTGAGGCCATCGGCGACCTGGGCGGCAATCCCGACGAGGTGAACCCGCTGTCGCCGGCCGAACTGGTCATCGACCACTCCGTCATCGTCGACTTCTTCGGCAGCGACGACGCCATGCAGAAGAACATGGAGGTCGAGTACGAGCGCAACGGCGAGCGGTACCAGTTCCTCCGCTGGGGCCAGGGGGCGTTCGAGGACTTCAAGGTCGTCCCGCCGGGCACCGGCATCGTCCACCAGGTCAACATCGAGAACCTGGCCCGCGTGATCTTCCCGCGTGAGGTGGACGGCGTCCTGCAGGCCTACCCCGATACCTGCGTCGGCACCGACTCCCACACCACCATGGTCAACGGCCTCGGCGTCGTCGGCTGGGGCGTCGGCGGCATCGAGGCGGAGGCGGCCATGCTGGGCCAGCCCGTCTCGATGCTCGTCCCGCGCGTCGTGGGCTTCAAGCTGTCGGGCAAGCTGCCCGAGGGCGTCACCGCCACCGACGTGGTGCTGACCATCACCGAGATGCTGCGCGAGCACAAGGTCGTCGGCAAGTTCGTCGAGTTCTACGGCCCGGGCGTCTCCGAGGTGCCGCTGGCCAACCGCGCCACCATCGGCAACATGAGCCCGGAGTACGGCTCCACCATCGCGGTCTTCCCGATCGACGAGAAGACCACCGACTACCTGCGGCTGACCGGCCGCTCCGAGGAGCAGGTGGCGCTCGTCGAGGCCTACGCCAAGGAGCAGGGCCTGTGGCACGACCCCGACCACGAGCCGCGCTACTCCGAGTACATGGAGCTCGACCTGTCCACGGTGGTGCCGAGCATCGCCGGCCCGAAGCGCCCGCAGGACCGCATCTTGCTGAGCGAGTCCAAGGACGCCTTCCGCGAGGTGCTGCCCACCTACGTCTCCGACTCCGACGGCGACCTGCAGGGCTACGATCGCGAGGTCGCCGACACGATGGTCGCGTCCGACCCCACCAGCCCGGACGCCAAGAGCGACGATTCGCCGGCACCCGGCTCGGACAAGTCCGGCGGTGACACCGCCGGTCGTCCGTCGCACAAGGTCGACGTCACGCTGTCGGATGGCACCGAGTTCGACCTCGACCACGGCGCCGTCGCTGTCGCGGCGATCACGTCGTGCACCAACACGTCCAACCCGTCGGTCATGATCGGCGCCGGCCTGGTGGCCAAGAACGCCGTCGAGAAGGGCATCAAGCCCAAGCCGTGGGTGAAGACCTCCCTGGCCCCGGGCTCCAAGGTGGTGACCGACTACTACAACAAGTCCGGCCTGCAGGAGTACCTGGACGAGCTCGGCTTCAACACCGTCGGCTACGGCTGCACCACCTGCATCGGCAACACCGGCCCGCTGATCCCGGAGATCTCCCGGGCGGTCAACGACAACGACCTGGCCGTCACGGCCGTCCTGTCGGGCAACCGCAACTTCGAGGGCCGCATCAGCCCCGACGTGAAGATGAACTACCTGGCCTCCCCGCCGCTGGTGGTGGTCTACGCACTGGCCGGCACGATGGACATCGACCTCGACTCCGAGCCCATCGGCCAGGACGCCGACGGCAACGACGTCTTCATGAAGGACGTCTGGCCGAGCAGCGAGCAGATCGAGGAGATCGTCGGTAGCTCGATCAGCTCCGACATGTTTGAGTCGCGCTACGCCGACGTCTTCGCCGGCGACGACCGGTGGCGTTCGCTGCCGACCCCCGAGGGCAACATCTTCGAGTGGGACGACAACTCCACCTACGTCCGCAAGCCCCCGTACTTCGAGGGCATGCCCGACGAGCCGGAGCCCGTCTCCGACGTCAAGGACGCCCGCGTGCTGCTCAAGCTCGGCGACTCGGTCACGACCGACCACATCAGCCCGGCCGGCAGCATCAAGGCCGACACCCCGGCGGGTCAGTACCTGACCGAGCACGGCGTCGACCGCAAGGACTTCAACAGCTACGGGTCGCGCCGCGGCAACCACGAGGTCATGATCCGCGGCACGTTCGCGAACATCCGGCTGCGCAACCAGGTCGCCCCGGGCACCGAGGGTGGCTACACCCGCGACTTCACCCAGGACGACGCCCCCGTGAGCTTCGTCTACGACGCGGCGCAGAACTACGCCAAGGCCGGGACGCCGCTGGTCATCCTGGCCGGCAAGGAGTACGGCTCCGGGTCGTCGCGTGACTGGGCGGCCAAGGGCACGTCGCTGCTGGGCGTCAAGGTCGTCATCGCCGAGAGCTTCGAGCGCATCCACCGCTCGAACCTGATCGGCATGGGCGTCCTGCCGCTGCAGTTCCCCGAGGGCGAGAGCGCCGATTCGCTGGGCCTGACCGGCGAAGAGGTGTTCGCCGTCGAGGGCGTCACCGAGCTCAACGAGGGCCGCACGCCGAAGACCGTCAAGGTCACCGCGACCAAGGACGGGAGCGAGCCGATCGTGTTCGACGCGGTCGTCCGCATCGACACGCCCGGTGAGGCCGACTACTTCCGCAACGGCGGCATCCTGCAGTACGTGCTGCGCTCGCTGCTGAAGAAGCAGAAGTAGCAGGTAGCCTCGTCGCCGATGAGTGACGAGTTCAGTACCCGGATCCGGGAGTCCCCTGCGGGGGGCTCCCGGATCGGCTTTTCCTATCTCGGTGCGGTCGTGACGGTGGTCGTGGCCGGTCTCGTCTTCGCGGTGCTCAACTCCGTGTTCGACCCGCTCGGGGACGGCGCGGGCGACCCGAATGCGCTCGCCTGGACGATCGTGGGGGTCATGGCCGGGGCCGTCGCCGGCAGCGCGCTGTCCGGATGGGTGCTGCGGCTCGGCTGGGAATGGGCGCTCGTGATGGACGCGGTGGTGCTGTCCGCGCCGCTGTGGACGGCCTGGCTGCCCGGCGCCTGGCTCTGGGCGCCGCTGGTGGTGCTGCCGCTGGTCGCCGCGTTGGCGACGCTGTCGGGGCCGCGCAGGCGCCCGTGGCGTCCGTGGGTGATCGGGCTGGCCTGTGCCGCGGTGATCGCCGCGGCCGTCGTGGTCACGTTCGGCTGACCGGACGGTGCGTGCTTGCTGGGGGGCGCCCCGCGTCCTAGAATCGAACAGACGTTCGAGAAGGGGCAAGCATGACGACCACCACGAGACGTTTCGAAGCCGACGCGCAGCCGACCACCATCTACGTGCCGCCGGGCTGGCCGGCCGAGGTGCGGCCGCCGGGCGCCCCCGACTGGGAGGCCACGGCGACGGCGTTCCTGCTGGACTGCTGCCCGGCCGACTACCGCCAGTACCCGGTGCTGCGGCGGCACCCGGTGGTGCTGGCGCAGTTCGCGGCTCAGTGCGTCGAGGCCCAGGTGGGCGCTTGCGCGGCCGGGCTGTCCGAGGTGCGGGTGAAGCTCGGTGACCTGATCGCGGCGGAGGTTCTGGAGGCCGCGACGCTGGCCTGGCACGAGCAGGATGCGGTGCTGCGCCGGCGGCGCCGCGAGGTCGCGCTGGTGGAGGAGGCGCTGCGCGGGCGGCACTTCGTTCGCAAGCTGTGAGTCAGGTCGGGCAGGCTGTCGACGGCCGAATGGCTAGAATCGTCCGCATGTCTTTGTTGGAGAGGGTCAAGGGGCCCCGCGATCTGCGCGGGCTGAGTTCGCGCGAGCTCGGTCAGCTGGCCGACGAGATCCGGACCTTCCTGATCAGCTCGGTCAGCCGCACGGGCGGGCATCTGGGGCCCAACTTGGGCGTGGTCGAGTTGACGATCGCGCTGCACCGGGTGTTCGACTCGCCGCACGATCCGATCATCTTCGACACCGGGCACCAAAGCTACGTCCACAAGATCCTCACCGGCCGCCAGGACGACTTCGTCAACCTCCGCCAAAAGGACGGCCTGTCGGGCTATCCGTCCCGGGCCGAGTCGGAGCATGACTGGGTGGAGAACAGTCACGCGTCCACCGCGCTGTCGTGGGCGTCCGGCCTGGCCAAGGCTTTCGAGCTGCGTGGGGAGGACCGCACGGTGGTCGCGGTCGTGGGCGATGGCGCCCTCACCGGCGGCATGGCCTGGGAGGCGCTCAACAACATCTCGGTGGAGCACGGGCTGAAGCTCATCATCGTCGTCAACGACAACGGGCGCTCCTACACCCCGACGGCGGGCGGCCTGGCACTGCACCTGCAGGAGTTGCGCACCGACTGGCGCTACGAGAAGACCCTCGACATGATCAAGCGGGGCGTGAAGTCGGCGCCGGTGCTGGGCGGCCCCATCTACGATCTGATGCACGGCTTCAAGCGCGGCGTGAAGGACGTCATCGTCCCGACAGACCTGTTCGCCGATCTCGGCATCAAGTACCTCGGGCCGATCCCCGGCCACGACATCGGCCAGTTGGAGCGCGCGTTCGACGCCGCCAAGCACTTCGACGGCCCGGTGATCGTCCACACCATCACGGAAAAGGGCAAGGGCTTCGACGCCGCCGAGCGCAACGACGAGGACCGCTTCCACGCCGTCGGCCGCATCGACGGCGTGACGGGTCAGCCCATGGGCGTGAGCCCGCGGCGCACGTGGACGCAGGCTTTCTCCGACTTCATGGTGGAGCTCGGGGACGAGAATCCCGCGCTCGTCGCCATCACCGCGGCGATGCTGTATCCGACCGGCCTGCACGCGTTCGCCGAGGCGCACCCCGACCGGGTCTTCGACGTCGGCATCGCCGAACAGCACGCCACCACCTTCGCCGCCGGCCTGGCCCGGGGCGGGTTGCACCCGGTCTTCGCCGTTTACGCGACGTTCCTCAACCGCGCCTTCGACCAACTTCTCATGGACGTGGCCCTGCACCGGCTCGGCGTGACGTTCGTCCTCGACCGCGCCGGCGTCACCGGCCCGGACGGACCCAGCCACAACGGCATGTGGGACCATTCGCTGGCCGCGATCGTTCCCGGGCTGCGCCTGGCGGCCCCGCGTGACGAGGAGCGCCTCGCGGACGCCTTGCGTGAGGCGGTGGCGGTCGACGACGCGCCGACGGTCATCAGGTTCAGCAAGGAGTCGCTGCCCGAGCCGCTGCCCGCCGTCGGCAGGCACGGCTCCGTCGACATCCTCACCGACGCGATCGACCCGACGGTCCTGCTCGTCGGCTACGGGCAGTTCGCTGCCCTCGCCGTCCAGGTCGCCGACCGGGTCGCCGCGCAGGGCATCCCGGTGCGGGTCGCGGACCCGCTGTGGGCGCTGCCGATCAGCGACGATCTCGTTTCGCTGTGCGCCGAGCACGACGTCGTCGTCACGCTGGAGGACTGCGGCGTCGCGGGCGGCGTGGGCGCCCAGCTCACGCGGACGCTCGAGCAGCGCGGAGTTGCCTGTCGGGTCCACCAGGTCGGCATCCCTCAGGAGTTCCTCGACCAGGGGTCCCGCAAGGAGATCCTCGCCGACCTCGGCCTCACCGCGCAGGCATTGGCGCGCGCGGTGGTCGAGCTCTCCGTCCGTGGCGAGGACGCCGCCGCGCAGACCGAACGCTCCGGCACGAAGGATGTCCAGGCCTGAACCAGATCGATGCTCAGCCCAGGCCGCGGGCGATGGTCTCGGTGACCAACTCGCGCTGCCAGGGCCGCGCGTCGCGTTCGGCGAGGTAGGCATCCACCGCGGCGCGGGAGTGGTCCGCCGGCGGCTCCCAGCAGATCCGTCGCAGAGTGTCGGGGGAGAGCAGGTTCTCCGTCGGGAGCGCTAGCTTCTCAGCGAGGGCGACGATCTGCGGGCGGATGCGGTTCCAGCGCGCGTGCGCCTCGGGGTTCCGGTTGGCCCACGTGCGCGGCGGGGGCGGCCCGTCGGGGACGCGGTGGGAGACCGGCAGGTCGTCGCCGCTCAGGGCGGCGGCCCGGTCGATCGCGCCGACCCAGGCCGCGTGATAGCGGCCGGCGATGCGCCAGTTGAAGCCGCGCACCGAACGCAGTTCGCGGGCGTCGAGTGTGCGTTTGGCGGGGGTGATGCGCCGCGCGACCTCCACGATGGCGGCGTCGCCCAGGACGCGTCCGGGCGCCCGGTCGAGGCTCGCGGCGATCTGATCGCGGGTCTGCCACAGCTCGCGGACGGTGGCCAGCGCCACCCGGCTGCGGATGTCGTGGATACCGGAGGTGCGGCGCCAGGGGTCTTCGCGCCGGACGGGCGCGTCGGAGGCGTGCGCGGCCAGCCAGGCGAACTCCTGGCGCGCCCATTCGTCCTTGCCGGCGGCCCGGAGCTGTTCGGCCGCCCAGGCGCGCAGGTCGCCGAGCAGTTCGACGTCCAGGGCCGCGTAGTTGAGCCAGTCCGTCGGCAGGGGCCGTTGCGACCAGTCGGCGGCGGAGTGCTCCTTCGCGAGCGTCTTGCCCAGCCCCGTCTCGGTGAGCACGCTGAGGGAGACGCGGGGAAGGCCGAGGAGGCGTCCGGCCAGCTCGGTGTCGAACAGGCGATCGGGAACCAGGCCGACCTCGGCGAGGCACCCCAGGTCTTGGGTGGCGGCGTGGATGATCCACTCGGCGTCGGCGACAGCGTCGCGCAGGTCCCGCAGGTCGGCGCGTTCGCGTCCGTCCTCGAGCGCGACCGGGTCGAGGAGGACGGTGCCCGTCCCGTTGCGGCGCAGCTGGATCAGGTAGGCCTTGGCGGAATACCGGAAGCTTTGCGCCCGCTCGGTGTCGACGGCCAGCGGGCCGGTGCCGGCGGCCAGGGCGTCCACCGCGGCACGGTAGGCGGCCGGCGTGTCGACGACCGGCGGGACGCCGTCGGCGGGCGCCGCGACGAGCACGGGCTCGGGCGCCGCGTCCTCGCCGGACCCGGTGCTCGGCGTGGCGTCGTCGGGACCGTTCATCGGCGTCCGGGCACGTTGCGGTGAGGCATGGGGATCACGCCCTCGGGGAGGAACGGCAGCCCCGCGACCATGCACAACAGGTCCTGCCAGGCCTGCGCGTGCCGGGTGAGGTCGGCGGCGTCGTCCACGATCGGCGTCCAGGACGCCCGGATCTCCACCTCCGCGCGCTGCGGCTCGTCCTCCATCGACCCGAACGACTGCGACCAGACCGCCGTGACCGTCCCGGAGGGGCTCGTGTAGGCGGCGCGGTGCCGCTCGAGGGCGTCCAACAGCCAGGTCCAGCCCACCTCGGCCAGCAGGGGATCGGTGACCATCTCGGCGTCCACCTCGGCCCGCGCGTACGTCACGCAGCGGAAGGTGCCGTCCCAGGCGGGGTTGCCGGCGGGGTCGTGCAGCAGCACCAGGCGGCCGTTGCCGAGTTCCTCCTCGCCCACCTCGATGTCGGCGGCGATCGCCGCGGTGTGGGGCGCGATCCGCTGCGGCGCAGGGATCTCCTCGATCACCAGCTCGGGGCGCCACGCCGTCGACAGCATCGCTGCCACGGCGTCATCGAAGAGCCTCGAAGTCGGGTTCATGCGGGCGGTCACCTGAACAGCCTAACCAGACCGCCCGCGCCGGCGAGCAGGCGCGCCGAGCACGACGTTGCGCGGGGCAGCGGACCGAACCGCGCCACGGCGAGGGCGGGGTCGCCGTGACGGCGCGTATGCCCCCGGCGGCCCCCGGGTGATGGTCCGCGCGTCACCGAATGTTCACGTTGGTGAGCGGTAGGCGTTCACCTGGACGGGTAGGCAGATGTCTTTTGCAAGGGGGATGATTCTCGCCGTGACACTCGAATTGTTACTTCTCGCTCTGGTGATCCTCACCGCGATCACCTTCGACTTCACCAACGGATTCCATGACACGGCGAACGCGATGGCGACGTCCATCGCGACGGGCGCGCTGAAGCCCAAGACCGCCGTCACCCTCTCAGCGGCGCTCAACCTGATCGGCGCTTTCCTGTCCGTGGAGGTGGCGCTCACCGTCACCAATGCGGTGGTCCACATTCAGGACAGCAGCGGCGCGCCCAAGCCCGAATTTCTCGCCAACCACGGCCACGTTCTGCTGTTGATCGTCTTTTGTGGGCTCATCGGCGGCGTCGTCTGGAACCTGCTGACGTGGCTGCTGGGCCTTCCGTCCAGCTCCTCGCACGCCCTGTTCGGCGGCCTGATCGGGGCCACGATCGCCGGCCTGGGTTTCAGCGGCGTCAACTGGGCCGGCGACGGCAGCAAGCTCGACGGCGTCCTCGGCAAGGTCATCCTGCCGGCGTTCGCCTCCCCGTTCGTCGCCGCCATCGTCGCGACGATCGGCACCTGGCTCATCTATCGCATCACCGCCGGGGTCGCCGAACGGTACAAGGAGTCGGGTTTCCGCTGGGGCCAGATCGGCACCGCGTCGCTGGTCTCGCTCGCGCACGGCACGAACGACGCCCAGAAGACGATGGGCGTCATCACCCTCGCCCTCATCGCCTACGGCGTCTGGACCGACACGACTCAGGTGCCGACGTGGGTGAAGATCGCCTGCGCCCTGGCCATCGCGCTCGGCACCTACACCGGCGGCTGGCGCATCATCCGCACCCTGGGCAAGGGCCTGGTCGAGATCGAGAGCCCGCAGGGGATGGCCGCTGAGGCGTCCAGCGCCGCGGTGATCCTCACCTCGAGCCACCTGGGCTTCGCGCTGTCCACCACGCACGTGGCGACCGGTTCCATCCTCGGCACCGGCCTGGGCAAGCGCGGCGCCGAGGTGCGGTGGGGCGTCGCCCTGCGCATGGTCGCGGCCTGGCTCATCACCCTGCCCGCCGCGGCGATCGTCGGCGGCGTGATGTACCTCATCGCCAACACGCTCGGCGGCTACCTCGGCGCGATCGTCGTCTTCGCGATCCTGGTGGGCCTGATGAGCTTCTTCGTGATGCGGTCGCGTCGCAAGCCCGTCCACTCCGGGAACGTGAACGCCGACTGGGACGCCGACAGCAACGCCCCGGCCGCCGCTGCCCCGGCGGCCGGCTCTGAGATGAAGGAGACCCTGTCATGATGCAGCTGTTCCTCACCGCGATCGGCCAGGTGCTGCTCATCGGCGTCCTGATCGGCGCGGGTCTGCCGGCGATCTTCGCGTTCGGCATCCGCTTCCTCGCCTACGGCGCCGGCGGCGACGCCGAGGTCTCGCACGAGAAGCCCCACCCGCTCGGCACCGTTCTGGGCTACCTGTGCATCGCGATCGTGCTCGCGGTCATCCTTCTCGGCATCGCCATCATCGTGTCGTCGGGCTTCGGGTACCACGTCTCGTTCGAACACATCATTCCGACGTTCAAGAAGGGCTGACATGACGGAGCCACGCGAAAACCTGTTGAAGCGCATGCTGAGCTGGTTGCGGGCCGGCTACCCCCAGGGGATCCCGCAGCAGGACTACATCGCCCTGTTCGGCATCCTGCACCGGGACCTCACCGACCACGAGGTCGACGCGATCGCCAAGGCGCTACGGGACGGCCCCGCCGGCCTGGACGGGGAGATCAGTTCCGAAGAGATCTCCCGGATGATCCAGCAGACCGTCCACCAGCGCGCTGACGAGGAGGACGTTCGTCGCGTCGCCGGCCGTCTCGCCGAGGGGGGCTGGCCTCTGGCGCCGATCGGCGAGGGTGTCTAGGCTCACCCGAAACGATCGGAGAACTCATGTTTGCACCCCTGGAACGCCTCGTCGCGTGGTTCAAGGCCGGATACCCCGCGGGGATCCCCGAAGAGGACGTCCTGCCGGTCATGGCGCTGCTGCGCCGGCGGCTGAGTGACCAGGAAGTGCAGCAGGTCGGTGAGGAGCTCGAGCGCAAGGGACTGCTGCCCATGCGACCGCTCGACGTGGGGGCGGCCTACCTCAAGCGGACCGACCAGGTCCCCAGCCCGGAGGAACTCGCCCGGGTGGGACAACGCCTCGACGAGGCCGGGTGGCCGCTCCACGACGCGCGGTGGCCGGATGACGGTCCGCCGATCGTCGGCTGACGCGGAACGCCCCTGGCGCCCTCGTCACGACTGCCCGCGACTCCCAGGAGTCGCGGGCAGTCTGTGCTTCACAGTTCCGAGTCCGGCGGTTCGGCGGGGCAGCCCTCGCTCACTTCTTCTCGCGCGCGCCCGGCTCAGCTCGCTTGGTGCACCAGCGCGATGGAGTTGATGCAGTATCGCTGGTCGGTGGGCGTGGGGTAGCCCTCACCCTCGAAGACGTGGCCCAGGTGAGAGTCGCACGTCGCGCAGCGCACCTCGATGCGCGTGGGACCTGGCAGCGAGTCGTCGCGCAGGTAGCGGATCTTGTCGTTGTCGGTGGGCGCGTAGAACGACGGCCAGCCGCAGTGCGAGGAGAACTTCTCCTCGCTCGTGAACAGCACCTCGCCACACGCCTTGCAGGCGTAGGTGCCGGGCGTCGTGGTGTCGGTGTACTCACCGACGAAGGGCGGCTCCGTGCCGGCGTCGCGGAGCACGTGGTACTCCGCCGGGTTCAGTTGGGCACGCCACTCGTCAGGGGTCTTGATCACCTTGGGGACGAAAGTTCGTTCGCTCATGTCTCCTCCTCCGGATGCCCAGCCTACCCGCGGTGACGCGGGCCACCCGTGCCCGTAGGCTTCCCCCCATGGCGACACCCGCGACCACGCTCGACGTCGACGGCCGCGAAGTGCGGCTCTCCTCGCCCGACAAGGTGTACTTCCCGGCGCTCGGGCTGACGAAGCGCGATCTCGCCGACTATGTGCTGTCGGTCGGCCCCGGCGTCCTGGCCGGGGTGCGCGACCGGCCCACCACGATGGAGCGCTGGCCCGGGGGTGTCGACGGCGACGAATCCTTCTACCAGAAGCGCCTCCCGAAGGCCGTGCCCGAGTGGGTGGGCCGGTCAACGATCACGTTCCCTTCGGGCCGCAAGGCGGAGACCGTCTGCCCTCAGGACCTGGCCACCGTGCTGTGGATGCTCAACCTCGGCACGCTCCGCTTCCACCCCTGGCCGGTACGCGGCGGGGCGACCGACCTGGTGGACGAGCTGCGCCTCGACCTCGACCCTCAGCCGGGCACCGGCTTCGCAGACGCGGTGGAGGCGGCGCTGGCGCTGCGCGAGATCCTCGCGGAGCTCGGCCTGACCGGGTTCTGCAAGACGAGCGGCGGCCGGGGCGTCCACGTTTTCGCCCGGGTGGAGCCCACCCACTTCATCGACGCGCGACACGCCGCCATCGCGATCGGCCGCGAGCTCGCGCGCCGCCTTCCCGACCTGGTGACCGTGAACTGGTGGAAGGAGGAGCGCGGCGAGCGCATCTTCGTGGATTTCAACCAGATGGCCCGCGACCGGCTGATGACGTCGGCGTATTCGATCCGCCCGGTGGAGAAGGCGCTGGTCTCGACGCCGCTGACCTGGGACGAGCTCCCGGACGCCGACCCCGAGGACTTCACCGTGCCGAGCGTGCCGAAGCGGTTCGCCGAGGTGGGCGACCCGTGGGCGGGGCTCGCCGACGCTGAGCCTGCATCGCTGGCGCCGGCGCTCGCCTGGTACGACCGAGACGCCGAGTCCGGCGAGGGGGAGATGCCCTACCCACCTGACTACCCGAAGATGCCCGGCGAGCCGCCCCGCGTCCAGCCGAGCCGGGCGAAGCGCGACGGGTAGGCCGTCCCATCCCGCCGCCCGGCGGCGCGTCGAGCGGCGCGCGGGCCCGGCGTCCGTCACACTGCCGCAATGGCGAAGAAGAGCAAGAAGAAGGCCAAGGACGCCGAGCGGGTCGCGGCGAAGGCCGTCAAGCCGGGCAAGGCCGCTAAGGATGCGGGGACCGCGACGAAGGGCAAGGGCTCCGAAGGGCCGACCGCCCCGCGCCTCTCGGAGATCCTTCGCGCGCCGCTGGCCCCGTTCGACGTCCGCGACCTCGACACCGACGCCGCCCCGGGCTTTCCAGGCTCCGGCAAGGCGGACGCCCCGGCGTTCAAGGAGGCGCTGGAGCCGGTGCTGTCCGACCTGCAGGAGCGGCTCTACGCGGCCGGACGCGCAGATCCGACGACCGCGCCGCGCGTCCTGCTGATCCTGCAGGGCATGGACACCTCCGGCAAGGGCGGCGTGATCCGACACACGGTCGGCATGGTCGACCCGCAGGGCATTCAACTGACGTCGTTCAAGTCGCCCACCAAGGAGGAGCTGCGCCATCCGTTCCTGTGGCGCATCCGCAACGCGCTGCCCGATCCCGGCATGCTCGGTGTCTTCGACCGTTCGCAGTACGAGGACGTCTTGATCGTCCGCGTCAACGAGCTGGTCCCGCGGGCGACCTGGTCGCGCCGCTACGCGACGATCAACAATTTCGAGAAGTCTCTGGCGGACCAGGGCTACGTCATCATCAAGTGCTTCCTGCATGTCTCGGCGGACGAGCAGAAAGAGCGGCTCGCAAAGCGGCTGGACAACCCCGACAAGCACTGGAAGTACAACCCCGGCGACCTCGACACGCGCGCGAACTGGGAGGCGTACGCCGACGCCTACAACGACATGCTCGCCAAGTGCAATCCCGAGCACGCGCCCTGGTACATCATCCCGGCGGACAAGAAGTGGTACCGCAACTGGGCAGTCGCCGAGCTGCTGCGGGAGAAGCTCGCCGATCTCGGCCTGGGCTGGCCGGAGGCGGACTTCGACGTGGCGGCGGAGAAGGCGCGGCTCGCCGAGCTCTGAGAACCGGCCGGCCGCGACGCGGCCGGGCGTCCGTGGCGGGACGCCCGGCCGCGCGGGTCGGGTGGATCAGGCGCTGAACGCGTCGAGGAAGAACTCGGTCTCCTCGAGGCGGGCGTCCTCGTGGGCGTAGTCGAGCAGGTCCATCGCCGCGAAGGCGTAGCGCGCCAGCACCAGGTCGGTGACTTCGCGGGACGCGCCCATCGGTTCGGAGACCGCGACGACGCCGCTGCGCAGGGCCAGTTCGGCCTGCACGTTGAACAGGTGCCCGGACGCCAGGAAGAACGATCCGACGGCCAGGTGGCGCCGGCCCTGCGCGCGCAGCCCCTGGACGGCCTGGGCGACGGACGGCCCGGTGCCGTCGGCGACGGCGGTGAGACAGGGGAGCCGATGGTGGGTCGACCACTGCCGCGCGCGACGGGCCAGCAGCGCGGAGCCGCGCACGTCGCCCGTACTGGCGGAGCTGAGGATCAGCCCATCGAGTTCGAGGGCACGGGCGCGGTGCAGCGCCAGGCGCAGGCGCTCGTCCAGGATGTTCAGCAGGCTGAGCTCGGGCCCGATCGGGCGGGACGCGACGAACGCGGCGTCCGGGTACGCGGCGCGCATGTGCGCCACCATCGTCGACACCTCGGGGTCGGCCTCGATGGCGTGGGTCAACTCGAGCGGGACGAACACGATCTCGCGGACGCCGTCGGAGAGGAGCTGCTCGACGACCTGGCGCACGCTGGGGGCCGAATGACCGAGGAAGGCGCCCGCAACGTGGATGGCGGGACGCAGCTTGGTGAGACCCTGGCACAGTGCATGGGTGACCTGCACGACGTGCGGGTCACTGCTGCCGTGCGAAACCATCACGAGCGCGGGTGCTGTCATGGGCCATGCCTTCCCTGATCGCATTTGCTGGAAGACGGCCCCGTTGCCGCGGTGTTAAGTGAATCTTCGTCGTTACGGACCCGTGATGCAACTATTGGTTTCATCTGGTGAGATGCGCGTCCAAAGAGTGGGCGCCTCGTCCTCGCAACACCCTAGGCCCCATCCGGCCCGCGGGGAGGTATCCGCCGCCTTGCTTGACGCGTGTCGGGGCGAGAAGGGAGGGCCGGTCTCCGGCACGGTCGGGTGCAAGGATAAGCCCTCGGAAGGAGCCCGATGACCGACCCCACCCGAGCCATCGACGCCGAATCGGCCCGGCGTCCGCTGCACCTGCGTCCGTCGGCCGTCGCGATCGTCTTCGTGGGCGGCACTCTCGGTACCGCCGTCCGCGAGGCGCTGAGCCTGGCGCTCCCGGACAGGGGGTCGGTGCCCTGGACGATCCTCGGCATCAACGTCGCAGGGGCCTTCGCCCTTGGGCTGTTGCTGGAGTCGCTGTCCCTGGGCGGGCCCGATCGGGGCGGACGCCGTTTCGTCCGCCTCATCGCCGGGACCGGCTTCCTCGGCGGCTTCACCACCTACAGCGCGCTCGCGGTGGGGATGGCGAAGCTGGCCACCGACGGATTGACCGGTATCGCGGTCGGCTACGGTCTCGGCACGGTGGTTGCGGGCCTTGTCGCGGCGGCGGCGGGCGTCGCGATCGCTCGCGCGGTGCGGGGTCGGCGATGACGTGGCCGTTGTTCTGCCTGATCGCGCTGGCCGGGGGTCTGGGGGCGGTCTGCCGGCTGGTGCTGGACGGTGTGGTCCGGTCGGTGTCGTCCGACCTCCCGTGGGGGACCGCGGTGATCAACCTGGCCGGTTCGTTCCTGCTGGGGCTCGTCACCGGTCTCGTGGGCTCGCACGTGCTGCCGGACGCTTGGCAGCACGTCGCGGGAACGGGGTTCCTCGGCGGGTTCACCACGTTCTCGACCGCCTGCGTGGACGCCGTGCGGCTCCTCGCGGATCGGCGCCGTCGCGCCGCGGTGGGCTACGCGCTCGGCGTCCTCGCCGGCGGGGCGGCGGTGGCCGGGATCGGTCTGGGGCTCGGGACGGCCGCGGCGTGACCGCTCGCCGATCACGCGAACGCAGGCCTCGCGCGAGGGAACAAGGGACGCAGCGGCGCGCAGAGGCGGGCCGGACTGAGCGGGAAGGATGCGGTGGGCGTAACTGGGTTCGAACCAGTGACCTCTTCGGTGTGAACGAAGCGCGCTACCACTGCGCCATACGCCCGCGAGGGACCACACTAGCAAACGGGCACGGGGTTGAGCCAAATCGGCCGCCGGCGCCTCGGACGGCAGGCTCAGTTTGTGTTTGGCGGACGGACTTGGCTATGGTGTTCCACGCACCTCAACGGGGTCACCCCGGTGAGAGAGGCATGCGGACGTGGCTCAGCTGGTAGAGCATCACCTTGCCAAGGTGAGGGTCGCGGGTTCGAATCCCGTCGTCCGCTCGGAGTAGGTCTCGGTGCCACTCAGCGAGGCTGCTTCATCTGGTGGAGTGGCCGAGAGGCGAGGCAACGGACTGCAAATCCGTGTACGCAGGTTCAAATCCTGTCTCCACCTCGGGCGGCTGGCGCAGCGGTAGCGCGCTTCCCTGACACGGAAGAGGTCACTGGTTCGATCCCAGTGTCGCCCACCACGAGGAACCCCCGGCTGATATGGCCGGGGGTTCTTTCGCGTCCGCTATCAGGGCAGCAGCGGCTCGCCGCGCTGCAGCCGCAGCCAGCGGTGGTCGTAGGCGTCCAGGGGCAGGGTCGCGTGACCGCGCCCGTCCAAGGGGATCCGGCCGTCGGAGAACAGGTCGACCAGCACCGTGTCGGCGAAGTCCCGGCCGAGATCCAGCTCGAGTTCGCAGCCCTCGGCGGCGAAGTTGTGGATCGCGTACACCGCGGTCTCCGGCAGCGCGCACGAGTGGACGAGCACGTTCGTCAGCGGCTGCTCGATCACCTCGAACTCGCCCCAGCCCAGCTCGGGGCAGCTGCGGTACCGGCTGATGAGCGTCGCCATGAAGTGCCACAGCGAGTCCCGATCGCGGCGCTGGTCGGCCACGTTCACGTGCCGGGCGTCCAGGGGCCCCTCGACGGTGGGCTGGATGAGCCGGCCGGGCGCGACGTCGGAGAAGCCGCCGTTCTTGCCGTCCGTCCACTGCATCGGGACGCGGACGGCCATGCGGCCGTCCTGGCTCGTGTCCTCGCCCAGGCCGATCTCCTCGCCGTAATAGATGGTCGGCGTCCCCGGGAGGGAGAACAGCAGGCTGTAGGCCATCTTGAGCCGGCGCGGGTCGTTGCCCAGCATCGTCGGGAGGCGCAGGGTGAGGCCGCGATCGTAGATCTGCACGTCGGGATCGGGCCCGAAAGCGTCGAACACCTCCTGACGTTGGGCGTCGGTCAGCTTGTCGAGGGTCAGCTCGTCGTGGTTGCGCAGGAACGTCGCCCACTGGCAGGTGGGGTGGATCGCCGGGCGGGTCTGGAGAGCCTTCGCGAGCGGGCGGGCATCCTGCCGGGCGAGCGACAGGTAGGTGTTCTGCATCGTGATGAAGTCGAACATCATCGTGAGTTCGTCGCCGGCGTCCCCGCCGAAGTACCGGCGCTGGTCGGCGTGCGGGACGTTCACCTCGCCGAGGAGGATCGCGTCGCCCCGGCGGCGGTTCAGGAACCCGCGGAACTCCTTCAGAAGATCGTGCGGGTCGGCGGGCACCGACGGGTTCTTCGACGCGGTATCGACGTCCTCGAAGACGAACGGCACCGCGTCCACCCGGAAGCCATCCAGTCCCAGTTGGAGCCAGAAGTCCATCACCCGCAGTAATTCCTCGCGAACCACCTGGTTGCCCCAGTTCAAGTCCGGCTGGTGGGAGTAGAAGTGGTGCAGGTAGTACTCGCCGGTGCGGTCGTCGTAGGCCCAGATGCTGTCCTCCTTGTCGGGGAAGACGACCTCGTCGGAGGTGTCCGGCGGGGTGTCGGAGCGCCACACGTAGTAGTCGCGGTACGGGCTGTTCTTGCTGCGTCGCGCCGACTTGAACCACGGATGCTGATCGGACGTGTGGTTGATGACCAGGTCGGCGATCACGCGCAGACCCCGGTCGTGGGCCATCCGGATGACCTCGACGACGCGGCCGTGGTCGCCCAGGCGCCCGTCGACGCCGTAGAAGTCGGTGATGTCGTAGCCGTCGTCTCTGTCGGGGGTGGGGTAGAAGGGCATCAGCCACAGGCAGGTCACGCCCAACTCGGCCAGGTAGTCGATGCGCCGGGCCAGGCCCGCCAGGTCGCCCACCCCGTCATTGTTGTGGTCGAGGTAGGTCTCGATGTCGAGGCAGTACAGCACCGCGTTCTTCCACCAGCGGTCGGCGGTGTCGGTGATGCGCATGTCGGTTCTCCTTGAGCTCCCGCAGGACGCCCTCAGCGTGTCACGCCCGCCGTCCACGCCGACACCCGCTCGGGTTTACGGCAGAATGGGCGAGTCGTCTGATCGAAAGGAACACTGCGTTGTCTGTCTCCATCACCCTGGTGCGCCCCGATTCGCGCGAGCAGAAGGTGGTCGAGACCGGCACTACCGGGCTCGACCTGTTCGGCGACGACCGCAGCATCGTCGCGATGCGCGTCGACGGGGAGATCAAGGACTTGGCGACCGAGATCCCCGAGGGCGCCGACGTCGAGCCGATCACGATCGGCGAGCCCGACGGGCTCTACATCCTGCGGCACTCGGCCGCGCACGTCGCCGCGCAGGCGCTGCAGGGCCGCTTCCCGGAGGCGAAGCTCGGCATCGGGCCGCCCATCACGGACGGCTTCTACTACGACTTCCAGACCGAGCCGCTCACGCCCGAGGACCTGAAGGGCCTCGAAAAGGACATGGCCCGCATCGTCAAGGAGCGGCAGCGGTTCGTCCGGCGTGCCGTCGCCGACGACGACGCGCGCGAGGAGTTGGCGTCCGAGCCGTTCAAGCTCGAGTTGATCGGGCTGAAGGGCAACTCCGGCGACACGGAGGGGGCGTCCGTCGAGGTGGGCCACGGCGAGCTGACGATCTACGACAACGTCCGTCGCGACGGCTCGGTGGCCTGGAAAGACCTGTGCCGCGGCCCGCACGTCCCGCACACCGGCTACCTCGGCAACGGCTTCTCGCTGACGCGCACCTCGGCCGCCTACTGGCGCGGCGACCAGCGCAACCCGCAGCTGCAGCGCCTCTACGGCACCGCGTGGGCGTCCAAGGACGACCTGCAGGCCTACAAGACCCGGCTGGAGGAGGCCGCCAAGCGCGACCACCGCAAGCTCGGCGCCGAGCTCGACCTGTTCAGCTTCCACGACATCGTCGGACCCGGGCTGCCGCTGTTCCACCCGCGCGGCGGCGTCATCAAGCGCGAGATGGAGGACTACGTCCGTCGACGCCACATCGAAGAGGGCTTCTCGTACGTCGGGACGCCGCACATCGCCAAGGAAGACCTCTTCTACACGTCGGGCCACCTGCCCTACTACGCCGACGGCATGTTCCCGCCGCTGCTCGAGGACGACGTCCGCGACGAGCACGGCATGGTGCTCAAGAAGGGCCAGGCGTACCGCCTCAAGGCGATGAACTGCCCGATGCACAACCTCATCTTCGCCTCGCGCGGGCGCTCCTACCGCGAGCTGCCGATCCGGCTGTTCGAGTTCGGCACGGTGTATCGCGACGAGAAGTCCGGCGTCGTGCAGGGCCTCACCCGCGTCCGCTCGATCACCCAGGACGACTCGCACAGCTACGTCACCAAGGAGCAGGCTCCCGACGAGGTGCGGCACCTGCTGCGGTTCATCCTGTCGCTGCTGACCGACTTCGGCCTGACCGAGGTGGCGCTCGAGGTGTCGACGCGCGACACCGACGGCAAGAAGAAGGACAAGTTCATCGGCTCCGACGAGCAGTGGGAGGAGGCGACGGCCATCCTGCAGGCCATCGCCGACGAGTCCGGCCTGCCGGTCGTCCCCGACCCGGGTGGTGCCGCGTACTACGGCCCGAAGATCTCGATCCAGGCCAAGGATGCCATCGGCCGCACCTGGCAGATGTCGACGATCCAGTACGACTTCAACCAGCCGGAGCGGTTCGGCCTGGAGTACGCCGCCGCCGACGGCACCCGGCAGCAGCCGGTGATGATCCACTCGGCCAAGTTCGGGTCCATCGAGCGGTTCATGGGCGTGCTCATCGAGCACTACGCGGGGGCGTTCCCCGTGTGGCTGAGCCCGGTGCAGGTGCTGGGTGTGCCGGTCGCCGACACGTTCGGGCCGTACCTGGACGGCGTCGCCGAGAAGCTGCGCGCCCAGGGCATCCGCGTCGAGGTGGACCACTCCGACGACCGGTTCGCCAAGAAGATCCGCAACGCGTTCAAGGAGAAGGTGCCCTTCACGCTCATCGTGGGCGGGGAGGACGCCGAGGCCGGGGCCGTGTCGTTCCGGTACCGGGACGGCTCCCAGCGCAACGGCGTCCCGGTCGACGAGGCGATCGCCGACATCGTCGACTGGGCGCGCAGCCGGCGTAACGACAGCCCGAAGGCGGAGTGATGAGCGAGCACGAGATCGAGTTCGACCAGCAGTTGGCCGGCGTCCCGGACGCCCTCCAGCGACTGTGGACGCCGCACCGCATGGTCTACATCGGCGGCGAGAACAAGCCGGGGGACTCCTCCGAAGGCGAGTGCCCGTTCTGCCGGTCCCCGAAGCGGGACGACGCCGAGGCGCTCATCGTCCACCGCGGCGAGCTGTGTTACGTGGTGCTCAACCTGTACCCGTACAACCCCGGCCACCTGCTGGTATGCCCGTATCGACATGTGTCGCTCTACACCGACTTGAACGACGACGAGCGCGAGGAGTTCGGCGTTCTGACCCAGACGGCCATGCGGGTCATCGCCGACGTGTCGCACCCGGACGGCTTCAACATCGGCATGAACCAGGGCGCGGTCGCCGGCGCCGGCATCGCCGCGCACCTGCACCAGCACGTCGTGCCGCGCTGGGGCGGGGACGCGAACTTCCTGCCGGTCGTCGGCCGCACCAAGGCCCTCCCGCAGTTGCTCGCCGACACACGCGCGCTGTTGGCCGAGGGCTGGCAGCGACACTCGGACTGAGGCCGGGACCCCAGGGCGTCGCCTAGGGTGATGGGCGTGAACGACGCCACACCTCCGGCGGACGGTCGCCGGCCGGACTTGTCCGGCGACCTGCTCGACGGCATCGTCCGGGACGCGCTCGACCCCGATTATGCGGTGGTCGCGGCGCGGACGACCCGCCCGCGGCGGCGTCCGGTGCTGACGGCGGCGGCGGTGGCGATCCTCGGCATGCTGCTGGCGTTGGCCTGCGCCCAGACCTTCCGGGCCAGGCCCGCCGACGAGGCCGAGCGGCAACAGCTCATCGAGCGCATCCGGTCTGCGGCCGCCCAGGGCGACGCCCTGCGCGCCCGGTCGGGGGAGCTGTCGCGGGAGAACGCGGCCCTCGAGGTGCGTGCCGCCGGGCTGGACGAGGCCACCCGCACGCGCCTGCAGTCGCTCGAACTCGCCGCCGGCACGCTGCCCGCGCGCGGACCGGGCGTCCGGTTGACCGTCGACGACGGACCGGCGGGCGCGCGCGAGGGCGGCGAGGTCGTGGACGCCGACCTGCGCGTCGCGGTGAACGGGCTGTGGCGGGCCGGCGCCGAGGCGGTCGCCGTCAACGGCCACCGGCTCACGACCCGCACGGCGATCCGCAGCGCCGGCGAGGCGATCACCGTCGACTACCGGTCGCTGACCAGGCCTTATGTCGTGGAGGCGATCGGCGATCCGCGCGGCCTGGAGCGGCGGTTTCGCGACGGTGACGCCGGGGCGTCGTGGCGGACGCTCGGCGACACCTACGGGATGCGCTTCGATCTGCGGACCGCCGGCGACCTCGCTCTGCCCGCCGACACCGGGCCCGACCTGACCAACGCCTCCGCGAAGCGCTGAGTAAAGGAGCAGCGTGTACGCCGTCCTCGCCCTGCTGGCCGGCATCGTCGTCGGCCTGCTGCTGCAGCCGTCGTTGCCGGTGCAGCTCGAGCCTAGCTGCCGATCGCGATCGTCGCGGCGCTCGATGCGCTGCTGGGTGGCGCGCTGGCTTATCTGGAGCGGACGTTCTCCGACCGGGTGTTCGTCGTCTCGTTCGTGTCGAACGTGCTTCTCGCGGCGTTGATCGTCTGGGTCGGCGACCTGCTGGGCGTCGGGTCGCAGCTGTCCACGACCGTGGTCGTCGTGCTGGGCATCCGCATCTTCTCCAACGCCGCTGCGATCCGGCGGAGCCTGTTCCATGCCTAGCCGGGCGCCCCGGCAGCTGAGCGCGCGCCGCGTCCTGCGGGACCTGCGGCGTCCGACGCGATCGCACCTGCTCGTCGCGGTCGTGCTGTTCCTGTGCGCCCTGCTGGTGACGCTGCAGGTGCAGTCGCGCGCGACGGCCGACCCGTACGCGAACCTTCGTCGCGCCGACCTGGTCGCGATGCTGGACGACCTGACCGCCCAGTCGCGACGGCTGGAGAACGAGGTGACCGATCTCGAGGCCGCCCGCGCGCAGCTACGGTCGGGCGCCGACCGCGGGGAGGTGGCCCGCCGCGAGGCGGAGCGTCGGCTGACGTCGCTGGAGATCATGGCTGGAACGGTCCCGGCGCACGGCCCGGGCGTCCGGCTCACCATCAACGCCCCGCACGGCAAGCTCACCCCCGAGCTGCTGCTCGGCGCGATCAACGAGTTGCGCGACGCCGGCGCTGAGGTGATCGAGCTCAACGACAAGGTGCGCGTGGTGGCTCAAACGTGGGTGGCGACGTCCCCGGACGGCCTCGTCGCGGACGGTCAGACGCTGGCCGAACCGGTGGTGCTGGAGGCGATCGGCAACCGGACGACGCTGGAGGAGGCGGTCCGCTTCCGCGGCGGCCTCATCAGCCAGGTCGAGGGCAGCCGCGTCGGCGGGACGGTGCGCACCGAGGTGCTCGACGACGTGCAGGTCGACTCCCTGCACACGGCCGCACCGGCGCAGTTCAGCCGTCCCGGATGACTTGCGTCCCAGGGCAGGCGAGGGGAGTCGCGAACCGCTAGGGTGACGTCGTGCGTCGACCCCGCGCACCCGTCGATCATGGACAAGGAGTCGAGCCGTGTACCCCGAAGACCTTCGCTACACCGACAAGCACGAGTGGCTGCGCGCCGGTAACGAGTCGACCGTCCGCATCGGTATCACCGATTTCGCAGCCGAGGCCCTCGGCGACGTCGTCTACGTCTCGCTGCCGCAGGTCGGCGACGAGGTGGAGCTCGACGATGCCTGCGCCGAGGTCGAGTCGACCAAGAGCGTGTCCGACGTCTATGCTCCGGTCTCCGGCGTCGTCACCGCGATCAACGAGCAGCTCTCGGCAACCCCCGAAACCATCAACAGCGACCCCTACGGGGACGGCTGGCTGTTCGAGATCGAGATGTCGAACCCGGAGGAGTTCGACGAACTGCTCGATTCCGACGGCTACGCCGAGGTGGCGGGGTCGAACTAGTCAATCCGGAGACGCGGCGTGGTCGCGTCTCCCCAGGCCGTGCGTGTGAGTAAGGTGTCACGCACGGCAAGAAAGGGGCTGCACCGTGACGTGTCCCGAATGTGGGCGACAGGTTTCTGACGATGTGAACTTCTGCTCGAACTGCGGCGCCTCGCTGAAGCACCAGACCGGTGACACCACGAGGGTCATTCCCGCGCTGGGCAACGAGGACGCCGTCGAGCTGACCGATTCGCAGTTGTCCGCGCTCAAGGACGTGCCGCGAGGCACGGGCCTCCTCACGGTCGTGCGCGGCCCGAACCAGGGCACAAAGTTCGTTCTCGACCACGAGGTCGTCACCGCGGGCAGGCACCCCCAGTCCGACATCTTCCTCGACGACGTGACGGTCTCGCGGCACCATGCCCAGCTGTCCACCCGTGGCGGCCACACCTGGATCAGTGACCTGAACAGCCTCAACGGCACCTACGTGAACCGTGCGCTCATCGACAACGAGGTGGCCCTGCGCCGCGGCGACGAGGTGCAGATCGGCAAGTTCCGCATGGTCTACCTCGTGGACGCGGCCGGGCAGGACTAGATGGCGGGAGATCGGCGGAGCATCGGTCAGGTTCTGAAGATCCTGACCGAGCAGTTCCCCGACGTCTCGATCTCCAAGATCCGGTTCTTGGAGAGCGAAGGTCTGCTGTCGCCGGACCGGGCCCCGTCCGGCTACCGGCGCTACAGCGACGCCGACATCGAGCGGCTGCGCTACATCCTCGAGGTGCAGAAGAGCCACTACCTTCCGCTGAAGGTGATCCGCGAGCACCTGGAGCTCATGGATCAGGGCCTGGAGCCGCCCAAGCTGGATTCGCCCACGCCCGTCGAGCCCGAGGCCGCCGGGCCGGGCTCCTCCGACGCCCACGAGGTCGCCGAGGCGCTCACGCCGCGCGCGCGGGCGCCGCGCAACCCCATCCGCATCACCCGCCGCGAGCTGCTGCGCCTGTCGGGCCTGAGCGACGCGGCCCTGACCGAGCTCGAGCGACACGCCCTCGTCGTGCCCCGGCGCGGCACCGTCTATTACGGGCGTGACGCGCTGACCATCGCGGTCGCCGCGCGAAAGCTCGCCGGCTACGGCATGGACGCCCGCCACCTGCGCGCGATCAAGCAGGCCGCCGAGCGCGAGGCGGGGCTGGTCGACGCCGCGGTCAACGTGACCGTGCGCCGCGGGCAGAACCCGCGCCAGGTCACCCAGGACGTCATGCAACTCATCCTGCACGCCCACGCCGCCATCCTGCGGCAGTCGATCACCCAGTAGGCGCGCCATGATCCAGCTGCTGTACAGCGACGTGCGGTTCACCGACGTCGGCGCCGACCCGGTGCTGCTGCTGCGGGAGGCCGAGGGCACCCGGGTGCTGCCCGTGTGGATCACCGCCAGCGCGGGGACCGCCATCTTGTCGGCGCTGGAGCCGTCCGAGCCGGATCACCCGTCCGTGCACGACGTCTTCATCGACGCGCTGGCCACCCTGGACGGTCTCGTGGACGCCGTCCGCATCACCGGGCACGACGACGCCGTGTTCGACGCAGACCTGCAGGTGAACGGGCAGTCGCTGCCGTGCCGGCTCTCGGACGGCGTCGCTCTCGCGCTCCGCTGCGGGGCGCCGATCTACGTCACCGAGGCGGTGCTGGACGAGGCGTCCATCGACCCGGACGCGACACCGGACGCGGGGGCGTCCCTGGAGGATGACAACGAGCAGGTCGAGCAGTTCCGCGAGTTCCTCGACCAGGTGAACCCCGACGACTTCGAGGGGCGCTGAGCCTGCGCAGGCGCCGGGGCCTCCACGAGCCGGGGTCAACCCTGAGGGCCGACTTCAGGGTTCTCAGTCGCCCGCCTGGGGGGCGGCGTGTCGTTGACCCCGGAAAATGAACGCGGCTACCGTCGTAGACGACAGCGCGGGGACCAGTGAGAAGAGTAGGGGCGAGGGTGAATCCGGAACGACAGCCGCAGCACGACCTGCCGGCCGAGACGCAGGACATGCTGTTCGACGGTGACTACGCGCCCGTGCCCGACGACCTCGGCTTCCGCGGCCCCATCGCCTGCTCGGCCGCCGGCATCACCTACCGCCAGCTCGACTACTGGGCCCGCACCGGCCTGGTGGTGCCCAGCATCCGCTCGGCGGAGGGCTCCGGCACCCAGCGGCTGTACAGCTTCCGCGACATCCTGATGCTGAAGGTCGTCAAGCGCCTGCTCGATGCCGGCATCTCGCTGCAGCAGATCCGCACCGCCATCGATCACCTGCGCGCCCGCGGCGTCCACGACCTCACGTCGGTGACCCTGATGAGCGACGGGGTCTCGGTGTACGAGGCGATCTCGAACGAGGAGATCATCGACCTCGTGCACGGCGGCCAGGGCATCTTCGCCATCGCGCTCGGCCGGGTCTGGCACGACCTGGAGGGCAGCCTTTCAGAGTTGCCCACCGAGAAGGCGGACGCCGAGCCCGCGGTCGACGAGCTGTCGCTGCGCCGCCGCCAGCGTCACGTCAGCTGAGCCAACCTTCGTCGTCCCCTCGTTCAGCCCGGCCTTGTCGCCGGGCTGACGCGCGTGGGGCGCGGCGGCGGACGGGACGGATCGGGCGCGCGCCGACGACGCCGGCCCGGTGTTGTCGGGAGTCAGGATAGATTGGCTCTCGCGTGCAGGACGCGCGGCATGAGGCCGGCGACGCGAGGGGAGAGCGAGCTATGGAAGCTTTTGTGAGCCGTCACCTGGGAAGCGACGAGGGCGAACGCGCGCAGATGCTGCGGTCGCTGGGCTACGAGGACGCCGACCAGTTGGTCGCCGCGGCGGTGCCGTCCGACATCCTGCTCGACGACTCACTGGGCCTGCCGGCGGCCATCTCGGAGCGCGACGCGCAGAACCGGCTCGCCGCGATGGCCGCCGCCAACAACCCCGGGCGGGCGATGATCGGCCTGGGGTACTACGGCACCGTGACCCCCGCGGTGGTGCGGCGGCACGTGCTGGAGAACGCGGGCTGGTACACCGCGTACACCCCTTACCAGCCCGAGATCAGCCAGGGACGCCTCGAGGCGCTGCTGAACTTCCAGACGATGGTCTCCGACCTGACCGGCCTGCCGACCTCGGGCGCCAGCCTGCTGGACGAGGGCACGGCGGTCGCCGAGGCGATCCAGCTCGCGCGCCGGGCCGTCCGGAAGGGCTCGGTCGTCGTCCTCGACGCACAGCTGCTGCCGCAGTCGGAGGCGGTCGTGCGCACCCGCATGCTCGCCCAGGGCATCGAGATCGTCGTCGCCGACGACCTCGTCGAGGCGCTGCAGCGGCACGAGGCCTTCGCCGTCGTGGTGCAGACGCCCGGGGCCGACGGGCAGCTGCGCACGCTCGACGAGCTCACGACCATCGCCGCGAAGGCGCACGAGAACAACGCGCTGTGCATCGCGGCGGCCGACCTGCTCGCGCTGACGCTGCTGACCCCGCCCGGCGAGTGGGGCGCCGACGTGGCCGTCGGCAGCACCCAACGCTTCGGCGTCCCGCTGTTCTACGGTGGTCCCCACGCCGGCTACATCGCGGTGCGGGAGGGACTCGAGCGGCAGATCCCCGGACGCCTCGTCGGCGTCTCGAAGGACGCCGACGGCACCCAGGCATTCCGGCTCGCGCTGCAGACGCGCGAGCAGCACATCCGGCGCGAGAAGGCGACCTCGAACATCTGCACCGCCCAGGTGCTGCTGGCCGTCACGGCGTCCATGTACGCGGTCTACCACGGCCCGGACGGGCTGAAGCGCATCGCGTCCGACGTCGCGACGGCGACCCGGCAGTTGGCGGCGAACCTCGTGCGCGCCGGGCACACCCCGCGTTACGACACGTTCTTCGACACCCTGGCCGTCGAGGTGCCCGGACGCTCCGACGCGGTCGTCGCGCAGGCCCGCGAGCACGACATCCACCTGCGCCGCATCGATACGGACACCGTCGGCATCAGCGTCGGCGAGGACGCCACACCGTTCGACCTGCACGCCGTCGTCGCCTCGTTCGGCGGGGAGTGGCTGACCGAGGAGGAGTGGGGGAGCCTCGGCCAGCCCGAGCGGACGTCGGCCTACCTGACGCACCCGGTGTTCTCGAACTATCACTCCGAGACCGAGATGATGCGCTACCTGCGCACCCTGCAGGACCGGGACTTCGCGCTCGACAAGGGCATGATCCCGCTGGGGTCGTGCACGATGAAGCTCAACCCGGCGGCCGCGATGGAGCCCATCAGCTACCCCGGCTTCGCGAACCTGCACCCGTTCGTCCCGATCGAGGACGCCGAGGGCTACACCGCGATGATCGCGTCGCTCGAGGAGTGGCTCGCCGCCGTCACCGGGTATGCGCGGGTCAGCCTGCAGCCCAACGCGGGTAGCCAGGGGGAGTTCGCGGGGTTGATGGCCGTCCGGTCGTACCACCGGGCCAACGGGGAGGAGGGGCGGACGGTGTGCCTGATCCCCGCGTCGGCGCACGGGACGAACGCCGCGTCCGCCGCGATGGCCGGCATGAAGGTCGTCGTCGTCAAGACGATCAGCGAGGACGGCTCCATCGACATGGACGACCTCGCGGCGAAGATCGACAAGCACCGCGACCAGCTGGCCGTGCTGATGGCGACGTACCCGTCGACGCACGGGGTCTTCGAGGGCCGCATCGCCGAGGTGTGCGCGATGGTGCACGACGCCGGCGGGCAGGTCTACGTCGACGGCGCGAACCTCAACGCGATGATGGGCCTGGCGCAGCCGGGCCGGTTCGGCTCGGACGTCAGCCACCTGAATCTGCACAAGACGTTCGCCATCCCGCACGGCGGTGGTGGCCCGGGCGTCGGGCCGATCGGCGTCCGCGAGCACCTGGCGCCGTACCTGCCGAACCACCCGCTGCTGCCCGAGGCCGGCCCCGAGACGTCCTACGGCCCGGTGTCGTCGGCGCCGTTCGGGTCGGCGGGCGTGCTGCCGATCACGTACGCGTTCATGGCGATGATGGGCCCGGACGGGCTGCGCGAGGCGTCCGTGGCGGCGGTGCTGAACGCGAACTACCTGGCCAAGCGGCTCTCGGAGCACTTCCCGATCTTGTACCACGGGGAGAACGGGCTGGTCGCGCACGAGTGCATCGTTGACCTGCGGCCGATGACGCAGCGCACCGGCGTGACGGTGGACGACGTCGCTAAGCGCCTCATCGACTACGGGTTCCACGCCCCGACGATGAGCTTCCCGGTGAGCGGGACGCTGATGGTCGAGCCGACGGAGTCGGAGTCGCTGGCCGAGCTGGACCGGTTCGCCGACGCGATGGCGCAGATCGCCGCGGAGAGCGAGCGGGTCGCCGCGGGGGAGTGGCCCGCCGACGACAACCCGCTGCACAACGCCCCGCACACGCTGGCCGAGGTGACCGCCGACGAATGGGACCACCCGTACCCGCGGTCCGTGGCGGCGTTCCCGGCTGGGCGAGTGCTGGGCTCGATCGGTGCCGGCGGGACGGACAAGTACTGGCCGGCGTCCGCGCGTATCGACGGCGCCTTCGGCGACCGGAACCTGGTGTGCTCGTGCCCGCCGCTGGAGTCCTACGCCGCCGACGACGACGTGGACGCCGACGGTGAGACCCCGGCGGGGCCGTAGGAGGCACGATGAATGTTGAGCATCCCGAAGGGCTCCCGGACAAGTTCGCCGCCACGGTCAAGGTCGGACCGAAGGGCCAGGTCGTCATCCCCAAAGGCGCTCGTGACCTGTTCGACATCAAGCCCGGGGACTCCCTCCTGCTCCTCGCCGACGTGGAGGGGGGGATCGCCCTCCTCCGCCAGGAACTCCTCGACCAGATCGTCGCGCAGGCCATGCCTGGTGGACGGCCCGGACCAGGGCCCGTACCGCCGGCTGAGTGAGCGGTCCCACCCGGCACCTGCGTCGCTGCGGCTGACTCAGCCCACGCGGAAGGGCGGACACGCGCGTGGCGTGTCCGCCCGAACTCGTTCACGGCCCGACGCGCCCGAGGCCGGTGGACGCGTGGGGGTGGACTGCCGTTCTCGGGGCTCCTGACAGGGACGGGTGAGGTATCCCAGACCACTGTCGCGCTACTTGTGCCACAAGTTATACTTGTGGCACAAAGGCTACCAATGCACGCGACGAACGGAGTGGGATGAAGAGACAGGCGCTCGACCGACCGGGCGGCCAGGCCGTGCCCGGCGGGGACCCCGAGATGGCGACCCGCACCTCCGGGGGGGCCCGGTGACCGCCGTGGTGGTGTGCGAGGACGTCCGTCGCTCGTTCGACACGACGGTCGCTCTGGACGGGGTGAGTCTGGCGGTGCGACGGGGTGAGATCTTCGGCATCGTCGGCCCCAACGGCGCGGGGAAGACGACCCTCCTCAACTGCCTCGAAGGACTGGACTCCCCGACCTCCGGACGCGTCGAGGTGCTGGGTCTCGATCCGGTGCGTCATCGAGCGGAACTTGCCACGCGTGTCGGGGTCCAGCTGCAGAGCGCGGCCCTGCCGCCGCGGCTGACCGTGGGAGAGTCGTTGGAGCTGTACTCCGCCCTCTACCCGCAGCCCCAGCCGTGGCGCCCGCTCCTCTCCACTCTCGGAATCGAGGGCAAGGCTAAGGATCGGGTGGATCGCCTCTCCGGTGGCGAGCGGCAGCGGGTCTTCGTTGCCCTCGCGTTACTCCACAGGCCCGAGCTCGCCTTCCTCGACGAACTCACCACCGCCCTGGATCCACAGTCGCGCCGCGACATGTGGGGCACCGTCGAACAGGTCCGCGACCAGGGGGCGACCGTCGTCCTCACGACGCATTACATGGAGGAAGCCGAGCGACTCTGTGACCGCGTGGCGATCATCGACCACGGCAGGATCGTCGCCCTCGACACGGTGCCCGCTCTCGTCGCTCAGTACGCCCCGGTCGGGACGGCTCGCTTCGTGCTCTCCGCCGTACCCACCGACGACCTCTCGCTGGCCGATATCCCCGGGGTGGGCCACGTGCAGCTCGAAGGGCGTGACCTCGTCATCCGGGGTTCCGCCGGTGTTGTGCCTGCAGTCTTGTCCCGCCTCGCGGACGACAACATCACCGTCACGGACGTCTCCACCACCTCTCCCGGGTTGGAGGACGTCTTCCTGGCCCTGACCGGGCGCGGCATCCACTCAGAAGGGACTCACTGATGAAGGCGTATCGAGCCCTCGTCACGGCGCTCTGGCGATCCCAACGCCGTGAGCCCGTCGGGCTGTTCTTCGCGTTCGCGTTCGCGCCGGCCCTCGTGCTCATCCTGGGCCTGATCTTCGGGAACGAGCCGCGGCCCGAATTCGGCGGGCGGGGCATGCTCGACTCCGGCCTTCCGGGCTTCGCGTCCCTGGTGCTCGCGATGACCGGTGTCCTTCAGGTCCCCGTCAGTCTCCTGACGCTGCGCGACACGGGTGCCCTGAGGCGACTGGAGCTGACGCCGCTGCGTCGCTCGACGTTCGTCGCGGCCACGCTCACCGTGAACTTCCTCGTCGGCATGGTCGGCATGGTGGCGGCGCTGTTGGTCGGCGTGGTTGTCTTTCAGGTGGCGCTGCCGAGCACCGTGTTGGGCGTCCTCCTCGCGTGCGCGTTCGGCCTCGTGGTGTTCCTGGCGCTCGGGTTCGCATTGGCGGGCCTGTACCCCTCGGTGGGGGCGGCGACCGGCATCGGGAACGTCCTCATGATCCTGCTGATGCTGACGTCGGGGGCCTGGACCCCCATCGCCGTGCTCCCCGAGGGAGTGCGCCGGGTGTTCGCGTACTCGCCGGTGCGGTGGTTCGTCGAACTCGTCCAGCCGCTGTGGGACGGCGGTGCGACGTCCGCTCGCCCACTCCTCCTGCTCGCCGGGCTCCTCGTCGTGTCGGCGCTGGTCGGTCGCCTTCTCTTCCGATGGGAACCGACGCGATGACCTCCCCCGTGGACAACAACCCCTGCCGTCGCGGTCCGTCCGCGGCGGATCCACGGTCTCGACGCCGTGCGAGGCGGAGCGCTCCTGCTGTGCATCATCCTTCACAGCCTGATGCCGATCGCCGCGGGGATGCCGTGGCTCGTCGAGGACACGCGGCGTGCGGACTGGCCCATCGTCCTGATCTCGGCCATCCACTTCTTCCGGATGAGTCTCTTCATGCTCATGGCGGGGTATTTCGGTCGCATCATGAGGGACCGGCGGGGGACGGGTGCCTACCTCGTCGACCGGCTCAAGCGCATCACTCTGCCCGTGGTGGTGTTCTGGCCGTTCGCCGTGATGCCGCTGGGGCTCCTCGCGGCGTGGCACGCCTCCCGGACGGGGACCGAGCTGATCCGGCCCGATGTCGCCGGTCACGGCGGCCTGCTGGGAGGCATCGACCTGGGGCATCTCTGGTTCTTGTGGGTCCTGACCCAGGTCATCGTGACCGTCCTCGTCCTGCGAGCCGTGGCTGTTCGCTTCTTTCCGGCCGCGAGCGATCGAGTGGCGAAGGGCCTGGCCCGCGTGCTCACCATCCCCGGTGGCGTCCTTGTCGCCGCCATTCCCTACGCCGTCACGACGAACATCCAGGCCGACCCCTCAGGGATCGTCGCGCCCTCCACGATCCTTCCCGACCCCGTCGCGCTCATCGCCTACGTCGGGGCGTTCGGGGTCGGATGGCTGCTGACCCATGACGAGGGGTCGCTCGTCCGGCTGGGGCGGCAGGCGTGGTGGCACGCCGGCGCTCTGGTCGTCCTGGTGGTCCTGCTCGAACTGGGCCTCCTACCCGTGGACATGAATGCGCCGCCCCCCGGTTGGTCGACGTTGATAGCCCTCTTCGGCTGGCTGTCCTGCTACGCCGCGCTCGGCCTAGCCGTCCGGTACCTGACCACGGAGCGGCCCTGGATCCGCTACCTGGCGGACGCCTCCTACTGGATGTACCTCCTGCACCTCGTCCTCCTCACTTTCTTCGAGGTGCTCATCGCCGGTCTCGCGTGGCCCCCGGCTCTCAAGGCCTTGCTCAACATCGTCGTGACAACGGCGATCCTCCTGGCCACCTACCAGCTCTTCGTCCGAAACACCGCCGTGGGCGCGTGGCTCAACGAACGACGAGCAAACAGGGCCAGAGGGGAGAGCGCACCTCGTGCGGCGCGGCCATGAACGACACGAGCCAGGAGGTCGCGACCCACTTCGGCCCGGCCACCACACGGCGGCGGGTTCGTCTTGGACGCGACCCTGCCGGGGGCGGTGTCGGCCGCGGAGTCCTGACCGAGCGATGGCGTCCTCACCTTTGGAGCAGACCTGCCATCTGCTTGGCGATGAACTCCATGGCTCGCTGGGGCGCGGCGCGCACAAAGGCGTCCAGGAAGGTGGCGTCCCTCCCGACCATCACCCGGTAGGCGCCCTTCTCCATGCCCTTGATGATGGTCTCGGCGGCGTCTTGCGGCGAGGTCGTGCGGTTCTTGGCGTCGACGGACTCCGGCGGCGGGCTCCCGGGAGTATCGACGCCGCTGTTGGCGGAGATATTGGTGCCGATCGCGCCGGGGAAGACCACCGTCACCGCCACCGCGGTGCCGCGCGTCTCGGCGCGTAGCCCCTCCGTCAGCAGCTTCACCGCGGCCTTGGACGCTCCGTAGACGGTCTGTCCGGGCACGGGGAGGAAGCCGCCCATCGACGACACGTTCACCAGGGACGCCGCGGGTCGCGCCAGCAACTCGGGCAGGAACGCCTGGCAGGTGTTCACGACGCCCCAGAAGTTCACGTTCATCACCCGTTCGATCGTCGCCCGGTCGAGTTCCGCGAAGGGCACGAACGGCTGGATGATCCCCGCCACGTTCAGCACCCCGTCGACCGACCCATGCGCCGGGATCACCTCGGCGGGCAGAGCGTTCACCCGGTCCACGTCGGCGACGTTCGCCTCGTGGGTGCTCAGCCGGGCGCCCGAGCCGGCCAAGGACGCGGTTGCCGCCAGGGCGTCCGGCATCAGGTCGACGGCAGCGACGCGGGCGCCGCGCTTGAGCAGGGCGAGGACGACTTCGCGTCCGATCCCGTTGCCTCCGCCGGTGACGACGAAGGTCTTGCCGCGCACGTCCATGTCAGTTCCCTTCGGCCAGGTGGCGTCCGGCGATGAAGCCGAACACACAGGCCGGGCCGAGCGTCGAGCCGGGGCCGGGGTAGGTGCGGCCCATGACGGACGCCGAGCAGTTGCCGGCGGCGTACAGGCCGTCGATGACCGAGCCGTCCTCGCGGAGCGCGCGGGCGTGCTCATCGGTGACGACACCGCCCTTGGTGCCGAGGTCGCCGGGGACGAGCTCGATCGCCGTGAACGGGCCCTTCTCGATCGTGCCCAGGGTGGGGTTAGGGCGGCAGAGCGGGTCGGAGTAATACCTGTCGTACGCGGAGTTGCCGCGGCCGAAGTCCTGGTCGATGCCGGTGCGGGCGAACCCGTTGAACCGGTCGATGGTGGCGCGCAGGCGGGTGGGCTCCATGCCGAGCTTGGCGGCCAGGGCGTCCAGGTTCGGGGCGACGTGGCGGATGCCGGCCTCGGTGCGTGCCTTGGTGACGCGCGGGTCGAGGGCGTAACTGCGCATGTACTTCAGCGCGTGCCGCAGGTCACTGATCATCCAGTATCTGCCCGGCACGGACGCCGCGTGCTCGCGCATGTGGTGGCCCAGGTCGACGTAGCTCTCGGACTCATTGGCGAACCGGTCGCCGGCGGCGTCCACGATGATGCAGTGCGGCACCGACCGCTCGGAGACGAGGAAGGCCGGCGTGGAGTCGGGGGAGTACGGCGGGATCGAGCCGCCCCACCAGGCGTCGTCCATGAGGGCCAGCGCGGCCCCGATCGACTCTGCCAGCGTGATCGGACCGCCGAGGTTGCCCCTGCTGCCCTGGGACGCCGACCCGTCGACCTCCTGGTACCGCTCGCGCATCTGCTCGTTGTGGTCGAAGCCGCCGGAAGCCAGCACGACGCCGCGGGTGGCGTGGATCGTCTGGCCCTTCGTGACGACGCCCGTGACGCGGCCGTCGGAGACGACGAGTTCGTCGACCGGGGAGCTCAGGCGGAGCTCGATGTTGAGATTCTGGGCGACGTCGAGCAGCGCGCAGGCGAGCGCGGCGCCCATCCCGACCAAGCGTTGACCGCGGGCGAGCATGGCAGCGACGCGGCCCATGACCTGGGCGCCCCGCATCATGCCGCCCGGAGAGGACCACGCCCGCTGCAGCAGCCAGAAGTCGTCGGTCATCGCCGGGGCGGGGACGCCGTCCTGGCCGCGCGAACTGTCCCACCAGTCGCCGATGCGTTTGCGGTCGAACGGCACGACCTCGACCGGACGCCCGATCTTCCCGCCGGGCAACTCGGGGTAGTAGTCGGGGTAGTCGGCGCCGCGAGCGAAGCGGACGCCGTGGCGTTCCAGCAGTTCGACGAGCGGCGCGATGTTGTCGACGAACGCCTCCTTGCGGGCTCGGGAGGTGGCGGCGCCCTCGTCGCCGACGGTGCGCTCAAGGTAGTCCAGCGCCTCCTCGCGGGAGTCGCCGGCGCCGTCGCGCTGCATGAGTGGGTTGTTGGGCAGCCACAGGCCGCCGCCCGACATGGACGTGCTGCCGCCCCAGCGATCGGTGGATTCGAGCATCAGCACCGTCAGGCCGGCGTCCTTGGCGGCGATGGCCGCCGAGAAGGCCGCGCCGCCGGAGCCGGCGACGACGACGTCGTAGGTGGAGTCCGCGGACATGATCCCTCCTATCCGGACAGCAGTGTCCGGTTGCTAGGGTTCCAGCATGCCGCACGAGAAGGCCAGCCACAATCGGGGACCCGCGGCCGCGTCCGCCAACCGGGAGGCGCTCATCGGAGCCGCGCGCCGCCTGTTCGCGGAACGCGGCTACGAGGTGCCCTTGAGCGCGATCGCGAAGGCGGCCGGGGTGGGGCAGGGGGTGCTGTACCGGCACTTCCCTTCCCGGATCGCGCTGGCGCTGGCCGTGTTCTCCGAGAACATCGACGATCTGGCGCGGTTGGCCGCGCTGCACCCGGGGCCGGACGCGCTGGGCATCTTGATGGCTCAGTTGCTGGGGTCGGTGGTGGAGTCGTCCGCATTCGTGGACGCCGTCGTGCACGCGGGGGAGGTGCCCGAGTTCGAGGGGACCGGGACGATCGCCGCGCTGTTAGAGGGGCCGCTGGCGCGGGCACAGGAGTCAGGGCTGGTGCGCTCCGATCTGGAGGTCGCGGACCTGATCCTGGTGGTGCGGATGGCCTACGGGGTCGTGGTCACCAACCCCAGCCCGGACGCCGCACCTGCCGCCGTTCTGCGGGCGGTGGGGTTGGTGGACGCGTCCATCATGGAGAGCGTGCGCGCGACCTGGAATTGATTGGCGGCCCGGAACATTCGGACAATTGATCACGGGCGGTTCGTCGAGAGATCGAGTTCCTCTCCTCGCATCCTCCCGCGGGCAGCCCGTCGGTTCTTCCTCGGGCCTGGGGACGTAGCGAGCGTCATGCTCTCGTCGGTGCGTTAACGTCGTGTTGGCGAAGCGGCTGCCGCGGGGCCTCATATAGGCTGAGTCGGTGGCTGAAGAAACAAAGCAAGAGGTGCTGGAACAGCTGCGAACGATGGTTCGTGAGCGTGACTGGGGACAGTTCCACGCGCCGGACAACTTGGCCAAGAGCATCTGCATCGAGGCAGGGGAACTGCTTGAGTGCTTCCAGTGGGACGCCAACCCGCGACAAGACCGCGTGGCTGAGGAACTCGCCGACGTTCTCACGTACTGCTACCTGCTTTCCGACAAACTGGGACTCGATCCCGACCAGATCGTCCTGGACAAGCTTGGAATGACGGTTGGCAAGTATCCGGTCGAGAAGGCTCGGGGGCGGAGCACGAAGTATGACGAGCTTTAGGATCGACGAACTCTCGTTCCGTCACGGTGTCAAGCCCGAATGGAGCAACGACGACGAAAAGTACGGGAACTGGCCGGTCGTCTACGTGCTGAACAATGCGCGTGACGTCTACGTGGGAGAAACACTTAACCTCGCTGCGCGCATGCGGAACCACGTCGTCTCCGAATCGAAAGCAGGGCTGACGGCCCTTCGCGTAGTGCTCGACGAGCGTTTCAACAAATCAGCCTGTCTTGACCTGGAATCGACCCTCATCCGATGGTTCGCCGGTGACGGAACTCTTCGCGTTCTCAACCGCAATGAGGGCATCACGAACGCGGATTACTATGAGCGTGTCCTCTATGCCTCCACGTTCGATGCAGTTTTCGATGAGCTGAAGGCTAAGGGGCTCTTTACGCGGACGATCCCGCAGATCGAGAGCAGCGACCTCTTCAAGCTCTCGCCGTTCAAGGCGCTGAACCACGACCAGGCCGTGGCCGTTCTCGACATCGTCGAGGGGCTGTTCGATGACATCGAGAGGAAGACACGGTCGCTCAGCGTCGTCCGAGGTGACCCCGGAACAGGGAAGACGATTGTCGCCATCTACCTCATGAAGCTCCTCAAAGACATCGAACACAAAAATCCGCACGAAGATCCTGACGCGGACTCGATGTTCGCCGAATTCTTCACGGCGGGTCACGCCGACGTCTTGCAAGGTCTCCGTATCGGCATCGTCATCCCCCAGCAATCCCTGCGCGCCTCGATCAAGCGGGTTTTCAAGAAGACGCCTGGCCTGGATTCATCGATGGTGCTCAGCCCGTTCGATGTGGGTGACGCTGCCGAAACTTTCGATGTGCTGGTGGTGGACGAGGCCCACCGGCTCAGCCTCAGGGCAAACCAGTCGTCCGGGATGCAGAATGCCAAGTTCCGTGCGATCAACGAGGCATTGTTCGGTGACGACGACCTCAGCCACACGCAACTCGATTGGATCCTGGCTCGCAGCCGTCACCAAGTGCTCTTGTTCGACCCCTTACAAACGGTGCGGCCGGGCGACCTTTCCAAACAAACGGTGGACGCCATCCTGCGCTCCGCTGTCGCCTCGGGACGGTACTTTCAATTGAGTTCCCAGATGCGGGTCCAAGGCGGCGCTGACTACATCGAGTACGTGCGTCGTGTCCTGGGCGACGAACCGCCGCCGGCGCCGCGGACGTTCGGCGGCTATGACCTTCGCTTCTTCGACGACGCAGGGGCCATGCACGACGAGATCAAGCGGCTGGACGCCGAGCACGGGCTTGCTCGGCTGGTGGCGGGTTTCGCTTGGCCTTGGGTCTCGAAGAACAATCCGTCCGCTTACGACATTCATCTCGACGGGCGGGACCTGCGGTGGAACACCACGGAACGAGACTGGATCAACGCCCCGGGCTCGGTGAATGAGGTCGGCTCCATCCACACAATCCAGGGGTACGACCTCAACTACGCGGGCGTCATCATCGGCCCCGATCTGCGACTCGATCGCAGCACTGACCACGTGGTGGTCGATCGGTCGAATTACTACGACAAGAAGGGCAAAGAGAACAACCCCAGGCTGGGGATCGTTCTTACCGACGACGATCTGCGTCGTTATATCGTCAACATCTACGCGGTGTTGCTCACGCGAGGCATCAAAGGCACGTTCGTGTACGTGGGTGATCCTGGATTGCGGGAGAGACTGAGGCCGTTTTTCAGCCAGGGCTGAGGTGCGGCCAAGAATCTGTCTCCCAGGCACCGCGCGGGCCAGCGCACGAGGCGCCAGCCCGCGGGTTGTACTTGTAAAGGGATGCCTGCTTGCAGGTCAGGCCTGCCCGATGTCACTCAGAAGCGCCTTGAACCAGTCCTGCTCCACATCGAAGGGCTTGCCGCCCTTGATGCGCTCGAACTCGATGGCCCGCAGTTCGTCGCCCTGCTCCTCGTCGTGACCGATGACCCCGGATTCACCGCGCAGCGCGCACTCCACGGCAAGGTCCGCCATCGTGTGGATGAGATCCAGGTCGAACTGGTTCGACGCGGCCGACCGCGCGAAGTAGCCGGACTTCTGCACCAGAACCTTCTGGGCGTCCAGGGCCTCGGCGAACTGCTTGCCGAAGTACTGGCCCGGGTTCACCGAGTCGAGCCGGACGTGACCGAAGGCGTCCCGGGCGACCTCCTCACCGCGGGACTCCATCTCGGCGACGATCGACTCCACGCCGGCGCCCTCGGAGATGAACATGTTCACGCAGCTGACCTCGTCCATCACCTTGTGCAGGCGCTCGGCCTCGGCGGCCAGGTCGATCTCGCGCTCCGGCACATAAACCGCGTGGATGTCCCACGCCTTCGGGTCGAGGCCGATCTCCGGCAGCCACTGGGTCTCCTTGACCCAGTCGTGGTACTTGCGGGCGGTCGCGGCGGTCAGCCAGCCGCAGTTGCGGCCCATCACCTCGTGGACGATCAGCGTGCGGCTGTTCGCGTTGTGCTCGGCGAGCACGTTCTTGGCGAACAGGGCGCCCTGATCCGCGGCGGTGTCGGCGCCCAGCGACTGGCGGATCGGCACGACGTCGTTGTCGATCGTCTTGGGCAGGCCGACGACGGTGAGGCCGTAGTCGTTGTTCTTCAGGTAGGCGGCGAGGTCGGCGGCGGTGGTGTTGGTGTCGTCGCCGCCGATGGTGTGCAGCACGTCGACGCCGTCGGTGACCAGGCGCTCCGCGGCGACCTGCAGCGGGTCGGCGCCCTCCTCGACGAGGCCGCGCTTGACGAGATCCTTGGCGTTGGTGAGCTTGACGCGCGAGTTGCCGATGGGGGAGCCGCCGAAGCGCTCCAGCAGCCCGGCGTTCTTGCGGACCTCGTCGGTGACCTCGAAGTAGTCGCCGGTCAGCAACCCCTGGTAACCGCTCTTGTAGGCGATGATCTCGGTGTCGGGCGACAGCTCGGTGTACTTGCTGATGAGCCCACCGACGGCGGTGGACAGGCACGGGGCGAACCCGCCCGCGGTCAGCAGGGCGACCTTCTTGACCATGACGAAACCTCTCGATCGGGAATGCTTGCTGCCCCCAGCCTAAGAGGGGACTTCTCCCCATGCATATGCCTGCAGAAAGTCGCCGGACGCCTCCGCGCCCATGCCAGACTGACGCCGCGGCGTCCGGCCACCGACGCCGCGGACGCGACGGGGGAGGGCCATGAGGAAGCGACGGGACGACCGCGACGAGCGCGGACACTCGCTGACGGTGTTCGTCGCCGTGGTCGTGGCGGCCCTGATCCTGATGGCGGGCCTCGTCGTGGACGGAGGCGCCCAGTCGGCGGCGTCCCGCAAGGCCCACCAGGTGGCGGCCCAGGCCGCCCGCGCAGGGACGGACGCCGGCGCCACCGCCCGGGCCGGCGGACGCGAAGCCGACAGCGCCGAGATGCTCGCCGCCGCGCGCCAGGTGTTGGCGGGCAGCGGCGTCCAGGGGACGGCGACCGTGTCCGGCGGGGCCGTCGAGGTGCGCACGCGCGTCAGCACCGACACCGTCTTCCTGAGCATCATCGGCATCCGGACGCTGTCCGCCGAGGCCGACGCGACCTCGGTGCTGCTCGCCTCCGACCGCGCCGGCGGCTGAACGCCAGCGGCTGGCCTCAGCGCTCCAGCGAGGACGCCATCCGCGTCACGGCCTCGGTGATGAGCTCGGGTGCGGCGGCGAGGTTCATCCGCACGAACTGCCCGTACTCGGGGCCGAAGTCGCTGCCGTTGTTCAGCGCGACCTTGCCCTTCGTCCGGAAGTGCAGCGAGGGGTTCTCCAGGCCGAGGGCCGAGCAGTCGAGCCACGCCAGGTAGGTGCCGGGGGCGCGGCGGTAGACGACGGCGGGCAGCTGCTCGGCGAGCAGGCGCTGCAGCAGGTCCTTGTTGGCAGACACCTCGGCCATGAGGTCGTCCACCCAGCCCTGGGCGTGCCGCATGGCGGCCGTGTGGGCGATCTTCGCGAACTGCCCGCCGGACTGGCGCGCCAGCGGCGGCAGCGCGGCGAGCTTGTCGGCGGCGTCCGTGCCGCGGATGATCAGCCCGCCCTTGAAGCCGGCCAGGTTCCAGCCCTTGCCGGCGGACGTCGCCACCATCGCGTGCGAGCACGCGGGCACCGACAGCAGCGGGACGAACTCGGTGCCGGGGTCGACGAGCACGTTGTGGATCTCGTCCGCGAGCAAATGGACGCCGAACTCGGCGCACAGCTCACCGACGGCGGCGAGCTCCTCGCGGGTATGCACGGTGCCGGTCGGGTTGTGCGGGGAACACAGCAGGTAGGCGGTCGGCTTGTCGGGGCCGGCGAAGGCGGCGCGCAGGCCGTCCAGGTCGAGGCGGTCGTCCACGAGCGGCACCTCGGTGAGGTGGCGCTTGTAGCCGGTGACGATCTGGCGGAACGGCGGGTAGATGGGCGGGTTGATGACGACGTGGTCGCCCTCCTCGGTGAGGCCCTGCAGCATCGACAGCATCGCGTTCATCACGTCGCCGACCCGCGCGATCTCGGTGGCGGGGTCGGGGTGCCAGTCCCAACGGGCCGCGGCCATGGCGGCGAAGGCCTCCTGGTACTCGTTGCCCGCGGGGTAGCCGGTGTCGCTCGCGTCCAGCGCCTCGTCGATCGCCGCGCGGACGGCCGGGTGCATCGCGACGTCCATTTCGGCCACCCACAACGGGAGGACGTCGGCGTCGTACATGCGCCACTTCATGCTGCTGCGCTGGCGGAGGGTCTGTTCGGGGAGGTTCAACGGCATGGCCGTCATTGTGCCACCGGCCCCTCCGGTACCCGGCGGCGGTCCGACTGACCTCGAAGGACGCCGCGGGCGTCCGCCGGGCCGCGTCCGTCAGGGGTGAGCCCGACGACGTGGTGGGGTGGTGGAGCGGGTCTATCCTGACGGAATGGCTCGCTACTTCGAGGTTCACCCGGCCAACCCGCAACGACGCTCGATCGGCCAGGTCGCCCAGATCCTCCGCGACGGGGGCCTGGTGGCCTACCCGACGGACTCCGCGTTCGCCCTCGGCTGCACGATGGGCAACAAGGACGGCCTCGACCGCATCCGCCGCATCCGCAGGCTCACCGACAAGCACCACTTCACGCTGGTCTGCAGCGAGTTCGCGCAGCTGGGCCAGTACGTCCAGATGGACAACGACGTGTTCCGCGCGATCAAGGCGCTCACCCCCGGGCCGTACACGTTCATCCTGCCCGCCACCCGCGAGGCGCCGCGCGCCATGCTGCAGCCGAAGAAGCGCACCGTCGGCGTCCGGGTGCCGTCGCACATCACGGCGCTGGCGTTGCTGGACGAGCTGGAGGAGCCGCTCATGTCGAGCACCCTGATCCTCCCCGACGAGGAGGATCCGCTGATGGAGGGCTACATCGTCGACCATGAGGTCGGCGCCAGCGTCGATGCGATCCTCGATTCGGGCGACTGCGGCTACGGCCCCACCACCGTCGTCGACCTCTCCGGCGACGAGCCTGAGATCGTCCGCCGCGGCGCGGGAGACCCGTCCCCGTTCGAGTGAACGCCGCTCACCTCGAGTGACCTGCGCGGGCAGCCCCCGGCCTCAAAAGACGGTCCGGGGTGCCGACCACGCTGTCGGCACCCCGGGCCTGATCAGGGACGCCCCCCGCGTCCGCCCGGCCGCTACGGGCGCTTGCCGGACTTGCCCTTGTCGCCGTGGGACTTCGCCTTGCCCGACGTCTTTGCCTTGGGCGGCGTGGTCGTGTGGGGCGGCTCGACGTCGTGGTGCTGGTCGTCGCCGTCGTCGGCGTCCTCGGGGTCGACGTACTTCTTCGGCGGCGGCCCGGAGTGCTTCTCGAGCTTGGACGCCACGTCGGGCACCTCGTTCTGCAGCGAGCGGTCGGTGCGCTGGTAGCCGGTGCTCGGTGGCCGCTTCGGCAACTCGAAGCCGGGGTGCTCGACGTGCTCGTAGGGGATCGAGTCGAGCAGGTGCGCGATCATGTTGATGCGCGCCCGCTTCTTGTCCTCGGCCTCGACGACGTTCCAGCGGTTGCCGGGGATGTCGGTGTGCACGAACATCTCGTCCTTGGCGCGGCTGTAGTCCTCCCAGCGGGTCAGCGACTCGAGATCGGTGGGGGAGAGCTTCCAGCGCCGCATGGGATCGGTCAGGCGCGACCTGAAGCGCTTCTCCTGCTCCTTGTCGGACACCGAGAACCAGTACTTGCGCAGCAGGATGCCGTCGTCGATGAGCATCCGCTCGAACGTCGGCACCTGCCGCAGGAAGCGGGTGTGCTCCTCGGGCGTGCAGTAGCCCATCACCTTCTCGACACCGCCGCGGTTGTACCAGGAGCGGTCGAACAGCCGGATCTCGCCGGCCGCCGGGAGGTGCTCGATGTAGCGCTGGAAATACCACTGTGTCTTCTGCCGCTCGGTGGGCGCCGGGAGGGCGACGATCTGGGCGATGCGCGGGTTGAGGTACTCGCTGATGCGCTTGATCGCGCCGCCCTTGCCGGCGGCGTCGCGTCCCTCGAAGATCACGACGATGCGCGCCCCGCTCGCCTTCACCCACTCCTGCATCTCGACCAGCTCGGCCTGGAGCCGCGTCAGTTCCGCTTCGTATAGGTCTTTGTCGAGCTTCTTCTGCTTCGGTGCCATGCCCCATTCTGGCCCACGACCGCCGGTTCGGCGAGGTTTCGGCCTGATCGGGTGGATTTCCGCCACCTCGGGTCGAGGTTTGCCAGGGGTCCGGGGGCGGCGGAGAATGGGGCGTCCGGCCCGCGCCACCTGGAGGAAACGTGATCTACCTGCCCGCCTTCGAGGCCGATTGGACGATGTCGCGCTGGACGGGGCGTCCGCAGGGGCTGTCGATCGACCCGATCGGCGTGGAGTGCCTGGTGCCGGCCGAGGTGCGCCGGGGTCTGTTCGGACGCCGCAAGGCCGCCGAGCAGCCGGCGGCGTTCCTGCACGTCCTCGTACACGAGGAGATGCCCAGCGACCGTATCCGCTCCTGGGCGGCCCGGCAGGTGGCGCTCATGCTCGCCCTGGACGAGCAGCCCCAGCTCGCCGGCGACGCGCTGAACCGGCTCGCCGACGACCACGCGCGCGACCTGCGCGGCCGCGACTGGGTGCCGGCGACGGTGATCCTCGACGGGACCCCGCGCGAGGCGTCCGTCTTCGAGGCGGCGCCCGACCGCTGGGCCGCCTACCTCGACCTCGGCACCGACCGCGTCGCGATCGTCGGACGCGACCTCGCCCTCGCCGACGCCCCGCTGCGCACCGCCACCGCCGAGGAGGCCCGTCAGCTGCGCACCGAGGCGCTCAAGGTCTAGCCCGGCCCGTCCGGGCCGAGCCAGGACGGCAGCCCCCGGGCCGATCCCGCGTCCGAGGAACGGGGTCAGCGGCCGAGCCCGGCCAGCTCCTTGTCATCCTCGCGCCGGGCCGACGCGGGCGTCGCGGCCGCGTTCTTGTGCGCGGTCGCCACCATCAGCTTGATGCGGTTCAGCTGGTTCACCTCGGACGCCCCCGGGTCGTAGTCGATCGAGACGACGTTGGCCTGCGGGTAGAGCCGGCGCAGTTCCTTGAACATGCCCTTGCCGACGACGTGGTTCGGCAGGCAGGCGAACGGCTGGGCGCAGATGATGTTCGGTGTCCCGGTCTCGATGAGCTCGATCATCTCGGCGGTGAGCAGCCAGCCCTCGCCGGCGGTCGTCCCGAGCGAGATGATCGACTCGGCCCGCTGGGCCATCGTCGCGATGTCCACCGGCACGGTGAACTTGCCGTTCGCCCTGGCCAGGGCGCGGTGGGCGGGCTTCTGGTACTGCTCGATCAGCCAGAGCACCACCTTCTGCGCGCGGACGCCGTTGGCGCTGCCCAGCCCGAGGTTCTTCAGCTTCCAGCCGCTGCTCTGCAGGGACTGCAGGAAGAACTCGACGAGCCCGGGCAGCACGGCCTCGCAGCCCTCGTCCTCGACGACCTTGATCGCGTCGTTGTTGGCGTCCGGCTGGAACTTCACCAAGATCTCGCCGACCAGCCCGACGCGGGGGCGCCGCGGGGCGTCCGTCAGGGGGAGGTCGTCGAACTCGCGGACGAGGTGATCGACGATCCAGCCGTAGCCGATGCGGCGTCCCAGCGTGGCGGAGTAGCCGCCGGTGGTGAAGAACTCGCGCACCAGGCCGTCCCAGCGCTCGTAGAGCCGCTGCGCGCTGCCCGGCTCGGCCTCGTAGGGACGCACCCGCAGCAGGCAGTTCTGCAGCAGGTCGCCGATGACGAGGGCCTGGAAACCGCGGTGCAGCAGCCCCGGCGTCAGCTTGAAGCCGGGGCTCTCCTCCAGGCCCTGGGCGCTCATCGCCAGCACTGGCACCTGACCGAAGCCGGCGTCCCGCAGCCCCTTGCGGAGCATGCCTGCGTAGTTGGTGGCCCGGCACATGCCGCCGGTCTGCGTGATGGCGACCGAGGAGTTGTTGGGATCGGCCTTCCCCGAGACGAACGCGTTGATCAGCTGCCCGATCACCATGATCGCCGGGTAGCAGACGTCGTTGTTGACGTAGTTGAGGCCCACCTCGACGTCCTCGGTGGACGCGTGCTCGAGCAGCTCGAAGCGATAACCCAGCCGGTTGAAGATCGGCATGAGCAGCCGGAAGTGGATCGGCGCCATCTGCGGCACGTAGACGGTGTGGTGGCGCCGGTTGTCGGCGGTGAACACCGGGTGGTCGTCGGCGGAGCCGCGCCGCGGGGCGTCGTAGGTGACGATCTCGCTGGACGCCCGCCGCTCCTCGGCGGCCGCCTTCAGCGACCGCAGCCGGATCGTCGCCGCGCCCAGGTTCGCGACTTCGTCGATCTTCAGCGAGGTGTAGACGTCGTCGGCGGCTTCCAGAATCTCCTGCACCTGGTCGGACGTCACGGCGTCCAGGCCGCAGCCGAACGAGTTGAGCTGGACGAGCTGCAGGTCGTCCTCGTCTCGGACGCGTCCGGCCGCCTCGTAGAGCCGGGAGTGGTAGGTCCACTGGTCGCGGACGCGCAGCGGACGCTCCAGGCGCGGGGCGTCGGCCACCGCGTCCTCGGTGAGGACGACCATGCCGAGCTGGTTGATGAGCTCGGGGATGCCGTGGTTGATCTCCGGGTCGGCGTGGTAGGGACGCCCCGCCAGCACGATTCCCTTGCAGGAGTGCTCGCGCATGTACGCCAGCGCCCGCTCGCCCTCCGCGTGGACGTCGGCCTTGACCCGGGCCGCCTCCTCGTAGCCGAGCCGGACCGCCTCGCGCATCTCGGGCAGGCCGATCTCCCAGGCCTCGAAGGTCTCGACGAGGCGCTCGGCCAGCTTGTCGGGCTGGTCGAGGTTGACGAACGGGTCGAGGAACCGCACGCCCGGTGCGCGCAGCGCGTCGATGTTCTTGTCGATCACCTGCGGGTAGAACGCGACGATGGGGCAGTTGAAGTTGTTGTCGGACGCCTCGAACTCCCGCTGCTCGTAGCTGACGCAGGGGTAGAAGATCGTCGTGATCCCCTTCTTCAGCAGCCACTCGATGTGCCCGTGGGCGAGCTTGGCGGGGTAGCAGACGTTCTCGGACGGGATCGACTCCATCCCCGACTCGAACAGCTCGTGGCTGGAGCGTCCGGACAGCACGACCTTGAACCCCAGCGACGTCAGGATCGTGAACCACAGCGGGTAGTTCTCGTACATGTTCAGCGCCCGCGGGATGCCGATCTCGCCGCGGACGGCCTTCCCGTCGGTCAGCCGCCGGTAACGGAATACGCGCCGGTACTTGTACTCCATCAGGTTGGGGATCTCGGAGCGCTTCGGCTTTGCCTCCTGGGACGCCCCCCGCTCGCAGCGGTTGCCGGAGACGTGCTGGGTGCCGTCCGGGAAGTGCGAGATCGTGAGCCCGCAATGGTTCTGGCACAGCCGGCAGGTGCGCCGCTCGGTGTCGATGCGGAAGCCGTCCAGCTCGTCCAGCCCCAACAGCGAGGTGCGCTCGCCGGGGTGGTGGTTGCGGTGGGCGGTGAGTGCGGCGCCGTAGGCACCCATCAGCCCCGCGATGTTCGGGCGGATCACCTCGCGCTTGGTCAACAGCTCGAACGCGCGCAGCACGGCATCGTTGAGGAACGTGCCGCCCTGGACGACCACGTGGTCGCCGAGCGCGGAGGCGTCCCGGAGCTTGATGACCTTGAACAGCGCGTTGCGGACGACGGCGTACGACAGTCCCGCGGAGATGTCCCCGACCCCCGCGCCTTCCTTCTGGGCCTGCTTCACCGAGCTGTTCATGAACACGGTGCAGCGCGACCCCAGGTCGACGGGACGCTCGGCCTCGAGCGCCACCTGGGCGAAGTGGGCGACGTCGGTGCCCATGGTCTCGGCGAACGTTTGCAGGAACGATCCGCAGCCGGCGCTGCACGCCTCGTTCACCGCGATGGAATCGACGGCGCCGTTGCGGATGCGCAGGTACTTCATGTCCTGGCCGCCGATGTCGATCACGGACGTCACGCCCGGCGACACGTGCTCGGCGGCGCGGTAGTGCGCCATCGTCTCGATCTCGCCGTCGTCGACGCGCAACGCGGTCTGGATGAGCTTCTCGCCGTAACCGGTGACGCATGCCCGCCCCAGGTGCGCGCCATCGGGCAGCGCTTCGCGGATGCGCCGGACGATCGCGACCGCGGCGGTGACGGGGTCGCCCTCGTTCTTCGCGTAGTGGCTGAAGACGATCTCGTCGTCGGCGTTCAGGATGACCGCCTTGATCGTGGTCGAGCCGGCGTCGATACCGAGGAAGCACGCCCCGGTCGCGGACGCCAGGTCGCCCTGGGCGACCGTGTGCTGCGCGTGCCGCTCGTCGAACGCGCGGCGCTCGGCGTCGTCGGCGAAGAGCGGGCGCATGGCGGCGGACGCCAGCGGCAAGACGGTGGTGCTCGTCCGCTCCAGCGCCCCTGTGAGCCGGGGGAGCTCGACGGCTTCGCCGGTGGCGAGCATCGCGGCGCCGAGCGCGACGTAGAGCTGGGCGTTGGGCGGGGTGGTGAACGACTCGACCTGGTCGCCCAGCGCCCGCTCGTAGGCGGCGCGCAGCTGGGGCAGGAAGTGCAGTGGGCCACCGAGGAAGACCAGGTTGCCGCGGATCGGGTGCCCGCAGGCCAGCCCGGCGATGGTCTGGGTGGCGACGGCCTGGAACACGGACGCCGCGAGGTCGGTGTGGGCGGCACCCTGGTTGAGCAGCGGCTGCAGGTCGGACTTGGCGAACACGCCGCAGCGCGAGGCGATGGGGTACAGGTGCTCGTAGCGGGACGCCAGCTCGTCGAGCCCCGAGGCGTCCGTGTGCATGAGCGTGGCCATCTGGTCGATGAACGCGCCGGTGCCACCGGCGCACGTGCCGTTCATGCGCTGCTCGGGGACGGGCTTGAGGAACGTGATCTTGGCGTCCTCGCCGCCCAGTTCGATCACCACATCGGCCTCGGGGTGGCGCCTTTCGATCGCCTCCGTCGCGGCGACGACCTCTTGGACGAACGGCACCCCCATGCGCTCGGCCACCTGCAGGCCCCCGGAGCCGGTCACGGCCGCGCGGACGCGGATGGGGCCGAGGGCGTCCGCGATCGACGTCAGCAGCCGGCGCACCTCGCCGCGAACATCGGCGTGGTGCCGCCGATAATCGGAGAAGACGGTCGTGGCTCCGTCCAGGACGACGGCCTTCACCGTCGTCGAACCGATGTCAAGGCCGAGGGTGAAGACCGAAGACACAAACCCTCCCGGGGCAAGGCAAAATGCTCGTTCTAGTCAGGGCTGACTATAGTCTCGCGCAGACGGGAGGGTGCATGAACAGGGAACGAAGTGGCGCGCGCGACGCGATCGTGGACGCCGCGGCGCGCCTGATCCGCACCCGGGGTGTGCATGGGACGTCGATCGCGGGGATCATCAAGGAATCCGGCTCATCGGCCGGCTCGATCTACCACCACTTCTCGTCGAAGAACGACGTCGTGCTGGCGGTCGCGACCAAGGCCCTCTCCGAGCCGCTGTCCGCGCTCGTGCCCAGCGACGGGGCGGTGCTATCGCCCGGCGACCTGCTTCGTACCTTGGTGGCGAACATCGTTGCTGACCGCTTCGATTCGGCGCTGATCCTGCAGTTGTGGGCGGGTTCGTCCGCGGACCCGCACCTGCGCGACCTGGTGGCGGGACAGATGTCCGCGGTGCGCGGCGGCCTGGAGAAGATCTGCGCCGCGTGGCTCGAGTCGCAGGGCCGGCCCGCGACGCCCGTGGCGGTGTCCGCGCTGGCGAGCGCCACGATCGGTTCCGGGATGGGGTTGGTGGCCCAGCGGACGATGCTGCCCGGCATGGACGCCGAGTCCTACATCGCGATGATGGCGGCCACGCTCGACTCGTGCGCGACCGGAGGGGAGTGAACCCGGCGCGCGGCGGGGCGCCCGCGCCGCTGCTGATCGTCGGCGGCGCGATGCTGTGGGGGACGACCGGGACGTCGCAAGCGCTCCTGGGTCCCTCGGTGAGTTCGGTGGCCGTCGGCGGCCTGCGGCTGCTGATCGGCACGACGGTGCTGATGGCGGCGGCGCTGCTCAAGGCACCGCGGGCCGTGCGGGAGATCCCGCGTCGCGTGCCGTGGCGGTGGCTGCTGGCGGGGGGCTTGGGCGTCGCCGGCTATCAGCTGACGTTCTTCGCCGGCGTCCAGCGCACGGGGGTGGCTGTCGGGACGCTGATCATGCTGACGACCGCCCCGGTCGTCGCAGGCCTGCTTGGCTGGCTGGTGCAGCGTGAGCGTCCGGGGGTTCCCTGGGCGATCGGGACAGCGGTCGCGTTGGCCGGCTGCGCGCTGCTGGTGCTGGGCGCCGGGGCGTCCGTGCGGGGCGACGTCGGCGGTGTGCTGCTGAGCGTGGCCGCGGGCGCGTTCTTCGCGCTGTACGTGGTGGCCGGGCGCGGCGTGATGTCGCGCACGCAGGACGGTCTCGCCGCGACGGCGTGGGTCTTTCTCGTGGGGCTCCCGGTCGTGGTCGTCCCGCTGCTGTGGTCCGACCTGTCGTGGGCGGCTTCGCCGAGGTCGGCGGTGATCCTGGCGTGGCTGGGGATCGTCGCCACGGCCGTGGCCTACCTGCTCTATCAGGCGGGCCTGGGCGGGGTGAGCGCCGCCACCGCCGCGACCCTCGCTCTCGCGGAGCCGCTGACGGCGTCGGTGCTGTCGGTGGTGGTGCTGCACCAGCCGTTGACGCCGCTGTCGCTGGCGGGCATCGGGATGGTGCTGCTGGGGCTGGCCGGGGTCGGGGTCGTCAGTTCGCGGCGCCGTCGTCCGGCTCGGCGGGACCCTCTCCCTCGTCCGGACGCTGCTCGACGTTCTTGAGGAACTCCTCGAACTCCTGAGCCAACTCGTCGCCCGAGGGCAGGTCCTCGGCCTCGGCGGTGACGCGGCGGCGTCCCTCCATGAAGTTGTCGTACTGCTCCTCGAGCTGATGGACGACCGCCTGCACCTCTTCGCTGCTCTCGACCTGCTCGTTGACCGAGTTCATCGTGGCGGCCGAGGAGACCTCGAGCCCGGTGGTGGGCAGACGCAACGACGAGTAGCGGCTCAGCTCGTTGAGCAGGGCCAGCGAGGCGGGCGGGTACTCCATCTCGGCGACGTAGTGCGGCACGTGCGCCAGCAGGCCGACGACGTGGTGGCCGGCCTCCCCGAGGCGGACGGTGAGCATGGACGTGAACGACGAGCTCATGTGGAACGCGCCCAGCATCGGGTTGTGCTCCGGGAGCAGGTCGGGGTCGTTGGCGAATGGGGTGATGGCGACCGGACGCGTGTGCGGCGCCGGAGCGGGCATGGCCTGCAACAACACGGTCTGCTCGACGTCGAACTGGTCGATGAGGTGCTCAACGGTGGCGGCCATCCGCTCCCACTGCAGGCTCGGCTCGGGGCCGCTCAGCAACAGGAAGTCGGTGCCGGCGTCGTCGGTGACCTGGCGCAACTCGATGGCCGGCTTCTCGTAGCGGCTCAGGTGGTCGCGGTCGAACAGGATGGACGGACGGTGGTCGGCGTAGTCGATGAGCTGGTCGACGTCGAAATGCCCCAGCAGGTGGTTGGGCAGCGAGTTCATCAGGTGTTGGTTGATCATCTGCTGGCTGTGCCCGGCGTCGACGAAGCTGCCCAGGGTCACGACGAGCGTGCGGGCATGGACGCGTCGCTGATCGACGTGGTCCTCGTAGCTGAACAGAGCGATGGGATCAAGCACGGTTTACCTCCTGACGACCCCCGATGTGACGGTCGATGCTTGTTCAACGCCCGCCGACGGGCGGACATTCCCGGGCGGAAACGGCGTTCGCCGAGGACTGTGCGGCAGGGCGGTTGATCGAGCTGTGGGATGCCGGTGTCCGCCGGTCGGACGCCGTTACCTTGACCTGATGACGAACCAACCCTCCACAGCCCCGGTGATCACCCCGGCGATGGCCCGACGCGCGGCGGCCGGCAGCTTCCTCGGGGCCGTCGTGGAGTGGTACGACTTCCTGCTCTACGGCGTGGTCGCCGCGCTGGTGTTCGCCCACGAGTTCTTCCCGACGTCCGACCCCGCCATCGGGACGATCCTGTCGTTCGGGACGCTGGCCGTCGGGTTCGTGTTCCGGCCGCTCGGAGGCGCGGTGTTCGGCCACTACGGCGACAAGCTGGGGCCCAAGCGGATGCTGGTGATCACGATCGTGATGATGGGCCTGTCCACCGTGCTGATCGGCTGCCTGCCGTCGTACGACTGGTTCCAGGAGCACCTCGGCGCCGGCATCCTCGCGCCGATCCTGCTGACGCTGCTGCGCGTCGTGCAGGGCTTCGCGGTCGGGGGCGAGTGGGGCGGCGCGGCGCTGATGTCGGTGTCCCAAGCGCCGAAGCACCGCAAGGCCTTCTTCTCCTCGGGCGTCCAGATGGGCTACGGCGTCGGGCTGATCCTCGCCAACGGGCTGGTGCTGGTCATGAGCCGTCTGTCGGGCGACGGCTTCCGCGAGTGGGGCTGGCGGGTGCCGTTCCTGATCAGCATCGTGCTCGTCGCGGTCGGGCTGTGGGTGCGCTCCGGCGTCGCGGACATCCACCATGCCCAGACCGCCGAGGCCGCGCTGCAGGAGGAGCGGACGACGCGCCCCCCGCTCGTCGAGGCGCTGACCCGACACCCGGGCGCGTTCCTGCAGATCATCGGCATCCGCATGGTCGAGATGTTCACCATGTACACGGTGACGACCTTCGCGCTGTCGTACTCGACGACGACGCTGCGCTGGCCGCGGGAGATCTTCCTCAACATCGCGATCGCCGTGGGCGCGATCAGCCTGGTGACGATCCCGCTGTTCGCCTACGTCTCCGACCGCATCGGGCGCAAGCCGGTCTACCTGACCGGCGCGGTCGTCGGGGCGGGGTTCGCGATCCCGTTCTTCGTCGCGCTCGGCAACGCCGACGTCATGCTGACGTGGCTGTTCGCGTTGATCCTCGTCAACATCCCCCACGACCTCGCCGTGTCGGTGCAGCAGCCACTGATCACCGAACTCTTCGGCGCGCAGTACCAGAACTCCGGCGCCGGCTTCGGCTACCAGGTCGCGGCGGTGATCGACGGCGGCTTCACCCCGATGATCGCGGCGGCGATCGTCGCCGCGTCCGGGGGTTCGTGGCACGGGGTGGCCGCGTACCTGATCGTCGGATCTGTGATCTCGTTCCTGGTCGTGGCGTTCATGAAGCCGAAGGTGCCGCAGGTGATGACCGCGGACGAGGCGAGGGACGCGCCGGTTCGTTAGGCGCCCGACGTGTCGACGGCGCCGGCGAAGCCGCATTGGCGCCAGGCCTCGTACACGGCGATCGCGGCGGCGTTGGCGAGGTTGAGCGAGCGGCGGTCCGGCAGCATCGGCAGGACGATGCGCTCGGTGACCCGCGGGTCGGCGAGGACGTCCGCGTCCAGCCCGGTGGGCTCGGGGCCGAACAGCAGGACGTCTCCGGGCTCGTAGCGGATATCGGTGTAGCGGACGGACGCGTGCGCGGTGAACGCGAAGACGCGCGCCGGCAGGAGCGCGGCGTAGGCGTCCTCGAGGGAGTCGTGCACGGTGACCAGCGCGAGGTCCCGGTAGTCGAGTCCGGCGCGGCGCAGCTTGGCGTCCTCGAGGTCGAAGCCCAGCGGACGCGCGAGGTGCAACTCGGCGCCCGTAAGGGCCGACAACCGCATCGCGTTGCCGGTGTTCCCGGCGATACGGGGCTGGTGGAAGAGGATGCGGACGGGACACGACATCCGGCCATTGTCGCACCCGTCCGCGACCGAGCCGTCCTAGACCGAGCGGAGCTGCAGCGCCAACCGGGGGCAGGCGGCGACGGCCTCGCGGGCGAACGCCTCGTCCTTGCGGGCGAGCGGAACGTCCGTGCGTCCGGCGGCGGGCTGCCCGGCGGCCTTGGGGAAGCCGTCCTCGTCGGCGACGAGGACGCCCTCGAGGAGTTCGATGCAGACGCCCCGGCCCTCGCAGCGGGTCCAGTCGATGTGCAGCGCGGCGTGGGGCTGCCGTCCGCGGCTCACCGGACGCCCCCGGTGCAGCGGCCCGCGGCGTGCGCGGCCACCTCGGCGCCGAACGTCTCCAGCGTGGAGGCGGCCAGCCTGGCGGTGCCGTCCGGGTGGTGGCAGGCTCCGCTTCCGACCACGGCGTCCAGGCGCTGCCTCAGCCGCGCGGTGTCGCCGCGTCCGGCCGCGATCGCGTGCATCTCCTGCGCGATCCGGGGCAGGCCGAGGACGCAGGGTCCGCACTGCCCGGCGGACTCGGCGGCGAGGTAGTCGAGGATGGCGGCGGTGACCGCGAGCGGGCAGCGGTCCTGGTCGAGCACCATCAGCACGCCGGCGCCGGCGCCGATCCGGCCCGGTCCGGCGGTCGCGGCCAGCGGCTGCGCGTAGCGGACGGGGGTGACCCAGGCGCCGTGGTAGCCGCCGACCAGCACCCCGGCCGTGGCCGTGGGGTCGACGCCGGCGCCGCCCAGTACCAACCCCAGCGTTGCGCCGCCGGGCACCTCGAGCACCTTCTCGGGGCCCTCGGGACGGCCCAGAGTGATCAGGCGCGTGCCCGGGTCGTCCGGCGTCCCCAGGCCGCGGAACCAGCCGGCACCGAAGCGGGCGATGAGCGCTACGTGGGCGAGGGTCTCGACGTTCTGCAGCAGCAGCGGTTTCCCGCGAAGCCCGCGGTCGGTGAGGTGGTGCACGGTGTCCTGCGGGATCTGCTCCTTGCCGGCCAGCGCCGCGGCGACCGCGGTCGACTCGCCGGAGACGAAGCGGTCCTCGGCGACGCGGACGGTGAAGCGCCGGCGGTCGCCGCGCTCGGCCAGGGCGGCGCTGACGGACGCCTCAGAGCCAGGGCCCGCCATCACGACCAGGTCGGCGCGGGGCGCCAGCGCGTCGCCGAGCAGCGCGAGCCCGTCCAGGACGAGGTGGGGCGAGGCGCGCAGCAGCACGGCGTCCTTCGCGCTGAGGGGCTCGCCCTCGGAACCGCTCGCGACGATCACCGTCGGGGCCGTGCGCAGCGAGGCGATCTTGACATCGCCCCCCGGGCCGAGGCCCGACGACTGCTCATCTCCCATTACTCCTACATGGGCACGACACGCCGGCAGGAGCATGAGTGGCGCCGAGTCATCGCCCGAGACTATCGGCGGCCCGTCGCCCTGGCGCATGACCTGTCCTCCTACCGCGTCCGCAGTTCCTGACCATGGGGTTCGTCGCCGGCGAGGATGCCGGCGACGAACGCCAGCCGGAAGGCCGAGGGGCGAGGGTCGACGCGCTCGTGGCGTGCGTGCGGCCCGGACCCCTCGCCGCCGAGCCCGCACAGCACAGGCCGGCCCAGCCCGGCGACGAAGTTCGCGTCGCTCGCGCCGCCGACCGTGATGTCGTCGAGCTCGCGTCCCAGTTCGGACGCGACGGCGCGCGCCCGCTCCAGCAGGGGTCGGGACGCCTCGGTCAGCGTCATCGGCGGCCGGTTCCAGTTCGGCTCGACGTGGACGGCGACCCGGTCGTCCGAGACCCGCAGCGCGCGCAGGCCGGCGTCCACCCGCGCCTGCTCGTCGGCGGTCAGCACGCGGACGTCCATGAGCGCCCGGCAGCGTCCGGCGACGACGTTGCTGCCGGTGCCGCCGTCGATCATGCCGACGTTGATGGTCGTGCCCTGCTCGGGCGAGGCCAGCGCGACGGACTGGGTGATCAGCTCGGCCATCGCATGGATTGCGGACGCGCCCTTCGTGGGTTCGAGGCCGGCGTGTGCTTCGACCCCGGCGGTGGTCAGCTCGACGATGCCGATGCCCTTGCGGCCCGACTTCATCGCCCCGCCGGGGCCGCTCGGCTCCAGGACGAGGGTGGCGTCGGCGTCCGCGCAGACTCGCTCGATGATCGGACGCGACGACGGGGAGCCGATCTCCTCGTCGGAGGTGAACACGAACACGACGCTCGGGAACCGTTCGCCCGACTCGCGCAGCAGCTTGAGGGCGTAGAGCCCCTGGACGAGGCCGTACTTCATGTCGAAGACGCCCGGCAGGCTGAGCCGGTCTGGCTCGTCGACGACGTCCCACTCGGCCAGCGTGCCGACCGGCCAGACGGTGTCGTAGTGGGCCAGGACGACCGCGGTGCCAGGCTTCGTGCCGGGGTAGGTAACGACCGCGCAGTCACCCTGCGGCGCGCAGTCGATGCGCTCGATCGACGCGGGCTCGCCGAGCAGCCGACGGGCGAGGTCGAGCACGTGGTTGAGCCCGGCGTCCAGAGCGGCCTGATCGTAGCTGTGGGTCTCGACGCGGCACAGCGCCTTGACGTCGTCGAGGAAGGGCGCGACGAGCGCGTCTGCGGCTGCGAGCAGTTGAGCGGGGTGGGGCATCAGGTTCCGATTCCGAAGGGGAGGCCGGCGGGGCGCCAGCCGTGGGTGCTGCCCAGAAAGATCAGGCAGTCTCGGCACCCTAAGCGAGGGCGTCAGCCGCGACAACCGCGATTCCGGGACGGTGCGGGTGGCCACGGCAACGAGGCGCCGCTGCGGAAGGCCCGCCGGGTGCCGTCGACCGGGTCGGTGAAGGCGAGTTCCCGGGCGATGAGGGCGAGCGGACGCGAGAAGTCGTCGGCGTCCTCGCCCGGGACGGGGTAGAGCGGGTCGTTCAGGATCGGCGCGCCCAGGCCGCTGAGGTGCGCCCGCAGCTGGTGGGTCTTCCCGGTCAGCGGCGTGAGGCGGTACCGCGCGAGGCCACCGCGGCCCTCGGCGACCTCGACCCGGGTCACGGCGTTGGGTGCGCGCCCGGGCACGGCGACCGCGATCAGCGACCCGCGCGGCTTCGCCAGGTGGTTCGCGACCGTGCGGGGGAACGGGCCCTCGAGGCGGGGCGCCAGCGCCTCATAGGTCTTGTGGACGCCGCGGGTCGCGAAAAGCTGCTGGTAGGGGGCGCGCCAGCGCCGGGCCGTGGTCAGCAGCAGCACCCCCGCGGTGAGCCGGTCGAGCCGGTGGGCGGCGGTGAGCTCCGGAAGGCCGAGCTCCACCCGCAGCCGCACCACCGCGCTCTCGCGGATGTGTCCACCCCGGGGCGTGCTGGAAAGGAACGCCGGCTTGTCGACGACGACGATGCGCTCGTCGCGGTACAGCACCTCGAGCCGGCCGGGCACCGGCGGCTCCGGCGGCAGCTCGCGGTGGAACCACAGCACCGTGTGCGGGCGATACGCCTCCGCCGGCGCCACCGGACGTCCGCGGCCGTCCACGATCTCGCCGGCGGCCAGCATCGCGTCGACGGGCGCCCCCTCCGCGAGACGCTCCCGCAGGTAGGCGCGCATGGTCGCCCAGGGAGGCTCGTGGCCCGGCACGCGATCGGGCGTGCGGACCCACTGGGCGTCCACACCGTCGCGCTGCGGCAGCGGCGAGCGGGGCATCAGGCGGCCATGGCCAGCGCGAACGGCAGCACGGCCGGCGCGCCGGCGCGGCGGAGTTCGGCCGCGGCGACGGTCATCGTCCAGCGCGAGTCGATGAGGTCGTCCACGAGCAGCACGGGGCCGTCCAGACCGGCGAGCCGCCCGCCCAGGTCGTCGCCGGCGACGATGCGTCCCCAGACGCCGGCCAGCCGGAAGGCGCTGTTGCCGCCGCGCTCACCTGTCGGGCCGCCGTGCCGCAGCTCCAGCGGGCCGAGATCGGCCATGCGTCCCATGCGGGCCAGGCCCGCGGCCAGCGTCGCGACGAGCTGGGGGTGCCGCCGCGACGGGATCGAGGCGACGGCCGTCGGCCGCTCGGCCCAGTCCCAGGCCCGGAGGACGAGCGCGCATTCCCGCGCCAACTCATCAGGGACCGGGGCGTCGGGGCCGTCCAGCAGCGTCCGCAGTCGCTGGCCGAGGCCTAGGTCGGTGAGGCGCGACAGCACCCGGCCGGGCTCGGCGCGCAGGCCGGGGTCGATCTTGCCCTTCACTTCGACGCCGAGCCGATCGACGCCCGTGGGCCACAGCCCGCGCGGCTCCACCAGGACGCCCGGGCTGTGCAGCGAGGTGCGGGCCCGCGCGACCGCGCCCTCGGGCAGCTCGGCGTCGTACCACGGCCCGGCGCAGTTGTCGCAGCGGCCGCAGGGCTGCGCCTGAGGGTCGTCGAGCGCCCGCTGAAGGAACGCCATGCGGCACTCGTCGGTGCGCTCGTAGGCGAGCATCAGCTGCTGTTCGCGCTCGCGCGCCGCGGAGATGCGCTCGTAGCGCTCGGCGTCGTAGGTCCACGGTCGCCCGGTTGCGATCCAGCCGCCGCGCACCCGCTCGACCGCGCCGTCGACGTCGAGCACCTTGAGCAGCAGCTCCAGCCGGGTGCGTCGTACATCGACGGCGGTCCCGAGGGCGGCGGTCGACAGCGGCCCTGGCGCGGCCGAGAGCGCGCCGATGACCGCGGCCGCTTGCTCTTCGCGCGGCATGGACGCCGTCGCGAAGTAGTGCCAGATGTCCTCGTCGCCCGCGCTCGGCAGCAGCAAGACGTCCGCGCGCTCGGTGGCGCGACCGGCGCGTCCGACGTGCTGGTAGTAGGCGACCGGGGAGCTGGGCGCACCGACGTGGATCACGAACCCCAGATCGGGCTTGTCGAACCCCATGCCCAGCGCGCTTGTGGCGACCAGCGCCTTGAGCCGGTTGCCTCGCAGATCGTCCTCGAGCTGCTGACGCTCCGCGGTGTCGGTGCGGCCCGTGTAGGCGCGGACGTTGTGGCCGGCCTCGCTGAGCGCGCGGGCGACATCGTCGGCGGCCGCCACAGTCAGCACGTAGATGATGCCGCTGCCCTCGAAGTCGGCCAGGTGCGTGGACAGCCACGCGAGCTGGGTCTCGGCGTAGGGGAGCCGCAGCACCCCGAGCCGCAGCGAGTTGCGCGCCAGGCCACCGCGCACGGTCAGCACATCGCGGCCGCCGGCGCCCAGCTGCTCGGAGACGTCGGCGACCACCCGCTCGTTCGCGGTGGCCGTCGTGGCCAGCACCGGGGTGTCCTGCGGCAGTTCCGTCAGAAGGTCGCGGATGCGGCGGTAATCGGGCCGGAAGTCGTGGCCCCAGTCGCTGATGCAGTGCGCCTCGTCCACCACGAGCAGGCCGCAGGTGGCGGCGAGCCGCGGCAGCTGGGCCGCGCGGAACGCCGGGTTGTTCAGCCGCTCCGGGCTGACCAGCAGGACGTCCACGGCGTCGTCGTCGATCGCGGCGGCGACCTCGTCCCAGTCGGTGGCGTTCGCCGAGTTCATCGTCATGGCCCGCACCCCTGCTCGCTCGGCGGCTGCGATCTGGTCGCGCATGAGCGCCAGCAGCGGCGAGACGATCAGCGTCGGCCCGGCGCCCTGCTCGCGGCGTAGCGCCGTCGCCACGAAGTAGACCGCCGATTTGCCCCACCCGGTGCGCTGCACCACCAGGGCGCGCTGCCGCCGGGCGACGAGCGCCTCGATCGCCTCAAGTTGGCCGGCACGGAACTCAGCGTCGTCGCGTCCGACGAGGCGGCGCAGGACGGACAGGGCCTGGCTGGCGGTGAGGTTCGACATGAGGTGCAGGCTAACGGGCGCCTCCGACATTCCACAGGGAGGGGCATTGTTCCTTGTCGCGAGGTCGTTTCCCCGCTGACCGGACCGTCATGCGGAGGATCTGGAGGCTGTGAGAAAACGTGCGGTGTCTCTGCGTGCATCGCTCCGGGCGCGGTGTTACCTTTCCGATGTGAGACCCGAGGTCCCGGGCGGCGAGGCTCGGCGGGACAAGGGGGCATGGCACAGAATCGCGCGACATCGTTGACGCGCCGACGAGAGGGTATATCAACGTGGATATCAACATCCTGTGGCTCCTGGTGGCTTTCGGCGGTGGAGCCTTCGGAGCCGCGATCGGCCCCCAGACGGCCTTCATCTTGACGGGCTTCGCGTACCTGTTCGGTCTCGCTGGCTTGCTGGCCACCGGCGGCGACAACGCCATGGCGGGCGCCTTCATCGACACGGTCGCCTTCGGCCCCATCTTCGGCCCGCACATCGCGTGGGCGGGCGGCGCGGCCGGCTCGGCATACGCGGCCTATAAGGGCTACATGGAGTCGGGCCGTGACGTGGTCAGCCCACTGGCCGGCCTCGCCAAGTTCGACGTCCTCGCCGTCGCCGGCGTCTTCGGCATGGGCGGCTACCTGTTCGAGCGCGTCCTGCACCTCGTGCCCGTGCTGTCCACCAACGACGGCACCGCCATCGGCTGGACCGACACCGTCGCCCTGACCGTCGTCATCTCGCACGTCGTGGCCCGCATGATGTTCGGCAAGGCGAGCAAGAAGGTCTTCGGCCCGTTCCCGAACGGCCGCCCGCTCGTCCTCGACGATGGCAGCCACTGGGTCGAGCACCAGGAGCGCTGGGGCCTGTCCGCCGGGCACGGCTTCACGTCGGGCATGATCTTCGCCTTCGGCGCGATCTGGCTGGTGGTGAACTACCCGGGCAACGAGATCATCCAGAGCAAGGCCTTCCTGATCGGCTGGGCCGTCTCCGCGCTGACCCTGACCTTCCTGACCTGCGGCCTGAAGACCCCGGTCACGCACCACATGACCCTGATCGCCGCACTGGCAGGCGTCATCTCGCTGCAGATCATGACCCAGGGCGGCAGCATCGGCGACGCCACGATGACGCAGATGGTCATCGCGACGCTGATCGGTGCGGTCATGGGCGCGGTCTCCGGCCTGTGGGGCGAACTCCTGTCCCGCCTCATGAACGCCCGCGGAGACACCCACATCGACCCGCCGGCGCTGGCCATCTTCTCGCTGACGACCGTTCTGTTCATCGTCAAGGCGCTGGCCATGTGATCAGGCGTCCACGCTGACGACCTGCGAGGGCCCCCGAGTTCGCTCGGGGGCCCTCGCCGTGCGTCCTGCGGCCGGCGGTGCTGAGCCGGACGCCGCCGCGTGCGCCTGCGGGCGGCTAGCGGCCGGCGAGGAAGGCGTCCGCCACCTGGAGCAGTCGGTCGTTGGCCTCGCGCTCGCTGATGGTCACGCGGACGCCGTCGGTGCCGTAGAGGCGGACGACGAGCCCGGCGGCGTCGCAGGCGTCGTTGAAGGCCGCGCTCTGTTCCCCCAGGGGGAAGTGGACGAAGTTCGCCTGGGAGCGGGGGAGGCGCCAGCCCTGCAGCGCCAGGGCGTCCGCCACCCGTTCGCGCTCGGCGATGAGCTGCCGGACGCGCTCGGCCAACTCGTCCGCGGCGGACAGCGAGTGGACGGCCGCCGCCTGCGCCAGCACGTTCACCCCGAACGGGATCGCCGTCTTGGCGAACGCCTCCGCCAGCGTGGGGTGCGCGACCGCATAGCCGACGCGCAGTCCGGCCAGGCCGTAGGCCTTCGAGAAGGTCCGGGCCGTGATGAGGTTCGGGAAGTCCGCCTGAAGGCTGAGCCCGTCGGCGGCGTCCTCGTCGCTCACGAACTCGCCGTACGCCTCGTCCAGGACGACGGCGACGGACGGCGGGACCTGGGCGAGGAACGCGCGCGCGTCGGCGTCCGAGATGACGGTGCCGCTGGGGTTGTTCGGCGAGCACAGCAGCACCAGGCGCGTCCGGGCGGTGATAGCCGAGGCCATCGCGCGGAGGTCGTGGTCACCGGTGTCCGTCAGCGGCACCTGCACCGGGACCGCGCCGGCCAGTTGAACGAGGATGGGGTAGGCCTCGAACGAGCGCCACGCGAAGACGACCTCGTCGCCGGCGTCGCAGGTCGCCTGGATGATCTGCGCGAGCACGCCGGTCGAGCCCGGCCCCACGACGATGTTCTCGGCCCGCCGCGCACAGGACGTCGCGATCGCCGCCTTCAGGGCCACGTTGTTCATGTCGGGGTAGCGGTTGATGACGGACGCGGCGCGCGCGATCACCTCGAGGACGCTCGGGAGCGGCGGGTACGGGTTCTCGTTCGAGCTCATCTTGTAGGTCGTCACGCCGGGAAGCGGGGCCGCCGGCTTGCCGGAGACGTAGGCCGGGACGCCGTCGAGCGCCGGACGCAGCCGGACGACGCTGGGCTGGCTGAAGAGATCCGTCATGGCCTCAATCTCTCACGTCCCACGCCGGGACGAGATCACCGTTCGCCCCGGGACGCGTTGGTAGCTTTGCGACATGGCGCATCGCGACGACGACACCATCTGGGAATCGATCCGGGCAGAGGCGGCCGAAGACGCCCGGGCGGAACCGAAACTGGCCGGCTTCCTCAACAACATCATCCTCGGGCGCTCCTCGCTGGAGGACTCCCTGGGCTACCTCCTGGCGAGCAAGCTGGAGAGCCCGGTGCTCTCGGCGCTCACGCTGCGCGAGGTCATCATGCACGTGTTCGGCCACGAGCCCTCGATCCAGGACGCCGTCCGCGCCGACCTCCAGGCCGTGGTGACGCGCGACCCCGCCAGCCGCGGCTACTCCCAGCCGCTGCTCTACTTCAAGGGCTTCCACGCGATCCAGGCGCACCGGGTCGCCCACCACTACTGGACGAACGACCGCCACCCCTTGGCGCTCTACCTGCAGAGCCGCATCTCGGAGGTGTTCGCCGTCGACATCCACCCGGGAGCGAAGCTCGGAAAGGGGCTCCTGTTCGACCACGCGACGAGCGTCGTGATCGGGGAGACTGCCGTTGTCGAGGACGACTTCTCGATGCTGCACGAGGTCACGCTCGGCGGCACCGGCAAGCAGGGCGGTGACCGGCACCCCAAGATCGGCCGTGGCGTCATGATCGGCGCGGGCGCCAAGGTGCTGGGCAACATCCGCGTCGGCGAGGGCGCTCGGATCGGCGCCGGCAGCGTGGTCCTGCACGACGTCCCGCCGCACACGACGGTTGCCGGGGTGCCCGCGAAGCCCGTCGGCATGCAGCCGAAGGGAGCCTTCCCCGCCCTCGAGATGGACCAGGATTTCGGGGCGGAACACGAGTCCTGACGGCGGGTAGGCGACAGCACGGTGACCTCCCGGTGAGCAGCGAGTGTCGCTAACCGATTCTTTGCCAACTTTCAGCTGGAATGCCGGTCCCACTTGCCCTTTTTTCAACATCGATTGAGAGGGTGATCGCGTTGGGACCAACAGGGAGTTCTTATGCTGAACCTTCGTACGTTTGGGGCGTCGCTGATGGCCGTCGCCGTGGTCATGTCGACCGGGACGACGCTCGCCACCGAGACCGCCCAAGCGGCCAAGTCGAACACGACGGCCTCGAGCCAGGTCGGGGCGAAGGCCACGACCAAGACCGCGATGAAGGCGAAGCCGAAGGCCAAACCCTCGTGCCGCGGCATCGTGAACTCGAAGGTGCTGTTCGGCGTCAACTACAGCAGGCTCACCACCCGGCGCGCCTGCGTCACGACGCGCGACTGGGCCACGGCCGGCGAGAGCAACCTGGCCGCCAACACGATCGTGGTCTACGCAGACCCGCGCGTCCCCACCAAGGAGATCGCGCAGACGGCCGCGCACGAGCTCGTGCACCACGTCGACTTCCGCACCACCAACGCCTACCGCAAGCAGCTCTACCGCTTCCTCGGGTACAAGACGAACGGCTCGTTCTGGTCGGTGCCGAGCCCGGCGTCCAACTGGAACGGTGACATGAAGGCCTGGCTGTCCGATCCGCACGAGCGGCTCGCCGAGTCTGTCGTGCGCTGCCAGAGCGGCACCGCACGCTTCAACGGCATGCGGCTGGTGCCCACGAAGAACTGCAAGGCGCTGCTGAGCGTCTACAAGAAGGCGGTCGCGAGCGCCCGCTGAACCCCGCCGACGCCCCGTCTCCGCCGCCGGAGGCGGGGCTTTTCTTCGCTGTTCGCCTGAAGTGGGAAGGGCGATCACTTTAGGATGGCGGCACCGAGGAAAATCGCCACGAGGGGAACAGAAGATGCGCCGTGCGTTGCTGGCCGGACTGATCGCTGCGGGCCTGGTGACGGGGTGCTCTGCCCCGGCGGCCCAACCGGGCGCTGCGTCAGCGGCGTCATCCACGCCCGTGGCGAACGACGACGGCGTCCTGAACCGCCACGGACTCGAGGGACTGGACACGAAGCAGATCATCGAGCGGCTCGACCGCACCAACGAGGACCGCAACCAGGTCAGCGGATCGGTCCGTGGGCACGAGCTCGTGCTCACCGACGACCAGGGAACCGTGACGAAGGCGCTGCCTGAGGGGCAGTTCTACCTGTCGGTCGCGCCCTTCGTGTCCCAGACCCACGACTGCTTCCACCACAACCTCGCCTCCTGCCAGGGCGAACTCGTCGACAAGCCCCTGAAGGTGACGATCACCGATCAGGCCGGCAAGAAGCTCGTCGACGAGGACGTCACGACCTACGACAACGGGTTCGCCGGCTTCTGGCTGCCGGCCGACACCATCGGCACCGTCCAGGTGAGCTACGACGGCAAGACGGGCACCGCACCGTTCAACAGCGGTGCCGACGGCGCGAGCTGCATGACCGACCTCCGGCTGAGCTGAGCCGACTGAACTGAGCCTGCGCCCTCGGTCCTGGTCTTGCGGCGCTCCGAGGAGTCGTGCGGCCGAGCGCGACGGTCGTCCAGGCCGCCGACGGCTGAGGCTCTCGATGCGTCGTTTTAGGTGGTCGAGTGGGTGAAGGTCGGCCGGCGCCGGGAACGGGGCTCGTCTGAGGCGGCGAGAGGGTCCTCTTGCGGACGGATGCGGCGGCCCTTGGAACTCTCGGCGAGGGTCTTCTCCTCGGAGTCGCGCAGGTCGTACGTCGCCAGCGGCTGCGGCCCCGCCATGACCGACCGGGCGACGTGCAGGTAGCCCGCGGAATCCGGCTCGACGCGCCAGCGCACGAGCGCGATCGTCCCGCCGGAGATCTCCAGGCAGGTGATCGAGTCGGGAAAGGTCCCGGCGCCCGTGTTGAAGTAGGGCAGATCGTGGCGGCGGGGGAAGCGCTCGCGGTGCGTGTGCCCGCAGATCAACGGGACGCGGTTGTCGCGGATCCACTTGGCGAAGTTCCGTTCCACCTTGTGCCGCTTGAAGCTGTTGCGCACCGGGCTGGACGGGGAGTTGAACCCGAACGCGTGCAGGTAGCGCCAGAACAACCGGAAAGACAGGCGGGTCATCCGCCAGTTCTGATCGTTTGAGAAGTCGCCCTGGTGACCGTGAACCGTGAGGATCTCCTGGTTGGTCTCCCGGTGACGGAACAGCAGGGCTTGGTGGACGACGAGTCCGGGCATCAGGTCGTGCCAGCTGTCGGTGAACTGGTCGTACCACCGGGATAGGCTTTCCTTCACCACGGCCGGGTCGCGCAGGTCGAGGTCGTGGTTGCCGTACAACCGGTAGTACCGGCCCTGGAGGAACAAGCGGCGCAACTGCTCGAACGTCTGCGGGTTGGCGCGCAGGATGTGCCGGTACTTGAACTCCCACAGGTCGTCGTTGTCGCCGGCCTCGACGAGCGCGAACCCCTCGGCGTCGTAGTGGGCGAGCGCGGCGTTGAAGAGGTTCTTGTTGCGCGCGAACTCGTCCGACTTGCTGCCGTCGCCGCGGTGCGTGTCGCTGAAGAAGACGAACTTGGAGTCATCGTCGAAGTCGATGACGGTCGCCGTCTCGTACGCGTGCGTCAGCTTGGCCTTGGTCTTCACAGAACTCCTCGGGGGTTGTGGTGCTCGTCTCCATTGTTCCCGGTGCGCCCGGTCACAGGGCGTCCCGACGCCCGGGGACACCGCCTCCGGTCGAGCCCGTGTTGACAGCCGCCCGGCCGGGCGAGGTGCCGCGCGGCGTCCGCTCAGGCGTCCTGAGGCTCTTCGGGGGCGATCTCGAGGTCGACCATGAGGTGGGTGGCGACGCCCTCCAGCAGCCCGATCAGCTGGTCAACGTCCACCGAATCCGGGAGCCGGACGACCGCGTCGGCGCGGAACAGTTGCCCGCCGTGCATCGGCGCGTCGCTCGTGGTCGAGGTGAACTCGTCGATGGTGACGCCCCGGCCGGCCATCGCCTCGGTGATGTCGCGGACGATGCCGGGCTGGTCGTCGCCCACGAGGCTCAGCACGAGGCGGGGACCCGCGCTCGTTGTCGGCTCGAAGACCTCGGCAGTCTCCTCGGCATCGGTGCGTGTGACCGACACGGCGAGGTGGACGCTGTCGCCCAGGCGATCGAGGTCGGCGCCGAGCGCGTCGATGGCGTCCTCTGGGGCGTCCACGAGCACGATGCCGGCGAACTTGCCGGCCAGCCGCGCCAAGCGGCTCTCGAGCCAGTTGCCGCCGTTGCCCGCCACGGCCGCCGCCAGGGCGGACACCAGACCGGGTCGATCCGTCCCGATCACCGTCAACACCACGTTCGTCATGCTCTGCACCCTAGTGCCGCGGGGGAGGCGTCGCGACGGTCTCGCGGGCGACGGACGCGACCGCCGACGCCGTGACGTGCCTCAGACGGTGGCGGCCTTGCCGAAGCGCAACTCGTTGCGGGCTCGCGCCTTGGCCCGCTCGACATCGCGATCCTTCGGCGGCGCGGCCGTGGTCAGCGCGTCGACGAGCCGCTGCGTCGCGGCCTCGACCTCGTCGACGGCGGCGTCGAAGGCGGCCCGGTTGGCCTGGGACGGCTTCGTCATGCCGCTGATCTTGCGCACGTACTGCAGCGCGGCGGCGCGCACCTCGTCGGGCTGGGCGGGCGGCTCGAAGTTGAACAGGGGACGGATGTTGCGGCACATGCGACCCAGCGTGACACGCGGCGCCACCCCCGGCAACGGGCGCGACGGCCCCCTGTCGTCATGGAGGTGTCGACGGCGCGTCCGCTCCTGGCAACGCGGCCGACATCGGCGGCCACTTAGATGGAAACGCCCGCCCCCTCTCGAAAGGCACCCCGCCATGCCACGTCCCATCGTCGCGGCCGCCATCGCGTTCGCCACCGCCGCCGCGTGCACCCTCGCTCCCGCCCCTGCGGCCGAGGCGCGAGCCCAAGGACCGGCGCGTCCCCTCACCGTCGTCAGCTACAACATCCACCACGCCCAAGGCGCCGACGGCGTCCTCGACCTGGAGCGCATCGCCTCCGTCCTGGAGGACACGCACGCCGACGTCATCGGGCTGCAGGAGGTCGACAACCACTGGGGCGCCCGCTCGGGCTTCGCCGATCAGGCCGACGAGCTCGCGCGCCGGCTCCGCATGAACGTGTGCTTCAGCGCGAACCTCGACAACCCGCCGGTCGCCGGTCGGACGAAGCGTCAGCAGTACGGCACGGCGATCCTGTCGGTCTACAAGCTGCGCAACTGCCGCAACACCCCGCTGCCGAACCACCCGGGAGGGGAGCAGCGCGGGCTGGCGCAGGCCGACATCAGCGTGCGCGGCGCCCAGGTGCGCTTCTACAACACGCACCTGACGCACAACAGCCAGCCCGGACGCGTCGCGCAGGCGCAGGTCGTGAACGGAATCGTCCAGGCGTCCGGAAAGACGGCCATCCTGGTCGGCGACCTCAACGCGGGGCCGGAGGCGGCCGAGTACGGCACGTACACCGCCTACCTCCGCGATGTCTGGCCAATGGTCGGACGCGGCCCCGGCTACACCTTCGACAGCGACAACCCCAAGGGGCGGATCGACTACGTGCTCACCACCCCCGACGTCACGGCGCGGAGGGCGAAGGTCGTGCCGACCATCGCGTCCGACCACATGCCGGTCGTGGCGACGCTGACGGTGCCGAAGAAGGCGAAGCACCTGCGCCGCTGAGCGGACGCGGCCCGGGCGGGGGACAGCTCCCCCTCGCCCGGCCTGGGGGCGGTAGGCTGCGCTCGTCTGCCGTCGCACGGCGGGCAGCCCAAGGCACCCGAACCTGGAGGATTCCCGTGGCCGGTGGACTCGCAGCCCTGCTCGACGATGTCGCGATGATCGCCAAGATGGCCAGCGCCGCCAGCACGAAGGCCGTGGGCGTGGTCGTGGACGACACAGCGGTGACGCCGCGCTACGTGCAGGGCTTCAGCCCGGCCCGCGAACTGCCGATCATCTGGAAGATCGCCAAGGGATCCCTGCGGAACAAGATCGTCTTCATCCTCCCTGCGGCGCTGCTGCTCAGCCAGTTCGTGCCGTGGCTGCTGACGCCGATCTTGATGCTGGGCGGCACGTACCTGTGTTTCGAGGGTGCCGAGAAGGTCTGGGAGGCCGTCACCGGTCACGGCCAGGAAGCCGCTGAGGCGCCGGCCGCCGAGCGCGGCCCGGATTACGAGGACACGATGGTCAGCGGCGCGATCCGGACCGATTTCATCCTGTCCGCCGAGATCATGGTGATCTCCCTGGGTTCGGTCGCCAACGAGCCGCTGATCCCGCGCGCTGTCACGCTCATCATCGTCGCGCTCGTCATCACCGCGCTGGTCTACGGCGTGGTCGCGCTGCTGGTGAAGCTGGACGACATCGGCCTGGCCATGACCGAGACCGACTCGACATTCAGGCAGCGGGCGGGCCGCGTTCTGGTCTCGGCGATGCCGAAGATCATGAACGTCCTGTCCGGCGTGGGCATCGTCGCGATGTTGTGGGTCGGCGGCCACATCCTGCTGGTCGGAGCGGACACTCTCGGCTGGCACGCGCCCTACCAGCTGGTGCACCACCTCGCCGAGCCGGCCGCGCACGTCGCCGGCGTCGGCGGCTTCCTGGGCTGGCTTGTCGAGACGCTCTGCTCCGCCGTCGGCGGACTCATCGTGGGCGCCGTCGTCGTCGCGATCATGCACGTCCTGCCGTTCCGCAAGGGTGCCGGGCATGCCTCCGGCGATCACGATGCCGTGCGCGACGAGGTGGGCGCCGAGCCGTCCGAGCGGTCCGGGGGAGACGCGAGCCCCGGCGGAAGCACCCGCGCGTAGCGGGCGCCCACCGGGGCCTGTGGCGCCCCGTCAGGCCGAGAAGTTCACGCCCTGGGCGAGCTCGACGCGGCCGGAGTAGTTGATCGTGTTCGTCGCGCGGCGCATGTAGGAACGCCAGGCGTCCGAGCCCGATTCGCGGCCGCCACCGGTCTCCTTCTCACCGCCGAACGCGCCGCCGATCTCCGCCCCCGACGTTCCGGCGTTGACGTTCGCGATGCCTGTGTCGGCACCCTCGGCCGACAGGTAGCGCTCGGCTTCGGTCTGATCGGTGGTGAAGATGCCGCTGGACAGGCCCTGCGGGACCGCGTTGTGCAGCGCGAGGGCCTCGTCGAAGTCGGCATAGGTGACGACGTAGAGGATGGGCGCGAACGTCTCGGTCAGCATGATGCCCTCTTGCTTCGGCACCCGGACGAGGGCGGGGCGCACCCAGGCGCCGCCCATGCCGGTGTCGACGCGCTCGCCGCCGGTCACCACCTCGCCGCCGATCTCGCCGACGCGGCCGAGGGCCTTCTGCATGGTCTCGAAGGCGTCCTCGTGGACGAGCGGGCCGACCAGCGTGCCGCTCTCGAACGGGTCGCCGATGGGCAACGTGTGGAACGCGGCGGCGATCTTGGCGACCACCTCGTCCGCGATCGACTCGTGCACGATCAGGCGGCGCATGCTGGTGCAACGCTGGCCGGCGGTGCCGGCGGCGGCGAACACGATCGAGTTCACGGCCTGATCCTTGTCGGCGCTCGGGGTCATGATGACCGCGTTGTTGCCGCCGAGCTCGAGCAGTGAGCGCCCGAACCGCGCGGCCACCCGCGGGCCGACCTCGCGACCCATCCGGGTGGAGCCGGTGGCGCTGACGAGGGCGACGCGGGGGTCGTCCACCACGATCTCGCCGACCTCGCGGGCGCCCAACACGAGCTGGTGGACGTCCTCGGGCGCGCCGACGTCGCGTGCTGCGCGGCGCAGCAGCGTGTGGCAGCCGATGGCGCACAGGCTCGTCAGCTCGGACGGCTTCCACACGACCGTGTCACCGCACACGAGCGCCACCGCGGTGTTCCACGACCACACGGCGACGGGGAAGTTGAACGCCGAGATGACGCCGACCACGCCGAGCGGGTGCCAGGTTTCCTGCAGGCGATGGCCGGGCCGTTCGGACGGCATCGTCTTGCCGTACAGCTGCCGGCTCAACCCGACGGCCAGATCACAGACGTCGATCATCTCCTGCACCTCGCCCAGCGCCTCGCTGCGAATCTTGCCCGCCTCGATGGTCACCAGGGTGGCCAGCGTCTCGGCGTTCTCGCTGATGAGTTCTCCCAGCCGCTTGACGAGCTTGCCGCGCACCGGGGCGGGCGTCAGCCGCCACTGCGTGAACGCGTCGCGGGCCCGTCCGATGGCCTCCCCGGCCTCGTCGGGGGTGGTCTGCCGGACGCCGAAGAGCTGCTGCCCGCTCAGCGGCGAGCGTGCCCCCAGCGCCGAGTCGGGCACGAACAGCTCCTCGTCGGCGCCGAGCTTTCCCAGCGCCTCGCGCGCGAGGTCGATCAGGTCGTCGTTGGTCTTCATGGGGTGGCCTCCTCGGCGTCGATCGTGATGCCCAGCGTGCCAGCCGCGTCCGACAACGAACGCGCCTGCTGCTCGGCGTAGAGCTTCATGGGGTCGTGCACCTCGCGTCCCATCGCCTGGGCGAACCAGGCCTCGTCGCGGGGCGAGCCCTCCCGCTCGCTGTCGCGGGAGCCCGTGTCGTCCAGGTTGGACGCGAAGATGCCGGCCGCCGACCGCGGCAGGAAATCCTCGTAGACGATGGGCGTCCGGACCAGCCAGCCGTCGGCGACCAGGCTCGTCAGGTCGGCCGGCGGCTCGCCGGCGGGCAGGTCGTGAGCGACCGCGTAGGTGAAGAACGCCAGCCCGCGCTCGGCGAGGCCGTCCTCGTCGGCCGGCAGGTTGCGGCGCCAGACCTCCAGCTTGGCGTCGTTGCGCCCGGCGGGGTCGCGGCCGGCGGCCAGCTCGTCGACGTCGAGGATCATGCGGTCGTACAGGTCGCGGCCGGCCGGGGTGAGCGCGATGCCGCGTTGCTCGACCTCGCCGAACCGTACCGACAGCGTTCCGTCGGCGACGGAGCCATCCTCCTCGCGGAAGCGGCGCCGCTCGGCGAGCGCCTTGAAGGACGTCTGCCGCAGGAGGACGTCTGGGCCCTCCCAACGGGGCGGCCCCTGGATCTCGTCGATCATCGTGATGCCGAGCTCCGACATGCGGCGATACAGGTCGTCGATGTCGAGGACGCGCGGTGTCAGGTGGTTGATGTGGGTGGTGGTGACGCCGCCGATGTCGGCCGCGACCCCGGAGATGCCTGCCAGCCGCCGGTACCAGGACCGGTCGACGGGCTCGTCGGAGAGCTCGAAGCAGGCCGTGGCGATCCGCAGGAAGTGCTCGGCGTCGTCGTCGCCGAGCCCGCCGGCCTTCTCGGCCTCGGCGGCCAAGTCGACGACCTCGTCCGGAAACAGCGTCCTGCCGGCGAGGAAGGTGTCGAGCTCGGCCTGCAGTTCCTCGTCGAAGTAGCGTCGGTCGTCGGTGACCAGGACGGACGTGAACACCCGGAACGGGTTGAGCGCGAGCGCCTCGGGCGACGTCGGGCGGAAGGCGGTCGAGACGATGGGCAGCGACGTCTCTTGAGCCCCGCGCAGGTCGTAGAAGCCGACGGGGGACATGCCCAGGGCGGCGAAGATATGCGCGACGCGGCGCAGCTCGTCGGCCGTCCCGACCCGGATGGCGCCGTGCCGCTCGGCCGTCACCCGGTCGATGCGGCCGAGCCGCTCGGCGGTCTCGGGGTGCTTTTCGACGTAGTCGCGGTTGACCGCGGTGGAGACGTCCACGAGCGTGTTGTAGGCGGGCACCTCGGTGCCGTACATGGCGGACAGCGAGCGGGCGAACGCCGCGCGCAGCCCGTGCGTGTCGAGCATGGCGGTCCTCCTTGACTCAGCGATCGAGGCCGGCGACGACGCGGTCGATGGCGTCGATCGCGCGGTCGAGGTCCTCTCGGGTGACGGTCAGCGGCGGCCGGACGCGCAGCGAGCGCTCACCGCACCCCAGCATGATGATGTGCTCGTCGGCCATCAGCCGCTTCAGGATCTCGTCGCGGATCGCCCCGTTCGGCAGGGTGACCGCGCACATCAGGCCCAGGCCGCGCGGGTTGGAGATGACGTCGTGCTTGGCGGCGAGCTCCGCGAGGCGTCCGACCAGATGGTCGCCGAGGGCGCTGGCGTTCTCCATCAGATGGTCGGCCTCCATGATCTCCAGGATCCGGCGGGCCCGCACCATGTCGGTGAGGTTGCCACCCCAGGTGGAGTTGATGCGGCTGGAGACCTGGAACACGTTGTCGGGGACCTCGTCGACGCGCCCGCCGGCGGTCAGGCCGCAGACCTGCATCTTCTTGCCGAAGGACACCACGTCGGGCTCGATGGACTTGTGCTGGTAGGCCCAGGGCTTACCGGTCATGCCGCCGCCGGTCTGCACCTCGTCGAGGATGAACAGCGCATCGTGGGAGTGGGCCAGGTCGCGCATCGCGGCGTAGAACTCGGGGCGGAAGTGGTGGTCGCCGCCCTCGCCCTGGACTGTCTCCATGATGAAGCCCGCGATGTCGTGCTTGTTCGCCTCGAACGCGGCCTCGGCCTCGCGGAGTGCCTGAGCCTCCAGCGCGGGGACGTCGCGGTCGTCGGCGATGTAGGGCGACGTGATGCGCGGCCAGTCGAACTTGGGGAAGCGGGCGACCTTGTTGGGGTCGGTGTTCGTCAGCGACATCGTGTAGCCGGAGCGCCCGTGGAAGGCCCCGGTCAGGTGCATGATCTTCGTCCCGAGGTCGGGGGAGATGCCGTGCGCCTCGTTCCAGCGGGACTTCCAGTCGAACGCCACCTTGAGCGCGTTCTCGACGGCGAGCGAGCCGCCTTCGATGAAGAAGTAGTGCGGAAGCTCCGGGTCGCCCATCACCCGGGCGAACGTCTCCACGAACCGGGCCATCGCGACGGTGTAGACGTCGGAGTTGCTCGGCTTGTTCAGGGCCACGGTGAGCAGTTCTTCCTTGAACTCGGCGTCCTGGGTGATGCCGGGGTGGTTCATCCCCAACGCGTTGGACGCGAAGAACGTGAACATGTCGAGGTAGGTGTCACCGGTGGCTTCGTCGACCAGAGTTGTGCCCTGGGACTTCTCGAGGTCGAGGACGATCGGGAAGCCGTCGACCAGCAGGTGCTCGCCAAGGGTGCGGCGAACATCGTTCGCGGACAGTGTGTGTGCCATGGCCCGGATCATCTTCGGTGCGGGGTCTAAACCGCAATAGGTAGCGCAGAAGTCGACAACAGTTATTGATTCAGCGGTTCCGGGCCATGGCAAACGAAAAATGTTTTGGCAGTACTCAGAGCTGTTTGAGAATGCCGCGCATCTGTTCGATCTCGGCGTTCTGGCTGTCGATGATCGACTGGGTGAGCTGCTTCACGTCGGGGCTTTGGGAGGTGGGCTGCGCCTTGCGGGCCATCTCGACCGCGCCCTGATGGTGCTCGATCATGCCTTCGAGGTAGCGCTTCTGGCCCTGCTTGGCGTCGGCGGCCTCGAGCTCGCGGATCTGCTGTTCGGACAGCATCCCGTCCATCATGGTCTCGCCGGAGCCGTGGTGCATCTCGGTGGGCGCCCCCCACGCCTGCAGCCACGAGGTCATCTGGTCGATCTCGGGCTGCTGCGCACCCTTGATCTGTTCGGCGAGGGACCGGACGTCGGGACGGATGCCGCCCTTGGCGAGGATGATGTCGCTCATCTGCACGGCCTGGCGGTGGTGGGGGATCATCATCTGCGCGAACTCGACGTCGGATTGGCTGTGGGCAGTCGACGTCATGGAGGGCTTCGGGGAGGCGGACCCCGTCGGTGTCGCGGAGGCCGGTGTGCTGGTCGGCTCCGGGGACGCCGAGGAGGCGACCGTCGACGTGGACGACGGGTGGTCGGCGTCCACGCTCGGCGACGCGGACGGTTGGGCGGAACAGCCGCCCACGAGGAGGAGCGCCGCGATCGACGACGCGAGGAGGGTTCGCCTGAAATCAGTCATGTATTCGTTCTAGCGCACCTTCGCTGATACCCCAAGGGGGTATACGCAAATGGGGCCTGTCGCTCGCGTGGTCGGTGCCGCGTCCGCGGATCCGGCAACGGTCGGCTGGCAGACTGAGGGCATGCAGCAGACCGTGGTGGCCGGGATCGTGGCGGTGCTCGCGAGCGTGGGTCTAGCGCTCGTGCTGGTGTGGGCGCTGCGCGTGGGCACGCCGGAGGGCGAGGAGCGCCCCGATCTCATGGACTCCCAGGGGTGGTGGTCGTCCGTGGGCACCGGCATCGCGCTGGGCGCGGGCGTGTTCGCCTGGCTGTCGGTGAGCAACGGCCTGCAGGCCCCCGCGTGGGCCGCCGGCGTGACCGCCGTTGCCGTCGGGGTGGCCTGCAAGGCCGTGACGATGCTCGCAGGACGACAGATCAGGCGGCGCCGCCGATGAACTCCACCTCCGCAGCCGGGACAGCCTCGGTGGTCCGGCCCGGGGCGCGAGTGAAGCTCCAGTACAGGTTCGCGTAGTCGATCGCCTGACGGGCGGTGATCGGAGAACCCCACTGCGCCATGTCCTCGGCGGTGTGCGCGTCGGTCACCAACGTGACGTCGTAGCCGCGCGCGAGCCCGCCGTGCAGCGTGCAGCGGATGCAGGCGTCCGTGGACGCGCCGGTGACGACCAGGCGTCCGACGCCGGCCTCGCTGAGCACATCGGAGAGGTTCGTGTCCTCGAACGCGTCGCCGTACCGCTTGTGGACGACGGTCTGCGCCTCCGCACGGAGCGCGTCGACGATCTGCCAGGCGTCGGAACCCTCGGCGAGTTCCTCGTCGGAGTGCTGCACGAAGACGACGGGGACGTCTTCGGCGTGCGCCCTGTCCACCAGCCCCCTGATGCGTCCGATGACGCCGTCACGGTCTTCGGCCTGGGCGACGACGCCGTTCTGGACGTCGATGACGAGCAGTGCGGTGCGGTCTTTGTCGAGCGTGCTCATGAGTCGTTCCTCTCGTTGGCTGGGGCGGTGTTCTCGGTGGCTGTCTCGGACGGTGTCGGTTGCGGGTCGTCCGGGCCGGTCGGACGCCAGCCCTCGGGCGGATCTTCACCTACCCGCCCGTCGATCGCTTCGCGGATCAGGTCGGCGTGGCCGGTGTGGCGTCCGTACTCCTCGATCAGGTCGCAGACATACCGACGGATGCTGGGCCGCTGGTCTCCGAACGTGAGATGCCCCGGCTCGTCGAGGCGTCCCTCGGCGACGATCGCGGCCAGCGTCCGCCTGGACCGCGCGACCGACTCGTCGTACCGGCGGTAGAGCCAGCCGGGGTCGTCGCCCGAGGCGTCGAACTGCCAGGCGTCGAGTTCCATGTCGTCGGGCGCGTCGAGGAGCGCGGTGGGTCGCTGGCCGGCGATGCGCCAACTGAAGATGTCGTCCTCGCAGTTGGCGAGATGCTTGAGCAACGCGCCGATCGTCAGCGCCGAGCTGGGGAGGCGCCGGTTCAGCGCTTCGTGGTCGAGGCCGTCCGCCTTCCAGCGGAACGTCCAGCGCAGGCGGTCGAGCATGCCGGTCAGGTGTTGTGCCTCGGAGCCGGCCAGCGGCGGCTCCCACGGGCGTGGGTCGTCGGTCATCGTGGTTCCTCTCGCGGTGGTTAGGGGTGGACTTGGGTGGAGAGCGCGGCCCGGCCCTCTGAGCCGGGAGGCGACGTCGCGGGCTCGACGCTGCGCGCCATGATCCAGGCGTGTTTTCCGACCTGGCGTACCTGCTCGAAGCCTTGCTCGGCCAGGAGTTCGGCGGTGCCGCTGAACAGAAACCGGCCCTGCGCCACGCGCCCCGCGGTCACCTCGCTGATCGCCTCGACCCGTCCGCCGCCGGCCCGGCCGATGAGGGACAGCGCACCTTCCAGCGCCAGCCGGGCGATGCCCTGCCCGCGGTGGCCCTTGTCGACGAAGATGCAGGTGATGCGCCAGTCTGGGGGAGGGGGAGGCGCCTTGGCGTAAGCACGCTTGTGCTTGATGCCGGACAGCTCCTCCGGGTCGCCGTACTGCGCCCAGCCCTGAGCCAGACCGTCTTCGTCGAGCACCAAGGCCGCATGGGCGGTGCCGGACAGGACGCGATCGCGCTTGGCGGCCCGATGGTCGATGCGCTGGCCGCACTCGGGGTGGAACCCGATGCACCAGCAACCGCCGAAGATGCCGTTGTTGCGCTCGACGAGGCCGGCGAACGCGTCCCAGGTGTCGGGCCCCAGCGGGACGACGGAGTAGCTCATGAGTCGACGCTAAACGCGGTCCCGGACGATCGGCGTCCGGGAAGACCGCGAGAGTTCTAGAATTTCTGCATGCCCACCCAGCTCGCCGCCGAGGCCACCCCGGTGGCTCGGGCGCTGCGCGCGCTGGAAGCCATCCAGGATCGGCCCGGCATCACCGCCGCGGCGCTCGCGGAGCGGCTGGGAGTGAGTGAGCGCGCCGTGCGCCGTTACGTGGCGACGCTGCGCGACGGTGGCGTCCCGATCGAGTCGACCGGGGGGCGGTTCGGCGGCTACCGGCTCGGCCGCGGCGCGCGCCTGGCTCCGGTGGTGTTCACCGAGGACGAGGCGATCGCCCTGGTGACGTCGGTGCTCTCCGTCACCGCCGGCCGCCGCAGCAGCGACCCGCGGATGGACGCCCTCGACAAGGTGATCCGCGCTCTGCCGGCACCGGCGCGCCAGGTCGCCGCCGGCGTCCGGGATTCAGCGACGGGCACGGGTGCCCCCGACCCGCTGCCGCAGCCGGCCGTCACCACGACGGTCGTGGGGGCCATTACCCGCGCCCAGGTGCTCGAGCTCGCCTACCGCAGCGAGCAGGGCAACGAACGCGCGTGGCGGGTGGATCCCTGGGCGCTCGTGGTGCGCCACGGGCGCTGGTACCTGTTGTGCCGGGCGCACCACGCCGATGCGGTGCGGACCCTGCGGATCGACCGGATCATCGAGGCGCGGATGGTCGAGGAGCGCTGTGTGATCCCGGACGGCCTCGACGCCGGAGAGGCGCTCGAGCGCGCGCTGGGCGAGGGGTGGCGCTACGACGTGCGTGTCTTCATCGAGGCTCCTCCGGACGAGGTCGCCCCGCGCCTCGGCTCGGCCAGCGGCACCCTCGTCGCCGTCGAGGGAGGCTGCGAGCTGCGCGGCTCCACCCGTAACCCGTGGCTGTTCCTGTGCGAGCGGCTGGCGCCCATCCCCGTTCCGTGGCGCGTGCTGGGCGGCGAGGAGATGCGGGACGCCGCGCGCGACTTGGCGGCACGCCTGGACGCCGCCGCCCGTTGATCGCTTCCGGGAAGCCGCGGTCACCGCGGTGGCGGCAGATCCCCGGGAATCCGCGTCCCCGGTGGCAGACTGTCCCGGGTGACTGTGCCCTCCGCCGATGACCCCTCGGGCGACGTCCCCGCATCGAAGCCGTCCTCGCTCGGACGCGCCAGCGCGCTCATGGCGTCCGGATCGATGGTCTCCCGCGTCCTCGGCATCGTCCGCAACATGCTGCTGGGCGCCTGCATCGGTGGCCTGGGCGGCACGTCGTCCGCGTTCAACACTGCCAACACGCTCCCCAACACGATCTTCATCCTGCTCAGCTCAGGGGTGCTGACGGCCATCCTGATTCCGCAGATCACCCGCGCGTTGAAGCGCGACGGGGGAGGGTCGGACGCCATCAACGCCCTTCTCACCGGGTGCTTCGGGCTCATCACGCTGGTCACCCTACTGGCGACGGCGCTCGCGGGGCCGCTCATGCAACTCATGGGACTACGGGGGGACGCGTTGGTCCTCGGCGTCGCCTTCGCCTACCTCTGCCTGCCGCAGATCTTCTTCTACGCCGCCTACGCGGTCTGGTCGCAGGTGCTCAATGTGCAGGGGCGGTTCGGCCTGGTGATGTGGACGCCCGCGCTGGCCAACCTCGTCCAGATCGTCGGCATGATCGCGTTCCTGGCGTTGTTCACCGGTCAAGCCCCGCCGCAGGAGTGGACGCCGGAAATGATCTGGCTGCTGGCCGGCACGTCGACGCTGGGCGTGGCCGTCCAGGCCCTGGCGCTGGTGCCCGCCGTGCACGCCGCGGGGCTTCGTTACCGTCCCAACTTCCATTTCCGCGGCCACGGGTTCCGCGCGTCCGGGACCGTGGCGACCCTGATGATGGTCGCCGTCATCATCGCCCAGCTGAGCGGCGTCGTCACCCAGGCCGCCATCAACACGGTGAGCGAGGGGGCGCGGCTGGCCGGACAACTGGTGCCCAACATCACGGTCTACGCCTTCGCGTTCACGATCTTCATGGTTCCGCACGGCATCGTCACGGTGTCGATCTTGACGGCCCTGCTGCCGCGGATGACCCGGTCCTCCCTGGATGGCGACACCGGCGCCGTCCGCAATGATGTGGTGCGTGGCCTCGTCCTGCCGCTGCTGGCCATGCTGCCGATGACGGCGGCTGCCGTGGCGCTCGCGTACCCGGGGAGCAAGCTGCTGAACCCGAGCCTCGATGAGCCGTCCGTGCGGGCGATCGCCTGGTCATTCTCGCTGATGTCGCTGGGGCTCGTGCCGTTCGCCGTCGCCGGGCTCCAGCAGCGGTTCGCCACCGCGCGCGAGGACGGCCGCCAGTATCTGCGCTTCCAGCTCATCGTCTCCGGCATCCAGTTGCTCGTCGCTGGACTGATCTTCGTGCTGCCTGCGTCGGTGGCGGTCTACACCGTGAGCCTGGGGCAGACCGTGAGCAACGGCGTCGCAGCTGTAGTGTTCCTGTGGTCGGTGCAGAGGCGGCTCGGGGGGTTGCCGCTCCGCCGGCTCGGCTCGATCGCGTTGCGCCTGGGTTCCGCGTCCGTGCTCGCGGCGTTGCCGGCGTGGTTCGCCGTGGAATGGATCGGCCGCGTGTGGGAACGCGGCGCGCTGCACGCCCTCGTCCTTCTGGTGCTCGGAGCGGCGATCTTCGGCGTCGGGTTGCTCGTCACCGTCCGCATCTTCCGGGTCTGGGAGCTCAATTGGCTCCTGGGGCGTGCCGGGCGCTTCTTGGTGCCCGCGATCCCCGAGGACGCCGAGCCGCTCTACCGCTGACACCGCGCGGGGACCCCGGGCCTGTTGTTGACCTTGATAAAAGCATCGGCAATGCCGCTGACCCCGCGCGGGGAGCGGCTTCGCTTGGTCCGGTGATTGTCTTCGCGCCCCCGCTGACCCCGCGCGCGGGCACCGCGGCTCATGGTCAGCCCGAAGCCAACGCCATCGCTGGTTGGCCCAGGGCGGCTGAGGCGCCACGACAACTCGCCTCGGCGGGTTCGACGGCCATAACGGGATTATCCTGCCACCAGCGCCGAGCCCACGGTCCCCGGGGCGCTAAAAGCCGTTGTCAGCGAGTTATGCACATAGTGGCACTTCGTCTAGCGGCAGGATAATCCCGTTATGTTTTCGATGGCCTTCGGGCGGGACGCGCTGTCGTTCTCGAAAAGCGGGTTCCGCGGCGGACGGTGGGGGACGCCTTTGGCCGGTTGTTCGCGGGACAGAGAACTCAGCGCCTCCGGTTATGCGACGAACCGCGCGGCATGATGACTGCAGACCCGGGTTCATGCCTTTACCGATCGGGTGAGCCGGGCGGCCAGGCTTCCCACCGCCGCCCGGATCGCCTCGTCTCCGACCACGGTGATCTCGTGATCGATGGCGGCGATCCACCGGGCGGCGGTCGCCGGGTCGTCCGCCCCGCTGGTGAACTCCGTGGTGTGCTCGTCCAGGGCCCGCAGCCGCGGCACCTCGGTGGGCAGGCTCGCGGCCACCGCAGCCAGCGGGGCATGCACGTGTACGACGACGCGATGCCGCCAGGCCGAGGCGGGCATGGGTCCGTCCAGCCTGGCCAGCGCCGCGTCCAGGCCGGGGCGAGGGGAGAAGCGCCACGTGGTCACCTCGGCGTCGCGCAATCGGTCGAGTCGGAAGGTCCGCCAGTCGGCGCGGTCGCGGTCCCAGGCGACGAGCACCCAACCCCGGCCGCGGGAGACCAGCCGATGCGGCTCCACCGTCCGCGTCGTGACGACGCCGCGTCGGTCGGTGTAGCCGAAGGTGAGCCGGACCTGGCGGCGGACGGCGTCCGCGCAGGTCATCAGCAGGTCTCCGTCGACGACCGGAGGACCGCTTGGCAGCACCAGAGCGTCCCGCAGCCCTCGCAGGCGGTGCCGCAGGGGACCGGGCGTGACGCCGTCGATCTTGGTGAGTGCCCGCTGCGCCGCCTCCGAGTGGACGCCGACGCGCTGCACGGCCTCGGCGACCAGGCCCAGCGTCACGGCGACGGCCTCCTCCTCGTCCAACAACAACGGCGGAAGCACCTGGCCCCGTCCCAGCGAATAGCCGCCCTCGGCGCCCGCCTCGGCGTCCACGGTGTAGCCCAGGCTGCGCAATCGCTCGACGTCGCGACGGACGGTGCGCGTCGTGACGCCGAGGCGCTCCGCGAGCTCGGGACCCGCCCACGTCGCCCGGGACTCCAAGAGGCCCAACAGCGTGAGGGCGCGGGTGGTCGGATCGCTCATGGGTCCATCATCTCAAGCACTGCGGACAGTATCTGTCCGCATCGTGGTTCACGCTTGGCGCAGCGCCCGGGAGCCCGGGCCGACACGATAGGAGCCGATCATGTCCTTCCTCACCCCGAACGCCTCCGGCGAACTCGCCGTCCTGAAGACGTTCGCCCTTCAGCAGCTCGCGCAGATGCGCACCACCGTCCACGGCCTGAGCGACGAGCAGGCGTACGCGACGCCGAGCGCGTCCGACCTCAACCTCATCGGGCTGTTGCGCCATGCCGGCGAGGTGGGCGCCCACTGGTCGGCCATGGCAGCAGCCGCGCCCGGCGAACCCACCCCCGATCGCCACGGCGGCGACACGATGCTCGAGGAACTCGTCGATGGCGACATGACGCTGCAGGACGCCCTCGCCGAGTTCGACCGCTGCGTCGAGCTGACCGCCGAGAACTTCGATGCGGTGACCGACCTGTCGGCGCCGGTGCCCGTCCCGGAGGCGCCCTGGTTCCCGAAGGAGCTCACGCACTGGGAGGCTCGCTGGTGCCTGACGCACATCACCGCCGAGGTCGCCCGGCACGTGGGTCACGCCGACATCATCCGCGAGACCATCGACGGCTTGGGATCTTACGAGCTCAACGACCTCGCCGACGGTATCGAGCCGGGCTCATGGTGAGGACGACCCCGCCGGCGTCGGCGGGCGCGGTTCACCGGCTCGAGGCGTCCGCGGCGGTGCGGGGGAAGGGATCCGCGCAGCGCTTCCGTCAGGCCCTGGAGGGGCTTCTCGCCGCGGCGCCGGCACCCTGAACAGGCGAACGGCCCGCCCCCTCCATGGGGACGGGCCGTTCGATCAGGACTCGTCAGAGCCCATCAGCGGGTCACTTGGCCGCGTTGGAGTTCTCCTCGGGGACGGGGTTGTGAGCCTCGCCGTCCTTGGGATCGCCACCCGGGACCTGCGGGCCCTTCTTCTCGTGGTACGCCTTCTCGATGCGCTCGCCGACCTCCTGGTCGATGTTGCGCCAGTACTGGAACACGTTGGAGAGGACGGGCTCCTCGACGTCGGGGATCAGCGTGCCGGCGACGGTCTCCACGAGGCGCTCGCGCTCCTCCTCGGAGAAGACGTCGCGGACCAGGGTGTGCGCCTGACCGAAGTCGTCGTCCTCGGCGTGCAGCGTGTAGGCCGCGCGGACGAGCTCGCCGTCGGTCTCCCAGCCGTTGTCGACCGTGCCCTGCTCGTCCTGGAAGCTACGACCGTAGGAGTTCGGCGAGTACACCGGCGCGTTGCCGCTGTGGTGGTACTGCATCTGCCCCTCCTTGTCGTAGGAGTTGGTCGCCACGATCGGCGCGTTGACCGGCAGCTGGTTGAAGTTGACGCCGATGCGGTTGCGGTGCGCGTCCGGGTAGGAGAACACGCGGCCGAGCAGCATCTTGTCGGGGGAGACGCCGGTGCCCGGAACGGTGTTGGACGGGCTGAAGGCCGCCTGCTCGATCTGGGCGAAGTGGTTCTCCGGGTTCTCGTTCAGCGTGAACCGGCCGACCTCGTGCAGCGGGTAGTCCTTGTGCGAGATCGTCTTGGTCAGGTCGAACGGGTTGAACCGGTAGGTCTTGGCGTCCTCGTACGGCATGATCTGCACGCTGAGCGTCCACGACGGGTAGTCGCCGCGCTCGATGGCGTCGAACAGGTCGCGACGGTGGAAGTCGGCGTCTTCACCGGCGATGCGGCCGGCCTCTTCGTTGGTGAGGTTCTCGACGCCCTGGTCGGTGTGGAAGTGGTACTTGACCCAGAACTTCTCCCCGGCCTCGTTGACCCACATGTAGGTGTGCGAGGAGTAGCCGTTCATGTGGCGCCAGCTGCTCGGGATGCCACGGTCACCCATCAGGTAGGCGACCTGGTGCGCTGACTCGGGCGACAGCGACCAGAAGTCCCACTGCATGTTGTTGCTGCGCAGGCCGGAATCGGGCATGCGCTTCTGGCTGTGAATGAAGTCGGGGAACTTCATGGGGTCGCGGACGAAGAAGATGGGCGTGTTGTTGCCCACCATGTCGAAGTTGCCGTCCTCGGTGTAGAACTTCAGCGAAAAGCCGCGGACGTCACGCCAGGTGTCGGGGGAGCCGAGCTCGCCGGCGACGGTGGAGAAGCGGGCCAGCATGCGGGTCTTGACGCCCGGCTGCAGGAACTTCGCCTTGGTGTACTGCGAGACATCCTGCGTCACGACGAACTCGCCGAAGGCGCCGGAACCCTTGGCGTGCGGGCTGCGCTCCGGGACGCGCTCGCGGTCGAAGCGGGCGAGCTTCTCAACGAGAGCGACGTCGTGCAGCATCAGCGGGCCATTGGGGCCCACGCTGAGCGAGTTCGCGTCCGACTCGCGGCGCGCTCCGGACTCGGTGGTGGACGGGATTGACGGATCGAACTTGGTCATCTGCCTGTTCCTTTCGTTCGACACTGACAAGGTGGTTTCTTCCCACCGGGGGGATGGTGGGAGATCAGGGGGAGGCGATCGCCTCGGGGGTCGCCTCGGCGCGGAGACACGCGGCGCACAGGCCGCGGTAGACGACGTCGGCGCCCTCGACGGAGAAGGGGACGTCGCTCGGGACGATGCACGGCGCACTCCCGACGGCGCACGGGACGTCTTCGAGGCGTCCGCAGCGGCGGCAGGCGAAGTGGTGGTGGTTGTCGTGGCGGTTCAGCTCGTAGCGGGTGCGGCGTCCGTCGACGTTCACCTTGCGCAGCAGGCTCGCGTCGCTCAGGGCGCCGAGGCCGTCGTAGATCGCCTGCTTGGAGACCGATCCGAGACGACGGCGGACCTCGCTCACAACGAGGTCGGCGTCCGCGTGATGATGCTCCTCGACCACCGCCAGCGTGGCCAGACGCGGGGCCGTGACGCGCAGCCCGGCCGCGCGGAGGTCGTCCTCGTACTGCGGGGCGTCCTCGTGGCTCAACATGCCTTCACACTATCGGCGTTTCTGGACTTACTCAAGAAAGCACCTGAGTCCAGAAATGTTGCTGTTGGGTCACAGACCCCGAACGGCGGCCGAGATGTCGGACGCCGCCGCCCGGTGGGCGCCCGGATCAGACGACGCCCAGCGACCCTAGGGTGGGCCCGTGACCCATGACTCCAGCGCCCCCGAGGCGCACAGACGCAAGACCGCGCCGCTCTGGTCGCTGCCGGCGGCCGTTCTCGCGGGCGTCGGTGGGGCCGTCCAAGCCCAGCTCAATGGCCGCCTCGCCGTGGAGATCGGCGACGGATTCGTCTCGGCGGTGCTGAGCTTCACCATCGGGCTGCTGTTGGCGACGGTGCTGGTGGCGAGCTCGCCGTCCCTGCGCCGAAAGGCGGGTGAACTCGCCCGCGACGTGCGGGGCGGCAGGTTCCCCTGGTTCTACCTCCTCGGCGGGCTCGGCGGCGCGCTGCTGGTGCTGGGCCAGACCCTCGCCGTCCCGCTGATCGGGGTGGCCCTGTTCATCATCTGTCTCGTCGGTGGCCAGACCGCCGCCGGACTCGTCGTCGACAAGGCGGGGATCTCGCCGGGCGGGCCGCGCCCGCTGTCGGCGAACCGGCTGGTCGGCGCGGGCTTGATGATCGCGGCCGTGGCGCTGTCCATGACGGGCGGCCTGCGCGCCGACGTCACGTGGCTCCTGCTGGCGTTGCCGCTGATCGCGGGGATCGCGACGAGCTTCCAGCAGGCGTTCAACGGCCGGATCACCGCTTGGTCGGGCCACTACCTCATCGCGACGCTCGTCAACTTCCTCGGCGGGACGGCGCTGCTGGCCGTCGTCGCAGCAGCGCACGTCCTGATCGTCGGGCCGCCGGCCGGGGCGCTGCCGGCGAACCCGCTGCTCTACCTAGGCGGCCCCATCGGCGTTGCCTACATCGCGCTCGCGGCGCACCTGGCTGAGCCGCTCGGCGTCCTGACGCTCGCGATGGCGATGATCGCGGGCCAGATCGTCGGCTCCGTCGCCCTGGACGCCTTCGCGCCGACCTCCGCGGGGCACCTCGGCCTTCCGACCGTGGCCGGGGCCGCCTTGACGCTGGTCGCCGCCCTCGTCACGGCCGGCCGGCGACGATGACGTAGAGCGTGCGGGGGCCGTGGACGCCCTCGACGCGCTTGAGCTCGATGTCGCTGGTGGCGGACGGGCCGCTGACCCAGGTGATCGGACGCCGCTGCGCCACCGAGTCCTGCAGCCGCTCGACCGCCTCGGGAACGTCGGAGACGACCTGGTCGGCGCGGACGACGCACACATGGACGTCCGGCACGAGGGTGAGCGCGCGACGGCCCTGGTCGGCGGCATGGTCGAGCATGATCGTCCCACTCTCGGCCGCGCCCACCCGGGCGGCGGTGACGACCCCGCCGATGGCGTTGAGCCGTTCCCGCGAGAGGGGCGGGTCGTCGTCCACGACCTCGACGCCGGCGTCCGCGATGGCCTGCCGCCAGGGCTGCGGCAGCCCGGGCGGCACGACGACGTCGTGGACGCCGATCGTGGCCAGGCCCTCGACGAGCGCGCGCCCGATGGCATCGTCCGACCCGTCGTGCAGCCTGACAACCGTCGCCTCGTAGTCGGCGACGCGCTCGACGAAGCGGTCGAGGACGTCTGGCATGGCCGTGGGGCGCCCGTAGGTCCACTGGCTGGTTTTCGGCTCGTCCGCCGGGACATCCGCGAGCGCCTCGCGGATGCGGCCCAGCACGGCGTCGCGGGCGGAGCTGTTCTCGCTCATCGGGCGTCCCCTTCCTCGGACGCCAGGTGCTCCCGGCCCTTGGCGTCGGGCCTGTCGCCGCGATGCTCGAACCAGTGCCGGAACGTCTCGTCGGGCACCATCGGGACGTCGCGCGCGTTCGTCCACTTGCTCAGCGGCCACGGCAGCGGACCGAAGTGGTCGGTCACGCGGCCGAGCACCTTGCCGCCCACGGTCGCCTCGGCGCCGAGCGCGGCGCTCCAGCGGCGTCCGTCGGAGAACAGCCAGGACGCCGACTTCATCAGCGCCGGCTCGGCGTGCAGGCCAAGCCCCTTCGCCGACACGAGCGGATCGGCCTTCTTCGACTCGACCACCTTGTGCCGCATGTGCACGAGCAGTTCGGCGAGCGGGATCTTCACGGGACAGACCTCGTTGCACGCCCCGCACAGGCTGGACGCGAACGGCAGCGACCGGTCGACGCTGGACGCCGTCCCGCGCAGTTGAGGCGTCAGCACCGCGCCGATGGGGCCCGGGTAGACCGAGCCGTACGCGTGGCCGCCGACCTTCTCGTAGACCGGGCAGACGTTGAGGCAGGCCGAGCAGCGGATGCAGCGCAGCGCGTCGCGTCCGACCGGGTCGGCGAGCACGTTCGTGCGGCCGTTGTCGACGAGCACCACGTGCATGTCCTGCGGGCCGTCGCCGTCGGTGGGCCCGGTCCACAGGCTCGTGTACGGGTTCATCCGCTCGGCCGTGGAGCTGCGGGGTAGCAGCTGCAGGAAGACCTCCAGGTCGGCGAAGGTCGGCACCACCTTCTCGATGCCCACAACCGAGATCAGCGTGTCGGCCAGGGTCAGACACATCCGCCCGTTGCCCTCGGATTCGACGACGCACAGCGTCCCGGAATCGGCGACCGCGAAATTCGCCCCCGAGATGGCCACGTGCGCGCGCATGAACTTCTCGCGCAGGTGCTCCCGGGATGCGTTCGCCAGGTTGACCGGCTGGGAATCGAGATCGGCCGGGGCCGGCTTGCCGTAATTGCCCATCTCGGTGGTGAAGATCTCGCGGACCTCGCCGCGGTTGCGGTGGATCGCCGGTACCAGGATGTGGCTGGGCCGGTCGTGACCCAACTGCGCGATCAGCTCGGCGAGGTCGGTCTCCCAGGCGGCGACGCCCGCGTCCTCGAGAGCCTCGTTCAGCTCGATCTCCTGGGTGGCCATCGACTTGACCTTGACGACCTCTTGGTACGGCTCGTCGACGAGGCGCTCCTTGACCAGGTCGACGACGATGCGGTTGGCCTCGGCGGCGTCCCGAGCCCAGTGCACGACGGTTCCCGCCCGGGTCAGCGATTCCTCGAGCTGAACGAGGTAGCGGTCGAGGTGACGCACCACGTCGTCCTTGATCGCCGCGCCGGCCGCCCGCAGGTCCTCCCAGTTGTCGAGCTCGGCGACGACGTCGGCGCGCTTGGTGCGGATGGCCGTCATCGCGTGGCGCAGGTTGGTGCGCTGGACGGGCAGGCCGAGCTCGCGCCGCGCCGCCTCCGGGAACGGAGGGGAGTCGATCAATTCGCCTTCGGGAGGCGCCGGCGTGAGCCGGGCCCGGCCGTGGTTGTTCTGGGTGACCAGCTTGAGCGGCCTCGGCCCGGTGGGGGACGCGTCCGGGGTGGTCTGGGTGTCGGTCATCGCTGCGCTCCCGTCAGGGTGGGCTCGACGGAGGCCAGGATCTCCGCCAGATGGATGGGCTTGGTGCCGCTGTTCTGCCGGGCGAGGACGCCCCCGATGTTCAACAGGCATGAGTTGTCGCCGGCCACGAGGAACTCCGCCTCGGTGTCGCCGACGTGCCGCGCCTTGTCGGCGGCCATCGCGACGGAGACGTCCGGGTTCTTCATGCTGAAGGTGCCGCCGAAGCCGCAGCAGCGGTCGGCGTCCTCGAGGTCGACGATCTCGATGCCGCGGACGGCCTCCAGCAGCCGGTAGGGCTTGTCGCCGACCTTCGTGATGCGGAGGGAGTGGCAGGTGGGGTGATAGGTGACGCGGTGCGGGAAATACGCTCCCACATCCGTCACGCCGAGGACGTCGACGAGGAACTCGGGGAGGTCGTAGGTGCGGGCGACGATGGCGTCCACGCGGGCGACGAGATCGGCGTCCCCGGTTCGTCGCGCGAGCATCGGGTGCTGGTCGCGTACCGATCCGGTGCAGGAGCCGGACGGGGTGACGATGTAGTCGTAGCCCTCGAAGGCGCGCAGGTAGTTGTGGATCAGCGGCAGCGTCTCGTCGTAGTAGCCCGAGTTGCTGAACACCTGCCCGCAGCACGTCTGCTCCGAGGGGAACTCCACCGTGCAGCCGAGCCGCTCCAGCACCTGGACGACCGCCTTCGGGGTGCCGGGAAACATCGCCTCGTTCACGCAGGTGGCGAACAGCGCTACCCGCTTTCCCGCACCCACCGCTTCGATCTGACCCATGCGTTTCCTCCTCGATCGTGGGATCCGGGCCCGGATGCCGTCTCGCCGGACGCCGCATTTCCCACTCAGCACTGTACGACGTCCGCACCGCCCGCGACACCCCGTTCGTGCATGCCGGCGCGGCACCCGTCAGCTGGGCTCTGTCCGGGTCTCACGGGACGCGCGGGTGCTGAAACCCAGCGACGACAAGACCCGATGTTTTTGGGGAGGGGCGTTCAGCCGACTACGGTGAACGAGTTTTTGCGCCCGGCCCCCTCCGGACGCCACCCTGTTCGCCTCGTAGAGAGAAGCATGTGTGGCTGGCACCCCTGATCGATCCAACCCGACGGACATCCCGCGCCGGTATGCGCTGTCCAAACCCGTCTTCTTCGTCTCGGCCGGCATCATCCTGCTGGCCGTCCTGTTCGCGCTGCTGCTCCCGGACGCCTTCGACGCGGTCGTCTCGGGCATCAACGGCGCCGTCGTCGACTCCATCGGCTGGTACTACGTGCTCGTCGTCACCGTCTTCGTGGCGTTCAGCATCGTCGTCGCGGTCTCCCGCTTCGGCGACGTCAAGCTCGGCAGGGACGACGACGAGCCCGAGTACAGCACCTTCTCGTGGTTCGCGATGTTGTTCGCCGCGGGCATGGGCATCGGCCTGGTGTTCTGGGGCGCCGCGGAGCCGCTGAGCTTCTTCGCAGGCAAGGGCACCATCCCGCCGAACGCCCAAGACCTGGAGGGACCCGCCCGGGCGCAGCGCGCCATGGGACAGACGTTGCTGCACTGGGGGCTCCACGCGTGGGCCACCTACGTCGTCGTCGGGCTGGCCGTCGCGTACGCGGCGCACCGCCGCGGGCGTCCGATCTCGATCCGGTGGGCGCTCGAGCCGGTCCTCGGCAAGTACACCGACACCTGGGCCGGCGACCTCGTGGACATCACCGCCGTCATCGGCACGATCTTCGGCATCGCCACGTCGCTCGGCTTCGGCGTGAACCAGATCTTCGCCGGCCTCGCCCACCTCGGCCTCGTGCCCGGGGACATGCAGTGGCTGAAGATCGTCATGGTCGTGGCGATCACGGGGCTCGCGACGCTGTCGGCCGCGTCCGGCGTCGACAAGGGCATCAAGATGCTCTCGAACGCCAACCTGACGCTGGCGGCGGTGCTGCTCGTCGCGGTGCTGGCGCTGGGCCCCACGGTCTTCCTGCTGCGCGACTTCGTCTCGGGCATCGGCTACTACCTGTCGAACTTCGTTTCCCTCTCGTTCCAGACGCTGCCCTTCTACGGGGACGCCGGCGCCGCCTGGCTCAACGGCTGGACGGTGAACTATTGGGGCTGGTGGATCTCCTGGTCGCCGTTCGTGGGCGTCTTCATCGCCCGCATCTCCCGGGGGCGTACGGTCCGGGAGTTCATCACGGGCGTCCTGCTGGTGCCGACCCTGGTGACGATCATCTGGTTCACCGTCATGGGCGGAACCGCGATCTCGCAGATGGTGCTGCGCGGTCTCGACCTGCGTCAGCCGGACGGGACCATCAACCCCGACACGGCGCTGTTCGACGTGTTCAACAACCTGCCCGCCGGCCCACTGCTGTCAGGCATCGCGATCCTGCTGGTGACGATCTTCTTCATCACCTCGGCGGACTCCGGCGCCTTCGTCGTCGACATGATCGCCCACGGCGGCGACCCGCAGCCGCCGCGGATCACGCGGGTGTTCTGGGCGTCGGCGTCCGGCCTCATCGCCGCGGCGCTCATCGCGGTGGCGCTGCCCTCCGGCGGCGACAGCGCGGGCATGGCAGGGCTGCAGGCACTCGCACTGGTGGCCGCCGCGCCGTTCTCGGTCGTGATGATCGGCATGATGGTGTCGGTCTGGCGTGAACTGCGCAGGGAACTCACGGCGATCGAGCGGCTGGAACGCAAGGCCCGCCAGCGCGAGTTCGCCGAGGAGTATTCGGACGCCTTCGTCGACCGGGTCACCGACCAGGTCGTCGACACCTTGTCGCACCGGCGGCGCTGACCGGCGCCTTTCCGTTCGCCGGCGCCCCGGCCGTCCCGCGTGGACGCCGGGGCGAGGTGCGGACGGGCGTCGCTTGACGGCGGCCCGCTCAGGTAGTCTCGGGCGGCGTCGTGGCCCGCGTCCGGGCCGTGTCCTCCTGGAGATGGGTGAGTGGACTTGCATCAGATCGGCTTCGACCGGGAGAAATACCTCGCCCTCCAGTCCGAGCACATCGAGGCGCGCAGGCGGCAGTTCGGCGGCAAGCTGTATCTCGAGTTCGGCGGCAAACTGTTCGACGACTTCCACGCCTCCCGCGTGCTGCCCGGGTTCACCCCCGACAACAAGATCGCGATGCTGGAGAAACTGGCCGACGACGTCGAGGTCGTGATCGTCGTGAGCGCGGCTGACATCGCCCGGCACAAGGTGCGCGCCGACCTCGGCATCGGCTACGACGCGGACGTGCTGCGGCTCGTGGACGCGTTCCGGGGCTATGGGCTGCACGTCGGCAGCGTCGTCCTGAGCCGGATGACCGACGACAACCGCCAGGCCAAGGCGTTCAAGCGCAAGCTCGAGCGGTTGGGGCTGCGGGTGTTTCGGCACTACCCGATCAAGGGCTATCCGCACGACGTCGCCACGATCGTCAGCGACGCCGGCTACGGCCGCAACGAGTACATCGAGACCACCCGCGACCTCGTCGTGGTCACCGGGCCCGGGCCGGGCAGCGGCAAGATGGCGTCCTGCCTGTCGCAGCTGTACCACGACCACCGGCGCGGCATCGCGTCGGGGTACGCCAAGTTCGAGACGTTCCCGATCTGGAACCTGCCGCTCGATCACCCCGTGAACGTCGCCTACGAGGCGGCGACGGTCGACCTGGACGACGTCAACATGATCGACCCCTACCATCTGGCCGCCTACGGCGAGCAGGCGGTCAACTACAACCGCGACGTGGAGATCTTCCCGGTGCTGAACCTGCTGTTCGAGCGGATGGTGGGCTCGTCGCCGTACCAGTCGCCGACGGACATGGGCGTGAACATGGCCGGCAACTGCATCAGCGATGACGCGGTGTGCCGGCGGGCGTCCGAGCAGGAGATCATCCGGCGCTACTACAAGGCGCTCGTGGACGAGAAGCGCGACGAACTGGAGCCGGCGCTGTCGGACAAGGTTGCGCTGCTGATGGGGCAGCTCGGGATCAGCGCCACGGACCGGCCCGTGGTGAGCCCGGCCCTGGCGCTGGCGAAGAAGACGAAGGCGCCGGCGTCCGCAATCGAGCTGCCGGACGGACAAGTGGTGACCGGTAAGACGTCCGCGCTGCTGGGCTGCTGCTCCGCGATGCTGCTGGACGCGCTCAAGGCCCTGGCCGGCATCGACCCGGACGTCAAGCTGCTCGCCACCGAGAACATCGAGCCCATCCAGCGGCTGAAGACCGAGCACCTGGGCAGCAGGAACCCGCGGCTGCACACCGACGAGGTGCTGATCGCCCTGGCCGTGAGCGCGAACACCGACGACAACGCGCGGCGCGCGCTCGACGAGCTGAACGGTCTGCAGGGCTGCGACGTGCACACCACGACCATCTTGGGCACCGTGGACGAGGGGATCTTCCGCAACCTCGGGGTGAACGTCACCAGCGAGCCCGTCTACCAATCGAAGGGGCTGTACCGGAAGCGCTGAGCCCGGACCGCGACGCGGGACGCGCGCCCCTGGGAGGTCGCGGGGCCGGCCGAGCGGAGTTTCCTACCCCGCGGAGTAGGAAACTTCCGCGGGGTAGGACGCCTCCGCGCGGGCGATCTCGCGCTCGGCGGTAGCGGACAGCGGCGCGAACGGCGCGACGGTCAGGGACCGACGCTTGACGGACCCCGTCCGCGACCAGGTGCCGACGATCTGTCCGGCGCGGTGCACGGTCGCGCGGAAGATCCCGTTGTTTCCGGGGGCGAGCAGCGGGTGGTGCTCGGACGCCACGATGAGCTCGCGGTTCGGGTAGCCCAACACGATTTCGTCGAACGCCGGCAGCAGCAGCGCTCGGGAGACCGACGCGCCCAGGGCGGCGCGCCGCTCGATCAGCCCGGGCGGCCCCCACAGGTCTTCGCCCGCGTCCTGGCCGTACACCTCGAGCCCGCCGGTCGCTGCGGGCGCGGCCGCGCGGATCACCCCGAGCGGGAGCTTGGTCCACCAGGCGAAGTCGCGCACGGTCGCGGGCCCGTGGCCGAGTAGGTAGCGGCGCAGCCAGTGCGCGACGGCGGCGGTCTCGTCGCCGCCGAACCGCTCGGCGAGCCCGTTGCCGGCGGGCAGCCAGGTGGCGGCGTCCACGATGAGGTGGTCGCGGCCGCGGAACGGCCCGTAGACGAGGACGCCCGCCGCCATCAGCGTGAAGATCACGTGGTAGCGGCGCCCGCTCGTCAGGTCGAGCCCGGACGCCTCCAGCGTCGCGGCGAGTTCGTCGCGGGACGCCGTATGGCCGGGGACGTCGGCCAGGAAAGAGCGGATGGTGTCGGCCGCGCGGTCGAGGTCGGTCCGGGTGAGGCCGTGCTCGTCGCGGCGCGTCGCCGCCGCCCGCAACTGGCGCGGCCCGGTGAGGTCGGTGAGCCAGGCGACGTCCTCGGCGGCCACGGCGAAGACCGTCTGGCGCATGGGATAGCTGCGCACGAGGCGTCCCGCCGCGAAGTCGGCGAAGACGTCGTCGATCGTCGGACGCCTCGCGCGCAGGGCGAGCGCCGCGAGGACGCCTGGGACGTGCTGGCCCTGCGCGCAGACGAGGTGGCGGGCGGCGTCCACCGGCCGGGCGAACGGGCGGTCGATGACGCCCTGCGCGACGAGCCGCAGCTCGGCCAGCATCCGGCGGCCGCGGGCCGAGGTGAGGTCCATGGACGTCACCCTAACGGCGGCGCGAGCGGGGTCGATCACGCCGCCGGCTAGGGACCTTCAGCGCTGGGGCGTGACCGTGTAGGTCGGAACGGGGCCGGGGGTCGGATCGACGGGCGTCTCCTCCTCCATCGTCTGCGTTCGCCCGTCGATGACCTCCTTCGCGACCTTGTCCGTGCCCAGGGTGCGGGCCACGTCGGCGGGCAGGGCGTCCACGACCTCGCGGTCGGTGACGACGAGTTCGTAGCGGAGCCCGTCGCTCAGGTTGCCGCTGCCGAGCAGCAGCCCGGTCACGGGATCGAGGTAGAGGAACTGCATCATGCCGGGCCGGGTTCTCTCATCGACGAACGTCACCTTCAGGGCCTGGCGGCCTCGGGGATCCGTGGTCTTCTGCACGGTGACCTTGGGGTTGAGCCCGAGGACGCCGATGGCCGCAGCGCGGACCGTCGCGGGGGCGGCCTCCTGGCGCAGCATGTCGCCCACGGCGACGAAGACGGCCTCGTCGGGGGAGGTCGACCCGGTCACCCGGGCACGCAGGAAGGCGTCCAACAGATGCGGTTCGGTGGGCATGGTGGCCGCGTAGCCGGGCCGGTTCCAACCCCAGCTGGGCGAGAAGATGTACCGCTCAGACCTGCCGTTGACGACGCGGTCGGACCAGGTCCATCCGTCAGCGGCGTGGAAGTCGTCGAAGGAGATGCGCTCGTGGACGTCCTCGGAGCCGGCCATCGGCTCGCTGTCCTGCGTCGAGACCGACCGGACGCGGAGGAACTGTCCGTCGGACCAGGCCTGCGCCGGCCTGCTCTCGACGGAGCGGCCCAGCAATTGGAGATCGGCCGCGGCGGCCGGCGGGGTGAGCCAGCCGGGGACGAGCGCGGGGGCGGCCGCCAGCCCGCCGACGATGACGCAGGCCGCGGCCGCCAACGGCCAGCGGCGGTGCGGGTTCGGCATGGCGGACCGGCCCGCGAAGGCGTGGGAGAGGGCCCTGTCGCGCTGCTCTGGTGTCCAGAGCCGCTCAAGGCGGTCATCGGTGGGCTTGGTGCGATCGATGAGGTTCATAGTGAGTCTCCTTGGGGCAGGGGAGCAGCGCGCAACGTGGTGGCGCGTCCCTCGGTCTGGTCGGTGAGGCGGCGTCGGGCTCGAGAGAGCCGCGCGGCGAAGGTGTTGGGCGAGCAGCCGACGACGCCGGCCGCCTGTTGCGGGGTGAGGCCGTCCCAGCCGACGAGCAGGAGTGTCTCCCGGTCGGCCTCGCTGAGGCGGCTGAAGGCGGTGACGAGCGCCTGCCGGTCGTCACCGTCGGCTGAGGACGCCGTGGCGAGCGCCTCGATGCCGGCGAGTTCGGTGGCGAGCCGCTGCTGTCGGGACCGCGTACGCCAGTGCCGGTGCAGCACGTTGCGCGCCGTGACGATCAGCCAGGGGACCGGCTCGTCGGGAACCTTGTCGCGACGCTTCCAGGCGATCAGGTAGACCTCCGCGACGACGTCCGGGGCCGTGTCCGCGTCCGCGTGCCGTCGGGCGTAGGCGTAGACGCGGGCGCTGGTGGCCTCGAACATGGCACCGAAGGCCGGCTCGGTGGAGTAGGTGCTCACACCCGGTAGTGCCCCGCCACCGGCGATCATGACAGGGCCGCGCCACAACCTCGCGACGGGGGCGCTACGGCGGCCCTCAGGACGCCGCGCATCGGGCGCAGACCCCGGACAGGGCGACGTGGGTCGGGTCCAGCGTGAAGCCGTGCGCCTCCGCGAACGCCTCGCCCGCGGACGCCAGCACCCCCGTCGGCAGGGCGACGAGGGTGCCGCAGCGCCGGCACTGGGCGTACACCCGGTCGTCGGCGGCGAGGTGGTAGACGGTCGTCCCGTGCCCGACGTGGACGTGCGCCACGATGCCGAGCGCGACGAAGGCGTCGATGCTGCGGTAGACGCTCGCGCGGGCGACGGCCGGGTCGCGCTCGGCGACGGCGGCGGCGATCTCCTCGACGGTGCGGTGTCCGGGGCTCTCGGCCAGCGCCTGCAGGACGGCCCGCCGGGGCACGGTCATCCGCTCGCCGCGGGCGTGCAGGTCGGCGGCGGCGCGGGCGAGAAGCTGGTCGGCGTCCACGGCGTCAGGCTAGACCAGCGCCAGGAACGGCGCGGCGGCGGCTCAGGCGCTTTCGAAGCTCTCCTTCACCTTGGGGCTGAGCGCGCCGAAGCTCATCGACGACACGTTGAGCAGCGCCATCGGGTAGGGCTTGGAGCAAGCGGGGCCACCGACCATCACCATCGGCGGCGTTTTCAGCTGCGGTACCGGCGCGACCGAATGCACGAGCCACTCGTAGCCGACCTCGTTGACGTCGCGCTCGGTGCCGAACGCCTGCTCGCCATGGATGCCCTTGGCGCGTTCGTAGATGATCGTGCGGACGTCCCGGTCGAAGGGGCGGCCGTCCCAATTGCGCTCGATGAAGTACTGCTGCATCTCGGGACGGATGCTTTCGAGCAGGTAACGCATGTGGCCGAGGACCGGGTAGTTGCGCAGCACCGCGTGCCGGCGCTGGGTGAGATCGTGGATCGCGAGCCCGGCGAGGGCCGCCCCCGCCGCAGTGAGCGGCGTGATCGCTTTCATTCGTGCTCCTGTCGATCGAGCTGGGGCCCCGCGCCCCGCTGGATCGTAGCCCGGTGCGGGGCGGCGGAAGCCACCCCTGGGTTCAGACCAGGGACGGTTCAGGGGACGGCGCCCTGTGCGAGGGCGACGCGTCGCGCGACGACGGCCGCTTGGGGGTCGGCCTCGGACACCAGGGGCGCCCGCTCGAAGCGGAGGACGACCTCGAGGTCGGCCTCCTCGGCCAGGGCGACGACGGCGTCCACGGGGCGGTGGTGGCGCAGCAGGACGACGTCGTGCCCGCGGTCGCGGAACGCCTGCCCGACGTCGCGTACCGTGCCGTCCCCGGACTGGAACCCCAGCAAGACGTGCCCGCCCGGACGCAGCGTGCGTCGTGCCTCGGCGAGGAAGGCCCGGACGTCGGCGTCCGGGCTATGGATCGTGGAGTACCAGGCGAAGACGCCGTCGAAGGAGGCGTCCGGGTAGGGCAGCGCGGTCAGCGAGCCGACGGTGACGTCGAAGCCCGGGTGGTCGGCGCGGGCACGGCGGACGAACTGCGGCGACAGGTCGAGGCCGCGTACCCGGCAACCGCGGGAGGCCAGCAGCGGCAGCATCCGGCCGGGGCCGCAGCCGGCATCCAGCACGTCGCGCGGGGCGGGCAGCAGCGCGCAGAAGTGGGCGATCAGGGCCAGATCGACGGGCGATTCCGGCACCACGCCGGCGAAGAAGTCGGCGTAGGTGTCCGCCACGGCGTCGTAGGCGTCCCGGACGGCGTCGCGCTCGGTCATCGCGTCACTCCTCGCCGGCGCCCAGAACCTCGTCCACGTAGCACCAGCGCCAATCCTCGCCGGGCTCGATGGAACGCATCACGGGGTGGCCGGTCTCCTCGAAGTGCTTGGTCGCGTGTCGCCCGGCGGAAGAGTCGCAGCACCCGACGTGGCCGCACTCGAGGCACAGCCGAAGGTGCACGGGCGTGAGGCCCTCGGCCTGGCACTCGGCGCAGATGCCGGGCGTGAGCGGAACGACGACCGCGTGGGCGTCCGCGAGGTGTTCGCAAGGCGCGGACCGCAACCGCGGACGCAGCGGATCGGTGCTGGTCTGCTCGTCGGCCTCGTGCAGGCGCGCCAGGCCCGCCTCCTCGATGTCGAGGGCGGCCAACACCTCCCGGACGACGTGGTGGTCGGCCTCGCCGGCGTCGCGCAGGGTGAGGACCTCCGCGCGCTCGGCCTCCAGGCCTATGCTGCGCAGCCGGCGGTAGGCCGCGGCCGGGGTCTCGCCCTCGGGATGGCCGAGGCGCTCCCAGATGCCGTTGACGCGGCGCTCGCCCAGTTCCTGAAGCCGCTCGACGGTCTCTTCGTCGCCGGGACGGGCTGCGGCGACGGTGGCCTCCATCCCGGCGGCGAAGGCACGGCGATAGAGGGCGGCCTCCTGCAGGGCGTCCTCGCGTGCATCGGGGCCGTGGACGCCCAGCCGGAGGGCCAGCCACGGCAACGTCAACCCTTGGATGAGCAAGGTGCCGAGCGTCACCGTGAACGCGCACAGGATCAACACCGCGCGGTAGGGGGTCTGTGTCGGCAGCGTCAGCGCGGCGGCCAGCGTGACCACGCCGCGCATGCCCGCCCACGAGACGACGAGGGTCTCGTTGGTGGTCATCGTCTGCTTGCGCGGGCCGAGATGCACGAGCAGCCGGGTGGCGAGCAACCACACGACGCGCAGCACGATGACGGTGCCGAGCGTGGCCGCGCAGACGCCGGCGACCTGCGTCCAGGTGAGGTCGGTTCCGGTCGCGTTGGAGACGATCTGCCGGAACTGCAGCCCGACGAGCAGGAACACCGAGTTCTCCAGGATGAACTGGATGGTGGTCCAGTTGATGCGCTGGGCCAGCCGCACCTCGCCCGACTGGATGGCGGGGGACTTGTGCCCCAGCACGAGGCCGGCCACGACCACCGCGAGCACCCCGGAGCCGTGCAAATGCTCGGCGGGGACGAACGCGAGGAAGGGCGTCATGAGGCTCAGCGCCGTCGACGTGCTGGTGAAGGACGCCCGGCGGAAGACCCACGAGACGACCAGGGCGACGGTCAGCCCCACCAACACGGCGACGATGACCGCGACGGCGAAGTCGCGGCCGACCTCGCCGACCGTCACCGCGGCCCCCATCGCGGCGACCGCGGTGCGCAGGCTCACCAGGGCGGTGGCGTCGTTCACGAGGCTCTCGCCCTCGAGCAGCGTGACGACGCGACGGGGCAGCCCGATGGTGCGGGCGACGGCGGTCGCGGCCACGGCGTCCGGGGGAGCGACGACGGCTCCCAGCGCCAGCGCGGGCGCCCACGCGATGCCCAACAGGTAGTGGACGACGGTGCCGACCCCGAACGTGGTGAAGATGACCAACCCCACGCTCAGCCAGCCGATGCTGCTCAACTGCCGGCGGAAGTCGACCAGCGACGACGTGATCGCGGACGCGTACAGCAGCGGGGGCAGCGCGACGACGAGGATGAGTTCGGGGGCGAGTTCGGGCGCGTGCACGAACGGCACGTAGCTCCCAGCGACGCCGACGACCACGAGCGCCAGCGGGGCGCTGATCCGGACGCGGCGGGCCGCAACGGACACCGCCAGCACCGTCGCGAGGAACGCGACCACCCCGATGACGAGATCTTCCACGGCGTCCAGTGTGACAGGCGCCCGTCACGGTTCAGGACGCACCTCGGTTCCCGGACCGAACCCGGCACCGCGGGCGCGAGGGCCCCGCCCCTTGGGGGACGGGGCCCGGAGGGTCACCGGTGAGCCGGCGGACGCTCGCCGGGGTGAACGGTGACGGTGGCGTAGTCGGCCGACACCTCGACCATGACGCGGTCGCCGTTCTTGGTGCCACGGGCGTCGAAGGATCCGTCGGCGTCCTTCCGCACCCTCTCGACGGTGATGGCCGCGTCCTTGGCCTTGACGGCCTCCTTGACCTTGGCGGTCTCGGCCGCCGTGGCGTCCGTGTGAGAGTGGCCGCCGCGGGGGCGGCAACCATCCTTGTCGCCCCCGACGTCGGAGGACGCGCCGGAACTGGCCGACGGGGAAGCCACCGGCGTGGTGTCAGGCGTCTGGCCCGCGGCGTTGGCGAGCACCGCGCCGCCGGCCGTGATGATGACGGCGGACGTTGCGGCCCCCGCCGCGAGGATGAGCTTGTTGTTGGGCATGGATCTCTCCTTTGATGGCGAGATGCCGGTGAGGCATCGATGCATCCGAATGCATCGAGCACCACTGTGGAGAGGCGGTCTGTCGTCGCCCTATCGCGAGCCTGTGGACCAGGTATCAGTCCGGCCGGTGCGCCTCGATGACGAACTGCATCGGGAGACGCTCGGGACGATCCCGCAGCCGGACGTCGCCGTCCACGAGCTCCTGCAGATCGGGCCAGCGCACCCACGCCGAGACCGGCGCCTCCTCCAGGGCGTCCAGCACGAGCCCGGCGTCGAGCAGGGCGGTGACGATCTCTCCGATCGCGTGCCGGTGGCGCCGATCGAGTCGAGTTGTGCTCGGCGCTGGAGTTGGGCGGGCTGACGCCGAGCCTCGGGGCCCTGCAGGTCGCTACCGAGCAGGCCGAGGACGTGTTCGTCACCGTCCTCGTCCGGTCGCGTGCGGGCGACTTCACCTACGTCCCCGCGGAGCTGAACGTGATGCAGCGAGCCCGCCTACCTCGAAGAGACCGTCACGGCGACGCGGGACGGGGAGACACCGCCGCCGCTGAGGCGAGCGACGATGATGTCCCCGTTCCCGCTGGCGAGGGTGAGGTCGCCGGACGCTTCGTCGAGTTTCTGGTCGCCCGAGCCGGTCTTGACCTCGAGCGTCCCGTCGATGGAGCCACAATGATCCGCATGGACGACGACGGCGCACACGATCCCCGTTCCGCTCAGGGGGACCCCCATCGACGGGTCGACCCGTACGAGGGTGACGCGCCCATGTGGAGCGGTGACCCCAACCAGGCGCTCGTCGCCGAGGTCGCGGGCATGAGGCCCGGTCGCGCGGTCGACGTCGGCTCCGGCGAGGGCGCGGACGCGCTGTGGCTCGCTCAGCGGGGCTGGCGGGTCACGGCCGTGGAGCCGTCCCCGAACGCGATGCGCCGGGCGCGTGACGCGGCCGACGCCGCCGGCGCCGACGTGGACTGGGTGCAGGCGACCCTGTTGGACGCCGGCCTCCCGACGGCGGCGTTCGACCTGGTCAGCTGCTTCTACCCGGCGTTGTTCCGCTCGCCCGGACGGGACGCCGAGCGCACCCTCGCCGGGCTCGTCGCGCCGGGCGGTTCGCTGTTGTTCGTCAGTCACGCGGAGGTCGATCGCGAGCGCGCCTTGGCGCACGGCTTCGACCCGGACGGCTACGTCGATCACGTCGCCATCCGGGACGCCCTGGGTGACGGTTGGGTCGTCGAGAGGGACGAACGCCGCGAGCGCCACGTCGCCGGCGGGGGCGGCGCGCATCACCACACCGACCTCGTGCTGGTCGCTCGGCGGGCCTGACGACCGGACCAGCGCGGCGCCCGAGCGTTCCTCAACGGGTGGTGGTGGCCGAGGACACCCTCTAGCGTGTCCTCATGGTGAGCCAGGCCTGGCGCCCGCTCGGCGGCGCCACGACGGCGTGGTTCGACGCGCCGTCCCTGGTAAAAGCAGCGGCGCTTGCCGTCCACGCTCTCGCTGTGGCCCCGGACGCCGCCGTCGACGTCCGCGCCACCGGAACCCGCGTGCGCCTGTCGTCCCAGGCGCAGGCCGAAGCCGTCTCTGGACACGCCCGCGAGCTGGGACTCACGGCCGACCCGGCCGCCCTGCAGTTGCTCGACGTCGCGATCGACTCCGTCGCGCCGGCGGCCACCAGCGCCTTCTGGGAGCGGGCGCTCGGCTACGAGGCAACCGGCGGCGAGCTCACCGACCCGCTGCGCCGTGATCCCCGGCTCCTCGTAGGGCGCGTTGAGTCCGCGAGCACCCTGCGCGACCGCTTCCACCTCGACGTGGTGCGACCGGGGGACGCGGTCCGGCGCGCTGGCCTCGGCGAGGCGTCCGGTCCGTACGGCGTCCGGCACGTCGACCCGGACGGCAACGAGGTCGATGTGGTTCCCGGCGATCCGCTTGAGGGAGCCGGCGACTGGCGCGTCGTGTTCGCCACCATGGCGTGCTATCGCACGACGGAGCCGGAACGGCAGCGCCACCTCGTCACCGAGGCTGCGATGATCGCGGACCGGGCCGGCTTCCCCCTGCTCATCGACGTGCGGCCCGGTCTGGTGATCCTCGACAGCGGCAAGGACCGGGCGGACGCCGACGCGCACGGCCTCGATGTCGATTTCCCCGCCTCGGCGGCCGATCTGTAACGCGCGGCACGCGAGGTGGGCGCCTCAGCCGACCCGGCTCTGCCACGGTTCGTCCAGCTCGTCCTGGATGTGCTCGACCCGGTCGCCGCCCGTGCGTTCTGGACGGCCGCACTCGGCTACGTCCCCGATCGCCGCGTCGCCGTCACGGACATCGTCGATCCGCGGCGGCTCGGCCCCGTGCTGGTCTTCCAGGACCTCGACCCCGCCGACGCCGAGCGCCGTGCCCAGCGCAATCGGATCCACCTCGATCTCACGGTGCCCTCCGATGCCGCAGCGGCCCGCGTCCGGGCCGCCGTCGCGGCGGGAGGCACCGCCCTGTCAACGGACGTCGGACGCTGGCGAATCGCCGATCCCGAGGGTAACGAGGTGATGATCCGTGGCGAGTGAGACGTCCTACACGGTCACAGCGCTGACCCCTCAGACATGGCCGGCGTTCGAGGCCCTCGTCGAGCGCCAATCCGGCCTTTTCAAGGGCTGTTGGTGCACCTGGTTCCATCCGGCGTGCGAGGAGCGCGGGCAGAGCGCCGAGGGTAACAGGGCACACAAGTTGGATCTCGTCGAGCGTGGGCTGGCGCACGCAGCGCTCGTCATGGACGGCGACGACGCCGTCGCGTGGGCCGAGTACGGCACCCCGGCCGAGCTGCCGACGATCCACCACCGCAAGCAGTACGACGCGGAGAAGACAGGGGATCCCGACTTTCGCGTCACGTGCGTCTTGTCGACAAAGCACACCGCCGACGGGGCCTCACCGAGATCGCCATCCGGGGTGCGTTGGAGCTGATCGCCCAGGCCGGCGGCGGCACCGTCGAGAGCTACCCGCACGACCTGACGCACCAGACGAAGAAGATGTCCTCGTCGTTCCTCTACAACGGCACCCGGCGCCTGTACGAGCGGCTCGGCTTCACCTATGTGCGTCCCAAGGGCCTGAAGAACTGCGTGATGACGACGACGGTCCCGCCTGCGGCGAACTCAGAGGCCTGACGCGGCTGTCCGCGTGGCCGGTGACGCTCGGGGACACGGACGCCTCCGCCTCAGGCCCGACCGAACGCGTCCAGCAGAACCGCCACGTCGTCGCGCGTCTCCGCGCGGACGCCCAGGAGCGCTTCCGCGGTGCGGCGTCCGAGGAGAACCGCCTCGGGCGAGAGCGCCGCGTCCGGGACGTCCAGATCGTGATGATGGACCACGAGCTCCACGGCCCACGTGGCCAGCAGATCGCCGGCGCTCAGCACGTGCCCTTGGAATCGGACGGGCTGGTCCGGCATCTGAGCAACGGACACGCGGAGCCCGGCGGCGACGATGTGCAGGTGCTCCAGGGCGTGGGTCGGGCGGGCGTAGGCGGTCGCGAGGCGACGCGTCATCAGGATCCCCCGGGACGGGGTCGCTGTCGGCTTGGGCTTCCCAGGCGGACCAGTACGAGGCGGCGTCCTGATCGGGGGAGGCATCGGTGATGGCGGGCAGCCCAGCGAGCAGTTCCTGCAAACCCAGGGTGACGTGGACGAGACAGTCGAGGCGCGCCCACCCGTACGCGCGGCACGCGCCCAGGAGTGCGTGGTCATCGAGCGATTCGGCGGCGGCGACGAAGCGGTCGAGCTCGGCCAGGAACGCCTCCCGCGCCTCCTCCAGGGCGACGCTGTACGCGCGCGGGCCGGTCGCAGGCTGCGTGGACGTCACCTCGACGCCGTCCGCTTCGATCAGCGCCTTGAGCCGCGCGAGATCCTCACGCACCATGGCGCAGTCGCGGTCGAACTCCTCGTCGGTGAGCTCGATCTGACGCACGGTGAACACGACCTCGGCGCCGTCCGGGTGGGCCATCACCCGCAGCGGGTTGGTCACCGTCGTACGCGAGGGCAGGACGACGTCGTGGTCGGCGACGCCGAAGCCGTTGCGGGGCGTGAACCGGACGCGCACCTCGCCCATCGGCGAAGCGGCGATCAGGTCGTCACCGTCGCGCCGCACCTCCGTCTTGGCCAGGCCGGACGCCCACGCCGGAAGATTGTCCGGGTCGGCCACAATCTCGTACACGCGATCCGGATCGGCGTCGATGACGCAGCTGATATGGCGACTCTCCATGACGTCCACGGTGCCACGGGGGCGGCAGTCAAGCCATCTCAATGGTCGAAGCTCTCGTTGGAGCTGCGCCGGCGAGTGAACTACTCGATGCCGTGGAGGGCGATCTCCATGCGCCGCACCTGCTGGACGTCGAGGTCACGTCCGTCCTACGGGGTTTGGAACTTGGCCGCGTCCTGCACCCGGACCGAGTCCGCGAGGCTCTGGACGACTACTGGTCCTTCAGCATCGAGCGTTACGACTTGGAGCCCTTGCGAGCGCGAGTCTGGGCGCTCCGCCACCAGTTCACCAGCTATGACGCGTCCTCCATCGCTCTGGCGGAAGCTCTCGGAGCGCCCCTCGTCACGTGCGACCGAAAGCTCGCCGCGCCGGGTCACCGTGCCGAGGTCCTTGTCATGCATCGCGCCCCTTGACTCGGTGATCTCGCTTCCGGCGTCGTTGTCTCCCTAGACTGACGCCATTCCAACGACAGGAGCGGCGATGACCGGTCAGCCCAACGACGCCATCGAGACCGACGAGCACGGGAGGCCCGAGCCGCCCCTGTCCGCGGGAGAGGTCGCGACGCTGCTCGGCTTCCTCGACTACCAGCGCGCGACGCTGGAGTGGAAGACCCGGGGGCTGGACGACGCCCAGCTGCGCCGACCACTCCCGCCGACGTCCATGACCCTGGGTGGGTTGTTGTCGCACATGTCCTACGTCGAGGACAACTGGTTCACCGACGCCGTCTCCGAGGCGGCGCCCAGCGAGCCGTGGGCGTCCACCGATTGGAAGGCCGACGTGGACGCCGACTGGCACCGGGCTCACGAACTGCCCGGCGACCAGTTGAGGGCCGAGTGGCAGCGCGCGGTCGAGGCGTCCCGCGCGGTCGTCGCGGCCGAGTTGAAGCACCCGGACGGGCTCGACCGGACGCATCCGGCCTGGGGAGGGCGCGCCCAGGTGTCCCTGCGGTGGGTGCTCGTCCACATGATCGAGGAGTACGCCCGCCACAACGGCCACGCCGACCTGCTGCGGGAGTCCGTGGACGGCGAAACGGGCGAGTAGCTCGTCGAAAGCCTGGGATCCTAGCCGCTCTGCGGGGAGCTCACGAGGCGACGGTGAAGTGCTGCTCCCCGGACGGGCTCTCGAGTTCGTCCAAGAGGGCCAGGGCGAGTTCTCCGGGAGTGACCCGGGAGTTGCCGGCGCCGTCGACCAGCAGCGTGGTCGTACCCCGCCTATAGCGACCCGTGGGCTGGCCCGGCTCGAAGACGGCGGAGGGACTGAGGTAGGTCCACCGCTGATAGGCGTGTGCCCGACAGGCTTCCCACTGCGCGAGGCTGGCCGCGGCAATGTCCCGCCATTCGGCAGGGACCCACCGAGGGTCGTCCAGCACGAGGGCATCCGTGGTGGGGGAGGTGAGGGGTGCCGAGCCCCCGACGATCAGGACGGATGCGTGGTGTGCCTGGGCGGCGTCGAGGCATCGGGCGGTCACGTCGCTCACGCGCCGTTCCTGGCCCTCGGGGAAGCGGAGGGCGACGACGACGGCGTCCGCGCCGGCGACCAGGCTGGCGACTTGGCCGCGGTCACTGGCGTCCACCGCGATGGGGGTCACCAGCGGGCTGGCGTGCTGCCGGGGGCGACGTGAGGCGGCCAGGACGTCGTGCCCCGCGCAGGGCGGCCACGTCCGTGATGGCGGTTCCGGCCATGCCGGTGGCGCCGAGGATGACGTTCTTCATCGGGGATCCTTCCAGGTGGGGTTGAGCTGTCCGGCGACCATCGCGGTGAGGGCGACGCCGAAGCCGGCGAGTTGAAGCGGTGCAAGGGTCTCCCCGGCGAGCAGGACGCCGAGCAGGGCTGCCGTGAGCGGGGAGAGAAGCCCGAGGAGGGCCATGGGGGTGACGGAAAGGTGGCGAATGCCCGCGAACCACACGGTGTAGGAGACCAGGGCGCCGACGAGGCCGAGCCAGGCGTAGCCGGCCCAGGCTGGCGCGTCGATGCGTGCCGGTATCCCGTCGAACAGCAGAGCCGGGATGGCCAAGAGGAGCCCGGCCGCCGTGAGTTGCCATCCGGCGAGGCCCATCGCGCTGACGTGTTCCGGACGGCCCCATTTCTTGGTGAGGACGACGCCGGTCGCCATCGACGCCGCACCGCCCAACCCGGCCAGGACGCCGACCGGCTCCAGGGCCGCCTCGGGCCCCAGGACGACCATCGCGATGCCGGCGACCCCGGCGACGCCCCAGAACGACCGCCAGCCCGAGAACGGCTCGCGCAGGATCCAGACGGCGAGGACGGCGATGATGAGGGGCTGGACCGCGCCCAGGGTGGCAGCCACCCCGCCCGGTAGGCGTTGAGCGGCGACGAACAGCAAGGGGAAGAAGACGGCCATGTTGAGGCCACCCAGAACCAGGGTCCGCCACCACCACGCGCCCCGCGGCAGCTGCCTCGTCCAGGCCAGCGCGATCAACCCAGGTGGCAGCGTCCTCATGAACGCGGCGAAGATCGGGTGACCGCCCGGCAGCACGTGGGTGGTGACGATGTAGGTCGTGCCCCAGACCACGGGGGCCACCGCGCTGAGGAGGATCCATCCGAGCTGGGTGCCGGGGGCCGATCCCTCTTTCGTGGTCAGGCTTGTCATGACCTCCAGCGTGCCTACTGGCCAAGGATGAGTCCAACACATGTTTCTCATGGAAGCGATGCACTGGCATCATTTTCGGGTGGAGTTGCAACAATTGAGGTACGCCGTCGCCGTCGCGGAGGAACGAAGTTTCACCCGGGCGGCGGAGCGCTGCTTCGTGGTCCAGTCGGCGCTGAGCCATCAGATCAAGGCGCTGGAGGGGGAGATCGGCGTCCGGTTGTTCGCGCGGAACTCGCGGAGGGTGGAGCTCACGCCCGCGGGGGAGGCCTTTGTGGCGTCCGCCCGAGAGAGCCTGCGGGCCGCCGAGCGCGCCGTCGTGGACGCCGCGGCCGCGGAGGGGGAGGTGCGCGGCGTGCTCTCGCTCGGCATGATTCCCACGGTCGGAGCGGTCGACGTTCCCGCGCTCCTGGCGGATTTCCATGCGGCGCACCCGGCCGTTCGGGTGCGACTGCGGAGCGGGAACAGTGAGGAGTTCCTCGCCGATATCCGGGCGGGAGCCCTGGACGTGGCGTTCCTGGGGCTGCCCGAGGGTGCTCCGCCGGACGGCGTCGGCCTGCGGGAGTTGTCGCGGGAGTCGCTGGTGGCGGTCCTGCCCGCGCAGCACCGCCTCGCGGGCCGGACGCGTCTGGCCCTGGCCGACCTGGCCGACGAACGGTTCGTCGACTTCCCGACGGGGTCCTCCGGGCGGGCTCAGTCCGACCTCGCCTTCAGCGCCGCAGGGCTGGATCGGGACGTCTCGTTCGAGGTCATGTCGCTGCCGGTCATCGTCGACCTGATCGAGCGTGGCTTGGCTGTGGGTCTGCTCTCGGCCTCGGTCCTCCCCGCAGATTCCTCGATCGTGACCGCGGCCCTCACGGACGGTCCCCGACGCGTGGAGTACCTGGCCTGGGACGCGTTCAACCCCAACCCGGCTGCGGTGGCTTTCTTGGCGTTGGTCGCGAAGCAGTCGGCCTAGCGAAACGGGCGCGTTCCCCGCCGGCGCTCCCGGTGGCGCGCCCGTCCGCGACCCTCCAAAGCAGCTCCCTCCCGTCCTCCGTCGGAACGGTGGGCGGGAGGGAGCGCGTCGGGCGCTGCTCAGAGCGTGCCGTCCACCTGCATGACGAGGAACACCGCGCCGAACGGGTCCTTGGCCGTGGCCACGACCGTGCCTTCCTCTTCCTCGACGGGACCGTCGGTGACGACGCCCCCGGCGTCCTTGATGGCGGCGACGGTGGCGTCCATGTCGTCGGTGCGGAAGAACACCCGCCAGCTCGACGGATGGTCGGCGGGGAACATCTCGGCGGCGTCGAACAGGCAGATCTGGGCGTCCTCGTACGGGCCGACGGTGGCGAACTTCTCGCCGCCCTCGCCGTCGCCGTAGACAATGTCCCAGCCGAAGGCCTTCTCGTAGGCGGCGACGTCCGCCGTCAGATCCTTCGTGGGCGTGTCCACGAGCATCGCCATGCCGGTGCAGGTCGGCTCACCGAAGCCGGAGAGCGTCCCCGCTTGCCAAAGCCCGAACGTCGCCCCGGACGGCGCCGTCACGATCGCCATCGAGCCCATGTCGCCGACCGGCATGGCCGGCCGGAAAACCGAACCACCGCTCTGCGCGATGGTGGCGCTCGTCCCTTCTGCGTCGTTGGTGCCGAAGTAGACCATCCAGAACACCGGCATGGCGGGGTCCGGGTTCTGCATCAGGCCGCCGACGAGCGAGCCGTCGCTGGCGGTGATCTGGTGGTAGTGGCCGTACTCGTCACCGCCGTCGGTGAAGGTCCAGCCGAAGACGCGGCCGTAGAAATCTGTCGCTTGTTCGAGGTCAGGGACGCCGAGGTCGATCCAGACGGCCCGGTTGGTGTTCGCGGACATGTCGTCCTCCTTGGTCGGGTGCGTTCAGCCTAAGCAGGACGCCCCCGCCGGGTTTGTCCGATCCTGCACAGTGGCTCGGCTCGTTCGCAGCCTGATCGTCAGCCCATCATCGCCGTGATCAGCGCGACGGCGACGGCGACGATCACGGTGTTGAAGACGAAGGCGATGAGCGCGTGCACGCCTACGTGGCGGCGCATCTCGGTCGTCCGCGCCTCGACGTCGGTTGTTCCGAACGTCGCCTGCACGCCCAGGGCGAGGTAGAGATAGTCGTCGAAGTGGTGCCGGACGTCGCTCCCGGGAAAGCCGAGGTGGCCCTCCGGCTGCGCCGGGTCAGCGAGGTCGAGACGGGCGTAGTGCTCGGCGTAGACCACGACCACGTCCAGCCAGCACGCGGCGACCAGCGCGAATGTCAGCGTCATCAGCGAGCCGTTATCGGTGCCGTGCCGGGTCACGGTGACGCCGACCATTCCGACCAGCGCCAGTACCGCCGAAGTGAGCGACCACGCCGGCGCGTCGCTGCTGACGAAGAGCCGTCGCAGGAGGCTCGGCTTCTGCGACGCCTTCGGCGCTTGCACCATTGCGCGCAGGTCGTCGCCTTCGCGGCGCCGGAACGCGACCCAGGTGAGGACGAGGTGACTCACCGTGAGCGTCAGCCACGTGCAGACGGTGATGAACCAGGCGGTCTCCGGCGGCTCGAACCAGCGGTTGGCGTAAGCGGCGGAGCCCACGCCGAGACCGACCGCGACGGCGATGATAGTGGGCACGGTCGCCCGGCGGTTCGCCGACGTCAGCCAGCGCGGCGGGCCGGCCTGTTCTCGTCGCCGAGAGGCTGGGGAGGACACACCACCCACCCTACGGGCACCCAGGTCAATGTTCGGCTTTAGGTCTTGCTCTCCGACGCCGGTCGGCGCTCGATCGCCAGGAAGCGTCGCACGGCGTCGGCTCCGGTGACCGAGACGGGCCGATCGGGCCGAACGTACGTGTCAGGCGTGATAAGCATCCGCTGCTCGGTCACCCCGATCGTGCCGTCGGCGGTTCGCTGCGCGATGCGTTGGAGGCCGTTGTCGACGTAGCCGACCTTGCGGCTCACCCCCGCCGACCGGTCGTTGCCGACGATGTAGCCCGACCCGCACTCGAGGGCGCCGAGCTCGTCGAACGCGAACCCGACCGCCATCTGGCGCATGAGCGTGCCGATGCCTCGACCCTGATGGGGTAACCCGAGCCACGAGCCGGTCTCGACGTGGCGGGTCTGCGTGAAATCCGTCGCCATCATGTCCTGCATCCCCACGAGGACACCCCTCCTGCGGACGGCCAGCGCCAAGCTCCACTTCTGAGGCTGGAATTGGGCGCGCTGGGTCCACCACCAAGCCAGCGAGGTCGCGGGGAACCCGTCGGGGGAGCCGGGGGAGAAGGGTTCTTCGTGCCACGCCTGCAGGAACGGCATCGGCGCACCCGGCGCCTGGATGCCCCCGCGCACCAGTTCGACCAACTCGGGCAGGTCGTCGTCCCGCAGCACGCGAAGCTCGACGTCCCCGCACGTGATGGCCAGACCATATGGCGGAAAGATCTCCTCGAGGGTGAGCATGATCGATTCTCCCACCCCCGCCTTCCCTCTTCCACGGACGAGGCAGGACGGTCCCTCGGGATAGGTCAGGACGCCGATCGTCGGTACGCCCTCGTCAGCCCGGCGCCTCGTCCCGCAGGTTGGGGAGGTGCGCCGCCGTCCAGCCCGCGGCAAGCAGGAGGCCGGGGGCGTCGGCGTCCAGGTCGGCGTCGGGCGCGGAGAGTTGGTGCAGCAGGAGCCCGTTGACCAGGGCAAGCACCAGACGTGCGCCCGCCTGGGGAGTCCCTTCCGGAAGCGAGGCCGCCGCGGCGTCCAGGAACCGTTGGCGTTGCGACCGGATGAGGCCCTGCAGTTCGGGGCGATCCACCGCGTGCAGGTACAGCTCGAACCGGGCCCGCACCAGGGCCGGACGCGACGTGAGCTCCCGCCAGGCGGCCTCGGCCGCGCGCCAGATCTCGGGAGGGAGGACGCCGGTCCGCTGGGCCCGCGCGTACTGCTCGGGGGTGACGCGCACGACGGCGTCCAGCTCGACGGCCGCCATGTGCGCCACGACCGCCTCGATGAGGCCATCCAAGGAGCCGAAGTGGTACTTGACCAGGCCCTGCGTCACGCCGGCGCGGGTCTCGACGCGGCGGTGGGTGAGGGCGCGCATGCCGCCCTCGGCGAGCTGCTCGATAGCGGCGTCGATGATCCGGGCGCGGGTGGTCGCGGCGTCGCGGCGGCGGGCGTCCGGATTCGGCATGGGTGTGATGATAGCTATTCCACGTTCGTGGAGTAAGCTCCCGACATGGCGATGCAGTCAGCACCCGAGCCCGCGCGTCTCCCCTTGGCCGAATGGATCCTGCGGCGCTCCCGGCGGGTGGGGCCGCTGGCGTTCGGATGGTTGGGACGCCCCTTCGTCTACCTCGTCGGTCCGCGGGCCAATGAGTTCGTGTTCGCCCACGACGACCATTTCAGCCAGCGCGAGGCGTTCAAGTCGCTGATTCCCGTGGACGGGCCGAGGTCGGTGGTCGTGAGCGACGGCGAGGACCACGAGCGGCGCCGCCGACTCGTCCGGCCGGGGTTGCACCGGCGTCAGGTCGATGGTTACGTCGCGACGATGGTGCGGGTGGCCGACGAGGCGCTGGACGCCCTGACCCCCGGCGAAGCCTTCGACGCGTACGCGGTGTTCCGGGCCGCGATCCGCCGCTCGACGATGCGGACGCTCTTCGGCGAGACGATGGCTGACCATGCGGACGCGGTGGGGGACCTACTGCAGCCGCTGCTCGACCTCACGGACCTGCTGCCCGACCTGATCACCTGGCATGAGCGGCTCCGGACGCCCCGGTGGCGACGCGCGATGGCGGCCCGCGCCCGGTTGGACGCCTTCGTCTACGCCGAGATCGATCGGCTGTCGCGGCCCGAAGGGGCGGGGGAGAGCCAGGTTCTCGCGACGCTGGTGCACGGACGCGACGGGTCCGGGTCCGGACTCAGCCGCGATGAGGTGCGCGACCAGGTTGTGACGCTGATCGCGGCGGGCTACGAGACCACGAGCGCGGCGTTCGGCTGGATCGTGCACGGCCTGTCGGGACGCGCCGACATCGCCGAGTCCGCGCGGCGGCAGCTCCGGGAGGTGACGGGCGGGCGTCCGCCCAGCGCGGAGGACCTGCCCAAGCTGACGTGGCTGGGCGCGATCGTGAACGAGGCGCTGCGGCTGCACCCGCCGGGGGCGATCTCTGCGCGCTACGTGGTGCGCGAGCTCGAGTTCGACGGACGGCGGATTCCCGCCGGCACCACGCTGATCTACAGCCCGTACGCGACGCACCGGATGCCCGAGGTCTATCCCGACCCGCTGGCGTTCAAGCCCGAGCGCTGGATGGACGGCCTCGACCCCGGCGCGGGGGAGTTCGTCCCGTTCGGCGGCGGACGCCACCGCTGCCTGGGCTCGACCATGGCGACCACGGAGTTGACGGTGATGGTGGCCCGGCTGCTCGCGCGTGGCCCCTGGGAGTGGGAGCCGCAGAGAGTGACCGCCCGCGGGATGGCGTCCATGCGCCCGCATCCAGGGGTGAAGATCCGGTTCGCTTAGACGAGTCGGGACGCTCGTTCAACGCGATGGCCGGACAGCGAGCGGCCTCAGCCATGCCCGTCTGCGGCGCTCATGCCAGTGGGCTCAGCATGCTGCGGTAATGCCCTGCGGTGTGTCCGACCAGGTGCAGGGCATGAAGACAGACCAGCCGCTGCTCGGTCGTCCGCGTGGCCTGAGCAGGTTGCTCGTCCGATGCGCCCGTTGCGTGGGGTCATTGCCCTCATCGAAGCCTTCCGACTCTCACCCCAGGGAGGCGGTCTCTGCAGCGCAGCCTCGAGGTACGGTGCCGATGCACCGGCTCCGGACGAGGCGACCTGCGCGGGGGTGCCTGAGGCGACCACAGTGCCGCCGTCGTCTCCCGCGCCGGGTCCGAGGTCGATGACGTGGTCGGCTGCGGCGACCACGCGCATGTCGAGCTCGACCGCGACGACGGTGTTGCCTGCTTCTACGAGGGTCTGTAGATGCGCCACGAGCCGGTCGGAGTCGGCGCAGTGCAGTCCCGAGGTCGGCTCGTCGAGTACGTAGAGAGTGTCCCCGCGCTGGGATCGCTGGAGCTCGGTTGCGAGCTTGACGCGCTGCGCCTCACCACCAGAGAGCTCGGTCGCCGGCTGCCCGAGACGCAAGTAGCCCAGGCCCACGTCGATCAGTGCCGTGAGCGAGCGCATGATGTCGAACTCGCCGTCGAAGAACTCGTGCGCCTCCTCGACGCTCATGGCGAGGATCTCCGCGATGTTCCGGCCACGCCAGAGGATCTCCAAAGTGCTGGACTGGTAGCGGGTTCCGTGGCAGTCGGGGCACTCGGTGTAGACCGAGGGGAGGAAGAGCAGTTCCACCGTGACCGACCCCTCGCCCTCGCAGGTGGGGCAGCGGCCGCCGGTGACGTTGAAGGAGAATCGGCCCGGCTTATAACCCCGCGCGCGAGCCTCGGGCGTCTCGGCGAACCTCCGCCTCACGTGGTCGAACAGGCCGGTGTAGGTGGCGACGTTCGAGCGCGGGGTGCGGCCGATGGGCTTCTGATCAATGCTCACGACGCGGCGCACCCCAGAGAGGTCTCCCTGGACCGTTCCCTCGAGCTCCTCGGGCTCGTCCGACAGCAACAGCTCGTCCCCCTCGGCGGCCGCAGCGTCGTCCGCCTGGACAGCCCGCCCCAATCGCTCCCCGAGCAGCGCAGGCAGTGCCTGGCTGACCAGGCTCGACTTGCCCGATCCGGAGACTCCGGTAACGGCGGTGAATGCCCCGAACGGAAGGGGGATCGACACGTCGCGCAGGTTGTTGCGCGTGACGTGCTCGAGCTGCAGCCATCCCTCTGGCTCCCGCGGGGGTCGGTGAGGCAGGCCACTGCCCCCGAAGACATACCCGCGAGTCACGGACTCCTCCACCGCGGCGAGTCCCTCGGTGGGACCGCTGAAGACGACGCGGCCGCCGCGCTCGCCCGCGCCGGGACCGATGTCGACCAGCCAGTCCGCGTGCCGCATCACGTCCACCGAATGCTCTACGACGAACAGGCTGTTGCCTCGGCGCTTGAGCCCGTCGAGGATGCCGAGCAGCGCGCTGACGTCCTGCGGATGAAGCCCTGCGGAAGGCTCATCGAGCACGTAGACCACACCGAACAGTTCGGAGGTCAGCTGGGTCGCGAGCCGCAGTCGCTGTAGCTCCCCACCCGAGAGGGTGGGGGTGGTGCGGCTCAGGGAGAGATACCCCAGACCGAGGTCGATGATGGGCCGCAGCCTGTTGACGAGTTCTGCGCCCAGGCGCGCTGTCGCGGCCAGCTTCTCCACCGAGTGGTTCGGCGTCCTGCGCACGTCGGGGGCTGCCTCGTGGGCTGATCCGCCAGCGTCGACGCGCTGCTGCACAGCGTCGCGTCGGGCTGCCTCGTCCAGTGGCTGACCGGCAGTCTCGGTCCCGTCGAGATCGCCGGTGGCCCGCGCGACTGCCTCCTCGATCAACGTCGAGAGCTCCGCGAGGGGCAGATCGGAGAGATCAGCGACATCGAGGCCCTCGAAGGTCACCGACAGAGCCTCCGGCTTCAGCCGCTTGCCGTGGCAGGCAGGGCAGGGCGCGGCCGTGAGGAACTGTGCCACGCGCCGCTTCATCGACCCGCTCTTGGTGTTCGCGAACGTGTCGAGCACGTACCGGCGCGCACCGACGAAGGTGCCCGAGTAGCTCGGCTCGACGCCAGCCGCGATCGCGGCCCTGGCCTCGGCGAGCGTCAGGCGCGAGTGGACCGGGACGTACGGCGTCTCGTCCGTGTAGAGGATCCAGTCCCGATCCTCCTTCGGCAGATCCTTCCAGGGCACATCGACGTCGTAGCCGAGCGCGACGAGGACATCGCGCAGCTGATGACCGTGCCAGGCCGTCGGCCAGGAGGCGATGGCCCGCTCGCGGATCGTCAATGAAGGGTCCGGCACCATCATGTCCTCGGTGACCTCGTACACCCGGCCGATGCCGTGGCACTCCGGGCATGCGCCCTGCACGGTGTTGGCGGAGAAGTCCTCGGCGTAGAGCATCGGCTGATCATCGGGGTAGTGGCCGGCCCGGGAGTAGAGCATGCGCACCAGCGAGGAGAGCGTGGTGATGCTGCCCACCGAGGACCGCGCGCTGCGGCCCCCGCGCTGCTGCTGAAGAGCGACGGCCGGCGGCATACCCGTGATGGAGTCGACGTCCGGGACGCCTGCCTGGTCGATGAGGCGACGGGCGTAGGGAGCGACGGACTCGAGGTAACGGCGCTGGGACTCCGCGAACAGGGTTCCGAAGGCCAGGGAGGACTTTCCCGAGCCGGAGACGCCGGTGAACACCACCAGAGCGTCGCGGGGGACCGCCAGGTCGATGTCCTGGAGGTTGTGCTCGCGCGCGCCGAGCACCAGCACGTCGGGCTGGACGGGTGAGGAGTCCGACGATGAGGACCTGCGTGCTTCGACCATGCCGGCGAGACTAGCGATACGTTCCACCGATCGGTCGGAGCATGGCCCGGTCCTCCACGGTCCACCTGCCCGTGGTGCCTATCGCCGCAGCCAGGGCGGGCACCTCGGTGGACGGCGAGATTCCTCCTCGCCTAAGCTCGACGAGAGCCGAGGTCGCGGCGACGGGCATCCAAATGACCGTGGCACTTCCGCGACCGGGCCATCCACAACTGGAGGAGATCGTCATGGCAAGCAGCAACCGCGCCGTCGTGTTCCAAAACGTCAAGGACATGCGCGTCGAAACACTCGACTTCCCGAAGCTCGAGATGCCGAACGGCAAGAGCGCCCCGCATGGCGTCATCCTCAAGATCGTCGCCACCAATATCTGCGGCTCCGACCTGCACATCTACCGCGGTTCCTTCCCCGTACCCCAGGGCATGGTGATGGGGCACGAGATGACCGGCGAGGTCGTCGAGGTCGGCTCCGACGTCGAGTTCCTCTCCGAAGGCGACCTGGTCTCGGTCCCCTTCAACGTCGCCTGCGGCCGATGCCGCAACTGCCGCGCCCGCCACACCGAGGTGTGCGAGACGGTGAACCCCGACGTGTCCTGCGGCGCCTACGGGTTCAACCTGGGTGATTTCCAGGGCGGGCAGGCGGAGTACCTGTTCGTCCCCTACGCCGACTTCCAGCTGCTCCGCTTCCCGGACAAGGACCAGGCCATGGAGAAGATCCGTGACCTCGCCCTTCTCTCGGACATCCTGCCCACCGCGTTCCACGGCCTCATGGAGGCCGGGGCGAAGCCCGGCTCGACCGTCTACATCGCCGGCGCCGGACCTGTGGGACGCTGCGGCGCCGCGGCGGCGCGTCTCCTGGGCGCTTCCTGCATCATCGTCGGTGACTACCATCAGGACCGGCTGGACCTGGTGAAGAAGAACGGCTGCGAGACCATCGATCTCAACCAGGACGTGCCGCTGACCGATCAGATCGAGGCCATCCTCGGCGAACCCATGGTGGACTGCGCCGTCGACTACGTCGGCAGCGAAGCCCACGGGATTGGCCGCGAGGCCGAGGACATGAGCCCGGCCCACGCCATCAACCAGGTCATGGACGCCACCCGCGCAGGCGGTGCCACCGGCATCGTCGGCGTCTACGGCCCCGACCCGCTGGCCTCCTCCAAGGCCGAGCAGGAGGGAACCTTCTCGCTCGACTTCGGCAAGGCGTGGATCAAGTCGCCTCGGATCTCCGGCGGCCAGGCCCCGATCATGCACTACAACCGTGAGCTGATGATGGCGATCCTGTGGGACCGCATGCCCTACCTCAGCGACATGCTCAACACCAAGGTCATCAGCCTCGACGAGGCCCCCGACGCCTACGCGACGTTCGACACCGGTGCCTCGGAGAAGTTCATCATCGACCCGCATGGCATGATCCCCGCCTGATTTCGCGCCGTCGTCCCCGGCCCGTGACCATCGCCTCAGCGGCGGTCGCGGGCCGGCTCTCTGCACGGATCGGTTCTCGATGCCGATCCGGGCGAGGGCCGGCGTCGTACTCTGGTAGGCCAGACCGGTATGGAAGAGCACACCAGCACGGACCAGCGAGCAGGGGCGTGATCATGGGACAGGAGAGCACCTCGCTGCCGCGCCTAACGTCCTTCTCGACTCGGAACGCCCCACGGGGCGACGAGGTCGACTACTGGCGCCAGGTCCGCCGGGAAGCGTGCGTCTCAGTTCGGACCGATCCCGTCGGTGCCGGATTCGGCGGAGAGATCCGACTGGGCCAGTACGCCGACTTCCGCCTGTCCACCAAACGGGCCAGGGCCGAGGAGGTCAGGCGCTCCCGCAGCGATATCGCCCAAGCCCACGATGAGCAGGACTACCTTTACTTCCTGTTCCAGACCCGCGGAACCCTGCTCCGCCTGTTCGAAGAAACCGGCGAGTCGGTCATGGGGCGTCTACGCACACTGCGCCTCGAAAGAGCCCGGCTGGTGCTCCGCACCCAACCCGACAAGCCGATCTCCGCGCGTGTTAGATCGTTGAGGGTCATTGCGTGTGGATCATCAGTGATCAGCACGCAGTAGCCGGGGAAGTGCTGGACGTCGCCGATGACGGCGAAGCCGGCACGGAGTCGCTTTAGCACAGTGGGATTGGTCCCCCGGAGCGCGGAGCCCACTCGATCCAGCTTCCAGGCATCGTCCATGGCCCGAGCTTGACACATGATGCGGAACGTACATTGTACGTTGACAGCCTTCTTGGGTCGGACCTGGCCTTGGCTAGGTGGTTGACAACTTGGTTGTCAATCCGCGGTTCGGTTCGTTGACAAGCGTGTTGGCAATTCTGCCGCCGGCTCGTCTAGGAGTCTGCGGGCAAGCAGGTCCAGCCGTCCGGGCACCGCAGGGCCAAAGACCCCCACGCGGCGCAGTTCGCCGATCGCCCGTGACACCGTGACGCGCGTCAAGCCGAGAACAGCGGCGAGTTCCGCTGCAGCGGAACAGGGCAGGGCTGGGCTGAACTGGCTCTGTCATAATGCACATTATCGGACACGCGGAAGTCGATGCGGCAGGCTTGGCGGCACAACTCTGCCAAACCCTGTCACTCTGCTGGTCGCGGGCGGTTGACTATCCCACGATAAGCAAGAGCGCGCGGTCAGTCGTCGTAGACCCTGGACCGGTGGCCAACGTCGAGTGCGACGATGACGACCTCGCTTCGACGGATGTCGAGGACGACCCGGTAGTCGCCAACAGGCAGGCGCCAAAGTCCGGCCAACGGCCCCGACAACGCCTTGCACGGACCCGTCGGATCTTCCAGGGTGCCCAACCGCTCAACCCCGTCGAACACCCGACGGGCCACGGGCTTGTCGAGCTTGCGCATCGCCTTCGCGGCGCGCGGAGCGTACCGGACGCTCCAGGTCATCCGAACAGCTCGGCGGCAAGATCCTCGCTGGAGATCGTCTCGATCTCGCCACGACGGATCGCCTCAGCCTCGCCGGTGATCGCGTAGGCGTACTCCAACTTATCGAGGTGCTCCAGCAAGGCCTGGCGCACGTAGAAGGCAGCCGGGCGTCCGGTGGCAGCGCTCAGAGCATCCAGTCGACTCTTCATCTCATCGTCCAGGCGGACGCTCACCACAGCTGTAGACATGTTTACAGGCTACCTGAGCCACTCGCCGGACCACCAGTGGTCAATCGGTGACGTTGGAGGGTTTCGCGTTGAACGCGAGTGGCTGGTACTCGGCGTGCTTGGCCATGTAGCCGTTGTAGAAGGGGCCCAGCGGCATGACCTTCTTCGTGCCGGTCGCCTTCACCTCGTCGAGGGAGAAGCGCGCCAGCGCACCACCCACGCCGCGGCCCTCGTACTCCGGCTCGACCTCGGTGTGGGTGAAGATGATCAACTCGTCGGTCTCCATGTAGTCGGCATAGCCGGCCAGATTGCCGTCGAGCAGAGCCTCGTAGCGGTTCTTCTCGGGAAGCTTCACCACCGTGATGTCAGTCACGCGGCGACAGTACTAGCGGTCGCTCCGCATCGCTGGAGCGCAGCTGCGTCAGCAGCCGTCGATGAGCGGCCCCGGTGGGGGGCGCCAGCTCACGTCGACGCCCCCTATGGCAGGTGCGCCTGGCCTCAGTGGCCGTGGTGGCGGCGGCGTCCGCGATGTCCGCGATGCAGCGGAGCCTTGGGTGCCCAGCCCTTGATGCCGAGAATGTCGCTGACCTCGGGGTAGTGATTGGTGCACAAGATGCGGAAGCCGGTCTCCACCGCCCGGGTGTAGTATCAACCGTCGAGCTCATCGTTGTGCAGATTATGGTCGTAGCGATTCATCTCGAGCTGCATCGGCGCGTTCCAGTCGTCCTGCATCGTCAGGGAGTCCCTCATATCCGGCAGGTACCAACCGGCGAAGCCAATGACTTTGCCGATCCGTGCCGCACTCTTGATGGACTGGACCGTCGGAAGGCTGCCCGGATCGGTCGGGATGAAGTAGACGCACTCGGGAGCGAGTTGCCTGAAACGCGCGACGTTCTTCGCGCCGTAGGCGCTGAGCACGACCTGCGACTCCAATTCGTACTCGCGGATCTGACGGACGACGTACTCGGGGGTCGCGTCCTTGATGTCGACCCACAGGACCGCGTCGACACGCTTGGCCCACTCGAAGATGTCCTGGACGAGGCGGGGACGCAGCTGCGTGGTCTTGCCCTGCGCGTTGACCAGGCGCTGGTCGAGGACGTACGCCTCGAGGGTGGACATCTTGCCCTTGCCCGTCGTCTCGCGGTCGATGGTGTCGTCGTGCATGTTGATGCACCTGCCGTCCTTGGTCATGCGCATGTCCATCTCGACGAAGACGCTGCCGCGCGTGGCGAGGATGTTCTGCATGGACTCCAGGGCCGACTCGGGCCAGGGACCGTCGGGGTAATAGCCGCCGCGGTGGCCGATGAGCAGCGGCTGGTGCGCGGTCAGGTAGTCGTAGCGGGTGTAGGCGGCGAGCTCCTCAGGACAGTCGAAACGCAGGCCGAACTTGGCCGGACCGGGGGTCGGGACGACGATCGTCTCGCCGGTGTGGGCGGGAGCCGGTTTGAGGGCGGCCTGGGCCGTCGTCGGCAGGGCGGCGGTCGCAGCTGCGGCCAGTGCCCCACCGCCGAGGCCGATGAGGGCAGAACGGCGAGAGATGTCGGTCATCGCGAGAACTACTCCTAAGTCGAAGAAACAGGTGACGCCACAACCTCTCTCGGCCCGTTTAACGTCGATCCTACGGACGGCGTCCGCCGGATGAATCTCTTGGTGCCACACGCCGGTAGCCAGAGCCACTCCGGCCACGCTCGTGCCGTCCGTAACGACTCGGCCCGGGGACGCCTCCAGGTGATCCGGGATCGCCAAACGTTGTGCCATTCTTGGCGCGCGAGCCGTGCGGCTCGGGACGGAGGAGGCGCAAACGATGGCCACGGACGAGGCAGACCCCCCGGATTCGTCGCGCCGCTCCCCCGGGCTGGGTGGGGCGCGCGACGGACGCCGCTCGGCTCAGGGCGAGAATCGCTGGCCCCCGGCGATCGCGGCGATCTGCGCCATCATCGTGTACGCCCTCATGCCGGAGTCGCTGCTGGTCGGGCCGCGCATCGTCATCCCGGCCGTCGAGGCCGTCCTGCTCATCGCGATGCTGTGCACCAACCCGTGGCGGATGACCCGGCAGAGCCGGTGGTCGCGGGCTGCGTCCATCGTGCTGTCCCTGCTGGTCATCGGGACGAACCTGGTCGCGTTGGTCCTTCTGGTGGCCCAGATGGGGACGGACGCGAGCGGCGCCTCCATGCTCATCGGGGCGATGCAGGTATGGGCCACCAACGTGATCGGCTTCGCCCTGTTGTACTGGGAGCTGGACCGCGGCGGCCCGGTGATGCGGCGGCGCGAAGAGCGCCAGAAGATCCCCCTCGCGGACTGGCGGTTCTCCCAGGACGAGAACCGGGACACCGTCGGCGAGGTGAAGGACGGAGCCAGCAGCGAAGCCGACTGGATGCCCCAGTTCATCGACTATTTCTACATGTCTCTGACCAACTCCAGCGCCTTCAGCCCCACCGACACGATGCCGCTGTCGACCCGCGCCAAGCTGCTCATGGGCACCCAGGCCACGGCCGCGCTGCTGACTTCGCTGCTGCTCGTGGCCCGCGCCGTCGGCTCGCTGTCCGGCGGCTGACCAGGCAGCTTCGGCGTCAGGCCGGCTTGATGGTGCCGTCCGCGACGCCGAGCCCGGTGCAGGCGTCCCAGCCCGGACCGGCCTGGTAGGCGCCGTTGTCCCCGTCGACGATGTCGCGGAATCCTGCGGCCGGGCGCTGTGCGGCGGCCGTGGCGTACCAGGCGGGCGTCCCGAGCCCGACGCGTCCGCCGCTGTTCTGGTTGAGCCGCGCGACGAGGCCCGCATAGAGCGGGGCGACCGCGGACGTGCCGCCGATGACGGTCTTCGTGCCGTCGACGAGCACCTGGTAGCCGGTCGCGGGGTCGGCGTTGCCCGCGACATCGGGCACTCCCCTGCCGCTGGCTACGGGGTCCGCGGGCGGCGGGGCGGGCTTCCGCTTGCGCCGCGCCTGGGCGCTCACCTCGGACCGGGCATCCACGTGGGACTGGGCGCTCACCTCGGCCTGTGCATCCATGTCAGACTGGGCGCTCACCTCGGACCGGGCGGTCACCCCCGACTGCGTGAGCGCCGCGGCCTGCCAGGACGGCACCGGAAAGACGTCGCTGATGCCCCCGCCGGTCGCGTTGTTCCAGACGGTCTCGATGATCGCGCCGGCGGAGACACTCAATCGCGTCCCGCCGCAGGCGATGACGTGGGGCGAAGACGCCGGGAAGTCGCAGTGGGTCGTCGTGCCCCGGGCATTCCGGCTGGAGTCCTGATCACCGAACCCGTTGTCGCCGGCGGCGCAGGTCACCGAGATCCCCAGCGCCGCCGCGTCCGCGAAGGCCTGACCCATGGCGTTGCGCGCCTGGGGCGTCCACTGGTCCTCGGAGAGGCCCCAGCTGATGCTGAGGGCCGCCGGCGCGGGTGTCTGATGCGTGGCGGTGGTGATGGCGTCGAGGAATCCGGCGTCGGTGTTCGGCGCGAAGTAGACCACCTGCTGCGCGCCGGGGGCGACGGCTCCGGCGACCTCGATGTCGAGCAGCACCTCACCGTCCGCGCCCCGCGGATCCTGGCCGGGCACGTTGCCGGCCCCGTCGACGCCGACGGCGCGCACGCTGGGCGTCGGAAGGTTGAGGGAGCCGAAGTACGCCGTGAGGTCGCTGTCGGCGAAACCGCCGCCCAACTCGATGAGCGCGATCGTCTGCCCGCGTCCATCGCCGGCCGGCCAGCCGTATAAGTCGGCGACCTCGTTCGGGGTGAACGAGGCGTCCACGCCGGCCCGGGTCCCGGCACATCGTCGCGCCCAGGAGCGACGAGGCGTCCTCTCAGCGACTGAACAGCGCGGACCCATCCCCGGCGGGCCGGGTCTTGCCGGACGCGGGACCGGTGAGGAAGACTCCGCTCATCCCTCCGCAACGAAGCCAGGAGCCCTGAATGACGAGCCTCGATGTCCGCATGCCCGACCCCGCTTCCGCTGATCAGACCCCCGTACTCCAGAACCCCCACGGACTGTCCCGCCGCACCGTGCTCGCCGGAGCCGGCGCCGTCACCCTCGCCGCCGGTCTCGACGTCACGATCCCGGTGTCGGCGACCGCGGCCCCCCACGTCCCGGACGCCGACGTACGCCTCGGCTCCGGAACCGATTTCGGCGTCCGCATCAGCCCGGACGGCCGCCAGATCGCGCTCGACCTGCTCGGCGTGCTGTGGGTCGGGTCGTCCTCGGGCGGCGCGCTCCGCCGGTTGACGAGCGACCTCGACGACATCGCCCAGCCCGACTGGTCACCCGACGGCTCGCTGATCGCCTACCAGGGCTACCGGGAGGGCAACTTCGACCTGTGGGTGATCCGCCCCGACGGATCCGGCAAGCGCCGGCTCACATCGGGCCCTGCCGACCACCGCGAACCGCGCTGGTCCCCGGACGGCCGCACCCTCGTCTTCTCCTCCGACGTCCGCGGCAGCTACGGCATCTACACCTACGACGTCCGGACGGGGCGCATCGCCGTCCTCGCTCAGACGGACGCCGAGGAGTACGAGCCCGCCTGGTCGCCGGACGGCAAGCGCGTCGCGTTCGTCGTGGACAAGACCCGGATCGACGTCGTCACCGTGGCGACCGCCGCCCGGCAGACGCTGGTGCGCGCCGGCGACACCGAGGAGATCCACCAGCCCGAGTTCACCCCTGACGGCAAGGATGTCGTCTACCACCTGTTCCGCAACGGCGAGAACGTCCTCATGGGGGGCGCCGCTCCCCTCGTCCAGGGCGAGGAGCCCTTCCCCTTCCGGGTGAGCTTCCGCGCCGACGGCCGGTTCCTCTACACCGCCGGCGGGCGCGTCCGCGAGCGCAGCCTTCCCGCGTCGGGGCCGGCGACCGGCCAGGCCCGGGCGATCGGGTTCTCCGCGGCGCTGTCGGTGCAGCCCGCGCGCTACCGCAAGCGTCCGCGCGACCTGGCCGGCACCGGGAACCGCCAGGTCATCGGCATCGGCAGCCCGGTGCTCTCCCCCGACGGCAAGTCCGTCGCCTTCCGGGCGCTCGGCGACCTGTGGATCATGCCGCTCGGCGGGACCCCCAAAGCGCTGTTCAAGGACACCACCTGGTGGTATTGCGACCCCGACTTCTCGCGCGATGGCACCAAGCTCGCCTACTGCACCGACCGTTCCGGGACGCTGAACGTCTGGGTCCGTGATCTGGCCACCGGCAAGGACACCCAGGTCACCGCGATGACCGAGCGTGCCGCACTCTCGGCCCGCTGGTCGCCGGACGGCCGCGAGATCGCCTTCCTCGACGAGACCGGCGCGCTGTGGACCGTCGAGGTCGCAACCGGTGACATCCAGCGGGTCTTCGAGGCGACGTTCGAGCCGGGCCGTCCCACCTGGAGCAAGGACGGCCGCACGATCGCGCTGGCCGCCGTGAAGCCGTACTCGAAGCGGTACCGCGAAGGCCTGAGCACCCTGCTGTTCGTCGACCGGCAGACCGGCGCGGCGCGCTACGTCGAGGCGATCCCCAACCGGTCGCTGCAGACTCGCGGCGACGACGGGCCCGTCTGGTCCCCGGACGGCACGAAGATCGTGTTCGCGCTCGGCAGCGTGCTGTGGGTGGCCGACGTGGCGTCCGACGGGACGATGCGAGGGGCCCCGCGCCAGATCACCGACGAGGTCAGCGACGCCCCGAGCTGGGCGGGCGACTCGGCCACCATCGCCTACCTCTCGAACGGACGCCTGCGCACCATCCGCGCGGACGGCCGCGGCGCCCGCACCTGGAAGGTGCCGCTGACCTGGACCAACCACGGGGGCGAGCAGCAGAAGGGTTCCGGGGACCTCGTCATCCACGCAGGCCGGATGTGGGACGGGGTCTCGCGGCAGGTGCGCCGCGACGTCGACGTCGTTGTCCGCGGGCAGAAGATCGTCGCCGTGGAGCCGCACCGCGACAACCGTCCGGCAGCGCGGCGTATCGACGCGTCCGGCAAGTTCGTCATGCCAGGCCTGATCGACATCCACCACCACCGAGAGATGGCCGGCTACGCCTACGGCAACCGGCAGGGCCGCCTCTGGCTGGCGTACGGCATCACGCTCACCCGCTCCCCGGGCAGCCCGGCCTACCACATGTGCGAAGAGCGAGAGGCCATCCAGGCGGGGCTTCGCGTCGGGCCGCGCTACCTGGCCACGGGCGAGGCGGTGGACGGCCCGCGGATCTACTACAACTTCATGCGGCCGACCTACAGCGACCGGCAACTGCGCCTCGAGCTCGACCGGGCGGGCGCCCTGCAGTACGACCTCATCAAGGCCTACGTCCGGTTGCCCGTGCGGTGGCACAAGGTCGCGACGCAGTGGAGCCACCGCCACGGCGTCGCGATCACGTCGCACTACCACTACCCGCCGATGGCGTTCGGGGCCGACCAGACCGAGCACATCGGGGCGACCAACCGGTTCGGGTACAGCCGCACGATCACCAACGTCGGGACGGCCTACGACGACGTCATCGACATGTTCGTTCGCTCGGGCATGCGCCGGACGCCCACGCTCTTCGACGCCAGCGCGCTCTACCGGACCGACACCTCCCTGGTCACCGACGAGCGGACGCGGACGCTCTATCCCTCGTGGCGGCGGGCGGCCCTCAACACGAGCGTGCAGACAGCGAACGGACCGACCCAGCCCGCCCAGCTCGTCAAGCTCGAGAACCAGGTCAAGCAGATCCGCGCGATGCTGGCGAAGGGCGGCAACGTCGTCAGCGGGACCGACGCCCCCATCGACCACGTCGCGATCAGCCTGCACATGAACCTGCGGGCGATGGTGCGGTTCGGCATGTCGCCGCACGCGGCGCTGGTCACGGCGACGAGCGCGACCGCCGACTTCCTCGGGCAGCCGTTGGGCCGCATCGCCGCCGGCAAGCTCGCGGACATCGTCGTCGTCGATGGCGACCCACTGGCCCGCATCGAGGACGCGGCCAACGTCACCCACACGGTGGTCGGTGGGCGGGTACACACCCCTGCGGACCTGATGAAGCCGTACCTGGACGCCGGCGCCTCACCCGCCTCCGGTGGGGGCCAGCGCGTCACCGGGACCTCGTCCGTGACCAACGGACGGCCCAGCCGCGTCCGGCCGGCCGTTCCGACGCATCCGAGCTCCCTGGAGTTCTGGTGGAACGAGCCTTCCGTCCTCGCCGCCGCCCGGAGGTCTTGCTGCGACCACTGACGTGTCCGGGGCGGTTGGGCAGCGCACGAGCTGTGCCCAACCCCCCCGTTGTCTGATCAGGCGGATGCCCAGGAGTGGCGATCGGATCCTCGCAGGGCCATGCTTGGCGACGATCTGATCGGAGATGATGCGGATGAACCACCGTCAAGCCGTGTCGCGGCTCCTCACGGCTCTGGTCGCGGGTGCCGTGACGCTGCCCTTGGTGCTGTGGGGCGGTGGCGGAGTCGTCCTCGCCATCGTCGCCGCCTGGACGGTGCTCGCGCTCACCTACTGCGCGGTGACCTGGCACGCGCTGGCGAAGATGCCCCCCGACCAGACGAAGGAGCACGCCATCACCGAGGAGGCGGGGCGTCACGGGACCAACCTCGTCCTTACCCTTGCGGCTCTGGCGAGCGTGGCCGGCGTCGGCGTCCTGTTGCAGGCCAGCTCCTCCCAGGGGCCGATCCCGTGGGAGGCGCTCGTCGGGACGTCCGCGGTGGCGTCCTCCTGGATGCTCATCCACGTCATCTACACCACGCGGTACGCCGACCTGTACTACCAGGACGCCGAGGCGAAGCCCATCGACTTCGGGGACGACCAGCCTGACTACCAGGACTTCGCCTACCTCGCCTTCACCCTCGGCATGACGTACCAGGTCTCCGACACCGACTTGAAGACGCGCCGCATCCGTCGGGCGGTGCTGCGGCACAGCCTGCTCAGCTACGCCCTCGGGGCAGTGGTGATCGCGTCCACGATCAACTTGGTGGCCCAGCTGGCCTCCTCAGGGGGAGGCCACTGACGCGGGCTCTTCGGGATCCTCGGTGAAGCTCACCGAACTGAGGCCCCCACGTACTCGGCGAGGTGCTGCCCGGTAAGGGTGCTGCGGTCGGCGACCAGGTCGGCGGGCGTCCCCTCGAAGACGACGCGGCCGCCTTCGTGCCCGGCCCCGGGGCCCAGATCGATGATCCAGTCCGCGTGCGCCATCACCGCCTGATGGTGCTCGATCACGATCACCGAGCGGCCGGCGTCGACCAGATGATCGAGCAGGCCCAGAAGCTGTTCGACGTCGGCCAGGTGCAGACCCGTGGTGGGCTCGTCGAGGACGTAGATGCTGCCCTTCTCCCCCATGCGGCTGGCCAGCTTGAGCCGCTGCCGTTCGCCGCCGGACAACGTGGTGAGCGGTTGGCCCAGGCTCAGATAACCGAGGCCCACGTCGTCCAGCCGCTTCAGGATCGTGTGCGCGGCAGGCAGCTTCGCCTCCCCGTCGGCGAAGAACGCCAGGGCGTCTGTGACGGCCATGGCCAGCACTTCACTGATGTCTTTGCCGCCGAAGTGGTACTCCAGCACGGCGGGCTGGAACCGCTTGCCATCGCAGTCTTCGCACACGCTGGTGACGCCGGTCATCATGCCGAGGTCGGTGTAGATGACGCCGTTGCCGTTGCAGGTGGGGCACGCGCCCTCGGAGTTCGCGCTGAACAGCGCCGGCTTCACCCCGTTGGCCTTGGCGAACGCCTTGCGGATCGGCTCGAGCAGGCCCGTGTACGTCGCCGGGTTGCTGCGCCGCGACCCGCCGATGGGGCTCTGATCGATCGCCACGACGTCGTCGCGTCCCGCCACCGAACCGCTGATCAGCGAGCTCTTTCCAGAGCCGGCCACCCCGGTCAGCACCGTCAGCACGCCGAGCGGGATGTCGACGTCGACGTCCTTCAGGTTGTTCTCGTTCGCTCCGCGCACCTCAAGGACGCCGTGGGGTGTGCGGACGTCGTCCTTGAGCCGTGCCCGGTCGTCCAGGTGCTGGCCGGTGCGCGTGTCGGACGTCCGCAACCCCTCGACGTCGCCCTCGAAGCAGACCGCGCCGCCGGCCGACCCGGCGCCCGGCCCGAGGTCGACGACATGGTCGGCGATGGCGATGACCTCGGGCTTGTGCTCGACGACCAGAACGGTGTTGCCCTTGTCGCGCAGTTGCAGAAGCAGCTCGTTCATGCGCTGGATGTCGTGCGGATGCAGCCCGATCGACGGCTCGTCGAAGACGTAGGTGACGTCGGTGAGCGCCGACCCGAGGTGCCGGATCATCTTCGTGCGCTGCGACTCGCCGCCCGACAGCGACCCCGCCGGTCGATTCAGCGACAGGTAGCCCAGCCCGATCTTCACGAAGTTGTCGAGCGTGTCCGACAACGTCTGCAGGAGCGGCCCGACGGACGGCTCGTCCAGCCCGCGCACCCACGTGGCGAGGTCGCTGATCTGCATGCTGCAGGCGTCCGCGATGCTGATGCCGGCGATTGTGGACGTCCGCGCGCCCTCAGCGAGGCGGGTGCCGTCGCACTCGGGGCAGATGGTGAACGTCACGGCCCGATCGACGAACGCGCGGATGTGCGGCTGCATGGCCTCGCGATCCTTACTCAGCATCGATTTCTGGAGCCGCAGGATCAGCCCCTCGTAGGTCATGTTGATGCCGGCGATCTTCATGCGCGTCGGCTCCTTGTACAGGAAGTCGTTGAGCTCGCGCTTGGTGTACGTGCCGATCGGCTTGTTCGGGTCGACGAAGCCGGACTCCTTGTAGAGGCGCATGTTCCAGCCGCCCTGGTTGTAGCCCGGGATGGTGAGCGCGCCCTCCTCCAGCGACTTGGAGTCGTCGTAGAGCTGCGTCAGGTCGATGTCGGTGACGTTCCCCATGCCCTCGCACCGCGGGCACATACCGCCGACCACGTTGAACGTCTTCTTGACCGCCATGGTGTGGCCGCGCTTGACCGTGATCGCGCCGCCGCCCTGCACCGACGGCACGTTGAACGCGTAGGCCTTCGGGCCGCCGATGTGCGGGTCGCCGAGGCGGCTGAACAGGATGCGCAGCAGCGCGTTGGCGTCCGTCGCGGTGCCGACGGTGGAGCGCGGGTTGGCGCCCATGCGCTCCTGGTCGACGATGATCGCCGTCGTCAGGCCCTCGAGCACGTCCACGTCGGGCCGATTGGTCGACGCCATGAAACCTTGCAGGAACGCCGGGTAGGTCTCGTTGATCATCCGCTGCGACTCCGCGGCGATCGTCGCGAACACCAGCGAGCTCTTGCCCGAACCGGAGACGCCGGTGAAGACCGTGAGGCGCCGCTTCGGCAGGTCGACGCTGACGTCGCGCAGGTTGTTCTCGCGCGCGCCGATGACCCTGATCAGGTTGTGGCTGTCCGCGACCGCCTCGATGCTGCCCCGTGCCATGACTCTCCCTCCGCCGCCCGCCGGCGTCCCGCGACACTCGTCGCCGGTGCACGCACGAGTGTGACAGGTCCAGCTGACAAAACCCGCACGCAGCACTCGTGTTTGCTCCCGTCGTCCGCGGCGTACCGGCGCCTGCGCGAGGTGCTGCACTCGTACCGGAGGCAGTAGTGTTTTCTACACCTCCTACTAGAGAAAGGCATCGCCGATGCTGTCTGAGAAGTCTCGCCCGGTGATCGAGGCGACCGCGCCCGTCATCGCCGAACGCATCCCGCACATCACCCCGCTGTTCTACCGCCGCATGTTCACGGCACGCCCCGACCTGCTGGACGGCATGTTCAGCCGGTCGAACCAGAAGTCGGGCGAGCAGCCGCGCGCCCTGGCGGGCTCGATCGTGAACTTCGCCGTCCACCTGCTCAACCATCCCGACAGCTACCCGGACGCGGTACTGTCCCGCATCGCGAACAAGCACGCGGCGCTGGGGCTGCAGGAGGACGAGTACCCGACCGTCTACGAGCACCTCTTCGCGGCGATCGCCGACGACCTGGGGGACGCCGCCACGCCGGAGGTCGTCGAGGCCTGGACCGAGGTCTACTGGCTGATGGCCCACGCGCTGATCCGCATGGAGAAGGGCCTCTACGCGTCCCAGGCCAACGACAAGATGTTCGCTCCCTGGACGGTGGTCGACCGCCAGGAGACCGGTCACGACGTCGTCGTGTTCACCTTCGAGCCTGCCGACGACACGCCCGTCACGCAGGCGCTTCCCGGGCAGTACGTCTCGATCCAGACCGTCGTCAGCGACGGCATCAAGCAGCCTCGCCAGTTCACCCTGCTGCCCGCCCAGACCTCGCAGCGCCGGTTCGCGGTCAAGCTCGATCCCAAGGGTGAGGTGACGCCGCTCCTGCACGCGTCGCTGAAGGTCGGTGACGTCGTCGAACTGTCGAACCCGTACGGCGACCTCATCCTGCGCGACGTCGACAACCCCCTGGTCACCATGTCGGCGGGCATCGGTGTGACCCCGATGCTCGCGCTGCTGGACGCCCTGAAGGAGAAGAACCCGCAGCGCGAGGTGCTGGTCGTACACGCGGACCACTCCCCCGACGCCTGGCCACTCGCCGACGAAATGAAGGCGGACGTGGACGCCCTGCCGAACGCCACCTTGAAGACGTTTTTCGAGGAGCCCGGCACCGGCGACTTCGACGGATTCCTCGACGTCACCAAGCTGGACATCCCCGAGGACGCCAACGTCGTCCTGTGCGGTCCGCTCCCCTTCCTCCAACACACCCGCGAGCAACTGCTGGCCGCGAACGTGCCGGCCGAGCGGATCTTCTACGAGATCTTCGGCCCGGACGTCTGGCAGGTGCAGGGCGCGGTCGGTTGATCGCCGGACGCTGACCTGAGCGTCCGGCCGCCGCACCACACCTCTGCCCCCCACCCTGGACGCCGCGTCGCGCCGGTCTCGGAGCGACCCGGCGGCCGTGAAGACGGTGATGCCCGCCCGGAACGATCCGGGCGGGCATCGCTACGAAGGTCAGGCCCCGTACGGGTGGTACTTCACGGTGACCCGCGGCTCGGCCATCAGGTCGGCGACGTCCTCGCGCCACTTCAGGTAGTGCTCCTGAGTCTTGTGGAAGTCCAGGTCGGAATCCTCCCGGTAGTGCTCGACTAGGACGAAGCGCGTAGGATCGTCGTTGGCCTGAATGAGGTCGAAGAACTCGACGCCCGGCTCCGTCCGGCTGGCTTCTGCGTTGGCCAGGCTGGCCTTGGCGAAGGCGTCGACGCCGTCGTCGGTGACATGAACGTTGCAGTGCACGATGAGCATGGGCCCATCATCCTCGCCGGTTTCGGCCGATGACAAACGGGACGGCCGGCCGGCTGGCGCTCTCCCCTCGCCGGCCGACGGCAGATGCTCAATTCCCGGACGCCTTCTCTGCCCTCGCGGCCGCCTTGGCCTGCTTCTTGAATGCCCGCACCTGCTGCAGCGACTCGGCGGACGTGATGTCGGCGACCGAGCGGTGGCCGTCCAGCCCGTAGTCGCCGGCGGCCTCGCGCCAGCCGGCCGGCGTGACGTGCCAGCGCTTGCCCAGCAGCGCGACGAAGATCTTCGCCTTCTGCTCACCGAATCCGGGGAGCGCCAGCAGCAGCTTCTTCAGCTCTTTGCCGGTGGACGCCGCGGCGTACAGGTTGGCGGCGTCGCCGTCCCACTCATCAACCAGGACGCGGCACAGGTTCTGCACCCGCTCGCCCATCGACTTCGGGAATCGGTGGATCGCCGGCGGCTTCGAGCACAACTCGACGAACTCGGACGTGTCCATCGTGGCGATCTTCCGGACGTCCAGAGTGCCGCCCAACCTTTCGGCGAGGACGGCGGGCCCGCGGAACGCCTTTTCCATCGGCACCTGCTGGTCGAGCAGCATGCCGATCAACAGGGCGTTCGCGTCCTCGGCGAGGAGGCGGTCGGCGTCCTCATCACCCGTGAGATACATCGTGCGGCTCATGCGATCACTCGAACAACACGTACTCGGGTTCGGGCTGCAGGCCCATGACCTCGTCGGGCGTCATCAGCTTCCACGAGCCGCGGGTGTCCTCTTCGTAGAAGAGCTTGAATCCCTTGTGCACGTACTCGGGCGTCCGCTTCACGATGACGTCGTAGGTCTCCTTCTTCATCTTGTAGGAGCCGATGCCGTCGATCGACTTCACCAGCGCGATCCCGGGATGTTCCTTGAGGTCGGTCTCACTACGGACGATGCCGACGTGCAACTGGTGGTACAGAAACACCTTCTGCGGCAGGTCGTTGTCGGTGACGATCTTCGACACGTACTCGGCGCACTCGTTGAGTTCCTGACCGGTGGTGTTGCCGAACACCGCGCCGGGCTTCTGGTTCGCGTCCACCGCCCACTCGGGGTCGAGGGCGACGCCGACGTCCGGCTCCTTCAGCCACTTCTCGAAGTACTTGAGCTCGTCGATGAAGTTCGCGCGTCCCGGCTGAATGTTCAGCAGCAGGATCGCCTTGTGCTGGCGGGCGGTGTCGAGCCAGCTCTGGATGACCTGGTCGTCGACGCGGGTGCGGTACATGCCGTCCGCGCCGGGCTTGCCGTGGACGATGGTCGCGATGAGCTCCATCGTGGGCAGCAACTCGCGGCCCTTGCGGTAGGCCTGCCCGCGCTCCTCCATCTCCACCATGCGCTCGTTGATGTCGCCGATGCCGAGGCGTCCCAGCGCCTTGGCGCCCGGGTAGCCCGAATAGCCGAAGAGGCGGTAGCGCGGGAAGACCTCGCGGCCGCCGCGGGGCAACTCCTTGGGGCCCGGCGTGGACTCCGGGCCCGCCTGCGTCTCGCCCGTCGTGCCAGGGGCCGCGCCCCAGCCGACGTCCGGCCCGACGGACCGGCTGGTCTGCGTCGCCTGGTCCGCCGGCGTGCCGGACGATGCGGGGGCGGCGACGTCCGTCTGTGGCGGCGCGGCGGGGCCGGCCGAGCAGCCGGCCAGCAGGGCCGCGGCGATCAGTCCCACGGCGGTTGAGCGGTAGCGCATGGGCGGCGTCCTTCGAGAGTTGCCGACGACAACGTCGGCCGGCGGTCTGGTCGTCCATGAGGCTAGGCGCTGGCTGTCAGCACCCCCGGGAGGACACGCCCGGTCGTCCAGCACGCCGGATCGCGGGCCGCACCGCTCGCAGGAACGCCGCGGCTCAGGCGTGGTAGTCGTCCTCGGAGACAGGGTCGAGCCACGCGACGACCTGTCCGGACTCGTCCGCCTCCTGCATCGCTACGTGCGCCATGAACCGGTCGCGCGTGGCACCGTGCCAGTGCAACTCCCCGGGCTCGATGTAGACGACATCGCCTGGACGGATCTCCTGTGTGCCCGAGCGCGTCCCAACCCAGCCGATGCCGTCGGTGACGTACAGCGTCTGCCCCTTGGGGTGCGTGTGCCAGTACGTCCGAGCGCCGGGGGTGAACCGCACGTGGGAGCAGCCGATCGCGGTCTGCTCGTCGGGCTTGCGGATGCCGTCGATGAACACTGTGCCGGTGAACGAGTCCGCGGGTCCCGCGGCGCTCTGGGCGCCAATGGGCGTGTACTTCACGGGTCCTCCTAGGGGGATGGATACCTCGGGGTCCACCAATACCGCCGTGACGCGGTGTCCGTCCAGGCCGCATGCGCGGCCGCGAGCTGCAAGGGTGACGGGTCGCGCCCGGGCACCTTCCACGATGGAGCGACGACTACCTTTCGACAGCGCGGCGCGCGTCCATCAGGGACGCACCCGTGCGCTGCCGGTAGAGCCTCATCGCCTGAACCGGACGCCCCTCGTCGACCAGGCCCTGCTCTTCGGGGCTCAACGGTGCGAGCCCCGGTCGGCGCGGGTCACGGATCGGATCGCTCTTGGCGAGCACCGAGAGGTAGGACGCGGCCAGCGCGAGCAAAGCGACGCCGACGACGCCGCTGGCCCACGCGGGCACCGAGGCGATCGGCTGGGGGTACAACAGCCCGGGCAACACGGTGAGCACCATGCCGACGAGCAGGAAGACCAGGAGCCCCCACAGGCGCTTGGTCCTCGCCAGCACTGGGAACGCCCGAGCGAGGACCACGCTGACCACCGCGAGGGCGCCGACGGCCACCACCTCGCCGAGCCGCACCGGGACCGGGCCGCCCCCGGACAGGAGCGCGCCGATGACCGCGCCCGCCCCGAGGTAGGCCGCGCCCCCGACCGCCACGACACCCGCCAGGGATCGTCGGCTCTCGGCCCGCTCGGCAGGCATGACGGTCTCCGCGTAAGCGCGCGGATCGCCGAAAGCCTCCTGCGGGGTCTGCCCCGAGTCGGCGACGAAGGACTCGACCTCCGCCAAGGCGTCCCCCGTCTGCGCGCCGGTGGCGCCCCGCAGGCGAAGCTCGGCGGCGAACCGGTTCAGCCACCCGGTGGTCGTGGTGAGGTCGAAGGTCGAGGAATTGTCCGTCATTGCGTGCTCCCAGAGTGAGTGACGAAACGGCTGGTCAGCTCGGCGAACCGGCCCCAGTCGTCGGAAAGGGCGTCCGACCGCTCGCGGCCGGCAGGGGTGAGCTCGAAGAACTTGCGCCCGGGGCCGCCCTCGCCGGCGGCCCAGTGCGTCGTGACCAGCCCGGACGACTCCAGGCGCGACAGCAACGGGTAGAGCGTGCCGCCCTTGATGTCCCCGTAGCCCGCCTGCGCGAGGCGCTGCGCGATGGCGTACCCGTAGCTCGCGCCGTCCGAGAGAACCCGGAGCACCGAGACCTCCAGGACGCCGCGCAGCCACTCCCCTGGCCAGTTGTTCCCTTGCACAACTAGATCGTATGTCTGACTAGCCAGGCGCGCAAGCTACCTCGTCGCCGAGAACGACGGAGCCCCGTGGGACAACTCCCACGGGGCTCCGGTGCGATCGCTCGGAGGCGCTCTTTAGAGGTTGATCATGTGACCGGCGACGCCCTCGACGGCCTCCTTCAACGCCTCGGACAGAGTCGGGTGCGCGTGGATGGAGCGACCGACCTCGTCCGCGGTGAGGTCCCACATCTGAGCCAGCACGAGCTCGGGCAGCAGCTCGGTCACGTCCGGACCGATCATGTGCGCGCCGAGGATCTCGTTGTAGCGGGCGTCCGCGACGACCTTCACGAAGCCGACGGCGTCGCCCAGGCCCCACGCCTTGCCGTTCGCGCTGTAGGGGAACTTCGCGACCTTCACGTCGTAGCCGCGCTCCTTGGCCTGCTCCTCGGAGTACCCGAAGGACGCGACCTGCGGCTGGCAGTAGGTGGCCCGCGGGATCATGTCGTAGTTGATCGGCATGGTGTCCGCGCCGGCGATGGTCTCGGCCGCAACCACGCCCTGCGCCTCGGCGGTGTGCGCGAGCATCATCTTCGCGGTGCAGTCGCCGATCGCGTAGATGCCCTCGACGTTCGTGCGCATGTAGTCGTCGATCGCGATCGCCTTGCGCTCGGTGAGCTCGACGCCGGTGTTCTCCAGCCCGAAGCCGTCGACGCGGGCCGCGAAGCCCATCGCCTGCAGGAACTTGTCGGCCTCCAGCACCTGCTGGTCGCCACCCTTGGCCGGACTGACGGTCACCTTGACGCCGGAGCCGGTGTCTTCGACCGTCTCGACCTTGGTGCCGGTCATGACCTTGATGCCGAGCTTCTTGTACTGCTTGGCCAGCTCGGCGGAGATCTCCTTGTCCTCGGTGGGCACCATGCGGTCGAGGAACTCGACGATGGTGACCTCGACGCCGTAGGAGTTGAGGACGTAGGCGAACTCGGTGCCGATGGCGCCCGAGCCGCCGACGATGATCGACTTGGGGAGCTTCTCGGCGAGGATCTGCTCCTTGTAGGTCACGACGTTCTCGCTGACCTCGGTGCCGGGCAGCAGCTTCGTGGTCGCGCCGCCCGCGATGATGACGTTGTCGTACGTCACTTCCTCGGTGGAGCCGTCCTCCTTCTCGACGCTGATCTTCTTCGCGTCGACGAACGTTCCCCACCCGTGGATCTCGGTGATCTTGTTCTTCTTCATCAGGAAGTGGACACCCTTGACCATGCGATCGCTCACCGCACGGCTGCGGCTGAACGCCTTGCCGTAGTCGGCGGTCATCTCGCCGGAGAGGCCGAAGGTGTCGGCCTCCTTGGTGATGATGTGGACGATCTCCGCGTTCCGCAGGAGCGACTTGGTCGGGATGCAGCCGACGTTGAGGCAGACGCCGCCCCAGTACTCCTTCTCGATGATCGCGGTCTTGAGACCGAGTTGCGCAGCCCGGATCGCGGCTACATAGCCGCCGGGGCCGGCGCCCAGGACAACAACGTCGAAGTGTGAGCTCATGACGCCACTCTATTCCACGTCCCTGACCTTCCGGTACGGGCGGCGACCGCCGTGCCGCGTGCCGGGTTTCCGTGTCCAGATCGACACCAGCGGGCATGACCGTGGACGACGGCCAGCCGCTCCGCGTCCCTCGTCCCGCTGGGATAACATGCCGAGGTGACTGAGATCTCACCCACGAGCATCGGCGGCCTGATCCGCATCGTTCGGCATCAACGCGGCTTGTCGCAGGATCAACTGGCCGAGGCCGTCGGCACCGAGGCGAGCCAGATCAACGCCATCGAGTCCGGCGAAACCGCGGACGCCGACCTGGTCAACCGCAGCGCCGAAGCCCTCCAGCATCGCCTGTTCGAGAAGCCCGGCGCGGCCATGCACCTGCGGGTGAAGGGACCGACGAAGCTGCACGGCTCGATCCACGTGCGTTCGTCGAAGAACGCGGCGGTGGCCCTGCTGTGTGCCTCGCTGCTCAACCACGGCCGAACCGTCCTGCGGGGCATCGCCCGGATCGAAGAGGTCAACCGCATCCTCGAGGTGCTGGAATCGATCGGCATGAAGGTCGAGTGGGCCGAGGACAAGTCCACCCTGACGCTGGAGCGCCCGGCCGTCCTCGACCTGGAGTCGATGAACGTCGAGGCGGCCCGCCGCACGCGCAGCATCATCATGTTCCTGGGCCCGCTGGTGCACATGATGGACCTGTTCCAGCTGCCCTACGCCGGTGGCTGCAACCTCGGAACCCGCACCGTGACGCCGCACATGCAGGCGCTGCACAACTTCGGCCTCGACGTCACCGCGACGGAAGGCTGGTACAAGGCCCGCGTCCACCAGGTCGGCGCCGACCAGCACAACATCACGCTCACCGAACGCGGGGACACCGTCACCGAGAACGTCCTGATGGCCGCCGCGCTCAACCCGGGCCTGACCGTCATCCGCAACGCCTCGCCGAACTACATGGTGCAAGACCTCTGCTTCTTCCTGCAGCAACTCGGCGTCCAGATCGACGGCATCGGCACCACCACCCTGCGGGTGCGCGGCGTCGAGCGCATCGACAAGGACGTGGAGGTCAGCCCGTCGGAAGACCCGATCGAGGCGATGAGCCTCATCACCGCGGCGATCGTCACCGGCTCGGAGCTCACGATCGAGCGCTGCCCGATCGAGTTCCTTGAGATCGAGTTGGCGATCCTCGAGGAGATGGGCCAGGACTTCTCCATCTCCCCGGAGTACCCGGCCGACAACGGGCACACCCGGCTGGTCGACATCACGGTGCGTCCGAGCCACCTGCACGCGGCCGCGGACAAGATCCACCCGATGCCGTTCCCCGGCCTCAACATCGACAACCTGCCGTTCTTCGCCGTCATCGCGGCGGTGGCCGACGGCCGCACCCTGATCCACGACTGGGTCTACGAGAACCGCGCCATCCACCTGCTCGACCTGGGCAAGCTCGGCGCCACCACGCAGCTCCTCGACCCGCACCGGCTGAACGTCCAGGGGCCCACGCGCTGGCGTCCGCAGGAGCTCGTCTCCCCGCCGGCGCTGCGCCCCGCGGTGTGCCTGCTGCTGGCGACGCTGGCGGCGTCCGGCACGAGCGTGCTGCGCGACGTCTACGTCATCAACCGCGGCTACGAGGACCTGCCGAACCGCCTCAACGCGTTGGGCGCCGAGATCGAGGTCTTCTACGACTAGGCGGACGCCCGGCGCCTGACACGATCACGGGCGGCTCCCTGCCGGGAGCCGCCCGTGGCGCGTCTGCGGGATCGCTCAGATCGGCATGACCTCGAAATGCGCCGTCGGGTTCGCCAGCAGGTCCTGTCCCTGGACGAGGGCGAGCTCGCGGCGTCCGAGCTCCTTGGTCTTCTCCAGCACCGAGTAGACGACGTCCGCGGTGCGGCCCAGCGCCTCCGGCAGCGACCGGCTCCGCAGCCAGTGGTGCAGGAACATGGCGGACGTCAGGTCGCCGGAGCCCGTGTAGTAGTAGTTCATCCGCGGGGTGCGGACGCGCCAGGCGCCCTCGCCGTCCACCGCGATCAACGACAGCTCGTCCTCGGGCGCGCCGTCGACGAGCGCGCTCGTCACGAGCACGGTCTCCGGTCCGGACGCCCGCAGAGCCTGCGCGGCGTCGACGATGTCCTCGACCGTGGACGTCTCCCGCCCGGCGAGGAAGTTCAGCTCGTAGTGGTTCGGGGTGATGATCTGGGACGCCGGGACGACCTCGTCACGCATGAACTCCGGGATGCCCGGCAGCACGTACATGCCCAGACCGACGTCACCCATCACCGGGTCGCAGCACCAGACGGCCTCGGGCGCGCGCTGCTTGACCAGTTCGGCGATCCGCAGGATCTGCGACCCCATCTCGGGCGCGCCCTGGTAACCGGTCAGCACGGCGTCCACCTCACCGAGGACGCCCAAGGCGTCGAGTCCCGCGACGACGTCGTAGACGTCCTCGGGCCGAAGCATCGGTCCCGTCCACTGGTCATAGGACGTGTTGTTCGAGAAGTGCACGGTGATCACCGGCCAGACTTCGACGCCCAGACGCATCAGCGGGAACGTCACCGCGGAGTTGCCGACGTGGCCGTACGCGACCGTGGACTGGATCGAGAGAATCGTTGTCACAAGGGACCATTGTGCTCCACCGTGGCGCTCAGCCCCGCGTGAGCGGCCGCCGCAAGACGTACAGTGTCCCCGTGCCCGACCGTCACCCGTACTTCGGCCGCTTCACCGCTCTCGCCCATCGCGGCGGCTACGGCGGGGACGTCCCGCCGGCGCTCGAGAACACCCTCACCGCTTTCCGCAACGCCCGCGCGCTCGGCTTCCGCGCCATGGAGACCGACATCCACGTCACCGCCGACGGCCAAGTGGTCGCCTTCCACGACGACGTCCTCGACCGAGTGACCGACGGCGCCGGCGCGATCGCCGACCTGACCTACGCCGAACTCGCCGATACCCGCATCGGCGGGAGTGAGCCCGTCCCGCTATTGAACGACGTCCTCGACGCGGTCCCCGACTGCACCCTCAACATCGACATCAAGAGCGACGCGGGCGTCGAGCCGCTCGCCGACCTCATCGAGCGCCGCGGCGTCCAGGATCGGGTGTGCGTCGGATCGTTCGACACCGCCCGCATCCACCGGTTCCGCCGCCTCACCCGGCGCAGCGTCGCGACGTCCGTGAGCGCCGTCGGCGTCGCCTGGCTGGCCGCTCCCCTGCTGCCGCTGCTGGGCCGCCCCGGCGGGGTCGCGGCGCAGGTGCCCACGCGCGTGCCACGCCTCGGCGTCCCCCTGGTCACCGAGCGGTTCGTGGCCGCCTGCCACCGCGCAGGAAAGCTGGTGCACGTCTGGACGATCAACGACGCCGACGAGATGAACCGGCTGCTCGACCTCGGCGTGGACGGCCTGGTCAGCGACGACCTCCTGACGCTGCGCGACGTCGTGACCTCGCGCGGGCTGTGGGAAGACCTATGAGCACCGCGCAGAACGGTGCCCTCGCCCAGCCCGGACGCGGGTCGAAGCGCCAGGTCGTCGCCTGGGCGATGTGGGACTGGGGCACCCAGCCCTTTCAGACCGTCATCACCACGTTCGTGTTCAGCGTCTACCTCACCTCGCCGGCCTTCGGGGAGACCAACTTCACGTCGCAGTCGCTGTCGCTGAGCACCGCCCTCGCCGGGCTGTTGGTGGCCCTTCTCGCGCCGGTGCTGGGCCAGAACTCCGACCGCACCGGGCACACCGTCCGCAATCTGCGCTGGCTGACCTGGGCGCTGGCCGTGATCTCGGGGTTGCTGTTCTTCGTCCGCCCGCACCCGAACTACCTCTGGCTCGGGCTGATCATGCTCGGCGTCGGTTCGATCATCGCCGAGATCGCGAACGTCAACTACTACTCGCTGATCGATCGGGTCGCGACCCCCGCCAACGTCGGACGGGTGTCCGGCTTCGGCTGGGGCATGGGCTACCTCGGCGGGATCGTCGTGCTGCTGCTGCTTTACTTCGCGTTCATCCAGCCGCAGGTCGGCCTCTTCGGCGTCAGCAACGCCGACGGGCTCGACATCCGGGTGTCGATGCTGGGCTGCGCGCTGTGGACGGTCGTCTTCACCCTGCCCACGTTCCTGGCGCTGCGGGACGAGCCACGGCCCGCGGCGCCCAGAATCGGCGTCGCCCGCTCGTACGCCCTGCTCTGGGATTCGATCAAGCGGCTGTGGCGCACCCAGCGCAACACCGCGTACTTCTTGATCGCGTCCGCGCTGTTCCGCGACGGGCTGAGCGGCGTGTTCACCTTCGGCGCGGTGATCGCCGCGGGGACGTTCGGCTTCACCGGCGCGCAGGTCATCGTGTTCGGCGCCGCGGCCAACATCATCGCGGGCCTGGCGACGATCGCGTCCGGATGGTTGGACGACCGATTCGGGCCGAAGCGGGTCATCATCGGGTCGCTGGGCGCGCTCGTGGCCCTGTGCGTGGCCATCTTCGCGCTGCACGACCGCGGGCCCCAGGTGTTCTGGGTGTGCGGCCTCCTGCTCTGCGCGTTCGTCGGCCCGGCCCAGTCGGCGTCCCGTTCTTTCCTGGCCCGGCTCATCCCCGAGGGGCAGTCCGGCGAGATCTTCGGCCTCTACGCCACGACCGGACGCGCCGTGTCGTTCCTGGCGCCGTCGGCGTTCGGCCTGGCGATCGGGCTGGGCGCCCTCGTCACCGGTCAGGCGAACACCCAGTACTGGGGCATCCTGGGCATCGTCGCGGTGCTCCTGCTGGGGGCGCTCGCCATGCTCGGCGTCAAGGACGTGCGAGGCACCCACTGAACATCGGCACGCCGCCCCGGGGGGAACAAATCATCGAGTGGCAACGTTGGAGTGAGCAACCCCGCTCGTAGAAGGAGAGGACGACGACATGGCTGAGAAATCCCTCAAGGGACACGGGCTCGGGTCGAAGAGCCTGGCCGACACCCAGGGGGTGGAGCTCGCCGCCCGACAAGATCTCGAGTTCGATTGCCCCAACGAACATCACTTCGCCGTGACCTTCGCGATGGAGGCCGAGTTGCCCACCGAGTGGGAGTGCCCCCGTTGCGGCGAGATGGCCCGCCGCTCCGACGGCGTGGAGCCCGAGGTGAAAGAGACCAAGCCCGTCCGCACCCATTGGGACATGTTGCGCGAACGCCGCTCCATCGAAGAGTTGGAAGACATCCTCGCCGAGCGGCTGGAGGCCCTCCGCAAGGACCAGTGACCGTGACCGGCGCCACGGGCGCCGCTCGCGCTACTCCTCGATTTCGCCCCGGATGATCGTCGGCCCGCCCGGGCCCCGGTCGCCGGGGCGATGTGCGTCACCGGTCGGGTCGTAGGCGCCCGGACGCCCCGGCTCGGCGGCGCCCTCGACGGTCTCCCCCTCGACGACCGAGCCGCGGTCGAGCCGCGCCTCCACGATCGAGATGCGATCCCTGATGTCCTTGGTCGCCCAGCGCCACACGCCGTTGAGCGCCCGCCCGGCGAACCCGCGGGTGGGCGGCAGCACCAGCAGCGCGCCGACGATGTCGGTGAGGAAACCCGGGACGATCAGCAGGAACGCCCCCAGCATGACGAGCGCGGACGAACTCAGCGCCTCCTCGGCGTGCGCTGGATCGGTGGCGCTCCGCAGGGTGCGCAGCGTTTCGGCGCCCTGCCGCCGGGCGATCCACGCGCCGACGAGGGCGCTGGCCAGCAGGATCAGCAGCGTCCACAGGCCGCCGATCTTGTTGACCGCCGTGGCGATCAGCCAGATCTCCACGATCGCGAGCACCGCCGCGGCCAGCCACAGGATCGTCGAGCGCCGCACGTCAGCGCCCCCCGCCACGAGGGCCGCGCCGGAACCGGCGCGCCAGATCACGCGCCTGACCCGCGCGGTACTTCGCGCCCATCTGCGTGGTCTTCTTCAGCGCCTCGAGCACGACGTCGGAGCCCATCTTCGAGTCGCCGCGCTCGCGCTCGCGGAACTCGATCGGCACTTCCACGATGCGGAAGCCCTTGCGGTAGGCGTTCCAGGTGAGGTCGCGCTGGATGCCGTAGCCGCCGGACCCGCCCGCCTCGACGTCGTCGATGATCGCGCGCAGCGTGTCGGCGCGGAAAGCGTTGAGGCCCCCGGTGACGTCCTTGACCGGGATGCCGAGCATCAGCCACGTCCACACCCCGCCGCCGCGGGACAGCAGCTCGCGCGACTTCGGCCAGTTGACGACTGATCCCCCCTTGACCCAGCGGGAGCCCTTGACCATGTCGGCGTTGCGGAGCGCGGCGAGGATCTGCGGCAGCTGCTCGGGCTGGTGCGAGCCGTCGGCGTCGAACTCGACGAGGACGTCGTAGCCCCGCTCCAACCCCCAGCGGAAGCTCGCCAGGTAGGCGGCGCTCAGGCCCTCCTTGCCCTTGCGGTGGAGCACCTTGATGTGGTCGTCCTCGGCCGCGAGCTCGTCGGCCCGCTCGCCCGTGCCGTCGGGAGAATTGTCGTCGGCGATGAGGATGTCCGCTTCGGGCACGGACGCGCGGAGGCGTCCGGTGATCATGTCGACGTTGTCGACTTCGTTGTAGGTCGGAATGATCACCAGGACCTTTCCCAAATCGGCCTCAGCCATCAGTTGCTCCCCCTCGTCGTTCGGTCGTAGTCGTCCATTGTTCCGCATGGCGGCCGCGTCGCGCTGCGATAAACCCGCCGAGCAGGCACAGGGCCGCCGCGAGGGCGATCGCGTGCTCGGCGAACCGGCCGCCGAGCACGACCGGGGTGCGCAGCGTCGAGCGGTGCAGCGTCACCACGCCGCTGGCGCCCACCGACTCCGGTAACCGCTGGAGCGTGCCGCCGTCCGGCCCGATGAGTCCCGAGACCCCGGACGTCGTGACGACCAGCAGCTCGCGCCGCAGCTCCGCGGCGCGCACCCGGGTGATCAAGAACTGCTGCTCGATCTGCGGCGTGTGCTGGAACATCGCGTTGCTGCTCTGGATCGCCATGGTCTGCGCGCCGGCATCGACCGCCTCGTACAGCGTCTCGGGGAACGCCACCTCGAAGCAGATCGCGACGCCGGCCCGGTAGCCCATCCCAGTCTCGAGGACGCCCGGGGTGGTGCCCGGGACGGTCTGCTCCCCCACGTACCGCAGCAGCGGGATCAGTGGCAGCAGAAGCGAGCGGAACGGGATCCACTCGCCGAACGGCACGAGGTCGCGCTTGGCGTAGGTGCCGGAGGGGCCGTCGGGCGTCCACCAGAGAGCCAGCGTCTGCCGCTCGTCGACGCCCGGGCCGACGACCGGCGAGCCGACCATGACCGGGAGCCCGCCGGCGCGCACCGCGTCGTCCACCAGGCGGCGCGTCTCGGAGTCGCGGAAGGGGTCCATGTCGGTGGAGTTCTCGGGCCAGACGATGAACGCGGGTTGGGGCAGTTCTCCGGAGCGGATGCGGGCGAGCAGCCGGGCGTTCTCCCGGATGTGGTTGTAGGTGATCGTGCGCGGTGTCCCGAGGCCGTAGACGCCGCCGCCGGGGGCGCCGCCCTGCACGTAGCCAACGTCGACGGTGCCCAGGGAGGCGTCCCGGTCGGGTCGGTAGGTGGTGCCGAGGGCGCCGATCCCGAGGACCAGCGCGGCGACGACGAGGGCGGCGAGGACGCGTCGGAGCGTCCGGCGTCGGTTCCGCCCGACGGACCAGACGATCAGGTGTGCCACCAGCGCCACCAGGAAGCCGACAGCGCCCGCCCCGATGAAGGGGTAGTAGCCCTCGAACGGGGAGTCGATCACGCCGTAGCCCAGCCGCGTCCACGCGAACCCCCCGAACGGCCAGCGGGCCTGGACGAACTCGACCGCCGTCCACAGGCCGGCCTGGAGCACGGGCGCGGCCGCCCACGCGCGCACCGCGTACAGCGCGGCGCCCAGAGCGGAGAAGTACAGGGCTTCGATGACGGTGAGCCCGACGTAGGACTCCACGCTGATCACCGCCTGCCAGCTGATCGCCAGCGCGTTGAGCACCAACCCCGTGATCGTCAGCGCGCTCACGCAGGCCCACAGCCCGGGTGCCAGCCGGACCACCGCGGCGACGGCGACGACCCCGGCCAGCGTCCATCCCCAGCCGCCGACGGGCGGGAACGCAGCGGACAAGGCGACGCCGGCCAGCGCGGCCAGCGGAAAGAGCGCCCACCAGGCGAGGAACGGACGGGTCGAGGTCGCGCCTGTGGTGGTGGCTGTCACGGCGTGCAGCCTAGTCGGCGGCTCCGACATCCTCGGGCATTGCTTGCCGGTTCCCACGACCTCGGCGACCGCCGAGCGCCGTCCCCTTCGCGGATTGTCGGAGCACCTCGCTAGGGTCGCTGTCATGACCGAGACTGATCTGCGCGAGGCCGTGGCCCGCGAACTCCCCGGGGTCATCGACGACCTCACCCGCCTGGTAGCGATCCGCTCCATCAGCGCGATGCCCGATCACGACGCCGACGTGCGCGCCAGCGCCGAGGCGGTGGCGCAGCTGCTGCGCGAGGCGTCCTGCCCGGACGTCCAGATCCTCTCCGCGGACGGCGGCAAACCCGCCGTCGTCGGCCGCTACCCCGCGCCGGAGGGCAAGCCCACCGTCACCCTCTATGCCCACCACGACGTGCAGCCGATGGGCGATGAGGAGCTGTGGACGTCCGACCCGTTCACCGTCTCGGAGCGCGACGGCCGGCTCTACGCCCGGGGCGTCGCCGACGACAAGGCGGGCGTGGCGGTCCACCTGGCGGTGCTCCGCGCCTTCGGCGGGAAGCCGCCGGTGGGCGTGACCGTGTTCGTGGAGGGCGAGGAAGAATCCGGATCGCCCACCATGGGCGCGTTCCTGGACGAGCACGCCGACCTCGTCCGCGCGGACGCGTTCGTCATCTGCGACTCCGCCAACTGGACGGTCGGCAGCCCCGCCTTCACCACCACCCTGCGCGGCCTCGCCGACGTGGTCGTCGAGGTGCGCACCCTCGACCACGCGCTGCACTCGGGGCAGTACGGCGGCGTCGTGCCGGACGCGGTGACGACGCTGTGCAAGCTGCTCGGCACGCTGTGGGACGACGACGGCTCGGTCGCCGTCGAAGGCCTCACCGTCGACGACGTCGCCGACCTCGACTACCCCGAAGACCGGCTCCGCGAGGAGACGGGCCTTCTCGACGGCGTCGGTTTCATCGGACGCGGGTCGCTCGTCGAGCGCATGTGGGCCCAGCCGACGATCACCGTGATCGGCCTGGACGCGACGCCGGTCGCCCGGGCGTCCAACACGCTGGCGCCGAGCGCGCGGGCGAAGGTGAGCATGCGGCTCGCCCCGGGGCAGGACGCGGACGCCGCGCTCGCGGCCCTGAAGAAGCACCTCAGCGAACACGCGCCGTTCGGGGCTCAGGTGTCGTTCGGTGAAGAGGGCGCCGCCGGCGGCACGAACGTTCCGTTCGAGGGGGCGGTGACGGACGCCGCGTTCGCCGCGTTGTCCGAGAGCTTCGGCACCGAGCCGGTGTTCATCGGCCAGGGCGGATCGATCCCGCTGGCCGCCGACCTGCGGGCCCGGTTCCCCGAGATGGACCTGCTCGTGACCGGCGTCGTCGACCCCGACACCCGCATGCACGGCATCGACGAGTCGCTCTCGGTGGCCGACTTCGAAAAGGCCATCCTGGGCGAGGCACTGTGGATCAGCAAGCTCGCCGAGCGCCCCTGACCCTGCGAGACCCGGACGGGCCCCGGCCGGCTGGCCGGGGCCCGGTGGTTCGAGTCGTGACGGGCGGGCGGCTCGGCTACCTGGCGGGGCTGATGCCCACCAGCGGCCTCCGCGGAGCCCGAGGCTCAGACGAGCGGGCGGTGCTCGAACGGCACCGAGAGCACCAGCGTCGTCCGGGTGCTCACCCGCGCCGACGTCCTGATCTTGGTCAGCAGCGACTCCAGCTCGAGCGGCGTCCCGACCTGGGCGATCAGCATGTGGGAGGCGTCCCCGGCCACGGAATAGCACGTGACGACCTCGGGCAGTTCCGCGATGCGTTCGGGGACGAGCTCCTCCGCGTCCGGGTCGGTCGCGCGCAGTTCGATCATCGCGGTCAGCACCTTGCCCAGCGAACCGGGATCGACCAACGCGCGATAGCCGGTGATCACGCCACGCTGCTCCAGGCGGCGGACGCGCTGCTGCGCCGCGGACGTGGACAGTCCGGTCTCGCGGCCGATGTCGGTGTACGACATGCGTCCGTCTCGCGCAAGGAGCGCGAGGATCTGCTGGTCGGTGCTTTCCATGCGAGAGATTGTGTCACCATGAGCCAATGAACGAGCCCCATTCGCAGTTTTTTGACGCTGCATCGCTCTTTTTCCGGGCTTTTTTCGGACTTCCCGCCACCCTCGTCTCCCGTGACGGACGCCCCGTCAACGCCGTCCGCGGGCTGCTGGACTTCCTCGCGCGGTTCATCACCGACTACTCCCCCGAGCGGGTCGCGTGCGCCTGGGACAACAGCTGGCGCCCGCAGTGGCGCGTCGACCTGCTGCCCACGTACAAGGCGCACCGCGTCGACCACGGCGACGTCGAGATCGTGCCGCCGGAGTTGACCGCGCAGGTGCCGCTCATCCGCGAAACGCTGGACGCCCTCGGCCTGCCGATCGTCGGCGCGGACGGTTACGAGGCCGACGACGTCATCGCCACGCTGGCCGAGCGCGCCCCCGGCCCGGCGGACGTCGTGACCGGCGATCGGGACCTCTTCCAACTCGTGGACGACGACCGCTCGATCCGCGTGCTGTACGTCGCCCGCGGCGTCCAGAAGCACGAGCGCGTCACCGACGGCTGGCTCGCGGCGAAGTACGGCATCACCGGCGGGCAGTACGTCGACTTCGCCGTCCTGCGCGGCGACCCGTCCGACGGGCTGCCCGGAGTGAAGGGCATCGGTGAGAAGACCGCGGCGTCCCTGCTGGCCCAGCACGGCGATCTCGAGGGCATCGTCGCGGCCGCCGACACGTTCACCCCCGCCGTGCGCAAGGCGCTGACGACGAACGTCGACTACCTGGCGAACGCGTCCCAGGTGGTGGCGTGCGAACGGGACGTCGACCTTCCCGAGCTGGATCTCACCCGGCCCCGAGAGCCTCGCGACCCGAAGCGGTTCGCCGAACTCGCCGACGAGCTCAATCTGGGGGGCGCCGCCGAGCGAATCCTGGCGGCCCTGGCCGGCTGAGGACCGCTCGGCTCGCGCATCCGAACGCGCCCGACGACGACAGCCCACCGACCACGGGGCGCAACCACCCTCCCTCAGCCGGGCGTGGGCGTCCCGCTGGTCGGGCGCAGGACGTAGATCGCGGCGCCGGCGAGGAGGTTGGCGCCGCGTCCGAGCTGGCGCAGTCGGCGTCCGCTGGCGGTGTAGGTGTAGCGGCGCTCGATCCGGAAATTGAGCCGGTCGAACAACGTCTCCAGATCCCGCAGCGTCGTGTGCCGGATGTTCGGCGTGTCGTACCACTCGAACGGCAGCTCCCGCGACTTCGGCATCGAGCCGGCCAGCAGGCGCAACCGATGCCCCCACCAGCCGAAGTTCGGCACCGACACGATCAGGTGTCCGGCGATGCGACCCATCTGCTCCAGCACGTGTGCCGGTCGCTGGATCGTCTGGATCGTGCGCGACAGGACGCACACGTCGTAGCTCCCGTCGCCGAAATCGGTGAGCTGCTCGTCGAGGTCGAGCTCGATCACCGGGACTCCGCGCCGGATGGCCCGCACGACCTTCTCGTGGTCGATCTCGATGCCGGTCCCGGTGCAGTGCTGCTCGGCCATCAGGTGCGCCAGCAGCGTGCCCGACCCGCACCCGATGTCGAGGACGCGCGCGCGCGCCGGGATCTCGCTCGCCACCAGGGCCAGGTCCGGCCGAAGGGCCTCTGTCGCTCCGCTCACAGCCCCACCTCCAGGGCACGGTCGAGATAGGCCCGCACGGTGTCGTGATAGTCGGGCACGGTCAACAGGAACGAGTCATGCCCCCACGGCGCCTCGATCTCCCGGAACGTCACCGGGCACCGCGCACCCTCCAGGTGCCGGACGATCCGCCGCGAGTGCGCGGTCGAGAAGCGCCAGTCCGAATCGAACGAGAGCACGAGGTAGCGCACCGGGCGCTCCCGCGGGACCGGCTCCAGCGTCGCGAACGGGTCGAAGTAGTCCATCGCCCTGGTCAGGTAGAGGTACGACAGCGCGTCGAAGCGCTGCAGGAACACCTGGCCCTGGTGGTCGAGGTAGCTCTCGACCGCGAAGTCGATGCCGAACCCGGGCGCCCGGACGTCCCCCTGCGGCATTCGGCCGAACTTCTCGTCGAGGGCGTCCTCGGACATGTAGGTGATGTGCGCCATCATCCGGGCGATCGCCAGCCCCACGTCCGGGTTGACCCCGCGCGCCGCGTACTGGCCGTCGTGGAACGCCGGGTCGCTGGTGATCGCCCGTCGCGCCACGGCGGAGAACGCGATGTTCTGCGCGGTCAGCCGGCTCGACGCCGCGATGACGATGGCGTTGGCCACCTCGTCGGGGTAGCGCAGCGACCAGTCCAGCACCTGCATGCCGCCGAGCGACCCGCCGATGACGGCCAGCAGCCGCGTCACCCCGAGGTGCCGGGCCAGCGCCCGGTGCACCTCCACGAAGTCGCCCATCGCCAAAAGCGGGAAGTCGAGCCCGTACGCGTGGTCGGTGCCGGGCATCGTCGAGGACGGCCCCGTCGTGCCCTGGCAGCCGCCCAGCAGGTTGGCGCAGATCACGAAGAACCGGTCGGTGTCGACCGGCTTGCCGGGGCCGACCAGCGTGTCCCACCAGCCCGGACGCGTCTCGTCGCCGTGGTAGCCGGCCGCGTGGGCGTCCCCGGTCAGGGCGTGGCAGATGACGACGGCGTTGCCGCCGTCCTCGTCCAGCGTGCCGTAGGTCTCGTAAGCGACGTCGATCGGGCCGAGCGTGCGTCCCGACGTGAGGGCGAGGGGCTCGTCGGCGCTGAACAGCCGCGCCGAGCGGGTGACCGTCAAGCCCACCGAGCCCGCGTCCCTACCGCTCAATGCGTCCTCGCCAAAGCTTGGTCGAGGTCGGCGATGAGGTCGTCGGCGTTCTCGATGCCGACCGACAGCCGGACGCCCTCCGGCACCACGCCGGCCTGGACGAGCTCCTCGTCCGTCAGCTGGCTGTGCGTCGTGGTGGCGTTGTGGATCGCGAGGCTCTTCGCGTCGCCGATGTTGGCCAGGTGGCTGAAGATCTGCAGGCTCTCGATGAACGTCGAGCCGGCCTGACGCCCCGCCTTCAGTCCGAACGAGACGAGGCCGCCGAAGCCCTGGCCGTCCAGGACGCGCAGCGCGGTCTCGTGCCACGGCGTCCCCTCGAGCCCGGGGTAGCTGACCCACGCGACGTCGGGGTGCTGCTGCAGGAACGTGGCCACGGCCATCGCGTTGCTGCTGTGCCGCTCCATGCGCAGGTGCAGGGTCTCCAGGCCGATGAGGATCTGCCAGGCATTCGTCGGAGAGATCGTCGCGCCCATGTTCCGCATCAGCACCGTGCGAGCGCGCGTGATGTAGGCGGCAGGGCCGGCGGCATCCGTCCAGACGGTCTCGTGATAGGCGTGGTCGGGCGAGGTCATGTTCGGGAAACGCGCCGCGTTCGCGGCCCAGTCGAAGCGTCCCGAGTCGACGATGACGCCGCCCATGTGCGTACCGTGGCCGCCCATGTACTTGGTGGCCGAGTGCACCGAGATGTCGGCGCCGTGGTCGAAGACGCGGCACAGATAGGGCGTCGCGACGGTGTTGTCGATGACCAGGGGCAGCCCGTGCGCGTGCGCGCGTTCGGCCCAGGCGTCCACGTCCATCACGTTGAGGGCGGGGTTGCCGATCGACTCGCCGAAGACGAGCTTGGTGCGGTCGTCGACGACGGCGTCCAGGGCGGACGGGTCGTCCGGGTCGACGAAGCGGCACTCGATGCCGAACTGCGGCAGCGTGTGCGCGAACAGGGCGAACGTGCCGCCGTAGAGCTTGGACGACGCGACGAAGTTGTCCCCGGCGCTGCACAGGTTCTGGACGGCGATCGTGATCGCAGCCGCCCCGGTCGCGGCCGCGAGCGAACCCAGGCCGCCCTCGAGGGCGGTGACCCGGGCCTCGAAGGCGTCCTGGGTGGGGTTCATCAGGCGCGAGTAGATGTTGCCGGGAGTGCGCAGCGCGAAGAGGTCGGCGGCGTGCTCGGTGCTGTCGAAGACATACGAGGTGGTCTGGTAGATCGGCACCGCCCGGGCGTTCGTGGCCGGGTCCGGCTGCTCCTGGCCCGCGTGCACCGCGAGCGTCTCCAACTGGTAGTCCATGTTCCCCTCCCAGGACGGGTGTCGTTCGGCCCAGCCTAAGGCGGTCTCACGAGCCGAGCCGCGCTATCTCATCTCTGCAAGGGCAGACGGGCGATCGTCTCGTAGCGGTGGCCCGGATCGTTCAGGTGCGACTCGATCAGCTCGACGCTCTCGGCGCGGAAGGATGCCCCCGGGTACGCGCCGACGACGCCGAGCCACTTGGTCGCGTTGAAAGGCCGTCGGGCGCGGGCCAGCGTGAGGTGGCCGACGTAACGCGCCCCATCGACACCGACGCCGGCGCGCTCGGCTGCGGTCCGGGCGCGATCCGCCAGCTGGGCGAGCTGTGGCTCGCCGTCACGGACGCCGAGCCACAGCGCCCGCGCCTCAGCCGGGTTCGGGAAGACGCCGCCACCGCCGAGATGGAGGTCGAAGGCGGCCGTCCGCTCGCACGCCTCTGCGAGGGCCTCGAGGAGCCGATCGACGTGCCGCTCCCCCACGGCCGCCATGAAAGCCAGGGTGATGTGCCAGGTCTCGGGACGTGTCCACCGGAGCCGGTCGTCCGCACTGCGGCGCGGCTCGACGAAGCCGGCCAGGTCGTCGACGACGTGCTGCGGCGGGACGAGGGCCACGAACATGCGAGCTGCCATGGGCCGATCCTAGGCACTGACCAGCCCGAGCCGGATGACAAGGAGTCGAGGGCGTCCGTGCGAAGATGGACGACGAATCAGAGGAGGAAGCATGGGAAGCCTGGAGAGCCGGCTGAACGCCGACATGATCGCGGCCATGAAGGCCGGGGACAAGCAGAAGACGAGCACGCTGCGCATGGCCATCGCAGCGCTCAAGAACGAGAAGGTGGCCGGCAAGGCCGCCAAGGATTTGAGCGAGGCCGACGAGCAGGCCGTCCTGACCCGTGAGGTCCACAAGCGCAAGGACTCCGCCGAGGCCTACACCCAGGGCAACCGTCCCGAACTGGCCAGCAAGGAACTCGCGGAGGCCGAGACCCTCGCCGCGTACCTGCCGGCGCCGCTGACGGACGAGGAATTGGTCACCCTGGTGGGCGAAGAGGTGGCGAACGCCGAGGCGTCCCTGGGGGCGAAGCCGACCATGAAGCAGATGGGCCAGATCATCAAGGCCGTCACCGGACGTGCCGAGGGACGCGCCGAGGGCGGCACGGTCGCGGCGAAGGTGCGCGCGGCGCTGTCCTGAGCGCTCGCGATCAGCGCTTCAACGTCGCGATGGGGCCGAGGTACTTCTCGGGGTTCACGTACGCGCCGTTCTCCAGCACGCAGAAGTGCAGGTGCGCCACCGTGACCGAACCGGTCGACCCCACGTACCCGATGAGCTGGCCGCGGGTCACCTCGGTACCGGACGTCACCACCGAGCGCGACAGGTGAAGGTAATAGGTGCGGACGGTGGCCACCGCGCCGACCCGCCCATGGTCGATCTTGACGGTGTTCCCGCCGCCGTTCGACCACCCGGACGAGAGGACCGTCCCGCCGTAGGCGGCGTAGACCGGCCGTCCCGCCGCGTTGCCGATGTCGATCCCGTTGTGCAGTTGGCGGACCTTGGTGATCGGGTGGACGCGCATGCCGAACGGCGACGTGGGCGACCCGTTGGTGCCCGTCGGCTGCAGGAAACCGACGGTCACAGGCGTGGCGGGCTTCGCGGGGCCGGGATCAACCGGTGCCGGCGTGGCGGGGGCGGGTGCGGGCGTGGCGCGCGCGGACTCGGCGGGCGCTACCAGCCTGGGTGCGGTCGGGGCGCACGTGTAGGAGTAGCTCATCCAACGGCTGGTGCCGATCTTGAGCCAGCCGCCGCTCTTGGTTCCCCGGACGACGACGCCCTTCTTCACCGACCCGACCTTCTTGTACCTGGTGCTGGGTCCGGAGCGCACGTTGACCGAGGTGGCCTTGCAGACCTGCCGGGTCACGGTCGTTGCGGTGGCGGCCTCGGCGGGCGCGGCCGCGACGGCCGGCAGGGCCAATCCGGCAGCGAGGACGGCGACGGGCAGGGCTTTCTTGAACGACATGGTGGTGATCTCCCGGCACAGGACGGATGGTTGCTGGCTGGCGTCCGCCGGGGGAAGAACTATCGGGACTCTGGTAGCCAGGTACGACCCTCGCAGTTTTAGAGACAGATGTCACCATGCTCTGAGAGAACACCTTCAGGATTGCTTCAACCAATTTTCACATTCACTCGCCGGTGGGCCACCGGACGACCGGGCGAACTCCGGGACCCTTCGAGGGGCTGGGTCGGATCCGGCCGCCCTGCCGGCCCGCTGACGGCGTCTCCGCGCCAGCGGGCCGGTGATGATTCAGGCCAGCTTCACCCGGTAGATGTGGTAGCTGTCGTGGGTGGCGAAGGTGTCGGTGAAGGTCTGCTTCGCCTGAAGCGTGCGCCCCTCGTCCACCACCTCGACGGTCTTGCCCTGCAACTCGCGCGGCAAGGCGAACGTCCGGGAACCCGGCGCATGGTCGTCCGTCGACATCGCGAAGATGTAGGCGTAACCGTCATGCGCCTTCAGCATCGTCTCCAGCCCGTCGCCGAAGGTGAACGCGTACGACTGGGTGTTGAGAACCGGGGCGAGCCGCTGAATCTGCCGGTTCACCTCGCCCATCGCCTCGACCTGCGGCTTGCAGGCGTACCCGGGCTTGGTCTGCGCCTGCCGGATGGCGTTGCTGGCCGCGCAGGCGCCGCCGAAGGAGTTGTTGAACCAGACCAGCCCGCGGGCCTCGTTGATGAGGGAACTCATGGCGGCCCCCTTCACTTGAGCGGGGCTCAGCCGGTACGTGCTGTAACCGTCGGGTGCCACCTCGGTGTTCTCCACGAAGTTCCACACCGGCTGCAGCTTGCCGTCGGCTGCGTCTCGGGCCCGGAGCGACTTCACCGTGCGGCCGTAGTTCTGAGACGTCCGGCACTGGGACTTCGTGAACGGCGTGAGGTAGGCGCCGCCGTGCGGCTCGTCCTGGTCGCATTGGTAGCCGGAGAACCAGTAGGAGTCCAGTGAGACGGCGTCCGTGTACTTGTTCACGAAGTCCAGGGACGCCTTGTCCCACGCCGGGTTGTTGGCGAACCACGAGATCACCATGCCGGTGAAGTTGGTGTACACGATCTTTTGGTGATCGGGCAGCGCGTTCACCGTATCGGCGAGGTGCTGCTGCCCGGCGGCAGGCTCGTAGCGGCCGTCCACCTCGTCAGAGAGGAAGTCGCCCACCCAGGCCGCCGAGCGCCGCTTCTGCCCCGGCAGCGCCGTGCCGATGTAGTCCATGCCGGTGCGCTCGAACATCGCCGGGTCGGAGTCAGGGTTGGTGATGACGTACGTGTTGATTCCGTAGCCCATGTCCGCCTTCATCTCGGCGTCGCTGGACGCCACCCCCCACCACAAACCGATCGGGAAGTGGTGCGCGTCCGCCCATCCGCCACGCACGGCGTCCGGGAACCGCTGGTAGTAGGCGGCCCCGCCCTCCCACGGGACCCGCGACAGGCTCGTCAGGCTGGGGTCCGCGCCGGCACCCCCTGTTGGCGGGACCGAGGCATTGGCGGGACGCGCGGCGGTCGCCCGCAGCGTGGCCTTGGGGGCGGCGCCGACCTGCACCGTCCCCGTCAGGGTGTAGGACGCCTCAGCAGCCGTGGGCTGGGATCGCGCGGTCAGCGCGGGCTCGCCTCCGACCATCGCCTGGTCGACACGGACGGTCACGCTGGCGCGTGCGGGACTGCACTCCTTACGCACGGGCGTGAGGTTGCGCCAGCCACCGGCCTTGCCGTGGCCGATGCCGAGCGTGGCGCAGTCGATGCGGGTGGACGGGTCCGTGTCCGCGGTGAGGGTGATGTCGCTGCCGACAGTGCCCGCGGTGACGGACGCGGCCGAGACGCGCCAGCCGATCGTGGAGGCGGGATCCTGCCAGCGCTCGGGGGCTTGCCAGCCCGACCACGCGGTCGGCCCGGGGGCGGCTTGCGCAGCCGGGACGCCGGCCGCGAGACACAGGAGAGAGGTGGTGATGACGGCCAAGGATCGGAGACCGGGGCACGCAGAGCTGCCCCGACTGGGGTTCGTGTTCACGTGGGGGTTCTTTCTGGGAGAAGGCCAATACGGAGTTGGTCCCTTGGTCCGCTCTTCATTTTTGAGGACACATGTCTCTATGACTAGGTCCGAAAGTACGAAGGACTCGTCAACTTGTTAAGTCCCACCCCGGGGACGCCTCCCCCTGAGGGCCGAGGCCGAATACCCCTGCGGTCCTTGGCCCATCGGCCCGTCGATGTGACCCCCTTGGCGCGCCTCCGATAGGCTCGTTGGGATCCGTTCACCAGAGAGGAAGTCATGGGTAGCCGACTGGTTGCGTTCTGGTTGGGGGGCGTTCGTTGATCGCCGACCCTGACGACCTTCGCGCCTCCGACTTCGATTGCCTGGTGGTGGGGGCCGGCCTGTCCGGCACCACGGTGGCCCGCGAGCTTGCCGAACGGGGCGGGCGGCGTGTGCTCGTTCTCGAGGCCCGCAGGCATGTCGGCGGCAACGCCTACGACGAGTTGGACTCCTCGGGCGTCCTGATCCACCTGTACGGCCCGCACATCTTCCACACCAACAACCAGACGGTGTTCGATTACCTCTCCCGCTTCACGGACTGGAACGGGTACCAGCATGAGGTCCTGGCCAACGTTCACGGACAGTACCTGCCGGTCCCGTTCAACAAGCAGTCGATCCGCGTGGCCTTCGGTCCGCAGCGCGGCGAGGAACTCATCGCCAAGCTCATTGACCGCTACGGCGACGGCGAGAAGGTGACCATCCGGCAGCTGCGGGACGAGAGCGACCCCGACCTGGCCGAGGTCGCCGACTACGTCTACCGCAACGTCTTCGTCACCTACACCACGAAGCAGTGGGGCGTGGGCCCTGACGAGGTCGACCCGTCGGTGACGGCGCGGGTGCCGGTGTTCATCTCGGAGGACTGCCGCTACTTCCAGGACGCCCACCAGGGCCTCCCCGCCGACGGCTACACCGCGATGGTGCAGCGCATGCTCGACCATCCGAACATCACCGTCCGCTGCGGCATCGACGCCCGCTCGGTGCTGAGTCTCGAAGCCGAGCAGGTGCTCGTCCAGGGGGTGCCCTTCGACGGAACCGTCGTCTACACCGGGCCGCTGGACGAGCTCTTCGGCAACCAGTTCGGGCACTTGCCGTACCGCACGATCGACTTCGCCTTCGAGTCGCTCCCCGTGGACGAGTACCAGCCCAGCGGCACGGTCAACTACACCGTCAGCGAGGACTTCACCCGCATCACCGAGTTCAAGCACCTCACCAAGCAGCAGGTGCCGGGGCACACGTCGATCGTCCGGGAGTACCCCCGCGATTACCAGCCGGACACGGACGACGAGGCGTACTACCCGATCATCGACGACGCCAACCTCGACCTGCACCGCCGCTACAGCGAGCTGGCGGCCGAGCTGCCCGACTTCCACGCGATCGGCCGCCTGGCCGACTACCGCTACTTCAACATGGATCAGGTGGTGAACCGAGCGCTGAAGCTCGCGGGACGCCTGATCGACCGCCACTGACCCTACGACCGGAGTTCCCGTGACCGACCCCAAGACGATCTCGTTCGTCATCCCCTGCTACAACTCCGCGGCCTACATGGATCAGTGCGTGGAGTCGATCCTGGTGGGGGGTGACGACATCGAGATCATCATCGTGAACGACGGCTCCACGAAGGACAACACCGGCGACAAGGCCGACGAGTGGGCGGCTCGGCACCCGTCCATCATCAAGGCCATCCAGCAGGAGAACGCCGGACACGGCGGTGCGGTCAACGCCGGCCTGGACGCCGCGACGGGCGTGTTCTTCAAGGTCGTCGACTCCGACGACTGGCTCGACGCCGACGCCCTGCACGCCATGCTCGACACCCTGCGCGGCTTCATCGCGAACGACCAGCAGGTCGACCTTGTGGTCGCGAACTACGTCTACGAGCACACAATCTCGAACTCCCAGCGGGTCATCAACTACCAGCGCGCGCTGCCGGAGAACCGCATCCTCGGCTGGGACGAGGTGGGCCACTTCGGCCCTGGGCAGAACATCCTGATGCACGCGGCGATCTACCGCACCGAGCTGTTGCGCGAGTGCGGTCTGCGGCTGCCCGAGCACACGTTCTACGTCGACAACATCTTCGTCTACGTGCCGCTGCCGCACGTGAAGACGCTCTACTACCTGCCCGTCGACCTGTACCGCTACTTCATCGGGCGCGACGACCAGTCGGTCAACGAGCCGGTGATGGTGTCGCGCCTCGACCAGCAGATGCGCATCACGCGCATCATGGTGGAGGCCCACCGCCTCCCCCAGGACGCCGGCAACCCACGCCTGGCGCGCTACATGGAGGCCTTCCTCGCTCTGATCGTCGCGGCGAGCTCGATCATCGCCATCCTGGCCGATCGGGCCGGCAACGCCGAGGCGCTCGCCGACCGCAGGAAGATGTGGGACCACATCCGCTCGACCGATCCCGCGCTGTACCGCCGCCTGCGCCGCGCGATGCTGCCGCTGGGCGCCAACTTCCCGGGCAAGCTCGGACGCCGCCTGTCGCTGGGTCTCTATCGCCTCGCCCAGCGCCTGTACCGGTTCAACTGACCCGTCGGTACGGTTCCCACAGGGGTCTCTCCCCCAACCGCCGGCCGGCCCGTGTGGACGGTCTTCTGGGCTCTGACCCGCGAGGGGAGAATTCAGCTGCGGGCGGGTTCTTCAGGCGTTCGACCACTGTCATCGGTGGCGCGCTGCCAATCAGGGTGGACGCGCGTGAGCGTCACGACCCCGCCGATGGCGCACAGGCCCAACGCGATCATGCCGATGATCGGCAGCACCCCCATGTGGCGCGCCTCCCCCAGCACCAGGAAGCCGTAGAGCACGGCGACCACGGGGCTCGTCACGGTCATCGAGCCGACGACCACCTCGGCGGGGCCCGTCGCGTAGCCCTGCTGGACGAACGCGCCCGCGGCGATGCTGCCGATGATCAGGGCGATCACGATGCCCCAGATCAGCGGGTCGTGCAGCCAGTCGTGCTCTTGGGCGTACTCGATCAGCGCCTTCACCAGCGCCGCCTCGAGCCCGTAGAAGAGGGCGCCGCCGGACGCGAAGAACAGGCAGCGCCACGGCTTGGGCCCCCGCGTCCCCATCACCGCGAACGCGATGGCGAACACGTACACCACCAGCGCCCCGATCACGATGTCGCGGGCCTTCAGGCCGCGGCCCGACTGGGCGTACACGCCGGTGAGTACGGTGAACGCCAGCGTCGCGACGATCGTGACGGCGAGGGCGACCTTGATCTTGCCCCGCACCGGCGTCTTCGACGCGCGGGCGGCCAGCAGCACCGACCACGGGAAGGCGAGCAGCCCGACCGGCTGCACCACGGACACCGGCGCCATGGTCAGCGCCGCGACCTGGAGCAGGAAGGACGCCCCCATGAAGGCCAGCCCGGCCCACCAGCGCGGCACGCTCAGCAGCCGGGCCAGGGAGCGCAGGTTCATGGCCTGGCGTTGGGAGGGATCCTCCAGGTGGCCGCCGACAGCGCCGTGCTGCACGTGGGCGGACATCGCGAAGCAGAACGATCCGATGACGACCAGAGCGATCGCCAACGGGGTGTTCTGAGGCATGAGGCTCCTTCGGGGGCGCGGGTCCGACGACCAAGCTACTGTACGAGCGCCGGCCACGCACTCAAGCCCCGCGGGGCTGGTCTCACGCTCGCACCCGCAGCAAGGAGACGCGCATGCTCATCACGGACGCCGACGACTCGGCGGTCGCGGCCATCACCGCGATCTACAACGACGCCGTCCGGGAGACCTCAGCCATCTGGAACGACCGGCTTGTCGACGAGGACAACCGCCGCGCCTGGCTGGCCGAGCACGAGCGGAAGGGGTACCCCGTGCTCGTGGCCGTGGACGACGGCGCCGTGGTCGGCTACGCGACGTTCGGCGACTGGCGGCCTTTCGACGGCTAGCGGCACACCGTCGAGCACTCTGTCTACGTCCGGCCCGGCGCCCAGGGCCGCGGGGTCGGGACGCTCCTGACCACCGAACTCATCGCGCGGGCGCGCGCCCTGGGCAAGCACGTGATGGTGGCCGCGATCGAGGCACGCAACACGTGTTCCCTGGCGCTGCACCGCAAGCTCGGTTTCGTGGACGCCGGCGTGCTGCGGCAGGTCGGCACCAAGTTCGGCGAGTGGCTCGACCTGTCCTTTCTGACGCTGCAGCTGGACGACCGGGCGGTTCCCGACGCGGTGCCGCGCTGACGCCGTCCAGCCCGGTGATCCGGACGGCGAGCGCCACCGCCACGCAAGGCAGCGAGCGCGTGTCCGCGGCAACTCCGTGCAACCGGGGCGGCACCGCGCGTCGCGTCCGGTGATCAATCCGTGATGTTCTAGTGTGCGGCCCGCGGCGGGATGCGTCCCGACCGCTCGGCCGCCCCGACGAGGGAGCGGGCGCGTTTCTTCGGCCTGGACGGACACTCATGAACACACTCGACTGGATTGTGGTCGGCCTCTTCTTCGCCTTGATGGTCGGCATCGGTTTCTACAGCAAGCGAAAGAGCAGCGACTCGGCCGACTTCTTCGTCGGCGGCGGCAAGGTGCCCTGGTGGCTGTCGGGCGTCTCCCACCACGTCTCCGGGCACTCCGGCGTCGTCTTCGTCGCCTACGCGGCGATCGCCTACAACATGGGCTTCACCATCTACGTCTGGTGGGCCTTCGTCATCGGCATGGCCACCATCATCGGAGCCTTCTGGCTCGCCCCGCGCTGGCCCCGACTGCGCCAAAAGCTCGGCATCCAGTCGCCCACCGAATACCTCAAGACGCGCTACGGCCTGCCGAGCCAGCAGGTCATCGCCTGGCTCGGCGTCCTGATGAAGCTCCTGGACATCGGCGCCAAGTGGGCGTCCATCGGCATCCTCGTCAACGGATTCTCCGGCGGCGCCGTGCCCGTGCTCTGGGGCATCATCCTGGCGGGCCTCGTCTCGATGATCTACATCACGATCGGCGGCCTGTGGGCCGACCTGCTCACCGACTTCGTCCAGTTCGCCGTCCAGCTGCTGGCCGGCATCTTCATCGCGGTCGGCGTCGGCTTCGCCCTCGGCGAGCGCGGCCTCAACTACGTCACCATGTGGGGTGCGCTCGACCGCGTCCAGCCGAACTTCTCGGCGCCGTTCAACGGCGACTACACGATGCTGTGGTGCCTGCTCTACCTGTTCGTGAAGACGTTCGAGTACAACGGCGGCAACTGGAACCTCGCCGCCCGCTTCATCGCGACGTCGAACGGACGCGAGGCGCGCAAGGCCGAGCTGCTGTCGTCCGCGCTGTACTTCGTGTGGCCGCTGCTGATCTTCGCCCCGATGTGGGCCGGACGCCTCATCTTCCCGGGCATGGACAAGCCGGACGCCAACCTCTACCCGACCCTGACGATGACCTACCTGCCCCACGGCCTCGTCGGCCTGGTGTTGGCGGCGATGTTCGCCGCGACGATGGGCATGACGGTCTCCGACATCAACGCGCTGGCCGCGGTCACGCAGCGCGACATCCTGCCGGTGCTGTCCCGCAAGTGGCGCGCCATGATCGACTCGGGCCGCGAGTCGCTGATGTGGGCGCGCATCATCACGGTCACGTTCACCGTCGTCACGATGATCGTCGGCGCGAACAACGCCGCGTTCGGCGGCGTCATCGGCCTGGTCCTCACCTGGTTCAACGCGCTGGTGGGCGTCACGGGCGGCCCGCTGATCCTCGGCCTGTTCAAGCGGTTCCGGCACACGGACGGCACGTGGACCCTCATCAGCATCGCCGGCGGCGTGGTGGCGTTCGCGATCACCCAGCTGTTCCCGAAGGCGCCGCTGATGTCCGACATCCGCACCGGCCTGCCGCTGTTGGTCACCTGCCTGCTGTTCATCATCGGCAACTACGTGAACAAGTCGGCCGGCAAGGCCGTCCCCCCGGCCGTGGACGACATGCTGGATCACGTCGACGCCCCGGACGCCCCCGAGCCGGCCCCCGCCACGCTCAAGGGCTGAGCGGAGCGGGACGCGCCCGCCTTCGCGACCGTCCCGCTCGCCGTCACCGGGCCCCCGACGCCACCAGCTCCGGCCCCCCGGTTGGCCCGTCGGTCACCGACGGCCCCGCGCCACTTATCTGGCGCGGGGCCGTTCGTCGTCTGCTCACGAACGAGCTCGTCGCGGGCACCACACACACCCCCTGCGCCCACCGTCGCGACCCGCGTTCCCCGCCCAGGTCGGCACCAATCCGGCAACCGGGCTTCCCGGACCCTCGCGAAACGGGTGGAATGAAGCCATGACCGCATCCGGAGACATCATCATCGGCCTGGACGTCGGCACCACGGCTGCGAAGGCGTCCCTCTTCTCCTTCGACGGCACCGTGCGGCTGACCGAATCACGGGAGTATCCCCTCCTCAACCCCCAACCGGGCTGGCACGTGCAAGACCCGGACACCATCGCTCTCGGCGTCCTCGAGGCGACCCGCGACGCGGTCAGCCAGATCGACCCGCAGCGCGTCGTCGGCATCTCGATCAGCACCGCCATGCACGGCCTGATCGGTCTCGGCGAGGACCTCCGGCCCGTCACCCAATTGCTCACGTGGGCGGACTCGCGAGCGTGGGAGCAGGCCAACGAGCTGAACCAGCACTCCACCGGACCGCGCCTGTACTACACGAGCGGGACGCCGACCCACCCGATGTCGCCGCTGGTCAAGCTCAAGTGGTTCGCCGACACCAGCCCGCGGACCGTGTCCGGCACCCGCTACTGGGTGGGGCTGAAGGACTGGATCCTCGTGGTGCTGACCGGCCAGGTGGCCACGGAGCTGTCCACGGCGTCGAGCAGCGGCATGCTCGACATGGAGGAGCAGGCCTGGAACCCCGAGGCGATGGAGATCACCGGGGTCCGGCCGGAGCAGTTGCCCGAGATCCACGACACCACCGACACGCTGCCGCTGGGCGAGCGCGCGGCGGGCATCCTCGGGCTCAGCGCGGGACTGCCCGTCGTGCTCGGCGCCGGCGACGGCCCGCTCGGCAACCTGGGCACCGGCGCGATGGAACCGGGCAAGGCCAGCTTGTCGATCGGCACCAGCGGGGCGGTTCGAATGGTGCTGCGCGCCCCCGCGGTCGTCTCCGGGCTGTTCTGCTACGCCCTGACCAAGGACGTCTGGGTGTCCGGCGGCGCGGTCAGCAACGGCGGACTCGTCCAACGCTGGCTCACCGAGACGTACGCGCCGGGTTGCGACGACGCCGAGGCGTGCCGCCGCGCCGAGGCGATCCCTCCGGGCGCGGACGGCCTGCGGATGATCCCCTACCTCGTCTCCGAGCGCGCCTCGCTGTGGGATTCGGAGATCCGGGGGGCCTTCCTGCACGTGCGCCAGGCGCATACGCCCGACCACTTCATCCGCGCCGGCATCGAGGGGGTGTCGTTCCAGCTGTGGACGATCCTGCGCCGGGTGCGGATGATCAACCGCGTCGAGGAGATCCGGGCCACCGGCGGCGTGTTCCGCTCGCCGGTGTGGCGCGAGATCGCCGCGGGCGTCCTGAACCGTCCCCTCGTCGTGACCGGCGCCGCCGAGGGCTCCGGGCTGGGCGCGGCGATTGTGGGCGTGTACGCCCTGGGCGTCGCGCCCTCGCTGCAGGACGGCTACGAGCTGCTGCGCGGCGACTCCGAGGAGGTCCGCTTGACGGTCTCCGACGATGCGCGCCAGGTGTACGAGGAGATGCACTACGAATTGCCCCAATTGCTCGCCCGCTACGGACGCCTCGGCGCCGATTTCCGCTGACCCGCCGTGCGCCATAAGACGTCATAGCATAACGATGTGATAAGCGAAATCGTGAACAATATCTTCATCGAAACAGTGGCAGAAGCCAATTTGCATAGTTGCCGGATTGTGATGCTAGATCCCTCTTAACCGAAGCACCGTCCCTCCCCCCATTCAGAGCAGTTGCCGAAGATATGGGTTCCCCCGGCGCCATGGTTCAAACAAATGACGCCCTAGGAAGGGAATCTCACCATGTTCGGCAACAACACCGCCACATTGCCTCGGCCTGTGCTCGGCATGATCTTCGGCGCCTTTTTGGCGCTGACGATTCCGGTCACCACTCTGGCCACCGCCGCGCCCCTCGGCGGGGCGGCCCCCGCACCGTTTCCGCCGCCGTCAGCGCAACCGACGACGCGGTCGACCACGTCGCCGTGATCCGCGGCACGGACGCCATCCGGGAAGGCGCCGGCATCCGTACGGCCAACGGCACCTGGTTCGGCCAATGGATCAACGCCGGGCGACTCGCGTACTGCATCGGCCCCGGCCTCAACGTGGCCACCATGCCGTGGTTCACCGAGACCGCGCCTGCGAAGCTCACGCAGGCCTAGACCCGTCGGCTGTCCTACATCGTGTCGACCTGGGGCGACACGAAGAACAAGGCTCAGGCGGCCGCCGTCCGGCTGGCGGCGCTCCACATCGACGACCCGAACAGCGCAGCCGTGAAGCGCGGCCTGGACGCCAAGAGCGGGCTGCCCGCGACGGTGATCGCCCGCGCCCGCACCATGGTGACCGACTCCGCGACCATGGCCGGCCCGTACCGGGTCCAGCTATCCGTGACGAAGGCCGCTCTGCCGGGGGTCGCCGGATCCCTCAGCGTGACCGTCCGACCGGCAACCGGCAGGATCGTCGCCGCGCCGGTGAGCCTGAGCGCCACGTCGCCGCGCCTCGCCAGCGCCACGGTCAATTCCAGTGCGGCTGGCGCGGTCAAGGTCTCTTTCACCAGACATAACACGCCGGCTTCCGTGTCTTTCCGAGCCACGGCGACCGTGGCGTCCCCCGCACTCATGATGACCCGGCCGCGGGCCGGCTAGCAGCGCCTGATCAGCTTCGCCCCCAAGGCGCAGGTGGTGGGCACCGCCAGCTACCAGGCGCAGCTCAACGCCCCCACGGTCAGCTACACCTGCTCCACCGAGTGCGTGGGCGTTCCGCCGGTGACCGTCCGCGCCTGCAACACCTCGTCGGAGCCCATCACGTACGCCGTCCGCGACAACGACTCGGTGGTGGCGCGGTTCACCGCGGTGAGCAGCATGCGGCCGCCCCCGGCGCGTGCGGCTCGCGCACGGTGCCTGTGTCCGACACGCACGTCGTCACGACCACCTGGCAGGCGACCGGCGGCCCCGTCACTCCGTTCGGGGAGCGCCTCACCGTCGACTGCCCGCCGCTGCCGTCCCTCGCGGTGAGCGCCGCGACGAACTGCACGGCCGGCAAGGTGACCGCGACGCTCCCGCTGAACGCCACCCACGCGCAGCGGCTCCTCGTGAACGGCGTCGTCCGCGAGGAACTCAAGGCCGGCCAGGCCCCCACGCCACTCACGGTGCAGGTGCAGTGCGGCCCGACGGAGACGATCGTGCGGTTGGCGGCTTCGGTGCAGCGGACCAACGGCCTTTGGAATCCCGGCGACGTGCTCGCGATCGCGATTCCTGCCCAAAAGAAGTAGGCCTCCGAAACTTGGTCCAAAAGTGCCCGGAATTCATTCTTTAGTCCCGTCCGCTTCGCGGTCCTGGTACGAAAGTAGGAGGACGGTCATCAATCGCCCGGCGACGAAAGCAGTGCGATCTCGCGGTGATTGCTAAGGGGCATGGTGTCGGCCCTCGGACGGCCGCCACCGTCCCGTCCCCTTTGCACCGAGCAAGGCGATGCCCCCGCGCCTAATGCGCGGGGGGCATCGCTGATATCTGGTGCGGGGAATGTCACAAGGCGTCGATGGCCCCGACGAAGTCGTCGAGGTCGTCGGGATTGCGCGAGGTGATCAGCGTCCAGCCGTTCGCGTCGCACGTCACGACGGACTGGTCGTGCCACGTCGCGCCGGCGTTCTGCAGGTCAGGGCGAACCGACGTGTAGGACGTCAGGTTCTTGCCGCTGGCCAACTCGGTATCGACGAGGACCCACGGCGCGTGGCAGATGGCGGCCACGGGCCGACCGGCGCCGGCCTGTTCCTTCACGATGGCCCGGATCCCCTCGTCCATGCGGCCGGCGTCGGCGTTCAGGGTGCCGCCGGGCAGCACGATCACGTCGTAGGGGCCGCTGGCGTCGGCAAGCTTCAGGTCCGTGGGGACGACCTCGTCACGGTCGCGATCACCCACGAACGTCTGGACGTCCTCTCCGGACGGCGTCGCGACACTCACCTGGTGGCCCAAGTCCTTGAGCTTGCGCAGCGGAACCGTCAGTTCGTCGCGCTCGGTGCCGAAGTCGGTCGACACGATCAGAATCTTCTTCTCGGCCATGCATGTCTCCTTCCGCGGGCGGCATCGAGAAACGCGCCCGTCGGGTCCGATTGTAGTAAGAGTGACCGATTATCGGCACACCTCTCCGAGTGAGGACCGCGGGCTGCCGGTCAGGACAGCAACTCCTCGAGCACGACCAAGACGCCATCCTCGTCATGGGACGGGGCCAGCCGGTCGGCTGCCTCCTGCACGCGAGGGCGCGCGTTCCCCATCGCGATCGAGAGCCCCGCGACGCCGAGCATTTCCAGATCGTTGTGGTTGTCGCCGAACGCGACGACGTCGGCCGCATCGACCCCCCACCGCTCCAGCACGTGACCCAGTCCGACAGCCTTGTTGTTCCCGGGAACGTTGAGGTCGACGTCCTCGGGGCCGGAGGCCACGGCGTCCATGCTGCCGCCGAGTGCCTGACCGACCGACTCGGCCGCCGCGACCGGATCGTGCGCCAGGAAGCTCGCCCGGACGACCTCGTCCGCATGCTCCCTCGGGTCAGCCACCCGGGTCAGCCGGTGGAAGTACTGGCTCGCCCAGGACCACCCCTCCGCGCTGACGTCCGAGCGCATCAAGGCACCTTCGGGTCCGCTCACCAGGTACGGCCAGCCGCCATCCTCCAGCAGGCGAATCATGCTGCGCACAGCGTCGGGAGACTGCTCTGCGGAATAGAGGCGCTCGCCGTCCTCGTAGACGAAGTGGCCGTTCTCGCTGACGAAGGCGTCCACCAGGCCGCCATCGAAGAAGGACGCCAACTGCCAGTACTGGTTGCCGCTCGCGACGACGAAGCGGATGTCTGCGGCGCGCATGCGCTCGCGGAGGCGGACGAAGCGCTCGCGGTCATAGGTCATGTCGGAGCGTAGGAACGTGCCGTCCATGTCGACGGCGATGACGCGCACGGTCATGGGGACCTCCCGGGGTGGCAGGGGCGACGGATCGGGGCGTCGAGATCAGGCGGCGGGCGCCTCGTCGGTAGGGGCCCCGGGCAACGGGTGCCTGGCGATGCCGCGCCAGGACCGCCACGCCCAGACGCTGAAGAACCCGACGATCAGCCACGCGAGCACCACCGCCACACCCAGCGCGACGGTCGGCTGGGCGGCGAAGGCGCCGATGCCGACGAGCGAGACCTGCCCTGGGACGGACGCGATGAGCGACGCGACCAAGAAGTCGCGTTGGCCGACACCGAGTCCCCCGGCGGCGTAGTTGACCGGCCAGTACGGGATCCCCGGCAGGACGCGCAGGGTGAACACCGCTGAAAAGCTGCCGTGCTCGAGGCGCTCTTCGAGGGTGTCCCGGTGGGAGCCGAGCATGCGCAGGACGGTGCTGCGGCCGAGCAACCGGGCGATCCAATAGGCGCCATAGGCCCCGATCATCGAACCGATCACCGACAGGAAGCTGCCCTCCACGATGCCGAAGAGCACTCCCCCCGTCAGCGCCATGATCGTCACCGGGATCGGCGTCAGGGCGACCACGGCGTACACGGCCACGAACACGAGGCTGCTCCAGACCCCGTAGCTCTCGATCCGGGCGCGCAACACCGACAGCTCCGGGAGCCGCACGTTGAAGCCGATCCAGATCAGCATGAGCACCGCCACGACCAGAGCCGCCGAGCGCAGGATCGACTGCCAGTCGAGCCCACCGTTCGCCTTCCGCGGCGCCAGTCGCGCGCCCGCGTCAGAGCGCTCGGAATCAGGGGGGATGGACATGACGACCAGCCTACGCGCTGGGCTCGCAGCGCTCCGTGGACAGCTGCCACCGGCACAATGGTCCCATGACTCCTGCCGGCGCCCCCGATCGCGGCCACCCATCGGCTCCGGTACCCGACGCCGGTTCCCGGACCGGCCGGCGTCCGACCGAGGAGGCGGGGCGGGAGATCGCCGGCACCGGGGTGGACGCCGAGGGACGCTGCGCCCACTACCGCACCGAACGGGACGTCGTCGCCAACCGTTGCGCGACGTGCGGGCGCTACTGGGCCTGCCACCGCTGCCACGACGAGCACGCCGGCCACGCGTTCGGCCGGATGCCTCTCGACGCTCCCGACGCCGTGCTGTGCGGCGCCTGTGGCCACGTCATGGGCTACCGCGAGTACAGCGCGCACCCCGCGTGTCCGTCCTGCGGCCATCCGTTCAACCCCGGCTGCGCCGCGCACGCGCCGCTGTACTTCGCGCTGGACGCACCAGACGCGCCGGAGGCGGACGGGCTCCCATGACGGACGACGCCACCGGACGACAGGGGGCCACCAACGGACGCCGGAGGCGCGGCGTCCCCCGCTGGTCCGCCGTCCTGCTCGCCATGGTCGTGGCGACCCTGCTGGCGGGCGCCGTCCTCGTCCCGCGGGACTTTCTGCCGCGTCCGACCGGCCCGTACCCCATCGGCACCACGGTGTTCACCGTCAGCGACGCCGCCCGCGAGGACATCTTCGCGCCCGGGCGCCCGCGGACGTTGACGGTGCAGGCGTGGTACCCGGCGGCGCCCGGATCGTCCGGCCCCGTGGAGCCCTACCTACGCGACCGCGACGCTCTCGCGGGACTCCTCGACTACGCCGGGGCGCCGCGCTGGTTGCTGTGGTACCTGGCCTCCTCGCCCACGCACGCTCTCACCGACGCTCCACCCGCTGAAGGGCGCTTCCCCGTGGTCGTCGTCCTCACCGGCAACATGGGCTACCGCCAATCCCAGACGATCCAGGTGGAAGAACTCGTCTCCCGTGGGTTCGTCGTCGTGGGGCTCGATCAGCCCGGTACGGCGAGCTCGGCCTTGCTCGAGGACGGTCGTCGCATCCCCTACGCCGGATGGACCGTCGCGAAGCCACTCATCGACCAGTCCATCGATCCGGTGTCCCCGGCGCCAACTCTGCGCGGCACGCCCTAGCCGCGCGGCATCGTGCCTTACCTCGCCCAGGACGCCCGGGCGGTGCTCGACCGCCTCGCTGCCGGCCAGCCCGGACGCCTCGCCGGCCACCTCGACCTCGCGCGCGTGGGCGCATTCGGACTCTCCCTCGGCGGGCTGGTGACGTCCGAATGGTGCGCGACGGACGCCCGCGTGCGCGCCTGCCTCATGCTGGACGCCCCGATGGCCCGCGACGCGCGTGCCGGGTTCGGCGTCCCGGCGATGTGGATCACCCGGCCCGCCGCGGACATGCGCTCCGAGGACTGGTCGGAGGAGGAGATGCGTCTCTACGCCGAGGGTCAGCGCGCGCTCTACGAGTTGAACCGCGCACCGGCCTGGTACGCCGAACTCGCCGGGCGCCTGCACGCGGATCTCAGCGACGCCCCCTTCGGCAACAGGTTCCTCGCGTTCGCCGGGTTCACCAGCGCCTCCGGCTGGGAGTCGACGCACGAGGTGACCCGGACGCTGACCGCCGCGTTCTTCGAACGCGCGCTGGTCGGCCGCACTTCCCCGGTGCTGGACACCTCGCCCTGGCCCGATGTCACCCTCGCACACCGACCCTGACGGTCAGCCCACCCTGGCCCCAGCTCGAGCGCGCAATCCTGCGTGACGCGCGGCTGTGGCAGCGGGCCCGTTCCGGTTACTTAGCCTCGCCCCCGGAGGCGTCCGAAGGCGAGGAGAAGTAGCGCAGCGCCAAGGCGAACGCGGCACACACGGTCGACAGCGAGAACGCCAGGTCGCTGAAGCGCTCATCGACCCCTGCGACCAGGGCCCCGTTGTTGAGGAGGACCCCCGCGATCTGCCCGAAGACGACCACGCCGCCGAGCACCATGAACGCGGCGAGGGAGACCCAGAACCCAACCTCGAGAATCTTCTTCATGTCCACATCCTTTCTCGACGCGGTCAGTGCGGGATGGGGAGCCACCCCATGCCGAGCAGCCAGGCGATGCCGATGATGGGGACGACGAACCACACGATCAGCGGCACGAACGTCTCCTTGGGATCGACCTCGGCCATACCGGAAGCCAGATAGATCGGCGCCCCAACCGGTGGCGAGGCGCCTTCGGTCGACGTGCACACCAAGACGGTGCACACGGCAACCACGGGAGGCACTCCCAGGGCCGACAGGGCGACGACCGACGGCGCACCGATGGCGGCAGCCGTCGCGGTGGACGACAAGGGAGTGGCCACGATGATGCACAGCACCGCAACGAGCAGAATCATCAGCGGCTTCGGCAGGTGGGAGCCCACCAGCGCCTCGTTGAGCTGCTTCCCCACGCCCAGCCGCGACATGATGTCTGACGCCGCCAAGGCCGCGAACAGAGAGATGCCCACGGTCGCGAACTGCGGCACCTCCGCGCGCATCGCGCGCGCCACCTCACCCCAGCGGCCCTTCAGGCGGTTCCAGCCCTCGATGACGGCGATCAGCGAGATGAGGATCGGCACGTGCACGATGATCGAAACCGTAGAGATCGCCTCGCCGACCCGCCCGGGCGCCGACAGGTAGTCGAAGATCGGTCCGAACGTGAGCAGCACCGGGATCGTGATGCCGAGGAAGATCAAAAGGGACGTCCAGCCCTCCCGCACCGCTTGCAAGAAGCTCTGACCACGGGACGCCACCGCCGGGATGCGATCCCGCCGCGTCCAGAGCCAGACGACCAGCATGCGGTAGAGCACGCAGTAGGCGCCCGCGACAAGCAGGGACACGTAGACCTGTCCCCCGGTCACGCCGAGGGCGGCGACGGGTGCCGCGCCCAAAATGATGAACATCGTGGAGTTCGGCGGTAAAGAGACCCCCAGGCCGGAGTTGCCGGCCACGAGCGTCGCAGCGCGGCGCGAGCTCCAACCGTTCTCCTTCATCCATGGGATGGTCACCGAGCCGACCGTCGCGGCATTGCCGGCCGTCGAACCGGCCACCAGGCCGACGGCCGCCGAGCCGAGCGTCGAGACATAGGCGGCGCCGCCGGGCAGGCGTCCAAAGACCGCGTCGAAGATGTGGATCAGGCGCCCGATCAAACCGGTTTGGGCCACCAAAACCCCCATGAAGACGAACGCCATGCCCGCGAAGGTGACGTCGTTGCTCACGGCTCGAACGACGGCCCCCCATAGCAGCTGAGGCGCCTGGGCACCTCCGGCCAGGGAGGTCGCGACCAGCGCCACCAGCAGAGCTTCAGCGATATCGCGCTTGAGCAGCACGTTGAGCAACACCGTGACCGCGATGAAAATGAGCAGGGCAACGACGCCCATGAAACCTCCCTGTGACTAGGGATTCTGTCTAGCACGGCTCTACTGCCACGATGTCCCCCTCCGGCGGTTATGGTCATCGTTGCGGGGGCCGTGACCATCCGTCCTCTTCAAGAGGCCGGACGCCTACCGCTCGGGACACGGCCTTCCCCCGGCCCGACGGCGCGTCCCCAGCGGGGAGCCGCCCCTCCTGTGCAGTCGGCCGCGTCGCTACTCGGGCCCGGTGAGGTCGTGGGCGACCAACTCGGTGCGGGACCGGATGTGAGCTTCGCGTACACCCTCGTCAGGTGGTACCGCACGGTCTTGACGGAGAGGAACAGCTCGGCCGCAACCTCCTTGTTCGTCTGGCCGCGCGGCACGAGCGTCGCGACGGCCAGCTCTTGGGGCGTCAGCGCCGCGGTCGGCGTCTGACTGGTCGCGGACGCCTGGTCGCCGGCGCAGCGCTCCACGTAGGCCGTGGCGCCGAGCTCCGCGAACGCCTCGCCGGCCAGGGCGAGAACGCGCTCGGCCTCGGCGCGGCGCCCGGCCCGGCGCAGGGTGCGGCCGTGGGCGAAGTGGACGCGGGCCTGGTCGTAGCGCAGCGCCGTCGGTGCGAGCAGATCGACAGCGCGCGCGAAGGCGGCTTCGGCGGCGTCGAGGTCGCCCCGCTGCCCGAGCAGCCGACCGCGCACGTACGCGAGGCGTCCTCGGGCCGGCGCGTGGCGAGCCGCCTCCGCCCGCTGCTCGTGCACGTGCAGGAAAGCGTCGGCCTCGTCCAGCTGCCCGAGCACCACGAGCGCGTTGCCGTAGACGTCCGCCCACGGCCACCACCCCGGCTGCGATACCCACTCCGCCGCCCACGGCTCCCGCAAGGGGCGCAGGGCCTGTTCGACCCCCTCGTAGTCGGCGCGTGCCTCGCACAGCGCCGGAGCCCTCGCGGACTTTTTCACCGCGTCCTCGTAGCCCCAGCCGTTCGGCCGGATGAGCTCAGGACGCTCCGGTCTGTCCGCGTCGCCGGAATCCCCCGTCCGGCAAGCCTGATCCCCCGACAGGCGCGGCGCTCGGACAGACGAAGGGCGCGACCGGGAGGTTCCCGGTCGCGCCCTTCAGCGTGGCGCACGGCGCGTCAGGCGGCCCTCGCGAACAGCGAGCCCTCGTCGGCGCTCACGGTCTGGGCGCACCAGGGGCAGAACGCCCAGGTCGTGCCGCGACGGACGGACATGGTGTGTCCGCAGGACATGGTGACGTCGTCGAGACGCCAATCAGCGGTATGGGTTCTCATGGTTGTACTCCTTCATGAAGCACCCGGCTGGGTGCGATGCGTGTGGTCCGGCGGGGCGGTGGCCCCCCGGTGGTGATGCGTCCCGCGGCGCGGCCGGTCGTGGCCGCCGCTGTGGCGTGGTCCGCATCGGTGGAGGTCGACCGTTTGTCGACCGCCGTGCCAGGCGGGCACCCATCGCGGGGTGCCCTCTGGAAGACTATTTAGTCAAATATACCAGAAAGGCGGCGCATCCAGAACGTCGCCGTCGACACCGAGCGCCGCCGTGCGATCCGGGTTCGCCCGTCCGGTCTCGTGGTTTGACAGACTGGGCGCATGCTCCATTGCGGCGTCTCGACCCGCCCCCACACCGCCAGCGCGGGAGCGGCTTCGTGAAAGCAGTCATCTCGGCCACGTGCGGTGCCGCCGGGCTCATCGCGCTTGGAGTCGCCACAGGCTTCCGTCGCGCCACAGCCCGCGGGAAGACCCGCCTGGCATGCTACGACGCACGAACGGTCAGGCTGAGCTACGGCGACATGACCTACGTCGACGAGGGACCAGGTGAGCCGGTCCTCTCCCTCCAGGGCCTGTTCGGCGGGTACGACCAGGGCTTCGACGTGGTGCACGCCCACGACCGCGGCTACCGGATCATCGCCCCGTCCCGCTTCGGGTACCTCGGCAGCACGATCAACGGCGACGGAACACCCGCCGACCAAGCGGACGCACTCGTTGAGCTGCTGGACCGCCTCGGGGTCGACGAGACCTACGTCCTGGGAGCCTCCGCGGGAGGGACCTCGGCCATCCGTTTCGCGCTTGACCACCCTGAGCGCACCAAGGGGCTCATCCTCTTCTCCGCTGCGATGCCCTACCCCGCGCCGCCGCACAGGTACTCGACCCACGCGGGGCCGCCCCCGTTCCTCTGTCATGATCTGCCGATGTATCTGCTGAGCCCGTTCTTCCCGCTGGTGATGGGCATGCCGGCCAGCACGATCGACACCATGTTCCCTCTCGCTCAACGTCGCGAGGGAGCACTGCTGGACGCCACCGTCGCCAACCCGGACATGGCACGCAGTTTCGACGACTACCCCATCGAGCAGGTGCGCTGCCCCGTCCTCGTCCTTCAGGGATCGCACGACCGACTGGCGAAGGTCGGCCACGCCGAGGCCGTGCTCGCACGCTTCCCACAGAAGGTCTACGCGCGGTTCGAGGGCGACGGGCACCTGCTGGCCAAACACCAGGCCGAGGTCACGGAGGCGATCTCCTCCTTCATCACCGCCACCCGGGATGAGGATCGCGACCCCGGCACCGAAGCCGCTTGCGAGGAACGTCATGACCACCGATCCAGCAACCGCGGAGGCGCTAGCGCCTGCACAGAGAGCGGCTAGCTGGGCAGCATCTCGCGCAACGCCCGGACATGCCCGGCAAGGGCCCGGCGGCAGGATGATAGGCCGCTCGACGCCGTCCGCCATCGCCTCGATGACCTGCTGCGTGAACGCGCCGTGGTCGGTCGAGGTGCCGATGAGAATGGTCGGTTTGACCTGCTTGACGACCTCGAGGAGGTCGACCTTGCCCTCGGCACGGTTCCAGTCCTTGACCTCGGCCGGATGACGGGCATACACCTGCTGGTAGCCGGGCAGGGCCTTCATGTCATCGGTGACCAGCCCGTTGATGTCAATGAGCCAGACTCGGGACTTGGCCTCCTCCTCGGACAGGCCCGCCCGGACCATCCCGGAATGGATCTGGTCGGCCATGCCGGTGCCCGCAGTTCCCGCTCCGTAAACGACAAGACGCTGATCGGCGAAAGTCTGATGCGTGACCTTCATCCCCGAGATGATCGCGGCCATGACGATGGCGCCCGTCCCCTGCATGTCGTCGTTGAAGATGCGGTACTTGTTCGCGTTGTCGACGAGGATTCGGCGGGCGTTGGATGCGCCGAAGTCCTCGAAGCGGAGCAGCGCCTTGGGGAACTTCTTCGCGGTGACCTCGAGGTAGGTGGCGATGAAGTCGTCGTACTGCTTGCCTCGCACGCGGGAATGACGGTTGCCGAGGTAGGCCGGATCGTTGAGGAGTGCCTCGTTGTTCGTGCCGCAGTCCAGGTTGACGGCGATGGTGCGGCCGGGATGGATGCCGGCGGCGGCGGTGTAGATGGCGAGCTTGCCGACGGAGATATCGGTGCCGTTGACGCCCCAGTCGCCGATTCCGAGGATCTGCTCGGCGTCCGAGCAGACGAGCAGGTCGACGTCGTCTGGTCCGAGGTCGAGTTCATCGAAGGAGAGCTCGATGTCCTCGATGCGGTCGATCGACAGGTAGACCGCGCGGGTGCGGCGGTAATCCCGGGACCACTTCTTGATGGCCTCACCAACGGTCGGGTCATAGACGACGGGAAGCAACTCAGACATGTGATCGGCCAGCAGCCGGTAGTAGACCACATCGTTCCGATTGTGGAGCTGGTCGAGGAAGACGTACTTCTGCAGGTCGCTCTCGTAAGACGACAATTGCGCGTAGCAGCGGGCAGCCTGCTGGTCGAGGGTCTCGACGGCAGACGACCTACGAGACCCAGCTTCTCGCGTTCCTCGGCGGTATAGGCGGTTCCCTTGGTGGCGAGCGGATCATTCAGCGGGCTGGGCACGGTGGACATGGCTGACCTCCGTAGATGTGCGGGCACAGCGACCTGTCGGTCACCGAGACCACCCAATGCATTTTCATCATGGCACCGCACGTCGTGGGCGGCTAGGCGCCTCCGCAGGGTGGATCTCGACGTGATTGAAGCTGTCCCGGCGACAACCGCGCGTCTGACGGCTGACCTGTCAGTATTGGAGCACCCCGGACTGGAAGAAGCTCTGGTAGGAACCCACTCCCACCAGAGCTATTACGTCGGGCTGACAGGATTTGAACCTGCGACCCCTTGACCCCCAGTCAAGTGCGCTACCAAACTGCGCTACAGCCCGCCGTTGCCCGCATCAGCAGCGGTCAACGACTGCCTATGCTAGCCCCAAACACTCTCCAACTTCTAATCGGCCGATGCCGCGTGTCATTGCGGTGTTTCCGCTGGCCACGCGGCCATCAGGTCGGACGGACACGCGCCCGTTGGACACCGACCGCGGCCTTTTTGTCCGGGCGGCAGAGCGCCGCTCGCCCGGTTGACCGGACGCTGGGAGCCGGCCACGCGAGTTCCCGGCCGACGTCGTTGCCTCTTTGGGCGGCGCCGGGACTGGTCCCGTGCGGGAGAAGTGGCTTAGATGGGGGCAACCCCGTCGAGGAGGATGCATCATGACCAACCCGCCGAATGCCCCGACGCCCGAGGAGCGCTACGACGCTGACTCCGACGCCTTCGTCAACTCGAGCGAGCCCGGCTCCGAGAAGAAGGAGTCTCAGGGCGGCAAGGCCCGCTCGCAGGTCAAGCAGGAGTCCGAGCAGGGCAAGTCCGGCCAGTAAGCGCCCAGCGACCGCTCACGCGCGGCGCAGCCGGAGCCACTGGGTGGCCAGCACGTCGAGGTCTGTCTCGCCCGTGAGCGGGGCGTCCGCGATGAGGTCGAAGTAGAAGGCGTGCTCGGTGCTCATCTTCAGGGCGCACCAACTAGACGGGTGTCTAGCTTTTTGTCCTGCGCGCATGCTTCCAGGACCGCGAGGGGACGTCGCCGTGCACCGCGAAGGACGCCCTGCGTCCCCCGTGCCAGCACGGACTCGCGCGCTATGCGTCGAGCTGTCCCGCCCGGTACTGGACGAAGGGCCGATACGCGAGGGCCGCGCAGATCACCAGGATCACGACGAGCGCGCCACCGCCGGCGGCCGTCCAGGCGGTGCCGAGGTATTCGGCCGCCCCGCCGTGCACGACGTCCGCGACGCGCGGACCGCCGGCGACCACCACGATGAACACGCCCTGCAGGCGTCCCCGGACGTGGTCGTCGGACGCCTGCAGCAGGATCGTCTGCCGGAATGCGGCCGACGTCATGTCGGCGACGCCTCCGGCCACCATGGCCGCCACCGCGATCGCCAGCATCGTGGCCGGGAACGCCGGCGCCAATCCGACGGCCACGCCGAACACAGTCATGCTCAGGCCCCACGCGACGATCGCCCAGATCACCGCGAGCCCGTGCCGGGTCACCCGCGACACCCATCCGGACAGGACGCCGCCGAGCGCCGCCCCGGCGGGCATGCCCGCGTAGAGCAGGGCGAACGCGAGCCCGCCCTCGACGGGGCCGCCGAAGCTCTCGTGCGCGATCTGCGGGAACAGCGCGCGCGGCATCCCGAACACCATCGCGATGATGTCCACCACGAACGACATCAGCAGGATGCGGTGCCCGCTGAGGTAGACCAGCCCGTCGATCACCGATCGCAGCCCCGGGGAGCCGGTCGCTCCCTCGACGGGCAGCGACGGCAGCGTCACCACCGCCCAGAGCGTGGCGAACAGCGTGATCGCGTCGGCGAGGTAGAGCCACGAGAACCCGAGCACGGGGATCAGCGCGCCGCCCACCAGCGGTCCGGCGATCGCGCCGGCGCTGAAGACCGTCATGTTGAGCGCGTTGGCGGCGGGCAACTGCTCCAGCGGCAGCAGTTTGGGCAGGATCGACGTCCGCGCCGGCTGGTTCACCGCGAAGAACGCCTGCTGCACCGCGAACAGGCTCAACAGCAGCCACACGTTGTTCAGGCCGAGCGCGGCCTGTGCCCAGAACAGCGCGCTGGTCACGATGAGCCCCGTCGTGGAGATGATGAGCAGGGTCCGGCGGTTCATGGCGTCCGCCAGCGCGCCGCCCCACAGGCCGAACACCACCAGGGGCACCAACCCGAACAGGCCCGTCAGCCCGACGAAGCCGGAGCTGTTGGTGATGGCGTAGATCTGCGCCGGGACCGCGACGACGGTGAGCTGCGCGCCGATGACCGTGATGATGTTCGCCGTCCACAGGCGCCGGAACGCCGGGACCTGCAGCGGCCGAGTGTCGGCGAACAGGCCGCGCAGACGTCCGGCCACTACGAGCGTCCGCGCTTTTCGCGCGCCTTCAGCTCGACGTGCACCGGCGTCCCGCGGAAGCCGAACTCCTCGCGCAGCCGCCGCTCCACGAACCGCAGGTACTGCGGGTCCATGGCACCGGTGGTGAAGAGCACGAACGTCGGCGGCGCCGTCTGGGCCTGGGTGCCGAACAGGATGCGGCTCTGCTTGCCGCCCCGCACCGGGTGCGGGTGCGCCGCCGCGACGCGGCCGAGGAACGAGTTGAGCTGGCCCGTGGTGACGCGCGTTTCCCAGCCTTCCAACGCCTCGCGGATGGCGCGTCCGAGCTTGTCGACGCCACGTCCAGACAGCGCGGAGATGTTGAGCTGCGGCGCCCAGCTGAAGGCCTGGATGTCCTGCTCCACCTCGCGGGCGAGGTAGCGTCGGCGCTCGTCGTCGGTCAGGTCCCACTTGTTGAAGGCGATGACCATCGCCTTGCCGGCCTCCTCGACCATGGTCAGGATCTTCAGGTCCTGGTCGGTGATGGGCTCGGACGCGTCGATGACGACGATGCACACCTCGGCGCGCTCGATGGCGCTTTGCGTGCGCAGCGACGCGTAGTACTCGTGCCCGGACGCCTCGCGAACCCGGCGGCGCAGGCCCGCGGTGTCGATGAACCGATAGACCTCACCGCCGATCTCCACGAGCTCGTCCACCGGGTCGACGGTGGTGCCCGCGACGTTGTCGACGACCGACCGCTGTTGACCGCTGAGCTTGTTCAGCAGGGACGATTTGCCGACGTTGGGCTTGCCGACGATCGCGACGCGACGCGGGCCGCCCACCTCCTCCTCGGACTGCGCGGGCGCCTCGGGCAACGCCGCGAGGATCACGTCGAGCAGGTCTCCGGAGCCCCGGCCGTGCAACGCCGAGACGGGGCGCGGCTCCCCCAGCCCGAGCTGCCACATGGTGATGGCCTCGGGCTCGAGGCGGGCGTCGTCCACCTTGTTGACGGCCAGGACGACCGGCTTGTTGCTGCGGCGCAGGACGCGGACGACCGCCTCGTCCTCATCGGTGATTCCGACGGTGGCGTCCACGACGAACAGGACAGCGTCCGCGGCCTCGATGGCCAGCTCCGCCTGGGCGGCGATGCGACCCGCCATGCCGGACGTGTCCGACACCCAGCCGCCGGTGTCGACGATGACGAACTCGCGGCCGTTCCAGTTGGCGTCATAGCTCACCCGGTCACGGGTGACGCCGGGCACATCCTGGACGACGGCCTCGCGGCGCCCGATGATGCGGTTGACCAGCATCGACTTGCCCACGTTGGGGCGGCCGACGACGGCCAGGACAGGCTTGATACTCAACGTTCTTCCCTCGCTACTCAGGCGTCGGCGCGTCCCGCGTCACGCGCCATGTCGATGATGGTCTGCACGACCTGTTCGAAGCCCATGTCGGACGTGTCCAGCAGGGTGACGCCCTCGGCCGCCGTCTGAAACTCCACGAGCTTGGAGTCGTCCTCGTCGCGGCGCAGCACCTGGTCGCGGAGTTCGTCTTCGGTGACCTCCGGGTCGAGGTCGCCGCGGCGGCGGCGCAGGCGCGCCTCGGGGGACGCGGTGAGCAGGATGCGCAGGTCGGCGTCCGGATAGACGACGGTGGTGATGTCGCGGCCCTCGGCGACGACGCCGTCGGGCGCCGAATCCATGAGGGCGCGTTGGCGCTCGACCAGGTCTGCGCGGCACTCGGGGATGGTGGACACAGCGCTGACGTTCTCGGACGTCCGCGGCTCGCGGATCTCCTCGGTGACATCACGGCCGTTCACCCGCACCCAGCGCTGGTCGGGGTCGAGGCTGACTTGGATGTCGGCCGACCTCGTGGCTTCGATGATGCCCGCGGTGTCGTCGACCGCGACGCCGGAGTCGAGGAACGCCACCGCGACCGCGCGGTACATGGCTCCGGTGTCAAGGTAGCCGATGCCCAGCCGCCGCGCGACCTCGCGGGAGGTCGAGGATTTACCGGACCCGCTGGGTCCGTCGATGGCGATCACGAGGCGGTCGGCGAGAGTCACCCTGGGAGTCTAGTCGGTGGGGCCGTGAACGCAGATCGGCGCGCGACCCGCAGGTCGCGCGCCGATCGGTGCCGTCTCGCCCAGGCCGGGCTGAACCGATGGATCAGACGGTGGCGGCGCGGTTGGCCTTGCGGTCACGCCGGCCACGACCCACCGCGTGGTCAAGCGAGAAGCGCCCGGCGCCCGTGAAGAACAACGCGAGGCCGATGATGGCCCACACGAGCGAGGACTCGAACGACAGGCCGCCGGTGCGAGGATCGATGAAGCCCGCATTCGGCAGGGTGAACACGAAGGCGATGAAACCCATCATGATCGCCAGCAGCAGGCCCGAGAGGCGGGTCAGGAGGCCCACCGCGAGCGCGATCGGCAGCAGGATCTGTCCGGCCACGACGAGGAACGAGAACACGCCCGGCGCGATCGAGCCGAAGGAATTGCTCGCGACCGTCTGGCTGAAACCCGCGTACCCCATTGCCTTGTGGATGCCGTGGAAGAGGAGCATGAGAGTACCGAGGCGCAGGATCAGCAGGCCGATGTCGGTGCTGGCCCGGTTCTGCATCTTGGCCATCTGCAGGTCGTAGAGCACCTTGTCACCCGTGCTCTGCGCGGTGGTCTCCCTGCCGGTGGTGGGACGCGTGGCGGCGGCTCCCGCGGCGGCGCCGGTCGCGGCGGGGGCCACGCTGGTGCGATCGGAGACGGTGCGGCGAGTGTCTCCGTCGCGGTACACGTCGTCGCGGCGGGCATCGTCGCGGCGCAGGTCGTCACGCAGGTTGTCGTCCCGACGGAGGTTGTCCTGGCGCAGGTCGTCACGCAGGTGGTCATCGCGACGGAGGCTGTCGTCACGACGGACGTCGTCACGGTAGGTGTCGCGACGCAGGTCGTCGCTGACGGGGCGATCGGAGGCCCGCGAGGAACCGTCGCGGTCGTAGCCGGCGCGGTCGCCGTTGTCCGCGGTCAGGTCGGGGCGAGTGCCATCGCCCCGAACGCGACCATCTCCCTCGAGATCGGCGTTGAGGTCGTGGGCGCGGCGGTCGGCGTCGCCCTGGTAGCGACGCTCGTCATCAGGAGTGAGGTTGGACATGGGCTTGATCCTCCGATCTGGGAAAAGCTCGGGAACATCCATAAGGCTACGGCAAACACCCCGCTGCACGGCCGTTCGTCAATGAGACACGCCGAGACTCCGCCGGGTCCCTCGGAGCAGTGCTGACCCGCCGGAACCGACCAGGTCACGAGACCTACCGTCGTCACGGCCGCGCGACTCAATCGCGGACGGTCCACCCCGCGGCTTGCATCGCCGTGCGAAGCGAGGGCGCCCGGCCGGGATCCACCAGGACGGTCAGCCGTCCCACCTCGCGTTCGAGCTCGTGGTCGATCGCCACGTCCTCGACGTTGACGCCCGCCTTGTCGATGTCGGAGAACAGCCGCGCCAGCGCGCCCGGCTCGTCGGGGATCTCGACGACGACCTGGGCGTAGTCGGCCGGCAGCGCGCCGTGCTTGCCGGGCAGCCGTCGCGTGCCGCGGCGTCCGCGGTCGAGGAAGGCCGTGACCTGGGCCGGGTCGTCCAGCACGGAGATCAGCTGCTGCAGGTCCTCGGACAGCTCTTCCAACTCGGTGCGGACGGCGCTCGCGTTCGCCGAGATGATCTGCGTCCACATGCCCGGGTCGGACCCGGCGATACGCGTGACGTCGCGCAGGCCCTGGCCGGCGAGCCGGAGATGCTCCACGGGGAGCTCGAGGAGCCCGCCACCGACCAGCGCAGACATCAGCTGCGGCACGTGCGACACCTGCGCCACCGCCTCGTCGTGGTGCCCGGCGGCCATGCTGATGACGCGTGCGCCGCACAGGTCGGCGATGCGCTGCACCGCGAGCACGGCCTTGGCGGACGAGTTGTCGTGCGGGGTGACGATCCAGGTCCGCTCCTCGAAGAGGTCGGCGCGGGCTGTGAGCGGGCCGACGCGCTGACTCCCCGCCATCGGGTGCGAGCCGCAGTAGCGCGACAGGTCGACGCCGCCGGCGCGCAACTGCGCCAGGACGACCCCCTTGATCGAACCGGTGTCGGTGACGGAGGCGTTCGGGTAGGTCGCCAGGGCGTCCTCGATCAGCGGGGCGAGCACGCGCGGCGGGGCTGCGACCACGACGAGGTTGACGTCCTCGGGGTCGATCGGGTCGATGGTGCCCGCGCCGCGGGACGCCGCCACCAGCGCGTGGGTGGGCGAGGCGTCCTGCAGGTGGACCTCCAGCCCGGCGCGGGTCAGCGCGCAGCCGACGGACGCCCCCACGAGGCCGGTGCCGATGATCAGCACCGGCGAGATGCGGACGTCGATCATCGCTGCTCCCCCAGGATCTCCGCGACCTCGCCGGCGCCCAGCCGGCGGAACTTGCGGCGCTGCGGCCGCGTCCGGTCGAGGACGCCGACCTCGAGCGCGGCGGGGTCGATCCGTCGCCCACCCACCGACGCCAGCGCGGCCACCGCGCGGACCAGGGTCGTCGCGAGGTCGTCGGAGGCGGTGCGCTGCGCCGTCTCGTCTGACGTCGAGCCGCCGAGGTCCCGGCGCAGCGCCTTCTCGACCTCGTCGGCCGCCCCGCCGATCACGACGAGCGTCGGATCGTCGCTGACCGAGCCGTCGAAGCCGAGGCGGTACAGCCGGTCGTCCGCGGCGTCCTTGCCGAGCTCGCCGACGACCAGGTCGACCTCCAGCGGCTTCTCCCCGACCGCGGCGAACATGCCCCCCAGCAGCTGGGCGTAGGAGTTCACCAGGGCGCGCGCGGCGACATCCTCGCGGTCGTAGGTGTAACCGCGCAGGTCCGCCTGCCGGATGCCGGACACCCGCAGCGCCTCGAACTCGTGGTAGCGGCCGACGCCGGCGAAGCCGATGCGGTCGTAGATCTCGGAGACCTTGTGCAGCGTGGCCGACAGGTTCTCGGCGACGAACAACAACCCGTCGGCGTAGCGGACGGCCACGACCGAGCGCCCGCGCGCGATGCCCTGGCGGGCGAACTCGGCGCGGTCCTTCATCTGCTGTTCGGGTGAGACGTAGAAGGGCATGCTCATCGCAGCGGCGCTCCCGGGCCGTCAGGACGGGAACGGCGTCCCGCCAGGATGTCGTCGACCAGCGGCTCCAGCCGCTCGGCCCCCCAGCGGCGGACGCCGGCGGCGTCCGCGACGTAGACCAACGGGTAGAGCCGGCGCACCTGATCGGGCCCCGCGGTCGCGGAGTCGTCGTCGGAGGAGTCGACGAGCGCCTGGATCAGCGCGGTGACCGTTCCCTGCTCATCGAGGTCGTCGCGGTACAGCTTCTTCAGGCTGCCCCGCGCGAACACGGCGCCGGAGCCGACGGCGTAGTGGCCGTGTTCCTCGTAGCGGCCGCCCACGACGTCGTAGGACACGATGCGTCCGCGGCGGCCGTCCCAGCCGGCGAAGACCGGCAGCACCGTGAAGCCCTGCATCGCCTGGCCCAGGTTGGCGCGGATGATCCCGCCGAGCCTGGTGGCGCGGCCGTCGAAGGTCAGCGGGGCGCCCTCGATCTTCTCGTAGTGCTCCAGCTCGGCCTGGAACAGCCGGACGAGCTCCACCGCGATGCCGGCCACGCCCGCGATGCCGACGACGGACGACTCGTCGGCCGGGAAGACCTTCTCGACGTCGCGCTGGGCGATCTGGCCGCCCCAGGTGGCGCGGCGGTCGCCGGCCATGACGACGCCGCCGGGGTAGGTGGCGGCGACGATCGTGGTGCCGTGCGGCGCGAGGGGGCCGACATCGGTGCCGGCCGGACGCGGTAGGGCCCCCGGGCTGGAGTGCGCCAGGAGCTCCGCGAAGGACGCGCCGCCCAGGCCCGTGAAGGCGGCAGCGTCGGATCGGGCGTCCGGCGTCCCACCGCGCGGGGAGAACACCGCGCCGTGCTCAGGGATCAGGGGGGTCACTGGCCGCCCTTCTGGACGAAGTTGCGAACGTAGTCCTCCGAGGTCGACTCGAGGACGCCGTCGATCTCGTCGAGCAGCGCGTCGTAGTCCACGGACTGGTCGCGCCGGGCCGTCTGCGTGGCCGGCGCCTCGTCCTGCTGCGGCCGCGTCGACCGTCGTCGTTGGATGCGCTCACTCATGACGCAGGATTCTATCCAGCGTCCAGGCAGGGTCGATCTCGGCGGCCGTCCATGACACGGGCTCGGTCATCTTGAGGTTGTGCAGCCCGCCCGAGGAGTCCTGCACCAGCACCGAGTCCCAGGTCGCCGCGATGACCCGATCGGCGTGCTCGCGGACGAGCAGGCCGCGCGTGAACGCCCGCGTGCCGGACGGCGGTTCGTGCATGGCGGTGGCGACGTCGTCCGGGTCGATCCAGTCGATCAACCGGCCGGCGCGGCGCAGCGCCTCGAACGGGCTACGGTCGCTGAGTTCGGCCCAGAGCAGGTCGAGCCCGGCGAGTCGCGGGGCGTCCCAGGCGAGGTCGTCGCGGTTTTGCAGGCGCTGCAGCAGGGCGCGCTTGGCGCTCCAGTCGAGGCGGTCGGCGGTGGCCGTGGGGTCGGCGGTGAGGTCGTCGAGGACGCGCGCCCACTCGGCGAGGATCTCGTCCGCCTCGGGCTGCTCGGCGCAGCCGGGATGGCCGGCGCACGCGTCGAGGAAGCGGCGCTGGGCGTCCAGGGCGAGCCGCGGGACGTCCTCGCGGCTCGCCGCCCGGAACGCCGCGACGGGGTCGCCGACGTCGACGGCGGGCAGGGCGTCGTCCTCGAGGCAGGCGAGCACGAGCGTCGCGGTGCCCAGCTTGAGCCAGGTGGCGAAGGGGTTGCGGTTGGCGTCGCCCGGGATGACGTGCAGCCGACGCCAACGGGACGGCCGCGCGTGCGGCTCGTCTCGGGTGTTGACCAGGCCGCGATTGCGGGTGGTGTCGAGGCCACTGACACGCTCGAAGAAGTCCGCGCGCTGGGAACGCTGGAAGCCGAGGGTCTCCCCCGCCGGGCCGATCCCCACGCGCCCGGCGCCCGTGTAGATGACCCGGGTCGCGAGGAACGCCGGCAGCAGCGCCAGGACCCGCGCGAAGGGGGTGTCGCGTCGCAGGAGGTAGTTCTCGTGGTAGCCGTAGCTTGCGCCCTTGCCGTCGGTGTTGTTCTTGAAGACCGCGACGTCGACGCCCAGCTCCTCGGAGGCCCGCGCGGCGGCCTGGGCCACGAGGCGGTCTCCGGCGAGCTCGACGACGGTGGCGTCGGTCGGGGTGGTGCTCTCCGGTCCGGCGTACTCGGGATGGCCGTGGTCGACGTAGAACCGCGCACCGTTGCCCAGGACCCGGTTGTGGATCCCCTCGAACACCGGCGTCGCGGGGCCGGCGACGTGCCGGACGACGGTCTGCGAGAGGACGTCCGGGTCGAGGCCGGGTTCGTCCGGCGCGGCGATGCCGAACTCGGTTTCCGTCCCGATCAGCGCCATGCCACTAGGCTAGGGCGTCCGGGGCGTGCGTCTCGGAGCAGCCTGCTGTAGGGAGAGATCCATGCCCACCATCCTCGCCGTCCTCCTCGACCTCGTCGCCGTCGGGCTGTTCTCGATGATCGGCCTGGCCAGCCACGGCGAGCCGCTCGCTCCCGACGCGGTGGTGCGGGTGGCCGCGCCGTTCGTCCTGGCCACGCTGATGGGCTGGATCGTGCTGATGCTGCGCCGGTTCACCGACTCCCTGTGGTGGCAGGGTCTGACCGTGTGGGCGTTCACGCTGACCGTGGGGATGCTCGTGCGCGGCCTACTCGGCATGGGGGTGCAGGTCAGCTTCGTGATCGTCGCCGCGGTCTTCTTGGCGGCGGTGATGTTCGGGTGGCGCGGGATCGCGCGACTCGTCCTGCGGCGCCGGGAGCGGTCCGTTAGGGTGTCCTGATCACAAGCCAGGAGGACCACCCGTGATCGCCACGCCCATCGCGCTCGTCGCCTTCGACCTCGACGACACGCTCGCCCCGTCCAAGTCCGCCCTGCCGGACGAGATGCGTGACGTGCTGATGGAACTGCTCGACCGGCGACCGGTGTGCATCATCTCCGGCGGCAACTACACCCAGTTCGAGACGCAGGTGCTCGGCCGACTGCCCCAGGCGTCCACGCTGGAGCGGCTGCACATCATGCCGACGAACGGCACCCAGTACTACCGCTGCGTCGACGGGGCGTGGCAGGTCCAGTACGCGCACCGGCTCACGCCCGAGCAGGTCGACGCATGCGCCACGGCGCTGGAGACCGGGGCGCGAGAACTGGGGCTGTGGGAGGCGAAGACCTGGGGCCCGCGCATCGAAGACCGCGGCTCCCAGGTGACGTTCTCCGCCCTCGGCCAGCAGGCCCCCGTGGACGCGAAGAAGCAGTGGGACCCCGACGGCAGCAAGCGCGCCGCCCTACGCGACCGGGTGCAGGCCGAGCTGCCCGATCTGGCGGTCCACGCGGGCGGGTCGACGTCGATCGACATCACCGAGCAGGGCATCGACAAGGGCTACGGCCTGAGCCAGCTGTGCGAGATCCTCGAACTCGACCCGGCACAGATCATGTTCGTCGGCGACCGGCTCGCCCCGGGCGGCAACGACTACCCCGTGCTGGCCCTGGGCGTCCAGTCGCACGCCGTGACCGACTGGCCCGACACGCTGGAGTTCCTGCGCGAGCTGATCCCCACGCTCGACCGCGCCTGATCCTCAACCCCACGTGTCCGCCGACGAACGAACCTGATTCCCGACCGCGCCCGGTTCACAGCCTGATGCGCGCCTGATCCTCGAGGCGCTGATCCCGCGCCGCCCGCGCCTGTTTCCACCGCGACCGTTGCGGGCCGTCGCATCGCCCCTCGTCGGTCAGTCCGTCGGGGCCGCGAGCCCACGGATCCGGTCCGCCTGGCGCCGCTGCATCGCTGCGGACGGCTCCAGGAAACCCAACACCGTGCGGAGCTCGGCGTCGCTGAGCTCCTCGAGGATCTCCTTGCCCTCCCGAGCGATGGGCCCGTAAAGCTCCGCCAGGGACGTGACCGCGCGCGGCGTGAGCCGGACGATCGCGCGGCGTCCATCGCCGGGGTCGTGCTCGCGGCTCACCCAGCCCGCCGCCTCGAGGCGCCGCAACGCCACGGTCATGGACGCCGGCGTGATGCGCGCCGACGCCGCCAGTTCCTTCGGCGAGCGCGGCCCCCCGTCGAGGAAACGCAGGATCGCCAGGTCTGTGTGGTTGATCCCCAGATGCTCCGCGGCGCTGCTGTCGACATCGTGGGCGCCGCCCTGCATCTCACGAACCGCGACGACGACGTCGCGCCTCAGGGTCGACGCCTCCGGGTCTCTCCGGGGTTGATGAGACATTCTAACTATCCTAGGATCGGTGATTGTTAGACAGTCTAACTAAATGGACGAGAGCAACAAGCGCTCTCGAAAGGGGATGCACTCATGCGCCACCTCGTCACCGTACTCCTCGCCCTGCTCGCATTCGTCGCAGGCTCCGTCCTCACCGGCTACCTCGGCGATCAGCGCCGCGGGCTCGACGCCGCACCATTGGCTGTCGGCGTCCTCCTCGCGGCCGGGGTCATCGCTCTCCGCCTGTCTCGCCGGCGGACCGTCGCGTGACCCCGCTGTCGCGTCGGCGCGTCCTCGCGCTCGCTGGGGCCACCGCGGGGGCTGCGATGACCGGCTGTGGTGGCCGCTCGTCGACGCCGCCCGCCCGCGATTGGCGGCCCAGCACCCCGCTGCGCATCCCGCCGGTCCTCGAACCGGCGCAGGACCCGTCGGGAGCAAAGCGGGTCGCGCTCAGCCTGCAGGAAGGCGTCCACGCGTTCCTGCCGGGCAAGCCCACGCCGACCTGGGGTATCAACGGGCCGATCCTCGGCCCCACCGTGCGCCTGCGCCGCGGATCGAGAGTCGCCGTCGCCGTGACCAACCGCCTTCCCGAGCTCACCACGCTCCACTGGCACGGGCTCAACGTGCCGGCCGTGTTCGACGGCGGACCCCACCAGCCCATCGAGCCGGGCGCGACGTGGCGTCCGACCTTCACCGTCGACCAGCCGGCCGCGACTCTCTGGTACCACCCACACCCCCACGGCAGCACCGCGCTGCACGTGCACCGCGGCCTGGCGGGGATGCTCTGGATCGACGATCCGGCCACCCCGGCCGAGCTCCCACACCGCTACGGCGTCGACGACGTCCCCCTGGTGCTGCAGGACCGGACGATCGGTCGCGACGGGCAGTCACTGCTCACGACGGAGCCGAACTTCGGGTTCATGGGCACCGACATGTGCGTGAACGCGACGCTGCAGCCGTTCTTCACGGTCACGAGCCGTCTCGTGCGGTTCCGGCTGCTCAACGGATCGAATGCGCGGCTCTACAACCTCGAGTTCTCCGACGGACGGACGTTCCAGGTGGTCGGCAACGACCTCGGGCTGCTGCCCGCCCCGGTCTCTACGGAGCGCCTCCGGCTCGGTCCGGCCGAGCGCGCGGAGATCGTCGTTCCGTTCGGGCCGGGCGAGGCGGTCACCCTGCTCACCCGCGGCGGAACCGAACGCATCGACGCCGGCGACCACAACATCCTGGAGTTGCGCGCGGCGCCTACCCTGGCCGCGTCCGCCCCCCTGCCCGGCTCGCTCGGCGGGGAGGCTCCTCTCGTCCCGGCGCCGGACGCGACCGTCCGGCCGTTCAGGCTGCAGGGCCACGACGCGATCAACGGCCGGGAGATGGACATGGCCAGGGTCGACGAGGTCGTGACCGCCTCCACGACGGAGGTGTGGGAGATCGAGAACACCGTCTACAGCCACAACTTCCACATCCACGGAGTCAGCTTCACGGTCCTGGATGTCGCGGGAAGCCCGCCGCCACCCTGGGCGAGGGGCCGGCGCGACACCGTGCATTTGCCCGAGAAGCAGTCCGCGAGGCTGGCCGTCGAGTTCGGGCCGTTCGCGGACGCCGTGCATCCCTACATGTACCACTGCCACATCCTGCGCCACGAGGACGCAGGCATGATGGGCCAGTACGTCGTCGTCCGACCAGGCGACGAGAGCACGACGCCGCGGATCATCGGCGCGATGGCAACCCACCCGCCGGGGCACTCCGTCCCGGTGACCTCAACCGGTCCCACCGTGGCCGGCGGCGCGCGGCGTCCCTAGGCTTGCGCCATGGCGTGCCGACTCACCGAACTGGTCCTCAACTGCCGCGATCCCGAGGCCTTGGCCGCGTTCTGGTGCGCGGTGCTGGGCTATGAGGTGCTCGGGTACGAAGGCCCGGACATCGAGATCGGGCCGGCGACGGGTTTCGGCGGGGCAGCACCGACCATCATCCTGGCGAAGGTCGACGCCGAGGAGGCGCGGCCCCTGCGCCTGCACTGGGACGTGAACCCGGTCGGCTGCGACCAGGCCACCGAACTCGCCCGCCTCCTCGACCTGGGGGCGCGTCCCGCCGACGTCGGTCAGGGCGAGACGGAGTGGCACGTCCTCGCCGACCCCGAGGGAAACGAGTTCTGCCTGCTGGCGACCGAACTTCCCGCCCTGGAGCGCCCGGCGACTCGAACGACAGACCCGGCGTAGCCCGGTTCAAACGACAGACCGCGCGTAGCCCGGCTCGAACGACAGACGGCGCGTAGCCCGGCTCGAACGACAGACCCGGCGTAGCCCAGCTCAAACGACAGACCGTGCGTAGCCCGCCACGTCGGCGGCGTCCGCCAAGGCGGTCAGTCCTCCACCAGCGCGTGGCGGGGGCTCGTCAGGTCGACCAGCAGGGCGGCCGTGAGGTCGGAGCCCGCGCGCGACAGCCGCTGCATGTCGACCGCGACGCTCCGCCGCGGGGCCTCGCTCGTGGCGGAACTCCCGTCCCCGTCGTCGGACGCCTCCCGCGGCTCCGGCGTCACGGCCTCGGCCATGTCCGCGCGCAGGTCGGCGGACAACAGGCCGCCCTTCTGCCGCGTCCGGTCGGCGAGTTCGACGGCGTACTTCTCGGCCCGGCGCGCGACGTCCGGGTCGTCGCTGGAGAGCAGGTCCGCGGAGTGCACCAGCATCCGGTAACCGCGGTCGAAGTCGCCGCCGCCCGCGTCCGTCACAGCCTGACGGAGCCGGGTCAGCTCGGGACGCTTCGCCTGGCGGGCGAGGATCTCGTACTGCAGGCCGAGCAGGCGCTCCTGGGTGCGGCTGGCGCGTCCCTCGCTGAGCGAATCGACGCCGACGCCGGCCGTCGAGCTGGACGCCATGGTGTCCAGGTATTCGCGGCGACTCTCGTCGGCGGTATGGACGGTCTCGCGCAGCGGCACCTCCTTGATGAAGAGGGTCGCCAGGAACAGCAGCCCCACGATCGGGAGCCACAGCACGAACATGGAGTGCAGCTGATCGGCCAGCCCCTGCCGGACCGCCGTCGCCAAGGCCGGCGGCAGCGACGCCAGCGCGGACGGATCGAGCACAGCGCCGGCGTTCAGGTGCCCCGCCTTGGCCGGGTCCACGCCCGCGGGCAGGTGCGACAGGATCGCCGCTCCCAGCCCGCTCGTCATGACCGTGCCCCACACTGAGATGCCCAGGGTGGAGCCGACGTTCCGGAAGAACTGGGTGGACGCCGTCGCGACGCCCAGGTCGCCGCGGGCCACCGCGTTCTGAACGAGCAGCGTGTAGTTCTGCATCACCGCGCCGAGGCCGACGCCGAACACGATCATCGCGATGGTGACGTCCACGGCCTGCGAGCGGTAGCTCAGCTGCGTCAGCAGGAACACCCCCACAGCGAGGACGACCACGCCGAGCAGCATGAGCTCCTTGTAGCGGCCGGTGCGGCTGATGATCAGACCCGCGATGATGCCCATCACGATCTGGCCGAGGGTCAGCGGCATGACGATCAGCCCGGACGCCGTCGCGCCGACACCCAGGACGCCTTGGGCGAAGACGGGCAGGTAGATGATCGCGCCGAACATCAGCGTCGCGAGCAGCAGGCCGGCGATCAGGCACAGCGTGAAGATCGAGTTCGAGAACAGTCGCAGCGGCAGCACCGGCTCCGCGGCCCGCCGCTCGATCAGGACGAACGCCACCGAGAGGACCGCGCCCGCGACGAACAGCCCGATGATCAGCGGCGAATCCCAGGCGTAGGTGGTCCCGCCCCACGACGCCGCGAGCAGGACGCTGACCAGCGCCAGCGACAGGGTGGCCATCCCGGCGTAGTCGATCGTCGCCTCGCGACGTTCGAACGGCAGCTTCATGAACCGGACGATGACGAACAGGGCCACCAGCCCGACCGGCAGCGCGACGAAGAACAGCCAGCGCCAGCCCCAGGCGTCCGTGATGATGCCGCCGGCGAGCGGTCCGGCGACGGTGGTCACGCCGAAGATCGCGCCCATGTAGCCCTGGTACTTGCCGCGCTGCCGCGGCGGCACGATGTCGCCGATGATCGTCTGGGACAGCGGCATCAGGGTGCCCATGCCGAGGCCCTGGACGGCGCGACCGACCACGAGCATGCCGAAGTTGACGGCCAGGCCCGAGATGACCGCGCCGACCATGAAGACGATCAGGCCGGCGAGGTAGAAGCTGCGGCGTCCATACAGGTCGGACAGCTTGCCGACGATCGGCGTGATGATCGCCGAGGCGAGCATGGCCGCGGTGGCGACCCAGCTGTAGTGCTCCATGCCGCCGAGCTCGGCGACGATGCGCGGCATCGCGGTGCCGACGATGGTCTGGCTGATGGCGGCGACGAACATGCCGAGCATGAGCCCGACGAACGTGCGCGCCTGGTCCCGGCTCATCGTGAACGCAGGGGCCGGGGACGCGGCGGTGAGGGTCGAGTCGCTCACGGGCGATGCTCCTTCGTGGCTGAGGTGGGTCCCGACGCGGCGGGACGGTCGAGGCAGAGGTTGAGTTCATGCAGTTGCACGGTGAGGCGCTCGATGTCGTCCGAGCACCAGGACGCCAGCGACTCCGCGATGGCGCGGGTGCGCTGGCCCCGCTCGGCGGTCAGGGCGTCGTGGCCCGCAAAGGTGATCTGCATCAGGGCCGCCCGACCGTCGTCCGGATCGGGGCGGCGCTCGACCAGACCGCGCTCCTCGAGGGACGTCAGCCGGCGACTCGTCGTCGAGGGGTCGCCACCTTCGAGCTCGGCCAGCGCCCGGCCGCGCAGGGGGCCCTCGCGTTCGAGGATGGCGAGGGCGGAGAAGTCGGCGCGGGTCAGGCAGACCTCGCCCGTGCGCTGCCGGCTCGCCGTCAGCCGGGCGAGGGTGGCGAACAGATGGGTGAGCTCATGCTGGAGCTGATCCACCTCACTTAGTTGCATGCTGCAACCATACGTCTTATTGGTGGCCGCAACCAAATCTTGATGTCGAGAAGACTCTCCTCGGGGGCTGTGAAGCCGAACCGCTGGGTCGCCCAGCCCGTCACAGGCGCAGCACTCCCTTCGGCGTCTGTATGGCGGAGGCATCATCGCCCCTCGTCCCAGCGTTATGCGTTCTCATTCATGCCATCGAGCGCGCGTTCTGTGACGCCCTGCGCACGGTGGACCCGAGCCGGGGGCGTCTATCCGGCGATCCGTCCGACCGGCCGCCGAGCGGGTGCGGGATGATGGCGTCATGCGCGTCTACAACTTCTCGGCCGGACCGTCGATGATGCCCGAGGAGGTGCTCGCCGAGGCCCGCGAGGAGCTCCTCGACTGGCAGGGCTCGGGGATGTCCGTGATGGAGGTCTCGCACCGCGGCAAGCCGTTCGTCGCGTGCGCCGCGGAGGCCGAGGACCGACTACGCCGGCTGATGGGCGTCCCGGCCGGCTACCGGGTGATCTTCGTGCAAGGGGGCGCGTTCGGGCAGTTCGGCGCGGTCCCCCTCAACCTGACCCAGCCCGGCGACACCGTCGACATCGTCGTCACCGGCCAGTGGTCGGCCAAGGCGCGCGCCGAGGCCGAGCGTGCGGGCGTCCGGGTCGACGTCGTCGCGGATCAGTCCGCGTCCGGCTACACGACGGTGCCCGAACCCGGCGACGTCTCCCCCACGCCCGGGGCGCGCTACCTGCACTACACGCCCAACGAGACGATCGGCGGGGTGGAGTTCGGCTACGTCCCGGACGCCGGCGACGTCCCCGTCGTCGCGGACGCCAGTTCGACGGTGCTGTCGCGGCCCATCGACGTCTCCCGGTTCGGGCTGATCTACGCCGGGACGCAGAAGAACCTGGGTCCGTCCGGCATGGCCGTGGTGATCGTGCGCGACGACCTGCTCGGGCGCGCCCGCCCCGGCTGCCCGGCGATCCTCGACTACGCGCGGATGGCGCAGGCCGATTCGATGCTGAACACTCCCAACACGTGGGCGATCTACCTCCTCGGCAAGGTGCTGGGCTGGATCGAGCGCCAGGGTGGGGCCGAGGGCATGGCCGAGCGCAACCGGCAGAAGGCCGAGGCGCTGTACGGCTTCATCGACGGCTCGGGGTTCTACCGCAATCCGGTCGCGGCGAACGCTCGCTCGTGGATGAACGTGCCGTTCCTGCTCGCCGACCCGACCCTGGACGCCCGCTTCGTCGCCGAGGCCGCCCAGGCCGGCCTCACGAACCTGGCCGGCCACCGCTCCGTCGGCGGGATGCGCGCCTCCCTCTACAACGCGATGCCGATCGAGGGCGTCCGCGCGCTGATCGATTTCATGACCGAGTTCGAGCGCATCAACGGCTGACGCTCGCAACGACGATTGCACGGCGAGGCCCGCGGCCGACCGACGTCATGACCGAGTCCGAGCGCATCAACGGCTGACGCTCGCAACGACGATTGCACGGCGAGGCCCGCGGCCGACCGACGTCATGACCGAGTCCGAGCGCGTCAACGGCTGACGTCCGCAACGACGATTGCTCGGCAGAGCCCCGGCTCTGCTCCCGGGCGGCGGGTCAGGCGCGTTGCCGTCGGCGCCCCGCTTTCCCGCCCGGGGGCTCAGCTGGTCGCCCTCGTCGCCGCCGAGCTCGTCGGCGCCTCCCCCTTCCCGCCCGGGGGCTCAGCGTCAACCGACGTCGATCGCGCGGGCGCTGGCCAGCGTCCGCAGGTAGACGATCCGCTCGCCGCGGCGTCCGGACACCTTGGCCCAGTCGTCGGGGTTGGTCGTGTTGGGCAGTTCCTCGTTCTCGGCGACCTCCGCGCGGCAGGCGTCGAGCAGGTGCGCGCGCCGGATACCCCGCTCACCGCCGGCCAAGACCTCCTTGATCGCCGCCTTCTTGGCGCGGCCGACGATGGCGGCGAGCATGGCTCCGGACACGAAGTCGGCGACGTAGAGCACTTCCTTCTCACCGGACGCGTAGGTCACCTCGACGAACCGGTTCTGGTCGCCACGCTCGTACAGGGCATCGACGACGTCGTCGAGCAGGCTGCTCACGAAAGCCTCGGCCCCGCCGGACGCCTCCGCCTCGGACGGGTTCAACGGCACGTCCGTGGTGAGGTAGCGGGCCAGGATCTCGCGGGCGCCGGCGGGGTCCGGGCGGTCGAGCCTGATCTTCACGTCGAGGCGGCCGGGACGCAGGATCGCGGGGTCGATGAGGTCCTCGCGGTTGGTCGCGCCGATGATGATGACGTTGTGCAACTGCTCGACGCCGTCGATCTCGCTGAGCAGCTGCGGGACCACCGTCGACTCGACGTCGGAGCTGACCCCGGAGCCGCGGGTGCGGAACAACGAATCCATCTCGTCGAAGAAGATGACCACCGGACGCCCCTCGACGGCCAGTTCGCGCGCGCGGCCGAAGATCACCCGGACCTGCCGCTCGGTCTCGCCCACGTACTTGTTGAGCAGCTCGGGGCCCTTGATGTTGAGGAAGTGCGAGTCGGCGGCGTTGGCGACGGCCTTGGCGATCATCGTCTTGCCGCACCCGGGCGGCCCATACAGCAGGACGCCCTTCGGCGCGGAAAGCCGGAAGTCCGCGAACAGGTCGCGGTGCTTGAAGGGCAGCTCGACGGCGTCCCGGATCGCCTCGATCTGCTCGCCGAGCCCGCCGATGTCGTCGTAGGTGACGTCGGGGACGTCGTCGAGCCGCAGTTCTTCCAGGTCGCTGCGCTGCACCCGGTCGAGCGCGACGAAGGCGCGCCGGTCGGCCAGCAGCGAGTCGCCCGGCTGCAGATCGGCGTCGGCGAGCGCCACCGCCCGCTGAAGGACGATCTCCTCATCGGACGCCCCGGCCACCAGCACCCGGCCGTCGGGCAGCGCCTCGCGCACCCGGACGATCTCCCCGCCGGGCGGCACCGAGGCGGCGCCCACGACGGTCATCGCCTCGTTGAGGAGCACGGTCGTCCCCACGCGCAGCTCTTCGGGATCGACGAGCTCGTCGGCCAGCTTGACCCGCAGGACGCGCCCCGACACGGAGACGTCCGCCGTCCCGTCGACGGCCCGCGCCACGACGACGCCGAACTGGGCGGGCGGGGCGGCCAGCGCCTCAAGCTGCTCCCGCAGGGACAGCAGCGACTCCCGCGCCTCCCGCAGCGTGCGGTTGAGCCGCTCGTTCTGCTGAGCCAGCGCCCGGGCGTCCGCGCGCGCCTCGGCGAGCCGGCGCTCGACGACCTCCTCGCGCCGCGTGTGCGGCTCTTCCCCGAAGGTCATGCGTCCTCCTGGGTGAACGACCGCTCAGAGCTCGGCCGCTCAGTGACCGGCTCCGACGATCCCGGCAGCGGCGCATTCCCCTCCCGGCGAGCCCGTTCGTCCGAACCCGGGCCCACCAGCGCGTCGTCCAACCCCGCGGTGGCCGCATTCTCTTCGCGCTGCGTCTCTTCCGGTTCACCGTCGCGCGGAGCATGCCGGCGCGCGGCGCGCCGCGGGACGGGCTCGCCGGCGTCCCGGGCGGCCGGTTGCCGAGAGACCTCCTCCAGCGTGGGGACGCCCTTGGGCCGCGGGCCGAGGTACTCCGGCCCGTACGCGCCGGGTGCGGGGCGGCGCCTGCGCATCGGCGCCTCGACGCCCGGGGCGAGTCGTCGGCTGAACACCAGAAACCCGGTGTGGCCGCTGGTGGCGTGCCCGGGGCGGATCGCCAGCCCCTCCGCGTGCCAGTCCCGCGACGTGAACTCACGCCCCACGGGTTCGGTGAACCCGCCGTGGGCGCGCAGGGTGTCCATGACGCGGCCGAGCTGGGTGGCGGTGGCGACGTAACAGCACAGGAACCCACCGGGGACGAGGACGTTCGCGACGGCGTCGATGCAGTCCCACGGGGCCAACATGTCGAGGATCGCCCGGTCGATCGGCTCGGGCCCGATCGCCTCGCCCAGGTCGCCGACGCGAAGGTCCCAGGCCGGGTGCGGCTCGCCGAAGAAGCGGTCGACGTTGCGGCGGGCGACGTCCGCGAATTCCTGCCGGCGCTCGTAGCTGTACAGCCTGCCCCCGGACCCGATCGCCCGCAGGAGCGCCATGCTCAGCGCGCCCGATCCCGCCCCGGCCTCCAGAACGCGGGCGCCGGGGAAGATGTCGTTCCACATCACGATCTGGCCGGCGTCCTTGGGGTAGATGACGGCGGCGCCGCGCGGCATCGTCACCATGAACTCGTTCAGCACCGGCCGGAACACCAGAAACTCCATGCCGCCGACCGACCTGACCACGCGCCCCTCGGGGCCGCCGATCAACTCGTCGTGGCCGATGCCGCCCTTCGTGGTGTGATACGTCGCGCCGGCACGCAGCACGACCGAGTGCCGTCGTCCCTTGGGATCGGTCAGCGTGACCCTCTCCCCCTCAGCCAACGGCCCGGTGCGGACGCCGGACGGGCTCGGCTGCGGCGCTGGCGGCTGGGTTTCGGTCATTCGGTCAGCCTAGTGGCTACCGCCGACAATCCCCGCGCCGCCGCTGCTCGGCGGGCCAGCCCATCGCGGACGGCCGTCCGCTGCCGGCCAGGCCAACCGGATCACCGCGTGCGGAGCCCCCACAATCCGAGCTGGTTGCCCGGACCGAAGGTCTCGCCCTCGGTGCCGGCGTCCCGGGCGGTGTAGAACGGCTCGGGTCCCAGCGAGACGGGCAGCACCGTCAGGTCCGCGGCGGCCTGCTGCTGGATCTCGGCGAGCAGCGCGCGGCGCGTGTCTGGATCGGTCGTCTCGCGGGCGTCCTGATCGAGGCCGAGCAGCTTGCTCTTGCTGCCCGGAAGGGGGTTGTCGAGGTAGGGCTGCAGCCAGCCGAACGCGGTGTTCACCTGTGCCGGCTCGTCGGTCAGCCGCAGGTCGGCGTCCGCGCTGTCCGGCCTCAGTTGGACGCTCAGGCCGCCGCGCTCCTCGAGGCGATCGCGCAGGAGCCGGGCCGAGTCCTGCTGCCCCGGGACGTCCGCGGCGTACGACAGCGTCAGGCGCACGCGCTGCCCGCCGCCTGTGGGCGTGCTCGGGCGTCCGCCGACCGGGAACGAATTCACCGCGCCGTCCACCTCGGGCGGGAGCAGCGACGCTTGGCTGCGGTCGGGCTGCAGCGCTTTGGCAACGGTCGTCCGCAGCGACGCCGTCAGCACATGCGGCGACTTCGGGTTCCACATCAGCCGCTGCATCTTGGCCGAACGCACCGCGAGCTTGTCGAAGCCGGCCCGCGTCAGCTGATCCTGCCCGGAGCTGATCTCGCCGTCCATCCGCGCTTGGGCCGCCGGGTCGAGCCCTCGCCACACCGCTTCGACCTGGTCGTCGTTCATGGCCTGCTCCACGCCCACGCTGTCGCGCCCGTAGGCGAGGCGGATGCGGTCGATCGTGCCCGCGGTGGCCCCCTGGTAGCCCTCGTACCGGACGAACGTGAGCCCCTCGTTCGTCGCCTGCGTCAGCGTGAAGGGTCCCGACCCGACGGGCAGCTGCTCGTTGGCGCGCAGCGCGTCCGGGTCGTAGATCTGTTCGTCCACGATGGACGCCGCCGGCGCGGCCAGCGCGTAACCGAACTGGCTGTCGGCCCATTTCAAGTGGAACCGCACCGTCTTGTCGCCGACGACCTCCACCCGCTGCAGGGAGTTCAGCAGGGACGTGGAACTCCCGCCCACGCCGAGGCGGTAGGCCCGGTCGATGCTGAACTTCACGTCGGACGCGGTGAGCGCGTGCCCGTTGGTGAACGTCAGGCCGTCCTTCAGCTGGCACTGGTAGACCGTCGGGGAGCTGTACAGGCAGTCGTCGGCCGCGTCCGGGTGCAGCTGGCCCTGCGTGCCATAGACGACCATGAGCCGCTGGAAGGCGTCGAGAGCGACCGTGGCGTCCATGGTCGTGGTCGCGGCGGCCGGATCGAACACGACGGCGCGGTCCGTCGTCATCACCGTGAAGTCGCGTGGCGTCTGCGTCGGCGTCGGCTGGGTCGGCTGCGGCGGAGGCACCGCCGGAGTGCAGCCGACCAACGCCAGCACGGACACCAACAGCCCTGCCGCCGCCCGACGGGTCGGGGCGGGACGGCGACGTCCGTCGGGATCAGCGGGCATTGAAGTACTTGGCCTCCGGGTGGTGGACGATCAGCGCGTCCGTGGACTGCTCGGGGTGCAACTGAAGCTCTTCCGACAGCGTGACACCGATCCGGTCCGGACGCACGAGATCGACGAGCTTTGCCCGATCCTCCAGGTCGGGGCACGCCGGGTAGCCGAACGAATAGCGCGACCCGCGGTAGGCCTGGTCGCGGATCATGGCGTCCACGTCCGCGTCCCCGTCCAGCTTGAGCTCCGACCGGACGCGGGCGTGCCACATCTCGGCCAGCGCCTCGGTGAGCTGGACGGACAGCCCGTGGAGCTCGAGGTATTCGCGGTAGGCGTCCTCGGCGAACAAGCGTCCGGTCTCCTCGGCGATGCGGGACCCCATCGTGACGAGCTGGAACGCGATGACGTCCGGGCCGAGCTCGGCCGCCTCCCGCTCGTCGCGGAAGAAGTCGGCCAGGCAGAGCCGCTTGTCGCGTCGCTGTCGCGGGAACGTGAACCGATGCAGCTCGCGGGCGTGGTCCTCCGGATCGAGCACCACGAGGGTGCGCCCCGTCGAGTAGCAGGGCCAGTAGCCGTAGGTGACGGCGAACTCCCCCAGGCCCTCGGTGTGGATGCGGTCGAGCCACATCCGCAGGCGCGGGATGCCCTCGGTCTCGACGAGTTCCTCGTAACTGACCTGCTTGTTCGCCCGCAGCCCCCACTGGCCCATGAAGGTGGCGCGGTGGTCGAGCCAGTTCGCGATCTCGCCCAGCTGGACGCCCTTGACGACGCGGGAGCCCCAGAACGGCGGCGTCGGGACGTCGATGCGGCGGGCCACGGCGGAGCGGACGTCGTCGCCGGAGTCCTCGGGCTCGTCAGCGGAGTGGGGCTTGGCGGCCACGCGGCGCTTGCGCGGCTCGGGCAGCGATGCGCCGTCGACGCCGCGCCGGACGGCCATCACCGCGTCCATCAGCGAGAGCCCCTCGAAGGCGTCCCGGGCGTAGCGGACTTCGCCCTCGAAGATCTCGTTGAGGTCTTGTTCGACGTACGCCCTTGTCAGCGCGGCACCGCCGAGCAGCACCGGGATCTTCGTCATCCCGCGGGAGTTCATCTCCACGAGGTTGTCGCGCATGACGACGGTCGACTTCACGAGCAGGCCGGACATGCCGATGGCGTCCGCGTGATGCTCCTCCGCGGCCTCGAGGATGGCTCCGACCGGCTGCTTGATGCCCAGGTTCACCACGGTGTAGCCGTTGTTGGTGAGGATGATGTCGACGAGGTTCTTGCCGATGTCGTGGACGTCGCCCTTGACGGTGGCCAGCACGATCGTGCCCTTTCCCTGGTCGTCCGTCCGCTCGATGTGCGGCTCCAGGTGCGCGACCGCGTGCTTCATCACCTCGGCGGACGCCAGGACGAACGGCAACTGCATCTGGCCGGAGCCGAACAGGTCGCCGACGGTCTTCATGCCGGCGAGAAGGTCGTCGTTGATGATGTCGAGGGCCGGCTTGTCGGCCAGCGCGGCGTCCAGGTCCTCGTCCAGTCCGCGCTCCTCGGCGTCCACGATGCGGCGGGCCAGCCGTTCGCCCAGCGGGAGGGCGTTGAGCTCGGCGAGACGCTCCTCCTTCGCCTCGGTGGTGGTGACGCCCTCGAACAGCTCGAGGAACCGGGCGAGCGGGTCGTAGCCCGGACGCCTGCGGTCGTAGATCATGTCGAGCGCGACCTCGCGCTGCTCGTCGTCGATGCGGTTCATCGGCAGGATCTTGCTGGGGTGGACGATCGCCGAGCTGAGCCCCGCCTCGACGCACTCGTGCAGGAACACCGAGTTGAGCGTCTGCCGGGCCGCCGGGTTCAGGCCGAAGCTGACGTTGGAGACGCCGAGCGTGGTGTGCACGTCCGGGTGGCGGGCGGTGATCTCGCGGATGGCCTCGATGGTCTCCAGCGCGTCGCGGCGCGTCTCCTCCTGCCCGGTGCCGATGGGAAAGGTGAGGGCGTCGATGATGAGGTCGGATTCCCTCAGCCCCCAGTTGGTCGTCAGGTCGGCGATGAGCCGCTCGGCGACGCGGATCTTCCACTCGGCCGTGCGGGCCTGGCCCTCCTCGTCGATGGTCAGCGCGACGACGGCGCAGCCGTGCTCGACGATCATCGGCATGACCTTGGCGTAGCGGGAGTCGGGGCCGTCGCCGTCCTCGTAGTTGACGGAGTTGATGGTGCAGCGACCCGGGAGGCGCTCGAGCCCCGCCTGCAGGACGGCGGGCTCGGTGGAGTCGAGGACGATCGGCAGCGGCACGGCGGTGTTGAGCCGGAACGCGAGCTCGGACATGTCGCCCGCGCCGTCGCGTCCGACGTAGTCGACGCAGAGGTCGAGCAGGTGAGCCCCCTCGCGCGACTGGGCCTTGGCGATGTTGAGGCAGGCGTCCCAGTTCTCGGCCAGCATGGCCTCGCGGAACGCCTTGGAGCCGTTCGCGTTGGTGCGCTCGCCGATGGACAGGTAGGAGGTGTCCTGGCGGAGGGGAACGTCGGCGTACAGGCTCGAGACGCTGGGGACCGGCGTGGGCGTCCGTTCGGCGAGGGGCCGGGCGCGGACGCGGTCGGCGAGCTGGCGGATGTGCTCGGGTCCGGTGCCGCAGCAGCCGCCGACGAGGCAGAGGCCGAACTCGCCGACGTACTGGTCGAGCGCATCGGCCAGCTCGGTCGGCTGCAGCGGGTACCGGGCGCCCTCCTTGGTGAGTTCCGGCAGGCCGGCGTTGGGCATGCAGGAGACGCCGATGCGGGCGAAGCGGGCCAGGTGGCGCAGGTGCTCGCTCATCTCGGCGGGGCCGGTGGCGCAGTTCAGCCCGATGACGTCGATGCCGAGCGGCTCCAGGGCGGTGAGGGCGGCGCCGATCTCGGAGCCCATGAGCATGGTGCCGGTGGTCTCGACCGTGACGCTGACGATGATCGGCAGGTCGGTGCCCGCCTCGGCTTGGGCGCGCTTGACGGCGATGACGGCGGCCTTGGCCTGCAGAAGGTCTTGGCAGGTCTCGATCTGGAAGCCGTCGACGCCACCGCGGAGCATGGCCGCGGCCTGGGTTTGGTAGCCGTCCCGGATCGCGGCGAACGTCGTGTGCCCGAGGCTGGGCAGCTTGGTGCCGGGTCCCATGGAGCCGAGCACCCAGCGCGGACGCTCGTCGGTGGACGCCTCGTCGGCGGCCTCGCGGGCGAGGCGGGCGCCCGCCTCGGCGAGCTCGGCGATGCGGTCCGCGATGTCGTACTCGCCGAGGGCGGCGAGGTTGGCGCCGAAGGTGTTCGTCTCGACGCAGTCGGAGCCGGCCTCGAGGTAGGCGGCGTGGATGGCCTTGACGACGTCGGGGCGGGTGACGTTGAGGATCTCGTTGCAGCCCTCGAGGTTGTCGAAGTCGTCCAGCGAGAGGTCGAAGCCCTGCAACATCGTCCCCATGCCCCCGTCGGCGACGACGACGCGGGAGGACAGGGCGGAACGAAGAGCTGGACGCATTCGGCCAGGATACGTGGATGAGTACAGTTGGGCGCATGCCATCCACGACCGACCTCCGCAACCTTCGCAATCCAGTGGTGGTGGCCGCGTTCGGCGGCTGGAACGATGCCGGCGAAGCCGCGTCCGGGGTGATCGACCACCTGTCGGACCTCACCCGGGCGGAGTTCATCTTCGCGCTCGACCCCGACGACTTCTACGACTTCACGCAGAACCGCCCGGTGGTCACGACGACCGCGACCGGCGAGCGGATCAACCAGTGGCCCACCGTCGAGGTGCTGGTGGGTCACCTTCCCGAGCGCGACCTGGTGCTCATCGGCGGTCCGGAACCCAACTTCCACTGGCGCGAGTTCTGCTCGCGGCTCGTGTCTGCGATGCGGACGGTGCAGCCGGAGAAGGTCGTGATGCTGGGCGCCATGCTGACGGACGCGCCGCATCGCCGCCCGGTCTTCGTCTCGCAGGACGGCACGGACTACGAGGGCCCGACGGGCATCGTCGGCGTGCTGACCCAGTCGTGCCGGGACGCGGGCCTGGAGACGACGACGCTGTGGGCGTCGGTGCCCCACTACGTGACGGAGCCGCCGAACCCGAAGGCGACGCTGGCGCTGCTCGGCCGCGTCGAGGACGTGCTGGACACGGTGCTCGACGTGAAGGACCTCCCCCAGGAGGCCGCCGAGTGGGAGGAACGCGTCAACGACCTGGCCTCCGACGACCCCGACGTGGCGTCGTACATCAGCTCCCTGGAGGAGCACTACGACCAAGCCGCCGAGGGCGCGGAACCGGGCGACGTGATCGCCGCCGAATTCGAGCGCTACCTCCGTCGCCGCAACCGCTAGTCTCGGACGGCCGACCCAAGTCGACGGACACCTCGGTGACTCCCTCCGGCCGCGACGACTCTGGGTCCCCGGGGATCAGGGATCGCCCGAATGCGCTGGCTCCAACCGCCCGCGACGGCTCCGGCCCCCCGAGAGTCAATGACTCGCGGCGATTCCAGCCGTCGAGCGTCAAGTGACTCACAGCGGCTCCGACCCTCGAGCGTCAAACGACTCACAGCGGCTCCGACCCTCGAGCGTCAAACGACTCACAGCGGCTCCAGCCGTCGAGCCTCAAATGACTCACAGCGGCTCCAGCCGTCGAGCCTCAAATGACTCGCCGCGGCTCCAGCCGTCGAGCCTCAAATGACTCGCCGCGGCTCCGACCCTCGACAGCGCCTCAGACCTTCGGGCGCGGGAGACTGCGCTTCGGGCATCGGAGACTCGCCGGGGCGGCGGCGTCAGCTGACCGCAATGGCTCAGGGCACCCCCTGGCGTCGACGGTTGCTCAGTGGCACCTGGGCACCGTCCACCCGCCGGGGCGGCACCACCTCCGGCAGCCCGTGCGCGTCCATGCGGAGCGTCCACCGGTCGGGCGGCGGACCACTCCAGAACCTGGGCGGTTCGAGCAGATGATGGTGATGCGGACAGACCAGGGCCAGGTTGTCGAGGCTCGTCCGGCCGCCGGCCCACCACGGTTGCACATGATGCGCCTCGCACCGGACGTCAGACACGTCACAGCCCGGGAAGACACAGCCGCCGTCCCGTAGCGAGAGGGCCCTCCTGATTGGCGCCGTCACCAGGCGCGTACTCATCCCGACGTCCAGCACCTCGGAGCGAGTGCCCAACACGACGGGTACGACGTCGGCGTCGCAGCACAACCTCCGCAGGTCGCCAGCGCTGATCGTCTCGCCGGTCTCAAGAACGCCGGCCTGCTCGGCGCGGGCCCGTAGGTCCTCCTCGCGCATCGTGACGACCACGCGCGGTCGATCTCCAGCGACGCGAACGGCCCTCGCTGGCGGGCGAAGCTCAGGCATCGTCGAGGCCGCCGGACTGACCGCTTGCTGCCGGTTGGCGCGAGAACCTGGGGCCGCACCGGGGTGAAATGTCCCTACCTCGTCTCTGCCGATGGAGTCAGCGCGCGGGCGGAGACGGTCGTCGGGAGGGGATGCACGGCCGACCACGGCACCCGGTTCCGCGGCTGCTCGGCCCCCGGCGTCGGCTTCCGCCGCTGCTCGGCCTCCGGCGTCGGCTGCGATCGCTGCTCGGCCCCCGACGTTTGCTCCCGCCGCTGCTCGGCCCCCGACGTTTACTCCCGCCGCTGCTCGGCCCCCGACGTTTGCTTCCGCCGCTGCTCGGCCCCGGGCGTCTGCTCTCGCCGCTCCGCCGGTCAGCTGAGCAATGATCTCGAGAAAGGCGTCGGCCCGGCGCTGCTCCATGGTGGGCGTTCCGGGTGCCCGCGGGGCCGCGCCGCGTCCGTGCCGGGCACCCGGCGCCTGTTCGTCCGGAACACCCGCGGCGTCCCCCGCCGGCCGATTCCGCTCGGCGCGACGGGCGGATTCTACGTAAGCGTCCACCAACGTCACCAAGGGCGCGGCCGACAGCGTCGGCAGGGAGCCCCGGATGTTGGTCGACCCGTCGCCCGCGGGCGACAACACCAAAGACCGTCGAGCGAAGGCGCGGGCGCGTTGGGCGTCCAGGCGGGCCATCTCATCCTCGACCGGGGGCGCCTTGTCGGGAGCGATCATCGTCACGAGCTCCCGGGCCTCCCGATGCGCCTGCTGCGCGTTCAGCAACGGCGCCCGCGCCACCAACTCGTCGTGAGCGCGGGCGCGCTGATCGGCGTCGAGCGTGCCGGGGAGCTCCTCAATGACTCGCTCGATGGTGCGCGCCTGCTTCACCGTGACAGTCCCCGCCAACGCCGCCGCCGCGACGACCGGATGCCGCGCCACGTCGCGTGCTGTGAAGACCAACCCGGCCGCCTCCTTCGGTGGCGTTCCGTCCGCAGCCAGGAAGCTCGTGGTCGGCGTACCGCGGGCGATCGACGCGGACTTGGCGTCATCGGCCTCGGCCACGAGCACGGCCAGCAGCGCCTCGGTACGCCGCGCAACGGTGCGGGCGGCCTCGAGTAGCCCCAGACGGTCGCGGTGCCCCAGCGCTCGCCGCTCGGCGTGGTCGATCTGGTCGAGCGCGTGCGCCATCACCCCTAGCGCACGCCCCGTCGAGCTGCTGACTTCCTCCATGCCTCGACACTACGGACGGGGTCTGACATTTTTCGAACACACTAATCGAACAATCTCTGAAGCTTCTCCCACGACCAGGGTCATGCGTGCAGCGCCCTCCGCACGGCCTCAGGGACGCGGCCAGAAGGTCACGCGGCCAAGAGATCTGGCCGGTCGCCCTCCGCACGGTCCAAGAGTCCAGGCAATCGTCACCGCAGGCAGCACGGCCCTCTCACGTGGGCGATACCCCGTCTCCGCGAAGCCCACAGGACACCGAGACCGCGGGTGGTGGCCAGATTCCAAGAACCGCGGATGGTGACCAGATCCCTGAGATCCCGCGTGGTGGCCAGATCCCTGAGACCCCGCGTGGTGGCCAGATTCGCAGAACCGCGGATGGTGGCCGGATCCATGAGACCGGGGGTGGCCGGGATTCTGACCCGGGGGGTGGCCAGATCCACGGAGCCCGCAGAGGGCAGATTCACAGAGACCGCGCGGGCCAGATCCCCTGGGACCGCAACTCGTGGCCTGCTTCACTGGGACCGTGGCTGTGACCTGGGACGACGCCGATCACCTGGCGCGCGAGTTGATCGCCCGTGAACCCCTCTTCGATCAGCCCGACTTCATCTGGGACGAGGAATCGTTCGAGGCAGAGATCGCCCCCGATTTCACCGAGGTGGGAGCATCGGGAAAGATCTACACCCGCGAGGCGATCAAGGCCGTCGTGCTCGGCCGACTTCTGGGCACCCACCCCATCTCCCTGGTTGGCGGCTACCGGATCGTGGACCCGCATGTCGTTCCGCTGATCAACGGTCTCGTCCACGTGCGATACACGCTGCATGCCCAGGACCGAGTCACGCGGAGGACCACCCTCTACCGCTACACGGGCCGCGCCTGGCAGGCGGTCTTTCACCAAGGGACGGTGGTCGCCGGCGCACGCCCTCTTCCGCCTGACCGGCCGAACCCCGCTGACGCGGGGAGGACCTCACCCCGGATGATGAGCCACCAGGTTCCCTCGGTGAACGAACCCAACGGGCTGCCCCGGCACCCTCCTCATCCACCGCGGTCAGGACGCCTCGCCCCACGCACCAATGTGGGAGGCGAACTGGCTGATCAACTCGGGCACGGTGGACCGCATGAGCCGCGCCACCGCGTGGTGATCGGCGCGCACAACGCCGTCGCCCCAAGCCAGAAGAAGTGCAAGGTCGTCCGCGAGTTCCGGGTGGAGCTCTGCCCATCGGGCGGCCCCCGTGGCCCGGTCCGTGGTCCAGATCGCGTCGTGGACGCTCACCATGCCGGCCACGGCGAACAACGACTTGCGACCGATCCTCCGCGCCAAGGCAGCGATCTCATCGGGGCGATCATCGCTGAGGGAGCCGACTGCCGCGCTCCAGCGGGTCACAACAGCGGCGAAGTCACCGTTGAATCCCCGAGCGGCCCGCGCATCGCCCCTGAAGCGCGGCAGCGATGCGGCCGGGTCCGGACCCGAAAGCCAGGCGCAGTAGTGCTTGAGGAAGATCCGATTTCCGTAGCCTGCGTCACCGTCCGTGAGGTCATCAGGCGACCACGCACCGATCGCCACCTCGCGGGTGACGGCTGCGTACTCGCTCGACAACTCGCGGCCCAGAAGGCGTGCGTGGGTCGGGTCCATGCCTAGAGCAACCACATCGACGTCAGAGTGACCCACCCTCGCGCGTCCTGTGGCGACGGACCCGTAGACGTAGACCGCCACGTCGTCATCCACGGAGTCGCCGATCGCGTCGAGGATCGGCTGGAAGCACGCTTGCACCTGGCGCGCGTCGACGCCCGTCTCGATGAAGCCGGCAGAGTCCAATCGCTCCAGTGGGTCGCGCACGGCTGCTCCTCATGGGCGTCGGGCCAGATCGGTGTTGGCCAGATGGGTGGTGACCAGGCGGCAAGCGTGCCAGAAGCGATCCGCTCCTGCCGCCGACCGCGCTCCGACTCCTCACGCCTTCAGGCGTGGACGCACCAGACTGTTAGTCTCCTTGTTGAGACCTGATCGCAACAACGAGGACCGCTATGTCCCTGCGCCGCACCCTGACGGCACTCACCGCCGTCGCAGCACTCGCGCTGTCCGGTTGCGCCCTCACCACGCCCTCAGGACCCGGCTCGGCCAACGTCACTGACCCAGCCGGCAAGAATCCCTCCTCCCTGGTCCTCGCCGACACCCTCGAGCTCGGCGGCTTCAACCCGGTCTCCGGCTACGGAGAACTCGGGACGTCCCCGCTGTACGACGGCCTTCTCCGCCTCGACAGCACCGGCGACGACAAGCTCCCCGCGCTCAAGCCTGCCCTCGCAGCCAGCGAGCCGACGCTCGAGGCCGACCACACGACCTGGCGCGTGAAGATCCGCCGGGGCGTCACCTTCCACGACGGCACGACGCTCGGTCCCGAGGACGTCGTCGCGACCTACCGCGCGATCCTCGACCCGCGCTCGGCGTCCCCCCTCGCCTCGACGCTCGACATGGTCGCCGGCGTCCGCGCGGATGGCGACGACGTCGTCTTCAGCCTCAGGTATCCCTACTCCGATTTCCCGACGCGGCTCCTCATCGGCATCGCACCGTCGGAGAAGCTGACGGGCGGCCCGTCCGATGAGTCGTCCCTCAACACGCAGCCGATCGGCACGGGCCCCTACAGGCTCGCCCGGCTCAGCCCCGACGAGGCGACCTTCGACGCCAACGCCCGCTACTGGGACGGCGTCCCGCAGGTCAGTCGCCTCACCGTGGTCCGGGTCGCCGACGACAACACGCGCGCCCAGCGGCTGCTGGCCGGCGACCTGGACGGCGCCCAGCTCCCGCCCCTGCTGGCCCACACCTTCGCCGGCAAGGACGGCTGGACCGAGGTCGCGGTGAAGTCCGCCGACTGGCGGGGTGTCTCGCTACCCAAGAACAGCGCCTTCGCCCGCGACCCCGCGGCCCGCATGGCCATGAACCTCGCCGTCAACCGCGACGCGATGGTCTCCCAGGTGCTCGGCGGCGAGGGCATCCCCGCCTTCACCCCGGTCTCCCCCGTCTACGGGGACGCCTACGATCCCGGCGCGACGTTCCCCTTCGACCGCGCCCGCGCCGAACGCCTCCTGGACGCCGCCGGCTGGACCAAGGGCACTGACGGCTTCCGGCACAAGGGCGCCGACGTCGCCCGCTTCACCGTCGCCTACCGCCCCACCGACATCGTCCGCCGCGACCTCGCCACCGCCTTCGCCGCCGACATGCGCGCGATCGGCGTCGACGTGCAGCTCGAAGGTCTCGACTTCGCCGCCATCGAACCCCGCCGCGAAGACCTCGGCATCCTGCTCGGCGGGGGCGACAAGCCGTACTCGCTCGACAGCCAGCTCTACGGGCCCCTGCACACCCGCGTCCCGGGCGCGTCCACCTGGGACAACCCCGGAGACTTCTCCTCCCCCCGGCTGGACGCCGCCCTCGAGCGCGCCCGCCGCAGCACGGACGCCGCCGAGCGCACCGCCGCCTACCGTGCCGTGCAGGCCGACTACGTCGAAGACCCGAGCTACGTGATGTTCGCGTTCCTCCGACACACCTACGTGATGAAGGACGACGGCTGGCAGCCGGGTCCATCCGTGACCGAGCCACACAGCCACGGCGTGAGCTGGGGTCCGTGGTGGAACCTCGCCGGCTGGCGCCGCTCGTGAGGACGCCGTGAGCACCTCGGCGACGAACGCCCGGACGCCCGGACGCTGGGTGCGTCGCCGCCGCGAGGTCGGGGTGCTGCTGGCCCGGCGGGCCGCGGTGTCGGTCCCGCTGCTGATCGTGGTGTCGGGCGTGGTCTTCCTCCTCGCCGCGATGTCCCCGTTCGATCCGCTGGCCGGCTACCTCGGGGACCGCTACGAGCGGGCGACCCCGGCCCAGCGGGCCGAGCTGGAATCGGCCCTGGGCCTGGACAGGCCCTGGTGGCAGGCGTGGCTTCTGTGGGCGTCCGCCCTTGTCAGAGGCGACCTGGGGACGTCCCGCGTGTTCGCCCAGCCCGTCGCCCAGGTCATCGCGGAGCGGCTCCCGTGGACGATGCTTCTCTCGCTGAGCGCCTTGGTGCTGGCGCTCGTCCTGGGATTGACGCTCGGCCTCCTCGCCGGCCTGCGCCCCGGCAGCCTCCTCGACCTCGTCTGCACGGCGGCGGCCGTGATCGTGCAGGCGGTGCCGCCGTTCGTGCTGTCCCTCGTCGCGATCACCGTTCTCGGGCTCGGCCTGCGCCTGCTGCCGATCGGCGGGGTGGCGCCGCCTGGAGAGCCGCTCACCGCAGCCACCTTGCTGCGGCACCTGGTCATGCCCGTGACGGTGCTGGCGATCTCCCAGACCCCGTGGCTTTTGCTCAGCTCCCGGATGTCGGTGCGGCAGGCGCTCGCCTCCGACCCCGTCCAGGCCGCCGCCGCCCGCGGGCTCCCCCGCCGCGTCGTGGTCACCTCGCACGTCCTGCCGGTCTCGCTGGCGCCGCTGGTGAGCGTCCTGGGCGCGCGGCTTCCCGAGCTGATCGTCGGCGCCGTGCTGGTCGAGGAGATTTTCTCCTGGCCCGGCATCGCCGCCGCGCTGGTGGCGTCCGCGCAGCAGTTGGACTTCTCGCTGCTGGCCGTCCTCACGCTCGCCTCGACGCTGCTCGTGCTGCTCGGCTCCGCGCTGGCGGACGCCTGCTACCTGCTGCTGGACCCGCGGGTGAGCGCCGATGCGTGAGCGCACGTGGCAGGACGCCGGGCGGACGGCCCCGCCGACCCCCGGCGATCCCGCCCGCCGCCTTCCGGGGTCGACGACCGTGACCGTCCTGGCCGGCGTCGTCCTGCTGGCCTACGTCGTCCTCGTCCCGCTGCTCTGGCCGGAGGCGTCGTCCCAGGCCAGCCTCTCCCGGGCCCGCCTCGCGCCCAGCGCGGCCCACTGGTTCGGCACCGACTACGCCGGCCACGACCTGTTCGTCCGGGTCGCCCAGGGGCTGCGCGTCAGCCTGACCATCGCCGTGCTGTGCGCCCTCATCGCCACCGTCGCCGGGCTGGCGGTCGGGCTGACCGCCGCCGCGCTGGGCGGGCGCACCGACGCGGTCCTCATGCGCATCAGCGACGCCGTCAACGCGCTTCCGCACCTGTTGCTGGGCATCGTCCTGGTGGCGCTGTTCCGGGGGTCGCTGACCGCGATCGTCGTCTCGATCGCCGTCACCCACTGGCCGCAGGTCGCGCGCATCGTCCGCTCCGAGGCGCTGACCACCCGCGCCGCGGAGTTCGTCGACGCCGCCTACCTCGCCGGGGCGTCCCGCTGGCAGGTGCTGGCCCGCCACCTGCTGCCCGCCACGTTGGCCCAGGCGTCCGTCGCCGTGGTGCTGCTGGTGCCGCACGCGATCTGGCACGAGTCGACGCTGTCCTTCCTCGGGCTGGGCCTCTCCCCCGACCGTCCGTCGCTGGGCACGCTGCTGCAGCAGTCACGCGGCGAGATCCTGCTGGGCGGGTGGTGGAGTCTGGCGTTCCCCGCCCTGGCGCTCGTGGTGGCGACGCTGGTCGTCTCCGGGCTCGCCTCCGCCGCCCGCCACCGCTGGGCTCCCCTGGCGGACGAGGCGCAGGTGCGCTGATGCTCGTCGACGTCGCGGGCCTGACGCTGCGCCTCCCCACCCGGGTGGACGGTCGGCGCGCCTGGGTGCATGCCGCCACCGACCTCTCGCTCACCCTTCAGGCCGGACGCCTCCGCGCGCTCGTCGGGGAGTCCGGCTGCGGCAAATCGATCCTGGCGTCCGCCCTGGTGGGGATGCTCCCGCACGGCACGCGCGCGTCCGGCACCGTGATCATCGACGGCACGGACGTCTCCGGCGCCCTCACCAGCCCGCGCGCCGCCGTCTGGGACCGTCTCCGCGGCCGCGTCGTCGGGCGCGTCCCGCAGTCCAGCGCGACGTTCCTCACCCCCACTCGCACCGTCGGAGCCCAGCTCGCCGAGACGGTCCGTTGGCTCGACGGCCCCCTCCCGCCGGACGCGCTGGCCCGCCGCGTCCGGCTCCCGGAGCCGGCGCTCGACCGGTACCCCCATGAGCTGTCCGGGGGCATGGCCGGACGCGCCGCCGTGGCCTTCGCCCTCGCCGGCGACCCGCGCGTCCTCGTTGCCGATGAGCCCACCGCCAGCCTCGATCCCGAGCTCACCGAGCACGTCCTGGGCCTGCTGCGCGGCTGCGCCGACGAGGGACGCGCCGTGCTGCTCATCACCCACGACCTGCAGTCCCTCACCACGACGGGGGTCGCCGACGACCTCAGCGTCGAGTACGCCGGACGCCTCGTCGACGACGGCCCCGCCGCAGGCCTGCTCGCCCACCCGACGGTCGACTACACCCGCGCGCTGGTCGCCGCGTTGCCCGCCAACGGGTTGCACGCGGCGCCGGGGATGCCGCCCGCCCTGACCGACCTGACGGACGGCGTCCGTTTCGCCGACCGGCTCAGCGAGGCGGCGCGATGACGCTGGAGGCGCGGCGCGTCACGGCGGGCTACGGGGGCGCCCCGGTGCTCGAGGACGTCAGCATCGCGGTCGAACCCAGCCGCATCGTGGGTCTTCAGGGGCCGTCCGGCTCGGGGAAGTCGACGCTGGCGCGCGTGCTGGCCGGGCTGCTCGCCCCCGCGGCGGGTGAGGTCACCCTCGACGGCGTCCCGGTCGAGTTCCGTCGCGGACGCCTGAGCGGTCGGACGGCGATGCTGTTCCAGTCCCCGCGGCGCTCGTGCAGCGCGCGGCGGACGCTGGCCCAGATCATCGCGGAGCCGCTGCACGCCGGGCGCGTCCGGACGACCCGCGCGGCGGTGGCGTCCCTCGCCAGCGAGGTGGGCCTCACCTCCGACCTCCTCGGACGCTTGCCCGCCCAGGTCAGCGACGGTCAGCTCCAGCGCGCGGCGCTGGCCCGCGCGCTAGCCCAGGACCCGCGCTACCTGATCTGCGACGAGGCCACGGCCATGCTCGACCCCATCAGCGCAGCCGTGATCGCCCGGCTCGTCCGGGCCCGGGCGGAGGCGGGCCTGGGCGTCCTCGCGATCAGCCACGATCGGGCATTGCTGGAGGCTTGGGCCGACGAGGTCACCACCCTGGACGCCCGGCGCTAGGCGTCCCCGCCGGGCGTCTCACCCTCGGTCAGCCGGCCGCCGGGGCCACGGCCCGGACGGTCTGGACGGCCTCGGCGTCCACGACGATGCCCATCTTCTCGAAGGCGGTGTTGAAGATCGTCAGCCCCTCGAGCCCGGGCATGCGCGCGACGGACTGGTCGAGCTTGTCCAGCGCTTCCTTCTGCCCGGTGAACAGGTAGGTCATCACGTAACGCACCTCGTCGTCGTCCATGATGCCGGAGCCGACGGGGCGCCACGCCTTGCTCATCAGCAGCCGGGTCAGCTTCGGCGCGGACTCGGAGCGCTCCAGCGCCGCGCGGGCCTGCGTCGTGTAGAACGCGACGTGCCGGGTCTCCTGCTGCGCGATGCGCTGCAGCAGCGGCGAGAGCGCCGGGTGAGACATCATCTCGGCGAGCCGGCGGTAGGCCGCCACGGCCGACAGCTCGTTGGCCGCGCCCCACGTCATGTGGACGGCGATGAAGTCGTCGCCCACCAGGTTCGAGCCCGCGGACTGCTTCAGGGTGCTCAGCGCGTCCTGCCAGCCCAGCTTCATGCGGCGGGCCTTCAGCTCGTCGTAGTCGACGATGATGCCGTGCTGCTTGAGGACGGCCGAAAGAGCCTCCCCGTGCCAGAACTCCTCGCGGTTCCACGTGGTCATGAACCCGCGGGCGTCCTCCTGGCGGTGCGAGCGGGTGACCAGCAGGTCACGCAGGTAGCAGGTCGTGTGGTACTCGACATCGCACATGTAGCGCAGGACGCGCAGCGTTTCGGCGTCCAGCGGGTGGCTGTCGAAGGCGTCGAAGTCGAGGTCTTCCCACGTGACCCGCTCCGAGGTTTCGGCGAACTTTTCCAGATCAAACACTATGACGGTTCCTTCTCGTGAGCATGCCGGGGGTGGCGGGCGGCGCGGCGGACCCGTCGGGCCCGGCGCCGGGGATGGCGTGGCTGGGACGCAGCAGGTCGCGCACGGCGCGCTGAGCCTGACCCAGCGCGGCGCGGGATTCGGGGGTGGCGAAGATGCTCGACAGGGCGCGCCGCTCGTCGGGGTCGGGGACGCCGACGACGCGCAACGGGTGCCAGCCGGTCAGCAGCTGCCACCGGGTGAGGTTCGCCTCCCGGGACGACCGCGCCACCCGGGCGGACGCCTCGAGGGCGAAGAAGCGGATCATCTCGTCGCGGCGATCGGCCACCTCGGCGACCACCCGGGCGGCCTCGCCGTCCAGCCGCGGCAACAGCGCCCGGTAGGCCTGCTGCAGGGACGTCTCCTGCAGCGCCAGCTTGGCCATCTGACCGCCGGTCGAGGCCTCCCCGATGATCGACGTGACGACGGGCACGACCATGGGCATGACGCGCTCGATGTAGCCCTCGTGCAGCTTGGCCCGCACCGACTGCTTGGCGCGGGGCTCGGGGAGGTCGCCGGTGGCGATCATCAACTCGCGCGTCGCGCGGGCGGTCCAGAATCGCTCGTACGCCCACGTGGCGATGAAGGCCGTGATGCGGGCCTCCTTGGAGGTCCAGCTCGCCAGCACCGCGCGGGCCTCCGACAGCGCGGCGGCGTCGAGGCGCCACAGGAAGGCCAGGTCGTCGCGCACGCCGGAGTCGAGGCCCTGCTCGGCGACGGCGTCGCGATCGATCGGGATGCGCCCCCGGGCGGCCCTGGTGTAGGCCTCGACGTCGAAGTCGGTGAACAGGATCTGGGAGTTGTCGGGGTCGGAGAACAGCCGGCCGCGATCGCCGAAAACCTCGCGGGGGATGCCGGGTGATTCTGCCTGCTCGTTCCTGGCGTTCGCTGCTGTGTCGACAAAAGTGTGGGAGGACGCCATGACCCCGACTCTACCCATCCGGGAGGCACCGTCCTAACCGCCCACCGAGGTTTGCCAGGCGGTCGGGACGCCGCGCTCAGCCGTTCCATAGCCGGGTCGGGACGCCGCCGCGCTCAGTCGTTCTCGAGCCGGGCCAACACCTCGAACCCCTCAGCCGCGGCGTCGGCCTCGAGCTGCTGCGTGTTGCGGCTGTTCACGCCCAGCAGCACGGTGCTGTGCTGCCCGTCGCCCCGGTAGACGGCCAGGTGCATGATGTTCGCGCCGTGCTTGGCCGCGATGGCTCCGAGCCGGGAGAGGACGCCGGGGGCGTCCGGGGCCTGGATCGTGAACCGCGTACCGGGGTCGCGGAAGCCGAGCACCTCGATGAACGCGTCCAGGATCGCGCTCTCCGTGATGACGCCGACGAGCGTCCCGTCGTCGACGACCGGCAGCATCTCGATCTTGTTGTCCCGCATCAGCACGGCGGCCTCCTCGAGGAGGGCGTCCGAGCTGATCGTGATGGGGTCGCGCGTCATCACCTTCGCGACCCGCAGCTTGGCGAGCAGGTAGGTGATCTCCCCGGCGCTGAACGTCGTCGCCTGCGACGGGGACGCCGCGGCGATGTCGCTCGGGGCGAGGACGCCGACGACGCGGCCGTCCTCCACCACCGGCAGGTGCCGCACGTGCTTGTCCTCCATCAGCTCCACTGCCTCGGGGAGCCGGGTCTGCGGGGTCACCGTGTACGGGTTCGCGGTCATCCGCGTCTTCACGAACATGGCCTCAGCCTCCCAGGTACGCCTTCTTGATGTCGTCCGTTTGCGACAACTCCGCGGCCGTACCGCTCATCACCATGGTGCCGGTCTCCATGACGTAGGCGCGGTGGGCGACCTGCAGCGCCATGTTGGCGTTCTGCTCGACGAGCAGCACCGTCGTCCCCTCCGCGTTGATGTCGGCGATGATGGAGAAGATCTCCTGCACCAGAAGCGGAGCCAGGCCCATGGACGGTTCGTCCAGCAACAGCACTTTGGGCCGGCTCATCAGCGCTCGTCCCATCGCGAGCATCTGCTGTTCGCCGCCGGACAGCGTGCCGGCCAACTGGCGACGACGCTCCCCCAGCACGGGGAACCGCTCGAACACGTTCGTCAGGTCGGCGGCAACGCCGGCGCGATCCCGGCGCAGGTAGGCGCCGAGGTCGAGGTTCTCCGACACGCTCATCGCGGGGAACACGCGGCGTCCCTCGGGCACCTGGCACAGCCCGCGCTTCACGCGGTCCTGCGCGGACAGCTTGGTGATGTCCTTGCCGTCCAGCGTGATCCGTCCGCTGGTCGGCTTCTTCAGCCCGGACGCTGTCCGCAGCGTCGTCGTCTTGCCGGCGCCGTTCGCCCCCACCAGGGTCACGATCTCCCCCTCGTCCACCCGGAGCGAGATCCCCTTCAGGGCGTGGATCCCTCCGAAGTGGACGTTCAGGTCCTCGACCTCAAACATCGGCTTCCTCTCCGAGGTAGGCCTCGATGACCTTGGGATGGCGGCGCACCTCATCCGGCGACCCCGACGCGATCACGACGCCGTGGTCGAGCACGTAGAGCCGCTCGCAGATGCGCATCACGAGGCTCATGTCGTGCTCGATGAGCAGGATCGAGAGCTTGAACCGCTCCCGCAGCGACGTGATGAGGTCGGTCAGCTGGGAGGTCTCGGCGGGGTTCATGCCCGCGGCGGGCTCGTCGAGGAGCAGAAGCGTGGGCTCGGTCGCCAGAGCCCGGGCGATCTCGAGGTGCCGCTGATCGCCGTAGGACAGGTTGCGTGCCTGCGCCCCGGCCTTGTCGGCCAGGTTCATGATGCCGAGCAGCTCCATGCTGCGGTCGACGATCTCGACCTCGGCCTTGTGGAACTTCGGAGTGTGGAACATCGCCGCGAACAGCCCGTACGGCACGTTCGCCTGCATCGCGATCTTGACGTTGTCGAGGACGGAGAGGTCCTTGAACAGCCGGATGTTCTGGAACGTCCGGCCGATACCGGCGGCGCAGATGCGGTGCGGCGCCATGCCCCCGATGTCGCGCGTGCGGTCGTCGCGGGTGAACTCGATCGCGCCGTGGCTGGGCGGGTAGACGCCGGTCAGCAGGTTGAACACCGTGGTCTTTCCCGCGCCGTTGGGGCCGATCAGGCCCACGAGCTCGCCGCGCCGGATCTGCAGCGACACGTTCGAGACGGCGGACAGGCCGCCGAAGTTACGAGTGACCTTGTCGACGCTCAGCAGCGTCTCGCCGGCCCGGTCGGCCTGCTCGGACGCCGCCGGCCCGGACGCCTGCGGTGCGGGGTGCGCCATCTAGACCACCTCCTCGTCGTCGTCGCGGCGGATGGCGGGAGCGGCGGACGCCGTCGCGACCGCGGGCTCACGGCGCCGGAACCGGTTGAGCACACCCAGGCTGACCTCGCGGGAGCCCATCAGCCCCTGCGGCCGGAAGATCATGATCACGACCAGCGCCAGCGAGTAGATGATCATGCGCAGCTCGGGGAACGGCTGCAGCGCCGTCGAGATCAGGGCCAGCAGGATCGCCGCGATGATCGAACCCGACAGGCTGCCCAGGCCGCCGAGCACCACGATCACCAGGATGTCGACGGACTTGAGGAAGCCGAAAAGGTCGGGCTTGATGAAGTAGAAATAGGACGCGTACATGCCGCCCGCGATGCCCGCGAAGAACGCCCCGATCATGAAGGCCAGCACCTTGGAGCGCACGGTGTGGACGCCGATGGACTCGGCGGCGATCTCGTCCTCGCGCACCGAGATGCAGGCGCGGCCCTGCGAGGAGTGCAGGAAGTTCGCGATGATCCACACCGTCGCGACGGTCAGGAAGAACATCCAGTTCCAGTCGAGGAACGCCGGGATGCCCGACAGGCCGGCCGCGCCGTTGGTGGCGTCCTGGTTGAGCAGGATGATGCGGATGATCTCGGCCATGCCGAGCGTGGCGATCGCGAGGTAGTCGCCCCGCAGCCGCAGGGTGGGCAGCCCGACGAGGAGGCCGACGAGGGCCGCCAGGACGCCGCCCCCGAGCAGTCCGCCGACGAAGCCGAGGACGGACGGCTCCGCCATCGTCACCATGGCGCACGTGTAGGCGCCGATGGCCATGAAGCCGGCGTGCCCGAGCGAGAACTGGCCGGTGAAACCTGTGATCAGGTTCAGGCTGACGGCCAGCACGATGTTGATGCAGATCGTGGCCATCGTCGCCAGGTAGTAGTCCGTGACGATGCCGGCGTTGATCAGCACCAGCACGATCGCCCAGGCGGCCAGCAGCGGCACCGCCTTGACCAGGAAGGAGACCAGGCCCTTCTTCATCGGCTACACCTTCTCCTTGACGTTCCTGCCGAGCAGGCCCGTCGGCTTGATGATCAGGATCGCGATGAGGATGCCGAAGACGACGGCGTCCTTGTAGAGCGACTGACCCGCCGCCGAGACGAACGTCTCGACGCCGCCGATGAAGAAGCCGCCGATCAGCGCGCCCGGGATCAGGCCGATGCCGCCGAACACGGCGGCGACGAAGGCCTTGAGGCCGGGCAGGATGCCCATGAGCGGGTTGATCGAGTTGTAGTAGACCCCCACCAGGACGCCCGCGGCCCCGGCGAGCGCCGAGCCCAGGGCGAAGGTGAACGAGATCGTGTTGTCGACGTTGATGCCCATGAGCCGGGCGGCGTCGGCGTCCTGGGACACGGCCCGCATCGCCCGCCCGACCCGGGTGCGCCGCACGATCAGCTGCAGGATCGCCATCAGCAGCAGCGAGACGCCGATGATGAGTACCTGCTGGTTGCCGACGGTGACACCGCCGACCTGGAAGGAGCCCGTGAGGTAGTCCGGCAACGGCGGGTACGACCGCACCGCCGCCCCGACGAAGAACATCATCGTGTACTCGAGCAGCAGCGAGACGCCGATCGCCGTGATCAGCACGGCGATGCGCGTCGAATTGCGCAGCGGCTTGTACGCCACCCTCTCGATGACCACGCCCAGCACCATGCAGATCACCATGGCGATGAGGAGCGACTCGAAGAACCCGAGCCGCAGCGTGGTCATCGAGAAGTACCCGACGTAGGCGCCGACCATGTACACGTCGCCGTGAGCGAAGTTGATCAGCTGGATGATGCCGTAGACCATCGTGTAGCCGAGCGCGATCAGGGCGTAGATGCTCCCCAGCGACAAGCCGTTGATGACCTGTTGCGCGAACTCTCCCACGGGCCGTTCCCTTTCCTGTTGCGAACGCTCGGGATCAGGACGCGACCTTCTCCGCCGTGGACTGCTGGCCGTTCTTCATGCCGATGACGACGATCGTCTTCACCGGGTTGTGGTTCGCGTCCATGCTGAACGAGCCGGTCACACCCGAGAAGTCCTTGGTGTCGGCCATCGCGGTCTTGATCCCCTCGGCGTTGACGTCGGAGGCCCGGTTGGCGGCGTCCGCCACGAACTTCGCGGTGTCGTAGCCGAGGGCGTTGAACGCGCTGGGCTCGGTGTTGTACTTCGCCTTGAAGTCGCTGATGAACTTCTGGACCTTGGCGTCCTTGTCGAGCGAGCTGTAGTGGTTCGTGAAGTACACGTCGGTCAGCGCGGACGCGCCGGCCAGCTGCAGCAGGGTGGGGCTGTCGAAGCCGTCGCCGCCCAGGATCGGCGCGGTGATGCCCTGCGCGCGGGCCTGCTTGATGATCAGGCCGGCCTCGTTGTAGTAGCCCGGCAGGTAGATGACGTCGAACTTCTGGCCCTTCGCGCGGGTGAGGATCGCGTTGAAGTCGGTGTCGTTGGTGACGTAGGCCTCTTCGCCCACGATCTGGCCGCCGGCCGCGGTGAACGTCTTCTTGAAGTTGTCGGCCAGCCCCTTGGAGTAGTCGCTGGAGTTGTCCTTGATGATCAGCGCGCTCTTGGCGTTCTTCTTCTCGGCCGCCCACTTCGCCATCGCGGTGCCCTGGAAGGAGTCGTTGAAGCACGTGCGGAACGCGTACTCCTGGACGCCCTGGGCGCCCACCGTGACGTCGTCGGCGGTCGCAGACCCGGAGACCGCAGGCACCTTCGCCCGCGTCGCGACGGGGATCTCCGCCTTGAACGCGCCGGAGGTGGCCGGGCCGATGATGGTCAGCACCTTGTCGCTGCTGGTCAGCTTGCTGGCCAGCGTCGTCGCTTCGGCGGGCTCGGACTTGTTGTCGTACTTGACGAGCTCGATCTTCTTGCCCTTGACGCCGCCGCCGTTGTTGATCTCGTCGACGGCCATCTCGATGCCCTGGACGCTCGCCTGGCCATAGGTGGCGACCGGACCGGACAGCTCGTAGTTGAGGCCGACCTTGATGGTGTCGCCGGCCGCATTGCCGCCGCCCGCGGCTCCTCCACCGGCACAGCCGGCCAGCATCGTCAGCCCCATCGCTGCGGCGGCCAGCATCGTCGCGGTTCGCTTCATCGTTGTCCCTCTCCTGGAAGAACCGGGGGTTGACCACGTCGGCACCACCGCGTTGTCAGGCATACGACGCGGCCCCGGGGGCCCGGTGGCCGAAACCTAGTGCAGCGCCGTGAGCGTCCGCCCGATCGGCCCGGAATGTGAGACCCGGGGTCCGATCAGCCGGATGCCCTGTCGGGACGTCGCCCGCCTGCTCAGGCCGAGGGGACGCGGGCGCCCACGCGCATGTCCCAGCGGCCGTCGGACGGCGGTTGCTCGCCGCGCAGCCCGGCCACGAGCTCGCTGATGGCGTCCATGATGCGGCCGGACGCCGCGACCTCCTGCTCACGGGTCGGCGGCTCCCCCGCGGGCGGGCGCAGGTCGTCCAGGTGGACGGGCGGGCCGAGCGTCACCTGGACGGTGCGGCGCGGGAACAGCTTGATCCGGGTGACCTTGGGCGGCGCCATGATCTCGTGCGCACCCCACTGGCCGGCGGGGACGACGTCCGCGCCGGTCCTCAGGGCCAACCGGGCCGCGCCGAGCCGGGGGGTCATGGGCCACAGGTCGGGGTCGCGGGTCACCGTCCCCTCGGGGTACATCGCGACGCACTCTCCGGCGGCCAGCGCGGCCTCCGCGGCGACGAGGGACTCCCCCGAGCGCTCGCTGTTGCGGTACACGGGGATCTGACCGCAGGAGCGCCCGAGCCACCCCACCACGGGCATGTCGAACAACTCCGCCTTGGCCAGGAAGCGGGGGTAGCGGCCGGCCCTCACCAGGAACCACTCGAGCATCACCGGGTCGACGTAGCTGATGTGGTTCGACGCCACGATCACCGGTCCGGACGGCGGCAGGTGCTCCGTCCCCGACCATCGGGTGCGCACCAGCAGGGGCAGCACCGCGTCCTCGACACGGCCGAGGTTGCGGTAGACCGGCCCGACGCGCTCACGTGTCACGCGCCGAAGCGTACGCCGGGCCGGGTCACCGTTCAGTGCCCGCAGCGCAGATCGGCCTTGTCGCGCAGGGCGTTCACCATCGCGTCGGGCTCGTCGGCGCGGAAGACCGCCGAGCCGGCGACGAAGACGTCCGCACCGGCGTCCACGCAGCGCTCGATCGTCGATTCGGAGACGCCACCGTCGACCTGGATCCACAGCTCCTGACCCGTGCGCTTGGCGATCTCGCGGGTGCGCTCGATCTTGGGCAGCATGCTGTCGAGGAACTTCTGCCCGCCGAAGCCGGGGTCAACGGTCATGATCAGCACCATGTCGAACTCGGCGATGATGTCGGCCAGCGGCTCGATCGGGGTCTGCGGGCGCAGGGCGACGGACGCCCGCGACCCGGCGGAGCGGATCTTCCGCGCCGTGGTGATCGGCGCCTGCGACGCCTCGAGGTGGAACGTCACCGACTCGCAGCCGAGTTCGGCGTACTGGGGAGCCCAGGTGTCGGCGTTCTCGATCATCAGGTGCATGTCGAGGAACGAGTCGGGGTGGTTCTTGCGCAGGCACTCCACGACGGGGAGCCCGAGGGTGAGGTTCGGGACGAAATGGTTGTCCATGACGTCGATGTGGATGCCGTCGGAGCTCGGGATGCGAGCGATCTCGTCGTCGAGAGCCGCGAGGTTGGCGTTCAGGATGCTGGGATGGATGCGATTGGCCACGTTCCGACCCTAGTGCCCCACGCGGAACAGGGCCATGAACATCCCGTCGGTTCCGTGCCGGTGCGGCCACAGCTGCGCCGACCAGCCGCCCTCGCGCGCCGCGTCCGGGACGCCGAGGAGGTCGGCGGTGCGCAGCCGCTCGACGGGGGTGGCGGACGCGGCGAGAACGTCAAGGACGATCTCGACGGTCTCGCGGGTGTGCGGGCTGCAGGTCACGTAGGCGACGACGCCGCCCGGACGCGCCGCCCGCAACGCGGACGTCAACAGCCGGCGCTGCAGCCCGACGAGCTCGTCCAGGTCGGCGGGCCGGCGCCGCCACCGCGACTCCGGACGCCGCCGCAGCGCGCCCAGCCCGGTGCAGGGGACGTCGGCCATCACCTTGGCGAAGGCGCCGTCCGCCCAGGCCGGACGGGTGCCGTCGGCGCAGAGCGTGACCGGGGCGTTGGCTCCGGTGTAGGCCCGCAGCCCCTGCTGAACGAGGCGGGCGCGGTGCTCGGCGAGCTCGGACGCCACGAGCGTTTCGCCGGAGGCCATCGCCAGCCCGGCCAGCAGCGCGGCCTTGCCGCCGGGGCCGGCGCACAGGTCGAGCCAGGGCCCGGGCGGCGCAGGATCGACCGCGGCGAGCGCGGCGGCGACCAGCTGCGAACCCTCGTCCTGGACGCCGGCGCGCCCCTCGCGGACGGCGGGGACGTCGGCGGGGTTCCCGGGACGCCGCGCGCCGAACCGGGAGAACCGGGTCGGATCGCCCTCCAGCTCGGCGACCTCGGCCAGGCCGGGGCGGACGACCAGCGTCGGCGCCGGGTTGACGTTGTTGGCGGCCAGCGCCGCCTCGGCCTCGTCCCCGAGCAGGGCCACGTACTCGGCGGCGATCCAACGCGGGTGGTGGGTGCGGGTCGCCAGGGCGCCGAGGGCGTCCTCGTGCCGGGTGAGTTCGGCGATCCAGGCGTCCAGGTCGCGCGCGGCGACCTTGCGGAGCACCGCGTTGGTGAGGCCGGCGACCTTCTCCCCGACGTGCGCGGCGGCGAGCTCGACGCCGGCGTCCACCGCCGCGTGCTGCGGGACACGCATGCTCAGCAGCTGGTGGGTGCCGAGGCGCAGCACGTCGAGGAGTTCGGGTTGCAGCGAGCCGGGCTTGCGGCCGGACGCCGCGGCGATGATGCGGTCGTAGGTGCCCTGCAGGCGGCAGGTCCCGGAGACGAGCTCGGTGACGAAGCCGGCGTCGCGGGCGTCCAGGCCGGCCTCGGCGAGGGCCTGGTGGGTGGCGAGATTGGCGTAGGCGCCGTCCGCGGTGACCTGGCGCAGAACCTGGTAGGCCAGCGTGCGGGCAGGGTCGGCGCCGCGGCGGCGGAGCCGCTGGTGCGGCATCAGCGACCGCCCGGCTCGGCGTCGAAGCGGACGCCGTCCGCGTGCAGGCCGCGTCCCCAGTCGGGGGCGGCCATCTCTTTCTTGCCGGCGGGCTGGACGCGGACGAGCTCGAGGTCGCCGGCCCCGGTGCCGACCAGGACGCGGCGCTTCTCGGCGCGGACCTGGCCGGGCGCGAGATCGGTCGTATCGAACGGCCTGGCCAGGGCCACCTTGACGCGGTCGCCGTCCAGGGTGGTCCAGGCCATCGGTTCGGGGGACGCCCCGCGGATCAGCCGGTCGAGCTCGGCCGCGGGACGGGTCCAGTCGAGGCGGACCTCGTCGACCTCGATCTTCGGCGCGACGGTGACGCCGTCGGCGTCCTGCGGAAGGGGGGTGACGCTGCCGAGCGAGCCCACCACGTCGGCGAGCAGGGCGGCGCCCTCGTGGGCGAGGAGGTCGAGCAGCTCGCCGGCCGTCTCGGTTCCGCTCAGCGGCTGGATGACGCTGCCGTAGAGGGGGCCGGCGTCCAGTTCCTTGACGAGCTCGAACACCGTCGCGCCGGTCACCTCGTCGCCGGCCATGATCGCCCGCTGCACCGGCGCCGCTCCGCGCCAGCGCGGGAGCAGCGAGAAGTGCAGGTTGACCCAGCCGAACCGCGGGATGTCGAGCACGCGCTGCGGGAGGAGCGCGCCGTAGGCGATGACGGGGCAGGCGTCTGGGGCGATCTCGGTGAGTTCCGCGATGAAGTCCTCGTCGCGGGGACGCTGCGGCTTGAGCGTCGGGATCCCCTTGTCGGACGCCCACTGCCCAACCTCGCTGGGCAGCAGCTTCTTGCTGCGCCCGCGGGCGGCGTCCGGGCGCGTGACGACGGCCGCGATCTCGTGGCCGGCTGCCGCGAGGGCCTCCAGGGACGGGATGGCGACGGACGGGGTTCCTGCAACGACGAGACGCACGGCGACCACCCTAGCCGCCCCCTTGACACCGCCCCGGAACGGTTGCCAGCCTCATGCTGGCCGACGACGTTCCCGGCGTGGGACCCGACCTGGAGGCGACCCGGTGAAGATCGACCTGAAGAAGGACCTCAAGCACCTCTACGCGCCCGGGGCCCGCGACTTCGTCGAGGTCGAGGTGCCGCCGCTGACCTATCTGGCGATCGACGGGCACGGCGATCCGAACACGAGCGAGGAGTACGCGGCCGCCGTCGCCGCGTTGTACGCGGCGGCCTACACGATCAAGTTCGCCTCGAAGGGCGCCGGCGTCGACTTCGTCGTCGGCCCGCTCGAGGGTCTGTGGACCAGCGCCGACCCGGCGAGCTTCACCGCCCGCGACAAGTCCGCCTGGGACTGGACCATGCTCATCGCCCTGCCCGACCAGGTCGCCGGCGAGGTCATCGTGCAGGGGCTGAGTTCCGCCGCCACGAAGAAGCCGGAGCTGCCGCTCGACCGGGTGCAGACGCGCCGGATCGACGAGGGCCGGTCGCTGCAGATCCTGCACGTCGGGTCGTACGACGACGAGACCCCGACCCTGGCCAGGCTGCACGGCGAGGTGATGCCCGCCCTCGGGGTGACGTGGAACGGCCCCCACCACGAGATCTATCTGGGCGACCCGCGCAAGAGCGCGCCCGACAAGCTCAAGACCGTGCTGCGCCAGCCGGTCAAGCCCGTGTCCTGAGCCCACCCTTCCGAGGACGCCTTCCGAGCGCCCCCAGGGGTCGCGCCGCGTCAGCGGCGGAAGTGCTCCCCCAGCTCGCCGATCAGGGCGGCGCAGGCGTCCTCGCGCTGGGCGACGATGGCCGACAACCACTGGGTCCCGGCGGTGACGAGCCCGTCCGGCAGCGCCTTGACGGCGTCGACGTACCTCGTCCCGGACGCGGCGGCGGTGCTGAGCTCGTCGACCAACTCCGTCGGCGCCTCGGGCAGCCCGTCGGCGCCGAACCCGCCCAAGGACGCCTCCAGGCCGGCGGCGAACGGAGCGTGCTTGGGGTCGTCCGGGTTGAGCTTGGCCCCCAGATTGCGCAGCCGGGTCAGACGCTCGCCGCGCCCGGACGCGATCATCGCCAGGGCGCCCTCGGCGACCAGGTCCCCCAGCGGTTGGGCGGCGAAGAACCGCAGCCGGACCGTACGGTACCAGGCTTCGAGGGCGTCGAGGTTAGCGAGATAGGTCACGTTGTGCGCGACGAGGCCCGCCAGCTTGGGCAGCCGATGCGGGTCGAACGGGCGGCTCAGATCGGGAGGCGGCGCGACGAGCGTGAGCCGGTCGGGGTCGTCGATGTCGGCGCGGATCACCGACCCTGCCCCGACGATCGAGCCGTACGCGACCCGCACGGGTCCCACCGCGCCGCCCTGACCGCCCAGGAAGATCGGCTTGCTGCGCAGCATCACCCCGGCCGGAACGTCGCCGAACAGCGACGGGGTCGTCTTGTCTCCCGACGGGGTGAAGTTGAAGTGGATGTAGCTCGAGCCGACCTCGGAGTGGTCCGAACGCGACGTCCCGCCGGCCAACAGGCAGTCGCAGAAGTTGATCAGCGACCCCAGGGTCGCGAACGGGAACAGGATGGTCTGCTTCAGCCCGACGGTGTGCGCGCCGCCGGACTCCTCCTCGAGCAGGCAGCCCTCGCGGATGTGGTGGCCGAGCCCGACGTTCGCCCCCTCCAGGAACACCGCCTTCGCGGCGTAGCCGCCCTTGAGCGCGACCTTCGGGCCGAGCCGGCAATCCTCGATCGTCACGGGACCCTCGCGGCCCAGCTCGCAGCCCGCGCTGATCACGGTGGCGGCCCCGCTGAGGCGGCAGCCAGGGTGAATGGTGACGCCGTCGCCGCTGATGCGGTCGGCGTCCACGTCGTCGCCGATGGTGACGGTCGCGGGATTCGGCATCCGAACCCCCTTGTCGAGCAGGCGTTGGACGGCGTCGCTCGCGTCGGCGGATGGCATCGTTCCTCCCTCGGACAGGCTTGGTCCCAGGATGTCAGTCGATCACCTGCGGGTCGACCCGGACGCGCACGGCACCCGCCACCTTTCGGGACGACCGCCGGCTCGACTCGGCCTTCACCCCCGCGAGCAGTTCGACGGTCGCGGACGCCGGCGCCCGCAGCGTCAGCCGGAAGACGTCGTCGGACAGCTCCAGCGGGCCGAAGAGCTCGCGTCCCGGCACCTGGGCGGTCGCGTCGTCGTACCCGGGCAGCGCGTCGGCGGGGCCCTCGATCACGACGAGCTTCGCCACGGGCGGCATGGACGCCGCGGCACGCTCAGCAAGCTCCCGCTCGGCGAAGCCCGGGGCGTCCAGCCGCACCAGGGCCTGGAGGGCGCGGGCGTCCGCGGGGCCGACGGCGATGACGCTGCCGCCCTCCCCGCCCGGACGCACCAGCGAGCACACGGTCAGCCAGCGGCGCAACGCCTCCTCGGCGGCGCGCAGCTCGGGCCGGGTGAGCAGCAGTTCCGAGTCCAGCAGGACGGCCGCGGCGTAGCCGGCGGCCGGTCGCGGCTCGGACCCGGGCGTCGCCAGCACGATCGCGGGCGACTCGCCGACGGCGTCGACCGGGTGACCCGACCACGACTGCACGACGGCGGTCCCGGGGAAGGCCCGGCTCAGTTCCTCGGCGGTCCGGGTGACGCCGACCCGCGGTGCCCGCAGCCTGGTGTCCCCGCACGTGTCGCAGCGCCACGGCTGCCGCAGGGGGCCACACAGCGGGCAGACCAGCCGCAGCCCGGCCGCGGGGTCGCGTTCGCCCCGCAGGGTCTGGCCGCAGCGCGGGCAGCGGGCGGGCTCGCGGCACGTCTGGCACGAGACCGCCGAGACGTAGCCCGCGCGTGGCACCTGCACCAGCACGGGTCCGGACGCGAGTCCCTGCCGCAGCACCGCGAAGACGTCGTGCGGCAGCCGGGCGGCGAAGGCAGCGGGGTCGCGGTCGAGCGCGCGGTCGGTGTCGGACGCCACGCGCACCAGCGGACCCTCCCGGCGGACCGCCGTGAACGGCAGCGCCAGCGGCACCAGCCAGCCCTTGGCCACCAGCGCCTGCACCTCGGCGGTGCGCTGGTAGCTGGCGAACAGCAGCGCGCAGTGCTCGACGCTGGCCCGCAGCGCCGCGACCTCGCGGGCGTGCGGGTAGGGCGCGCGCGGCTCGCTCAGCGTGTCGTTGCCGTCGTCCACCACCACGAGCAGCCCGAGGTCGGGCACCGGCGCGTACACGGCGGCGCGCGTCCCCAGCACGATCCGGACGTTCCCCCGGGCCGCGGCCAGGAAGCTGCGGTAGCGCGCGGCCGGGCCCAGATCGGCGCTCAGCGTGACGAAGCTGCCCGCGCCGAAGCGCTCCTCGACAACCTCGACCAGCCTGTCGAGCGCGTCGGCGTCCGGAACGACGATGACGCCGCGGCGTCCGGACGCCAGCGTGGCGCCCAGCGCCTCGCACACGCCCGCGGCCCAGTCCCCCGCCGGGCCGAACACCGGCGCGGGGTTCCAGGCTGCGCGGACGGGGTTCCCGGCCGCCAGCTCGGCGAGGAACGCCTCCCCCTCGGGGTGGGCGGGCAGCAGCGTCGGCTCGGGCGCCGGGTCGGGGTCGGGGTGGAGCGTCGGCTTGGCCTTCTCGGTGGTCGCGTGCCTGCCGGGCACGGCGAGCCGGGCGACGTCGGCGAACGTCCCGGCGTAATGGTCGGCGACCTCGCGGCACAGCCGCGCCACGGGACCGCTGAGGACGACCTCGCTCGAGACGACCCGCTCCAACGGGCGCAGCTTCGCGTCGGCGTCCGAATCGTCGCCGAGCCCCAGCACGAAGCCGTCGCGCAGGCGCCCGGCGAACCGCACCCGCACCCGGCAGCCCACGGCGATCGCGTCGCGGGCGACCTCGGGCACGAGGTAGTCGAAGGGGCGATCGAGGTGCGGCAGCGACATGTCGACCGCGACGCGCGCCACCAGGGGCGTCGTCGGTTCGGTCATGCCGGCGATCCTAGGGCTCGCCCGGGACGCCCAAGGTTCGGCCGGCGACGGTGCGGGGCGATCAGCCCTTCACCGCGGCGGCGAGCGCCTCGGCGCGGTCGGTGCGCTCCCAGGTCATCACGTCGAGCTCGCGGCCGAAGTGGCCGTAGTTCGTGATCTGGGAGTAGATCGGGCGCAGCAGGTCGAGGTCGCGGATGATCGCGGCCGGACGCAGGTCGAACACCGACAGCACGGCGTCGTTGATCTGCTCCACCGGCACCTTCTCCGTGCCGAAGCACTCGGTGTAGAAGCCGACGGGGTGCGCGCGGCCGATGGCGTAGGCCACCTGCACCTCGCAGCGGTCCGCCAACCCGGCCGCCACCACGTTCTTCGCGACCCAGCGCATCGCGTAGGACGCGGAGCGGTCGACCTTGGACGGATCCTTGCCGGAGAACGCCCCGCCGCCGTGCCGGGCCATGCCGCCGTAAGTGTCGACGATGATCTTACGGCCGGTGACGCCGGCATCGCCGCGCGGGCCGCCGATGTTGAACCGCCCCGTCGGGTTGACGTACGAGCGCATCCCCTGCGAAGAGATGTCGTAGCGGTCAAGGACGGGGGCGATGACCTTCTCGCGGACGCCACTCTCGATGAGTCCTGCGTTCCACGCCTCCTCGGTGTGCTGGGTGGAGACGACGACGGTGTCGACCCGGACGGGCGTGACGCCGTCGTACTCGATCGTCACCTGGGTCTTGCCGTCGGGCAGCACCCAGTCGAGCTCGCCCGACTTGCGCACCTGCGCCAGGCGCTCCGACATGCGGTGCGCGATGTCGATCGGCAGCGGCATCAGCGAGGGCGTATCGCGGCAGGCGTACCCGAACATCAGGCCCTGGTCGCCGGCGCCCTGCTGGTCGAACGCCTCGTCGGCCTCGCCGTCGCGGACCTCCTCGGCGTTGTCGACGCCCTGGGCGATGTCGGGGCTCTGGCTGCCCAGGCAGACCAGGACTCCGCAGGCGCGGCCGTCGAACGACGTCTCGGCGCGGTCGTAACCGACGTTGACGATGCGCTCGCGCGCGATGCCCTGGATGTCGGCGTAGGCCTGCGTCGTCACCTCGCCGGCGACGACGACGGTGCCGGTGGTGACGAGGGTCTCGACGGCGACGCGGCTCTTGACGTCCTGGTCGAGGAGCGCGTCGAGGACCGCGTCGGAGACGGCGTCCGCGACCTTGTCCGGGTGCCCCTCGGTGACGGACTCGGAGGTGAAGAGGCGGCTCATGTGGTTACTCCTTCTCGGCTGCCGGCCGGTGCTGGCGTGCGCGGACGCCGAGGGCGGCGTCCAGGATGCGGTGAGCGACGACGTTCTTGTCGGCGGTCGCGGAGGCGACGATGCGGTCGCGGTCGATGATGGTGACCGCGTTGCCCGCGGCGCCGAAGACGGCTCCCCCGCTGACGTTGTTGCAGACGAGCAGGTCGCAGCCTTTGCGGGCGAGCTTGGCGCGCCCCAGTTCGAGCAGCGCCTCGGGGCTCTCGGCGGTCTCCGCCGCGAAGCCGACGATGACGCCGGCGCGCGGGTGGTCGGACGAGATCGTCGCCAAGACATCCATGGTCTGCCTGAGCTCGAGCGTGAGCCCGGCGTCACCCTGCTTCTTCAGCTTGGTCTGGCTGGACGCCGCGGGCGTGAAGTCGGCGGGCGCGGCGGCCATCACGACGATGTCGGCGTCACGGGCCTCCTCGCGCATCACCGCGCCGAGGTCACCGGTGGAGACGACGCGGCGCACCTCGACCGAGCTCGGCGTGGGCTCGGAGACGTTGGCTGCGGCGAGCGTGACGCGCCCGCCGCGCAGCGCGGCGGCGCGGGCCAGCGCGAGGCCCTGGCGTCCGCTCGAGGCGTTGCCGAGGAACCGCACCGGGTCGAGTGCCTCGTGGGTGCCGCCCGCGCTGACGACGACCTTCAGACCGGCCAGGTCGCGGGTGCGGACGCCCGTGACGGTCGCATCGTCGCCGAGCAGCGAGGACGCCGCCTGGTGGATGTCGTCGGGGTCGGGCAGGCGCCCGGGGCCGGAGTCGGCGCCGGTGAGGCGTCCGTCGGCCGGGTCCATGACGATGGTGCCGCGCTCGCGCAGAGTCGCCACGTTCGCCACGGTGGCGGGGTGCCGCCACATCTCGGTGTGCATGGCCGGGGCCATCAGCACGGGGCAGCGCGCGGTCAGCAGCACGTTCGTCAGCAGGTCGTCGGCGCGCCCGCCTGCGGCCCGCGCCAGCAGGTCGGCGGTGGCGGGCGCCACGACCACGAGGTCGGCTTCCTGCCCCAGCCGGACGTGCGGCACCTCGTGGACGTCGGACCAGACCTCGGTGCGGACGGGACGCCCCGACAGCGCCGCCCAGGTCGCCTCGCCGACGAACGTCAGCGCGTTCCGGGTCGGGACGACGGTGACCTCATGGCCACCTTCGGAGAACCGGCGCAGCAGCTCGCAGGCCTTGTAGGCCGCGATGCCGCCGGCGACGCCCAAGAGGATGCGGCTCACGTCGCGGCCCGATCAGGCCAGATCGTCGGTGCTGAACGGATCGAGGCTGAAGTCGGGGTCCTTCTCGGCCTCGGCGCGCGCGGCGGCCTCGGCCTCGGGGTCGATGTCCGTGCACACGAGGACGTCCGCGTTGATCTCGCGGAGCGCGATGGTCAGCGGCTTCTCCTGCACGGTGGTGTCGACGAGCGGGCCGACGTTCTCCAGCAGGCCCTCCCCGAGCTGGCTGTAGTACGCATTGATCTGCCGGGCGCGCTTCGCTGCGAACGTGACGAGGCGGTACTTCGAATCGACCTTCGTCAGCAGTTCGTCGATCGGCGGGTTCGTGATGCCCTCAGGAATGGGATTGCTCAAGATTGACCTTCGGTCTCGGAGTTTGTCGCTAAGCCAAGCAAGTCTATCAACTGTTCAACAGTCTGGCTCACCTGCTCGTTGACGACGATGTGATCGAACTCGCTCGCGGCGGCCATCTCCACCTTCGCCGTGGCCAGCCTACGCTCCATCTGTTCGACGTTCTCGGTGCCGCGGCCCACGAGCCGGTCGACCAGCGCGCCCCAACTGGGCGGCGACAAGAACACCGACCGCGCCTCGGGCAGCCGCTCGCGCACCTGGCGGGCGCCCTGCAGGTCGATCTCGAGGATCACCGGACGCCCCTCGGCGGCCGCCGCCAGGACCGGCGCCTTCGGCGTCCCGTACCGGTGGACGCCGTGGACGGTCGCCCACTCGAGCAGCCCGTCATTGGCCACGAGGTCGTCGAACTCCTCGTCCGAGACGAAGAGGTAATGGAAGCCGTCCCGCTCCGTCGGGCGCGGCGGTCGTGTCGTCGCGGACACCGACACCCACACCTGGGGGCAGGCCCGGCGCAGGGCTGACACCACGGTTCCCTTCCCGACCGCCGTCGGCCCCGAGATGACCGTGATGTCACCGCTCACTTGAACTCAGCCTTCAGCCCTGCGATCTGGTGACGACCGAGCCCGCGGATGCGGCGGTTCGGGGCGATGTCGAGACGCTCCATGACGGACGACGCACGCTTCTCGCCCACGCGCGGCAGCGACTTCAGCAGGTCGATTACCTTCACGTGCGCGAGGACGTCGTCCTCCCCCGCCGCGTCGATCGCGTCGGAGAGGCTCAGCTGGCCGCTACGCACCTTCGCCTTGAGGTCGGCTCGCTGCCGGCGCGCCTGCGTCGCCGCGGCCCGGGCGGCCTGCAATTGCTCGGTGGTCAGTTGTGGAATCGACACGATGATCTCCGGGGCTCGGTACTGATGAGGTGGCCCCCAACCTAGCGCCCTACGAATGGGTGGGACAGGTTATTCACCCAGGAATTCGGCTACCTTCCGGCGAAGTTCCGGGGCCCGCGGACTTGCGGAAATGATGGCGCGGCCGACAACCGGCAGCACCTGATCGGTCGCGGAGCCGAACAGCGCGGGGAGATCCTCCATGCGTCCGCCCTGGTGCCCGATGCCGGGCACCAGGATCGAACCGTTGAATTCCGAGACGTCGCAGCCCAGGGCCGAGTGCGTCCCGCCGACGACGAGCCCGATGGCCCGGGTGTGCGCGGCGTAGTTCGCCTCCGTCGCGGCGTCGATGATCTGCTGGGCCACCGAGCCCTCGTCGCTGAACGCCAGCTGCACCTGCCCGCCCTCGGGGTTGGAGGTGCGCGCGAGCACGTAAACGCCGCGGTCGTTCTCGAGCGCGCGGTCGAAGGCCGGCTGCAGCGAGCCGAAGCCGAGGTACGGCGAGACGGTGATCGCGTCGCAGCACAGCGGCGCGTCCGGCAGCAGGTAGGCGTCGGCGTAGGCGTCCATGGTCGAGCCGATGTCGCCGCGCTTGACGTCCAGGATGCTCAGCGCCCCGGCGTCCTCGATGTCGCGCAGCAGCCGCTCCAGGACGGCGATGCCGGCCGCGCCGTAGCACTCGAAGAACGCCGACTGTGGCTTGAAGACCGCCACCTGGTCGCCGATCGCCTCGACGATGCCCCGGGCGCAGGACTCCAGCCCGGCGACCGACCGATCGAGGCCCCACGTCTTCAGCACCCCGGGGTGCGGGTCCACGCCGACGCACAGCGCGCCGCGTTCGGCGACGATCTTCGTCAGCCGCTGCCGGTACGTGCTCATGTCAATCCCTCTCCGGCGTCCTAGCCAGGTTCTCGATCCCGCCGATCAGGGCGGGCCCGGCGTAGATGAAGCCGGTGTAGAGCTGGACGAGCTGGGCGCCCGCCTCCAGCATCGCACGGGCGTCGTCGGGCGTCATGATGCCGCCCGACGCGATGATCGGCAGCGCCGTCCGGGCGCGCAGCGCGGTCACGACCTCCAGCGCGCGTGCCGTCAGCGGGCGCCCGGACAGCCCGCCGGTCTCGTCGGCGAGGTGTCGGTCGGCCGGGGCGATCCCCTCGCGGCGCACGGTGGTGTTGGTGGCGATGAGGCCGGACGCCCCGCGCCGCTGGGCCACGTCGACGACGTCGGCCAGGCCGTCGTCCGACAGGTCCGGGGACACCTTGACGAAGATCGGCACCGGCCTCCCGCCGACCGCCAGCGTCCTCGCCTCCTCGACCAGGGCTCCGACCAGCTCGTCGAGCGCCTCGATCTGCTGCAGGTCGCGCAGGCCGGGGGTGTTGGGGCTGGAGACGTTGATCGCCACGTAGTCGGCGTGCGGGGAAACCCAGCGCAGCGACGTCAGGTAGTCGTCGACGGCGTCCGCGACGGGGGTGACCTTGCTCTTGCCGATCGAGATGCCCAGCGGGAGGCCCGCGCGTCCGTTGCCGCGGAAGACGCCCGCGACGGAGAGCCGGTTGGCCAGCGCGAAGGCACCGTCGTTGTTGAAGCCCATGCGGTTGATCAGCGCGCCGCTGTCGGGCAGCCGGAACACCCGGGGCGCCGGGTTCCCGGGTTGCGGGCGGGCCGTCACGGTGCCGAGTTCAGCGAAGGCGAACCCGAGCCGGCGCCACGCCAGGGCGGCGCGGCCATCCTTGTCCATGCCAGCGGCCAGGCCGACGCGGCCGGGGAACGTGATGCCGGCGACCTCGACGGGGTCGGACGCCGCCCGGGTGAGCGCGGCGACGCCCTGGCGGAGCCCGGGAAGGGCCGGCAGCGCGGACAGCGCCCCGATCATCGCGTGGTGGATCTTCTCGGGGTCGCCGCCGCGGGCGCGGAACAGCGCCGGGCGCAGCAGCCGGGCGTAGCCGTCCTCGACGAGGCGGCGGCGATTCGGGTGCTCGGTCATCGGGCGATCTCCTCGTAGCTGTCGCGCAGGTCGTCCTCGTCGGGGGCGACCTCGATGCGCGGGCGGGCGACGTCGTCCAGCAGGACGAAGCGCAGCGCCGACGCGCGGACCTTCTTGTCGCGGTTCATCAGGCGGCGCAGCTCGGGCCAGGCGGCGCGGTCGTAGTCGGTGGGCAGCCCGAGGCGCTCCAGCAGACGACGGTGCCGGCCGACGAGCGCGGCGCCGGCGTGGCCGAGCCGGTGGCTCAGGACGGCGGCGTAGAGAAGCCCGACGCTGACGGCCTGGCCGTGACCCCAGCCGGAGTGCCGCTCGACGGCCAGGCCGAGGGTGTGGCCGTAGTTGAGCACCTCCCGGCCGACGTCGGTGCCCACCGAGGTCGCCTCGCGCAGGTCGGCGCTCGCGATCGCGGTCTTCACCTGGATCGAGCGCGCGATGCCCTCGGCGAGCTCCGGGCGGGCGGGGTCGAACATCGCGGCGGTGCGCGTCTCGAGCAGCTCCAGGGTGGGCGGGTCGGCGACGAGGCCGTGCTTGGCCATCTCCGCCAGACCGCCGCGGAGGGCGTCCGGGTCGCCGGTGAGGTGATCGGTGTCGCACAGGACGGCGATCGGCTCCCAGAACGCGCCGACGGCGTTCTTCGTGCGGCCGACGTTGATGCCCGTCTTGCCGCCGATGGCCGTGTCGACCATGGCGAGCAGGGTGGTCGGGATGCTGACGAAGTCGAGGCCGCGCAGCCAGGTGGCGGCGACGAAGCCGGCCAGGTCGGTGGTCGAGCCGCCGCCGAGCCCGACGACGGCGTCCGCGCGGGTGAAGCCGGCCTCGTCCAGGCGGTGCCAGACGGCGTCCAGCACGGCGGCGCGCTTGGCGTCCTCGCCGTCGGGGACCTCGATCAGGGTCACGTCCGCGTCCGTCGTCTCGACGAGGAGCCCGGCGGCCTCGGCGAGCGGCGCCGGATGCAGCAGAGCGACGCGCTCCCGGCGGCCCAACGCGCGGCCGAGTTCGAACGAGACGCCGCGGCCGACGCGCACCTCATACGGCTTCTCCGCGTTGACGGGGATGACCTCGCCGCCGAACGCGTCGGGCGTGAAGTCGGCGACGTGCGCGGCGATGGAGTCGACGACGGCGTCCACGCCGGCCCGGTCGGTGTCGACGGCGAGGCTGGCCAGCGCCGCGTACGTGCCCGCGCGCTGGGACAGCATGCTGCGCAAGCGCAGCGCCGCGTCCCGGCCGGCGAGCAGCGGACGGTTCTCGTCGTGGCCGATACGGGCGGCGGCGACGGCCGGCGCCACCCGTAGCCAGACGACCGGGTGGCCGCGCAGGGCGTCCGCAACCTGCGGCGTCAGCGGACCACCTCCGCCGAGGCTGAGCACGCCCGGGGTCTGGAGCAGGTCGATCGTGGCGTCACGCTCCAGCGCGCGGAACGCGGGCTCCCCGTCCGCGTCGAAGATCTCCCGGATCGTGCGGCCCTCGCGCCGCTCGACCTCGACGTCGACGTCGTGGTGCGGCAGGCCGAGCTTGGCGGCGAGCATCGGGCCGACGGTCGACTTGCCGGATCCCGACAGCCCGATCAGCGCGATCGCGCTCCCGCGCCCCTTCCGTGCGTGATCTCCGTGCCCGTTCATCGCGCCGAGCCTAGTGGACGGCGCTGCGCGATCCGTCGCGACTCCGGTTCGTGAACCACGGCGTCGCAGGCCGGCGCTCAGAGGTTGTCGTGCACCAGGTCCAGGACGGGCACCAGCTTCTCAACCGGCACCTGGCCGGGGGCCGACGGACGTCCGACCATGCCGAAGGTGGCACACGAGCCGAACACCTCGCCCGCCAGGCGCGACACGACGCCGACGCCCGACATGGCCATGGTCAAGACCACCTGGTTGCTCAGCGCCTTGCGCATCTCCCACGTCGCCTGCAGCAGCGTCAGCACGTCCCCGGCGTCGGCCGGCATCACGGCCGCCTTCGACACCGCGCAGCCGCGCTCGGCCATGGTCTCGAGGTGGCCCACCAGCTCGTGGACGGGCGGGGTGCCGTCGAAGCGGTGGAAGCTGCCCACCACCGGCACGCCGACCTTCCGCGCGGCGGCGATCACCGCGTCCCCGGCGGCTTGGTCGAAGAGGAGCTCGACGTCGACGGCGTCCACCAGCCCGGACTCCACGAGCGCGATGTTCAGCGACGCGTAGGCGTCCGGCTCGATCGACTGCAGCCCACCCTCGGCGGCCGTGCGGAACGTGAACAGGACCGGCACATCGCCGAGGACCCCGCGCAACCGGCGAGCCGCGGCGAGCACGTCCTCCGGGTCGGGGGCGTCGGGAAGGTAGTCCGCCCGCCACTCGACGATGTCGACATCGTCGCGGCCCGCCAGCGCGGACGCCTGCTCGACCAGCTCGTCCGCGCTCTCCCCCGTGATCGGGACGATCACCTTGGTGCGGCCCTCGCCGAGGGTCACCGATCCGAACGCCACCGTTGCCATGTCTGTCCCTCGCCTCCGCCGCGGCGTCGCACCGCCGCGGTCGAGGCTCAGGCTACTCCGCGAGCTCGGCGCGGACGTCGGCGGCCCACTCCTGCAGCGAGCGGACGGTGACCTCGCCGTTCTTCGCGGCCTCGATGCCCTGGACGGCCGCCGACAGGCCCTGCACCGTGGTGATGCACGGGATGTCCATGTAGATGGCCGCCGAGCGGATCGACCAGCCGTCCCGACGCGGCGAGCCCTCCGCGCTGGAGCCTTGGGGCGTGTTGAAGACGATGTCGATCTCGCCGTCGAGGATGCCCTGGACGACCGTCTTGGTGCCGTCGGCGCCGGGGCCCTGGTGCTCCTTGCGGTAGACGGTGACATCGATGCCGTGCCTACGCAGCACCTGCGCGGTGCCGGCGGTCGCGGCGATGCGGAAGCCGAGGTCGGCCAGCCGCTTCACCGGGAAGATCGCGTGCCGCTTGTCCCGGTTCGCGACCGAGACGAACGCGGTGCCGGTGGTGGGCAGGCCGCCGTAGCTGCCGGTCTGGGACTTGGCGAAGGCGGTGCCGAACAGGGAATCGAGCCCCATCACCTCGCCCGTCGACTTCATCTCGGGGCCGAGCAGCGAGTCGACCGAGACGCCCTCGGGCGTCCGGAAGCGGTTCCACGGCATCACGGCCTCCTTGACCGCGACCGGGGCGCTGTCGAGCGACGTCGTCCCGTCGCCGTGCCGGCGCAGCATGCCGTCCCCACGCAGCGCGGCGATGGACTGGCCGAGCATGATGCGCGCGGCCGCCTTCGCGAGCTGGGTGTCGGTCGCCTTCGAGACGAACGGCACGGTGCGGGACGCCCGCGGGTTCGCCTCGAGCACGTAGAGCACGTCGCCCTGCAGCGCGTACTGGATGTTGATCAGGCCCAGCACGCCGATGCCGCGGGCGATGGCCTCGGTCGAGACGCGGATGCGGTCGATGACCTCCTTGCCCAGCGTGATCGGCGGCAGCGAACACGCCGAGTCGCCGGAGTGGATGCCGGCCTCCTCGATGTGCTCCATCACGCCGCCGAGGTACAGCTCGGTGCCGTCGAAGAGCGCGTCCACGTCGATCTCGATCGCGTCGTCGAGGAAGCGGTCGACCAACACCGGCTGCTGGGGCGTGATGAACGTGGCCCGGTTGATGTAGCCGGTCAGCGCCTCGTCGTCGTAGACGATCTCCATGCCGCGTCCGCCCAGCACGTACGAGGGCCGCACGAGCACCGGGTAGCCGATGCCGTTGGCGATCTCGATGGCCTGCTCGGCCGACTGCGCCATGCCGTACTTCGGCGCGGGCAGCTCGGCGGCGGCCAGCACGTCGCCGAACGCGCCCCGCTCCTCGGCCAGGTCGATGGCCTCGGGCGACGTGCCGACGATCGGGACGCCGTTGGCCTTCAGCGCCGCGGCCAGCTTGAGCGGGGTCTGCCCACCGAGCTGGACGATGACACCGGCGATCGGCCCGTGGTCGAACTCGGCGTGGTAGACCTCGAGGACGTCCTCCAGCGTCAGCGGCTCGAAGTAGAGCCGGTCGGAGGTGTCGTAGTCGGTCGAGACGGTCTCGGGGTTGCAGTTGACCATGACGGTCTCGTAGCCGGCCTCGCGCAGGGTCATCGCGGCGTGCACGCAGCTGTAGTCGAACTCGATGCCCTGGCCGATGCGGTTGGGACCGGAGCCGAGGATGAGGACGGCTGGCTTCTCGCGGCGAGCGACCTCGTCCTCCTCGTCGTAGGTCGAGTAGTGGTACGGCGTCGCGGCGGCGAACTCGGCCGCGCAGGTGTCGACGGTCTTGAAGACCGGGTTCACCCCGAGCGCCCAGCGGACGCCGCGGACGACCTCGTCGCTGGTGTTGCGCAGCGTGCCGATCTGCGCGTCCGACAGACCCATCCTCTTGGCGCGGCGCAGCAGGACGGGGTCCATGTTGTAGGACTCTTGCAGCGCCCTGGCCGCCTGGAAGATCTGCACGAGCTGGTCGCAGAACCACGGGTCGATGCCGGTGGCCTCGTGGACGTCGGCGACGCTCGCGCCGGCGCGGATGGCGTCCATCACCTTGTTGAGCCGCCGGTCGTGCGGACGGGAGGCCTGGCGCAGGTACTCCTCGCGGGAGTGCCGCAGCTCCGAGGTGAAGTCGAAGGGGGCGCGCGGGTCCTCCAGGGAGCGCAGCGCCTTGCCGAGCGCTTCGGGGAACGTGCGGCCGATCGCCATGGCCTCGCCGACCGACTTCATGTGGGTGGTCAGCGTGTCGTCGGCCGTCGGGAACTTCTCGAACGTGAAGCGCGGCACCTTCACCACCACGTAGTCGAGCGTCGGCTCGAAGGACGCCGGGGTCTCGCGGGTGATGTCGTTGGGGATCTCGTCCAGCGTGTAGCCCACCGCGACCTTCGCCGCGATCTTCGCGATCGGGAAACCCGTCGCCTTGGACGCCAGCGCCGAGCTGCGCGAGACCCGCGGGTTCATCTCGATCACGATCATGCGCCCGGTCTCGGGCTCGATCGCGAACTGGATGTTGCAGCCGCCGGTGTCGACGCCCACCTCGCGGATGATCGCGATGCCGACGTCACGCATCTGCTGGTACTCGCGGTCGGTCAGGGTCATCGCGGGCGCGACGGTGATCGAGTCGCCGGTGTGGACGCCCATGGGATCGACGTTCTCGATGGAGCACACGATCACGACGTTGTCCGCCCTGTCGCGCATGACCTCGAGCTCGTACTCCTTCCACCCGATGATCGACTCCTCGACCAGCACCTCCGTCACCGGGGAGGCCGCCAGGCCGATCTGCGCCATCTCGCGGAGTTCGGCCTCGTCGTAGGCGATGCCCGAGCCGACGCCGCCCATCGTGAAGGACGGGCGCAGCACGATCGGGTAGCCGAGGTCACCCACGGCGTCCATGATCTCGTCGAGGGTGTGGCAGATCACCGAACGAGCAGACTCGGGACGGGCGCCCGGGACGTCCAGCCCGGCGACGATCTCCTTGAAGCGCTCCCGGTCCTCGCCCTTGTGGATGGCCTCGAAGTTGGCGCCGATCATCTCCACGCCGTACCGCTCCAGGACGCCGTTGTCGTGCAGCGCGACGGCCGCGTTCAGCGCGGTCTGACCGCCGAGGGTCGCGAGGATGGCGTCGGGTCGTTCCTTGGCGATGACCCGCTCGACGAACTCCGGGGTGATCGGCTCGATGTAGGTCGCGTCGGCGAACTCGGGGTCGGTCATGATCGTGGCCGGGTTGCTGTTCACGAGGACGACGCGGAAGCCCTCCTCGCGCAGCACGCGGCACGCCTGGGTGCCGGAGTAGTCGAACTCGCAGGCCTGGCCGATGACGATGGGCCCCGACCCGATGACGAGGATCGAGGAGATATCGGTACGGCGGGGCATCAGGCGTCCTTTCCGGCGCTGTGGCCGTCCTGGTGAGCGGTCATCACGGCGCAGAAGCGATCGAACAGGTAAGCCGAATCGTGCGGGCCTGCCGCCGCTTCGGGGTGGTACTGGACGGAGAAACCCGCCACCGCGCCGTCGCGGGTGAGCTCCAAGCCCTCCACGACGTCGTCGTTGAGGCAGACGTGGCTGACCCGGACGTCGCCCCAGCGGGTGGTGGTGGTCTCCCCCAGGGGCGCGTCGACGGCGAAGCCGTGGTTGTGCGCGGTGATCTCGACCCGGCGCGTGGCCAGGTCCATCACCGGCTGGTTGATGCCGCGGTGTCCGTACTTCAGCTTGAACGTGCCGAAGCCGAGCGTGCGGCCGAAGATCTGGTTGCCGAAGCAGATGCCGAAGTACGGCAGGTCGGCGTCCAGCACGTCCGTGAGCAGCGCGACCGCGTCGTCGGCGGTGGCCGGGTCGCCCGGGCCGTTGGAGAAGAACACTCCGTCGGGGCCCAGCGCCGTGATGTCGTCGATCGTCGAGCCGGCGGGCAGCACGTGCACCTCGATGCCGCGCCGGGACAACAGCTCCGGCGTCATCTCCTTGATGCCGAGATCGATCGCGGCGACCGTGAAGCGCTTCTCACCCTGGGCGGGAACGACGACGGGCTCGGCGACGGTGACCTCGTCCACGAGATTCGCCCCGGCCATCGCCGGCTGCTGCAGGACGCGTTCGCGCAGCTTGTCGGGGTCGGTCTCCACCGTGGACAGGCCCACCCGCATGGCGCCGCGCTCGCGCAGGTGCCGGGTGAGCGCACGCGTGTCGACGCCGGTGACGCCGACGACGCCCTGAGCCTTCAGCTCGTCGCCCAGGTCGCGCTTGGCTCGCCAGTTCGAGCTGATGCGGGACGCCTCGCGCACCACGAAGCCGGCCACCCAGATCCGCCGGGACTCGTCGTCCTCGTCGTTCCAGCCGGTGTTGCCGATCTGCGGGGCCGTCGCGATGACGACCTGGCGGCGGTAGCTGGGATCGGTGAGCGTCTCCTCGTAACCCGTCATGCCGGTCGCGAAGACGGCCTCCCCGAACGCCTCGCCCGGGGCGCCGAACGACTCCCCGCGGAAGGTTCGGCCGTCCTCGAGGACGAGCAGCGCAGGGACGGGTTGAGGTGAGTTCATGGTGATCCTTCCTGGCCCGCCGCGCGGGGAATACGGGCGCCGGTCAAACGATCTGAGCCTACCAGCGGGACCGTCGTTGCCCGGCGAGCGTTCACCCCGCGGCGCGGGGCTCACCGAAGGGGGTGAACCCGGCGCTGCCGCCGCGCTCCTGGACTGACGGCGGTGCGGGGGCGAGGGGCGATCCGGAGGGCACGATGAGAATCTTGGTCGTCGAGGACGAGCCCCAACTCGCCCAGACGATGGCCTACCCCCTCGAGGGCGAGGGTCATCAGATCGTGCGGGCCGGAACGGCCGCGGACGCCGTCCGCTCGCTCGACTTCGACGCCCCGGACCTGCTCGTCCTCGACCTGGGGCTGCCCGACCAGGACGGCCTGGAGGTGCTGCGCCACCTCCGGCGGGGCTCGCCGTCCCTGCCCGTGCTCGTCGTCAGCGCCCGCGCGCTCGTGGACGACCGCGTCCGGGCGCTCGACCTCGGGGCGGACGACTACCTCACCAAGCCCTTCTCCCTGGACGAGTTCCTCGCCCGCGTCCGGTCGCGGCTGCGGGCCCCGGGGCAGCCCACCGCCGCGGAGCCGCGCGTCGGGCCGACGGTGGTCGACCTGCGCACCCGCGAGGTCGTGCGCGCGGACGTCTCCTCCGACCTCACCGCGCGGGAGTACAGCCTGCTCGTGCACCTGATGCGCCACCCCGGACAGGTGCTCAGCCGCGGTCAGCTGCTCGACGGGGTGTGGGGCCCCGGCTACGACACGGACACGAAGGTCGTGGACGTCTACGTCGGCTACCTGCGCCGCAAGCTCACGCGCCCCGGCCTCGCCGACCCCATCGAAACGCTGCGTCACGCCGGCTACCGGTTCCGGAGCGACGGGTGAGCCGGGTGAGGCGGACGCACTCGTTGTGGGTCCAGCTGTCGTCGTCGCCGCGCTCCTCGGCCTGCTCACGCCGCTGGCGGCCCTCGCCTTGGTCACCCAGGCCACCGACCAGCGCCTCGTCGCGCTGTTGGACGCCGACCTCGACACCCAGGCCCGCGAGTGGGGTCGTTACCGCGCGGGCATCCGCGTGTCCGATCCCGCGGCGCTCTGCCGGGCCGCGACCACGTGGCTGGGACAGCAGCGGGACCACCCGGCCAGCCAGTTGCAGCTGATCCAGTGCGGCGACGCCGGGCTGGTCGCCAACCACCCCGACCTGGAGGCGCGGGCCCGCGAGGCTGCGCCGGCCCCCGCCCAGGGCGATCGCCCCTGGCTCCTCCGGGCGCCCGACGGCTTTTCGGTCGCGACGCTGGGCACGGGCGAGGAGCTTCGCGTGCTGTCGGTGCCCGTGATGGACGGCGACCGCCGCCTGGGCACCTTACGGATCGCGGACTCCCTGCTGCCCGTCTCCCGCATGCGCGGCTCGCTGCGCTGGATCGCGCTCGGCACCGGCGTGCCCCTGTCGCTGCTCGCCGCCGGGCTGCTGGCCCTCCTCGCCCACCGGCTCACCCGTCCGCTGCGCCGGGTCGCGGACGTCGCCGCCGACGTCGCCGCGGGCGACCTGACGCAGCGTTCCTCGGTGCGCGAGGGCGCCAGCGAGGTGGTCGCCGTCAGCGCGTCGTTCGACGCGATGCTCGACCGCGTCGAGGAGAGCCGGGACCGCGAGCGCCGCTTCGTCTCGTCCGCGTCGCACGAATTACGGACGCCTCTTTCCGTGCTGCGCATGGGGGCCGAGTCCCTCGAGCGGTTCCAGGGCATCGAGACCGGACGCCTCGTCCGGCAGGTCGACACCCTGAACGCCCCCGTGAGCGACCTGTCAAGTACGCCAACTTCGCCAAGCAGGCCCGCAAGGACGGCTACCCGAAGGTCGCCGAGCTGTTCGCGAAGACCTCCACGTTCGAGTTCCGCGAGCACTACTCCGAGGAGGCCAACATGGTCGGCCTCGTCGGGTCGGTCAAGAAGGATCTCCGCGACGCCATCAAGGGCGAGCGCCACAACATCCGGATGTACTCCTCCTACGCCCGGCAGGCCACGAAGGACCGCGACAAGGTGACCGCCGCGGTGTTCCGCGACATCGCCTCGGACGAGGTGTCCCACCTCAAGCACTTCAAGGCGGCTCTCCGGCACGTCAAGTGAGCGTCCCGCCCCGCTGATCGCGGACGGCCGACGGCCCGGCTCCTCGCAAGGGGGCCGGGCCGTCGTGGTTCGTGGCCACCGCGGAGCGGCGATGCGGGTGCGTCGCCGCGGGCCGCCGTCAGGGGGCGGGCTGGACAGGGTCGTCCCAGTCGTCGCCCGCCTCGGGGTCGTCGGCCGCGTCGTCCTCCTCGGGACCGTCGCCGGTTCTCCGGCCGCCGAGCGGGTAGGTCTCGCGCAGCGTGGCGAGGGCCTTGCCGAGGACGCCGTTCAGGAAGGACGGCGAGTCGTCGGTGGACAGCTCGCGCGCCAGCCCGACGGCCTCGTTGACGGCGATCTCGGGCGCCAGGTCGGTGAAGAACATCTCGTACACAGCGATCCGGGCGAGGTTGCGGTCCACGCGCGGCATCCGCTCCAGCGACCAGCCGGCCGAGAGGCTCTCCGCGATGATGCGGTCGATCTCCTCGCGGTCGGCGGCGACGCCCTCCACGATCTCGGACGTGAACGGGCGCACGGGCGGCTCGCCGGCGGCCACCCGCGCGGCCAGGGTGCCGATGGCCTCGTCGTCGCGCAGGTCGGCCTCGAACAGGATGTCGAGGGCGCGCTTGCGCGCTTTCGTGCGGGTGCCGTAGTGGTGACGCTGGTCGGCCACCCTCAGACCCGACCGAGGTAGCTGCCGTCGCGGGTGTCGACCTTGACCCGCTCGCCCGTCGTGAGGAACAGCGGGACGTTGATCTGCTTGCCCGTCTCGAGCGTCGCCGGCTTGGTGCCGCCGGTGCTGCGGTCGCCCTGCAGACCGGGCTCGGTGTAGGTGATCTCCAGCTCGACCGAGGCCGGCAGGTCGATGTAGAGGGGGGTGCCCTCGTGCAGCGCGACGGTGGCGAGCTGGTTCTCCAGCAGGTAGTCCTTGGCGTCGCCGACGGTCTCGTCCGGGATCGGCAGCTGGTCGAAGGTCGCGGTGTCCATGAAGACGAACGCCGAGCCGTCGTGGTAGAGGTACTGCATCTCGCGACGGTCGACGGTCGCGGTGTCGACCTTGGTGTCGGAGTTGAAGGTCTTGTCGACGACCTTGCCCGTCAGGACGTGCTTGAGCTTGGTGCGCACGACGGTGTTGCCCTTGCCCGGCTTGTGATGCTGGAACCACAGCACCTGCCACAGCTGGCCGTCGAGGTCGAGGACCATGCCGTTCTTCAGATCGTTCGTGGAAGCCACGGTTATGCCTTTCGCCGGGGAATCTGCTCCAGCGGGCAAGTCTAGCGAGACTTGTCCTGCCCCGGAAAACCGGGCCGCCCCTCCCGCAGCTCGCCGAGCAACCGGTAGCGCTCGACCGCGTGCGGCAGAGCAACCTCGTCCATGGCCTCGGCCACCCGAGCGGCGTCCGCGTCGCCCGTCGCGCGCAGGCCCGCCGCGATGCCCTCGACGTCGGCGGGAGCCTTGTTCTGCGACAGCTTGGCCTTGCCTACGACGCGGGTGAGCCGCAGCTCGAGCCCCACGATGGCGCGCAGCATGCGGGCGAAGCCGTCGGCGTCCACGAGCGCGGTGTCGAAGCCGTGCCGGGCGGAGACCTCGCGGACGACCCGTGCCGTCCAGTCGGCGTCGTCGTGGACGATCAGGTCGCCGTAGGCGTGCACGGTGACGTAGTTCCAGGTGGGGACGCCGGGGTTGTCGGCGTAGGACGCGAGCCAGGGCGGGGCGACGTAGGCGTCCGGGCCGGAGCAGATCGCCAGCGCATCGCCCAGGTGCGGACGCTGCCACACGTCGTTGGTGCGGGTCACGTGGAACAGCAGCGAGCCCAGCCCGTCGCCGTCCGGGCGGTGCAGCACGGGCAACAGGGTCGCGGCCGGCCCGTCGGGGTGCGCGGTGACGAGCTCGGCGGTCTCGGCGGCGGTCAGCAGTTCGACGGCCTGCTCGGTCGTCATCGAGAAGTGGCGCGGGACGTACACGGCTCAGCCCTCGATCCGGGCGAACGCGTCGCGCAGCGCGTCCTCGGGCGGGGCGAGCGCGATGCCGGGGTCGGCGACGGCGTCCAGCACCACGAACCGCAGCACCGAACCCCGGGTCTTCTTGTCCAGGCTCATCGCCGCGCGCAGGTCGTCCCACGCGCCGCTGGAGTACGTCGTCGGCAGGCCAAGCGAGGCCAGCACGTCGCGGTGCCGGGCGACGACGGCGGCGTCCAGGCGGCCGAGGGCGGCGGACAGCTCGGCGGCGAACACCATGCCGACGCCGACGGCGTCGCCGTGACGCCAGCGGTAGCGCTCGTGACGCTCGATCGCGTGGCCGAGCGTGTGGCCGTAGTTGAGGACCTCGCGGCCGATGTCCTTGCCGACGGACGTCGTCTCGCGCAGATCGGCCGACACCACGGCGGACTTCACCCGGATCGCCCGGTCGACCACCTCGACGAGCGCGTCCGAGCGGGGGTCGAGGACCGCCTGAGGACCGGCCTCGACGACGTCCAGGATGCGCGGGTCGGCGATGAAGCCGGCCTTGACGACCTCGGCGAGTCCGGCGGCGAGGTCGCGGGCCGGCAGGGTGTCGAGCAGGTCGAGGTCGCACAGCACGGCGCCGGGCTCGTGGAACGCGCCGACGAGGTTCTTGCCGGCCGGGACGTTGATGCCTGTCTTGCCGCCGACGGCGGCGTCCACCATGCCCAACACGGTGCTGGGCACGGCGACGTAGGCCACGCCGCGCAGCCAGGTGGCGGCGACGAAGCCGGCCAGATCGGTGGTCGCTCCCCCGCCGAGGCCGACGACGGCGTCCGAGCGGGTGAAGCCGGCCTCGGCGAGCCGCCCCCAGCACTGCTCGAGGACGCCCGCGGTCTTGGCGCCCTCGGCGTCCGGCACCTCGATCAGGGTCGTGCGGCGGCCGAGCTGCGCGGCGAGCGCCCGGGCCCGATCGGCCAGGACGGCGGGGTGGAGGAGGGCGACGCGCTCGGCGGCCCCGAGGTGGTCGCCGAGCGTGGCCGAGACGCCACGCCCGACGACGACGTCGTAGGGGCGCTCCGCGTGGACGGCGATGGTGCTCATGACCGGGCTCCTCAGGCGAGGCCGCGCTCGGCCAGCCGGGCCAGGTAGGCGGCGTGGTTGCGGCGCACCTCGTCGAGGGAGTCGCCGCCGAACTTCTCCAGCGTCAACTCGGCCAGCACCAAAGCGACCATCGCCTCCGCGACGACGCCCGCGGCCGGCACGGCGCACACGTCGGAGCGCTGGTGATGCGCGGTGGCGGGCTCGCCGGTGGCGACGTCGACGGTGCGCAGCGCGCGCGGCACGGTCGCGATGGGCTTCATCGCCGCCCGGACGCGGAGCGGCTGGCCGTTGCTCATGCCGCCCTCGGTGCCGCCGGAGCGGTTCGACAGCCGGCCGATGCCGTCGGCGCCGGGGACGATCTCGTCGTGCGCCCGCGAGCCTCGGGTGCGGGCCAGCTCGAAGCCGTCGCCGACCTCGACGCCCTTGAACGCCTGGATGCCCATCAGCGCGCCGGCGAGCTTGCCGTCCAGGCGGCGGTCGCCCGCGCTGTGGCTGCCGATGCCCACCGGGACGCCGTAGGCGATGACTTCGACGACGCCGCCGAGGGTGTCGCCGTCGGACTTGGCCGCGGCGATCTCGTCCAGCATGCGTGCCGACGCGTCCGGGTCGAAGCAGCGCACCGGGTCGGCGTCCACGGCGGCGAGGTCGTCGGGGCCGGGCTGCGTGCCCGGCGCCGCCTTGACGGTGCCGAGCTCGACGACGTGGCTGACGATGCGGATGCCGAAGGCCTGCTCCAGGAAATTCGCGCACACCCGGCCGAGGGCGACCCGCGCGGCGGTCTCGCGGGCGGAGGCGCGCTCCAGGATCGGGCGGGCCTCGTCCCAGTCATACTTGGCCATGCCGGCCAGGTCGGCGTGCCCGGGACGCGGCCGTGTCAGCGGGGCGTTACGCGCAAGCTCCGCCAGGACGTCGTCGTCGACGGCGTCGGGCGCCATGACCTGCTCCCACTTCGGCCACTCGGTGTTGCCCACCATGATCGCGACCGGCGAGCCTAGCGTCTCGCCGTGCCGGATGCCGGCGAGCAGCGTGACCTCGTCCGCCTCGAACTTCATCCGCGCCCCGCGTCCGACGCCGAGCCGCCGCCGGGCCAGCGACTCACCGATGTCGTCCGTGGCCACGCGCACGTGCGCCGGCAGCCCCTCGATGGTGGCGACCAGCGCGCGGCCGTGGGACTCCCCTGCGGTCAGATAGCGAAGCATGCCGTCCAGTGTCGCAGAGCCGCCGCGCGGCGCGCGCCTCGTCCCGTAGTCGGGACGGGGATCACGCGCACTTCTTGCGGTTGGCGTCGGACGCCGCGCACCACTGCTGCAGCTTCTGCCGGTTGGCGTTGTGCTCGGCGTTGGTGGTGGCGAAGGCGTTCTCGCCGGTGTCCATGTTGACCACGACGAAGTAGAGCCAGTCGCCCGCCTCGGGGTTCAGCGCGGCCTCCATCGCCCTCTTCGACGGCGACGTGACGGGGCCCGGGGGCAGCCCGGTGTGGAGGTAGGTGTTGTAGGGACTCTTCGTGCGGCGCTCGGCCTTCGTCGTCCAGACGGTGTCGGTCTTGCCGGTGGCGTAGTGGACGGTGGAGTCGAGCTGCAGGCGCATCCCCTTGTCGAGGCGGTTGTACAGGACGCGGGCGACCTTGGCGCGGTCGGCGTCCCGGTGCACCTCGCGCTCGATGAGGCTGGCGACGATGAGCACCTTGTAGGGGTCCTTCACCGGCGTCTGGGCCGCCTTGGCCTGGAAGTCGAGCTGCTTGGCGACGGTGTTGAACTCGGACGTCGTCGTCGAGATCACCGACTCGGCCGTCGGGCTGTCGGGCACCTCGTAGGTGTCCGGGTAGAGGAACCCCTCGAAGTCGGACGCGCCCCGGCCCGGTCTCGACCAATCGGGGACGCCGAGCTCGGCCGGCGAACCCTCCTTGACCGTCTTCTGCAGGTCGGCCAGCGGGACGCCGGACGCCTTGGCCATCACCGGCAGCTGGTCCTTGATGGAGAGACCCTCGCGCAGCTGCATCTGCGAGCGTACGGAGTTGGCCGGATCGAGCATCATGTCGAGGGCGGTGGCGGCCGGGAGCTCCGTCTTCAGCTTGTACCGGCCCGCCTGGAGCTTCTTCGCGTCGTCCGGGCGCATCTGGGCCGCCTGCTGGAAGCTCTTGGCCTCCTTGACGACGCGGGCCTCCGCCAGGACGCGGCCGATCTGGGCGACGCTGGCGCCCTTCGGGATGGTCACCTCCACCGGCGCCACGCCTGTGCCGGTGTAGTCGCCCGCGCTGCGGAAATCGGCCCAGACGCCGCTGATCTTGGTGACGACGAAGATCCCGGCCACGGCGAAGACGCCGAAGGCGATGAGGACGGCGATCCAGCCCTTCGCGCGGCGCCGGACCTCCTTGACGTCCCACTCCCCGGTTTCGGGATCGCGCAGCGTGTCGCGGTCCTTGTACCTATGCCCCGCCATGCTGGGTTCCTTCCAGGATGAGTTCGCCACCGGGTTCGCCTACGTTGCGTTCGACCGTCAGCGCGTGGTCGAGGATCGCGACGGCGGCCGCCTGATCGATGATCGCACGCTGTTTCCTGCTGCCCCGGCCGACGTCGTGGAGCTGCCGCGTCGCCATCACCGTCGTCAGCCGCTCGTCGATCAGCCGCACCCCGATCGAGGGGAACTGCCGGGTGAGCCACTGTGCCCGCTCCCGGATCTTGGCGGCCGAGGCACCTTCGGCCCCCTTGAGGTGCCGGGGAAGCCCCATCACGATCTCGATCGGTTCGTACTCGGCGACGAGTTCGGCCAGCCGCTTCGCGATAGCCCGCTCGTCGCCGACGTTTGCAATTGTCTCCACAGGATAGGCGAGGGTCCCGCGTGGGTCACAAGCGGCGACGCCGATGCGCGCCTGACCCCAGTCGAGGGCCAGGCGCGCGCCGGTGCGGAACTCGCTCATGCGCCCGCCAGCGCCTGCCGGACGGCGGCCAGCGCCTCGGGGGCCTTGGCCGCGTCGGAGCCGCCGCCCTGGGCGATGTCGTCCTTGCCGCCGCCGCGTCCTCCGAGTTGCTGCGCGGCGACGCCGACGAGCTCGCCCGCCTTCGCGCCGGCGGCACGGGCCGCCTCGTTGGTGAGGACGGTGACGACGGGCTTGGCGTCGGTGCCGCCGACCAGCGCGACCACGGCCGGCTGGGACGCCAGCGCCTGGCGGACCTCCATGCCGAGGGTGCGTAGGTCGCCGCCGGCGACGCCCGGGACGTGCTGCGCGACGAGGCTGACCGCGCCGGCCGGGCTCGCGGACGCGGCCAGCTCGCCCACGCGGGACAGCAGCTCGCGCCCCTTGTAGTCGGCGATCTCCTTCTCGGCGGCCTTCAGCTGGCCGATCATGCGCTGGACCCGATCCTCGAGCTGGTCGGGCTGCACCTTCAGCAGGTCCGACAGCGTCATCACCAGCGCGCGCTCGCGGGCGAGGTGATCGAAGGCGTCGGTGCTGACCAGCGCCTCGACGCGGCGGACGCCGGAGCCGACGGACGCCTCCCCCAGCAGGTCGAGCATGCCGATCTGGCCGCTGGAGCGGACGTGGGTGCCGCCGCACAGCTCGCGGCTCCACGGCCCGCCGACCTCGACCATGCGGACGATCTCGGGGTACTTCTCGCCGAACATCGCCATCGCGCCCATCGCCTTGGCCTCGGCCAGCGGCATGTGCCGCTCGGTGACCTCGTAGTCGGCGCGGATGGCCTCGTTGCTGAGCCCCTCGACCTCCTGGCGCATGTCGTGCGAGAGGCCGACCGAGCTGTTGAAGTCGAAGCGCAGGTAGCCGGGCTTGTTGAACGAGCCGGCCTGCACCGCCGTCGGGCCGAGCACGGTGCGCAGCACCTTGTGGATCACGTGGGTCGCCGTGTGCGCCTGGCTGCCGCCGAACCGGGTCTGCGGGTTCACCCGCGCGGTCAGCGTCTCTCCCGTGCCGAGCTCGCCGTCGGTTACCTGCACCTTGTGCACGATCAGGCCGGGGACGGGGCGCTGCACGTCGAGGACGTCCAACGTGACTCCGTCGCCGGTGATCTCGCCCTGGTCGGCGTCCTGGCCGCCGGACTCGGCGTAGAACGGCGTCTTGTCGAGGACGATCTCGACGACGTCGCCCGGCTGCGCGCTCGGGACGACCTGCCCGTCGCGGACGATGCCGCGCACTGTGGAGTCGGCGGTCAGCTCGGTGTAGCCGAGGAACGGGGTCTCGCCCTCGGCGCGCAGGGTGCGGTAGGCCTCGGTGCTGGCGGCGCCGCCCTTCTTCGCGCGCGCGTCGGCCTTCGCGCGGTCCTTCTGCTCGGCCATGAGGCGCTTGAAGCCCTCGCGGTCGACCTCGAGGCCTTGCTCGGCCGCCATCTCGAGCGTGAGGTCGATCGGGAAGCCGTACGTGTCGTGCAGCTGGAACGCCTCGGCGCCGGCGAGCGTCGTCTCGTGCGCGGCCTTCGCGCGTCCCACCGCGGACTCGAAGATCTGCGTGCCGGAGTTCAGGGTGCGCCGGAAGGCGTCCTCCTCGGCGTAGGCGACGGTGGAGACGCGCTCCCACTGGCTCAGCACCTCGGGGTAGGACTCGCTCATCAGGTCGCGGCTGACGGGCAGCAGCTCGGGCAGGACGCGGCCGTCCACGCCGAGCAGTCGCATCGCGCGGATGACGCGGCGCAGCAGGCGGCGCAGGACGTACCCGCGCGCCTCGTTGCCGGGCGTGACGCCGTCCGTCATCAGCATCAGCGAGCTGCGGACGTGATCGGCGACCACGCGCATGCGGACGTCGTCCTCGGGGTCGTCGCCGTAGCGCTTGCCGGCGAGCTCGGCCGCGCGCAGCAGCACCGGCTCGATCTCGTCGATCTCGTACATGTTGTTCCTGCCCTGCAGCAGGAACGCGATGCGCTCCAGGCCGGCGCCGGTGTCGATGTTCTTGCTGGGCAGCGGCGCGGAGATGTCGAAGTCGTCCTTGGCTCGGACGGCCGAGAGATCCTCGGTCTGGAAGACCAGGTTCCAGATCTCGAGGAAGCGGTCCTCGTCGACGACCGGGCCGCCGTCGGAGCCGAACCCGGGGCCGCGGTCGACGTAGATCTCCGAGCAGGGTCCGCCCGGGCCCGGGACGCCCATGTTCCAGTAGTTGTCCTTGAGGTTGCGGCGCTGGATGCGCTCGTCGGGGATGCCGACCTCACGCCACAGCCGCGCGGCTTCCTCGTCGCCCTCGGGGTAGTCGGGGTGGTGGCCGGGGCCGAGCACGGTCACCCAGACCGTGTCGGGGTCGAAGCCGAAGCCCCCCTCGTCCACGGAACCGGTGACCAGCTCCCACGCGAACCTGATCGCGCCTTCCTTGAAGTAGTCGCCGAAGGAGAAGTTGCCGAGCATCTGGAAGAACGTCCCGTGCCGGGTCGTCTTGCCGACCTCGTCGATGTCGAGCGTCCGGACGCATTTCTGACAGCTGACGGCGCGGTGATACGGGGCAGCCTCGTCGCCGGTGAAGTACGGCTTGAAGGGCACCATGCCCGCGTTCACGAACAGCAGCGTGGGGTCGTTGTAGACCAGCGAGGCCGACGGCACCAAGGTGTGGCCGGCCGCGACGAAGTGGTCGAGGAAACGGCGACGGATCTCCGCAGTCTGCATGGTGGCGTCCTTCGGGTCGATGGTGCGGGCAAAACCGACGGCCATCCTACCGCCCGGCCCGGACGCGCCGTCAGGTCAGCTCACGGCGCTCGTCCTGGACGAGCAGGGCGGTCAGCTCGGACTTCTTGGCGGCGTGGGCCCGCCGGTAGGTGTCGGCGAAGTCGGTCACCCAGTCGGTGGCCTGGACGCGGCGCCTGCCGACCTCGCTCTCGATCTGCTCGCTCATGCCCGCCGGCGTGAGCCGGCGGTAGAGCCGCTGGCCCTTCACCGTGACGTAGGCGGACGCCGCGGCCCCGGCCAGGAACCAGAACCCGCGGCGCATCACAGCTCCTCCGTCCGGCGGTTGCCGTCCACCTTGGAGGCGATGGCGGTCCGCAGCGCGTGCGACGTGGACGCCACCGCGACCAGGGGGCGTCCGACCGCGGCGGTCATGACCTTGGACAGGGCCGCCGCATTGCCGGCCGCCTGCGAGGCGTGCCCGCTGACCTTCGCGACGTCGGCGGTCACCTTCTCGACCTCCGCGGTCACGTCCCCGAGGCGCGCGATCTCGGCGTTCGTGACCTCGACGGTGCCCTTGAGCTCGTCGAGGATCGGGGTGGTGCCGGTGCCGACGTCCCGCACGACCGCGGCGAGCTCGTCGAGGACCTTGCCCATCTTGAACAGCGGGATCGCGCACATGCCGACGAGCAGCACGAACGCGATGGCCGCGATCAGCCCGGCGATCTCTCCGACACTTATGCACGCGAGACTATCCGGTCCCGGCTCAACAGCGGTGCATGGTCCCGTGGGCTGAGTGCATGCGACGAGTCGGCCACCCAGGTGAACGCTCGGTGAACAGGCGAGGCCTGAGGGGGTGGTCCTGCGTATCTTGAGCTTTGTGAGAGTCCACCCCTTCCGGCTCGTGGCCCTGCTGGTGGCCGTCGTGCTGAGCGTCGCCGGCTGCACGTCCGACGCCCCCGCCCCCGGATCGTCCTCGTCGCCGATGGAGGCGGCCCCCGGCCGCACGCTGCGCATCGTCGCGGGCAGCGAGCACCAGTCGGTGCTGGAGGAGATCGTGCTGCCGTGGTGCCGGGAGAAGGGTTACTCCTGCGCCTACGAACTGAAGGGGTCGGTCGACCAGTCGCGCATCCTCTCGGCCGGCGGCAGCGACCGCTACGACGCCTACTGGTTCGCGTCCTCGGTCTTCGCCCAGTTGGGCAACACCGATGGCCGCCTGACGGACGTCCAGCCGATGTTCCTGACCCCGATCGTCTACGCCGGCTGGGCGTCCGAGATGCAGCGCCTGGGATTCGGCCCCGCGTCGGACGTGTCGGTCGAGCAGGTCCTGGACGCCGTGGAGGGCGGCCGGACCACCGTGTGGGCGACCAACCCGACCCAGTCGAACTCGGGCGCGACGATGTACTTCGCGTTCCTGAACTGGTTCGCCGGCAACGGCCCCGGCCAGGCGCTCACGATGGAGCAGCTCGCCTCGCCCCAGGTGGCGGACGGCATCTCGCGCTTCGTCCGGGCCATGGACCGCACACCGCCCTCGACCGGCACGATGATGAACGAGTGCCTCGAGGCGGGCCCCGCCACGTGCAAGACCCTGTTCACCTACGAGGACCTCGTCATCGAGAAGAACCTCGAACTCGTCGCGGCGGGCCGCGAGCCCCTGACCGTGGTCTACCCCCAGGGGGCCCTCGCCATCAGCGATGCGCCCCTGGGGTACTTCCCCCGCGCGGACGCCGAGAACGCCACCCGGCGCACCATCTTCACCGAGCTGCAGCAGTACCTGCTGCACGACGACGGCGCCAAGCGCGCCCTCGCCGGCCTGGGACGCCGCCCCGCCGACTCCGTGGGCCTGTCGATGGACAACCCCGACCAGAACGTCTTCAACCCGGCCTGGGGCATCCGGACGGACGTGCGCGCGCAGGCCATCACGTTCCCGGCCGCGCCGGTCATCCAGAAGGCGCTCGACGACTACCACGTGCGCTACCGCCAGCCGGCGAACGTCGCCTACTGCCTGGACGGGTCCGGATCCATGTCCGGGGCTGGCTGGGACGGGGTGAAGGCGGCGGCCGCCGAGCTGTTCGACCCGGACCGTGCCGCGCTGAACCTGCTGCAGACCGGCCCGCAGGACCGCACCACCCTGACCATCTTCAACACCGACACCGCCGCCGGTCCCCTCGTCCTCGACGGCAACGACCCGGCCGGTCTGAAGCGGTTCCAACAGCAGGTCGACCAGTACCGACCGGGCGGCGGCACGAACATGTACGGCTGTCTGGACGCCGCCACCCGCGACCTGCAGGCCGACCAGCGCAAGCGGCTCATCGTCCTGATGACCGACGGCCGCTCGACCACCGGCGGCTCCCGCGAAGCGGTCGAGAACACGAGGCGTGCCGGCATCCCCGTCGTCGCGATCGCGTTCGGCGACGCGGATCCGGAGCAGATGCAAGAGGTTGCGAAGACCACCGGCGGCGCGTTCGTGAAGAGCGACGACCTCGTCGCGGCCCTCCGCGTGGCGGCGGGGTACCGATGATCCGACGGTGGGCGAACCCCCTGGCGTTGGCGACGGCGACGGTCGTCTTCCTGGTGTTCTACGTCGCACTGGCGAGCGCCGGCCCCGTCGTCCAGCTCGCCCTGCCGGCAGTGCTGGCCGCGGCCGCGGCGACCGGCGTGTGGGTGATGCTGGGGCGGACCCCGGCCCAGATCACCGACGACGCCTACCACGACGACGCCGAGGCCATGGCGCGGCAGGTCGGCACCACCCTCGACGCGGTGTCCAGCGCGGCGCGCACCATCCGCTCCCCGACGGTGCGCGCGGACGTCGCCCAGATCGCCAAGCAGGTGCCCGAACTGGTCCGCCGGACTCGCGAGGAGGCCCCGACCAGCCTGTACTCGACCTCGGCGCGGCTGAACGGGCACCTGCAGAGCCTCCACGGGGTCGTCACCCGCTACGCGGAGATCGAGGCGCAGCCGACCTTCTACCCCGGCGCGCACGAACTCCTGACCGACGGCGAGGCCGCCGTCCGCCGCTTCAAGGAGTTCACCCTCAAGTCCATCCAACTCATCAACTCCGGGGGGATCGCCGACTACCGCGCCAACCTCGACACCGTCGCTCCCCCGTCCATCCCCACCTTCGGAGGTGACCAATGAACAGTCGTACGCGGTTCATCGTCGGGCTGCTCCTCCTGCTCCTGGCCCTGGTCGGCGGAGGCGCGGCCGTCGCCTGGATCGGCAACCGGCCCCAACCGCTGCGCCATAACCCGATCACCCTGACCTGCGCCATCGGGTCGGAGAAGAACCCCCTCGTCGCCGACCCGGAGGTGAAGCGACTGTTGTCGGAGCGCTACGGCATCACCTTGGAGACCCGCTCGATGGGCAGCTACGACCAGGTGCTGCTCCCGACCGAGGAGATCCGCTCGCGCGGCTTCGACTGCCTGTGGCCCTCGTCGGCGTCCGCGCTCGGGGTGTTCCAGACCCGGCACGCCGGCGCGTTCCCCGAGGCCCGCAGCGACACCGCACTGCAGTCGCCGCTGGTGGTCTACGCCGGCGTGAACGGCACCGCGGCCCTGGAGAAGGCGGCCCTGGTCGAGAAGCGGGACGGCCGCCACGACCTGCTCAACGTGAAGTCGCTCCTGTTGGACCACGTCGACAAGGGCGCGACCTGGGAGGGGCTCGGCGCGTCCGAACTGCGCGGCCCCGTGAACATCTCCAGCACCGACCCCGCGCGCTCCAACTCCGGGTTCACGCTCAGCCAGCTCGAGCTGACCGTCCTCGCGACCCAGGACGTGACCCGGCCGCCGTCGCTGGAGCAGGCGCAGGCCGCGCTCCCCCGGATGCGCCAGATCTACGACGCCCAGGGCCTGCAGGCGTCCTCGTCCGACAACGGGTTCCGGCAGTGGCTCACCCAAGGGGGCGAGTTCTCGGCGCCGCTCTACGCTGGCTACGAGAACCAGATCATCCAGCAGGTGGTCAGCTCCGGGGCCTCGCGGACGATCGTCGACCAGGTCCGCGTCCTGTACCCCGACCCGACCATCTACTCCGACCACCCCGTGATCGCGCTCAACAGCAATGCGTACCGCCTCATCGACGCGCTCAACGACGAGGAGATCCAGAAGCGCGCCTGGGAGGGCTACGGCTTCCGATCGGCCCGCAACGCCGACCTCAACGACGTCAGCCGCTTCCCGGACCTGCCGCTGCTGCCGAAGGTCCGGGTCATCCCGCCGCCGAGCGGCGAGGTGACCCTGGCCCTCATCGACTGCCTGAACGACCGTTCGCAGTGTTCCTGACCACCCCGACCCACCAGGAGAAGACATGACCGAGATGGCGATCGACTTCGGCGCGATCACCGGGGGCGCCCCGGCCGCCGTAGGCGCGGCCGAGAGCAGCGTCGGCGACGCGCTCCAGACGCAACGGGCCCTGCCCGGCAACGAGGTGGGCGAGCTGTCCTGCCTGAAGATGCTCACCCCCACCCAGGCCGAGCAGGCAGGGGCCGCCGCCGCGCAGCTCTACCCCAAGATGCTCGCCAACACCGACCTCATGGCCACGTTCGGCGACCAAGCCCTGGACGGCGTGAACGCGCAGGTGAACCGGATCTTCTCCGAGATCGGGCCGGTGGAGATCCCGGAGCTGACCTCGATCATGCATGAGATCAACGACCGGATGCGGTCCTTCCGCTCGAAGTACGACCCGACCGTCCCCCAGGTGCGCGAGGCGTTCGACCGGTTCATGGACGCCGTGAAGGGCGTGTTCCAACGCGGACGCGACCTGCTGGAGATGCTGTTCGAGGAGGCGCGCTCCATCGAGCAGCAGCTCGACCGCATCGCCGGCCAGCTGTCCGTGAAGCAGCGCGAGTTGAAGCGCAACGTCGTGCTGTGCGATGAGCTGTACAAGGCGAACGAGGCCGCCATCTCGCAGCTGATCGGCACCATCGCCGTGATGGAGTGCGTCCGCGACATGGCCGTGGAGAACGCCCACGCGATCGTCATCGACCCGAGCGACCCGCAGGCCCGCGAGAAGCAGGAGCAGGTCTCCCGGATCACCGAGTTCGCCTCGGCGATGGAGGTGCGGGTCAACGAGTTCCAGCAGCGCCTGTTCGTCGCGTGGTCGACCTCCCCGCAGATCCGCAACACCCGCGCCCTGCACTTCGGCCTGGGCCAGCGCCTCGCGCTGCTGGTCAACCTCACCATCCCGACGATGAAGCTGACGATCGCCCAGTGGGGCCTCATGCTCCAAGCGCAGCAGGCCGCCCAGATGCAGCAGGCCGTGTCGGACGGGGCCAACGAGGTGCTGCAGGCTTACGCGCGGGCGTCCGGGGCGGCGGTGCCGGAGATCGCCCGGACCATCCAGACCCCGACGCTGAAGCCGGAGACCATCCTCGAGGTGGCGACGTCCCTGGACGCCCAGGCCACCGGCATCGAGGAGGCCCTGCGCTACGGCGAGCAGGCCCGCGGGGAGGTCGTCGCGGCCATCACCACGGCCGCCTCCTCGATGGCGCAGACCCAGCAGCGGCTGAGCTCGACGGTCGTGGAGCTCGTCGGACGCGCGGAGAAGCCGGTGGCCCTTCCGCCCGCACCCGAGCTGCCGGAGGCAGTGCTCGAGATGGCGCCGGCGGTCGAGGAGCGCGTCGCCCGCGGCTGAGTGACCGCCTCAGGCGTCCGGCCGCCCCAGCAGTTGGCGGATGGCCCGGACGCGCTCGGTGACCTGCGCCTCGTAGCCGTGCTGCGTCGGCTCGTAGTACCGGGCGTCGGCGAGGTCGTCCGGCAGGTACTGCTGGGCGGCGACCGCGTGGGGAGCGTCGTGCGCGTACTGGTAGCCCTGGCCGTGCCCGAGCTTCTCGGCGCCCGCGTAGTGGGCGTCGCGCAGGTGGGCGGGCACCGGCCCGCCCTTGCCGGCCGCGATGTCGGCCTGGGCGGCGTTGATGGCCAGGTAGGACGCGTTCGACTTCGGCGCCGTCGCGCACGCCACCACCGCCTGGGCCAGCACGAGGCGGCCCTCGGGCATGCCGATCAGCTGGACCGCCTGCGCCGCGGCGACGCAGGTCTGCAGCACGGACGGAGCGGCCATGCCGATGTCCTCACTGGCCAGGATGATGAGGCGGCGCGCGATGAAGCGGGGGTCCTCCCCGCCCTCCAGCATGCGGGCCAGGTAGTGCAGGCCGGCGTCCACGTCGGAGCCGCGGATCGACTTGATGAACGCGCTGATGACGTCGTAGTGCTGGTCGCCGTCGCGGTCGTAGCGCAGGGCGGCCCGGTCGACGGCCAGCTCGACGGCCTCCGGCGTGATCGTGTCGCTGCCCAGCGCGGTGGCGGACGCCGCGGCCTCCTCCAGGTAGGTGAGGCTCCGGCGGGCGTCCCCGCCCGCGAGGCGGACCAAGGTGGCGCGGGCGTCCGGGTCGAGGGTGAACGAGCCACCCTCCGGGGTGCGGACGCCGCGCTCGTCCGTGAGCCCGCGGTCCAGCAGCGTGTCGATGTCGGCGTCCGTGAGCGGCTTGAGGGTCAGCAACAGCGAACGCGACAACAGCGGAGAGATGACCGAGAAGCTGGGGTTCTCGGTCGTGGCGGCGATCAGGGTGACCAGCCGGTTCTCGACGGCGGGCAGCAGGACGTCCTGCTGCGCCTTGTTGAACCGGTGCACCTCGTCGACGAACAGGACGGTGCCGCGACCGCGGGCCAGTTCGGCCTTGGCCGTGGCCAGCTCGGCACGCACCTCCTTGACACCGGCGGTCACCCCGGACAGCTCGACGAACCGACGGTTGGTCGCGTGCGAGACGACGGACGCGAGCGTGGTCTTGCCCACCCCGGGCGGGCCCCACAGGAACACCGACATGGGCTGTCCCTCGGCCAGGCGGCGCAGCGGCGAGCCCGGCCCGAGCAGGTGCTGCTGGCCCACGACCTCGTCCAGGGTGCGCGGCCGCAGCCGCACCGCCAGGGGCACGTTCGCGTGGTCGGCCCCCGCGAGCGACCCCCCGCTCGCCGGAGCCGGCCGCTGGTCGGGATCCGGGTTCCCGAAGAGATCCGTCACGTTCTCGAACCCTCTCGCGCGCTCAGGCCGGCTCGGACCGGGGCGCCGCCGTCAACCCCGTCACCGTCAGGATGCCCGTGAGCACGGTCTCGTAGGAGCGCTCGGGGTGGTTCACCAACCAGTCGAGCGCCGCCACCAGGGTGGCGCCGAGGATCCCCGCGGCCTGCACCGAGGCCTGTTCAGCGTCGAGGTGGGGAAACTCGGTGCGCAGCGACCGCTCCAGGGGCCCGGCCGTGACGGCACGCCAGTCCTGGGTCGCGTCCGCCCAGTCCCGACTCGTGCGGAACAGCTCGCTCACGATGAAGCGGGTGGTGTCCGGCATCTCGGCGATCGCCTGCAGCAACCCAGCGACGATGGCGCGCCGCTCAGCAGCCCCGGACCGGTCGCGGGCGTCCTCGCGGAGGCGCTCGTCCAGGGCTGCGTTCTCCTCCCGGATCAGTTGCGCCACCAGCTCGTCCTTCGACCCGAAGCTGTTGTAGATGCTGCCCTTGGCGATCCCCGCAGCGGCGGCGATGTCGTCCATGGAGGAGGCCGACACCCCGCGCGTCCCGAACAGGTGGGTGGCCGCCGACACGATCTTGGCTCGGGTGACCTGCGCACGATTCGAACGGCCATCGGACGCGCCCTGTCGATGGGCCATGAGGCATCCCTCCTGTTCAGCGGTAGTCTCACACTACAGCCAGGGCCCCAGTTTGTGAACTGACCGGTCAGTCATTATGGTTGGAGACTGCATTTGCACCCGAGCGAGGCACCGACATGAGGCAAGCACCCAAAGACTCCACGAGTGAACCGGCGTCCGCCGCGCCGGACGCCTCACCGCACCGTGTCACCGAGGAGGGCGCCCCGAGCCAACCCCTCGAGCAGACCCACGTTCCTCAGCATTCGCTCGATTCGGCGCCGGCGCCGGACCGTGTGGCCCCGGACGACGCGCCGGCGCCGGGCCCTGACCTCCCGGACGACGCTCAGCCGCCGGACCATGACGTCCCGGACGACGAGCAGGCCCCGCCCGGGGACGAGCCCCACGGGCCCCTCCCGCTGCTGCGGGCTCGGGGTCTCACCGCTTCGACCAAGCGCGGACGAATCTTCAAGCCGGTGGACCTGGACCTCTACCCCGGGCAGCTGTGCACCATCAGCGGGGAACAGGGCTCAGGCAAGTCCTCGCTCCTGTTGAGCCTGGCGGGGCGCTTCAAGTCGGCCACCGGGGAACTCATCATCAACGGGATCGATGCTTCCGCGGAGCCCTACGCCGTGATCCAGCAGACGTCCGTGGCGCGGTTGGGCGACTACGTCCAGCCCGAGGACCGGTTGACGCTGGACGAGTCGATCATCGAACGCTGCTTCATCGACGGCTATCCGCGTGCCCAGGGCGAGGAGCGGGTGCGCCGGATGGAGGAGGCGCTCGGCTACCGCGTCAACCGAGCGATCGAGCTCGAACAGTTGCAGCCGGTCGAGCGTGCCGTCATCTCGGTGGCACTGGCCATGATCAGGCCCGCGGCCGTCGTCATCATCGACGACGCCGACACGATGGTCCCCCACAGCCAGCAGCACCGCCTGTTCGAGCTCCTCGCCGAACTCGCTCGGCTGGACGACGCCGTGGTCATCGCCTCGGTGGTGGACAACGACGAAACGCTGCCCAGCAGCGTCCACCTGCATCTCGAGTCGCCCATGCCCCCGGCGGGCGAGCCTCTCGACGCCGTTCAAGTAATCGCCGCTCCGCCGGAGCCCGACAACTCACCCGAGGTGATCTCGTGAAGAACGACCTCTTCGTGCCCGTTGGCCGCCTGCTCCAGTTCGAGTTCAGGCGTTTCAAGGGCCGCTCGCGCCTGGCACTCCTGTTCATCCTGATCATTCCGCTGCTGTACGGCGGCATCTACCTGCACGCGAACTGGGATCTCTACAACCACCTGGACCGCGTCCCCATCGCCGTCGTCAACCACGACAAGCCCGTCAAGGTGAACGGGGAGGTGGTCTCGGGAGGCCGCGACTTCGAGGACGCGCTCCGGGAGAACCCCACCTTGGGCTGGAAGTTCCTCGGGGAGAACGAGAGGGCCGCGAACGCGGGCTTGGCGGACGGCAAGTACTACGCCGTGATCGTGGTCCCCGAGGACTTCTCGGCCAAGATCACGAGCGCCTCGACCTACGAGGCGACACGCGCGTCCTTGGTCCTGCACCGCGATGACGCCAACGGCTTCATCATCGGGCTGCTGACCGGTAACGCCGACGCCGCGCTCACCAAGAGCCTCGACGAGTCGGTCTCGCGCACCTACTTCAAGACGCTGTTCACCGATCTCGGGACCATCAAGGACAGCCTCACCGAGGCGTCCGATGGCAGCAAGCAGTTGGACGACGGCCTCGCGCAGGCGCGGGACGGCGTCCACACGATGAACACCCGGGTCGCTGACGCCTTGAGGTCGTCCGCGGGGATCAAGGGTGCGACCGATCAGCTCTCCGCCGGGCTGGACAGCGCGGACAAGGCCACCCAGCAGCTGATGGCGGCCTCGGCGCGGGCCCGCCGGGGCACGTCCAAGATCATGTCGGCCTCCCAGGCCGCCCTGAACGACCTGCAGAACATCACGTCGGCGTCCGACGCGATCCTCGCCTTCATCAAGGACAAGCTGCCGACACTGCAGAAGGACGCGAAGGATCTCGTCGCGATCCACGCCACGCTGCAGAACCCCAACGGCGACTCAGTCGTCGCGATCTCGCGGCACTGGAACGCCAGCGGCCAGAAGCTCTCGGAGCTGCTCGCCGCCCACCCGGAACTCGCAGACGACGCGAGCTATGTCGCCCTCAGCAAGGAGCTCCAGGCCGGGTCCGATTCGACCACCTCGGTGGCGACCAACCTGGCCGCCGCGGCCAAACTCTCCGGCGGCCTCAACCTGAACCTCAACGCCAAAGACCTCGCCGGCGCCGGCAACCGACTCCAGACAGCCACGGGCAAGGCGCGTGACACGTTCGCGAAGCTCTCCTCCGGGCTCGACGACATCAATGCCGCGCTGAACACGGCGGACGGGGCGATGTCCGACCTGAGCGCCGCGGAGGGCAACCTGACGAGTGCCGGGCGGACCCTGTTGAAGGAGGGTGGGAACGCGCTCAGCGGCGTCCAACAACTCTCGGACGGACTCGGCCGGCTGGACACCGCCATGCCGCAACTGGCGTCCGGCGCCCACGAGCTGTCGACCGGACTGGCAGACGGCGCGCAGCAGATCCCGGGCCTGAGCGAGAATCAGCGCGACAACCTGTCTGAGATCATGTCGCAGCCGGTCCAGATCGATCAGGTCGTCGACAACCCCGCCACCTACTACGGACGGGGGCTGGCGCCGATGTTCTTCTCGATCGCCCTGTGGATCGCCGGCGTCTCCACGTTCCTGGTGGTGCGCACGATCTCCGGACGTGCCATGACCGGACGTTCCAGCACGCCGCGCACGACGCTCATGGGATTCGGCCCGATCGCGACCGTCGCCATCGTCGGCGGCCTCATCATGGGCTTCGGCGTCTGGCTGGCCCTGGGGCTGAACCCGGTCCACCCGGTTCTGTTCATCGGCCAGATCATCGTCACCGCGCTCGCCTTCATGGCCCCGGCCTATCTGTTGCGCCTGATCTTCGGTTCGCCGCAGACAGCTCTGTACCTCGTGTTCCTGATCCTGCAGCTGCCGACCTGTGGTGGAACGTTCCCCGTGGGCCTGCTGCCGCCGGTGTACCAGAACCTGGCGATCGTCTCCCCGCTGAAGTATTCGGTGGATGCTTTCCGCGTGTCGATCTCGGGCGGCAACCTTTCGATCTTCTGGGGCTCGATGACGGTGCTCGCCGGCGTCGCCGCGGTTTCGCTGGCCCTGACCATGGTCCTCGTCCACCGGCGCAAGAAGCTGAGGATGCGCGACCTGCACCCGCCGATGGTCACATCGAACTCGACGGCCGACTACGCATTCTCGGTGCGTCCCCGCTGAGTGTGCAGGAGGGTTTGGCGTCCAGAACAGGACGCCACCCTCTCGCTCGGTAGGAGGGCCGGGTGCGTCGGGGCCATGCCCGGGGACGGGCTCCTCAGCCCACCCGCCGCCAGAGGGTCCAGATGTTCTGGGACAGGTGTCCGTCGGGGCGCGGCGCCGACTCAGGGTCGCAGGTCGAGAGCCGGACGACGCTGTCCGGCACGTCCCCGCGGTAACGCGCGGGGTCTGCGTTGAGTTCCGCCTTCGCGATCGTCTCGGCGCCTTGGAGGGCGCGGAACTCGGCCTCCTCCCCGGAGGAGTACGCCACGGTCATGGTGTCCCCGGGCACCACGTCGCGGAGAGCATCGAGCGTGTACAGCTCGCGCCCGCACCGCACGTGCCCGCTCATCAACGCGTAGTAGGGGCTCGAAGCGCCCGGCTCGGGCCATCCGGGCTCCGCGTTCCACGCGACGGAGCCGCACGCAGAGGAGAGGTCTCCGCTCGCGTCGTAGCGGGCGGAGTGCATCGGCATGTCGACGATGACCCGATCATCGTGACGGACGAGAAGACGGGTGGGCGACCCCGCCGGAGCCTCCGACGGGAAGTCGGCCGGCCCGCCCGAGGACGCCCCCGCTGAGCCGCCGTGCAGCGCGGAGGACGCGCCGTCCCCGGCGCTCCGGACGATCGCCGATTCGGCGATGTGACCCGGCTGGGCCACGAGATGGGGGCTGGTCCCCCAGGCGAGCGCACCCGTCAGGGCCAAGGCGCTCCCCCAGATCAGGAGCGGACGCCCCCCTCCCATGTCAGGCGCGCGCCCGCGGGGGCCGAGACCCCCCGAACACCACGGTGCCCGCGGCGGCCAGGGTCAGGAACACGCCCACCCAGGCCCAGAGAGGCAGGCTCGAACGCGTCCCGTCGGAGGCGTCCTCCCGCGGTGGCACGGGCGTCGCGCTGGACGACGCGCTCGGGGAGGCGGGCTCCTCGGTCGCGGTGCTGGAGGGGTCCGTCGTGCGGGTGTCCAGCTGCTGGGTCTCGTTCCCAGCGGCCCGGGCGGCGGGCGCCACCCCGGCACGCGTGACGGTCACCCGGGGCTCGGGCAGCTCGACCGTGTGGCGGGGCAACTGAACACTGACGTCGGCGCGGGGCAGCTGAACACTGACGTCACGCCCGGGCAACTCCACGTTCACATCACGCCCCGGCAACTCCACATTCACATCACGCCCCGGCAACTCCACGTTCACATCACGCCCCGGCCACTGCACGTTCACATCACGCCCCGGCAACTGGACGTTGACGTCACGCCCGGGCAGCTCGAGCTGACCCCGAGCCGTCACCGTGCCGGACGCGGTGACCGTGGGGCGCGACAGCGGGGGACGACTCGCCGACGGGGAAACCTCGCTCTGGCAGAAGCCCTGCAGCTGTTTGGTCACCCGGAACGTACGGCCCCCGCTCGCGGCGCCCTCCGCCCCGGACACCTCGCGCCCGCTGATCGTGAGGACGGGTGTCGAGCAGCGCACCACGGGAATCGAGATCGTCCGGGGCGCAGCCTTCGTGACGACGAGACTGCCGGTCGTCCCCCCGGGGGTCGAGAAGTCGACCTCGACGGGAAGGTCCAGGCTGGTCGAGAGGGTGACCCGGGCTTTGGCGTCAGGTGAGGACGGCTGGGCCACCGACACGCTGAGCCCCCCGTCGGCTTGGGCGAGGGCGGGCAGTCCGGCGACCAGAGCCAGCCCCAGAACTGCCGCCGCAGCGGTCTCACGCACCCTCATGGCGAACCCCTTTCACTCAGAGCAAGCATAGCCCGATACTGACCGGTCAGTACATTCTGTAAGTGCCTCTTTCGTGCCCCGGATGCACCGCGATCGACCGAGCATCGGGCCGCCGGGGGCGACCAAGGGGGGACCGAGCCCGAACACTCGATCCCCCAGGACGCGCACGACGGCGCCGCATCGACGCTCAGGAACGTCCCGGCGCCTCCGCGTCCTCGATGGTCCCCGCCGCCTCGCGTTCGGCAGCCGCGGACTCGGCCATGGCGGCCTGGTCACCCTTCTCGACCTTCGGGGCGGGCTTGAAGTCGACGCCTGCCTCCTTCCGCTGCTGCGGGGTGATGGCGGTGGGTGCCTCGGTCAGCGGGTCGAACCCACCGCCCGACTTCGGGAACGCGATGACGTCGCGGATGGTGTCGAAGCCCCCGAGCAACATCACCAGGCGGTCGAGGCCGAAGGCGATGCCACCGTGCGGCGGGGCGCCGAAGCTGAAGGCGTCGAGCAGGAAGCCGAACTTCTCCTGCGCCTCCTCCTCGGAGAGGCCCATCACGTTGAAGACGCGCTCCTGCACGTCGCGGCGGTGGATACGGATCGAGCCGCCGCCCACCTCGTTGCCGTTGCAGACGAAGTCGTAGCCGTACGACAGCGCCGAGCCGGGATCGGTGTCGAACGTCTCCAAGGATTCGGGCTTGGGCGAGGTGAAGGCGTGGTGGACGGCCGTCCACTTGCCCGCACCGACCGCGACGTCGCCGGACGCCACGGCGTCCGCGGACGACTTGAACATGGGGGCGTCCACCACCCAGAGGAACGACCAGGCGTTCTCGTCGATCAGCTCGCAGCGCCGGCCGATCTCCAGACGGGCCGCGCCCAGGAGCTCCTGGGACGGCTCGCGGGCACCCGCGGCGAAGAAGATCGCGTCACCCGGGTTCGCACCGGCCGCGGCGGCCAGGCCCTCGCGCTCGGCGTCCGAGATGTTCTTGGCGACCGGCCCGCCCAGCGTGCCGTCCTCGCCGACCGTCACGTAGGCCAGGCCCTTCGCACCGCGCTGCTTGGCCCACTCCTGCCACGCGTCGAACTGCCGGCGCGGCAGGGAGGCTCCGCCCGGCATGACGACCGAGCCGACGTACGGGTTCTGGAACACCCGGAACGGGGTGTCGGAGAAGTACTCGGTCAGCTCCCGGATCAACAGGTCGAAGCGCAGGTCGGGCTTGTCGGAGCCGTAGTCGTCCATGGCGTCGTGCCACGACATGCGCGGCAGCGGGCGCGGCATCTCGACGCCGATGAGCTTCCAGCACTCGGCCATGACCTCCTCGGCCAGCGCGATCACGTCGTCCTGGTCGACGAAGCTCATCTCGATGTCGAGCTGGGTGAACTCGGGCTGGCGGTCTGCGCGGAAATCCTCGTCGCGGTAGCAGCGGGCGATCTGGTAGTAGCGCTCCATGCCGCCCACCATGAGCAGCTGCTTGAACAGCTGGGGGCTCTGCGGCAGGGCGTACCACTTGCCGGGGTGCAGGCGCGCAGGCACCAGGAAGTCGCGCGCCCCCTCGGGCGTGGAGCGCGTGAGCGTCGGGGTCTCGATGTCATAGAAGTCGTTGCGGTCCATCACGTTGCGGATCGCGTGGGTGACCTTCGAGCGCAGCACGAGGGCGTCGTGCTGGCGCGGACGCCGCAGGTCCAAGTAGCGGTACTTCAGGCGCGCGTCCTCGCCGACACCGGAGCGCTCGTCGATCTGGAACGGCAGCGGCGCGGCCGGGTTGAGCACCTCGAGCTCGCGGATCGCGACCTCGACCTCGCCGGTCGGCAGGTTCGGGTTGACGTTCTCCGGCGTCCGGGCGTCGACGACCCCGGTGACCTTGATGCAGAACTCGTTGCGCAGGTCGTGGATGCCGGCGGAGGCGAGGTACTCGTCGCGGACGACCACCTGGCAGATGCCGGAGGCGTCCCGGAGATCGATGAAGGCGACACCGCCGTGGTCGCGTCGCTTCGCGACCCAGCCGGTCAGCGTGACGGTCTGGCCGACGTTCTCGGCGCGGAGTTCGCCCGCCTTGTGCGTGCGCAGCATGTGATTCCTTTCTTGCCCCCGCATCGACGGTGCGGAGCGCGTGGGGACGAGTCTAAGGGCTGGCTCCGCTGCGGACGAAGCGCGGTCGCCTTGCGGCCCCGGATCGGCCGTCCGGGGACGCCATGCTCAGAGCCACGTCCGGCTTCCGGTCAGCCCCGGGGGTCTGGGCGCCCCACGTGCGGGCGCAGGTCGTCCGCCGGGGGCGTCCATGCGGACGCGTCGGCCGGCACCTGCTCGCCCGACCGGATGTCCTTCACCGAGCCGTCGCTGAACCACACGTACGGGATGCCGCGGCGGTCGGCGTAGCGGATCTGCTTGCCGAACTTGTCCGCCTTCGGGGCCACCTCGGTCGGGATGCCGCGGGCGCGCAGTCGCTGCGCGGTCGCCACGGCCGCGTCGCGGGCGTCCTCGTTGTCGACGGCCACCAGCACGCAGGTCGGCACCGAGCGGGACGCCACCAGCTCGCCGCGTCCGATCAGCACCCCGAGGATGCGGGTCACGCCCACCGAGATGCCCACGCCCGGGAAGGTGCGCTTGCCGTCGGAGGCGAGCGCGTCGTAGCGGCCACCCGAGCAGATCGACCCCAGGTTCTCGTGGCCCTCCAGCACCGACTCGTAGACCGTGCCGGTGTAGTAGTCCAGCCCCCGGGCGATCCGCAGGTCGGCGACGACGGAGCCCGTGGCCGCGGCGTTCACGGTCCGCACGACGGACGCCAGCGCCGCCAGCCCCTGGTCGAGCAGCTCGTGCTGGACGCCCAGGGCGCGCACCTGCTCGACGAACGACTCGTCACCGCTCTGGATGGTGGCGAGGGCCAGGCACTTGTCGGCGGCGTCGCCGCTCAGGCCCAGCTCGTCGACCAGCAGGGCGCGCACGGCGTCCGGGCCGATCTTGTCGAGCTTGTCGACCCGCTGCAGCACGGCGAGGTGGTCCTCGATGCCCAGCCCGCGGTAGAAGCCCTCGGCGAGGAGCCGGTTGTTGATGTGGAACGTGACCTTGGGCACGCCGAGGGCGCCGAGGCGTCCGAGCGCCTCGACCATGACGAGCAGCACCTCGGCGTCGTGGTGGTCGGCCAGCGAGCCGTCGCCGACGACGTCGATGTCGGCCTGCAGGAACTCGCGGTAGCGACCCTCCTGCGGGCGCTCGCCCCGCCACACCTTCTGGATCTGGTACCGACGGAACGGGAACGCGAGGTGCCCGGCGTTCTCCACGACGTAGCGGGCGAACGGCACCGTCAGGTCGAAGTGCAGGCCGAGGTCGTCGCCCTTGTCGCCCTCCTCGGCGTGCAGCCGGCGGACGACGTAGACCTCCTTGGTGATGTCGCCCTTGCGCGTCAGCGCCTCCATCGTCTCGACGGCGCGCGTCTCGACGGAGGCGAAGCCGTGCAACTCGAACGTGTGACGCAGCGAGTCCAGGACGGCCTGCTCGACGATCCTGCCCTGGGGCAGGAACTCAGGGAATCCGGACAGCGGCTTGGGTCTCATGGTCACCTCAGGAACGACGGTTGCAGGGACGGGTTGGTGGCGCGCTCGTGTGCCACGGTGGTCGCCGGGCCGTGCCCGGGCAGCACGGCGGCGGCGTCCGGCAGCGGGAGGACGACGTCCTTCAGCGTCGCCAGCATCGCGGCGGGGTCGCCGCCGGGCAGGTCGGTGCGGCCGATGGAGCCGGCGAAGACGACGTCGCCGCTGAAGATGAGTTCGCCCTCACCGCCGCCGAGGCGGAACAGCACGCAGCCCGGACGGTGCCCCGGCGCGTGCACGACGTGGAAGCTGAGCCCGGCGACGTCGATCGTCTCGCCGCCGCCCAGCAGCTCGAGGCGGCGCGGCGGTCGCACGTCGACGCCCATCGCGTCGACGAGCTGCTGCATCATCGGGTCGCCGGCCGCCGGGTCGTCCAGTAGCTCGCGGTCGGCCTCGTGCAGCCAACAGGGGACGCCGGAGGCGTCCGCCACGTCGGCGGCGGCCGCCACGTGATCCACGTGGCCGTGCGTCAGCAGAACGCCCACGACGCGGCGGCCGTGCTCCGCGGCGAGGGTGGCGACGCCGTCAGCGGCGCCCTCCCCCGGGTCGATGACGACCGCGTCGTCGCGACCGTCGGCGCCGACCAGGTAGCAGTTCGCCTGGAGGGCGCCGGCGAGGAAGGACGCAACAAGCACGTCGTCCAGCTTATCGCCGAGCACGCGTCACACGATCCCCCGCCTTAGGGCAAGATGGGCGCCATGACTGACTCCACAGGTCCGGCCAGCTTCGGTCGCGTCGCCGAGGACGGCACCGTCTTCGTGCGCGAGGGCGACGACGAGCGCATGGTCGGTCAGATCCCCGACGTCTCCGCCGACGAAGCCCTGCAGTTCTACGTCAGACGCTTCGAGGCTTTGGAGTTGGAGGTGTCGCTGCTGGAGCAGCGCGTCCGCTCGGGCGCACTGTCCCCGGAGGAAGCACGCAAGTCGATCAACACGGCCCGCACGTCCGTGGCCGGCGCGAACGCCGTGGGCGATCTGGCCGCGCTCGCCGCGCGCCTGGACAACCTGGCGCCGCTGCTCAGCGAGCAGTCGGCGGCCCGCAAAGCGGAGCGGGCCAAGCAGCACGAGGAGACCCGACAGGCCAAGGAGGGCATGGTCGCCGAGGCCGAGAAGCTCGCCGAGGGCAACGACTGGCGCGGCGGCGTCAACCGGTTCCGCGCGCTGCTCGATCAGTGGAAGGCGCTGCCGCGCATCGACCGGGCGACCGACGACGCGCTGTGGCGCCGGTTCTCGTCGGCCCGCACCACCTACACCCGTCGCCGCAAGGCTCAGTTCGCCGAGCAGTCCGCGCAGCGCGACACGGCCAAGCGCGTCAAGGAAGCCATCATCGAGGAGGCCCGCCCGCTGGTCGAATCCACCGAGTGGGGGCCGACGTCGGGGGCGTTCCGCGACCTGATGGCGCGCTGGAAGGCGGCCGGTCCCGCCCCGCGCGACGTCGACGACAAGCTGTGGTCGGAGTTCCGCGGCCTGCAGGACCAGTTCTTCAACGCGCGGTCCGCCGCGCAGTCGGAACAGGACGCCGAGTTCCGCGGCAACCTCGAGGCGAAGGAGAAGCTGCTCGCCGAGGCCGAGGCGACGGTCGTCCCCGTCACCGACCTGGAGAAGTCCCGCGCCGCCTACCGGCAGTTCCTCGAGCAGTACAACCAGTTGGGCAAGGTGCCGCGCGACGCGATCCGCGGGCTCGACAACCGCGTCCGCGCGCTCGAGCAGGCCGTCAAGAAGGCCGAGGACGACGAGTGGAAGCGCACCGACCCCGAGGCGCGCCAGCGCGCCCAGGAGACGGTGAACATGCTCTCGACCGAGATCCAGCGCCTCACCGAGAAGGTCGCCAAGGCCGAGGCACGCGGCGACCAGCAGGCCGTGAAGAAGGCGCAGGACTCCATCGCCACCTATCAGACCTGGCTCGACCAGGCGCAGGCGACGCTGGCCGACTTCACCCGCTGACGCTCAGCGCAGCAGCCCGCGAGCCCGGGCGGCGGCGACCGCGGCCGTCCGGTTGTCGACGCCGAGCTTGTCGAAGACGTGGACGAGGTGGGTCTTGACCGTCGCCTCCGACAGGAAGAGCCGCTTCGCGATCTGCCGGTTCGTCATCCCGACGGCGAGCAGCGCGACGACGTCCCGCTCGCGCTCGGTGAGCGAGGTGCCGGGCTCGCCGCCGATGCGGGCGGCCAGCCGTCCGGCGACGCTCGGCGCGTAGACCGGCCGGCCCTTGGCGGCCGACTCCACCCCCGCCACCAGGGTCGCCGGGTCGGCGTCCTTGAGCAGGTAGCCCATCGCACCGGCCTCGACGGCGGCGACGATGTCGGCGTCCGTGTCGAAGGTCGTCAGCACGAGCGCCCGGACGGCCGGGTCGCGACGCCGCAGCTCCCAGATCACGTCGGCGCCGTCGTCGTCGCCGAGCTGAAGATCCATCAGGACGACGTCGGGGCGTTCGCGGCCCACGACGGCCAGCGCGTCGGCCTTCCCGGACGCCTGCCCCGCGACCTCGACCCCGCTGGCCGACAGCAGTGCCACGAGCCCGGCCCGGACGACGGGGTGGTCGTCGACCACGACGACGCGGGTCACGGGCGTTCCCAGGGCAGGGACGCCCCGATCGCCGTGCCCTCGCCGGGGGCCGACTCCACCGAGAGCGTGCCGCCGAGCGCGTCCAGCCGGTCGCGCATGGCGCGCAGTCCGAAACCGCCGTCCGCCGCCGCGGGCGTCGCAGCGGCCGGGTCGAAGCCGACGCCGTCGTCCACGACGTCGACGAGCAGCCCGTCGGGCTCGTAGGACAGCGAGACCGCCACCGTGGACGCCTCCGCGTGCGTCCGCACATTGGCCAACGCGCCCTGCACCAGGCGCAGCACCTCGACGTCGAGCCGGGTCGACGACAGCCGGGGGTCGCCCACGACGTCCAGCCGGGTCTCGATGCCGGTGTGCTCGGCGAGCCTGTTCAGCAGCCGCCGTACCGCGTCCGGCAGCGGCGCATCCGCGAGGGCCTCGGGACGCAGCGCGTGCACGACCGCCCGCGCCTCGGCCAGGTTGTCGGAGGCGGTCTGCTCGATGCGGCGCAGCACATCGTCGGACGGCGACCCTCCGCTGGCCCGGGCCGCCCGGGCGAGCAGGACGATCGACGAATAGCCCTGGGCCAGCGTGTCATGGATGTCGCGGGCGAGGCGGCCACGTTCCGCCAGCGCGCCGGCCTCGCGCTGGGCGACGGCCAATTCCTCCTGGACGGCCACCAGATCGGCCTGTGTCCGGGTCAGCTCCTCCACCAGCCGGCCGCGCGCGACTCTCGTCGAGCACCCGGCGGTAGCCCAGCGCCACCCCGACCGCCACGAGCGCCCCCAGCACCGGGCCGACGATCGCCCCGACCGGCTCGGACGCCGTGGGCGCCAGCGCCACGATCGACAGCGTCGTGAGCACGACGACGATCACGATGCCGCCGACGAACGGCAGCAGGTGCATCGCCAGCAGCGACAGCGGGAACATCAGCCACCCGAGGGCCGGCGACAGCCCGACGAGCAGCGCCCACAGCAGGGTGAGCACCGCGTACCAGGCGCGGCCCGCCGCCGGGGACGCCGCGCCGCGCGCCCAGCGGACGCCGACCAGGTACCAGGCCACGAAGAACGCCAGCGTGACCACGACCCAGGCGGACAGCCGGCCGTCCGCGGCGGTCTGCACCGTCCCGACCAGCACGAGGACGGCGAACAGCACGTGCTGGCCGATCTGGACAGCGCGGGTCGCCGAGGAGACTGCCGAAGACATCGCGTTCACCGTAGCCCCGGCGGCGGTCGGCGCACAGTCCCGCGGGATCAACCGTTCGATGGATGACGGCTCCATCCCCCGGGCGATCTGCCAGCGGCGTCCGCTTCGTAGCGTCGACGACATGCTGATTCTCGCCATCGTTCTGATCACCGGCGCGCTCGTCGCCTACACCGCCGGCGTCTGGGCCGAGCACCGCGCCGGCACCCTGCGCGCCGGCCACGTCGCCCTGTTCGCCACCGGCCTCGTTCTGGACGCCTCCGGCACCGGCGTGATGGGCGTCATCGCCCGTTCCGGCGGCGCAAAGGCCGGCGTCGCGGGGGTGCTCTCCCAGGTCATGCAGGTCACGGGCGCGATCGCGCTCGTGCTGATGGCGGCCCACCTAGCCTGGGCCGTCTGGACCTGGCGGCGCGGCTCCGCGCGCGAGCGCCTGCGCTTCCACCGCTTCTCCACCCTCGTCTGGGCGCTGTGGCTGGTGCCCTACTTCACCGGCATGGCCAGCTCGATGGCGTGACCGGCACCGCTACCCGGAATGCACCCGGCTGACCTCGTAGACGCCGCTGACCCGTTTGACCGCGTCGATCACCCCGGACAGGTGCCGCGGGTCGGGCGTCTCGAAGGTCATCCGGATCGTCGAGACCCGGCCCCGCCCCGCCTGAGCGGACGCCGACAAGATGTTCATGTGCATATCCGACAGCACCCGCGTGACGTCGGACAGCAGGCCCGCCCTGTCGATCCCTTCCACCTGGATGGCCACCAGGAACGCGGCGTCTGCGCTGGGCGCCCACTGCACGGGCACGAGCCGCTCGGGGGTGCGCCGCAGCGCCGCCACGTTCGGGCAGTCGACGCGGTGCACCGAGACGCCGTCCCCGCGGGTCACGAACCCCAAGATCTCGTCGCCCGGTACCGGCATGCAGCAGCGCGCCAGCTTCGCCCACGTGTCCGGATCGCCGTCCACCATGACCCCGGAGTTGTTCGTCGAGGACGAACGCCGCGGCGTCCGCGTGATGAGCGGGACGTCCGCGACGGACGCGTCCGCCACCGCCTCCTCGCCGCCCATCGTGGTGATGAGCGCGGACACGACCGCCTGGGCGCCCGTGACGCCCTCGCCGACGTTCGCCAGCAAGGCGTTCGCGTCGGCGACATGGAACTGCTGGGCCAACCCGGCCAGCGCCTCGGGGGTGATGAGCCGTTGCACCGAGAGGTTGTGCCGCCGCAGCTGCCGGGCCAGCAACTCCTTGCCGTGCTCGATCGACTCGTCGCGCCGCTCACGGGTGAAGTACTGCCGGATCTTCGACCGCGCCCGCGGCGTCTTGACGAAGCTCAGCCAGTCTCGGCTCGGGCCCGCGTTGTCGGACTTGGAGGTGATGATGTCGACGACCATGCCCATGTCGAGCGTGGAATCCAGCGGGACGAGACGTCCGTTGGCGCGGGCGCCGATGCAGCGGTGGCCCACCTCGGTGTGGATGGCGTAGGCGAAGTCGACCGGGGTCGAGCCCTGCGGCAGCGAGATGACATCGCCCTTGGGGCTGAAGACGAACACCTCGTTCTTGACGATCTCGTCGCGGAACGTGTCGAGGAACTCGCCCGAATCAGCCGTCTCCTGCTGCCAGTCGGAGATCGACTGCACCCAGTTGATCTCGCTGCCGTCGGCCTTGCCCTCCTTGTACCGCCAGTGCGCCGCGACGCCGTACTCGGCCTGCCGGTGCATCTCGTGGGTGCGGATCTGCAGCTCCACCGGCTTGCCGCCCGGCCCGAGCACCGTGGTGTGCAGCGACTGGTAGAGGTTGAACTTCGGCATGGCGATGTAGTCCTTGAACCGTCCCGGCAGCGGACGCCAGCGCGCGTGGATCACGCCCAGCACGTCGTAGCAGTCCCGCTTGTCGTTGACGAGCACGCGCAGCCCCACGAGGTCGTAGATCTCGTAGAAGTCGCGGCCGCGGACCATCATCTTCTGGTAGATCGAGTAGTAGTGCTTCGGACGGCCGTAGACGGTCGCGTCGATCTTCGCCTCGGCGAGGTCGGCCCGCACCTGCTCGAGGACGGTGTGGAGGTACTCCTCACGCATCGGCGCCCGCTGCGCGACCAGCTTGACGATCTCGTTGTAGACCTTGGGCTCGAGCACCGAGAACGACAGGTCCTCCAGCTCCCACTTGATCGCGTTCATGCCCAGGCGGTGCGCCAGCGGCGCGTAGATCTCGAGGGTGTCCTTGGCGATGCGGTTCTGCTTGTCGGGCCGCAGGAAGTGGATCGTGCGCATGTTGTGCAGCCGGTCAGCCAGCTTGATCACCAACACGCGGATGTCGCGGCTCATCGCGATGACCATCTTGCGGATCGTCTCGGCCTTCGCGGACTCGCCGTAGACCATCTTGTCGAGCTTGGTGACGCCGTCGACCATGCCCGCGATCTCGTCGCCGAAGTCGGTGCGGAGCTGCTCGAGCGCGTACGAGGTGTCCTCGACGGTGTCGTGCAGCAGCGCCGCGCACAGCGTCGGCTCGGTCATGCCGAGGCCCGCCAGGATCGTCGCGACCGCGAGCGGGTGGGTGATGTAGGGGTCGCCGCTCTTGCGGGTCTGCCCGGTGTGGTAGTGCTCGGCGGTCTTGTAGGCGCGCTCGATGAGGGCGGTGTCGATCTTCGGGTGGTGGGCGCGCATCGCGTTGTACAACGGCTCGAGCTGCGAGCCCTGATTGTTCCGGGGCGCCCCGAGCCGGGCGAGCACCTGCCTCATGCGGATGCGCGGCTGCTCACTGGCGATGCGCTCGCCACCGTCGGGATCCCCCGCGGGCGCAGGAGCGGACACGGTCGTCGGCGTCACCCCGCCGGGACGCTGCGCGCGATCACTCACGACGGTCTCCTTCCTGGTGGGACGAGTTTAGGCACACCCGCCCAAGCGAACCAGCACTCCCACGCAGGAGGCCCGGCAGGACTCCGCCGGCCGCGACCGGGAGGTTCGCGCGGTCGGACGCGCCCGCTCGTTCAGCCCTCGTCGTCGGGCAGCTTGGTCGCCTTCCCCTGCGGCGTCGCGGCCCGGACGACGATCAGCTGATCACCGCCCTGCAGCTTCTCGACGGTGGGGTCGTAGAAGCGGCGCAGGATCTGGTTGCGGACCACGCCGATGACCCGCTCGCCCTCGATATCGGCGGGCGTGATCCCGATCTCATCGCGCTCGAGGTCGCGCTGGGCGACCTCCAGACCGTCGCCGTAGGAGAGCATGTCGTCCATCATCGAGCCGAGCTCGGGACGCACCGCCGACAGCCCGACGAGACGTCCGACGGCGTCCGACGAGGTGACGACCGCGCTGGCGCCGGACTGGCGCAGCAGCGCGACGTTGGGCGACTCGCGCACCGCGACGACGATGTGCGCGCCGGGGCTCAGCTGGCGCACCGTGAGGGTGGCCAGGATCGCTGTGTCGTCGCGGTTGACGGTGATGATGACCTCGCGCGCCTTGGAGACCTCGGCGCGGCGGAGCAGTTCCCGCGACGTCGCGTTGCCCTGGAAGGCCGCCAGCCCGAAGCGGTTCGCGGCGGCGATGGCTCCGCCGTCGTTGTCGAGAACGACGATCTGTTCCTTGTCGACGCCCTGGCGCAGCAGGGTCTTCAGGGCGCTGCGCCCCATCGTCCCGAAGCCCAGCAGCACGGTGTGGTTGCGCATCCTCTTCCTCCATCGGGCGTCGTTGAGGGCCCGGCGGCCCTCGTTCGCCAGCACCTCGAGCGTCGTGCCGACCAACAACACGACGAACGCGATGCGCAGCGGCGTCACGAGGAACGCGTTGAGCAGCCTCGCGTGGTCGGCCACCGGCGTGATGTCGCCGTAGCCGGTCGTGGTGACGGTGACCGTCGCGTAGTAGAAGGCGTCGATCAGGCTGACGCCGTCGCCGTTCGTGTTGTCGGCGTAGCTGTCCCGGTCGAGGTAGACGATGAGGGTGATCAGCGCCAGGATCCCGAGCGCGAGCAGGCCCCGCAGAAGGATCTCGGTGAACGGCGACCTGGTGCGGACGGGCAGCCGCACCATCGCGCGGTAGTCCGTCCAGCGTGACCCGTCATGCGACGGCTGCCCCGACTCCATCGGGTCAGACCGTGACGACGGCGGAGAACGAGTCGATGCCCGCGTCGGCGATGGTCTGACGGCCGTCCAGGAAGCCGAGTTCCATGAGCACGGCGACGTGGACGAGTTCCGCGCCGCCCCGCTTCACCAGGGCCGCGGTCGCGGCCATCGTGCCGCCGGTGGCGAGGATGTCGTCGATGATCATGACGCGGGCGCCCGGCCAGAGGGCGTCCACCTGCATGCTCAGCGACTCCTGCCCGTACTCCAGCGTGAACTGCTCGGTGATGACCTCGCCGGGAAGCTTGCCAGGCTTACGGACGGGGACGAACCCCGCGCCTAGGCGCAGCGCGACCGGGGCGGCGAAGATGAACCCGCGGGCCTCCATGCCGACCACAAGGTCGATCGGGGCCGGCGCCAGCGCGACCAGCTCGTTGATCGCCGTGCGCAGGCCCTGCGGCTTCGCCAGCAGCGGCGTGATGTCCTTGAACACGACGCCCGGCTTGGGCCAGTCGGGGACGTCGTGGATCAGGTCGTTGATGAGCCGCTGGTTGGGCGTGAACTCGTCGCTCATCACTTCTTCCTCTCGCTGCGCGGGCTGCGCTGCGGCTGCTGCCGTTGCGCCGACGTCGCGGGCCGGGCGGGACGCTCCTGCGAGCGGCTCCGCACCTCCTCGGCTGAGACCATCCCGATCGTATCCGGATCGACCGGCTCGGCGGACCCCGTGGCGACGACGCGGCGCGAGGCCGTGGCCCCGCCGCCGGCGGCCGCACCGGCGTTCGCGCCCGCGGCGACGGGCTGGCGCGACGAACGACGGCGCAGGCGGGCCGCGTGCTCACGCAGCGCCGGCTCGCGCTCCTTCATGTCGGTGAGCAGCGGCGTCGCGATGAAGATCGACGAGTAGGCGCCGGCGATCATGCCGACGAACAGGGCCAGGCCCAGGTCCTTCAGCGGGCCGGTGCCGAGGATGAACACGCCGGCGAACAGGATCGCGGCCACTGGCAGCACGCCGATGATCGTGGTGTTGATCGACCGGACGAGCACCTGGTTGACCGCCGCGTTGGCGGCCTGCGAATACGTCCTCCGCTGGTGCGTGATGTCGGCGGTGTTCTCCCGGACCTTGTCGAAGACCACCACCGTGTCGTACAGGGAGTAGCCGAGGATCGTGAGCATGCCGATGAGGCTGGCGGGGCTGAACGTGAACTGCAGGATCGCGTAGACGCCCACGGTGACGAGCAGGTCGTGCACCAGCGCGACGATCGCCGCGATGGCCATCTTGCCGTTGCGGAAGTAGACCCAGATCAACACCGACACCAGCGCCAGGAAGATCACCAGCGCCAAGATGCCGCTCTCGGTGATCTGCTTGCCCCAGGAGGCGCCGATCAGGTTGTTGGTCACCTGGTCGGCCGGGACGCCGGCGTGCGTCGCCAGCGCGTTGCGCACCGTGGTCTCCTCTTGGGCGTTCAGCGCGCGGGTCTGGACGCGGATCTCGTTGGTGCCGATCGCGTTGGCCTTGACGTTGCCGTTGTCGGGCAGCGGCAAGGACTGCACCACGTCGATGTACTCGTCGACGCTCGTGGCCGTCACCGTCGTCGGCACGGCGAACTCCGTGCCGCCGCGGAAGTCGATCGACAGGTTCAGCCCGCGGAACAGCACGAACAGCAGGCAGATCACCAAGATGACGCCCGAGAAGAGGTACCACCTCTTGCGGTGGCCGACGAAGTCGTAGGAGACGTCGCCCGTGTAGAGCCGGTGCGCGATGCTTTGGCGCCGCGCGGCCTTCTCGGGTCGGCCGTCCTCGCCCACCACGGCCGTGGTGTCGTCGCCGGGCGCCGCGGAGCGCTGCTCCTCGCCGGCCTCCGGCGCCTCGTCGAGGACGCCGCCGGTCTGGTCGGCCGCCGCGTCGTTCGTCGTCGCGTCGATGTCGGGGCGATCGTCGTCGGTGCGGGGCATCAGGCCTCCTTCGCGGTGGTGGCGGACAAGCGGCGCGTGCGGCGTCCACGCTGTTCGGCGCCCAGGTGGTCTGCCTCGAAGCCCGAGAACCTGCGTCCCTCGCCGAAGAACTTCGTCCGGCCGAGCAGCGTCACGAGCGGTTTGGTGAAGAAGAAGACGATGAGGATGTCGACCACCGTCGTCAGGCCCAGCGTGAAGGCGAAGCCCTTCACCGATCCGATCGCCAGGATGAACAGCACCAGCGCCGAGAGCAGCGAGACCGCGTCCGCGACCAGGATCGTCTTACGGGAGCCGATCCAGCCGGTCTCGATAGCGGTGGACAGGGAGCGGCCGTCGCGCACCTCGTCCCGGATACGTTCGAAGTAGATGATGAACGAGTCGGCGGTGACGCCGATCGCCAGGATCGCGCCGGCGATGCCGGGCAGGTTCAGCGCCAGCCCCATGCTTTGCCCGAGCAGCACCAGCAGGGCGTACGTGATCAGCCCGCACAGTGCCAGCGAGGCGATGATGACGATCGACAGGCCCTGGTAGTACGCGATCGCGTACAGCGCCACGAGCGCCAGGCCGACGGCGCCGCCGATCAAGCCGGCGCGCAGCTGCTCGCCACCCAGCGTCGGGGACACGTTCGCCGACTCGGAGAGCTCAAAGCTCAACGGCAGAGCGCCGTACTTCAGCACGTTGGCCAGATCGGTCGCGCTGGCCTGGTTGAAGTCGCCGGTGATCTGCGCCCGGCCGCCGGCGATCGCCTCGTTGACCCGTGGCGCCGAGATGACGTCGGAGTCGAGCACGATGGCGAACTGGTTCTGCGGCTCCTGGCGGTCTGGCTGCGACAGCATACGCGTCGCCTCCTCGAACTTCGCCGCGCCCTCGCCGTTGAACTGGAGGCTCACGGTCCAGGAGACGCCGCCGCTGAGGATGCCGGCTTGGGCGTCGGTCAGCTGGTCGCCACGGACGATCACCGGGCCGAGCAGGTATTTGGCCGTGCGCTCCCGGTCGCAGGTGATCAGCGGCTGGTCGGTGACGTCGGGGAACGGCTCGCCGCACTGATAGGCGGCGAAGTCGGCCAGGTCGCGCTGGGTGGGCTGCCAGGCCATCGCCTCGGCGACCGTGGGCTGCTTGGCCGCGGGGGCGGTCGGACGCGGCGAGGGCGCCGGCGTCGGCAGACCCGGGGCCGGGCGCCGGTTCGCGCTGGGGGACGCCGACGGTTCGGCTGGCTGCGGCGCCGGCGTCGCCTGCTGCATCTGGTAGACGGGACGGAAGTACAGCTGGGCCGTCTGGCCGACCATCTCGCGGAGCTGGTCGGGGGCCACGTTCGGCACCGACACCGTGATCTGGTTGCCGCCGACGGTGGTGACCTCCGACTCGCCGACGCCCATGGAGTCGACGCGCTGCTGGATGATCGTGCGGGCCTGCTCGAGGCTGGCCTGGTCGACGCCGCCCTGGCCCGTGGAGTTACGGGCGGTCAGCGTGATCGTGGTGCCGCCGCGCAGGTCGAGGCCCAGCTTGGGCGTCCAGGCGTTGGTGGCGGCCATGACGACGAACAGCGCCGCCGTGCAGAGAAGAAAGATGACCAGCGAGCGCACCGGGTGGGTGCGCACCGCCGGGCGCCTGCTGTGCGTGTTCGTGCTCCCGGCCAATGCCGTTACCCCCGAGGACGATCGTCGTCGGTGCCGTCGACACGGTGGCTGCCCTCGGGGCGCTCCACGTCGACGTGGCCGGGTTCCGCCGGGCGCTCGAAGCCGGTGCGAGGCTCGTCCGTGGCGTCGCCGTCGACGACCGCGCCCTGCTCGAACGCCGGGTCGGACGGCGCGACGTTGTCGGCGGCCGGGGGCACGTTGTCGTAAGAGGAGGCGTAGCCGTCGGACAGTTGGTCGCCCGCGACGCCGGCGGCACCACCCGCGACGGCCGGGTCCGCGGGGGCGTCCGGCTCGTCGGTGTACTCGAAGTCTTCGTCGTCGGAGGAGACGACGCGGCCGATGGCCTGCTTGGCGATGGTCATCTCGACGCCGGGGGCGATCTCGACGATCGCCTGGCGGTCACCCATGTGGACGATGGTGGCGTAGACGCCGGCGGTGGTCATGATGCGGGCGCCGGGCTCCAGCGCGCTCACCGTCTGCTGCTGTTGCTTGAGGCGCTTCTGCTGCGGACGGATCATCAGCAGGTACATGGCGCCCAGCACGACGGCGAACGTCAGCAGCAACGACCAGAAATTATTGTCACCCATGGGTTTCGGCAATCCCTCGAACGAGAAGTCAGGTCAGTCGGGCCACGCGGGCCCGTGCCCGGTCAGACTACCGCCTAGGCGTCGCCGTCCGTGAACAGGTCCGGACCCTCGGCCTGTTGCGGCGCCTGCAAGCCCAGATGCGTCCAGGCCCGCGGGGTGGCGATGCGCCCGCGCGGCGTCCGCATGACGAAGCCCTGCCGGATGAGGAACGGCTCGGCGACCTCCTCGACGGTCTCGGTCTCCTCCCCCACGCTCATGGCCAGCGTCGACAGCCCGACCGGGCCACCGCCGAACCGGACGCAGATCGACTCGAGCACGGCCCGGTCGAGCCGGTCGAAGCCCAGCTCGTCCACCTCGTAGAGCTCCAGCGCGCCAGCGGCCACCGCGGGGGTGATGCGTCCGGACGAGCGGACCAGCGCGAAGTCGCGCACCCGGCGCAGCAGCCGGTTGGCGATGCGCGGCGTGCCCCGGGAGCGGGACGCGATGACCCGGGCGCTGTCGTCGTCCAGCCGGATGTCGAGCAGGGCGGCGCTGCGCAGGACGATGCCGACGAGCGGCTCGGTGTCGTAGTAGTCGAGCTGGCCCGTGAAGCCGAAGCGGTCGCGCAGCGGACCGGGCAGCAGGCCGGCGCGGGTGGTGGCGCCGACCAGGACGAACGGCGGGATCTCCAGCGGGATCGCGGTCGCCCCGGGCCCCTTGCCGACGACGACGTCGACGCGGAAGTCCTCCATGGCGAGGTAGAGCATCTCCTCGGCGGGCCGGCTCATGCGGTGGATCTCGTCGAGGAAGAACACCTCGCCCTCGCTCAGCCCCGACAAGATCGCGGCGAGGTCGCCGGCGTGCTGGATGGCGGGCCCCGACGAGATGCGCAGCGGCGAGCCGAGCTCGCTGGCGATGATCATGGCCAACGTCGTCTTGCCCAGCCCGGGAGGACCGGACAGCAGGATGTGGTCGGGCACGCGGGCGCGCTGCTGGGCTGCGGCCAGCACGAGGCCGAGTTGCTCGGCGACGCGTTCTTGACCCCGGAACTCCGCCAGCGTCGGCGGCCGCAGCGCCGACTCGGCCGCGCTCTCGTCGCCGTGCACGTGCGGGTCGAGCGGATCAGACTCGAGCCGGCTCATTTGGCCAGGCCCCGCAGCGCGGCCTTCATCAGCTCGCCGACGCCGTACTCGGGATGCTCCGCCGCCAGCGGCTCGACGCGTTCGCAGGCCGCCTCGGCGTCCCGGGCCGACCAGCCGAGCGACTCCAGGCCGCCGCGCACCTGGTCGCGCCAGTCGTAGGCCGGCGCGGCGGCCACCGGGCCGGCACCCTCGGCGGTGACGGCGGCCAGGGTGTTGACCTTGTCTTTCAGCTCGATGACGAGCCGGCGGGCGCCCTTGGGTCCGATGCCCGGGACGCGGGTCAGCGCCGCGACGTTCTCGGCCGCGATGGCCGCGCGCAGCTCGGCGGGCGGCAGCACGGAGACGACCGCCTGGGCGATCTTCGGACCGATGCCCGTGGCGCTGCGGACGAGGTCGAACGCGTCGCGCTCGTCGGCGTCGGCGAACGCGAACAGCGCGGGCACCTCGTCGCGGATCACCATCGAGGTGTGCACGGTCGACGTCTTCCCCAGCCGCACGGCGGACGCCACCGCGGGCGTGCACAGCGCGCGGAAGCCGACGCCGCCGACGTCCACCACCACGGCGGTCGCGCTCACCGCGACGACGGTTCCGGTCAGTTGCGAGATCACCCGCGTCTCCTCTCGGCCGCGCGGGCGCGCGCCCGGGCGACCCCTTCGGCCAGCTCCATGCGGCGTTGCGCCTCGGCGATGCGGTTCTGGATCGGCGCGCGCCACAGGTGGCAGACCGCGAGCGCCACCGCGTCCGCCGCGTCGGCGGGCCGGGGCGGGGCGTCCAGCTTCAGCACGCGCATCACCATCTGTCCGACCTGCGCCTTGTCGGCCCGGCCGGAGCCCGTGATCGCGGCCTTCACCTCGCTGGGGGTGTGCTGGACGACCGAGAGCCCGGCCCGCGTACCGACCAGCAGCGCGACCCCGGACGCCTGCGCCGTCCCGATGATCGTCGAGACGTCGCGGCGGGCGAAGACCCGCTCGATCGCCATCGCGTCGGGGCGGTACTCGGCCAGGTACTGCACGAGCGCCCGCTCCAGGTCGGCGAGCCGCTGCCCGGTGTCGGCGGCGGCGTCCGTGCGGACGACGTCGGCCATCACCAGCGCCGGCGGGCGCCCGGTCGTCCCCTCGACCACGCCGATACCGCAGCGGGTCAGGCCGGGATCGATCCCGAGCACACGCATACGCCCTCCTCCGAACAGACGTTCGGATACTAACCTCAGGCGTCGAGCGCAGCGAGCATTTCGTCCGGCACGTCCTCGTTCGAGTAGACGGCCTCGACGTCCTCGACGTCCTCGATCGCGTCGAGCAGCTTGAACAGCTTCTCGGCCTGCTCCTTGGACTCGATCGGCTGGGTGAACTGCGGGATGAACTTCAGGTCGGCCGACTCGTAGTCGATGCCCGCGGCCTGGACGGCCTTGCGCACCTCGACCATGTCGCTCACCTCGGAGATGATCTCGAACACGTCGTCGCCGTCGTTGATCTCCTCGGCGTCCGCCTCGATGGTGGCCTCGAGCAGGTCGTCCTCGGTGATGGTGCGCGGCGCGGCCTTCTTCTCCTCGGGCTGCTGCACCTTCTTCACCTCGACGACGCCCTTGCGGTCGAACACGCGCGCGACCGAGCCCATGTCGGCGACCGTGCCACCGTGGCGGGTGATCGCGACCTTGATGTCGGACGCCGAGCGGTTGCGGTTGTCGGTGAGGCAGTTGATCAGGATCGCCACGCCGCCGGGGCCGTAGGCCTCGTAGGTGATCTCGTCGTAGGAGACCGCGTCCGAGCCCGCACCGGAGCCGCGCTTGACCGCGCGATCGATGTTGTCGTTGGGGACCGAGTTCTTCTTCGCCTTCTGGATGGCGTCGTACAGCGTCGGGTTTCCACCGGGGTCACCACCGCCCACCCGGGCGGCCACCTCGATCTTCTTGATGAGGTTGGCGAAGAGCTTGCCGCGCTTGGCGTCGATCGCCGCCTTCTTGTGCTTCGTGGTGGCCCACTTGGAGTGACCGCTCATCTGTGTCCTTCTAGAGTCGATGTTTGCCGCGGCAACTCTAGTCGAATCGGTCAAAGCGTGTTCGGCCGCCCGTCACCGCGGCGTCCCGCGCCGGTCACCGGGCGCTGATGGGGTGAGGGTGTCTCCTTCATAGACACCCGCGGCCGCCCCGCCACGACGCGGGCGCGGACGCGTCCCTCCCCCTCGATAGGAGTATCTGTGTCCGACAACACCCCCTCCCTGAACCGCCGCCGCCTTCTGGGCGCCACCGGCGCCGTGGGCCTGGCCGCCGGTGCCGGTGCGCTCGGCTTCCCCCAGACCGCTCAGGCGGACAACGCGCAGGGCGACCGCCGGCCCGTGGCGAAGCGCGGCGGCGTCGCCCGCACGTCCCTGCGGTTCCGCAACGACGGCAGCTTCACGATCCTGCAGTTCAACGACACCCAGGACACCCAGCTCACCGACAAGCGCACCCTGGAGCTGATCACGAAGGCGGTGCGCACCGAGCGGCCCGACCTCGTCATCCTCGTGGGCGACAACATCAACGGCACCCCGGCCACCGCGCTGGAGCACAAGCAGGCGATGAACAACGTCGCCGCCACCGTCGAGGCCACCGGCACGCCGTGGCTGGCCACCTTCGGCAACCACGACGAGGACTCCACGCCGAAGTCGGGCATCGACGAGGCCGCCATGCTCGCCTTCTACCGCCAGTACCGCCACAACGTGAACGTCGACGGCGCCCGCGGCATCACCGGCACCGGCAACATGTACCTGCCGATCCTCGCCCCGCGCGGACGCCGCAGCGCCTACGGCATCTGGCTGCTCGACTCCGGGCGCTACGCCCCCGAGAAGATCGCCGGCCAGGACTTCGAGGGCTACCCCGACTGGGACTGGCTGCGCATGGACCAGGTCGACTGGTACTACCGCCTCTCCCAGGAGCTCGAGCAGGACAACCGCCGCGTCGTCCCGTCGTCGATGTTCTTCCACATCGCCCTGTGGGAGCACCGCTTCATGTGGTTCTCCAGCGTGGACGACCGCTCCGCCGCCGCGCACCAGCGGGCCGTCGCCAAGCACGGCATCACCGGTGAGCGCAACGAGGACGAGTGCCCCGGGCCGTTCAACTCCGGCATGTTCAACGCGCTGCTCAAGCGCGGCGAGACCCGCTCGGTGTCCGTCGGTCACGACCACATCAACACCTACTGGGGCAACTACTACGGCATCCAGCTGGGTTATGGCCCCGGCAGCGGCTTCGGCGCCTACGGCCTTGGCGGCGCGCAGAACCACCGCCTGCGAGGCGGCCGCGTGTTCAAGCTGCAGATGGGGTCGAACGGGCTGGCCGAACTCGACCGCACCTACCCCGTCTACGCCAAGGACCTCGGCATCGACATCACCGCGGGCAACCAGCGCATCCCGGCGCCGCTCCCCTTCCCGCGCGGCGTCCGCTGACCCACGCGCTCGCGACGCCCTCGTCGCCTTGTGACCCACCGCGGCCCGGACGCCTCACGCGTCCGGGCGGCGAGCCTGGTCAGCGACCCGCCGCGTCCAGTGCCTGGGGCAGGGAGAAGTTGCCCACATAGAGCGCGGTGCCGATGATCGCGCCGGTGACGCCGGTGGGGACGAGCCCGCGCAGGGCGGTCAGGTCGTCGAGGCGGGCGATGCCGCCGGACGCGATCACCTCGGCGTCCGTGCGCTCGGCGACGGCGCGCAGCAACTCCAGGTTCGGGCCCGTCAGCATGCCGTCGGACTGCACGTCGGTGACGACGAACGTGCGACAGCCCGCGTCCGACAGCCGGTCGATGGCCTCGGCCCAATCGCCGCCCTCGCGCACCCAGCCGCGGGCGGCGAGCTGGGTCCCCTTGACGTCGATCGCGATCCCGATGCGGTCGCCGTGCTCGCCGATGATGCGCTCGCACCACGCGGGGTTCTCCAGCGCGGCGGTGCCGATGTTGACGCGTCGGCAGCCGGTGCCCAGGGCGCGATCGAGGGTCGCGTCGTCGCGAATGCCGCCGGACAGCTCCACCTTGAGATCGAGCGTGGAGATGATCTCGGCGAGGAGCTCGGCGTTGGAGCCGCGTCCGAACGCCGCGTCCAGATCCACCAGGTGCAGCCATTCGGCGCCCGCGTCCTGCCAGCGCCGAGCGGCGGCCAGCGGGTCGCCGAACGTCTTCTCGGTGCCCGCCTCGCCCCGGACGAGCTGGACGGCCTGACCGCCCTGGACGTCGACGGCGGGCAGCAGCGTGAGCTTGTCGGACACGGATTCTCCTTGAACAGTGCGGTTGTGGTCTGCCCGTCAGGCTAGCGGCTCGCTCGTCGACGCTGCGGGCCGCCGGGAGGTGGCCGATCCGCGGCGACGGGCGCCGGCGAGCACGACGCCGGGGTTGCGGTGGGCGTCCGGTCGCGGCAGCGACGCTCAGCGCGGCAGCGTCGCGACCCAGTTGCGCAGCAGCCGCGCACCGGCGTCCGCGGACTTCTCCGGGTGGAACTGGACGCCGGACAGCGCGCCGTACTCCGCGCCAGCGACGAAGCGGTCGCCGCCGTGCTCGGCCCAGGTGAGCCGCGCGCCGTCGGGCCAGTCGGCCCGGTCGTGGACGCCGTAGCTGTGCACGAAATAGAACCGCTCGGTTTCGATGCCGGCGAACAGGGCCGACGAGTCGGCCGCGTCGACGGTGTTCCAGCCCATGTGCGGCAGCCGGTCGCTTGTCAGCCGTTCGACGGTCCCGGGCAGCACGCCCAGCCCCCTCGCCTCCGCGCCGTGCTCGACGCCTCGGTCGAACATCACCTGGTGGCCGACACAGATGCCGAGCACCGGGGCGCCGCGGCGCAGGCGTCCGAGGATGAGCTCGGGCCCGCCGGCGGCGGTCAGCCCCGCCATGCAGGCGGCGAAGGCGCCGACGCCCGGGACCACGAGGCCGTCCGCCTCGTCCGCAGCGGCGAGGTCGGAGGTGAGCAGCACGTCGCTGCCGGTCGCCTCCAAGGCCCGGGTCGCCGAGTGCAGGTTCCCGGAGCCGTAGTCGAGGATGACGACCCGCGCCGTCACAGGGAGCCCTTCGTCGACGGGACGAGGCCCTCGATGCGCGGGTCGGGCTCGACGGCGGCGCGCAGCGCGCGGGCGAGCGCCTTGAACTGCGCCTCGACGATGTGGTGCGGGTCGCGACCGGCGAGCAAGCTCAGGTGGACGCAGATCCCGGCGTTCATCGCGAACGACTCGACGACGTGGTACGTCATCGAGCCCTGGTAGGGCACCCCGGATCCGCCGATGCGCGCGTAGACCTGCGCGTCCGGCTCGCCGGAGCACACGACGTAGGGGCGCCCCGCGAGGTCGACCACGCACCGGGCCAGCGCCTCGTCCAGCGGGACCGTGGCGTCGCCGTAGCGGCGGATGCCCGCCTTGTCGCCGAGGGCCTGGGCGAGCGCCTGGCCGAGGACGATCGCGGTGTCCTCGACGACGTGGTGGCCGTCGATGTGGACGTCGCCGCTCGCCTCGACGGTGAGGTCGATGAGCGAGTGCTTGGACAGCGCGGTCAGCATGTGGTCGTAGAAGCCGACGCCGGTGCTGATCTGGCTGCGTCCGGTGCCGTCGACGTTGACCTCGACGGTGATCGTCGACTCGGACGTCTCGCGGTGCAGTCGGGCGGTGCGGTCGGTCATCGGGCGTCCTCGATCTGCGCGAGCGCGCGGTAGAAGGCTTCCATCTCGGGCTGGGTGCCGGCGCTCACCCGCAGGAACCCCGCCGGACCGGTCTCGCGGACGAGAACGCCCCGGTCGAGCAGCTGCTGCCAGACCGCGTGCCGGTCGGCGAAGCGTCCGACGAGGACGAAGTTCGCGTCCGAGGGGACGATCTCGAACCCCATCGCGGGCAGCCTCGTCAGCATCTCGTCGCGGGTCTCGCGCAGCAGGTCGACCTTGGCGAGCATCTCGTCGGCGTGCGCGAGCGCCACCTCGGCGAGCGCCTGGGTCTGCGCCGAGAGGTGGTAGGGCAGCCGGACGATGCGGCAGGCGTCCACGATCGCGGGGGCCGCCGCGAAGTAGCCCACGCGTCCGCCGGCCAGGGCGAACGCCTTGCTCATCGTGCGGCTCACGACGAGGTTGCCGTAGCGGGACAGCAGCCGCAGCGCAGTGTCCTCGGGGTGCGCGGCGAACTCCTGATAGGCCTCGTCGGCGACGACGATCGCGTCCGTGCCCGCGAGGATCTCCTCGAAGACGTCCAGGCTCGTGGACGTGCCCGTGGGGTTGTTCGGCGTCGTGATGATGACGACGTCGGGACGGTGCTCGTCGATCGCGTCGAGCACGAGGCGCCCGTCGAGACCGAAGTCGTCGCGGCGCGGCACGGTGATGTAGTCGGTGTGCGTGTTGCGCGCGTACTCGGGGTACATCGAGTAGGTCGGGGTGAAGGTGAGCGCGCGGCGTCCGGGGCCGCCGAACGCACCGAGCAGGTGGGTCATCACCTCGTTGGAGCCGTTGGCCGCCCAGGTGTTGTCGATCGTCAGGCCGTGGCCCAGGTAGTGGGCGAGCGCCCAGCGCAGGTTGGTCGCCTCGCGATCGGGATAGCGGTTGACGCGGGTGGTGACGTCCATGACCGCGTCGGCCATCGCCCGGCGGATCTCGGTGGTCGGCGGGTAGGGGTTCTCGTTGACGTTCAGGCAGACCGGGACGTCGAGCTGCGGGGCGCCGTAGGGCTCCTCCCCCACCAGCTCCGGGCGCAGCGGCAGGTCGGCCAGGCTCGGGTTGGGCCTCATCGGGCCTCACCCCGGGGACGGCGGACGGTGACGGCGGCGGCGTGCCCGGGCAGGTCCTCGGCCAGGGCGAACGTCTCGACCGTGGACGCCAGGTCGAGCAGCGCGGACTCGGAGTAGTTGATGACGTGGACGGCCTTGTAGAAGCTCGACACGTTCAGCCCCGACGAGTAGCGCGCCGCGCCGGCGGTGGGCAGGACATGCGTCGAGCCGGCCGAGTAGTCGCCGAGCGAGACCGGCGCGTATGAGCCGACGAAGATCGCCCCCGCGTTGGTGATGCGCTGGGCGACCTCGTAGGCGTTGCGGGTCTGGATCTCGAGGTGCTCGGCGGCGTAGGCGTCCACGACCGCGATGCCCTGCTCGACATCGTCGACGAGGACGATCCCGGACTGGTTGCCGGTGAGCGCGGTGCGGACGCGGTCGGCGTGTTTCGTCTCGGCGACGCGACGCGCGAGTGCGGCGTCCACGGCCTCGGCGAGCTGGGAGCTGTCGGTGACGAGCACCGAGCCGGCCATCGGGTCGTGTTCTGCCTGGCTCAGCAGGTCGGCGGCGACGAACTCGGGGTTCGCGCTGTCGTCGGCGAGGATCGCGATCTCGGTGGGTCCGGCCTCGGAGTCGATGCCCACGACCCCGCGCAGGTGCCGCTTGGCTCCGACCACGTAGATGTTGCCGGGGCCGGTGACCATGTCGACGGGCTCGCACAACCCCTCGACGCCGTAGGCGAACATCGCGATCGCCTGCGCGCCACCGACGGCGTACACCTCGTCGACGCCGAGCAGGTGGCACAGGCCGAGGATGTTCGGATGCGGCAGGCCGCCGAAGTCCTTCTGCGGCGGGGACGCCACCGCGAGCGACCCGACCCCGGCGACCTGCGCCGGGATCACGTTCATCACCACCGAGCTGGCCAGTGGGGCGAGGCCGCCCGGAACGTAGAGGCCGACGCGCGCGACCGGGATGATGCGCTGCTCGACGAACGCCCCCGGCGCCACCTCGACGCGGTTGAGCTCGGGCCGCTTCTCGATGACGGCGACCGCGCGCCGGCGACGGATCGACTCCTCGAACGCGGCGCGGACGGTCGGGTCGAGCTCGTCGGCGCAGCGGCGCAGCACGTCCGCGGGCACGCGCAGGTTCTCGGGGACGACGCCGTCGAAGCGCTCGGCGAACTCGCGCAGGGCGTCCTCGCCGCGTTCGGCGACGGCGTGGCAGATCGGCGCGACGACGTCGACGGCGTGGTCGACGTCGAAGTCGGCGCGGGGGATCACCCGGCGGTAGTCGAGCTGGCGGCCACGGACATCGATCGTTCTCAAGAGCACAGGGTGATTGTATGGGCGCATGTTCATCGGACTCGGCACGGTCACGAACGTGGTCACCGTCGCGGCGGGGGCCCTGCTCGGTGTCCTGCTCGGCAACCGCATTCCCCAGCACGCGCGCGACATCGTCACCGACGTCCTCGGGCTCATCACGGTGGTGCTCGGGTTCGGCAGCGCCGCCGCGATGGGCACCGAGGCCCTGCGCGCCGAGGTCGGCGGGGCCGGCATGCTGATCGTGCTCGGGTCGCTGCTCGTGGGCGCGATTCTCGGCACCGCGCTGCGGCTGGAGCAGCGCATCGAGGGCTTGGCCGAGTTCGTCCAGCGCCGCTTCGTGTCCGGAGGCCAGGACGCCCGCTTCGTGGACGCCGTGGTCACCCCGACCCTGCTGTTCTGCGTCGGCCCGCTCACGATCCTCGGCTCGCTGTCGGACGGCCTGGGTCGCGGCGCCGACCAACTGCTGGTGAAGTCGGTGATGGACGGGTTCGCGGCCATCGCGTTCGCGTCGAGTCTGGGAATCGGCGTGTTGTTCTCGGCCGTCGCGGTCGGGATCATTCAGGGCGCGCTCACGCTGCTGGGGTTCGTACTCGGGGACTTTCTGAGCGCGGCCCAGATCGACGCCCTGACCGCCACCGGCGGCGTCATGCTGTTGGGGCTGGCGCTGCGGCTGCTGAACCTGAAGCAGATCGCCGTCGGGAACCTGCTGCCCGCCCTGCTGCTGGCCCCGCTCGCCACCTGGGGTGTGGCCGCCCTGCTCTAACGGACCCCGTCGCGCGTGGACCGCAACCCCCTCAACCGCAAGGAACGACATGGCGAAGAAGAACAAGGCCGCGGGCGGCACCCCGGCCACCGGCGCGCTCACCGCCGCCGGCGTGCCGTTCACGCTCAGCCACTACACGCATCACGACGGCGAGACCCACTTCGGCGCGGAGGCCGCCGCCGAACTCGGCGTGGACCCCGCGCGCATCTTCAAGACCCTCGTCGTGGACGCCTCCGGCAAGCTCGCGGTCGCGGTCGTCCCCGTCGCGGGGATGCTCGACCTCAAGGCGATGGCCGCCGCGCTCGGTGTCAAGAAAGTGGAGATGGCCGACCCGGCGGTTGCGCAGCGATCGTCCGGCTACGTCGTCGGCGGGATCTCTCCGCTCGGCCAACGCACCCCGCTCCCGACGGTGATCGACGAGAGCGCGACGCGTTTTCCGACCATCCACGTCTCGGCCGGACGTCGCGGCACCCAGGTCGAGCTGGCGGCCGGCGACCTCGCCGCGGTGACGTCCGCGACTTTTGCGCCCATCTCGCGGGGCTGACCTCGCGACGCGCCAAACCGCCACCTGGGGCCCTGTCGCGGCGACCTCCGACGCGCCATCGTCACGTGCGCCCCTGTCGCGGGACTGACCTCCGACGGCGCAGTGACGCCGTAGGGGCCACGGCGCGACGGTTCCGGAAGCGCATGCTCCGCGCTTCGTCGTCACTAGCGCGCAGCTCTCGCGGGACTGATCTGCCGACTCACGCAACATCTCACGTGCAGATCGCGCGGGGCTGGCATCGCGCGCAGACCAGCCGATCGAGCGCGTGCTGTTTACCAAGCTCTCCGGCGCGAGGCGGTCGCCGCGGAGGCTGTCCCGGGCCCCGTCAATCGCCGATTTCGGGCCGAACGCACCCCAGGCGACGAGGGCCAAGTGGACGCCCGCTCCGAGCAGCCGCCTGTGAGCGAGAGGTCACCGTCGCCGACCTGAGCGGCGGACATAACGGGATTATCCTGCCACTCGTGGCGACGGACTCGGTCACTGGTTCGCGAACCTCCTTGTCATCGCAATATGCGTCGATCCGCATCCCGTCTGGTGGCAAGATAATCCCGTTATGCCTAGCAGCGGCGCGGGCAAGGACAGCGCGGGCCGCGCGCAAAGCCGACACGGGCAGCGCGGGCAGCTCGCAAGGACGACACGGGCCGCGCGCACCGCCGCCAGCGCGGACGGCACTGGCCGCGCGCCGGGCCAGCCTGGGCAGCGCAGGCAAGCCAGCGCGGACGAAGCCGGCAGGAGGCGAGCATCCCGTCAGTTCGCGGCGTCTCCAGCGGGGCTGAGGTCCACGCCGGCTGCGAGAGCGCTGTCGACGGCTTCGATCCCGCGCTCCAAGGCGTCCTTGCGGCGGGCGAGCTCGAGGCCGATCAGCGTCAAGTACGTGTCGGTGGGCTCGCCGGCGAGCTCCGCAGCCCAGGCGCGCTGCGCGAGGACGTGCTCGCCGACCACGCTGTCCTGCATCGAACCCAGCGATTCGGTGACCGCCTCCCACCGCTTGGCGATCTGCGCGGCAGCGTCCCCGAACGTGTCCACCAGCGCCTCGGCGCAGTAGCGCACCGCCTTGGCCGCCTTGCGGACGTCGTGCCACGGCTCCAGAACCTGGAGGTCGCCCCCCGCTTTGGCCCGCACGGCCCGCGCCCGCTCGACGGAGGCGTCCAGCAGGCCTGGCAGCACCTCGGTGGCGGGGCGCTCCCCGAGCTCGGAGCTCGGCCGGGTCGCGACCAACTCGTCGAACAGTCCGCGCACCTCGCGGTACCGGTCGGTGTCGAGCGCCTCGACGAGCGCGGCATGCGCACGGGCGTGCTCGGCCTCCAGGTCGGCGGGCAGGCGCTCGGCGACGGGGCCGACGAGCGAGTCGCCGTCCAGCTCGCCAACGAGATCGATGAGGTAGTCGCGCAGCACCTCGGCGTCCCGCGGCGCGCCCAGCTTCTCGCCGAACCACTTCAGGCCCGACTCAAGCTGGCGCGCGCTCCGCTTGTCGAGGACGCTGCGGTAGATCTTCAGGATGCTCCGGGATCTCCTCGCCGCGACGCGCGACTTGTGCACGGCGTCCGGACCGTCCGCCCGGACGTCGTCGGCGTACTGGTCGATCACCTCGGCCTGCTTGGCCAGGTAGGCCCAGACCACCTCGGCGGCCGTGTCAGCTCGCCCGGGTTGCTCCTGATCCGTCATGGTCATCCAGCGTAGTGGACGCCGCCTCCTCGCTCAGCGGCAGGGCGCGGGCAGGTTCGTCCCGGACCTCGGGGCCGAGCGACGACAGGAACAGGGTGGGCGCGACCGCCGCGAAGGCCCACACGGCGATCGCGGACGGGGCGTCCAGGTGCAGCGAAACGGGGACCAGATCGCCGGGCTGCGCGGCGGCCAGCCGTGCGTCGAACGGGCCGGGCCCCAACAGCTGCCCCACCGAGCGGCACACCAGCGCGGCCAGCAGGCCCGCGCCGGTGGCGATGAGAGCGCACGGCCAGCCGACGTGCTTGAACCAGGTCCAGGCCAGGGGGCCGAGAAGCAGCCCGACCGCCATGCCCACCAGGACGTAGACGGCGTCCGCACTCACGATCTGCATCTGCCCGAGCTCGCCGAGGGTGGCGCTCCCGTCGGCGGCGACGCGGTACCCGGGCAGCACGGCGACGCGCGACCACACGAACGCGCCGACGACGCCCGCGAGCGCCGAAACGGCCGCGAGGACGCCCACCCACGTCACGATCCGGGAGTTACGCACGGCGGAAACTCTAGGCCCCGACACAGCTCGGGCCCAACAGCGCCTTGAGGTCGGCCATCAGCGACGGCGACGGGAGCACCCGCAGCCGGTCGTCCAGCCGCCACACCTTGGCGCCCTGCGGGCCGAGCAGCCGCATGCGCACCTCCGCCATCCCGGGATGGTTCCCGAGCACGTAGCGCAGCTGTTCGACGACCGCCGGCGTGCACCGCGCGGTCGGCAGCTGGATCGTCACCGGGCCGGACGGGCCCTCGCTCGTGTCGGGGAAGCTGACGTCCTGGCCGCTCAGCTCCACGCTGTCGTCCTTCTCGCGCACCCGTCCGCGAATGCGGACGACCGTGTCGGTCGCCAGCGACATCGCCACGGGCGCGTACGCGTTGGCGAAGACGAGCACCTCGACGGACGCCTCCAGGTCCTCCACGGTGACGATGGCCCAGATGCGGCCGTCCTTCGACTGCTTGCGCTGGACGGCGGTGACCATGCCGCAGATCGTCACCGACCCGTCGCGGGGGCCGTCGTCGGAGACCAGCTGCGCGATGCTGATGTCCCGGTTCGCGGTCAGGATGTGCTCCAGCCCCTGCAGCGGATGATCCGAGACGTAGAGGCCCAGCATCTCGCGCTCGAAGGCGAGCCGGGTGCGCTTGTCCCATTCCTCCAGGTCGGGCACGGGGCTGGTCGCCAGGCCGCCCCCGCCACCCGAGGCATCGTCCGCGCCGAAGAAATCGGCGAAGAGGTCATCCTGGCCGTTGGCCTGGTTTCGCTTCAGGTCGATGACCTCGTCGACCTTCGTCTCGAAGCACTCCATCAGGCCGCGGCGCGTATGGCCGAGCGAGTCGAACGCCCCGGCCTTGATCAGCGACTCGATGACCCGCTTGTTGCAGGCGATCAGCGGGATGTGGTCGAGGAACTCGTTGAAGTCGGACGCCGGACCCTGCTCGGAGCGTGCTTCGACGATGCCGTGGACGACGTTGTTGCCGACGTTACGGATGGCGGCCAGCCCGAAGCGGATGTCGTCCCCGACAGGGGTGAACCGACCCTCGGACGAGTTCACGTCGGGCGGCAGCACCTTGATCCCCATGTGCCGGCACTCGCCGAGGTAGATCGCCATCTTGTCTTTGTCGTCCTTGACGGACTCCAGCAGGGCGGCCATGTACTCGGCCGGATAGTTCGCCTTGAGGTAGGCCGTCCAGTACGAGATGACGCCGTAGGCGGCGGAATGGGCCTTGTTGAAGGCGTACGCCGCGAACGGGACCATGATCTCCCACAGCGTGTTGATGGCCTCCATGGAGTAGCCGTTCTTCAGCATGCCCTCGGAGAACGGCTTGAACTCCGCCTCGAGGACCTCCTTCTTCTTCTTGCCCATCGCGCGGCGCAGCAGGTCGGCCTGTCCCAGGCTGTAGCCGGCGACCTTCTGGGCGATCTGCTGGATCTGCTCCTGATAGACGATCAGGCCCTGGGTGGTGTCGAGGATGTCGGCCAACGGCTCGGCCAGCTCGGGGTGGATCGGCGTGATCGGCTGCTTTCCGGTCTTGCGCAGCGCGTAGTTGGTGTGCGAATCGGCGCCCATCGGGCCCGGCCGGTACAGCGCGATCGTCGCGGAGATGTCCTCGAAGTTGTCGGGACGCATCAGCTTCAGCAGCGACCGCAGGCCGCTGCCGTCCAGCTGGAACACCCCGAGCGTCTCCCCGGACGCCAGCAGGTCGTAGGCCTTGCGATCCGTCATGTCGCGGCGCAGCTCGTCGAGGTCGAGGTCGATGTCGCGGTTCAGCGACACGTTCTTGACCGCGTCGTCCAGGATCGTCAGGTTGCGCAGGCCGAGGAAGTCCATCTTGACCAGGCCCAGGCTCTCGCAGCTCGGGTAGTCGAACTGCGTGATGATCTGGCCGTCCTGCTCGCGCTTCATCACGGGGATGACGTCCATCAGCGGCGCGCTGGACATGATGACGCCGGCGGCGTGGACGCCCCACTGCCGCTTCAGCCCCTCGATGCCGCGGGCGGTGTCGACGATCTCGCGCACTTCGGGGTCGCCCTCGTACAGCGCGCGGAACTCGCCGCCCTCGTTGTAGCGCGCGTGCTCGGGGTCGAAGACGTCCGCGATCGCCACGTCCTTGCCCTGGACCGGCGGCGTGTAGGCCTTGGTGATGCGCTCGCCCTCGCTGAACGGCTTGCCGAGGACACGGCCGGCGTCCTTGATGGCCTGCTTGGCCTTGATGGTGCCGTACGTGACGATCTGGCAGACCCGGTCGTCGCCGTACTTCTCGGTGACGTACTTGATGACCTCGCCGCGCCGACGCTCGTCGAAGTCGATATCGAAGTCGGGCATCGACGGGCGCTCGGGGTTGAGGAACCGCTCGAAGATCAGGCCGTGCGGCACCGGGTCGAGGTCGGTGATGCGCATCGCGTAGGCGCACATCGAACCGGCGCCCGAGCCGCGACCCGGACCCACCCGGATGCCGTTCTCCTTCGCCCACTTGATGTAGTCGGCCACGACGAGGAAGTACCCGGCGTAGCCCTTGCCGATGATGACCTCCTCCTCGTACTCGGCCTGCTTGACCGCGTAGTCGGGGACGCCCTCGGGGAACCGCTCCAGCAGGCCCCGGTCGACCTCCTTGATGAACCAGGACTGTTCCGACTCCCCTTCCGGGACGTCGAAGCGGGGCATGTACGTGCCGACGCCCTCGTCGAAGCTCGTGCTGCACCGCTCGGCGATGGCCAGCGTGTTGTCGCACGCCTCGGGGAGGTTGCTGAAGAGCTGCCGCATCTCGGCCGGCGACTTGAGGTAGTAGCCGTTGCCGTCGAACTTGAACCGGCCGGGGGTGTCCCGATTCGCGCCGGCAGACACGCACAGCAGCGTGTCGTGCGCGTCGGCGTCCTCGGCGCTGGCGTAGTGCAGGTCGTTCGTCGCGACGAGCGGCAGCGAGAGCTCCTTGGCCAGGCGCAGCAGGTCTTGCCGGACGCGGTTCTCGATGTCGAGGCCGTGGTCCATCAGCTCGACGTAGAAGTTCCCGGCGCCGAAGATGTCGCGGAACTCCGCGGCCGAGTTGAGCGCCTCCTGGTACTGCCCCAGCCGCAGGTACGTCTGAACCTCGCCGGACGGGCAGCCCGTGGTCGCGATCAGTCCCTCGTGGTACTCGTTCAGCAGCTCGCGGTCGGCGCGCGGCTTGTAGAAGAACCCCTCCAGGGACGACCGCGACGACAGCCGGAACAGGTTGTGCATACCGGCGTTGTCGGCCGACCACATCGTCATGTGGGTGTAGGCGCCCTTCGCCGCGACGTCGTCGCCGGTGCCGTCGCCGAACTGAACCCGCTTGCGCTCGCTGCGGTGGGTCTTCGGGGTCAGGTACGCCTCGAGGCCGACGATCGGCTTGACGGTGCTGTCTTTCGCCGTCTTGTACCACTCGTAGGCGCCGAACATGTTGCCGTGATCGGTGACGGCGAGCGCGGGCATGCCCAGGCGCTCGCAGCCCTTCACCAGATCTTTCAGGCGCGCGGCGCCGTCCAGCATCGAGTATTCGGAGTGGCAGTGCAGGTGTACGAACTCATCGGCCATTGCGTGTGGTCAACCTCCCAGAGCGCCTACCCTAACGCGCCGCGCCGACAGTCCCGAGCAGCACCCGCCCGACGTCCTTGGGCGACGTCGCGCCAGCCGGACGCGGCGACAAGATCCACGCCTTCGTTGCCGACACCGCGGCGAATCTCCACTCCTGCCACCGGCGGACACTAGGATCGCCGCGATCACTACTCGGGCCGCTGGCCCGCCCGACACTCCTGAAGGAGCCCCATGAAGGTCTCGCTCATCGGCGTGCCCACGGACATCGGCGCCAGCACCGTCGGCTGCCGCCTCGGCCCCCAGGCGCTGCGCGTCGCCGGCCTCACCAAAGCCCTGGAGGGCTTCGGCTGCGAGGTCCGCGACACCGGGGACCTCGAGGGGCCTCCCAACCCGGAGCTGCCCCCCGTCGACGGCTACCGCCACCTCGGCGAGGTCATCGCCTGGAACACCGCCGTGCGTGACGCCGTCGCCGCCGAACTGGCCGACGGCCGGTTCCCGATCATGCTGGGCGGCGACCATAGCCTGGCGATCGGCTCGATCAGCGCCGTCGCCGCCCATTGCCGGGCGACCGGCAAGAAGCTCCGCGTCATCTGGGTGGACGCCCACGCCGACTTCAACACCGCCGAGTTGACGCCCTCCGGCAACATCCACGGCATGCCGGTGGCGTGCCTGACAGGCCACGGCCCGAAGGAGCTGACCACGCTCTCCGACGTCGAGCCCGCCCTGGGCCACGACGAGATCCGACAGGTGGGGCTGCGCAGCGTCGATCCCGGCGAGAAGAAGTTCCTGTTCGACGAGGGCGTCGAGGTCTTCGACATGCGCTACATCGACGAGGTCGGCATGCGCGCGACGATGGCGCGCGCGCTGGAGGGCGTCGATGACAACACCCACGTCCACCTCAGCCTCGACCTCGACTTCGTCGACCCGGCCGTCGCCCCCGGCGTCGGCACTCCGGTGGTCGGGGGCCCCACGTACCGCGAGGCCCAGCTCGTCATGGAGATGCTGGCCGACGTGGGACGCCTCGGTTCCATCGACCTCGTCGAGGTCAACCCGGCCCTGGACCTGCGCAACGCCACCGCGAAGCTGGCCGTCGACCTGGTGGAATCGCTGTTCGGCAAGAGCACGCTGCAGCGCCTGACGAACCCGGTCGGCGAACCCGATCACGCCCAGGGCTGACCTTCAGGCCTGGTCGGACGGGTCGGCCTGGGCGTCCGGACGCTCGGCCGAACCGGGCCCGGCCTCCTCACGCTCCAGCGGACCGCCTTCGCGCCCGGTGCGCACCAGGTCGCGCAGGGCGTGCCAGCTCTCGATCTTCGTCCGGGCGCGGGCTCGCTCCGCGCCGAGGGACTGCTCCCCCGCGTCGATGCGCAACCAGTCGTCGTAGGTGGACGGTGCGCTCCCTCGCTCGGCCAGCAGGGCCGGCACGTCGACGAGCTGCGCCGACGGCGTCCGGGCGGCGAGGTCGGCGACCAGATGGGCGACGGTCTCCTTGGCGTCCGCCTTGTTGGTGCCGATGACGCCGATGGGGCCGCGCTTGATCCAGCCGACGACGTACTCGCGCTCCTGGACGGCGCCGGCGGTGTCCGTGACCCGCCCCTCGACGTTGGGGATGACGCCGAACGCCTCGTCGAACGGCACCCCGGGCAGCGCCTTGCCGCGGTAGCCGATCGCCCGCAGCACCAGCTGGGCCGCGATCTCGGTCTCCTCGCCCGTGCCGACGACCGACGTCCCGCCCGCGGGCCGGGTGCCCTCCACGACGACGGACTCGACGGCCGCCGTGCCGAGCAGTCTCACGGGCCGGCGCCAGAACAGCAGGTGCAGCGTCGCCCGCGGCTGCGGCACCTCGCGCTCCAGCCCGGCGGCCAGCGCGTCGAGGTTCGCGCGCACCCGTCGATCGAGACCCGCCGGGTCGATCCCCTCGAGCACCGCCGGGTCGAGGTCGAGCGCGACGCCGTCGATGCTCAGCAGCTCGCGCAACTCGGGGGTGGTGAAGCTGGCGTGCTGCGGCCCGCGGCGTCCGATCACCCAGACGTCGGTGACCGGGCTTCCGGCCAGCTCGTCCAGCACGGGCTGCGGCACGTCGGTGCCCTCCAGTTCGAGGGGCGTAGCGAGCAGCATGCGAGCGACGTCGACGGCGACGTTGCCCACCCCGAATGTCACCGCGCTGCGGACGTCGCCCAGCGGGTGGGGGCGGGCGTCCGGATGGCCCGAGTACCAGGCGACGAACTCCCGGGCCGACACGCTGCCCGGCAACTCCTCGCCGGGGACGGACAGCCGGCGGTCTTCGGACGCCCCCGCCGCGTAGACCACCGCGTCGTAGCCGGCGAGCAGTTCGTCGCGACTGACGGTCTCGCCGAGGTCGACCAGGCCGAAGAACCGCACGCGAGGGTCGGCGAACACGTCCGAGAGCCGCTGGGCGATGGCCTTGATCGAGGTGTGGACGGGCGCGACGCCGTAGCGCAGCAACCCGAACGGCGTCGGCAGCCGGTCCAGGACGTCCACGCGCACGTCGAGGTCGTTCTGCTTCAGCAGCGCCTGGGCCGCGAACAGGCCGGAGGGACCTGCGCCGACGATGGCGATTCGGGCGGGGCGCTCAGCTGGCTCGTCCATGCGGGCAGCGTAGCCGCGCCGCCGTCCCGCACGCCGGGGCGACGCCGTTCGCGGACAAGCCGCGCGTCGCGCGGAAAATGATGACACCATCGCCAGGTGAACGAGAGCACGAACAGCCAGGGCTCGGGGGCGTCGGTGGCGCCCGCCGACGAGGGCGGCGCGTCGGAGAGCCTGCTCACGGTGTTGATCGCCCTGGGGGCGAACGCGGTGATCGCCGTGCTGAAGTCGGTCGTGGCCGCGTTGACCGGGTCGGCGTCCATGGTGGCGGAGGCCGCGCACTCCTGGGCCGACACCGGCAACGAAGGTTTCCTGCTGATCGCCGAGCGACGCGCCGCCAAGCCGGCGGATCGCGACCACCCGCTCGGCTACGGACGCGCGGCCTACGTCTGGTCGATGATCGCCGCGTTCGGCCTCTTCGCGGTGGGCGCCGGCGTCTCGATCGCGCACGGGATCAACGCGCTGAGCGCACCAGAGGAGGAGACCGACTACTTCTGGGCCTACGTCGTCCTCGCCGCGGCGTTCGTGCTCGAGGGCGTCTCGTTCCTCCAGGCGCGCCGCCAGCTCAAGGCCGGCGCGGAGAAGGCAGAGGTCAGCCCGCTGCACTACCTCAGCCACACGTCCAACCCGACGCTGCGCGCTGTCTTCTTCGAGGACGCCGCGGCGCTGATCGGCGTCCTGATCGCCGCCGCCGCCATGGCTCTGCATCAGGTGACCGGGAACCCGGCCTGGGACGCCATCGGGTCGATCTTGGTCGGCGTCCTGCTGGGGTTCGTCGCGGTCTACCTGCTCTCGCGGAACATGGCCTTCATCGTGGGCCAGGTGGTCGACCCCGCGATCAACCGGGCCGCCCTCACCTGGCTGGTGGAGCGGCCCGAAGTGCTGCACGTGACCTACCTGCACCTGGAGTACGTCGGGCCACAGAAGGTGTTCCTGATCGGCTCCGTCGACCTGGCCGGCGACGATCCGGAAAGCCAGGCCGCACGCGAGCTGGAGGCGCTGGAGGACGGCCTCGAGCAACATCCGCTCATCGCCAAAGCGCTCCTGTCGCTCGCCGAGCCGGGAGAGGCTCCCCTCTCCCCGCCCGGGCGTTAGCCGCTGAGAACCAGACCCGGGCGTCTGGATTGCTGCGCGCCGCGCTACCCCGCCCACGAGTGACATCGGGTGGGGGACGCCGACGCACTCGCTGACCGACCTTGGCTCATGCTCGACGACCGGCCCGATCACGTCTTCCGTGAGCGCCCCCTCCGAACGTCGTTACGCGCCCAGCGGGGCGCGAGCGGCACTAAAGGACCAAGGCCGCTAACTTTCGGACATCGTGTCGAATGCGGTGCTGACAGGGGGATTCACCGCGTCCTAGCGTTCCTGTCGGCGACACCACCCGGGTGTCGCCCAGCACAAGTGAGGAACAGTCATGGCGATCACCCCCACACGTTCGATCAAGCACCTCCTCGTCGGCACGGCCACGGCCGCCGTCGCCAGCGCGGGTCTGCTCGTATCGGCCCCCTTGGCCCACGCAGCAGCCACCGGCTACACCACCGCCCCGCTCACCGTCCGGGCGGGCACCAACACGAGCACCGCGGCACTCACCAACATCCCCTCCGGTGCGGCGATCTCGCTGCAGTGCCAGACCCCCGGCCAGGCCATCGCCGGCACCTACAACTCCAACTACTGGGGCCGCGTCACCTACAACGGCAAGACCGGTTACGTCTCCCGCGCCTACGTCCGGGTTCCGAACGCGTCCGGCCTCGGCGCCTGCAGCACCTCCACCCCGACGCCGACGCCTGCTCCGCCCAAGTCCGCCGTCAACGGGCCGATCCGACGCGCCGAGGTGCTGGAGCGCGGACGCTACTGGGTCAACCGGGCCGTCCCGTACTCGATGTACAAGTTCACCAACGACCCGCAGGGCCGGAGCTACCGCACCGACTGCTCGGGCTTCGTGTCCATGGCGCTGCACCTCGACACCAGCCTGTCGACCGTGACGCTGCCTGAGCGCGTCCACTCGATCTCGAAGAGCTCGCTGCGCCCCGGTGACATCGTCGGCAACCTGGGCCCCGGCACCGGCGGTGCCGCCGGGCACGTGATGATCTTCAACGGCTGGACGAGCTCGGCTCAGACGAGCTTCCACACCCTCGAGGAGACCCCCGGCTACGCGCAGGCCAAGATCCGCACCTGGGGCTCGGCGTCCTACACCTCGCACGCCTGGCGCTACGGCAAGATCGCCGACTGACACCACCGAGCAACGACACCGGCGCCGCGCCCCTCGTGGGACGCGGCGCCGGTCTCGTCGGTGGTCGTCTACCGCCGGGCGTCGGCTCGCCGGCGTCCCACGAGGACTCACTCGCGGGACGAGCGACGTCCGGTCACACCACCAGCGGGCGAACCTCCGGGCCGATCGGACGCGGCAGGGTCGTGGTGCCCTGCAGGAAGGCGTCCACGCCGTTGGCGCAGGAGCGTCCCTCGGCGATGGCCCACACGATCAGCGACTGGCCGCGGCCGGCGTCGCCGCAGGCGAACACGCCGGGGACGCTGGTCTCGAAGTGGTCGGACCGCTCGATGTTGCCGCGGGGATCCAGCGTCAGGCCGAGCTCCTCCACCACACCGTTGTGCTGCGGGTGCATGAAGCCCATCGCCAGCAGCACGAGGTCGGCGGGGATCTCCCGCTCGGTGCCCTCGACCGGCTCGAAGCGGCCCTCCTTCATCGCCACCTCGCTCAGCTTCAACGACCGGACGTGTCCGTCGTCGTCGCCCACGAACTCGGTGGTCGAGACCGCGTAGAGGCGCTCGCCCGCCTCCTCGTGCGCCGAGCTGACCCGCATGATCATCGGGTAGGTCGGCCACGGCTGGTTGACGGGGCGCTGCTCGGGCGGGGTCGGCATGATCTCCAGCTGGGTCACCGTCTTGGCGCCCTGGCGCACCGAGGTGCCGAGGCAGTCGGCGCCGGTGTCGCCGCCACCGATGATGACGACGTGCTTGCCGGTCGCGACGATCTGGTTCTCGACCTCCTGGCCGAGGGCGGCGCGGTTGGCCTGCGGCAGGAACTCCATGGCCTGGTGGATGCCGTCGAGTTCGCGTCCGGTGGCGGGCAGGTCGCGCGGGATCGTCGAGCCGATGGCCAGCACGACGGCGTCGAACCGGTCGCGCAGCTGTTCCCCGGTGATGTCGACGCCGATGGTGGTGTTGTTCTTGAACACCGTGCCCTCCTGCCGCATCTGGCGCAGCCGGCGGTCGAGGACGCTCTTTTCCATCTTGAACTCGGGGATCCCGTAGCGCATCAGGCCGCCCGGTGCGTCCGCCCGCTCGTAGACGACCACCGTGTGGCCGGCACGGGTCAGTTGCTGCGCGGCGGCGAGTCCGGCCGGCCCCGAGCCCACGACCGCGACGGTCTTGCCGCTGTGCCACTCGGGAGTTTCCGGCACGATGCGCCGGTCGTCCCAGGCCTTGTCCGCGATGGCGACCTCGACGTTCTTGATCGTCACCGGGTCGCGGTTGATGCCGACCACGCACGCCGTCTCGCAGGGCGCCGGGCACAGCCGCCCGGTGAACTCAGGGAAGTTGTTCGTCGCGTGGAGCCGGTCGGTCGCCGCGCGCCAGCGATCGCGATAGATCAGGTCGTTCCACTCCGGGATCAGGTTGCCCAACGGACAGCCCGAGTGGCAGAACGGAATGCCGCAATCCATGCAGCGCGACGCCTGCCGGCTGATGATCGGAAGCACGGCCCGCCCGGGCGTGCCCGGGTAGACCTCGTTCCAGTCATGAACGCGTTCCTCGACGGGACGCCGCTGCGCCACCTCGCGGGGAACCTTCATGAAACCCCTGGGATCAGCCATGTGCAGCCTCCATCATTCTGGCGGTGATCTCGTCCTCGCCCAGGCCTTCCGCCTCGGCGCTGTCGCGTGCGTCCATGATCCGCGCGAAGTCGCGCGGCAGGACCTTGGTGAACCTCGTCCGGAGCGCGTCCTCCCCGGCGTCCAGAAGCTTCTGGGCGACCGGCGAGCCGGTCTGCTCCGCGTGCCGGCCGAGCAGTTCGGTGACGCGCCGGACGTCGAGATCGGTGAGCTCCACGGCGTCCACCATCTCGGTGTTGAGCAGGTCGCGGTTCAGGTCGAGGATCCAGGCCAGCCCGCCCGACATGCCCGCGGCCACGTTGCGGCCGGTGGGGCCGAGGATCAGCGCCTCGCCGCCGGTCATGTACTCGCAGGCGTGGTCGCCCACGCCCTCGACCACCGCGGTGGCCCCGGAGTTGCGCACGCAGAACCGCTCGCCGACCTGGCCGCGGACGAGGATCTCGCCGCTGGTCGCGCCGTAGCCGATGACGTTGCCGGCGATGATCTGCTCCTCCGCCGCGAAGTGGACGCCGTCGGCGGGCCGTAGGACGAGGCGTCCGCCCGAGAGGCCCTTGCCGAGGTAGTCGTTCGTGTCGCCGACGAGCCGCAGCGTGACGCCCCGGGGCAGGAACGCCCCGAAGCTCTGCCCGCCGGTGCCGGTGAGGGTGAACTCGATCGTGTCGTCGGGCAGCCCCTCGCCGCGGGTGGCCTTCGTCACCGCGTTGCCGAGCATCGTGCCGACGGTGCGGTCGACGTTGCGGACGCTCAGTTCCTCGCTGACCTTCTCGCCGCCCTCCAGCGCGGGCCGGGCCAGCTCGATGAGCCGGTTGTCCAGCTTGGCGGCCAGGCCGTGGTCCTGGCCGACGGTGTTGCGCAGCGCCGCGCCCGCGGGCAGCTCGACGCGGTGCAGCACCGGCCCCAGGTCGAGGCCTTGGGCCTTCCAGTGGTCGATCGCCTTGCGGGTCTTGAGCGCCTCGACGTGCCCGACGGCCTCGGCGATGCTGCGGAACCCGAGCCTGGCCAGGTGCTCGCGCACCTCCTCGGCGATGAACTCGAAGAAGTTCACGACGAAGTCGGCGTGGCCGGAGTACTTCTCGCGCAGCTGCGGGTTCTGCGTCGCGACGCCGACCGGGCAGGTGTCGAGGTGGCAGACGCGCATCATGATGCAGCCGCTGACCACCAGCGGCGCGGTCGCGAAGCCGAACTCCTCCGCGCCGAGCAGGGCCCCGATGACGACGTCCCGGCCGGTCTTGAGTTGGCCGTCCACCTGCACGACGATGCGGTCGCGCAGGCCGTTGAGCAGCAGCGTCTGCTGGGTCTCGGCGAGGCCGAGCTCCCACGGGCCGCCCGCGTGCTTCAGCGACGTGAGCGGCGCAGCTCCGGTGCCGCCGTCGTGGCCGGAGATCAGGACGACGTCCGCCTTGGCCTTCGACACGCCGGCCGCGACCGTCCCGACGCCGACCTCGGCGACGAGTTTCACGTGGACGCGAGCCACCGGGTTGGCGCACTTCAGATCGTGGATGAGCTGCTTGAGGTCCTCGATCGAGTAGATGTCGTGGTGCGGCGGCGGGCTGATCAGGCCCACCCCCGGCGTGGAGTGCCGGGTCTTGGCCACCCACGGGTACACCTTCGGGCCGGGCAGCTGGCCGCCCTCGCCGGGCTTGGCGCCCTGGGCCATCTTGATCTGGATGTCGTCGGCGTTCGTCAGGTAGTCGCTGGTGACGCCGAATCGTCCCGACGCCACCTGCTTGATCGCCGAACGGCGCTCCGGGTCGTAGAGGCGCTCGGTGTCCTCGCCGCCCTCGCCCGTGTTCGACTTGCCGCCGAGGCGGTTCATCGCGATCGCGAGCGTTTCGTGGGCCTCGCGGCTGATGGAGCCGTAGCTCATCGCGCCGGTGGAGAACCGCTTGACGATCTCGCTGACCGGCTCGACCTCCTCGAGCGGCACGGGCGTGCGCGACTCGTCGAACTCCAGCAGGCCGCGCAGCGTCATCAGGTTGCGGCTCTGGTCGTCGACCTGGGCGGTGTACTTCTTGAAGATGTCGTAGCGCTTCTGCCGCGTGGCGTGCTGCAGGCGGAACACAGTGTCGGGGTTGAACAGGTGCGGGGAGCCCTCCCGGCGCCAGCGGTACTCGCCGCCGACCTCCAGCGTCCGGTGCGACGGGTTGAGCCCCACCGGGTAGCCATGGTCGTGCCGCGAGCGGACGTCCCCGGCGATCTCGTCGAGCCCGATGCCGCCGATGCTGCTGGTGGTGCCGGTGAAGTAGGTCTCGATGAGTTCCTCGGACAGGCCCAGAGCCTCGAAGATCTGCGCGCCCGTGTAGGACGCGATGGTGGAGACGCCCATCTTGCTCATCACCTTCAAGACGCCCTTGCCGAGCGCCTTGCGGACGTTCCGAACGGCCTGCTCGGGGTCGACGTCGACGAACGTCTCCTTGCGGGCCAGGTCTTCGGCCGACTCGAACGCCAGGTACGGGTTCACCGCGGCGGCGCCGTAGCCGATGAGCAGCGCGACGTGGTGCACCTCGCGGACGTCCCCCGCCTCGACGATCAGGCCCACCTGGGTGCGGGTCTTCTCGCGGACGAGGTGGTGGTGGACGGCCGCGGTGAGCAGCAGCGACGGGATCGGGGCGTCGTCGATCGTGCTGTGCCGGTCGGACAGCACGATCGTGCGGCAGCCGCGCTCGATCGCTTCGCTGACCTCGGCGCAGATCTCGTCGAGCCGGGCGCGCAGGCCCTCGCCGCCGGACAGCACCCGGTACAGGCCGCGGACGACGTAGGTGTCGAACTCGGGCATGGAGCCGTCCCGGTTGATGCGCACCAGCTTGGCCAGCTCGTCGGAGTCGAGCACGGGGAAGCCGATGACGATCTGCCGGCAGGACGCCGGGCCCGGCTCCAGCAGGTTGGCCTCGGGACCGATCGTGGACGCCAGCGACGTGACCAGCTGCTCGCGGATCGCGTCCAGCGGCGGGTTCGTCACCTGCGCGAACAGCTGGGTGAAGTAGTCGAACAGCAACCGCGGCCGGTCGGCCAGCGCCGCGAGCTGCGCGTCGTTGCCCATCGAGCCGATCGCCTCGGCACCGGTCTGCGCCATCGGCGCGATGATCGTCTTCAGCTCCTCGTGGGTGTAGCCGAAGACCTGCTGACGCCGCACGACGGACGCCGACGAGTGGATGACGTGCTGCCGCTCGGGGAGGTCCTCCAGGCGCAGCGAGCCCTTGTCGAGCCACTCGTGGTACGGCTGCTCGGCGGCCAGGCCGGACTTGATCTCGTCGTCGTTGATCAACCGGTGCTGGTCGAGGTCGACCAGCAGCATGCGGCCGGGCTGGAGCCGGCCCTTCTCGACGACGCGGCTCTGCTCGATGTCGAGGACGCCGGCCTCGGACGCGAAGACCACCAGCCCGTCGTCGGTCACCCAGTAACGTCCCGGACGCAGGCCGTTGCGGTCCAGCGTCGCGCCGATCAGCGAGCCGTCGGTGAAGCACAGGGCGGCGGGACCGTCCCAGGGCTCCATCACCGAGCTGTGGAAGCGGTAGAAGTCCCGGCGGGCGGGATCCATCTCCTCGTTGTTCTCCCAGGCCTCGGGCACCATCATCAGGATGGCGTGGGGCAGCGAGCGTCCGGCCAGGTGCAGCAGCTCCAGCACCTCGTCGAACGTCGCCGAGTCGGAGGCACCCGGAGTGCAGATCGGGAAGCAGCGCTCCAGGTCGCCGGGGATCAGGTCGGTCTTCAGCAGCGCCTCGCGGGCACGCATCCAGTTGCGGTTGCCCCGGACGGTGTTGATCTCGCCGTTGTGCGCCAGCATGCGGTACGGGTGGGCGAGCTCCCAGCTCGGGAAGGTGTTCGTCGAGAAGCGCGAGTGCACCAGCGACAGCGCCGACTCGGTCCGCTCGTCCAGCAGGTCACCGAACACCTCGGCGAGCTGCTGGGTGGTGAGCATGCCCTTGTACACCAGCGTGCGGCTCGACAGCGACGCGAAGTACACGCCGGCCTCGTGCTGCGCCCGCTTCCGCAGCGGGTAGACGAGCCGGTCGAGCTCGAGGCCGCTGCGGTTCTCGCCCTGCGCCGTCACGAGCAGCTGCTCCATGTGCGGCATCACGGCCAGCGTGACGGGACTCAGCGTGTCCGAGCGCGTCGGCACCTCGCGCCAGCCCAGGACGCGCAACCCCTCCTCGATGGCGAGGTACTCGATGGTCCGCTTGGCCCGCGCGCGGTCGACCGCCTCAGCCGGCAGAAAAGCCAGCCCGATCGCGTAGTGCCCGGCGGGAGGCAGGTCGAAGCCGACCGTCTCACGGATGAGCCGGTCGGGCACCTGGAGCAGCATGCCCGCGCCGTCTCCCGCGGCCTCGTCGGCGCCGGTCGCGCCGCGGTGGTCGAGGTTCGCCAGGGCGGTCAGGCCCTGGGCGACGATCTCGTGGGTCGGGCGGCCGTCCAACCGCGCGACGAAGGCGACGCCACAGGCGTCGTGCTCGAACTCGGGGCGGTACAGTCCCTCCGCCCGGCGTGCGGGCATGGACATCGCAACCATCTGGTCTCCTTCGATTCGCCTCACCGGCACGCGCAGACTACTGACGCAGAAGTTCTCGTCTCACACCGTGTCGGCTGGTGGAAACAAGAGACTTTCTCGCGGAGCCGCGCTACTGGTCGTCGGCCCCGGCGGGCCGCGCCTCCACCCGGTAGATGCTCTCCTCCCGGCCCGGGAAGGCCCTTCTCAGCCAGACGAACGCGACCACGCCGACGAGCGCCAGGATCAGCGCGGTGATCTGGTTGGTGCGCAGCGGGCCGAGGTAGTAGGAGAAGTCGGTCCGCATGCCCTCGATGAAGAACCGGATGATGCCGTAGCACACGATGTAGAGGCTCAGCGTCTGTCCGTGGCCGAGCCGGAACCTCCGGTCGGCCCAGAGCAGCAGCGCCGCCGCGGCCAGGTTGAGCAGCAGCTCGTAGAGGAACGTCGGGTGGAACGTCGCGTACTGCTCCAACCCCGGGGGCCGGTGCGCGGCGTCGATCTCCAGCCCCCAGGGCAGATCGGTCGGCCCGCCGAAGAGTTCCTGGTTGAACCAGTTGCCGAGCCGTCCGACGGCCTGGGCGACCGGCAGGGCCGGGGCCAGGGCGTCCCCGAAGGAGAGCAACCGGACCCCGGTGCGTCGGCAGCCGATCCAGGCGCCCAGCGCGCCGCCCATCAGCGACCCGAAGACGGCGATGCCGCCCTCCCAGATGAAGAACGCCGACCACGGGTTCACCCCCGGGGCGAAGTAGTCGCCCCAGTGGGTGATCACGTGGTAGATGCGGGCGCCGACGATGCCGAACGGCACCGCCCACAGCACGATCTCGTCGAAGTCCTCCCCCGCGCCGCCGCGGTTGCGGAACCGGCGCGAGGCGATGAGGTAGGCCACGACGATGGCGGCGAGCATCGTCAGGGCGTAGATGCGGATCGTCAGCGGCCCCAGGTTGAAGCTGTTGAACGGCGGGGACGGGATCGACAACAGCATGCGGCTCAACTCCGGGGTGTGCGGCGGACGCCGTCGGCCAGGTCGGCGACGACGCGGCGCAGGGCGCTGAAGTCGCCGGGGCGGCCGGCGTCCTCGGCGTCCAGCAGCGTGCGGACGAATGCGGAGCCGACGATCGCGCCGTCGGCATAGGAGACGACGTCGGCGGCCTGGTCGCCGTTGGAGACGCCAAGGCCGACGCCGACCAGCCGGTCGGGGGCCAAGGCCCTCAGCCGCTCGACGAGCACCGGCGCCAGCGAGGACGACTGTTCGCGCGTCCCCGTGACGCCCATGATCGCGGTGGCGTAGATCCACCCGCGGGACGCCTCGGCGGTCGCCTTCAGCCGCTCGTCCGACGACGAGGGGGCGACCAGGAAGATGCGGTCGAGGTCGTGCTCGTCGGACGCGGCGATCCACTCGCCGGCCTCGTCGGGCGTCAGATCGGGCGTGATCAGGCCGCAGCCGCCGGCGTTGGCGAAGTCGCGCGCGAACCGCTGCACCCCGTAGCGGTCGACGAGGTTCCAGTAGGTCATGGCGACCGCGGGCGTCCCGGTGGCGGCGATGGCCTCGATGGCGCCGAAGACGTCGCGGGTGTGGACGCCGCGGGCCAGCGCCGACGTGCCCGCCCGCTGGATGACGGGGCCGTCCATCATCGGGTCGGAGTACGGCAGCCCGATCTCGACGAGGTCGACGCCCGGGTTGTCGCCGTCGCCGCACAGCGCGGCCATCGCGGCGTACGAGGTCGGGACGTCGGGGTAGCCGACGGGCAGGTAGCCGATCAGCGCGCCGCGTCCCTCCTCCTTGGCCTTCTGGAACGCCTTGCCGGACTTGCCGGCGTGGTCCGGCACGCTCACTTCACGCCTCCCACGGTGTCGTTGGGGAGCCCGTCGATGCCGAACCACGTCAGCGCGGTGTCGATGTCCTTGTCGCCCCGCCCGGACAGGCACACGCAGATCAGCGGCCGCAGGTCCGGGTCGGTCTCGGCGAGCCGGCGGCCGAGCCGCAGGGCGCCGGCGACGCCGTGCGCCGACTCGATGGCCGGCATGATGCCCTCGGTCTGGGTGAGCAACCGGAAGGCGTCCATGGCCTCGGCATCGGTGACGGGCTCGTAGACCGCCCGGCCGCGGGACGCCAGGAACGAGTGCTCGGGGCCGACGCCCGGGTAATCGAGCCCGGCCGAGATGGAGTGGCTCTCGACGGTCTGGCCGTCCTCGTCCTGCAGGATGTACGTCCGGGTGCCGTGCAGGACGCCGATGGAGCCGCCGCCGATGGACGCCGCGTGGCGCTGCGTCTCGACGCCGTCGCCGCCGGCCTCGAAGCCGAACAGGTGCACCTCGGGATCGTCGATGAAGTCGGCGAACATGCCCATCGCGTTCGACCCGCCGCCGACGCACGCCGCCACCGCGTAGGGCAGCTCGCCGTACGTGTCGAGGATCTGCCCGCGGGCCTCGGTGCTGATGACGCGCTGGAACTCCTTGACCATCAGGGGGAACGGGTGCGGGCCCGCGACGGTGCCGATCAGGTAATGGGTGTCGTCGACGGACGCGACCCAGTCGCGCATGGCCTCGTTCATGGCGTCCTTGAGCGTCGCCGATCCCGCCTCGACGGCGATGACCTCGGCGCCCAGCAGCTTCATGCGGGCGACGTTGACGGACTGGCGGTCGGTGTCGACCTTGCCCATGTACACGCGACACTCCAGGCCCAGCAGCGCCGCCGCCGTGGCGGTCGCGACGCCGTGCTGTCCCGCTCCGGTCTCGGCGATCACACGCGTCTTGCCCATCCGCTTGGTGAGCAACGCCTGCCCGAGCACGTTGTTGATCTTGTGCGAGCCCGTGTGGTTGAGGTCTTCGCGCTTGAGCAGGATGCGCGCGTTGCCCGCCTGCTCCGAGAGCCGGCGGGCCTCCGTGATGGGCGAGGGCCGTCCCGCGTAGTCGCGCTGGAGCCGGTGCAACTCGTCCATGAAGGACGGGTCCGCCAGCGCCGAGGTGAACTCGCGTTCGAGCTGGTCGAGCGCCGCGTACAGCGCCTCGGGGACGTACTTGCCCCCGAAGACGTCGTAGTGACCCGATGCGTCGGGCAATGTCACGTCGTCATTCTCCTTACAGGTTCTTCGCGCGCAGCGCGCCCTTGGCGACGCTGCCGACCTCGACGAAGTCGGTGACGGCTTGGCGCGGGTTGCCACCCGTGACGAGCGCCTCCCCCACCAGGATCACGTCGGCCCCGGCCTCGGCGACCCGGGACACGTCCGCGCTGGACATGATCCCCGATTCGGCGACCTTGACCCGGTCGGACGGGATGAGCCCGACGAGCTGCTCGAAGCGGGCGAGGTCCACGTCCAAGGTCTTCAGGTTGCGGTTGTTGACGCCTAGCAGCTCGGCGCCGGAGTCGACGGCGCGGCGCACCTCGTCGGGGGTGTGGACCTCGACGAGCGGGGTCATCGTGAGCTGCCGGGTGAGCTCGAGCAGGTGCGCCAACTCGGCGTCGTCGAGCGACGCGACGATCAGCAGCGCCAGGTCGGCGCCGGCCTCGCGCTGCTCGTAGAGCTGGTAGTCGGTGACGATGAAGTCCTTGCGCAGGATCGGGATGTCGACCGCGGCGCGGACGGCGCGCAGGTCGTCCAGGCTTCCGCCGAAGCGGCGCTTCTCCGTGAGCACCGAGATGGCGGCCGCACCGCCGGCGACGTACTCGCGGGCCAACGCGGCGGGATCGGGGATGTCGGCCAGCGCGCCCTTGCTGGGGCTGGACCGCTTCACCTCGGAGATGACGGCCAGCTCCGGCGCCCGGAACCGCGGCAGCGGGTCGCGGGCGGGCGGCAGGTCGGCCACGGCGGCGATCAGGTCGTCCAGGGGACGCCCGGCCTCGCGCTCGGCCAGGTCCTCCCGGACCCCGGCGACGATCTCGTCGAGGACCCCTGCGCTCACTCCCACACCTGGCCGCGTCCGGCCCGGGACATCAGGCCGCCCGCGATCGCGCCGCCGAGGACGACGACCAGCCCGAGGGCCACGACGATCCAGTTGATGTTCATGAAGAACCCGATCGCGGCGACCACGAAGCCGACCAGCGCCACCATGCTGCCCACCCAGGCGGCCGGCGTGCGGCCGTGGTGGTAGCGCTCGGTGATGCCCTCCGCTCGCGGCGCGAGCGTCGCTGCGTAGTAGCGCTCGGCGTCTGGGTGCTCGACGTACTTCATCGTTGATCCTCCCGGCTGGGTGCGTCTGCGGTGGGGTCGACCCCGGCGTCCATAGCTTTCCAGGAAGCCAGCGAATCATCCAGCGGCTCGCCCTCGTCGCGGACGCCTCGGGGACGGTCGGGCCGTCCCGGGCGCCTGAGTAGCCACAGCGAGGCCGCGACCCCGGCGACCCCGATGACAGCGTACGCCCACGGCCACGCCGTCTCGGTGACCGACTGGGCCGGCGCGAACGTCATCGTCCGCAGCGCCTCCTCGATGGCGCCCGCGCTCGGCCGCGGGTGAACGGCGCCCAACACGGCCACCCCCGCGTAGGTCAGGGCCAGCAGGACGCCGATGACGCGGCGTCCGGTCGAGCGGAGCGTCAGCGTGACGAGGATGCCGCCGAGGCACACCAGGGCCAGGGCTTGGGCGAGGCCGCCGGTCGCGGCCGTCCCGGTCAGCGACGCGGTGACCGCTCCGCCGTCGGCGGCGATGCGCCACCACGGCTGCAGCGCGACGACGAACGCGAGCGCCCCGGTCGTCCAGAGCGCCGGGACCGGCCCGAGCTTCATCGTGGACTCAGCCGCCGCAGCCCGGCAGCGGCCTGGACGGCGCGCAGCGCGGCGGCTGCCTTGTTGCGGGACTCGGCGTCCTCGTTGGCGGGGATCGAGTCGGCCACGATGCCGCCGCCGGCCTGGACGTAGGCGGTGCCGTCCTTGATGACCGCGGTGCGGATCGCGATGGCCACGTCGGAGTCCCCGGCGAAGTCGAAGTAGCCGACGACGCCGCCGTAGAGGCCCCGCCTGGTCAGCTCGAGGCGGTCGATGATCTCCATCGCGCGCACCTTCGGCGCGCCCGACAGGGTGCCGGCCGGGAAGCAGGACAGGGTGGCGTCCAGGGCGGTGAACTCGGGACGCAGCTCACCGACGACGGCGGCCTCCATGTGCATGATGTGGCTGTAACGGCGCACCTTCATGAACTCGACGACCTCGACGCTGCCGGGCACGCAGACGCGGCCGAGGTCGTTGCGGCCGAGGTCGACGAGCATCAGGTGCTCGGCGCGCTCCTTCTGGTCGGCGAGCAGCTCCGCCTCGAGCAGGGCGTCCTCCTCGGGCGTCGCCCCGCGCGGCCGGCTGCCCGCGATGGGTCGGGTGACAACCCGGTGGTCGTTGACGGTGACCAGCGCCTCGGGGCTGGCCCCCACGACGTCGAGGCCGTCCAGGCGCAGCAGGTACAGGTACGGGCTCGGGTTGGAGCGCCGAAGGACCCGGTAGACGTCAAGGGCGTCCGAGGTGCACTCCACCGAGAAGCGCTGGGCGACCACGATCTGGAACGCCTCGCCGGCGTGGATGTCCTCGATGGCCTCGCGGACGGCGGCCTCGAACTCTGGCTGGGGACGCTGCCGGACGATCTCGGGCGGCTCGTGATCCCCCACCCGGACGGCCGTCAGCGGCCGGGCCGGCTCGCGCAGCCGGTCGGCGAGCCTCTCGAGTCGCGCGCAGGCGTCGGCGTAGGCGTCGCCGACGTGCTCGTCGGAGTCGTCGAAGTTGATGGCGTTGGCGATGAGCCATACCTCGCCGGTGTGGTGGTCGAGGACGGCCATGTCGGTCACCAGCATCATCACCAACTCGGGGATGCCGAGATCGTCGGCGCAGGTGTCCGGCAGTTTCTCCAGCCGCCGGACGACGTCGTAGCCGAGGTAGCCGACCATGCCGGACGCCAGGCTGGGCAGTCCTTCCTCGCGCGGGGTGTGCAGCAGCGCCAGGGTCTCGCGGAGCACCTCCAGCGGGTCACCGGCGGTGGGCAGGCCGATGACCTCGCGGCCCGGGAACCGCCAGACGGGCTCGCCGTCCTCGACGGTCAGCGTCGCGGCGGCATTGACGCCGATGAAGGAGTAGCGGGTGAAGACGCCGCCCTCCGCAGACTCGAACAAGAAGGTGTTCGGCCGATCGCCGCACAGCTGGTCGTACAGGCCGACCGGCGTGACGTCGTCCGCCAGCAGCTTGGTATGGACGCTGACCACGCGGCAGCCGTCCACCGCCGCTGCCGCCTCGAAGCCGGCCAAGTCGGGGACGATGGTCAGCTCACTCACCGGCGTCTCCCGCGTCGTCGGCGAGCAACAGGCTGACGTCGAAGCAGCTCTGCTCGCCGGTGTGGCAGGCGGGACCGACCTGGTCGACCAGCACCAGCAGGGTGTCCCCGTCGCAGTCCAGGTGCACCTCGCGCACGTGCTGGGTGTGGCCGGACGTGAGCCCCTTGACCCACAACTCGTCGCGGCTGCGCGACCAGTACGTGCCCTGCCGGGTGGCCAGCGTGCGGGCGAGCGCCTCGTCGTTCATCCAGGCCATCATCAGCACCTCGCGCGTCGTCGCGTCCTGGACGACCGCGGGCACCAGACCGGCATCGTTGCGGCGCAGGGCCCCGGACAGCTGGGGATCGAGGGCGTAGGTCAGATTCACCCGGTCATTCTCCCACGGACGCCCGGGGCGTCCCAGCGCGGTCCGCTCAGTCGACGTTGCTGGCGAACCCGCCGTTGCTGAGCAGCCGCTGCCCGTTGATCCAGCGGCCCTGCGGGCTGAGCAGGAACCGGACGAGGTCGGCGACCGTCTGCGGCTCCCCCAGGACGCCGTAGGGGGTCTTCGCGGCGACGTCGGCGCGAAGGTCGTCGGACATCCACCCGGTGTCGATCGGGCCGGGGTTGATGACGTTCGCCTGCAGGTCGAGGTCCGTCAGCTCGTACGGGGCGGCCACCACGAGCCGGTCGAGCGCGGCCTTGGTCGTCCCGTACGGCAGGTTGTGCACCGCGTGGTCGCTGGTCAGCGCGACGATCGAGCCGGGACCGGCCAGCTGCTCGGCGAACGCCTTGATGAGCTGCCAGCTCGCCCGGACGTTCACCGCGTAGTGGCGGTCGAAGCTCTCCACGGTCGAGTCGAGGATCGAGGAGTCGACCGACTCGCAGTGGCTCAGCACGAGCGCCGAGACGGGACCGAGGGCGTCCCGCGCCCGATCGAGGAGCGTTGCCGGGACGTCCGGGTCGGCCAGGTCGGCGTCCAACAGCTCGACGCGGCGGCCGGTCGCGCGCAACTCGTCCGCCAGGGCCCCCGGGTCGTCGGCGGAGCGGACGAGGTCGAGGCGCTCGTCGTAGTCGCGGTGATACGACAGCGCGAGGTCCCAGCCGTCGGCGGCAAGCGTTCGGGCGATCGCCGCGCCGAGCCCGGCGAGGCGTCCGACCCCGGTGATCAAGGCGGTGCGGTGCATGGCCGCAGCTTAGGCGAGCGCCTCTACAGTGGTGCGCATGAGCTTTGCGAGGAACGAACGCGACGCCTGCTGCGACGCGCTGTTGTCCGCCGGCCCGGACGCCCCGACCCTGTGCGCCGGCTGGACCGCCCACGACCTGGCCGCCCACCTGTGGGTGCGGGAGAACGACCCGATCGGCGTGCCCGGCATGTTCGTGCCCGCACTGGCCAAGGTCACCGACGACCGGATGGCGCGGGTCAAGAAGCGCTGGCCGTTCCCCGAGTTGGTCGAGACCATCCGTCGCGGCCCGAAGGCGCCCTCGCTCTTCGCTCTGCCCGGCCTCGACGAGCAGGCCAACACCGTGGAGTACTTCGTGCACACCGAGGACGTCCGGCGCCCCGCCGGGCTGGAGCCGCGCGAGTTGCCCGCTGAACTGGAGGACGTGCTGTGGGGACGGGCGCGGTCGATGGCGAAGCTGCTGCTGCGCGGCAGCCACGACGGCATCGTCCTCGAGCGCGAGACCGGCGAAAGCGCCCACGTCCAGCCGGGCTCGGAGATCGTCACCGTGATCGGCAAGCCCTCGGAGCTGATGCTGTTCACGTTCGGCCGCAAGCAAGCCGCCCGCGTCCGCTACGTCGGCGAGGCCGGCGCGGTCATGCGGGTACGGCGCGACTGACGCGGCCCCCTCCCCCTCCGGTCGGACGTCCGTCCCCGACAGCGATCGCACCCGAGCGGGCGTCAGCGCCCCCGGACACAGGCGACGTCCGCCCGCAGCGTGCGGGCGGCCGTCGTCGTGGCGGGAGGAGACTCAGCGCTTGACGCGCGCGTTGCCCTTCCAGATCGCCCAGACCTGATCCTCGTCGGCGGGGGCGCCGTAGTCGTACAGCGACGTCGCGGCGAGCGCGCCGGTGGCCCAGCCGAACTGGGCGCACTTCTCGACGTCCCAGCCCTGCAGGATGCCGTAGAGCACGCCACCCACGGAGCCGTCGCCGCCACCGATGCGGTCGATGACCTGGATGTCGCGGAGCGGGCAGACGACGAACTCGCCCTCGCCCCACAGCACCATGCCCCAGCGGTGCTGGTTGGCAGACTCGACCTCACGCAGCGAGGTGCCGATGTACTTGGCGTTCGGGAACGTCTTCTCGACGCGTCCGATCATCGCCTTGAAGTCCTCGATCTTCTCTTCGATGGACTTGCCGCCGGCCTCCGGGCCCTCGATGCCGAGGCAGAGCTGGAAGTCCTCCTCGTTGCCGTAGAGGATGTCGCAGTTCTCGGCGATCTCGTGGAACGCCTTGGACAGCTCGTCCTCGCGGCCCTTCCAGAAGGACGCGCGGTAGTTGAGGTCCATCGCGACGAGGGTGCCGTGCTTCTTGGCGGCCTTGGCCAGCTCGACGCAGAACGTCGAGGTGGACGGCGACAGCGCCGCGATCACGCCGGACATGTGGAGGATCTTGACGCCCTCCTCGCCGAAGAGGCGCTCAAGGTCGAACTGGTCGACCGACAGCTCGCGACCGACCTCGCCGGAGCGATCGTTCCACACGCGCGGCCCGCGGCCGCCGTAGCCGCCGTCCGCGATGTTGAACTGGTGACGCAGGCCCCACGCGTCACCCTGGGGCAGATCCGGGCCCTCGTACTCCATGAAGCGGGAGCGCAGGTTCGACTTGATCATGAGGGAGATCGGCGACTCGGCGACGAAGGCGGTCAGCACCTTCGTTGGGACGCCGAGGTACGAGGTCACGCTGGCGACGTTCGTCTCCGCGCTGGTGACCTGCATGAAGAAGTGATCCGCGGTGTGGACCGGCTGCCGATCCTCCGGGGTGATACGCACGCCCATCGAGGTCGGAACAACGAGGCCCCACTTGGCGTCCTGGCGAAGATCCATGACAAACCTTCCTTTCCTTCTACGCTGACGGTTGGTTCATCCTCGCATGACGCCCACGCGCGGGTCAGGGCCTTGCCGGACTCTTCCAACCCGCCACCCGCACTGTTAGATCAGCGTTACAGTGCCCTCACCCCGGGTCCCGGAGCGAGCGACACCGCTCGGTTCGCGAGCCGGATCCACCCTCGACCCACACACCGCCGTGCAGGAGCGCCATGTCGAACGCGACCGACTACCCCGAACGCACGTTCGCCCAGGACAAGGACCCCTACGTCCTGGATCCGGCGAACATCCAGGAGCCACCGACGAGCCTTGCCGGATCGCTGAAGTTCCTCGGCCCGGGGATGATCACCAGCGCGGCCGTCGTCGGGTCGGGCGAGCTGCTGACCGCCACGACGCTCGGCGCCCGCGTGGGGTTCATGCTCTTCTGGCTCGTCTTCGTCTCGACCTTCGTGAAGGTGTGGGTGCAGATCGAGCTGGCGCGCTGGTCGATCTCGACCGGGCAGCCGGCGATCACCGGCTACAACCGGGTCCCGCCCCGCATCGCCGGTCGCGGCTGGATGGCGTGGCTGGTGCTGCTCATGTTCCTGCAGTTCCTCATGGGGCAGGCCGGCGTGATCAGCGCCAGCGCGTTCGCCTTCTCGACCCTGTTCCCGATCGGCGGCGACCCGTATTCGCTGCTGTCGATCGGAGTCTGGGTGGGCCTCCTGGCCGCGATCGCCATCGGCGTCCACCTGACGAACAGCTACGCCGTGCTGGAGAACATCTCCACCGTGCTGGTCGTGCTGGTCACCGCCTTCGCCGTCGTGGTCGTCTTCCTGCTGCAGGGCACCCCGTTCGCCTGGACGTTCGGCGACGTCGGGGACGGGCTGCGCTTCCAGATCGCCGCCGGCGCTCTCGGCGTCGCGCTGTCGATGTTCGGCATGACCGGCGTCGGCGCGGGCGAGATCACCGCGTACACCTACTGGTGCGTCGAGAAGGGCTACGCCGCCTGGTCGGGCCCGAACGACGGCTCGGACGCCTGGCGCGCCCGCGCGCGCGGCTGGATCCGCGTCATGAAGATGGACGCCTGGGTCTCCTGGATCGTCTACACGATCTCCACCGCCGCCTTCTACATGCTGGGCGCCGCCGTGCTCAACCCTCAAGGCCTGGAGCCCGAGGGCAACGCCGTGATGACGACGATCGCGTCGATCTTCTCCACCGTGGTCGGCGAGTGGGGGGCGGTCGTGTTCCTGCTGGGCGCGGGCGTCGCGCTGTTCAAGACGATCCTGGCGAACGTCCCGAGCCTCGGACGCCAGACCGCCAACACGCTGTCGGTCTTCGGCGCGTTCGACTGGACGGACAAGCCCGTCCGCGACCGCTGGATGCGCGTGATCATGATCGTGCTGCCGCTCTCGTGGGCGATCCTCGGCACGGTGGTGCGCTCGCCGCTGCAGTTGGTGATCATCGCCGGCATCCTGAACGCCGTCTTCCTGATGGGCTTGGCCATCTCGACGCTGTACCTGCAGCGCGCGGAAACCGACCCGGCGGTGCGGGACGGCATGGGATTCCAGGCGATCCTGATCGTCTCCGCGATCGCGATCTTCGCCGTCGGCGTGTACTCGCTGTACGGAGAGTTGATGAAGGCGATCGGGGGCTAGGCCCCGCTCCCCTTGTTCCGTCCCTGGAGGGCGGATCGGCCGGGGGCGCCCCGTCAGAAATGGAGCGGTTCCTGCGGGGTGGCCTGGGGAGCCGGCGCGCCGAGGACGGCGCGATCCCAGAGTTCGTCCTCGACGGCGTGCAGCAGGCGGCGCCCGGTCGGCTCCAGGTAACCCGCCTCTTCGAGCGCGTCGTCGACCGCGTCGCAGGCGGCCTGGTACGCCTCCCGCGAGCCGTACCGCCGGGTGGCCGCGTCCGCCGGGCGGAGCGCCATCGCCCCGAACACGGCATTGATCGGATCGGCGGCCGAGAAATCAGCCAGCGGATTCTCCAGCAGCCCCAGCCGGATCCCGCTTGTTGATGAACCCGGCCTTCGCCGACTATCTCCACTCCTGCGGCGTCACGCTGATGGGGCGGCGGGAGCTTCTGTCGGCCAGCTGAGGACGCGGGTGCGCTCGGCCAGCACCCGCACCACGGCGCTGAGGTCACCCGAAGCGGACGCGGCGGCGGCACGCTGCGCGTCCGCCCCGGTGCCGTCGGCCAGGACGCGATCGAGCGAGGACCGGAGCCAGTCGGCGTCCCCCGGCGCGAGGTGGTCGCGCACCCGGTCGAGGGTCGCCCCCAGCACATCGCGCGCGGACGCCAACCGTCCGGTCACCGGATGCACCAGTTCGCCGCCGAGCCCGTAGCGGCCGGCGCGCCAGTGCGCGGCGTGCAGCAGGTCCGAGCGCACGTCCGGCACGGGACGTCCGGCGTGCAGGTCGGCGACGGCGGCGTCCACCAGGCCACGGCACAGCACCGCCACGGTGAGGGTGTCGCGCAGGTCGAGGCAGACGTCCGCGACGCGGATCTCCACGGTCGGCAGGCCGGCGGCCAGGCGGGCGTCCAGGTAGAGCATCCCGGGGTCGAGGCCGGCGCCCGCGTCGAGCAGGGCCTGCGTGGCGGCCCGGTAGCCGGCGGCATCGCCGTACGGCTCGGCCTGGCCCGCCGTCGGCCAGCGACGCCACACCTGGGACCGGAAGCTCGCGTGCCCGGTGTCGCCGCCGCCCCAGAACGGCGAGTTCGCCGCGAGCGCGACCAGCACCGGCAACCACGGACGCAGCCGGTCGAGCACGGCGACGGCCAGGTCGAAGTCATCGCCCACCTCGACATGCACATGCGTGCCGCAGGTCAGCGCGTCCCGGGCGATGCGGCCGTACTCGGCCTCCATCCGCCGGTAGCGCTCGTCGGGGGTCATCCTCCGTCCGGCCCGCTCGATCACCGGGGTCCCGGACGCCACCAGCGCGGCGCCCGCCTCCTCGGCGGCCCGCAGCGCCAGCCCGCGCACCCGGACGAGGTCGGCGAGCAGTTCGGCGCGCGTGTGGCACGGGTCCGTGCCGGTCTCGATCATCGGCAGGAACAGTTCCTTGGTCACGTCGGAGCCCTCAACGTCGCCGGTGCGGGCGACGTGCCGCCGCAGGGCCCGGCCGCCGGCGGGCACCAGCGCGCCGCTCGCCGGGTCAACCAGCAGAAGTTCCTCCTCGATGCCCACGGATCGGTCCATGCGCACCCCTCCCCCTCGGCGCGGCGCCGTGGCGTCGCGGGTAGATCAGCCCAGCTTGGTCATGATGAGCTCGCGGACGGCCGCCGCGTCGGCCTTGCCCTTCATCTCGCGCATGACCGCGCCGATGAGGGCGCCGACCGCCTGAACCTTGCCGTCGCGCACCTTCGCGGCGGCGTCCGCGTTGGCCGCCAGCGCGCGATCGACCGCCTCGGCCAGCGCACCGTCGTCGGAGACGATCGCCAGACCGCGGGCGTCCACGACCTCGGCCGGGGAACCCTCGCCCGCCAGGACGCCCTCGATCACCTTGCGGGCCAGCCCGTCGTTGATCGTCTTGGCGTCCAGCAGCCTCTGCAGCTCAGCGACCTGCGCCGGCGCCATCGCGACCTCGTCCAGCTCGAGGCCCGACTCGTTCGCGCGCCGCGCCAACTCGCCCAGCCACCACTTGCGGGCGGCCTGGGGCGTCGTCCCCGCGGCGACGGTGGCCTCGATGAGGTCGATGGCCCCTGCGGCGTCCGCGTCGCGCATCTCCAGTTCGCTGAAGCCCCACTCGCCGGCCAGGCGCTCGCGTCGCTGGGCGGGCGGCTCGGGCAACGACGCACGCAGCTCCTCGACCCATTCGCGGCTCGGCGCGACCGGCACGAGGTCGGGCTCAGGGAAGTAGCGGTAGTCCTCGGCCTGCTCCTTGGATCGCCCGGCCGTGGTGACGCCGCCGTCCTCCTGCCACATGCGCGTCTCCTGCTTGACCCGCCCCCCGGAGGCCAGAACCGCGCCCTGGCGGCGGATCTCGTAGCGCAGCGCGTTCTCCACCGAGCGGAGCGAGTTCACGTTCTTCGTCTCAGTGCGCGTCCCGAGCTCAGCGGCGCCCTTCGGCATCAGCGACACGTTGGCGTCGCAGCGCATGTTGCCGCGCTCCATCCGCGCCTCGGAGACGTCGAGCGCCCGCATCAGGTCGCGCAGCAGCGCCATGTAGGCCCGGCCGACCTCGGGCGCCTTGTCGCCCAGCCCGCGCACCGGCTTCGTGACGATCTCCATCAGCGGGACGCCCGCCCGGTTGTAGTCGAGCAACGAGTGGTCGGCGCCCTGGATGCGTCCGGTGGCGCCGCCGACGTGCGTCAGCTTGCCGGCGTCCTCCTCCATGTGCACGCGCTCGATGTCGATGCGGTACGTCTGTCCGTCCACCTCGACGTCGACGTGCCCGTCGAAGCACAGCGGCTCGTCGTACTGGGAGATCTGGTAGTCCTTCGGCATGTCCGGGTAGAAGTAGTTCTTCCGCGCGAACCGGCACCACTCGGCGATCTCGCAGTTGAGCGCGAGCCCGATGCGGATCGCCGACTCGACGGCCTTGCCGTTCACCACCGGCAGCGAGCCCGGCAGCCCCAGGCACACCGGGCAGGTGTGGGTGTTCGGCTCGCCGCCGAAGGCTGTCGTGCAGCCACACCACATCTTGGACGCGGTGTTCAGCTCGACGTGCACCTCCAGTCCGAGCACGGCGTCGTAGTCGGCCATCACGTCGTCGTAGTCGAGGACCTCGTCCATGTCAGGCCTCCTTCAGGTTCAGGTAGGCGCCGGCTTCGCCGTCCGCCAGTTGGTCGGTGAGCGTCCCCGTTCCCCAGCGCTCGGCGAGCTTGCGCTCGAGCGCCGCGCCGACCCGGTAGACCCGATCGTCGGCCAGCGGCGGGGCCATGACCTGGAAGCCGACCGGAAGGCCGTCCTCGGGCGCCAGCCCGCAGGGGAACGACCCGGCCGCGTTGCCCGCCATGTTCGACGGGATCGTGCACAGGTCGGACTTGTACATCGCGAGCGGGTCGGCGACCCGCTCGCCCAGCTTGAACGCCGTGGTGGGCGTGGCCGGCGAGACGAGCACGTCCACGTCCTGGAACGCGGCGTCGAAGTCCTGGTCGATGAGCGTGCGGACGCGTTGCGCCGACCCGTAGTAGGCGTCGTAATAGCCCGAGCTCAGCGCGTACGTGCCGAGCATGATGCGGCGCTTCACCTCGTCCCCGAAGCCGGCCGCCCGGGACAGGCTCATCACCTCTTCGGTGCTGCGCGCGCCGTCGTCGCCGACGCGCAGGCCGTAGCGCATGGCGTCGTAGCGGGCCAGGTTACTAGAGACCTCGCTCGGCATGATCAGGTAGTAGGCACCCAGCGCGTAGCGAAAGTGCGGGCACGACACCTCGACGATCTCGGCGCCCGCCTCGCGCAGCAGGTCGAGCGCCTCGCGGAACCGCTGCTCGACCCCGGGCGCGTAGCCCTCGCCGCCGAGCTCGGTCACGATGCCGATGCGCAGGCCCGTCACGTCGCCGGACCGCGCCGCCTCGACGACCGGCGGCACCGGGGCGTCGATGGACGTCGAGTCGGCCGGGTCGTGCCCGGCGATCACCTCGTGCAGCAGCGCGGCGTCGAGGACCGTGCGCGCGCACGGTCCGGGCTGGTCGAGGCTGGACGCCATGGCGATGACGCCGTAGCGCGACGTCCCGCCGTAGGTCGGCTTCACCCCGACAGTGCCCGTGACGGCGCCGGGCTGGCGGATGGAGCCTCCGGTGTCGGTGCCCATCGCCAACGGCGCCTCGAACGCCGCCAGGGACGCCGCGGAGCCGCCGCCGGATCCGCCGGGGATGCGGTCGAGGTCCCACGGGTTGTGCGTGGGACCGTAGGCGGAGTTCTCGGTCGAGCTGCCCATCGCGAACTCGTCCATGTTGGTCTTGCCGAGGATGACGATGCCGGCCTCCTGCAACCGGCGCGTGACGGTCGCGTCGTAGGGCGGACGCCAGCCCTCCAGCGTCTTCGACCCGGCCGTGGTCGGGATCCCCTCCTGGCAGAAGATGTCCTTCAGCGCGAGCGGGACGCCGGCCAGCGGGCCGAGCTTCTCCCCGCCGTCCAGCCGCTCGTCGATCGCGGCAGCCTGGGCGAGCGCGCCCGCGGCGTCCACGTGCAGGAAGGCGTGGACCCGACCGTCGACGGCCTCGATCTGGTCGAGGAAAGCGCGCGTGACCTCCACCGACGTCACGGTGCGGGCCGCGATCGCCGCGCCCAGCTCAGCGGCGGTGGCCCGCAGGATCTCCAGCCGGTTCATGCGCCCTCCCCCAGGATCCGCGGAACGCGGAAGCGGTTCTCCTCGACGTCCGGCGCCGCCGCGAGGACGGCCTCGGCGCTCAGGCTGGGCCGCACCTCGTCGGCGCGGAACACGTTGGTCAGCGGCAGCGCGTGCGACATCGGCGGGACGTCGTGGGTCGCGACCTGCGAGACCTCGGCGACGGCGTCGAGGATGACGTCGAGCTGGGGCGCCATGCGCTCCAACTCCTCGGCCGTGAGGTGGATGCGCGCGAGGCCTGCCAGCCGCGCGACATCGGTGGGGCTCAAAGCCACGGTTGTGCTCCTTGTCGATCGAAGGCTCGACCCATCCTAGGGCCCGCGCCGAGGCGTCCCGGCGACGATGTCCTACGTCGTGGTCGGTTTGACGATCCCGGTGGGGACTGGGCAAGACTGGTGAAGTGTTCTTGATGCGTGTCGCGCTGCCCGACCGTCCCGGTTCCCTCGGGGCGGTCGCGAGCGCCCTGGGCACGGTATCGGCCGACATCGTCGCGGTGGAGATCGTGGAGAAGTTCGAGGGCTACGCCATCGACGACTTCATGCTGCACCTGCCGGCGGGCGCGCTCGCCGACAGCCTGGTGACCGCGTGCCGCAACATCCCCGATGTCGAGGTGCTCTGGCTGTCGTACTACCCGGAGACGTGGGGCCTCCTGGCCGACGTCGACGTGCTGAACGACATGAGCGAGCACCCGGGCGAGGCCGAGCGGATCCTCGTCGACGCGGCGCCGCAGACGTTCCACGTGACGTGGGCGCTGATGGTCGACCGCGACCGCGGCACCGTCCTGCATCGCTCCGAGTTGGCGCCCGACCTGACGGACGAGCAGGTGGACGTGCTGGGTGACCTCACCACGCTCAGCGCGCGCGAGTTGCCCGACGGCTGGTTGCCCCACTGGAACGACACGCTGCTGGCGATCGCCCCGGTGCGCTACGGCGCGCACTCGGTGGTGCTGGGCCGCAACGGCGGCCCCGAGTTCCTGAAGTCGGAGCTCGCCCGCCTGAGCCACCTGGCCGCGCTGACCAACGTCAGCTGACGCCGTCCCGACGGGCGTAGCGCCCGATCGGGCCAGGCCGCGGCTGACTCCGCGGGGTTCGATCAGCGCAGTTGCGTCCAGGCGAAGAAACCCAGACAGACGAGCGCGACGACGACGGCGACGAGGACGATCACGGTCAGCCACACCTGGCGCAGCTTGGCCGACGTCGTCGGGACGCCCGTGGCGCCCCACTCGCCGATCTGCGGCAGGACGCGCGGAGACGCCTGGCCGTTCAGGTCGAGGTCGCTGTCGAGTCCGTCCACGGCGGTCAGCCTAGCTCGGCCAGCAGCTCGGCTCCCCGGGCCAGCAACTCACCGAACCGCTCCGCGGGCAGGATCGGGACGCCGAGGTCTTCGGCTTTCGCCACCTTCGAGCCCGACGACTCCCCCGCCACCAGCACGGACGTCTTCTTCGACACCGACCCGGCCGCCTTGCCGCCGCGCGCCACGACGGCATCGTTCGCGGAGTCGCGCGTGTAGCCCGGCACCGCCCCCGTGACGACGACGGTCAACCCGTCCAGCGTCTGCGGCTCCTCGGACGCCTCGGGCGCGGGGTCGGACAGCTCCGCCCCGGCGTCCTGCCACTTGCGGACGATCTCGCGGTGCCAGTCGACCGTGAACCACTCCACGATCGCCGCCGCCACGATCGGCCCGATGCCGTCGACGGCCGACAGCTCCTCCTGCGAGGCGGCGGCGAGGGCGTCCACGCTGGGGAAGGCGGCGGCGACGTCGGGCGCGACGCCCTTGCCCACGTGCCGGATCGACAGAGCGACCAGGAACCGCGTCCACGGGCGAGACTTGGCCTGCTCGATGTTCTCCAGCAGCTTGGCGCCGTTGGCCTTGAGCCTGCCCGCGTTCGTCCGGAAGAACGGGGCGGTCAGCAGCTGTTCTTCGGTCAGGTCGAACAGGTCGCCCTCGTCGGCCAGCAACCCGGCCGAGAGCAGGGCGTCCGCGGCCTGGTAGCCGAGCGTCTCGATGTCGAGCGCCTGCCGGGACGCCACGTGGAACAGCCGCTCCCGCAGCTGCGCCGGGCAGGAGCGCTGGTTGGGGCAGCGCAGGTCCTTCTCGCCCTCGCGCTCGTAGGCGAGCTCCGTGCCGCAGGCCGGGCAGGTGGTCGGCATGACGAACGGGCGGGCGTCGGCGGGACGCAGCGGGAGCACCGGGCCGAGCACCTCGGGGATCACGTCCCCCGCCTTGCGCAGGATCACCGTGTCGCCGATCAGGACGTTCTTGCGCGTCACTTCGAACGCGTTGTGCAGCGTTGCCTGCTCGACGGTCGAGCCGGCCACTTTCACCGGCTCCATCACCGCGTACGGGGTCACGCGCCCGGTGCGGCCCACGTTGACGCGGATGTCGAGCAGCGTCGTCGTGACCTCCTCGGGCGGGTACTTGAAGGCGATGGCCCAGCGCGGGGCGCGCGAGGTGTACCCCAGCTCCTCCTGCCGGGCGAGGTCGTTGACCTTGAGGACGGCGCCGTCCATCTCGTGCTCGAGGTCGTGGCGGTGCTCGCCGAGGTAGTCGATGCGCTCGAACGCCTCCTCGAGCGTGTGCACTACCGTGTTGTGGCTGCTGACCGGCAGGCCCCAGCCCTTGATCAGGTCGTAGCACTCGGATTGCCGCGCCGGCCGCTGCCCCGACAGCTCGCCCAACCCGTGGCACAGGAAGTCGAGGTTGCGGGACGCCGTGACCCGGCTGTCCTTCTGCCGCAGCGAGCCCGCCGCCGAATTGCGCGGGTTCGCGAACGCCGGCTTGCCGGCGGCGGTGAGCCCCTCGTTGAGCTTCAGGAAGTCGTCGGGGTGCATGAACACCTCGCCGCGGACCTCGACGACGTCGGGGGCGTCCGCCGGGAGCGTGCGCGGGATCGCCTTGATCGTGCGGACGTTCGCCGTGACGTCCTCGCCGACGCGGCCGTCGCCGCGGGTCGCGGCGCTGACCAGGCGGCGGTTCTCGTAGACCAGGTCGAGCGCGAGCCCGTCGATCTTCACCTCGCACAACAGCTCGGGCAGCTCCGGGCCGAGGCGGGCCGCCCAGCGGCGGACGTCGTCGAAGGAGAACGCGTTGTCGAGGCTCATCAGCGGCACCCGGTGCACGACGGGAGCGAATGTGGCGGCACGCTCGCCGCCGACCTGCTGGGTCGGCGAATCGGGCGAGATCAGCTCGGGATGGCGTCGCTCGAGATCGATGAGCTCGTTCATCAAGGCGTCGAACTCGCCGTCGCTGATGATCGGCGCGTCGTCGATGTAGTAGCGGGCCCGGTGCGCCCGGATCTCCTCCGACAGCTCCAGATGCCGCTTGCGGTCCGCCTCGCCCGCCGCGTCCTGGGGGGTCATGTCCAACTCGTCGCTCACGCGGAGCAAACTACCAACCGGGACGGACAATCCTCGCCCGGGGGCAGCCGGATCAGGCGGCCAGTGTGAGGATGCCGCGGCGGGCGATCCAGCGTCCGGCCTCGGCGAGCTGCTCGGCGTCGCCGTCCAACTGAACCGTGACGACCGAGACGAGCCAGAACTCCATCCGACGGCGCTGCTCGGCGATGAACTCCACCCTCAATCCGAGGTCGTGGACGAGCTGGGAGAGGGTGGCGCGGCCGTCGTGGGCGCCGACGAAGACGAGAGAGGTGGTCATGACGTGCTCCTGGACTGTGGGTGGTGTGGTGGGTGATGGGCTCACCCCGCACAACCCGTCCGGGCGTGTCAGAGGCGAGCGTCGCTCCAGCGACAACACCGACAACAGCCCAGGGGCACGGCGGACGACACGAACGTCGCTCCGCCTGTCCTCTGCATGGGCCCGACTCTAGGCGCTGGCCGAAGCTCACGCCACTGGCCGACCCGCCGATGAGACGGAACTTTCGTCCAGGACTCAGCTCCGCAGCGCGTCCTGCACCTCGTCGGACGCGGTGCGCAGCGCGGAGAGGACGCGGGTGACGTCCGGCGCGGAGAGCCCCGCCAACCCACACGAGGGCGTCAGCCAGAGCCGGTCGGCCAGCGTCTCTCCCAGCTCCAGCGGGCGCAGCTCCGCCAGCACCCGGCCGGTCAGCGCGTTCGCGGGCTCCGGCGCGGAGGTGACGCCCCAGAACAGGTCGATCCCCCGCTCGACGGCGTCCGCGATCGGGTCGAGGTCGCCGACGAGCGCGGCGTCCAGGCTGATGCCGGCGAAGCCCGCTCCGTCGCGCCCGGGGTGGGTCAGCAATTCCACCGGGACGCCCGCCGCACAGCAGTGCGCCACGGATCCCGGGGTCAGCGCGCCGAACGCGGCGAGGGTCTCGGCCACCTCGGGCGCCTCCACACGGCGGTGCCGAAAGTAGCCGCCCTCGGTCGGGACGGCTCCGGTCAGGACGGCGGGCAGGGACGGCTCGTCGACCTGCAGCCGGACGTCCAGCCCCGGCAGCCGGCGGCGCAGCTCGCCGAGCAGGTCCGCCACCCCGGCGGCAAGCGACTGGCCGACGTCGCGCCGGGCGCCGCGGTCGCCCAGGACGCGCCCGCCGAGCGGCCGGAACAGGGCCGCGGCGAGCGTCCACGGCCCCGCGACCTGGATCTTGAAGGGGCCCTCGTAGCCTTGGGCGTTCTCTTCGAGGACGTCGAGGTCGTCGCGCAGGGTGGCCCGGGCGCGGCGGGCGTCGATGCCGGCGGTCGGGGCGAGCTTCCACTGTCCGGCGCTGAGTTCGGTGGCCAGGCCGGAGAGCAGCGCGCACGAACGGCCGATCATCCCGGCCCACGGGCCGCGCGCGGGCAGCTCGGGCAGGCACGGAAGGTCGGGCGTCGCCTCGAACATCAGCCGGACGGCGGCCCCGGCGTCCGTGCCCGGCAGCGAGCCGAGCGCGGCGACGCCGCTCACGCGGCCGCCCGCCCGGCACCCTCGGTCGCCGCGATGGTGGCCGCCCCGATCACCAGGTCGCCCTCGTAGTGCACGGCGGCCTGGCCGGGCGCGATGCCGTGGGCGGGTTCGTCCAGCTCGACGCGGACGCGGTCGCCGTCGGCGGTGATCGAGGCCGGCATCGCGGCGCCGTGGGCGCGCACCTGCACCAGGCCACGCCACGAGCCGGAGCGGGCGCTGCCCGTCCAGGTCGGCCGGATGCACTCCATCGACCGCACCGTCAGCGACTCCCGCGGGCCGACGGTCACCGTGTTCGCCACCGGCGAGATGCCCAGCACGTAGCGGGGCTGGCCGTCCGCGGCGGGCGTGCCCAGCCGCAGCCCGCGCCGCTGCCCCACCGTGAACTGGTGGCTGCCGGTGTGGCGCCCGACGACGGCCCCGGACTCGTCGACGATGTCGCCGTCGGCCTCGCCGAGGTGGCGGTTGAGGTAGCCGGCGGTGTCGCCGTCGGGGATGAAGCAGATGTCGTGGCTGTCGGGCTTCTTCGCCACGTAGAGCCCGCGCTCGGCGGCCTCGGCGCGCACCTGTGGCTTCTCGGTGCCCGCCAGCGGGAACAGCGAGCGGCGCAACTGCTCCTGGTTGAGGACGCCCAGCACGTAGCTCTGGTCCTTGGCCGCATCGGTCGCGCGGCGCAGCTGCACCTCGTCGCCGACGCGCGTCACCCTCGCGTAGTGGCCCGTGGCGATGGCGTCGAAGCCCAGCGCGACGCCGCGCTCCAGCACCGCGGCGAACTTGATCTTCTCGTTGCAGCGCAGGCACGGGTTGGGCGTGCGCCCGGCCTCGTACTCGGCGAGGAAGTCGTCGACGACGTCGGCCTTGAACCGGTCGGAGAGGTCCCACACGTAGAACGGGATGCCGAGCATGTCGGCGGCGCGGCGCGCGTCGTGGGAGTCCTCCAGCGAGCAGCAGCCGCGCGCTCCGGTGCGGAACGACTGCGGGTTCTTGCTCAGCGCCAGGTGGACTCCCGTGACGTCGTGGCCCGCGTCGACCATCCGCGCGGCCGCCACCGCGGAATCGACCCCGCCCGACATCGCGACCAGCACCCGCATCGGCTTCCCCTTCTCTTCGCGGCCGCCTCGACGGCCCAGCCTTGATCTCCCGGTCGCGGCAGTGCCCCGCCCGACCGATGCGCCAGTCTAGGCGAGGGGCCGTCCGCGGGGCTGCGCCGTTACCAGGCGTACGCGGCCCGCGCGCGCCCCACGGCGTCCGGCAACGCGCCGACCAGCGCCTCGACGTCGTCGTCGGTCGTGGCCCAGCCGAACGAGAATCGCACGGACGCCGACGCGTCGGCCTCGCTGCGGCCCATCGCCAGCAGCACCTCGCTGGGCCGGTGGACGCCGGCGGTGCAGGCCGAGCCGGTGGAGCAGTCGACGCCGGCGGCGTCCAGCATGAGCAGCAGGTCGTCGGCGCGGAGCCCGGCGAAGGTCGCGTTGCAGATCGCCGGGGACGTCCCCTCTCCGTTGACGCGCGCCCCCTCGATGCCCGAGATCGCCGCGACGACGCGCTCCCGCAACCCCCCGATCCTGGACGCCTCGGCCGCCAGCTCGGCGACGGCCAGTTCGGCGGCCGCGGCGAACCCGACCGCCAGCGCGACGGAGACGGTCCCCGAGCGCAGCTTGCGCTCCTGCCCCCCGCCGTACATCACCGGCGCCGGCTCAAGGCCGCGGCGCACGACCAGGGCCCCGACCCCGACCGGGCCGCCGACCTTGTGCGCGGACAGGCTCAGCAGATCGAGGCCGGAGTCGGCGAACGAGACGGGCACGTGCCCCAGCGCCTGGACGCCGTCGCTGTGCGCCCACGCCCCGGCGCGGTGCGCGGCCTCCGCCAGGGACGCCACGTCGAAGATCACGCCGGTCTCGTTGTTCGCCCACATCGCCGACGCCACCGCCACGGACCCGTCGAGAGCGTCCATCCACTCCCCCTCGTCGAGGCGGCCGGCGTCGTCCACCCCGACGACGCGGGTGCGGTCCGCCAGCGTCGTCGCAGCCTCGGCCACGGCCGGGTGCTCGACGGACGTCGTCACCAGCCGAGTCCGGCCCGCCTCGCGTGCCCAAGCCGAGGACACCCCGCCCAGCACCGCGATGTTGTCGGCCTCCGTGCCGCCGGAGGTGAACACCACCTCGGCGGGCAGGGCGCCGACGGCCGCAGCCACCTGCTCGCGCGCACCCTCCAGCGCCGCGCGGGCGACGCGCCCGGACCCGTGCAGCGAACTCGGGTTACCCGCGCGTGCCGCGACGGCTGCCATCGCCACGCCCACCTCGGGGCGCAAGGGAGCGCTCGCGGCGTAGTCAAGGTAGTATCGGTAGTCGGCCACTTTCCTCCTGCCCTCGTCGAACTGCCATGGTGCATCACCGGCGAGCAGCCTGGAGGGGTGCTGCGGCTCCTGGGCGCGACGGTTAGAGTCTTCCCTGAAACAGGAGAGGCTCTCGCCCGAAGGCGCGACACACCCCGCACCGCGACCTCGACCTCGACCTCAAGCGAAAGAACCATTTTGACTCGACCACTACTGCCCGCCCCGGAGGATTCCTCGGTTCTCGGCGCTCACGTCAGCGACGGCGGGACGAATTTCGCCCTGTGGGCTCCGCGGGCAACCCGCGTCGAGCTGGCCCTCGTCGCCGACGACAGCTCCCAGACGAACTTCGACATGGAGCGCGAACCGGACGGCGTCTGGCACTTCTTCGCCGAGGGCGTCGGCGCCGAGCAGCGCTACGGCTACCGCGTCCACGGGCCCTGGAGCCCCGAGACCGGCCAGCGTTTCAACCCGGCGCGCCTGCTGCTCGATCCCTACGCCCGCGCGATCACCGGCGGCGTCGACTACTCCGGCCCGATCCGCGACCACCTGGAGGAGTCCAACTACCTGCCCGATCCGACCGACTCGTTCTCGGCGGTCCCGCTGAGCGTGGTGGTGGCCGACACCGAGCCCCCGACGCCGATGGAGTCCCGTCCCAGCCTCGACGAGATGGTCATCTACGAGACGCACCTGAAGGGCTACACCCAGCTGCATCCCCAGGTGCCCGAGCACCTGCGCGGCACCTACGCCGGCCTGGCTTACCCGGCGGTCGTCGACCACCTGAAGTCGCTGGGCGTCAACGCGATCGAGCTGCTCCCGATCCAACACTTCGTCTCCGAGCCCTTCATCGTCGGCCGCGGCCTGACCAACTACTGGGGCTACAACACGCTGGGCTTCTTCGCGCCGCACGCCCCGTACTCCTCCACCGGGACGCTCGGGCAGCAGGTCACCGAGTTCAAGCAGATGGTCTCGACGCTGCACGAGGCGGGCATCTCGGTGATCCTCGACGTGGTCTACAACCACACCGCCGAGGGCGGCCACGAGGGCCCGACGCTGAGCTTCCGCGGCATCGACCACGCCGGGTACTACCGGCTGACCCACGACCTGCGCAACGACTACGACGTCACCGGCTGCGGCAACGCGGTGGACTCCTCCGAGGGCGGCGTCCTCGACATGATCCTCGACTCGATGCGGTACTGGGTCAAACAGATGGGCGTGGACGGCTTCCGCTTCGACCTGTGCACCACGGTCATCCGCGACGGGGAGCACCACGTCGACCAGAACCACGAGTTCAAGAAGCGCGTTGCCGCCGACCCCGACTTCGACGGCATCGTCATGATCTCCGAGCCCTGGGACATGGGCCCCTACGGCTACCAGGTCGGGCGCTGGGGCCCGGGCTGGGGCGAGTGGAACGACCGGTTCCGCAGCTTCACCCGCGACTTCTGGCGCGGCGCCCTGTCCGGCGTCCAGGAACTCGCGACGCGCGTGTCCGGGTCGACCGACATCTACGAGACCCCCGGACGCACCCCGGCCGAGTCGGTCAACTTCGTCACCGCGCACGACGGCTTCACGATGCGCGACCTCGTCACGTACGACCTGAAGCACAACGAGGCCAACGGCGAGAACAACCGCGACGGCTCCGACAACAACTCCAGTTGGAACCACGGCTACGAGGGCGAGACCGAAGACGGCACGATCCAGGCGGACCGGCACCGCACCGTCCGCAACATGATGGCGATGATGCTGCTCAGCGCGGGCACGCCGATGATCGTGGCGGGCGACGAGATGGGACGCACCCAGGGCGGCAACAACAACGCCTATTGCCAGGACTCGCCGCTCTCGTGGGTCAACTGGCACACCCTGGACGGCTGGGGCGACCAGTTCGAGCTCACCCGGACGCTGTTGAAGCTCCGGCAGGAGCACCCGATCCTGCGCCCGTCCCGCTTCCGCACCCGCAACGAGGTGCTGGACGCCGACGGCCACAGCCTCAAGCGCGCCGAGACCGCCTGGTTCAACGAGGCGGGCGTCGAGATGGGCGTCGAGCACTGGCACGACGGCGGACGTCGGACGGTCGGCTGGTACATCAGCGACCGTGACGAGGCGTTCTACATCTTCTGCCACGGCGGCTACGACGGAACGAACCTGACGCTGCCGGGCTCCGACTGGGGCGACCGCTACCGCGTCGTCGCGCACACCGGCAACGAAGGCGAGCTGCCGTCCGACGACCTGGCGCCCGGCCAGACCCTCGGCGTTCCGGCGCGCACGACGGTGGTCTTCCAGGCCGACGTCCGCTCCGTGGCCGAACCCGAGCCCGAGCCTGAGCCCGCGGACGCCGCCGCGTCCGACGACACGTCGGCGGCCACCGACGCGGCGCCGGACGGGAACGCCGAGGCGCCGCAGTCCACCGAGACCAGCGAAAGTGTCCCGGACGGGCCCCAGCAGCCCGCCGACGGGGACGCCCCAGCGTCCTCGTGAACCGATGACCGAAAGCCCCCGCCGGCGCTGGCCGGCGGGGGCAATCGATCGTCCATTCGCCGGCGTCCCACGATGGCCTGCCGACGACCCGGTGCAGTAGCTTGGAGCCATGACCCAGACCACGCCCTCCGCCCCCGCGCGCGGCTTCGGACGCATCCCCGTCACCGGCGTCTCCCCCGTCGTCGAGGGCGGTGCCTATCCGGCCAAGGCCGTCGTCAACGAGCTCATCCCGATCCGCGCGACCGTCTTCCGCGAAGGCCACGACGCGGTCAACGCGTCCGTGATCCTCACCGACCCGGACGGCAACGAGACCCGGCACGACATGACGGCCATGGAGCCCCGCGGCCTCGACCCGTGGGAAGCCTGGGTTCGCCTCGACCGCGAGGGCGCCTGGTCGTTCCGGGTCGAGGGCTGGTCCGACCCCTGGGGCACCTGGCTGCACAACGCCGAGGCGAAGCTCCCGGTCGGCGTCGACGTCGAGCTGGTGTGCCTGGAGGGCCGCGACCTCTTGGAGAAGACCGCTCAGCGTGCCGACGAGCTCGGCGACCCGGTCGAGGCGTCCATCCTGCGGGCCACCGCCGCGCTGCTGATCCCGCAGCGCGAGGCCACCGACCTGCTCGACGTCGCGACCGCCGCCGGCCTCAACGCCTCGATGCGCAAGTTCGGCCCGCGCGAGCTCGTGACCCCCACGCGCGACTACCCGATCTGGGTCGACCGCCGCCGCGCCCTGTACGGCTCCTGGTACGAGTTCTTCCCGCGCTCCGAGGGCGCCTACCAGGACGAGGACGGCCACTGGCACTCCGGCACCTTCGACACCGCCAGCAAGCGCCTGGACGAGATCGCGGCCATGGGCTTCGACGTCGTCTACTTCCCGCCGATCCACCCCATCGGCGACGCCTTCAAGAAGGGCAAGAACAACTCCCTCGACCCGAGCCCCGAAGATCCGGGCTCGCCGTGGGCCATCGGTAACGCCGCCGGCGGGCACGACGCGATCCATCCCGACCTGGGCGACTTCGAGTCCTTCGACCGGCTCGTCGCGCACGCCAAGGAGCTCGGGCTGGAGATCGCGCTCGACTTCGCGCTTCAGGCGTCCCCCGATCACCCGTGGGTCACCGAGCACCCGGAGTTCTTCACCACCCGCCTCGACGGCACCATCGCCTACGCCGAGAACCCGCCGAAGAAGTACCAGGACATCTACCCGATCAACTTCGACAACGACCCCGAGGCGATCTTCACCGAGGTCATGCGGGTGCTGCGCCTGTGGATGGATCACGGGGTGCGCATCTTCCGCGTCGACAACCCGCACACCAAGGCCGTCTCGTTCTGGGACCGCCTCATGCGGGAGCTGCGCGAGACCGACCCCGACGTGCTCTTCTTCGCCGAGGCATTCACCAAGCCGGCGATGATGCACACGCTCGGCAAGGTCGGCTTCCACATGAGCTACACCTACTTCACGTGGCGCGACACCACCGAGGAGCTCCAGGAGTACCTGCTCGAGCTGTCGCGGGAGATGGACGCCTTCTACCGGCCCAACTTCTTCGTCAACACCCCCGACATCAACCCGTTCTACCTCCAGACGGGGAACCCCTCGGCGTTCGCGATCCGGGCGATCCTGGCCGCGACGCTGTCCCCGTCGTGGGGCGTCTACTCCGGGTTCGAGTTGTTCGAGCACGAGCCGCTCAAGCCGGGCGGCGAGGAGTACCGCAACTCCGAGAAGTACGAGTACCGGCCGCGTGACTACAGCGCCGAGCCGAACCTGAACCTGCTGATGGGCACGCTGAACAGCATCCGCCGCGCGCATCCCGCCCTGCAGCAGCTGCGTCGCATCGACTTCCACCGCACCAGCCACCCGGCGCTGATCGCCTACTCGAAGGTGGACGGCGACGACTGCGTCCTGACGATCGTGTCGGTCGACCAGACCAGCACGGTCGAGGGCGAGGTCTTCGTCGACATGGACGCGATCGGCCTGGCCGAGGACGCCCCGCTGCCGCTGCGCGACGAGTTGACCGGCGCGACGTTCACCTGGGGGCAGCGCAACTTCGTCCGGCTCAGCCCGTCGCAGCCGGCGCACATCCTGCACGTCCTTTGAGCACGGAAGGATCCATGACCGCCGAACCCGATTGGTTCAAGACGGCAGTCTTCTACGAGGTACTGGTGCGCTCGTTCGCGGACGCGGACGGCAACGGCATCGGCGACCTCGCGGGGCTGACGTCCAAGCTCGATTACCTGGCCTGGCTGGGCATCGACTGCCTGTGGTTACCGCCGTTCTTCCCGTCCCCGCTGCGCGATGGCGGCTACGACGTCGAGGACTACTTCGACGTCCAGCCCGAACTCGGCACCCTCGACGACCTGCGCACGCTGATCGACGAGGCGCACAAGCGGGACATGCGGGTCATCTCCGACTTCGTCATGAACCACACCTCGGACGCCCACCCGTGGTTCGAGGCGTCGCGGTCCGACCCGGAAGGGCCCTACGGCGACTACTACGTGTGGCGCGACGAGCCGACCGAGTACGAGGACGCCCGGATCATCTTCATCGACTCGGAGGAGTCGAACTGGACCTACGACCCGGTGCGCGGGCAGTACTTCTGGCACCGGTTCTACGGGCACCAACCCGACCTCAACTTCGAGAACCCGGCGGTGCTGGCCGACATCCAGGCCGCCATCCGCTTCTGGCTGGAGCTGGGCTTCGACGGGTTCCGCCTGGACGCCGTCCCCTACCTCATCGAGGCCGACCGGACGAACTGCGAGAACCTGCCGGGCACGCACGCCGTCCTCAAGCAGGTGCGTGCGATGGTGGACGAGGAGTTCCCGGGCGCGATCCTGCTGTGCGAGGCGAACCAGTGGCCGAGCGACGTCATCGAGTACTTCGGCGACGACGACGAGTGCCACATGGCGTTCCACTTCCCCGTGATGCCGCGGCTCTACATGGGGCTGCGGCGCGGCTCGCGCGAGTCGATCAGCCAGATCCTGGCCGACACCCCCGCGATCCCTCCGGGCTGCCAGTGGGGCACGTTCCTGCGCAACCACGACGAGCTCACGCTCGAGATGGTGACCGAGGACGAACGCCAATACATGTGGCACGAGTACGCGCCGGTCCCCCGCATGCGCTGCAACCTGGGGATCCGACGCCGGCTCGCGCCGCTGATGGGCAACGACCAGCGCCGCATCCGGCTGCTGCACGCCATGCTGCTGGCCCTGCCGGGGTCGCCGGTGCTCTACTACGGCGACGAGATCGGCATGGGCGACAACATCTGGCTGGCCGACCGCGACGGCGTCCGCACGCCGATGCAGTGGACGGACGCCCCCGGCGCGGGCTTCTCCGAAGCCGAGGAAGAGCTCTTCCCCTACCCGGTGATCGACGACGAGGAGTACGCGCCCGCGGCGGTGAACGTCGCCGCCCAGCGGGACGATCCCGACTCGCTTCTCAACTGGCTGCAGGGCGTGCTGGCCCTGCGCCGCGAGCACCTCGAGTTCGGGCTGGGCGAATTCAGCGACCTGGGCGGTTCGCACCAGATGTTCTCGTTCGCCCGCCGGCACGAGGACACCACCGTCTTGTCCTTCAACAACTTGACCGACGAAGAATTGACCGTCGAGGTGAACCTCTCCGCGTGGGCCGGGCGCCGGCCCGAACCGCTGTTCGGCAGCGCCCTGGGCACCGAGCCCGCGGAGATCACCAGCGAGCCGTACCGGGTGACCCTGCCCGCCTACGGGTTCTCGTGGCTGACGGTGTGAGGAATCTCCATGACCGCTGACCTGTCCACCGCGTGGTGGAACCATCTGCAAGGCGTCCGCTGGTTCGGCGGCAAGGGCTCGCCCGGCCGCATCACCGAGCTGGCGCCGCTGCCCTTCTCCACCGCCCCGGGCGTATGGCCCGCCGTCCGGAGCGAGATCGCGACGCTCTCCTACGACGACGGCCGCACCGAGCATTACCACCTGCTCGCCGCCTACCGCCCGGCCGCGGACGTCGCCAAGCCGTTGGCCACCGTCGAGGTGCCCGGCCTGGGCCAGGTGGCCGCCACGGACGCCACCGAGGACCCGCAGGCGGTCCTCGCGTTCGTCACGGCGGTCGCGGAGAATCCCGGGGGGCACATGACGTGGAACCGCGCGCTCACGGCCGACGATCTCGCGGCGGCGAGGGTGTGGCGCGGCGAGCAGTCGAACACGACGATCGTCCTGGGCGGCAGCGCCCTGTTCAAGCTGTTCCGCAAGGTCGAGCCCGGCCCCAACCTGGACGCCGAGGTGCTCACCGCCCTCGACGGGACGCCCGCCGCCACCCCGGCCCTGTTCGGACGCCTCACCGGCGCCTGGCCGGTCGGCCAGGTCACCGACCTCGGCATGGTGATCGAGAAGGTGGCCGACGTCACCGACGGCTGGGAACTCGCCACCGCAGCCTGCGCCGCGGGCGAGGACTTCGCCGACCGCGCCGCCGAGCTGGGTCGTAGCCTGCGCCGCGTCCACGACGAGCTGCGCACGCGCTTCCCCACCGCGACGGTGCCCGGCTCCGACGTCGCGGCCACGATGACCCGGCGCCTCGACGAGGCGATCCGCGCGGCGGACGTGCTCGCGCCGCACCGCGACGCCCTGGCCGCCGGCTTCGCGGGTCTGGCCGGCACGGACGTGGCCGTCCAGCGCGTCCACGGGGACTTCCACCTCGGCCAGACCCTGGCCGGGGCGGACGGCCGCTGGACGATCATCGACTTCGAGGGAGAGCCCGCCAAGAGCGCGGCCGAGCGCCGCGAGCCCGATTCCCCGTGGCGCGATGTGGCCGGCATGCTGCGGTCGTTCGACTACGTGCGCAGCGCCCATCCGCGGCCCGAATCCGAGGCCGCAACGAGTTGGTCGCGCACCTCCCGCGAGGCATTCCTGACCGGATACTGTGGGGGCCTGAATCGACCAGCAGCGTTGTTGGACGCCTACGAGATCGACAAGGCGATCTACGAGGTGGTGTACGAGACGAGGAACCGTCCCGACTGGGTGTCCATCCCCATGCGAGCGGTCATGGAGCAAGCCCGACGAGCCTCTATCCAGAGTGAGGACAAGGAGTAACGATGGCGAACGACATCCACGGTGGCCTCACTGGTTGGGACCTGGAGGGATTCCACAGCGGCGGTGACACGGAGGTGTGGCGCCGGCTCGGGTCCCACGTCGTGACGATCCACGACGACGAGCGCGGTGAGGTGACCGGCACCCGGTTCGCCGTCTGGGCGCCCAACGCGCAGGCCGTCCGCGTGAACGCCGACTTCAACTGGTGGACGGGCGACGCGATGACGCTCGTGCCCGGCTCCGGCGTGTGGGCCACCTTCATCGAAGGTGTCGGCGAGGGGACGTTGTACAAGTACAACATCCTCGGCGCCGACGGGGTCTGGCGCGAGAAGGTGGACCCGATGGCCCGGTTCGCCGAGCAGGCCCCGGCCAACAGCTCCATCGTCTACGAGAGCAAGTACGTCTGGAGCGACGACGAGTGGCTCGCCCAGCGCGCGCTCAAGACGCACCACCAGTCGGCGATGTCGATCTACGAAGTGCACCTGGGCGGCTGGCGCAAGGGGAAGACCTACCTTGACCTCGCCGACGAGCTCGTCGACTACGTGAAGTGGCAGGGCTACACGCACGTCGAGTTCATGCCGGTCGCCGAGCACCCGTTCGTCCCGTCCTGGGGCTACCAGGTCACCAACTACTTCGCGCCACAGTCTCGTCTGGGGCGTCCCGACGAGTTCCGTTACCTCATCGAGCGGCTGCACAAGGCTGGCATCGGCGTCATCCTCGACTGGGTGCCCGGCCACTTCCCGAAGGACGAGTGGGCGCTCGGCTTCTTCGACGGGACGCACCTGTACGAGCACGCGGACCCCCGTCAGGGCGAGCAGAGGGACTGGGGCACATACGTCTTCAACTTCGGCCGCAACGAGGTCAAGTCGTTCCTGGTCTCCAACGCGCTGTACTGGATCAAGGAGTTCCACATCGACGCGCTGCGCGTGGACGCCGTCGCCTCGATGCTGTACCTCGACTACTCCCGCGAGCCGGGCCAGTGGGTGCCGAACCGCTACGGCGGCAACGAGAACCTCGAGGCGATCGACCTGCTGCGCTACGTCAACAAGCACCTCTACGAGCGCGAGCCCGGCGTCATCATGATCGCGGAGGAGTCGACGTCGTTCCCGGGCATCACCCGGCCGACCAACTTCGGCGGCCTGGGCTTCGGCTTCAAGTGGAACATGGGGTGGATGAACGACACCCTGCGGTACCTGGCGTTGGAGCCGATCCACCGTCAGTACCACCACAACGAGATGACCTTCGCGATGGTCTACCAGTACACGGAGAACTTCATCCTGCCGATCAGCCACGACGAGGTCGTCCACGGCAAGGGGTCGATGATCAACAAGATCCCGCAGGACGACTGGCGCAAGTTCGCCACCCTGCGCGCCTTCTACTCCTACATGTGGTCGTTCCCCGGCAAGATGCTGCTGTTCATGGGCCAGGAGTTCGGCCAGCGCAGCGAGTTCAACGAGGAAGCCAGCCTCGAGTGGTGGGTCACCGACCTGTGGGGCCACCACGGCCTGCAGCGCATGATCAAGGACCTCAACGCGATCTACAAGGAGCACCCGGCGCTGTGGCGCCTGGACTCCGACCCGAAGGGCTTCCGCTGGATCAACGCGGACGACGCCGGCGCCAACACCTTCAGCTGGATCCGCAGCGACGGCGAGGGCCAGGAGATCGCCGTCATGGTGAACTTCAGCTCCGAGGCGTGGAACGACTACCGCATCGGCCTGCCGCACGCCGGCACCTGGACCGAGATCTTCAACAGCGATGCCACCATCTACGACGGCTCCGGCGGCACCGGCAACATGGGACGTATCATCGCGACGCCGGATCCGCACAACGGGTTCGACAACAGCGCCCTGGTGCAGGTCCCGCCGCTGGGCGCCGTGTTCTTCCGTTACGACCCCGACACCGACACCACCAAGGAGGAAACTGTGAGCGAAGACACCAGCAAGGCCGAGGGCAACTCCGACCTGTCGGAACCGACGAAGGACGTCGACGCGTCCGACGCGGCCCAGCCGGAGAAGCAGCAGCAGCAGGACAAGGCGGTCTCCGGCCCCGGCGTCGTGACCAACGTCGATCCTGAGTGACCAGGTGAGCGGCCGGGTCGAGGTGCAGCTCCAGGTGCAGGGTCCCGCCGGGATCCTCACCTGGGACGGTTCTCCCGACCCGGCCGCTCTCGCGTCCGTCCTGCCGAGGGCCGTCGACGACGCGTTCGCCCAGGGCGTGCATCGCCTGACCGTGAGCGTCCCCGCCGCCGACGGGGAAACCCGCCGCGTCCTGCACCGCGCCGGCTTCCGGTTCGAGGGTCTCGCGCGGCACGAGGACGAGCTCCCCGACGGCGCGTGGGCGGACCGGGCTCACTACGCGTTACTGGCGAGCGACGCCACCGAGGGACGCGAACGCTTCACGTCGGTGATGAGCGCCGTCCTGCCGCGCAAGCGGCTGATCGCGCACGTGCTGCTGCTCGACGGGGCCGGGCGCGTCGCCTTGTGCGAGACCACGTTCAAGCCCGACTACGAACTGCCCGGCGGCATCGTCGAGCCGCTGGAGTCGCCGCGCGACGGCGTCCTGCGAGAGATGATCGAGGAGCTGGGCGTCGCGTTCGAGCCCGACCGGGTGCTGCTCATCGACTGGCTGCGCCCTTATCTCGGCTGGGAGGACGCGCTCGAGCTCGTCTTCGGGTGCCCCGTGCTCTCCGAGGACGACAAGGAGCGGATCCGGCCCGACGGCCTGGAGATCCGGGCCGTGCACTGGCTGTCCCCCGAGGAGGCCGCTCCCACCATGACCGACTTCGGCGCCCGTCGCCTGTTCTCCGCTCTCGCCGCCCACGAGCGCGGCGTCACCGCCTACAGCGAGGCCGGCGTCACCATCGCCGCCCCCGGGGATTGACAAAGCGCCCCTCGCCGTGGGGCGAAGGGCGCAGTTTCGATCGGGCGACGGATCAATCCCTCGGGTAGTCCATCGCGGCAGCGTGGACCGCGTTGTCGCGGATCCAATCCCGGTACATCGTGTGGGCGACGTTGATGATGTGCAACGCATTCCTTCTGTTGTTCTGCTCCAGCCGACGACGGCCGTCCGTCGTCGCGTCCATCCGGAGTGTCTCCATCATATCCAGCAATGAGTCAAGAAGACAAGAAATATTGCAACTCGTCGACAACTGACGCGAGGTTTGCGCGCGAACCCCGCGGGTTTCCCGAAATTGGGTTGTACGGCTTGGCGTCGCGGGCCGCTGCTAGCGTCGGTGCCATGACGGACGCGTTCCCTCCCGCACACCGCGCCGAGGTCGCCCTGCCGTGGGGCCCGGTCTCGTTCCTCGCCTGGGGCGAGCCGGGGCACGGCGAGACGGTCGTGCTACTGCACGGCGGCGGCGTCGACAACGCGGCGCTGTCGTGGGGTTCGCTCGGCCCGGCCCTCGCCGCGGCCGGTCACCACGTCGTGGCCCCCGACCACCCCGGCTACGGCCACAGCCCCGCGGCCCCATGGCCCTCCACCGTCGCGAACCTCGTCGGCTATGTGGACGCCTTCGTCGCCGCGGCCGGCGTGCGCGACCGCTACGTCCTGGGCGGCATCTCGCTCGGCGGCGCGCTCACCCTCGGCCAGGCGCTCGACCACCCCGACGGAATCGTCGGGCTCCTGTTGTTCGCGCCGTACGGGATCGTGCCGTCGATGGGGCGGGGCTGGACGGCGCCGCTCACGCAGGCGCTGAGCTGGGCCTCGATCCAGTCGGGGATTCTCGATCGGCTCACGCCGCTGTTCCTGCGCAGCCGTCGCCTCACGCGGGCGTCCCTGGGCAACCTCATCGGTGACCCGGCCCGCCGAAGCGAGCAGCTGCTGGACGCGGTCATGGCCGCCGGCGCGTCGCCGGCGGCGGGTCGGGCCTTCGCCGAGTTCCAGCGCGACGAGGTGGGCCCGCGCCGCAACAGGACCGACTTCTCCGCCCGCCTGCCCGAGATCGGCGTCCCCGCGCTCTTCGTGCAGGGCGGCCTCGATCCCGGGGTCCCCGCCTTCCGCGCGCGAGCGGCCGCCGATGCGATGCCCCGTGGGCGGCTCCTGCTCGTGGACGGCGCCGCGCACTGGGTACAGCGGGACCGCCCCGACGTCGTCGAGCCCGCCGTCGCCGGCTTCGTCGCCTCGCTCGGACGCCGCTGATCTGACCGGGCCCGGACAGGGCGACGGCCGAGCACCCCCGCGGGGACGCCCGGCCGTCGGGATCGCCAGGTCAGTACAGCGCGGCCATCAGGTCACGGCGCGCCTTGAGCACGGCGGGGTCGGTGTTGCCGATGGTGTCGAACAGCTCCAGCAGCCGCACCCGGACGCGGTCACGCTCGTCGCCGGCGGTGTTGCGAACGACCTCGATCAGCCGCGCGAAGGCGGCCTCGGGGCGTCCGCCCGCGAGCTCGACGTCGGCGGCCGCGAGCTGGGCCTCGACGTCGCCGGGCGCCGCCTGCGCCCGAGCGAGGACGTCCTGCGGGTTCTGGTCGCCCAGGCGGGCGAGGAGCTGCGCGCCGTTGCGTCCGGCGGTGGCATCGGGGTCGTTCGGGGTCTCGGCGAGGATCTTGTCGAACTCGGCGACGGCCTTCTCGAAGTCCCCAGCGGCCATGGCCTCGTCCGCGGCGGCGAAGCGGGGGTCCGGGCCGGCGGGCTCTGCCTCGCCGGAGCCGTCCGCGGGTCCGGAGACCGGCTGGGCCTGGCCGACGATGCCGTTGGCCACGGCGACCTTCAGCAGTTCGTCGATCATCTGCGCGGCGTGCGCCTTGTCTGCGGTGCCCTGGAACAGAGGAGCGAGCTGGCCACCGATCACGCCGACCACCATCGGGACAGCCTGGACGCCCAGGGCGCCGGCGATCTGCGGGTTGGCGTCCACGTTGAGGCGCACCAGGAGGTACTTGCCGCGCGCGGCGTTCGCGAGCGCGACGAGATCGTCCGAGACCTGCTGGGCGTTGGCCCGCGGCGAATAGAACTCGACGACGAGCGGGTACTGCATCGACCGTCCGAGGTACTGCTCGAACGATCGGGCGTCCGCCTCGACGACGTAGGACCCACCCGAGGGCGCGGACGGGGAGCCCCCCGTGCCCGCCTTGGCCGCGTTGGCGAGCCCGGACAGGTCCATCGCGCGCGAGGAATCGAAGTTTGCTGCATTCATGGGTCCATTGTTGCACCGGGGCACCTACACGCTCTGCGCGGGAAGCGGTTAGATGGGCCCATGGCTCATGAACGCGCAGGACAGCCGGCCCGGCCGGAAGACCTCATCGACTACGACGCCGTGATCGGCGCGTACTACGACCTCGTACCCGACCCCAGCAACCCCGACCAGATGGTCGTGTTCGGCACCTCGGGGCACCGCGGATCGTCCCTCAAGACCGCCTTCAACGAGGCGCACATCGCGGCGACCACCCAGGCGATCGTGGAATACCGCGCCACCCAGGGCACCACCGGTCCCCTGTTCATCGGCAAGGACACCCACGGGTTGTCGCTGCCGGCGTGGAAGACGGCGCTGGAGGTGCTGCACGCCAACGGCATCGATGTGCGCGCGGAGCGTGAGGACGAGTACACCCCGACCCCTGCGGTCTCGCGCGCGATCATCGTCTACAACCGCGACAACGACGGCCCCCGCGCGGACGGCATCGTCGTCACCCCGTCGCACAACCCGCCCACCGACGGCGGCTTCAAGTACAACCCGCCGCACGGCGGCCCCGCCGACTCGGACGCCACGAAGGTGATCGCCGCCCGCGCGAACGAGCTGCTGGGCAACTGGAAGAGCATCGCCCGCTCGCCCTACGAAACGGTCGAGAAGGAGATCACCCGCTTCGACTACCGCACGCCGTACTGCGAGGATCTCTCCAACGTCGTCCAGCTCGACGTGATCCGGGGGGCCGGGCTCAACATCGGCGCCCATCCGCTCGGCGGCGCGTCGGCGCAGTACTGGGAGTACATCGCCGACAAGTTCGACCTCGGCCTGAGCGTCATCGACCCGACGATCGACCCGCGCTGGCCGTTCATGACGCTCGACTGGGACGGCAAGATCCGCATGGACTGCTCCAGCCCGTACGCCATGGCGTCGCTGATCGAGAATCGCGACAAGTACGATCTCAGCCACGGCAACGACGCCGACTCCGACCGCCACGGGATCGTGACGCCCGACGCCGGCCTGATGAACCCGAACCACTACCTCGCCGTGGCGATCCAGTACCTGTTCAGCCACCGCGACGGCTGGAACCCCGAGGCCGGCATCGGCAAGACGCTGGTGTCGAGCTCGATGATCGACAACGTCGCCAAGAAGCTGGACAAGTTGCTCGTCGAGGTGCCGGTCGGCTTCAAGTGGTTCGTGCCGGGACTGTCGGACGGCTCGATCGGCTTCGGCGGGGAGGAGTCCGCGGGCGCGTCCTTCCTCACCCTGGACGGCCAGACCTGGACCACCGACAAGGACGGCATCATCCTCGACCTGCTGGCGTCCGAGATCCTCGCCTCGACCGGCAAGACCCCGTCGCAGCACTACGCCGAGCTGGAGAACGAGTTCGGCAAGACGGCCTACGCCCGCGTGGACGCCCCGGCGAGCCGCGAGCAGAAGGCCAAGCTGGGCAAGCTGTCGCCTGAGGACGTCGAGGCGACCGAGCTGGCGGGCGAGCCCATCACGGCGAAGCTCACCAACGCCCCCGGCAACGACGCCCCGATCGGCGGGCTCAAGGTGGTGACGGAGTCCGCGTGGTTCGCGGCTCGTCCGTCCGGCACCGAGGACGTCTACAAGATCTACGCCGAGTCGTTCAAGGGCGCCGATCACCTCGCCCAGGTGCAGAAGGAGGCCAAGGAGGTCGTGGACGCCGTCCTCGGCTGATCCCCCTCCCGGCGCAGCGGCGCCCGGCCCCCTGCGGGGTCGGGCGCCGTTGTCGGTGTGGGCCCTGCCGGGTGATCGTCGGGTGGGCCGGCGCCGCCGCCGGACGGACGCCGATGCCGGTCAGCTCGCGCCGTCGTCCTCGTCGGCGTCGGGCCAGTCCATCCGGGCCCGCAGGCCGGCGCGCTGGATGACCCGCTGGATCGTCAGGTCGCGCTCGTCGATGTTGGGGACGAACTCGATGCGCTTGAGGCCCTGGTCCTGCGCGGCGCTCTCGAAGACGAAGTGGCCATAGCCCAGCAGCAGCCCGAGCGGCGGCTGCAGCACTGAGATGTCGAGGATGCGGGCGATCGGGACGGTCGCGAGGTGCTGGTTGAAGATGCCGTGCACCCGGAACACGCGCATGTTCGTGATGACGAAGCGATCCATGTACTCGTAGTGCATGCGGTAGAACCCGTAGCCGCCCAGGCCCAGCCCCGCGACCAGGCCGAGCCACCACAGCGGACCCAGCAGCGGCATGCAGGCGAAAACGACCATCCCGGCGATGACCAGCAGGACGGGCACGATCAGGGTGACCCAGTGCCGCATCACCTCGTCGACGATGAACTCGCCTTCACTGACGAGCATGCGGCGCGACGTCTGCGGCCACAGCAGCCGCGACAGGTCGAGCGCCACGCGTCACCTCGCGAGCGAGTCGAAGAATCGCCCGATGGAATCGAAGATGCCGAAGATGCCCCGGATGAAGTTCGCGGCCTCCTCGGGGCGCGTGTACAGATAGTACAACAAGAACGCGACGAGAAGCGCCAACAGAAGAGTCTTGAGAAACTTCGACATCGTGGCCCCTAGGGAAGAGTGGCATCAGGCGTACGCACGTCCATGATGCCCCACCCCGCCCCGGGTCGCCCCCGGGACGCGCCGACGATGCGTCCACGCCGTTGCAGGTTGGCTACGAGTTCGTCCAACCCCAGCCACCGCCGGTCGGCTGTGCCAAAGTGAAGGCATGGATAACTCCGATCTGTTTGTCTGCATTGATCACGTTGGTCTCGCTGTTCCCGACTTGGACGAGGCCATCAAGTTCCACACCGAGGTGATGGGCTGGCGCGAACTGCACCGCGAGAAGAACGAGGAGCAGGGTGTCGAGGAGGCGATGATCGGCACCGGCGACCAGGGCCCGGAGAACGCCCAGATCCAACTCCTCGCCCCGCTGAACGAGAGCTCCACGATCGCCAAGTTCATCGGCAAGAACGGCCCCGGCATGCAGCAACTCGCCTACCGCGTCCGCGACCTCGATCAGGTGATGGAGACGCTGAAGGAGCGCGGCGTCCGCCTGCTCTACCCGGAGCCGCGCCGCGGCACGGCGGATTCCCGCATCAACTTCTGCCACCCCAAGGACACCGGCGGCGTCCTGCTCGAACTCGTCGAGCCCAACAAGAACGCCGCGCACTGACGCGTCCTCGTAGATCCCCGGCCGCCACGGCCGGGGATCTGCGCGTGTGATCGGTGAGAACGTGTCGCCAACCCAGTAGAATCCAGCATTGACGACAGCGCCACCTCCAAGGGGAAATCCGTGACCCAGAACCAGTCCAACTCCGACGGCCTCGACCTGTTCGACGAAAAGGCTTCGGCCGTCCGAGGGTTCCCCAACGCCATGCTGGGCTACGACAAGAAGGTGGTGGACGACTACGTCCGCGACCTCGAGCAGCAACTCTCCCGCGCCAAGCACCAGTACCGCGAGGTGCAGAAGGAGCTGACCGCCGCGAACCTGCGCAGCGACGACACCGACTTCTCGAAGCTGGGCGGCCACACCGCCTCCCTGCTGCGCGTCGCCGAGTCCCAGGCGAACGACCTGGTGGTCAAGGCGCAGAACGAGGCCGACCGCCTGGTGTCCCAGGCGCGCGACGAGGCCGAGCGCACGCGCTCCGAGGCCCTGCAGGAGACCGACCATGCCCGCCGGTCCGGCATCGACGAGCTCAAGTCTCTGCGCCTGGAGCTGCAGGACCAGACCACCGCCGAGCTGGAGGCCGCCCGCGTCGAGGCCCAGGGCCTCCGCGAGGCCGTCGACAAGCACCGCGCGATGGTGATTGCGGACGCGCAGCAGCAGGCCAACGCCATGATCGAGGCCGCTCGCGCCGAGGCCGCCCACATCGTGCAGAAGGCCGAGCACGAGGCCGCCCAGCTCACTGACCGGGTCACCCGTGAGACGAACGCCTTGCGGGCCGACACCGCCCAGGCCGTCCAGGAAGCCCGCGCCGCCGCCGACGCCGAAGTGGTCGAGCTGCGCAACATGGTCAACGCCGAGGTCGCCGCCCTGCGCAACCAGACCAAGGCCGACGTCGCCGAAACGCGGGCCCGGCTGGCCGACGAGGTCGCCGCGGTCCGCGACCGAGCCAACGCGGACGCCAACCAGATCCGCGCCGAGGTCGCCGCCGAGCGCGACGAGTCGCTCGCCGCCCTCGAGGTGCAGCAGCGCGAGTTGCGCGACCAGCTCGCCGGAATGGTCACCGACGCACGCCGTCAGTCCGACGACCTCCAGGAGAAGCTGGCCGCCGCGTCCGAGGAGCTCCGCCGCCGGCAGCAGTCCGTGTACGCCGAGGCGGAGCGCATCAAGGCCGACAGCATCAACGAGGCGGCCGCGATCGTCGCTCAGGCCCGGCACAACGCCGACGAGCACTGGCAGCGCACCGAGGGCGAGCTGTTGCGCCGTACCGAGCAGCTCAAGCGCGAACAGAACCTGCTGCGCCAGCGCAAGGAGGCACTCGTCGCCCAGCTCAACAACCTGTCGAGCCTGGCCAACCTCACCGCGCTCGAGTTCCCCGAGGAGGAGAGCAACACCGACCTTGCCGAGCTCATCGAGGAGCCGTCCGAAGGCAAGGGCACCGTCGACGAGGTCGAGATCGTCGACTCCACCGACAACTCCCCTGACGTCAGCGAAAGCCGCCTGGGGTGACGAGCGACCCCGCTCTGCCGGGTTCGACGCCGCCGGCGGGCGTCAACGCCTCCCCCGGCCCTGCGCCGGTCAGCCTGCTTCACCGCTCGCCGCTGCAGATCGGGTTCCTGGGCGTCCTCGGCGGCGTCTTCGCGCTGGCGCTGATCACCGCGCTCATCGCCCTGCAGAACATCGTCCTGGTGGTGCTGTTCAGCCTGTTCCTCGCGCTCGGCCTCAACCCGGGTGTCGAGTGGCTGAACCGGCGGGGTCTTCCGCGCGCGCTGGCGGTGCTCGCGATCGTCATCGCGGTGCTCGCCGCCGTGGCGCTGGCGTTGTGGGCGGTGCTGCCGCTGCTCAACGAGCAGATCGCCAACCTCATCACCAACACCCCCGGCTTCCTGCAGGCGCTGCGGGAGAACCGTCAGATCGCCGGCCTCGACGCGCGCTACGGCGTGATCGACAAGGCGACGCAGTTCATCACCTCCGGCACGTGGCTGACGACGATGTTCGGCGGCCTCGTCGGGGCCGGCCGGCTCGTCGCCGACACCGTGTTCTCGGTGATCATGACGCTGGTGCTGACGCTGTACTTCCTGGCCTCCCTGCCGTCGATCAAAGCCACCGTCTACCAGCTCGCCCCGGCGTCGCGTCGCCCGCGGGTGCGCTACCTGGCCAACGAGATGTTCCGCCGCATCGGCGCCTACATCACCGGCATGTTCCTCGTCGTGACGCTGTGGGCCGTGGGCTCGACGATCGTGATGTACTCCGTCGGGCTGGCGCAGTACGCGCTGGCCCTGGCCGTGCTGGTGGCGATCTTCGCGTTCATCCCCGTCGTGGGGTCGACGTGCGCGATGATCATCGTCTCGATCGTGGCGTTCTCTTCGTCCCCGACCGCCGGTGCGATCGTGCTCGCCTACTTCCTCATCTACCAGCAGTTGGACGCCTACGTCGTCCAGCCGCGGGTATTCTCCCGCTCGATGAACGTGCCCGGCGTGCTGGTCATCCTCGGCGCCATCTCGGGCGGGCTCCTGTTCGGCATCATCGGCGCGCTGGTGGCGATCCCGACCGTGGCGTCGCTCCTGCTGCTCTACCGCGAGGTGCTCGTCCCGCACCTCGACGCCCGCTGACGCCTCCCGTGACCAACCCTCCGAGCATGGCACAGTGAGAACGTGCCCCTCACCGACCGTCTGATCTTCCTCACCGTCGCCGCCTCATCGTGGGAATCACGGTGTGGCGCATCCGCACCGACGCCCGCCGGCTCAGCAACTCCTTCTGGGTGCTCGCCTCGATCGTGACCATCATCGGCGTCATCGCGCTGGCAGGCGCCGACGACCTCGTCGCCGGCTTGATCCTCCTCGTCGGGGTGCTCTCCCCCTGCTCGTGCTCGTGCTCGCGGCGGCGCTGATCGCTAACGGCGTGACCATGCTCAACAAGGAGGGACGCAGCCTCGGCAACCTGCTGTCGCTGCTGCTGGGCGTCGGGATCCTGGCCGTGGTCGCCGGAGCGATCGCGACCCTGGCGCTGGCCAAGGTCGCGCCGTGGCTGGTTGCGGTGCTGATGTTCGTGGTGATGATCTGCGGCTGGTTCGGGTTCCTGTTCTGCGCGTACCTGCTCTACGCCTGGCTGTACCCCAAGCTGTGGAAGCGTCCCGACCCGCGCTACGTCATCGTGCACGGATCAGGTCTCGTCCGCGGACGGGTGCCCCGCCTGCTGGGCGCACGCGTCGACGAGGGCATCGTCCGCTGGCAGGGGGCGCTCGGCCATCACCCGGACGCCACGCTGATCGTCTCCGGCGGCCAGGGGGGCCGACGAGCCGCGCTCCGAGGCGTCCGCGATGGCGGAGTACGCCGTCGGCCGCGGGGTGCCGGAGGGCGCCATCCTGCTCGAGGACCGCTCCACCACCACCGAGGAGAACCTCAGGTTCAGCAAGGAGATGGTGACCCAGCGCTACGGGCCGGACGCCGCCGGCGTCGCCGTGACCAGCGAATACCACGTTCTGCGGACCGCCACCTTGGCGCGACGGCTCGGCGTTGATGTCCAGGTCGCCCCCGCGCCCAGCGCCGCCTACTACCGGGTGAGCGCGTTCCTCCGCGAGTTCGTGGCCCTGCTCGCCCAGCACCCCGTGCTGCACCTCGTCCTGGCCGCGCTCGTGAGCGTGCCGCTCCCGGCGCTCGCCCTCATCGCGATCAACTCCTGAGGGCCCTTCGGCTGCGGGCTCAAAAGAGCCGGTCCTCGGCGTTGTCGAGGCCGCGCAGAGCGTCGTAATCGACGGTGACACAGTCGATGCCGCGGGTCGACGCCAGCACGCGCGCCTGCGGTTTGATCAATTGCGCGGCGAACACCCCGCGAACAGGACGCAGCGCCGGGTCGGCGTTCATCAACTCCAGATACCGCGCCAACTGCTCGACGCCGTCGATCTCGCCGCGGCGCTTCACCTCGACGGCGACGTAGCCGCCTTCGTGGTTGCGGTAGAGCAGGTCGACCGGACCGATCGGCGTGGGGTGCTCGCGCCGCACGAGGCGCCAGCCGCTGCCGAACGTCTCGGGGTGCTCTGCCAGCAACACCTGCAGGTGCGCCTCGACGCCGTCCTTCTGCAGCCCCGGGTCGACGCCCAGGTCGTGCTGGGAGTCGTGCTCGACCTCGGCGATCAGGATGCGCAGGGTGTCGCCGTCCTTGTTCTTGACCTCCCACACCTGCCGCAGGCCCTCCTCGTCCGCGTCGGCCGGGTCGGCGTCGCGCATGGTGACCGTGCACGGCGGGCTCATCCAGTTGAGCGGCTTGTAGGCGCGGTCGTCCGCGTGGACCGAGATCGATCCGTCGGCCTTGCAGAGGATCAGCCGCGTCGCCATGGGGAGGTGGGCGGTGAGGCGTCCCGCGTAGTCGACCTGACACCGGGCAATCATCAAACGCACCGGCCCACCGTACCCGTTATCGTTGAGCGCATGGCCCGTCGACCCAGCAAGCACCTGCGGTCGCCGCGTCCGCTGTCCGCCAGCCTGGGACGGTCAGAGGTCAAGAGCGACGGCCGCTGGATCATCAAGAACATCCCCGCCGAACGCGCCGAGAAGCGCTATCTGTGCCCCGGCTGCAACCGCGACATCCCCGTCGGGGTCGCCCACCTCGTGGCGTGGCCGGACGAGCCGCACATCGGTTCGTCGACGGGCCTGGACGACCGCCGGCACTGGCACAACGCCTGCTGGGCGAGGAGGCGCTGAATGCTGCACACCACCCGCATCGGGGACGGGGAGCCCCGGCTGATGTTCCTGCACGGGTTTCTCGGTCAGGGAAAGAACTGGACGACCGTGGCCCGCGGCCTGGCGCCGCTGGGCGCGAGCATCTTGGTGGACCTGCCCAACCACGGCCGCAGCGACTGGACCGAGGATTTCTCCTACGCCGACATGGCCGACAGCGTCGCGGAACTCGTCCGCGCCGAGCGGGGTTCCGACCCCTTCACGCTGGTGGGTCACTCGATGGGCGGCAAGGTCGCGATGGCCGTCGCCCTGCGCCATCCCGACCTGCTGGACGGCCTCGTCGTCGTCGACATCTCCCCCGACGACTCCGGCGAGGGCTATGGCTTCGGCACCATCATCGCCGCGCTGCAGGCTGTGCCGGCGGCGTCCCTCACCCACCGCAAAGAGGCGGACGCGGCGCTCCGCGACAGCGGCGTCGCCGACGCTGGAGTGCGGCAGTTCCTGCTGCAGAGCCTGCGGCACCGCCCCGAGGGTGGTTTCGGCTGGCAGTTCAACCTCGACATGCTCGCCCGGTCGCTGCCGCAGGTCAGCGGCTGGCCCGACGTCCTGGACGGCCGCTACGACCGCCCGGTGCTGTGGGTGCGCGGGGCGCGGTCCGACTACGTCACCGAGGCCAACTACCCGCAGATGATGCGGCTGTTCCCCCAGACCGCCCTGCTCACCGTCCAAGATGCCGGGCACTGGGTGCACTCCGAGCAGCCGCAGGCCGTGATCGAGGGGCTGCGCAACTTCCTGCTCGCTGAGCAGCTCGCGACCGACCCCGGCGCCTGAGCCGGACCGACCACCCACCGACAATCCCCTAGGGTGGGGCCATGGTCAACCTGACGCGCATCTACACCCGCACCGGCGACAAGGGACAGACGCGGCTCGTCGACAACTCCGTGGCGGACAAGACCGACCCACGCGTCTGCGCCTACGGCGACGTCGACGAGGCCAACGCGATCATCGGCATCGCCACCGCGACCGGCGACCTGCCCCCCGAGCTCACCGAGGCGCTCGGTACGATCTCCAACGAGCTGTTCGATCTCGGCTCCGACCTGGGCAACCCCGTCGTCGCCGAACCCGCGTGGGAACCGCTGCGCATCGAGCAGCCGTCCATCGACCGGCTTGAGGCCTGGTGCGACCGCTTCGGCGCCGACCTGCCCGACCTCACGTCGTTCATCCTGCCGGGCGGCACGGTCGCAGGCTCGCATCTCCACCTGGCCCGAACCGTCGTCCGGCGGGCGGAACGGTCGGCGTGGGCGGCCGCCGCTGAATACGGCCTGGGCCCGCAGGAGGAGGGCCGTCCCGGCGGCATCAACCCGCTGGCGATCACCTACCTCAACCGGCTCTCGGACCTGCTGTTCATCGCCGCGCGGGTGGCGAACGTCTCCGCCGGCGACGTGCTGTGGATCCCCGGGAAGGACCGCGAGCCCACGGACGCCCGGGCCAAGCGGCAGCGCGAACGCATCACCCGCTCGACGACCCTGGCCGCCGGGGACGACGCGGGCGCCGGTGACTGAGCCGGCCTCGCGGGACCCCGTGACCTGAGCCGGCGTCCTTCGGCGCACGCCCCTTCGCTCCGCGGGCTCCTCAGCGCTCGTAGCCGAGACCCGGGGGCGAGGCCTCGAACCAGCTCAGGAAAGCCGTCATGTCTCGCGGGGCCAACGCGACCTCGACGCGGTCCGTGCTGCCGCCCCGGATGGAATCCACCGCGGCGATACGGCCCTGGTCGTAGAGGGAGGCGACCTCGGCTCGGGTGGGTTCCCGGGTGGACGCGACGTAGGCGTCCACGCGGCGGACGGTGAAGCGCGGGCGCAGCGAGAGGCTGAACACCCGGTACCACTCGAATCGGTCCCCGACCAGCCTCGCCACCCCGAGCATCCAACCGGTCGACGTCTCACCAGCCGAGCGCAGCGAGCAGTCGAAGACCCAGCCCTGCTTCGCCAGCCAACGCCCGCGGACGATCAGCCCCAGGACAGGCAACAAGAGGAGGGCCACCGCGAGCACCACCAGCAGAGCTGTCCAGCTCATGTCAGGCGGCACGCGGCACCCTCCCCTTGATCGCGTCGTGCTGGTCAGTGACCCTGTCCGGACGCCTTGTTGGCAGCCTTCACCTGGGCACTGGCCATGTTGTACCGGCGACGAGTCTCCTCGCTATTGTCGCCCTCTTCGAGGAGTTTCACCGCGGCGGCCAACTCGCGCTGAGCGACGTCCTCGGAGATCTCCCGAGCGACCTCGGCGTACTGGGCGATCACCGCGACGTGGTTGTCCTCGACCGAGATGAAGCCCCCGTCGACGGCGACGACCTCGCGCTTACCGTCTTGCGTCACGATCTCCGTGGCAGACGGCACGAGCGCCGCGAGCAGCGGGGCGTGGCGCGGCAGGATGCCGATGTCGCCATCGATGGTGCGCGTGATGACTTGCACGGCCTCGCCCTCCCACTCGGACCCGGTCGCGCTCACCACCTCGACGTGCAGGGCGTCGTCGGCCATGTCAGCCTTCCTTCTGGATCCGGTCCCAGTTCTCCATGACCATGTCCAGGTTGCCGACGTTGAAGAACGCCTGCTCGGCGATGTGGTCGACCTCGCCGTCGCAGATCATGCGGAACGACTCGATGGTCTCGGAGAGAGGAACGGTCGAGCCGGGCACCTGCGTGAACTTCTCGGCCATGTAGGTGTTCTGGCTCAGGAACTGCTGGATGCGCCGGGCCCGACCGACGACGATCTTGTCCTCCTCGGACAGCTCGTCGACGCCCAGGATGGCGATGATGTCCTGGAGTTCCTTGTTGCGCTGGAGGATCTGCTTGACGCGGGTCGCGACGTCGTAGTGCTCCTGGCCCACGTACTGCGGGTCGAGGATGCGGCTGGTCGACGACAGCGGGTCCACGGCCGGGTACAGACCACGGGACGCGATGTCACGGCTGAGCTCGGTGGTGGCGTCCAGGTGGGTGAACGTCGTGGCCGGGGCCGGATCGGTGTAGTCGTCGGCGGGAACGTAGATCGCCTGCATCGAGGTGATGGAGTGACCCTTCACCGACGTGATGCGCTCCTGCAGCTGACCCATCTCGTCGGCCAGGTTCGGCTGGTAGCCCACAGCGGAGGGCATGCGGCCGAGCAGCGTCGAGACCTCGGAACCTGCCTGCGTGAACCGGAAGATGTTGTCGATGAAGAGCAGCACGTCCTGGTTCTGCACGTCGCGGAAGTACTCCGCCATCGTCAGCGCGGACAGCGCGACGCGCAGACGCGTGCCCGGCGGCTCGTCCATCTGGCCGAACACCATGGCGGTGTCCTTGAGGACGTTGGCCTCGTCCATCTCGTTGATGAGGTCGTTGCCCTCACGCGTGCGCTCGCCGACACCGGCGAACACCGAGGTGCCACCGAAGTTGTGGGCGATGCGGTAGATCATCTCCTGGATGAGGACGGTCTTGCCGACGCCGGCGCCGCCGAACAGACCGATCTTGCCGCCCTGCACGTACGGCGTCAGCAGGTCGAGCACCTTGATGCCGGTCTCCAGCATCTGCGTCTTCGGCTCGAGCTGATCGAACGCGGGCGCCGGGCGGTGGATCGGCCAGCGCTCGGTGATCTTGAGCGACGCGGTGTCCTCGTTCAGGCAGTCGCCGGTGACGTTCCACACGTGGCCCTTGGTGACGTCGCCCACCGGGACGGTGATCGGCGCGCCGGTGTCGATGACCTCGGTGCCGCGGCGCATGCCATCGGTCGGCTTCAGGGAAATGGCGCGCACCATGTTGTCGCCGACGTGGAGCGCGACCTCCGCGGTGATCTCACGGCTGAGCTCGCCCGCGTCGATCTCGATCTTGAGCGCGTTGAGAATGTCGGGCATCTGGTCGGGCGGGAACTCGACGTCCACGACCGGGCCGATCACGCGGGCAACGCGACCGGTGCCGCCGCTCCGCTGCTCCGCAGAAGTCTGGTCTGCTGTCACTGTCATGGTCTCTTAGCCTCTCGATGCCTACTCGTTGCCGCTTGATTCTTCGAGCGCGCTGGCCCCGCCAACGATCTCGGTGATTTCCTGGGTGATCTGCGCCTGACGCAGCTGGTTCTCGACCCGGGTGAGGTCGTCGATCAGCTGGGTGGCGTTGTCGGTCGCCGACTTCATCGCGCGCTGCTGCATCGCCAGCTGCGACGCCGCCGACTGCAGCATGTAGAACCACACGCGGCTGCGCACATACAGGGGCATCAGCTCGTCGAGCACCGTCTCGGCGTCCGGCTCGAAGTCATAGATCGGGAAGACCTCTCCCTCGCCGACCTCCCGGACGCCCTCGACGACCTCGACCGGCAGCAATCGCCGGGCGCGGGGCGCCTGGGTGAGCATGGACTCCATGCGGGTGTAAACCGCGTGGATCTCGTCGACGCCACCCTCCTCGCACGGCAGCATGAACTCTTGGATGAGCCGGTCGGCGACGCGCTGCGCGTCCGCGTACGTCGGGGACGCCGACGACCCGTCCCAGGCCTCCGCGTACTCCATGTCGCGGAACTTGAGGTAGCTCGTGCCCTTGCGTCCCACGGAGTACCGGACTACCTCCACGTTGTCGTCGCGCATCCGCCGCGCGAGCCGCGCGGTCATCTTGATGACGTTCGACGAGAAGGCGCCGTTCATGCCCCGATCGGACGTGAAGAACACCAGGGCGATGCGCCGGGGACGCTCCGCCTTCGTGACCGTCAGCGGGTGATCCGACTTCGCGTGCGTCGACACGGACGACACCGCCCGGATGATCTCCCGGGTGAACGGGATCGCCGCCCGGGCCGCCTGCTGGGCCTTAATGACCCGCGAGGCCGCGATCAACTCCTGAGCCTTCGTGATCTTTCTGGTTGACGTCACCGACCTTCGCCGGTTACGCAACTCGCGCAAGCCTGCAGCCATGGATCACTTGCTCCTGTTCACGGCGATCTGCTCGTTGTCCATCTGGCTTTCTTCGAGCGGAGCCTCGTGTTTGGTGTCGTCCCCCTTGGCCTGCGCCTCTTCGGTGCGGAACGTGTCCTTGACCTTCTTGATCTCCTCGACCAGCGCCTGCTGGGTGTCCTCGTCGAACTTCTTGGTCTCGGCGATGGTCTGCAGCACGTTGGAGTTGCGGTGCAGGTGATCAAGCAGGTCGCGCTCGAAACGCAGCACCTGATCGGTGGGGATGTCGTCTAAGTGCCCGTTCGTGCCGGCCCACACGCTGACGACCTGATCCTCGATGGGGTACGGATCGTACTGCGGCTGGCGCAGCAGCTCGGTGAGCCGCTCGCCGCGGTCGAGCTGACGGCGAGTCGCCGGATCGAGGTCGGACGCGAACATCGCGAAGGCCTGCATGTCGCGGTACTGAGCGAGACCGATCTTCAGGGTGCCCGCGACGCCCTTCATCGCCTTGATCTGGGCGGCGCCGCCGACGCGGGAGACCGAGACGCCGACGTCGATGGCCGGGCGCTGGTTCGCGTTGAACAGATCGGACTGCAGGAAGATCTGGCCGTCGGTGATGGAGATCACGTTGGTCGGGATGTAGGCCGACACGTCGTTGGCCTTCGTCTCGATGATCGGCAGGCCGGTCATCGAGCCGCCGCCCAGCTCGTCGGACAGCTTCGCGCAGCGCTCCAGCAGGCGGGAGTGCAGGTAGAAGACGTCGCCGGGGTACGCCTCGCGGCCCGGCGGCCGGCGGAGCAGCAGCGACATGGCGCGGTAGGCCTCGGCCTGCTTGGTCAGGTCGTCGAAGATGATCAGGACGTGCTTGCCCTGGTACATCCAGTGCTGACCGATCGCAGAACCGGAGTACGGCGCGATGTACTTGAAGCCGGCCGGGTCGGACGCCGGGGAGTGCACGATCGTCGTGTACTCCATCGCGCCGGCCTCCTCCAGCGTCGAACGCAGCGCCGCGATGGTCGAGCCCTTCTGACCGATCGCCACGTAGATGCAGCGCACCTGCTTGGTCGGATCGCCGCTCTCCCAGTTCGCGCGCTGGTTGATGATCGTGTCGATCGCGATGGCGGTCTTGCCGGTCTTCCGGTCGCCGATGATCAGCTGGCGCTGGCCGCGGCCGATCGGGATCATCGCGTCGATCGCCTTGATGCCGGTCTGAAGCGGCTCACGGACCTCCTGGCGGTCCATAACGCCGGCGGCCTGAAGCTCCAGGATGCGGCGCTCGGGCAGATCGGTGATCTCGCCGAGCCCATCGATCGGGTTGCCCATCGCGTCGATGGTGCGGCCGAGGTAGCCCTCGCCGACCGGAACCGACAGCACCTGACCCGTGCGGCGCACCGTGGAGCCCTCTTCGATGCCCTCGGAGTCACCCAGGACGACGACGCCGATCTCGCGCTCCTCGAGGTTCTGGGCGATGCCCATCGTCCCATCGGAGAACTCGAGCAGCTCGTTCGCCATGGCGGACGGGAGGCCCTCGACGCGCGCGATGCCATCGCCCGACGTCGTGACGGTTCCCACCTCGTCGCGAGTCGAGGTCTCGGGGGTGTAGTTCTGCACAAACCGGTCAAGGGCGTCCCGAATCTCCTCGGGACGAATCGTCAGTTCCGCCATTGGTTGCGTCCTTAGCAATCGTTTCGTACTAGCTCAACTTACGCCGCGCGTCATTCAGACGCCCGGCGACGGTGCCCTCGATGACTTCGTCACCGATGGTCACCCTGACCCCGCCCAGCACGGCGGGATCGACGATCACGCGCAGCGTGAGGTCACGGCCGATCTGCCTGCTCAGCACGCTGCGCAGGCGCTCTTCCTGATCGCCGGTCAGCGGGTGCGCCACCTCGACGACGGCGATGCTGCGTTGCCGCAACTCGGCCGCCAGCTTGAGGTAGCTCTCCAGCGTGAGATCGAAGGTGCGCTCACGCGCCAGCACGGCACGGCGAGCGAGACCCGCAACCGACGCCAGCACGCGATCAGAGATCAGGCCCGACAACAGGTCTTGGCGGCCATCGACGGGCATGCGCTGATCTGCCAGGGCTGCGCGCAGGTCGTGGTTCGCCTCGACCAACCGGCCTACCTTGAACAGCTGGTTCTCGGCCTCGTCGAGGTCGCCCTCGGCCTCGGCCGCGAGCAGCGCCGCCCGGACGCCTTCGCGTTCCAGCGCTCCGGCCAGCGATGCGCCTGAACCCCAACGCAGGTTGGTGGACTCGGCGAGCACGGCCAGCGCGCCCTCGGAAACCTTGCCCCCGAAGATGTCCATCACCAGGCCCTGCCGGGCCGCTGCCGGAGCCGACTGGTCAGCCAGGGAGCGGCGCAACGCGGGCGTGCTGTTCAGCGCATCCACGATGTCGAACAGCTCGCCGGCCAGGCCGTAGGACGGCTGCTGACCCTCGAGCACCCTGTCGAGGGCGTCCAGCCGTGCTTCGGCGTTGCTGCTCATGACTTCTCCACCGGAGTGCGCTCGAGCGAGTCGATGAACCGGTCGACGGTGCGGCGGGACCGCTCGTCGTCGTCCAGGGACTCGCCGACGATCCTCCCGGCCAGCGTGGTGGCCAGGCCACCCACCTCCGTGCGGAGCTCGTGCATGGCTTGGGCGCGTTCGGCGGCGATCTGCGTCTGGGCGTTGGCCAGCAGTCGAGCAGACTCGGTCTGAGCCTGCTGGCGCATCTCGGCGATGATCGCCGCGCCCTGGGCCTTCGCGTCTTCGCGGATACGTCCGGCCTCTTCGCGTGCGGTCGCAAGCTGTGCCTGGTACTCGTCGCGGGCAGCCTCGGCCTCAGCCTTGGCCTTGTCGGCCTTCTCCATGCCGCCCTGGATGGCGGCGGTGCGCTCCGCGTACGTCTGCTCGAAGGCCGGAACGACCTTCTTCGCCAGAACGAACCAGATGATCAGGAACAGGACGATGCCGACGACGATTTCGGACAGATGCTCGGGAAGGAGCGGTCCAAAGTCGGGCATGTTAGGCGCCCAGGACGAAGGCGAGAGCGATGCCGATGATGGCGAGCGCCTCGACCACGGCGAAACCGATCCACGCGGTGCTCATCATGGCGCCACGGGCCTCGGGCTGACGGGCGGTGCCGTTGATGACCGAAGCGAAGATCCACGCAACACCCAGGGCCGGGCCGAGGGTCGCGAGGCCGTAGCCGAGCATGTTGAGAGAGCCGGACAGCTCAAGAATCGGAAGCATTGGGGATTCCTTTCGGATTTCTTGGTTACTCGGAGTTGGACAGGATCAGTGGTCCTCGGCGAGCGAGGAAGCGACGTACTGGGCGGTCAGCACCGTGAAGATGTACGCCTGGATGAAAGCGATCAGCAGCTCGAGGGCGAAGATCGCGAAGCTGAAGACGATGCCGACCGCGCCCGCGGTCTTCATCAGGCCGACCGAGAACTGGCCGATCGGCTCCGACATCGACATCAGCAGCGTCGAGCCCAGGACGAAGACCAGCACCACGAGGTGGCCGGCGAAGAGGTTGGCGAAGAGTCGCAGCGCCAGCGTGAAGGGACGCACGATGAAGTTCGAGAGGAACTCCAGCGGAATGATCAGGAACCACAGCGGCCACGGCACGCCCTCGGGGAGCGTCATCTTGCGCATGTAGTGGGCAAAACCCCACTTCTTGATGCCGACGGCGTTGTAGAGGATGAACGTGCACAGAGCGAGGCCGTACGCATACCCGATCTTGGAGAATGTCGGGAACATGAAGACGAAGAGCTCGCCGAAAAGGTTGTTCACCAAGATGAACGAGAACAGCGCCAGCAGATAGGGCAGGTACTTCCGGAAATCCGGGCCCAGCGCATCGCGGGCCACGCTATTGCGCACGAGGTTGTAGGCCTGCTCGCCGAAGAACTGGCGCTTGCCTGGGACGACGGAATGCCTACGGGCCAGCCACAGCCACACGCCGATGACGATCAGCGCGCCGATGACCGCTTGCGCCATGTGGTTGTTCAGCCAGGCGAAGTTCGGGCCGAGCTCGGGAAAAAGCGGACGCGAATTGAAGCTCTCCGCGCTGGGCGGCCAGCCTGAGTGATCGCCCTCCCCCTCCATCGGGACCAGAAGGCTGCTCAACCCACTCATCGTTCCTCCTGCATTCATGCCCGCCCGTAACGCTTGATCACCAGATAAATTCCTGCCACCGTACCGAGGATCAGCCCGATAGGTAGCCAAAAAGCTGTAGAAAGCAGGTGGTCCGCCAACCAACCGAGGCCACCGTAGAAGACAAGGCCGGAGATGAGATAGCTGATGATGCGCAAGCCCTGGTCCGCGTTGCCCTGCTCGTTCATAGCGCTCATGACTCTATCAGTGACCTGAGGATGGGTCACGTCGGCTCAGGCGGGGTGTCTCGGGATTGGCTCCCGTCGGACGGTCCGCGTCGTCCGGAGCGTCCCAGACCGGGATCCGGAGCCGCGAGAACACCCAGATCTCGGCCGCGAGCCACGTCACGACGACCGTCACCGCGCCCAGCGCGAGCGGCGCGCGCTGCAACCAGCCGAACCCGGCCGCGTTGCTCAGCACAAGCGCGAGCGCTCCTCCGAGCAGCCCGACCCGCACGAGATAGGACGTCAGCGCAGCCAGCAGCAGGCGCTCGGGCGGGCCGTCCGCGAAGGCGAGCTGGACCCCGTGCCCGATCATGCTGAACGCGAGCGCCAGCACGGCTCCGAGCGCGGCCGACAACGCCGTGGGGACGCCGCCGGTCGCCCAGGCGATGCCGATGGCCGCGAGCGCGCCCGCATGGCCGCCGATCGCCGCACCGGCGAGGAGGCGGCGCAGGGACATCGCGGCGAACGTGGGCGGCCGGCGCCCCTCGGCTCCCCGGCGGGGGCGGTTCACGTCGGCGCGATCGCCGGCCGGGCGGTCCGCGCGCTCCGTGAGGCGGCTCATCGGCGTCCCTCCGGCGCTGTCCGCCGGTGGCGCAGGGGCCCCCAGGTCAGGAACGCGGCGAGCGCCACGCCGCCGGCCACCGCGACGTAAGCCCACCACGCGCCCGTGATGCCGATCAGCACGATGCCGTAGGCGACCACGCCCGACCACAGCCACAGCAGCAGCACCGCGACCCGGTGGGAGTGCCCGAGCGCCAGCATGCGGTGGTGCAGGTGCTGCTTGTCCGCCTGGAACCACAGCCGTCCGGCCAGCGTGCGGCGCACGTAGGCCAGGATCAGATCGGCGAACGGCAGCGCCATCACGGCGAACGGCAGCACCAGCGGCAGGTAGGCGCTGATCAGGACTCCGCCGCCGGGGCTCACCAGGGACGGGTCGATCTGCCCGGTAAGGCTGATCGACGAACAGGCCAGCAGGAAGCCGAGCAGCATCGATCCGGAGTCGCCCATGAACATCCGGGCCCGGTGGATGTTATGCGGCAGGAACCCGCCGCAGACGCCGATGGTCGTGACGCTGATCAGGGACGCGGTGGTCGCCCGCACCAGGTCTTGCTCGTAGGAGAGCAGGTAGGCGTAGACGAAGAACGCGCTCGCGCCGATGCCGACCACCCCGGCGGCCAGCCCGTCGAGGCCGTCCATCAGGTTGATCGCGTTGACGCACAGCAGGATGAAGAACACCGCCAGCAGGATCGACGCGGCGTTGTCGAGGGTGATGACGCGGTCGGCCAGCGGGATCCAGTAGAACTTCACGCCGGCGGCCACCACGATGCCCGCGGCGAGCACCTGGCCGGAGATCTTCGCCAGGGCGTTGAGCTCGATGAGGTCGTCCACGGTCCCGACGCCGCAGATCAGCGCCGAACCGGCGAACACCGCGAGCGTGTCGTGACCCACCAGCGGGAAGCTGCCGAGCCACGGCAGGTTGATCGCGGTGACGAAGGCCGCCACGACCCCGGCCAGCATCGCGATGCCGCCGAAGTACGGGATGGGCTTGGTGTGGACGTCGCGGTCGCGGACGAGCGCGACCGCGTGAAATCGGTACGCGAACCGGCGGCACACGCTGGCGCCCAGCAGGGTCACCGCGACGGCGACCAACATGACCAGCATGTACTCCCGCATGGATCAGCCGTCCGCGGCCGTGCGGTTCGCCTCGGTCTCGGACGCCCCGGCGGTGTCCGGGTCGGCCTCCGCCCGGGGGGCCACGTGCCCGTCATTTTCCTCGGCCTCGGGGGCGGCCCGGTCAGCCGCCTCTTCTTCGGCTTCCGCGATGTGCGCGTCGTCGGCCGGCAGCAGGCCCGGCACGACGGCGTTGAGCTGATCGACGGTGAGCCGGCCGGCGCGCAGCAGGCGCGGCACGCGTCCGGACAGGTCGACGATGGTGGACGGCACGGGGCCGCTCATCGGCCCGGCGTCGATGTAGGCCGCGACGGAGTCGCCGAGCATGCCGAGCGCCTCGTCGACGGTGAGCGCGGCGTCCTCACCGGAGATGTTGGCCGAGCTCACGGCCAGCGGCCCGGTGCGGCGGAGCAGCTCACGGGTCAGGTCGTGGTCGGGCACCCGGACCGCGATCGTCTCGCCTCGGTCGCCGAGGTCGATGCGCAGGCTGGGATGCGCCGGCAGGATCAGCGTGAGCGCGCCCGGCCAGAACGCCTCGCCGAGCGCCGCGACGATGTCGTGGTCTCCCCCCGCCAGCGAGCGGACCATCGGCACCTCGGCGACCAACACGGGCGGGGGCATGTCGCGGCCGCGGTGCTTGGCGTCCAGCAGGGCCTGGACCGCGGACGCGTCGAAAGCGTCGGCGCCCACGCCGTACACGGTGTCGGTGGGCAGCACGATCACCTGGCCCGCGGCGACGGCCTCGACGGCCGCGGCCAGGGCCGCCTCGAGATCGGTGCTCGCGTCGTGGACGCGCTCGCGGAGGGATTCGTCGTCGGGCATGGTCACGGCTCCATCTTGCCAGCGGATCGACGTGCCGCCGTGAACCGCGGTCGGTGGTTCAGGTCGACGTGATCGGTGACCCGGTCGTAGGCGTCCGTGGCCAGGAACACCGCCGGCGCACTCTCGCCCTGCACGTCCGCGTGCTCGGCGCACACCCAGCCGCCCGGGCGCAGCAACCGGGCCGCCACCCGCGCCACCACCGCCATCGCGTCGAGGCCGTCGGGACCCGAGAACAGGGCGAGCGCAGGGTCGTGATCGCGGACGTCTGCGGGCACCTCGCCGTAGGAGTCCAACGGGATGTAGGGCGGGTTCGCCACAACCACGTCGACGGAGCCGTCCAGGTGGGTGAAGGCGGCTGCCATGTCCCCGACGACGATGTCGACGTCCGTGCCGGCCAGGTTGCGGCGCAGGTAGTCCGCGGCGTCCTCGGACAGTTCGACGCAGTGCAGTTCCACGTCCGGCGCCTCGGTGGCGATGGCCAGCGAGATCGCCCCCGAGCCGGCGCACAGCTCGACCGCGACCGGCGGGCGTCCCTCGGCGCGCACCTCGGCGAGCCGGTCGAGCGCGAAACCGGTCATCACCTCGGTCTCGGGTCGCGGGATGAACACGCCCGGTCCGACCTCGACCCGGACGGTGCGGAAGTACGCCTCGCCCGTCAAGTGCTGCACGGGGACGCCGTCGAGCCGCCGCCGCACCAGCGCGGCGAAGGCGTCCGCCTCAGCGCCCGAGACGTCGTCGGCGAGGAGCAACCCGTGCAGGTCAGTGCCCAGCACGTGGGCGAGCAGTGTTCGGGCCTCCGCCCCGCTGTTCAGGTCGGCGCCGGCCCGGTGGAGCAGGTCGCGCGCGACAGGCATCAGGACCGCTCCCCCAGCGCTCCGAGCCGCTCGGCCAGGTCGGCCGCCTGGAGGGCGTCCACGACAGGTTGCAGGTCGCCGGCGAGCACCTGATCGAGGTTGTGCGCCTTGAAGCCGATGCGGTGGTCGGCGATGCGGTTCTCGGGGAAGTTGTACGTGCGGATCCGCTCGGAGCGGTCCACGGTGCGCACCTGCGACTTGCGCGCCGCGGACGCCTCGTCAGCCGCCTGCTCGGCGGCCAGCGCGCTCAGACGTGCCCGCAGGATGCGCATCGCCTGCTCCTTGTTCTGCAGCTGGGAGCGTTCGTTCTGGCAGGTGACGACCGTTCCCGTCGGCAGATGGGTGATGCGGACGGCGGAGTCGGTGGTGTTGACGCCCTGGCCGCCCTTGCCGGAGCTGCGATAGACGTCCACGCGCAGGTCGTCGTCGTTGATCTCGACGTCGGCGGGATCGTCGACGTCCGGCATCACCAGGACGCCGGCCGCGGACGTGTGGATGCGCCCCTGGGTCTCGGTCACCGGGACCCGCTGCACGCGGTGGACGCCGCCCTCGAACTTCAGGACGCCGTAGGGCATGTTCTCCGGCTCCGCGTGCGAGCCGGCCTTCACCGCCAGCGTCACGGACTTGTAGCCGCCGAGGTCGGTCTCCTGGGCGTCCAGGATCTCGGTCTTCCAACCGCGGACCTCGGCGTAACGGGTGTACATGCGCGCGAGATCCCCGGCGAACAGCGCCGACTCCTCGCCGCCCTCACCCGACTTGATCTCCAGCAGGGCATCGTTGGAGTCGTTGGGGTCGCGTGGCGCCAGCAGAGCCGCGAGCCGGTCGGTGCTCGCCTCCAGGCGCTGCGCCAGCGAGTCCGCCTCGCTGGCGAAGGCCGCGTCGGCCTCCCCCAGCTCGCGCGCCGCGGCCAGGTCATCAGTCAGCGCGTCGTGCTCGTCCAACGCCTTCACGATCGGCATGAGCTCGGCGTAGCGCCGTCCGACCTTGCGGGATCGAGCGGTATCGGCGTGGGTCGCGGGGTCGGCGAGCTGCCGCTCCAGATCCGCGTACTCCGCCCGCATCTGATCTGCTGACTCGAACATCTGGCTCCCTGGGGACGTGGGCGGCATGGAACACGAAACGCCGGGCCCGGGGGTCGCTCCCCGGGGCCCGGCGTCTGGCGCAGGCTACTTCTTCTTGGCGTAGCGCTTCTCGAAGCGAGCCACGCGGCCGCCCGTGTCGAGGATCTTCTGCTTGCCCGTGTAGAACGGGTGGCAGGCCGAGCACACCTCGGAGCGGATCTCCCCGCCCTTGGCCGTGCTGCGCGTGGTGAACGTGTTCCCGCAGGAGCACGTGACCGTGGTCTCGTGGTAATCGGGGTGAATACCCTGCTTCATGTCGTCTCTCCTCAGTTTTGGCCGGGTCGCCTCGTCCCAGGGGACGTGCGGACGGCGGATGGAACGCCCAGGCGTGAACCGGCACCAATGGGCCATTGTGCCGTAGCACTGGCCCGGACTCCAAAACGTCCGGGCCGGCTGCGTTATTCCCTAGTCAGAGTTCGGGGTGGTACGCGAGATCACGTGGAGGAACTCGAGGTTCGTCGTGGTCTTCTTCAGTCGGTTGATGAGCATCTCGAGGGCCTGCTGATCGTCCAGGCCGCTGAGCACGCGGCGCAGCTTCCAGATGATCGACAGCTCCTCGCGGGTCATCAACTGCTCTTCGCGGCGGGTACCGGACGCGACCGCGTCGATCGCCGGGAAGATGCGCTTGTCGGCCAGCTCGCGGCGCAGGCGCAGCTCCATGTTGCCGGTACCCTTGAACTCCTCGAAGATCACCTCGTCCATCTTCGAACCGGTCTCGACGAGCGCGGTCGCCAGGATCGTCAGCGAACCGCCCTGCTCGATGTTACGCGCGGCGCCGAAGAACTTCTTCGGCGGGTACAGCGCCGCCGAGTCGACGCCGCCGGACAGGATGCGTCCGGACGCCGGCGCGGCCAGGTTGTACGCGCGGCTGAGGCGGGTGATGCCGTCCAGCAGGACGACGACGTCGTGGCCCAGTTCGACCAGGCGCTTCGCCCGCTCGATCGCCAGTTCGGCGATGGTGGTGTGGTCGTCGGCCGGACGGTCGAACGTCGACGCGATGACCTCGCCCTTGACGCTGCGCTGGAAGTCGGTGACCTCCTCGGGACGCTCGTCGACGAGGACGACCATGAGGTGCACCTCGGGGTTGTTCTCGGTGATCGAATTCGCGATGGACTGCATCACCATCGTCTTGCCGGCCTTCGGCGGCGAGACGATCAGACCACGCTGCCCCTTGCCGACGGGCGCCACGATGTCGACGATGCGGCCGGTCATGTTCGTCCGCGTCGTCTCGAGGCGCAGCCGCTCCTGCGGGTACAGCGGCGTCAGCTTGTTGAACTCGGGACGCCCCTTAGCCTTCTCCGGATCATCACCGTTCACCGTCTCGATCTTGACGAGCGGGTTGAACTTCTCCTTGCGCTCGCCCTCGCGCGGCTGCCGGATCGACCCGGTGATGACGTCGCCCTTGCGCAGGCCGAACTTCTTGACCATCGACAGCGACACGTACGCGTCGTTGGAGCCCGGAAGGTAGCCGGTGGTGCGCACGAACGCGTAGTTGTCGAGGACGTCGAGGATCCCGGACGCCTGGACGAGCACGTCGTCCTCGTGGACGTCGGTGTCGACCTCGAGGCGATCCAGGTTGTTGCCCTGACGGTTGCCGCGCCGGTTCTGCCGGTCCCGGCGCCGGCGGCGGTTGCGCCGCCCGCCCGAGTAGTCGTCGTCGTCGGAGTTGCGGCGGTTATTCTGGTGGTTGTTGTCGCGGGACGAGTCGTCGCGATCGTTGCGGTCGCGACGGGAGTTGTCGCCGCCGCGATTGTTGCTGGTGCCGCCGGACGTGTCGTCGCCGTCGGCCTGATTCTCGGAGCGGTCGCGCCGGCGGCGTCCACCGGACTGGGCGAGCTGCTCCAGTCGGGCGGCCACATCGTCGGCGCCGCCCTCCTCGCCCGGCGCCGGGTCACCCGCCGGCTCGTCGTGGCGCCGCTCGCCGTCGCGGCGGTTGTCGCGGTGCTGATCCTTGCCGTCCTCGGTCGAGCGCTCGGGCCGGCGCTCCCGGGTGCGGCGCTCGCCTGAGCCCTCGCCGCGTGAGTCCTGGTCGCGGCGTCCGGCCTGGCGGTTGTCCGCCTGACGCTCGTCGGCGGCCGGAGCCGGTTGCTCGGCCCGCTGCGGCTGCGTCTGCTGAGGCTCCGTGCGCGGCGCCTCGGCCTGCTGCGCGGAACGGTGGGGGGTGGGTGCGGAGCCGGACTGCGCGCCACGGATGGCGGCGATCAGATCGGACTTACGCATCGCCCCGGTCCCCCGGAGGCCCATGGAATTGGCCAGCTTCTTCAGCTCGGGAAGCAACATGGACTCGAGTCCGGATCCCCCTCGACGGGAGGGACCGGATTCCAACGTGTCGGTCACGGAGTTCCTTTCGGATCGATTCCCGGCGACGTCGCCGCACGTCGATGGTGGGAACCGGCTCGGCTGAGCCGAGCTGAGATTGAAAAATGCTGGTGCGGACCGCGTCGACCTTGAGCAGATCGCGGCGATCACTTCCCCGATCTCGCGAAAAGTCTCGGGGCAGGCGGCGAACGCGCAGTCGTTACTGTAGCACCCCGGCAGAGCGATCGCGCATTCCACCGCGGCGCGCCATCCCGAGCCCGTAGCCGAGGCCCATCGCCAGGAACACCACACCGGCCACGATTCCCGCGTTCGCGATGAACTGGAACACCGGCGTGTAGGCCAGTTCGGCGCCGTCGCCGCCCGGGAGCTTCTTGAACGGGGCCTCGATCGTCCACAGGCAGTAGATCAGCCCGAACAGCCGCAGCGGTGCCGGCAGGTGCGTCCCGCGGAGCAGCACCACCGTCAGCGGGACGACCCACACGTAGTGGTGCGACCACGAGATCGGCGAGGCCAACAGGCTCGTGTAGCCGGCCAGGCAGATCGCCAGCGACACCTCGCCGGCACGGTGCATCGCCACCGCGCCGGCGATGCCCAGCACGAGGACGACGGCGCTGAGCACCAGTCCCCCGCGGTTGAGCTCGCCGAACAGGCGCGCCCATAGTCCCATCGCCGACTGGTTCGTCTTGAAGATGATCCCGGTGTTGATCCCGCTGTCCCCCGACAGCAGGCCGCGCCAGTACGCCATGCTCGCTCCTGGCAGGACGAGCAGCGCGAGCAGCGACGCCGCGCAGAAGGTGAAGAAGGCCACCAGGCCGGGCTTGCGGCGTCCAGCGAAGAAGTTGTAGGCCGCGACGACGGCCGGCGTCAGCTTCACGGCGGTCGCGACGCCCACCAGCCAGCCCTCGGGCAGGAGGCGGCGCCGCAGCAGCCGGGGTCCGGGCGCGGAATCCAGCCAGGCCGCGGCGACCAGCAGGATGCCGAGCTGGCCGAACCCGAGGGTCTCGCGGACCGGCTCGACCACGAGGACGCACAGGGTGGTCGCCATCGCGTTGCGCCAGCCCGACAGGCCCAGCCGGCCCAGGATCGCCCACAGCGCCACCACGTTGAGCAGCAGCCAGAACACCTGGGCCGTCTTCAGGGGAATGAGGCCCAAGGGGAGGCTCAGCAGCGCGGCGAACGCGGGATAGATCCAGGGCAGCTGACCGTCCGGCGTCGCGTAGAAATCCCGCCCGGCGAGGAGGTCGCCGGCGGCGCGGCGGTAGACGTCGAGGTCGATCATCGCGGGCCGCCAGGGGTCGATCGACCCGCCGGCGATCTGGACGGCCGCCACCCAGATGGCGGCGGCCAGGGGCAGAAGCAGCCACGCGAGCCCGCGGGCCGCCCGAGCCCAGACAGCCCGGTTCACTGCAGGCGAGCCCGTTCGAACTCCGCCCGCAGCTCGTCGTAGTCGTTGGCGACCGGGAACTGCGGGAACTCCTCGATGACAGTGGCCGGCGGGCTGAACAGGATGCCGGCCTCGGCGGCGCTCAGCATGCCGGTGTCGTTGTAGGAGTCGCCGGTGGCGACCACGCGCAGGTTCAGGGATTGGAACGCGCGGACGGCCTTCGTCTTCGGGTCGGCCTGGCGCAGCTCGTAGCCGGTGATGCGGTCGCCCTCGGTGCGCAGGTTGTGGCACAGCAGCGTCGGATAGCCGAGGTGGGCCATCAGCGGCATGCCGAACTGGTAGAAGGTGTCCGACAGGATGACGACCTGGTAGCGCTCGCGCAGCCAGTCGAGGAACTCGGCGGCGCCGGGCAACGGACCCATGCCGGCGATCACCTCCTTGATCTGCGACAACGCCACGTCGTGCTTCCCCAGCACGTTCAGCCGGTGGGTCATCAGCTGGTCGTAGTCGGGGATGTCGCGCGTCGTCAGCCGCAGCTCCTCGATCCCGGTGCGCTCGGCGACGTTGATCCAGATCTCGGGTACCAGGACGCCCTCGAGGTCGAGGCAGGCCAGGTCCATGTCACATCCCTTCGACTCGCATGACACGCACACCTTCGCGCACCTGGGGCAGCGATTCCAGCTCCGACACGGTGGCGGCGACGTCGCGATGCGACGCGGCGTGCGTCATGACGCCCAGGCGAGCCAGGCCGGTGACCTCGGGTCCCTCTTCACCCGCGCACGGCTCCTGCCGGACGACCTGGATGGACACCCCACGCTCCGCGAACGCCTCCGCGAGGCGCGCGAGCACCCCCGGGCTGTCCTCGACGAGGAGCTGCAGGTAGTAGCGCGAGCTCGCCTCGCTGGGCTCGGTGATCCCGCGGGTCTGGTGGTTCGGGACGGCCGGGCCCGCGACGCCCCGGACACGGTTGCGGGCGGCCGTCACGATGTCGCCGAGCACGGCGGACGCCGTGGGCGTGCCCCCGGCGCCGGGGCCCATGAACATCAGCTGACCCGCGTTGATGCACTCGACGAAGATGGCGTTGTTGGCGCCGTGGATGGAGGCGAGCGGGTGCTCCAGCGGCACCATCGTCGGGTGGACGTTGACGGTCACCGAGCCTGCGCTGTCCAGCGAGCAGTGCGCGAGCAACTTGATCACGCAGCGCAGCTCCTCGGCCGCCTCGATATCGGCCTCGGTGACGGCGCTGATGCCCTCGGTCTCGACGTCGTCGCGGGTGACCCGCGTGTGGAAGGCGAGGCTGGCCAGCAGGGCGGCCTTGGCGGCGGCGTCGTCGCCCTCGACGTCGGCCGTGGGGTCGGCCTCCGCGTAGCCGAGCCGCTGCGCGTCCGCGAGCGCCTCGGGAAAGCACACCTTGGCGGTGTGCATCTGGTCGAGGATGTAGTTGGTGGTGCCGTTGACCACGCCGGTGACGGACGTGACGGCGTCGCCGATCAGCGACTCCGACAGCGGCCGGATGATCGGGATCGCGCCGGCCACGGCGGCTTCGTAGTACAGGTCGACGCCGGCCTCGGCCGCGGCGGCGAAGAGCTCGGGGTGCGAGGCGAGCAGCGCCTTGTTGGCGGTGACGACGGACGCCCCCGAGCGCAGCGCGCTGAGCACGTAGGCCCGGGCCGGGTCGATGCCGCCGATCAGCTCGACGACGAGATCGATGTCGGGCTCTGCGAGCAGGCCCTCGACGTCGGTGGTGAGCAGCGCCGGGTCGATGCCCGGCCGCTCGGCGTCGTGCCGGACGCCGATGCCGACCAGTTCCAGCCGCCGGCCGACGCGGGCCTCGAACTCGTCGGCCTCCTCGAGCAGCAGGCGCGCCACCTGCGAGCCCACCACCCCGCAGCCGAGCAGCGCCAGGCGCAGCGGCCCGTTCCGTTTGATCATCATCGCCCTTCCCCCACGGTCCCCGTCACAGGCCCGCGTCGAGGGCCAGGAGGTCGTCCAGCGTCTCCCGCCGGATCAAAGTGCTCACAGTACCGTCGGCGACCGAGACGACCGGCGGCCGCGGCGTGTGGTTGTAGTTGCTCGCCATCGACCGGCTGTACGCGCCGGCGGCGGGAACCGCGATCAGGTCGCCGGGACGAAGGTCGTCCGGCAGCCACACGTCGCGCACCAGGATGTCGCCACCCTCGCAGTGCAGGCCCACCACTCGGCTCAGCACCGGTTCTGCCGACGACGCGCGGTTGGCGACGCTCGCCGAGTACTCGGCCGCGTACAGCGCGGGACGGATGTTGTCGCTCATGCCGCCGTCCACGCTCACGTAGCGTCGGCTGAAACCGCCGCCGATCTCCACGCTCTTGACGGTGCCGACGGTGTAGACGGCCATCGCCGCGGGCCCGCAGATCGCGCGTCCGGGCTCGATCGACAGCTGCGGCACGGGCAGGCCGAAGCCCCGGCACTCGTGCTCGACGATCTCGATCAGCGACGCCGCCAGGTCGGCCGGGGACGCCGGGGAGTCCTGCGAGGTGTAGGCGATGCCGAAGCCGCCGCCGAGGTCGAGCTCGCTGAGCACCACCCCGGTCGCCTCGCGGAACTGGTCGATGAGCTTCAGCGTGCGGCGCGCCGCGACCTCGAAGCCGTTGGTGTCGAAGATCTGCGACCCGATGTGGCTGTGGACGCCCAGCAGGTCGATGCGCGGGCTGTGGAAGCAGCGCACCATGCCCACCAGCGCCTGCCCGCCGTTGATGGACAGGCCGAACTTCTGATCCTCGTGCGCGGTCGCGATGTACTCGTGGGTGTGCGCCTCGACGCCGGTCGTGACCCGGATGAGGACGCGGGCCCGGACGTCCAGCTCCTCGGTGAGCCGCTCCAACCGGGTGATCTCTTGGGCCGAATCGACGATGATGCGGCCGACGCCGCTGGTCAGGGCCAGCCGCAGTTCCTCGTCCGACTTGTTGTTGCCGTGCAGGCCGAGCTTGGCCGGGTCGAAGCCGGCGCGCAGCGCCACGGTGAGCTCGCCGAGCGAGCACACGTCCAGCCCGAGCCCGGCCCGCTCGAGCCAGCGTGCGACGGTGCCACACAGGAAGCTCTTGCCCGCGTAGTAGACGTGCCAGCCCTCGAAGGCGTCGCGCCACTCGGCCGCGCGCGCCAGAAAGTCCGCCTCGTCGGTGATGTAGACGGCCGTCCCGGTCTCCTCCACGATGCTCGGGACGCTGCGGCCCCCGACCTCGAGCGCTCCGTCCTCGCCCCGGCGTACCGTGCGGCTCCACAGCCGCTGGTCGAGCGCGTTCACATCGTCCGGCTTGGCGAGCCAGACCGGCGCGGGACTGGTGGCATCGGCGTGGATCGAACCGGCAACGTGCATGTGGGTCACGGTCCGCCACTGTGCCAGATCCCCAAGTCGGGCCGCGCGCGCTTTCAGACGATGGACCGCCGCGAGGAGGCCCGCGTTCTTGATGCCGCGGATCCTTTGCTATGCTGAACGACGCTTGTTCGGCCCCCATAGCTCAGGGGATAGAGCACCGCCCTCCGGAGGCGGGAGCGCAGGTTCGAATCCTGCTGGGGGCGCGACGACGACACCGCGGTCACGAGGCGACGATCAAGCCCAACCAGGACCGAGCCCCACCACAGGACCCAGTCCGGCGCCCACACCACCGCCCTGATGCTCACGCTCTCGACCCGCTGGATCACCCACGCGACGCCGCCCGCTCGGGCCTGGCGAGCCCCCGGCCACCCGACGCAATCCGGTCACGAGTGGGACGGAATCCGGTCACGAGAATGTCCCGGTGTCGAGATACAGCGGCCCGGCGGTACCCCAACTTCTCCGCGACTGGTTAGCATGAACTACGCGGGTCATCCCCGTAGTTCATGTAGCGACCGGAAGAAGGCGATTGTGGCGACGGCGCCCGAGAACAACCACGACATCTCCGCTGAGTTCGGAGCCAACGACTGGCTCATCGAAGAGATGTACGACCAATACCAGAAGGACCCCTCGTCGGTGGACGAGAGTTGGCGCTCCTTCTTCGCCGATCAATCTGACTCCTCCGGCGATTCCGGCGGGGCGTCGGCGCGCGCGGAGGCGTCCTCGACCAAGCCCGCCCAGGAGCCGGCCGGCAACCCCGGCCCGAAGCCTGCGCCGCCCCGCCAGTCGGCGCCGACCGCGGCGAAGGAGCCCGCGACGGACGACAGCTCCGCGAAGCAGCAGGGGGCGGACAAGCAGCCGAGGCAGGCGAACGACGTCCCGACCGAGGCCAACACCGGCGCCTCAACGGAGAAGACCGAGAAGGGCAAGCCGAAGGCGTCCAAGCCGTCCGCGGAGACCCGCACCATCGAGAAGGGCAATGCCAGCAAGCCGGTCACCACGGGCAGGGGCCCCGAGAACCCGGGCTCGGCCGGCGGTTTGTCGGCCAACCGCCCCACGCGTGCCACCAAGCGCGAGGCGAAGGCGGACGGGCCGAAGAAGACCGTGATGAAGGGTGCGCCGATGCGCACCGCCAAGAACATGGACGCGTCGCTGTCCATGCCGACGGCGACCACGGTCCGCAACATCCCGATGAAGCTCGTCATCGACGAGCGCCAGATGATCAACGACCACCTGGCCCGCACCACCGGCGGCAAGGTGTCGTTCACGCACATCCTGGGCTTCGCGATGGTCCAAGCCATCAAGATGGTCCCGGACATGAACGTCGCCTACGAGGTGGTCGACGGCAAGCCGAACCTGGTGCAGCCCAACTCGATCAACCTGGGCCTGGCGATCGACATCAAGAAGGGCGACACCCGCCAACTTCTGGTCCCCAACATCAAGCAGGCCGAGGACCTGAACTTCGCCGAGTTCTGGAAGGCCTACGAGGACATCGTCAAGAAGTCCCGTGAGGGCGCACTCACGGTCGACGACTTCGCCGGCACCACGTGCTCGCTGACCAACCCGGGCGGCATCGGCACCAGCCACTCGGTCCCGCGCCTCATGAACGGCCAGGGTGTGATCCTGGGCGTCGGTTCGATCGACTGGCCGCCGGAGTTCCAGGGGGCCAGCGACCGCGTCCGTCACGACATGGCGGTCTCCAAGATCACCACGCTGACGTCCACGTACGACCACCGCGTGATCCAGGGCGCCGTCTCCGGCGAGTTCCTCAAGGTCATGCACGAGCTGCTCATCGGCCAGCACGACTTCTACGACGAGATCTTCGCCGCGCTGCGCGTGCCGTACCAGCCGATCCGCTGGGCCGAGGACGATTCCGCGCACCGCGCGTTCGAGGTCGGCAAGGGCGCGCGCGTCTTGGAGCTGATCGACTCCTACCGCAGCTTCGGCCACCTGATGGCCGACATCGACCCGCTCGAGTACCGTCAGCGCTCCCACGACGACCTGCTGATCGAGAGCCACGGTCTGACGCTGTGGGATCTCGACCGCGAGTTCCCGGTGGGCCGGTTCGCCTCGCACGAGCACGAGACGATGAAGCTGCGCGACATCCTGACGCAGCTGCGCACGTCGTACTGCGGCAGCGTCGGCGTCGAGTACATGCATATTCGGGACGTCGAGCAGCGGCGCTGGATGCAGCAGCAGTTCGAGGTGCCCCTCAAGCGCTGGCCCCGCGAGGAGCACCTGCGCATCCTCGACAAGCTCAACGAGGCCGAGATCTTCGAGACGTTCCTGCAGACGAAGTTCATCGGGCAGAAGCGGTTCAGCCTCGAGGGCTCCGAGTCGATGATCGTCATGCTCGACGAGATCTGCGAGCAGGCCGCCGACGATGGCCTCGACGAGGTCTGCATCGGCATGCCCCACCGCGGTCGCCTCAACGTGCTGGCGAACATCGTGGGCAAGAGCTACGGCCAGATCTTCCGCGAGTTCGAGGGCACCGTCGACCCGAACCAGACGATGGGTACCGGCGACGTCAAGTACCACCTGGGCGCCGAGGGCGAGTTCAAGGCGTCCTCCGGCAAGACGATCAAGACGTCCGTGGCCGCCAACCCCAGCCACCTCGAGGCCGTGAATCCCGTCCTGGAGGGCATCACCCGCGCCAAGCAGGACCACCTCGGCCCGCCCGACGACGACGACTACTACCCCGTGCTGCCGGTGCTGCTGCACGGTGACGCGTCCTTCGCCGGCCAGGGCGTGAACTACGAGGTCCTGCAGATGAGCCAGCTGCGGGGCTTCAAGGTCGGCGGCACAGTGCACGTGGTCGTCAACAACCAGGTCGGCTTCACAACGGCCCCTACCGAGTCGCGCACGTCGGTGTACTGCACCGACGTGGCCAAGTCGATCTCGGCGCCCGTCCTGCACGTCAACGGCGATGACCCCGAGGCCGTCGCCCGCACCGCGCAGCTCGCCTACCGCTACGTGCAGCGCTTCCACAAGGACGTCGTCATCGACCTGGTGACCTACCGTCGCCGCGGCCACAACGAGGGGGACGACCCCAGCTTCACGCAGCCGCAGATGTACGACCTGATCGAGCAGAAGCGGAGCGTCCGCAAGCTGTACACCGAGTCCCTCATCGGACGCGGCGACATCACCACGGACGACGCCGAGATGGTCAGCGAGAAGTTCCGGGCGCGTCTTGAGAGCGTCTTCCAGGAGGTCCGCGAGCAGACCGGCGAGGACGACGAGTACATGCGCACGCCGTTCTACCCGGCCAAGCTCGGCAAGGATCGCGGCACCGCCGTCGACCGGGAGACCCTCGACCGCGTCATCGCGAGCCAGGTCGAGTTCCCGGACGACTTCGCCGTGCACCCGAAGGTGCTGCCGCAGCTGCAGCGTCGCGTCAAGCAGCTGGAGGAAGGCAAGGTCGACTGGGCCACCGCCGAGCTGCTCTCGATGGGCTCGCTGCTGCTGGAGGGCCGTAACGTCCGGCTCGTCGGCCAGGACACCCGCCGTGGCACGTTCAGCCAGCGGTTCGCGGCCATCGTCGACCGGCGCACCAACGAGGAGTACGTCCCGCTGAAGCACCTGTCGGACGATCAGGGCCAGTTCTACGTGTACGACTCCCTGCTGAGCGAGTACGCGGCCATGGGCTTCGAGTACGGCTACTCCGTGGCTTCCCCGCAGGCGCTGGTCTGCTGGGAGGGTCAGTTCGGAGACTTCGCCAACGGCGCCCAGGTGATCGCGGACGAGTTCATCTCGTCGGGCTTCGCGAAGTGGCAGCAGAAGTCGGGCGTCGTCCTGCTCCTCCCGCACGGCTACGAGGGCCAGGGTCCCGACCACAGCTCCTCCCGCATGGAGCGGTGGCTGCAGCTGAGCGCCGAGGGCGCGCTGGCGGTCTGCCAGCCGTCGAGCCCGGCGTCCTACTTCCACCTGCTGCGCCAGCACACCTATGTGAACTGGCACCGCCCGCTGGTGATCCTCACGCCGAAGTCGATGCTGCGCGCCAAGGCGGCCATGTCGTCGGTCGACGAGCTCACCGACGGACGCTGGCAGCCGGCCATGGGCGACCCGACCATCGAGGATCCCTCGACGGTGCGCCGGGTCATCCTGTGCAGCGGCAAGATCCGTTGGGAGCTGTACGCCGAACGCGCCAAGCGCGGGCTCGAGCAGGAGGTGGCGATCCTGACCCTGGAGCGCCTCTACCCCCTGCCCGACAGGGAACTGGCGGCTGAGCTGGAGCCCTACCGCGAGGTCACGGACGTGCGCTGGGTGCAGGACGAGCCCTACAACCAGGGCGCGTACATGTTCCTCGACCACTTCCTGCCGGACGCCGTCGCCAAGCACCTGCCCGGCTACACGCTGTCGATGCGCCCGATCACCCGCCCGGCGGCGTCCGCCCCATCGGTCGGCCTGGCGAACGTGCACAAGGAGCAGGCCAAGACCCTGCTCGACCAGGCGTTCGCGGAGTAGGGGTGTACTTCACCGATCGAGGGACCGAGGAACTCGAGTCCCGCCGGGGCGAGGAAGAGGTCACGCTGGCGTGGGTCGCCGAGCAGTTGCGCGTGTTCACCGACCTCAACCCGGAGTTCGAGACGGCGATCGAGCGGCTGGCCACCTGGCTGGCGCGGCTCGACGACGAGGACGACGACTGAGCGGTCGCTGACGAGGAGGGGAGCCCGGCAACGGGCTCCCCTTTCCGCGTCAGGAGCGGTCGAGGTGCAGCGCGTGGGTCGTGCTGGGCCACACGGCCGCGACGACGGTCGCGAGCGCGACGACGGCACCGAGCCACGCCCACGGCTGGCTGGTGGCGAAGCTCACCATGCTCGCGACATGGATGAGTGCCGCGGCGACCACGGGACCGCGCGCCCAGGGGCGTCCGCGGAACAGGGCGATCGACACCCACCCGACGATCAGCCCCCACAGGGCCAAGAAGGCCGCGACGCCGCGGCCCAGCGAGCCACCGCCGGCGCTCAACGAGGCGCCCGCCATCGCCAGCAGGAAGACGGCGGCCACCGCGGACAGCGCGGCGGCCAGGACGAGGGCGGCCGGGCGTCCGGCGGGCTCAGTGGTCATCAAAGCCCACTGTAGCGAGGGTCGAACGGGCCATGATCTCGCGGAAATTCGTGCATACCCTTGTGAAATCGTCGCCCACACGCCAATCTTGATCGAGTGCCGCGTCCCGCACAACGGGGCGCTTTTCTTATGTTCACCTCAGAACCAAGCATCAAAGGAGTGGGTGCCGCATGGACTGGCGCCACAGGGCTGCCTGCCTGACCGAAGACCCCGAGTTGTTCTTCCCGGTCGGCAACACGGGCCCGGCGATCATGCAGATCGCCGAGGCCAAAAAGGTCTGCGAGCGGTGCGAAGTGCGCGCCGAGTGCCTGCAGTGGGCACTGGAGGCCGGCCAGGATCACGGCGTGTGGGGTGGCCTGAGCGAGGACGAGCGCCGCGCCATGAAGCGCCGCAACGCCCGGTCACGGTCCCGCCGCTGACCCCCTAGACGAGCGACACCTCGATGCGGGCCACGGTGCCGGCGCCGTCCGGCAGCGGCCTCATCGTGAACGATCCGCGCCGGTCCCGCACCAACGTCGAGACGATGGACAGGCCCAGGCTGTTGGTCTGAGCGGTCACATCGAAGCCCTCGGGGATCGGCTCGCCGTCATTGAGCACCTCGACCACCAAGCGTCCGTCCTCCTGGTGGGGGCGGACGCTCACCGTTCCCGGGCCGTCCTTGAGCCCGTGCTCCAGCGCGTTCTGCGTGACCTCGGTCAGCACCAGCGACAGGCTGTTGGCCACATCCGCGGGGATCAGCCCGAACGTGCCCTCCCGCTTCAGATCGACCAGCGACGGGGACGACGAGACGTCCCGCACCATCGACAGCAGCCGGTCGGCCACCTCGTCGAAGTCGACCGAGGAGTCGAACCCCTGCGACAGGATCTCGTGCACCAGCGCGATCGCCGCGACCCGCTTCTGGGCGTCGCTGAGCGCGTCCTGAGCCTCTTCCGATTGGGAGCGCCGAGACTGCAGCCGCAGCAGCGCCGACACCGTTTGGAGGTTGTTCTTGACGCGGTGGTGGATCTCCCGGATCATCGCGTCCTTGGTCATCAGCAGCCGGTCCTTCGACCGCAGGTCGGTGGTGTCGCGCACCATCAGGAACGCCCCGCACGGACCGTCGTCGCCGCGTAGGGGCTGCATCCGCATCAGGATCGACGCGTGCTCGGTCTCGAACTCCAGTTCCCAGGGCCCCGTGTCCGTCCACTGCGACGGGTACTGGATGGGCTCTCGCTTGAGTTGGCTGAACGCGTCGGTGACATCGACGATGTTCTCCCCCACCAGGTCGCCCATGAAGCCCAGCCGACTGAACGAGCTCACCGCGTTCGGGCTGGCGAACGTGATGACACCCTGGGCGTCCACCCGCAGGCTCCCGTCGCCGACGCGCGGGCTCTGCCACCGCCGCGGGGCGTTTTGCTCCATCGGGAACTCCCCGCGCCACAGCATGCGCTGCAGCAGCCTGGCCACCTCGATGTAGGTGTCCTCCAGGGCGCCGGGTGCCCGGACGCCCATCTGGTTGGTGTGCACCTCGACGATGCCGATGACGTGGTCGTTCCGGCTGACCGGAATGGCCTTCACGTCGACGGGGATGCCCGCGTCGAGCTGGTGCTCCGACGAGTAGGCGATCTCTCCCGACAGGTAGGCCATCGTCACCAGGTGATCGGGCTCGTAGGCGATCTCGTCGCCGACGACGTCCTCCTCCAGCGCCGTCGGCCCGGTGGTCGGCCGGATCTGCGCCGCACCCCAGAACGTGTTGTCGTCGTGGCCCGGCACCCACAGCACCAGGTCGGAGAAGGACAGATCGGCGAGCGTCTCCCATTGACTCGTGAGCTGCTCGAGCCACTGCGCCTCGTCGGCGGTGAGGTTGGTCCGTGCGGCGACCACGTCCGCTAGCGACAACAGCATGGCTGCCAGCCTACGGCGCCCGCCGCGGGAGACGAACTTGGGCACACGGCGTCCGGCGTGGCACAATGACTCTTTGTGCGTTTCGGCGCGCCCACGATCGGATCAACGAAGGAGGCCCCCATGGGGAAGACCGGCCGCAAGCGTCGCGCTCGTCGCAAGAACAAGGCGAACCACGGCAAGCGTCCCAACGCCTGACCACCGCCTGCGGGCCGAGCGATCGACCCGCAGCACGGAAACGGAAGAACCCCCTACCGTCGTGACGGTCGGGGGGTTCTGTCGTGTCGGGAGCCGGGGCCCGCTCAGTCGGTGGTGCGGATCTCGACGTGCGTGTAGCGCATAAGCACCCGCGTCCGCAGGCTCTCGGGCGCACGCTGCGAGCCAAAGCACCGGCGCAGCAGGGCACGGGTCGCGGCTTCGACGTCGGCATGCTCCAGGCACTCGTCGCACTCGGCCAGATGCCGACGGACGGCGTCCGCCTCTTCCTCGCTCAACTCGTGATCGAGGAAGGGATCGATGCGGGCGAGGACCTCGCAACAGTCGGTCAGTTCGTGACGGGACAGTTCCTCACTCATCGGCGTTCGCCTGCCGTCCGATACCGCGGGAGCGGGCGTAGTCGCCGAGCTTTGCGCGCAACTGCGTGCGCCCTCGGTTGAGCCGCGACATCACGGTGCCGATCGGGGTGCCCATGATCTCGGCGATCTCCTTGTAGGAGAACCCCTCGACGTCGGCGAGGTAGACGGCCAGGCGGAAGTCGGGCGCCAACTCCGACATCGCCTCGGTGACGACGGAGTCGGGCGCCAGGTCGAGCGCCTCCATCTCGGCGCTGCGCAGGCCCGTGGATTGGTGCTGCTCGGCACGGGCGAGTTGCCAGTCCTCGACGTTCTCGCCGTCCGCGATCTGCGGCTGGCGCTGCTTCTTGCGGTACGTGTTGATGTAGGTGTTGGTGAGGATGCGGTAGAGCCAGGCCTTGAGGTTCGTCCCCGGCTTGAACTGGTGGAACGACGCGTAGGCCTTCGCATAGGCCTCCTGCACGACGTCCTCGGCGTCGGCGGGGTTGCGCGTCATGCGCAGCGCGGCGCCGTAGAGCTGGTCGAGGTACGGCAGGGCGTCACGCTCGAAGCGCGCGTCGCGTTCGGCCGGGGTCTCGTTCTCGAGATCGACCTGGGGCACGGTGTCGCTGGCAGCCGGAACAGTCATCGGTATCGACCATACCGGGCCAAGGCGCCGCCGCCGTTCACCCCCACGGGTCCTCGGTTCCATCAATGTCATGCTCACAGGCGCTTCAACGCCGTCCCGCCGCTCCAATATTCCTGGTGACCCACGCAGGCACCATTCGGGTCACGATGGCGGGGCGGGCTGGCCTCCCGCCGCGCGACCCGCTAGGAATGACCACATGAATCTTCTTCGTGGTGTCGGCCGCGTCATGCTGGCCTCTTTCTTCATCTCCAACGGCGTGAAGGCCATCCGCAAGCCGGACGAGTTCGTCTCGGCCGCCGAGCCGCTCGCCGAGAAGTTCGTGCCGTTCGCGCAGAAGGCCCTGCCGGAGTCGGTGAGCGCCTACATCCCCGAGGACGCCAAGACGCTCGTCCGCGTGGATGGCGCTCTGTCGGTGCTCGGCGGCCTGGGCATGGCCACCAACGTCTCCAGCCGGGGCGGCGCCGGCCTCGCGGCCCTGTCGATGTTGCCGCACCTGGTGGCGTCCAACCCGACCGGAGCCGGCGACAAGAAGGCTGCCCGCTCGATCTTCATCCGCAACCTCGCCCTGACCGGCGCGGCGCTCGTCGTCAGCCAGGACACCAAGGGCAACCCCAGCATCCGCTGGCGCGCCACCGACCTCGGCGCCCGCCTCGGCCGTTCGGCCCGCAAGCGCGGCGAGGAGATCTCGCGCGATGCGAACAAGTTGAACAAGCAGCTCTCCCGCGACGCCGGCAAGCTGAACAAGAAGGCGCACCGCAAGGCAGAGAAGGCCGGCAAGCAACTCCAGAGCACGTTCAAGTGAGGCTGCGCCCGGCGCAGCTTCCCCGATGAGGCCCTGGCGCTGCCCAACCCCGGCCGGCGCCGTCGCCGGTCGGGTGGTGGTCCCCGGCTCCAAATCGGCCAGCGCCCGAGCTCTGGTGCTTGCGGCGCTGGCCGATGCGCCGTCCGAGCTGTCGGGCGTGCTCGACTCGCGCGACACCAGGCTGATGCGCGCTGGCCTGGCCTCGCTCGGAGTCGGGGTCGACGATGTGTCGCCCGGCCTCGTCAGGGTCACGCCGCGCGGATGGTTCATGGCCGCGCCCGTGTCGGTCGGGCTCGCCGGGACGGTCATGCGGTTCCTGCCGCCGATGGCCGCGCTGGCCGACGGACGGTCTCCGTTCACCGGTGATCGGGCCGCCGAGGCGCGGCCCATCGCTCCCCTCCTGGACGGGTTGGGGCAACTCGGCGTCGCGGTGGAACATCCCGAAGGGCTCCCCTTCGCCGTCAGGGGCGACGGCGGCGTCCACGGGTCGGAGGCGACGATCGACGCGTCCGCGTCCAGCCAGTTCATCTCCGGCCTGCTGCTGAGCGCGCCCCATTTCGACGCCGGCCTGACCTTGCACCACGCGGGCGCGACGGTGCCCTCCCCCGCTTATGTCGGCATGACCGTCGAGATGCTGCGCCGCCGCGGCGTCCGCATCGAGCAGCCGGACGCGACCACGTGGCGGGTCGAGCCCGGGCCCATCGCCGCCCGGGACGAGTCCGTCGAGACCGACCTCATCAACGCCGCCACGTTCCTGGCCGCCGGCATGGTGACCGGCGGCCGCGTCGAGATGCCCTGGCCGGAACTCACGCTCCAGGCCGGAGACGCCGTCCTGGCCGCGCTGGAGGCGTTCGGCGCCGTCGTCGAACGCGGCGAGGGAACCATCGCGGTCGGCGCCGATCACCTGGCGGGCGCCGACGTCGACCTGTTCGACGTGAGCGAGCTCACGCCCGTGCTCACCGCGGTGGCCTGCCTGGCCGAGGGGCCGTCCCGGCTGCGCGGCGTCGGGCACATCCGGCACCACGAGACCGACCGGTTGGCCGCGCTGGCCGCCGAGTTCAGCGCGCTCGGCGCCGACGTCCGCGAGGCGTCCGACGGCCTCGTGATCACCCCCGGCCGGCTGCACGGGGGCACGTTCCACACCTACGCCGACCACCGGATGGCGCACGCGGGGGCAGTGGCCGGCCTGCGCGTCACCGGCATCGAGCTCGACGACGTGAGCTGCACCACCAAGACCATGCCGGACTTCCCCGGCCTGTGGCAGGAGTTGGTGGGGTGAGCCGGCACGGCTACGGGCGCGACGAAGAGGACGGGTACGGTCGTCCGCCGCGGCACACGCGCCCGCGCACCAAGGACCGCCCTGACTTCTCGGACGCCGAGGTGGCCCGGGTGATCGCGGTCGACCGCGGCCGCTACACCGTGCTGATGGACGACGAGTCCCGCGAGGTGCTGACGACCAAGGCCCGGCAGCTGGGCCGCAAGGGCGTCATCGTGGGCGACCGCGTCCGGGTCGTCGGAGACACGTCCGGCGAGGAGGGCACCCTGGGCCGCATCGTCGAGGTGCTGCCGCGGGCCACGGTGCTGCGCCGCACCGCCGACGACGACGACCCCTACGAGCGGCCCATCGTCGCGAACGCCGACCAGCTCGCGATCGTGACGGCGCTGGCCGACCCCCCGCCGCGCACCGGGATGATCGACCGCATCCTCGTGGCGGCCTACGACGGTGGTCTGGAGCCGCTCCTGGTGCTCACGAAGGCCGATCTCGCTTCGCCGCAGCAGTTGATGGCGGCCTACCGCGGTCTCGACCTGCGCGTCGTCGCGACCGAGCCGGACGCCGACCTCACCGAGCTGCGCGATCTGCTCGCCGACCGGCAGACCGTCTTCGTCGGGCACTCGGGCGTCGGCAAGTCGACGCTGGTGAACGCGCTCATCCCGGACGCCGGGCGCGCGATCGGCCACGTCAACGAGGTCACCGGGCGTGGCCGGCACACCTCGACGTCCGCGGTGGCGCTCCCGCTGCCGGAGCCGGGCGGCTGGGTGATCGACACGCCGGGCGTCCGATCGTTCGGGCTCTCGCATGTCACGACCGATTCGATCATCGCGGCGTTCCCCGACCTCGCCGAGATCGTCGAGGACTGTCCTCGCGGCTGCCGGCACGACTCGTCCGCCACCGATTGCGCCTTGGACGCCGCCGTCGCCGCGGGGCGGCTGGCACCCGAGCGCCTGGAATCGTTCCGGCGCATGGAGAGGTCGTGGACCACGCCGCCGAGCTACGACCGCTAGGCTGCCGCCCATGGTGGACCAATCCCTCGTCGACGACCTGCGCCTCGCCCATCTGCTCGCGGACAACGCAGACTCCCTCTCGATGGACAGGTTCCGTTCCCTCGACCTGCGGGTGTCCACCAAACCCGACATGACCGAGGTCACCGACGCGGACGTCGCCGTCGAGGAGGCGGTCCGTCGCACGCTCGCCCGGGCGCGTCCGCGCGACGCCGTGCACGGCGAGGAGGGCGACGACACCGGCTGGGGGCCGCGGCGCTGGGTCATCGACCCGATCGACGGGACCCGCAACTTCGTCCGCGGGGTTCCGGTGTGGGCGACCCTGATCGCGCTGATGCAGGGCGACGAGGTCGTCGTGGGTGTCGTGTCCGCCCCGGCGCTGCAGCGGCGCTGGTGGGCTTCCCGCGGCAGCGGCGCGTTCGCCGGGAAGTCGTTGCTCAGCGGCCAAGCGCCGATCCGGGTGTCCAAGGTCGACCGCGTCTTCGACGCGTCCCTGTCGTACAGCTCGATCGGCGGCTGGGTCGACTCCGGCCGCGGCCAAGCTTTCGTCGACCTGATGCGCGACTGCTGGCGCACGCGGGCCTACGGCGACTTCTGGAGCTACATGCTCGTGGCCGAGGGCGCGGTCGACATCGCCACCGAGCCCGAGCTGGCGCTGCACGACATGGCCGCTCTCGACGTGATCGTCCGCGAGGCCGGTGGCCGGTTCACCAACCTGGACGGCTCCCCGGGCCCGGTCGGCCCGGGCGCGCTGGCGACGAACGGGCTGCTGCACGACGACATCGTCGGACGCCTCGTCGAGACCGAGGACACCGCGGAGCTCCGCTGAGCGCCGCGCCTTCCTGGACGGGAGGACGCGGCCGCCCGTCGGGTCAGTGCACGTCCACCCGGATGGATTCGGGCATGGCGCGCAGCGTCGCGATGACCTCGTCGGGCGCGTCGGTGTCGACGTCGAGGACGACGTAGCCGATCTCGCCGCGGGTGGCGAGCGTCTGTCCCTCGATGTTGACGCCCAGGTCGGCGAGAAGGGTGTTGATCTTCGCGAGGACGCCCGGAACGTTGCGGTGGATGCTCACGATGCGGCGGCGGTCGGCCGACTCCACCTGCACCTGGGGCATGTTCACGCTCAGCACCGTGGCCCCGGTGTTCATGTACGACAGCAGCTTGTCCGCGACGAAGTGCCCGATGTTCTCCTGCGCCTCTTGCGTGGATCCGCCGATGTGCGGGGTGAGGATGACGTTCGGTGTGCCGCGCAGCGGGCTGAGGAAGGGGTCGCCGTTGGACTTCGGCTCGGTCGGGTAGACGTCGAGCGCGGCGCCGGCGATGTGACCAGAATCGAGCGCGGCCTTGAGCGCGTCGATGTCGGCCACGGGCCCGCGGGACAGGTTCAGGAACAGTGAGCGCGGGCGCATCCGCGCGAACTCGGCGGCGCCGAACAACCCCGTGTTGCTGGGGCGCCCGTCCACGTGGACGCTGATCGTCTCGGAGACGTCCAGCAGTTCCTCCAACGAGGAGACACGCTTGGCGTTGCCCAGGGCCAGCCGATCGATCACGTCGTAGAAGTACACGTGCATGCCGAACGACTCCGCGACGACCGAGAGCTGGGAGCCGATATTGCCGTAGCCGACGATGCCGAGGGTTCGGCCGCGCACCTCGTGGCTGCCCTTGGCGCTCTTGTTCCAGCGGCCCTCGTGCATGGCGGCGTTGTGATCGGTCACGTGGCGGGCCAGGGCGATGATGTTGCCGAGCGCCATCTCCACCACCGAGCGGGTGTTGCTGTAGGGCGCGTTGAAGACGGCGACGCCGTGCGCGGTCGCCTCGGGCAGCGCGATCTGGTTGGTGCCGATGCAGAACGCACCGACGGCCTTCAGGTCGGGGGCCGACGCCAGCACCCGCGGCGTCACGTTCGTCCGGGAGCGGATGCCGAGCATGTCGAAGCCGGGCAGCGCCGCGATCAGGTCATCCTCGGCGAGGGCGTGCGATCGGGTCTCCACCTCGACCCCGGCGTCGGTGAGCAGGTTGATCCCGTCCGGATGGATGTTCTCCAACAGCAGCGCTTTCACGGCCGGGAGTTTAGGCGAACCGCGGCGGCGCCCGAACCGGTGACCACGGCTCAAGCAGGACGCCCTCCCGTCGCGTCCGCCCGGGCCGGGTCCCTGACCGCGCGGATGGCCGCTCAGCGCCGGAACTGCGGGATCGCGGCGATCAGCTGCCGGGTGTAGTCCTGCTGCGGGTCCGTGAAGATCTGTTCGGCCGGGCCCTGCTCGACGATCCGGCCCCGCTGCATGACGACCGCGGTGTCGCAGACGTGGCGCACGACGCGCAGATCGTGGCTGACGAAGACGAGCGTGAGCCCGAGGGAGTCGACGAGGTCGGAGAGCAGGTTCAGCACCTGGGCCCGGACGCTGACGTCCAGCGCCGAAACCGGCTCGTCGGCGATCAGGACGTCGGGACGCGGGGCGAGGGCGCGCGCGATCGCGATGCGCTGCCGCTGGCCACCGGAGAAGGCGTGCGGGTGCCGGTCGGCGTCGGCGGGGTCGAGGCCCACCGCCACGAGCAACTCGCGCACCCGCGCGTCGGGGTCGATGCCGCGGTCGCGCAGGTGCGGTGAGCGCAGCGGCTCGCTGATGATGCGTCCCACCCGCATCCGCGGGTCGAGCGACGAGCGTGGGTCCTGGAACACCACCTGGACGCGCGAGCGCAGGAAGCCGAGTCGGCGCTCCGGCTCGGCCAAGCTCCGCCCGGCGAAGCTGACCGTCCCGGACGTCGGCTGGTCGAGGGCGTCCAGCAGCCTCATCAGCGTCGTCTTGCCCGACCCGGACTCCCCCACGATGCCCAGCCGCTGCCCGGCCCGCACGGTGAGGTCGACCCCGTCCAGTGCCCGCACTGGAGTCCGTCCGCCGCGGTATACCCGGGTCAGCCCCCGGACGTCGTAGAGCACCTCCCCGGCAGCGGACGCGCTCGCGCCGGTCCCCTCGCTCATCGGCGCTCCCCCGCGTAGAAGTCGCCGATCACGGGCAGCCGGTCTCCGGGCGCGACGAGGTCGAGGCGGGCGGTGGCGACGAGGCCGCGGGTGTAGGGATGCTGCGGCTGGTCGAAGATGTCGGCGGTGCTGCCCCGTTCGACGATCTGGCCGTCCAGCATCACGGCGATGTCCGAGCACAGCTGGGAGACCACGGCCAGGTCGTGGCTGATGAACAGGCAGGCCGCGCCGGCGTCGCTGAGCACACGGTCGAGGACGCCGAGCACCGTCGCCTGCACGGTCACGTCGAGCGCGGTGGTCGGCTCGTCGCAGATGACCAGGTCGGGGCTGTTGATCAGCGCCATGGCGGTGAGGACGCGCTGCCGTTGCCCGCCGGAGAGCTGGAAGGGATAGCTGTCGGCGACGCGCTCTGGATCGTCGAAGCCGACCTCGGCGAGCATCGCCAGCACCCGCTCCCGCGCGGCGCCTGCCGCGGCGCCCTCGTGCAGCCGCAGCACCTCGGCCACCTGCCGGCCCGACCGCATCGTGGGGTCGAGCGCCGACAGGGGCTCCTGGAAGATCATGCCGAGCTTGTCGCCGCGGAGACGGGCGAGCTCGCGGTCGGAACGCCCGATGAGCTCGTCGCCGTCGATCCGGATCGATCCGCTGAGCCGGGCGTTCTCGGCCAGCAGGCCCATGATCGCCAGGGCGGTGACGGTCTTGCCCGACCCCGACTCGCCGATGACGCCGAGCCGCTGCCCGGCGTCGACACGCAGGCAGACATCGCGGATGGCCGGCGCGCCGCGTCCGAACGCGACCGTCAGGCCGTCCACCTCGAGCAGGCTCATGCCGCCTCCCGCAGTCGTGGATCGAGCCGGTCGCGCAGTCCGTCACCCAGCAGGTTGAACCCGAGGACGCCCCCGGCGACCGCGAGCGCCGGCCACAGCACCTGGCCGGGCTGCAGGTAGAGGAAGTCCTGGGCCTCCTTGAGCATCCGGCCCCACGTGGGGGTGGGCGGCTGGGTGGCCAGCCCGAGGTAGCTCAGCGCCGCCTCGGCGAGGATCGCCATGGCGAACGTCACCGAGGCCTGGACGCCGATGAGCGCGCCGATGTTCGGCAGCACGTGCGTCCAGGCGGTACGCCACCGCGGGATGCCCGCCGATCGCGCGGCCGCCACGTAGTCGCTGGACAGCACCTGCCGGGCGCCCGCGCGGGTCACCCGGATGAACTGCGGGACGGCCGCCGCGCCGATCGCCACCATCGCGGTCGTCGTCGACCCGCCGAACACGCCCGCCAGCAGGATGGCCAGCAGTAGCGCAGGCAGCGCCTGGGCGATGTCCGTGGCGCGCAGGACGACCCGGGCGAGCCAGCGTGGCCCCTGCGCGACGAAAAGCCCGACCGGAACACCGATCAGCGCCGCGATGCCGACGGAGATCACGCCCACGCTCAGGCAACTTCGCGCGCCGACGAGCAGCCGGGAGAAGAGGTCGCGGCCGAAGGCGTCCGTGCCGAGCAGGTGAGCGGGACCGGGCCGCAGCAGCCGGTCCGCCGGCACGATACGGATCGGGTCGTACGGCGTCCAGACGAACGAGACGACCGCCATAGCGGCCACGAGCGCCACCAGCGTCACCCCGACCCCGAGCTCGAGGCGCTTCATGCCACCTCCTCGCCCACGCGCGGGTCGAGGGCGACCGCGGCCACCTCTACCAGTGCGTTGATCAGCAGCACGAACACCACGAGCAGCATCACGATCCCCTGGACGACCAGGACGTCCTTCTGCGCGACCGCCTCGAGCAGCAGCTGGCCCAGCCCCGGCAAGACGAAGACCTGCTCGATCACGATCGCCCCGACCAGCACGGACGCCAGCTGCAGGCCGAGCACCGTCACCAAAGACAGGGACGCGTTGCGCAACCCATGACGCAGCATCGCCAGCCCACGCGTCCAGCCGACGGCGCGGGCGGTGCGGTAGTAGTCCTCGGTGAGGACGTCGATGAACGCCGACCGCACGTAGCGGGTCAGGACGGACGCCTGCACCGCGGCCAGCGCGACCACGGGCAGCACGAGGCTGCGCGCCCAGCCGAGCGGGTCGCTGCGCAGCGGCACGTAGCCGGTCGCGGGCAGCAGGTGCAGCCGCACCGAGAACACCGCGACGAGCACGATGCCCGCCACGAACGCCGGCACCGCCATACCGACCTGCGCCACCGCGGACACGACGAAGCCGCCCGCGTCCCGGCGGTGGAGCGCGGCGACCATGCCGAGAGGGACGGCCACCAGCACGGCCAGAACCAGCGCCAGCCCCGTGAGCCACAGGGTGACGCCCAGCCGGGGGGCGATGAGTTCGGACACCGGCGCGCCTGACAGGTAGGAAGTCCCCGCGTCGCCGTGCAGCAGCCCGCCCATCCATTCCAGGTACCGCACCGGCAGCGGACGGTCGAGGCCGAGCTGGGCGCGCAGGGCGTCCACGTCCGCCTGGGACGCCTCGTTGCCCAACATGATGCGCGCCACGTCGCCCGGCAGTGCTTGGGCGATGAGGAAGATCACCACGGACGCGGCGAGCAGGCTCAGCACGAAGACGCCCAGCCGCCGGGCCACGGACGAAGCCATAGAGGACGCCGGTCAGCCCGCCGCGATCGTCGTCACGTCGAAACTCAGCGTCGGCGCGTTCTGCGAGATGCCGGTGATGTTGGGCTTCGTGACGACGAGGTTGGGCAGCACGAAAAGCCACACGCCGGCGGCGTCGTCGGCGAGGTAGCGAGCGACTCGCTTCATGTCTGGGACGTACTGGTCGGGCGCGGCCTGGTCGGCCTCGAGGTAGAGCTTGGTGAACGTCGCGTTGTTGTAACGCCAGTAGTAGTTCGGGTTGGTGTAGGTGCCCAGATCGCGGGCCTCGACGTGCGCGACGATCGACATATCGTAGTCGGCCTTGCCGTAGACGACGTCGGACCACCGGTTGGGGAACTGCAGCTCCTCGATCGTGACGGTGACGCCGACCTCGCGCAGTTGGCTGGCCACGAACTGGGCGGCGCGGGTCGCGTACGGCAGCGCCGCAGGCTTGAGGCGGAGCGTGAGCCCACCCGCGTAGCCCGCCTCCTTCAGCAGCTGCTTGGCGCGCGTCGGGTTGTACGCGTTCACGCCGGACAGGTCTTCGAAGTAGGGGTCGGTCGGGACGGCCATCGACCCGATGACGCGCCCCTTGCCGTTCCAGACGGTGTCGAGAAGCGCCTTCTTGTCGATGGCCGACGCGATCGCCTGGCGCACCTTGATGTTCTTCAGCGCCGGCGTCGCGTTGTTCAGGCCCAGGACGACCTCGCCGTTCGTGGTGCCCTCGATGACCTTGAAGCGCGCCGGATCCTCGAACTGGCCGATGGCGTCGGGCGCTTGGAGGTTGCTGATGATGTCGAGCTGCCCCGACATCATCGCGGCGGTCATCGCTGTCGGGTCGGTGTAGTAGCGGAACGTCACCTCGTCGAAGCGTGCCGGGGTACCCCAGTAGGCCTGATTGCGCTTCAGGGCGACGGACGTCCCGCGCGCCCACCGGTCGAGGGCGAAGGGGCCGGAGCCCGCGGACGCGGACGCGAGGTCGCGGAAACCCGCGGGGTTGGCGACCATGCCCGCCGTCGAGCTCATGTCGTACAGCCACCCGTTGGACGGCCGCGACAGGGTCACCCTGAGCGTCCCCTCGTCGACAGCCTGGGCGGACGACACGATCGCCATCTGCTGCACCAACTTCGCCGCAACGACGGTGCCGGACTTGGCGGCGACCTTCGGATCCTTGATCCGCATGATGTTGTCGACGACCGCCTGGGCCGTCACCGGGGTGCCGTCGGCGAACCGCGCGGCCCTGTTGAGCACGAACGTGTAGGTGCGCCGGTCGGAGCTGACCTCCCAACGTTGCGCCAGCAGTGGCTGCAGGTCGCCCTCGGCGTCCGTCTTCACGAGCGTCTCGTAGACGTTGTAGAGCATCACCTGCGAGCCGGCCGCAGCCGGCACCGCCATCGGGTCCATCGTGGGCGGCTCGGCCGTCGCGCCGATCGTGAGCGTGCGGGCCGGCGCGCTGGAGGTGGTCGGTCCCGCTCCGCCCGGGGTGCAGGCAGAGAGGACCATCGCCGCCACGACAGCGACGGCGGCGATGAGAGGAAGCCGCCGCGTGCGCTTCGACCGGCCCATGGCAGACTCCTTCGCAGAGGACGGGTAGCTGTTCAGAAAGCAGGCGTCCAGGACGCCGCGGTGATTCTAGCCGGTGGCAGGCTGGTGCGGCCGCAGCCCTCGTCGGCAGCCCGATTTGGAACTTTCGGATCGATGGCCTAGTGTAGAGAGAGCAACGCGGGGTGGAGCAGCTCGGTAGCTCGCTGGGCTCATAACCCAGAGGTCACAGGTTCAAATCCTGTCCCCGCTACGACACAGGCCATTGGCCGGGCTTCGATCCCGGCCAATGGCTCTTTTGTTCGCCGCGTGTCATGGAGTCCGGCCTGGTGTCGGGACTCAATTCGCCCCCTCCCCGTGGCAAGATGCTGCTCAGTCGACGACTCTGAGCCGAGATCCACCGGGATAGGTTTAGACTTGTCGGGACAACAGGGTTGGGGGACCCTACGAGCACAGCAGGGACCACAATGAATCGGCATTCGCCTTCGCATTCCGCCACGCGCATCGCGCGTGGGGCCGCGGGACTGACGCTCACGCTGAGCGTCGGCTTCGCCGTGCCCCTCGTCATGCCCGTCGGCACGCAGGCCGCCGCCGCCCCCGCATCGAGCACGCCGTCCGTCGACGCCCCCCAGAAGTCCGCGGACCGGAGGCCGGGCAAGCGCCGGGAACCGGGGCCCCGCGAGGGCGACGAACCCAGGCCCGGCGAGGGCAAGGATCCCCGCAAGGGCAGGGAACCCGGGCCCCGCAAGGGCAGGGAACCAGGCCCCCGCAAGTCGAGGACGCCGCGGCCGCAGCCTACCCAGACGCCGACCAGCGAACCCACGCCGCCCCTGCGCCGCCGGCCCCGCCGCCCGTCGTGGTGGTCCCGCCGGCGCCGACCGACCCCACGACGGCGCCGGGCCCGGGCACGTCGCCGAGCGCGACCGGGCCGAGCACCAGCCAGCCCGGGCAGACGCCGACCGACCCGCCCACACCCGATCCGCGCGTGCCCTACACGCTCCCGCCCGGCGTCGTCGTGCCCCCGGGCACGGTGCTGCCGCCCGGGACGATCCTGCCGCCCGGCTCGGGTCTGGTCCCCGGCCAGCCGCTGCCCGCCGAGACCGTCCTGCCGCCCGGGACCGTCCTGCCCGCAGGCACCGCGTTGCCGTCCGGCACCAAGATCCCGGCCGGCTCGGTGGTGCCCGTCCACGGAACGGCCATCCAGACGCCGACGCGCTACCCGCAGGCCGCCGCCCCGAAGAGCGGTAGCGCGAGCCCCGACGTCACCTCGCGCTGGTACCCGATCAACCGCGCGGACGCCGGCGACGATTCGCTGCCGGCCAGGATCTCGGCCTCGCCGTACACCCCGATGGTGGGTGGCGGAGCCCTCATCGCCGGGCTGATCCTGACCCTGCTGCCGCCGGGAAGCCGCGGACGACTGTTCTGAGCCTCGCTCCGTTTTCGCCGTGGCGAGGGCGTGTGGTTCGATAGAGATCGTGTCTGTCAACCTCGCCGCGCTGAATTACCCGGTGCATCGCTATGAACTGGGCAACGGTCTTCGGGTCATCATCAGCCCGGATCGAGGCGCCCCCGTCGTCGCTGTGAACCTGTGGTACGGCGTCGGGTCGAAGAACGAAGCGCCCGGTGCAACCGGTCTCGCGCACCTGTTCGAGCATCTGATGTTCCAGGGCTCGGCCAACGTCGGCAGCGGCGAGCACCTCGCGATCCTGCAGGCGCACGGTGGCAGCGCCAACGCGACGACCTGGTTCGACCGCACCAACTACTTCGAGGCCGTGCCCACGGGCGTCCTCGATCTGGCGCTGTGGCTCGAGGCCGATCGGCTCGCCACACTGCCCGACGCGCTGACCCAGGAGAACCTCGACACCCAGCGTGACGTGGTCAAGGAGGAGAAGCGCCAGCGCTACGACAACGTCCCCTACGGCGACGTTATCGACCGGCTGCTGAGGCTCACCTTCCCGGCGGGCCACCCCTACGCGCATTCGACCATCGGCTCGATGGACGACCTCGACCAGGTCAGTACCCAGACGGCGATCGACTTCTTCCGTACCTACTACGCCCCCAACAACTGCGTGCTCACGCTGGCCGGCGACATCGACGTTCGCGAGGGCCTGAGCCACATCAAGCACTTCTTCGGCGGCATCCCGGCCGGTCCCTCCCCCGAGGCGCTCTCCGTGCCGCCGCTGCCCCCGCTCGACGGAGTCCCGCAGGCCGCGGCCGTCGCGCCCGTGCCCGCGGACGCCCTGTACTTCAGCTGGCGCCTTCCCCCGACCGGGACGCGCGAGTTCGATGCCTGCGAGATGGCGCTCGACCTGTTGGGCGGCAGCCAGACGTCCCGGCTCCATCGCCAGCTCGTCCACCATCAGGTCGTGGCCGAGAGCGCAGGCGCCGCTGCCCTCGGGCTCGTGCACGGCACGTCGATGGGGTTCACCTTCGCCCGCGCGCTGGAGGGCACCGGGCTCGACCAATTGACCGACGGCATGATCACGGAGATCGAGCGGCTCGCCGACGAGGGCCCCACGGATGCCGAGGTCGCGCGCGGCCGCGTCCAGTTCCAGCGCTACTGGCTCGAGGAGCTGGCGCGGGTCGACCGGCGGGCCGACCTCTTCAGCCAGTACGCGATGCTCCATGGCGACCCCGAGTTGGTCAACGGCCGCATCGCCGCCATGTCGTCGGTCACCGGCGAGGAGATCCGAGACGCGGCGCGGACCTGGCTCAGCCCCGACAACAGGGCCGTCCTACGCTACCGGCGCGGGCCGTTCGGCGGGAAGGAAGACGAGTGAACCTCCGCAAGCGCCCCAAGGTGCATCGTCCGCGTCCGTGGCGCTTCCCGCGCCCCGAGGAGTTCACGCTGCCCAACGGGCTGCGCGTGCTGCTCTACGATCGGCCCGGGCAACACGTGCTGTCCGCGGGTCTGGCGCTCGACCTGCCGCTCACCGCGGAGCCGGCGAACCTCGAGGGAGTCGCGGCACTGACCGTCCGCGCCCTGGATTCGGGCACCGCCAGCCATCCCGACACCGCGTTCGCGGACGCGGTCGAGAGCTGCGGGGCCGTTCTCGAAGGCGCCATCGGCCACTCGAACACCCACCTGTACACCGACGTGCCCGCGCCCCGGATCGCCGACGCCCTGGCGTTGATGGCCGAGGCCGTGGCCGAGCCTCAGCTCGACGACGCGGACGTCGACCGCGAGCGCATGCTGCGCCTCGCGCAGATCGAACAGCAGCTCGCGCACTCGTCCGAGCGGGCGGGGCACGCGTTCCGCCGCACGATCCTGCAGCGGCGCTACCGGGCGGCCCGGATGAAGAGCGGCGAGCCGGACACGCTCGCTCGGGTGCGGGGGGAGCACGTCCGCAGCTTCCACCGGGACTTCTACGGCCCGATCGGCAGCACGCTGGTGGTCGCCGGCGATCTGGATGCCGGGATCACCGGCGTCGTGGAGGACGCCTTCTCGGGCTGGACCAACCCTCACCAGAGGTTCGTCGACCAGGAGATCCCGCAGCCCCGCCACCGGCACCTCTACCTCATCGACCGGCCCGGGTCCGTCCAGGCCGACGTCCGGCTCGGCCGGTTCACCGTCGATCGCGCCGACCCGGCATGGCCCAACCTGCAGATCGGCGCCCACGCCCTCGGCGGCGCGTTCCTGAGCCGGCTGAACCGTGAGCTGCGCGAGGAGCGCGGGCTCACCTACGGCGTCCACCTCGTCAACGCGCCGATGCGCGACGGCGGCTACTCGTACGTGCAGGGCTCGTTCCGCACCGAGGTGGTCGCCGAGGCCGTAGGCATGCTTCCCTCGCTGCTCGACGTCACCGCGAAGCCGTTCAGCGCCGAGGAGATCGACCGCTCCCGCGACTACCTGACAGGCGTCCAGCCGCTGCAGTACGCGACGGCCAGCGGTGTCTGCAACCAGGTGATGAGCCTGCTCTCGGCGGGGCTGACGTCCGACTACATCGACGCGCTGCGCACCGGCTACCTGCACGTCACGCCGGAGTCGGCCACCGAGGTCGTCGCCACCCTGCTGCCGCCCGATGACCTGTCCCTGGTCGTCGTCGGCGACGCGGCGTCCATCGCGGAGCCGCTGCGCGCGGCCGGCTGGCCGGTGCGCGTCCTGTCGCAGGGCGAGTGGATCTGAGCCCGCACCGGACGGAGACGACGGCGCCGGGCGGAAACCCCCAGGGGTCCCCGCCCGGCGCCGTTCTCGGTTCGGTCAGCGACCCATCGCGTTGATGGCCGCCTGGACGGCCTGACGGGCCTCGTTCGTCTTCGTCTGGTACGTGGCCAGGTCACCGGCCTTCAGCGCCTTGTCGGCGTCGGCGAACGCCGTCCGCGCACGGTCGAGCTGACGGTTGACGGCCGCCTGGTCGACCTGACCGGATCCCGGGGACGGCGACGGGGTCGCGCCCGGTGACGGGGCCGGTGACGGGGCCGCTCCGGGCGCCGGCGTGGCGCCGGTGCCGGGCGCCGGGGCCGACCCGTTCGGGTTCTCCCCCGTGTCCGCGCCGGCGTCGCCCTGGAACACCTGGTCGAGCGCCGCCTGCAGTGTGGCGCCGATGCCGACGCTCTGACCGAACCGGACGACCACGAACGTCAGCGCCGGATAGGAGCCCGCGCTACCCGTCCGCACCGTGTACAACGGCTGGACGTAGAGCAGGCCGCCGCCCACCGGCAGCGTCAGCAGGTTGCCGTAGCGGACGTCCGCCGCGCCCTGGTTGGTGTAGTCACGCAGCAGGTTGGCGACCTTGGGGTCGGTCGTCATCGCGTTGAACGTCTGCCCCGGGCCGTCGATCTGGTGGGTGTCCGACATGCGCAACACCTGCAGCTTGCCGTAGTCGGGGCTGGCCGCTTCGGCGTTCACGGCGAAGTAGGACGCCAGGTTCTGCCGGCCGCGCGGGACGAACACGCTCGTCTGGCTGAAGCGCGGCGCGTCCGTGCCCGGCCACTTGATCGACAGGTAGTACGGCGGCTCTTTGTCCTGGTTGTTGCGCGGGTCGACCGGCACCTCCCACAGGTCCGACTGCTGGTACCAGGCGTCGCTGTTCGTCATGTGGTAGCGGCCCAGGATCTGGCGCTGCACCTTGAACAGGTCCTCCGGGTAGCGCAGATGCGCCAGCAGGTCGGGCGAGATGTCCGACTTGGGCTTCACCGTCCCCGGGAACGCCTTGGCGTACGTCTGCAGCAGCGGGTCGCTCTCATCCCAGGCGTAGAGGCTGACGGTGCCGTCGTAGGCGTCCACCACGGCCTTGACCGAGTTGCGGATGTAGTTGATCTCCTCGTCGGCCTGAGCCCCCATCACCCGGGTCTGGGTGTCGGAGGTGGAGTCGGCCAGCGACACCTTCTGGCTGTTCGGGTAGTTGTTGGACGTCGTGTAGGCGTCGATGATCCACACCAAGCGGCCGTCGACGACAGCCGGGTAGGCGTTCTGATCGGTCGTCAGCCACGGCGCGACCTTGTTCACGCGCTCGTCCGGCGTCCGGTCGTAGAGGATGCGCGACGCGCTGTTGACGCGGTCGGACAGCAGGACGTTCACGTCGGAGAACTTGATGGCGTAGAGCACCCGCAGGAACACGTTGCCGATGTCGACGCCGCCCGCCCCGTCGTAGACGTTGTACTGCTCGCCGCCGCCCTGGCCGCCGCCGGGGCTGTCGAGCTCGATGGGCGGCTGGCCCTCCTGGCGTCCGACGATCGCGAACGAGTTGGACTGCTCGCCGTAGTAGATGCGCGACTGCTTCTCCTCGATCTTGCCGACCGGCGGGATGTCGCGGGTCACCCACACCGGCTCGCCGTTCTGCTGGCGGCGGTTGCCGTAGGCGGAGACGAAGCCGTGGCCGTGCGTGTACACGGTGTGGATGTTGTTCCAGTTGCGGTCGGGGATGCCGGCCAGGTTGAGCTCGCGCGCCGCGACGACGAGGTCGGTCTCGGTCCCGTCGAGGGTGTAGCGATCGATGTCGAGGGAATCTGGGAACGAGTAATAGCCGCGCACCTGCTGCAGTTGCTCGAACGTCGGGCCGATCACGTCCGGGTCCATCAGGCGGATCGCGGGCAGCGCCTCCGCGTCCGCGCGCAACTGGCCGGCGCTGGCCGTCGTGCGCGCCGAGTAGTCCTGGATCTCGACGTCGTCGACGTCGTAGGCCGCGCGGGTGGCCCGGATGTGGTTCGTGATGTAGGGACGCTCCCGGTCCGGCTCGTTCGGGCGCACCGTGAAGGTCTGGATCATCGCCGGGTAGATCAGCGACAGGATCAGGCCCGAGACGAGCATCAACACGACCCCGACGACGGGCAGCAGCAGGTTGTTGATGAACGCGTTGGCGAAGAACAGCGCCGCGACCAGGAACGCGATCACGGCCATCACGATCTTCGCGGTCATCGCGGCGTGGTCGTCGGTGTACTGCAGGCCGTCGAACAGCGGGCCGCTGTCGAGCATCAGGCCGTAGCGGTCGAGCAGCGTCTGCAGGCCGTAGACGACCATGAAAAGGCCGGCGAGGATGGACAGGTGCCGCATCACCGGCGCCGGCGTCGCGCTGCGGATGTGGGGACGTCCGGTGACCAGGTTGCCCACCGCGAAGTGGAGGACGGCCGCAGCGATCAGGCCGAAGATGATCGCGCTCATCAGCAGCGACAGGGCGAGGCGCCACACCGGGTACTCGAACATGAAGAACGAGGTGTCCAGGCCGAAGTAGGTGTCGGTGACGCCCGAGGGCGTCCGGTTGAGCCACGCCAGCACCGGCATGACCTGCGTGCTGGTGGACAGCCCGGCCATCACGCCGAGCACCAGCGACGCGAGCAGCGCGACCCCCCGGAAGTTGCCCTCGAGCATCTCGCGGTAGCGGTCGAGGATCGCGCTGGCGCCGCGGCGGCGCTGCGAGCCGCGCATGCGGAACGCGATGAGCATGTTGAGCGCGACCGAGCCGCCCACGAGCAGCACGCCCAGCAAGAACAGCAGCACCTGGGTGATCAGCTGGGTGCTGAACACGCCCGGGAAGCGGATGGCGTCGAACCAGAGCTTCTCGGTCCACAGGTTCGCGAAGATGGCCAGCACGACGCCGGCCGCGACGAGGATGCCCAGGGTCACCCCCAGCGGGCTACGGCGGGTCGGTGGCGCTGCCTGTCGGGCACCGGGCACGTGGGTCTCCTAGCGGGAAGGGTCGATCAGGGTCTGCGCGAGAGCGCGGGTCAGCCCGGGCACCAGGTCGGTGCCCCCGAGCAGCTCGTCGGGCTGGTCAGCGAGCCGGGCCACGCCGTGGGCGGCGCCCGTGCGCGTCACACCGACGACGACACGGACGTCCTGACGTTGCGGATGGTGGGCGACGAACTCGGCGGCGGCGCCGGGCTCGTCCGGGATCTGTGACTCCACGCTGGGCGGCACGAACGTCCGCTCGACCGCCAGAGCGCAGCCGACCACGGCCGGCGGCCAGGCGATGCGCTCCAGGTCGTCGGCGAGGTCCCCACCGGTGTGAAAGTCGTCCTGCTCGACGGCGGTGAGCGCGTCGGGCAACGGGTCGGGAAGGGACGACAGCTGCGCCGCCAGCGAAGGTTCGGCCGCCAGCAGTTCGTCGGTACGGACCAGCGCGAACAACCGGGCGGGCTGGTCCCACCCGCCGTGCCCGACGTGCCGTTCGATGTCCAGCACCGCCGCGGTCAGCGCATCGTCGCTCATGAGCATCCCTTCACGCTCGCCTGCCGCTTCGGATCCTGCAGCGCTTTGAGGCTGTCGATCGCCTGGCCGAGGCTCGAAACCGGCACGATGCGGATGGCGTGCGGCCGATCGGCGAGATCCGAGCAGTTGGCCTGCGGCAACAAGAACACGTTGGCGCCGTCGCGTTCCGCGGCCGCGACCTTCGCCTCGATCGCACCCACCGCGCTCACCGTCCCGGAGCCGTTGATGGCACCGGACCCGGCCACGTCCAGGGAGCCGACCAGGCCGCCGGTGGTGATCTTGTCGTAGATGGCGAGGGCGAACATCAAGCCGCCGGACGGGCCGCCGATCAGCTCATCGATGGCGAAGTCGACCTTGGCCGAGTACCGGTAGCCATCGCTCAGCGTGACGCCGATGATCGGCGCGCTCGGCGCGTTGCGGGCGCTCACCGTCGTGATCGACACCTGGGAGACCGCCTTGTCACGCTCGATGCTGAACAAGACGTGGTCGCCCACCCGATGGCGCGCGACGGCCTCGGTGACCTGCGCGGGGGTGGTGACCGGGCGGCCGTCCACGCTGAGGACGAGATCGCCCGGCTCCAGCTTGTCGACCGAGGGGCCCGCCTGGGCAACGGACGCGATCTGCGGCGCGCGCTTGATCGGCAGGCCGGCCGCCTGGATCGCGGCGGCGACGGACTCGTCCTGCGACGTCGACATCATCTCGGACTCGGCCTCGCGGACATCGCCGACGGTGGCGCCGACGGGGTAGACGTAGTCGCGCGGGAGGACGCCCCGGTCGCCGGACCAGTGCGCGTAGAGCGCCTCGGGCAGGCTGAGGTCGGCGTCGGCGCGGGTGACGGCGACCGTCGTGAGCCGCAGCTCACCGGTCGTCGGATAGGTGCGGACGCCGTCCACGGTCACCAGGGGACGCTGGCCGTTGGCGCCGAGCAGGTTCTGGGTCGCGCCGGGCGCCCAGACCACGTAGGGCACGGGAACCATGGCGATCACCGCTGCGGACAGCACGAACAGGATCGCGGACACCACAGCCGTCCACGTCTGCTTCGTCATCCGCCCCCCTCGGGTCACCCCCACTGCACTGTCCCCCGAGGGTACCAACCGCGGCCAGCGGGCGTGGATTGCGTCGCGCGATGAGCAACAATGGTGGGTGACCCAGTCGAAGGAGATCAACCAGATGGCATCCGACCGAGGCCGACAGGACGACGAGAACCGCCCCGACGACGAGAACAACCCCCTGGCCGAATTCATGCGCCAGTTCGGCATCCAGCCCGGCGCGGACGGACGGTTCGACCTGAACGACCTGATGGGCAGCCTGCAGCAGGCGATGAACCAGTTCTCCTCCCAGATGAACGCCTTCGGCAGCGGCTCCGAGGACGGGTTGAACTGGACGTTCACCAAGGACGTCGCCCGCAAGGTCACCGCCGCGCAGGGCGCCGACCCCTCCCCCACGCCGGCCGACAGCCAAGCGGTGCGGGACGCCGTCGGGCTCGCCGACCTGTGGCTCGACGGCGCCATGACGTTCGGACGGGTGAGCCTGCCCGCCGAGGCGTGGAGCCGCGCGGAGTGGATCGAGAAGACGTTCGACGTGTGGCGCTCGCTGGTGAGCCCCGTGGCGTCCTCGCTCGCCGGCTCGATCGGCGGCCTCATGCAGGCCGAGAGCCAGGAGATGGCCGGGCTGCAGCCCATGATGGAGCCGATGATGCGCGCCGCCTCCGCCGGCATGCTGGCCGCCCAGATCGGCCAGGCGCTCGGCCAGCTGTCCACGGAGGTGGTCAGCGGCACCGACATCTCCGTTCCCCTGACCGCGCAGCCGCGCGTGGCGCTGCTGCCCGCCAACGTGGCGAAGTTCGCCGACGGCCTCGACCAGAGCGCCGGCGACGTCCGGCTGTACCTGGCGCTGCGCGAGACCGCCCGGCAGCGGCTGTTCGCGTCCGTCGGGTGGCTCGGGCCGCAGCTCCTGGCCCTCATCGAGCACTACGCGCGGGGCATCACGATCGATGCGAGCGCGATCGAGGAGGCCATGGAGGGCCAGCTGTCCGGCGAGATGACCCCTGACGCGATCGAGAACCTCGGCAACGAGGTCGCCGGCAAGCTCTTCGAACCCAAGCGCACCCCCGAGCAGGAGGAGATTCTGGCGCGGCTGGAGACGTTGGTGGCGTTGGTCGAGGGTTGGGTCGACGACGTCGTCTCCGACACCACCGCGTCCCTGATGCCGCAGGCGGGAGCGCTGCTGGAGACGATCCGGCGCCGCCGGGCCACGGGCGGGGCGATGGAGAACGCGCTGAAATCGCTGCTCAACCTCGAGCTGCGGCCCCGCCGCGTCCGGGACGCCGCGAACCTGTGGGCGGCCGTCCGTGCCAAGAAGGGCGTCGAAGGACGTGACGCCGCCTGGTCGCACCCCGACGTCGCGCCGACGTCGGCCGACTTGGACGACCCGCTCGGCTACGTCGAACACGGCCACGCCCAGCTCGCCGCGGCCGACGAGGGCGACGATCTGGACGCCGCGCTGCGGGCGCTGCTGGACGAGGAGTCCGGACGTGGAGAGCAGGACGGTCCCGGGTCCGGCGGTCCGGACGACCGGCCCGGCTCGCACTAACGGCCCTGCCTGCGGACCCGGGAGGCGCCGATCAGGCCGGTCTCAGTCGAGGTCGCCGTCGTCGGGTGCCAGGCCCTGCGCCGTCGCGAAGTCGATGCCCTGGAGGAACGCCTCGGCCCGCTCGGCGTCCTCGAAGCGCGCCAGGATCTCGTGGAAGCGGCGCGTGTGGTTGCGCTCGACCAAATGGATGGCCTCGTGCAGCAGCACGTAGTCGACGACGTGGGCGGGCGCGCGGCGCAGGCGGTCGGTGATGCGGATCTCGCCGGTGTCGGGCGTGCACGAGCCCCAGCGGCGGCGCTGGTTGCCGACCCATCGGGCCGCGAGCGCCGGCACCTCGCCGCCCGTCGCCGGCAGCACGTACTGCTCGTAGAGGAGGCGCGTCCGCTGCGTCAGCTCGTCGTCGCCCCGCGGGGCACCCTTGCGCGCCTCCTTGTCCAAGAACCGCTGCACCAGCGCCGGCACGAGGTCGCGACGCTGCCGGGCCGACAGGTGCGCGGGGACGACGACGATGATCTGCCCGGCATCGCGGAACGCCGTCATCGAACGGCGTCGGCGCGTGCTCGTGCGCACTTCGTAGGGGGGAAGCTGCATCCGTCAACCCTAAGCGAAAGGTCGAGACACCCATTTGACCGCTCTCCTCTGGGGTATTAGCTTTTTGGTCACAAGGCCTCCGATCGGGCCGCACCGCATGCAGGGGAAGGCAAGCGGCACGCGACACGATCGGAGGCCTTGGCCTATGAAGCGGGCATCTGTGGCCGGTTGTCCTAGAGTTGTGGTCGCAAGCGCTCGGCGCGACACCCGTCGCGACGATGCACCTGATCTACCTGAGGAGGAAATCGTGGCCGACGAAACCTACAGCGGTTCGTTCTACTGCGTTAAGTGCAAGGATCACCGCGAGGCCACTGGCGACGTCACGGTGAACGACAAGGGCACCCGGATCGCCAAGGCGAAGTGCCCCGTGTGCGGGACCAACCTGACGCGGTTCCTTCCCAAGAAGTAAGCACGGCACGCCACAAAACGCCGGCCGGGCCGCCCACGGGCAGCTGGGCCGGCGTTTTTGCGCGGGCGGTGTTGTCCGGTTGTTGTCCCGGCCCGCGGGGACCTGGCAGAACGGAGCTGCCGGACCCAAGGTTGGGGGCATGAGCACCTCACCAGTCGAGGCCGGCGCCGTCCGGCTGCGCTGTCCCGTGACGACCGTGTGGCGCGAGCCCGGCGTCCTGCAGGTCGGGCTCGGCCCCGACTGCTTCGTGCTGACCGGCTGTCCGCCCGCGGCGCGCGCCGTGCTGGCGGCTCTGCGGCATCCGGTCTCCCCCGCCGATCTGGCGGCCCGGCACCCGGGCGTGGACGAAGGGTGGCTGCGCAGGTTGCTGCGCGAGCTGGACGCAGCCGGGTTGCTGGACGCGGGTGGCCGGCCAGACACCGAGGTCGGGGTGATCGGCGCGGGGCCGTTGGCGCAGGAGGTCGTCTCGCTGCTGCTCTCGTTCACGGACGTCTGGGTGGCCGACACCGCGGCGCGCGAAGAGCGGTCCGGTCGGGCCGGGCGGCGGCGGGCGTGGCGCGAGTTGGCGGCCGGGCGCGACCATGACCTGCAGCTCGCCGATCACTGGCATTCCGCCGTGTCGCGCCCGGCGGACCTGCTCGTGCTGGCCCCCGACACGGTCGAGGTCGACCGGTCGCAGACCGATCAGGTGGTGCGCCACCACAGGCCCCACCTGGTGGTCACCTGCGACGCGGAGCGTGGCATCGTCGGGCCGTTCGTCATGCCGGGCGAGACGCCGTGCCTGCGCTGCCGAGACGTCACGCGTCGACGCGCGACCACGGGATGGGCCGCGTTCCTGATGCGGCTGACGGAGACCCGGTCGGCGGCGGACCCCGTCGTGCGCTCCTGGGCGGCAGCGACGGCGGCGGCGCAGGCACGCGCCTTCCTTGCCGGACAGATCCCGGACACCGTCGGGCGCACCCTGGAGTTGTCCGCCGACGCCGGCGTCCTGGAGGGCACCTCATGGGGCCGACAGGACGAGTGCGGGTGCGCCCGGGTCCCCGCTCGCGTGGCGACAGGGGTGCCGGCGTGAGCCTCGGCCGTCCCACGGGAGCCGCGTGCGGCCGTCGCGGCGTGCGCCGGGGGGCGGGTCGGTCAGCGGTGGGCGTCCAGGATCTGCAGGACGTCGGCGCCGTAGCGCTCGAGCTTGCGCGGGCCGACCCCCGGGATGCGACCGAGGGAGGCGAGATCGGGCGGAAGCTGCTCCGCGATGGCCATCAGCGTCGCGTCGGTGAAGACGACGAACGGCGGGAGGCTCTGCTCGGAGGCGGCGTCCGCGCGCCACGCCTGCAGCGCGTCCCACAGTTGCGGCGAGTAGCTCGACGGGCAATCCAGGTGGCGGCCCAGCTTGAGCTCGGCGCCCGTGGACAAGCCCCGGCCGCACGAACGACACGACGAGGACAGCACCGTGCGCACGGTGTTACGGCGGCGGGCCGGCACGGCCCGCGCCGGGCCGGGGGCGGCGATCAAGCCGTCCAGGAAGCGGCTTCGCGCCCGGCGCTGGCCACGGCCGTCGCGGCTCGCCGACCACGAGACGCGCAGGTGGGTGCGGGCGCGGGTGACGCCCACGTAGAGCAGGCGACGCTCCTCGTCGATCTCGTCGGGGGTCGTGGCGAGCGCGAACGGCAGGCTGCCCTCGTGGACGCCGGCGATCGCGACGGCGTCCCACTCCAGCCCCTTGGCGGCGTGCAGGGTCGCGAGCGTCACGCCCTCGCCCAGTGGCGCCTGTTGGGTGGCGCGGCGCACCTGCAGCTCCTCGACCAGGTCGGCCAGCGCCGCGTCCGGTCTCGCGGCCGCCATCCGGTCGCCGAGGGACGCCAGCGCGGACCACGACTCCCACCGCTCGCGCAGGCTGCCCTGCCCCTCCGGTGGCTCCGTGGTCCAGCCCAGCCCGGCGAGCACCGCGGCGAGCTGCACGTTCACCGGCTCGCCGGAGTCGGACGCGTTGGCCAGCGATCGAAGGGCCGTGCGCACCTCGGCGCGATCGAAGAATCCTTCGCTGCCCCGGGTCACGAAGGGGATCCCGGCCTGGGTGAGCGCCGCCTCGATGGCCGGGGACTGCGCGTGGATGCGGTAGAGCACGGCGATCTCCGCGGGCGCGACGCCGGCGCTGAGCAGCCCGGCGATCCAGGACGCGATTCCGTCGGCCTCGTCGAACTCGCTTGCAGCTCCGGCGAACTCGGGCGCGGGACCGTCCTGGCGCGCCGAGCGGAGGGTGACGCCGGCGCCGTGCCCGGTCATGAGCCGATTGGCCAGCTCCACGACGGGCGGCGTCGAGCGGTAGTCGCGCACCAGCTCGATACGCGTCGCGCGGGGATGACGAGCGGTGAACTCGAGCAGGAAGCGGGCCTGCGCTCCGGCGAACGAATGGATGGTCTGCGCAGGGTCGCCGACGACGCACAGATCGTCGGAGTCGCCTCGCCACAGGTCCAGCAGGGCTTGCTGCAGCGGGCTGACGTCCTGATACTCGTCGACGACGAAATGCCTGTAGGTGCGCCGCACCTCGTGCGCCACATCTGCGTGGTCGGCCAGCATGCCCGCCGTGCACAGCAGGACGTCGTCGAAGTCGAGCTGCGCCCGGTCGAGCTTGGCCTGTTCGTAGCGGGTGAGCAGGCGCGCGATCTCCTCGGGGTCGTGGCCGGCGACCGTCCGGCCCCGGGACTGCGCGGCGGCAGGGTAGTCGTCCGGGGTGACGTTGCTGACCTTCGCCCAGCTGATCTCGCCGCCGAGGTCGCGCAGAAGCCCGGCGTCGGGGACGAGGCCCTGGCGGCGGACGGCCTCGGCGACCAGGCCGGCGCGGTTGTCGGTCAGCGGAGGCAACGGGCTGCCGTAGGCGCGCGGCCAGAAGTACTGCAGCTGCCGCAGGGCAGCCGAGTGGAACGTGCGCGCCTGCACGCCGGCCACGCCGAGCCGGCGCAGCCGGCCGCGCATCTCCCCCGCAGCCCGCGTCGTGAAGGTGAGGGCCAGCACAGCGTGCGGGTCGAACGCGCCGATGGCGACGCCGTACGCGATGCGGTGGGTCATGGCGCGGGTCTTCCCGGTGCCGGCGCCCGCCAGCACGACGACGGGACCCTCGAGGCTCGTCGCCGCCTGCGCCTGCTCGGGATCGAGCGCCGCGAGAATGCTGTCAGGATCGGCCACCATTTCGCCCAGTCTAGGGAGGCTCCCGCCGCACAGAAGGCCAGCGCGCGGTGGCGAGGGCGGCGGTTGGGCGCGCGCGACGGAAACTGTCGGCGCCGGGTCCTAGGGTGGGGACCGATATGAAGACGATGACGCATGCGGGCGGGCTCCGGCTGGTCAGGGGCGCCGACCCCGTGGCGCTGGTGGCGCGGGCGGCGGCCGAATTGCTGGGCGCCGCCGACGACCCGTTCGTGGCGCCGCTGGTCCTGACGCCGGGGCCGGGGGTGCAGCGCTGGCTCTCGCAGTCCCTCGCCGCGGCGGGCGGGCCAGGCACCGAGGGCATCTGCGCAGGCTTCGACTTCGAGCCCGCCGCACGGCTCGCGACGCTCCTGGGTGCACCCGACGACCGCGACGATCCCTGGTCCCCCGGACGCCTCGTCCTGCACATCCTCGACCTCGCCGCCGGCGACGATCCCCAGCTGCGCCCGCTCAGCGACCATCTGGCGGCCAACGACCAACGCTACGCCAACGCCTCGCGCGTCGCCCGGCTGTTCGACCGCTACGCCCGCTACCGGCCCGACGTGCTCGACGCCTGGTCCGACGGGGGCGGCGACGACTTGGGTTTCGACGCCTGGCAGCCGCACCTGTGGCGCGCACTGCACACGCGCATCTCCGCGCCCGACCCGGTCGAGCGGGCTGCGGCGCTGCGCGACGAGGTACGCCACGGTGGCGATCCGCTGCCGTGGCCGTCCGCCGTGCTGTTCTGCCCGCGGCACCTGACCCGCGGGGACGCCCAGCTGCTCGCCGCGCTGGCGTCCCGGTTGCCCGTGACCGCGTACGTCTACGAGCCCGGACCCGACGTCGGCGCGTTCCCCCTCGCGGAGCGCCTCGGCCGGCGCGCCCGCGGGGTCGCCGCGCTGCTCCGTGAGGTGGCCGTCGCCGAGGAGGCGCTGACCGGATCGGTTTCCCCGCCCGCCGTCGACGTGCACTCGTGCCACGGCCTCGACCGGCAGGTCGAAGTGCTCCGCGAGGCGCTCGCCGGGCTCCTCGCCGATGACCCGAGCCTTGAGCCGCGCGACATCGTGATCGCGACACCGTCCGTCCGTGAGCTCGCCCCGCACATCTCGGCGGCGTTCGGCCCGTCGGACGCGGGGTCGGGTTGGCGACACCCCGGCTACGGCTTCCGCGTGCAGATCGCGGGCCGGTCGGCGCGCGACGCCAACGCGCTGCTGCCGCTGCTGGAGCAGGTCACCGAGCTGAGCCACAGCCGGGGCACGGCCGGCGACCTGCTCGGCTTCTGCGCGCACCCCTTCGTGGCGCGGCGATTCGGCTTCGTCCCGGACGCGCTGGAGCGCCTCGAGCGGCTCGTGCCGGAGGCGTCGATCCGGTGGGGCGTCAACGGCGCGCATCGCGGCCTGTTCGGGTTGGCCGGGCTGCGGCAGAACACGTGGCTCACGGGCGTCCAGCGGCTGATGATGGGCGAGGCGCTCGACGAGGATTCCCGAGCCACCGCCGGCGTCATCACCCCCGTTGACGACGTCGAGTCCACCGATGTCGGGCTCCTGGGCGCCTTCGCCGAGCTGGTCAGCCGGCTCACCCGCTTCAGCACCGAGTGCCGCACCCCGGCGAGCGCGGCGGGCTGGGCGGCCCGGTTCCGCGCGATGGCCGACGAACTCGTCGACGTGCCCTTCGAAGACTCCTGGCAGCTCACCCAGCTATGGTCGGTGATCGAACGCATCGAGCGCCGCGGCGCCGGCAGCGAGTTGGAGTTGTCCACGGCGGACGCCCTCGCCCTTCTGGACGCCGAGTTCTCGACGCGCACGGCACGACCGACCTTCGGTAACGGCTCGCTGATCGTGTGCGGGCTCGCCGACCTGGCCCAGGTGCCGCACCGGGTGATCTGCCTCGTGGGGCTGGAAGACCGCACGTTCCCCCGCCGTTTCGTCGCCGACGGCGACGATCTCATGGCACGCTCGCCCCGACCGGGCGACCCCGATCCGGGCGCCGACGACCGGCAGGCGCTGCTGGACGCGCTCGGTTCGGCGCGCGACCGCCTCGTCGTGATCTTCCACGGCCGCTCGTCGCTCACCAACGAACCGTTCCCGCCGCCCTCGGGCGTGGTCGACGTCCTCGAGGCGACCGGCGCCGAGGTGATCCAGGAGGCGCTGCAGCCCTTCTCACCCCGCTACTTCACCAGCCCGCCCCGCAGCTTCGACCAGAGCGCGCTGGCCGCCGCCCGCGCGCTGAAGGGCGAGCGGCACGCGTCCCCCGATCGTTACGACGTCGGCTACTTGCCCGTCGCGCCGCCCGAGGCGATGGATCTCGAGGCGCTGTGCTCGTTCCTGGCGCATCCCGCGCGGTATTTCCTGCGCCAGCGCGCCCAGCTGACGCTCGGTGAGGAGGAGCAGCCCACCCACTCCATCCCCATCGAGCTGTCGGGACTCGAACGCTGGCAGGTGGGCGACCGGGTGCTGGCCGAGATGCTGCGCGGACGCCCGGCCGCCGAGATCGAGCACCGCGAACGACTCAGCGGAGAGCTGCCCCCCGCCCAGCTCGGCGGCGCCGCGCTCGCGGACGTGATGCGCGCGGCGGAACGTATCGCGCGGCGCGCCGAACCGCTGCTCGCCGAGGAGCCTCGCCACGAGAACATCGATCTCGACGTCGAGGGCATCCGCCTCACCGGACGACTGATCACCCACGGCGGGCGCATCGTTCGGCCGCAGTTCAGCCGCGTGCGCGCCAAGCACCTCGCGGAGGCGTGGGTCGACCTTCTCGCCCTCAGCGCCGCGCGCGGGTCGGGCGCCGAAGCCGTCTCCGTCGACAACCGTGGCGCCCAGACGCTGGCGGTCCCCGACGCCGCGACCGCGCGCCGACACCTCGCGACGATCGTGGCGCTCGCCGTCGAAGGGCTGCAGACCGTGCTCCCGGCGCCCGCTCGGGTCGCCGAGTTCTGGGCGCTGTGCCGCCGGCAGCACCGCGATCCGCACGCCGGATACGACCTGCGCGATGCCTGGGACGCCGAGTCGCAGTACGACGCCGTCTGGCCACGGTTCTACGGACGGGGGCACGAGCCGTGGTCGGAGCGCGTCACCGACGAACCGTGGGCGCAGCCGGGCGAGCCGACCAAGCTGGGCTCGCTGGCGGCGTTGTTGTGGGATCCGATCGTGGGGGCACAGGCATGAGGGCGTTCCGACTCACCGATCCGCTCCCCGACGGCACGGTCGTCCTCGAGGCCAGCGCCGGAACGGGCAAGACCTACACGATCGCCGCCCTGGCTGCGCGCTACGTCGCCGAGGGCCGCGTCCGCATCGACGACCTCTTGGTGGTGACGTTCAGCCGGGCCGCGACCGCCGAGCTGCGCTCCCGCGTCCGGGAGAAGATCAGGGACGCGGCGCGCGCGCTGCGCGTCTGCCTGGCCACCGGCGAACTCCCGGACGACCCGGCCGTGCGCGTGCTCGCCGGGACGGGCGATGACCTGGCCGAGCGGAGTGCCCGGCTCGAGGACGCCTTCCAGCGCTTCGACGCGGCGACGATCATGACCACGCACGAGTTCTGCCAGGGAATGATCCACGGCCTGGGGGTCCTCGCGGCCCAGGAGCCGCAGAGCATTCTTGTCGAAGACCTGACGCCGCTCGTCGACGAGGTGTCCGAAGACCTGTATCTCCAGCGCTACGCAGGCGCTGCGCGGCAGCCGTTCCCCTACGTGAAGTTCGGCCAGCAGAAGGTGGACGCCCGCGGCCTGGCCCGGGCGGCCGTCGAGTTCCCCGGCGAGATCGGGCCGTCCGGCCTCGCCGGAGACGCGGGCGAGCGCGTCGAGTTCGCGCGGCTCGTGCGGGCCGAGGTCGAGCGCCGCAAGGCGCGCCAGCGGGTGTTCTCCTTCGACGATCAGTTGCGGCGGCTGCGCGACGCGCTCGCCGCCCCGCACACGGGGGCGCAGGCCCGCGCGAAGCTCGCGGCCCGGTTCCCGGTCGTGCTGATCGACGAGTTCCAGGACACCGATCCGGTGCAGTGGCAGATTCTCCGCTCCGCGTTCGACGGCGCCGCGACGCTGGTCCTCATCGGCGACCCCAAGCAGGCCATCTACGCGTTCCGCGGGGCAGACGTCCACACCTACAGCGTCGCCGTCAACGAGGCGCGGGGCACCACGACCCTCGGCACGAACCATCGCTCCGACCCGCACGTCGTCGACGCCGTCTCGGCGCTGTTCCGCGGCGTCCTGCTCGGCGACGACATCGCCGCCCCGCCCGTCACCGCACAGCGCACCGACCGCCGGGTGGTCGCGGAACCGGGATCCCCGTGGGAGGCGGGCGTCCAGCTGCGGGTGGTCGACAACGAGGCGCCGCTGTGGAAGAGCACCGCGAACCAACGCATCGCGGCCGACCTCGTCGACACGGTGGCCGGCCTGCTCTCCGAACGGGCCCCGCTCGCCCGGCGGAGCGACGCGGACGGCCGGCCCGCGCCGCTCCACCCGCAGGACATCGCGGTGCTGGTCCGGTCGAACTACCGCGGCCACGACATCGCGCGTGCGCTGAACGCGGCCGGCATCCCCGCAGCCTTCAGCGGCACCGCGAGCGTCTTTTCGACCCCCGCCGCCGACGACTGGCTGACACTGTTGACCGCCCTCGATCAGCCCCGCCGGCCCTACCTGCAGCGCGCCGTCCTCACCGACTTCATCGGGGGCGACCTCACCGCCCTGGCCCAGGCCACCGACGACGACTGGTCGACCTGGGCGATCCTGCTGCGCTCCTGGGCCGGCGTCTTCGCGGGAGCGGGCGTCCCGGCGCTGCTGCGCGCCATCGAGCAGGAGACCGGGCTGACCGAGCGCCTGCTCGCCCGGCAGAACGGGGAGCGCACCGTCACCGACCACCGGCATCTGGCCGAGCTGCTCCACCGCCGCGCCCATGGCCGGTCCGTGCACCTGCGTGACCTCGTCGAGTGGCTGACGCGCGCGATCGGCGAAGCCACCGACGTGGAGCGGACGCGGCGGCTGGAGACCGACGACGAGGCCGTCCAGATCATGACCGTCCACCGCGCGAAGGGCCTGCAGTTCCCGGTCGTGTTGCTGCCGGAGGCGTCCACGGGGCGGCGCGATGAGGGCCGCGACGAAGGCCAGCGGCTCGTCCTGCCCGGGCGGGACCACTGGCTCCTCGACATCGGGGGACCCGATACTCCGGGCCGCGAACAGCGCTTCGAGCAGTTCCGGCGGGACGAGGCCGACGAGAACCTCCGGTCGCTGTACGTCGCGATGACGCGTGCGCAGTCCCACGTCGTCGCGTGGTGGGCCTACACGAAGGAGGTCGGCGGGTCGCCGCTGCACCGGCTGCTGCACGCCGCGCACGACGCCGAGCACCCCGCGGCGGCGGCCTACGGCTACTGGGCGCGAGGCGGCGACCACGGCTCGCCGGCCGGCATGGAATGGCTGAGCGGGGCGGGGGTCGCCGTCCACGAGGTCGGCGAGGCGTCCGCGCGGCCGGCCCGCGCGCTGTCCCCCGCGTCCGAGCTGTCCGTGCGCGAGTGGAACCGCACCGTCGATCACCAGTGGCGCCGGACGTCGTACTCCGGCCTCACCGCCGAGGCGCACGCCGCGCCGCTGGACACCGGGCTCGTGCTGGACGAGGTCCCGGCGGAGGTGGCCGTGGCACCCGATCCGACGCTCGCAGTCACCTCGCCCATGGCGACCCTGCCCAGCGGCCCCGCCTTCGGCACCCTGGTGCACGCCATCTACGAACGGCTGGACGCCCGCGGCGACGAGTGGCGTGAGACGCTGGCCGCCCTCACCGGACAGGCGCTCGCCGAGTGGCCGCTGCCGGGGCTGGCCGCGCCGGAGCTGGCCGAGGCGCTGGAGCCGAGCCTCACCACCCCCCTCGGCCCCCTGAGCGAGGGCACCACGCTGCGCTCGTTCGGCCCGGGGAGCCGGCTCACCGAGCTCGACTTCGAGTTCCCGCTGGAGGCCCCCCGGGCCACGCTCGCCGATGTCGCCGACCTGCTGCGCCGGCACCTGCCGCCCGGCGACCCGCTCGCGTCCTACCCCGACCGCATCGCCGGCCCGACGCTGACGACGCAGCGGCTGCATGGGTTCCTCACCGGCTCGATCGACGCCGTCCTCAGGCTGCCCTCCGGACGTCACCTCATCGTCGACTACAAGACGAACAGGCTCGGCACCGCCGACCTCCCGCCCGAGGCGCTGACCATCGGCCACTACACGCCACCGGCGGTCGCGGAGGCGATGATGGCGAGCCACTACCCGCTCCAGGCGCTGCTGTACGCGGTCGCGCTGCACCGCTTCCTCGGCCAGCGGCTGCCGGGCTACGACCCGGACGCGCACCTCGCCGGCACCGCCTACCTGTTCGTCCGAGGCATGGCGGGCCCGCAGACCCCGCTGGTCGGCGAACACCCGCTCGGCGTGTTCTCGTGGCGGCCGTCGCCGGAGCTGGTGGCCGCCGTGTCCGCCCTGCTCGCGGGAGGTGCCCGATGACCACCGAGGTCACCCGCGACATCGCCGTGTCCGCGACGGGGCTGCTCCGCGACTTCAGCGAGTTCGGCGTCCTCACCTGGGCCGACGTCCACCCCGCCCAGCACCTCGCGTTCCTCTACGGCGAGGGCGACGACCGGGTGAAGCTGGCCCTGGCCCTGACCGTGCGCGCGCTTCGCGCCGGATCACTGTGCGTGGACCTCGCGGCCGTCGTCACCGACGGCTTCGCGGACGAGACCGGTGCGGTCGACGTCCCCGAGGGCGTGTGGCCGCCGCTCGACGAATGGCTGGACGCCGTGCGGCAGAGCCCCTGCGTGACCGACGGCGACGGGCCCACGGAGCAGCCGCGCCCGTTCCGCCTGGTCGGCGGCCTGCTTTACCTCGAGCGCTACTACGACGACCAGGAGACCGTCCGCGATCTGCTGCTCGACCGCCTCGATCAGGTCAGCATCATCGCCGGCGGCCCGGGCACCGGCAAGACCTACCGCATCGGGCTGCTCGTCGCCGAGGCGCTGTCGGCAGACCCCCGACCGCTGATCGCGCTGGCGGCCCCGACCGGGAAGGCGGCGGCGCGCATGACGTCCTCACTGCAGGAGTCGGCGGCGCTCTCGGCGCCGGAACTCAGCGGGCACGCCGCGGGGCTGGCGGCGTCCACGATCCACCGGCTGCTCGGCCCGCTGCCCGGCAGCCGCGGCCGGTTCCGCCACAACGCGGGCAACCCGCTCCCGCATGACCTGGTGATCATCGACGAGATGTCGATGGTGTCGATGACGCTGATGGCGCGGCTGATGGAAGCGCTCAAGCCGTCCGCGCGGCTCGTGCTGGTCGGGGACCCCGATCAGCTCGCCTCCGTGGAGGCCGGATCCGTGCTGGCCGACCTCACCACCGGCGCCAAGTCGGCCGCGCTCGTGACGCGGCTGACCGAGCAGCACCGATTCTCCGGCCACCTGTCCGAGTTGGCGGAAGCCATCCGGTCCGGTGACGCCGACGCGGCCCTCGACCTGCTGACCTCGTCGGCGACGGTGCGGCTGCTGGCGCCCGACGACGCGCTGGCCGATCTGCGCGAAGACACCGTGAGCCAGGGCGCGGCCATGTTCGACGCCGCCCGCGCAGGCGACGCGGACGCGGCGGTGGCGGCGCTGCACCGGCACCGATTGCTGGCCGGGCACCGGCACGGGGAGTTCGGCGTCAGCCATTGGACGCGCACGGTGCAGGGCTGGCTGACCGACGACGTCCCCGGCTTCTCGATGGACGCGGAGTTCTACCTCGGCCGGCCGGTCATGATCACGACGAACCTCGCCGACCTGGGCCTGTTCAACGGCGACACCGGCGTGATCGTCGCCGGGCCCGAAGGGGCGCCGCGAGCCGTCTTCGAGACCGGTCCCGGCAAGGCGTACTCCCCCTACGTGCTCAGCGACCTGCAATCGGTGCACGCGATGACCGTGCACAAGTCGCAGGGCAGCCAGTTCGCGACGGTGAGCCTGATCCTGCCGCCGCTCGATTCGCCGCTGCTCACCCGCGAGCTCCTCTACACCGCGGTGACCCGCGCCGAACACGACGTCCTCGTCGTGGGGACGCCGGACGCGGTGCGCTCGGCGGTCGAGCGACCGGCGCGCCGCACCAGCGGGCTGGCCGACCGGCTCGCCTGACCCGGCTACAGGGCGTCGGGCCTTCGCGGGGCGGCGACGTCCAGCTCCCCGCGGCGCCAGGACGAGATCATCGTCGAAGCGATCGACAGCGGCATCGGCAGCGCGAGCCGCCCGTCCGCGACGCGCTGCTCCACCTCGTCGATCGAGTAGAAGTCGCCCCACTCGATCTCCTCGCCGTCGACCTGGGCGTCCACGCTCGTCGCGCGGGCCACGAAGCCGAGCATCAGCGACCGCGGGAAGGGCCACGGCTGGCTGCCCACGTAGCGCACCTCGCCGAGCGTCAACCCGCTCTCCTCCGCCACCTCGCGACGCACGGCCTGCTCCAGCGACTCCCCCGCGCTCACGAAGCCGGCCAAGATCGACACCCGGTTCTGCGGCCAACCGACGTGATGGCCGAGGAAGAGGCGGCCGTCGTCGTCCAGGACGGCGACGATCACCGCCGGATCCATGCGCGGGAAGCGCTCGCGCTCACAACGAGGGCAATAGCGAACGGTGCCGCCCGCGCGCACCTGGGTCGGCCCCCCGCACACGCCGCAGAACGGCGCCACCGCGTGCCAGTTGACCAGGGCGATCGCCGTGGTGACCAGGTCGAGGCTGGTGTCGTCGAGCGTCGGCCCGATCTCCCGCAGCGAGGTGGCCCGCGGCAGTTCGTCGAGGGCGGCCGCAAAGTGCGGGACGCCGTCCACGAGGCCGAGGAGGAATTGCCGCTCGACCACGAACTCACCGCTGGCGGGCCGCCAGTCCAGCGCCGTCCCGTCGGGCGTGACGGCGACGTCGCCCCGCGCATCGATGCCGAGGACCACCGCGTCGTCCGACCAGATGCGGCGGACCCAGTCGGGGTCGGTGCGCTGCGGGTCGGCTCGATCGAGCTGACTGTCCGGTACCCAAAGATCCATGCTGCCTTCCTCTGGCTCGATGCTCCGCACCCGCGGCGCCCGGAGGACCCCGTGCTGTGTCCGTTCACGTCCCAGCGCCCAGGCGGGCGCCCGCGGCGTCCTGAACGATGGCGGGGTGTCCGTCACCCAGTGTGCCCGTCGCCGGACTGACCGGACAGCAGCCCCGCGGCCAGGGACTCCAGCTGAGCCCGCCCGGGCAGGTTCTCGGGCTCGATGACGCGGTCGTGCACCACGTCGTAGAACACCGCGCCGACCTGCTCGGGATCGAGACCGGCGAGTTCGGCCCAGGCGAGCCGGTACACCGCGAGCTGCAGCGGGTTGGCGCGGTGGGCGGCGCCGGTCTTCCAGTCGACGACCTCGATGCGACCACCGTCGGAGTACACCGCGTCGATGCGGCCACGGATGACCTGACCGCCCAGGAACAGCGCGAACGGCACCTCGACCTCGTCCGGCACCCGGTCGGCGAACCGGCCCGCCTTGAACCGTCGGATCAGCGCGGTGACCTGCCCGTCGACCGGGTCGGGTTCGTCCTCGGCCTCCCACAGGCTCGGGGACGCCTCGAAGCGTCGCTGCAGCCAGGCGTGGAACTCCTCGCCGGCCCGCGAGCCGCGGGAGGGTCGCTGCGGCATCGGACGCCGGATCGCTGCCGCGTAGGCGTCCGGATCGGCGTCCAACTGCATGAGCGCCGTGGTGGACAGGTAGCGCGGCAGCGCGAACCCGCCGGGCCGGCCGCGCAGCGCCTTGGCCTCGGGAACGAGCTGATCGAACGCGTGGTCCCACTCGGCGAGCCGGCCGGCATCATCGAGGGTGGCGACCCTGTCGTCGGGGTAACGGCCGGCCGACCTCGCCTTGGCGCGCGCCCGCTCGACCTGCTCCGCCACGGCCAGCCGGCGTCCGCGGGCCTCCTCGTCGAGCAACAGCGGCCACGGCACCCGGGCGGCGCCGCCGTCGAGCGGGTTGGCCGCCGAGATCTCGTCCGCGTGCACCCGCTCGCCCACCTCGGACAGCACCCGCAGGTAGGGCGACTCGAGCCGTGGCCGGCTCAGCCCCGGGTACCAGGTGTGCGTGCTCGCCACCAGGTGTTGCCGGGCACGGGTGACCGCGACGTAGGCCAGCCGGTCGTCACCGCGGCGGTTCTCGTCCTTCAGCTGCCTGGCGTAGTCCTTGGTGGCCGCGTCGGTGACGTCGGCCAGCTGCGGGACGGAGGCGGCGTCCCCCCGCAGGTCGGCGGGGATGACGCCGGCGTTCTTCAGCCAGTTGTCGGTCACGCGGTCGCTGGGGAAGACGCCGTCGGCCAGCGCCGGCAGGAACACCAGCTCCCACTCCAGCCCCTTCGCCCGATGGATCGTCAGCAGCTTCACCGAATTCTCGTCGCTGACGACCGCCTGCTCGAGCCCGACGCCGTGCTCCTCCTCGGCGGCGAGGTAGGCCAGCAGGCCCGCCAGCGACCCGTCGCCGTCGACGTCGGTGTAGGCCGAGACCGCCGCGACGAACGCGTTCAGTTGCCTGGCGCCGTCGGGGCCCCGCAGGCCAAGCTCGACCTCGACGCCGGACGCCGAGATCACGCGGCGCACCAGGTCGGTCACCGGTTCGCCGACGTACCGGCGCAGCATGCGCAGCTCGGCGGCGCAACCCCGGAGGCGCTCCGTGCCGGCGGCCGTGTACGGCCCCTCACCCGGATTCTCCAGCGCCTCGGCGAGGCTCACGACGCTGGTCGACTCGGCCTGGGCCAGCGTCGCCGCGACGTCGCCGGCGAAGTCCTCACCGGTGGGGCGCTCGACCTCCGCCAGCTCCGCGGCCCGCCGCCCGAGCGCCGCGAGATCGCCCGGCCCGAGCGCCCACCGCGGCCCGGTGAGCAGCCGCACGAGGTCGGGGTTGGCGGTCATGTCCCCCAGCACTCGCAGCGTCGCGACGACGTCGGCGACTTCCGGCACCTGCATGAGGCCGTCCAGGCCGACGATCTCGACGGGCACGTCACGCTCCGTCAGCTCCGCGTAGACGCCGCGGATGTTGGCGTTGCGCCGGCACAGCACCGCGATGTCCGACCAGCGCCGCACCTGGCCCTCGGCGTGCGACGCGACGAGCCGGTCCGCCACCCACGTCACCTCGCCGGGCCAGGTGTCGAACGACGCGGTGACGATGTCGCCGGGCGGCGTCCCCTCGGGCGCGACGAGGTTCTGGTCGATCCCGTCCCAGGCGAGGTCGGGGTCGTCGCGCAGCGGCGCGGCGAGGACGTTCGCCGCGTCCAGGATGGTCTGTCCGCTGCGCCGGTTGACGGTCAGGGCGTAGCCGCGCGCCGGCTCCCCGCCGGCCAGCGGAAAGCTGTCCGCGAACGTGATGATGTTGGACGCCGCGGCGCCCCGCCAGCCGTAGATCGCCTGGCACGGGTCACCGACCGCGGTCACGGGATGTCCCCGGCCGTCTTGGACGGTCTCCCCCGAGAACAGCGCGCGCAGCAGTTCGGCCTGCGCGCTCGAGGTGTCCTGGTACTCGTCGAGCAGGACGACCGCGAACTGCTCGCGCAGCGCGCGAGAGACCTCCGGGACGGCTTGGGCGAGTCGCGCGGCGATCGCCATCTGATCGGCGAACTCCACCGAGCCACGCGCGCGCTTGAGCCGCTGGTACTCCTCGACGAGCCCGGTGAGCTCCTCACGCTCGCGGGCCTTCGCCTCCGCGATCTTCAGCGACGCGTAGATCTGCTTGGTGCGGTTGCGCGGGGACGACTCGACCTCGCGGACGAACTCCTCCGACTGCGCCCGCACCGCGTCGGTGCCGGCGAGGTGCGACTGGAGGTCGGCGTCCAGGCGCAGCACCCGCTCGGTGACCGAGTCGGGCCGCAGCCGGGCCAGGTGCTCGAACGGCCCCGGCGCCGCCGTCACCACCCGGGACGCCAGCCGGAACCGCGCCGCGCCCGTGATCATGCGGGCGTCGCCTTCGATGCCCAGCCGCAGCCCGTGGTCGGCGACGAGCCGGGCGGCGAACGCGTCGTAGGTCATGATGAGCTGCTCGCCCGCGTCGTCGAGGCCCTCGAGGTCGAGGGCCCCGGCGCGCAGCAGCGCCGTCCGCACCCGGCTCGACAACTCGGCGGCGGCCTTGCGGGTGAACGTCAGCCCCAGCACCTGCTCGGGGCGCACCGCGCCGGTGCCGACGAGCCAGACCACCCGGGCGGCCATCACGGTCGTCTTGCCCGAGCCCGCGCCGGCGATGATGACCCCGGGCTCCAGCGGCGCGGTGATCGCCCGCAACTGCTGTTCCGAGAAGTCGATGCCCAACGCCTCGGAGACGTCGCGCGGGAACCTCAGCAGGTGCCGGCTCATGCGATCACCTGCTGCACCTTGGCCGGGCAGCTGGACACGAACGCACAGAACCGGCACTGCTCCCCCGGCGTCGCGTCGTAACGTCCGGACGTCAGGATGCGCCGCGCCTGGGCGAGGCGGTGGTGCACCCAGGTCGGGTAGGCGAGCTCCTCGGGATCGTCGGAGAGATGAGGCCTCTCCCGCAGGGACGGCTGGCCGAGCACCTTCGGGTAGCCGCCGCTGTCGTCGTGGCGCAGGTAGACCAGCGCGCCGCCGCCCGACGGTGCCGGGCCGCCCGCGACGTCGCCGAACGCGCCCTCCTCGACGGCCACCTGGTAGAGGCCGACCTGGTCCATGGCCTCGGCGTCCGCCTTGCTCGGCAGCGAGCGGGACGACTTGAAGTCGACGACCCGCAGCGCCCCGGACCCCTCGCGCTCGAGCCGGTCGACCGACCCGCGGATGACGACCGGTTCGCCGTCCACTTCGACCGTGGTGTCGAACCTCACCTCGACGCCCAGCACGTCGGCGTAGTCGTGGGCCTCGTGCCACGTCATGAAGCGGTTGACGGCGTTCTCCGCCTCCACCCGCTCGGACGCCGAGAACCACGGCGCGGGGAACGGGATGTCGTCCCACACCCGGCCGAGGTACTCCAGGGCCTGCTCGCGGTCGAGCCCGTCGACGAGGGCGTGCTCGGCCAACGCGTGGATCACCGAGCCCAGGATCGTCGCGCTGCCCCGCGGCGGGTCGGCGTTGGCCTCCCGGGACAGGAAGTACTGCCGGGGGCACGCCAGCACCGAGGCCAACTGGCTCGGCGACAGCACGACCCGGTCGCCCAGCTGCACCGCGGTCTCGCCGGTGACCGGCCGCATGCCCCACCAGCGCTGCGGATCGGCATCGGGCACCAGGGGGCGCCCTAAGGCGTCCGTCTCGTCCGCCAGCCGTGCGAGCCGGACGGCCGCCGCGGCGCGCAGTTCGGGGCTGGCCGCCGGATCCTGCGCCGCACCGCGCAGCGACGCGACCAGCGCGCGCAGGGTGTGCAGCCGGGCCGGCTGGGTCGTCACATGCCGCACCGGGACCCCCAGCTCTGTGACGAACCGGGACGGCTGGTCGGCTTCGCCCTCGGTGCCGGCCAGCGCCGTGACGAGCAGCCGCTGCGACGCGCGCGTGCAGGCCAACAGGAACAGCCGGCGCTCGGTGGCGACGAGCTCGCGGGTGTCGAGCCCGGGCCCCAGACCGCCGCCGTCGAGACGCTGCGGGTCGAACATCGAGCCGCGCCGGCGCACGTCGGGCCACACCCCCTCCTGCACGCCGGTGATCACGACGAACGGCCACGAGCGGCCTTTGCTGCGGTGGGCGGTGAGGATGCGGACGCCCCGTCCGCCCACCGCCGCCTCGCGCTCGAGGTCGGCCGGGATCTGTTGCGCCGCCACCTCCGCGAGGAACGCCCGCACCCCGCCCGGCCCCGTCGGGGCCTGCGACTCGCGAGCCAGGGTGAACAGGGCCACCACGGCGTCCAGGTCGCGGTTGGCCCGCGGGGCGCCTTCACCGGCCCCCAGGGCGGCGCCACGCAGCCGGCCGGGCCACGGCGTGGCCGACCACAGCACCCAGAGGATCTCTTCGACGCGGGCCCCGGCGTCCATCGTCCCCACGGCCTCCGCCAGGATCTCGCGACGCCGCTCCACCGCGTCGAGCACCTCGCCGATGCCGGGGTCGTCCGCGGACGCCTCGGGCAGCTCCGCCGCGCCGCTGAGCGCGTCGGCGATCAGCTCGGCCGACGTGCGCCCGCGCGTCGCCTCGGGGTCCGTCTCGGCGCGGCGCGCCCGCAGCGCTCGGCCCAGCCGGCGCATCGCCACGGCGTCCAGCCCTCCCCAGCCCGACGTCAGCAAGCGCACCGCCTCGTCGGGGTCGGCGGGGCCGCCGCGGGCGACCAGCTCGAGGGCCAGCAACAGCGGACGAACAGCGAGCTCGTCGGCCAGCCCGATCTCGTCGCCGGCCACCTCGACCGGGATGCCGGCATCGGTCAATGCCCGGGCCAGCGGCGGGATCTGCGCCCGCCCCGCGCGCACGAGCACCGCCATGTCCCCCCAGGGCACCTTCTCGTCGAGGTGCGCCGCGCGCAGCTCCGCCGCCACGTAGGACGCCTGCGCGGGTTCGTCGGCGAACGTCACCGCCTGGAGTCGCCCGGGCGCGCCGGCGGGCGCCTCCGCCTCGCGGTACCCCACCACCGCGCCCACGTCGATCGCCGCCGTACCCAGCCGCGCCGCCACGTGTCGCGACGCGGCCGCCAAAGCCGGACGCGACCCGTGCCGCACGCCGAGCGTCAGAACCGGCGCCCCGAACGACTCCACGAACGCCGCCGCCCCGCGCGGGTGCGCACCCCGGAACCGGTAGATGGCGGTGTCGGGGTCGGCGAACGCCACGATGTCGCCGCCGTCGGGCACGAGCTCCCGGAGCAGAGCCAGCTGCGCCGGGTCGAGCTCGGCGAACTCGTCGACGTAGACTGCCGCGTACTGCCTCCGGACGGCCGCGAGCACATCGGGCCTGGTCAGGAGGATGCGCGCCCGGTGCACGAGCTCGGAGTAATCGAGGACGCCCTCCGCATCGAGCACATCGAGGTACTCGTCCATGAACGCGCCCAGCCCCGCCCAGCCCGCGTCCCCGGCCCGGGCGCCGGCCGCGGCCACGTCGGCCGGGTCGAGCCCCAGCTGGCGGGCGCGGGCCAGCACCGCGCGCACCTGCATCGCGAACGCCCGCGTGCCGGCCGCGGCGCGCAGCTCCTCGGGCCAGCGCGGGACGTCGCCGGCCAGCAGCTCGCGGATGCGGAACTCCTGCTCCGGTGCGGTCAGCAGCCGGGGCGCCGGGGCGTCCTCGGCCGGCCAGCGCATGAGCAGGCTCAGGCAGAACGAGTGCAACGTCATGACGGCGGGCTGCCGGCTCGTGCGCCCGGACGCCCGGATCACCCGGTCGCGCACCTCACTGCCCGCCTGCCGCGTCAGGCAGAGCGCGAGAGCCTCGCCCCCGCCGCCAGCCAGCCGCCGGGCGACCAGCTCGACCAGCAGCGACGTCTTGCCGGTGCCGGCCGCGCCGAGCACGAGCAGCGGCCCTCCGCCGTGCTCCAGCACCGCCCGCTGGCTGTCGTCCCACATCTCCACCACGCCGTTCATCTCAGCACACGCCACCGACAATTCCTCGTCCCCGGACGCGCGCCCGGGATCCGGTTGAACCGTCGGTTAGAGTGGCGGCGCAATCGTCGACGAAGGAGAGTCATGGAAGTCAAGGTCGGTATCCAGCACGTCGCGCGCGAGGTCGTCGTCGACACCGATCAGCCGGCAGCGGATGTCGAGAAGAGCCTGCGCAGCGCCCTGACGGACGGCGACGTCTTCTCGCTGACGGACGACAAGGGCCGAACCGTCCTCATCCCCACGGCTCACATCGCCTACGTCGACCTCGGCCAGGAGCACGCCCGCCCCGTGGGATTCGGCGCGGTCTAGCCCAAGCGCTAGGCTGGGGCCCGTACGCACCGATACGTGCGTCCTCGGTCGCGCCCCGAAGCGGCGCGCGCGATCGGGTGTCCATCCCCGGCCGCGCGGCCGGTGAGTAGTAGTGAGGCAAGACCCTGAGCGACATTGAGCGGCCCCAGGCCGACGAGCAGACCACTTTCGCCGACCTCGGCGTCCTCCCCGAGATTGTGCAGGCGCTGGAATCCGTCGGCATCGTCCACCCGTTCCCCATCCAGGCGCAATCGATCCCGATCGCGCTGATGGGCACGGATATGATCGGGCAGGCGCGCACGGGTACCGGCAAGACGCTGGCCTTCGGCGTGTCGCTGCTGCAGCGCATCAGCGTGCCGACCGACGACGATTACGCCGAGTTGAAGGCGCCGGGTAAGCCGCAGGCGCTCGTCATGACGCCGACGCGCGAGCTCGCCCTGCAGATCACCAACGATCTCCAGACCGCGTCCACCGTGCGCCGGGCCCGCGTCCTCACCGTCTACGGCGGCGTCGGCTACGAGCCGCAGCTCGAGGCCCTCAGCGACGGGGTCGACGTGGTCGTCGGCACCCCGGGGCGTCTCCTCGACCTGGCCAACCGCCGCGACCTCGACCTCAGCCACGTGCAGGTCCTGGTGCTCGACGAGGCGGACGAGATGCTCGACATGGGCTTCCTGCCGGACGTCGAGCGCCTGATCGCCAAGACCCCGGCGTCGCGGCAGACGCTGCTGTTCTCGGCCACCATGCCCGCCGCCATCGTCGGCCTGGCCCGCATGCATCTGAGCCAGCCGGTGAACATCCGGGCGGAGGCGCACGACGCCAAGGTGACCGTGCCGGACACCACCCAGTTCATCTACCAGGCGCACGACCTCGACAAGCCCGAGATCGTCAGCCGCATCCTGCAGGCCGACGGCGTCGGCAAGGTGATGATCTTCACCCGCACCAAGCGCTCCGCGCAGCGGCTGGCCGACGACCTGGAGTCGCGCGGCTTCGAGGCCACCAGCATCCACGGCGACCTGTCCCAGGCGCTGCGCGAGAAAGCGCTGAAGAGGTTCCGCGACGGAGCGGTGCAGTGCCTCGTCGCCACTGACGTCGCCGCCCGCGGCATCGACGTGGCCGACATCACTCACGTCATCAACTACGAGTGCCCCGACGACGAGAAGACCTACGTGCACCGCATCGGCCGCACGGGCCGCGCCGGCAAGAAGGGCCGCGCCGTCACGCTCGTCGACTGGTCGGACGTCACGCGCTGGAAGACGATCAACCGTACGCTCGGCCTGAACTTCACCGAGCCGGTCGAGACCTACTCGACCTCCCCGCACCTGTTCACCGACCTCGACATCCCCGAGGGCACGAAGGGCCGCCTCAAGGACGCCCCGGCCCCCGAGCACGCCCCGCGCGTGCCGCGGCGCGAACGTCCCCGCGAGCAGCGTCCCCGGTCGAACCGGTCGCGCCGCCGCACGCACAACGGCGAGCCCGTCGCGCGCGAGAGCGGCGCCCCGGGCGCGGAGGCCGCGGCGTCCCACGACCCGGAGAAGTCCCCCACCAGCAGCGCCGTCGACGACGCGCCGTCCCCCCGTCGCCGCCGTCGCCGGGGCGGACGCGGCGGCTCGCGTCCCGACTCGGGCACCGCGGCGCGGTCACGCTCGGACGCGTCGGAGGGCTGACCTCCGCGCTTCCCGAGCGACCGCTCGTCTCTCGTCCCGTCGGCCCCTGCCGGCGGGACGCTTGATTTCGCCACCCGAACGAGAAACGATCGCGTCGTGAACAGTGTCAAGGGAGTCATCGCGCGCGCCAAGGGCGCGTCAGTGGAAATCGTCACCATCAACGTCCCCGACCCGGGACTGGGCGAGGCGCTCGTCCGGGTCGTGTCCTGCGGCGTCTGCCACACGGACTTCCACTACCGCGAGGGCGGGATCGGGGATGACTATCCCTACCTGCTCGGCCACGAGGCCGCCGGCTACGTCGAGGCGGTCGGCGAGGACGTCACGCAGGTGGCCCCGGGCGACTTCGTCGTGCTGAACTGGCGCGCCGTGTGCGGCGAGTGCCGCGCCTGCCGCCGTGGCGAGCCCTGGTACTGCTTCGCCACCCACAACGCCACCCAGAAGATGACGCTCACCGACGGCACCGAGCTCGAGCCCGCCCTCGGCATCGGCGCGTTCGCCGAGAAGACGCTGGTCGCCGCGGGCCAGTGCACCAAGGTCAACCCGGACGCCCGGGCCGCCGCCGTCGGGCTGCTGGGCTGCGGCGTCATGGCCGGCATCGGCGCGGCGATCAACACCGGCGGCGTACGGCGCGGCGAGTCCGTGGCCGTGATCGGCTGCGGGGGCGTCGGGGCGGCCGCGGTCGCGGGCGCGCGCCTGGCCGGGGCGACCACGATCGTCGCCGTGGACGTCGACGACCGCAAGCTCGACCGGGCCAAGCAGCTGGGCGCCACCCATGTCGTCAACTCGACGCAGACCGACCCCGTCGAGGCCGTGAAGAGCGTCACCGACGGCAACGGCGCGGACGTCGTGATCGAGGCCGTCGGCCGCCCCGAGACCTACAAGCAAGCGTTCTACGCCCGCGACCTGGCCGGCCGGGTGGTGCTGGTCGGCGTGCCGACCCCGGAGATGACGATCGAGCTCCCCCTCGCCGACGTCTTCAGCCACGGCGGCGCGCTGAAGTCGTCCTGGTACGGCGACTGCCTGCCCGAGCGTGACTTCCCGATGCTGACCGACCTGTACCTGGCCGGACGCCTGCCGCTCGACGACTTCGTGACCGAGGAGATCGCGCTCGACCAGGTCGAGGACGCCTTCGCCAAGATGGCGTCCGGTGACGTGCTGCGCTCGGTCGTGACCAGCTTCGAGGAGGCCGAGTGAGCGCCCGCATCGACCACACCGTCACGTCCGGCACGTTCAGCCTGGACGGGGAGACCTTCGACGTCGACAACAACGTGTGGGTGGTCGGCGACGACGCGGAGTGCCTCGTGATCGACGCCCCGCACGATCCCGACGCGGTCATGGACGTCGTCGGCGACCGGCGCGTGCTCGCCGTCATCTGCACCCACGGCCACGACGACCACGTCCGCTACGCCCCCGAGGTCGGCCGCCGCGCGGTGGCGCCGGTGCTGCTGCACCCCGCCGACCTGGAGGTCTGGCACCTCACCCACGCCGACGACCCGACGGGCGCTCTCACCGAGGGGCAGGAGTTCCGCGTCGGGGACGCGACGCTGCGCGTCCTGCACACCCCGGGGCACTCCCCCGGGTCGGTGTGCCTGTACTCCCCCGAGCTCGGCGTCCTGTTCTCCGGCGACACCCTGTTCGAGGGCGGACCGGGCGCGACGGGACGCAGCTTCAGCGACGCGGACGTCATCGTCGACTCGATCAAGACCCGGCTGTTCGAGCTCCCCGGGGGCACGGTCGTCAAGACCGGCCACGGCGACGACACGACGATCGACGCCGAACGCGCGAACGTCTGAGCCTCCGCGCCGCCGCCCCCTCAGTCCTTGGGACGGCGGCGCAGGGGCGGCGGCCGCAGGGAGCGGACGTCCATGCTCAGCGGCCGCGGCAGCGTCCACTTGAGCCGGCGCGCGGCGAGCCCCAGGACGACGCACGTCACGATCGCCAACCCCATACCCGCGTCCGGCATCCCCAGCTGATCGAAGATGACCATCTCGATCGCGCCCGCCATCGCGATGACGGCGTACAGAGGACTGCCGCTGAGGAAGATGGCGGGCAGCCGCCCGACGGTGATGTCGCGAAGCGCCCCGCCGCCGACGGCCGTGGTCACCCCGAGGAACACCGCGGGGACGGCGCCGAGCCCGACGCCCAGCGCCTTGCCCGCCCCGGTGGCCGACCAGCAACCGACGGCCAGAACGTCGATGAGGGCGAGCGTCCATCGGCTCCACCGGCCCTGCAGGTCGATGATGTAGCCGATGGCCGCCGCCGAGACCGCGCAGCTCAGGTAGGCCGGGTTGGTCAGCGCGACGGGCGGCCCCGCGTCCAGCATGACGTCGCGGATCATGCCGCCACCCAGGCCGGACAACAGCGCGACCACGGTGAAGCCCACGAGGTCGAACTTCATCTGGCGAGCGACCGCCGCCCCCAGCAGCCCGTTACCGACGACGCCGACCAGGTCGATGACGCCGAACAGCACCGACGGGTCGAATTCACGCATCGACGCCCTCCTCCACGCGAAAGCATCCCGGGCGAACCATGGCTCAGGTGTAGATCATGCCCATCGCCGTGCGGACGTCTGTCAGCGTGGCGTCCGCGACCGCGTTGGCGCGCTCGTTGCCCTCGGCGAGGAGGTCGCGCAGGTAGCCGGGATCGCGCTCCAGCTCGGCGCGCCGGGCACGCACGGGGGCCAGCTTCTCGTTCAGCGCCTCGGTGAGCAGCTTCTTCAGCGTCCCACCGCCGCCGTTGCCGATCTCCTCGGCCACGTCGGTGGGCGTCCGGTCGGTGCACAGCGCGGTGAGGCGCAGCAGGTTGGCGACCTCGGGGCGCGTCTCGGGGTCGTAGGTGATGAACCGCTCGGAGTCGGTGACCGCCCGCTTGATGAGCTTGGCGGTCTCGTCCGCGCTCATCCGCAGCTCGATGGTGTTGCCCTTGGACTTGGACATCTTCGTGCCGTCCATGCCGAGGATCAGCGATCCGCCCTGGCTCAGCAGCGCCTCGGCCTGCGGGAAGACCGGCTGGTCGGAGCGGGCTCGCCCGTAGCGCTCGTCGAAGCGGCGCGCGATCACGCGGGTCTGCTCCAGATGCGGCAGCTGGTCTTTGCCGACGGGGACGAGGTTGGCCTTGCAGAACAGGATGTCCGCGGCCTGGTGCACCGGGTACGTCAGCAGCAGCCCGGACATCGGACGCCCGCTGGTCGCCTCGTGCTCAGCCTTCACCGTGGGGTTGCGGTACAGCTCGGAGTCGGTGACCAGCGCCAGGAACGGCAGCATCAGCTGGTTCAGCGCCGGGATGGCGGAGTGGGTGAAGATCGTGGTGCGCGCCGGGTCGATGCCGATCGCGAGGTAGTCGGTGAGCAGCGAGTACACCCGCTCGCGCAGGGGGCCCGCGACGTCGCGGTCGGCGATCACCTGGTAGTCCGCGATGACGATGAACGTCTCGACGCCAGCGTCCTGCAGGCGTACCCGGTTGGCCAGCGAGCCGAAGTAGTGCCCGATGTGCAGATGCCCGGTGGGGCGGTCCCCCGTCAACATGCGGAACTCGCTGGGGTCCTTGTCGATCTGCTCGGCGATCTTGGCGCTGCGTTCCTCGCTGCGCCGCAGGGACGCCTCCGAGGTCGCCTCGGCCAGGCTCTCTCCCGCGTCGGTGACGTGCGTGTCGGTCATGGTTCTCCGTTTCTGGGACGCCCCGGGCGGACATGGCAAACGGCCGCCCCAGGGACGGCCGTGGACGCTGGAAGGGGTTAGCGGCAGCCGTCGTGCCGGCGCCACGAACCCCTGTGCTTCATGCCGCTCACCCTACCAGCCCCTCCCCGGACCCTCGCGTGCCGGCGTGCGCCGAGATGCGCGCGCGGAGGGCGTCCAGCGCCGCCGGTTCGGTGAGGCACGCCCCCAGCGGGTTGTGGGTCTTTCCGGCGCCGTGGTGATCGGACGACCCGGTCGCCACCATGCCCAGCCGCTCGGCGACCCGGTGCAGCGCGGCGCGGGTGTCGCCGTCGTGGTCGGGGTGGTCCGCCTCGAGGCCGTCCAGGCCGTGATCGGCGACGAGCGACTCGAGCACTGCCAGGGGCAGCACGTGCGCCCGACCGCGTCCCCAGGGGTGCGCGACGACCGCGGCGCCCCCGGCGCCGTGCACCAGATCGATCGCGGCCGCCAGGTCGGGCGAGTAGCGCCCGACGAACGCCGGGCCGTCGTCGTCGAGGTAGCGCGCGAACGCCTCGTCCCGGTTCGCGACATAGCCCTTGGCGACCAGGGCGTCGGCGACGTGCGGTCGCCCGATGGAGGGCGCGTCCCCGGCCTGAGCCAGCACGTCGGACACCTCCAGCGGCATGCCCAGCTCGGTGAGCTTGCGCACCATCGCCGGGACGCGCCCGCTGCGGCCCTCCCGCACCCGGGCCAACTCGGCCAGCAGCGCGGGGTCGTCGGGGGCGCAGCCGTAGCCGAGCAGGTGCACGGACTCGCCGCCGCGCTGCGTGGAGAACTCCATGCCCTCGACGAGCGCGATGCCCTGCACGACCGCGGCCTCTCGCGCCTCGGCGAGGCCGTCGAACGTGTCGTGGTCGGTCAGGGCGACGACGTCGAGACCGGCCGCGCGGGCCTTGGCGACGAGCTCGGCCGGGGCGTCCGTCCCGTCCGAGACCGACGAGTGGGTGTGCAGATCGATGCGCATGCCCGCCAGTCTCGCACCGCTACGCCAGCAGCGACCGCACCGACCGCAGCGCCACGGACATCTTCGCCAGGTCGGTCGAGCCCTCGCAGATCTGCGCGATGAACGCGGCCTCCGCCTCTCCGCCGCCGACAGAATCGAGCCAGCCGGCCACGACGTCCTCCGCCTCGGACGCCTCCGGCGCCGTCTCCAAGGCCTTGCGGACCAGCTGGCCCACGAGCGCCTCCAGATCGTCGCGGAGCGCGGCCCGGGCCATCGTCGACCACTGATCGGTGTGCGCCAGCTCGTCCACCCGCTCCATCATCTTGTCGATGTGCAGCCGGTCGAGGAGCCCGAACGTCACCCGCGCGACGAGCTCCGGATCCCGGTCGAGCTCGTCTGTCACCTCCGCGATGAGCAGCGCGAAGTGGGCGAACCGCGCCACGGACGCCCGCTCGACCACGGCCTCGTCCACGCCGTGCTCGCGCAGGTCGGCGGCGTCGGCACCCGTCAGCTCGCGCTGCACGGGGGTGAACAGGTCCGGCATCACGCTCAGCAGCCGGCTCACGGGGTCGGTCAGCCGCGCCACCTCGGCGCGCGGGTCGACGCTGCGGCGGTTGTGCAGCAACCAGCGCGCGGCGCGCTCCACCATGCGCTGCAACGCCACCCGGACGCTGGTGTCCACGTCGGCGGGCAGCTTGAGCTTGGCGAGCTTGTTCTCGACCTTGGCGACCTGGAAGATCGCCCGCGCCGCCAGCTGTGCCCGCACGATCTGCTCGATGCCCGCCTGGGTCTCCTGCCCCAGCCGGTAGTAGGCGGAGGGGCCCTGGCTGTTCACGAACCGGTTGACGGTGATCGTCGTGATGATCTCCCGGTGCAGCGGGTGGCTGCGCATCTCGTCGGCGTAGTCGGCCCGCATCGCCTTCGGGAAGTACGTCAGCAGCCGGTCGGCCAGGTACGGGTCGTCGGGCAGCCCCGAGTCGAGCACCAGCTCGGCCAGCCGGATCTTCGTCCACGACAGCAGCGTCGCCAGCTCCGGCCGGGTCAGGCCCTCGCCACGGGCGATGCGTTCGGCCATCTCCTCGCTGCTCGGCAGCGACTCCAGCTCCCGCACCAGGTGGCCGCTGGCTTCCAGCTCCCGCATCCAGCCCTCGTGCGCCGCGGCCCGGCCCTCCGCGCGGGTCTCGGACGCCGCGAGCGCCAGGTTCTGATCGATGTTGTGGTCGAGGACGTGCCGGGCGACGTCGTCGGTCATCGACTCGAGCAGGGCGACGCGCTGCTCGTCGGAGAGGCGTCCGCTCTTGACCAGCGGCGCCAGCAGGATCTTGATGTTCACCTCGTGGTCGGAGGTGTCCACGCCCGCCGAGTTGTCTATGAAGTCGGTGTTGATGCGGCCGCCGTTGTGGGCGTACTCGATGCGGCCCGCCTGTGTCCAGCCCAGGTTGCCGCCCTCGCCGGCGACCCGGGCCCGCACGTCGCCGCCGTTGACGCGGACCGCGTCGTTCGCCTTGTCGCCCACGTCGGCGTTCGTTTCGGCCGCGCTCTTCACGTAGGTGCCGATGCCACCGTTCCAGAGCAGGTCCACCGGCGCCTTGAGGATGGCCGTGATGAGCTGGGTGGGCGTCAACTCTTCGACGGCGTCCTCGAGGCCCAGCACGGCGCGCACCTGCGGCGTCAGCGTGATGGCCTTCAGCGTTCGCTCGTACACCCCGCCTCCGGGGGAGATCAGCGAGGCGTCGTAGTCCGCCCACGTCGACCGGTCGAGGTGGAACAGCCGCTCCCGCTCCGCGAAGGACGCCTCCGGGTCGGGATCGGGGTCGAGGAAGATGTGCTGGTGGTTGAACGCGGCCACGAGCTTGGTGTGCCGGCTGCGCAGCATGCCGTTGCCGAAGACGTCGCCGGCCATGTCGCCGATGCCGACGCAGGTGAAGTCCTCGTTCTGGCAGTCGACGCCGGCCTCGTAGAAGTGCCGCTTGACCGATTCCCAGGCGCCGCGGGCGGTGATGCCCATCTTCTTGTGGTCGTACCCCACCGAGCCGCCGGACGCGAACGCGTCGCCCAGCCAGAAGCCGCGCTCCAGCGCGATCGCGTTGGCGGTGTCGGAGAACGACGCCGTCCCCTTGTCCGCCGCGACCACCAGGTAGGAGTCGTCGCCGTCGTAGCGCACCACGTCGGGCGGCGGGACCGTTTGGCCGTCCACCAGGTTGTCCGTGACGCTCAGCAGGGACGCGATGAACAGCTTGTAGCACTCCAGGCCCTCGGCGGCCCACCCGGCGCGGTCGGTGCGCGGGTCGGGAAGGTGCTGCGGCACGAAGCCACCCTTCGCGCCGACCGGCGCGATCACCGTGTTCTTGACCATCTGGGCCTTGACCAGCCCCAGGATCTCGGTGCGGAAGTCCTCCATGCGGTCCGACCAGCGCAGGCCGCCGCGGGCCACCGCGCCGAACCGCAGGTGGACGCCCTGCACCCTCGGGCTCACCACGAAGATCTCGAAGGCGGGCCGCGGCTGCGGCAGCAGGGACAGCTCCTGGGGCAGGATCTTGAACGCCAGCGCGGGCTGGTCGTCGGCGAACGCGTTCGTGCGCACGAGGGCGCGCAGCACGGACACGAACATGCGGACGATGCGGTCCTGGTCGAGGCTCGCGACGTCGTCGAGCATCTCCTCGATCGCGGCGATGCGCTCGTCGAACGCGGCGGTCCGCTCCTCCAGCGATGCGGAGCCACCGGGAGCGAAGCGGGTCTCGAAGGCGTCCACGAGCGCGGCGGCGATCCGAGGGTGGTCGTTCAGCGCGGCGGCGACGTACACCTGGGAGAACGGGATGCCTGCCTGCTGCAGGTAGCGCGAGATGCCGCGCAGCCAGGAGACCTGCCGCCAGGTGAGCTTGGCGCCCATGACGAGCCGGTTCAGCTGGCCGGGGTGGGCCTGCCCGCGGTACGACGCGGCGAAGGCTTCGCAGAACCGGTCACGGTCGGCGGCGTCCCAGTCGGAGGCGGACTCACCGGCCCCGAGCCTGAACCCGAAGTCGTAGACGTGGACGGGCTCGCCGCGCAGGTCCCAGGTGAAGGGGCGCTCGTCGGTCACCTCGACGCCCAGTACCGCGAGGTGCGGCAGCACGTCCGTCAGCGACATCTCCTGCCGCGAGAACACCTTGAACCGGAGGCCCTCGCCGTCCTGCTCGTAGAGGCTGAACTGCAGGTCGTCCTCGCCGCGGAGCTGGTTGGCCAACTGCAGGTCGGCCAGCGCGGTCTGCGCGCTGAAGACCGCCTCGTACGCCTCGCCGAACTCGACGCCGCGCTCCTGGGCGGGCAGCTCGTCTGCGGCCTCGTTGAAGTCGTCGTCCCAGCTGCGGGTGGCGGCGTTCACGCGGCGCTCGAGGTCGACCACGTCCACGTCGGGCACCACCGCGCCGTCGGGAAGCTTGACCACGAAGAACAACCGCGCGAGCACGGACTCACTGACCTGCACCTGGTACTCCAGCGTCTCCCCGCCCAGCGCCTCCAGCAGCAGCCTTTGCAGCCGCAGCCGGACGGTGGTGGTGTAGCGGTCGCGCGGGAGGTAGACGACGGCGGTGAGGAAGTGGCCGTACGGCGACGCACGCAGGAACAGGCGCACCCGGCGGCGCTCCTGGATGCTCACCACCGAGTCGACGACCGGAGCGAGCTCGCTGACGCTGGCCTGGAACAACTCGTCGCGCGGGAAGGTGTTGATGATCTGCTGCACCACGTGGCCGCCGTGGCTGTTCGGCTCGAAGCCGCTGAGCTCGGCGAGCTTCTTGGCGCGCTCCCGCAGCACCGGGATGTGCTCGACGGATTCGGCGTAGGCCGTCGAGCTGAGCAGCCCGAGGAAGCGCCGCTCGCCGACGAGCTTGCCCGTGCGGTCGAAGACGCGGACACCCAGGTAGTCGAGGTAGGCCGGCCGGTGCACGGGCGAGCGCCGCGGCGCCTTGGTGATGACGATGACGTCGTCGTCGTCCTTGCCGGGGGCGCGGGCGGAGAACTCGTCGGGGTCCTCCTCGCGCAGCAGGCCCAGCCCGGTGCCCTCGACGGGGGTGAACGTGGTGCCGTCGACGGTGTACTCCCGGTAGCCGAGGAACGCGAAGTGGTCGTCGACCAGCCACTGCAGCAGGCTGGTCAGGCTGTGGACGCGGTGCGGGCTGACCGGCTGCGGATTGTTGTCGAGCATCTCGATGCACTCGGCGGCGCGCTCGCGCATCAGCCCCCAGTCGTCCACGACCTCGCGGACGCGTTCGAGCCGGTCTCCCAGCGATGCCGTCAGCGCGGCGGTCAGGTCGCCGGCCGATTCCCCGAGCGGCGGGTAGACCTCGATGCCCATCCACGACTCGCGCGGCGCGTCGCCGGCCTCGGCCGTCGTGAGCCCCGTCAGGACGCCGTCGGCGTCCCGGGTCACGGCGAACTGCGGGTGGTAGAGGTGCCGCACCGACCAGCCGTCCCGGGTGAGGTCCATCAGGACCGTGTCGACGAGGAAGGGGCGGTCCTTGGTGACGATCTGGATCACGGTCGAGCCCTGCGCGCTCCACCCGTCGGCCCCCGACGTCGGGGTGGTGACGCTGACGCGGTCCTCGTCGGGGCGGCGACGTCGTCCGAGCGCCAGGTGCGCCTCCAGGAGACCGGACAGGTCGTCGGACGCCTTCGCCTCCATCTCGTCCACGCCGTTGCGGGCGAAGTAGGCGCTCGCGAACTCGAGCAACTGGGCGGACGACAAAACGTCCGTCCTCATCTGCCCGACCGCCTGTTCGATCCGAGCGGTCTTCTCCGCGCCCTGACTTCTCCATGCCGTGAGCATGTGGCCCTCTCCTCGTTGAACTCGACCACTGCCCACTCTAGCCCGACCATGGGCGCACCGCCGCGAAAATCTTCCGGCTCAGGGCCTCGCTGCCTGATAATGGCGTCCATGGAACTGAACGCGCGCCACCATTTCAATGCCTCGCCCGACCGGGTCCGCACCATGCTGACCGACCGCGATTTCCTGGCCGGCGTCTGCGAACGGCTGGGCGCCGTCGCCCACGACGTGCGCGTGGAGGGTGGCCCCCGCACCACCCTCGCCCACACCAGCGCGACCGTCGACTCCCCCGGCGCGGTTCGCGCCTTCGTCGGCCCGACCCTCGACATCGTCCTCGAAATGAACTGGGGCCCCGCGGCCGAGGACGGCTCCGCGCGGGCCCCGTTCACCATGACGGTGCCGGGCGCCCCCGTCACCGCCCGCGGCGTCGCCGACCTGAGCCAGGACGGCGACGGCGCCGCGGTGACCTATACCGGCACGCTCGACGTCGCCGTCCCGCTGGTCGGCGGGCGCATCGAGAAGCAGATCGCGCCCGAGGTCACGTCCCTGTTGGACGCCCAGCAGCACCTCGGCGACGAGTGGCTCCTCACCCACCCCTGAGCGACCGTCACCCCATGTGCGGGTAGGCCGTCGACGTCGGGGGCACGAACGTCTCCTTGATCGCGCGGGGGCTCGCCCACCGGATCAGGTTCCACATCGAGCCGGCCTTGTCGTTGGTCCCGGACGCCCGCGCGCCGCCGAACGGCTGCTGGCCGACCACGGCGCCCGTGGGCTTGTCGTTGACGTAGAAGTTGCCCGCGGCGTGCCGCAACGCACGGCCGGCCTGCTCGACGGCGACGCGGTCGGTGGCGAAGATCGAACCCGTGAGCGCGTACGTGGCGGTGGTGTCGACCAGGTCGAGCACCTTGTCCCACTGGTCGTCCTCGTAGACGTACACGCCGAGGATCGGGCCGAAGTACTCGGTGACGAAGATGTCGTTGTGCGGGTCGTCGGACTGCACGATCGTCGGGCGGACGTACCAGCCCTGCTCGCCGTCGTAGGTGCCGCCCGCGAGCACGTCGGTCCCGGCGGACTGCTGCACGGTGTCGATGACCTTGCTCAGCTTGTCGAACGCCCGCTTGTCGATGACCGCCGAGGTGAAGTTCGACAGGTCGCGCACGTCGCCGACGCTGAGCGCCTCGGTCTGCTCGATGAGGTCGGTGCGGATCTTCTTCCACAGGCTCGCCGGGAGGTAGGCCCGCGACGCCGCCGAACACTTCTGCCCGGAGTACTCGAACGCGCCGCGCACCAGCGCGGTCACGAGCGAGGCCGGGTCGGCACTCGGGTGGGCCAGGACGAAGTCCTTGCCGCCGGTCTCGCCGACCAGGCGCGGGTAGCCCCGGTACTTCTCGATGTTCTGCCCGATCTCCTTCCACAGGCCCTGGAAGACGCGGGTGGAGCCGGTGAAGTGGATGCCGGCGAGGTCGGGGCTGGCGAGGGCGACCTCGGAGACCTCGGAGCCGTGGCCCGGCACCATGTTGATGACGCCGGGCGGCATGCCGGCCTCGGCGAGGACGTCCAGGAAGTAGTGCGCCGCGAGCGACTGGGTGAGCGCCGGCTTCCAGATCACGGGGTTGCCCATGAGGGCGGGCGCGGTCGGCAGATTGCCGGCGATGGCCGTGAAGTTGAACGGCGTGATCGCGTAGACGAAGCCCTCCAGCGGGCGGTACTCCATGCGGTTCCAGACACCCGGGCTGCTCTGGGGCTGCTCGGCGTAGATCTGCTGGGCATAGGCGACGTTGAACCGCAGGAAGTCGATGAGCTCGCAGGCGGAGTCGATCTCGGCTTGCTGCACCGTCTTGCCCTGGCCGAGCATGGTGGCGGCGTTCATCGTCGCCCGGTAGGGGCCGGCGATCAGGTCGGCCGCACGCAGCATCACCGCGGCGCGCTCGTCGAACGGCAGGGCCGCCCAGGAGCGTCCGGCCTCGAGCGCGCCGGCGATGGCCTGCTGGGTGTCGGCCGCGGACGCCTGCTGCACGACGCCGAGCACGTGGGCGTGGTCGGACGGCATGGTCACGTCGAGACGGTCGGCGCCGGTGCCGGGGCGCCGCTCGTCACCGAACGTGCCGTGGATCTCCACGGGAGACTGGGACACCAGCTCGTCGAGCTTCTGCTCCAGATCTGCACGTTCCGGGGCGCCCGGAGCGTAGGTCTTATTGGGTTCGTTCGCCGGAAGGGGAACATTCGTCATCGCATCCACACTGCGAGACTATCCGAACACGGCGGCACGGGCGAGGCTCCTGGCTCGGAGCCCCGCCCGTGCACGGCAGGTCGTCGGGTTTAGCGGCTGGCCGAGCGCACCGTCGCGGCGCTGAGCCCGCGGTAGTAGCGCAGCTTGTAGGTGCTCACCTTCGCGCGGATGGTGCTCATCTTCGCGTACACGTACCGGCCGGGGCAGCTGGTCGACTTCTCGTTGCGGTGGCCCGAGATCGCGTTCAGCGTTCCGGACGAGCCCCACGTCTTGCCGTAGACGGCGACGTTGTGCATGGCGAACTTCCAGGCGACGACGCGCTCGGCGGTGTCCAGCATCGCCGACGACGGGGCCTTCACGTCGTAGTTGCCGAGGAACGACAGCCCGAAGACCCGCGCGTTGGTCACGCCCATCCCGTGGCCGCCGACGACCGCGTTCGTCAGGCCGCCGCCGCGGCCCTCCCACGCGACGCCGTACTTGTCGACGATCACGTTGTAGGCGATGTCCTTCCAGCCGCGTCCCTTGATGTGGTAGCTCTGAATGCTGCGCAGGATGGCCGGCACCTGGGCGCGCGTGTAGCTGTTCGTCGTGGCCGTGTGGTGGAGCATGACGCCGGTGACGACGCCGTAGCCGTACTTGGAGCCCTGCGGCAGCGCGGCGGCCCGCCACGAGGCGCGGGACCGGATGGCCGGCTTGTAGACGCGGCGCTTCCGGGCGTTGGCGCTGACGGCGGACGTCGAGCTGCCCTTGACGGCGGACGTGGAGCTGCCGCTGACCGCCGACGTGCTGGCGATGGCCGAGGTGCTGGCACCGGTGAGCGCGCTCGCCGGCGTGGCGGACGCGTTGGCCGCAGCGTTGGCCTGGGCGGCTCCGGCCGCCTGGGCGGCGTCCCCGGCCGTGACCTGGGTGCCGAAGACCCGCAGGGTCGTGGGCACGGGCGCCGTCGAGACGGTGACGACCTCGACGGTCGCGTGGCCGGTGACCAGCGTGGGCGACGTGCCGAGGTTGGCCGACGCCTCGGCGGCCGTCTCCTTCTCCTGGACCTGCCAGGCCGACGTCTTGCCGCCGACGGTGGTGCGCAGGTAGGAGCGGACGGTGGCAGACGTGATCGGCCACGTGATCCCGACCATGCTTACGTCGCCGGTGACCGTCGTCTTCAGGGAGCGCACATAGGCCCCCTTGGCCGAGGCGGGCAGCCCGGCAGGACGCGAGGACGGACGCAGCGTGCCGCCGCCGGACGTGACGGCGGCGCCCGAGACGCCCTGGGCGGCGGAGGTGCTGGAGGCGGTGACGGCGGGGGCCGCGGTGGCGGTGGGCGCCTGGAGGGGTGGAACGAGGGCCCAGGGAGGGGGCCCACCCGAGGCGGCGACCGGCGGAGGCCGGCCGCCGCCGCGGGAGATCAGCGGTAGTAGCCGGCGACGTCACCGATCAGGTGGGTCGTGTCCGGGGCGGCATTGCGCAGCGCGATGCCGCCGCCGGTGCCGGTCGTGGCCACCACGAGGTTGGGCACGTCCTGACCGGCGACGAAGTTGAGCGAGGACGACGCGGGTACAGCCGGCCCGGCCGGGTAGACCTGGATGTTGCCGGGGGCTTTGGGCTGGGTGACCGTCACGTTAATGACAACCGCCGCGACGCCGGTGGCGGGAAGCCCGCCGCCGCCGGCCGCCTTGAGCACGACCGCGGACCGCGCCGCGACCGGGCCCTTCGCCCCGATCGAGGACCGGGTGTCGAGGACGCGCGCCGGGTTCAACGGCACGAACGCCCCCTTCGCGCTCACCGGGCCGTCGAGGTAGTAGCCGGCGACGTCGGCGATGAGGTTCGTCGCGGACGACGCGCTGTTGGCGAAGTTGATGCGGCCGTCCGACCCCACCTTGACCACGACGAGGTTGGACGTGTCGGTGCCGGGCGTCATGTTGAGGCTGGACGACCGGGGGGCCGAGGTGCCCGACGGGTACACGGAGATGGTGCCGGCCGAGGTCTGGCCCGTGGCGGTGACGTTGAGGACCACCGCTGAGACCCCCGTCGCGGGGACGCCGCCCACGCCGGTGACCTTGAGCGACGCGGTCCCCCGCCCGGAGACGGCGGTGCCCACGCCCGTGCCGCTTCGGGTGTCGAGCATCCGCGCCGGGTCGACGGCCCGGAAGGCGCCCGGCACCGTGGCGGTGCCGCCGAGGTGGTAGCCGGAGACGTCCGCGATGAGGTGGACGGACCCCGAGGACCCGTTGCGCAGCTTGATCTTGCCGTCCGCGCCGACCCGGACGACGACCGCGTTCGGGGTGTCCGTGCGCGGCAGGAAGTTCAGGCTGGACGTGGACGGCTCCGTGCCGTCGGAGGGCCACACCTTCACGTGCCCGGCCGTCTCGGCCCGGGTGGCGGTCAGGTTGAGGACGACCGCCCCGACGTTCCGCGCGGGGACGCCGCCGGCGCCGGTCACCTGCAGGGTCACCACGCCATAGCCCGGGATGGCCTGGCCGCTCGTGCGCGAGTCGTAGATGCGCGCCGGGGTGAGCGGACGGTAGGCGCCGGCGAACTCGGTGGTCATGGTGACCGTGCCGGGCAGGGTCGAGGTGGTGCCGAAGCGTTGCGACGTGCTCGGGCTGAGCCGGATCGAGCCGGACGTGGTGACGCGGAGGATGTCCGGGCCTCCGACGCCGTCGAAGTTCGCGCCGCCGACGATCGCCGCGGCGTCGTCCCAGCCGCTGCCGATGCCGGCCGTGGTCGACAGCACGCGGCCGAAGCCGTTGCCGGCCAGCAGGTCGAGGCTGCCGCCCGGGCGGCGAGCCACCAGGTCGGGCGTGGTGTCACCGTTGAAGGTGCCGGCCAGGCCGATGAGGTCGTAGTCGACGCCGGCGGTCGTGATCGACTGCTCCTTGAGCAGGCCGCCGCGCCCGTTGGACGGGAAGACCAGGATCCGTCGGTTGGCGCGGTCGAGCGCGATCAGCGACGAGCGGATGTCGCCGCCGAAGTTCGGCGCGGCGATGAACGAGGCGTAGCCGCCCCAGCCCGTGGCCAGCGTGGTCGGCGTCTGGCTGTAGGTCAGGCCGCCGGTCAGACCGCGGTAGAGCTGCAGGGTGCCGTCCTGGGTACGCACGACGATGTCGCGGATGCCGTCGCCGCTCAGGTCGCCGGCCAGCACCGCGTCCCGGGCGGGCTCGGCCAGGGTGAGCACCCGGGTCGGAGTGGACGGCTGCTTCATCAGCTGGGCGATCGAGACAAACTTGCCGTCAACGATCGCGACGTCGGGTTTGCCATCGCCGGTGGCGTCCTGGTTGAAGGAACGGTTGCCGTCGTAGTCGGTGGCCAGGTACCCCTTCACCTTCGACCGGATCTCGCCGAACTTCGCGTACACGTTGCGGCCGGGGCACGTGGTGGCGTTCTCGTCGCGGTGGCCGGAGATGGCGTTGAGGAAGGTCGAGCCGCCGTCCTGACCGCCGGAGCCGAAGGTCGTCCCGTAGGGGTCGACGCCGTGCAACTGGAACTTCCAGGCGATGATGCGCTCGGCCTTGTCGAGCATGGCCGCCGACGGCGCCGCCGTCTCGTAGTTGCCCATGAAGGACAGGCCGAAGGTGCGGGCGTTGGTGACGCCCCACCCGTGGCCGCCCTGGACGGCACGGTTCAGGCCGCCGCCGCGTCCCTCCCAGGCGGTGCCGTACTTGTCGACCAGGACGTTGTAGGCGATGTCCGACCAGCCGCGTCCGTTGATGTGGTACGCCTGGATCGAGCGCAGGATCGCGGGCACCTCGGCCTGGGTGTAGCTGTTGCTGCCGGCCGTGTGGTGGAGCATGACCCCCGTCACGGAGGCGTACGTGTACGGCGTGCGGGTGATCGACTCGTTGGCGCCCCACTCGGCGCGGGTGCGGATGCCCAGGCTCGCCGGGGCGCCGTCGATCGCGGTGCCCGACACCTTCTCGGACGCGGCGACCGCGTCGGACGCGGTCTGCCGCGAGGACATCACCTGCAGCTCCGGCTTGATCGGCTTCGCCGAGACGGTGGCCACCTCCACCTTGGCCACGCCCGTCACGACCGTCGGGTCCGTCCCCTGGGTCTGATCCTCAGGATTGGCGTTGGTCTGGTCCTGCAGTTCCCACGCGGTCGCCTTGCCTGCGGCGTCCACGATGCGCAGGTAGACGACGGGCTTCGCCCCGGCAACGGTGCGCCACGTGACGCCGGCGACGGCGACGCCCGCGGGGGCGGGCATCGATGCGGTGGTGACGAGCGCGCCCGCCGAGGCGGACGTCGAACCGGTGGGGACGCCGGCGCCCGCGACGGCGGGGAGGCCGAGATCGGCCTTCGTGGGGGTGAGTACGACCTTGGCGGAGTCGACCGCGGGGGCGGTCGCGCCTCTGCGCCGCCGCCTGCACCGGGGTGGGGGTCGCGTTCGCGAGGGGGACGGTCAGGGACAGGGCTGCCAGGATGGCGAGCATGCGGCGGCGCAGAGGGGATGCCATAGGGCCTGAAGACTCTCTTGGACAGGGACCCGAAGGTCCGTGAGGGCGGCCTCCCCCCCAGCTGATTGCTCTGGGACCGATGTCGTCTGGTCAGGACATGAGGATCCTAAGACATTTTTAGCGACATGGCTCCCTAAAAATCAGCCAACTTGAGACTTTTTCGTCCCCTCGCCCCCTTTCCCCTTGTCAGAACCAGAACGCCGTTTCTTTGCTGCCTCGACCGAAGCCTTAAGGGCCGCCACCAGATCGACGACATCGGCCTCCTTCGGCGCCTCCTCGTCGCTCTGCTCAGGCATCGCGACGCCCTCCAGCTTGGCGGAGACGACCTCCTCCAGCGCCGCGCGGTAGCTGTCCTCGAACGCGGTCGGGTCGAAGTCGGCGGTGAGCTGGTCGATGAAGGACGTCGCCATCGTCAGCTCCGCCTTCGACGCCTTGGCGGTGTCCGGCGGCGCGGCGAACTCCCCGTCGCGTAGCTCGTCTGGCCACAGCATGGTGTGCATCATCAACACGTCGTCACGGGCGCGCACCAGCGCGAGCGACTCGCGGTTGCGCAGCGCGACCTTCACGATGCCGGCGCGCCCCGAGTCGGCCAGCGCCTGGCGCAGCAGCACGTAGGGCTTCACGCCCGGCCCCTCGGCCTCCAGGAAGTAGGACTTGCTGAAGTAGGCCGGGTCGATCTGCTCCATGTCGACGAATTGGACGATCTCGATCGACTTCGCGCTGGGCAGCGGCAGGTCCTCGAGGTCCGACGCCTCGAGCGTCACCATCCGGCCGTCGCCGGCCTCGTACCCCTTGGCGATGTGCTCGTAGGGGATCTCGTTCCCGCAGACCTCGCAGACCCGCTTGTAGCGGATACGTCCGCCGTCCTCGTCGTGAACCTGGCGGAAGGTGATGTCCTTCTCCTCCGTGGCCCCATAGAGCTTGATGGGGATGGTGACGAGGCCGAACGAGACGGCACCCTTCCAGATCGAACGCGGCATGCGCCCAGTGTGACAGGACTGCCCGTGTTGGCAACTTCAGGGACGCCGTCCGGAGCGGTCGGTTCGCCGGGGCCGCGCCTCGGCCCGGGCGCGGGGCCGCTCGGCATCAGTCCTGGGTCAAGCGGTCCCACTCCGCCGGGCCGTGCCACAGCAGGTCGGTCTCGGCGAGCAGTCGCTCGTGGGCCGGATCGTCCCAGGCCTGCGCCAGCGGCGCCTCCCCCAGCTCGGCACGCACGCCGGCGGCGATCGACCGCCCTTCCTCATCGTCGGAGAAGAGCGCGCTGACCGCGTCGAAGCCCACGGTGCCGGTCTCGACCTGACCGAAGTCGTCGCGCAGGTCGCGAGCGCGCTGGTCCTCTGCCACCGCGACCAGCCGGACGCCGTGACGCAGCAGCGCCTCCAGTGCGGCGACGTAGAGGGCGGTGCGCTCGGCGTCCTCGTCGTCCGCCTCGGTCAGGCCGAAGGAGGCGAGGAACGACGGCGTCGTCGCGTAACCGCGGACGCCCTCCAACGGCGTCCCGGACGCGAGCGCGGTCAGGTCGAGCGGGCTGAGCGGAAGAAACACGAGCACGTCCCCAGCATCGCACGCATCGCGACGGGGAGTCCTCCCCATTCCCCGTTCGGCCACGGTGCGGCACCGTGCGCTCATGATGATCCTCGCTCCGGCGCCGCTGACGCGCCCCGCTCGGCGGCTGCTCAACACCGCCACGCCGCTGTCCCCCTTCGCGGTGCCGCTGCCGGCGGCGTCCCGGAGCTCGGGCCGCGGGACGTCCGACGCGCAGCAGGTGGCGCATCGCATGGGTCAGGCGTTGGTGGAGGTGCTCCGCGGTCGGCGTCCGGCCCAGCATCTGGAGGGCGTGACCGCCCCGCGCGTCTACGACACCGTGGAAAGGCTGGCCCGCGGCGGGCACGGCGCCTCCCTCCGCCTCGTGCGGGTGCACGCCCAGGTGCCGGCGCCCGGGGTCGTCGAGGCGACGCTGGCGCTGAGCCACGAGGGGTCCGGGCAGACGTACGCCGCGGCCCTCCGGCTGGAGAACCGCGGCGCGCGCTGGGTCTGTCAGGCCATCGAGATCGCCCTGGCGGGCGGCGGCGTCACCGTCGCCCGTGGCAGTTCTTGAACTTCTTGCCCGAGCCGCAGGGGCACAGCTGGTTGCGGCCGACGTTCTTGAACGTCTCCTCCTCGACCGTCGGGGCGGCGTCCTCGGCCCGGACGATCTGGTTGCCGTCCTCATCCGGCGCCGAGTAGTTGAGCGCGTGCCGGGGGCGGTGCTCGGCGAGTTCGCTGTCCCCGAGCATGTCGGCGGCACGCAGCGGCGTCCCTCCCCCGTCGACCTGCATCCCCACCTCGGGCTGCGGCTGCGCGGGCTCGACGTTGACCTCGAGGTTGAACAGGTAGCCGACGACCTCCTCCAGGAACGCGGCCATCATCGCCTCGAACATGTCCGCGCCTTCGCGCTGGTACTCGATCAGCGGGTCGCGCTGGGCCATCGCACGCAGGCCGATGCCCTCGCGCAGGTAGTCCATCTCGTAGAGGTGCTCGCGCCACTTGCGGTCGAGGACGGTGAGCAACACCTGCCGCTCGAGCTGGCGCATGATGTCGGGGGTGAGCTCCTGCTCGCGCCGATCGTAGGCAGCCTGCACGTCGCCGGTGAACGCCTCGACGAGCTCGGCCTGGGTCAGCTCGACGTCCAGGTAGTCGTCGAGATTCAGCCCCACCGGGTAGAGCGTCTTGAGCTGGGTCCACAGGTGTTCGAGGTCCCAGTCCTCGATGAAGCCCTGGGTGTGCTCGACGACGACGTCGCTGACGACCTTGGACGCCGCGTCGCGCAGCTCCTGCTCGACGTCGGCGCCCTCCAGGACCCGCCGGCGGTCGCCGTAGATCGCGTGGCGCTGGCGGTTCATCACGTCGTCGTACTTCAAGACGTTCTTGCGCATCTCGAAGTTCTGGGCCTCGACCTGCTTCTGGGCGCTCTGGACGGCGTTGGTGACCTGCTTGTTCTCGATCGGCTGGTCGTCGGGGATGCGCAGCACCGTCAGCACCCGGTCGATCAGGTCGCTCTTGAACAGGCGCATCAGGTCGTCCTGCAGCGACAGGTAGAACCGCGACTCGCCCGGGTCGCCCTGACGGCCGGAGCGGCCACGCAGCTGGTTGTCGATGCGCCGCGACTCGTGGCGCTCGGAGCCGACGACGTAGAGCCCACCGAGCTCGACGACCTCGTCGTGCGCGCTCGCAACCTGCTCCTCGAGGGCGGCGAGCATCGCGGGGAACTGCTCGTCGTACTCGTCGGCCCGCTCCACGGGGTCGATCCCCTTGTTCTTCAGGGCGGCGTCGGCCAGGAACTCGGCGTTGCCGCCGAGCATGATGTCGGTGCCACGGCCGGCCATGTTCGTGGCGACGGTGACGGCGCCCTTGCGCCCGGCCAGGGCGATGATCGCGGCCTCACGCGCGTGGTTCTTCGCGTTGAGGACCTCGTGGGCGACGCCCGCGGCGTCCAGCTTGGCGGACAGCAACTCCGACTTGGCGACGGACGCCGTGCCCAGCAGCACCGGCTGCCCCGCCTCGTGCCGCTCGAGCACGTCGGCGACGATCGCGTCGAACTTGGCGTCCTCGGTGCGGTAGATGAGGTCGGCGTTGTCCTTGCGGATCATCGGCCTGTTCGTCGGGATCGGCAGGACCCCCAGGCCGTAGATCTTCTGGAACTCGCTCTCCTCGGTCTTGGCCGTGCCGGTCATGCCCGAGAGCTTGTCGTACATGCGGAAGTAGTTCTGCAGCGTGATGGTCGCCAGGGTCTGGAACTCGTCCTTGATCTCGACGTGCTCCTTGGCCTCCAGCGCCTGATGCAGGCCCTCGGAGTAGCGGCGTCCCAGCAGCGTGCGGCCGGTGAACTCGTCGATGATCATCACCTCGTCCTCGGGCGTGACCATGTAGTCCTTGTCGCGCTTGAACAGCTCCTTGGCGCGGATCGCGTTGTTCAGGTAGCTGATCAGCGGGGTGTTGGCGCTCTCGTAGAGGTTGTCGATGCCGAGCTTGTCCTCGACCAGCGAGATGCCGTCCTCGAGGATCGACACCGTCTTCTTCTTCTCGTCGACCTCATAGTGACCCCACTTGGTGACGTTGCCCTGGCCGTCGGTCTGACCGCGGGTCATCTGGCTGGCGATGCGCGCGAACACCGGGTACCAGCGGTGGTTGTCCTCGGCCGGTCCGGAGATGATCAGCGGGGTGCGCGCCTCGTCGACGAGGATCGAGTCGACCTCGTCGACGATCGCGAAGTGGTGGCCGCGCTGGACGCAGTCCTCCAGCGACAGCGCCATATTGTCGCGCAGGTAGTCGAAGCCGAACTCGTTGTTCGTGCCGTAGGTGATGTCCGCGCCGTAGGCCACGCGGCGCTCGGCCGGGGTCATGTGGGCGAGGATCACGCCGGTGGTCATGCCCAGGAAGTGGTGGATGCGGCCCATCTGCTCCGACTGATACTGCGCCAGGTAGTCGTTGACGGTGACGACGTGGACGCCCTTGCCGGTCAGCGCGTTCAGGTAGGACGGCAGCGTGGCGACGAGCGTCTTGCCCTCGCCGGTCTTCATCTCGGCGATGTTGCCGCGGTGCAGGGCCGCGCCGCCCATGATCTGCACGTCGAAGTGCCGCTTGCCCGAGACCCGCCGGGACGCCTCGCGGACCGTCGCGAACGCCTCGGGAAGCAGGCGATCCAGCGATTCCCCGTTCTCGAGGCGCTGCCGGAAGTCCGCGGTCTGGCCCCGGAGCTCCTCGTCGTCCATCGCCTCGTAGTCGGATTCGATGGAGTTGACCTGGTCGGCGATGGCCCGCAACTGGCGAAGGATGCGTCCCTCACCCATATGCAGCATTTTGTCTACGACACTCACGTGTTTCGCGCTTCCCTTGCTTTCGTCGAAGGCCGCCCAGGTGGCCGGGACCAGATTCCATCGTAGGGGGTGCGCGTCACCTCGTCATGGCGACACCGCCCCGACCTCCCACCAGATCGGCCGCCACACATGCAGCCTGGACGAAAATCATGGTGGATCGCGCCCTTATCATGCTTAGATTCCGCCACCGAACCACGTGAGGGGAAAACAATGCGGACGAAAAAGCCTGCTCTTTGGGCCATCGCTACCACCGTCGGCCTCCTGCTGAGCGCTTGCGGATCGCCGTCGCTGAGCGGGGGCTCCGCCTCCCCCGCCGGCAGCTCCAGCGCCACCGTCGCGCCCGTGGCCGCCGACCCCGCGCTGCACGACAAGTTGCCCGACCGGGTGAAGAGTTCCGGCACGATCATCGTCGGCGTCGACGCCACCTACAAGCCCAACGAGTACCTCGACTCCGACGGCAAGACGGTGATCGGCATGGACGTTGAGCTGTTCGACGCCGTCGCCGCGCGCATGGGCGTCAAGACGTCCTGGCAGCCGTCCGCCTTCAACGCGATCCTCAGCGGCATCCAGGCCAACAAGTACGACGTCGGCGTCTCTTCGTTCACCATCAACACCGAGCGCAAGAAGTCGGTGAACATGGTCAGCTACCTCAACGCCGGCACGCTGTGGGCGGTCCCCGTCGGCAACCCGAAGAAGATCGACCCGAAGAGCGTGTGCGGTCAGACCATCGCCGTGCAGACCGGCACCGTCCAAGAGGACGAGATGAAGGCCGCCCAGGAGAAGTGCCCGATCAACAACAAGATCACCGTGCTCTCCTTCGGCGACCAGGGCCAGGTCAACAACGCGGTCATCTCCGGCCGGGCCGGCGCGATGCTCGCGGACTCGCCGATCACCAACTTCGCGATCAAGCAGTCGAACAACAAGATCGAGGCGCTCGGGGAGGTCACCGACTCCGCGCCGTACGGGTTCGTCGTCTCCAAGAGCAACACCGCGTTCGCCGACGCGATCGCCCAGGCCACCCGTGACATCAAGAAGTCCGGCCAGTACGACGCGATCCTCGCCAAGTACGGCCAGGAGAACTCCGCGACCGACCAGATCTCGGTGAACCCCTGACGATGGCTGAGTCAACTCCTCGGGCTGAGGAACGGCCCGGCGCCATCGACGCCGTGCCCGTCCGGCACCCCGGGCGGATGGTCGCCGTCGTCGTCGTGATCCTGATCGCCCTCATGCTGATCGACCAGTTGCTGCACAACCAGGCGTTCGACTGGTCGTTCACGTGGGCGGCCATGCAGCAGCCGCCGGTCATCGACGGGTTCATCAAGGGCACGCTGATCGTGACCGTGCTGGCGATGCTGTTCGGCGTCGCCCTGGGCATCGTCTTGTCGATCATGCGGTTGTCGCCGAACCCGATCCTGCGCGGGGTGGCGTTCGCCTACACGTGGTTCTTCCGGGCGATCCCCCGGTACGTGCTGCTGACGCTGCTCGGCGCCGCGGGGGCGTTCTTCCCCAGCGGCATGATCCCCCTGGGCATCCCCTACGGGGATCGGTTGATGTCGTTCTTCGGTATCGATGCCACCCTGACGTGGGGCGCCGTCGACGCCAACCAGCTGTTCACCGGCCTGCTCGGCGCGGCGCTCGGCCTGGGCCTGTCCGAGGCGGCCTACATGGCCGAGATCGCCCGCTCCGGCATCATCAGCGTCGACCGCGGGCAGACCGAGGCCGCCCAGGCCCTGGGCATGAGCCGGAGCCAGGCCATGACGCGCATCGTCCTGCCGCAGGCGATGCGCGTCATCGTGCCGCCGACGGGCAACGAGACCATCGCGATGTTCAAGGACACCTCGCTGCTCAGCGCGATCCCGCTGGCCACCGAGCTGTTCTTCCAGCTGAACCAGATTTCCACGCAGTATTACAAGCCGATCCCCTCCTACGTCGCGGCCACGATCTACTATCTGTTGGCCACGACCGTGCTGATGATCGGGCAGGCACAGCTCGAGAACCACTTCGGCCGCGGCTACGCGCCGTCCCCGTCCCGCCGGAACGCGGCGAAGGCGAACGACACCACCGCCGTCGATTTCCCCGGGAGTGATCACTGATGGCCCAGCCCGACCCGTCCGCCCACCAGGTGCTGGCGGTCAACGTCCAGAAGTCGTTCGGCTCGGTGCAGGTGCTGCGCGGCGTCGACCTGACGGTCGACCGCGGCGAGGTCGTCTGCCTGCTCGGCCCCTCGGGCTCCGGCAAGACGACGTTCCTGCGGCTGATCAACCAGATGGAGCGGCTGGACGCCGGCCGCATCTGGGTGGACGGCGAGCTGGCCGGCTACGAGGAGCGGGACGGCAAGCTCTACGAGCGCACCGACAAGGACATCGCCCGTCAGCGCTCGCACATCGGCATGGTGTTCCAGCGGTTCAACCTGTTCCCGCACAAGACCGCGCTGGAGAACGTCACCGAGGCCCCCATCGTCGTCAAGCGGGAGCAGCCCGACCGCGCGCGCTCGCGCGCGATGGACCTGCTGGGGCAGGTCGGCCTGGCCGACAAGGCCGACAACTACCCCTCCCAGCTGTCCGGCGGCCAGCAGCAGCGCGTGGCGATCGCCCGCGCGCTCGCCATGGAACCCGACCTGATGCTGTTCGACGAGCCGACGTCCGCGCTCGACCCCGAACTCGTCGGGGAGGTGCTCGGCGTCATGAAGGACCTCGCGGCGCACGGCATGACGATGATCGTCGTCACCCACGAGATCGCGTTCGCCCACGACGTCGCCGACCGGGTGATCTTCATGGACGGCGGCGTCGTCGTCGAGCAGGGCACGCCCGACGCGGTGCTGCGGCACCCGCAGGAGGATCGCACGCGGACGTTCCTGAGCCGGGTGCGGCACGACCAGGAGCGCGCCGAGGAGACGATCGAACAGCGGGCGATCCCGTTCGCTCACGACGAGCGCGACGGCGCTCCGGTCCCGACCGGAGTAGACGTCGCAGACCGTCAGGCCGGCGACGACGAGCGCCGCTCGGCCGAGGGCGGCTCGTCGCGGGCCGAGGGCTGAGCCTGTCAGGACAGCGCGCGGGCCAGGTGCTCGTGCAGGTCGCCGCGCGGCTCGACGGCCACGTCGCCCAGCGCCTGCCAGGACGCCAGCGTGCGTAGCTCGCCGGCGAGGCGTGCGGCGGTGTCCCCGGCATCCGCGCCGGGCTCGAGCCAGGACGCCAGCACCCGCAGCACCCCGGCCGCCCGGTCGGCCTTGAGGTCGACCCGCGCCGCGATGGCCTCGTCGCACAGGAACAGGTACACGTAGTAGCCGAACTCCCGGCGCGCCGCGGGCGTGTAGATCTCGATGCGGTACCGCAGCCCGAACAGCGTCTCGAGGCGCTGCCGCTCGTAGACGAGCGAGTCGAACGGGCTGATCAACGCCTGGCCATGGACGCGGCGGGGTCGGGCGGCCGTCGTTGCCAGCCAGCCGTCGCGCCAGCCGGGGACGGTGACCCGTTCGGCCTCGCCGGCCGCGACCAGGGTCTGCAGCGAGCGCTTCGTGGTGTCGACGCGCAGGCGGAAGTAGTCGGCGACCGCACGGGTGTCGGCGACACCGAGGGCGCTCAGCGCGCGCCGGGTGAGCTGCAGGTTCGCCTCGACCGGGTCGGGCGTCTCCTCCGCGAGCACGGCCGCCGGGAGGACGTCGGAACGCAGCGCGTAGAGCCGCTCGAACGACGGCGTACGCCCCGCAGACGACACCACCCCCGTGCTGAGCAGCCACTCCAGGACGTGCTTGACCTCCGACCAGTTCCAGCCCCAGTGGTCGCGGCGGCGATCCTCGGCGTGCTCGATGTCGTTGGCACGCAGGGGTCCGCGCTCGGCGAGCTCGGCCACGATGCGTTCGGCGAGGCCGGGGTGGGCGGCCCGGACGGCGTCCACCGCGGGCCACCGCCGCGCCTGCGCGGCCGCCATCCTCGTGCGCAGCGCCGGCTCCAGCCGGACGTCGATGAGGCTCGCCGCGTGCCCCCAGTACTCGAACAGGCGGCGGGGCGCCTTCGCGTAGCAGCGGTCGAGCAGCCCCGGCTCGTAGGGGCCCAACCGGGCGAACAGCGGAAAGTAGTGGGCTCGCGCGACGATGTTGATGGAGTCGATCTGGAACTGTGCGACCTGGTCGATGACCCGCTGCACCTGCCGCATCCCCACCGTGGCGGGACGCGGACGCCCGAAGCCCTGGGCGGCCAGGGCGATCCGGCGCGCCTGCGGCAGAGTCAAGGAGCGGCCGGGCGCCCGAGACGCCCGGCCGCTCACCGAGGGACTCACTCCGCGAGCTTCTCGTCCACGGTCAGGTGAATGACGCCGTAGTCGTAGGCGCGGCGCCGGTAAACCACGCTGGGAGCCTTGGTCTCGGCGTCGCAGTAGAGGAAGAAGTCGTGCCCGACGAGCTCCATCTCGTCCAGGGCCTGTGCCAACGTCAACGGCGTCGCCGGGAAGAACTTCTCGCGCACGACCAGCGGGCCGTCGCCGGTGACCTCGAGCCCCGCGATGCGGTGGGTCTCGACGCCCTCGCCGTCGCCGGAGTCGCCCGGTGCGGGCGACGAACCCAGATCCTGCACCTCGTACTGAGGCGGCCGGAGCCCGCGGTGGTGCTTGCGCCGATCCGCGGCGCGGCGCAGCTGCGCCTTCAGCTTGTCGAGGGCATGGTCGAACGCCACCTGCTTATCCTCGGCCGCCGCGACGGAGCGCACGACCGGCCCCTTCCCCACCAGCGTGATCTCACACTTGATGGCCTGGTCGGGCTGCTTGGCGTGCGGTTCGGCCGAAATCTGGACCTCGATCCGGATCACGCGGTCCTTGAACCGCTCGATCCCGGAGAGGCGCTCAGTGATCTTGTTGCGAAGATCGTCGCTGATGGTGCAACGCCGACCGGTGACGAGGACGTCCATGTCTTCCTCCTGTCTAGGTGCCACTAACAACGACACCCCGGCCGCGCTGTCCCGGCGAAGCCGGTTTCCCGCGGGCGAGGTGCCATGTCGCAAAGCTAGCGCACCTCGGCGGTAACCACAGCGTCACCCTCCCGTCACGCGAGGATGTCGCCGAGGCGTGACCGCCACCACAGCCGCCCCGGCGACTCGGTGCCCGGCCGCCCGCAGCGCACGCTCCGCCTCGAGCAGCGTGGCCCCGCTGGTGACGATGTCGTCGACGAGCACGCAGCACGCGGGCGGGCGCCGCGTCCGCACCCGCATGCTGCCCGCCAGATTCGCCCAACGCCCCTCGACGCTCAGGCCGGCCTGATCGGCGACCGGGCGGGCGTGGGCCAGCAGCGGCGCCGCGGAACAGCCGGTTCCCGCGGACCGCAGTCGTCGCGCGGCGCGCCTGGCCAGCGCGAGCGTGACATCGCGCCCGCGGGAGCGCACGGCGGCCGGCGACGACGGCATCGGCACGAGCAGCCACGGGCCGAGCCCGAGCAGCAGGACTGCCGCGGCGTCCCCCAGAAGGTCGCCGAGCGGGGCGGCCAGCCCGGCGGCGTCGCGTTCCTTGTAGGCGATCAGGGCGGCTCGCCGGGCATCGGCGTACAGCCCGGACGCGCTGACGGGCAGGCCGCCCACGACCAGGCGGGCCGGCTCGGGTGCCAACAGAGCCGCGCAGCCGGGGCACAGCGCGCGGCCCGGGACACCGCACACCGCGCAGCGGCCCCCGAGCAGAAGGTCAGCGGCGGCGGCCGCGAGGCTCGACACAGGCACGCCCCCACGATGGGACCGGCGTTTCAGCCCTTGTCAGCGCGGAGACTCAGCCGGGATAGAGGACCGAGCTGGTCGCGCCTTCCAGCGGCAACCAGCGCATGTTGGAGGAGTAACGCATGGTCTCTGAGTCGGCCAGCCGCACGACCGGCGCCACCCCGGGCGCGCCCGCCAGCACCGAGATGCCGGTGGCGCCCGCCGGCCCCATGGTGTTCGACTGGGCGCCCTCCTGGTCGGAGTGGACGACGCTCGTACCGCCATTGATCGAGGTGACGAGCAGCACCTCGCTGTCGGAGGCCCACGCCACGTCGGTGACGGACGGGTTGTCACCCGACAGTTGCCGCACCCCCAACTCGGTCCAGCCCGCGACGCGGATCCGCCCGTCGTGGCGCTCGATGCGGGCGATGCCGGCGGCGCAGCGCCCGTCGGTGCGTCGCACGACCAGTGCGAGCCGGGTGCCGTCCGGGGCCACCCGGACGTTGGTGACCGCCCCGTCCGGGAGGCCGCCGACGGTGAGGCTGGTCCAGGCGCCGTTCGCATACACCCGCAGGCCGCCGTCGACGGGCGCGAACACCTCACCCTGCCGGGAGAAGTGCGGCCGCCCGATGGACTTGGCGGTCAGGATCGGCTGCAGCGACGGCTCGGTGACCCCCGCGAGCGCCAGCGTGCGCCCGTTCTGCACGACCGCCGCCTGCACGGCGTCGCCACGGACGGCCGCCGCGGTGAGGCCGGTCGCGCCGGGGGCGGCCCCGAGGACGTTGGTGTTCTGCTCGATGTCGAGCACCCGCACGAGCCGCCCGTTACGGATCGCGAACAGCTGGCGCGACGTCTGGGCGGCCACCGGCGAGGCGTCCAGCCCGAACGACATCGGGACCGTGCCGCCCGGATTTCCCGGGAACGTCCAGGGCGTGCCGTCGGCCGACAGCACCCGCAACTTGGTCACGTAGGGGAACTGCCGGAACGTCCAGACCATGCGGGTCACCACCCGCTGCTCCTCCGCGTCCGGCAACGGGGACGCCGTCGGCTTCACCTTCACGGTGACGACGCCCGCGGCGTCCACCTCGGTGGAGTCGAGGTCGAGGGTGGGGCCGGCCTGCACCGACGGCGCCAGCCAGGCGGCGGGACCGCCCAGGACGGCCGCGGCGGCGCGATCGCGGGCGTGCGGTCCCCGCGGGAAGTAGTGCGGTTCCGGCACGAGCCACTGCCCGCTCGGGTCGTAGTGGTACGCGTTGATCCGCAGGAACGACGTGGAGAAGATCGACTGCGACACCAGCAGGCCGGTCGGCGGGTTGGCGATCCGCCACTCCCCCGAGGCGTCCCGGACGACGCCGAAGTCGTGGGTGATCGTGCCGGTGGCCTGCCGGAAGATCCCCTCGGAGTTCACGGCGCCGAGACGTTGCGTGGACAGGACGTAGCGGCCGCCGGTCAGGGTCGGGGCGGCCTTCTGCTCATACACCTGGACGCCCGCGCGCGGGTCCCAACGCGCTGCCGCCTCGGGCGTGAGGTATTCCCGGGCGACCTCGTAGCCGGTCTCGTAGGAGGCCATCGCGGCGACGAAACCGTCCACGACATCCTCGGCGCTCTCGCCGCGGGTCGGCGGATGCGGGTTGACGCGGACGCCGGGGTTGACCGGGTTCGGTTCCGCCGGCACGGGGACCACGGGCCCGGACGTGGGCACCGCGGTGCAGCCGGCGGACAGCGCCGTCAGGCAGGCCAGCACGGCAGCGACGCGTCGCCTCATCGGCCCTCCTCCCCCTCGGGCACGAGCGGCAGCGGGGACCGGACCAGCGGCCGGCCGGGGTGCCGGGGCAGCGTCAGCCGGAACTGGGCGCCCCGCCCGGGCCGACCCCAGACGTCGAGCCAGCCGTGGTGCAGCTCGGCGTTCTCCAGCGCGATGGCCAGCCCGAGGCCGGTGCCGCCGACCGTGCGCACCCGCGAGGGATCGGCCCGCCAGAACCGGTCGAACACCTTCTCGGCCTGCTCGGGGGTCAGGCCGATGCCGTGGTCGCGCACCGCGACGGCCACCGCCTGATCGTCGGCGACCACCGTGGCCTCGACGGGGCGCCCCTCGCCGTGTTCGATCGCGTTGGACAGCAGGTTGCTGACGATGCGGCGGATGCGGCGGGCGTCGAACTGTGCCACGCAGGGTCCGTCCACGTGCACGACGAGTTCGCTCCCGTAGCTGTCGGCGAGCGGCTGCTGCGCCTCGACCTCCTCGGCCACGACGTCGGCCAGATCGTTCTCCTCGATCGCCAACAGCGCGGCTCCGGCGTCGAAGCGGGAGATCTCGAGCAGGTCGGTCAGCAGCGTCTCGAAGCGGTCGACCTCGCGGTTGAGCAGCTCGGCCGACCGGGCGGTGACCAGCGGGAGGTCGTCGCGCTCGGCGTAGATGACGTCGGCCGCCATCCGCACGGTCGTCAGCGGAGTGCGGAGCTCGTGGGAAACGTCGGAGACGAACTGCTGCTGCACCCGGGACAGGTCCTCGAGCTCGCCGATGCGTCGGCTCAGCTCGGCGGCGAGGTGGTTCATCGAGCGGGCCAGCCCGGCGGTGTCGGCGGGGCCCTCCTCGTTCATCCGTGCCTCCAGGTTTCCGGAGGCCATCCGCTCGGCCGCGCGCCGGGCCGCGCGCACGGGCCGCAGGATCTGGGTGCTGATGAGGTACATGATCATCGCCATCAACGGCAGGAAGATGACGCCGCTGACCAGCGCGGCCCGGCGCACGAGCTCGGCCGTCTCGACCTCCTGGTTCATCGTGAACAGGAAGTAGACCGGGTAGTGCCCGAAGGCCTGGGATCCCAGCGTGCCGGCCACGACGACGCCGGGCTCGGGGTCGCGGCCGTCGGTGTAGCGGATCTCGGTGGGGGTGGTGAATATCTCCCCCGGGCTCGCCGCCCGCACCCGCTGCCGGATCTCGGCGGGCACCGAGTCGACGTCCACGCCGGCCGACGCGGCGTCCGCGGAGCCGATCTCGGTGACGACCGAGTAGACGTCCGCCACGTTGCCGCGGTCGGCCGCTTCCCGGGTGATGGTCATGAGCAGGGCGTCGACGTTCGTCCCGCGCAGGTCGCTGCTGCGCAGCTGGTTCTGCATCCACTCGATGGTCGAGGACGCCTCGGCTACCGACTCCTGGGTCTTCGCCTCCACCACGCCGCGTTCGGACTGGTACAGCAGGACGGCGCCGGTGACGGCCAGCACGAGGAGGCTCGCCACGATGACGCTGACCACCGTGCGGAAGGGCAGCGAGTTCGCCCAGAGCCGTTTCGGCGCACCCAGAACGCGGCGCAGAGCGGTCATGCGGCCGACGGAGTCCCCGCCCGGTAGCCGATGCCGCGCACCGTCACGATGATCTCAGGGTGCTCAGGGTCCTTCTCGATCTTCGAGCGCAGCCGCTGCACGTGCACGTTGACGAGCCGGGTGTCGCCGGGGTGCCGGTAGCCCCAGACCTCCTGCAGCAACAGCTCGCGGGTGAACGCCTGGCGCGGCTTGCGGGCCAGCGCCAGCAACAGCTCGAACTCGAGCGGGGTCAGCGCGATCGCGGTCTCCCCGCGGTGCACCGTGTGGGCCTCGACGTCGATGACGAGGTCGCCGATGCGCAGCACCGTCTGCTCGTCGCCCTCGGTGCCCGAACGGCGCAGCCGGGTCTTGACCCGGGCCAGCAGCTCCTGGGTCTTGAACGGCTTCGCCACGTAGTCGTCGGCGCCCGCCTCGAGCCCCGCGACGACGTCCTGGGTGTCGGACTTCGCGGTCAGCATGACGATCGGCACGTCGGACTCGGCGCGCAGCTCGCGGCACACGTCGACGCCGTCGAGCCCGGGAAGCATCAGGTCGAGGAGCACCAGATCGGGGCGGAAGCGCCGGAACGCCTCCAACGCCTCGTCGCCGCGGCCCACCCAGTCTGTTTCGAGGCCGGACGCCTGCAGCACGATCTGCAGCATCTCGGCGAGGGCAGAATCATCGTCGACCACGAGCACGCGGCTACCGGTGAGAGCCTTGGCGGAATCGGGCACCGTTCACTTCCTTCTAGTTCAGTTCGGGGGTGGCGGTCCACCCTGCCAGTAAGGATAGTGCTCCACCCTGCCTGCGGAGCACGCGCCGCCACAGTGTCGACGGGTCGGGGTCGAAGACATCGGAGTAGCGGGTGCTGACAGCGTGCCACAAGCCCCGATCCAGCTCCGCATCGAGCTGACCGGGTCCCCAGCCGGCATACCCCGCGAAGACGCGCAGGTCACGGTAGGCGCCCGCGGCGATCTCCAGCGGGGTGTCCAGGTGCAGCAGGCCGATGCCGCCGTACAGCGGACGCCACCCCGGCGGCTCCTCGCCGTCGTTGAGCGGGGCGGCCAGGCAGATGGCGCCCTCGGGCGAGACGGGTCCGCCGTCGAAGAGGACGGCCGGGAAGCTGGCCAGCGCGGCCCAGCCCGGGAGCGCGGTCTCCAGATCGAAGCCGCTCAGCCGGTCCAGCCGGACGCCCAGGGCGCCGGAGGCGTCCGCGTCGAGGACGAACACGACGGCCTGATCGAACACACCGTCGCTCAGGGCCGGGCTCGAGACGAGCAGCAGCCCCGGCTCGATCGGCGATGTCGTCATCCGCGTCCCCTTTCCGCCCCTCATCCTGCCAGGCGGACAACCCCCGAGCGGGTCGGGGCCGCAACGACGAAGCGCCCGGACCCTCAGGGGCCGGGCGCTTGGCGCTCACACGGGGTGGAGGTGGCGGGAATCGAACCCGCGTCCTCAAGAGGCGAACCAGGTCTTCTCCGGGCGCAGCTGGCGGTGGCGTTCTACTCGGCTCCCACCCTCTACACCAGCAAGTGGTGGACGAGCCCAGCCCTAGAAAAGTCCCGATCAGCCGCTAAGGCGTCAGCTGATCAGCAAGCCTTCTGAATGAGGCCAGGAACCGGGCGGAAGGCTACGCCCGGGCTGACCCTTCGATCGCTGTATCAGGCAGCGAGAGCGAAGTCTGCGCGATTGGATTCGGCAGTTATTAGTTTCCAGGAGTCGTTAACGAGATGTCCCTGGATCCTCGGCCCGCTTCCCCTGGGACTACCGTCCCAAGTCGAAACCAGTCACCCCCTGTTGAGTTGTGCCGAGCCCTGCAGCCCGGCGTCGGACCAGCATACTCCACGCTCGGCCCGCGTTGAACCGGGCGACTCAGCGCTGCGGATCGAGCACCTGCCAGTTGATGACGCGGGTGACCGGATTGCGCCAGTCGGAGCCGCCCGCCGCGCGCACCCCGCCGAACACGGTCAACAGGAACCAGCCGAGCCACCCGATCACCATCACGACGCCGACCGACTCGGTCAAGAGACTCGCGACGACGCCCGTCACGACCGCCAGCACCGACGCGACGACCTGGAAGTTGAACGCCTTGGCGGCCTCGCGGCGCGCGTAGCTGCCCGGGGCGGCGACCTGATAGGCGAGCCACGGCCCGATGATCCAGGTGAACAGGGCCGAGAAGTGCGCCAGGGACGCAAGCCCGGTTCCGCGCGTCACGGCGGGACGCGGGATCGGCGGGATCATGGCCTGGACGGGGACGACGCCCGAGCACGCGCGCATCAGGTCGGTCCGCTGCTCCGAGCCCAGCACCAGCGTCATGCGCTCGTCCAGCTCGACCTCGTCGATGCGCCCCTGCGCGTAGGCGTCCTTGAGCAGGCCCTCGGCGCGCTGGCGCTCCTGGGTGGTCACGGTGGTGGCGGGAGACGGAAACAGGGAACTCATACCTCCAGTGTGCCGACCAAGCCCGCCTGGCGGATCCGGTTTCCCCCGGACGACCCCCGGACCCTAGGCTTCGGGCCATGGACAAGCCTGACGTTGAGATCCCCACCGGCCCCGCCCCCACCGAGCTCGTCATCGACGACCTCGAGGTCGGGACCGGCCCCGAAGCCGTCCGCGGCAAGCGCATCGCCGTGCACTACGTGGGCGTGGCCCACAGCAGCGGCGAGGAGTTCGATGCGAGCTACGACCGCGGCGAGCCCCTCGTGTTCAACCTGGGTGCGGGCCAGGTCATCAAGGGGTGGGACGACGGCCTCGTCGGCATGAAGGTCGGCGGACGCCGCCGCATCACCATCCCGCCGCACCTGGGCTACGGCGCTCGGGGCGCCGGCGGCGTCATCAAGCCCAACGAGACGCTGATCTTCGTCTGCGATCTCGTCGGGGTCGCCTGACCTACCAGCTGCCCGAGCCGCCGCCCCCGAAGCCGCCGCCGGAGAAGCCGCCGCCCCCGAAGCCGGAGCCGCCGCCGAACCCGGAGCCGGAGCCGAAGTTGAAGTTCCCTCCGCCGGCGCCGGTGTCGGGGGCCGGCAGCGCGGTGGTGTTCATGCCGGAGTTCCACAGGCTGAGGTTCCACAGCATGAAGGTGGGATCCCAGCCGGTGGCCCCGTACCAATCGCCGCGAGGCTCGTTGAGGATGCCAAGCTGAACGGCGCGCTCGCACACCTTCACCCAGCGCTCGGTCAGCCCGAACAGGATCGCCCAGGGTAGGTAGCGGCTGAAGATGTCCCCCTCGCTCTCCTCGAACCGCAGCTGGTCGGCCTCGGCGGTCGCGATGTAGCGCCGGAAACCTTCGATCTGGTCGGTGAGCGCGCGGCCCGTCGCCGAACGTTGACCCTTGCGCATCTTGCTGCCCACCACCATCGCGGTCAGCAGAACCATGCCGACGACCGGAAGGGCGAACCACAGCAGCGCTCCCGCTCCCCCGCCGAAGAAGACGATCGCGACCAGCACCATGATGAGCAAGCCCGCACCGCCCCCGACCTGGGCGCGCCCGGGCAGGTTGCGGAACCATCCGTTGCGCGCCGCGGCGAGTTCGGCATCGCGGTTCAGCTCACGGCGCGCCTTGTCCATCTCGCCGGGGACGTTGAGGGCGATCGGCCGCTGGTCGTAACCGAAGAGCCGCTCGTACAGGAGCCGGCTCGGCTCGTCGGGGATGCGGCTCGGGTCGCGCGGCTCCACGATGGGGCTCTCCCCGTCGGTGCGCAGCCGGACGGCCCCCGCCACGGCGAGACCGACCAGGGTGGCGGTCAGGTGCTCGATCTTGTGCTCGCGGTCGAACAGGTAACCCGAGTACGTCAGCGGCAGCCGTGGCGGGCTGAACGCGACGGGCACCTCCACCTTGCCGGTGTCGGCCACGGTGGTCGCGGCCTGGCCGCGACCCGGGAACGTGCCGGGCGGCAGCCCCGCGAAGCGCTCGTCGCGTCCGCGGCGGCGGTAGTAGAGGAAGCCGAGGATGGGCGCCAGCAGGGAGACGCCGGCGCCGGCCCCCAGCGCGGTGTTCCGCGCGCGCTCCTCGGCCAGGCCGTAGCGCTCCACGAGGATCGGTGTCGCCTGGCTCACCTGGCCGGGCTTGATGCCGGCCACGATCGTGAACAGCTCCCCGTCGGCGAGGTTGGTGGCCTTGAAGGTCGCCTTTCCGTCGGCGCCGACCGTGTCGGAGGCGCAGCTCTGGTTCGATCGGACGGCGCCGACGAAGCAGTCGGTCTGGGTCACGCCGCCCGGCACCGTGAGGGTGACCGTCGAGGAGCGGACGGCCGGGTGATCGGAGCCGAAGGCGTCCACGTACAGCTGCGGGGTGTTATTCGGGCTGCGCAGCCAGCCGCGCACCTGATACTTCAACACGTAGGTGGCCGTCGGGGCGCTGATGCGCCGGTTCGCGTCGCCGACGCGCAGCCGCAGGCCCTGGTCGCGGCCGTTGTCGTCCGTGCTGATGGACGTCGCCGTCGAGACGCCCGAGTCGGGCGAGGTGACCTTGATGCTGTTGCGCGGGATCTCGAACACGACGTCCTGGTCGTCGTCGTACGGCTCGCGCGTGGGCAGCGTGCGCTCCAGCCCGTGGCGGCCCGACTGGGAGCCGAAGCGCAGGGTGATGGTCTCGGTGACCTCGGTCCAGCCCTGCGCGTTGACCACGTAGTCGATGTCGTAGCGGTCGTACTGATCGTCCGACGCCGCCATCGCCGGGCGGGCGAAGCCGATCACTGCCCCCAGGGCGAGCAGGACAGCCACGACGAGGCGGGCCGCCACGGTTGGGATGCGGGGGGAGTTAGACCGCGCCGTCACCGCCGCCGGTGCGGTGGGCGCGGCGTGCGCTGACGACAGGGCGTCGGGGCGCCCGGACGTGCTCGTGGCGAGGTTCATCGACGTCCCCTGTTCCGGGCGGCGAGGGCGCGCTGCGCCTCGCGGTTCGCGTCGCGCTCGGCGATGGCCTGGCGCTTGTCCCAGTCCTTCTTGCCGGTGGCGACGGCGATCTCGACCTTGGCGTAGCCGTCGGAGAAGTACAGCGACAGCGGGACCACCGTGCGCCCCGAGTTGTCGGTCTCGCGCTCCAGCTTGTCGATCTGCTTGCGGTGGAGCAGCAGCTTGCGGTTGCGCTTGGGCGCGTGGTTCGTCCAGGTGCCGAAGCGGTACTCGGGGATGTTCACGTTGCGGAGCCAGGCCTCGCCGTCGTCCACGGTGACGAAGCCCTCGACGAGGGACGCCCGTCCCTCACGCAGCGACTTGACCTCGGTGCCCGTGAGCACGAGGCCCGCCTCGAAGCGATCGCCGATGTGGTAGTCGTGCCGGGCCTTCTTGTTCTGAGCGACCAGGACGCGGCCGGATGGTCGTGGCATGGGCGATCCCTCCCCTAGCGCAAACGGTGCCGCCACCCTACCAGGGGCCCCTAGCGCGGCCCGGCCCGCCGGAGGCGTCCGATCCGGGCGCCGCTACGGGGATCCGTGCCGCCCCGGGCCCAGCCGACGCTCGGCCCTTAGGGTGCCGCCGGTCCGGGGCACGGCGGGCAACCGGGCGCCGGCGCGGCCCGCCCTGGGAGGTCAGGGCAGGTAGGCCAGCGGGTTGGTCGGGACGCCGTTGTGGCGTACCTCGAAGTGCAGGTGGCACCCGGTCGACAGCCCGGTCGTGCCGACGTACCCGATGATCTGGCCCTGCTGCACGGTCTGCCCGGTCCTGACGACGATCCGGGACTGGTGGGCATACCCGGTGGTCAAGTAGCCGCCCGGCTGCTCGCCGTGGCCCAGCAGGACGAAGTTGCCGAAGCCGCCGCGCGGGCCGGCCCACAGCACCTTGCCGCTCATCGCCGCGTGCAGGGGCATGCCGCAGGCCGCGCCGAAATCGGTGCCGTTGTGCATGCGCCAGTACTTCAGGATCGGGTGGAAACGCAGGCCGTAGGACGAGCCGGGCGTGGCGTTGACGGGCGACACGAACCCCCGTGCGGACACGCGCCCCCGGACCGAGGCGGTCCGCACGACCGAGGTGGCACGGGACGAGGCGGACTGGCGGGAGACGGCCGCCGCGCGGCTGGCCGTCCGGCTCGCGTTGGCCGCGGCGACGCGGAGCCGCTGGGCCTTCGCCACGGCCGCCCGGGCCTTGGCGGCCCGCTGGGCGCGTTCCTTGGCCGAGCGGGCACGGTTCTCGGCGATGCGGGCGGCCTCCGCCTCGCGGGCGGCTCGCGCCGCGGCGGCCTTGGCGGCGGCCTGCCGGGCGGCCTCGCGCTTGGCGGCGGCCTCGGCGCGGGCCTTCTCGGCGGCGCGGCGCTTGGCCTCCGCGATGGCGCGCTGGCGGGCGGCCTCCCGCTCGGCGGCGATCTGGGCCTGGATCTGCCGGGTCAGGTCGGCGCTCTCCTTGCTGAGCTCGCGGTAACGGGCCTCGTCGGCAGTGAGCTCACCCTGGGCGGCGGCGCGGTTGCGCTCGTTCGTGGCCACCAACCGCGCGACGGTGGCGGCCTGCGCGGACGCCTCGTGCTCCAGGCCGGCGACGACGCCCACCTGGGCGGCCGCGGCGTCCTTGTCGGAGGCGGCCTTCTTCTCGGCGGCGTCCTGGCGCGCCTGAGCCGCCTCGAGGCGCGTCAGCGCCTCCCCGAGGCGGAGCCGGTCCTGGGTCTGGGCGTCGAAGACGGTGGTGTTCCACTGCATCCGCTGCTCCAACTGGGCGGGCGACTCGGCGCCGAAGACCACCGTGACCCCGGTCAGGTCGCTGTGCGACTGAAAGGCCTCCCGAGCCGCCTGCCCGAGGAGGCGTCGCTGGGCGGCCACGTCTGCGGCACCCTGCGCCGTGGCCTTCTTGGCCGCGGCGAGGTCGGCGCGCGCCTGGGCGAGCTCCGCGGCCAGTTGCTTGTCGTAGGCGCGGGCCTGCTGCAACTCCCCCCGGACGCCGGCGAGCTTCGACTGGGCGTCGTCCAGGGCAGCCTGGGACTTCAGCAGGGTGTCGGTGGCGGAGGTGACGTTCGCCTGGGACTGGCGGACGTCCGCGGCGGCGCCGCTCTGCTGTTCGGCGAGCGCGGCGGCGCGACGCTGCTTGTCGGCGACGCTGTCGGCGATCGCCGGCGGGACGGCGACGCCGGCCGTCAGCGCGGCCGCGGCAGCGACCAGGCCGACGCGCAGGCTGGCACGGCGGAGGTTGACCAGGGCGGGGGAAACCTCGAACACGATCGAACTCTCATTCCTTGAGTCAGGGACGCGATCGCGGCACCGGAAGCTGGTCAGACCTTGAGGTACCTACGTGTCGCTATCAACGCAGGAACAGTAGAGAGGACGATCGCCACCAGAACAACCCCTGCCATAGCGACACTCGCATGTTGCCACTCAACCCAGTGCACAGTCTGAATCGAGACTTTAGCGTTGTCGATGATCACGAACTGCTCCAGAGCGGCGAGCGTCCCGCACGCCAGCGCCGCCCCGATGAGGGCCGCGATAAGGGATTCGAGCACGAACGGGGCGGTGATGTACCAGTTGCCGGCGCCCACCAGGCGCATGATCCCGAGCTCGCGCCGACGCGAGTAGGCGGCCATCCGGATGGTGTTGATGATCTGCAGCGCCGCGGCCAGCAGCAGCAATGCCGAGGCTCCCACCGCGAGCCCTTGGGCCAGGTTGAGCCAGCCGAACAAGGGCTCCAGATATTGCCGCAGGTCTTGGACCGCCTGGACGCCGGGCATCCCCTCGACCGCGGCGCGGACGCCCTGGTACTCCTGCGGGTCCTTCAGTTTGATGCGGTAGAGGTCCTGCATGTCCTTCGGCGACATCGCGCTCAAGATCGAGGAGTCCTTGTAGACCTCTTTGAACTCCTCGAAGACCTGATCCTTGCTCTGGTAGTAGACCGTCTGCACCTCGGGGTTCGACTCCAGCGCCTGCCGGATGGCGTCCTTCTGCGCCTGGGTGGCGTCCTGGCCTGCGTCGCAGTTGGGGCCCTGGGACGCGGACGTGCACAGGAAGACCGTCAACTCGATGCGGTCGTACCAGCGGCCCTTGATGAGGTCCACCTGCTGGGCGGCCATGACGCCGACACCGAACAGGGACAGCGAGACCCACATCGTGACGATGACGGCGATCGTCATCGACAGGTTGCGGCGCAGACCGGTGAACGTCTCCGAGAGGGTGTGGCGCATGGGGATCCTTTCCGATTCGACGGTGCTGGCTAGGAGCCGTACACGCCCTTGCTCTGATCGCGGACCACGACACCGTCCACGAGCTCGATGACGCGGCGGCGCATCTGGTCGACGACGGTCGCGTCGTGGGTGGCCATGATCACCGTGGTGCCGGTGCGGTTGATGCGGTCGAGCAGCTTCATGATGCCGACGCTGGTCGCGGGGTCGAGGTTGCCGGTGGGCTCGTCGGCCAGCAGCATCGGCGGGCGGTTCACGAAGGCCCGGGCCAGCGCCACGCGCTGCTGCTCGCCGCCCGCGAGCTCGTCGGGCATCCGGTCGCCGAGGCCGGCGAGGCCGACGAGCTCGAGCGTCTCGGGGACGGTCTTCTTGATCACGGAGCTCGGCTTGCCGATCACCTGCAGCGCGAACGCGACGTTCTGGTAGACGGTCTTACCCGGCAGCAGCCGGAAGTCCTGGAAGACGACGCCGACCTTGCGACGCAGGCCCGGGACGCGCCAGGACGGGAGACGTCCCACATCGTCGCCGGCGACGTAGACATGGCCGGACGTGGGCCGGTATTCGCGAAGGATGAGGCGCAGGAACGTGGACTTGCCCGAGCCGGACGCGCCGACGAGGAAGACGAACTCGCCCTTGGCCACGTCCACGCTCACGTCGGTGAGCGCGGCGTGGGTCTGACCGTGGTAGGTCTTCGAGACGGCGTCGAATGTGATCACAGCGGTTCCCGGAGGGTCGAGGGCGGACACGCACCCCCAGCACGCGGGGGTGACCGTCGCCGAGTCTACGGCTTGCCGCGCAGCGCCCCCGGGGCGACGCGCCTGGGCGGGCACGCTGATCACGACGCGTGTCTCGAAACCGGCTGGACCACGCCCCTCGACCACGACCCACGTTGGGTCGCGACGGGTCAACCAGCGGAAGGTTCTACCGGCAGGTCAACCGCCGGAAGGTTCCACTGGCGGGGCAGCCGCCGGAGAGTTCTACCCAGTGCGTCGTCCGCCACGCGGGTTCGTGAGACGACGCGCACTAAACCGCCGCCGGCGTCCGCGAGGGGCTCAGGCGTCCACCGCCTGCTGGCGGCGCCAGCGGATACCGGCGTCCAGGAAGCCGTCGATCTCACCGTCGAAGACCGCGTCGGGGTTGCCCACCTCGTAGTCGGTGCGCAGGTCCTTGACCATCTGGTAGGGGTGCAGGACGTAGCTGCGCATCTGCGAGCCCCAGCTGTTGCCGCCCTCCCCCTTCAGCGCGTTCATCTCCGCCTCGCGGTCTTGGCGGGCCTTCTCGAGCAGGCGGGACTGCAGCACGCGCAGCGCGGCCGCCTTGTTCTGCAACTGGCTCTTCTCGTTCTGACAGGACACCACCAACCCGGTCGGCAGGTGCGTGATGCGGACAGCGGAGTCGGTCGTGTTCACGGACTGGCCGCCGGGGCCCGAGGAGCGGAAGACGTCTACGCGGATGTCACCCTCGGGGATGTCGATGTGGTCCGCCTCCTCCGTGACGGGCAGAACCTCGACCCCGGCGAAGGACGTCTGGCGGCGGCCCTGGTTGTCGAAGGGGCTGATGCGGACGAGGCGATGGGTGCCCTGCTCGACCGACAGCATGCCGTAGGCGTACTGCTCGCGGATCGTGAAGGTCGCCGACTTGAGCCCCGCCTCCTCGGCGTAGCTGGTGTCGTACACCTCGGACGGGTAGCCGTGCCGCTCGCTCCAGCGCAGGTACATGCGCAACAGCATCTGCGCGAAGTCGGCGGCGTCGACGCCACCGGCCTCGGCGCGAATGGTGATCAGCGCGTCGCGCTCGTCGTACTCGCCGGAGAGGAGGGTGCGGACCTCGAGGGTCTCGATGTCGCCGGTCAGCTTGCGGAGTTCGCGGTCGCACTCGGCGAGAGCATCGGGGTCGTCCTCCTCCTGCGCCATCTCGACCATGAGACCGAGATCATCCAGGCGAGTGCGCAGCGTCGAGACCCGCTCGAGCTGGGCCTGGACCCGCGAGAGGCGCGACGTGACCCGCTGCGCGTTCTCCTGGTCGTTCCACAGGTCGGGCGCGGCGGCCTGCTTCTCCAGGTCCTCGATCTCCGCCCGCAGCTTGTCGGGGTCGATGACGGCCTCGATGGACGTCAGCGACCGATCGAGCTCGGGGATCTTCTCAAGAATGTCTGCAGCAGCCACGAAGGAGGAGTCTAGCCGCGACCCGCACCGGACGCGCGCCGCCGCGTCCGGTGCGACCGTCCCAAACCTCTAGAACGCACGAACGCCCCCCGCGTCCGGGCAGCCGTCCGGCTCAGCCCTTGACCAGACCGCCGTCGACGATCAGGTTCTGACCCGTCACGCCGCGGGCCCACGGCGAGGCGAAGAACAAGACGGCGTCGGCGAGCTGTTCGGGGGTGGTGACGCGGCGCAGCGGCGTGCCCGCGGCGATCGCGTCGAAGACCTCGTCCGGGGTCGCGGCGGAGGCGTCCGTCGTGCGGAGCAGACCGCCCGAAACCATGTTCACCGTGATGCCCTGCGGGCCGAGATCGTCGGCGAAGGTCCTGGTGAGCGACAGCAATGCAGCCTTGGCGGCGGTGTAGTCGTGGTAGGGGACGACGGGATACTGGAACAGATTGGTGCCGATGTTGATCACGCGGCCGAAGCCGACGGCCGCCATGCCCGGTCGGGCCGCCTGGATGACGTTGAGCGGACCCTGAACCGAACCCGCGAACTGGGCGGCGAAGGCGTCGTAGTCGATGCCGCCGGCCTTGGCGCGGGCGTCGCCGTTGAACGAGAAGTCGGCCAGGGCGTTGTTGACCACGGTGGTGAGGGACGAGCCGAAATGCTCCCCGGCGCGGCCCACCAGGTCGTCGACCTGGGCGCGGTCGCGGACGTCCGCCCGGACCGCCCACGCCCGGTCGGGGTATTCACTCACAAGGTCCTGGGCGGCGGCCCGCGACGTCCGGTAGTTGACGACCACGCGGGCGCCCTGGGCGAGGAAGGCCCGGGAGATCGCGGCGCCGAGGCCGCGGGCGCCCCCGGTGACGAGGACGAGCTGCTGGTCGAGTGGGAGGGGGTTGGTCATGTCATGCCTCACTGCCGGGGGCGAAAGCACATCCGACCGCGGCGGGCCCACCTCGGCCCGGCAGTCCGCGGGAAGGGCCGTCGAGCGGCCGATCGGGACATTCCCTTCGCCAGTGCTAACTGGATCAGGTTCGACGGGTGTCATCTCAGCCGACCCGTACTCCGTCCTGGAGAACAGACCCGGCACCCCGTGTCACTGGCGTCATCTCACCACGCGCTCCGGGGACAGCACAAGCGCAAACGGCGGTCGACCCTTCGACGAGGAGGACGGACGATCGCCGGGGAACATTCCGGCCGGCTGCCGTTGAATCACCACTCGACTCATCACACCCCGTGGGCGCAGAGGGACTCGAACCCCCGGCCACCTCCTTGTAAGGGAGGCGCTCTACCAACTGAGCTATACGCCCGAGCCTGGTCATCCTAGCGAGTCGCCCGGCCGCGTCCGCCGAGTCGACGGCGAACCTCCGGGAGCGACGGGCGGCGGACGGACGGTCAGCGGCGTCCGTGCTTGGGCCGGACGATCTTCTGCGCCTGCCATTCCCTGGACACGCTCGCCGGGTTGGCCAGCGCGAGTCCCGCGGTGAGCGTGGCCTCTTGGATGTCGGCGGGATCGACGTAACCCGTGCGGCCGACCTTCGGCGTCAGCAGCCAGATCGAGCCGGTGTCCGAGAGGTCGCGCAGCGCGTCGACCAGGCCGTCGACGAGATCGCCGTCCTCCTCGCGCCACCACAACAGCACGATGTCGACGGCCTCGATGGGCTCCTCCACCATGTCCGCGTCGATCGCGTCCATGATCTGCTGCCGAAGGTCGTCATCGACATCCGAATCCCAGCCAAGTTCCTGCACGATGTTCCCCTGCGCAAGCCCTAGTGCGACGGCTCCCCGGGGCTGGGTGCCCCCGGGCCCGGTCGTGGTACCCACTCGATTCCTCCAGCTCATCGTTACGTCTGATACTGACGACTACCTTGCCAGATATCGGCGCACCCGTGCATGACCTGGCAGTCGCGACGGCCCGATAGACGGCCTCGCCAGGGCCTCAACGGGCGGACGGGACCCCACCCGAAGGTCAGGTCCCGCCGTCAGGAGCGAGCGGTCAGCTCTCGCCGCCGGCGTTGCCGGAGGTGCCGGCGGTCACGTCGAGCAGGCGGTAGCGCTCGGCGGCCTCCTTCGGCATCGACGGGTCGAGCTCGCCGTTGGCGGCCAACATCTGCATCGCCCGGACCGCGATGGACGGCCCGTCGATGTGGAAGTAGCGGCGGGCCGCCGCGCGGGTGTCGGAGAAGCCGAAGCCGTCCGCGCCCAGCGACATGAACTGGCCCGGCACCCAGTTGAGGATCTGGTCCTGCACCTGGCGCATGTAGTCCGACACCGCGATGACCGGGCCGGGACGACCCTCGAGGCGCCGCGTCACGTAGGGCACCTCGCGCTCTTCCTCCGGGTGGAGGAAGTTGTGCTCGTCGCAGCGCAGGCCGTCGCGGCGCAGCTCCGTCCAGGACGTGACGCTCCAGACGTCCGCGACGATGCCGTAGTCGTTCTTCAGCAGCTCCTGAGCCTCCAACGCCCACGGCACCGCGACGCCCGAGGCGAGGATCTGGGCGCGGCGGGCGTCGTCGTTCACGCCCTCCATCGAACCCTCCTTGAGCAGGTACATGCCCTTGAGGATGCCCTCGGCGTCGACGTTCTCCGGCTCGGCGGGCTGCACGATCGGCTCGTTGTACACCGTCAGGTAGTAGATGATGTCTTCGGGGTTCTCGCCGTACATGCGGCGCAGACCGTCCTGCATGATGTGCGCGATCTCGTAGCCGTACGCGGGGTCGTACTGGACGACCGCCGGGTTAGTCGCCGCGAGCATCGGGCTCTGGCCGTCCATGTGCTGGGTGCCCTCGCCGGTCAGCGTGGTGCGGCCGGCGGTGGCGCCGATGAGGAAGCCACGGCTCATCTGGTCGGCGGCCGCCCACATCAGGTCACCGGTGCGCTGGAAACCGAACATCGAGTAGAAGACGTAGACCGGCACCATGGGCAGGCCGTGCGTCGCGTAGGACGACCCGGCCGCGGTGAAGGCCGCCATCGAGCCCGCCTCGTTGATGCCCAGGTGCAGGATCTGACCGTTCTTCGCCTCGCGGTAGGACAGCATCAGCTCGTGGTCGACCGGCGTGTAGTTCTGGCCGTGCGGGCTGTAGATCTTGATCGTCGGGAAGAACGAGTCCATGCCGAAGGTGCGCGCCTCGTCCGGGATGATCGGGACGACGTGCGGCGCGAACTCCTTGTCGCGCATGAGGTCCTTCAGCAGGCGCACCCACGCCATAGTGGTGGCGATCTCCTGCTTGCCGGAGCCCTTCTTCACCGAGTCGTAGGCCTTGTCCTCGGGCAGCTTGATCGACTTGGTCCAGCTCGTGCGGCGTTCGGGGATGTACCCGCCCAGTTCGCGGCGGCGCTCCTTGGCGTAGCGGATGCGCTCGTCGTTTTCGTCGGGACGGATGAACGGCGGCGCGTACGGATCCTCCTCGAGCTGCGCGTCCGTGATCGGCATGTCGAGCCGGTCGCGGAACTGCTTGAGATCGTCGAGCGCGAACTTCTTCATCTGGTGCGTCGCGTTGCGGCCGGCGAAGTGCTGGCCGAGGAAGTAGCCCTTGATGGTGTGCGCCAGGATGACCGTGGGCGCGCCAGTGAACTTCGTCGCGGCGTCGTAGGCGGCGTACACCTTGCGGTAGTCGTGGCCGCCCCGGGTCAGGCGCCAGATGCGGTCGTCGTCCCAGTCCTCCACCATCTTCGCGGTGCGCGGGTCGCGCGCGAAGAAGTGGTCGCGGACGTACTTGCCGTCGTTGGCCTTGAAAGTCTGGTAGTCGCCGTCGGACGTGGCGTTCATCACGTTGACCAGCGCACCGTCCTTGTCGGCGGCCAGCAGCGGATCCCAACCGTGGCCCCAGACGACCTTGATGACGTTCCAGCCGGCACCGCGGAAGAACGACTCCAGCTCCTGCATGATCTTGCCGTTGCCGCGGACCGGGCCGTCGAGGCGTTGCAGGTTGCAGTTGACGACGAAGGTGAGGTTGTCGAGTTCCTCGTAGGCAGCCATCTGCAGGGCGCCACGGCTCTCGACCTCGTCCATCTCGCCGTCGCCGAGGAACGCCCAGACGTGCTGCTGGGAGGTGTCTTTCAGGCCGCGGTTGTGCAGGTACTTGTTGAACTGCGCCTGATAGATCGCGTTGATCGGCCCGATGCCCATCGAGACGGTCGGGAACTCCCAGAAGTCGGGCATCTGCCGCGGGTGCGGGTAGGACGGCAGCCCGCGAACCTTGCCGTCGACGATATGGCTGTGCTCCTGGCGGAACCCGAGCAGGTCTTCCTCCTCCAGACGCCCCATCAGGAAGGCGCGGGCGTACATGCCGGGGCTGGCGTGGCCCTGGAAGAAGATCTGGTCGCCGCCGCCCGGATGGTCCTTGCCGCGGAAGAAGTGGTTGTAGCCCACCTCGTACAGCGTTGCCGACGACGCGTAGGTGGAGATGTGACCGCCGACGCCCACGCCCGGGCGCTGCGCACGGTGCACGGTGATGGCGGCGTTCCAGCGGACGAGGCGGCGGAACCTGCGCTCCAGGTCGGTGTCGCCGGGGTACCAGGGCTCCTGCTCCGGCGGGATGGTGTTGACGTAGTCGGTGGCGGTCAACGACGGAACGCCGAGGTGGCGTTCACGCGAGCGCTCCAACAGCTTCAGCATGACGTAGCGGGCGCGGTTGCGGCCCGCGGAGTCGATCATGCCGTCGAGAGACTCCAACCACTCGGCGGTCTCCTCGGAGTCGATGTCCGGGAGGTTGGTGGGCAGACCGTTGAGGATCGGTCCCTGCTGGTCGCTTCGAGCCACGAGAGGAGTCCTTTCTCCATCCATACTTGTGCTTCGCCATCTTCGCGCATCCGACTGACATTTCCAACGTGAGTACCGTCGGGACGTCGCCCGAGCGCGCGGGGATGCGTTCGACCGGGACGGCGTGCCAGGAGGTCCAGACCGCCTCGCGGAAGTCGCCCGGGATCACGTCGGGGAGCGCGGATGGACGGGACGGTCCGCTCCGCCTCAGGAGCGCGCCCGGGTCCACTCCAGCAGCCGCTCGACGGGCCAGGTGTTCACGATGCGTTCGGGGTCGATGCCGGCGTCCGCGGCGCGGCGCGCGCCGTACTCGCGGAACTCCAACTGGCCGGGGGCGTGGGCGTCCGTGCCGACGGAGAAGACACATCCCATGCCGGCAGCCAGCGCGAGCAGGTCGTCGGGCGGGTCGCGCCGCTCCGGACGCGAGTTGATCTCGACCGCGACCCCGAAGTGCCGGCAGGCCTCGAAGACCACCTCGGCGTCGAAGACCGAGGGCGGACGCGTCCCTCGGTCGCCCTGGACGAGGCGCCCGGTGCAGTGCCCCAGCACGTTCACGCGCGGGTTGGCGATCGCCCCCACCATGCGGCGCGTCATCGCGGCGGAGTCCATCGTCAGTTTGGAATGGACGCTGGCGACGACGACATCCAGCCGGTCGAGCATCGCCGGGGTCTGGTCGAGAGAGCCGTCGTCCAGGATGTCGACCTCGATCCCGGCCACGATGCGAAACGGCGCCAGCACCTCGTTGAGGTCGGCGATCAGGTCGAGCTGGCGAGCGAGCCGGTCCGCGTCCAGGCCGTGCGCGACCTTCAGCCGCGGTGAGTGATCGGTGATCGCGCAGTACTCGTAGCCGAGCGCTCGGGCCGACAGCACCATCTCCTCCACCGAGCTGGAGCCGTCCGACCATTCCGAGTGCACGTGCAGATCGCCGCGCAGCGCGCCCAGCACGGGGTCGTCGCCGGCGACGAGCGGCTCCCGGGACGCCCGCAGCTCGGCCAGCCGGTCCGGCAGCCGTCCCGCGGACGCCTGCCTGATCACCGCAGCGGTGGACGACCCGACCCCCGGCAGGGACGCCCAGTCGCCGCTCGCACTCAGTGCGGCCCGGCGCTCGGGCTCGAGGTCGGCGCAGACGTCCGCGGCCTTCCGGTACGCCTGCGCGCGGCGGGTCTGCCCGCCGGAGCGCTCGAGCAGGTAGGCGATCTCGCGCAGCGCGACGACGGGGTCCATCAACGCCTCCCCGGCCGGACGACTGTTCGCACGCCGACACCCTAGCGACGGGCCCGGGCCGCATCGCGCCATGACCACGCCCGCGGTGCCCCTGGACCGACGATCCGGCCCCCCGGCGCGGCCGACTGGCGGGTCTCCGACCCAGTAGGCTCAGCGCGCGAAGGAGGCGCGATGGCGAGCAAGAACCGTCCGGCGTGGCTGCCCGGGACGCGGACCCGCGCGGCCATGACGAGGCGGCTCGCCGCGGCCTCGGCCGAGATCACCACCGCCGCGCTGACCAAGATGGCGGAGCGCTACCCGTGGTTCCGCGAACTCGATGCCGACCACCGCGCCTCGATCACGCTGGTCGTCCGGTCGGGTATCGACGGCTTCTCGCAATGGTTCTCCGCGGGGGCCGACGAGTCCACCACGACCAACATCTTCGAGAGCGCGCCGCGCTCGCTGCGCACGCTCAGCCTGCAGCAGACGGTCGCGATGATCCGGGCGACGATCGACACCGTCGGCGAGCAGATCGGCCTGATGATGCCCCGCGGCGACCGCGCCGTCCTCGAGACCGCGATGCTGCACTACGCCCGCGAGGTCGCGTTCGACGCGGCCGACGTCTACGCGCGCGCCGCCGAGGAACGCGGCGTCTGGGACGCCCGCCTGGAGAGCCTCGTCATGGACGCCGTGATCCGCGGTGAGGCCGACGAATCGGTGGTCTCCCGCGCCTCCACGCTCGGCTGGCGCGCGCGGTCGTCCCTGGCCGTCGTCATCGGCGACCTGCCCGAGGTGCCCCAAGGACGCGACACCCTGCGGCATCTGGCCGCCCGGGCCAAGCTCGACGTGCTGTCCGCCCCGCAGGGCGACCGGCTGGTCGCGCTGCTCGGCGGCTCCTTCGCCGACGAGGACGAGGCGGTGGCTGCGGCGTCCGCGCTCGTCAGCGCATTCGGGCCGGGACCCATCGTCGTCGGCCCCGTCGTCACCGAGTTCGGCCATGCGGTCACCAGCGCCCGGGCGGCGCTGTCCGGACGCCGCGCGGCGTCCGCCTGGCCCGGGGCGCCCCGCCCGGTGGCGGCGGGGGCACTGCTGCCCGAGCGGGCGCTCTCCGGCGACGGCCAGGCGCGCCGCACGCTGGCCGGGAGCGTCTACCTGGCGCTGCGCGAGCACGGTGGCGACCTGCTGGAGACCCTCGAGACGTACCTCGAACTGGGCACCATCGAGGCGTCCGCCCGCGCCCTGTTCATCCACGCCAACACCGTGCGCTACCGGCTGGCCAAGGTGCACGAGGTCACCGGCTACGACCCGCAAGACTCCCGCGACGCCTACGCGCTCCGGTTGGGGCTGACGCTGGGCCGGCTGCTCTCCTGACGCGGCACGACGACGCTTCGGCGTCCTTCGGCCGGTCGGCGCGGACGCGCGTGCCGAGCGGTCTGATCACCACGCCCGTCCCTGGAGAAGCCGTTGTAGGAAACCCACAAAACTGCGGCGACACATTCTGTCGAGGCAACCCCCGCCCAGGTGACAGGAAAGCGGCATTCTTATGAACGTGCTTGCCATCGTTGCGCCCGGACAGGGCGCCCAGACCCCCGGTTTCCTGAGCCCTTGGCTCGCCGAGTCCGCCTTCGAGGCCCGGCTGCAGTGGTTGTCGACTGTTGCCAACCTCGACCTCGTGCACTACGGCACGGAGGCCGACGCCGAGACCATCCGCGACACGGCCATCGCGCAGCCCCTCCTCGTCGCGGCCGGCCTGCTGGCAGCCCTGGAACTGTTCCCCTCCCCCGCCGACGGCTTCCGCCGCACCGGCGTCGGGGCCGGCCACTCGGTCGGCGAGATCACCGCCGCGGCGGCGTCGGGTGTCCTCACCGCCGAGCAGGCGATGGTGTTCGTCCGCGAGCGGGGCAAGGCGATGGCCGAGGCGTCCGCGCTGCAGCCCACCGGCATGTCCGCCGTCATCGGCGGTGATGCCGACGAGGTGCTCGCCGCGATCGACAACTTCGGCCTGACCCCGGCCAACAACAACGGCAAGGGGCAGATCGTGGCCGCCGGCCCCATGGAACTGTTGGCCAAGCTCGCCGAGAACGCTCCGGCCAAGGCGCGCGTGCGGCCGCTGAGCGTCGCCGGCGCCTTCCACACGTCCTACATGCAGCCCGGCAAGGACCACCTCGCCAAGCTCGCGGGCGCCATCAGCACCCACGATCCGCGCACCGCCCTGCTGTCGAACGCCGACGGTCAGGTGGTGCAGTCGGGCCACGAGTTCCTGCGCCGCCTGGTCGACCAGGTGACGCTGCCCGTCCGCTGGGACCTGTGCATGCAGACCATGACCGACCTCGGCGTCACCGGCCTGCTCGAGTTGCCGCCGGCCAAGACGCTGACCGGCATCGCGAAGCGCAACATGAGCGGCGTCGAGCTGTTCAGTCTGAACACGCCGGACGACCTCCCGGCCGCGCGCGCCTTCGTCGAGAAGCACAGCGACCTTGAGGCGCATCACCGCCGCACGCCCAACACCACGTGGACGATGGTCGTGTCGCCCGCCAAGGGCGAGTTCGCCCCGGCCGACGACCTCGGGTCCGGCGCGACGCTGGAGCCCGGCGCCGTGGTCGGCGCGGTCGCGAACCTGCGCGAGTCCGTCGCGGTGCACACCGAGCACGGCGGCCAGATCACCGAGTGGCTCGTCGAGCCGGGCGACATCGTCAGCCCCGGCCAACCTCTCGTCCGCCTCTACCCCGCTCCGGAGGGAACCGAATGACCACCATCCAGGCCCGACCCGGCAGCCCCTACGCCCGGCTGTACTCGGTCGGCTCGGCGATCCCCTCGCGTGTCGTCGACAACGAGGAGATGTGCACCTACATCGACAGCTCCGACGAGTGGATCCAGCAGCGCACCGGCATCACCGAACGCCGCTGGATCGCCGAAGGTGAGGACGCCCAGTCGCTCGCCAAGAAGGCCGCCGAGTCGGCGATCGAGCGCTCCGGTCTCTCGCTCGACCAGATCGACGCCGTCATCGTCTCGACCGTCTCCCAGTACAAGCAGACCCCGGCGATGGCGCCCCTGCTGGCCGCCGACCTCGGCCTCCAGGACGCCGCGGCGTTCGACATCGGCGCCGCGTGTGCCGGCTTCTGCTACGGGGTCGCTCAGGCGGACGCCCTCGTCCGCTCCGGCGCGGCCACCCACGTCCTCGTCGTCGGCGTGGAGACCCTGTCGAAGATCACCGATCTGCACGACCGCTCCACCGCGTTCCTGTTCGCGGACGGCGCCGGCGCCGCGGTCGTCGGCCCGAGCGAGGTCAACGGCATCGGCCCGGTCGAGTGGGGCTCGGACGGCTACCAGGCCGAGGTCATCGACATGACGGCCGACTGGCTGACAGCCGTCGAGCAGGGCGTCCCCAGCTACGTCAAGATGAACGGCCAGGCGGTGTTCCGCTGGGCGACCGGGTACATCGCGGACGCCGCCAAGCGGACGCTCGAGGCCGCCGGGATCACCCCCGACCAGCTCGACTGCTTCATCCCGCACCAGGCGAACAACCGCATCACCGACTCGATGCTGCGCCACCTCAAGCTGCCCGAGAAGGTCGTGGTGGCGCGCACCATCAAGCAACTCGGCAACACGTCGGCGGCGTCCGTGCCGATCGCGATGGATGAGCTGCTGTCCTCCGGTCAGGCCAAGAGCGGCGACACCGCCCTGATCATCGGCTTCGGCGCCGGGCTCGTGTACGCGGGCCAGGTCGTCGTCCTGCCCTGATCACCACCAGATTCAACCGGCTCCGGCCGGAGTGAGCCCCAACCACACAAGAGGAGAACATCCATGGCTACCACCGAAGAGATCCGCACCCAGCTCGCCGAGCTCGTCAACGACGTCGCCGGTGTCCCGGTCGAGGACGTCCAGCTCGACAAGTCCTTCGTGGACGACCTCGACGTCGACTCCCTGGCGATGGTCGAGATCATCGTCGGCTGCGAGGAGAAGTTCGGCGTCACCATCCCCGACGAGGACTCCAAGAACCTCAAGACCGTGGGCGACGCCGTCGCCTACATCGAGAACCACAGCTGACCTCAGCGCACACGGCGCGCGGCGGTCGTCCGGCCGCCGCGCGCTCCCACCATCCACCTAACACGGAGGACCAATGACGGACGTAGTCATCACCGGCATGGGCGCCACCACGCCCCTGGGCGGAGACCTGGCGTCGACCTGGGACGGCCTCGTCGCCGGCCGGTCGGGCGTCGTCGCCCTCACCGACGAGTGGGCCGCACCGCTCGCCGTCCGCATCGCGGGCACGCTGGCCCAGGAGCCGTCGGAGAAGATCGACCGGGTGAAGGCGCGCCGTCTCGACCGCTCCGCTCAGGTCGCGCTCATCGCCGCCGAGGAGGCCTGGCACGACGCCGGCCTGGGCCTCGGCGAGGACAACCCCATCGACCCCGACCGCTTGGCCGTCTGCCTCGGCAGCGGCATCGGCGGCCTCCACGCGCTGCTCGACAACTGGGACAACTACCGCGACCGCGGACCGCGCCGGGTGAGCCCCTTCACCATCCCGATGCTGATGGCGAACGCGCCGGCGGCGAACGTCGCCCTGTTGGTGGGGGCGGCCGCGGCCGTCCACGCCCCCGTCTCGGCGTGTGCGTCGTCCAACGAGGCGATCTCGCTGGCCGTCGACCAGATCCGGCTCGGTCGCGCCGACGTCGTCGTCGCCGGCGGCGCCGAGGCGACCATCCATGCGCTCCCGCTGGCCGCGTTCGGGCAGATGCAGGCGCTCAGCAAGCGCAACGACGACCCGACCGCCGCGTCGCGTCCCTGGGACAAGGGACGCGACGGGTTCGTGCTGTCGGAGGGCTCCGCCGTCCTCGTGCTGGAGAGCCTCGAGCACGCCAAGGCGCGGGGCGCGAAGATCTACGGCACCGTGGCGGGCGCGGGCGTCTCCAACGACAACCACGACATCGTGCAGCCCGATCCCACCGGCCTCGGGCAGAGCTCCGCGATGCTGAAGGCGCTCCGCGAGAGCGGGCTCAGCGCGTCGGACATCAAGCACGTCAACGCGCACGGCACCTCGACCCCGCAGGGCGATGTCACCGAGGCCGTCTCGATCCGGCAGGCCTTGGGCGACGCCGTCGACGACTGCGTGGTCACCAGCACCAAGTCGATGACCGGGCACCTGCTCGGCGCGGCCGGCGCCCTGGAATCCGTCACCACGATGCTGGCGCTGCACCACCGCATCGTGCCGCCGACGATCAACCTGGAGGACCCCGAGGACGACCTCGGCATCGACATCGCCGCCAACGCCGCCCGCGAGCTGCCGGGCTCCGGCGAGCTGGCCGCGCTGAACAACTCGTTCGGTTTCGGCGGGTCGAACGTGGCCGTCGCCCTCACCACCGCCAACGCCACCGGGCGCTGAAAGGAGCACCATGACTGACACCCTCGCTCCCGCGAAGCCCCGCAAGGTGCCTCGCGAGGAGGATCCCCGTAACCCGAACTTCCGCCTCGCCGCGCTGATGGACGAGGGATCGCTCGCGCTCATCAGCCCGGACGACGGATCCGGCATGCTCGCCGCGACCGGCACCATCATGGGCTCCCCCGTCGTCGCCTTCTGCAGCGACGCCACCGTCATGGGCGGCGCGATGGGCCTGGCCGGCTGCGAGGTCGTCGTGCAGGCCTACCGTCGCGCGATGGTCGACCGCGTCCCGATCATCGGGATCTGGCACTCCGGTGGCGCCCGCCTCGGCGATGGCGTGCTGTCGCTGCACGGCGTGGGCGGCATCTTCCACGCGATGACGCAGGCCTCGGGCAAGATCCCGCAGGTCTCGATCGTGCTGGGCGCGGCCGCCGGCGGCGCCGCCTACGGGCCGGCGCTGACCGACGTGGTCATCATGGCGTCCACCGGCCGCATCTTCGTGACCGGCCCGGACGTCGTCCGGTCGGTGACCGGCGAGAACGTCGACATGGAGCGCCTCGGCGGCGTCGACACCCACGCGCGCCGCTCCGGCGTCGTGCACGTCACCGCCGAGAACGAGCCTGACGCGCTCGACAAGGGTCGCACCGTGGTGAACCTGCTCGCGGCCCAGGGCAGCATCGAGAAGGACATCGACGACGTCGACGTGACGCAGTTCCTGCCCGAGTCGCCCAAGCGGGCCTACGACGTGCACCCGCTCATCGAGGGCATCCTCGACGACGACACGTTCTTCGAGCTGCACGCGCGCTGGGCGCCGAACGTCACCGTCGGTCTCGGACGCCTCGGCGGCCGCACCGTCGGCGTCGTCGCCAACAACCCCCTGCGTCTCGGCGGCTGTCTCGACTCACTGTCGGCGGAGAAGGCCGCCCGCTTCGTGCGGTTCTGCGACACCTTCGGCGTGCCGCTCGTCGTGCTCGTGGACGTCCCGGGCTACCTGCCCGGCGTCGGTCAGGAGTGGGACGGCGTCGTGCGCCGCGGCGCCAAGCTGCTGCACGCGTTCGCCGAGGCCGTCGTCCCCCGCGTCACCCTGGTGACCCGCAAGGCCTACGGCGGCGCGTACATCGCGATGAACAGCCGCTCGCTCGGCGCGACCAAGGTGTTCGCCTGGCCGGGCGCCGAGGTGGCCGTGATGGGCCCGGTCGCGGCGATCCGCATCCTTCACCGGCGCAAGCTGGCCGAGGTGGAGCCGGACCGGCTCGCCGAGGTCGAGCAGGAGTTGGCCGACGAACACGCGCGCCTGGCCGGCGGCGTCGAGAAGGCCGTCGAGATCGGGGTCGTGGACGAGCTGCTGGAGCCCACCCGCACCCGCACCGCCATCGCCGACGCGATCCGCGCCGACGACGACGGCGTCCGCGGGCTGCACACGAACATTCCGTTGTGAGCACGCGTTCCTGACGGGCAGGACCCGGCACCGAGCACGGTGCCGGGTCCTGTTCTATCTGCGTCGAGTACCGGCGAGGCCGGACCTTCGCTGGCGGGTCAGGTCGCGCGGGCGATGCGGAAGTCCGGGAGAATCTTCCGACGCGCGAGGGTTCCGCGCCGGTGTCGCGAGGCCGGCGCGGCCCTCAGCCCACGCGGTGCAGCCAGCGCACCGGGGCACCGTCGCCGGCGAGGCGGAAGGGCTCGAGTTCGGCGTCCCAGGCGGAGCCGAGCAGCGCCTCGAGGGACGTGCGCAGCTGCGGGCCGTCCGGGTTCAGCAGCGCCGCGCGCAGGCGGTTCTCGTCGACGACGATGTCGCCGCTGGGGCTGGTGGCGGCGTGGAAGACCCCGAGGTTCGGCGTATAGGAGTAGCGGCACGCCTCCGCGGCCGCCGAGGCGTCCTCGGTGACCTCGAAGCGCAGCCGGGCCCACCGCATCATCGCGCTCGTGATGCGCGCGGCGGAGCCCGCCGGGCCGGTCCAGGCGTACTCGCAGCGGTAGCTGCCGGGCTCGACGGGCTGGGCGTCCCACTGGAGTTCCACGGGCGCGCCAAGGGCGCCGCCCACCGCCCACTCGACGTGTGGGCGCAGTGCGGACGGCGCGGAGTGGATCTGGACGATCCCGCGTGTCGTTGTCATGGCGTTTCCTCCCGGTTCGAGTGATGCCTTCCCCTGCACACTCACCGGACGAAACGCGCCTTGCCGCTTCATTGTGCCCCACAGACGGCGCCGGCGCCACATGGGTGAAGGGGTGGGGACGCGCGCGGCGAATCCGCCTGCCGGCAAGCGACTGCGACGGCAGCTGACAGCGTCGATGTCCGGCCGTCAGCGCCGAGACGCCGTCCTCAGCAACTCCTGCGCGTGGGCGCGCGAGGCGGCCGAGCCGTCCAGGCCGGCCATCATGCGGGCCAGCTCGTCGACGCGCGCCTCGTCGACGACCTCGCTGATGCCGGAGGTCGTCACCTGCCCGTCGCCGGACTTCGCCACCACGAACTGCCGGTCGGCGAACGCGGCCACCTGGGCGAGATGGGTGACGACGATGACCTGGGCGTGCTCGGCGAGCGCCGCCAGCCGACGCCCGATCTCCAGCGCCACCGAGCCGCCGACGCCGGCGTCGACCTCGTCGAAGATGAAGGTGTGCCCGTCGCTGCCGGCCGCGAGCACCACCTCGAGACCCAGCCGAACACGCGACAGCTCGCCGCCCGAAGCCACCTGGGCGAGCGGCGCAGGCTCCGAACCCGGGTTCGCGCTGAACAGCAGCGAGACCTGGTCGGCTCCGTGGGCGGTCAGGTCGGGCAGCGGCGTCAGCTCGAAGCTGAGCCGCGCCCGCGGCAGCGCCAGCGCTGCGAGCTCGCGCTCCACACGGGATGACAGCTCGGACGCGGCCTTCGTGCGCAGCCGGGTCATGGTGCCCGCGCGCTCGCGCAGGGAGGCGTCCATCGTCTCGATGAGGCCGTCGAGCTCCTGCACCCGGTCGTCGCTGCCGCCGAGCCGCGTGACGTCGCCGGCGGACCGCTGCGCCCAGGCCAGCACGTCGTCGACCGTGTCGCCGTACTTGCGGGTCAGGCCCTGCAACTCGGCCTGCCGCCCGGCGATCCATTCGAGGCGGAGCGGGTCGGCGTCCAGCCCGGCCAGGTAGCTGGCCAACTCCCCGGCGACGTCGTTGAGCACGTAGCCGGCCTCCTCGAGCCGCGTAAGCAACGACGGCACTTGCTCGTCGCTGTCGGCGGTGGTCGACAGCGCCTTGCGCGCCGCCCCGAGCAGGCCGAGCACGTGCGGCTGGTCGTCGAAGGACTCGTCGTCACCGGCAAGCGCGACCAGGGCGTCCCGGGCGGCGGCGCGCAGGTCGTCGACGGCCTGCAGCCGGCGGGCCTCCACCCGCAACGCCTCGTCCTCCCCGGGTTGCGGGTCGACCTTCTCGATCTCGGTGAGCCCGAATTCGAGCATCGCCAGCTCGCGCGCCCGGGCCTGCGCCTCGCCGACGAGGGCGGCACGCTCGGCCGTCCAGGCCCGCAACTGGGCGAAGTCGGTGCGGAACCCGTCGGCCAACGCGGCGAAGTCGGGTCCGGCGAAGGCGTCCAGCACCTCGCGCTGCCGCTCGGACGTGCCGAGGCGCAACTGCTCGGACTGACCGTGGATCGTGACCCGCTCCCCCACCAACTCGCTGAGCGATGCGACCGGCACCTGGACGCCTCCGGCCTGCGCCCGCGACCGGCTGGGGGTGAGCACGCGGGTGAGGATGACCTCGCCGTCGTCGTCGGCGCCGCCGAGTTCGTCCAGGCGGGCAGCCAGGGCGGCGTCCCCCTCGAGACGTCCCTCGACGACGGCCCGCTCGGCGCCGTGCCGGATCAGGCGCGAGCCGGCCTTGCCGCCGAGCAACAGCCCGAGGCCGGTGACGATCATGGTCTTGCCCGCGCCGGTCTCACCGGTCACGGCGGTGAAGCCGGGCCCGAGCTCGAGGATGGCGTCGTCGATCACGCCCAGGTTGGTGATGTGCAGGTGGGAGAGCATGGCTACGCGTCCCGGGACTGGTGCCCCATCTCGACGCCGGGGCTGCGTTCGTCCGATCCGCGCCAGCCGGCCACGGGAAGCTCGAATTTGCGCACGAGGCGTTCGACGAACGGCGCGCTGTCGAGCCGGGCCAACTTGAGCCGCAGGTCGCTGCGTCGGATGCGGACGACGGTGCTCGCCTTCGCGTCCGTCGAGCGCCGCCCGTCGCACCACAGGACGCCGCCCGGACCCTGCGACGGCAGCATGGTGATGGCGATCTCCGAGTGCGGGCTGAGCACCAGCGGCCGGGCGAACAGCGCGTGCGCCAGCAGCGGGACCACGAGCAGCGCCTCCAGGTCGGGCCAGAGCACCGGCCCCTGGGCGGAGAACGCGTACGCGGTGGACCCGGTCGGCGTCGAGACGAGGACGCCGTCGGTGCCCCAGCGCTGCAGCGGCCGGTTGTCGATCTCGACGAGCACCTCGATCATGCGCTCACGGGCGGCCTTTTCCAGCGACACCTCGTTGATCGCGAACGATTGCCAGATCGGCTCCCCGTCCCGTTCGGCGAAGTGCCGGACGTCGAGGCAGAGCCGCTCCTCGACCGTGTAGCGCTTCTCGACGACGCTGCGGATCAGGCTGTCGAACTGGCTCGGCTCGAGCTCGGCCAGGAACCCGACGTGGCCCAGGTTGACGCCGAGGATCGGCACCCCCGCCGGCACCGCCCACTCCGCCGCACGCAGAATGGTGCCGTCGCCACCGAAGACGACGACGAGCTCGAGGTCGACCCGGTCATCTTCGAGCCGCAACTCGTGGATCGTCACGTCATCGCCGAGGTCCGCGCTGATCGCCTCGTAGGTCTCCGTCCGCAGCCAGCACTCCACGCCGAACCCGGAAACCGCGGAGATGAAGTCGACGGCTGCCTGGACGGCCTGCTGCCGCTTGGTGTGCACCGAGATGGCGATGTTCCGTTGGGTCACGGGCTTCACCCTAACCGTCGGCTACGACAAATCCGCCGATCGGGCGGACCCGTGCCGCAATTCCACGAAGAACTCCACGTTGCCCTCGCCGCCCGGCAAGGGGCTGCGCCCGCGCCACACGCACGCCCAGCCCAGCCGCTCGGCGTCCGCAACGACGAGGTCCACCGCGTCCTCCCGGGCCGCGTCGTTCACGACCACCCCGCGGGAGTCCAGCCCGGCGCGTCCGACCTCGAACTGCGGCTTCACCATGAGGAGCGCCACCCCGTCGGGGCGCAGCACGGCGAGCATCGGCTCGACGAGAAGGCGCAGGGAGATGAACGAGACGTCCGCGACGAGGACATCGACGGGCTCGCCGTCCACGTCGGCGAGGGTGAGATCGCGCAGGTTCAGATGCTCGCGGGCGGTGACGCGCGGGTCGCGGCGCAGTTCGTCCACCAGCTGGCCGGTGCCCACATCGACGGCGTAGACGTGGTCGCAACCGCGCTCCAGCAGCACCTGTGTGAAGCCGCCCGTGGACGCACCGGCATCCAGCGCGCGGCCCGAGACCGCGAGACCGGCCTCGTCCAGTGCGCCCAGCAGCTTGTGCGCGGCGCGGGAGACGTACCGGTCGGTCGGCGCGCCCAGCTCGTCGTCGGGGCCCACCGGCGTGGACGGCCGCAGGACCGCTCGGCCGTTCACCAGCACCTCGCCGGAGCGGATCAGGTCGCGCGCCTGGCCACGCGAGCGCGCGAGCCCGCGCTGGACGAGGGCGACGTCCACCCGCTGCCGGTCGTCCACCTCAGCGGCGGGGCTGGGGCTGCTGCGCCTCAGTCAGCACCTGCTGGACGGTCTCCAACGCCCGGGCGAGCTGCTCGTGGTGCGTGTCGGCGTCGCCGGTGAGATCGACGGACGCCAGCGCCGCGTCGATGCGCTCGTGCCCTGTGACCGGACGCTCGTCGCTCATCGGATGCGATCCAGCTTCTCCAGGACGGGCGCCGGGTCGGTGACGATGCCGGCCCACGTGAGCTGCGCGAGCGCCCACACCGCGTCCAGCTGCTCTTCGGGACCGCCGAGGTCGCCCTGCACGGACGCGACGCCCCGGTCGTCGGCCTCGACGACGACCTCGCGACACGTCGCTCGCCGACCCTCGACACGTGCCTCGCGGCGCGGCTCCAGGAGGGAGCGGACGTCGAGCCCGATGCTCGTCGGACGCTGCGCCTCGACGGCCTCGACCAGGTCCTGCTTGCCGTGGGCCCCGGTGAAGACGAGGAACGACTCCATCCCCACCCCGACGGCGCCGGCGATGTCGGTGTCGAGGCGGTCGCCGACGAAGATCGGATTCGTCGCCCCGGTGCGCCGGACGGCCTCCTCCATGAGAGGCGCGTACGGCTTGCCGATGATCGTCGGGCGGACCTTCACGGTCGCGCCGACCGCGTCCACCGCCGCGCCGGCGCCGGGAACGAGCCCGCGGTCGGTGGGTCGCGTGGAATCGGTGTTCGTGGCGAACCAGCGCGCGCCCCCCTGGACGGCGTAGCCGGCCTCGTCGAGCCGCGGCCAGGTCATTTCGGGGTCGTACCCCTGGATGACAGCGACCGGATCGTCCTTGGCGCCGGTGACGGCGGTGAAGCCCGCGCCGGTGATTTCGTCGACCAGGTTCTGGGTTCCCGCGACCAGGATCTTCGCCCCGGGCTCCAGTTCGCGCCGCAGGTAGCCGGCGGCGGCTTGGGCGCTGGTGATGACGTCGTCGAGCGTGCTCGGGAACCCGAGCCGGGTGAGTTGGTCGACCACCGTCTGCGCCGGGCGCGCCGCGTTGTTCGTCACGAAGATCGTCCGGACGCCCCGCTCGCGGAGAGTCGCCACGCCCTCCGGCGCGCCCTCGACGGCCGCCGGGCCGAGGTAGATCACGCCGTCCAGGTCGAAGAAGGCGACGTCGTGGCCCTCGATAACGGGTCGTGTCATGCCCGGTCCTCCTCGTTGTCGTCCCCGCCGGGCGTGTGGTCGCCAGAGGGCTCGTCCTCGACCTTAGCGACCTGGGGCCGGTCCCGTTCGGACGACGGCGGTTCCGGCTCGGACGCCGGCCGTTCCGGTTCGGACGCCGGGGGCGTTTCACCCGCCGCGTCCATATCTCGCGCCGCGTCCGCGTCGGCGTCGGCGTCGGACACACTCTCGGCGCCATCCGCGTCGGCATCAGACACCCCGTCCGCGTCATCCGCGTCGGCACCAGACACCCCGTCCGCGTCTCCCGCGTCGGCACCAGACACCCCGTCCGCGTCATCCGCGTCGGCACCAGACACCCCGTCCGCGTCTCCCCCGTCCGCGCCCATCAGGTCGTCCTCGTCGAGTTCGAGCACCATGCCCTGCAGGACAGCCAGGCGGTCGGCGGCATCGGTCTCGCCCTCGGCGTCAAGGGCGTCGGTCGCCGCGAACCACCGCTCGGCGTTCTCGGTGTCCCCCGTGCGCTCGAGCAGGTCGGCATAGCCGTAACGCAACCGGGCGCGGACCAACCGCGAGCCCTTGCCTCCGCTGGATTCGATCTCGTTCTTGAGCAGGCGCAACGCCTCTTCGGGCTGTTCCATGTCGAGGCGCGCGCCCGCCTCGACCAGGCGCAGCTCGACCCGCTGGGCGAAGTCCGGCGCCGCGGCCAGGCCCTCGCGGACGAGTGCCAGCGCCCGCTCCGGACGGCCCAGCGCGCGCTCGCAGTCGGCCATGGCCGCCAGGTACTCCTCGCCCCCGCTCATCCTCCGCAGCGCGCGGAACTCGTTCAGCGCCACTGCGTACTCGCCCGCGGCGTAGGCCGCCTCGCCGGTCGCCTCGCGGGTCACAGGCAACCGTGCCGCGCGCCGCCGCGCGGCCTCGGCGTGCGCGTAGGCGAGCTGCGGGTCCGTGTCGAGCAACTTGCCCGCCATCAGCAGATGGGCGCCCACCACGTCGGCCCGCTCGCTCGTCAGCGAACGAAGCTCCGCCCGGACGGCGCGGGGCAGTTCGCGCAGGTCGAGGTCGCGCGGGGTCGCGGGCTCGTTCTCCTTTGCGGCGAGGCCGGGACGGGGCGGCTCCCGATGCTCGGCATCCCTGTGATCGTCGTGGACGTCGTCTCGACGCGGGCTGTCTTGTCGGTTGTCGCGGCGGGAACGATCCTCGCGGTCGAAGCGACCGCCTCGACGGTCACCTTGGTTGAACCGCTCATCGCGACCCGGCCGTTCGCCCTGCCCCGAGCGAGCGGCTCGCGGACGATCGCCGCGGTCGTCCCGGCGGGGACGGTCGTCACGGTCGAAACCGCCGTCCCGGCGCGCGTCGCGATCCAAACGCCCACCTCGCCGCCCGTCTCGGTCGAAGCGGTCGTTCCGGCGCGGCCGGTCGGCACGCTCGAAACGGTCACCGCGGTTGTCGCGGCGCGGACGATCGTCGCGGTTAAACCCGCCCTCGCGACGCGGACGCTCGTCCCGATTGAACCCCCCCTCGCGGCGCGGACGGTCATCTCGATTGAACCCCCCCTCACGGCGCGGACGATCATCCCGATTGAACCGATCATCCTGGCGCGGCCGGTCGCCACGCTCGAAACGGTCGCCGCGGTTGTCCCGGCGCTGGCGGTCGTCCCGGTTGAACCCACCGTCGCGGCGCGGCCGGTCGTCCCGGTTGAACCCACCGTCGCGGCGCGGACCCTCGTTCCGGTTGAACCCAGCCTCACGGCGCGGACGCTGATCGCGATCGAAGCGCCCGCCGCGGCGATCGTCCCCAGCAGAACGTTCATAGCGGTCACCGCGCTGCTGGCCGCCGTCTCTACCGAACTTGTCTCCACCGCCGTTGTCCCGGCTTGCTCGCCCGTCGCGGGAGAAACGCTCGTCACGCGAGGAATAGGACCGTCCGCGGTCCCCGCCGCGAGGCCGGTCCCCTCGGGCAGAACGTTCACCGGCGGATCCGGAATCGAAGGAGCGGCGGCTTGACGACGAGGACCGCTCCCCGCCGTCCCCGCGCCACGACCCTCGGGAGTCTTTGCCGCGCCCTCGGCTCCACGAGCCCCGGCTCTGCTCCCCGCCGCTTCCACCGTTGCGGGCGCCTCGGCCGTAGCCCGCGCCGCCGGACGGCCGGCTCGCGCTCGGACGACCCTGTCGGCGCCGGTCCTTCGAATCCCCACTGTATTGATCTGCCACCCCCATAGTTTGCCCGTCCGACACCCGCCGGACCAACCTCGCAGGGCGACGGTGGGGCCACAGGCACAGGGCGGCGATCGCCTCGGCCTCCATCGCAGCCTCACCCGATGGACATGGGACGGCCCCGCAGCGGGAAAGGCTCGTTATAGGCAACTGTCCCCCGTAACGGTTGTTACGGGGGACTGTTGTTGTGTGTCCGGCGATGACCTACTCTCCCACACACCAGCGTGTGCAGTACCATCGGCGCTGAAAGGCTTAGCTTCCGGGTTCGGAATGGGGCCGGGCGTTTCCCTTTCGCCATTATCACCGAAACGACTATTCATTTATCAATCCCCACCCGCCGGGTGGGGGGAACATCACAGACACTCCGGCCACCCCGGACCGGGGTGGTGTGTTGTCTGGGAATCGTATAGCGGACGCGAAACATCTTGCAGCAATCATCTGCGTCAAGACATGTTTTTGGTGGTGTGACAAGCCCTCGGCCTATTAGTAACAGTCAGCTCCACACATTACTGTGCTTCCACATCTGTCCTATCAACCCGGTCGTCTCCCGGGGGCCTTACCAACAAAATGTTGTGAGAGTCCTCATCTTGAAGCGTGCTTCCCGCTTAGATGCTTTCAGCGGTTATCACTTCCCAACGTAGCCAACCAGCCGTGCACCTGGCGGTACAACTGGCACACCAGAGGTTAGTCCGTCCCGGTCCTCTCGTACTAAGGACAGCACTTCTCAAGACTCTTACGCGCGCAGCGGATAGGGACCGAACTGTCTCACGACGTTCTAAACCCAGCTCGCGTGCCGCTTTAATGGGCGAACAGCCCAACCCTTGGGACCGACTCCAGCCCCAGGATGCGACGAGCCGACATCGAGGTGCCAAACCATGCCGTCGCTATGGACGCTCGGGCAAGATCAGCCTGTTATCCCCGGGGTACCTTTTATCCGTTGAGTGACGGCGCTTCCACATGCCACCGTCAGATCACTAGTCCCGACTTTCGTCCCTGCTCGACCTGTCAGTCTCACAGTCAAGCTCCCTTGTGCACTTACACTCAACACCTGATTGCCAACCAGGCTGAGGGAACCTTTGGGCGCCTCCGTTACCTTTTAGGAGGCGACCGCCCCAGTCAAACTACCCATCAGGCACTGTCCCTGAACCAGATCATGGCCCGAAGTTAGATATCCAGAACAACCAGAGTGGTATTTCAACGATGACTCCACAACCACTAGCGTGACCGCTTCACAGTCTCCCACCTATCCTACACAAGCTGTACCGAACACCAATACCAAACTATAGTAAAGGTCCCGGGGTCTTTCCGTCCTGCTGCGCGTAACGAGCATCTTTACTCGTAATGCAATTTCGCCGAGTTCGTGGTGGAGACAGCGCCCAAATCGTTACTCCATTCGTGCAGGTCGGAACTTACCCGACAAGGAATTTCGCTACCTTAGGATGGTTATAGTTACCACCGCCGTTTACTGGGGCTTAAGTTCACCGCTTCGCTCACGCTAACAGTTCCCCTTAACCTTCCAGCACCGGGCAGGAGTCAGTCCGTATACATCGTCTTACAACTTCGCACGGACCTGTGTTTTTAGTAAACAGTCGCTTGGGCCTGGTCTCTGCGACCATCACCGCTACCAACCGCAAAGGGCTGTCACGGATCAGGTCCCCCTTATCCCGAAGTTACGGGGGTATTTTGCCGAGTTCCTTCACCACGATTCTCTCGATCGCCTCGGTATTCTCTACCAATCCACCTGTGTCGGTTTAGGGTACGGGCGGCTCACAACTCGCTCACGAAGCTTTTCTCGGCAGCATAGGATCACCCACACCACACACACGTGTGCAGTGCCATCAAGTCTCAGACACACAGCGCACGGATTTACCTACACGCCGTCCTACACTCTTAGCCCGGGACAACCATCGCCCGGGATGGGCTACCTTCCTGCGTCCCTCCGCAGCTTGCCTACTACAAGATCAGGTCACAGACTCACCCGCCATCACCCGAAGGATCCGACAGACTCGCATGCTTAGTCTCACTCGCCTCGGCAGGATCGTTGTTTCGCCGGTACCAGAATATCAACTGGTTGTCCATCGACTACGCCTGTCGGCCTCGCCTTAGGTCCCGACTTACCCAGGGAAGATTAGCTTGACCCTGGAACCCTTGGATATTCGGCGGACGGGTTTCTCACCCGTCATTCGCTACTCATGCCTGCATTCTCACTCGTGTGAACTCCACGATCGGGTCACCCCACCGCTTCACCGCACACACGACGCTCCCCTACCCACCACACATAACGTGCGGCGCCACAGCTTCGGCGGATTACTTGAGCCCCGCTACATTGTCGGCGCAGAATCACTTGACCAGTGAGCTATTACGCACTCTTTCAAGGATGGCTGCTTCCAAGCCAACCTCCTGGTTGTCTTCGCAACTCCACATCCTTTTCCACTTAGTAACCACTTAGGGGCCTTAGCTGATGATCTGGGCTGTTTCCCTCTCGACTATGAAGCTTATCCCCCACAGTCTCACTGCCGCCCTCAACCTTACCGGCATTCGGAGTTTGGCTGATTTCGGTAAGCTGTTAAGCCCCCTAGACCATCCAGTGCTCTACCTCCGGCAAGAAACAGGCGACGCTGCACCTAAATGCATTTCGGGGAGAACCAGCTATCACGAAGTTTGATTGGCCTTTCACCCCTATCCACAGCTCATCCCCTCGGTTTTCAACCCAAGTGGGTTCGGGCCTCCACGACGTCTTACCGTCGCTTCACCCTGGCCATGGATAGATCACTTCGCTTCGGGTCTAGAGTGCGCGACTCAACCGCCCTATTCGGACTCGCTTTCGCTACGGCTCCCCCACACGGGTTAACCTCGCCACACACCACTAACTCGCAGGCTCATTCTTCAAAAGGCACGCCGTCACCCCGCAAGGCTCCGACGGATTGTAGGCGACCGGTTTCAGGTACTATTTCACTCCCCTCCCGGGGTACTTTTCACCTTTCCCTCACGGTACTCGTGCACTATCGGTCATCAAGGAGTATTTAGGCTTAGCGGGTGGTCCCGCCAGATTCACACGGAATTTCAGGGGTTCCGTACTACTTGGGGTCCATCCAAGGAAGACCACACCATACGCCTACGGGACTATCACCCACTCTGGTCTGCCATTCCAGACAGTTCAACTTCGACGCAGTTTTATCACTCCCCGGCCGGTCAACAGCCCGACCACGAACGGCCCCACAACACCACACATGCAACACCTGTCAGCTCTCACACACGCGCGGTTTAGCCTCCTCCGCTTTCGCTCGCCACTACTCACGGAATCACGGTTGTTTTCTTCTCCTATGGGTACTGAGATGTTTCACTTCCCCACGTTCCCTCCCACTGCCCTATACATTCAGACAGGGGTCGCCGGACACAACTCCGGTTACCTTCGAGGTTTCCCTATTCGGACATCCACGGATCACAGCTCGTTTACCAACTCCCCGTGGCTTATCGCAGGTTACAACGTCCTTCATCGGCTCTTGATGCCAAGGCATCCACCGATCGCCCTTAGTAGCTTGTCACCAAAAAACATCCAACACAGACAAAAAACTACAAAAGATGCTCGCGTCCACTATACAATTCTCAAACAACACACAAACCAACCCGACCAACCCTTAGGCCAGCCAGCGAAGATCCGCCACAGAAACAACCACAACCAACGGCTGCGGAAGCCTCAAAACCCAACAACGTGCCCCACAAACCCATGCCGCCACCGGCCACCCGTTCCACACCCACCCCACAAGGGCCGGCAGTACTAGACGCGCCAACAACAAACACAAGCCTGCATCATCAATGCCTCCACAAAAACAAACCCCCACCCCGCCCACACACAACGGTGGAACCAAGAGTGCAAACTAACCACCACCCACCCACAAGGATGCGTGGCGATCAAAAAGGGCTCCTTAGAAAGGAGGTGATCCAGCCGCACCTTCCGGTACGGCTACCTTGTTACGACTTAGTCCTAATTACCGATCCCACCTTCGACGGCTCCCCCCACAAGGGTTAGGCCACCGGCTTCGGGTGTTACCGACTTTCATGACTTGACGGGCGGTGTGTACAAGGCCCGGGAACGTATTCACCGCAGCGTTGCTGATCTGCGATTACTAGCGACTCCGACTTCATGGGGTCGAGTTGCAGACCCCAATCCGAACTGAGACTGGCTTTAAGGGATTCGCTCCACCTCACGGCATCGCAACCCTCTGTACCAGCCATTGTAGCATGCGTGAAGCCCTGGACATAAGGGGCATGATGACTTGACGTCATCCCCACCTTCCTCCGAGTTGACCCCGGCAGTCTCCTATGAGTTCCCGGCCGAACCGCTGGCAACATAGGACGAGGGTTGCGCTCGTTGCGGGACTTAACCCAACATCTCACGACACGAGCTGACGACAGCCATGCACCACCTGTAAACCGGCCAAAAAGGCACAACCATCTCTGGCTGCTTCCGGCATATGTCAAACCCAGGTAAGGTTCTTCGCGTTGCATCGAATTAATCCGCATGCTCCGCCGCTTGTGCGGGCCCCCGTCAATTCCTTTGAGTTTTAGCCTTGCGGCCGTACTCCCCAGGCGGGGCACTTAATGCGTTAGCTACGGCACGGAGAACGTGGAAGTCCCCCACACCTAGTGCCCACCGTTTACGGCGTGGACTACCAGGGTATCTAAGCCTGTTTGCTCCCCACGCTTTCGCTCCTCAGCGTCAGGAAAGGTCCAGAGAACCGCCTTCGCCACCGGTGTTCCTCCTGATATCTGCGCATTCCACCGCTCCACCAGGAATTCCGTTCTCCCCTACCTTCCTCAAGTCTGCCCGTATCGAAAGCAAGCACAGAGTTAAGCCCCGTGTTTTCACATCCGACGCGACAAACCACCTACGAGCTCTTTACGCCCAATAAATCCGGACAACGCTCGCACCCTACGTATCACCGCGGCTGCTGGCACGTAGTTAGCCGGTGCTTCTTTACCAGGTACCGTCACAAAAGCTTCGTCCCCGGCGAAAGCGGTTTACAACCCGAAGGCCGTCATCCCGCACGCGGCGTTGCTGCATCAGGCTTCCGCCCATTGTGCAATATTCCCCACTGCTGCCTCCCGTAGGAGTCTGGGCCGTATCTCAGTCCCAGTGTGGCCGGTCGCCCTCTCAGGCCGGCTACCCGTCGAAGCCTTGGTACGCCATCACCGCACCAACAAGCTGATAGGCCGCGAGCCCATCCCCCACCAAAAAATCTTTCAACCCACCACCATGCGGCAACAGGTCATATCCGGTATTAGCCACCGTTTCCGGCGGTTATCCCAAAGTGAAGGGCAGGTTACTCACGTGTTACTCACCCGTTCGCCACTAATCCAAACCCCGAAGAGTCCTTCATCGTTCGACTTGCATGTGTTAAGCACGCCGCCAGCGTTCGTCCTGAGCCAGGATCAAACTCTCCATCGAAAAAACAAAGAGCAAGACCATGACAAAAAACCAGAAAAACTGGCATCAATCACTAATCAATCACTCAAAGAAACCTGTAACCCAACC
>NZ_CCYM01000002.1 GCF_000826085.1 Nigerium massiliense | reverse complement strand
GCCACACACCCGCCCCAGCCAGCCCGACCAGGCGGGGGACGGTCGTGAACCTGCCACCACGACGCCCCACCGACCCACACCAGGTCATCGCGCACCTGCCCGAGGACACCCGCCCCCTGCCCACCGTCACCGCCTACGACGAACTCCTGCGCCGCCGCCAACCCAACCCTGCCCCGGCCCATCACCACACCCAGACAGGAACCCCATGACCACGAACACCAGCAACCGCCAGGGCAGTCTTCGCCGCCGCCACAGCCTCACCGAGCACGCCGCGCAGGCCGCGATCGACCAGGCCTGCCGCCGGCTCCGGCTGCCAACCATCCGCGCCGTGGTCGATGACGCCGTCGAGGCCGCCACCAAGGAACAACTCACCTACCAAGGCTTCCTCGCCGAACTCCTGCTCGCCGAGGTCGACGACCGCGACCGCCGCTCCACCCTGCGCCGCATCAAGAGCGCCGGATTCCCCCGCGAGAAATGGCTCACCGACTTCGACTTCACCGCGAACCCCAACATCAACCCCGCCACCATCAACGAGCTCGCCACCGGCGACTGGCTCCGCCGCGGCGACCCCCTGTGCCTCATCGGGGACTCCGGCACCGGCAAATCCCACCTGCTCATCGCACTCGGCACCGCCGCCGCAGAACAGGGCTACCGCGTCCGCTACACCCTCGCAACCCGGCTCGTGAACGAGCTCGTCGAAGCCGCCGACGAGAAACAACTCACCAAGACCATCAACCGCTACGGTCGCGTCGACCTCCTGGTCATTGACGAGCTTGGATACATGGAGCTCGACCGGCGCGGGGCCGAACTGCTGTTCCAAGTCCTCACAGAGCGGGAGGAGAAGAACGCCATCGCGATCGCGTCCAACCAGTCCTTCTCCGCCTGGACCGACACCTTCACTGACCCCAGGCTCTGTGCAGCGATCGTCGACCGCCTCACCTACAACGCCACCATCATCGAAACCGGAACCAACTCCTATCGCCTCGCCCACACGCGAGCTCGCCAGACTCTGTGACTCGACGGGTCATGGCGTGGCCATCGAGAGCAGTGCACGGCAGAGAGGCGGCCGAACCGAGTGCCGGTCGACTTCTGGTGGGTTTCTGTGCCACAGCGGGTACTGCACAGGTCCGGGGCATCGATGGTCCGGACGGGGGAGGTGGGTGACAGCCGGTGTTCGCGGTGGATCTTGATCATTTCTTCACACTGTCTCGCTCGTGGCTCGACATGCCGCCTGGAGGCTTGGCGGCATGACGACGAATGAATCCTCATCCCTGGCTCGTGGGTCCCTCGCATTCCTGGGAATTGCCAGCGTGGCCGCGGTCGGGCTGGCCCTGGCCGTGCCCGACCTGACTGCTGGCTCGGGCATGGCTAGCATGGCGATGACCCACTACATGGAACTCCTCGCGGTGCGGCAACCGTGGAACCTGCTGTTGTTCATGGCCCTCCCGGTCATCCTGGCCGAGACCTTGGCGATCACGGAACTGGTCATGCTGCTGGGGCGCCGCAATGACCGGCCCGCAGCCCCGTGGGTGGCGAGGCTCAGTCGGGCTGCTGGCCTGCTCGCCGGTCCCGTGTGGGTCTTCATCGGGACGCACCTGATGGTCCACGCGGTGGTGCCCTTGACCATGAATGGGGGATGGCGCGGCCCGGCTGATGTCATCGCGGTCCTCAGCTACCTGGTCGGTGGCCTGCCCATGCTCGTGATCAGTCTCCTCGAGGCGGGGGTCCTGGGCCGCAGTAGTGAGAACCGTCTGCGGTTGCACGTGGCGATGGTGGCGGCCTTCCTCGTGGTGGCTCACGTGGCGATGATCTTCGGGATGGTCGATCCGGCAGTCCTGGGAGGTGACACGTCGTCGAGCGTCATGACCCATGACATGGGTGGCATGTCCGGCATGAACCACGACATGGGCAGCATGAACCACAACATGTCCCCGTCCTCGCAACCGACGAGGTGACGCCTGCTGGGTCTCGTGGTGAGGTGGAGCCATGAGCGATGTGGCGCGCACTTCGGTGCTGGTGGTCGACGACGAACCGGTGCTGGCCGGCACGGTGAAGAACTACCTGGAACGGGTCGGCATGGCCGCAGACACCTGTGCAGACGGGAACGGGGCGGTGTCGCGGATCCGGGAGGAGCAGCCAGATGTCGTCATCCTCGACCTCGGCCTTCCGGGCCTCGACGGAGTGGAGGTCTGTCGCAAGGTGCGCACCTTCAGCGACTGCTACGTCCTGATGCTGACCGCGCGAGCTGACGAGGTGGACATGCTCATCGGGTTGTCCGTGGGCGCGGATGACTACCTCACCAAGCCCTTCAGCCCGCGCGAACTCGTCGCACGTGTCCAGGTGATGCTGCGTCGCCCGAGATCCACGGCTTCGGCATCCGTCGCCCGCAGGATCGGGGAACTGGTGGTGCATCCCGACTCGCGCGAGGCTTCCATGGATGGTGTGGCGGTGGACCTGACACGCACCGAGTTCGACCTGCTGAAGGCCCTGTCCGCGCATCCCGGACGTGTGTTGAGTCGGCGTCAGCTCACGGACATGGTCTGGGGCGAGGACTGGGTCGGCGACGACCATCTGGTCGATGTCCACGTGGCACACCTTCGCAAGAAGCTGGGTGAGGAGGCCGCCGATCCCCGCTACGTGCTGACTGTGCGGGGCGTGGGCTACCGGATGGGCCGAGGCTGATGGGAGGACGGCCATCAGAGCTGTGGCCCGGGTTGTCGTGGGGACGACGGCTGGTGTGGACCCAGTTCGCCGTCCTGGTCACCATGAGCGTCACGCTGGTCCTGACCGCCCTGGAGATGGGCCCGCCGTTGTTCAAGAAGCACATGGCCGAGGCCGGGCACACCCAGCCCATGGTGCTGGACCATGCCGAGCGTGCCTTCCATGACGCCGGTGCGGCCTCCCTGGGATTGGGACTTGCCGCCGCGATGATGATCGCGGCGGTGACGTCATGGGTGCTGAACCGCAGCCTCATCCGAGGGCTGGATGCCCTGGCCGAGGGGGCTGAGAGGGTCGCGCACGGCAACTACGACGATCCCGTGCGCATGCCGCCGCTGGGGCGCGAACTCGAATCCGTGGCCCATGAGTTCAACCGGATGGCGGCCCAGATCGCGGCCACGGAGGCCACCCGACGACGCATGTTGACCGATCTTGGCCATGAGCTGCGCACGCCCCTGTCCGTGACGCGGGTGACGCTCGAGAGCCTCGAGGACGGAGTCGCCGTGTATGGGCCGGAGGTCCTTGAGGTCCTCCAACGCCAGAACGAGCGCATCACGGCGCTGGCGGCCGACATCTCCGAGGTCTCCAGGGCAGAGGAGGGGCGGATCCCCTTGGAACTACGGCTGACCCGCATCGATGACCTGGTGGAATCGGCGGTCACCTCGTGTGCGAAAGCCTGTGCCGAGGCAGGTATCCAGCTGGTGACCCGTGGCAACTGCCCCGTGGAGGTGGATGTCGACCCTGCACGCATCGGCCAGGTCCTGGACAACCTGCTGCGCAACGCCGTCCAGCACACGCCACGCGGGGGTGAGGTATGTGTGACGAGCTGGTCTGACACGGACTCGGTGTCCATCCAGGTCAGCGACACCGGCGCAGGCATACCCGCCGGTGAGGTGCCCCACGTCTTCGAACGCTTCTTCCACCAAGGATCACGCAGGGTCCGTGACGTCGACGGCGGAACCGGAGTCGGCCTGACCATCGCCAGAGCCGTCGCCCGGGCACATGGGGGCGACGTGCTGGCGGCCAGTCCGGGGGTGGGCTGCGGTGCGTCGTTCACCCTGGTGCTGCCACGAAGTCTTGATCGAATCTCCGCACTTCCCTGACCCGGTCACAATGCGGGGCGGGAAGAGTCGTGGGCATGAACACGATCACTCGCCGACAGGCCTTGCTCGCCGGCCTCGGCCTGGCATCCACCAGCGCCCTGGCTGCATGCGGCGCCAAGCAGCCCTCCCCGGCCAGCACCACCCCGGCCACATGGGCCATCCCGACCCAGACACCACTCGCCACCCCGGCCGGGGCGACGACCGTCACCCACACCCTGACCCCGCGCCCTGTCACCTTGGACCTGGGCGGTGTCCTGGCCAAGACCTGGGCCTACACCGACGAACTCGACGGGAACGTCCTGCGCGGCAAGGCGGGCGACCTGTTCCGGGTCACGGTCGACAACCAGCTCCCCACAGCCACCTCGGTGCACTGGCACGGCATTGCCCTGCGCAACGCCTCCGACGGTGTGCCTGGTGTCACTCAGGACCCCATCGCCGCCAAGAGTGCCTTCACCTACGAGTTCGTCGCACCCCATGCCGGAACCTACTTCTTCCATCCCCACAGCGGAGTCCAGATCGACCGGGGGCTGTACGCTCCCCTCGTGCTGGACGACCCACGCGATCCGGGCGACCACGACGCGGAATGGGTCCTGGTCCTGGATGACTGGACCGATGGGGTTGGCAAGTCACCGGATGCGATCTTCGCCGACTTCAAGGCCAACAGCGGACCCCTGTCCCAAGGAATGAACCACGACATGGGAGGCATGGACCACGGCAGTTCCCCCTTGGGCGATGCCGGAGACGTGAGCTACCCGCACTACGTCGTCAACGGCCGGATCCCGGCCGCACCGCGCACCCTCACGGCACGCCCCGGGGACAAGGTCCGGCTACGGCTCATCAATGCCGGAGCCGACACGATCTTCAAGGTCGGCCTGTCCGGGCACCGACTCACCATCACCCACGCCGACGGTTTCGCCGTGCAGCCGGTCGAGGCGACGGCCATCTACCTCGCCATGGGAGAAAGGATCGACGCCACCGTCACCGTCGGCGACGGCGTCTTCGTGCTGCAGGCCGCCCCCGAGGGCAAGACCGGTACTCCCGCCCGCGCCATCGTCAAGACCGGCGCCGGCAGCATTCCGCCGGCCACCACCCGAATCCCCGAACTCGGAGGAAAGGCTGCCCTGGGCACCGCCCTGCGCGCCGCCGACGCAGCCAAGCTGCCCGACAAGGAACCGGAGCAGACCCTCGAGGTCCAGCTCAACGGCCAGATGAAGCCCTACGCCTGGGGCATCAACGGCAAGAAGTTCGGTGAGGACACACCCCTGTCGATCAGCCCGGGACAGCGGGTCCGGATGCGGATGACGAACATGACGATGATGGCCCACCCGATGCACATCCACGGCCACACCTGGTCCCTGCCGGGCAGCAACGGACTACGCAAGGACACCGTGCTGCTGCTGCCCATGCAGACCATCGAGGCCGACCTGCAGGCCGACAACCCCGGAGCCTGGATGCTGCACTGCCACAACATCTACCACGCCGAGATCGGCATGATGACCAGCCTGCGCTACTGACCCCAGCCCACGCCGATGCGGTTCCCGGGTCACCCCGGGAACCGCACCGCCGCATGCCCGCACATGCCTCCGACGTCTTGGTCAAACCTTCATCATTTGCCCCGGTCCAGCTTCATGGACGCTCGACAGTCTGGATGGTGACGGCAGCCAGCCACACACGACGAAGGAGACCACCATGTACACAAGCCCCACCCAGCTCAACCGCAGTGACAGCGACGCTCCCCGCCCCGCCGCCGACCCGGTACTCGAGCCCGTGCAGCACCGGCACGACCCGAAGATGACAGGCCACGGCAAGAGCCACCACTGGATGCACCTGCTGATGTGTGCCCCGATGCTGCTCATCGTGGCCGGATACCTGTGGACAGGTCGTGCCAGCCTCGCCGCAGGCGGCGTCATGGCCGCCGTCATCCCCGCCCTCGGCTGCGTAGTGATGATGTGGCTCATGATGCGGATGATGAACCACGGGGCCGATCACCACTGAGCCAAGAACCTCGCACCACGCGCCCACCAGCACCACAGAGCACCACCACTCAACGGACGAGGAAGACCATGACCAGCCTTACCCCACCCGACGAGCCCATCACGGCTGGAGGGGACTCCTTCACCTGCCCCATGCACCCCGAGGTCACCAGTGACCACCCTGGCCGCTGCCCCAAGTGCGGCATGTTCCTCCAACCGGACGGACAGCCCCCCGCGCCAGCAGCACACCAGCACACCCACCCCGGGCAGACTGCTGCCCACCAAGAGCACGGCGGGCAAAGCGCCCCGCCACCACAGGCCGACACCGGCCCACGCGATGGCGAATGGACCTGCCCCATGCACCCCGAGATCCGGCAGGATGGGCCGGGCGAGTGCCCGATCTGTGGCATGGCGCTCGAACCGGTCTCGGTGGGCGCCCACGACGGACCCAACCCAGAGCTGGCAGACATGCGCCGCCGTCTCCGCGTGGCAGCCGTGCTCAGCCTGCCCCTGGTGGTGCTGGCGATGGTCCCGGCCCTGGCCGTCGGGGCGTGGGTGCCCTGGGTCGAACTCGCGCTGTCCACCCCCGTGGTGTGGTGGGCCGGGTGGCCATTCTTCGCACGTGGCGCCCGATCAGTGGCCAGCCGGCACCTCAACATGTTCACCCTCGTCAGCCTCGGTGTGGGTGCCGCGTGGTTCTACAGTGTGGTCGCCGTCCTGGCCCCGGGGATCTTCCCGGCCATCATGCGTGATGACGGTGGCCGGGTCGGCGTCTACTTCGAGGCCGCCGCCGTGATCATCACCCTGGTGCTGCTGGGGCAGGTACTCGAACTGCGGGCACGCGACCAGACCTCGGGTGCCATCCGCGCCCTGCTGGACCTGTCGCCAGCCACCGCGCACCGCATCAACCCCGACGGAGAAGAAGAGGAAGTGCCATCCGCGGACCTGCAGGTCGGCGACCATTGCCGGGTCCGCCCCGGTGAGAAGATCCCAGCAGACGGCATCGTGGTCGACGGCCACGCCTACGTCGACGAATCCATGATCACCGGCGAGCCGGTACCTGTTGACAAGAACCCCGGCGACCGTGTGATCGGCGGCACCATCACCAGCGGCGGCAGCCTGGTCATCGAGGCCACCGGCCTGGGCGCCGACTCGACCCTGGCCCGCATCGTCGACCTCGTGTCCCAGGCGCAACGTTCCCAAGCCCCCATCCAAGGGCTCGTCGACAAGATCTCCGCTGTGTTCGTGCCGGTCGTGATCGGCATCGCACTGATCACCTTCGCCGTCTGGGCCACGGTCGGGCCACAGCCCCGGCTACCGTTCGCGATCGTTGCTGCAGTGTCCGTGCTCATCATCGCCTGCCCTTGCGCGCTTGGCCTTGCCACACCCATGTCCATCATGGTCGGGGTTGGTCGCGGAGCCCGCGATGGCGTCCTGGTCAAGAACGCCGAAGCACTCGAACGACTGCAGAAGATCGACACCCTGGTGGTCGACAAGACCGGGACCCTGACCCAGGGCCATCCCAGCCTCGTCGACCAGAAGGTCGTCGCCGGCCACCACGCCGAGATCGTGCTGGCCATGGCGGCCGCTGTCGAGTCCGGGTCCGAACATCCCTTGGCCCGCGCGATCGTTGACGCGGCGCGAGAACGCGACGTCACCGTACCGACCGCCACTGCATTCACCGCCCACCCGGGTGGCGGCGTCGAAGCATTGGTCGACGGTCACCAGGTCATGGTCGGCAGCCCTGCCTTCCTCACGACCCAGCATGCCGACACGACCCCCCTGACCGACGACATCGACGCCTTCCGTCGCCAAGGAGCCACTGCCGTCATCGTGACTGTCGATGGTCAGCCTGCAAGCATCCTGGCCATCGCCGACCCACTCAAGCCCACCACCGCCCAGGCCATCGACGACCTACGTCACCGTGGCATGCGGATCGTGATGCTGACCGGGGACAACGCCACCACCGCCCACGCCATCGCCGACGAACTCCACATCGACGAGGTGATCGCGGACGTGCTTCCGGATCAGAAGCATGGGCACGTCCAGCGGTTCCAGGAGCAAGGTCACACGGTCGCGATGGCCGGTGACGGCGTCAACGACGCCCCTGCCCTGGCCGGGGCGGACGTTGGCGTCGCCATGGGCACCGGGACCGACGTCGCCATCGAGAGCGCAGACGTGACCCTCCTCGGCGGCGACCTCGCAGCCCTGGTCAAGGCGCGCGACCTGTCCGTCGACACTATGCGCAACATCAAGCAGAACCTGCTGTTCGCATTCATCTACAACGTCATCGGCATTCCGATCGCCGCGGGAGTGCTCTACCCCGCCTTCGGCTGGCTGTTGTCCCCGATGATCGCCGCAGCCGCCATGGCCCTCAGTTCGGTGAGCGTCATCACCAACTCCCTGCGCCTGCGCCGACACCACTGACATGAACCGCCCCCCATAAGCTGCCCGGAGTTCACTATGGGTTGGCTTCTCGCACCCAACCGGGGCCCAGCCAGACCGACAACCCGGGGCCAAATGAAGTTGACATAGCCACGCTGTAGACCGGGAAGGCGCTGGATTCGCCGTAGTCCTGGGCGTGCAGGTCCTTCAGCGTCGCCATGTCCTCGTCGTTGATCTCGAAGTCGACCTGCGCGTTGGAGCGCATGTGGTCGGGGTTCGCCGTCTTCGGCAGCGACACCGTGCCGAGCTGGATCGTGTAGCGGATGCACAGCTGCGGAACGCTCACTCCGTACTTGGCGGCCATCGCCTGCACGTCGGCGTTGTCGAGGATCTCCCCGTGCGCGATGGGCGAGTACGCCTCGACGAGGATGCCCTTGGACTCGCAGTAGTCCAGCAGCTCGGTCGGCGTGTTGCCGGCGTGCACGAGCAGCTGGTTCACGTGCGGTGTCACGGTCGCGGTCTCCAGGAGGCTGTCGAGGTCGGATTGCAGGAAGTTCGACACTCCGATGGCGCGGAGCTTGCCCGCCTGGTGCGCCTCTTCGAGCGCCTTCCAGGCCTGCCGGTTGCCGTCGGCGTAGTCGCCGCCGCGGAAGTCCTCCCACGGCTGCGGGGCGTGGATGAGCATCAGGTCGATGTAGTCCAGTCCCATGGTGGAAAGCGAGCCGTCGATGGCGGCGACCGCGCCGTCGTAGTCCTTGATCTCGGCGGCCAGCTTCGTCGACACGAACAGGTCCTCGCGGGCGACGCTGGAGGTGCGGACGCCTTCGCCGACGCCGCGCTCATTGCCGTAGGCCTGGGCGGTGTCGATGTTGCGGTAGCCGATCTCGACCGCCGACCGCACCGCCTCGGCGGCCTTGTCGTCGTCGATGAACCAGGTGCCCAGTCCCAGCTTGGGGATCTCGGTACCGCCGGTCAGCGTGTAGGTCTCGTTCAGGATGCTCATGATGGTCACTTTCCGTCGTGGGTGGGCAGCTGGCCGTACACCTCGTCGGTGACCGGCTCGAGCCATTCGTTGCTGACACCCTCGCCGGGGGTGATGAAGGCCAGGTGGGAGAACCAGGAGTCGGCTTTCGCGCCGTGCCAGTGCTTGGTGCCGGCCGGGACGCGGATCGCGGTGCCCGGGACCATGCTGACCGGTTCTTCGCCCTCGGCCTGGTACCAGCCGGACCCGGCGGTGCAGATCAGGACCTGGTCGCCGCCGCCGTTCTCGCCGTGGTGGATGTGCCAGTTGTTGCGGCACGCGGGCTCGAAGGTGATGTTGTTGACGGGGACGCTGCCGTCGACGACCGGGGCGTTGTAGCTCTGGCCGATGAAGTACTGGGCGAAGGCGTCGTTGGGCTCCCCGGTCGGGAAGTCCTGGTCGAATCCGTTGTCACTCACGTGTCTCTCCTTGGTTGCGTTGAATTGGATTGTGGTTGTTGGGGTCACCAGGCGTAGGACTGCGGGGCGGTCCCGGGTCCGGGCCAGATGCGGTCCAGCTCCGCCAGCGTCTCGGCGTCCAGCACGATCTCCGAGGCGGAGACCGTGGCCTCCAGCTGCGCCGTCGTCCGGGGGCCGGCGATGACGGCCGTGACGGCGGGCTGGTGCAGCAGCCAGGCCTGCGCGACCTCGGCCGGGGCGTGCCCGATCCGGTCGCACAGGGCTTCGTACTCGGTGAGCTGGCTGGCGAGCTGCTGGCGCTGCTGCTGCGCGCCGTCGCTGGCGCGGCGCACGGCGTCGGGGCCGGGGTGACGCCCGGCGAGCACGCCGCGGGCCAGCGGGCTCCAGGGCAGGAGGCCGACGCCGAAGTGCTCCAGCGCGGGGATCATCTCCTGCTCGATCGCTCTGCTGGCGAGGTTGTAGAGGCTCTGCTCCGACACCAGGCCGAGGAAGCCGCGCTGCTGGGCGGTCAGCTGGGCGGTGGCGACGTCCCAGCCGGCGAAGTTCGAGGAGCCGACGTAGGTGATCTTGCCCTCGGCCACGAGCTGCTCCATGGCCTGCCAGATCTCCTCGAACGGGGTGGCCCGGTCGACGTGGTGCATCTGGTAGAGGTCGATGTGGTCAGTCTTCAGCCGGCGCAGGCTCGCCTCGCAGGCCCGCTTGAGGTGGTACGCCGACAGGCGGCGATCGTTTGGGCCCAGCCCCATGGGCTGGTAGGCCTTGGTGGCCAGCACGATCTCGTCGCGTCGGCCCGAGGCCTGGAGCCAATCCCCGATGATCTCCTCGGAGGTGCCGAAGCCCTGGTTCATGTCCGGTGTCTGCGGACCGCCGTAGACGTCGGCGGTGTCGACGTGGTTGACGCCGAGTTCCACCGCCCTGTCCAGGACCTCGAAGGCCTCGTCCTTGCCGGTGGCGTCTCCGAAGTTCATCGCGCCCAGCGCGATCCTCGAGACCTGCAGGCCGGACCGGCCCAGATGCGCGTATTCCATGGCTCTTCTCGTTCCCTCCTCGTGCCTGTTCATCGCTTGTGATTCCACGCTAGGCCGGTGCCCGCGCCGGTGGCAGACCCTGCTGGTACCACCCCTGGCTCAGGCTCCCCGGCGACGGCCGGGATCAGTCGTCGATGGCGACGACGACCTTCCCGGCCGCCTGGCCCGAGCGCAGGCGAGCCGCGATCTCGTCGGGGCGGCTCAGCGGCAGGGTGCTGTCGATGACCGGACGGATCTGCCCCCGCTCGACGGCGGGGATCACCTCGGGCAGGAGGCCGGCGATGATGCCTGCGGTCTCCCAGTCGCGGGTGAAGCCGAAGGAGACGCCGTGGATGCTCAGGTGCCGGTAGGACAGGGCGTCGATGTCGATGGTGGACGCCGGGCCGGCGAGCCGGCCGATGTTGACGACGTGACCGTCGTGGGCGGTGGCGGGCAGGGTCTCGGCGAAGACCTGCCCGGCGACGTGGTCGAGGACGACGTCGACGCCCTCGCCGCCGGTGGCGGCCAGGACCGCCCCGGCCAGGTCCTGCTCGCTCGTCACGATGACCTCGTCCGCGCCGGCCGAGGCCAGCAGCTCCCGCTTGCCCGGGCTGCGGGTCGTTCCGATCACCCGCGAAGCGCCGAGGGTCTTGGCGATCTGGACGCCGATGAGGCCGATTCCGGTCGAGGCCCCGGTGATCAGCACGCTCTGGCCGGCCTCGAACCCGGCGACCGTGAGCGCACCGTGCTCGGTCAGCAGTCCCGTCGGCAGGGCCGCTGCGATCTCGGGCGCGAGGGAAGCGGGTCGGGGCATGACGAACCGGTGGTCGGCGACGACGTACTCGGCGAAGGAGGCCGGGATCGACCCCATCACCGGGTCTCCGACCCTCCAGTGACCGGTGTCGTCGCCGACGGCGGCGATCTCGCCGGCGTACTCGAACCCGGTGACGGACTCCTCGCCGTGCCCGCCCGCGGTGGGGTCGGCCTCGTCGAGCATAGGAAGGTCGGCGTTGTTCACCGCGGCAGCCCGGTTGCGGATGAGGACCTGCCCGGGGCCCGGCTCGGGGATCGGAACCTGGGCGAGGACCCAGTCGGGTCCCCGTCCGGCGATCAGTGCGCGCATCGTGTCGGTCATCGGAGTCATTCCTTCCTACAGGCGGGCGACGGCGTCGACCGCGTCGGTGATCGGGGCAGTGCCCTCGGTCAGTTCCAGGACCTGCCGGGACACTTCGGGACTGTGGACGAGTTCGGCCAGGACGGCGGCGACGTCGGCCCGGGACACGTCGCCGTAGGCGATGGCCGGGCCCAGCGCGACGCGCCCGGTGCGGGGCCCGGTCGTGAGGGTGCCGGGGCGGACGATGACCCAGTCGAGGCCGGTGGCTGCGAGGGCGACGTCGGCGGCCTTCTTGATGCGCATGTACTCCTCGAACGCGGCCGGCATGCCCTGACCGCGCCACGCGTCGGGGAACGCCGAGACGAGCAGGAACCGGTCGGGGCCGGCGATCTCGGCCGCCCGGGCCGCGAAGGCGACCCCGTCGCCGTCGACGACCCGGGCGACGTCGATGGGCGCATTGCTGGCCCCGGCCGCGTACACGAGCGCGTCCGCGCCCCGCAGCGCCTGGCCCAGCCGGTCCGGTGCCCCGGAGCGGACCTCGTCGGCGATGTCGAGCAGCAGGGGCTCCGCGCCGAGGGTGCGAAGTTGCTCGGCCTGCTCGGGGCGGCGGTGGACCGCGGCGACGTCGTCGCCGCGGGTGATCAGCTCGCCGACGAGCAGGGAACCGAGCCCGCCGGCGGCTCCGATCACGACGATCCGCGACATGATGCTTCTTCTCGTTCGCGTGCTGGTCTTGCGGGTGCTGGTGTTGCGGATGCTGAGTGGGTCATCGCGACTCGAGGGTCTCGGTGACGACGGGCATGGCGGTGAACACCTTGGGCCAGCCGGTGAAGTAGGCGAGGTGCTCCATGAGCGGGTCGACCTCCTCGGCGGTCAGGCCGCTGTCCATGGCCCGGCCCAGGTGGTACGGGATCTGGTCGGCCTGGCCGGTCGTCACCAGGGCGACGACGGTGACGAGGCTGCGGTCGCGCGGCTCGAGGCCGGGTCGCAGCCACAGGTCGTCGAAGACGGTCTGATCGGTGGCGTCGACCAGGCGCTGCGAGGTGTCGCCGTGCTGGTCCTGCACATCGGTCTCCCGGGCGGACTCGGCGTCGGCGTCCTGGTCGAGCAGCTCTGGGTCGGTCTCGGGCAGCTCGGAGGCATCGATGCCGCGCTCCTCGTACACGGCTGCGACCGGGTCGACCGCGGCCACGGCATTGGGCCAGCCGGCGTAGAAGCCGAGGTGGGTGATGGTCTCAGACACCTCGGCAGGCCTCGCGCCGTCGTCGAGGGCCTTGTCGACGTAGAAGCCGAGGTCGTCGGTGCTCCCGCTGGCCACGTGCACGGCGATGGTGACCAGTCCGCGGTCGCGGGCCGAGAGGCTCTCGTCGTCCCACAGAGCCTGCACCTGCTCGGCGTCGTACTGCTCCAGTGCCGGAGCGACGGACCCGACGTTGCCGGTGCGGGCGGTCGGGTCGGCGTCCTTGGTTGCCTGTCCGCCGGTGCATCCGGCCAGCAAGGCGGCACCGGCGGTCAGCGCGGCGGCCGAGAGCGCGAGGCGGCGGGGGTGTCGGTGTGTCATCGTCGGTCTCCTCCTGGTCATGCCTGGTCGAGGTACTGCTCGTCGCTCACGTGCTCCATCCATTCGGCGTTGGAGCCGTCGATGGTGTCCTGGACGGCGATGTGGGTCATCGCCTCGCCGTCGGTGGCCCCGTGCCAGTGCTTGACGCCGGGCGCGAACCACACGACGTCGCCGGCGGAGACGGTGATCCGGTCCTCGCCCTCCTCTTGGACCCAGCCGGTGCCGTCGGTGACGATCAGCCGCTGGCCGGCGGGGTGAGAGTGCCAGGCGGTGCGCGCGCCGGGCTGGAACGTCACCTGGCCGGCACCGCCGGTGGATGCGTCGTTCGGGTCGTACAGGGGCTGGATCGCCACGTCCCCGGTGAAGGTCTCCGGGTCGCCGGCGGTGGCCTCGCGCTCGTCGGCGGAAGACACGTCAATGCCCGCCTCGCCGGGCGCGGGCGAGGCGGTGGTCTCGGTCGTTTCCGGCGCGGCGGCGGGCTCGTCCTCGGCCGAGCAGCCGGTGAGCAGCAGCGCGCCTGCCAGGGTCGCGGCGGCCAGGCCAGGGACGGTCCTGCGGATGGTCGTCGTCATGATGGCTCCCAATCGGGGGTCGGATGCAGTGGCCCATCCAGATCACCAGAGGCCCGGCACTGGTGGCAGACCCTGCTGTGTAGGGGTACTGGCAGGGACTGGCACACGGCCCAGCTTCCGCCTTGACTCGAGATCATGACTACCCAGCGGACCAGCAGATGCGCCGACCGGGCGCGGCCCGTGAGGCTGCGCTCCGGGCTCCGGGCTGCCCTCGACGCGGTTACCGACGCGCCCGCGGCCATCCTGACCGACCGGCTGGACGTCGTCGCGGCCAACGGGCTCGGCCGCGCCCTCCTGACACCTGTGCTGGCCGAGGACCGGCCGAACCTGGCCCGATTCCTGTTCCTGGACGAGGACGCCTCGACGGCGTTCTACCCGGACTGGGACCAGGTCGCCGACGAGCACGTGCACCGACTGCGGAGCGCGGCAGCACGCGACTCGCATGATCGGGCGCTGCACCGGCTCATCGGGCAGCTCTCCACCCTCAGCGGCCCGTTCCGCTCCCGCTGGTCGGCCAAGAGGCTCTGCGGCACCCGCCCGCCCCGGGTGGTCATCGACCACCCGGTCGTCGGACGACTGGACCTGACCCGCGAGGACCTCGCCCCTGCGACGGACCGGGAGCTGACGCTGCGGATCGCCACGGCCGAGCCGGGCACGGCCTCGGCCGAGCGGCTGGGAATCCTTGCCAGCTGGGCGCTGGAAGCCCCCGACCGAGGCTGAACGAGCACACCACGGCCCGATCACCGGAGCCTGCGGGGGCGTGCCTGCCCCTGCCAGTACCCCCTCACCACCGGGCCTGGCACCCGCGTCACGCCAGGGGTTGCATGGAAGACGAAGAAGAACCGACCACGAGAGATGGAGCGATCATGAGCGACGAGCAGCAGAGCACCGGCTGGACCGGCGGGAAGAACGCCTTCGGGGACTTCGCACCCGGGATGGTCCACTACACCGACAAGGTCCTCTTCGACGAGGTCTGGGAACGCGAGGGCCTGTCCAAGCGCGACCGCAGCCTGGTGACGATCTCCGCGCTGACGGCGCTGGGGAAGATGGACCAACTGCAGTTCCACCTCGCCTACGCCCGGCAGAACGGCGTCACCGACGACGAGCTCAAGGAAGCCCTGCTCCAGCTGGCGTTCTACTCCGGCTGGCCCAACGGCATGGGCGCGACCACCGTGCTGAAGAACATCGTCGAGAACGACGACTGACCACAAGACACCAGCAGCCACTGCAGCAAGGAGAAGCACCATCATGCGAGGAGTCGTCCTCCACGCCCCCGGCGACGTCCGGGTCGAGCACCGCGAGGATCCGCAGATCCTGAAGCCCACCGACGCGGTCATCCGCGTCACGGCCGCCTGCGTGTGCGGGTCGGACCTGTGGGACTACCGCGGCATCAACACCGTGGAGCAGCCCACCCCCATGGGGCATGAGTACATCGGCGTCGTTGAGCAGATCGGCGAGCAGGTGACGAGTCTGAAGCCCGGCGACTTCGTCGTCGGCTCGTTCTGGGCCTCGGACAACACCTGCGAGATCTGCCAGGCCGGCTACCAGCCCGGCTGCCCGCATGCCGAGTACGTCGGTCTCGGCGGAGCCCAGGCCGAGCGCCTGCGCGTCCCGCAGGCCGACGGCACCCTCGTCGCCACGCCCGGCGAGCCCGATGCGGACCTGGTTCCGTCGTTGCTGGCCGCCTCCGACGTGCTCGGCACCGGCTGGTTCGGGGCCTCGGCTGCCGAGGCCGGCCCCGGCAAGACTGTCGCCGTCGTCGGCGACGGCGCGGTCGGCCTCTCGGCGGTGCTCGCCGCCAGCCAGCTCGGCGCGGACCGCGTCATCGCCATGTCCCGCCACGCCGACCGGCAGGCCCTCGCCCGCGAGTTCGGTGCGACCGACATCGTCACCGAGCGCGGCGACGCCGGCATCGCGAAGATCAAGGAGCTCACCAACGGCTACGGCGCGCACAGCGTCGTGGAGGCCGTGGGCACCCAGGAGGCGATGATGCAGGCCCTCGGGTCCGTGCGCCCCGGAGGACACGTCGGCTACGTCGGCGTCCCCCACGGCATCGCGATCCCCGGGGAGCCGCTGTTCTTCACCCTCAGCCACCTCCACGGCGGCCCCGCCCCCGTGCGCGCCTTCCTGCCGGATCTGATCGAGCGGATCTGGAACCGCCGGATCGACCCGGGCCGCGTGTTCGACCTCGACCTGCCCCTGGACGAGGCGGCCGAGGCCTACCGGGCCATGGACGAGCGTCGCGCCACCAAGGTCCTCCTGCGCCCCTGACGCGCCGGACACCGCAACACAGCACGAGACGATCACGACCGACAAGAAGGACCCCGAGATGAGCGAGCCGACCACCAGCGCAGCCGAGGAGCGGCCCCTGCCGCGCAGACGGCTCGGGTTCACTGCGGTCGTGGCGTCGCTGGTGGTCGTCTTCGCCGCCTCCGGTGCCCCGATCCCGCTCTACGAGCGCTACCGCGCCGCCGACGGGCTGACCACCGGGGGACCTGTCCATCGCCGCGGTGACCTACTTCGTCGCCGTCATGGTCGCCCTCGTCATCCTCGGGCGGCTCTCGGACCATATCGGCCGCAAGGCCGTCGCGCTCCTCGCGGTCGCTCTCGCCGCCGCCGGATCGCTGTCGCTGCTCGACGTCACCGGCCTCGGCGTGCTCATGACGGGGCGCGCCCTCCAGGGACTGGCTTGCGGACTCGGCTCCTCGGCGATCGCCGCTGGCATCGTCGACCTCGCCCCGGCAAGGCCCCGCTGGCTGGCCGCGACCGCCGTCGCCGGGTCCCCGCTCATCGGCCTCACGCTCGGCGCGCTCGGGGCCGGGGCCCTGGGCGAGTACGGTCCCGCCCCCGAGCAGACCCCCTACCTCGCTGTCGCCGGACTGCTCGCCGTGTGCGCCGTGCTCCTGGCTCTGAGTCCCGAGCCCATCGAGCACCGGCCCGGGGCACTGGCCTCCCTGCGCCCGCACGTGCACTTGCCGCGCACGATCCGGCCCATGCTGCCGGCGGCGATCGCGGTGTTCTGCGGCACCTGGGCTCTCGGCGGCTTCTACCAGGCGTTCAGCCCCACCATCTCCGCCCAGAACCTCGGCACCACCAACACCCTGATCGCCGGCGTCGTCTTCGCCTCCTTCATGGCCCCCTACGCCCTCGGCGGGCCCCTGACCGGCAGGCTGACCCCGGTCGCCGCACAACGGGTCGGGATCATCGCCTTCGCCCTGGCCGTCGTCGGCGTCGTCGCCGGGATAGGCACCGGTTCGGCGGTGATGGTCATCGTCTGCGGGATCATCGCCGGGGCCGCCCAGGGCGCGGCGTTCACCGGGTCCATGCGCGGGCTCCTGCAGCGCATCGGCCCCGCCGAGCGGGCAGGGCTCATGTCGACGGTCTACCTCTTCTCCTATGGTGGGGCCGCCGTGCCCAGCCTGATCTCCGGTCGCCTCACCGCCGCCGGGATGACCCTGCAGACCATCTCCCTCGGTTATGCCGCCCTGGCCGTCCTCGCCGCGCTCGTCGTCCTCCTGGCCTCCGGCCGGGGACGCACCGTGACCGCCGGCACCAGCACCCGCTGACCCATCGAGACGAAAGGACCAATCCATGGACATCCGCATCACCACCGACACCCACACCCTGACCGGAACGCTGGACGACACCGCAGCCGCCCGCGACTTCGCCGCCCTGCTGCCGCTGGCGCTCACGCTCTCGGACTTCAACGCCACCGAGAAGGTCGCCGATCTTCCCAGTCGGCTGAACACAGACGGCTCTCCGAAGGCCGCTGCGGCCCGTGCCGGGGACATCGCCTACTACGCGCCCTGGGGCAACCTCGCCATCTTCTACCGCGACTTCCCCCGCTCGCCCGGGCTCGTCATCCTCGGCCACATCAACGGCCCCCTCGACGCGCTCACACATGGCGACGGCGAGCCGACGGTGACCATCGAGGAAACGCCGTGACCAGCACCTCCGACCGAGCCCGAGCGAAAATGCGACCGCTGGCCCTCGCCGCTGCAGTGCTCGCGCTCACTCTCACCGGCTGCAGCGCGCCCTCCTCCGACGACCGATCCGGTGGCACAGCCTCCGGCTCCCCGAGCACGACCTCGACGAGTCCCACCCCGAGCATGTCCCCGGACTCGAGTGGGCAAAGCGTCGTCGGCACCGTCGTCCGCTTCACCGCCGGCGATGCCTCCGTCGACGTCACCATCGATGAAGACACCCCCGCCACCCGCGACTTCGTCTCCCTGCTGCCGATGAACCTCGAGCTCGAGGACTTCGACGCCAGCGAGAAGATCGCCTACCTGCCCCGCGAACTCGACTGGGACGGCACCCCCGGCTCCGACCCCGAGGACGGCGACCTCATCTACTACACGCCCTGGGGCAACATCGGTTTCTTCTACGACGCCACCGGCATGGGCTACTCCGACCAGGTTCTCCACCTCGGCACCTACGACGCGACCGAAGCCGAACTCGCCGAGTTCGAAGGCCAGCAGACCACCGTCGAAGCCGTCGACTGACGCCCGCACCACCGCCGCACCCCCACGAAGCAGGAGAACCACCATCATGACCGTCACCTACGACTTCACCGGCCAGACAGGGACTGGTGCTCGATCGACGGCAATGGGCCACACGGGAGGAGTTACGCACGGCGATCATGACGTGGATCGAGAAGACGTATCACCGGCGGCGCCGGCAGGACCGGCTGGGTCGGTTGACCCCGGTCGAGTACGAGATGATCATGGACCCCACGACCGCACACGCGGCGTGAGACAAACTGTCACCTATCCCTGCACCAGTCCCCACAAACACCGGGCGTCAGTACATCCCGGCACTCCCCATCGCGATGACTGCCTCCCGCCCTGGCGCTGACCCTGCAGGCGCAGCGCGGCGCATGCTCGCCGCCCTCGCCCTGTTCGGCCACGCCCCCGGCTACCTCGCCGGCGACAACCTGTACACGCTCGCGAACCCAGTCGCCTTCCAACAGCCCGCCAAGGAAATGGGCTGGTCACTGGTGCTCCCCTATCCTCAAGGCCACACCGGAAAGCAAGGATCATCTGGCGGCGCACCCTTGGTTGAAGGGCAGTGGTGCTGCCCAGCCATGCCCGAGAGCCTGGTCGCCGCGACCGAAGACTTCCGCGCCAAGCGCATCGACCTCGCAACCTACCGGGCACGGATCAAGAAGCGGAACGACTACTTCCTGCGTGCCAAAGAATCCGCGGACCCAGGCCGCGCACAACGGTTCATGTGCCCGGCCGCAGGCGCCAGTCCCACAGCAAAGTGCCTGCTCAAGCCCCACTCCACGACTCCGCGCTTGATTCACCACGTCGGCACGTCGCAGGCCGACCTGCGCCCCCGCATCTCGCCCGACAACGAACTGATCGCCGCGCCGCCGATGGTATGCCGTCAACAGACCATCACCATCAAGGCCACCGAGGGGGCCAAGTATCGCCAGGAGCTCCCCTTCGGCGGCGAGGAACACACAACGATCTACTACTCACTGCGCGAAGCCCAAGAGGGCATGCACGGCTACGCAAAGAACGATGCTGCAGAGGCACTCCATGCCAAGGGGAGGCGCCGGGCACACGGCCTGGCGCAAAACTCCATCCAGGCCGCATTCCTCCTCGCCTGCAGCGGCATCCGCAAGGTGCGCAGCTTTCTCAACGAGGCCGTCCCCGACGCCAAGGGCATCCTCTACAAGCCGGTCCCGAACACACGGCAGCGGACACCTGTGTCACCAGGCACCGAGACGGTGACCGACTAGGCGCTGCACACCAGACACCTGCCCCGCGCAGGCGCTGCACCCTGAAACGACGACACGTACGCCAGCGCTCACAACCTCCGCGCTCCCCAAACCAACGCAGAAGCGCCGGTTTCACACGGCCAAAACCTTGTGAAACCGGCGCTTCTGCGTCTGGGGCGACTTTCGTCGCCTAGGCCGCCGACTTTCTTCGCCAGCCCCTGGCGGTGGCGGTGGGATTTGAACCCACGGAAGGGGGATACCCTTCACGCGCTTTCGAGGCGCGCTCCTTCGGCCGCTCGGACACACCACCGCCGGCGATTCTAGACACCCGGCCGCGTTCTTCGCCAATCGGCGGCAGCCCGAGCGTCGCCCTCCGTTCACCGATGGGCGGCGAAGAAGTCACGCAGCAGGTCCGCGCTCTCGCCCGCCAGGACGCCGGACGTCACCTCGACGCGGTGGTTCAGCCGGGGGTCGCGCACGACGTCGCGCAGCGAGGAGACCGCGCCCGCCTTGGGGTCGAAGGCGCCGAACACCAGCCGGGCGATGCGGGCGTTCACGATCGCGCCGGCGCACATCGTGCAGGGCTCGAGCGTGACCACCAGCGTGCACTCCTCCAGGCGCCAGCCGTCCTGGCGCCGGGCAGCCGCAGCGGCCTGGCGCAGGGCCACGATCTCGGCGTGGGCGGTGGGGTCGCCCGTGTGCTCGCGCTCGTTGCCCGCTCGGGCGATGACGACGCCCGACGGGTCGAGCACGACGGCGCCGATCGGGACGTCTCCCAGCTCGGCCACCCGGACGGCCTCCGCCAGCGCCGTCCGCATCGCAGGGTGCCAGCGCGTCCCGCCGGAAATCCTCGCGGGGGACGACTCGTCCTCCAGTCCGCCGGCCGGGGACGCCGGACGCGGGGCGTCCCACGCGGACGGCCCGGCGGGCGTCACCGGAGCGTCCTCACAGATCGAACGTCGCGGCGACCTTGGCGTAGGCCGCGCCGAAGCCCAGGCGCTTCGCGACCTTCTCCACGATCTCGTCGGAGTCGGAGTCGAGGTCGTTGCCCAGCGCCTCGAGCTCCAGCTCGCTGACGCCGGCGTCGGCGAACATGTCCAGGTCGCCGATGGGCCCCGAGTCGTCGTCGTCCTCGGGGATCTCGGCGCCGAGGAAGTCGGCGACGTCGCGGGCGATCGGCCAGTCGTTGGCCGCCACGGCGTCGCTGAGCAGCACCTGGATCTTGCGGCCGCGGACGCGCACGAGCACGAAGAAGTCACCCGTGATCGAGACCGCGCCGAGGGCGCCGGCCTCGCCGGGCACGCGACGCAACTGCTTGATCAGCTCGTCCAGGTCGTTGGCGAGGTCGAGGCTCAACGCCGAGGCGGCCGGCTTCCCGTCCTCCCGATACATCGCCACGACGAGGTCGATGTCCTCCTCGGTGGCGTCGTCGGGATAGTCGTCCTCATCCTCGTCATCGTCGTCGTCCTCGTCCGCATCGTCGTCGAGGTCCTCATCGTCGAGGTCGTCGTCCGCATCGGAGTCGTCGAGGTCGCCGAGGAGCGCGCTGTAGTCGTCGCCCTCGAGATCGTCGATCCCGGGACGGTCGTCGCCATGATCGGCCAGCTCAACGTCCAATTCGTCGTCTTGTCGGCTCATCGCTCCTCCTTGGCTCGGGCTCCATCGTCGCAGGTTATCGGCCAGAACACCTACTCTCCGATGCGAAAGTTCACCGGCTTGTGGGAGGCTGGCGACCGTGGATGTCATTGATGTCGATCACCCCCTGGTGGCCCATAAGATCGCCCTCCTCCGCGACCGGGACACCCCGTCGCCGACGTTCCGCGATCTGGTCGCTGAGCTGGTCACGCTGTTGGCCTACGAGGCGACGCGCACCGTCCGCGTGGAGAAGAACGAGATCGAGACCCCGGTCGCCCGCACCGAAGGCGTCCACCTGTCGGAGCCGCGCCCCCTGGTCGTCCCGATCCTGCGTGCCGGGCTGGGGATGCTCGAGGGCATGATGCGGCTCATGCCGAGCGCCGAGGTGGGCTTCGTCGGCATGGCCCGCAACGAGGAGACGCTCGAGCCGGTCACGTACGCCGAGCGCCTCCCCGGTGACCTGTCGGGACGCCAGTGCTACGTGCTCGACCCGATGCTCGCCACCGGCGGCTCGCTGGGCGGGACGGTGCAGTTCCTGGTCGACCGCGGCGCGGACGACATCACGTGCATCTGCCTGCTGGCCGCCCCCGAGGGCATCGAGCGCATGAGCGAACTGGTCGACTCCCTGAACGTCCCCACCACGCTTGTCGTCGCGGCCATCGACGACCACCTCGACGAGCACGGCTACATCATCCCGGGCCTCGGCGACGCCGGCGACCGCCTGTACGGCCTGGCGCAGTAGGCGTCCGCCTGAAAGGGGCGTCCCGCGTCACGGAAAGGTCAGCGGTTGGCCCAGGCCGTTCCGTCCGCCGGACGGCGCGACTAAGGTCGCCTCAACCGCACTGAGGAGGAACGATGGCTGACGAGAAGCTCGACCAGGACGCCGACCGCGACGACGACATCAGCTCGGGTCACGGCAACACGGACGCTCCCGGCAAGACCAGCGATGAGAAGGCCGAGGGCATGCTCAACAAGGACAAGGGCGAGCCCAAGGACGACGTGGGCAAGTGATCGTCCCCCGCAACACCGCCCGGCCCGGCCGCTGAAGCCGGGCCACACACGGCCCCGCCCGGTTCGCCCGGCGGGGCCGTGTGTGCTTCGCCAGCCGCCTGGCGACCCCGCCCAAACGCACCGGCTTCGGGCCCGGACCGGAGCGCCGGTCAGCGGCGGATAGACTGCCGTGGTGCTGACGATGCAAGACGCTCTGAAACGCCTGAACGAGTACTGGACCGACCGTGGCTGCATGGTCGTCCAGCCTTTCAACACCGAGGTCGGCGCCGGGACGATGAACCCGGCGACCATCCTGCGCTCGCTCGGTCCCGAGCCGTGGCGCGCCGCGTACGTGGAACCGTCCGTCCGGCCCGATGACTCGCGCTACGGCGACAACCCGAACCGTCTGCAGACGCACACGCAGTTCCAGGTGATCCTCAAGCCCGACCCGGGCAACCCCCAAGAGCTCTACCTCGGCAGCCTCGAGGCGCTCGGCATCGACCTGTCCGCCCATGATGTGCGGTTCGTCGAGGACAACTGGGCCCAGCCCGCCATCGGCGCCTGGGGCCTGGGCTGGGAGGTCTGGCTGGACGGCATGGAGATCACCCAGTTCACCTACTTCCAGCAGGTCGGCGGCCTCAACCTCGACCCGGTGGCCGTCGAGCTCACGTACGGCATGGAGCGCATCGTCATGGCGATGCAGGGCGTGAACCACTTCAAGCAGATCGCCTACGCGCCCGGCATCTCCTACGGCGAGGCCTTCGGGCAGTCCGAGTACGAGATGAGCCGTTACTACCTCGACGAGGCCGACGTCGAGGCCAACCGCGAGCTGTACGAGACCTACGTGGCCGAAGCCGGACGCCTCATCGAGGCGCGCCTGCCTGTGCCCGCGCACACCTACGTGCTCAAGTCGTCGCACGCGTTCAACGTCCTCGACTCCCGCGGCGCGATCAGCACCACCGAGCGCGCCCGGGCGTTCTCGACCATGCGCAACCTCACCCGCGAGGTCTGCAAGCTGTGGATCGCCCGCCGCGAGGAGCTTGGCTTCCCGCTGGTCAAGGACGACCCCGCGCCGATGCCGCCGCTGGTGCCGACGTCCACCGTCGTCGCCGCCCCGGACGCCCCCTCGACCGAGCCCCAGACGCTCGCCTTCGAGATCGGCGTCGAGGAGCTGCCGCCGCACGTCACCACGGCCACGATCGAGCAGGTCCGCACGGCGCTCACCACCGCGCTCGCCGGCACGAAGCTGAGCCACGGGGCGATCACCGTCGACGGGACGCCGCGGCGCATCGTCGCGGTCGTCGAGGCGGTCGCCGCGCGAGAGCCCGACAGCGAGCGCGTCTCGAAGGGTCCGCGCTGGACGCAGGCGTTCGACGATGCCGGCGAGCCGACCAAGGCGCTGCAGGGCTTCCTGCGCGGCCAGGACGCGGCGCTCGAGGACGTCGCCAAGGCCGAGTTCAAGGGCGCCGAGCACGCGAGCGTCGTCAAGACCGTCGTGGGGCGCGACGCCACCACCGTGCTCGGCGAGATCCTCACCGGGGTGGTCGAGGGGCTGCGCGCCGAGAAGAACATGCGCTGGGGCGACCCGTCGCTGTCGTTCAGCCGGCCGATCCGCTGGACCGTCGCGCTGCTCGGCCAGACCGTGATCCCCGTGGACGCCGGGCACGTCGGTTCCGGCCGCACCACCTACGTCCACCGCAACGATCCCGACCCGTTCGTCGAGCTGGCGAGCGCCGACGACCTGCTACCGACGCTGGCCGCCCGCGGGCTCGTCGTGTCGTCCCAGCAGCGGCGCGAGCAGATCATCGAGCAGGCGAACCAGCTGGCGGCGTCCGTCGGCGGGGTCATCGACCTGGACGCCGAGGCCGGCGTCATCGACGAGGTGACGAACCTCGTCGAGGAGCCGCACGGCGTCCTCGGCGGTTTCGAGGAGCGCTACCTTGAGCTGCCCGACCGCATCCTGGCCACCGTCATGCGCAAGGCGCAGCGCTACCTGCCCGTGCGCAACGCGGACGGCAGGCTGACCAACCACTTCGTGACCATCGCCAACGGTCCCTGCGACGACGCGCTCGTCGCGAAGGGCAACGAGGCGGTCGTCCGGGCCCGCTTCGAGGACGCGCTGTTCTTCTGGAACACCGACCTGAAGGTCGACAAGGTCGACGAGTTCGTCCCCGGCCTGGAGAACCTGATGTTCGAGGACAAGCTGGGCTCCGTCGGCAAGCGCGCCCGCCGCATCGCGGACGTCGCGGCCGCCCTGGGCGACACGCTGGGCCTCGGCAGCGACGAGGCGGCGACGCTGAAGCGCGCCGGCGAGATCACCAAGTTCGACCTCGCCACCCAGCTCGTCGTCGAGATGTCGTCGCTGGCCGGGTTCGTGGCCAAGGAGTACGCCGAGCGGACGGGCGAGACCCCCGAGGTCGCGCTCGCGCTGGCCGAGACGGAGTTGCCGCGCACGGCGTCCGACGAGGTGCCGACGACGACCGTGGGCGCGCTGCTGGCGGCCGCCGACCGGGTCGACCTGCTGGTGGGCATGTTCTCCGTCGGCGCGCGGCCGACAGGCTCGTCCGATCAGTTCGGGCTGAGGCGCGCGGCGCTAGGCCTGGTGCGCATCCTGCGTGAGGTGCCGGCCCTGGCCGGGCTGTCGATCGGCGCGGTGCTGGCCGCCGCTGCCGAGCGCTACCGCGCCGAGGGAGTGGACGTCTCCGAGGAGACCGTCGCCGCCGCCCAGGAGTTCACGATCGGACGCTTCGGGCAGCTGATGCGAGACGAGGGCGTCAGCGCCGGTCAGGTGCAGGCCGTGGAGCCCAGCGCCGACAAGCCGGGCGCGGTCGCGGCGATCCTGGCCGACCTGGACGCCGCGCGCGGCGATGAGCGGCTGCCCCCGCTGGTCACGGCCCTGGTGCGCATCGACCGCATCGTCCCCGCCGGGACGCCGGCCACCCTGGACGCCGAGCGCCTCACCGGTCCCGCCGAGAAGAAACTCGTCGCCGAGGTCGAGCGCAGCCGCGAGGCGGCCAGCGAGGGCCTGGCGGAGTTCACCGCGGCGTCCGAGCCGCTGGTCGGGGCCATCAACACGTTCTTCGACGACGTGCTGGTCAACGATCCCGATCCGGACGTGAAGGCCGCCCGTCTGGGGCTGCTGCGGTCTGTACGCGAGCTGGCGCCCAGCGGGCTCGACTTCCAGGCGATCGAGTCGGAGCTGTAGTTCCCCACCATGACGCGAGGGCCCGGCGGATGCCGGGCCCTCGCGGACAAGAAAAGACCCGCCCTCACGTGGAGGAACGGGTTGGTAGCTAGAACACTACACAGGCCTCTCCATCGACACAAGAGTCCGGGTGAGTCTGAGACGATTACCAACCGGCTGGCTTCGATATTCCCCGGACCCGATCCGGCAGCTGGCACTCAAGCCAGTCATCAGACGACAATCGCTTCCACCAGTGGCGCCCAACGCCGTCATCTGGTTGGCCCTTGAGCGCCCCTGCCAGCGGCTTGCTGGACGGGTTCAGCACCCCGACCGGGACATGTTCGCGAGCGATGCGGATGGGTAGAGCCAGATCCGAATCGTTGGAAATGACGATCGCGGCGTCGACCGCCCTCGTCAGCACATCAACCAGGAGGTGCGTCGCGACATTCACATCGGATCCCTTCTCTTCACGCTTCCGGACAGTGGCCAGAAGTGCCCCGCCATTGGATGCCCGACGGACTGGAAGACGAGAGTGCCAGGAAAGATGTCGCTGAGGATCAGCCAGCACCGTGGGAGATCGCGTACCCGCTCGCTCGTTGACCATCGCCGACTCTGCAGCCCATGACGAGTAGTACCCCTCCTCAAGGACATCAACGGATCCGGCCTCCAACAGCGCTCGAAGATAAAACCCTTGCCGTTGAGTCTGCCCAGGGTCCGATGCATCATTCACGCGCGCGGTGCAGTACACCACCCGGGCAACGACGGAACCCTGCCACTTCGCGTAGCGCCCGGCCATGGCGCGAAGATCCAACCACTTCCACCCAGCCGCGTTTCTAAGCTGAGACTTCCCGCCGTAGTAGAGATTGAAACCGTCTACATAGACCCCGACCCTCATCTCCGCACGATAGCGCTCGGCGCTGACACTCCGGACACGCAAGCTTCCCCACGCCGCGGGGCCTTCCTCGCCCGGAAGCGCCTACGACGCCGGACGCGTCAGCCCCTCCACGGCCTCGGAGTTCGGCAGCGTCAGCAGCGAGGAACCGGGGAGGAACAGCTTCGATCCCCGGACGCCGGAGCCCACGCACACCCAGTCGTGCTCGACGGCCAAGGGATCGACCCAGATCGGCCATTCGGCGGGCGCGCCCACGGGCGTGATGCCGCCGTACTCCATGCCGGTGGCCTCGACGGCGACGTCCATCGGCGCGAAGGACGCCTTGCGGGCGTCCAGCTTCTTGCGGACCAGGCCGTTCACGTCGACGCGACGATCTGCCGGGGTCATGCAGACGGCGAACTTCTCCGTGCCGGCGCGGGTGCCGCGGACGATGACCGCGTTGATGCTGGCGTCCAGCGGCACGTCGTAGTGCGCGCACAGCTGCTCGGTGTCGGCGTACTGGGGGTCGATCTCGGCGACGTAGGCCTGCAACTCAGGATCCTGCACGGCCTCGGCGACGCTCGGAGCCAGCAGCTCCGGGTGCTCGGCGGCGGGCAGGGGCTCGAGGCGTCCGAAGACGGGGTGCGTGCGATCGATCATGCGCTCCACCCTGCCACGGTCGCCGCAGGACCGGCGGCACCGCGGGCGGCCGGCGCACCATCCCCGGCGCGCGGGCCCAGAACGACAGAAGCCCCGCCCCGGTGCAGCACCGGGGCGGGGCGTCCTGACTCGACGGTCAGCGGGCGGGAGACTCCAGCTCGTCGACGTCGTCCTGGCTGAGCGTGATGTCGCGCACGGCGGTGTTCTCCTCCAGGTGCTGCACCGAGCTCGTCCCCGGGATCAGCAGGATGTTCTCGCTGTGCTGCAGCAGCCAGGCCAGCCCGACCTGCGCGGGCGTGATGCCGTTGCGCTCGGCGACGGCGATGACGCGCGGGTCGGCGTCCACGCGCGGGGTGGCGCCGAAGGCCGAGCCCAGCGGGAAGTACGGGACGTAGGCGACGCCGCGCTCCCGGCACAGCTCGAGCACCGGCTCGTCGTGACGGGCGAGCAGGTTGTACGCGTTCTGCACGCAGACGGCGCCGGCGTCGATGGCCTGCGCCGCCCGGGCGGCGTCCACGGTGCTGACCCCGAAACGCGTGATGACGCCGTCGTCGACGAGCCGCCGCATGGCGTCGAGCTGCTCGTCGAACGGCACCACATCGGCCGCGCCGGTCTCCTCGGGCGGCATGTAGCGCAGGTTCATCACGGGCAGCCGGTCGAGCCCGAGGGTCTCGACGTTGGCCTTGGTGTCCGCGATGAGTTCCTCGGGACGCTGCTGCGGCACCCAGGCGCCGTCGGCCGAGCGCGTCGCGCCCGTCTTGGAGACGATCACCAGGTCGGACGGATACGGCGCCAGCGCCTCGCGGATGAGCTCGTTGGAGACCTTGGGCCCGTAGAACTGCGCGGTATCGATGTGGTTGATGCCCAACTCGAGGACGCGGCGCAGCAGGGCGAGCGCGGCGTCCTTGTCCTGCGGCGGGCCCATGACGCCCGGCCCGGGGAACTGCATGGCGCCGAAGCCCACACGGTCCACTTGGAAACCACCCATGTCGAATGTCGTCTTCACGGCGTCCATCCTGGCACCGCGCGCCAAGTCCCCCGCGACCGTCCGCGCCGCGCTCGGGGCCACCGTGGACGCGCCAGCTGTCAACGACGTAACCCGTCTGTTATAAAGGCTTACCCCTCCTTCGACCAGAGAGAAATTGCCCTCATGACGTGGCTGCACATCCTGTTCGTCGTCCTCGGCATCGGGGCGATGCTGTTCCTCAACATCAAGTTCAAACTCAACGCCATGCTGGCCCTGCTGATCGCGGCGCTGCTGATCGGGTTCCTGGAGATGGCCGGCATCAACCTCGGCTGGCTACCGCCGCTCGGCGACAACGCGGTGCTCAACCCGCAGACGTTGCTGAAGACGATCCAGACGGGCTTCGGGTCGACGCTGGGCTCGCTGGCCATGATCGTCGTGTTCGGGGCTGTCATCGGGAAGCTGATGGTCGACTCCGGCGCGGCCAGCCAGATCGCCGAGACGCTGATCGCCAAGTTCGGCATCCGCTACGTCAAGATCGCCATGGTCATCGCCGGCATGGTGTTCGGCCTGGCGATGTTCTACGAGGTCGCGTTCATCATCCTGGCCCCGCTGATCGTGGCGGTCGCGCACGAGGCGAAGATGCCGTTCATGAAGCTCGCGATCCCCGCGGTCGCGGCCACCACCACCGCGCACTCGCTGTTCGTGCCCCAGCCCGGCCCCGTCGCGCTGGCCAACGCCTACGGCGCGGACGTCGGCATGTCGTACGTGTTGGGGCTCGTCGTGGCCATCCCGACCGTGTTCGTCACCGGCTGGATCCTGCCGCGCTTTCTCGGCAACCTCGACTACGCGTCCCCGGCCCTCCTGCAGGCCGACGACGAGGTGCCGCTCGACAAGCGCCCGAGCTTCGGCGTCTCCATCCTGCTCCAGCTGAGCAACTCGCTCGTCGGCCTGGCCGTGGTGCTGCTGCTCTCGCTCTTCCTCTGACCCCCCGCGTCCCCACGTCATGAGGGTGTGGGGACCGTTCCGCCGCCCCGACGAAGGAGCCCCATGGAACTACACGGCCCCCTGCCCGACATCGACGTCCCGGACGTCAGCCTCTATGGGCTGATCTTCGAGGGCCTCACCGACGCCGACGCCGGCCGACTCGCCGCCCTCGACCACGTCACCGGCACCTCGCTCACGATGGGCCAGGTCAAGCACGACGCGGACGCCCTGGCCACCTGGCTCGCCGGTCACGGCGTCGCTCCGGGGGACGCCGTGGCGATCGACCTGCCGAACCAACCTGAGTACCTCAGCGCGTTCCACGGCATCCTGCGCGCCGGAGCGGCGGTGACGCCGATCAACGCGGCCTATACGGCCCCCGAGATCGCGCGGCAGCTGCAGGTGACAGGCGCCCAGAAGGTCATCACGTCGCCCGCCCTGCTGCCCCAGGTCGCGGACGCCTGCGCGCGCGCCGGGCTTGCCGCCGAGGACGTCCTGGTGGTGGGCGGCGACGCGGCCGGGCACGTGTCGTACGCGGACGCCCTCGCCACGCCCCCGGCTCCGCCCCAGCTCGCGATCGACCCCGCCACCCACGTCGCCTGCCTTCCGTTCTCGTCCGGGACGTCCGGGATGCCGAAGGCCGTCCGCCTCAGCCACCGCAACCTGGTGGCGAACATGCTGCAGTTCAACGAGGTGCTGCGCCCCCTCGGGGACGACGTGTCGTGGATCGCGTTCCTGCCCTTCAGCCACATCTACGCGCTCACGACGAACCTCAACTACGGGTTGTTCCGGCGCTTCCCGCAGTACACGATGGCGGCGTTCGACCCGGCGCTGTTCCTGCAGATCGTGAGCGTCCGGCGGCCTCGGGTGCTGTTCCTGGTGCCGCCGGTCGCGAACTTCCTGGCCAAGCACCCGGCCGTCGCGCAGGCGGACTTCTCCTCGGTCGCGCTGGCCGTGTCGGGCGCGGCCCCGCTGGACGGCGCGGTCGGCGAGGCGCTGGCGTCCCGGCTCGGCGTCCGGGTGATTCAGGGCTACGGCATGACGGAGCTGTCTCCGGTCACCCACGTCATCCCCCTGGACTGGACGGACGTCTCGCTCGACACGATCGGGCCGGCGGTGCCGAACGTCCGGTTCCGCGTCGTCGACCCCGAGACCGGGCGCGACGTGGACGTCCCCACCGAGGGCGAGAGCGCGCCAGGCGAGCTGTGGTGCACGGGGCCGAACGCGATGCTGGGCTACCTCGGCGAACCGGCCGACACGGACGCGGTGCTGGACGCCGACGGCTGGGTGCACACCGGCGACCTCGTCGTGGTGGACGCCCGCGGCGTCGTCCGCATCGTCGACCGCATCAAGGAACTCATCAAGCGACGCGGCATGCAGATCGCCCCGGCCGAGCTGGAGGCGATCCTGCAGGCGCACCCTGCCGTCGCGGACGCCGCCGTGCTGGGTGTGCGCACCAGGTCCGGCGAGGAGGTGCCCTTCGGGCTGGTCCAACTCGCGCCGGGCGCGACGGTGGAGGCGTCCGAGCTGCGGCGTCTGGTGGCTGACCAGGTGTCCCCGCACAAGCGGTTGGGCGGCCTCGCGTTCGTCGAGCAGGTGCCGCGCTCAGCCGCGGGCAAGATCCTGCGGCGCGCGCTGCCCGCCCTGGTGCCGGAGCGCGCCGCGACCGTGATCGCCCCCGAGGACGCCCCGGCAGGCTGAGCCGGGGCGTCCTCGGGGGCGTCCGGTCAGCCGATCAGCCCAGGGTGCCGATCTCGAAGGAGGCGAGGCGGCCCCTGGCGGTGTCGTCGTTGCCGTGCTGGCCGGTGAAGTCGGCCGAGCCGTCCTTGCCGCAGAGGTTCAGGATGCGCTGGCGGCCGCCGGGGTGCTGGCCGATCCACTGCGTCACGTCGTAGACCTTGCCGTCGACGACCGTCCAGCAGGACTGCTCGTTGTTGTGCTTGCCGACGTCGGCCATCGTGTAGGTCGACGCGGCGGACGCCGTGGCCGACGCCCTGGGCGACGACCCGGCCGTCGACGCGGCGGTCTGCTGCGGAGATGAGGCCGCCGTCGGGGTCGAGGCGGAGGTCGTCTGGGAGTTGACGCCGGCGCAGGCGGCGAGCGGACCGGTGAGCAGCAGCAGGGCTGCAACCGTGGCGACGCGCTTCATCTGAGGGCCCTTTCGTGACTGCTGCGGCCGTTCGGAACGCAGCAGCGCAGACGCTACGTCCGCCGAAACCGCGACACCAGCGCCGAAAGCCACAGTCACCATTTCTTCATCTGGGCGGCACCGGACGCCCCCGACTTCGCGCTGGGCCTCAGCCCTCGGCGTCCCGCACCTCGCGCGCGACGTCCGGGCGGTCGGTGATCACGGCGTCCGCGCCGCGGCGCAGCAGCTTGCCGACGTCCTTAGCGTCGTTCACCGTCCAGGCGTGCACCTTCAGCCCGTGCTCGTGGCTCTTCTCGACGACCTTCCTCGTCGTCCAGCGCATCGGCGGGTGGATCGCGCCGACCTTGAGTTTCTCGACGTACTTCCACGGCTTGAACAGCGGGTCGGTGTAGAGCGCGCCGAGCGGCAGCCGGCTCAGGCCCTGCAGCCGCTTGAGCGAGTAGTGGTTGAAGGACGACAGCACCACCTGGGACGCGACGCCGGCGGCGTCCACGAGCTCCTGCACCCGCTCCTCGAGCCCCTTGTAGGCCATGCGGTTGTTCTTGAGTTCGATGTTGATGTCCTTGCCGGAGTCCGCGATCAGCGCCAGCACCTCGGCCAGCAGCGGGACCTTCGTCCCCGCGAATCCGTCGCGCCCGCCCGAGGCGTCCAGCCGCCGCAGCTGGGCGGCGGTGTGGTCGGCGACCCAGCCGTGGCCGTCGGTCGTCCGCTCCAGCGTCTCGTCGTGGATGACGACCACCTGGTCGTCGCGGGTGAGCTGGACGTCGCATTCCACCCCGTCGGCGCCCTGCTCGAGGGCGAGCTCGAACGCGGGCAGCGAGTTCTCCGGGGCGTAGGCGCTGGCTCCGCGGTGCCCCCAGATCTTCGTCACGGGCCGAGTGTGCCAAAGCCGGGTGGCCTTCCTGTGGGCGCCGGGCAGCGCGTCCCCGAGGGTTCACCCGGGCGGACCCATCAGGTCGCCCGTGGGACACCGGCGGCTCACCGACGACCCCGCCGTCAAGTGAAGACTGAACAGCCGCAGCGTCGGGGTGGCGCCCCCCACCTCGTCACGGCAGGGCGGGCGGCGATAGGTTCCACAGATGAGGACTCCCAGCGCCATCGACCGCATCGCCGACGACTACACGCACGCCTACGCCGCCCTGCGCCCGCTGGAGGCCACCGCGATGGGCCTGCCCGGCTACGACCACCTCATGGGCGACCACTCCCCCGCGAGCCACGACGCCGTCGCCGACCTGAACCGCCGCACCCTCGCCGCACTGGACGAGGCGGACGTCGCCGACGACACCGACCGCGTCACCGTGGCGGCCATGCGCGACCGCCTCGGTCTCGACCTGGAGCGACACGAGGCCGGGGAGCACCTGCGCAACCTGAACAACATCGAGTGCCCCGTGCAGTCGTTCCGGGACATCTTCGACCAGATGCCGACGTCCACCACCGCCGACTGGACGACCGTCGCCGAGCGGCTGGGCGGGCTGCCCGAGGCAGTGGACGGCTTCCTCGCGTGCCTCGAGGAGGGCCGCTCGCGCGGGCTGCGCCCCAGCCGCCTGCAGACGACCGACGCGCTCGGCCAGGCCGAGACGCTGGCCGACCCGGCGTCCTCGTTCTTCGTCGCGTTCACGCGCGGCGCCCGCCCCGACGGCGCCGAGCCCGGTGCGGACCTCGCGCAGCGCCTGACCTCCGCCGGGGACGCCGCGGCCGCCGCCTACGGCAGGCTCGCGGCCTACCTGCGCGACACCGTCCTGCCGGACGCCGTCGAGGACCCGGCTTTCGGACGCGAGCGTTACCGCTTGGCGTCCCGGCTGTTCGTCGGCGCCGAGGTGGACCTCGACGAGACCTACGAGTGGGGCCTGGCCACGCTCGCCGAGATCGCCGCGGAAATGGAGGCTCTCGCCGAGAAGATCGCCGGGCCGGGGGCGTCCGTGGCCGACGCGGTCGCCACGCTCAACGCCGACCCCGACCGCATCCTGCACGGCACCGACGAGCTGCAGCGGTGGATGCAGCGGACGTCCGACCAGGCCATCGCCGATCTCGACGGCACCCACTTCGACATCTCCGAGAAGATGCACTCGCTCGAGTGCTGCATCGCACCGACCCAGAACGGCGGCATCTACTACACCGGCCCCAGCGACGACTTCAGCCGTCCGGGACGCATGTGGTGGTCCGTGCCGCCGGGCGTCACCGAGTTCACCACCTGGGCCGAGAAGACAACCGTCTACCACGAGGGCGTCCCGGGCCACCACCTGCAGATCGCCCAGGCGGTGCAGAACTCCGCCGAGCTGAACCTGTGGCGCCGGCTGGCCTGCTGGATCTCCGGGCACGGCGAGGGCTGGGCGCTGTACGCGGAGCGCCTGATGGACGAGTTCGGCCACCTCAGCGACGACGGCGACCGCTTCGGCATGCTCGACAGCCAGCGGCTGCGCGCGACCCGCGTCGTCCTCGACATCGGCTTCCACCTGAAGAAGGAGGCGCCGGCCGAGTACGGCGGCGGCGTCTGGGACTACGACAAGGCCTGGAACCTGCTGCGCAGCAACGTCCTGATGGAGGAGAAGGCGTTGCGCTTCGAACTGCACCGCTACCTCGGCTGGGCGGGCCAGGCGCCGAGCTACCGGCTCGGCCAGCGGGTCTGGGAGCAGGTCCGCGAGGAGGCCCGGCAGGTCGCGGAGGGGCGCGGCGAGGAGTTCTCGTTGAAGGAGTTCCACACCCGCGCGCTGAACCTCGGCGCGCTCCCGCTGGACGTCCTGCGCGCCGAGATGACGCGCTGAGACACCCGCACCGAATGCCCCGGGGCCCTCGATAGAGTGAGGCACCGACCGATGAAGGGGGCAACCGGTGGGTAAGCAGTCCTACGTGCTGGCGATCGACCAGGGCACGACCAGCACGCGCGCGATCGTCTTCGACGGGGACGGCCGCGTCGTCGGCGTCGGTAACCGCGAGCACAAGCAGCACTACCCGCGGGCGGGCTGGATCGAGCACGATCCCCGCGAGATCATGGACAACCTCGACCGCGTCGTCCGGGACGCGATGCGCAGGCTACGCATCCGCACCAGCGACCTCGCCGCCGTGGGCATCGCCAACCAGCGCGAGACCGTCGTGGTGTGGGACCGGCGCACGGGGCGTCCGATCCACCGCGCGATCGTCTGGCAGGACACCCGCACCCAGCCCGAGGTGGACGCCTTGGCCGACGGCGACCCCGACCGGTTCCGCGCCAAGACCGGCCTGACGCTGTCGTCGTACTTCGCGGGCCCGAAAGCCGCCTGGATCCTCGACCACGTCCGCGGGGCGCGCGCCAAGGCCGAGCGCGGCGACCTCGCGTTCGGCACCATGGACTCCTGGTTGGTCTGGAACCTGACCGGAGGGCCGCGCGGCGGCGTCCACGTCACGGACGTCACCAACGCGTCGCGCACGCTGCTGATGAACCTGACCACCTGCGACTGGGACCCCGAGCTGTGCGAGCTCGTGGGCGTCCCGATGGCGATGCTGCCGACGATCGTGTCGTCCTCCGAGGTCATCGGCGAGGCCACCCGGCGCTCGTCGCTCGCGGGCGTCCCGATCGCGGGCATCCTCGGCGACCAGCAGGCCGCGGCGTTCGGCCAGACCTGCTTCGAGCCGGGCTCGGCGAAGAACACCTACGGAACCGGCTCGTTCCTGCTGATGAACACCGGGGTCGTCCCCGTGCCCAGCCAGCACGGCCTGCTCACCACGGTCCTCTACCAGCTCGGCAACAAGCCTCCCGTCTTCGCGCTGGAAGGCCCGGTCGCCGACGCCGGCTCGGTCGTGCAGTGGCTGCGCGACGAGATCGGGATGATCTCGAAGTCCGCGGACGTCGACCGGCTCGCGTCCACCGTGCGTAATACCGGCGGCGCCTACATCGTCCCGGCGTTCTCCGGGCTGTACGCGCCACGCTGGCGTCCGGACGCGCGGGGCACCATCGTCGGCCTGACCCGGTTCGTGACGAAGGCGCACCTGGCGCGCGCTGCGCTGGAGTGCACGGCGTTCTCCACCTGGGAGGTCGTCAACGCGATGAACAACGACGTCGAGGCGTCCGGGCTCGGCACGGGGCTGCGCGGGCTGCGGGTGGACGGCGGCATGGTCGGCAACGATTCGCTGATGCAGCTGCAATCCGACCTACTGAACGTCCCCGTCGTGCGGCCCGAGGTCCCCGAGACCACCGCGCTGGGCGCCGCGTACGCTGCCGGGCTCGCCGTCGACATGTGGCAGGGCCTGGACGAGCTCGCCGAGCACTGGCGCATCGAGAAGCGCTGGGACCCGCAGATCTCGGACGAGGAGCGCGCCCGTCGCCTGCGGGTGTGGAACAAGGCCGTCGAGCACAGCATCGACTGGGTCGACACCGACACCGTCACCGACGACCTGCTCGCCGACGAGATGTACCGCTGACCCCGAGCTGCGGTGTCTGCTGGCCTCAGGCGCGGCGCAGGCCCACGGACGTCGGGATCGGCTCCACCTGCCCGCCCACGTGGACCACGTTCGTCCCGTCGACGGTGACCTGCGTCCGGTAGCACCGCAGGGCGCGCACCAGGGTGTCCAGGAGGTCGGGCCGCTCGACCCAGAAGGCGTCGTCGGCGGGCGGGCGTCCGGCGTCCGAGCGCGACCAGGACACCACCTCGACGAACGGGATGCCGAGTTCGGACGCCGCGGCCGCCGAGGTGGAGTGCAGGGCGATGTGGTCGGGGTGGCCGTAGCCGCCGCGCGGGTCGTAGCCGACGATGACGTCCGCGCCGACCGCGGAGGCGTACGCGACGATGTCGGCGGTGACGGCCGAGGGGTCCGCGAGGCTGAGGGCGTCCTCGGCCGCGTCGTCGCCCGGCCCGGCGAGGGTCTCGGCGTCGTCCACCCAGCGCATGCCCGAATCGGTGTAGCGGTGCTCCACCCCGGACGCCGACGCCGGCGGCCGGCCCAGGAAACACAGCTCGCTGACCCCGAGCTCGGCGGCCGCGCAGGCGAGCTCGCGCTCGCGGGCAGCGGCCAGCTCGGGACTGCCGGGGGCGACGTCTCCGGCGGCGACCTCGCCGGCCTCGCCCCGGGAGGCGGTCAGCACGGCCGTCCGGACGCCGCGCTCGGCGAGTTCGGCCAGCACGACGCCCGTCGCGAGCGTCTCGTCGTCGGGGTGCGCGTGGACGAACAGAACGGTGGCAAAAGCCTCGAGCGGGTTGGTCGGCACGGCGGTTCCTTGCGGTGAGTCGGGTGAGGTTCTGTTCATCGTCCCAGATTCGGCGACGGGCGGTGGCTCATGGTCCCGCGGACCCGTCCGGCTCGGGCGTCCGGGATCGGCTCTCACGCGTCCGCGGACGGCCTCACTCGTCGGTCGCCAGCCCGAGCTCGGCGCGGACGATCCCCAGCGCGTGGGCGGGTTCGAGGTGCAACTCGCGGACCAGCGTGGCGTAGTCCCGCGCCGCCTGCGCCGCGGCCTTCACCCGCGCCTCGTCGGACCCGGCGATGAACGACCCGCGGCGTCCTCGGGTCTCGATCTGCCCGGACGCCTCCAGCTCCCGGTACGCCCGGGCGACGGTGTTGGGCGCCAGACCCAGCTCGTCGGCCAGCCCGCGCACGGTCGGCAGGCGGAAGTTCGTCGGCCACCGTCCCGACGCGCGCAGCGCGGCGATCTGGTCGCGAATCTGTTCGTAGGGCGCCGCCTCCGCCTCGGGGTCGATGCGCACTCCGCTGTTCACCCGCTTGTTGTACCAACGAGCGGCGGGCCACCACAACCGGGCGGCTGGCAACGCCGTTCACTTCAGGACGAGGGCGACCAGGACGGCGGTCTCCACCAGGAGCAACAGCGAAGGAGACGTGAGTCACGTTCTCTTCGGTACGTGTGGGGGGATCATTCGGGCTGGGCGAAGGTCTGCGCGACCAGCGGCGGCAAGTACAGGTCCCCGAACGCATGGTCGAGATCCTTGTGCACCAGGCCGCCCTGCATGACCACCCGGACGTTGTCCAGCAGGCCGAGCTTCTTGGTCTCGTTCGGGTCGAGCGGGTTGAACTTCACGGCCACCAGGTCCGCGAGCTTCCCCTCCTCGAGGGTGCCGAGGTGCTCGTCGAGGCCCATCAATGTGGCGCCGTTCTTCGTGCCGGAGACGATCGCTTGCATTGGCTCCATGCCCAACTCCACGAGGTGGCCGATCTCGCGGAGGTTCAGGCCGTGCGGGACGATCGCGGCGTCCGTGCCGGCTGCGACCCGGACCCCGCGCTTGATGGCGTTCGTGATGTTCTCGCGCGCCAAGGACGACCACTTCACCTTCTTCTCGTACAGATAGGCCGGAACCTTGGCGGGGTCGGGAACGCGCAGCGCCGACGCCAGCGTGGGAACCAACCAGATGTCCTTCTCGAGCAGTGCGTCAACCGCCTCATCGGTGATGCCGTAGCCGTGTTCCACGGAATCGACGCCGCCCTCGATGGCCTGCCAGATGCCGTCGATGCCCTGCGCATGGGCGGCGATCGGGCGTCCCCCTCGCTTGCTGAGTTCCTCGCGCATCAACTCCAACTGGTGCGCGGTGATGCCGACATCATCGGGGGTGTCGGAAGGGGAGGAAACTCCGCCGGTCGTCGCGACCTTGACGCAGTCGGCACCCGAGCGGATGAGCACGTGGATCGCCTTTCGCGTCTGGTCGTCGGAGTCGATGAGGTTACCGCCCTCGATCTCCGGGAAGTCGACGGTGCTCACAGGATTGCCATTGCGCAGATGGAAGTCGGCGTGTCCGCCGGTCGGCGAGAGGATGGTGATCGCGGTGTGTGTGCGAGGCGCAGCGACGTCTCCGCGCTCGAACACGTTCCGTGCAAAGCCGTAGTCCAAACCGCCCAGATCGCGGACGGTCGTGACACCAGCCATGAGCGTGAGGCGCGCGTTGCGTGCGACGGCCATCACCTTCTCGCTGGCAAAAGCGGCGTTGGGGTCCAGGCCCCCCTCAAGACCCGCGCCGAGGTGCGTGTGCACGTCGATGAAGCCCGGAAGGATGGTGTACCCGGACGCGTCGATCACCTCGTCGCCCGAGCGGGCCCCTGGACGGCGCTCGCCGACGTAGTCGATGGTGCCGCCCTCGATGACGATCTCCGTCGATGAGGGGATCGGCGCCGGTGCCGTCGATGACGGTAGCCCCGACGATGCTCTTGGTGCCGTCCGCCTCAGGATGACGCGGCAGGTGCGGTGTTGCGACGAACACTGGATTCTCCTTATCAGTCCCTCCACCGGGGCCCGCAGGCCCGGCCGAGGGACGAGGAGCTGATTCCCCTCTTCCGAACGAACGCTACTCGCACCGAATCAGCTCGTGTGACCGCACGAGGAGGACCGGCGATGCCGGAATCGTCCGGCACGATCGTCACCATTCGCGACGAGGCGACGAGGACAGGCACTCCCGGGCCGCTGGCAACGCCGTTCGCCTATGCTGGCCAGCGTCCACCTGCCCATCGCCGACCTGCCAGCCCTCTTCGCCGACCTCGCTGTCCCCCGTCCTCACCCGGCCGCGGGATCCACCCCCGAAGGAGACCTATGGCCGACTCTGCCGCCCCTCGCCCCCGCCGTCGACGCCGCCTGTGGCTCTGGATCCTGCTGGGCATCGTCGCTCTCCTGCTGATCGCGTTGATCGCGGCGGCGCTGTTCATCGGCCCGTACCTCGGCTTCTACCTCATCAAGCCGAGCGCACCGGACTACGCCGAGCAGGCCGCCGACCGCATGGAAGCTGGCCTTTTCGCCGACGGCCCCCAGTGGACGGCCGCCCGCGAGCGCCTGATCGCCGAGACCCGCGACGCCACCAGCTACGAGCAGACGTATCCCGCGATCGAGCGAGCGCTCAAGGTCGCCGGCGGCAAGCACAGCTTCTTCGTCACCCCGGCCAAGCGGGCCGCCGGGCCCGACCCGTCCCGCGAGCAGCCGTCCGTCTCCCGCGAAGGCGGCGTCACGACCATCCGCATCCCCGAGCTCGGCGCCGAGGACCAGGAGTTCAGCCAGCGATTCGCGCAGACCGAGGCGGACGGTATCCGCGCCAACGCCGCCCAGACGTGCGGGTGGATCATCGACCTGCGCGGCAACCGCGGCGGCACCATGTGGCCGATGCTCGCCGGCGTCGGGCAGTTGTTGCCCGACGGCGACGCGATGTACTTCAAGCCCCGCGTGGGCCAGCAGACGGCCGTCACCGTCAAGGGCAACGAGGTCGGTATCGGCGGCAACGCGATGGCGAAGGTCGAGCCGGGCGCCAAGATCACCCAGCCCGTCGCCGTGCTGCAGGACGCCGACACCGCGTCCTCCGGCGAGGCCGTGCTGGTGTCGTTCCGCGGCCTTCCGAACACCCGCACCTTCGGGACGCCCAGCGCCGGCTACAGCTCCGCCAACCAGGGCATGCCTCTGGCCGACGGCGCCGTGATGCAGCTCACCACGAGCGTCTACGCCGACCGCGCGGGACGCACCTACGGCGACCGTATCGCCCCCGACACCCCCGCCCAGGACGCCGTCACCGCGGCCAAGGCGTGGCTGGCGAGCAAGGGCTGCCGTTGAGGCGGCGCGTCGGGGTGGGTCAGTCGGCCGAACCCGGCCGGTCGACCCGGAACAGCGCCGTGCCGGTGTCGTAGAACGCATCGGTCAGGCCCAGGTCCCGCATGCCGATGCGGCGGGCCACCGCCTGGGAGGCGACGTTGTCCGGGTGCGTGACGGCTAACACGTGGCTGAGCCCGCCCGACCAGGCGTGACCGAGGACGGCGGCCGCAGCCTCGGTGGCGACGCCGCGGCCCCAGGCGTCCGGGTGCAGGTGCCACCCGATCTCGATGTGCCCCGACTCGGGCCGCGGAGCCCCCGGTCGCCGGTCCGGGGCCGACGCCGGCAGGCCCTTGAGCAGCAGCGTCCCGTAGCGGTCGCCGGACCCGGCGTCCGTGATGGCCCAGATCCCTTGCACCGGATCGTCCACCGCGCGGTAACGGACGAGCCGCTGCTCCGCCTGCGCCCGGGTGGTCTGCACCGAGCCGTCCCCGATGAACCGCATCACCTCGGGCCGCGAGTACAGGTCGAGCAGGAAGTCGACATCGCCGTCCTCGAAGGGCCGCAGGAACAGCCGGTCGGTTCGCAGGGTGCTCATGACGGCTCACGCTAGTCGGCATCGCCTGAGCTCGCGTGTCCCAGGCGTGCCGACGTGCGCTCCGGATGACCTCATCGCACTCGCCGCACCCGCGACGCGCGCGATCGAAGCTAGGAGGCGCTCGCCTCCGGCGCGAGATACCGGTCGACCGTCGCCCGAAGCTGTTCTGCGTACTCGTAGATGCTCTCCAGGCCCTCGAGATCGACGCGGGTCACGTTTTTCTCAGCGTCGAAGTACCCCAGCCGCTTCACCCTGCCGTCGAAGTAGAGGCGGGCGATCGGTTTGCGGTTGTTGTCGTCCAGCAGAATCGCGCAGTACGAGGCGGCGTCTCGCATGGCCACCCGCGCGATGGGCACCTGGCCGGCCACGATGGCTCTGATGATCCGGAAGCCTTCGCGTTCGTCCTCCGTGGTGTGGACGTTGCTCTTGCCGTCAGAGGCGATGGGCGCCGACGCCACCTCCTCCGCGACCGATTGGGGCGCTGGTTCCCTCGCCGACGGCTGCTCGTGCGGTGCCGCACCGATGGACGGAGCCTGGTCGGCCAGCGCTGTCTTGAGCCGCGAATTGAGCCGATCGTTGATGTGCTGTGCGGCCGCCTTCGCCGTCAGATCCGAGAACGTCTCCAGGACGCGCGCGGTGAGAAAACCGGTGTAGACACGCTTCGCGAAGAGCCGGACGAAGTCCTCGCTGGGCTCAGCCATCTCCTTGGCGATCTCCCTCTTCATGGCCGAGACGTACTTGAGTTCCTCGGCGGACGCGATGACCGAGTCCAGATCGAAGGATTCCTTCGCCATCTTGCGCAGATGCGGAATGGCCACCGGATCGATGTCAAGTAGGTCCAGCACGAGGAGCGGCCGCTCATCCATGATGTTGGCCCGGTCCAGATCCGTATAGAAGTTCCACGTTCGGCCATTCGTCAGGACGCCGATACGTGCGTCGGAGACGTGGAAGTAGCGCACCAACTGGCTGGCGTGCGCAAGGGACAGGTCCTCCCCCACCTTCTTGGCCTCGATGAGGATATTCACCTTGCCGTCCCGCATGATCGCGTAGTCGATCTTTTCGCCCTTCTTCAGGCCCACGTCGGCGATGAACTCCGGAACCACTTCGGCCGGGTTGAAGACGTCGTAGCCGAGCACCTGGGAGATGAACGGCATCACGATCGCATTCTTGGTCGCCTCTTCGGTGGCCAGAGAAGTCCCGTACTCGTTCGCGCGACGTGCCACATCGGCCAAAGTGTCTTCGATATCTGCCACGGTGGCGCCCTTGCCTTCCAGTCGAGCAGCGCTCATCGCTGCACATGCGACATTGTGCACCAATAGAGTGCCACCCAGCGGCCCTTCGCTCGTGACGAGTTTTCTCCAGCCCTTTACCGCTATTTGCGGTTATCCGCCCACATCTCGTTAGCGCGTAGCGGCATACCCATTCAGCGACGGTGACCGGGGGCCCCACGTGGTAGCACACCTCGCTGCCACGTCACAAACGTCACACTCGTTGCCGGGCCGGGCCCATGCGCACGCTCAGCGGCGGCGTCCTCGGTGCGTGAGTGTGACGTCTGTGACGCCATCCGCGACGAAAGAGCCCTGCCCGGAACCGGACGGGGCTGGATCGGAAGGGGCCGGCGTCAGCCCTCGGCGACCACCGCGAGCACGGCGTCGCCGTATCGGGACAGCTTCGCCTGGCCGACGCCGGAGATGCCCGACAGCTCCTCGAGGTCGGCCGGTCGCGCCGTGGCGATCGCGGCCAGCGTCGCGTCGGGGAACACGACGTAGGCGGGCACGCCCTGCTCGGACGCCGTCTGTTTGCGCCAGGCGCGCAGCTTCTCGAACAGGTCCTGCTGCGGCGCGTCGAGCTCGGCCGCGGCGGAGGTCGTCTTGCGCCGGGAGCGTCCGACACGCTCGGGCTCGGTGCGCAGCGGGACGGATACTTCCCCGCGCAGCACCGCGTTGCTGTCCTCGGTGAGGTCGAGGACGCCGTACTCGCCGCGGACGTGCAGCTTGCGCTGCGCGAGCAGTTGCCGCACGACGCCGCGCCACTGCTGCTCGGTGAGGTCGTGGCCGATGCCGTAGGTGGACAGCTGATCGTGGTGCCACTGCCGCACCCGCTCGGTTTCGCGGCCGAGCAGGATGTCGATGATCTGCCCCGCGCCGAACGACTGGTTCCGCTCGGTGCGCAGCCGCACCACGGTCGACAGTAGTTTCTGCGCGGCGACGGTGCCGTCCCAGGACGTCGGCGGGGACAGGCAGGTGTCGCAGTTCCCGCACGGCTCGCTGTGCTGGCCGAAGTACGCGAGCAACTGCCGGCGGCGGCAGTCGACGGTCTCGCAGAGGGCGAGCATGGCGTCCAGGTGCAGCGTTTGGGCGCGCTTGCGCTGCCGGTCGCCCTCGCCGTCCTCGATCATGCGGCGCTGCTGCACGACGTCGTTCAGCCCGTAGGCCAGCCAGGCCGTGGACGGCAGCCCATCGCGCCCGGCGCGTCCGGTCTCCTGGTAGTACCCCTCGATCGACTTGGGCAGGTCGAGGTGGGCGACGAAGCGGACGTCCGGCTTGTCGATGCCCATACCGAACGCGATGGTCGCGACCATGACGAGACCGTCCTCCCGCAGGAACCGGGCCTGATGCTCAGCGCGGATCGCGGCGTCCAACCCAGCGTGGTACGGCAGCGCGTCGACCCCGCGGTCGCACAGCCATTGAGCGGTCTGCTCGACCGAGCGACGGCTGAGGCAGTAGACGATGCCGGCCTCGCCGGGGTGCTCGTCGCGGATGAGCGCGAGCAACTGCCCGCGGGCGTCCTGCTTGGGGGCGATGCGGTACTGGATGTTCGGCCGGTCGAAGCTCGACACGTAGACGGCGGCGTCCTCAAGGTGCAGGTTGGCGACGATCTCGCGGCGGGTCTCCTCGGTGGCCGTCGCGGTGAGCGCGATACGCGGCACGGACGGCCACCGCTCGTGCAGCAGCGTCAGCCCGAGGTAGTCGGGCCGGAAGTCGTGCCCCCACTGGGCCACGCAGTGCGCCTCGTCGATGGCGAACAGGCTGATCGGGGCCCGGTCGAGGAGCCCGGCGGCCCCCTGCAGCCGCTCGGGCGCGAGATAGACCAGGTCGAGTTCGCCGGCCAGCAGCGCCGCCTCGACCGACCGGCGCTGGTCGAGCGACTGGCTCGAGTTCAGGAACGCCGCCCGCACGCCGAGTTGCTCAAGGGCATCCACCTGGTCTTGCATGAGCGCGATCAGCGGCGAGATGACCACGCAGGTGCCCTGGCTCACGATCGCGGGGATCTGGTAGCACAGGCTCTTCCCGCCGCCGGTCGGCATCAGGACGAGGGCGTCCCCGCCGCGCAGGACGTGCTCGATGATCGCTGCCTGATCGCCGCGGAAGGCGTCGTAGCCGAAGACCCTCTGCAGGGCGTCGTGCGCCCGGCTCATGAGCGCATCGGGGGGCGCCGAGGAGGGCTGGGGCATGCCCGCCATGCTACGCGCGACCGCCGACGCTCCCGGCGCTGGTCCCGGCGTGACAACCCCGGGACGCCCCGCGATCATGGCCGGGTGAACCGCCGCGAAATCGACCGTCGCCTCTGGGCGCTGACGCTGCCGACCTTCGCGACGCTCATCTCCGAGCCGCTGATGGTGCTGGCCGACACGGCGTTCGTCGGGCACCTGGGGACGCCGGCCCTGGCCGGCCTGGGTATCGGCGGCAGCGCGCTCGGCCTGCTGCTGGGCCTGTCGGTGTTCCTCGCCTACGGCACCACCTCCCGCGTCGGACGCCTGCTCGGCGCCGGCGACCGCCCCGGCGCGCTGGCCGCCGGGGTGGACGGCATCGTCCTCGGCGCCGGGCTGGGGCTGGTGCTCGCGGTCGCGCTGTCGCTGGCCTCGCCGTTCGTCCCGGGCTGGTACGGCGCCACCGGACCGGTGGCGGACGCGGCGAGCGCCTACCTGCGGATCGTCGCGTTCTCGCTCCCCGGCGCCCTGGGCGTCCTCGCGGCGACGGGCGTGCTGCGCGGGCTGCAGGACACCCGGACGCCCCTGGTCGTCGCGGTCAGCGCCAACGTCCTGAACGTCGCGCTGAACGCGACGCTGATCTTCGTCGCCGGGCTGGGCATCGCGGGGGCGGCGCTCGGCACCACGCTCGCGCAGACCGCGGCGGGCGTCGTGCTCGCCGCCACGGTCGTCCGGACGGCGCGGGCGGCCGGAGCGCCTCGCCGGGTCCGCCCGGCCGCGGTGCTCGCCGCGGCGGCGTCCGGCGGGTGGCTCGTGATCCGGTCCGCGGCGCTGCAGGTCACGATGCTGCTCTCGACGGCGGTGGCGACGCGGCTCGGCGCAGCCCAACTCGCGGCCCACCAGGTGACGAACGCGCTGTGGTCGTTCCTGTGTTACGTGCTGGACGCCATCGCGATCGCCTGCCAGGCGCTGATCGGCAACCGGCTGGGCGCCGGCGAGGTCGAGGAGACGCGTGCCATCACCCGGCGTTCGCTGGGCTGGGGCGTCGCGTTCGGGCTCGGCGTCGCGGCGCTGCTGGCGCTGGCGCGTCCGCTGCTGATCGGGGTGTTCACCCCGGACCCGGACGTCCGAGGGCCGCTGCTCGGGTCGGTGCTCGTGCTGGCCGCGATGGTGCCGCTGGGAGCCATCGTCTTCGTCCTCGACGGCGTGCTCATCGGCGCCGGCGACGCCCGCTACCTCGCCTTCGCGAACTCGCTGGCGACGGCCTGCTTCGTGCCGCTGGCGCTGCTGGTGCGCCCCGGACCGGACGGCCTGACCTGGCTGTGGGTCGCCTACAGCGGCTACCTGCTGGCCCGCATGCTGACGCTGGTGGTGCGAGCCCGCGGGGACGCCTGGCTGCGCACGGGGGCGTGAGGCGTCCGTCCGTGATCGGAGGCGTCGCCGGCGCGTCAGGCGAAAGGTCTAGGCTGACGCCGCACCATCCAAACCGCGCGAACGAACGGAGGGACCCGTGACCGACCGACACCCCGGCGAGCCGCTCACGAAGAGCTCGCAGCAACTCATCCGCGAGGCGGAGGCCCGCGTCCAGACCGTCGGCCAGGACGAGGCCGAGGGCATGCTCAACGATCCCGACGTCTTGTTCGTCGACATCCGCGACCCCCGTGAGCTCGAGCGCACCGGCATGATCCCCGGCGCCTTCCACGCCCCGCGCGGCATGCTCGAGTTCTGGGTCGACCCAGAGAGCCCGTACTACAAGCCCGCGCTCGACACCGGCCAGAAGCTGGTGCTCTACTGCGGCTCCGGCTGGCGCTCGGCGCTGTCCGCGGCGACGCTGCAGGACATGGGCCTGCCCAACGTCAGCCACCTCGAGGGCGGATTCACGGCGTGGTCCGAGGGCGGCCGGCAGGTCGTCCCCTACGAGCGCCGGTCGAAGAAGTAGCGCCAACGGCGAGGGCCGGACGCGCGGCCCGGCCCTCGCTCCGTGCGGGACGCAGGCCTAATACCCCTGCGCAGGGTCGACGACGTTGCGCAGCTCGCGTCCGTCGAGGAACGCCCGCAGGTTGTCGCAGAACAGTTCGCAGATGCGCTCGTCCTCACGGTGATCGAGGCCGCCCGAGTGCGGGCTGACGAGCAGGTTCTCGAGGTCCCACAGCGGGGATTCGGCGGGCAGCGGCTCGACCTCGAAGACGTCCAGAGCGGCGAAGCCCACCTGCCCGGAGCCCAGTGCGTCGGCCAGGGCCGCCTCGTCGATGACGGTGCCGCGCCCGACGTTGACGACCGTGACGCCGCGCTTGGCCGCCGCCAGCATCGCGGCGTCGATCAGGTGGGTGGTCTGCGGGGTGCCCGGCAGCGTCAGCAGGATGTGGTCGGCGCGGCCGACGATCGAGCGCAGGTCGTCGAGCGCATGCACCTCGTCGACGTTCTCCACGTCACTGACCCGCCGCTTGACCCCCAGGACGGTCATCCCGAGCGCCTTGCAGCGTTTCGCCACCTGCTGGCCGATGCCGCCGAGCCCGACGACGAGGGCGGTGCTGCCCTCGATCGGGTGCCCGACGACCCGGTCCGGCCACGCATGGGCGCGCTGCTGGCGCTGCAGCCGGGGAAGCTCCTTGGCGCCGCAGAACATCCCGAAGATCGCCCATTCGGCCAGCGGGACGCCGTGGACACCCGCGGACGTCGTGAACGTGATGCGTTCGTAGGCCTCGTCCGGGAGTTGCGCGGCGACAACCTGGCTTCCACCGCCGGCCGCCATCGTCTGCACCCAGCGGAGCTTCGGGTTCGCCGCGACGGTGCGAGCCAGCTTCGATGGCGTGACGTCCGGGATGCCGTAGAGGACGTCCGCGGTGTCGATCAGCTGCTCGAAGCGGGCCTCCTGTTCGGGCGTCCGCGACCACGACGGGTCGCCGTCGAAGTCGGCCGGATGCCGCATCGGGGGCAGCAGGTCTTGATCGGCGACGACGTCCACCCGGGGGTCGACGGCGGCGATCCGTTCCACGAGCTCGGGCGCGAGCGGGGCGGCGACCACCACCCGCACGGTCTGGTTCGGAGCGATCGGCTCAGCCATGACGGACGACCTCCCCCTTCACCGCGTCCTCGAGCGACGTCAACGAGCGGCCGGCGGTCTCGGGGGTGACGAAGGTGGTGGCGAACGTGATCAGCGAGAGCACCAACGAGTACAGGCCGATCGTCCACCAGGCGTTGCCCGTCATCGCGAGGAACGCGGCGCCCAGCATCGGGGCGAGGCCACCGGCCAGCACCGCGGAGATCTCGCGGGCCATCGCGACGCCGGTGTAGCGGTGGGAGTTGCCGAACAGCTCGGGCAGCATCGAGCACTGCGGGCCGAGCATGCCCTGGACGCCGATGCCGATGCCGACCGCCATGACCAGGATCACCAGCCACGGGTTCCCCAGCGTCAGCAGGTAGAACGCGGGCATCGCCACGATCGCGGAGAACAGGGCGCCGAAGCGGTACACCCGCACGCGGCCGAACCGGTCGGAGAGGGCGCCGAAGCTGACGACGGTGACCATCGAGAGCGCCGCCGCGACGACGGCGCCGATCGGCCCGGGGTTGGCTTGGCCCTTGAAGACCGCCAGCGACCCGACGAACGCGATCAGCAGCGAGGTGTAGATCGAGGAGTTGCCGTTCTCGGCCATGCGCAGGCCGATGCCGATGAGGATGTTCTTGCGCGAGGAGTGGATGGCCTGGCCCAGCGAGATCTTCTCGGGCTCGACCCCCTGCTCGTTGAGCACCTCGAACGTCGGGGACTCCTTCAGCCGACGACGGATGTAGACGGCGACGAGGACGAGAACCGCGCCCAGCAGGAACGGCAGGCGCCACAGCCAGCTGTGCAGCAGGTCGGTGTGGGCCAGCCCCAGAAGGGCGAACGTGCCGGCGCCGAGCAGCGTTCCGAGTTGGATGCCGACGAACGGCAGCGCGGCGAAGAAGCCGCGGCGCGGGGCAGGGGCGAACTCCGAGATCATGACGGTGGCGCCCGCCTGCTCGGCGCCCGCGCCGAGCCCCTGCAGGATGCGGAGCACGATCAACAGGATCGGCGCCAGCACGCCCGCGGTCTCATACGTCGGCAGCAGGCCGATCAGGAAGCTGGAGCCGCCCATCAGCGCGATGGTGACGATGAGGACGATCTTGCGACCGAAGCGGTCGCCGAGGTGGCCGAAGACGAGGCCGCCGATGGGCCGCGCCGCGAAGCCGACGGTGATGGTGCCGAGCGAGGCGATGAGCCCCCCGGCCTCACCCAGCGGCCCGAAGAAGAGGTGGGAGAAGATCAGCGCGCTGGCGAGACTGTAGATGTAGAAGTCGTAGTACTCGAGCGCGGATCCGACCGATGACGCGAGCGTCGCGCGCTTGAGTTGTTCCGGATCGACGGACGGCTGCTCTGGAGCCTGCTGTGGAGCGGACATGGTGCAATCCCTGTTTCGTCATTGAAGTGGTTCCCCTCAGTATGAACCTCAGATCGAACAGAGTTCAATAGATTGAACAAAAAGTCTCGGTTTCATCACACGGAACCCGCTGGCAGCGTCAATTCAGAGGCGCTCGCGCAGGACGAAGGAGGCCGCGCATGACGCAGGGCACGCGCCCGATCGGCGACGGCGTCCGAGCGACGGACGCGGCGTCCCACCGGCGGCCGCGGGGCGTCCAGGGTCGAACCGATCGCGGACGCCCTGAGGACGAACAGATCGAAGGCCGGCCGCGGCGTCCAGGGGCGCTACAGGGACAGATTCAGCGGGTTGCCCAGGGAACGGGCGACCTCACGCAGTGCAGCGACGAGGACGCGCGCCTCGTCGTCGGACAGATCCGAGCGGAGCTTCGTCACGCTCACCGCCAGGTGCGGGGCGCGGACGCCGCGGGTGGGCACGTTCACGGCCAGCCCGCAGACGCGCTCGGAGATCTCCTCGTTGTCGAAGCCGTAGTCCTGTGCGCGAATGATCTCGAGGTCGGCGAGCAGGTCGTCCACGGTGCGCAGGCTGTTCTTGGCCAGCTGGGGCAGCTCGCCGATGCCGTGGTAGAGCCGCTTGACCTCGTGATCCTCGAACCGGGACAGCAGCACCTTGCCCTGCGCGGTGGTCGAGGCGGGGAGCCGGTCGCCGATGCTGGCGGTGAACCGGATGGCGGGGCGTCCCTCGTACCGGGCCAGCACCAGGGTGTCGATGCCGGCGAGCACGGACAACCGGACGGTCTCGGACTTCAGCACCTCGGACGCCGCGCACAGATCGTAGAACTCGCGCACCTGATCGACGCTCGCCAGGTAGGAGCCGCCCAACTCGACGAGCCGGCGCCCGAGCGTATAGCCCGCGCCTTCGCGCGCGATCAACCCACCGAGTTCGAGCGCGGAACAGATGGAGCTCGTGGACGACTTCGGGACACCCAGAGCGCGGCTGAGGTCGCTGAGCGTCATCACCCCGTCGGGGGCGTCCGCCAGAGCGTCGAGCACCCCGACGGCACGCACGACCGCCGGAGCCGCACCGGACGGCGTGACGTCGGTTCCACCACGAGCAGGGGACATGGGCTGCATGCTATCGGTATACGACGAGCTGTCACGCGGCCCGGGTCAGTGCTGCGGCGCTGGCGCGAGGGCGTCCTCCTCCGGGGCGGCTCCCAGCCCGTTGTTGACGGCCCAGGCCACGGCCTGGCTGCGGCGGGACACCCCGATCTTGCGGTAGGCCGCACGGATGTACGACTTCACCGAGTTGATCGACAGATTCAGCCGGTCGGCGATCTCCTGGTTCGACCACCCGCGCGCGATCGCGGTCACGATGGACGCCTCGCGCGGCGTCAGCCTCTCGACGAACGGGACCTGCACGGCGTCCTCGGAACCGAACAGGGAGCGATCGACGACGCGCTCCCCGGCAACGATGCTGCGCATCGAGGACGCCAGCTCCACCCCGGCCACCTTCTTCGACAGGTAGCCGTTGGCCCCCTGCAGCAGCACCGACTCGACGAACGCGGGCGACGCCGACCAGGAGTAGGCAGCGACGCGCCGGACGCCCCGGTCGGCCGCCAGCTGCGGCACCCGGTGCCGCGGGTTCCCGCGCTCGTCCAACGGGTCGTAGAGCACGATGTCGACGGCGACCCCCGGCGCGTACTCCGCCATGATGAGCCCCAAGCTGTCGTTGGCGCACAGTGCCCGCAGCCCCGCGAGAACGAGGGGGGATTCGTCCACGGCGGCGACCGAGATCGGGTTTAACCTCTTAGGCTGCAGCGATACACCCTTGGGAGCCATTTGATTCACCCCTGAAGGATAGCCGATGGGGGGAGTCGTCCTCCCCACCGCGAACTCGACCGGCGGCGTTCCTTCCCGGGTCACGGGGCCTTAGGCTGCAGCCCTGACAGCGCCGATCGTCCGGTGGGAGGAAACAATGAGCGCATCCACGCACGCTGCTGGCACGGTCGACCTCAACGCTGACCTCGGCGAATCCCTGGGCACGTGGACGATGGGCGACGACGCGGCGATGCTCGACGTCGTCACGAGCGCCAACATCGCCTGCGGCTTCCACGCGGGCGACCCCCTCACCACCCGTCGCACGGTCGCCGACGCGGCCGCCCGCGGCATCGCCGTCGGCGCCCACCCGTCCTACCGCGACCTCGTCGGCTTCGGACGCCGCGTCATGGACTACGCCCCCGACGAACTCGCCGCCGACGTGCTGTACCAACTCGGCGCGCTCGAAGGCATCTGCCGGGCCGCCGGCACCGAGGTGGCCTACGTCAAGCCGCACGGCGCCCTCTACAACCGCATCGTGGCCGACCGGGCGCAGGCAGCCGCCGTCGTCGAAGCGGTCGTCGCGTTCAAGCCGGGGCTGGCGGTGCTGGGCCTGCCCGGCTCGGCGTTCCTTGAGGTGGCCGCCGAGGCGGGCCTGCGTCCGGTGCGCGAGGCCTTCGTCGACCGGGCCTACAACCCCGACGGGACGCTCGTGTCGCGGCGGCTGCCCGGCGCGGTTCTCCACGAGCCGGACGCCGTCGCCGCCCGGGTTCTTCGGCTGGCGCGGACCGGGCTCCTGACCGCCGCGGACGGCACCGACATCGAGCTCGGCGCCGATTCCTTGTGCATCCACGGCGATTCGCCCGGCGCGGTCGCCATGGCGCGGGAGGTGCGGGCCACGCTGGTGGACGCCGGCGTCCGGCTCGCGCCGTTCGCGGGATGAGCGCGCTGCTGCCCTGCGGGGAGCGGGCGGTGCTGATCGAACTGGCCGACCTCGACGAGGTGCTCGCCCTCGACGGGATCATCCGCGCCCTGGCCGAGGAGGGGTCGGCGCCGTGGTCGGCGATCGAGGACGTCGTCCCCGCCGCGCTCACCGTGCTGGTCACCGTCCGGTCGGCGGCCGCGCTGCCCGGGGTGCGGGAGGGCCTCGCGTCCCTGCTCGGCGCCCAGGCCCTGCAGCGCGCGCTCCTGCCGTCGACCCGCCGCGCCGCCGAGACGGACGCCATCGAGATCCCGGTCGTCTACGACGGGCCCGACCTCGACGAGGTCGCGCGGCTCACGCGGCTGAGCGTCGACGACGTCATCGCCGCGCACACGTCTCGCCCCTGGCGTGTCGCGTTCGGCGGCTTCGCCCCGGGCTTCTCCTACTTGGTCGACGGGGACCCGCGCCTGCAGGTGCCCCGCCGCGACGAGCCGCGCACGACCGTCCCGGCCGGCGCGGTCGGGCTGGCGGGCGCGTTCAGCGGCATCTACCCCCGCTCCTCCCCCGGCGGGTGGCAGCTACTCGGCCACACCGACACCGTGCTGTGGGACGCCGACCGCGAGCCCCCGGCGCTGCTCCAACCGGGCGCGCACGTCCGCTTCGTCCGCGCGGACTCCCCCGACGACCGCGCACCCTCTGCCGACCCCGCCGTCCGCGGCGGACCCGCACGACCCCACCCCGATGCGCCCCTCGTGACCGGCCGCGCAGTCGAGGTCGTCGCCACCGGACCGCTGGCGCTCCTGCAGGACCTCGGGCGTCCGGGCTACGGCGCCGTGGGCGTCACGCGCTCCGGCGCCGCGGACCGCGCCGCGCATGCGCTGGCGAACCGGCTGGTCGGCAACCCCGACGACCGGGCGACGATCGAGGGCACGTTCGGCGGACTGACGCTGCGCGCGTCCGGGCACCTGCACGTCGCGGTGACGGGCGCGCCATCCCCGGTGAGCGTCGACGGCGTCCCGGCCCCGGTCAACGCGCCGTTCTACCTGCCCCCCGGCGCGACGCTCAAGCTGGGGCTCCCGGCCGCCGGGCTGCGCAGCTACCTCGCCGTGGCCGGCGGGTTCGACGTGCCGCAGGTGCTGGGGTCGCGCAGCACGGACACGATGTCAGGGCTCGGGCCGGCGAAGCTGACGGTCGGAGCCCTCCTGCCGATCGGGGACGGCCCGCTCGACCCGACCTCGGTGGACTCCGCGCCGGCCAGCGCCCCGACGAACGAACCGCTCGTGCTCGACGTGGTCCCCGGCCCGCGGGACGCCTGGCTGGCCGACCTCCACCGCCTCGCCGAGACGACCTGGACGGTGTCGCAGCGCAGCGACCGCGTCGGCGTCCGGCTGGAGGGCGAGCCCCTGCAGCGCGCTCCGGAGCACGAGGGCCGCGAGCTGCAGAGCGAGGGCGTGGTGCGCGGCTCGATCCAAGTGCCGAGCAACGGGCAGCCGGTGATCTTCCTCGCCGACCACCCCGTGACGGGCGGCTACCCGGTCGCGGCCGTCGTCGCCGACGCGGATACCGACCGGCTCGCGCAGGCGCGTCCGGGGCAGCAGGTCAGGCTACGGCTGCGCTGATCACGCGGACGGCGAAGCTGATCAGGAAGTAGACCACCGCCCCCACCGAGACGAGCCACAGCACCCAAACCGCCACGCCGGGCCAGCGGGCCGGCCAGCCGAGCGCGTGGGCGTAGAGCCGCAGGTAGCGCGGGGACGCGGTGGCGAGCGGGCCGTGCCGGCGGCGTCCGCGTTCGCCGTCGAGGACGGTGACGGCGTCCACGAAGCGCCTCGACGCGCGCCAGGCCAGCGCCGCCGTCGCGAGCGCGGCGACGCCGAGGAACGACAGGTTGCCGTCCGCGACGGTCAGCAGGACGAAGGCGGCCGTGCCCAGCGGGACGAGCACCGCGCACACGAGGGCGCCGCGGGCGTCCGCCCGATCGGGGACGCCGTCGCGCGCCTGGGGCGTCGAAGTCTCGGTGGCCATCGTCGTTCTCCCTTCGGCTCGGCCCCCGCGCGGAGGGTGCGCGGTCGTCGACTGAGCGGCAGCCTACGGTCCGGTGTCGCGAACCGTGTCGCGACGCACGGGGCCACCGCGCGCTCGGCTGACTAAGCTGCCCCCATGAGCGAAGATTTCGCAGCGGCGATCGCCAACGGCGAGCAGCCCCTCCAGGAGTTCCACGACGCCAACAACCCGCTGTTGGGCGACCCCGAAACCGAGGGCAACCCCGACCTGGAGTTCGACGACGACGCCTCCGGCAACGACGACGACGTCGACGCCGACTACGCGAACTCCGACATCCAGAACTAGGCCGACCCGGCCGCCGGCCCCGGCGCGGGTGGCCCCCGGCCGGCCAGACGAGGAGGTCGCACCATGCGCGCACTCACCGAGGACGAGATCCGGGCGAGCTTCATCAACCACGACCACCCCGAGCGCATCCCCATGCCGTGGTGGCTCGACGCGACGCTGTGGGACACCCTCGACTACCTGGGCTGGATCGACCCGGCGTCCCCGACGAACGCCTACATCGTCGCCGAATCGCACCCGGGCCTGGCCCAGATCCTCTCCGGCGACAAGGGCCGCCCCGGTGACCTGGCCGGCGTCGCCCTGCGGCTGCCGAAGTCGCGTCCGCTACGGGGCCGGCGCGGGCTGTGCAATCTGTGCCGCACCCAGCACCGCGGGGTGGACGCCGTGATGATGGTCGCACCCCGCGCCGGTGAGGCCGGCCGGAACTACAACACGGTCGGGACGTACATCTGCGCCGACCTGGCGTGCTCGCTGTACATCCGCCGGCTGCGCCGGGCCACCGGAGGCGGGTTCATGCCCGAGACCATCGACGAGGAGCGCCGCGTCGGGCGCCTGCGCACGAACCTCGACTCGTTCATCGAACGCGTCGCCGCCTGAGGGCACCGACCCCGCGCGCTGTAGCCAACCAACGCCGACCGAGCACTGATCGCGGGCATAACGGGATTATCCTGCCACCAGCTTCGGGCCCTCCCGCCAGCCGGCCACGAATGCGCTTGTCAGAGCGATTTGTCTCGGGTGGCCGAAAATCTAGTGGCAGGATAATCCCGTTATGCTTCGGGACCCTCCCCCGAACGCAGCGCGAACTGGCGCACGGTCGCCATGGTGTCCACGTCGTCGGGTCCCAGATCGTCGCGATAGCGCAGCAGGCGCGCGAACCGCAGCGCCAGGCCGCCCGGGTACCGCGTCGAGCGCTGCAGCCCGTCGAAGGCGATCTCGACGACCTGCTCGGGACGCAGGTAGACGGTGTAGCCGTCGCGGCGCTCCTCCAGCTCGAGGAACCGTTCGGTCTGCCAGGCCAGCATCTCGTCGGTCATGCCCTTGAACGTCTTGCCGAGCATCACCCAGGCGCCGGTCTCGTCGTCGCGCGCGCCCAGGTGGATGTTCGACAGCTTCCCGCGCCGGCGTCCGCCGCCCCACTCCACGGCGAGAACGATCAGGTCGAGCGTGTGCACCGGCTTGACCTTCACCCAGCCTGCGCCGCGGCGTCCGGCGTCGTAGGGGGCGTCGAGGTTCTTCACGACGACACCCTCGTGGCCCTGGGCCAGGACGTGCTCGTTGAACGCCTCGGCGACGGCCGACAGGTCGGTGACGGTGCGCTCGATCATGAACCGTGCGGGGGTGCGCTCGGCCAGCAGCGCGGACCGTTCGCGCAACGGCAGGTCGACCAGCGAGCGACCGTCGAGGTAGAGCAGGTCGAAGAACCACGGCGTCAGGGCGCCCTCGTCGACGTCGCTCACCTCGGGCGGGGCGGCCGTCCGGGTCGCGCCGCGGGACGCCGTGTCCTGGAAGGCGGCCGGACGTCCGGATCCCTCGAGCAGCAGCGCCTCGCCGTCCAGGATCGCCGTGGTCGCGTCGATGGCGCGGACGGCGTCCACCACCCCGGGCAGCCGCGCAGTGAGGTCGTCCAGGGAGCGGCTGAACACCCGAACGTCGTCGCCGTCCTTGTGCGCCTGCACCCGGATGCCGTCCAGCTTGGCCTCGACCGCCACGTCCCCGCCGCGGGGCGCGACCTTCGCCATCGCCTCCCCGACGGTCTTCGCCGAGGACGCCAGCATGGGCCGCACCCCCGCGCCCACCTTGAGGTCGTAACGGCTCAGCGCGTCGGCGCCGCCGGTGAGCGCGGCCTCGGCGATCAGCGGCGTGGAGCCGGCCATCATCGCGGCGCGCCGCACCAGGGGGCCGGGGACGCCGGCCGCCTCGGCCACCGCGTCCAGCAGGACGCCATCGAGCGCGCCCTGACGCAGCTCCCCGGTCAACAGGCCGACCAGGTAGCGCTGCTCGCCGGGCGTGGCACGGCTCAGCAGGCCCTCGAGCAGTTCGCTGCGGCGCTTCTGCGACCCCGCGCCGGACGCCTCGGCCATGGCCTGCAGGGCGGCGTCCACCTCACCGATCGTCAGCGAAGGCTCGGCCGCCGCCGGGGGGAGCACCTGCAGCGAGCGCCAGCCCACCCCGGTGCGTCGCTGCCGCAGGGTGCCGCCGAGGTAGTGGGCCGCCAACTCGATCTCGCCCGGTCCGGCCTGACGCAGCGCGGTCGCCATCGCGGATGTCTTGCGCAACCGGGACGCGGTCTTGGTGACCTCCGCCGAGGCCGTCGCGAGATCGTTCAGCAGCATGGCCCCATCGTGGCAGACGCGACGCGGCCGCCGAGGGTGTTCGCCGCCCCGGCAGACGCGCGCGGGTTTTGTGCGTTCCTCGTCGGCTAAGCGCAGCCCGAGGTTCGCCGCCCCGGCAGACGCGCGCGGGTTTTGTCGGTGGCCGGGGCTAGGGTTCCGGACGTGATGAATGCTCAGGCCCGCGATTGGCGGCCCACGTGGCCGTGCCCGGTCGGTCAGGTCTGGGCGCACTGGCGCCGCGGTTCCGGCGACCCCACCTACCGCGTCGACGACGCCGGACGCCACTGGCGCGGCCTGCGCACCCCGTGCGGACCGGCGACGCTGCTCGTGCACGAACGGCCCGCGGAGGGCCTCGTCCGGGCGAAGGCGTGGGGCGAGGGGGCGGCCTGGGCGCTGGAGAACCTGCCCGCGATGCTCGGCGCCGGCGACGACCTCACCGGGTTCGAGCCGCGTCACGCGGCGCTCGCCCAGGCGGCGCACCGCAAGCCGCACTGGCGCGTCGGCACCGGGGGCTGCGTCCTCGACGCGCTCGTCCCGGCGATCATCGAGCAGAAGGTCACGGGCCAGGAGGCGTTCAGCGGCTTCCGGCGCTTGGTCTACCGGTTCGGCGAGCCCGCGCCCGGCCCGACCGAGCAGGTGCGCCTGTTCGTGCAGCCGGACGCCGCGGCGCTACGCCGCATCGCCTCCTGGGATTGGCTCCAGCTCGGCATCGACGGCGCCCGCTCGGCGACGGTGCTGCGCGCGGCTCGGGTGGCCGACGCGCTCGACCGCACCATCGGGCTGCCCCACGACGAGGCGGATCGCCGCCTGCGCTCCCTGCCCGGCATCGGCATCTGGACATCGGCCGAGACGCGCTGCCGCGCCCACGGCGACCCCGACGCGGTCGCGTTCGGCGACTATCACGTCGCCCGCAACATCGGCTGGGCGCTCATCGGCGTCGAGCTCGACGACGACGGGCTGGCCGAGCTGCTCGAGCCCTACCGCGGGCACCGCTACCGCGTGCAGAGACTCCTCGAACTCACGGGCCAGAACCACCCGCGCCACGGCGCCCGCATGGCCCCGCGCACGCACCTGCCGGTGCGCGGCGGGCGCTACCGCGGCTCCCGTTCGGCGGCGCGGTCGGCCTGAGCGTCCGACCTCGCACCCGGGGCGGCCGGCCGCTGCGGTGACGGCTCCGCGCGGGCGTCCGGGGAGCGTCGACGGCCAGGACTGCCCCGAGCAGGCCGTCGCCCGGGGGTCAGTCCTGCTGGTAGACCTTGCGGGCCACGACCAGGCCGATGATCGAGAGCACGGCGACGATCATGTACCAGAACGACGGCGCCAGGTTGCTTCCGGTGAGCGCGATCAGCGTCTCCAATGCGAGCGGAGCAAGGCCACCGAACAGGGTCACCGCGATGTTGTACGACAGCGACATGCCGGTGGTGCGGATGCTGACCGGGAAGAACGACGACATCAGGCTGGGCAGCGGCGCGAAGTAGGCCGTCATCACCAGGCCCACGACCACCTGCACGATCGTCAGCGTCGGCACCGACGGGTTCGCCACCAGGAAGCTGAACATCGGGTAGATCACCAGCAGGCCGACGATCGCGGCGGGCAGCATGATCGGGATGCGCCCCACCCGGTCGGCGAGCTTCCCGACGAACGGCGACAACCCGAACATGATGACGCCGCTGATGAACGAGCCCAGATAGCCCGACCAGCTCGGCAGGTGCAGGTGCGTCATGGCGAACGACGGCATGTAGCTCAGGAAGTACACCGAGATCGTGGCGACCCCCACGCAGGCGACTGCAGCCAGCACCCGCGGGAAGTGGTGCTTGAACGTCTCGCCCAGGGGCGCCGACTCGGTCTCGTGCGCGTTCTCGGCGGCCTGGTACTCGGGGGTGTCGTCCATGTGCTGGCGGATGTACCAGCCGACCGGCGCGATCAGCAGCCCGAAGAAGAACGGGACGCGCCACCCCCAGGCGAGCAGGTCGGCGGCCGGCAGCAGCGTGTTCAGCGTGTAGCCGAAGGCTGCGGCCAGGAACATCGAGATGCCCTGGGTGGCGACCTGCCAGCTGGCGTAGAAGGACTTGCGGTCGGCGGCGTTCTCGGTGAGGAAGGCCGTCGAGGAGCCGAACTCGCCGCCGGCGGAGAGGCCCTGCAGGATGCGGGCGACCATCAGCACCAGCGGCGCCACGATGGGGCCCACCACCGCGGCCGGCGGTGCGGCCGCCAGGACGAGCAGGCCGATCGTCATCAGGGCGATCGTCAGCGTCATCGCGGCCTTGCGGCCGTGGGTGTCGCCGTAGCTGCCGATGATCAGCGCGCCCACCGGCCGCACGAGGTACGTGACGAAGAACGTCAGGAAGACCAGGATGAGGCCAAGTGCCCCCTCCTTGCTCTGCGCCGGAAAGAAGTTCTGGCTGATCGGCACGGCGAAGAAGCCGAAGACGATGACGTCGAACCATTCCAGGGCGTTGCCCAAGGACGTCGCGACGACCGCCTTGCGGGCCCGGCCGCGCTGCTCCGGCGTCAGGTGGTGAGCCGTGTCGGTGGTGGCCATGCGGTCAGCCTTCGCTGAGATGGGAGATGAGGCGTCCGACGAACTCCTCGCACGCCGCCAGCTGATCGACCGCCACGAACTCGTCGGGCTTGTGCGCCTGGGCGATGTCACCGGGGCCGCAGACGACGCAGTTGATGCCGCCGCGGGTGTAGATGCCGGCCTCGGTGCCGTAGGTGACCTTGTCGTCGCTGACGGCCAGGCCCAGTTCCTGCCCGAGCTCGACGATGTCGGCGTCCACGCTCTGATCGAGACCGATGCTGGACGACAACACCACCACGTCGACGGAGGCCGCCTCGTTCTCGGCCTTCATCCGCTTCTCGATGTCTGCGCAGACACCGCGCAGGGCCTCGATCTCGGCGGCGTCGTCGGTGGCTCCGATCGCCCGGAACTCCATCGTGACGACACAACGGCCGGCGACGATGTTCTGCGCGGTGCCGCCGTCGATGCGGTTCACCGAGCCGGTGGTGTAGGTGATCGGGTAGGCCTCATCGTAGGGCCCCTCGTCGCGCCAGCGGTCCGCCCGCTCGCGCCAGTACCGGACGACCTCGGCGCCGTACTCGATCGCGTTGACGCCCTCGGCGGTCAAGGACGAGTGCGCGGGCACGCCGGTGAGCGTCACCTCGATGACGTTGACGGACTTGTGCCCGCGGATCATCCGCATCGAGCTGGGCTCGCCCACGAAGCCGACGCTGGGGACGCGTCCGGCGGCGGTCAGGGAGTCGACGAACGGCTGGGCGCCCCGACAACCCAACTCTTCGTCGTAGGTGTAGCCGAAGTGCAGCGGCCGGCTCAGTTCCGCCCGGGTCGCCTGCTCCATGGCGGCGGTGATCACCGCGAGGAAGCCCTTCATGTCGGCGGTGCCGCGGCCGTACAGCAGGCCGTCGCGCTCCTCGACGGTGAAGGGGTCGGACGCCCAGTCCTGGCCGTCGACCGGGACGCAATCGGTGTGCCCGGCCAGCATGACGCCCCCGTCGGTCGACCCCGACTTGTCGGGGACGCTGACGATCATGTTCGACCGCTGCCCGTCCTCGGTGGGGAAGATCAGCGGCTCAAGACCGAGCGAACGAGCATGGTCGGCGACGAGGTCGATCACCCCCCGGTTCGAGTCGCGGCTGGTGGAGTCGATGGCGATCAGCTTCGTGAGCCACTCGCGAACGGGCGATGACAAGGTCGAAGAGGTCATGGGGTCCTTTATACGGCCCGGCGGCGGTCCCCGCGGTCCCTGGCCGAAGGGTGGGCGCGTCGTCGCTGACCGCCGGAGCCTCAGCGGCGTCCCGTAAGGCGTACCACAAGGCGCTCGGAACCCTCCACCGTCAGGACGCCCCCGGCGATCCTCAGCGCGTTGGCGACGAATCCGGCGCACAGGGCTTCCAGCAGGGAAGCGTCGCAGGAGTCGAGGTCGACGGCCACGTCCGGATCGGGCGGCATCGACCAGCGAAGCATCCCACCGGGCAGCACGTCCAGGTGCATGATCGCTCCGTCGACGCGCCGGACGCTCAGGCCGTCGGTGGCCGGGTAGACCTGGACGCCGTCGGTGCCGGCCAGCCGGCGGGCCACCGCGTCCAGAGCGGGCCGGACTCCCACGGGTCAGAAGCTCGCCGCGGTGTCGTGGCTGACCGGCGTGCCGGCGGCGTGGACAGGTTCGACGCCGAAGTACAGGTGGAGGCGGGGCGTCTTGCCGCGGCTCTCCTTGGAATGCACCTCGAAGTCGATCCCGCGGAACCGGTGTCCGCTGACCGGCAGCCACTGCTCGAAGAAGTAGTCGCGGGCCTCGCGGATCGCGGGCGGCCAGGCGCGGCCCAGCTTGGGCCGCACGACCAGATGGGCGAACAGCCCCGACTCGATCCACACCCGCTCGAGGTCGGGGATCATGGCCTCCCCGCCGACGAAGACGCGGAACTCGTCGTCGGGGCAGTGGGTGTCGCCTTCGGTGACGACGTAGCTCCTGGCGGACGTCTCGTCGAGCGGCTCGCCGAGCATGTCGGCGTAGAGGTCCTCCATCGCGGTGACGTCGCGACGCGCGAGCTTGGCGTTCGTCTCGCGGCGCAGGCCGAAAACGGGGAAACCGTGCATCAGTTCCACGAGATCGATCTCGCGCACCATCGAGACTCCCCCCTCACGTTGCTTTTGTCCACGATCGTCCAGCCTGGTCACCGGCGAGACAAGCCAACACTACGGAGGGCTCAAGCGTCACCCATTCACGGGATTGACAAAAAAGATCATCTGCGGTGGCCCGATCGCCAGCAACTGCGCGTCGACTAGGGATAGGCCCGCGCGACTTTTTCATGAACTTCCCAGAAACGATCGAGGGCCATCGGGGACGCGCGCAGGGCCGCCGACAGGTACAGCAGGTGCACGTGCCAGCCCACCCGATAGCCGGACGCGAGCTCACCCAGGCCCCGGTGGGTGAGCGTGAGCGTCGTGCCGCCCTCGCCCTCGGCGTCCAGGGTGACCTCGACGCGGGACATCGGCTCGTCCGGGAAGGACCACGTCAGCTCCAGCGCCGAGCCGGGCTCCGCGGTCAGCACCCGGCTCTCACTGCGCTGGCCGTCCCCGTGGTCGATGACGACGGTCTCCCCCAGGGCGACCTCGCCGCTGACGACGGCACCGAGCCACCGGCGCAGCCAAACGCGGTCGGTGAGCCCGTCCCACACCAGGTCGGCCGGGGCGCCGAACCGCCAGCGGACGCGACAGCCGTCGGCGTCCACGGCGCTGTTCACGATCGGCACGGTCCCTCCTCCTTCGATTTCGATGTGCGTGGAGGTTACCTACGCGGGCTACCATCACCCCCGGGTTCGCACGCCGGCCGGTGTCGCGGCCCCACTGCCCCATAACTTCTCACACGTTCCGCCCGGAATCGCCACGGCGGCCGGGTCCCGTGGGGTCGCCATCCGCCATCGTTGCACGAGGAGTCTTGCCATGCCCTGCACGCTCGCCCGAGCTCTCGCGGCCGCCGCCGTCGGCGTCGGGCTGCTGAACGGTTGCACGACGGGCGCCCTTTTCCCGGTCCGGACGCAGGCGGCGTCGCAGTACGCCGACCGGCTCAACCAGGCATTCCGTTCGGATTCCGGCCAGGTCCGCTACCACCTGTTCCCCGCCGCCAACGCGCGCGGGCTGATCGTCCAGTTCCACGGCGACGGGGCCTACGAGTTCGACCACCCCCAGTCGGACTACAGCCTCGGCGGGCCCCGGGGCATCGTCGCCGTCGCCCGTAGCCACGGCTACGCGACGCTGGTGATCCGCACGCCGGACGACGACACGGACACCTGGTGGAAGAAAGGCCGGGCGAACGTCCCGGTGGCGATGGACCTGATCAACCGCACGAAGAAGGACCTCGGTCTCACCGAGACGTGGCTGGTCGGATACTCCGGCGGCAGCCAGTTCATCACCCAGTACCTGCTCCCCACGCACCCGGAGCTGATGGCCTCGGGCGGCGCGGTCATGTTCGGCGGCGGGGGTGCCCCCCGGCGCGACATCACCCTGCCCGCGGACGCCGCCAAGGGCTACCCGATGACCTGGTACACCGGCGCCGAGGACGACGGCACGAAGAGCGAGGACGGCTACGACGCCCGAGACGACGCGGTCCGCGGACGGCGTTGGTACGAGGCGCACGCCGCGCGGACGAGGGCCGAGTCCCCCGCGGGCGTCAGCCACGATCTGACCGGGCGCTTCGGCCCCATCCTCGACGGGCTTCTCCCGAAGCGCTGAGCCGGAGATCCCGACCTCCCCGGGCGTTCCACGCCGCCTTGCCCCGCTCTGCGACCCGCGGGCGTCCGATCGGGGACACCGCTGTCCCCCGCAGGGGTGACTGATCGTGCACCTACAGGCCGCAGGGGCGCAACGATTGCCACGTTAAGACCCTCGGAGCCATAGGGTTACCGAAGCGAGACATCCGGTCAGGGGGGCCACATGACAGTGCGTATCCAGGCAAGCGCCGACGTGGACGAGACCGCCGTCCTGGCCGAGGGGGTCACCGTCTGGCACCTCGCGCAGATCCGCGACGGCGCGCGGCTCGGCGAGAACTGCATCATCGGACGCGGCGCCTATGTGGGCTCCGGCGTCACGATGGGGCGCAACTGCAAGCTGCAGAACTACGCGCTCGTCTACGAGCCCGCCGTGCTGGAGGACGGCGTCTTCGTCGGCCCCGCCGCGGTGTTCACCAACGACCACAACCCCCGCTCCGTGACCCCGGACGCGCAGCTGAAGCGCGGCGACGACTGGGAGGCCGTCGGCGTCACGTGCCGCGAGGGGTCCTCCATCGGGGCGCGCGCCGTGTGCGTCGCGCCCGTCACCATCGGGCGCTGGGCCATGGTCGCGGCGGGGGCCGTCGTGACCAAGGACGTGCCCGACTTCGCGCTCGTCGCGGGCGTCCCGGCACGCCGCATCGGGTGGGTGGGCCGCACGGGCGTCCGCCTACAGCCGGACGGCGACGGCCAGTGGGTGTGCCCCGAGACGGGCGACCGCTACCGCGAAGCTGACGACCACCTTGAGGAGACCGCATCATGACCGACTTCATCCCCCCGGCAAAGCCGCTGATCGGCGATGAGGAGGTGGACGCCGTCTCGGCCGTGCTGCGCTCCGGCATGCTCGCCCAGGGCACCGAGGTCGCCGACTTCGAGCGCGAGTTCGCCCAGACGTTCGCGCTGAACCGACCCTGCGTGGCCGTCAACTCCGGAACGAGCGGCCTGCACCTGGGGTTGCTCGCGGCGGGCGTCGGCCCGGGCCAGGAGGTCATCGTCCCGAGCTTCACCTTCGCCGCCACCGCCAACGCCGTCGCGCTCACCGGGGCCAAGCCGGTGTTCGCCGACATCGACCCGGTGAGCTTCAACCTCGACCCGGCGTCCGTCGCCGAGCGCGTCACCGACAAGACCGTCGGCATCATGCCCGTCCACCTCTACGGCCACCCCGCGGCGATGCCCGAGCTGGAGGCGATCGCCGACGAGCACGGACTGCAGCTGTTCGAGGACGCCGCGCAGGCCCACGGCGCGACGCTGGACGGCCGCCCGGTGGGCACGTGGGGCACGTTCGCGATGTTCTCGCTCTACCCCACCAAGAACATGACCGCGGGCGAGGGCGGCATGGTCTCCTGCGCCGACGGCGACATCGAGCGCACCCTGCAGTTGCTGCGCAACCAGGGCATGTTGCGGCAGTACCACAACGAGATGATCGGCTTCAATTGCCGTATGACGAACGTCCACGCGGCGATCGGACGCGTCCAGCTCACGAAGGTCCTCGGCTGGAACGAGCGGCGCCGTGAGAACGCCGCGTTCCTCAGCGAGCACCTGGAGGGCGTCGGAACGCCCCAGACCAAGCCGGGCGCCGTCCACGTGTTCCACCAGTACACGATCCGCGTCGCCGACGACCGGGACGGGCTCGCCGCCGCGTTGAAGGACCAGTACCAGATCGGCTCGGGCGCGTTCTACCCCGTGCCGGTGCACCAGCTCGCGCCGTTCGCCGACGACACCGCGCTGCCGGAGACCGAGAAGGCCGCCGCCGAGTGCCTGTCGCTGCCGGTGCACCCGAGCGTGGGGCGTCCCGAGCTGGAGCGCATCGTCGAGGCCGTCAACGCGCTCGCGGCAGCGGGCGCCTGAGAGACGCGGAACAGGACCAAGGGGGACACGATGGTTCCGAACGCGGGGGACTCGCTGAGCCGGGCGTCCGGGGAGCGGCTGCTGGGCACGTTCGTCGTGCCCTGCTTCCGCGAGGAGGCGACGGTGGGGCGCACGCTGCGCGTCCTGGACGAGCTGGCGCAGCAGAAGTCGCAGCTGGACTGGGAGATCATCGTCATCGACGACGGCTCCGACGACGACACGTCGGGCGGGACCACCCGGGCGGCCGCTGAGATCTGCACGCCCGTGCGGCTGCTCCGGCACCGCCGCAACGCGGGCCTGGGCGCGGGGATGCGCACCGGCATCCAGGCGTCCCTGGGCGACGTGGTGTTGGCGGTCGACTGCGATCTGAGCTACGGCGTCGACGACATCGGACGCCTCATCGACGCCTGGCTGGTCAGCCGGCCGCACATCGTCATCGCCTCGCCCTACATGGACGGCGGCGCCACCGAACGCGTGCCGCACGCCCTCGAGGTGCGCAGCCGCGCGGCGAACCGGTTCCTCAACTTCGCCGCCTACCACGACGTGAAGACGCTCACCGGTATGGTGCGCGCCTACGACGGGCCGTTCATCCGGTCGCTGTCGCTGAAGGCCGAGGGCGCCGACGTGATGGTCGAGATCATCTACAAGGCGCAGATCCTGCGGGCCCGCATCGAGGAGATCCCGGCGACGCTGTCGTGGGCGGGCCTGGAGACGCGGGTGACCCGCGGGTCGCTGACCAGCACGACGAGCCGGCTGACGACGTACCGCCAGCTGATCAACGGCTACCTGTGGCGCGCCTACTGGGTGCCGCTGATCCCGGGGCTCTTCTTCGGGCTGCTCGCGCTCATCCTGACGCTCGGCGGGCACCTGGGCTGGCACGGGCTGACGGTGGCGTCCGCGGTGCTGTTCGTGTGCCTGATCACGATGTCGCTGATGAGCCTGCAGAACAAGCGCTACTTCGAGGAGCTGTACAACCTCGGGTTCGGGCTGAAGCGTGTCGCGGGCGTCGAGCCGGTGCGCACGCCGGTCGTCGCCGAGGACGTCGACCAGCCGCGCGTGGTGCATCCCGGACGTCCCGAGTGGACGGGGGCGAAGCAGGGCTCCGCCCAGCATGTGCAGGCGGAGGTCATCGATCCCGCGCCGACCAACGGCCTGTCCGCCGACGAGCGCCGGGACATCGACGACGCCATCGGCACCGCCGGCCGCGGCCCGGACGAGGCGCCGCGCGGCTGAAGCCCCGCGACCGAGACCTGACGCCCAGTCGATCGGGCGTCCTCAGCGGGGCTTGACCGCGACGAAGGTGACGAGGTCGTCCAACGGGTACGGGACGCCGACGCGCGACCCCACGCGGCGCAGGGCGTCGCCGAGGCGTCCGTCCGGGAGCGCCTGCCCGGCGACGGTCGCGAGGCTCACGATCTTGGGGCTGCGGCGCCACGACACCAGCCGCAGGCCGGCGTCCTGCAGCCAGGGCCTGATGCCGGCCTCGGTGAACAGCCAGAGCACGGACGGCGGGCTGAGTTGCTGCCAGCGGCGCCCCGCGATCCGCGCCGTCCGGGACGCGGCGTCCCACGTCTCGCACACCACGACCCCGCCGGGCCGCAGCAGGGCGGACGCCCGCGCGAGCGCGTCCGCGGCGTCCGGGACGTGTTCGAGCACCTGGAAGAAGCAGACCGCGTCGAAGGGGTCGTCCACGGCGTAGGCGGCGAGGTCGCTCTCGACGCGGAAGCCGCGGGCGCGGGCGCGCTCGGCCGCCCAGGACGACAGCTCGACCGCGGAGGCGTCCCAGCCGCGCTTGGCGGCCTCGTCGAGGAAGAACCCGGTGGCGGCGCCGACGTCGACGATGCGGCCTCGCTGGGCCGCCGGCGTCCCGGTGCGGTGCAGCGCGTCGGCCACCCGCCCGAGGCGCGTGCGGGCGGTGCGCCGGTGCCACGGCTCGTCGGCCTCGTAGTCGGTGTAGCCGGCGCGCGCGCCTCCGTCGACGAAGTAACCCCGGTCGTAGGGCTCGGCGGCGATCGGCGCAGGATCGATGCGGCCGTTGCCGCACTGGCTGCACATCAGGTAGCGGTAGCCGTCCTCGCCGGCGGGCGTGAGCACGGTGTAGCCCGCGCGGTGGCAGGCCGTACAGGCAACGTCGATGGTCATGGGTCCCCCTCCCATTGCCCGAAAGGGTAGTGCGCGCGAGGTCACCGGGGGGAGGGGGCACCGTCCTCCCGTGGGTGACGCCGGCGGAGGTACCCGGGTGGTTCGGCGCGGACGGTTGCTCGCAACGGACGCCCCGCGTCACGCCGCGTCGTGTGCGGCAGCCTCCAGCCGGACGAGCCGCCAGGCCCCGAGCAGCGTCAGGCAGATGCCGGCCACCACCAGCGGGCCGGTACCGGGCTTGGGCGTCTCGCCGAGCAGGGCCAGGCCGATGATCGTGGGCGCCACCGTGCTCATCAGGTACATCGCCCCGAGCGCGGTGACGTTGTGCCCGGTGGCCAGACCCTTCGTGAGGTGCACCTGCCCCACCGCCAGCCCCAGCGGGATCAACGCGGCGTGCAGCCAGTCCGCGCCCGACCAGGTCCAGAACTGCCAGAACGCCCCGTCCGGACGCGCCGCGAGCAGCCGGGCGGCGACCGCGCCCACCCCGAAGCCCAACCCGGAGAACAGCCCCGAGACGGCCGCCGACCACGTCGCCAACGCCGCGGCCCCGCCGAGCACGAGGAGCACCACCAGCAACGGCACCGTCGCGGGATGCACGAACGCCGTCGGCCCCGGCTCGGTCGCCAACGACAGCAGGATGAGCCCCGCGATCATCGCGCCGATGGCGACGGCGTCCAGCACGGTCAGCCGGTGCACGCCCAGGATCTGGCCGAGCACGGCGGTCACGGCGAGCGCGGCGATGACGCACGACTGCACGAAGAGCAGCGGCAACTCCTGCCGCGCGAAGAAGGTCAGGATGAAGCCGCAGCCCTGCAGCGCGGTCCCCCACCACCACGCGGACGAGCGCAGCGCGCCCTCCTCGGACGCCGATCCGACCGACAGCCGGACGCCGGCCATGCCGTAGGACAGGATGCCGATGGCCAGCAACACCACGCTCAGGGTGAAGGTCATCGGACGGGGTCCCTCGCTTCGTTCACCGGCTCAGTATCGCCGAGCCCGGGGCAGCCGGCGCTACCCGTGATCCACCCGCACCGCGGGCGGCGCCTCAGCGTCGGCGTCCTTCGTCGCGGGGTCGTGCATGGAGAAGGCCAGCCCGAAGGTGCCGATCAGCGCACCGGCGCCGCCGACGACCATCGCCCAACCGAAGCCCGGACGCGGGGACTCGCCGAGCAGCGCGATGCCGACCGCAGCCGGGACGCAGATCTCCACGAGGTACATGGCCGCCAGCACCGGCGCCGCCTCCGCGTGCCCGAGCGCGCGGGTGACGTGGGCCTGTCCCAGCACGATCGACCCGACGGTGAGGACGCCGGCGAGCCACGACTGCCACGGCAGTTCCCAGAAGATCCACGGCGGGTGCGCGGCGTCGCCCATCACCAGGCGGGCGCCGATAGCGCCGATCGAGTACCCCCAGCCGGCCACCGCCCCGGAGACGATCGCAGGCATCCGCACGGCCCACAGCGCGCCGGACACCACGACCCCGATGCCGAGCAACCACAGGTGCGCTGGCGCCAAGGCCACCGACGGACCGGGCAGGGTCGCGGAGGCGATGAGACCGAGGCACACCACGACGAGCGCGATCTGGCCGACCATGCGGGCGGTCATCTTCCGGGCGCCGGTGACGTGCTGGTAGACGACGGTGACGACAAGGCTGGCCGCCGAGACCGCCTGCACGATGAGCAGCGGCAGGGAGCGCCGGGCGAAGAGCGTGAACAGGAAGCCGGCGGCCTGCAGGACGGTCCCGGTCCACCAGTCGCGGGAACGCAGCGCGCCGCCCTCGTCGCTGGAGCCGCTGTGCAGCTTGCCGCCGGCGATGCCGTAGGCGAGGACGCCCGCGACCAACAGCGCGGCGCTGAACCAGATCACGACGCCGTCGCCGGCGGCCAGCGGCGGTTGATCTCGGCGGCGATCGCGGCGCTCGCGCTCCCGTCACCGTAGGGCAACGGGCGGCTCGCCAGGTCGGCGGCCCAGGCGTCGGCGTCGTCCCAGGCCTGCAGGAACGCGGCGGTCGGGTCGGCGTCCCCGAGCAGGCGGCACCACCCGTCCAGCAGTTCGGGACGTTCGGTGCTGTCGCGCACCACCATCAGCGGACGCCGGAACAGGCAGGCTTCCTCCTGGACGCCGCCGGAGTCGGACACGATCAGCCCCGCGGACGCCTCGAGCGCGATGAACGCCTTGGGCGGCAGGGGCGCGATGACGCGGACGTCCCCGAGCCGCTCCCCGAGACCCCAGCGCTCGACATTCTTGGCGGTGTGCGGGTGCAGCGGCAGCAGGACGGTCGTCCGCCCCGCCAGAGCGCCGAGGGCGACGACGATGCGCGTCAGCGCGGCCTCGTCGTCCACGGTGCCGGCACGGTGCAGCGTCGCCAAGACGTAGCGGCCCTTCTCGACGTCGTGCTCGGCCAGGGTCGCGGCCGCCTCCTGTGGGGTGGCCGCGAGCGTCGCCATCGCGTCGGCGAGGGTGTTGCCCGTGACCAGGACGCGGCCGGGCGCCACGCCCTCGCTCGCGAGCTGGGAAGCGTTGGCCTCCAGCGGCGCGCAGCACAGGTCGGCGACGGCGTCGGTGAGGATGCGGTTGATCTCCTCGGGCATGCGGCGGTCGTGGCTGCGCAGTCCAGCCTCGACGTGCACCAGCGGGGTGTTCAGCGAGGTCGCGGCGAGGGCGCCCGCCAGCGTCGAGTTGGTGTCGCCCTGCACGACCACGGCACGCGCCGGGTGCTCGGTGAGGTAGCGGGTGATCTCGGTGGTGGCCACCCCGATCTGCTCGCCGCGGCTGCGTCCGCCGACGCTGATGTGCGCGTCGACGTCGACCCCGGCCAGGTCGGCCAGCACGTTGTGCCACATCTCCTTGTCGTAGTGCTGACCGGTGTGGATCACGCGGCCCGCGTCGCCGAGTTCGCGGATGAGACCCGCGAGCTTGATCGCCTCGGGCCTGGTGCCGACGATCAGCGCGATCTGCTCGGCGTCCCTGGGCTCACTCACGGCCGCGGTTGAGGACGTCGATGTGCCGCTCGGCGGTGGCCCGCAGCGCGGTCGCCCGGGCGTGCTCGGCGAGGTTCAGCACGGTGTAGTGCGCCTTCATCTCGGTGAGGATCAGGTCGAGCACCTCGCGCTTGCGCGCCAGCGACAGGTTCATGCCCGGGAAGAACTGCAGGCCCGGCGCGTCGCCGGCGTCCAGCAGGTCGAGCGGGTGCAGCAGCAGGCTCGGCTCGGTCCCGGTCAGGCGGCAGGCGGTCAGCGAGGCCTTCACGTAGGCCTTCGCCACAGGCATCGAGTACCCGGACAGGTAGATGACGTAGCTGGCGTGCATCGGGACGCGCGCCATCGGGAACACCGTGACGGGGATCTCGGTCAGCATGATCGGACGCCCGTCGTTGCCGGCCGCCTTCCAGGCGAAGCCCTTGTTCGGCAGCGCGACGTCGGACAGCGCGCCGAACAGGCCCTTGCGCTGCTCACGCTCCTCGGCGGTGAGGTCCTTGTTGGTGCGCAGGTAGTACTGGCGGGCCAGCGGGCCGATCCAGGTGGCCAGCACCGACGCGTCGTAGTCGTAGTCGAGCTCGACGAGCGCGCGCATCAGGTCGGGCGACATCGAGAATCCCGGCGCCCGGAAGCCGCGGGGCTTGGGCGCGCCGGCCGCGACGATGGCGTCCTCGGTGCGCTTGAGCTCGTCGCGCAGCTGCTGCGGGCTGTACAGGTGCAGCCAGGGCTCGTGTTCGAAGGAGTGGTTGCCGACCTCGCAGCCCATCTCGAGCAGCGCGGAGACGAAGTCGGGGCCGTCCGCCGCGGCGGCGTCCGAACCGACGACCATGACGCTGGGCTTGATCTGGTGGGCGGAGAAGAACTCCTGCATGCGCCCGGCCAGCGCCATCAGGTAGGACGGACGGTCCACCCAGTCGGCGTCTCCGTGCGTGCGCTTGTACGACCACAGGTTGTCGGCGTCGAGCGAAACGCTCGCGACCGCTTGACGGTTCTTCACCACTGCCCCCCAGGGTGTGTTCTCATTTGTTGGTGTTGCTCGGATCGTGGGCGCCGGCCATGGCGGCGCTCGCCTCGTCGGCCATGCTGAGGGAACCCTCGACGTTGAGTGTTCCCGTCCGGTTCTGCGCCGTGCTCACGACGACGACGCCGGGCACGCTCGTGACGAACGGCAGCGGCGGGTCGGCCTTGGGCAGCGGCAGCGGGACGACGTAGCGGGCCTTGTTGACGGCCCGGGCGAGCACGCGTCCGGTGTAGTGCGGGAAGCACTCCTGCATCGCGGCGAACAGCCGGTCGGCCAGGACGTCGTCGTCCTCGTCGAACCACGGGTCGTCGGACGCGCAGTAGTGCGGCAGGTAGACCAGGTAGCCGCCGCCGGTGTATCGCGGCCCCAGCAGGGCGTGCATGCCGATGACGCCGGTCAGCCCGACGTCGTCGGTCAGGTAGGTGATGTAGGAGTCGTTCGGCGGGGTGTCGAGCAGGTAGACCCCGCACACGACCCCGAGGTACGGCGAGGACGTCAGCTGCGCCCTCTCGCGCGGGGTCAGCTGCGGGACGAGCTTGGTGGTGACCGGGCCCGGGGTGGTGAGGACGACCTGGTCGGCCGTGAGCTCGGAGCCGTCCTCGAGCGTCACCGTGACGGTGGTGGCCTCGCCCGTCCCCTCGGAGCGCACGTTCGTGACGGCCGTGCCCGTGCGGAACTCCCCTCCACGGGCCTCGACACGGGCGCGCATCGCGGAGACGATCGGCGCGTAGCCCCGCGGGAGGACGCCGAAGCGGTCCCCCGCGCCCTTCAGCCGGGCCTGGATGAGCCGGCGGAACGTGGAGACGATGAGCGTCGCCGAGACCTGGTCGGCCTGGGTACCGAGCTTGGCCCGCAGGATGGGGCCCCAGAAGTTCTTGTACGCGCTCTTGCCCGCCAGCCGACGCAACAGGGACGCCGAGGTCATCGTGTCGGCGAGCCTGAGGGGCAGGGCCAGGGACGCCGCCCCCGAAAAGCCGATGCGCAGCCGATCGGCCAGCTTCAGTGCGGGCAGCATGGCCATCTGGACGATGCTGGACGCCGGGTACTGCTGGCCGTCGCTGACGAGTTCCGCGGGAGCGGACGTAAAGATGACGCGGCCCCCGAGCCCGAGGTCGTCCAGGAGCGCGCGGACGGTGGCGTCCGACTCCATGATCACGTGGTAGAACCGGTCGACCTCGACCGGGCCCTCGGGCGACTCGAGCGTCTGCGTGCTGGTAAGACCGCCGACCTCACTTCGACCCTCGACGAGGGTGACCTTCTGGCCCCTGTCGAGCGCGTTCAGCGCCACTCTGAGACCGCTGACACCTGCGCCGACCACAACGAGCTCACGCCCCGCGTCTGCCACGTCTTCGTCTCCCGTCTGGCCGCGATCAGAGTCAGTCTCTGCCTCCCCTGACTATATTGAGCCAGCGATGCAACGCGGAAACAGCATCGCATGCGCATGCGTCCCGCTGTCTCGTCCGACAACCCCCGCGACTGCGTGTGTGATGCCTGCGTCGCGGAGGACAGGGCGCGGCCAGGCAACCCCGGCCGCGCCAATGGAGCGATGAACATTGTGTAAGGCGCTCCCGATGAAACCGACGTTCGTGAGATGTGCGACGAGGTGTGAGCCGTCTGCTGACCTCGGCTAGCCAGAAGCTCCACCCGCAAGACCCCGCACACCATTCCCAATCTGAATTTGTCTCTTGGGTGCCATCAGCGTGACGGTAATCGCCAGCAGGAGAACCACCACCGCTAGGGCCATATCGATCAAGTCCGCGGCCAAGCGAGAGACGCCCAGCAGATCCATCGAAACCTTGTGCAGGTGCAGAATCGGAAGTAGGGACGCGGTCGCGAAGGCCAGGGTGGCGGGACTCCGATGGCCTCTCCACCACGCCAACGCCCCCGCCGCAGGAGCCAGCAAAAAGACCATGTCGTAATCCAAGTGCACTGGCAGCAAGAGGATCGGCGGAACCATCAGGCCGCACACCAGATCCCAGGATGGTCTTCCTCTCCATATGAAGACGCAGACACCCAGGAAGATTGCCGCTGCCCCAAGCGTCAGGGCGGTCGGTGGTTCCGTGCCGGTGACGCGCGTGAACAGGCCCGCCGCGTCGGTTCTAAACATGTACGGGCTCAAGAGACCCGTGGGGGCCGCCGGCGAGGTCGCATGCTGGATCACTCGGACGATGGAATCGATGAACCCGACCACCCCTCCAGCCGCCTTGATACACATGCCGAGAGGCGCAGCCGAGGCGACGACCGTCATGACGACCGTTCGCCACACCGCGTCCCACCGACGCATCATGAGCACGACGACAACGATCGGCACACCAAACTGTGGTTTGAACATCGCGATCGACAGCCCCACAGCCGCCATCCATGGATTTCCGCCGCCCGGTTTACGCATCTCACGAACCGCCAGAGCGAACCCGAAGAACACGATGAACGACGACGTCAACCACCGCGTCGGGCTCCAGACGAGAAGCCAGAGGAAGAGCAACCCGGAAATAAGGTAGCTGCGCCTCCACGCCCATTGGACAAGCCAAACCGACAGGAGGGCAAGCAGTGCGGTGCACACGACAAGGTAGATGGTCGCGCCCACCTCAATCGGGAGCGGACCCAGCGCCAAGGAAATGAGCAACCACGACGGCGTATAGGGGTCAAATTCCTGCGCCCAGGGATGGGCGGCGAGATAGGGAAGAGGATCATAGGGATTGCCGCCGCTCCACAGGTAGCGACCGGGGACCACGACGAGGTCGCGGTAATCAAGGAGGAGGTTTCCCTGGACCCGCCAATCCATCCCCCAGGGATAGTGCCGCGGCACCCAGCGGCTGATCTGGAATCCCGCGAAGGCGAGCCCGAGCGCCCACACCACAGCGGCTGCCGGGCGGAGGCACTGCTGGAACTGGCGACCCCGAGGGTGTCCGGTCGAGACTGTGGAGGCCATGACCTCACTCTCTCACAGGGCGGGATCGGCTCATTCCGGCCCGAAATTCGTTCCCACTTCGCGGATTCCAAGTGCGCTCGCAGACGAAGGGAGGCCCCTGGGCAGTTGATAGCGTCCCCCGGGGGCGTCCACGAAACCTGGGTCAGTGATCACGGAATCGCGATCACGTCCCGCCCCCCGCCACTCGGCCCACCAGACCGGACGGAGGGCCCAGACACCCAGGGCCACGACCTCCAACGGCCGCGCCGTGTGGAAGCGGAACCCCACGTCACCCGAATGATCGGTCCGTCGTGGCAAGTTGTTCGAGCCGGCGAGACCAATGAGGCTCCGTTCCATGTCCCCTTCGCGATACAGGAGATTCACGGGCCCGAGACCGGCACCCGGCGCGGCCGAACGCTGGAACCGGCCTTCGACGCCGCGGAAAACGTCCCCTTCGAGCCGGACGGGCCCGAGTGGACGAAGCGGCGCCTCGCCGACCCACGAAGGGCTGCCCGCCTCGATCGACATGGTCAGAAGGTAGGACCGTTGAGCGTTCAGGGCCAAAGGCTTCAGAAGACGCGCGAACTTGAATCCTTCCTCACCCAAGAAGTTCCCGGTCACCGATGCGATTTCACGACCATCGTCGGCCGAGCGGAGGCTGACACGAATCTGCCGGTCCCCAGCGGACTCGATGGGGCCACGATAATCCCACAGCAGATTTCGGTTACTCCCAATCGGAGAACTGGGAAGGCGAAAGAGGCGCGCACCGGAAGAGAGGATGATGTTCCGCTCGACGACCGGGCTCGATCCCTGGCTGGCATCCCCAGGCCCCCCGCCAACCCCCACCTGGAAGCGGACGTTCTGGGATGCGATGTTGTTCATCACCGAGATCCCCGAGGTCGCGCTGGGCGCCCAGATACCTTCCACGCAATCATGCACCAGATTGTCGACACACTCGATCTCCGAGCTGCCCTGGTCGAAATAGATTCCAACGCTTGGAGAGTCGCTCCCCAACACGTGGTGCACGTGATTATTGATAATGCGCGACTGCGGCATGTGGCCAAGAGTGTAGACCCCACCCAGATCCGCCATGACGCCCCGCCCGATGTCGTGGATGTGGTTTTTTTCCACGACGAAGCCTCCGAAACCGGTCTCCGATAACACCCAGGACCAACCGAGCGAGATCCCCGTGTAAAAAGAGCCGATAATCTCGTTCCGAACGAACTCACAGTCACGAACATCCATCGCCAGAATCGCGCACGAGTCGTGAAAGATTCGACCGCCACCGTCGAAGGTGCTGTCGGCCACCGAGATCCGGCTGGTGGAGATCCCCGTCCGGGAGCCCTCTCTTGCGAGCCCCGACTCACTGGACGCCGTGATTCCCACGCCGCCCACCGATTCAAACTGACACTTCTGCACCCGCACGTCCACGGTTCCCTCGCCGATGAAGAGCGCGGAGCCGCCAGTTCCGGTCCAGGAGCATCCAGCGAAGCCGATATCGCGCGACCGCCGGAGGGACACTGCGGCAGGCACGAGTGCCCCTCCTTGGGGGATCTGGCCGTCGTGGTCCTTGATGTCGATGGGGGACCAGCTCGAACCGGTGAATGTCACGTTCTCGAACTGTTGGTGCTCGACGTTGTCGATGGTCACCAAAGACTCGCTTAGCGGTGCCTCCAACCGGACCGAGTCCAAGGTTTCGCCGTCCAAGGGCAAATAGGTGATCAACCCGCGCGAGCGGTCTTGGTACCACTCACCCGGGTTCCTCAACTCCGTGCCGACATTGTCCAGGTAGAAGCGCGTCTCGGGGCCCCATGAAACGGAGGCGTCCCCCCGGAAGGCTGCTGTCGCCTTCCGTCCATTGACGCCGGCCAGGGGTACCCGCTCGAAACGCCACTGGGTGATCGCGACGAGTTCGATGTCCGTCACGTTGACCCAACCACCGCTCGGGGCCTCAGCGGGCAGTGTGAAGGTCCGCGTCATCGGTGAAGTCGTCGGGCCGGACATCTTCAGAAAACTGTCATCACCCAGCGAGTCCTTGCCTTGGACCTGAGCGCCGACTCCAGCGGGAAAGGTCGGCCTTGGCCGCGGCCGCCCGCCGACCAAGAGGCTTCGAAGCGCCGTCCGACCCGGAAATCGGGTCCGCCATTCCCGCCTGCCAGCTGTGGTCACCTCAGCCCACCCGTCGATGGGTGTCGCGCCGGTGATCATGGCGCGCTCGCCAGCGGCTCGCCACACGACATCCTTGCTCAAGTCATCGATCCGCAGGGTCGTCGTGAGGCGGTGGGGGCCGGGGGCGAGTTGAACCTCGACATGGTCATCGCTGAGCTGGCGCACGAAGGTCAGAGCGGCCGGCAAGGTTGCGAGCGGACGCGCGGTCGAGCCGTCGCCACCATCGGATCCGCGGGCAGGGTCCACGAGCACGACCCTGCGCCGCTGAACGACGTCGCAACCAACGAATGCCGCCAGCCCCGACAGAGCCGCGCCCGCCACAAAGGTGCGCCTTGAGAGTCGTCGGCGGTCGGGCCGCTCTCGAGGCTGCCCCATCAATTCCCCCTTAGCGGATCCGTACCGCGGGATTCCCTGCAACCACGGCTCCCGGTTCCACGTCCTTGACAACGACCGACCCTGCCGCGATCTGGGCATCATCACCGACGGTGATGTCGCCGAGGATGATGGCTCCCGCACCGATCTCGACGCGATCACCGATCAGAGGCGAGGCGCCGCCGGCCGTCTTGTGACCGATAGTCACGCCGTGTCGGAGCTTCACATCTTGGCCGATCACCGCATGGTCGTTCACAACCAATCCAGTTCGGTGATAGATCGCAAGCCCCGGACCAACGCGGGTCTTCGGCCGCAATTCCACATTGAAGAGGAGCTCGCTCACCAGTCGCGAGGCGACGATCGTGACCAGCGACACAGGGTGCCTCGGCCCGAACCGGCCGATGGACGCCTGAGCGATCCGAAGACCGACTAAGAGGATCTGAGATCCAGGATCCCGCTTGTTAGCGGCTAGATCGGCCCGGATGACATCCTTGAGTGCTATTGGGCCGTACGGGCACTGGGTCCGCTCAATATTCGTCATCAGCCATCCTCTCCACTGAGTTGTCAGGTAGAGCCTGGCCGCGCGGTGCCCCAGGAGTCCTTTTGCTCATTGGCTTGACCGAAGCGTCGACTCCTGACCAGTTTCGCCCATCGCGTCCCCAAACGACAGCCCGCACGAAGGTCGACAGCGTGATCACGCTTCCACCGACCACGAGGAGCAGCAGGATCTGTCCCTGGTCATGCACCAAGGCGGCGACTCCAACCAGAAGCACGTAGTAGACGGCAACCGTGACGACGACGTGACGCCGAGGGTTGTCAGGCCCATGCGTCCACCGACGAGCGGAGGTGAACGGCTGCCACGCCAGCGTCATCGCCGCTTGAAGGAAAACCACCGGGAGGAAGTAGTAGGCGAGGTCAGCGCGCTCACCCAGAAGCAGGTAGATCAGCGGTCTCAGGACCAGCAGAGCGATCACCCCTAGCACGGGCACCGCCAAGGCGAAGACCGCCCAGTAAGTCAGCAGCTTCGTCGGGTACCGTCCGCTGTCCATCCGCTCCCGCAGTCGGCGTGATAGCGGGAGCGCGAACGACTGCGCCAACACCGTGGCGGGCATGCCCAACACTTGGTTGCCCAACTGGAGGCCGACCGCGAGAAAGGGATTCAACCACGTGACGGCGGCACCGCCGAGCCCGGTCGCCGCGGAAGTCATCACGGCCTCACTCGCCATTGAACGGCCGAATCCCGCATGGCGCGCCCATGCCTGAGACCGGCCAGGCCGCCGATGCCTTCGAAGCGCAACGAGGTACGCCACACCCGCGAGGAGGCTGATCAATGAGAGAACTGCCAGGTACGTCGCCACATTGGGAGGAATGATGAAGGTGAAGCCGACGGCTGCCAGCACATGCGCCAAGCCGATGGCGCTGATGACCCGCGCACCGAGGAAACGCGATCCGGCATAGCGGAGCATGTCGCCGAACAGCATGCTGGTCGACCAGACCGCCGCCCACAGCCCCATCCACCACGAGCGTTCGACAAGGAATGCACCCAAGAAGAAGACCGGCAACCCCACGGCGGCCGTCACGAGGAAGGCTCGCGTCATGTGCGTGATGTCGCCCTGCTTAGGTTCCTCCGCTTCCCGAAAGACGAGGAGGCTCGCCCAACGCGCGTTGGCGAAGGAAACTGCGATGGACTCAAGAGAGTAGGCCGCGATGACCGACGCCAACTCGACTGCCGACGAATTCCTGGACAGACCGGCCACCGAAAAGAACGACACGACGCTGAAGGCCAATTGCGAGACGAGAGGCGGCGCGGCTCCCAGGATCAGCGCCTTCCTATCCCCCACTTGCCCAAGCCCCCTTTTCGCACGACCAACAGGCGCCGTCGGTCCGCAGCCCCGCCGGTCACACTACCCTGCGTGGGTTGAACCATCTTTTTTGCGAATCCTCCGAACGAGGGCCTCAACGAATCGCTCGGGGTGGAGCATCGCCGCAACCGCGGTCCAACCAAGTCGCCGGGGGTCGTACCAACGCCCGGACGCCTCCCCAGCTCGGCGCAGTGCGATGGACGCAGTGTCTCCGCGGCGAGACTGTTTCGGAAGCTCCGATTCCGGCACACCGGCCATCGCCGCGTAGTGGCGCCGGATCGACTGGGCATCGCGGATCTCTTGGGCGATGCCCGCACTCGAACGGCCCGCACCCCAGACATACGTAGCTGCGACGTCAGGGTTGTACAGCACGGGACCGGTCAGGGCGACCCGCAACAGGAGTTCGTAGTCCTCGGCCAGGCGAGGCCAGACTCCGCGAGGGTTGTCGCTCAATGCCCGCTTCAAGTTCGCCCCTCGAAACACGATGGCCGCGGGCGGCGCGGGCGCGTGTCCGCGTCGGACCAACGAATCCGCGGTGATTCCCTCTGGCCACACCGGCATTCGGTAGGGGGCGCCGTGTTTCGGGGTCGTCATCGTCTGTGCCACGACCGCGGCGGCCTCGGGTGCCCGCTCCAGCATCTCCAAGCTACGGCTGATTCCCGCTGCAACCACCTCGTCGTCTGCGTCCAACAGGACGATGAACTCACCGCTGGCCAACTCGACGCCACGTTTTCGCGCCTCGGCAGGCCCGGCGTTGGCCTGGCTCACGACGCGCGCTCCCAAGGATCGGGCGACGCGGGCTGTCTCGTCTTGCGACCCGTCGTCGACGACGATGACCTCACCGGGAGCCACCCGCTGAGCGCTCAGGATGCTGGAGGTGATGGTCTTTTCCGCGTTGTACGCAGGCATCACGAAACTCAGTGCACTGGCCGACACGATCACAGCGTAGCCGTACGGCTCCCCCTTCACCCTGTTTCCCTGCGTCCCGGCGGCTGCGATGCCGGGGAGTGTGCAAGGGTCAGCTAAAGTGTGACCGGTTCAGACATACCTCGGGGGTTATTGCTCGATGACAACAGACACGCGTCAACGGGTACGCGTAGCGGGCGTCCCGTTCGTGTCGACCGACTTGGATTCGGCTGCCCGCTGGACCATTGCGACGGCGGCAGGAGAACATCCCGACCAGGCAGCGCTTCCGATCCGCCTGATGAATGCGTACTGCGTTGCGCTCGCGTCTAAGGACCCGTCCTACCTGCAACTCGTCGAAGGGCCCGGGATCAACTACCCCGATGGGGCACCCGTCGCCTGGACCATGCGACGCACTGCTCATGACTCCAAGCAGGTGCGAGGACCGAGCTTCTTCCTTCGGACCCTCGAGGAAGGCCTCGCCAGCAACGTCCGCCACTATTTCTTCGGGACGACGAACGAGACGCTGGCGCTCATGCGGAGCCGATTGGAAAAGGCCTACCCCGGCCTCGTCATCGCCGGCACAAGCGAGGCGCCATTCGGCTCGGTCGATCAGATTCTGCAGGCGGACGTCATCGAATCGATCACGGGCGCCGACCCCGACATTGTCTGGGTCGGCCTCGGAACGCCCAAGCAGGACTTCGTGGCGCGCCGCTTGGCTGACGAAATCGGAGTCCCGTGCGTGGGCGTAGGCGCCGCGTTTGACTTCGCGGCCGGGACGCAGCCGGAGGCCCACCCCCTCGTTCGAAAAATGGGCCTCGAGTGGCTGCACCGCCTATCGACGGAACCGCGTCGCCTCTGGCGGCGATACCTGTGGGGGAACTCGCGCTTCTTGGCCGTGGTCGCGCGGGAGATTGTCTCATCACGCAGTAGGCACAAGCGATGAAGATTGCAGTCGTGCACAGCTTCTACTCAAGCGCTTCTCCTTCCGGGGAGAACGCCGTGGTGCGCGACCAAGTGCAGGCGCTGGCTGAGGCCGGCCATGACGTTCGGTTGGTGGCCCGCCACACTGACGAGGAGTCGACCCGCCCGTTCTACAAGCTGACGAGCGCAGTCAATGCGGCCAACGGTCCAGGCCCAAGCCCGGACGCGACCCTGTCGGAGTTTCAACCGGACATCGTTCACGTTCACAACCTCTTCCCCAATTGGGGAACGCAGTGGTTGAAGAAGTGGCAGGGCCGGCTCGTGGCGACCGTCCATAATTTTCGTCCCTTGTGTAGCGCCGCGACCTTGTGGCGCGACGGCGACGACTGCACGGAATGCCTCGATGCTGGGTCGCACTCCGCCTTGAAGCACCGCTGCTATCGCGACAGCGTGATAGCCACCGCACCGTTGGCCTTCGCAAGCAGGGGTCGAGGAAGACACCAGCCGGTGCTGCGGTTCGCGCGCAGGCTCATCACCCTGAACGATCACGCACGGGCCACCTACGATGGTTTGGCTCGAGGCCACGTACTGACCATCCCAAACTTCGTCCAGCCCCGGTCCGCGCCCGCCGACTCCCGAGAGGGCTGGCTGTATGTGGGCCGTCTGACCCCCGAGAAGGGTGTCCTAGAACTCATTGAATCATTCCCGGCGGAGCACCACCTCACGATTGCCGGGGAGGGCCCACTGGCCGCCCGCGTTCGCGATCGAGCCGAGAACTCCGCCAACGTGACGTTCGTCGGCCGACTCAGTCCCGAAGAGGTCGCCGTCGAGATGGCGAGTTCGTCGGGCGTCATCATTCCAAGCCTGTGGGCTGAGGGCATTCCGACCGTTGCGCTCGAAGCGCTCTCCGCAAGTGCACCACTCATCATCTCGAACAAGTGTCTGTCCGCGGAGCAACTCACGAGCGGGGGCGCCGGTCGGGTCTACGACCCGTACGAGGGAAGGTCGCTCGCCGTCGCGGTCCGGGCTATCGCTGCTTCATCGGCCGAGTACCAGCGAGGCGCGGAGAGCCGATACCGGCTTGACTACTCTCCGGATATTTGGCTCGAGCGGATCGTCCGGCTCTACGAAGAGGTGGCGGCGTTAGGTCAGGATCGTTGACCTTCTCATCGCAGGTTTCCACCGGCTCATCTCGCGCGGCGCGATGGCGACAACTCCCTTCACTCCGTCGTATTGATGTTGTGGGCGTTCTCGCGGCCCTCTGGACTCTCTGCGTCGACGGGCTCACGAAGTTCAACTTCGGCTCCCAGAGCCTTTCCGGCCTCGCCACGCTTGGGAGCGCACTGATACTGGTGGCGCTATTTCCCTCGGTCGTACCCAGCGTGCGGGCTTACCTTGCTCGTCCTTCCTGGCGCTACACAGGGGCCCCCGCGCTGCTCCCTATGAGCCTGCTGGGCTTCCTGGTCTACGCTGTGATCCGCCTCATCTCGGCGCCGAACCCGGCCGGCCTGCAGAACGTCTGCGTGTATGCGGCGTTCGTCCTCACCATTGCGATCACCGCCGTGAGCGCTGAACAGCGTGACCGAGAACGCTGGTCGCTCATCCTCGCAGCCTGCTCAGGAATCGCGACCGTGGTGTTTCTGGTCCAGCGCGCCGCCGGGCTTGACATTATCGGGGATCGTTCCTACGCGCTGAGCGCCATCATCTTCATGGCGATCTCAGTCCCACGACGTTGGCCTACCTGGGTCAGGTACCTTCCCTATCTCGTCCTGATCGCTACCGTCCTGAGCCTGTCTCGCACCGCGACGCTGATCTGCCTGCTGGCATACGTCTTCATTGTCGTCCGCGGCCCCAAGAGCAAGCGAGTGGGACGAATCCTCTTCATGCTGATCCTGATGGCGATGGCGGCCGTCGGACTCTTTCTCTGGTACCCCCCATTTCGCGACCGATTCTTTAGCGGCGACAACGCCGTTTCTTTGGGTGGCACCACTCTCAATACTTCTGGACGAACGCAACTTTGGGACGTGACGTGGAACTCCGCGATGGAGTCACCCCTGCTCGGACACGGACCAGGCACTGCCAGCGACCTGATCGACGCCCATTTCGCGAACATCGGGCATCCTCACAATGAGTACTTACGACTGTTCCACGATTTCGGAATCCTCGGCGAATTGCTGTGGGTCGTCGGGATCGTGGCACTACTTCGTATTCTTACGGCACGAGCAACGAAATTTGATCGCTCTGTCGACTGGACGGGCCTGATCGCAACCATCGGGATCAGCCTGGCCTCGATCACTGATAATGTGATCATCTACCCATTCGTAATGCTTCCGGCGGGAATGGCGATCGGCCTCGCCCTATCCCGTACCGGGCGGGAACAAGCGCTCAGCAAAAACAATTGGCTGTATCACCCTTCCGCGAGACTAGACTCGTTCGGGCACGATGCGTCCGAGCAGGCAAGACTGACTGATTCGAGGGACGAAATGGAAATCAACGAGTATCTGGTGGTCTTGAGAAGGCGTTGGCAGTACGTCCTAGCGCCCGTGCTCATCGGCATGCTGATTGCAGGACTGCTGACGTCCGTCCTGCCCCGGGAGTATCGCGCGTCGACCCAAGTTCTCTTCTCAGTGCAGGGCGCGCGATCCGTCGGGGACATGAACGATGCATCGGCCTACCTCAAGGCACAGGTTCCGACCTATGTGGGGCTGGCGACGGCCCCCCTCGTTCTTGATCCGGTCATCAAGTCGCTCAACCTCGACACGACCCCGGAGCAGCTGGCCAAGCGGGTCACCGTGACGCAGGAGCCCGAGACGGTCATCGTCACGATCACGACCAAGGCGGGGAGTGCCGCGGAGGCCGCCGGCATCGCCCGAGGAATCGGCGATAACCTCTCGCGCCAAGTCGCCGGCCCCTCGGCGGGCACATCCAATACCGTCAAGGTTGTTCCGCAAGTCATCTCTCCAGCGGTCGAGCCGGCGAGCCCCTCCGCACCCAGCCTCCCGCTTGACCTCGCGCTTGGTGCGGCGATCGGGTTCTTCCTCGGTATGGTCCTGGCCGTGTTGGTGGAGAGCAACTGGCGAAGGAAGCAGCGCCTCAAGCCAGCGACTCGAACCGCACAAGCGAACCAACGTTGACTGAACAGATCCTGAGGTTATCTCGCTAAATCCACAGGTACCGGTCTAACCTCTGGGAGGCGGCGTCGCCGATCCCTCCCACTACCCCGAGGTACCTATGCCCTACCGTCGTGGCCGTTTGGCCGTATTCACCGTCGCGCCCCTCCTGGCTGCGAGTTCACTCGCGGGGGTCACTCCCGCTCAGGCAGCTGATCCTCTCGTCATCCGCGCCAAGGCCGACCTAGCCAACAACAAGGGCGCCGAGGTCGAGGTCCGCCTCAACGGCGCCGATGTTGGCCGGTTCACCGTCAACTCCACCGTTTGGACTGACTACACCCTCCTCCCCTCCTCAGGCCCCAAGGATGGGGATCGGATCGACATCCGGTTCGCCAATGACGGCGACCCCACGGGCGGCGACCGCAATCTGTGGGTCGACTCCGTTGCCGTCGGCACGCAGCGTCTCTCCCCCACGGATGCCGATGTCACGTATGACCGCGGGGCTGGGTGGGCCGCCGCCACTGACGGCGCATCAGTCGTTCCGGGCCAAAAGCTCATGCCCTGGGATGGCGCGCTTCGGTTCACGTGGCGATCCTCCACAGCGAAGGCCGTGAGCGTCGAGGATCCCGTCGACACGTCAGCGCAACAACCCTTCGCGTCCAGTTCCTTCTGGTACCAGCGGATTCCCACGAACGTCGCCCTGAGTGAGCGAGGAGCCACCTACCGACGTGTTCTGGCAGAGGACATCGCCAGCCATGACAGGACAGCGACGATCAATACTTCGGGCTATGCGCCCCCCGTCTACCGCGTGAATGCCAGCACTCCACGCGTAAAGGTTCGCAACAACCAATGCACCGGCCCGAACGGCGACCCTGCGTGGCTCGAACGCATGTGGGCCCCACAGTTCGACAGCGTGCCGATCCCGGCGGAGGCCAAGGCGGCCAGCGGCGCGGATCAAGAGATTGTCATCTGGTCGCCGTCCACCAACGAGGTCTGGGAGATGTGGCGCTTTGAGAGCAACTCCGGGGCCTACCAGGCCTGCTGGGGAGGAAAGTTCTCCGCCACGAACACCAGCAACGGAGTTCACCCTTACCCCTTCGGCGTCACCGCTTCGGGACTCTCGCTCCTGGGCGGAACCGTCCGGGTCGCTGAACTCCGCGCAGGGCGCATCAATCACGCAGTAGCAATCGGCGTGAACCGTCCGCGCAAGGGAGTCCACTCCTGGCCCGCCAACCGGGACGATGGAACATGGGACAGCGTCGATGCCATCCCCGAGGGACAGAGGTTCCGCCTAGATCCGTCCGTCGACGTGCAATCCCTCAACCTGAGCCCGATCGGCATGATCATCGCGCGGGCCGCCCAGGAGTACGGGTTTGTCGTTCGTGACAACACCACTGGTCCCGTCGTGGTCTACGCGGAGGACGCGGATCCCTACGTGAGAGCCGGCAAGGGGAACCCCTACACGGAAATGTTCGGAAGCCAGCAACACCTGTGGATGAACGGGTTCCCCTGGGATCGGTTGCAGGCGCTCCCCATGGACTACGGCAAGCCCTGATCACTGGCCTCTCTTGTTGGAGCGACGGTCCCGCTCCAACAAGAGAGGCCCAACTGAAGAGTTAGCGACACTTGGCCCTTAAATAACCTCATCATCAACCCCTCACCTGGCTAGCTTCGCAACCGGGTTCGCCCAGCGACCTCGTCCCTGAAGCACACACCAGTGAGGGGTTCATCACGTGGCAAGGTCATCCAAGCGTCGATACGGCCGGTCGCTCTTCGCATCACTTGGGCTGATCATCAGTCTCCTGGCAGCCGGCCTGTTCCCGGCTCCGGCAGCAGCAGCCGGCGGTGGGCAGCTCATCGTTCGCGCCAAAGCAGACGTTGCGAACGGAAAAGGCGCCATCGTCGAGATTCGAGTGAACGGCGTACAGGTGGGTACGCTCACCGTCAGCAGCTTCCACGAAACCCCCCATTCTTTGAATCTCAGTAGCGTCCTGAAGAAGGGCGACAGGGTCGATCTGCGCTTCACCAATGACGGCGACGCGGCGGGGGGCGACCGCAACCTCTACATCATGAGCGTCACCAATGGCGGCACCACGATGAAGGCCGCCTCCCCGGGAGCAATGTACGATCGGGGCTGGTCGTGGCAGGAAGCAACCGACGGTAAGGACATTCTCCCTGGGCAAGCGACCATGCCGTGGAGCGGAGCGTTGCGCCTGATCTGGACCGGCCGCGAAGCGGCCAGGCAGCGCATTCCCACATCAGTTCCCGAGACTTCGCGCCCCTTCTCCCCCCAGTCCTTCTGGTATAAGCCGATCCCGCGCGACGCCCCGATCAACCCGAAGACGGCGGTCTACGTGCGCAATCTGCTCGCCGACATCAAAGCGACCGATGGAGTCGCGTCGGTGAACACGTCGGCCTATTCCCCGCCCATCTACCGGGCGACCCCCTCTACCCCACGCGTTTCGGTGAGGAACACAGCCTGCACGGGGGCCAGCTCAGATCCAGCGTGGCTGGCACGCAATTGGAGCGCGCAGTTCTCCCTTGTCCCGATCCCAGCTGGGGCGAAACCGGCGTCCGGGAGCGACCACGAGATCGTTATCTGGTCGCCCTCGACGGATGAGGTGTGGGAGATGTGGCAGTTCCAGCAAACATCGACCGGCTACGCCGCTTGCTGGGGAGGAAAAATCTCCTCCGCCAGCAGTCACGGCGGCGTCCATACCTCCCCGTTCGGCGTCGCCGCCAGCGGGCTCTCACTCCTCGGCGGCACAGTCCGTATCGACGAGTTCCGCTCCGGAGTGATCAACCACGCAATCGAGATTGGCATCAACAGGCCGCGTAAGGGAGTCTATTCATGGCCGGCCAACCGCACCGACGGCACCTGGGACAGCACAGACGCGATTCCAGAGGGTCAGCGTTTTAGACTCGACCCCACTCTGGACGTCGACTCGATGGACATGAGTCCGGCGGCGCGGATCATCGCCAAGGCAGCGCAGCGCTACGGGTTCGTCGTCCGCGACAACACGCTCGGTCGCGTGGTCGTCTATGCGGAGGACAAAGACCCATTCGTCAGGGCGACCGGCACCGACCCCTACGCCCAGATCTTTGATACGCCCGAACACCTCTGGATGGTGGGCTTCCCGTGGGAGCGCTTGCAGGCACTTCCCATGGATTACGGTAAGCCCTGAGCCATTGCTCAGGTAGTGCGCGGGTGTCGTCCTTGGCCACCCATCGCCTCGCTGTCAGGTACCCTTTCGCACAGGGGTCTCCTGCCCGGGTAACTCCTACTCAGTCGATTTAACGCACTAGCATATGTAGGAGTCACCTCGGGGAAACGAAGTGGCCCAGGACCGGGGACACCAACATATGCAGGCGGGACTCAACATTCCGCAGTGGGGGAAACGTGAGTAAGACAGCATTTATTACGGGTATCACCGGCCAGGATGGTTCGTACCTGGCGGAGTTGCTCCTCGACAAGGGCTACGAGGTGCACGGGCTGATCCGTCGCGCGTCAACGTTCAACACCAAGCGCATCGACCATCTCTACGAGGACCCGCACGAGAAGGGCGCGCGCCTCACCCTGCACTACGGCGATCTGTCCGACGGCGCCCGGTTGGTGACGCTGCTCTCGGAGATCAACCCCGACGAGATCTACAACCTGGCCGCGCAGTCGCACGTGCGCGTCTCGTTCGACGAGCCCGTCCACACGGCCAACACCACCGGCGTCGGCACCATCCGCCTGCTCGAGGCCGTCCGCCAGGCCGGCGTCATGCCGCGGTTCTACCAGGCGTCCACGTCCGAACTCTTCGGCGCAACCCCGCCGCCGCAGGGCGAGGACACCCCGATGTACCCCCGCTCCCCCTACGGCGCGGCCAAGATGTACGCCTACTGGATCACCAAGAACTACCGCGAGGCGTACGACATGTTCGCGGTCAACGGCATCCTGTTCAACCACGAGTCCCCGCGCCGCGGCGAGACCTTCGTGACGCGCAAGATCACCCGCGCGGTCGCGGCCATCAAGGCGGGTCAGCAGGACAAGCTCTACATGGGCAACATCGACGCCATCCGCGACTGGGGCTACGCGCCCGAGTACGCCGAAGGCATGTGGCGCATGTTGCAGGCCGACGAGCCCGAAGACTTCGTTTTGGCCACCGGCGTCGGCTACAGCGTCCGCGACTTCCTGCAGTTCTCGTTCGAGGCTGCCGGCCTCGAGTGGGAGAAGTACGTCGAGTTCGACGAGCGCTACCTGCGCCCCACGGAGGTGGACGCCCTCATGGGCGACCCGACGAAGGCGCATGAGAAACTCGGCTGGCAGGCCAAGGTGCTCGCCCCGCAGCTCGCCCGCATCATGGTGAACGCCGACCTGAAGCAGCAGACGATGAACGGTCAGCACTACGTCGACGTCCCCGCCGACGACATCGCGGCGACCTCCACCCACGCCGTGGAGCGTTGATCGTGGACGTCACCTACACCAACGAGCCCCTCGACCGGACGGCCCGCACCTACGTCGCCGGCCACCGCGGCCTCGTCGGATCGGCGATCCTGCGGCGGCTCGAAGCCGACGGTTTCACCGACCTCGTCACGCGGACCTCGTCCGAGCTCGACCTGCGCGACCGCGACGCCGTCCGCCGGTTCTTCGCCGAGACCAAGCCGCGCAGCGTGTTCCTGGCCGCGGCGAAGGTCGGCGGCATCATGGCGAACGACACCTACCCCGTCGATTTCCTCAGCGAGAACCTGCGCATCCAGGTCAACGTCATGGACGCCGCCCTCGAGCAGGGCGTCGAGCGCGTGCTGTTCCTCGGCTCGTCCTGCATCTACCCGAAGTTCGCCGAGCAGCCCATCCGCGAGGACAGCCTGATGACCGGCCACCTCGAGCCCACCAACGACGCCTACGCGGTCGCGAAGATCGCCGGCATCATGCAGGTGCAGTCGGTGCGTAAGCAGTACGGACTGCCGTGGATCTCGGCGATGCCGACCAATCTGTACGGCCCCGGCGACAACTTCTCGCGCACCGGCTCGCACGTGCTGCCGGCGCTGATCCGCCGCTTCGACGAGGCGGCTCGGGACGGGGCGTCCAGCGTGACGAACTGGGGCACCGGCTCGCCGCGCCGCGAGTTCCTGCACGTCGACGACATGGCGGACGCCTGCCTCTACCTGATGGACCACTACGACGGCCCACAGCAGGTCAACGTCGGGACCGGCGAGGACATCACCATCAAGAAGCTCTCCGAGCTGGTCGCGCGCATCGTCGGCTACGAGGGCGAGCTGGAGTGGGACACCTCGAAGCCCGACGGCACCCCGCGCAAGTTGCTGGACGTCAGCACGCTGCGCGACGCCGGCTGGTCGCCCAAGATCTCCCTCGAGCAGGGCATCACCGACACCGTCGCCTGGTACCGCGAGAACGTCGACGACCTCCGCGAGTGAGGCCGCCCGGGCGGTCGACTCGGTCCCCGACAACGACGAGCGGGGCACCCACTGAGGGTGCCCCGCTTCGCTGTCCGTCGTCGGGTCAGGACGCCAGCGCCGGCGCCTTCGCGCAGTGGGACGCCGCGCAGCGCACCTGCTCCACGAGGCGCATGGCGGCCAGGCCGTCCGCCAGCGACACGATCGGCTCGGCCTCGCCCGACACGACCTGGTAGAAGTGGCGCTGCTCGCGCTGCAACGGCTCGCCGTTGTCGAGGAACGGGATCTCGGTCGAGCCCGTCTGCCGGTAGCGGACGAAGCCCCCCTCGTCGGTGAACTCCACCCGGTCCATGCGGTGCACCGACACCTGCTGGCGCACCATGTCGGCGACGATCACGGCGTCCGAGCACGTCAGGATGATCTTGCGGTCCTTCATCTGGTGCATGCGGCTCGCCACGACCGTGGACGTCAGCCCGCCGTCGGTCTCGATCAGCGTCGAGCACATCTCCTCGGAATTGGCGCTCCACTGAGCGCACAGGTTCTTGATGCCGTCGTGCCCGTCACGGCTCCGCGCGATCGCCAGCAGCAGGTCGAGGTCGTGCACCATCAGGTCGCTCACGACGTCGCCCAGCGCGCGGCCCCCAGCCGGCGACACCCGGCGGAACTCGACGTGCTGGGCTCCCGGCGCCCAGCTCAGCAACTCCGACACCGCGGAGTTGAAGCGCTCGACGTGCCCGACGAGCACCTTCGAGCGGCTCGTGGCGGCCACCTCGGCGATGCGCTCGGCCGCGTCCAGCTCGGCGGCCACCGGCTTCTCCAGCAGCACGTCGATGTTCTGCCGCAGCAGCGGCACGACGACCTGTTCGTGCACGTCGCTGGGCACCGCGACGATCGCGGCGTCGATCGACGTCAGCACGTCGTCCATGTCTTCTCCGGCCCGGAAACCGTTGCGTTCCGCGACGGCCCGGCTCTTGTCCTCGTCCACGTCGACGACGATCACGTCATCCCATTCACGCAGCGCACGCGCCGCCCGAACGTGGTTCGCTCCCATTGCGCCCGCGCCGAACACGCCCAGCGTAGTCATTTTTTACTGCCCCCCGAATGGTCCTTCTTGGTCGCTCCTCACTCTTTCACGGCGGGGGCCGACGATTACAGGACCCGCATGGGTGACAGGCTTGTATACAAGGCTGGCCCCCCTCCAGCCGGGGACGGGGCCCTCAGGGGTGCGGCTTCGGGATCGGACGCATCCGCTGCGGGATGCGATCGCGGTCGTAGGTGATCGTGGTGTAGCCGTGCGGCGCGGGGCGGCCGTCCTCGTCCAGCGACACGAACACGATGCGCGCCACGTCAAGGATGACCTGCTTGGTGAACATGTTGCGCACCACACAGCGAAGGGTCAGCGAACTGCGGCCGAAGTCCGTCGGGTAGAGGCCCATCTCGATGAGGTCGCCCTCCCAAGCCGACGAGACGAAGTTGATCTCGCTCATCAGCTTCGTGACGACCCGGTTGTTGCCGAGCTGGACGATCGTGTAGATCGTCGCTTCCTCGTCGATCCACCTCAGCAGCGAGCCGCCGAACAGCGTGCCGTTGGCGTTCAGATCCTCCGGCCGCACCCACTTGCGCGTGTGGAACCGCATCTCCTCGGGAATGTCCTCCATAGGGACATCGTCTCAGGACGCCGCACGCGGCGGCCACTGGGACGCCGTCCCGCACCGGCCGGACCGGCTCACGCCGGTCTGGAAGACTGGCACGGTGACGCAGGAGAGTTTCTACGACCGGGTCGGCGGCGCCGAGACGTTCGCTCGGCTGACCAAGCGCTTCTACGAGGGGGTCGCGCAGGATCCGCCGCTGCGCGCGCTGTACCCCGAGGACGACTTGGGGCCGGCCGAGGAGCGGCTGCGGATGTTCCTCGAGCAGTACTGGGGCGGCCCCAAGACCTACTCCGAGCGGCGCGGGCATCCCCGGCTGCGCATGCGGCACATGCCGTTCAAGGTCACCCCGGCCCAGCGCGACCGCTGGCTGACGCACATGAACGCGGCGGTGGACTCGCTCGGCCTCGACCCCGAGGACGAGTTCGAGCTGCGTGACTACCTCACCCGGGCCGCGCACTTCATGATCAACGCCGACGAGGACGAGCAGTCCGTGACCCGGCCTGGGCTGCCGCTCAAGCGCCCACAGCGTCCGGATCCGCGACGCGAGTGACGAGCGCCCGCCACGGTTGGGCCGGACGCCCCGGCGCCGCCAGGTCCACGCGGAAGCCGGCGCCGAGGGCGTCCGGGAGGGCCTCGGGACGGCGCACCGGGCCCGCCTGCAACAGCCGCCGCGCCACCAGCCCCCGGGTGTGCTTGGCCCCATGGGACGCCCCCGGCACGTCGACCTGCACCCAGTGCTCCGCCTGATCGGCGGTGGCACGCCAGGCGGCTCGGTAGTCCGTGGAGCGGCAGTCGACGACGAGCTGCCCGGCGACGACCGGGGCCAGCGCCTCGGCCAGCAGCGGACGCCAGAACGCCGCCAGCCCACCGATGCCGGGCAGATCGACGCCCATCGACACCCGGAACGGCGCCACCGCGTCGCCCAGCCGGAGCGCCCCATGCAACGCGGTCACGACCAGCACGGACGCGTGCGCCCGCCGCTTCTGCCCGGGCGTGAGCGAGGCGAAATCGAGCGCGTCGAACAGGACGCCGGTGAACAGCCGCGACCCGGGCAGCGCGGGCAGGGTGCGCTGGTTGAGGTTGTCGACGAGCTCGTGCTCGACCGCGGGCCCGACCTTCAGCCGCCGGGCGGCGTCCGGGGCCGCGCTTGCCTCGGAGAGGGCGTCGGCGACGCGCGCGCGGGCGTCCGCGAGCTCGGGGAAGGACAGGGCATCCGGCGCCATGGGGCGTCCCCGAGATCTGCGGGCCTTGCCCTCCGACGGCGGCAGCACGATGATCACCCCGCCAACCTAGCCCGGGCCCCGACCCGTCACCCAGCGTTCACCGGCCCCTCGCCCAGGCGTCGCATCGACCACACCTCCGGTGCCTACACAGGGAACCAGCCCACCGGGACAGCCCCTCCCCGCAAGGAACCCGCATGACCGCCTCCGAGCCCCGCTACCTCCAGATCGCGGCGGCGATCGAGGCGACGATCCTGACCCACCTCGAACCCGGCGGCCGACTGCCCAGCACGGCGTCCCTCGCCGAGCGGTTCGGGGTGAACCGGCTGACGGTCCGCGAGGCGCTGGGCTCCCTGACCCGCCGCGGCTTGATCTACGCCCACCAGGGCAAGGGGACGTTCCTGCGCGAGCAGCCACCGCGGCGCCTGGTACGTCTCGACCACAGCGTCGGCCTCGACGCCCAGCTGCGGGACGGCGGAGTCCCCGTCACCCTGAGGCTTCTGGACGTGCGCCAGGAGATCGCTCCCCCGCACGCCGGTTTCGGCACCGAGGACGCCGCCGTCCTGCTCACCACCGTCCTGCTCGTCGACGGGGCACCCTGGGGGCTCACGTTCGCTTGGTTCCGTTCGGATGTCCTGGGCGACATCGCCGACTGGTGGCCGTCCTCGGGTCGGCTGGAGAGCGTGCTGCGCGAACGCTACGGACTGGAGACGCTGCAGGGACCCCGCAGTTTCGCGGCCGTCTGCGCGGACGCCCGGGTCGCCGACGTCTTGCCGGTCAACCCCGGGGACCCCGCACTGCGCGTTCGGGGTGTGGACGCCGACCGCGCCGGCGGCCGTCCGCTCATCGCCGTGGAGCACTTCTTCGCCGGCGAGACCGTCGAGGTCACCGCCGACTGAACCGGCCGACGGTCGAGCATCGCCGCGGCGGCTCGCCTTACGCCTCGGCGCGCTCGGCCAGGAAGCGCTTCAGCCCGTGCTGGAACGCGCGCGCGGCCAGCCTCCCGAACCCGAGGACGGCGAGAACGATGACGGCCAACAGCACCCAGCTGGCGCCGGAGATCCATCGGTGCGCGGCGGTTCCCAGCAGGTGCACCAGGTAGGTGATGCCGCCGGCCCAACAGATCGCCCTGGAGGCGTTGGCCAGCAGGAACCGCCAGTACGGCATCTTCAGCGTCCCGGCCAGGGGCCCGGCGGTCATCCGCAACAGGGCGGTGAACCGCGCCGCGAACACCGTGCGCATGCCGTAGTGGCCGAAGAGGTGCTCGGCGTAGGCCACGTGGTCGGGCGACCAGTGGGCGGGGAACCGGCGTCCCAGGAACGTCAGCAGGCGCGGCCCGAAGCGCCGCCCGACGGCGTAGCCCACGGAGTTGCCGCAGATCGCCCCGGCCATGGCGGCAACGGCGACCCACGTCACCGAGACGGACGAGTTCGGCTGGGCGGTGATCAGCGCCGCGACCACGATCGCCGTCTCGCCCGGCAGAGGCACGCCGAGGCTTTCGGCCCCCACCATGAGTCCCACGACGAGGTAGACGGCCGCGGCGGGAAGGGCGCTCAGCCAGGAATCCAGCACGATGCTCCCCTCCGTTCTCGGCCCCGGCAGAACCGTCACCCCCTCCAGATCCGGAGGCGCTGGGCCGCGGCGCCGTCGAGAACCGCTCTCCGCACGATGGTGCCGCGGCACCCGAAGAGGAGGCTGAGGACGGCCACCCGGGTGACGGATCAGGACTCAGCGTCCTCTTATGGCGGGCGGCCACCCTGGTGTCTGCGGACGGTGGGTGGTCGCCGGGCGAGACCCGCGAGAACCCGCCCCGAGGTGGAGAGGGGTCCCATGTCCGCGTCGTTGGCCGAACGTCCGAAGACGAGAGAGGACGTCCGGCACGCCGGGCGGTCCCCGTGGCCCTGGTGGGTCACGGGGACCTTGGGGATCGCGGCCGGATTGGTCCTCGGATTCGTCCTGCTGCGCCTCGGCTCACCGTGCACCGGCGAACTGGCCCTGGACGAGCAGATCTCCTCCTCCCGTGTCGCTGCGCTCGTCTCCTTGTCGCTGGCCATCCAGTTCGTCCTGGGCCCGATCGTCGGGCCGGTGCTGCTGGCGGTGGCCGGCCTCGTCGTCTGGACGCGCAACCGCGCCTGCGCCGCCGCGCTGGTGGGGGCCACGATCATCGGCTGGCTCTCGGTCGGCGCCGCGAAGCTGATCTTCCAGCGTCCGCGCCCGCCGTACCTCGCCGTGCACGCGCTGCTCAGCGAGACCAAGCCGGACAGCTTCCCCAGCGGGCAGTCACGCCGTTGCGGGCGCTCGTGCAGAGGACCCGCGGACTGGCCAGCGTCCAGCCGTAGGGCAGGCTCACCATGCTGTCCACGATGGGCACGTCACGACCCTCGGCCCACCTCGTGCCCACGCCTCCCGGTTCCGCCCAATACCCCGGGTCCCCGCCGCACTGGAAGGTCACTCCCTCGGGCGAGACCTCCACGATCTGGTAGTCGCCGAAGCTTTCCCGACACTCCTGCTTGCCGGACGGCATGCCGGTGCGGTCCATCCCGTCGGGGAACATGCACCACCCACGGTTCCTGGTGATCCCACACCAGATGCGGCCCGACGGGCTCACGAAGTCGGCCTCTTCTTCCGTCCCTATGGGGACCGTCGTCCCCGCCTCCGCCCTGCTGGCCCTCTTCGTGGCCGAGCCCGACGCCGCCGGCTCGGACGTCCTCCCGGCGGTCATCGTCGGACTAGGCGACGACTCGACGGTCACCGTGACCGTGGGCTGCTCGCGTGGTGATGCCGTGGTCCCGGCGCAGCCGGCCAGCATCATCGTCAGGCCTGCCCCCAGCACTGCCCACCGGACCGTCTGCCTCTTCATCCCGCGACCTCCCAGGCGCCGTTGCCGTTCATCTGGGACACTAGTCGCAAACAGCGCCACCCTACCCTCCCGCGGCACGGGAAGCGTGGGCGTCGGGTGGGCTTGATGGCGCCGGCGCCGGGTCCGGAAGCGCCCAGCCGCGCGAGTTCCTACTCTCCCTCGGCCGAGCCGACCAGGTGGGAGGTCTCCACCCGGGCGTCCGTCGCGGCCACGATGTCGTCCACGCTGACCCCGGGAGCGAGCTCGCGCAGGACATAGTGGGTGCCCGCGCAGTCCAGGACGCCCAGGTTGGTGATCACCCGCTTCACCACGGCCTCGCCGGTCAACGGGAGCGTGCAGGACGCGAGCACCTTCGACTCGCCGCGCTTGTTCTGGTGATCCATCAGCACGATGACTTTCTGGGCGCCGTGGACCAGGTCTATGGCGCCGCCCATGCCCTTCACGAGCTTGCCGGGCACCATCCAGTTGGCGAGGTCGCCGTTGCAGGCCACCTCCATGCCGCCGAGTACCGCGACGTCCAGGTGCGCCCCGCGGATCATCGCGAAGCTCAGCGCCGAGTCGAAGTACGACCCGCCCGGGTTCATCGTGACGGTCTCCTTGCCGGCGTTCACCAGGTCGGGGTCCACCTCCTCCTCGTACGGGTAACGCCCGGTACCGAGGATGCCGTTCTCCGAGTGCATGATCACGTGCACCCCGTCGGGGAGGAAGTTCGGGATCAGCGTCGGCAGCCCGATGCCGAGGTTCGGCGGCGACCGTGAGCACCCAGGTGGTGCGCAGCGTGTGCACGCTACCGCCGGAGGGATGCCGCGTAAAGCGTTTGCTCAGCACCCGGCCAGTGGGCTCGGCTGCGCCGCCCCGAGTTCGGTTTGACCTTGTCAGCAGCTTTTTCCGCGGTCGCGGGCGTGGGATCCCCACCGACGCGGAGCGCCCAAGAAGAAACACGATGCCCCGCACCGAATGATCGATGCGGGGCGTGTGGCGCGCTCGGAGGGATTCGAACCCCCAACCTTCTGATCCGTAGTCAGATGCTCTATCCGTTGAGCCACGAGCGCTTGGCTGATCAGCAACCGTTAGGACACTTTACCCCTTCGGTCTCCCAGCGCAAAACCGCAGCGCTCCGACAGAGCGCGTCGGGCGCCCCACCGGACGGACCGACCCTAGCCAGCCAGGAGGATCCGCGATACCTTGATATCGAGAGATAATTTGCTGGGCCCGCGGTTCAGCCCGGGACGATGTGCACTCCGTCGTCTCATGGGGCAAGATGGGTACAGCGGTTCTGTTAAAGGGTCAACGATGCTCGCCGCTTCTCACCGCAGCGCAGTGGCGGGCGAAAAGAGGAGAAGCATGCCCGTCGATGCCAACCAGATCAAGGCCGGTGCCCCGGCCGACGCCCCCGAGGATCTGATCGCCTGGGTCAGCGAGATCGCACAACTGACGAAGCCAGCCGACGTCTACTGGGCCGACGGCTCGCAGGAGGAGTACGACCGAATCTGCGAAGAGATGGTCGCTCAGGGCACCCTCATCAAGCTCAACGAGGAGAAGCGTCCCAACTCCTACCTGGCCCGCTCCTCCGCGTCCGACGTGGCTCGCGTCGAGTCGCGCACCTACATCTGCACCGAGAAGGCTGAGGACGCCGGCCCCACCAACAACTGGGCCGACCCCAAGGAGATGAAGGAGACCCTCAAGGGCCTCTTCGACGGCTGCATGCGGGGACGCACGATGTACGTCATCCCGTTCTCGATGGGCCCGGTGGGTGGCGACATCTCCCGCCTGGGCGTCGAGATCACCGACTCCCCCTACGTCGTCATCAGCATGCGCATCATGACCCGCATGGGCGATCCCGCGCTCAAGCAGATCGCCACGGGCGAGTTCTGGGTGCCGGGCGTCCACAGCGTCGGCTACCCGCTCGTGGACGCCGACGGCAACACGCGCGAGGACGTCGCGTGGCCGTGCAACGACGAGAAGTACATCACGCACTTCCCGGAGACCCGCGAGATTTGGTCCTACGGCTCCGGCTACGGCGGCAACGCGCTGCTGGGCAAGAAGTGCTACGCGCTGCGCATCGCGTCCGCCCTGGCCCACGACGAGGGCTGGCTGGCCGAACACATGCTCATCCTCAAGATCACCGACGACAAGGACCGCGTCTTCCACCTGACCGCGGCCTTCCCGTCCGCCTGCGGCAAGACCAACCTGGCCATGCTGCGCCCGACGATCGAGGGCATGAAGGTCGAGACCATCGGCGACGACATCGCCTGGATGCGCAAGGGCAAGGACGGCCGCCTCTACGCCATCAACCCCGAGGCCGGATTCTTCGGCGTCGCCCCCGGCACCTCGGAGGCGACCAACCCGACGGCGCTCCACGCGCTCGACAAGAACGTCATCTTCACCAACGTGGCACTCACCGACGACGGCGACGTGTGGTGGGAGGGCCTCACGGACGAGAAGCCGGCGCACCTGATCGACTGGCAGGGCAACGACTGGACGCCTGAGTCCGAGACCCCGGCGGCGCACCCGAACAGCCGCTTCACGGTCGCGGCCGACCAGGCCGAGTCCATCTCGGACGACTGGGACGACCCGCACGGCGTCCCCGTCGACGTCATCCTGTTCGGCGGACGCCGCGCCACCAACGTCCCGCTGATCTCCGAGTCGTACAACTGGGAGCAGGGCGTCTTCGTCGGCGCGACCGTCTCCTCCGAGCAGACCGCGGCGGCCGAGGGCGCCGTGGGCGCCCTGCGGCGTGATCCCTTCGCCATGCTGCCGTTCTGCGGTTACAACATGGCCGAGTACTGGGCGCACTGGCTGGAGGTCGGCAAGGACCTCGGCGACAAGGCGCCGAAGATCTTCCAGGTCAACTGGTTCCGCAAGGACGAGAACGGCAAGTTCATGTGGCCGGGCTTCGGCGACAACTCGCGTCCGATCAAGTGGGCGCTGCAGCGCGTCGCGGGCGAGCTGGACGCCGAGGACGCCCTGTCGGGCCGGCTGCCGAAGAAGGGCGACCTCGACCTGTCCGGCCTGGACCTGTCCGACGAGACGATGGAGAAGATCTTCCACCTCGACCCGCACGCCTGGGGCGTCGAAGCTGACCTCACCGAGGACTTCTTCGAGCGCTTCGGCGAGACCCTGCCCGAGCAGATGACGGTCGAGTTGGCGGCCCTGCGCGACCGCATCCTTGCGGCGGAGAACGATCAGGCCTCCACGAAGCAGGCGACCTCGGCGAACGCCTGACCCGTCGCCGTCCGGCCGGAACCCGGCCGGACGCCCGGACACCGATGCGACGAACGGCCCGGCTCCCCCAAGGGGGCCGGGCCGTTCGTGACGTCCATGGACATCGGTGGCGGAGGCGGCGGGATTTGAACCCGCGATGGGATTTAAGTCCCAAACCCGCTTAGCAGGCGGGCGCCATAGACCGGACTAGGCGACGCCTCCTTACCAAGGTGACACCCTACCGGTGCGGTCGGGAGACGGCAAAAGCACGCCACGGGTGGAGCTGCCTTTCGCCAGTTGAAAACTCGGCGTGTCGAAGTAGCCTCGGGCGACGAACAGGTGTCTTCATGGCCACTATGCTCACGGAATCAACGAACAGGTGAGGAAGCCTAGATGAACCCCGAGCGTCCCGGGTATCGCGCCCAGCGGCCGCGCCGTGCGCGCACGCCGGACGACGGGGACTCTCTCCCTTATCGCTCGGGTTCGACCGGCAGCTACCTGGCGGCCCAAGCGCCCCAGCACGCCGCCGATCCGGGCCGGAACTTCACCGCGTCCCTCGGCTACCCCCTTCTCGGTGCCCTCATTCCCGGGGCCGGGCTGCTGCGCACCCGCTACCGCTGGTGGGGCGCCCTGATGGTCGGCGGGGTGATCCTGCTGATCGCGGGCGCCGTGTGGGTGGCGACGTCCGGACGCGACTGGCTCATCGCCCAGGCTGTGACGCCGTCCTCGCTGACGTTCGCCTGGATCGCGCTGATCGTGCTGACCGTGGTGTGGATCCTGTCGCTGATCGTCACGCACTTGGCGCTGCGTCCGCGCCCGGCCAAGGCGTGGCAGCGCATCGTCGGCGCCCTGGTCATCGCGCTGCTGTCGTTTCTCATCGCGGCCCCCATGCTCTTCGTCGCGCGCCGCGCCTACGACCAGGCGTCCTTCGTCTCGGACGTCTTCTCGTCGCCGGCCTCGGGCAACCCGGGCTCCGGGCCGTTCGATGGGCTGCGCGACCCCTGGGCGAACAAGCCGCGCCTGAACATCCTGATCCTCGGCGGCGACTCGGGTAAGGGGCGTTCCATCGATCTTGGGGCCCGCACCGACACGGTGATCCTGGCCTCCGTCAATACGCGGACCGGCGACACGGTGCTGTACCAGATCCCGCGGCAGACGGCGCGCATGCCGTTCCCCGAGGGCACCGCGCTGCACCAGAAGTTCCCGAACGGATTCACCGACGGCCACCCGCTGAACGCCGACTACTTCCTCAACTCGATGTACGACAACCTGCCCAAGATCACCGGCCCCGACATCCTCGGGCACCGCGTCGACGACCTGGGCGCCGAGGCACTGAAGATCTCCGTCGGGGAGGCGCTCGGCCTGGACGTCGACTACTACGCGATGATCAACATGGACGGTTTCGTCCAGTTCATCGACGCCCTCGGCGGCGTCACCGTGAACGTCAACCAGCCCGTGCCGATGGGCGGCGAGATCAACAAGCAGAAGGGCATCAACCACCCGCCCGACCGCTGGCTCGCCCCTGGCCCCAACCAGCACCTCAACGGCATGGACGCCCTCTGGTACGCCCGCGGACGCTACGGCGTCACCGACTACGAGCGGGGCATCCGCCAGCGCTGCGTGATCAACGCCGTGGTGCAACAGGCGAATCCCGGCACGGTGATCGCGAACTACGAGCGGATCACCCAGGCCGGGCGCCAGATCATCAAGACCGACATCCCGAGCGCACAGCTGTCGTCGCTGGTGCCGCTCGCGATGAAGGTGCGAGGGCAGCAGATGCGGTCGGTCGCGTTCATCAACAACCAGCAGGGCTTCTCGACGACCAACCCGAACTGGGACGTCGTGCGCCAGCGCGTCCAGGACACCCTGAACCCCGCGCGGCCAGCAGCCCCCTCGCCGTCGTCCGCCGCGGCGTCCAGCAGCGCGCCGAAGAGCGCCTCGCCGAGCGGCTCTGCGTCCCCGACGACGAGCGCCGCCACGGACGTCCAGGACGTCTGCGCCTACCATCCGACCCAGTAGCGGACGCCCGCAGCACCCCTTAGCAGTTCCGCGAGGCTGTTCACGCGCATCCCGACGCCCCGGCACCGCGCGGGCAGCGTGCCCGGACGCCTCTGATGCCCGGGCCCGCTTCTTTCCTCAGAGGGTGAGGATGATCTTGCCCCGGTTGTCGCCGCCTTCGAGTTGCTCGTGGGCCCGGCGGACGTCCTCGATCGGGAAGTGGGTCTCTCCGGCGAGGCGGATCTTGCCCTGCTCGATCAGCGGCCACACCTCGTCGCGGACGCGAGCGCAGATGGCCGCCTTCTCGTCCAGGGGACGGAACCGGAGCGACGTCGCGGTGACCGTGGCGCACTTGGTCAGCAGGGCGTTGAGGTTCAGCTCGCCCTTCACACCGCCCTGCATGCCGATGACGACGAGGCGTCCGAGACGGGCCAGCGCCTTCACGTTGGCGGACAGGTACTTCGCGCCCATGACGTCCAAGATGACGTCGGCGCCGTAGCCGTCCGTGGCCTGCTTGAGCGCAGAGACCCAGTCGTCGTGGTAATCGAGGGCGATGTCGGCGCCGAGCTCGCGGCAGAGCTCGACCTTGTCGGGCGAGCCCGCGGTGGTGGCGACGCGGCAGCCGCGGGCCTTCGCGTACTGGATGGCGAAGCTGCCGATGCCGCCCGTGCCCCCGTGCACCAGGAACGTCTCGCCGTCCGCCAGGTTGACGTGGGCCATGTTCGATACGACGGTGGCCGCCACCTCGACGATCCCCGCCGCGGTGACGAGATCGACGCCCTCGGGCGGCGGGATGACCTGCCCCGCGGGCGCCACGACGTATTCGGCGTAGCCGCCACCGGCGAGCAGCGCCACGCACGGGTCGCCGACGCTCCAGCCGTCGACGCCCTCGCCGACCTCGGCCACGGTGCCGGACACCTCCAGCCCGATCACCTCACTGATGCCGGGCGGCGGCGGGTAGTGGCCCTGCCGCTGCAGGACGTCCGCGCGGTTCACCCCGGCGGCCGTCACCTCGATCAGCAGCTCCCCTCGGTTCACCTGGGGGGACGGAACATCGGACACGGTCAGTACCTCTGGCCCGCCGGCGTCGGCGGTCGTGATCGCTCGCATGGCCCCAGCCTGCCAGACGTCCGCGACCTGCGCCGGAGGCGACTTCCGCACCGAACCTGCATCGCTGAGCCGGCGAAGGCCGTGCAACGGAGGATGAAGACCGTCGCCGGTGAGCCCCGCCGCCCCGGGCGCCGGTTCATAACGGGATTATCCTGCCGCTAGATTTCGCGTCACCCGCCCTTGTGCGACAAAACCCCTTACCACCGCCATATAAAGAAGATGCTGCGCCAGGGACTGGCAGGATAATCCCGTTATGCCTTCCATCGGCGCCCCGAGACCCGCCGGGCACGCTCGCGCCGGAGGGCGATCCACGGGCGCAGGCACCCTCCCGTCGCGGGCGCACGCCGGTCCGCTGTCCGGTGCGCACGCACCCTCCTGTCCCGATGCGCCTGCACCCTCCAGTGCCGGTGCGCACACCTGTCCGGTGCCCGGGTGCGCACGCACCCTCCTGTCCCGATGTGCACGCACCCTCCGGGCCAGGGGCGCAGCACCTGTCCGGTGCCCGGGGCGTTGTCGCGCGAGGAAGGCGTGGCGTGACGGTAAGCTGAGCGGACTGGGCAAGGTCGCATAGTGGACTAGTGCAGCCGCCTTGAAAGCGGCCGAGCGGAAACGCTCCGTGGGTTCGAATCCCACCCTTGCCGCGTGACCACCACGTACCGCATCAAGGCGCGTCCCGCCGTTCGCGCCTACGCGCTCGCCGCCGTCCTCGCGATCGTCGGCGCCCTGTTGATCGTCCTCGCGAACCTGAACGCCTGGTCCGTGGCCGTCACGGTCATCGGCGTCGTCCTGCTGGTGCTGGGCGTCGCCCTCGTCGGTCTCGGCTACGTCGCCGGCAAGCGCATGCAGGTGAGCCTGGCCCTCGACGAGCGCGGCTACTCGATCCGCGACCGGTCGGGTCAGCGCGAGGGAACCTGGGCCGGCATCACGCGCGTCACCCAGGGTCCGGGCCGGCTCACCTTCCACGGCACGGACGACAACGGCTTCGTGCTCTACGACCCGTCCGGGGACGCGGAGTTGCTCAACCGGCTGGCCGCCGACGTCGCGGAGCACCTCGATCACGACCGCGGTTACACCAAGGTGCCCGGCGGCGAAACCAGCCCCGGCGCCGACTGATCCCGGCTCGGAGGACTCAGCGCAGGAACAGCCGCCGCAGCCGCAGGCTCGCCACGGCGATGCCGATGACGCTCATCACGAGGAAGTACGCCACGTGCACGCCGGTCATCGACGTGAACACCCCCACGGACAGCTGCCGCATCAACTCCACCCCGTGCCACAGGGGGAGCGCCTTCACGAACCACTGCACCGCCTCGGGATAGACCGTGATCGGGTACAGCGTCGCGGAGCACAGGAACATCGGCAGCAGCACCACCGGCACCAGGTCGAGCTGCTGGAAACCGGTGATGAAGCTCGTCACCGCCATCCCGATCGAGGCGAACCCCAGCGCGATCAGCAGCGCCACGGGAATCATCGCCAGCGCCCACCACGACGTCACCAGGCCCATCACCGTGATGACGCCGAGGAACCCGATCGAGTACAGCAGCCCCCGGAACAGCGCCATGAAGATCTCGCCGAGGGCGACGTCCATGGGACCGAGCGACGTCGCGAGCATTCCCTCGTAGAGCTTCGCGTAGCGCAACTTGAAGAAGACGTTGTTGACGGAGTCGTAGATCGCGCCGTTCATCGCGGACGTGGCGAGCAACGCCGGGGCGATGAACATGGCGTACGGGATGGGACGTCCGTCCGGCCCGGGAAGCTCACCGACGAGTTGCCCCATCCCCAACCCCATGGCGAGCAGGTAGAACACCGGCTCGAAGAACCCGGTCGCGATCACGCCCCAGTTCTGCGCGCGGATCACCCGGAAGCCGCGCCCGATGACGGCCCGCGCGTTACCGGCGTAGAGCCCGGCCAGCCACCTCGGCCGCGACCGCAGGCGGCGCAGCGTGGGGGCGATCGCCTCGTCGTGGCCGGGCACCCGGACGTCGCCGCTCACTTCACCAACCTCCGGGCGAACGTCCGGTCGGCGCACCACAGGCCCGCGGCCGCGCAGCCGACCAGGAACGCCACGTGGACGCCGATGAGCCAGCCCGGGACGTCCAGCCCGAAGCTGGCCACCCGGCTCAGCTGGGTGCCGTGCCACATCGGGGAGACCCAGCCGATCCAGCGCAGATACACCGGCATCGCCTCGAGTGGGAAGAACGTCCCCGCGAACAAGAACATGGGCATCACGATCAGCCGGGTGATGAAGTTGAACTGCAGCCCCTCCGACTCCAAGGTCGCGGAGTAGGCCATCAGCGGGGTGAACATGGCCAGGCCGGCGACGATCCCGATCGGCACAGCCAGCACGGACGCGGGCGAGCCCCACGCGCCGAAGGCCAGCCCGATCAGCCAGAAGATCAGGCCCTGCAGAAGCAGGCGCACCACCATGCCCAGGGTCTCGCCCAGCACCAGCTGCCGAGCCCCGAGCGGGCTGGCCCCGGCCGAGAAATAGGTCTTCTCCCACTTGAAGCCGCTGAAGATCGGCCACGTCCCCCAGTTCGCGGCGGTGGTCACCACGGTCGAGATCAGCAGTCCGGGCGCGACGAACAGCAGATAAGGGACGCCGCCCACCGGCCGCTGCACGACCGCGCCCAGCCCGAGCCCCATGGCGGCGAGGTAGAGCAGCGGGTTGCCGAGCGCGGTCGTCAGGAACGTGATGAGGAACGGCCGCTCGGCCCTGAGGCGATAGTCGAGGAACTGCACCGCGCCGAAGCGGCGGGTGCGGGCGGCCAGCGCGAAGTGGTCGAGGCCGTGATCGGAGACGATGGGCTCAGTCAATGAGGGACCGTCCCGTCAGGCGCAGGAAGACGTCCTCGAGCGAGGACCGGCGCACCAGCTGGGTCACCGGCGCGAGATTGCGGTTGTTGATCGCCTCCAGCAGCGCCTCCCCGTCGTCCGCGTAGAGCAGGATGCGATCGGGCAGCACCTCGAGCCGGTCGCACAGCCGGCGCAGCTCGGGTTCCATCGCGGCGTTGCGCTCCGAGCCGAAGCGCACCTCGACGACCTCGCGGGTGGAGTACTGCCGGATCAGCGCGGACGGCGACCCTTCGGCCACGATCTGGCCGTGGTCGATGACGATGAGCCGGTCGCACAGCTGCTCGGCCTCGTCCATGAAGTGCGTCGTGACGACCAGGGTGACGCCCTGCTCCTTGAGCCTGAACAGCCGGTCCCACAGGATGTGCCGGGCCTGCGGGTCGAGGCCGGTCGTCGGCTCGTCGAGCAGCAGCATCTTCGGCTCGTTGACGAGGCCGCGCGCGATCGTGAGGCGGCGCTTCATGCCGCCCGAGAGCGCCTGCACCTTCTCGCCCGCCTTGTCGGTGAGCTGGGCGAACTCAAGGAGCTCGTCCGCCTTGGGACGCAGGTACGACAGCGGCAGCCCGAAGTAGCGCCCGTAGACGATCAGGTTGTCGCGGGTGCGCAGCTCCTCGTCGAGGTTGTCCGCCTGCGGAATGATGCCCAGGTGCGCGCGCACCTCGGGCCCGCGTCGCTCGGGATCCATCGCGAGGACGCTCAACTCGCCGGAGCTCCGGAGGGTCGACCCGCTGATCATCCGCATCGTCGTGGACTTGCCGGCGCCGTTGGGTCCGAGCAGGCCGAACGACTCCCCCGGCGCGACCTCGAACGAGATGTGGTCGACCGCGAGGAAGTCGCCGTAGGCCTTGGTGAGGTCGCGCGCTTCGATCACTGGCACGCGCAGGACCCTAGCGGCTGAGGGGGGTCGGAAAAAACAGGCACGATGGGGCGCGCCCCGGCTTCTGACCTAGCGGCCCCGGCGCAACTCTCGCCTCTCGCGCCGGTCGGCGTCCCGCTGCTCGGAGCTGACCCCGGACGCCCACGCCAGCACCACGGGGATCGCCGTGCCGATCATCGGCCAGATCGGCCAGTAGTAGTAGGGGGCGTGCCCGCTGAAAGCCCAGCTCGCGAGCCAGATCAGGTTGAACAGGATCGCCAACGCGATCCAGCTGCGCACGGCGCCGTCCCGCAACGACCAGCGGCGCGCCGGCTCGGGCTCCGCCTCGGGAGTCGGGACGACGGCGGACGAGGTGCGGGCCGGGAGAATGTCCTCCAGCAGCGGCGGGAACTCACCGAGCTGGCGGACGGCGAGCGCTCGTTCGAGCCGCTCCCCGTGCTCTGTCTGGTCGAGGCGTCCGTCGGCGTAGGCCTGGTTGATCACCTCGCTCGCGACGTCACGGTCGGCGTAGCTGGCCCGCACGGTGGTGGCAGTGCGCGGGTCGGCGGTGAAGCGCGACCATAGGTCGCCGCCGGCGGGGCGCTGCGCGGGTAACGGCTGGTCGCTCATGGTCGGCCTCCTTCGTGGCGCCCTAAAGGGTAGCCAGGGCTTGGGTGGCCGACCAGGGTCGCCCTCCCCGCTCGCGCCGGCGAGCGCGCGTCCCCGGCTCGCGGGACCGGTACTTTGTGAGGAAACGGCGCCATTCTGAGCGATCCCAGAACGTTCATTCAGGCAAAGTGAAATAGCCGCCGAGTGAAAGGGAAACACGAACTCCGCTCTGGCAGAGCCGTGGAATGTCGCGATTGCCGCAACCCGACCCCGCGGCGTCCGCTTTCACGACGGGCCCCATTCGCCTCGGCGCCGAGCCCGCTGCCTGGGGCCCCGGCCGCGGCTAAGCGGCGTCCGGAGAATCAGCGCGCGACGCGGTTGTAACGCAGCGGATTCGGGCGGCACTCGGCCTCGAACGCGATGCGCATGTTCGCCGAGATCAGCCCCTCGTCCCGCAGCCGGAACAGTTTGTCGACGACGCGATCGCGGACGCCCTCGGGGCCGATGGTGTTGACGTAGACCCTCGTCGCGCCCTCAAAGCCGGCCAACGTGGACACCCGCCACTTCACCATGACGCGCCACGGCATCGCCAGGTCGACATCGATGGGACGGTAGTGCCACTCCTCGTTGCACGGGACGGAGCTCCCGGTGGCCGCGTGCGCAGCGTGCAGCAGGTCGGACATCGCCCGGATCTCGTCGGGCGACTGGTCCCACGGGTCGGAATGCTCGCTCTTGGAGTAGACCTCGATGGTCGGGTAGCGGTGCCCGAAGCCGGCGAACATCAGCGCGTGGTCGTTCTCGGCGATCACCAGGTTCTTGTAAGAGGCGTAGTTGGCGGCGCCCTCGTTGAAGATGTTGGGGTTGCGGCGCAGCCGCTCCAGCGTCGTCTCATGCTGGACGCCGCGCTCGTCGATGGCCACCAGTTGCTTATGCAGATGATCGAAGGACGCCCCGGCGGGCTTGAGCCAGTTCTGGAACACCGCCACGTAGCGGGCGTACCGGTTCAGGTCGTACAGCGCGCGGGTGCATTCGACGGTGTAGCGGATGAACTCGGCGTGCTCGTCGGGGGTGAGGGTGCCGGAGCTGGCCACCTGATCCTCGTGGGTCGCGCCGTCGAGGAAGTGCCGCCGGGCGACGACCACATCGTGGCTGCCCCCGAAGAAGCCGGACGCCGCCGCGACCTTCTCCTCGACGCTCAGCGCGTCGATCTGCTCCTGGCTGCGCCCGGAGGCGCGGAGCTTCATGTCGATCACCGAAAGGACGTGGGCCAACCCCGCCTGCGAGGCCAGATAGTCCTGGCGCCGTTCGGCGACCCTGGCCGGCAGTTCGTAGCCGTAGTTCTTGTGCCAGTAGTCGTAAGACAGAATCTCGAACAGATTCGGAATGCGCCGGAATTCTGCGACGGTGTCGAAGAGGCGCTCGGCTGGGAGGCGATACAGCGTCTCGAAACTGCCGTCACCCCGGCGCACAACGCGCGACTTTTCGGGCGGGGTCTCGACGTAGCGCTTTTCGCAGAACGCACAATAGGCACCTTTGGCACTTTCGTCCAATCGACGGGGGTCCGCCGTCTCAATTCCGAGGGGTCGATTCCCCCGCCCGGGGACTGTCCAGACTTCCGTACCACTGAAAGGGTTGATCTGCTTCACCGTGCCATCGGCGAGATTGGTGACGTAGTGGGGGGTGTGGTCGAACGGCTGCATCATCCGGACTCCTGGAGGGCCTGCTGACCACAGGCTAGCGGGCCCGGGCTCACCCCACCGTCATCCTCGCCACGGCGGACCAGCGATGAAGCGCTTGCGAACTAGGAAGGGGAAGAGTCCCGATGACGACCGCTCTCAGCCAGTCTCCCACTGGCTGTGTGACGCACGCCGACCTGTTTCAGCATCCCGTGGTGGAGGACGGGGTGTCGCCCACAGGCGGCTACGAATCGACCCTCCTCGCGCGGGCCGCGGCGGTGTGCGGGCAGTGCCCGCTGGCCGCGCGCTGCCTGTACGACGCTGTGCTGCACCACGATGTCGCCGGATTTGTGGCGGGCACGACCGCTCACCAGCGCCGCCAGATCCGCGCCCGGCTCAGCATCCGCGTCAAGCAGGAGAACCTCGACAGCATCGCCGGCACCGCCCAGGCCAACCACCCGGTCGACCGCGACGAGGTCGTCCGGCTGCGCCGCGCGAACCCGGATGAGACGCTCGAGCAGATCGCGATGCGGCTGGGGTGCTCCACCTCGACCGTCAAGCGTCACCTGCGCAAGGTGCGCAACAGCAGCCCGGCACCCGAGAACCAGCAGGCGGCGCGGCCGTCCGTCTCCGTCGAGCAGGTGTGGCTGACGGCCCTGGCCGTCACCGGACGCCGGCCTTCCGAGCGCGACCTCCACGTCGCCTGAGCCCCGACGGGACCGTCCGGCCCCGAGGACGCTCGCTCAGCGCGCCGGGAACCAGCGGCGCAGTTCGGCGGTCGTCCCGCCGTCGGCGAACGTCCCGGTGACGTGGTCGGCGGCCTCCTGCACGACGGCGGGCGCGTCCCCCACCGCGACGCCTCGGCCCGCGAACCGCAACATCTCGATGTCGTTGCGTCCGTCCCCGATGGCCAGGACGTCCGCCGCGGAGATGCCGGCGTCCGCGCACACCTGCGCGAGCCCGCTGGCCTTGTCGACGCCGTCGGGCGCGATGTCCAGCCACGCCGTGTAGCCGACCGCGTAGGTCACCCCGCCGAGGCCGAGCTTCTCGGCGAGCTCGACGAAATCGTCCACCGTCGAGTTCGGGTCGCGGACGATGACCCGCGTCGCCGGCTCGGCGGCGAGCCGCTCCAGATCGGCGACCACGATGTCGCCCAAGAGCTCCCCGTCCGGGAACGGCCGGTTGACCAGGTAGCCCTTTCCGATGACCTCCACGCCGAGGAGGTACTCGGGGTACTCGGCCGCGATGTGCTCCAGCGCCGGGCGCGGGTCGAACGTGACCACCCGATCGAGGCGAAGCGGCGGGTACCGGACGACGACCGCGCCGTTGGAGACCACCGCCGGCCCGGGCGGCAGTCCGAGCGCGTCGAACACGTCCCGCACGGCGTGCCAACCACGTCCCGTGCTGAGCACCACGAGCGCCCCGGACGCCACCGCGTCCGCCACCGCCGCGCGCAGGTCGTCCGGGATGCGACCCTCGGCGTCCACGATGGTGCCGTCGATGTCGAGCGCGACCAGGCGCGGCCGCCAGTCCCGGGGACGGTCGGGCTGGTCGGTGCGGTCGACGGCGGTCGTGAGAGTCATGCGCTCCACCGTGCCACAACGCCGGGCGGAACCACGTACCGGTTCCCCGCCGTTCACCCGCCCGCCGGATGGGGGTCACCCGCGCGACCGGCCGTCGCCGCAGGGGCTCACCCCGCCCCGACGGCCTGCATCGCCTTGGCGGTGGTGACGCAGCGGGTGATCCAGGCGCGCTGGTCCTCGTCGAGGAGACGGCCGGCGCGGCGGGCGGCCAGCACCTCCCAGGAGATGCCGATCATCGACCGGACGACCACCCAGTCGCGGCAGCGTCGCTCGTCGAGGCCGGCGCCATCGACGAGGGCGTAGAAGCGCTCCCGGATCGCGTTGCCGGCGTCGCCGTACCAGAACAGCTCCTCCCAGCGGTTCCACAGCAGCGGCGCGAGCTCGTAGCACGGGTCGCCGTTGAAGCCCTTGGGATCGATCGCCGCCCACTCGTCGCCGCGCCGTAGGACGTTGGCGTAGTGCAGGTCCCCGTGCAGGACGACGCCGGGGCCGGGGTCGGCGAGCAGCGCCCGGCCGGCGTGCAGCGCCTGCTCCACGAACCGCGGCGGGGCCGGGAGGCCGCGTCCGAGCGCCTCGAGGTCGTCCAGCCAGCGCCCGACCAGCGTCGCCACCGGGCGCAACTGCGGGGCGGCCGGGCGGTGCAGCGCGCCGTACAGCCCCGCGACCACCGCGCACGCCTCGACGACGTCCACGGTGGAGAGCTCGTCGCCGAGCCGCTCGAGCAGCAGGGCGTCCCGGCGGGGATCGGCGCGCACCAGGCGGGCGGCGCCGCGTCCACCCCACAACTGCAGGGCCGCGATCTCGCCCGCACCGTCCTCGTCGGGGAACGCCAGCTTGAGCATCGCGTCCCCAGCCTCCCCGGACACCGGCAGCACCAGCGAGGCCGCCCCGCTCAGCGGCTCGCCCGTGACGGTCAGCCCCCACTCTTCGACGAGCCCGGACGCCAGCCGCGGCAGCCCATCGAGCCAGCGATCCCAGCGCTCGTCGCGTCCGGATCGCCCGGTCAGGGCCGCGGGGAGGGTCAGCGGGCCCATCGCGGGACCTCGCCGAGCAGCACCAGCGCCAGCGCCAGCAGGCCGCCGAGGAAGCCCATCGCGGCGACGAACGCGGGCAGCAGGCCATCCTGGATGGCCGCCCGGTCGCTGTCGGTCGACGTCAGGAGCGCGTGGACGCTGCGATACTTGCGGGCGGACGCGACGCCGACGGTCGCGGCCGCGACGAGGATCACCACCGCCCCGGCCGCGGCCAGCAGCGGGTGCACCTCGACCATCAGCCGCAGCCCGCCCGCGGCGCACACCACGAGGGACAGGCCGGTGCGCCGCCACGCAAGGTTGGTCCGTTCGGGCTGCAGGCCCGGGTCGAACGGGGCGTCCTCGCGGTCGCTCATCGTGGACGCCTCGCGCGCCGGTCCGGACGGTGCGGGGCTGCCGTGATCATGGTGTCGCCCCTCACGCGACGGTGAGCAGCCCGAAGAGCACCAGGACGGAGCTGAGCACCACGGCCGTCACGATGATGAGGCCGCCCGGGCTGTTGGGCAGCGGCTTGTTCAACCGCAGCGCGACCTCGGCCCTGCGCCAGCCGAACCACGCCTGCAAGGGCGCGACGGCGCCGGCGAGCACCAGGATGGCCGCGGCCGCCCGCCGCGGGATATCGGCGATGGGGCCGGCGAACGCCTCGATCGCGACGCCGAGCGCCACCAGCGCCAGGCCGGTGCGGATCCAGGCCAGGAAGGTGCGCTCGTTGGCGAGCGAGAACCGGGCGTCCGGCTCGCTGCCCTGGTCGAACACGGCGCGCGGGAACCGCTGCGGCTGCTTGCTCATCGCGTCCTCCTGATCGGTCTGCACGCCGGCTGCCGGACTCAGCGCACGGGCGTGAGGGCCTCGCGTCCGCCGAAGTAGGGCCGCAGCGCCTCGGGGATGCGGACGGAGCCGTCGGCCTGCTGGTGGTTCTCCAAGATCATGATGATCGTGCGGGTCATCGCGCACAGCGTGCCGTTCAGGGTCGCCAGCGGCCTGGTGCCGTCCTCGTCGCGCAGGCGCGTGTTGAGGCGCCGCGACTGGAACTCCGTACAGTTCGAGGTCGAGGTGATCTCGCGGTAGCGGTCCTGAGTGGGCAGCCAGCCGTAGCAGTCGTATTTGCGCGCCGCGGACGCCCCCAGGTCGCCGGCCGCCACGTCGAGAACCTGGAACGGGATCTCGAGGCTGGTGATGAAGTCCTTCTCGAAGGACAGCAGCTTCTGGTGCTCGGCCTCGGCGTCGGCGGGGTCGCAGTAGACGAACATCTCGGCCTTGTCGAACCAGTGCACGCGGAAGATGCCGCGGGTGTCCTTGCCGTACGCGCCGGCCTCCCGGCGGAAGCAGCTCGACCAGCCCACGTAGCGACGCGGCAGCGTGTCGGCCGGGAGGATCTCGTCGGAGTGGTACGCGGCCAACGCGACCTCGGACGTCCCGACCAGGTACAGGTTGTCGCGCTCGAGCTTGTAGATCTCCTCGTCCCCGGTCTGGTCGAGAAAGCCCGTGCCGGCCATGGCCTCGGGACGCACGAGGGACGGCACCACCATCGGGGTGAACCCCCACTGGGCCGCCTTCGTCATCGCGAGCTGCAGCAGGGCGAACTCCAGCTCCGCCACCTGCCCCTTGAGGAAGTAGAACCGCGAGCCCGACACCTTGGCGCCGCGCTCCATGTCGATGCCGTCGAGCAGCTCCCCGATCTCGAGGTGGTCGCGCGGAGTGAACCCCTCGGCGGCGAAGTCGCGCGGGGTGCCCCAGGAGTCGATGACGAACAGGTCGTCCTCGCCGCCCTCGGGGACCTCGTCGATCACGAGGTTGCCGAGCTTCAGCATGAGGTCGTCGTAGGTCACCTGCGCGGCCTCGGTCTCGGCCTGCGCGTGCTTCACATCGGCCGCGAGCTGCTTGGTGCGGGCCAGCAGGTCGGCCTTCTCGTCGCCGGACGCCTTGGGGATCCGCGCCGACAGCGACTTCTGCTCGGCCCGCGCCGTCTCGGACGATGCCATCAACGAGCGTCGGCGCTCGTCGGCGGCGATCAGCTCGTCCACCAGCTCGACGGACTCCCCTCGCTTCGCCTGGCTGCGGCGGACGCGGTCGGGGTCGGTGCGCAGAATCTTCGGATCGATCACGCCCGAATCCTATCGCCCGTCGTGAGCTCTAGCTTTGGGCAGGGAGACCTCCTGGGCTGTGCTCCGCGGCCCGGCGTGGCGGGCGTCCCGCTGACGCCTGACCGCCTCGCGGCGCGACCGTGGCGCCCGGGCTCAGTGGTCCTGGTGCTCGTAGATCCGGACGGACACCAGGTAGGACAGCGCGAGAACCACCAGAGTGAGCAGCGCCGCGCCACCCGCCAGCAATCCCCACAGAGGCTCCCCCGATGGCTGGTCCGACGAGGCGACCCCGGAGCCCGACATCGAGTACCAGAACCCACTCGCGGCCACGACGAACCCGAATGCCAGGACGAGCACGATGCCGGCGTTGCGCGCACCGAAGCGAAGGCTCATCGGGGTGACGACGGCATAGACGATCAACAGGACGACGAGCAGCCCGACCAGGCTGCCGAGCACCTCGCCCATCGCCTGGCCGGTGGCGAGGGCCGCGAGAGCCAGCATTCCACCACCCAGAGCGAGCAGGCCCACGACCGTGGCGATGCCGGCGAGGAAGTGGCCGCTGATCACCGTGCGGCGGTTCACGGGCAGCACCCCGAACAGCCTGTTTCCGCATTGCTCGGCCTGGTTGATCGGCGTCATGCCGAGCATGAGCCCGGGCACCCCGAGCATGGGCAGAGCCACGGATGCCCCGCCCCCGCCGCCACCCCCGATCGAGGCCATGACGGCGACGGCCAGCAACAGCGCGGCCGCGAGGACGAGGAACTGCTTCTTCCCGAAGGTCTCGTGGAGATCGACCCGGACGACGGACACCAGATCAGACATGGCTCGGCTCCCTCTGTGCGTAGCTGACGACGACGTCCTCGAGGCTGGGCGCCTCGACCACCACCCCCGCCGACAGGCCCACGGTGTCCTCGGTGGCCATCAGCCCGTCCCAGCCGTGCGCGTGCTCGCGGAGCCCGCGCACCAGGGATCGGGTCGGGGCGTCCAAGGTGCCGGAGGCTCCCCGCACCGACCGGAACCCCTCGAGGAGTTCGTCGCGGGTGGTGTGGGCGACGAGGCGTCCGGAATCGAGGACGGAGACGTAGTCGGCGATGCGCTCGAGGTCGGACGTGATGTGAGTGGAGAACACCACGGCGTGCGGCTCGTCCACCATGAAGTCGGCCACCTTGTCGAGCAGGTCGCGGCGGGACGCGGGGTCGAGCCCGCTGGTCGGCTCGTCGAGGATGAGCAGGTCCGCGTCGTGCGCCAGCGCGACGGCGAGCTGCAGCTCCCTACCGTAGGCAAACCCGCCCGCCGTCCGCGTCGTGCCGCGGCATGATCTGCACGGCGGTTTTCCTCACCGGCTCGGTCCCTGACGAGCGCCGACTGGCCTCGGCTGCCACGATGGAGACACCGCCGCACCACCGCACGCACCAAGAAGGAGCCGAGATGAAGCGCACCCCGTCGCCGGCGATCGCGATGTCGTTCGTTCTGACGGCCGTGTTCATCGCGTGGACGTGGCTGGTGCGCCGCACCGGGCTGCTGGACGCCTGGGACGCCTCCGCGCTGACCCCCGCGGTGGACCCGATCTCGATCCCGGGCCAACTGTTCACCGCGTTGGCGGTGGTGACCTGGCCCGGCGTGACCTACGCCGCGGTGCTCGCGATCGCGCTGTGGGCGCAGCACCGCCGGCTGCGCAACCTGGCCGTGGCGCTGCTGCTCTCGGTGGTGCTGTCGTGGGGCGGCAACCATCTCCTCAAGCAGCTGTTCCGGCGGGCCCGGCCGACCGAGGCCGTCCCCGTCTTCACCGCCGAAGGATGGTCATACCCGTCCGGGCACATGGCGGCCATCGTGACGCTGGCGGTGATGGCGCTGGCCGCGATCACGATCTCCCGGCATCGGCCGGTGTTCTTGTGGACCTCGCGGGCCATCGCGGCGGTCACGATCCTGCTCGTCGCCCTCGACCGCTGGGCACTGCGGGCGCACTACCCCACCGACATCGTCGCCGGCATGCTGTGGGGCGCCCTCGCCGCCGCGCTGTCGCTGGCCATCGCCGGCGTCCACGTGCCGCGCCCCTGGACGGGCCGGGCCCGCGCCGACGCGCACGCCGGCCCCGCGCGGCTGGCGATCATCGTCAACCCGACGAAGGTGAACGACTGGGCGACCTTCCGCGCCCAGGTCAACGGGGCCGCCCACGAGTACAACTGGCCGGCCCCGACCTGGCTGGAGACGACCGTCGACGATGCCGGCGTCGAGATGACCAGGCTGGCCCGGAAGATGAAGGCCGACCTGGTGCTCGTCGCCGGCGGGGACGGCACGGTCCGCACCGTCTGCGCCGGACTCGCCGGGTCGGGCATTCCGCTGGCCGTCCTGCCAGCCGGCACGGGGAACCTGCTGGCCCGCAACCTCGGCATCCCGCTGGACGCCGCGGACGCCCTGGAGGTCGCCTTCACCGGACGCCCCCAGCTCATCGACCTGGTGCGCACCCGGCTGGACGACTCCCCGCACGATCACTACTCGGCGGTCATGGCGGGGATGGGCGCGGACGCCGCGATCATGCTCGACACCAACTCCGACCTCAAGCGCGTCGTCGGCCACGCCGCCTACGCGGTGGCCGCCGTGCAGGCCGCCACGCGGCCCCCGTTCCAGGTGAGGGTGGACGTCGACGGAGAGGAGATGCTCGACGGCACGGCGGCGATGGCGCTCATCGCGAACGTGGGGCAGATCACCGGCGGCATCGTCATGGTGCCGGACGCCCAGGCCGACGACGGCAGGCTCGACGTGCTGATCGCCTCGCCGCAGCGACCGGCGGACTGGGTGACGATGGCCGGGCGGGTCGTGACCCGGCTCGGGGACGCCGGCGGCGTCCGGCGACGCCAGGGCCGGCGGGTGTCGATCCGCACCGAAGAGCCGGTGCCGTTCCAGATCGACGGCGACCCGATCGCCGAGTGCACCCGCGTCGAGGGCTACATCGAGCCCGACGCGCTCAGCGTGATGGTGCCCTGAGGGTCAGCGGCCCACGACGCCGGCGAACCACTCCCGGGCGTCGACGAACTCCTCGGCGGAGAAGCCTCGCGCGATCATCGGGGCCTTCTTGTCGGCGCGCGGGTACGAGCCCAGGAAGGTCACCTTCTGGCACACCCGGTGCAGCCCCATCAGGGTCTCGGCCATCCGCGGTTCCTCGACGTGGCCCTCGGCGTCGATCGAGAAGCAGTAGTCGCCGAGGTTCGTCTTCGTGGGGCGCGACTCGATGCGGGTCAGGTTCACGCCGCGCACCGCGAACTGGTCGAGGATCTCCAGCAGCGCGCCCGGCTGGTCGGTGTGCATGTAGGCCACCAGCGTGGTCTTGTCGGCGCCGGTCGGCTCGGGCAGGCGCCCGGGCCTTGCCGCCAGCACGAAGCGGGTGACGGCCTGCCGGTTGTCGGCGATGTCGGTGGCGATGTTCGTCAAGCCGTACAGGTCTGACGCGACGCGCGCGCAGACGGCGGCGTCGAAGCGGCTGTTCGGGTCGGCGACCTCTTCGGCGGCCCCGGCGGTGGAGCCGCCCTCGGTGACGTGGGCCTCGGGCAGGTGGTGGCCGAGCCAGTCGCGCGTCTGGGCGTAGGCGTGCGGGTGGGTCAGGACGCGGCGGACGTCCGCCAGCGCCGTACCGGGTCGGGCGGCCAGCACGAACTGGACGGGCAGCAGCACCTCGCGGCGGATGACGAGCGGGTCGCGGTCGCTGGCCAGGTTGTCGAGCGTGGCGGTGACGCCGCCCTCGACGGAGTTCTCGATCGGGACGAGCGCGGCCTCGACCTGATCGGTGCGGACGGCGTCCAGCGCGTGCCCCACCGTCGCGAAGGGGACCGCTTCGGCGTCCGTGATGCTGAGGAGGGCCTGGTGGGTGAACGTCCCTGCGGGACCGAAGTAGCCGAGCACCGAAACAGCCTAGCCGGGGCGTCGGCGGAGCCCCGGGGCGTCCGGCGTCCTGGACGCCGTCAGGCCGCGGTCGCCTTGCGTCCGCGGTGCGTCGCGCCGCGCGGACGCATCTCGCGCAGGCCGTCGACGAGACCACGACGGGTCGGCAGCTCGTGCCCGGAGGTCCACCACCAGCGCACGATCATCACGAGGACCCAGATCTGCACCACCGAGCACGCGATGTCGCGGACGACGAAGGTCACGACGTCCATCCCCGCGGTGAAGCCGACGGTGCGTCCCGTCACGTAGGCGACGGACAGGGCGGCGCCGCGGACGAGCAGCAGCCAGTCGAGCTTGTTGCGGGCCAGCAGGGCGAGCGGCACCCAGGCGATGAGGTCGTACCAGGGCAGCGTGTAGGGCGAGGCGACGAGCCAGGCGGCGCACAGGACGAGGGCGGTGCGGGTCGTGATCGTCAGCGGGTCGTGCTTGGCGGGGACGGTGGCGCCGGGCACGGCCGTCCAGGGCACGACGCGCGACAGCATCCAGGCCAGCACCAGCATCAGCAGCCAGCCCAGCAGGCCGACGACGGAGCTGGACGGGAAGGACGGGATGAAGTCGAGGGCCGCCTTCAGCGGCATCGCCCACGAGCCGCCGGAGACGTAGCCCGTGTTGCGGCCTGCGGCGAACAGCGCGCCCGGCGGCGACAGCAGGCCGTAGCCGACGACGATCGGGATCGCCGCCCCGACCGCGAGCCCGACCAGCTTGCGCCAGTCGCGGCGGTACCCCCACGCCATCGCGATGCCGTAGAAGACCAGCGAGACCTTGACGCACCCGGCCAGGCCGATGAACAGGCCCGTGACGAACGAGCTGCGCCGCACGAACCACAGCCCGCAGATCGCGAAGACGAGGCTGATCGCCTCGTTGTGCGCGCCGGCGACCACCGCCCAGATCAGCAGCGGGTTGAGGATCGTCAGCATCACCGAACGGGCCTGCCGCGCCGGGTTGCCGTGGGCGAGTTTGATCATGATCGCGCAGATGAGGATGAACGGGATCACGCACATCATCTGCAACCAGAACACGACGTCGTGCATGGAATCGCCGCCCAGAACGTTGGCCAGGTACTGGGTGAAGGACGCGATGGGTCCGTAGACGCTCGGGGTGTCCTGCCAGGGCTGCTCGGTCCAGATGAGGACGGGGTCGTACGTCTGCCGGTACATCTCCGCCGGCGGGATCGAGTACGGGTCGACACCGAGGCGCTGGAGGCGTCCGTAGGCGGCGTACATCAGGACGTCCGCGCTTGTCAGCGGCGGGACGCAGGCCGTCACCAGGTTGAGCACGACGCCCAGGTAGAACAGCCGGTGGATGGCCGGCCGCCAGCCCGCCGACACCGCGCGCCAGCACACCCACAGCCCCACCGCGCCGGCGGTGATGCTGAGCCAGAGCACCGGCACGAGGATCCACTGGGTGAGCGGCAGCCCGATGCGGTGACCGACGTCCAGCGGGATGAACCACGGCGGCAGCGGGCTCGTCGCCGGGCCCACGTTCAGCGCCACGGTGGACGGGCCGAGGAACGCCACCACGATGGTCGTGATGCACGAGGCCAGGATCAGCCGCATGCCGATGCGCTGGTCCGAGCTCCAGTCGTCGTCCAGCCAGCGCCGGAGACGCTCGAGCGTGGCGGACGGGCTCACGGGGCTCCTCGGGTCGTGTCCCGGGCGGGGGACGAAGCGGTCGGGATCTCGCCGGCGAACGCGGGCGGGGCTCCGCTCAGGGTACCGGTCCGGCGGACGGCCGGACGGCCCCGTGGCGCACAAAGGGACGCCGACGCGGGCGGCGCCGAGGCGTCTTACTTGAGGAGCTTGGACATCCGGCGGTCGGCGAGGACCTTCCCGCCGGTCTGGCAGCCCGGGCAGTAGTTCAGAAACGAGTCGGCGAACGACACCTCGGCGATCGTCGTGCCGCAGGTGGGGCACGGTTGCCCCGCCTTGCCGTGCACGCGCAGGCTGCTGCGCTTGCCGTCCTTGAGCTCGGACGGCGGCAGCCCCGCCGCCCGGTCGATCGCCTCGAGCAGGTCGGCGCGGATCGCGGCGTAGAGGGCGGCGCGCTCGTCCTCGGTCAGCGAGCCGGCGAGCTTGAACGGGCTGAGCCGGGCGCGCTGCAGGATCTCGTCGGAGTAGGCGTTACCGATACCGGCCAGGTTCTTCTGGTCGCGCAGGACGCCCTTGAGCTGGGTCCGCGCGTTGCTCTGCAGGATCTCGTCGAGCGTGGCCGCGGTGAAGCCCTCGCCGAGCGGGTCGGGGCCGAGGGCGGCGACGCCGGGGACCTCGGCCGGATCGTCGACGACGTAGACCGCGAGCTTGCGCTGCGTGCCCGCCTCGGTGAGGTCGAATCCGGGCCCGTCGAAGCCCATCCGCAGCGCCAGCGGGCCCTTGCCCGGCTTGGCCGGACGCGGCGGGAGCTCGTCGTACCAGCGCAGCCAGCCCGCTCGGGCGAGGTGGAAGATGAGGTGCAGGCCCCCGACCTCGACGTCGAGGAACTTGCCGTGCCGGCGGACGGCGTCGACGTCCATGCCCTGCAGCGCGGTGATGGGGGTGGCGAACGTCTTCAGCGCGCTGAACGCCGCGAGCTCGGTGCGGGTGACCGTGCGGCCGACGATGGAGCCCTCCAGGAACACGCGCAGGCCCTCGACCTCAGGCATCTCCGGCATGGGGACCGTCCTCTCTCGCGGCGGCCCAGTCGGGCGCCGGGACGTCCAGCGCTTCGCCGAGCAACCGCAGGTAGTCGTCGCGGTCGACCTCGACCGCGCCCAGGGTGGCCAGGTGGTCGGTGACCCACTGGACGTCGAGCAGGCGCTCGTGGCCGTCGTCGAGCACGCGGACGAGGCGCAGCAGCGCCACCTTCGAGGCGTCCCGGCCGATCTCGGGGTCGTGGAACATCGACTCCCCCGCGAACAGCCCGCCCAGCCCCACCCCGTAGAGGCCGCCGGCGAGGCGTCCGTCGGGCGTCCACACCTCGACCGAGTGCGCCAGCCCGGCGTCGTAGAGCTGGGTGTACACGCGGGTGATGTCGCCGTCGATCCAGCCGCCCGGGCGCGACGGGTCGCCGCAGCGCTCCATCACCTCGGCGAAGCGGCGGTCGACGGTCGTGGTGTAGTGCCGGGCGGACTTGCGCAGCGACCGGGTGACGCGGATGTCGTCGAGCGGCAGGATGCCGCGGTGCACCGGCGACCACCAGCCCATCGTTCCGGCGGGCCAACCCGCCTCATGCAACGGCATCGGGAAGACGCCCGCGCGGTACGCCTCGACGACGAGCTCGGCGTCGAACTCGTGCGAGAGCGCGACGAGGTCTTGCCCCGGCCACTCGGCCACGGGCCCGAACACCCCGGACAACCTCATGGCGTCCATCCTTCCACGGGGCTCCGACAGTGTCGCCGTCCCCGATCGTCACCTGCCCGGATGCCATCGTGGACGGCCTCCGCCTACTCTTGAGCCATGGCGAAGGCGACTGACGTGAGCAAGATGCTGTTGACGCGTGGCCCGGAAATGGGCGGCAACGTCCTGCGGCAACTCCTCGACGTCGCCGTCAACGGCGCGGGCAAGGTGCCGGGGGCGAAGCCGGCGGCGGCGAAAGCGCTGGCCAAGCACGGCTCGGTGGACGCCGCGATCGACTCCCTCGTCAGCACGCACCTGCGCCTGGCAACGGCCCAGGGCTTCGTCACGAACCTCGGCGGGGTGGTCACCGCGATCGTCGGGCTGCCCGTCAACCTCGCGGGCGTCGCCGTCACCCAGATCCGCATGGTCGCCACGATCGCCCACCTGCGCGGCTACGACATCGACGACCCCCGGGTCCGCACGGCCATGACGCTGTGCCTGCTCGGCGAGAGCGGCGTCAAGACGTTGGTCGAGCGCGGCGTCCTCCCGACGACGCCGATGGCCATCGCCACCGCCCCGGTCTTCGACGCCTCGTTGGATTCCCTGGTCTCCGAGCAGGTCTTCGCCGAGATGGTGGGCCGCCTCGGCGGGCGCCGCGCGGCCGTCCAAATCGTCCGTCGCGTCCCGCTCGTGGGCGGCGGGGTCTCCGGCGTGCTGGACGCCTGGCACACCAACTCCATCGGCGACTACGCCAAGCAGCAGTTCGTCACCCGCCGCCGCCTCAGCAAGTAGCCTCGCGGCGGCTCAGTCGTCGGCGCGGCGGCTCACGCGTCCGGCCACCAGGCACGTCACCTCGTACGGGATGGTGCCCATCAGTTCAGCCAGTTCCAGCGCGGTGATCTCCTCGTCGCCGTCGCGGCCCAGCAGCGTCACCCGGTCGCCGACCCGGACGTCGGCGTCCGGGCCCGCGTCGATCATGGTCTGGTCCATGCACACCCGGCCCGCGATCGGGCACGACCTCCCACCGATCAGCACCCGGCCCCGGTTCGACAGCAGCCGTGAGTAGCCGTCGCCGTAGCCCACCGGCAGCGTGACGATCGTGGTGTCGCGCTCGGCCGTCCAGGTGCGGCCGTAGCCGACGGTCTCGCCGGCCCGGACGGTCTTCACGAACGACGCCACGGTCGTCCAGCTCAGGCCCGGGCGCAGCCGCACCGTCTTCTCGGTCTGCGCGTCGGGGTAGCTGCCGTAGATCATGATCCCGGGGCGCACCATGTCGAACCAGGCCTCCGGGTGCGCCAGCACGCCCGCGGACGCCGCCAGGTGCCGCAGCTCCACCGGGCCGCGCGCCGCCTCGATCTCCTCGGTCGCCCGCGTGAACCGCGCCACCTGCTCGGCGGTGAAGTCGTTGCCGGCCGGGACGTCCGAGACGGCTAGGTGCGAGAACACCCCGCCGAGCGTCAGCCCCGCCTCGTCGCAGCGCAGCGCCAGCGCGGCCGCGTCCTCGGGTTCGGCGCCGATGCGGCGCATGCCGGTGTCGATCTTGAGGTGGACGGCCGCCTCGTAGCGGCGGCGGCGCGCGGCGGCGGCGACCTGGTCGATCGTCGGGCCGTCCACGACGGTCAACGTGACGTCGGCGCGCAGGGCGGCCTCGATCTCCTCGTCGCCGAGCGCCTGGCTCAGCTTGAGGATCGGCAGCCCGATGCCGGCCTGGCGCAGCTCGAGCGCCTCGGGCATCGTCGCCACCCCCAACCAGTCGGCCAGCCCTTCCCGTTCGATGAGCCGGCTCACCGGCACCGCCCCGTGGCCGTACCCGTTCGCCTTCACCGCGGCGAGCACGGCGCGGTCCCCGACGCGGCGGCGGACGCCTTCGAGGTTGCGCCGGATGTTGCCCAGATGGGTGGTGGCGACCGTGGGATAGATCATGGGGAGTGTTCTACCTCAGAACAGCATGGACAGGCCCGGGTCGCGCAGCACGGTGGCCACGTCGGCGAGGAACCTCGAGGCCATCTCGCCGTCGAGGACGCGGTGGTCGATCGTCAGCGTGAGGGTGCAGATCGAGCGCGGCTCCATGCGCTCGTCCTCACCGGTGCCGACCACCCAGGGCCGCCGGGCGATCGTGCCCATGCACAGGATCGCGGCCTCGCCCGGGTTCAGGATCGGCGTGCCGCCCTCGATGCCGAAGACGCCCACGTTGGTGATCGTGAACGTGCCGTGGGCGCAGTCCGCCGGCGTGATGCGGCTCTCGCGCGCGGCCGCGACGATCGCGTTCAGCGCGGTCGCGAGCTCGACCAGGTTGAGGGTGTTGGCCCGCTTCACGTTCGGCACGACCAGGCCGCGCGCGGTGGCGGCGGCGATGCCGAGGTTGATGTCGCTGGGGACGACGATCTCCTGTCGCGCGGTGTCGAGGGACCCGTTGACCTCCGGGTGCCGGGCGATCGCCAGGCACACGGCCTTGGCCAGCACCAGGATCGGGGAGATGCGCAGCCCGCCGAACTCGGGGCGCTTCTTCAGCGCCTCGATCAGGGCGACGGTTTCGGTGACGTCGACGTCCAGCCACAGGGACGCCTGCGGCACCTCCACCGACGCCGACATGGACGCCACCATCTGCCGCCGGACGCCGCGCAGCGGGATGCGGCGCACCTCGCCCGGTCGCGGCCCGCCCCCGGCGGCGGCCGCGGCGACGTCGGCGTTCGTCACGGTCCCGTCGGGTCCCGTGCCGGTGACCGTCGCGAGATCGACGCCGAGGTCGCGGGCCAGCCGGCGCACGACGGGCTTGGCGAGCGGGCGGTGGCCGGACGCGTCGCGTCCCGCGGTGCGTTGCTCCAGCGAGCGCGGGTTGCCGGGCTCGGGCAGCGGCGGCTCGGTCGGCTCGTCCTCGACGCGGTGCGCCTCGGTGACGTCCTCGACGTGCCGCGAGACCGGCGTCTCGGTGGAGTAGGACTCGTGCACCTGTTCCCCCTCGGGGCCCTTCTGCAGCCCCGACGAGGAACGCGGACGCCGGCTCACCGGCGCCGCGGACGTCCCGTAGCCCACCAGCACGCTCCCGGACGCCGCGTCGCCCTGGTCCGCCGCCTCCGGACGGCCCTCGGGCTGAGCCTCCGCCGCCGCGGGCTCGTCCGGGGCATCGCCCGACCCGTCGTCGATCAGCAGGATCGGCTGGCCGACGGCCACGACGTCGCCCTCGGCGACCAGCTGCCGATGGACGACGCCGGCGTAGGGGCTGGGCAGCTCGACGAGCGACTTGGCGGTCTCGATCTCGATCATCGGGTCGTTGACCGCGACGTCCTGGCCGGGCTCGACGATCCACCGGACGATCTCGGCTTCGAGCAGGCCTTCTCCGGGATCGGGCAGGGTGCAGGTCTTCACGGGAACCTCATCTCTGGACGCCTCGCGTCGCGGGTCGTGAACGGTCGGGTCGGATCGGGAACATCAGGCGGCCATCGCGCGATCGACGGCGTCCAGGACGCGGTCGAGGTCGGGCAGGAACTTCGCCTCGACCTTGGCCGGCGGGTAGGGGATGTCGTAGCCGGTCACCCGCAGCACGGGCGACTCGAGGTGGTAGAAGCAGCGCTCCTGGATGCGCGCGGCCACCTCGGCGCCGAGCCCTCCGGAGCGGGACGCCTCATGGACGACGATCGCGCGCCCGGTGCGCTGCACCGACTCGATGATCGCCGCGTCGTCGAGCGGGGACAGCGAGCGCAGGTCGATGACCTCCAGGTCGCGACCCTCGTCCTGGGCGACGGCGGCGGCCTCGAGGCAGGTGCGCACGAGCGGTCCGTAGGTGAGCAGCGTGGCGTCCTCCCCTGTCTTGACGACGCGCGCCTGGTGCAGCGGCAGCGGCTCCAGTTCGGTGTCGACGACGCCCTTCTCGTGGTAGCGCCTCTTGGGCTCCAGAAAGATCACCGGGTCGTCCGAGGCGATGGCCTGCTGGATCATCCAGTAGGCGTCCAGCGGGTTCGACGGCGACACCACGGTCAGGCCGGGGGTGTGCGCGAAATAGGCCTCGGGCGACTCCGAGTGGTGCTCGATCGCCCCGATGCCGCCGCCGCAGGGGATGCGGACGACCACCGGCACCGACAGCCGTCCCATCGACCGGAACCGCAGGCGGGACAGCTGCGACGTGATCTGGTCGAACGCCGGCCAGACGAACCCGTCGAACTGGATCTCGACGACCGGCCGGTAACCGCGCAACGCCAGCCCGATGGCTGTCCCGACGATGCCCGACTCGGCCAGCGGCGAGTCGACCACCCGGTCGGGGCCGAAGTCGGCGAGCAGGCCCTCGGTGATGCGGAAGACGCCGCCGAGCTTGCCGATGTCCTCACCGGCCAGCAGCACCTTCGGGTCGGCCTCCAGGGCGCGCCGCAGCCCCGCGTTCAGCGCCTTGGCCATGGTCATCGTCGTGCTCACGCGGACACCTCCGGGTCGCTGAAGGACGCCTCGTAGGCGAGGTAGCCCGCCCGCTGTTCGGCGAGTGCCGCGGGGGTGTCGGCGTAGACGTTGGCGAACAGGTCTTCGAACCGTGGCTCGGGCAGCGCGGCGCAGCCCGCCCGCACCCGCTCGGCCAGCTCGTCCGCCTCCGCGGCCAGGTCGTTCTCGAACGCGTCGTCGAGGGCGTCCCGGTCGCGCAGGTAGAGGCGCACCCGCTCGATGGGGTCGCGCTCGCGCCACGACTGTTCCTCGGCGCGCTCGCGGTACTTCGTCGGGTCGTCGGAGGTGGTGTGCGCCCCCATCCGGTAGGTGAACGCCTCGATGAAGGTCGGGCCGTCGCCGCGGCGCGCGCGCTCCATCGCCCACTGCGTCACCGCCTGAACCGCCAGCACGTCGTTGCCGTCCACCCGGACGCCCGGGACGCCGAAGCCCTCCGAGCGGCGATACAGCGGGATCGTCGACTGCAGCGAGATGGGCTCCGAGATCGCCCACTGGTTGTTCTGGCAGAACAGGACGACCGGCGCCTTGTAGGACGCGGCGAACACGAACGACTCGCTCACGTCGCCCTGGCTGGTGGCGCCGTCGCCGAAGTAGACGATCGCGGCGCCGTTGTCGGCCGGGTCAGGGTTGCCGACGAGACCGTCGCGCTGCATGCCCATCGCCATGCCGACGGCGTGCAGCGTCTGCGTGCCGATGACGAAGCTGTACAGGTGGCATCGGGTGGCGCGGGAGTCCCAGTCGATCATCGCCGTCCCGCGGAACGTCTTGAGCATGTCGACCGGGTCGACGCCCAGCCCGAGCGCGACGGCGTGCTCGCGGTAGCTCGGCACCGCCTCGTCGGGCGCGCGCAGCACCGCGGCGGAACCGACCTGAGCCGCCTCCTGCCCGAGCGAGGACGCCCACAGCCCCAGCTCGCCCTTGCGCTGCAGCGCGGTCGCCTCGGTGTCGAAGCGGCGGGCCAGCACCATCTGGCGCAGCGCGGAGCGGACGGCGTCCTCGTCGCCGTCGTAGCTGAAGGTGGGGTGCTCGATCCGCCGGCCCTGCGGGGTCAGCAGCTGAACGAAGTCCTCGGCGGGCTCAGCGGTCATGACGGAACCCTAACCTACGCAACCGTAGGTAGCGAGCCCGGTCCACGGCCTTGGTTAGGCTGGCTCGCATGATCCGCTGCGTCGCGTTCGACTACGGCCAGGTGCTGGCCTCGCCCGAGAATCTGTTCACCGAGCCGGCCGAGCGGCTCCGCGTCGACCCGGAGGCCTACGAGAAGGCGTACTGGAACGGCCGGGGCGCCTACGACGAGGGCGGCAGCGACGCGTCCTATTGGAAGCCGCTGCTCACGAGTCTCGGCGTGGAGCCGCACCCCGAGACCATCCACATGATGGTCGAGCTCGACACCGAACTCTGGCTCCAGATGCGCCCCGAGGCCCGCAAGCTGATGCAGGACGTCCGGGCCGCCGGCTGCACGGTCGCCGTCGTCTCGAACGCGCCGTTCGTCCTCGACATGGGCTTCGCCAACGCCGACTTCGCCGAGGACGCCGACTACTGGTTCGTCTCGGCGTCCATGAACATGACGAAGCCGAACAAGGGCGTCTACCTGCGCGTCGAGGAGGTCACCGAGATCGCCCCCGAGGAGATCGCGTTCATCGACGACCGCCCCGAGAACGTGCAGGCCGCCCGCGAGCAGGGCTGGCGCGCGCACCTGTTCGTGAACGACGCCGACACCCGTGAGTGGCTCGAAGAGGTGGGCGTCCTCGCGTGACATACTGACGCGGTGACTTCCCCGATCTCGCGTCGAACACTCCTCGCGGGGGCTGCCGCCGGCACCGCTGTCTTCATCGCCGGGTGCTCCTCCACGAGCCAGTCTTCGTCCGCACCGCAGGCGCCGTCGACCGATCAGGGTCCGGCGAAGGTCGATCCGAACAAGCACGGCGTCTTCGTCAAGGCGCCCGCGGCCAACGTCACCGCCACCAGCGCGATCGGCATCAGCCAGGCGCTGCTGTCGGGCGCGACAGCAGCGGTCGTCCTGCCGGCGAAGGCGTCCGGTCAGTCCACGCCCTCCCCGAGCCCCAGCAGGTCGCCGCGCCACAGCGCGTCCCCGACTCCCAGCCCGAGCGGGTCGGCCACCCCGGGCAGCTCGGCGCAGGAGGAGACCGCGCTGGCCGTCGCGAAGGCGCTGGGCCTCCCGCTGTTCTACGACTCCCCCGAGCTGGCCGACGAGCTCAAGCGGCTGCAGACGCGCACGATCGTCAGCTACGGGCCGTCCATCGACGGCATCGAGAGCGTCCAGGGGCCGGCGTCCGCCGATCAGCTGCCGAAGCTGGAGGGCCTGCCCCGCACCCCCGACAAGACCGACCAGCTCGTCTTCGCCACCGGCGACCTGGACGCCGCCGAGCAGGCCACGCTGGCCGCCGCGGGCGCCGAGGTCACGAAGCTGAAGTCGGGGAACCCGGGCGAGTCGAAGGAGTCCGTCGCCAAGGCGAAGGCCGACACCGCGCCGGTGCTGGCCGTGGGCTCGGCATTCGGCACGGCCGACAAGCTGAACTCCCGCCTCGAGACGGCCCGCACGGTTCCCGAGCTCCCGGGCGGCGGCGTCGTCCCGTTCCCCGGCCGTCGCATGATCGCGCTGTACGGCCACCCCGAGACGCCCGCGCTCGGCATGATGGGCGAGCAGTCGCCCGAGAAGGCCGTCGAGCGCGTGAAGAAGTACGTCGACGAGTACCAGAAGCTGTGGCCGAACGACGACGTCATCGGCGCGTTCGAGATCATCGCCACCGTGGCGTCCGGCTCGCCCGGCAAGGACGGCAAGTACTCCTACCAGACCGCGATCGACAAGCTCACCCCGTGGCTCGACGTCGCCGAGAAGAACGACATCTACTGCGTCCTCGACCTGCAGCCCGGCCGCTCCGACTTCCTCACCCAGGCGAAGCAGTACGAGGAGCTCCTCAAGCGCAACTGGGTGGGGCTCGCGCTCGACCCGGAGTGGCGGCTCAAGCCCAACCAGAAGCACCTCGCCCAGATCGGCCAGGTCGGCATCGACGAGATCAACACTGTGGGCACCTGGCTCGCCGACCTCGTCCGCGACAACAAGCTGGCCCCGAAGGTGCTGACCCTGCACCAGTTCCAGGCGCGGATGATCGTCGGGCGCGAGCGGCTCGACACCTCCCGCGACGAGATCCAGTACCTCGTGCACGTCGACGGGCAGGGCACGCAGTCGATGAAGCAGGACACCTGGGGCGTCCTGAAGCAGCACCTGCCCGCCAACGTGGTCATGGGCTGGAAGAACTTCGTCGACGAGGACAAGCCCATGCTGACCCCGAAGCAGACGGTCGATCAGGTGCACCCGGCGCCGTACTTCATCAGCTACCAGTGACCCGGGCCTGACAAGGCACGAAGGCCGCCGGACGTCCCACGCGACGCCGGCGGCCTTGTCGTTCGTTCCAGGTGACGGACGCCCTCAGCGCCCGACGGTGGCGACCATCACGGCCTTGATCGAGTGCATGCGGTTCTCGGCCTGGTCGAAGACGATGGACGCCTTCGACTCGAACACCTCGTCGGTGACCTCGAGCTCGCGCATCCCGGTCATCTGGAAGACCTGGCGTCCGACCTCCGTCTCGAGGTTGTGGAACGCGGGCAGGCAGTGCATGAAGCGGGCGTCCGGGTTCTGCGTCATCTCCATGACGCGCGTGCTGACCTGGTAGGGCGCCAGGGCGCGGCAGCGCTCGGCCCACACGCCCTTGTCCTCCCCCATCGACACCCACACGTCGGTGTGGACGAAGTCCGCGCCACGGACGCCCTCGGCGAGGTCGTCGGTGATGGTGATGCGCGCGCCGGTGCGCTCGGCGAGCCGCTGCGCCCGGGCGACGAGGTCGGCGGCCGGCTGGAACGCACGCGGCGCCACGACGCGAACGTCGCTGCCCATGATCGCGCCCATCGTCAACAAGGAGTTGCCCATGTTGAACCGGGCGTCGCCCAGGAACGCGAAGCTGATGTCGTGGCCGTCCTTGCCGGACGCCTCCTGCATGGTGAACGCGTCGCACAGGCTCTGCGTGGGGTGCCACTCGTCGGTCAGCCCGTTCCACACCGGCACCGGCGAGTAGCGGCCCATCGTCTCGACGATCGCCTGGCGCGAGCCGCGGTACTCGATGCCGTCGAACATGCGGCCCAGCACCCGGACGGTGTCGGCGGCGGACTCCTTGTGGGAGATCTGCGAGCCGCTCGGGTCCATGTAGGTGACGTGCGCACCCTGCTGATGGGCGGCGACCTCGAACGCCGAGCGCGTCCGGGTGGACGTCTTCTCGAACAGCAGCGCGACGTTGAGACCCTCGAGGCGTCGGCGCTCGCGGCCCTCCCGGCGGGCGGTCTTCAACTCCCCGGTGAGCTCGACGAGCGAGCGCCACTCGTCCGGGGTGAAGTCCACCTCCTTGAGGAAGTGCCGGCCGTGCAGATCGATGGTCACGTCGAAGCCTTTCGGTACGGGTGGGTTTGATTTTGCCAGTCATGGGAGGATCGCCCCATGATCGTTCGCTTCTTAGTCAACGCCCTGGCCCTCGGGGTGGCGACGTGGCTGCTGCCCGGCATCACGCTGAGCGCGCAGTCGACGGAGCACAAGATTTTCGCGCTGCTGCTCACCGCCGCGATCTTCGGCGTGGTGAACAGCCTGGTCAAGCCGCTGTTCGTCTTCGTGACCTCGCCCGTCCTGCTGGTGACCATGGGGGTCTTCCTGCTCGTCATCAACGCCGCGTTGCTGATCCTGACGTCGTGGGTCGCGGGCAAGCTCGGCATCGGCTGGCACGTGGACGGCTTCTGGTCGGCCTTCCTGGGAGCCCTGTTGGTCTCGACCGTCAGCTTCCTCGCCAACTCGATGCTGGGACGCCGCGGACAGGAGCACCGATGAGTGACGTCAACGTCCTGTTCGTCTGCTGGGGCAACATCTGCCGCTCGCCGATCGCCGAGCGGGTGACGCAGAAGTACCTCGACGACGCGGGGCTGGACGGCGTCACCGTGACGTCCGCCGGGGTCAGCGACGAGGAGCACGGCGCCCCGATGGACCGCCGGGCCCGCGCCGTGCTGGAGAAGCACGGTTACGACGCCGGCCACCACCGCGCGCACCGCATCACCGCCGACGAGATCGCGGACGCCGACCTGATCGTCGCGGCCGAGCCGACGCACGCCGAGATGATCCGCGACCTCGCGCCGGAGGCAGACGTCGAGCTGTTCTCCGACTTCGACCCGGACGCCGAGCCGGGCTCCGGCATCCCCGATCCGTGGTACGGGGGGCCCGAGGGATTCGAGGACACTTTGCGCGCCGTGGAAGCTGCGATGCCCGGCGTGCTCGACCGCGTGCGCGCGCTGCAGGGGAAGTAGGCTGCGCTCATGCACATCCTCGTTGTCGACGACGATCAGGCCGTTCGCGATTCGCTGGCTCGCTCGCTGCAGTACAGCGGCTACGAAGTGGCCACCGCGTCCGACGGCGTCGAGGCGCTCGCCCACCTGTCCGCGCAGAAGGCCGCGGCCGTCGTCATGGACGTGATGATGCCGCGCCTCGACGGGCTGGAGACCACCCGCATGCTGCGGGCGTCCGGCAACGATGTGCCGATCCTGGTGCTGACCGCACGCGACGCCGTGGGCGACCGGGTCGACGGCCTGGACGCCGGCGCCGACGACTACATGACCAAGCCGTTCTCGCTGGACGAGCTGCTGGCCCGGCTGCGCGCCCTGACCCGCCGATCGAAGCCCGAGCCCACGGGCGACGGCGAGGGCAACGCCCAGGCCCCCGCGAGCCAGCTGCTCACGTTCGAGGGCCTGAGCCTCGACACCCAGACCCGCGAGGTGTCCCGCAACGGGCGCCGCATCTCGCTGACCCGCACCGAGTTCGCGCTGCTGCAGACGTTCCTGGAGAACCCGCGCCGGGTGCTCGAACGCAGTTGGCTGCTCAACGAGGTGTGGGGCTTCGACTTCCCCACCACCGCGAACTCGCTCGAGGTCTACATCGGCTACCTGCGCCGCAAGACCGAAGCCCCCGGTGAGCCCCGCCTCATCCACACCGTGCGCGGGATCGGCTACGTGCTGCGCGAGACGGCCCCGTGATCCGTTGGCTGCGCGCACGACTGACGGTTCGCAGCCGACCCCTTCAGGATCGTCTGACCATCGTCGTGGCCGCGGCCGTGGCTTCGGCGGTCGCTCTCACCGGCGCCGCTGCGTACTTCATCACGCTGTTGAGCGTCTACACCCAGCTCGACAACGAGCTGGTGGACGTCGCGGCCGTCACCTCGACGTGGCTGCAGCAGGACCTCGAGAACATGGGCGGCATCGATCCCAACGCGCTGCGGGCCGCCAACGTCACCGTGGAGTTGCTGCGCTCCGACGACCACGCCATCACCATGCCGGGCAACGACGGGCCGCGGCTGATGACCGGGCCCAGCGAGCTGCGGGTCGCGAAGCTGGGCTTCGGCTCATCCTCGCGCTCGGGCGTGAGCAACACCGGGCAGGCCTACCGCATCATCGCCGTCCCCCTGACCCAGACCCAGGACGCCCACTACGCGCTGGTGCTGGGGCGTCCGCTCGCGCCGACGCAGGCGATCATGCAGAGCATGCTGTACGCGCTGCTGACGTTCGGCGGCCTGGGCATCTGCCTGGCCGTCCTCGTCGGGTACCACATCGCGCGGAGCAGCATCCAGCCGGTCCGGGCGCTGTCGGAGGCCGTCGCGCACATCACCGCGACGAACAAGCTGACGCCGATCGAGGTGCACGGCACCGACGAGGTCGCCGATCTCGGCCGCGCGTTCAACCGCATGCTGAAGGCGTTGGATTCGTCCCGGGAGCGGCAGTCCCGGCTCATCGCGGACGCCGGCCACGAGCTGCGAACGCCGCTGACGTCCATGCGCACGAACACGGAGCTCCTCGTCGCCGACGAGAACAGCGGCATGCTGCCGCCCGGAGCGCGCGGGGAGATCCTGCGCGACGTGGCGGCCCAGCTGGGCGAGTTCACCACACTGGTCGGCGACCTGGTCGCGCTGTCGCGCGAGGACAGCGTCCAGGCGCACCCCGAGCCCATCGACTTCCGCGAGGTGGTGCTGAGCGCGCTGTCGCGGGTGAAGCGCCGCGGCCACGGCATCACGTGGGAGGTGGACGTCCAGCCGCTCTACCTCGTCGGCGAGCCGGACGCCCTCGAGCGCGCGGTGACGAATCTGCTGGACAACGCGGTGAAGTTCTCGCCGCCGAACGGCACGATCTGGGTCGAGCTCGACGGTGACCGGCTGCGCGTGGCCGACCAGGGCCCCGGCATCGCGGCGGAGGACCTTCCCCACGTCTTCGACCGGTTCTATCGCTCCGATCAGGCGCGGACGACCCCCGGCTCCGGGCTGGGCCTGTCGATCGTCGCGAAGACCGTCCAGGCGCACGGCGGCTGGGTGAAGGCCGGACGCGCCCCCGAGGGCGGCGCGGAGTTCCTGATGCGGCTGCCCGGGAGCACGACGCCCCCCGAAGAGTGGGACGACGCCCCCGGCGTCTCGCCGGACGACGCCCCCGGCGTCTCGCCGGACGAGGCGCCGTAGCCCCTGCTCCGGGACTCCGCTCGCGCGGACGGCGGCACGCGGGACGCCTTGAACGTTTCGTCACCTCCGCGCGCAGAAGCGAGTAACTTGCCGACTGCGGTCAACGCCGATCGCGTCCAAAGGAGTCCTCATGGTTGCCCTCCACACCGCCATCGCGATCGTGGTCGTCGTCTTCCTCATCATCAAGATGAAGATCGACCCGGTGATCTCGCTGATCATCGGCTCTCTCTACCTCGGCCTGGCCGCGGGCGTGGGCTTCGAGAAGACGGTCGAGGCCATCACGAAGGGCTTCGGGGACATCATGGCCAGCGTCGGCCTGCTGATCGGCTTCGGCGTCCTCATCGGGTCGCTGCTGCACGCCACCGGGGCGTTTGCGAAGATGGTCGAGGCGCTGTTGCGGTTCGTCGGGCCGAAACGCATCCCCTACGCGCTGACCGCGGCGCTGTCGACGATCTTCCCGTCCATCTACGTCGACGTGCAGGTGGTGCTCGCCGCGCCCGTCGCTCGGCAGTCCGCCCCGCACATGGGACGCAACGGCCTCGCGCTCATGGCCGGCGCGCTCGGCTGCGGCATCTTCTGCGGCTACGTGTTCGTCGTGCCCGGGCTGTCGGCGATCTCGATCGCGGGCCTGCTGGACATCCCGCTCGGGCAGTACCTGCTGTTCGGCATCGTCCTCGGGCCGCTCACCGCCCTGCTCACGACGTTCATCTTCAGCCGGATGCTCAAGCTCGGTTGGTGGGACGCGGCGAAGGACGAGGGCTCCGACAGCGGCGCGGTCAACGAGGACGAGGACGTCGAGGAACTCGAGGCGCACGACGAGGCCGCCGCGGAGACCGAGCCGAAGCGCAGCCCGTCGTTGTTCGTGTCGATGCTGCCGATTCTCGTGCCGCTGCTGATGATCGCGTTCGGCGCGTTCATGGAGTTGTTCAAGATGAACAACGAGGTCATCGACTTCTTCGGCAACGCGAACGTCGCCTTGTTCATCGGACTGCTCGGCGCGTACGGCCTGGCCCGCAAGTACGCCGGACTCGAGGCCACCGGCGAGGCATTCTCGAACGGTCTGCAGACCACCGGCGAGATTCTGTTGGTCACCGGCATCGGCGGCTCGCTCGGCGCCGTCATCAAGGCGACCGGGCTGGCGAAGGTGCTAGCTGGCCTGTTCAACGCGGACGCCGGCGCGCCGATCATCCTGAGCGTGCTGCTGGCCTGGTTCATCGCCGCGCTGCTGCACCTGGCCATCGGGTCTGTGTCCGTGGCGGCGATCACCGCGTCCGGCATCATCGCCCCGATCCTGGGGTCGATCAACGCCTCGCCGATCGCGATCGGTCTCGCCGTGGCGTCCGGGGCCATGTTCGCCCTGCAGGTCAACAGCAACTTCTTCTGGATGTTCAAGTCGCTGCTCGGCCTGACGACGCGGGGCAGCCTGAAGTCGATGACCACGGTGACGACCATCGCCTCGCTGATCTCGCTGCCGATGGTGATCGCCATCGCCTTGATCGCCTGAAGTGCGCCACGGCAGCATCGCCGCAGCACTCGCTACGGCAGCATCGCCGCAGCACTATCGGCACCCTGCGACCGGCAGGTCACCCCGGCGCCACCCCAGTCACCACCAGGTCACCCCGACGCCACCAGGTTCTCAGCGCGACCATCCCCGCCACAAACGAGGCCGCCGGGTCTCCACGAGGTCACTAAGTCGCCCTGACGTCACCAGGATCGCCCCCACGCCACCAGGGCTCTCCCGCCAGCCACCTCCACCCCCCTCGCGCGGGCGGGGACCGGAACCATAACGGGATTATCCTGCCACCAGCTGGCGCACCATTCGATGCATATGTCGCTGACAAGGCACATCACCACTAGCGCCGCCGCCGTCGAAAATCTGGTGACAGGATAATCCCGTTATGCTTCGATGCCCGAATGCCCTCGCCGGGCTTCAGCCTCGAGCGCGACCCCGCTCCGCGCTATCCACCGTGCAGCTGGCACTGTTCACACCTCGTCCCCGAGTTATCCACAACCATGTGCACAGGTGGGGATAATGACATCGCTGTAGTTTCTGCGGTAGGGTGCCGTCCGCCTCACGAGCGGAGCTGTCAGACGCAAGCCCAGATGTGACGTCGGGCGTCGAGGAGACCCCCCGCCGGCCGCCATCATCCGGGAGTGCTCACTGCTTCCCGGCTTGGCCGAGACCGCCGAGGGGCGGCCGTTGCCAAGCGCCGTGGCGCGCAGGTCTGCCGCGGCCCAAGACTCGGCCAGGACCGCCGTGTCACGGCTCGGATGCACCGCGTTTCGTCGCACAATCACAGGCGCCACGTGGCAAGCGTACTGAGACCCAGATGGAGGCCCCGACTCGCTCCAGAATGCTACTGAGCCTGGTCAGCCCGCTAAGGCCTCGCGCTGACCAGGCCAGCGTCATAGGCGACGATCACCAATTGCACCCGATCCCGAGCGTCGAGCTTGGTGAACAGGTGGCCGACGTGGCTCTTGACCGTCGTCTCAGCCATGAACAGCTGTTCGGCTATCTCCTGGTTCGTCAGCCACCCGTCGACAGATCCGGCGCGCGACGCTCTGGCACAGCGTCCGGACGGGTCTCATCGGTGGCGCGATCGGCACCGTTGTGGGCCACGCGGCCGGTGTTCCGCTGCTCGGCCTCGTCAAGCTCGGCACTCCCCTTCGCTTCCAGTTCGGCTGGCAGGCACTCCTGGTGCCTACGATCGTCGGTGTGGGCGCGTGCTTCCTTGCCTCGATCCAACCTGCCCGCCACGCGACGCGGATCGCTCCCCTGGCTGCGTTGCGGCCCGCAGATCCATCCACGAAGCGAATGAGTCGTCGCCGCGCCATCGGCGGACTCGTCTGCCTCGGGCTCGGTCTGCTCGGCGTGGCAGTAGGCGCGATCGTCCACCTGACCGAGGTCGCCGTCGTCGGCGGCCTGCTGAGCGTAGCGGGCGTGGCGCTCGCTGCTCCGGTCGTCTTCCCCGGGGTGGCGTCGGTGCTGGCCCCGTTGGGCGGCAGCCGTTCCGTGGACGTCGCTCGTACGATGCGCACCAATCCTCGCCGCGTTGGCGCGTCCGCGCTGGCCGTGTGGTTCGGTATCATGTTGGTCACTACGTTGCTGGTGGCGAGCGCGACCAGTGCTGCCACGCTCTCCCGAGCAGTCGACGAGGGGTCACCCACCGACGTCATCGTGACCCCGAGCGGTCCCGCCACGACCCTGGTGCAGCGGCTGTCCCTGGTGCCGTCGGTGGCGTCCGCCGCCCCGGTCAAGTCCGTGATGATCGACGCCACGATGGGGGGACGCACCCAACTGATCACCGTGGCCGCCTGGACGCCGGAACTGGCCTCGGTGCTGCGCGCAACAGCGACAGCCCCTCAGGCGGGCACCATTGGCCTGCCGCCGTCCAGCACCGCTTCCACGGGAGACGACGTCGTCCTCACGCGCCGCGGGGAGAACCTGACGCTCCGTGCCGTCGTGGCTCCCGGTGCCCCTGGAATGGGGATCGTCGATGCGCATGACTACTCCGCGCTTCGGGACAGCAGCGATCCGGCTGTGTGGGTGAAACTCAAGGCGGGCACCGACGAGCGAGCCGCCGTCGACACCATCCGCGAGGTTGCGGGCCCGGCGGCTCCGGTGAGCAGCCCCGCGATCCAACGCGCGGAGATCCTCGACCAGATGCGCGAGATCACCGTCGGCGCGTCCGTTCTCCTGGGAGCCATCATCCTGATCGCCCTTGCCGGAATGGCCAACACCCTCACTCTGGCGGTCATGGAGCGCACCCGCGAGTTCGGGCTCCTTCGAGCGCTGGGTGCCCTGCGGCGTCAGGTGGTGGGGATGGTGCTCACAGAGTCGGTGCTCACCACCGGCGCCGCCACCCTGCTCGGCCTCATCCTGGGAGTCTGCTTCGGCCTCGGCGGCGTCTTGGCGCTCCTCTCCGGCGAGCAGTTGCAGGTTGTGCCGACGATTCCCTGGCTGGGGCTACTCGGGACGGCGGTCGCGAGCATCCCGTGCGCGTTGGTGGCCGCTCTGGCGCCCGCTCGACGGGCAGCCTCGATCCCGCCGATCGCGGCGCTGGCAGGTTCGGAATAGTGGCCATCAGGACGACCTCCCGGCACACAGCGGGACGCGCGCACGCACGCTGTTGTCGAGAAGCCGGTGTGCCGGTTATTCACCACCTGATCGCCGCTGTTCACACGTCGTCCCCGAGTTATCCACAGGTGCATCCACAGCTGGGGATAATTACATGGCTGTAGTTCACGAGTCACCCCCGTTCGCCTCAGGTCGCCTGTTGTCCGACACCCGCCAAAATGCGACCTGGAGCTACATGATGCGACCAAATGACACTGGACGCCGTTATGAGACGGCAAAATGACGCCTGACTTGTCGCGTCAAGTATTCGATGGGGTCGCGAGCAGAGCCCGGGCGTCGTGGATGGTTCCTCGCTCGTGCGGTCGTCCCAGCCGGTTTTGGCGTGGTTGACTGGGCGGATGAAGCTGACCCTGCGCCCGCTCACGGTGGAGGACGCTGCCGTCATGGTAGAAAGTTCCGCAATTGGGTGATGCCGTTCGTTGATATTGTTTGGGACGACAACGACGGGCCGGCGTTGTTCGCCAGGGCCACGCACGTGGTGGACAACAGCGGTGTCCAGCTTTCTCGTAGCGCGCTGCGCAACCAATCAGCCACTACGGACTTGCGGGCTAGTTTCAAGTGACCCCAACCGCAACCCGGCCTATGTCCATGGGTCTGCCTCGCACAGCCCACCGACCCTCTGCGGATTCTTGTCAGAGCGCAATCATGGCGGTATCGGCGAAGAACTCGGCTGGCATGGCGTCGCGGAGCTTCCAGGTGATCGCGATGGGACGACTTCCCGAGTGACTCACGTACTGGACCGGACCCAAGTACGTGTACGGAGCCGTGCCAAGGTCGTTCTTCGCCTCCCGTCGCACGAAGAGCAACACAGTGCTACCACCCTCTAGGTAGCGGCGACCGGTGGGTGACTCGTCCGAGGTCGTCGACTGCGACTCCCAATGGAACATGGTGGGACTGATCGGGTAGTCCCTGTACATCGTCGAGGGTGAGAAGTCAGCCTCAGACTTCTTCAACGTGACGAAGAGTGCGTCCACGTTTTTTCCGTTGACGTCGACGTTTAACACGCCTTCTCGGAAGTTGCTCGGGACCCGTGCCAGAGACGCATGGCCGAGCGCGGCGAGGATCTCCTCTCGTTGGTAGCTGCCGTGCAAAGCGAGTTCGAGCCCTAAATCGCGATGAGGATGAGTGAGCTGACGAGACTGGTCAAAACACAGTTCCACAATGGCACGGATGTCGTCGCGCACGTACATCAGGTCCGCTAGATGCCCGAGACCATCGTCGATGGAATGGAACCCGCCGCCGTTCGGCCACAGGGAGAAGAACATCATCCTGCGAAAGGCATCGTTCACTAGAGCCTGGGGATTAGCCAGGAGTTGGCGATAGGCCCGTGCCCGATCCGAATCGTCGACGTGCGCGAAGGCACGGACGCGCCTGAGCAGTACCTCCTCCCGCGGGTTGAGCTCAGCGTCCAGCACGTCACCGTCGATCCGGAGTTTGGTCCACGACTTCTTGTTGGTCACTACCTGAGCAAGGTCTGCACCGCTGTCGCCCAGGAAACGCGCCAGGTCGTTCGTAGGGTGAGCGCGGAGCTCGCGAACCAGATCGCTCCATCTCAGCCGGACGAAGCGACGCACGTTAGCGAGCACAGCATCCTGGGCGGCCTCGTCCAGGATAATCTGAGAACCCGACGGGAGCGACGGAAACCCACGCTCAAGCTGCCGCTCGAGTCCGCGCCGCGTGGCACCGGTGAGCGATCGAAACCTGAGATCCCAACGAAACTCCTGACGGTTCAGTCCCACGAAGTCGAGCACAGTCAGCACATCCTTGCCGGGAGCTAGGCGCAAACCGCGGCCCAGCTGCTGCAGGAACAGGGTGGGACTCTCTGTCGGCCGGAGGAACAGGATCGTGTCGACCTCTGGAATGTCGAGCCCCTCGTTGAAGAGGTCCGCTGCAAAGAGTGCTACGAGGGTCCCCTCGCGCAAGGCCGCGATCGCTTGGCTTCTTTCCTCGACGGGAGTGCGACCGCTGACGGCACGAGCCGGCAACCCAGCCGCCTCAAAGACCTGCGCCATGTACTCGGCATGGCTCACGCTCACGCAGAACCCCAACGCGCGCATGTGTCTGGGCTGCGTGATCTTGTCTCTTACCTGCTCGATGACCAGAGCAGCTCGACCGGAGTTGCCCGTGTAGAGATTGGAGAGGGCTCCTTCGTCATAGCGACCCCGCTCCCATTTGATATGGGAAAGATCGGTGTTGTCGCTCACACCGAAGTAGTGGAACGGGCTCAGCAGGCCAGCGTTGATCGCGTCCCACAGTCGCAGTTCAGCGGCGGTCCTTCCTTCAAAGTAGCGTCGAACATCACCGCCGTCGCCCCGTTCTGGAGTCGCAGTCAGCCCAAGGAGCTCCTTGGGCTGCAGGTGGTTCAACAGGGACCGATAGCTTGCGGCTTCGGCATGATGAAACTCGTCGATCACCACACAATCGAACGCCCCTGCGGGAATATTCTCGACGCCGTAACTCGCCAGCGACTGCACGGACGCGAAGACATGGTTCCAACGCTCCGGACGCGCACCGTCGTAGTACATCTCGCCGAAGGCTCCGTCGCGCAGGACCTCCCGATACGTGCGTAGGGACTGCTGCAGGATTTCCCTTCGGTGCGCTACAAAGAGCAGCGATGGCCTCTCCCCAGCGGCCACCAACCTTGCATAGTCCAGAGCCGCCATGACCGCCTTTCCGGTGCCTGTGGCGGCCACCACTAAGTTGCGGTGGCGCCCGTGTACGTCCCGCTCTGCCGCGAGCGCATCCAAGATCGCCTGCTGGTACGGGTACGGGCGTACGGCGAGCCCGGAGACCAAGGCGGGAGCACTCCCCAGTGTGACGCCCTTCGCTTGAGCAAGGGCGTCATCGAGCCGATCCCTGTCTCGATCAGGGTCGTACGGTTCAAACTGGTCTGAATTCCAATAGCTCTCGAATGAAGCTCGAAACTTGTCGAGCAACATGGGAGTTGCGGCCTGGGACAGGCGGACGTTCCACTCGATCCCATCGAGAAGCGCCGCTCGCGACAGGTTGGAGGAGCCGACGTATCCGGTGTGAAAACCGGACTTGCGATCAAATAGCCACGCCTTCGCATGGAGTCGGGTGCGTCGTGCCTCATATTGCACCCGGACCTCAGCTCCGTAGTCGCTCACAAGCCGATCCAGGGCTGCCCGCTCGGTTCCGCCAAGATACGTGGTCGTCACGACGCGAAAACGGGCCCCGCGATCGCGCAGCCGCCCAAGCTCGGCTTCAAGGATGCGCAACCCGGGTCACATCACAAAGGCAATCAAGAGGTCGACGCGGTCGCTCGTGTCCAACTCCGCCCGGAGTTCCGAACCGATGGAAGGCTCGCCATGGGCATTGGTCAGAAGAGCCGCATCAGCGAGAGGAATCGTGGGCCTGCGGCCGTGGGGCGGCCAACTCACCCGCCCGGGACCACCGGCCGCTCGCAACGCGGTCAACAGGCGTCCCTCCGACGGTGCGTGCTCAGGACTTTCCACGAACTCCATGAGCCGAGCCGCCAACTCAAGTTGCTCGGCCGGCGTCCGCTTCGAAGTGAGCCGGCTGACTACGGCGTCTCGAAGGTGCTGCCCGAGAACGTCGGGAAGATCCGCAGGGTCGATATCCGCGAACTCGGGCACGTGCGATTGAGTCGATAGTCGCTGCATCAAGGCGTCTGTCACCACACTCTCGTAGAGCCCGTCAGGAAGGACGTCATCCGCAGCCACGATCGAACTATGCCAGCCAGCTGGTGCGCCGTGACTCGGTTCAGACTGACTCTCGATCGGACGCCCACGCCAGCACCAACGCACCGACCAACATCAGGACACCGTGGGCGACGCGTCCGGCGGGGGCAACGAAGAATTGGGGAAGGTACGTCACCAACCCGACGGCGAGCGGAATGCCCGCCCAGCGAACGCGCCCGGCGCGCCACTGATCGATGCCGAGGCCGACGCCGGCGGCCGCCCATCCGAGCAGACCGAGCCCGAACACCGTCATGGCGGCGGGGCCGTAGCGGACGGCGTCCGCGATCGCCGGGACCGACTCGACGGGCGCGCTCAGGGCGACCCCGCGCAGCCCCAAGGACTCCGCGCCGTAGTACGGCAGCAGCAGCGCCGTCGACGCGGCCCCCAGCCAGGCGAGCCGGCGGCGTCCGGGCCGGCCATCGGACGCCAGCGCCCCGGTGAGCAGCGCGAAACCCGCCGCCCCGAGGCCGTGGGAGGCGAGCCACCAGGGCGAGGCGAAGGCGTCCGCCATGCCGGTCGCCGTGAACGCCTTGTCCGACCACGGACGCAGCGCCGGGAACAGGGCGAACGCCGCACCGGCCTCCACGAGAAGTGCATTCCGGTTCATGATTCCACTCCAATTCGAGAGCAACGCTCTCTGTTGATGGCGACGCTAGTCGACACCACCTTGCAATGCAAGAGCGGTGCTCACAGTTGCGGGATGGTCGTGGCAGACTGCCCCCATGGGAGTGCGCGAGGAGAACCGCGAACGGGTCGAGGCGGCGATCCGCGCGGCGGCGCGCGAGCAGATCCGGACCGTCGGCGGCGGGGCCCTCTCGATGCGGGCCATCGCCCGGGACGTCGGGCTGGTGTCGTCCGCGATCTACCGCTACTTCCCCACCCGCGAGGCGCTGCTGACGGCGCTGATCATCGAGAGCTACGGGTCCCTCGGGGACGCGCTGGAGACCGTCCGCGGCGAGGGCGCCGACCGCTGGCGCGACGCCGCGGTGGCGTTGCGGGGCTGGGCCACGGAACGCCCACACGAGTTCCAGCTGATCTACGGCACCCCGATCCCCGGCTACGCGGCCCCGCCCGAGACCATCCCGCTGGCCGGACGCGTGGCCGAGCCCTTCTTCGCGGCGGCCGGCATCGAGACGGCCGACCAACCGGACGCCGCGGGCGTCCTCGCCGCCCTCGCCGAGCTCATCGGCCTGCTCACCCTGGAGTTCGGCGGACACTTCGCCGGGGTGACCGACCCCGCCGAGCTGTACGCCTACGCGGTCGAACGCCAGGCGGGGGAACTCCCCCGGGAGCTGTCGGCGTGAAAACCTGGAGCTTTCGGCGGGTCAGTGCCGGCCGCCCTGATCGGTCGGGCCACCGGGGGCGAGGCCCGGGCCCTCTGGCCGCCCACCCGACACAGGTCTAGCGTGGGCACGTGAACGAAGAGCTCTCCGGCGCCTGCAGGCAGCGGGCATCCAAGTCGCCAGGGCCAACGAATCGGATCCGCACCGAATCATCGTCGTTTTGGACCGACTAGCCGATCGGGCGGATCCCGAAACTCAAAACATGGACGGGGACCGAAAGACTGGATTGGGAGGGGTGTCGGCCCTATCAAGTAAACCGCGTGACGACGAGCGGTTGCTGAGACATGAAATTGCTACCTTTGGAGTTGAACACCCCAACGTTTTGGCGAGTTTGGTGGAAGTCGCGCAAACCAGAGCGCGGCTCGGCCAAAGGCTGCTGCGTCGGTCTTCTCCGAACACCTCACGGCGCTTGAATTCGCAGGATTGGAAGGCCCGGTGACGGGGGGCTTGGGCTACCCGCACGGGATACGCCACTGCGCTGATCGCCACCGGGGGTCTCTGCAAGCAGCAGTTGTCTTACGGCCGCTCGTCGCTGATCAGGAGCGCGTCCTGGGGCCTGATCACCCCAACACCATGGCCACCCGGTACAACCGCGCCGGTACGCCTCCCGCCGCGGACAACCGCGGTGGTCCTCCGAACCGTCGAGGTTGATAGGCGAACCCGTCAAGCTGAGCAACGAATGACGCCACCGCGTGCCCACCGCCCTGGTCTGCTGCCCGGTGCCAGGCGCGCAGGTCCTTAAGCTGGCGAAGGCTGGGCACCCTATTTTCACCGCCGTGAATGACCTGACCGATGTCGAAGTGATCGACCTGCCCACCGACCACTGGCCCATGTGGAGCCGCACGGTGGCGCTCGCCGACGCGATCGTTCAGGCCGCATCTCACTGACTGGCTTCGGGCCCGGGTGGGAGGCCGGCCGCGTTGCTGGCTCCTTCTTCACGGCGCCCGGCATTGACTTGGACCTGGGTCCAACGGCTGCACTGGCTGCCATGAGCAAGAACAATTTCAGCATCGGTCGGCTCGACGTTGCTCCGATGGCGGTCGGCACCATGTACTTCGGCACTACCGTCGCGCAGCAAGATGCCTGGGCGTGTCTGGACGCCGCCCACGACGCAGGAGCCCGGTTCCTCGACACGGCCAACAACTACGCCTTCTGGGCCGGAGGCGTCGGGGACGAATCCGAAGACACCATCGGGCGGTGGCTGCACCGCCGCGGCTCGTCCGTTCGCGATGAGATGGTGATCGCCACCAAGGTGGGCGCCCGCCCGGCCGTCCCCGACGGAGGCCTGGACGACGTGCTGGGCCTGTCCGGCCGAGCCATCGCGGAACAGGTCGAGGGCAGCCTGCGGCGCCTGCAAACCGACCACATCGACATCCTGTACGCCCACATCGACGATCGCCGCGTCCCGCTCGACGAAACGCTCGGCGCTCTGGCCGACTGCGTCCGCAAGGGGCAGGCGCGCACGATCGCCGCCTCGAACCTCACCGCCGACCGGCTCCGACAGGCCCTCGAGGCGGGCCCGCGACCGGGCTACCAGGCGCTCCAGCAGCGATTCACCTATCTCGTGCCGGCGCCGGACGCCGACCTGGGCCCTCACGTCGTGCTGACGGACGAAGTCCGGGCGGTGTGCGAAGCTCACCACGTGACTTGTCTGGGCTATTCGCCCCTGCTGTCGGGCAGCTACACCCGCCCCGAGCGTCCGCTGCCCAGTGGTTACGCTCCGGACGCGCTGGACGCCCTCCACGACGTCGCCACGCAGGTCAACCTCGACGCTGGGCAGACGGTTCTGGCGTGGATGGTGAACCGGGCAGCCCCGGTCATCCCGGTGGTCGGCGTGTCCCGCCCTGAGCACGTCCGCTCCGCGTGGGCGGCCGTCACCACGCCACTCGATGCAGAGCAGACGCGTCGGCTGGATGATGCACGGCATGGATGAGGAACACTTCACGATTTCGCAGGTGGCTGCCCGGCTGGGGATCGAGGCCGACACGTTGCGCTACTACGAACGCCGGCACGTCGTGCCGTCGCCGTCCCGGGACGCGGCAGGGCGCCGCTGTTACGACGCGAACCAGGTGCACCTGCTCGAGGTGCTGCTCCATCTGAAGCGGACCGGGATGCCGTTGGCAGCCATCGCGGACTTCACTCGACTCGTTGCCACCGACCCCGACGGTGTCCCGGAGCGCCTGGCTCTCCTCCAGCAACACCGGGACCGCATTCTTGCCCAGCGCCGCATCCTCGAGGACTCCCTACAGGTCGTCGAACAAAAGATCCACGACTACCAAGCACGGCTCCAGCTTGATTAATGCGTCACGCTGGTGGCATGCCCCGGACGCCGGTGGCATCACGCTGACCACGTCTCGGCTGGTCTTGCGGCCTCGGGTTCAGTCAACTGGGCGCGGCCACTCCCGGTCGCGCTTTCGTGCGCTGCAACACCCGATCGACAGGTAAGCGCGTCAGGCGATCTTCTCGTCCTCCAGGCGGTCAAGAATCCAGGACCGGACGAGGGTGGAGGCTGGCAGGTGGCGTGCTTCAGCCACAGCCTCGACGCGCGCCTGCTCCTCGGCACTCAGCCGCACCGAGTACACCTTGGACCGGTTGGGACGAGCAACCTTCGCACCACTGGGGTAGTCGAGGTCACGCGTCTGTTCCGACTCGGCACGCAGGCGTGCCGCCAGACCGGAGTCAATCGTCTTCGCCATGTTCTTGCTCCTCTCGGAGCACCTCACTCATACACAGATTGTACTACGCTGTACTTCACGACGTATGTCACTCAAAGAACTTCGCGCAGACTCAAAGGTTGCCATCGCGATGACTCAAAGGCTCTGGGCGTGGCCTATGCGTTGGGCGTAGGTCGCAAGCGAAGGGTGACTGTCTCGCCCTCACGGACCGTTTCGACCAGCCTGAGGCGGTGCTGGGTGCCGCGGAAGAGCGGGATCCCGCTGCCCAGCATGATGGGAGCAACGTGGATCAGGAGCTCGTCGACGAGCCCGGCCTCAAGGGCAGACGAAGCGGTCATCGGACCCAGGATGGCAACGTCCTTGCCCCCGGCTGCCGTCAGGGCAGTGTCGACGGCCTCACGTATCCCGCCCAGCACGTATACGCCCTGCACCCCTTTGACCACCGGTGCTTCCTGCCGGGGTTGCTGGTCAGGACGAAGAAGGGACCGGAGTAGGCGCCACCGTAGAAGCCGGGTTGCTGTTCATCCTCGACGGCCATGGTCCTGCGGCCCACCACCAGTGCTCCGAGGCGAGGAACGAGGGACTTGGCGGTGGCGCCCCCGCCTGTGTCGAGGTCGAATACCCACTTCATTGTTTCGTCGGAGTCCGCGACGAAGCCGTCGAGACTCATGGTGGTGTGCCAGATGACGTCTGCGCGCCTGTCGTTGGTCATGCGACTGAAGGTAGGCGGTGGCTTGGCGACAGGATTGTCCGGTTGTGCTGACTTGATCACCGTCGGTCACGCGTGACTGCATGGTCACTTCCGAACAGGTCCATGGTCACACGCACGCAACTGCCGCTCTCAGCGCTCGGGGCACGCCGGGCTGACATAACTACTGCGAAGTCTCATTTTGCGGCACGCTCTACGTCTCACTTTCCTGACCAGAGGCGCGTGCCAGCGGCGGGACGAATTCCCGGGTGGACGTCAGGCCGGATCGTCCGTGGCGGGCAGGTATCGGATCAGTTGACCCGGTTCGCACTGAAGGACGCGGCAGATTGCGTCGAGCGTCGCGAACCTCACACCCCTGGCGTGTCCGTTCTTCAGGTTGGACATGTTGGCTTGGGTGATCCCCACCCGTTGAGCGAGCTCGGTGACAGTCATGTTGCGCTCGGCGAGGACCTCGTCCAGTGTCACCTTGATCACACGAACTCCTCCAGTTCACGCTTCACCGCTTCCGCCGAACGCACCTGGCCCAGCAGTGCGCGTAGGACAAGGGCTGCCGCGAGACACGCCAGCCCGCCGGCCAGAAGACCGTAGAAGACGAGAGGGGGCGCCGCCTGTAAGCCCACGGCCAAGTAGGCGTCGATCCCGAGGAACGTGGCTGCGGCGATGATGAAGCTCACCGTTGCAAGGCCCAGAGGGCGTGCCGATGCCTCGCTGAGGAACTCACCGGCCCGTCCAAGCGCGATGAGGCGCCAGAGCGAACCCAGCACCACAAGACCGGCGACGGAAGCCACTTCCAGGAGCGCCACGAAGGGCCACCGCAGATACGCCACCTCGGGGTAGGCGTCGGCCGCTTGTGATGCCATGACTGGGATGAGGACGAGCATCGTGCATGCGATGCCTAGCGCGAGCGCGAGGATCAGTCCCCGGAGCGCAGTAGCGAGTCCGAGCGCAAGTTTGGACCGTTCGTTCGTCATGGCCGCAGGCTAGGCGGATCCATATCGTAAAACAATATGATCAGAGTCTCTCCTTGAGGACCGCAGCCCGACACCGCGCCCCCATGCCGCGTCCGCGCGAGGCACATTGAGCTGACATAACTCGGTCAGGTTCGTTGTGTTGCGCGGGGCAGGTCTTGCTCTCCTGACTAGGGGCCAGTTGAACTTCATCACCGGGCAGACGATCTACGTCAGTGGCGGCCCGACCTGATCGCGGCGAGCCCCTCGCATCGCCATCAGGCCGGCGAGCAGGAAGAGGCCGCCCGAGATCAGGAAGGCCGTGTCTGCCCCGAGGCTGAACGCGGCGAGGGCGGCCGCGCAGACGATTTCACCGAGGTATTCGGCTTGGCCGAAGAAGGAGTGCACGGTCGCCCTGCTGGCGGAGTTGGCCCGCCGGTTGACCCACAGTGTTGTGATGTTGCCGACGAGAACGGCGGCTACGCCGGTGAAGAGCAGGGTGCCGGCGACGCCGGCAGGGAGCCCTTGCCCGAGTGCGAGCAGCAGGCAGCTGACGAAACCTACGGCAAGCGCGAGCATCAGGGTGGTGGAGGCGGACCGGTCTGTGCCGATGCGTCGCGTGATGAGCCGGGTGCAGGCTGTGCCGATCAGCAGTCCGGAGATGCCGAGGTCGGTCCACCACAGGGTTCCGGTGGTGGAGGTGGGGAAGCCCAGTTGCTCCAGGCGCAGGGGGTAGATCCTGCCGATGGAGTCGAAGGCGCCGTTCGCGAGGACCGTGATGCCCAGCAACAGCATCAGCACCGGATCGTGGCGGGTCATCAGCACCGGATCGTGGCGGGTGGTGTGCCACCCGTCGAGCAGAACGCGTCCGGCTTGCTGGAACGGTCGGTGCGGGGTGCCTTGGAAGCCGTGTTCGGGGAAGAACACAGCTACCAAGACTCCGAGGAGGGCCATCACGACCCCCGCCCCGACCATGGTGGTTAGTCGGCCGGCGATAGCGCCCACCAGGCCTGCTGCCACCATGCCCACGGCTGACCCGAGAAGGGCTGCCTGCATGCCGCCGGTGAGGATGCGGGTGATGGCCTTCTCATCGTTGATTTCATCGGTGATCCAGGCGATGTCGGCTCCGGAGGAGAACGTCCAGGAGATGCCGTTGAGGGTGTTGGCGAGCAGCAGCGGCCAGAAGGCTGGGAACAGTCCTGCGGTGATCATGGCTGTCGCTCGTAGGGCGTGGAAGATGACCAACGACCATTTGCGGCTCATCACGTCGGCGATCACGCCGGCGGGCAGTTCCATCAAGATCGACCCGACGCCTTGGGTGGCAGCGATGATGAGTAGTTGCTGGGCGTCGAGGTGGGCGTCGGCGACCATCGAGAAGCTGGTCAGAAGCCACCACCCTTGGTAGACGCCAGACCGGGTCGCGTTCCAGCTCCAGTAGAGCCGGGCGACGTGGGTGAGGCGCGACGCGCCGGGATCATGCGGTTGGGCCATGGTGCGTCCTGGATGTTGATCGGAAGGGGGTCAGCGTGGGTTGGTGCGCTGCCACAGGTTGGTGTTCAGGGGATCGGGGCCATAGCGCGGCCGCTGGGGGGTTCGCCCTGTGATCGGCTGGAAGTGGGACTGCTCGATGGTGATGACGGGTTCCCCTCGGGACTCATCCGGCAGGGAGGTGGTGATCGCGCGGGTGAAGCGGGCGGCAAGTCTTCCGCGGATCGTGACGCGATCGTCCTCGGGTGCTATGTCGGTGACGGTCGCTTCGTGGCGTCCCAGCAGTGCGAGCACAGCGTCAACGGTCTGAGGGGTCGTTTCGACGGTGAAGGCGTTGATGGGTTCGCAGACCGTCGTTCCGGCGTGGGGCCCTACCCCCGGAACTTGGACACAGGGTGTGATTACGCGGCGGTCGGCAGCGTAGCGGCCCGGCGGGCCTCGTAGGTGGACGGGGACAGGTAGCCGCACCAGGTGTGACGGCGGCGGGTGTTGTAGCGGACGAGCCACCTGAAGACCTGCCGGCGGCAGGTCAGCTCGTCCGTCCAGCAGGCGGCGTCCTGAAGGACCTCGCGCTTCATCGTGGCGTTGAACGACTCCGCGAGCGCGTTGTCGGCGGACGATCCGATGCCGCCCATGGATTGGGTGACACCGAGCTTCCTGCACAGCTTGGCGTAGGCCTTGGAGCAGTAGACCGACCCGTGGTCGCTGTGGAAGATCGCGCCCTTGAGGCTGCCCCGGGTCGCGGCCGCTGCGTTGAGGGCGTCCTCCACGAGCTCGGTGCGCATGTGGTCGGCGATCGCCCAGCCGGCGAGCCGGCGTGAGTAGCAGTCGATCACGGTCGCCAGGTACAGGTTCGTCCCGTCGGCCAACGGCAGGTAGGTGATGTCCCCGACGTAGCGCCGGTTCGGGCGCTCGGCGGTGAAGTCCCGCTTGAGCAGATCCAAATACTTCTGCCCCGACGGCTCGGGGATCGTGGTCCGCACCCGCCGCTTCTTCGCGTAGCCACGGATGCCCTCGAGCCGCATCACCCTGGCCACGCGCTTGTGGTTCACGCGCTCACCGGCAGGGGCGTAGTCGTTGAGCTCGGCGGTGATCCGCGGCGCCCCCTGGGTGTCGTCCTCGGCATGAACGGCCCTGATCCGCGTCGCGAGCTCAGCATCTGCCCGGGCGCGCTCTGCGCGAGCGGGGGCGGCGTTGAGCCAGGCGTAGTAGGACGAGCGCTCGATCTCGACGAGCGCGCACAGTCGCTTCACCTCGAAGGTGGCGGAGTTGTCGGCGACGAACTGGAAGCGACTCACCAGCGCGTCTCCCCGGCGAAATACTTGGCCGCCCGCTGGAGAATCTCCCGCTCGGTGGTGAGCTTGGTCGTCTCGGCACGTAGCGCCGCGTTCTCGGCCTCGAGTCGGGCGATCCTCTGCTCGGGCGCCTCACCCTCGGGTACCGCGGGGCTCGGCCCTGGAGGCTTGGACTGCAACGGGCTGGAGGTCAGCGTTCCGTCGGCGGCGGTCTTCTTGCCCGTCCCGTAGACCTCGAGCCAGCCCCGCAGCGTGCCGCGCACGATACCGAGGTCCTCGGCGATGCCGCGGACCGTGGCGCCCCGGGTGGACTCGTACAAGTCGACGGCCTGACGACGAAACTCCTCGGAGTAGTTCTTCCTGGCCATGGTTCTCGGATCATCTCGCTTCCCCAGCACCACGTGCTGGATTCAGCGTGTCCAAGAACCGGGGTCAGGCCCCGTGGGCCAGCGCACGGTGGACCAGCATGGGTGCAAGGTTCCGGAAGTCGGCGCCCACCGACGACATGGACTTGTCGAATTTCCGGTGGGCATGGCTTTGCCTGGCCGAGTAGCCGGTTCTGGTGATGGTGACCTGGGCGTCTGGGATCGGCCAGCCGTAGCGTCCCTGGCTCAGACCGGCCCTGATACCAGCCTCAGCCGCGGTGAAGAAGGCGGGCGGCATCGAGCCGCGCTCCACCGCCAGCTGCACGCGCAGCCCTGAGCCGGCGGGTGCCGGCGCGACCCGCAGCCCGAGCGTGGCGAGGTAGGCCGAGTCGCCCTCCTTCATGTCTGCGACAGCTTCGGCCGCACCGTCGACGCGCTCGATACGACGCACCGTCGTCTCCTGGAACCGCACCGTGATGCCGAACTGGTCGGCAAGTAGACTGCTCAGCACGTCCTTTTGGACCTCACCGAAGAGGCTGACAGCCACCTCCCCGCCGTCCTCCACTCGCAGCCCTATCAGCGGGTCCTGCTCAGTCAGCGTCGTCAACGCAGCGAACATCCGCCCGCGATCAGCAGGATCGATCGGCTCGACAACCGCCTCGAAGTTCGCCTCGGGCAGCCAGCCAGAATCCGCGTTGCGGCCACGCTGGCCGAGCCAGTCGCCGATGCGTGCGCCACTCAGCCCGCGCAGCCGGGCAATGTCGCCCGGCCCAGCGCCGCGCGGCTCGCTTCCGTGGGGGGCGACGACCTCCAGGCGCGTCACCCGCTGCACCGAGCTTCCGTCGACCAGCACCTGGTCCCGCATGTGCAGCTCGCCCGAGAACAGCCGTGCCCACACCACACGGCCGTGAGCGTCGTTGTCGATCTTGAACACCAGCGCCGACAACGGAGCCGCGGGGCCGGGCCGCGTCCCTGCTGGGAAGCGGCGCATCCAGACCAACAGATCAGCTATGCCGCACCAGTGATCGCCGAGCCAGCCACCACCGGAGTGACCCGTCCCGCTCGCCAGCCACCCACGAGCACCTCGGCCAGCTGATCGACAGACGCCTTTCCAGCGAGGACCGACTCGAACAACTCAGAGTCGGTGTCGGCCAAAGGGTCGCGGACGCTGGGCTCGTCAAGGGGCCGGGGGGCGACCGTCACCTCTCGATCGCCCGGCGTGGTCACCTGGGACAACATCACCGGACTCCGGCCCGAGCCTCGGGTCAGCCGGTACGCGACCTCGCGAAACACCCGCTCGGGGTCAGCGCCGCGACGATCGACTTTGTTGATGAACACGATGACCGGCACACCCAGACGTATCAGGACACGCCACAGCACCACAGTCTGGGGTTGGACGCCCTCAACCGCGGAAACCACCAGCACGACCGAGTCCAGCACAGCCAAGCTTCGCTCCACCTCGGCGATGAAGTCGGCGTGGCCAGGGGTGTCTACAAGGTTGATCTGGACCTGGTTGCCAATGTGGCTGTCGCCCAGCCAGAAAGATGCGATGTTCGTGCGGACTGTGATCCCACGGCTTCGCTCGATGTCCATCGAGTCTGTCTGGGACGTGCCGGCATCGACGCTGCCGACCGCAGTGATCGCGCCGCCTTCAAACAGCAGCCGTTCGGTCAGGCTGGTCTTGCCGGCATCAACGTGGGCTAAAACACCCCAATTAGCGGCGTGAACCGCCCGCGGGGCGCAAGGAATGGGTTCGGACAACTGACTGCTCCAAGAGGGCCGAGAGAACGATCGCGTGGGCAGTCGAGCGCTTCACGGTGACTCCTCTTGTAGATCCGAACCAGTCCCAGCTTGGACGACACGGAAATCTGGCGCAACTGACCCCCCGGAACTAGATCGGCGGACAGCGAACGCCCACCCGCCCACGTCACGACCGTGATGACCCGCCCGCAAGCCTCAAACGTTCAGCGACAGATGCGACCCCGGCGACATGGCGAATTGGATCGACCCGAGCGGAGATGGCCAACGGTTGACCCCTTCCTGGGCCCCAGTAGCCCTGCGGCCACGCCGGTTGCTGGCACCAGCATCTGGTGTCGAATCTGCTGGGATGGTTTCGACGTTCGAGGGACAGGGCAATCAGTGCCCTGCTGATCCAAGGAGCACCGTCATGAAATTCGTCATCCTGATCCACTCCAATCCCCAACCGTGGGCGCACCCGACCAGCGAACACACCCGTGAGTACGCGGCCCTGCCCCAGGAGAAGAAGGATCAACTGAGTGCCCACTGGGATGAGGTCTACGGGCAGGCCGACGCCAACGGCGAAATCGTCTACGGCTGCCCCCTCGGAGACCCGAATACGGCCCGCGTCTTCCACTACACGGACCATCCGATGCCCAGCGACGGGCCTTACGCGGAGACCAAGGAACACCTGGCCGGATTCTTCGTCATCGACGTCGACTCCCAAGAGCGCGCCGAGCAGATCGCGGAGGCCTTCTCCTGCCCCGGCGACACCGTCGAGCTCCGCCCCGTCATGCGGCCCGGCGACGAAGCCTGAGCATCGGCCGTGACGCCCAGCGGTGCGAGCTGACTGGAGGACGTGTGGCGCCGGGACGGGTCCCACGTTCTCGCCGCACTGCTGCGGCACGGTACGTCGCTCGCCGATAGCGAGGATGCAGCGCAGGAGGCCCTGCTGGCCGTCAGCTCCCTGCACCTTTGGTCTCGTTCCGGACCCGGACGCGCGCAACTTTCGCCAGATGACGGTCCCGGCGTCCGGCCCGAGGCTGGATACATGGCCGCCTCGTTCCTGTTCGACATCCCCCTCGCCCTCCTCGGAACGCTCGTCGTCCTGGCGCTGGTCGATTCCACCTCCGTCGGCACGCTGGGGATCCCGGCGTTGATGCTGGCCCCCAGCCGCCTGCGTCCGGCGGCCGTGCTCGTGTACCTCCTGACGATCGCGTCCTTCTACTTCGCCGTGGGATTGTTGCTGCTCACCGGCGTCACCGCCGGGCTGGAGGCGGTGCTCCCGCGGATCCCTCAGCGGGTTCAGGCCGTCGCCGTGGTGGTCCTCGGGGTGGCGCTGTTCGCCCTGAGCTATGCCGTGGCGCCCTCCTCCCCCGAGGCGCGCGAGGCGAAGCGCCGCCGGCGCGCCGAGAACCCCGGCCCCGTGCAACGCGCCCTCGCCTCGGTGTTGGGCGAGCGCGCCACGCTGAGGTCCGTCATCCTGCTCGCGGTCGCCGCCGGCGTGGCCGAGCTCACAATGATGGTGCCCTACCTGGGCGCGATCTCCATGATCGCCGCCTCGCCGCTGGGCGCCGCGGGGAAGGTGACGGTCCTGGGCGGCTACGTGCTCGTCATGATCGCCCCCGCCGCGGTGCTGTTCGTGGCCCGGCTGGCCCTGTCCCGGCACATTCAGCCGACGCTCGAGCGCGTCGGGGCGTGGGTGACGCGATCCGCGGACACGACCATCGGCTGGGTGATGGGCATCCTGGGCGTCGTGTTCGTGGTCAACGGGGTCGGCTGGCTGGTCAACGGATGAGGCAGGATGGGGTGCCACCGTCACAGGCAGGAGTGCTCGTGGACACGCCCCCGGCCGCCCCCGGACGCGGCTCCGTGCTGCCCGATGAGGATCCCCGCGTCCCGGCCGTGCGGCCCTTGGACGCAGTGGTGGCCCTCACCTACGCGGCCGTGGGGGTCCTGACCTACACCCTCGTGCGACCCGGGTCGTCCTTCGGCCCCGACCCCGTCCCCGTGTGGCTGTGGCTGCCTCTGGTGCTGCTGGGGTCGGTCGCGGTGTTGAACCGGACGCGCTGGCGTCCGGCGGCGCTCGTGCTCGCCGTTCTGGTGCCGGTCATGTACATGCTCAACGGCGGGGTGTTCACCGTCCTGTTGCTCGTGGAGCTCGCCTATGCGGTGGCCCTGAGCGGGCGGCGCGCCCACCGGCTGGCCCTCGCCGCGTACGCCGTGGTGCTGGCGAGCGGCACCCTGGCGAGCGATCTGGGGGGCGGGGCGCCGCCCCTGGTGGCGATGATGTCCGCGCTCCTCGTGCTCGCGACGGTGGCCCTGGGCGCCTGGTGGGGCGGCGACGTCCGCGTGCTGGGCGCCGAGGTGTCGCGGGAACGGGAGCGCTCCCGGCTGCTGGCCGCCGTCGCCGAGGTGGAGCGCGACGCTGCGGCCGCGCGGGCCGAGCTCGCGCGGGCCGAGCAGCGCGTCGCCATGGGCCGCGACCTCCACGACGTGGTCGCCGGACGCCTCGCCGCCATCTCGCTGCAGACGGCGCGGCTGCTCGACCGTGACCTCCCCGACGAAGCCGCCCGGTCCCTCGTCGAGGACGCGCACGCGTGCGCCGTCGCGACCCAGGGCGAGGTCCGCGCCATGATCGACGACCTGTCCCGTGCCACCTCACCCGGTGGCACCGCCGGGTCCCCCGGGACGGCCAGCCGCGAGGACCTCGCCCGCGTCGTCGACTGGGCCGACGGGCTCGGGACGCGGCTGGAACTGAGCGACACGGCCGGGGACACCCGCGAGGCCGGGACGTTGCGCCTGGTGGCCCAGGAGGCCGTCGCCAACGCGCTGCGCCACGCCGGCCCCGGCCGCGGCTCCGTCCGCCTGGTCGACACCCTGGACGCCGCGACGCTGGAGGTGGTCAACGACCTGGCCGACGGCATCCCTTTGGGGTCCGGGCGCGACGACGGCTCGGACGGCTTCGGTCTGAGCAACATGCGTCAGCGCGTCGAGCAGCTGGGCGGTAGGTTCGCGGCCGGTGCGGACGGCGACGTGTGGCGCGTGCGGGCCCGCATCCCACGGCGGGAAGGACGATCATGAGCGGCACGGGCGAGCCGGGGGCGGCGGCCGCGGAGCCGGCGGAGGAACGCACCGCGGCGTCCGAACGACCGGTGCGCGTCCTGGTGGTCGACGACGACCCCTTCGTGCGGCGCGCGGTCGGCGGCGTGGTGTCCGACGACCCGGGCCTCGACCTGGCCGCGTCCTGTGCCTCGGGCGAGGAGGCCCTCGCCTGGCTCGGCGAACCGGGGAACCGGGCCGACGTCGTCCTCACCGACCTGCAGATGCCTGGACGCGACGGCGTGGCGACCACCTCGGCCCTGCGGGCGCTGCAGGATCCCCCGCAGGTGGTCGTGCTGACCGTCAGCTCCGACCAGGCTCAGGTGCGGGCGGCGCTCCGCGCCGGGGCGGCGGGCTACCTCGTCAAGTCCGCGCCGCCGCGGGAGATCGTCGCGGCCGTGCGCCGCGCCCACGCCGGGGAGTCCGTGCTCTCCCCCGAGGTCACGCGCGGGGTGGTGGAGGGCTTCCTCGAGGGCGCCCCCGCGCCCACCGCCGCGGACGCCTGGCGCGACGCCCTCACCCCGCGCGAGGCCCAGATCGCGCTCGCCGTCGCGCGCGGGCTGTCCAACCAGGAGATCGCCGCCGAGCTCGGCACGACCCTCCCCACGATCAAGACCACCGTCTCCCGGATCCTGACCAAGCTCGGGCTGGAGAACCGCGTCCAGGTGGCGCTGCGCGTCCACGGGCTCTGACGGTCTTCGAGCGCGGCCGACTTTCGAGCCTCGGTGGAGGCTGCCGAAGACGCCTTCGCAGCCTTGTACGGCCTCACCTGAAGGCGCGCTCTCGTCGAGATCGGGACCGTTTTAGGCCGAATCGAGTAGGCGCCGCACGATGGAACCTTTGGCAGCCGTCTAGGTCGTCCACGAGTCTGCCGTGGCGGCGGCCTTCAGCTTCGCCTGCAGGTACTCGTCGCGGGCGACCGGGTCCTTGCGGAGAAGATCACGAAAGGCGAGCCTGCGACGCCACTCGTCTTGACGGGTTCGCCCTGAACGTGATCGCAGAGCAACAAGATTCCGCCGCCCTCCGGCAAATCGCGCATGCCCGCGTCGACGAGTTGCTCCGCTGAGACGACTGAGTGACCACACGGTCGAGGACGCCAGCGCAGCAGTCCTGCAAACCGCTCGCCTGTACGCCGACATCTTCGACAGCTAGGCGCTACTGACCGAGCGCGTCCCCACCGCCGTTGAGGCGGGTGTCGATCTCGCCGAGCCGGTCGAACACGCGGACCAGGGCGCGCAGGTCCTCGACGCTCAGGTGCGGAAGGGTGCGGCGCAGATAGTCCATGCCGCTCTCGTCGAGACGATCGAGCAGCGCGCGTCCGGCGGGGGCGACCGTGATGCGCTTGCGGCGCCGGTCGCCGGGGTCCTCCTCACGGACCAGGTGCCCACGCTTGACCAGGCGATCGACCGAGATCGTCACCGTCGACGGCGTCACGCCGAGCGCGACAGCCAGGTCGAGCACGGACGCGCTGCCCGCGGCGTCCACCGCGTTCAGCAGCCGCAACTGCGGAACCGTCATGTCTCCGTCGGCCAGCGCCGTCCCGGACTGCTGAACCATCAGCCGTCGCAGCAGGCGCTGCTGCCCCAGCACGCGATCAAGCAGTTGGTCCTTTTCGCTCATTCCCACCTCCGGACCAGAACACTATCTCAACCGAGTCCAACTGTTGACACCGTTCGTGCCATTTCCTCTAGTCTATTGTTTAGATCAGAGCTAACTGTTTGAGGAGCTACTCATGTCGACCTCCACCGACCAGGCGTCTCAGCCGCCCGATCGCGATCCGGCGAAACCTTGGCGCACCGAGGGGCTCGCCGACGAGCCCGAGACGAAGCAGCAGCGCCCGCCGAGGCCGCCGTGGTGGCGCATCGCGATCTGGGCCCTCGCCTTCTATCTGCTGTCGTTCCTGTTCTTCTCCTGGCAGGACGCCGCCGTCGCCCCGGCAACCGTCCCCTACAGCGAGTTCACCGCCCAGGTGCAGGCGCACAACGTCCAGGAGGTCTACTCCCGCGGCGACACCATCCAGGGCAAGCTGAAGGGCGCCGCGGCGCTGCCCGGCGGCAAGGAGGGCCAGACCTACGAGCAGTTCACCACCGAGCGCCCGACCTTCGCCCGAGATGACCTGCTGGCCGAGTTGAGCGCCGGGGGCGCCGTGGTGCGGGCCACCCCCGTCGTCGAGCAACGCGGACCGATCGCGAACTTCCTGCTCGCGTTCGGGCCGATGCTGCTGCTGATCGGGCTGTGGTGGTGGGCCTCCCGGCGCATGCAGAAGGCGGCCGCAGAGGGCTTGGGCGGCCTAGGCGGCCTAGGCGGGCTCGGCGGCGGCAAGAAGAAGGTCGAGGCCGTCGACCCCGAGAAGGTGCGCGTCACCTTCGACGACGTCGCGGGCATCGACGAGGTCGAGGCCGAGATCGCCGAGGTCGTCGACTTCCTCAAGAACCCCGAGAAGTACCGCCGCCTCGGCGCGAAGGCCCCCAGCGGCGTCCTCCTGTCGGGCGAGCCCGGCACAGGCAAGACCCTGCTCGCGCGGGCGACCGCCGGCGAGGCGGGCGTCCCGTTCTTCTCGGCGAGCGCGTCCGAGTTCATCGAGATGATCGTCGGCGTCGGCGCCCAGCGCGTCCGCGAGCTGTTCGACGAGGCGCGCAAGGTGGCGCCGTCCATCATCTTCATCGACGAGATCGACACCATCGGACGCGCCCGCAGCGGCGCCCGCTCGATGGGCGGCAACGACGAGCGCGAACAGACGCTGAACCAGATCCTGACCGAGATGGACGGCTTCGACGGCTCCGAGGGCGTCGTCGTGATGGCGGCTACGAACCGGGCGGACGTCCTCGACCCCGCGCTGACCCGACCGGGGCGCTTCGACCGTCAGATCACCGTGCAGACCCCCGACGTCAACGGGCGGGAGCAGATCCTCGGCGTGCATGTCCGCGACGTGCCGCTGGCGTCCGACGTGAACCTGACGGAGATCGCCCAGACCACACCCGGCATGACGGGCGCCGAACTGGCCAACCTCGTCAACGAGGCCGCCCTCACCGCGGCCCGGCGTGAGGGCAACCACGTCACCCAGGCCGACTTCATGGAGGCCCTCGAGCGCGTCCAGCTCGGTGCCGCCCGCGGCATCCTCATCGAGCCCGAAGAGCTTCGCAAGACCGCCTACCACGAAGCCGGTCACGCGCTGCTCGGCATGCTGCGCCCGGGCGCCGACCCGGTGCGCAAGATTTCCATCATCCCCCGCGGGCACGCCCTGGGCGTGACGCTGAGCACGCCCGACCGCGACCGCTACGGCTACAACGAGGAGGACCTGCGCGACCGCATCATCGGCGCCCTCGGCGGCTGGGCGGCCGAGAAGACCGTCTACGGATCGACGACCACGGGTGTCGACAACGACCTGGAGAAGGTGACGTCCATCGCCCGCAACATGGTCGGACGCTGGGGCATGTCGAAGGAGGTCGGCGCGATCACGGCGTTGAGCCGCGACGTCGACCCGCGCCAGCTCGGCATCTCCGAGGCGACGCTCGAGGCCGTCGACGACGAGGCGCGCCGCATCATCCAGGAGTGCCAGGACGAGGCCCTGCGCATCCTGGACGCCAACCGCGACCGCCTCGACGGCATCGTCGCGGCCCTGATGGAGAAGGAGACCCTGGACGAGGCCGAGGCCTACACGGCCGCCGGGCTGGAGCGCCCGCAGCCGGTGCGCCAGCCCGCCCGTCCGCAGAACTGACGGGCGGGGGCGGTCCGGTTTGGGGCCGGTGGGGTTCAGTGTCCCCACCGGCCCCGGTGCCGTCGGGGGTCCGCTGGTCCTGGTCCGCCCGCCGGCGCCCGCGGGGCGCCCGTGCTCGAGGACGGAGGGGTTCTGCGACATCCGCCGGGGCGACTCGGTCACAGAGCACGGAATCCGCATCCGAAGGTGCATAATCGTCACACCTCCCGCGCCGCCGCGAGCACGGGTTCCCACAAGCGAAAGCAACGCCATGGCCTCATCGACTGCCGGTGACATCGTCGACACCGTCGGCGGACCGGACAACATCGTCAGCCTTACCCACTGCGCAACGCGCCTGAGGTTCCAACTCCGGGACTCCTCGGGAATCGACCAGACCGCCGTCGAGGCGATCCCCGGCGTCCTCGGCGCCGTGCCTCAGGGCGGCAACCGCTACCAGATCGTCATGGGCGGCGCGGTCACCAACACCTACCAAGACATCATGGGGCTGCCCGAGATGAGCAGCGTCTCGTCGGGCGCCGCATCGGACGCCGACGACATGGCGGCGACGAAGGCCGCTGCCCGCGCCCAGGGCCCCCGCGGCAAGGTCGCGTGGCTGGACAACTTCTTCGAGTTCCTGTCCGACTCGTTCCGGCCGATCATCGGCGCGCTGCTGGGCGCGTCCCTGTTCATCACGTTCATGTCGCTGATGAGCACGCTCGGCGTCATCCCGAACTGGGCCGACCCGCGCGTCACGCTGCCGCCGACGTGGGCCTACCTCAACCTGTTCTGGCAAGGGGTGTTCGTCTTCCTGCCGCTGATGGTGGCGTACAACGCGTCCAAAAAGCTGAACGCCGACCCGTGGGTGGGCTTCGCGATCATGGCCGTGGTCATGCTGCCGGGCTTCACCGCGCTGAAGGACATCTCGACCCCGATGACCGTCTTCGGCAGCACCGTGAACGTCGTCCCCGTCTTCGGCGGCATCCCGCTGACGATCTTCAGCTACAACTCCCAGGTGTTCCCGCCGCTGCTGATGGCCGGCGTCCTCGGGCCGCTGTACAAGCTGCTGCGCAAGATCATCCCCGAGAACGTGCAGCTGATCTTCGTGCCGTTCTTGGCGATGCTGATCATGATCCCGCTGACGTCGCTGCTCATCGGGCCGCTGGGCATCTACGCCGGCGCCGCGCTGGCCGGACTGCTCGGCGCGATCAACAGCTTCTCGCCGCTGATCTTCGCCATCGCGATCCCGCTGCTGTACCCGTTCATGGTGCCGCTGGGCCTGCACTGGCCGATCAACGCGATCATGCTGCTCAACATCCAAAACCTCGGCTACGACTACATCCAGGGCCCGATGGGCGCGTGGAACTTCGCCTGCTTCGGCGCGACGGCCGGCGTCCTGTTCTTGGCCAACCGCGACAAGGAGACCGCCATGCGGCAGACCGCGACCGGCGCGCTGGCCGCGGGCCTGCTGGGAGGCATCTCGGAGCCGTCCCTGTACGGCATCCACCTGCGCTACAAGCGGATCTACCCGCGCATGCTGGTGGGCTGCCTCCTCGGCGGCCTCATCATCGGCATCGGCGGCGGCCTGCGCACCAACGCGTTCGTGTTCACGTCTTTGCTGACGATCCCGGCGTTCAACAACATCCCGCTGTACGCCATCGCCGTCGCGGTCGCGTTCTTCAGCGCGATGATCCTCGTCATCATCTCCGACTACCGCACGCCGGAGCAGAAGGCCGAGGCGCTGGCGCTCAAGCGCGAGCACGAGGCGGACGCCGCCCTCGAAGCCGGCAAGACCGACCGTGTGCTCGTCGACCCGAACGACCCGCAGGCCGCGCTGACCAACCCCACCGCGGGGACGGCCGCCGCCGGGACCGCCGCCGCGGGAGCCAGCGCCGCCACCGCCGTCGCGGACCGGCCCGCCGAGGCGTCCGCGGCCCCAGCGGCCCCAGCGGCCAAGCCGAAGAAGCCGGCCATGGTGCCCGGAACCGTCACCGAGATCGGCGCCCCGCTGGACGGCAAGGTCATCCCGCTCGAGGAGATCCCCGACCCGGTGTTCGCCAAGGGCACGGTGGGCCCGGGCGTCGGCATCGTCCCGTCCGGCAACGTGGTCCACGCCCCGGCCCCGGGCAAGATCCTCGTCGCCCAGGAGACCGGCCACGCTTTCGGGCTGACGCTCGACAGCGGCATCGAGCTGCTGATCCACGTCGGCATCGACACCGTCACGATGGAGGGCCGTGGCTTCGACGTCCACGTCAAGCGCGGCGACACCGTCGAAGCCGGGACGCCGCTGGTCACCTTCGACCCGAAGGCGATCGAGGACGCCGGCTTCTCGCTCGTGACGCCGGTGCTGGTCACCAACGCCAAGAGGTTCGGCTCGGTGGAGAAGATCGCCGACGGCGACGTCGCCACCGGAACCCCGGTCATCGCCGTCACCGCCAAGGAGCCGAAGACCGACTGACCTTCGCGGAGCCTCCGACGGGGTGGATGCCGGCTGGCCATCCATCCCGTCGGCGCGTGCCCCCTATCCTGTTGGCATGAGGCGCCTCCGCACTGTCCTGGCCCTGGTGCTCCTGACGCTCGGGCTCACGATCACGAGCCCGGTTCAGGCCCGGGCGGACGACACCCCGGACTCCTGGAAAATCGCGAACTACGACGTCCACGCGAACGTCGCGCGGGACGGCACGACGACGGTCACGCTCGACCTCGCCTTCGACTTCGCCAACGACGAGGGCCACGGCCCCTACCTGTACTTCCCGCTGCGGCAGCGCGTCGCGAACAACCCCGACCTGTGGCGCGACCTGGACGTCCACGTCGACGGCGTCACCAGCCCGACGGGCGCCAACGCCGAGGTGAGCACCGAGGAGGACGACGGCACCCTCAAGGTGCGCATCGGCAGCCAGGATCAGCAATTCACCGGCGTCCAGCAGTACCGAATCCAGTACACGCTGGGCGGCGTCGTCAACACCAGCAGCGCCACCGGCGGCCTCGACGAGCTCAACTGGAACGTCGTCGGGCCCGGCTGGGAGGTGCCGATCGAGAAGATGAGCGCCACCGTCACCGGCCCGGCCGCGATCGAGCGGGTCGCCTGCTTCCGCGGCCGCAGCTACGACCAGCCGTGCACCGCGTCCGAGACCGGCAACAGCGCGGTGTTCTCCACCCAGGGGCTGAGCGACAAGGAGCCCGTCCAGATCGTCACCGGGTGGCCCGCCGGCACGCTGACCGCGCCCCCGCCGACCTTCTCGAAGCGTTACCACCTCGGCAACCTCGCCCCTCTGACGCCGCTCAGCGGCGGCCTCACCGCGCTGCTGACCGTCCTCGGCCTCGGCGGCGTCGTCATGGCGCGCCGCCGGGCCGCGCGCGATGAGGTCTACCTGGGCCTCACGCCGGGCCTGTCCCCCGTCGCCGGCCAGGAGGGCCAGACCGGTCGGTCGCACGCCGCAGCGCCCGTCACCGTCCAGTTCAGCCCGCCGAAGGACGCCACGCCCGGCGAGCTCGGCGTCCTCGAGGACTACACGGCCGACAACCGCGACGTCACCGGCACGATCATCGACCTGGCCGTGCGCGGGCACGTCCAGATCGTCGAGGCGGAGCCCGAGGTCAAGGGCAAGCGCAAGGGCGATCGGGAGTGGACGTTCGTCAACCGGCACGCCGGCGGCCCCCTGCGCCCCTACGAGCAACACATCATGGACACCCTGTTCAAGGACGGGGACGAGGTCACCACCGAGGAGCTCCGGGACGCCGAGTACGGCAAGCTCATGCCGGACGCGCGCTCCAAGCTGTACGAGTACACGACGAGGGACCTGAAGTGGTTCCGGGGCAACCCGCAGACCCAGCGCGGGCTGATCATCCTGCTGGCGCTCGTGATCATCGTCGTCGGTGTCGGCTTGGCGGTGGCGCTCGCGTTCACCGCGGGCCTGGGGCTGCTCGCCGTCGCACCGATCGTGGTGGGCGTGGCCCTGCTCATCCTGCACAACAGATTCAGCAGCCGCACCGCCGAGGGGTCGGCCGTCCTCGCCCAGGCGAAGGGCTTCGAGCAATACCTCACCACGGCGGAGGCCGACCAGCTCAGGTTCGAAGAGGGCGAGGACCTCTTCTCGCGGTACCTGCCCTACGCCATCGTCTTCGGGGTCGCCGACCGGTGGGCGAAGCTCTTCGAGCAGCTGGCGGCCCAGGGCCGCTACCGCCCCGAGACCGACTGGTACGTCGGCACGACGCCGTTCTACTACGGCGGCTTCGCCGGCTCGATGAACAGCCTCGGCGACACCATCGGCTCGTCGATGGCAGCCTCCGCGCAGGCCGCCACGTCGGGCTCCGGGGGCGGATCGGGCTTCGGCGGTGGGGGCGGCGTCGGTGGCGGCGGCGGTGGCGGCTGGTGATCGGCCGCGCGCTACCGTGAACGCCGATGACTGAGCCGCGCAAGCCCCGGCGCCCGAGCTTCCGCGAGCCGGCCGCCCTCGAGGCGCTCGGCGAGCGGTCCGACCCGATCGCCCAGCTGCACGCCGCGCACGAGACCGCGGCCGTCTTGCTGCACACCGGACGCGCCGCCACCGACCCAGCGGTCACCCAGCGGCTGGTGGAGATCGTGGACGACATCGGCCTGCCCACGCTCGCGGACCTGTGGGCGTCCCGGCCGGCGCGGACGTTGCCCGGCGCGCTGTGGAGGCTGTACCTGCTGCGCGAATGGATGCGCACCTCCCCCGCGGACGCCGCGCGCGAGTACGCCTACGGCGTCCCGTTCACCGAGCCGAACCATGCGGTGGCCGGGGTCGACCCGCCCGGCCCCGACGAGATCGCCGCGGTCGCGAACGAGATCCTGCGCGGCGCGTTCACCGGCGACTTCGCCGTCGCGCTGGAGCGGGCCGCCGCCTTCTGCCGGGTCGTGGTGGCCGGGCGCGCGTACGCCTCCGAGGGCTCCGAGACGCTGCTCAGCGCCACGCGGTTGCGCGATATGGCCGACGACCTCGCCGCGAGCGCGAACCTCTGGCGGTCCGGGCACCTGCAGTAGACCTGGCCAGCCGAGCAGCGACGCGGTGATCCGCTGGGGCCACCAGCGGGGCACAGCCCCCATCCTCGGAGTCGACCGACGCGCGGGTCGGTGACATAACGGGATTATCCTGCCACCAGATTGCGGGAGCAATCGCTGCATATGGCGCCCACAAGGGGGTACACCAGGTTATCTCCGGGGTGCCCGCAGGCTAGGGGCAGGATAATCCCGTTATGCTTCGAGACCACCCCTCGCGGCGAGGGAGAACCGCTGGCGGCCCAGCATGGAGAGCAACGTTTCGCCGACCCCGCCTACGTCCCCGCGTGGACGCCGGCAGCGCACCAGTAGCTGCGCCGTGACACACCGGTTGCGTGGAGCCGACCCTGTCGCCGTCGCCCCACGACGAGGCGCCTTGCGCTTGGGTCTGACGCCTCGGCCCCCTATGCTCGTTCGCGGTGTCGGGCTGCGGTAGCCCCGGGCTCCAACTTTCGCCGCTGCGAGCGGCCACGCGCCGAGAGGCGCTCCCAGCCCGACGCCGTGAACGTGCGAAGACCCCCTGACGCTTCTGGCGTCAGGGGGTCTTCGCGATTGCGTGGCTACTCGACCGTCCCCTCGAAGAGGCCGATGACGTTGCCGTCGGGGTCGGTGATGGCGGCCCAGCCGCTGGTCTCGGTGATCGGCTGGCGCGGCATCAGCACCGCGCCGCCGGCGTCCTCGACCTTGGCCAGGACGTCGTCGATGGAATCCACCTCGACGTAGGAGCGTGGCTGGGTGAAGTCGGCGCTGCGCGGGGCGAGGCCACCGCCGCTGATCTTGTTGGGGGCCTGCCACATGGGGTAGCCCTCGAAGCCCGGGGGTTCGCTGATCTGCCAGCCGAACAGCCCGCCGTAGAACTCCGCGGCCTTGGCGTTGTCGCTGACCGGGATGTCGATGTGGGTGATGTCGCCGTGGGACATGGGATTCTCCTTGCGTTTCCCGATGGCGAGCGGCCCATCGTTGGGCGCCCGTGGCTCAGGGTCACAGACCGTCCGCGGGCGTGGCAAGGGCACGGCGTCCCGCCCCGGTCGCCGGGGCCACTCCGACAGCAGAACGTCCCCGCGATCTTCATCGCGGGGACGTTCGGCGTTCACACGGCTTGCTCGGCGAACGATCAGGCGTGGCCATCCGCCACGTCGCCGGACGGCTGCTCGCTCCACTCCGGAGGCTCGTCCTTGCCGGACTCCTCGTCCTGCTCGGCGTCCTCGCTCGTCTTCTGGACGATGCCGGGCGCGTGGTGCACCGGAGCGTAGACGGCGTAGAGCTGCATGGGCTCGTCGCCGGTATTGATCACGTCGTGCCACGAGCCCGCCGGCACCTGGATCGACCAGCCATCTTCGACGTCCTGCTGGAAGTCGAGCTGATCCTTCTCCGGGCCCATGACGCAGCGGCCCTTGCCGGCATCCAGGCGCAGGAACTGGTCGGTCTCCGGGTGCACCTCCAGGCCGATCGACTGCCCCACGGGGATCGACATCAGCGTGACCTGCAGGTACTTACCCGTCCAGGCGACGGTGCGGTAGTTCGTGTTGGCGCGCGTCTCGGTCTCGATGTCGAACGCGTTCGGCTTGGGTCCGTTGTCGTTGACGGTCATCGGTGCCGTTCCTTTCCTTGGCTTCTTTCGATCATGCATGACGCGTCGACCGGACGCCACCGCCCCCGGGCGAGGGCTCCAGACGACGCCCGACCAAGACCTGTCGATCAGGCTTCGGCAACCCCGGCTCGGCGGCAGGAGGCGCGGCCGACCCGACAAGCGTGAGCTCGGCCGTCACCCACGCCGCGTGAGGGCGTCCAGGTCGAGGACGCGGTGGACGCCGAGGCGGTCGAGGAAGTCCTCGTCGTGGCTGACGACCAGCAGCGCACCCCGGAAACCGGCGAGCGCCCCGACCAACCAGTCGACGGTCGGCATGTCGAGGTTGTTCGTCGGCTCGTCCAGCACCACCAGCCGCGGCGCGGGCGACGCCAGCAGGATCCGCGCGAGCGCCACCCGGAACCGCTCCCCGCCCGACAGCGTCCCCACGGGGGCGAACACCCGCTCGCGCCGGAACAGCAGCCGCGCCAGGTCGTCGCGCAACTCCTGCTCTGAGGCGACCGGGTTCGCCCGGATCACGGTCTCGAGGACGGTCGGCCCGGGGTCCAACTCGATGCGCTGCGGGAGGTAACCCGCCTCTGCGATGCGGTACTCAACCTCGTACGCGCTGGGCGGGGCCTCTTCCGCCGGCACTCCCAGGACGCGGCGCAGCAGCGTCGTCTTCCCCGACCCGTTCGCCCCCGCCAGCCGGACGTGCTCGGGACCGGTGACGATGACGTGCTCGACGTCGGTGCCCAGCGCCGCCTCGTCCTCCTCGCCCGACGCCACGCGACGCACACCCGGTGCCAGCCTCAACTCGAGGATCGTCGTCCCGGCGCCGACGGACGTCGCGGGCAGGTCGAGGTACACATCGCGCGACTCGCGCACCGCCTCCTCTGCCTCGGCCAGCGCCTCCTGCGCGGCACGCTCCCGGTCGGCCATCACCTCCCGGGACTTGGCCGCCGATCGCTCGGCCTGCCGCTTCTCCGCCCGCATCACGATTCTGGGGTGCCGCTTGTTCTGCTCGAACGTGCGGCCGCGGCGTTCGTCGCGCGCCTGCTTCGTCTGCTGCTGGACGCGGTCACGCTTCTCCTTGTCGACGACCGAGCGGGCGTCCCGGACGCGACGGCTGGCGGCGTCCTGCTCGGCCTCGATCGCGGCCTCCCACGCGGAGAACCCGCCCTCGAAGCGGCGGATCGTCGCCGCCACCTGCAAGTTGCCGCGGGTGAACTCGGCGGGGACGAGCTCGGCGATCGAGTCGCAGGTCTCCAGCAGGGCGCGGTCGTGGCTGATCGCGACGATCGGGATCCGCGCCCGCAGCTCGTCCAGCAGGTCGGCGAGCCGGACCCGCGCGGGGCCGTCCAGGTTGTTGGTCGGTTCATCCAGGATCAGCGCCGCTGGCCTGGCCAGCCGGACGCCGGCCAGCGCGACGCGGACGGCCTGCCCGCCCGAGAGCGTCCCGACGGCCCGATCGAGGCCCAGGTCGCCCAGACCTGCGCGGTCGAGCTCGGCGCGGGCGCGCTCGGCGATGTCCCAGTCGTCCCCGATGACCTCGTAGGGGGCGACGCCGACGCTGCCGGCGGCGACGGCGTCCAGGGCCGCGAGGATCGGTCCGATGCCCAGCAGTTCTCCGACGGTGGCGGCGGTGTCGAGCCCGAGGTCCTGGCGCAGGACGAGGGTACGCGCGGGCGTCCCGGCCGTTCCGGACGTGGGGCTCAACTCGCCGGTCAGCAGGCGGACCAGCGTGGTCTTGCCGGAGCCGTTGGCCCCGATCAGCCCGTGCAGGCCGGTGCCCCACGAGACGGTGAGGTCGGCCAGGCAGGGCGTGCCGTCCGGCCAGGTGAACGTGAGGGCGTTGCAGGAAAGAGGCGTGTGGGTAGGCATGATGCATCCCTCTCGGCGTGGTTTTGGGTGCCGGGCGGACGCGGGGGTCACGCGCGGCGGGTCAGCGGGAGAGCGCTGCGAACCACATCGGAATGCCTATCGCCGGGGACACGGACGCCGACGAACCTAACACACGGACGCCTCCGCCGTCAGAACCAGCCGTCCTCGTAGGCGCCGCGGAACCGGGCGTTGAGGTACTCCCCCACCACCGCCGCGCCGAGATCGTCGACGTCGGGCGCGACGACCCGGCCGTCCACCCGGCGGGCGAGCTGGTCGATGAAATGCTCCAGCGCCGGGTCGTCCCCGAGCCGGAAGAACGTCGCCCGCGTCCCCTGCCGGGCGAGGCGGTCCAGCTCCTCGACCGTCAGCCGGATCGTCGTCGGCTCGGGCGGGTAGGAGAACCACGACTCCCCGCCAGGCATCAGGTGCGCGGTCGGCTCACCGTCGGTCACGACCAGCAACACCGGCTGCATGGTCGGGTGACGGCGGAAGAACCGGTTGGCCAGCAGCAGCCCGTGGTGCAGGTTCGTGCCCTGCTCGCGCAGCGGCGGCAGCGCGGTGAGCTCGTCGACGTCCATGCTCTGCGCGTAGCGGCCGAACCCGATCAGCTGAAGCTGGTCGCCGCGGAACCGCGTCGAGATCAGGTGGTGCAGGGCCAGGGCGGTGCGCTTCATCGGCACCCAGCGGCCCTCGACGGCCATGGAGAACGAGGTGTCCACCAGCAGCGCCACCGCCGACTGGGTGCGGGCCTCGGTCTCGGAGATCTCGATGTCGCCCACGTTGAGCCGCACCCCGCCGCTGGGGTCGCCGCCCTCGGCGACGGTCCGCTGGATCGCGTTGGTCAGCGTCCGGGTGGTGTCCCAGGGCTCGGCGTCGCCGAACTGCCACGGCCGCGTCGCGCCGGTGATCTCGCCGGACGCCCCGGCCAGCCGGGTGTCGCGCTGGCCGCCGCGGCCCGAGAGCTGGCTTGCGGCGTCCTGCAGCAGGGACGTGCCGAGCTTGCGCATCGCCCGCGGGGAGAGCCGCAGGTTCCCGTCGGCGGTGCGGCGCAGGTAGCCGGAGTCGCTCATCGCGCGCTCGAGGTCGGCCAGCGTCCGCGCGGACACCGCAGCCTCGTCGCCGAGCTGCCGCATCACGGCGTCCAGGTCGATGTCGGCGGCGCGCGCCCCGCTGTACTGCTGGCCGAGCTGCTCCGCGAGCGAATCCAGCTCGGCGAGGTCCTGCAGGACGCCCGTCCCGTCGCCCAAGCCGAGGCCCTCCTCGCCGCCGAAGCGCTCCGAGCCCGTCCAGTCCTCGCCCGGCCGCAGCGCCTGCAGGTTGGAATCGAGGGCGTCCAGCTGGGCCATCAGCTCGGGCGAGCCGAACGCCTGGGCGGAGAGTTCCATGAGCTCCTGGCGCTGCTCGGGCGTCATCGAGCGCAGCATCCGCTGGGCGGCGGCCGCACGCTTGGCCATCGCGTCGATGAGCTCGTCCACGTTGCGCGGGTTCTCGGGGAAGTAGTCGCCGTGCTTGGCCATGAAGTCGGCGAAGTCGTCGTCGGTGTCCTCGCCGCGACGGTGCTTGGCGAGCAGATCGTTGAGGTCGCGGAGCATCTCACCGACGGCCTGGCGGTCGGCATCGGTGGCGCCCTCGAGGGCCTGCTTCATGCCGGCGAACCGTTGGTCGAGCAGCTCGCGGCCCAGCAGGTCCTTGATGCGCTCGAACGCGGCCTTCGCCTCGGACGACTGCCAGTCGTAGCCGCTCAGCTCCTGGACGGCCGCGGCCGGCGACGTCGGCAGGTTGTTCAGGCGCAACTCACGGAACTCGCGGTCGGCGTCGTCCATCATCCCGTCGCGGGCGAGCTGCTTGCGTTCCTCCAGCACCGCCGTGTCCAGCAGTTGCTTGACCTCGTCGAGGGTGCCGTCGAGCCGGTGCCGGGACAGCAACTCGCGGCGGCGCTGCTGGACGCGGCGGGCCAGGTCGTCCAGGCCCATGTTGTTGCGGCCGCCGCGCCGCAGGAACTCGCGCATCGCCTGCTCGGGCGAGTAGCCGGCCATGACGTCCTCGGTGATCGCATCGAGCGCCTCGGCGAGGTCGACGGGCGGCGCGAGCGGGTCGGGGCCGCCGGCGTAGCGGCCGTACTTGCTCCTGGGGTGATGTGCGGCCATGGCGTCCTCCCGTGCCTTCCGCGATCGACGGGCTCAGCCGTAGATCGTCTCGCCGTCGTCGGAGTCCTTGGCGATCTTGCGGGCCAGGAACAGTCCCTCCAGCGCGAGCTCGATCGCGCTGGCCCGCTCGCCGTCGCTGCGGGCGTCGAAGCGGTCGCAGATCTGGTCGTAGACGTCCGAGTCGGGCGTGGGCGGCAGGCCCTCGAGGAACTCCCGGGCGGTCACCTGCTCGCCGGTGGTGATGGTGACCGTGCCGTCGAGCGCCGCGATGATGGGGCCGAGGTCGATGCCTCGGAACCGCGTCCGGACGGTCTCGGCGGTCGCCACCCGCAGCAGGTGGGTGAGGATCTCGTACTCGCGGCCCTCCTCGCCCGACTCGAACTCGATCTTGCCGGCGAGCACGTCGACGGCGGTCTCCAGGTCGACGACGCGGGCGACGGCGTCCTGCTCCCCGCGGACGGTCGCCCGGTGCAGGGCGGACGCGGCGACGGTCTCGGCGCCCGCGATGGAGAAGCGCGCGGAGACGCCGGAGCGCTGGTTGACGGCGTCCGATTCGCGCAGCTCGCGGGTGTAGCGGGCCAGGATCTCCAGGATCGGCTCGGGCACCTCGGCGACCAGGTCGGCCTCCTGCCGGATGACGGCGATCTCGTCGGCCAGCTCGATCGGGTAGTGCGTGCGGATCTCAGCGCCGAAGCGGTCCTTCAGCGGGGTGATGATGCGGCCGCGGTTCGTGTAGTCCTCGGGGTTGGCGGACGCGACGACGAGGACGTCCAGCGGCAGCCGCAGCATGTAGCCGCGGATCTGGATGTCGCGCTCCTCCATCACGTTCAGCATCGCCACCTGGATGCGCTCGGCGAGGTCGGGCAGCTCGTTGATCGCGACGATGCCCCGGTGGCTACGGGGAATGAGACCGTAGTGGATGGTCTCGGGGTCGCCCAGCCGGCGCCCCTCAGCCACCCGCATGGGGTCCACGTCGCCGATGAGGTCGGCCACCGAGGTGTCGGGGGTGGCGAGCTTCTCGGCGTAGCGCTCGTCTCGGTGCCGCCACGCGATCGGCAGGTCGTCGCCCTCGCGCAGGACCCGGGCGCGCTGCGCCTCGGTGATGGGGGCCAGCGGGTCCTCGTGCAACTCGGAGTCATCGATCGCCGGCGACCACTCGTCCAGCAGGCCGACCATGGTGCGCAGCAGGCGCGTCTTGCCCTGGCCGCGCTCGCCCAGCAGGACGACGTCGTGGCCGGCGATCAGGGCGCGCTCCAACTGCGGCAGCACCGTGCGGCTGAGCCCGTGCAGGCCGGGCCAGGGGTTGTCGCCGCGGCCGAGCGCGGCCAGCAGGTTCTCGCGGATCTCGGTGCGCAGCGGGCGATGCACGTAGCCCGACGCGCGGAGCTCGCCAAGGGTGCGGATCTGAGGACGTTCGCTCACGCTGTCACGGTAACCTCCAGCGCAAGGGTCCGGGCAGGGGGTGTCCCGCGACACAGCCGCGCGTAGGCTCGGCACCGATGACGACCCCGAAACCGACGCTGGTGCTGCTGGTGCGGCACGGCGTGACCCCCACGACCGGCACGGTGCTGCCCGGCCGCGCGCCTGGCCTGCACCTGTCCGAGCGGGGCGAACGCCAGGCCGAGCGCGTCGCCGAGCGCCTCGACGGACTCGCCCTCGAGGCCCTCTACACCTCGCCGCTGGAGCGCACCCGGGAGACCTGCGCGCCCACGGCGTCCAGGTTCGAGCTGGAACCTATCGAGGAGCCGGGACTCCTCGAGTGCGACTTCGGCGACTGGACGGGCGCGGAGCTCAGCACCCTGAGCAAGCTGCCCGAGTGGACCACCGTGCAGCGGGCCCCCTCGACGTTCCGGTTCCCCGGCGGCGAGAGCTTCGCCGAGATGCAGCACCGCATCGTCGGCGCGATCGAGCGCGTGCGGCGGGCCCACCTCGGCGGCGTGGTCGCGTGCTTCTCCCACGCCGACCCCATCAAGGCCGCGCTGGCGTACGCGATGGGCACCCACCTCGACCTCTTCCAGCGCATCGTGGTGAGCCCGGCGTCGGTGTCGGTGATCTCGTTCCCGGCGAACGAGGCCCCGGCGGTGCTGACGACGAACTCGACCGCCGAGTCCCTGGTCGACCTCCGGGCGTCCTGACGGGCCGGCCGTGACGAGCGCACCCTCCGACCCCGCGGGCCGCGAGCAGCTTCTCGCCGAGGGCGAACTCCAGATCGTCGGCCGCGTCATGGACAGCTCCAACGCCACGCTCGTCGTCGACGTCACCCGCGGCGACGACTACGGCTGGGGCATCTACAAGCCGCTGCTGGGCGAGGCGCCGCTGTGGGACTTCGAGCCCGGCCTGTACCGCCGCGAGCGCGCCGCCTACCTGCTGAGCGAGGAGATCGGCTGGTCGGTGGTGCCGCCGACGATCGTCCGCGAGGACGCCCCCGTGGGCGTCGGCTCGCTGCAGTGGTTCGTCGAGGCGGACGGCCAGCACTACTTCACGCTGCTGGAGACCGAGCCGGACACCCACGACGCGCTGCGCCGGCTCGCGGTGTTCGACATCGTGGTCAACAACGCCGACCGCAAGGCCGGCCACGTCCTGCGCGACGGCGATGGCCGCGTCTGGGCGATCGACCACGGGCTCTGTTTCGCCGCGGAGACCAAGCTGCGCACGGTGATCTGGGACTTCGGGGGCGAACCGGTCGACGACGCCCTGCTCGGCGACATCGCGTTCCTGGCCACCGACGTCCCGGACGCCGTCGCGGAACTCCTTGACGACGCCGAGGTCGTCGCGCTCAAGCGGCGCGTCCGACGCCTGCTGCAGCGGCCGTTCCTCCCCCTCCCGACGACGAACCGGCACTATCCCTGGCCGCTGGTGTGAACCAGATCGCGAGAGAAATCGCGAACGTCGACGTAGCCGTTAGTGTTCGCTTATGAAATCCCTGGAGTGGTGGCGGCACCTCCCCACGGGTGAGCATGGCCTGCCCGGTCCGCTGAGGGACGCGTTGGTGGACGCCATCCTCGCGGGCCGCCGGACGAGTTGCACGGGACTCGTGTCCGACTACGCCGACCATCGCATCCGCCTTCCCGAGCCGGGCGACCGCGAGGTCGTCGTCGACTCCGACGATCGCCCGGTCGCGGTGACCGAGAACCTGACCGTCGAGGTCCGGCGCTTCGCCGACATCGGGTGGGCGCACGCGCAACGCGAGGGCATGGGCGCCGAGTCCCTGGAGCAGTGGCGCGAGCGGGAGCGCGCCTGCTGGGAGACCGACGAGGTCCGGGCCGCCCTGCGCCGGCCCGGCTTCGTCCTGACCGACGACACCGAGATGGTCTGCATCACCTTCGAGGTCGTCGCGGTGCTGGCCGGCGCCGAACCGGGGGTCAGTCCGGCGCGCTGACCGCCGGTCCCCGCGCCCGCTCGGCCTGCGCGACGGCCAGCGTCCGCAGAAAGAGCTGGTTGAACGTGTACGTCCCGACCGCGACGCGCAGCACCGCCTCGTCGAGCGAACCCGCCGACTCGACGTAGCCGATGTCCTCCTGAGCGAGGACGGCGGTGGCGTCCGCGTAGCTTTCCAACCGCTCCCGGGGCACCGGGATCCCCCAGCCGAGCATCGCCCGCACCTGCTCGGCCAGCAGACCTCGCACCTCGGTCGCGTGGGTCCAGCCGCGCCCCTCCAGAAGGTCTGTGACGACGTCCGGTTCGGACGCCGCGGGCGCCTGCGCGCCCACCGGCAGGCCGAGCGCGACCAGCTGCGCGCGCCCGAGCGTCTCGTAGCGGTCGGGCTGTGGGGCGTCCAGCATGGCAACGAGCGCCCGGATCTCCTCGATCGGCGTCCCGACGATCTGCCGCAGCGCCGCGATGAGCCGCAGCCGCATCAGATGGGATTCGTCGTACTCGGCCAGCGTCGCGTTGATCCGCCGGCCCGGCGGCAACAGCCGCTCGCGCAGGTAGTACTTGATGGACGCCTGCGACGTGCCGCTGCGCTCGGCCAGTTCCTTCAGCCGCATGGCCCCCTCCTGTCATTGGATAGCGCGTCGCGCCCCGGGATCTACGTTGGCACCCATCGGATAGTATCCCTATCTTGATGGTCATGGAACCGCTCATCGCCGTCCACGCCATCGCCGCCTCGTTCGTCCTCACGCTCGGCATCGTCCAGCTCCTGCGGCGCCGCCGCGACGCCGCCCATCGCCTTCTCGGGCGCACGTGGGCCGCCGCGATGCTCGTCACCTGCCTCACGTCCTTCGCCATCCACCCCCACGGTTTCAGCTGGCTGCACGGGCTCGCCCTCTTCACGCTCGCCTCCGTGACCGCCGGGATCGTGGCCATCCGGCGGGGCAACGTCCGGTCGCACCGCGCGAACATGACCGGCAGCTACATCGGCACCGCGGTCGCGTTCGCGTTCGCCGCCCCAACGCCCCAACGCGCCATCGCCCGGCTCGCCGTCACCGGCCCCGGCGAACTCGCGCTGGCGGCGCTCCTGATCGCCGCCACGTCGGCGGCGCTGGTGACGATCGTGGTGTCCCTCGTCGCCGGTCGCCGGCGGAAGGGGGCGCCGGCGCGAGTAGCGTAAGGGTTGCACGCAAGGAGAACCGGATGAACGCGAAGACTCCAACCCTGGCAGCACCTGAACACGCGGCTGAGAGCAAGCCGCGCTGGCGGGGCTGGATCCACACGGTCATGGCGCCGCTGGCGTTGCTGGCGGGGCTCGTGCTTCTGGTCCTCACCCCGACCGTGGGCGGGCGCGTCGCCGTCGCCGTCTACGTCCTCAGCTCGCTGGCGTTGTTCGGCAACAGCGCCGTGTACCACCGCGGCTCCTGGAGCGGACGGGTCGCCGGGACGCTTCGGCGCGTCGACCACGCCAACATCTTCGTCTTCATCGCCGGCACCTACACCCCGCTCGCGGTGAACCTCCTGGACGGCCCCAACCAGAGGGTCCTGCTCCTCCTCGTCTGGTCGTGCGCGCTGCTGGGCGTGCTGTTCCGGGTGTTCTGGCTGTCCGCGCCGCGGCTTCTCTACACGCTGCTGTACGTGGTCATGGGTTGGAGCGCGGCGTTCTGGCTGCCCCAGTTCTGGGTGACCGGCGGCCCGGCCGTCGTTTGGCTGATCATCGCCGGCGGCCTCGTCTACACCGCCGGGGCGGTCGTCTACGGCCTGAAGCGGCCCGATCCGTCGCCGGCGTGGTTCGGCTACCACGAGATCTTCCACGCCTGCACCGCGGTCGCCGCCGCCTGCCACTTCGTGGCGATCTGCCTGGCGATGTTCCGCTGACGCGTCCGGTCGGCTTGGAGGAAAGCGCCCCGCCAGGCGGGGCGCTTCGACGGGTCCAGGCCGTAGGCTGCGGCTCCTATGACGACCACCTCTCCCCCGCCTGCCGAGAAGTTCGACTTCGCGAAGATCCGTTGGATCTACTTCGGCCTGATGATCGGCATGTTCACCTCGTCGATCAGCCAGACGATCGTGAGCCCGGCGATCCCCCGCATCATCTCCGACCTCGGCGGCGTCGAGTACTACTCGTGGCTGTCCACGATCGTCATGCTCGTCAGCACGATCGTCACGCCGATCAGCGGCAAGCTCAGCGACATGTTCGGCAGGCGCCGGTTCTACATCATCGGCCTGCTGGTCTTCGTGGGCGGCTCGATCCTGTCCGGCGCCGCGCAGTCGTTCCCGATGCTCGTGACGTCCCGCGCCATCCAGGGCGTGGGCATGGGCATCTTGATGCCGCTGTCCCAGATCATCATCGGCGACATCATCCCCGCTCGTCAGCGCGGCAAGTACCAGGGCTGGATGGGCGCGATGATGGGCGCCTCCCAGGTGGCCGGCCCGCTGATCGGCGGCTGGATCACGGACGCCCTGAGCTGGCGCTGGCTGTTCTACATCAACCTGCCGGTGGGCCTGGTCGCCCTGTACATGATCGTGCGGCACCTGCGGATCCCCGAGCTGAACATCCCCGCGAAGGTCGACTACGCGGGCATCTCGACGATGACGATCGGCCTGACGTCGTTCCTCATCGGCATCTCGCTCGGCGGCACGCAGGGCTGGCTCAACCCGCTCGTCATCACGTTGATCGTGGTCGGCTTGATCGTGCTGGTCGTCTTCTTCCTGATCGAGCGGAAGGCCGCCGAGCCGATCATCCCGTTCGGGCTGTTCGGGAACTCGATCTTCCGCTGGTCGGTGATCGCCGGGTTCTTCATGAGCGTCGCGCTGATGACCGTGTTGGTCTACACGCCCGTCTACGTGCAGGGCGTGCTGGGGATGAGCGCGACCGAGTCGGGCCTCGTGCTCATCCCGATGAACGTCGCGGTGTTCGGCATGGGCGTCATGGTCGGCAACCTGACCACGCGGACGGGCCGCTACAAGGAGTTCGCGATCGCGGGCGCCGCGATCCAGTTCGTGGGCGCCCTGCTGCTGACCCGGCTGCACCTGGGCGCGACGCACGGCCAGGTGGTGCTCGCGACCGTCGTTGTCGGCTTCGGCTGCGGCATGGCCTTCCAGATCTACACGTTGGCCGTGCAGAACGCGGTCCGGCGGCGCGACCTCGGCACGGCGACGTCCTCGCTGCAGTTCTTCCGCAACATCGGTAACACGCTGGGCACCGCGGTCGCCGGCACGATGATGACGGCGCAGATGGCGTCCGGGATCGAACGGCACATGACGGACGCGGCGCGCCGCCTGATCCCCCCGGGCGGGCTGAACCCCAACGCCGTCCTCAACGCGCGCGAGTTGGCCAAGCTGCCGCCGGAGCTGGCGGACGTGCTGCGCCTGTCGCTGGCCGACGCCATGCAGCACGTCTATCTGCTCGTGCCGATCGCGACCGCCGTCGTGTTCTGCGCGACGCTGATGATCCGGCCGCTGCCGCTGCGTGACACCCTGGCGGGGCCGGACGACCGCGGCCGCGAAGTGCTCGAGTCGACCGCCATGTCGAGCCCCGAGAAGGACATGTCGCTGCGCCTCCGCGCCGACGCCCACGCCCGCAGCAAGGAGCGCATGCTCGGCGCGCACCTGATCCTGCTCGCCGAGCAGGCGAAGATCGACCGCAACAACCTGCTGCGGGAGACGATCTCCGAGTTCGGCGGCGGTGACTACGAGCGCGGCATCCAGGTCCTGCGCTCGACCGGGATGATGCTGCTCACCGAGGACTCCGCCGTCGTCGACGAGCACGAGGCGTTCGCCATCGAGCTCGGCAAGCGCGGCCGCCGCAAGGACATGCTCAGCGACGAGCTCACCGCGCGGCTGGAGCGGGTGGCGTCCCACGTCGCCGAGCAGCCGGTGGACGCCCCGAGCAAGCCCCTTTTGGAGAGCGTCGAGGGCATCGATTCCGGCGGAATCAAACGGGCGGTCGGCATGCTCGACTCCGCGCTCGTGGCCGACCTGGCCGTCGCGCACTGGGACGTCCCTGTGACGCCGCCGGCGCCCGAGCAGCCGCCCCAGGGCTGAAGGCCCTCCGGGCCGGCGGCGGACCGGAGGCTACCCTGGCGGGGTGAACCAGCCCCAGCCGAACCGATCCGCAGCGCGCGTCGCGGTGGCCTGGCTGGTGGTGCTGGCCGCGTCCGCGGGCGTCAGCGCGCTGATGCGCCTGCTCGGCCTGCCCTCGCCCGAACTCTTCGGCGCGCTCTTCGTCTCGATGACCTACGCCGTCTCCGGCCTCGGGCCGTCCCTCACGGTGCCCGGCCCGGTCTCGGCGCTCGGGCAGGGACTCATCGGCGTGAGCATGGGCTCGCTGATCCAACTCGCGACGCTGCAGGCGCTGGGCACCCACGCGGCCGTCATCATGGCGATCAACGTCGCGACGCTGCTGGCGAGCCTGCTGATGGGACACCTGTTCAGCCGGTTGAGCCACGTCAGCGAGGCCACCGGGGCGTTCTCGCTGATCGCGGGCGGGGCGTCCGGGGTGACGGCGATCGCGCGCGAGTTGGGCGCCGACGACCGCATCACCGGCGTCGTGCAGTACCTGCGCGTGCTGATCATCCTGGTGGGGATGCCGATCGTGACGACCGTGATCTTCCACCCCGCGAGGCAGCCGGGCGCGGCGCCGGGCGCGACCGATGTGCCGCTGGGGATGTCGCTGGTGTACGTGGCGATCTCGCTCGCGGCCGGCGGATTGGTGACGCGGCTGACGCACTTCCCCGCGGGGTGGCTGCTGGGGCCGCTCTTCGTCGCCGGAGCGCTGTCCACGTGGGGCGTCCTCGGGCCGACGGGGGTGCCGCCGCTCCTGGTGTCGCTCGCCTACGCCGTCGTCGGGCTCCAGGTCGGCACCCGGTTCACGCGCAGCAGCCTCGCGCAGGTGGGCCGGCTGCTGCCGCTGGCGCTGGCGATGATCGTGCTGATCGTCGCCGTGTGCGCCGGGTTCGGGCTGTGCCTGTCGGCCGTCACGGGCCTGCCGAGGCTCGACACCTACCTCGCCACCACGCCCGGGGGGCTGTACGCGGTGCTGGCGACCGCCGCCGAGAGCGGCGCGGACGTCACCTTCGTGCTCGCGGTGCAGGTCATCCGGCTGATCCTGGTGCTGTTCTCCGCGCCGTTCCTCGCCGCCTTCTACCGCCGGCGCGGCCGGGTCACCTGATCAGGCCGGCAGCACCCGGAACGCCACGGCGCGCTGGACGCCGAGGGCGCGGCCGCCCCCGGCGAGCAGCATCGGGATGAAGTCGTCCGGCTTCGGGTGGTCGGGCAGCGCTTCGAGGTAGACGCGGTGGCTGCTGAGCGACTCGATGCCGGCCCGCTCGTCGTCCGTTCCGACCTCCACCCCGTGCGTCGGCTCGGCGGCGCCGGCGACGAGGATGCTCGTGGCGCTCCAGGCGGGCAGCCCCTCGAACTCGGCGAGCTCGCGGAAGACCCAGCCGTTGGCGGCGTCCCGGGTGGCGTCGATCGCGGCGAGCCCGGCGACGCGGTGATCGGCCTGGTTGAAGGAGCCGTAGGCCTCGACGTCGAAGTTGGCCGTGACGACGGCGTCCGGCCTGATCCGGCGGATCTCGCGGGCGATGTCGCGACGCAGGTCGAGGCCGCCGACGAGCATCCCGTCCGGGTGGTCGAGGAAGGTGAGCGACACGACCCCGGCGGCATCGCAGGCGGCCTGCTGCTCGGCCCGGCGCGCGGGCGCGGTCTGCTCGGGCGTCATGGTCGCGATGCCGGCCTCGCCGTGGGTGAGGAGCAGATAGTGCACGGCCACGCCCGCGCGCGACCAGGCGTGTACGGCCGCGGACAACCCGTACTCCGCGTCGTCGGGGTGGGCCACGACCACCAGCACCCGCTTCCACGACCGCCACTCGAGTTCGGCCAGCTCAGCCATGACTCCCCCTTCGCCGTCGGCCCGTCGGACGACGCGTCTCAGTCCAACGCATCCGCGCCGCCCGATCAAGGCCGCGCTAGCCGGTGCGCAGTTCCAGCGCCGGGACGTCCGGCGGCGTGAAACCGAAGACCTGCCCGTAGAAGCTCAGGGACGCCTCCGCGGCGCGGACGATCGTCTCCGCCTTGCGGAACCCGTGCTGCTCACCTTCGAACAGCAGGTAGGCGTGCGGGATGCCCTTCGCGGCGAGCGCGTCGCGGAACATCTCCGACTGGCTCGGCGGGACGATGCGGTCCTCGTCGCCCTGCAGCAGCAGCACCGGGCAGTCGAGTTCGTCGACGTGGTTGAGCGGCGCGCGCTCCGCGTACAGGTCGGCGCACTCGGGATAGGGGCCGACCAGCCCGTCCACGTAGCGGGACTCGAAGTCGTGGGTGTCCTTGACGAAGTTCTCCAACTCGGCGACGCCGAAGCTCGAGACGCCAGCCGAGAAAGTGTCGGTGCGGGTCAGGCAGGCCAGCGTCGTCCAGCCGCCGGCGCTCCCGCCCTCGATGCCGAGCCGGTCGGGGTCGGCCAGGCCTTCGGCGACGAGGTAGTCCATGACGGCGACCGTGTCGGCGACGTCCACGACGCCCCACTGGCCCTTGAGCCGGTCGCGGTAGGCGCGTCCGTAGCCGGCGGAGCCGCCGTAGTTGACGTCGACGACGCCCAGCCCGCGGGACGTGTAGTACGCGATCGGCAGCTGGAGCGTCGGCATCGCCTGGGACGTCGGGCCGCCGTGCACCTTCGCGATGACCGGCGGGCGCTCCCCGTCGGGTCCGGTGACGACGTCGTTGTGCGGCGGATAGTAGATCGCATGGACGACGCCGCCCTGGGCCAGCGGCACCTGGAGCGCGCGGGGCGTCGGCAGCACGACGGGATCGGGGGCGTCCGAGCGGGACGATCGGACGAGCCGCAGCGGGCTGAGCGCCGGGGCTTCCCCGCCGAGGAGGTCGGCCACGAAGACGGCGCGGAACCGGGTCGGGGACGCCCCGACCAGCGCGATCCGACCGTCGCCGACGTCACCCACGCGTAGATCGGTCAGCGCCTCCTCGCCCTCGGGGGCGGCGTGCAGCGGATGCACCGCGCCGGAGTCGACGTCGAGCACGACGAGTTGCCGGGAATCCGTGCCGACGGATGCGAGCAATCGGCCCGCGCCGAGCACGTGGTAGGACGTGGTGCCGATCGACCACATCGGCTCGGCCCACTCCTGCTCGGCGTACGGTGAGCCCGCCGCCAGCACGGCCCGGACGCCGACCCGGGTGCTCCAGACCGCCGGGTTCCACCAGCCGGACGCGTCGCTGACGAAGGCGAGCCGCTCCGCGTCCAGCCACTCGGGCTGAAGAACGGACGTCTGGGCGTCGCCGGCGATCACCTCGCCGGGGCCGTCGGCGACGCCGTCGCGCAGGGCGGCGACGTGCAGCTCGGTGCCGTCCCAGGGCATCTGGGGGTGCTCCCAGGAGGTCCAGGCGATCCGGGAGCCGTCGGGGCTGACGCGCGGGAACGCGACGAACCGGCTGGCCGGCGTCACGCGGCGGATCTGCGACGCGTCCTGCGCGGCCGAGCCATCCAGCGGGACGGCCGCCACGTAACGCTCGATCCCCGCGGCTCCCGTGTGGTCCTCGCAGACCCACCAGACCTCGCGCGACCCGTCGGCGGCCGTGACCGGCGTCGGGCACACCCAGCGCAGCGACGGCCCGTGCGCCGACTCGACGTCGGGCCCCTCGGGGGTCAGCGGACGCGGCTGGGCGCCCTCGGCGAACGCGTAGACGCGCTGATCGGCGAAGTTCACGAACAGCACGACGGGGCCGCCGGGCACATCGTCGAGCACCGTCCAGGCGGCGCCTCCGTATTCGTGCACCCGCGACCGGGCGTTCCAGGGCTCGGGCAGCACCGTGTGCGGGACGCCGCCGTCGCGGGCCGCCGCCGCTTGCCGGACGATCGCCTGCCGGCCGCCCTCGGCCGCCACGCCTTCCGCCCACCACAGCGCGTCGCCGACGAAGCGGGGCACACCGAGGGAGTTGCCGCCGACCGCGAGGGAGCGCGCGCTGATCGGGGACGTCCAAGAACCGTACGGGAGCGTCGTCATGCCCCCACCCTAACCTCGATTTGTTTCTGAACTGACTGGTCAGTATAAATAGATTCATGGCAACAAGAGCTCCGGACATGCGCCCCGCGATCGTCGCGCGCGAACTCGCGCTCGTCGGTGCCCGTGGGCCAGTCTACGGCCCGGTGTCGCTGGAGGTCCCGCGCGGCTGGCTGGTCGCGCTGGTGGGTCAGCAAGGCACCGGCCGGACGTCCCTGTTGCTCACGCTCACCGGACGCATGCGGTTCACCTCCGGCACTCTCTCCGTCCTCAACCACAAGCTCCCCCACGGACGCCGCGACGTGCAGTCCCACTGTGCGATCGCGGGGTTCGACGGCATCGACATCCTCGATGAGGGCCTCACCATCGGCGAGCTCACCACGGAGCGCGCGGCGCTCAGCGTCCCGCTGTGGCGGCGTCCGCTGCGCTTGGACGACCCCGAGATGGCCCGCCTCGTCACGACGGCCTTCGGCCCCGAACCGCCCGCGTGGGACACCCGCGTCTACGAGATCACCCCGCTGCAGGCACTGCAGGTACGGGTGCTCCTCGCCCTCATCGGCCACCCGGCCATCCTCGCGGTGGACAACGTCGACTCGATCCTCGAACCCGAAAGCCAGCGCGAGGGCTGGCGCACGCTGCAGCGCGCCTGCGCGACGGGTCTGACGATCGTCGCCTCGTCCGCCGGCACCACCGCCATCCCCGGCGATGTGTCGACGCTGCTCCTTCCCGAGCCCGGCGCGACACCCCGCCACCTCGTCCTCGAGGAGTCCTGACATGCGTTTCCTTCGCTTCGGAACCGAACTGCGCCGCTTCGGCCGGCACCCCATGACCCGCGCCGCGATCGTCGTGGCGTGCCTGATCCCGCTGCTCTACGGCGCCCTCTACCTGTGGGCGTTCTGGAACCCCACCGGCAACCTGCAGAACCTTCCGGTCGCGCTCGTCAACGCCGACCGTGGCGCCACAACCTCGGACGGCGAGCACCTCGACGCCGGCAAGAAGGTCACCGACGAACTGGTCGATCGCCGCGACCTCGACTGGCACGTCACTACACAGACCGATGCCCAGCAGGGCCTCGAGGCCGGCCGCTACTACGCGGTCCTCACCATCCCGGCCGACTTCTCCAAGGCCGTCACCACCGCCGGCACCGAGCACCCGGTCGAGGCGCCGCTGCGCGTCACCTACGACGACGCCAACGGCTACACCGCCCGGACGATCGTCTCGTCGGTCCTGCGTGAAGTGCGCACGGCGGTCAGCGACTCCGTCGGCCACGACATGGTCGACAAGCTGCTCGTCGGCTACGGCGACATCCACGCGGGGGTGACGAAGGCGGCCAACGGGGCTCACGACCTCGCGACCGGCGCCGGGGACGCCCACCAGGGTTCCGCCAAGCTCGCGGACGGCTCGGCCAAGCTGGCCGACGGGGCCGACACGCTCGCCTCGGGGCTCACGGACGCGCACTCGGGTGCCACCAGGCTCTCCGACGGCGCGGGCACCCTGGCCGACGGCGCCAAGGCGGCCAACGACGGCGTCCAGAAGCTCAGCGCCGGCCTGCCCGCGCTGGCGTCCGGTGCGACCACCCTGTCCGACGGCCTCGGCCAGGCGTCCTCGGGCGCGAACCAGCTCGCGGACGGCGCCCGCCAGGTCTCGGACGGGGCGAACAAGCTCGCGACCGGGCTCCCGGCCGCCCAGTCCGGCGCCAACCAGCTCGCGGACGCCTCCGGCCGCCTCGCTGCCGGGGCGCGCACCGCCAGCACCTCGGCGGGCCAACTCGCCTCCGGCGCCCGCCAGGTCTCCGACGGCGCGAACAAGCTGTCCCAGGCGGTGTCCGCTGCCCCGGGTGCCGCCTCCCAGCTGGCTGACGGCGCGCAGCAGGTCTCCGACGGCGTGGCCGTCTTCGACAAGGCCGCGACGGCCATCGACAACCGCGTCGGCGACCTCGGCGCGGGTGCCGCCAAGGTCTCCACCGGCGCCGACCAGGCCTCGGCCGACGCCGCCAAGCTCGCCGCCGACCTTGCGGCCGCGGCCAAGACGAACCCCGACCTCCAGCCCTACGCCGACCGTGCGGCTCAGGTCGCCGCCCGCGCCGGACGCGTCGCCACCGCCGCGGACACCCTCCGCGACGCCGCCCCGCAACTCACCACCGCGATCAAGACCGCGACCGGCCAGGTGCACCAGTTGGCCGACGGCGCCCAGCGCGTCGCCGCCGGCAACCGCAAGCTCGCCACGAGCCTCGCCCAGGCCGTCCCGGCGACCCAGCAGCTCGCCGCCGGTGCCGCCAAGGTGTCGGACGGGGCCGACCGGCTCTCGTCCGGCCTCGGCACGCTGGCCGACGGCGCCGACCAGCTCTCGGCCGGCAACGCCAAGCTCGCGTCGAGCCTGACCGACGCCGTGACCGGCTCCCGCCAGCTGGCCGACGGCGCCAAGACCGTCGCCGACGGCAACGCCACGCTGGCGACCAAGCTGGGCCAAGCCCGCGACGGCGCCTCCCAGCTCGCCTCCGGCGCGACGGCGGCGTCCGACGGGGCCGCCCAGCTGGCCGCGCGCATGCCGCAGCTCAGCGACGGCGCCGCGCAGCTCAGCTCCGGGGCGGCCACGCTGGCCGACGGGCTGGCGAGCGCCGACACCGGCTCCCACACCCTCGCCACGAACGCTCACAAGCTGGCCGACGGCGCTGCGTCCCTGAACGACGGCCTGGCGAAGCTCGACGACGGCGCCCACCAGCTGGCCAACGGGCTGGCGAAGTCGGTCAAGGACATCCCGAACTGGTCGAAGGACGCCGAGAAGGCGAACGCCGACGTCATGTCCAGCCCGGTCAGCCTCGATTCTGCGTGGCTGCACCAGGCGGAGGGCGTCGGCGAGGGCATGGCGCCCTACTTCATCGGGCTCGCGCTCTACGTCGGTGCCCTCATCATGTGGATGCTGCTGCGCCCCCTGTCCCAGCGCTCGCTGGCCGCGCCGGTCTCGGCGACCCGCGTCGTGCTGTCGAACCTGATGCCGGCCGCGGTCATCGGCGCCGTCCAAGTCGCGCTGCTGCTCGGCACGCTGATGGCTGGCCTGCACATGAAGCCGAACCACCTCATCGCCGCTTGTCTGTTCGCGTTCGGCGTCTCGTTGGCGTTCATCGCGCTGCAGCAGTCGCTCAACATCTGGCTCGGGACCTCCGTTGGCCGGCTGGTTGTGCTGATCCTGCTGATGCTCCAGCTGACGTCGGCCGGAGGCACGTATCCGATCGACACCTCGCCGGGGTTCTTCCAGGCCTTGCACGCCGTGCTGCCCATGTCCCAGGTCGTCAACGGGCTGCGCGAGGCGATCACCGGCGACTTGAACCCGCTGTTCTGGGGCGCCGCCGCCTACATCGCGACACTCCTCATCGTGTCCATCGTGGCTTCGGTGTTGGGCGCCGCGCGCAGCCGCGTCTGGACGATGACGCGTCTCCACCCGGCGGTGCAACTGTGAGCCTGCGACCGACCGTGACCCCGAGGAGGACCCCCACCGTGACCGACGGACGCAGCGCCCGCCGCGAGGCGTCCCGAAGCGCGATCCGGCACGCTGCCGTCGAGCTGTTCGCCGACCAGGGCTACACCGGCACCTCCATGGACCAGGTCGCCGAGCGCGCCGGCGTGAGCAAGGGCACGATCTTCTACAACTTCGGCTCCAAGGCCGAGATGTTCGCCCAGATCGTCGAACAGGAGTCGGGCGAGATGGCCGGCCGGGTCGCGGACGCCGTCGCCGGGCGACACGGCTGGGCAGCCCTCGAGGCGGCGACGCTGGCGATCATCACCGCGGTGGACGCCCAGCCCGCCCCGGTCCAGATCTTGCTCACCGAGCTCTTCCGCCGCGACCGGCCCTGGGCGGACACGCTGGCCCGGGCCCGCGAGACGCTGCTGACCCCGCTGATGGCGATCCTGCGCGAGGTCGCCGTCGAGCGCCGCGACGCCGGGCTCACCGACCGGCCGCCAGGACGCGAGATCACCGAGAGCATCGCCGCGTCCGTGTTCGGCGCCCTGGCCGTCGCCGCGCTCGACCGCTCCGCGTACGCCGCCGACCGCAGCATCGCCGACATCCACGCCGGCCTGCTGCTGGCCATCTCGGGGCTGAGCGCCTCCGGCCAGCACTGACGGATTCGTCAGAGTTCTACCCGGGTGATCGTCAGATGGACTAGTTTTGCCGCAGCCCAGCGCCCGAGGAGCCCCATGCCCACCGCCCAGAATGCCGCGTCCCCACACCCGACACAGGACGCCCTGACTCGCGCGGAGCGCCTCGACCGGCTCCCGTTCACCCGGCAGCACGGCAAGCTCCTCGTCGGTTCCGGCCTCGGTTGGGCGCTGGACGCCATGGACGTCGGCCTCATCTCGTTCGTCATGGCCGCGCTCAGCCGCCAGTGGCACCTGAACGACGTGCAGCTCAGCCTGATCGGCTCCATCGGATTCATCGGCATGGCCATCGGCGCCAGCCTGGGCGGCCTGCTCGCGGACAAGCTCGGACGCCGCCAGGTCTTCGCCGCCACCCTGCTGATCTACGGCCTCGCCACCGGGGCGTCCGCGCTCGTGGCGTCCGTGACCGCCCTGATGGTGCTGCGGTTCATCGTCGGGCTGGGGCTGGGCGCCGAGCTCCCCGTGGCGTCCACCCTGGTCAGCGAGTTCGCGCCGACGCGCATCCGCGGCCGCATGGTGGTGGCGCTGGAGGCCTTCTGGGCGGTCGGCTGGATCCTGGCCGCACTCATCGGCTACTTCGTCATCCCGGCCGGGGGTGCGAACGGCTGGCGCTGGGCGCTGGGGGCCGGCATCATCCCGACGATCTACGCCGTGGTGGTGCGCTTCGGGCTGCCCGAGAGCGTCCGGTTCCTGGAGTCGAAGGGTCGCGACGCCGAGGCGGAGGCCTCCGTGCGCGCCTTCGAGTCCTCCGCCGGAGTCGAGCCCGTCCCCACGCGGGAGCCCGAGGCGTCCGTCGTCGAGGCCGCGGAGTCGATCTGGTCGCCCACCTACCGCCACCGCACCCTCGCGCTGTGGATCGTGTGGTTCTGCATCAACCTGAGCTACTACGGGGCGTTCATCTGGCTGCCGTCGCTGCTGATCAAGTCGGGCTACACGATGATCCAAAGCTTCGAGTACACGCTGATCATCACGCTGGCGCAGATCCCCGGCTACGCGGCGGCGGCGTGGCTGATCGAGGTGTGGGGACGCCGCACCACCCTGGCCGTCTTCCTCGCCGGATCGGCGGTTTCGGCAGCGCTCTTCGGCGCCGCGACCAACCCCACGACGATCATCGCCGCCGGCTGCGCGCTGTCGTTCTTCAACCTCGGCGCCTGGGGGGCGCTCTACGCGATCGGGCCCGAGCTGTACCCGACCCGCGTGCGCGGCACCGGCACCGGCGCGGCCGCCGCCTTCGGGCGCATCGCGTCGATGATCGCCCCGCTCATCGTGCCGTGGCTGGTCGGCTCCGGCGGGCACCCGCTGGTGTTCGGGGTGTTCGCCGCGTCCTTCGGGCTGGCCGCCGTGTCGGCGCTCCTGCTGCCCGAGCGCGCCCATCGGGCCCTCGAGCAGACGTAGCCATGGCCGCGAACTCTGCGTCGGTGCGGGTCGAGGGCCGCTCGGTCAAGGTGACGAACCTCGACAAGGTGATGTACCCGGCGACGGGAACCACGAAGGGCGACGTCATCGGCTACTACCAGGCCGTCGCGCCGTGGCTGGTGCCGCACCTGGCTGGCCGCCCCGTCACGCGGAAGCGCTGGGTGCACGGCGTCGGAACGGCGAAGGACCCCGCCAAGCCGTTCTTCCATAAGAACTCCGATGACCGCTCCACGCCCGAGTGGGTGCTGCGCCGGACCATCGAGCACAAGGACGACGACGCGTCCTATCCCCTGGTCAACGACACGGCGACGCTGGTCTGGCTGGCGCAGCTGGCGGCGCTGGAACTGCACGTCCCGCAGTGGCGCTTCGACGACGACGGGGCGCGGCTCAACCCCGACCGGCTCGTCCTCGACCTCGACCCGGGCGAGGGCGCCGGCCTCGACGAGTGCGTGGAACTCGCCCACCTCATCAAGGAGGTGCTCGACGGCATCGGCTTCGTCTCGGTCCCGGTGACGAGCGGCAGCAAGGGCATCCACCTCTACGCGGGGTTGGACGGCCACCTGACGTGCGCGGAGGCGTCCGAGCTGGCCCACGAGCTGGCTCGGTCGCTGGAATCGTTGCGCCCCGACCTGGTCGTCAGCGACATGAAGAAGGAGCTTCGCGGCGGCAAGGTGCTGCTCGACTGGAGCCAGAACAACGGCAACAAGACCACGATCTCGCCGTACTCGCTGCGGGGACGCGAGCGCCCGACGGTCGCCGCTCCACGCAGGTGGGACGAGATCGAGCCCGGCCTCACCCAGCTCGACTTCCACGAGGCGCTTCGGCGGCTCGAGAGCCTGGGCGACCCGCTGGCCGTCCTGCTGCCGGACGCCGAGGACGCCTCGGCCTCCCCCGACCGGCTGGCCACCTACCGGTCGATGCGGGACGCGGCGATCACCCCCGAGCCCGTGCCGGACGCGCCCCCCACGCCCGGCGACGGCAACTCGTTCGTCATCCAGGAGCACCACGCCTCGCGGCTTCACTACGACTTCCGGCTCGAGCACGACGGCGTCCTGGTGTCGTGGGCGGTGCCGAAGGGGCCTCCGCTCGAGGCGGGAACGAACCGGCTGGCCGTCCAGACCGAGGATCATCCGCTGGAGTACGGCTCCTTCGAGGGGACGATCCCGTCCGGCGAGTACGGCGGCGGCACCGTGACGATCTGGGACGCCGGCACCATCGAGGTCGAGAAGTGGCGCGACGGCCGCGAGGTGATCGCCACCCTGACCGGACGCCCCGGCGGCGGCCTGGGCGGCGTCCCCCGGCGATACGCGCTGATCCACACGGCGCACGGCGACGCGGAGAAGAACTGGCTCCTCCACCTGATGGAGCCTGCCGAGGACACCGCGGAGGCGTCCGAGCCGGAGCACCTCCCTGTCATCGAGCCCATGCTGGCCACCCCGGCGACCGCGGCCGACGTCACCGGGGACGACTGGCACTTCGAGGTGAAGTGGGACGGCTACCGCGCGATCGCGACGGTCGGCGGCGGGGCGGTGTCGTGGCGCAGCCGCGGCGGCATCGACCTGTCGGCGAACTACCCCGAGCTCGCCGAGCTGGGACCGCTGCTGGCCGGGCGCGAGGCCGTCCTCGACGGGGAGATCGTCGTCCTCGACGACCAGGGCCGCTCCCGGTTCGAGCTGCTGCAGAACCACGGCACCGGCGCCCACGCGGCGCACTACATGATGTTCGACCTGCTGTTCCTCGACGGACGGTCGTACGTCCGGCGCCCTTACGTCGAGCGGCGCGCCGCCCTGGAGGAACTGGTGGGCGATGGCGGCGAGCACGTCCACGTACCGACGACGTTCGGCACCGATCGCGACACCGCCTTGGCCGCCAGCAGGCAGCTTCAGCTGGAAGGCGTCGTCGCCAAGCGCGCCGACAGCGTCTACCTTCCCGGACGCCGCGGCAGCGCCTGGCTGAAGATCAAGAACGTCCGCACCCAGGAGGTCGTGGTCGTCGGCTGGGCGCCCGGCAAGGGCGGACGCTCCGCCACGCTGGGCGGGCTGCTGCTCGCGGTCAACGGTGAGGACGGGCTGTCCTACGTCGGACGCGTCGGGAGCGGGTTCAGCGACAAGGCGCTCGTCGAGGCCCGCACGATGCTGGACGCGCGCGCCATCGACGCCGCCCCGCTCGACGGCGTCCCGCGGGCCGACGCCAAGGATGCGCGCTGGGTGACGCCCGAGCTCGTCGGCGAGGTGACGTTCAGCGAGTGGACGTCGACGGGCCGGCTGCGCCAGCCTGTGTGGCGCGGGTGGCGCCCGGACAAGGTGGCCGGGGACGTGGCGCGGGAGGAGGTGCCGGAGGGATGAGCGACGACCTGCGGCTGCAACCCGGTCCGGGCGTCCCGTCCGGCCTCGTCATCCCCGCCGGCGAGTTGACCGAGCGGTTCTCCCGGTCGTCCGGCCCGGGCGGGCAGGGCGTGAACACCACCGACTCCCGCGTCCAGCTCTCGTTCGACGTCGCCGGCAGCCCCAGCCTCACCGAGACCCAGCGCCGCCGGGCGCTGCGGCGGCTGACGGGTCGGCTGGACGACGGCGTCCTCACTGTCGACGCCTCGGAGGAGCGCTCGCAGTTCCGCAACCGCGCGGCCGCCCGCGAGCGGCTGGCGCAGGTGCTGCGCGCCGCGCTGGCCCCGCCCCAGCCGGCGCGCCGCAAGACCCGTCCGACCCAGGGGGTCGGTCGAGCGGCGCCTGGCCGGCAAGCACCGCCGCGCGGACGTCAAGCGCGGCCGCGGCCAGGTCCGCCCCGAGGACTGATCAGGCGATCAGGCGCCGAGCGCGTCGGCGAGGTCGTTCAGCAACGCCGCGACGCCGGGCGGCCCCGGCACCACGACGTCGGCCAACGCCACCAGGGCGTCCTGTTCGTCCGAGCCCGAGCAGATCAGCAGACCCTCGTAACCCTCCTCGCGCAGCCGGGCGATCGCCTCGAACGCGGCGACGTCGCCGAGGTCGTCCCCCGCGAAGATGATGGTCCTGGGCTGCACCTCGGCGACCAGCGCGCGGACGGCGTCGCCCTTGTCGGAGCCGGGTCCGCGGATCTCGAGCACGTTGCGTCCGGGTTCGACCAGCAGGCCGTGCCGCTCGGCGAGGCTGCGGATCGGCTGCTCCAACGTCGCGAACGCGCCGGCGGCGTCGGGCAGCTCGCGGGTGTGGACGCCGACCGACAGCCGCTTGTCCTCGACACGGGCGTTCGCCAGGCCGAGCTCGGCCAGGACCGCGGGCAACTCCGCCTTCACGCCGGCGATGCCCTCGGGCGGCTCGGGCTCGCGGTACTCGCCGGTGGCGGCGTCCCAGCGCTCCTGGCCGTAGAGGCCCAGCACGGACATCTCCGCAAGGCCGTCGTGCTTCTCGAACGAGCCGAGCTCGACCGCCTTACGGGCGACGCGTCCGGTGACCACGGCGATCTTGCCCAGCTTGGTGCCCAGCCGGTTCAGCGCCGCGACGGTCTCCGGTGCGGCGGACGCGGTGTCGGGGTCGGCCTGGATCGGCGACAGCACCCCGTCGAAGTCACTGCACAGCAGCGTGCTGGCCGGATCGGCCACGATCGCGTCCCAGGCGCGACGTCCGGTCTGAGTGGTGATGGTCACGATTCCCCTTCGGTCGGAGCGGAACAGCCTTCGCAACCCTAAGTTAGGAGGCGGAGGTGGACGATGTGAACAACGAGAGCAAGAGCAACCCCCAGGCTTCGTTCGTCGTGGTCGCCAACCGGCTGCCCGTCGAGCAGGTGACCAACGACGACGGCAGCACGACCTGGCGTACGTCCCCGGGCGGTCTTGTGACCGCGATGGAGCCGGTCATGAAGAACCAGGACGGCGCCTGGATCGGCTGGTCCGGCGCTCCCGGCGAGAAGCTCGACCCGTTCGAGGCCGACGACATCAAGCAGGTTCCCGTCGAGCTGTCCCAAGACGAGATCAACGAGTACTACGAGGGCTTCTCGAACGCGACGCTGTGGCCGCTGTACCACGACTCCGTCGCGTTCCCCGAGTACCACCGCGAGTGGTGGGACGCCTACGTGAAAGTCAACCAACGCTTCGCGGACGCCGCGGCCGAGGTCGCGGAGGAGGGCGCCACGGTCTGGGTGCAGGACTACCAGCTGCAGCTGGTGCCGAAGATGCTGCGCGACGTGCGCCCCGACCTGAAGATCGGCTTCTTCCTGCACATCCCATTCCCGCCCGGGGAGCTGTTCGGGCAGCTGCCGTGGCGCGAGCGCATCCTCGAGGGCCTCGCGGGCGCCGACCTCGTCGGCTTCCAGACGCCCGAAGGCGCCGCGAACTTCCTGCGGCTGCTGCGCACGCGTATGAACTACCAGGTGCAACGCGACACCTTCACGACGCCGGACGGCCGCCGCTCCCGCGCGCGGGCGTACCCGATCTCGATCGACGTGCAGATGTTCGAGGACCTGGCCCGCAGCCCCGAGGTCAAGGCCCGCGCCAAGGAGATCCGCGACGACCTGGACGCCAAGACCGTCTTCTTCGGCGTCGACCGGCTCGACTACACCAAGGGCCTGCGCCAGCGCATCCGCGCGTTCGGTGAGCTCTTCAAGTCGGGCGAGCTCGACGCCGACGAGGCCGTCTTCCTGCAGGTGGCGACGCCGTCGCGCGAGCGCGTCGAAGAGTACAAGCGCCTGCGCGACGACATCGAGCTGCTCGTCGGGCGCATCAACGGCGACATGGGGCGCATCGGTCGCTCCCCGATCACGTACCTGCACAACACGTTCCCGCGCTCGGAGATGGCCGCGATGTATCTGGCCGCCGACGTCATGGTCGTGACGCCGCTGCGCGACGGCATGAACCTGGTCGCCAAGGAGTACCTGGCCTGCCGGCCGAACAACGACGGCGCCCTGGTGCTCAGCGAGTTCGCCGGCGCTGCGCTGGAGCTCAAGCAGGCGTACATGGTCAACCCGTACGACATCAACGGGATGAAGAACACGACCCTTCAGGCCATGAACGACACCGCGGCGAACAAGCGGCGCCGCATGCGGGCGCTGCGCCGCCAGGTCGTCACCCACGACATCAAGAAGTGGGCGTCGGACTTCCTCGGCGACCTCGATCCCGATATGAAGCCCGACGAGGGCTGACCCGGGTCAGTCGTCCAGCGTAACCATCCGCACCCAGTTCGGCCCGTGGCCGCAGTGGGCGCCGTCGACCTCGACGAGCTCGCCGTCGGTGGCGATCGTGGTGAGGGACGCCTCCGTCGACTTCTCCCCGACCGTCACGACGTGCCGCCCGTCGGGGGAGACGCCGAAGCCGCGAGGCTGCTTCTCGGTGTCGGCCAGGGCGACGACGCCCTTGAGCGCGCCGTCCTCGTCGAGGGAGACCGTCGCGATCGTGCTCTCGCAGCGCTCGGAGCACAGCAGGTACGCCTCGTCGGCGGCCAGGTGCAGGTCGGCGCCCCAGATGAGGTGGTTCTCGACGGGGTCGGCGCCGAAGACGCTCTGGGTGAGGCCGCGGGTGGTGTCGAACGCCTGCACGGACTCCTGCCGGGTCAGCCGTCCGGACGCGTCGCGCTCGAACCGGATCGCCTCGCCGGTGAACTCGGTCATCAGGTAGGCGTTCGTCCCCGCCTCGTCCAGGATCAGGTGCCGCGGACCGGAGCCGGCCGGGGCGTCCGCGGTGGCAGGATCGAGCGGGCTGAGGGTGCCATCGTCGGCGAGGTCGTACTGGGCGATGAGGTCGGCGCCGAGCGAGACGTAGTAGGCGTTCGCCGAATCGGGGCTGGGGACGACGCAGTGCACGTTCGGGTACTCGATGCGGGCCGCCTGCTCGCCGACCGTGCCGTCGTCGCCGACGGGCCAGGTCCCACCGAAGCCGCCGCCATAAGACGCGCCGAGCAGCACCGTGCCGCCGTGCGCGAGGCTGAGGTAGGTCATCGCGTCGTCGACGGGGCGCACCGACTGGGCGGCGAGTTCGCCGGACTCGCGGTCGAGCTTGAGCGTGACGATCGCGGGCGTCTCGCCCTTGACGCCCGCGTAGACGAGGTCGCGGTCGGCGTCCACGGCGAACGTGGAGCTGGCGCCGTCCAGCGTGCTGGTGGCGAGGTGCTGCAGCGACGCGGTCGCCTCGTCCTCCACCGTGAGGGTGAAGGCGGCGATGGTCTCGTCACCGGGATTTGCGATCAGAACCAGGGTTCGAGTCATGCGCCCCATGCTAGGGCCTCGACGCCTGACTCCCGGTGCGGCAACCGGCGGCAACCCGCGCACAAAGACGACCGGCCGCCACCCCGAAGGGTGACGGCCGGTCGGTCAATACGGTTCAGTCAGATCAGCGCAATGATCAGCGAATGACGCTGATGTTGGCGGCCTGGAGCCCCTTCGGGCCCTGCTGCACCTCGTACTCGACCTTGTCGTTCTCGTTCAGCGAACGGAAGCCGGTGGAGTTGATCGCCGAGAAGTGGGCGAAGACGTCGGCAGAGCCGTCGTCGGGGGAGATGAAGCCGAAGCCCTTGTCAGCGTTGAACCACTTGACGGTACCGGTAGCCATTGATGTTTCCCTTTCTTGAGAAGGTTTGGCCCGACTATCGAGCCAATCCGGCGTTGCTCAAAACGTCTTCTCAAAAAAACCGCTACCTCCGCAGAGGTTTTACCGCCGTATCCTGCAAAGAACGAAATAAATCCAACACCTGATCTCAACCCTACACGATGTGGTCGCCGTGGGGAGCACTGCGTCGGGATTTAATCCCGCGTTCACCACACCGCGCTGACCAGGGGAGATATATGGAGACAATCGCATGTTTCCTGGCTCCCTATGCTCGGGGCATGGACGCTGACGGGTGGCTGCGAATCGGCGAGGTGGCCCGCCGCACAGGGCTGTCGGTGCGGACGCTCCGGCACTACGACGACCTCGGCCTGCTGGTGCCGAGCGAGCGGACGTCCGGCGACTACCGCCTCTACTCCCCCGGCGATGTGCGCCGGCTGCTGAACATCCAGCACCTCAAGTCACTGGGGCTGAGCCTGCCGGAGATCGCCGACGCGCTCGACGACCCGAGCTTCGACGCGGCCGAGACGCTCCAGCGGCACATCGAGCTGGTCCGCGACAGGCTGGCGGCCGAGCGCGAGTTGCTGCAGCGACTCACCCAGCTCGACCGGGCGGCCGAGGCGGGCTGGGCGGAAGTGCTGGACGTGATCGCCCTCACCGAGCGGCTGCGTCACCCGGAATCAAGCGTGCGGGTGCGCGCGGTGTTGGACGCCCCGACGTCCCTCCCGCCGGAGACGCTGGTGGGCCAGTTGGCGTCCGACCCGAGCGCAGACGTCCGCGAGGTCCTCACCTGGGCGGCCGGGCAGCAGGGCACAGCCCTCACCCCGCTCGTCGTGGGACGCCTCGACGACCCCGACCCTGCGGTGCGGCTGCAGATGGCGCACGTACTCAGCAAGCTGGGCGACCGATCCGCGGTGGGCGCGCTCACGGCGCGGCTCACCGACCCGGACCCGCTGGTCGCGGCCAAGGCGGCATTCGCCCTCGGACGCCTCGGCGGCCCGGACGCCGCTGTCGCGCTGGCCGGAAGACTTGGCCAGGCCGACCCCGTCCAGCGGGACGCGGTGACGTCGGCGCTCGCGCAACTCGGCCCGGACGCCGTCGCGCTGGTAAGTGCGGCACTGGGGTCGACGGATGCGGGCGTGCGTGAGCACGCCGCCGAGACGCTCGGAATGCTCGGCGACCCGGCGTCCGGGCCTGCGCTGGCGAGGCTGCTGGCCGACCCGGACGACGACGTGCGGTTCGCCGCCCTGCTGGCGCTGGGCCATCTGGGCGGCGGCGAGGCCGAGGCCGCGATCCGCGGTGCCGCGAGCAGCGGCGACGAGCGCGTCCGACTACTCGCGGCGCGGCTGCTCGCGGACGCCGAGCGGCGTCAGTCCTCGGCGCCGGGACGCGGCCCCGCCAGCAGCTGACGGGCCACGCCGGCGACGCGCTGGTCATCCGAGGCCGTGGCGGCCGTCAGGGCGTCGGCGGCAACCTGCCCGCCGAGCTGACCGAGCGCGCTCACCGCGGCGAGGCGCACGTCCTCGTCGGCATCGGCGAGCAGCCGGCCCAGGGCCTCCGCGGAGCCGTCGGCGTCCGGATGGCCCAGGTGGCCCAGCGCGTCGGCCGCGTGCTCGCGGACGTCCGCTGCCGGGTCGGCCAGCGCCGAGGTCAGCGCGGGGACGGCCGCCTCGCCGAGACGGGCGAGCGCGGTGCTGAGCGCGTCCCGCTGCTCGGTATCGCCGTCGCTGAGGCGAGCGACGAGCGTGTCGACCACCTCGGGACGTCCGGTCGCAGCCGCCGCGCGGTACGCCTTGACGGCGACCTCGGGGTCGTCGTCGGCGATCACGGCGCCCAAATGCCCGGCGACGGCGGGATCGCCCACCTTGCTGAGCACGTGCGCGGCCTGGCTGCGCACGGCGGGCTCGGGGCTCTGCAGGAGCTCGAGCACCCTGGGCAGCGCGGTGCCGATGTTCTGGACGACGGCCCAGGTCAGCGTCTCCCGCACGTTGAGGTCGCTCTCGGCGCCGAGCCGCTCGACGAGAGCCTCCGCGGCAGCCGGATCGGGCGTCGAGCCGAGGATCGTGGCCGCCCGGAAGCGCACATCGCGGTCGGGGTCGGTCAGCAGGCCGATCGCCCGCGTGGTCGGATTGGTCGTGGTGTTGTTGGTCATTGATGTCCACCTCCGTCGTAGACGCTAAACGCTCACGTTGCGTGAGGGTCAAATGGACCCTCCGAAGCTTTCACGACATGCGTCCCTTAGAATGGCGTCGTGGGCGAGGCGACCGACCTTGTCGGCCGGGAGGGGACCGTGATGACGCTCGTTGCCGCAGACGTGGCGCTGAGCGTCGCCGTCGTCGCGGCCGCGCTCGTTGTGGCGCTGCGGCCGAGGGGTCCCGAGGGGCGTCCCCGGCGCACCCCGGCGTCCCAGCCCACCTGGTTCGACGGATCTGACGGACGGCCGCGGGCCCGCACCGCCTCCCTCGCGTACCTCGGCTGGGCCCTCGTGCCGGTCCTGCCGATCGTGCTGGCGGACGGCCCCACCGACGTCGCGCCGCTGGGGCCCGGCGACGCGCCCTGGTGGGGGCTCGCGCTCGCCCTCATGGTGGTTCTCGGCGTCGTGGGACGGCGCATGGCCGACCGCACGCTGCGGCCGCTCAACCCGCGCGATCCCTGGCCCGTTCAGCGGATTGTGGCGGGTCGTCGCCTCGTGACCTGGGTGCATACCCACGGCCCGGTCGGCGCAGCGCCACTGGTCGCGTTCACCGCCTGGGGCTTCGTGGCCGAGGAGACCCGATTCTGGGCGGCCTGCGGAGGCGTCCTCACCGCGGTGATGCTGGTGGCGCTCACCTGGCCCGAGCGCGTCCCCCTCGCCCACGTCGCCGCCGGCCTCGAGAGAAACGGCGCCCGCATCGACCTCGCCGAGGTGCTGGCCGAGGTCGACGACGCCTGACCTAGACTCTGGTCATGCCCGAGACGCGCAAGCACCACACGACGTCGACCGACCCGATCACGCTCGCCGTCCGCGAGGCGATCGGTGGGGACGTCCGCCCCCAGCAGCCCGGCGCCGAGCAGGAGCACGCCGGCGACGACGCCCCGAAGCGGCCGAGCGAGCGCGGCACCCTGCCGTCCTCGACGCTCGGCGCGTTCACGTTCTCCGCGGCGCCCAAGCCGAAGCCGCGCGGGGAGTAGCGGGCGCGGAGCGCAGCGCCAGCTGCTTCACCCTCGCGCTCAGCCCTCTCTCCATCCCCCCAGGTCGAGACCTTCATTATGTCCCCCTGGCGTGCCGGCGGACCAGGCGTCAGTCGGACGTCCGGGGCCACGCGTTGGGCTGACAGCCGCCCAAGCTGATGCTCTGCTGCATCATCACGGGAGCGCGGCCGCCCTTCGTCGGGCAGGTGACGTGCCCGTTGCCGAGGAAGTGACCGACCTCGTGGTTGACCATGTACGCGCGGTAGTCGTCCAGGTTGTCGTAGGTCGGCGTCATGTAGCGCCAGCGGTCGGCGTTCAGGATCACGCGGTTGCCGGCGCGGCAGTTCCACTTTCCGCCGGTGTCCAGCGGGGCGCAGAGCTTGTCGACGGTCTTCGAGGAGACGAGGTAGATCGTGAGGACGCCCTTGCCCTCCTTGTCGACCAGCTTGAAGTTGTCCTTGCCGTAGCCGATCCAGCTCCGCTCGTCGTTGAGGGCCTTGTTGATCTGCTCGGCCACCGCGTTGACGTCGAGGTCGGTGAGGGACGTCTCGAGCTTGACCACATAGTCGTGGGTCGAGCGGGCCGGGCGAGCAGGGCCGGCCGTGAGCGTGTTGGCGGTGTATTTGCCGGTCGCGGGGGTGTCGGACGTCCACACCGACGTGCGAGCCTGCTCCGGGATCGACGAGGTCGGCGTCGGGGTCGGAGTCGGTGTCGCCTCTTGAGCCGCTGCCCCGGGGGAAGCCGGAACGACCGGCCCCCCAGGCTTCTGCGGCTGCGGGCGCAGGAAAGCGACAAGCAGGCCGATGATGACGGCCGCCACGACGATGACGGCGAGGCCGACGAGGCGCTGGCGCGGCTCGATCCCCTGTGACGATCCACGATCAGACTGAGCGGTCCGCATTGCCTCAGACTAAGCGACGTCCTGCCGATTTCCTGGCTGGACCCGCCTCCGGCCTCCCGCCTTCATGCGCCCCCCGGCGTCAACCATGGGTGACCCATCCCGGACGACTTCGCACTGGCCGACATCCTCCATCAGCAGCCCTCAGCCGCAGGTCAGCAACCCCAGGGACCTCACCTCGCCGCGCACAACCCCCATCGGGCCGCGATGGAGAACGGGCTGTTGGTCATCAGCCGACAGGTGCGCACCAGACCTCATCACGACTTCACGATCATGCCGCGACACGCCCAAACGTTGCGCGGCGAACTTATCAACAGAGTCAGGCTTCGTGCGGAAATTGTCAGAGTGTTCGATTATTCTGTGGGTATGGGAATCGAACTGGCAAGCTACGCCGACGCGGCGGCCGGTTACGCCTACGCCCTTGATCAGGCGCGGGCGGCGGAGGCCGCGGCGCTGCTTGCGCTGCTCGACATGTGTGATCGCAAGCACGTCGACGAGGCCGCGGTCATGCAGGGCGCCGAGCGGTGGGTGCAGGGCGGCGCCGACGGTACGCCGCGCATCGCCGAGTTCGTCATCGCGGAGATTGCCGCCCTCGCCGGCATCGGGCTCGCCGCCGCGGCGAGCCAGGTGCGGGACGCCCTGAACCTCCGCCACCGGCACCCTCGTCTTTTCCAGTTCGTCGTCACCGGCTCGGTGCGGGTGTGGCACGCCCTGCTCGTCGCGCGCGACTGCGCGAACGCCGGGCTCCCCGCCGACGCGTGCGCCGTCGTCGACGGCTGGTGTGCCCAGGCGCTCGCCCTGCAGCCCTGGGGCCGCGTGATGGGCCGGCTCTCCGAGTGGATCGTCCGGGCCGACCCCGCGCTCGCCGCGCAGCGGGCCGCTGACGCCGCGCGAACCCGCCGCCTCGACGTGCACGGCATCCACGACGGGCACTGCGATGTGTCCGGAAGGCTGGACGCGAGCGACGGGCTGGCCCTCGACTACGCGCTGGAGTCGCTCGCCGGCACCCTGGGGGACGGCGACAAGGACGCTCGCCGCGCCGCCGCGGTCGGGGTCCTCGCCCGCCAGGCGATCGGCCAGCACACCTTGCCGATGGGCGCCGACGGCGAGCCGACGTCGGTGGTGGTTCCACCGCGCCAGGCGACCCTCGTGGTCGAGGTGCGCGCCCCGGACGCTGCCCGCGGGTGCGTCCTCGACCCGGTCGCGCGGGTCGAGGGCTGGGGTCCTCTTCTCACCGATCACCTCGGACGCCTGCTGCGCGGCTGTCGCGTCACCGTCCGCCCCATGGTGACGGGAGCCACGGTGTCGCCGGTCGACTGCTACGAGGTTCCGGACGCGACGCGCTTCGCCGTCGAGCAGCGCAACCCGGTCGACGTGTTTCCGTTCGCGACGACGCCGTCTCGGCGCTGTGACCTCGATCACACCCGCCCCTTCGATCACCAGCACAAGACCGGGGCGGGCAAGACGCGTCCCGACAACCTCGGCCCGTTGTCCCGGTTCACCCACCGCGCGAAGACCCACGGCGGCTGGCTCCTCGAGCAGCCCGAGCCCGGACTGTTCGCGTGGCGCTCGCCGCTGGGTTATCGCTACCTCGTGACCGCCGCCGGGACGGTCCGGGTAACGCCCGAGCCCCGGGCCGGGGTGCCTGCCACGACCCCCGCGGCTTCCCTCGAGGCCAGACCCCTCCGTAGACGGCGACGGCCTCCTCGACCCACACGCCGTGCTCCACATCCGCGCCCACCACGTGGGATCACTCAACACAGTCGGCGAACAAAGTCCCGACGGAGTAGGCGCGCCCTGGTCCGGCGGCGGCCGTAGAGCCGGGCCGTCTGGTCAATTCGCCATTGCCTGACTTCGGCAGCGCTCGACGATCCGGTTTGTCCGGCACTCCTCGCCCCCTCGTCACTCACTCATCCGATGCCCGCTTGAGCGCCGCCAAGCTGGCATCGGGATTGCTCACTTCAGGGCCGGACACCGCGAAAGGGCCGGGCGCCGCGCTGGGATTAGCGCCGGCGCCGATGCACCGCGGAGATCGATCAGCCCGCGGCCGCGAAACCGCTGGAAGCTCGGCATGGAGGCCATGACCTGGCCACCCAGAGCGAGCCGGCGCCTGCGAGCGCCTACTTCGCCCGGAAGGACGTCCTCCCATGTGTTTCGGCGCGTACGTGAGCTTGCTTGGGCCAGGTTCCCGGTCACGGGGACGTCCCGGGATTTGGGGATATCCGCTCGGGCTACGGGGAATGGCTGGTGATCAGGCCGCCGAGCGGCAGCTGAGTGTCACGTTCGTGCCCGCCATCACATGTCACGCGGCTCGCATGGGACGCCACGGGTCCACGACGAACTGCGGCTCGGGAAGGGGGTCTTGTGTGGCCCCCGATGGGCGGCGCGACTGACGTCCGCCGACGGGCTGGCCAGGATCTGCCGCCGCGAATGCGGTCACAAGCCGTTGCTGACAACCCACAGCAGCCTCGTCCAGCGACAGTTCTGCGCGTCGGGCGCATGTCACCGCCCAACATCCGTCCAGAAAGCTTGGTCGGGTTTCCCTCGCTCTCAGTGGTCCGATGGCGCCCGTACGATATGCCCCTGCCGCGGGGTGAGCGCCTCCCCGGCCTTCCAAGCAGGACGTCCACTCAACCAAACACGCTCGACCCCGGTGGCCAATGCCCACGGCTCGGCGAACGTCGACAGATCAGCGATGTGCTCGGGATCGAACAGGACAAGGTCGGCGATAGCCCCCGTCGCAACTACGCCCCGGTCGTCCCACTTCAGTCGTGATGCCGGCAGCCCTGTCATGCGCCGCACGCCCTCCTCCAGGCTCAACAGCCCGCGCTCACGGACGTAGCGGGCGAGGACGCGGGCAAACGTCCCGAAACTACGCGGATGCGGGACTCCGTCGCCTTCGACGCTGAGCACCCAGCCGTCGGAGGCCACCGACACGTACGGGTGGGCCAACGCCGCCTCGAGATCGGACTCCGCCATGGCGTGGTTGACGATCGCCACAGTGGCCTGGTGATCGGCCAGCACGTCCAGAGTCACATCGGCGGGGGTCGAGTGGGTGGCCGCAGCGATGTCGGTGAGCGACCGTCCCAGATACTCACTGAAGCGCCCCTGCGGCATGTTGACCAGCACGATCCCGTCCGGGTCGACGTTCGGCCCGAAGCTGGCTTGGAGTTCGGCGCGGACCCTCGTCCGCGTCGCACCATCATCCAGCCGCCTCAACAGAGCCTGCGCGCCGCCCTCCATGGCCCAGTCCGGCAGACGAGAGGTCAGCGTCGTCGAGGAGGCGGTGTACGGGTAGACGTCGGCCGCGACGTCCAACCCCTCGGCGCGCGCCGCGTCGATCCGCTCCAAGATGTCCGGCACCAGGCCGTGGTTGCCCGGCCCCATGGCCTTGATGTGCGAGATCTCCAACCGCACCCCGCTGCGCCGCGCCGTCTCGATGGCCTCATCGACGGCCTCCCGCACGTGGGACCGTTCGTCGCGCATGTGGGTGGAGTACAGGAGGCCCTTGGAGGCGGCTACGGACGCCAACGCATGCACCTCATCAGGGCGCGCGTACGAGCCGGGTGCATAGATCAACCCGGTGGAGAATCCCACCGCGCCTTGGTCGGCAGCCTCCGCCAGCAGGCGACACATGGTGGCCAACTCGTCGTCGTTCGGCGGCCGCCGGTCGTGGCCCATCGCGGCGATCCGCAGGGCGCCGTGCCCGACCTGCAGCCCGAGGTTCACCCCGGGCGGCAGGGCGTCCATACGATCGGCATAGCCGCTCAGATCGGTCCACGACCAGTCCATCTGCGGGCGCAGAAATGACGAGGCGTCCCGTAGTGCCGCGACGTCCTTGACGGGGAAAGGTGAGTGCCCGCAATTGCCCGTGATGAGGGTGGTGACGCCTTGAGCGAGCTGAGTGGAGGCATCCGGGGTTGCCTGCATCGCGAAGTCGGCGTGGGAGTGCAGGTCGATGAAGCCGGGCGCGAGCACCAGCCCGTGCCCGTCGACCACGTCGGTGCCCTCCAGCGGCTCCTCGGCGATCTGGGCGATGCGGCCATCCCGGATGCAGACGTGCGCGCGCCGCCGGGGTGCACCGGTTCCATCGATGAGTTCGACGTCATTGATGGCGAAATCCATGGGTACTCCTTGTCGTCGGCCTCAGCGAGTCTGGAAGAAAGCCAGAATCAGATACATCAGCGTCGCTGGGATCAGGACCATCCAACCTGTGATGAGCATGTTGCGCAGGTTCTTCGATTGGGCTAGGCCCATCGCACCGATCATGTTTCCATTGGGGAACGGCCCGTAGGTGTCGGTCTTGGACGCGAACAGCAACACGACGATCCAGGTGGGCATCGGGACGCCGATCGCCTCGCTCAGTGGGCCGAAGACCTTATGCAGCAGGACGACCTGCGCCGCCGTCGCGCCGGGGATGCCCACCCAGCCGATGAGAGCCACGATGATGGCGAACACGAACGGGGAGGTGGCCGACAGCGAGGTCTCGTAGGTCTTCAGGATGATCTCGAAGGGGGCCAGCTTCTCGATGATGATGAACAGGCCGGCCAGCAGCCAGAACAGCACAAAGATCGACACCAGCTTCGCCGCACCGCGGTAGATCAACTTGGCGATCTCCGGCACGGAGAGGCGTCCGGCAAGGCCCACCGCGATGCCGATGGCCGGCAATGCAACCAGCGGGAAGCTCGTGCCCGCCGACGCGATCGTGGCGTAGATGACGCTGGCGAGCAGCACTACGACGAACACCACCGTGGCACGTCTGGCGTGCTTGGGCGCCTCAACCTCGTCGACCTCGCGCAAGGACGCCTCGTACTGTTCCTCGGGGATGCCTTCCGTACGCTTCTGGATGAACTTCACGACGAACGGCCCCAGCGCTAGCGACAGGATCGCCAGCGGTCCGGCGCCGTGTATGAGGTAGTCGAGGTAGCCAGCGCCCGCGGCGTCCATGATCGCGACGTTGGAGCCAGCGAAGGGTGCAAGAGCCAGGCCGGCGCAACCGCCGAGGAAGAGCATGGCCGCGGTGGCCGAGCGGGTGTAACCCAAGCGGGCGGCGATTGGCAGGAGGATGGGGGCCGAGATCGCCAGCGCGCCGGCGAGGGTGCCAAGCCCGGCGACGAGGATGAGCGGGGCGAGCATGAGGCCGTAGATAACCGCGATCGGGTTCTTGTCACCCATCACGCGCATGACAGCGTGGACGATCGTGGTGGCCACACCCGTCGCGAGCAGCACTTCACCCACCCCCGCGCCGAGCATGATGATCAGGCCGATCATGGTGATCGAGTCAGCCATGCCGTCGCCCATGAGCTTGCCGAACGCGACCGGCGTTGGTTGCAGGATGAGCACACCCGACAACAGTGCGACGACGGTCGCCACATTAATTTCCATGCCGAGCAGCGCCAGTGCCGCATAGAGCACGATGGGCAGCAACCCCCACAAGGTGGGCGGCTCGGTCAGGAATCCAGCCACGGCGCTGACGGCCAGGCCGATGAGCGCCAAGACGTTGAGCAACCTCGCCCTGCCGGGGGAGACCGTCATGTCGTAGACATTGGCCTCGGTGCTGGTGGGGTTATCGGGTGCAGCCGCGGCGTGGGGGGTCGGTGGTGTGTGGTCAGTCATCGGGTCAACCTTCCGCGGATGGAGCGGGGGAACGGGAGCTGGAAGCGGTCCGGGGAGAACAGGGGATCGTAAGGATTTCCGCCGTTGATGATGTCGCGGAGCACCCAATCGGCGGTGATCGGGGCCAGCACCAGGCCCCACATGCCGTGGCCGGTGGCGACCACGAGGTTGTCCAGAGCGTTCGGGCGCCCGATCACCGGCGCGCCGTCGCTGGTGCTGGGGCGGTCACCTCGCCACACCTCGAACTCATGGTCCCAAGCGAGTTCGGGCAGTTCGGCGCGGGCGGCCTCCCTGACGGCCGCGACGCGGTGCTGCTGGATGCCCTGTGGGCCGCCCAGGTCGAGGGTGCCGCAGACGCGGATGCGGTCGCGGAACGGGGTGACCACAACCTTGTGTTCGACGAGGCGGACCGGTTGTGGCGGGTCGTTGGGGCCGCGCTCCAAGTCGATGACATAGCCGGCCGCGCCCTGCATCGGCAGCCGCACACCCACCCGGCCGGCCAGGCGAGTCGCTCGCGGTCGCGGAACGGGGTGACCACAACCTTGTGTTCGACGAGGCGGACCGGTTGTGGCGGGTCGTTGGGGCCGCGCTCCAAGTCGATGACATAGCCGGCCGCGCCCTGCATCGGCAGCCGCACACCCACCCGGCCGGCCAGGCGAGTCGAGCCCAGACCCGCCGCGAGGACCACGTCAACCGGACGGAGCGACTCGCCGTCAATCCCCACCTCGGTGATGCGGCGTCCATCGGGGCGAAGCTCCTCCACAGTGGTGTTCCACCGGACCTCGGCGCCGGCCGCGGTTGCGGCGTCCAGCATCGATGTGACGTAGTCAAACGTGTTGCAGGTGGCGTCGCCGGGGTTGAGCACCTCCGTGCCGTCGGGAAGACGATCCACCGACCCGGTGATGTGGCAGCCGGTGGGGACGCCCTCCTCGACGTAGCCCAAGTGCAGGGCGACGCTGCGATGTGCCATCTCTCGCAGGCGCTGGGTGGCCCGCGCCGCATGTCTGGGCCGGGATGCCCACGCGAACGACACCAGCCACGGCGCGAGCGAGGGGCGCGCATGCAGACGGAAGGGCCCGTCGGCGTCCAGCAGGTGTTGGACACCGAGCGCGACGTTGCGCGGGTTGGCCATGGCCTCGACGTGCTCAGGGGACAAGAGACCGGCGTTGGCGTATGAGCAGCCAGCGCCTGGACCGTCGCCGGAATCCACCACCGTCACGGGGCGCCCGTTCTTGGCCAACTGCCAAGCGATTGTTGCCCCGACCGATCCCGCTCCGACGACCAACACGCTGTCTGCGGACATCTTGGCTCGAATCCTTACAATCTGGACACTTCGACGTGTCATCGGTTGGAGGCATCTAAGCAGTCCCCAGTGGCGCCCAGATCATCCCCGGAGGATGAAGTTGCTAGTCAAGGCGCGCCCGGCGCCCATGTGCACCGGGAAGTCGAAGGTCGTATGGTCGCCTCGTGGAGGCGCGCGTCTTGCTCGTAGAAGACCATCCGGTGGTCCTGATGGGCATCCGGACGGTGCTCGCCGCCACCGATCAACTGCGGATCGTGGGGGAATGCGCCACCTATGCCTGCGCGCTGCAGTGTGCGCGTTCGCTGGCTCCGGATCTGGTCGTCTTGCCGCTCCGGCTCGAGGGCGCTCTCATGGGCACGGCTCTGTGCCGGGAGATCGTCGGCCTCGACCCGCGCCCGGGGGTGCTGATCTACACCGCCACCGACGATGCCGCCGAGGCCACGAGCGCTTACCTCGCCGGTGCCGACAGCTTCCTGCACAAGGCGGCGAGCGCCGAGACGCTGGCGGACGCCGCAGTGCGCACGGCGTCAGGGGAGCGAATCTGGCGCACGAGCCGCCGCCAGCCGACGCTGGAAGAGTTCGACCCCGGCCAGCACCTCACCCCGCGCGAGCGGGACGTATTGGCGTTGATGCTGGAGCGTCGTTCCAACCAAGAGATCTCCGACTCATTGGTGGTGGGATTACCGACGGTGAAGACGCACGTGGGGAACATCTTGGCCAAACTGGGCCTGAAGAGCCGGCTCGATCTGTTCTGACTCCCCTCCACCGAACTGCCTGGAGCATCGCGAGATTCCTGGAGCCGCTCCGGCGACCCCCCTCGTCGGTGGTGCGGGAGGCGCCCGGGAGACGCGACGAGGGCCGGCCCGTCGTGACGACGGACCGGCCCTCGATCTGGGTCGAGTGCGACTCAGGCGGCGGCGACGTTCACCTTGATGTGAGCGATGACGCCGTCGGTGAGCTTGATGCCCACGGTGTGGGAACCCACGGTGCGGATCGGCTTGTCGATCTCGATCGAGCGACGGTCGACGGCGGGGCCGTTGGCAGTGCGGATCGCGGCGACGACGTCGGACGCGGTCACGGCGCCGAACAGCTTGCCGCCCTCGCCTGCGCGGGCCGGCAGGGTCACGTCGAGAGCCTCGAGCTGCTCGCGAACCTGGAGCGCGTGCTCGTGGCCGCGAATCTCACGGGCATCGCGCGCCCGCTGGATGCCCTCGATCTGCTTCTCGGCGCCGCGGGTCCACCGGATGGCGTCGCCGCGAGGCAGCAGGAAGTTGCGCCCGTAGCCGTCCTTCACCTCGACGACATCGCCCGGCACGCCGAGCTTCTCGACCGGAGCGGTCAGAATGAGCTTCATCTGAATCTCCTTTCTCAGCGCGCGGTCGACACGTAGGGCAGCAGGGCGAGCTCGCGCGCGTTCTTGATCGCGATGGCGACCTTGCGCTGCTCCTGGACGGACAGCCCGGTGACGCGGCGGGCACGGATCTTGCCGCGCTCGGAAATGAACCGCCGCAGGGTGGCGGTGTCCTTGTAGTCGATCTTGCCGACGCGAATGGACTTCGCGGGCGCGATCTTCTTCTTGTTCGAAGGCTTACGTGGTGAGGCCATTGTGGTGCTCTTCTTTCTTCATAGAGCCCGGCGCATGCCGGAATGACAGTTCTTGGTGAGTGGGGACGCGATCAGAACGGCGGTTCTTCGCTTTGGGCCGACGCCCACGGGTCGTTGCCGCCGGAGCGGTTGTCTTGCCCGTAGGAACCCCCGGCGTTGTTTCCGCCGCCGGAGTTGAAGCCGCCGCCGGCGTTGCCGCCCTGGCCGCCCCAGTTGTTGTTGTTCTGGTTGCCACCCCAGTTGCCGCCGGAGGACTGACCACCGGAGTAGCCGCCGCCGGACCCCGACTGGTTACGGGTGACCTTGGCCGAGGCGTACTTCAGGGCGGGACCGATCTCGTCGACGTCGATCTCGAAGACCGTGCGACGCTCCCCCTCGCGCGTCTCGTAGGAGCGGCTCTTCAGCCGACCCTGCACGATGACCCGCATGCCCTTGGTGAGGGACTCGGCCACGTTCTCAGCGGCCTGGCGCCACACCGAGCAGTTGATGAACATCGCGTCGCCGTCCTTCCACTCGTTCGTCTGACGATCGAACTGGCGGGGCGTGGACGCGACCGTGAAGTTCGCGACCGGCGCACCGGACGGGGTGAAGCGCAACTCGGGGTCGGCGGTCAGGTTGCCGACGAGGGTGATGATGGTTTCGCCTGCCATGACTTCTCTCCAGAATCGGATTCTTGGGTGACGACCCGAACTCTGCCAGCAGGGGCCGACAGTTTTCGGCTCAGGCGTGCAGGTCGGGTCGGATGACCTTGGTGCGCATGACCCGCTCGTTCAGCGTGTACTGACGGTTCAGCTCGCTGACGACCGCGGGCTCGGCGGTGACGCCGAGCACGGCGTAGATCCCCTCGGACTTCTTCTGGATGTCGTAGGCGAGGCGACGACGGCCCCAGACGTCCACGTTGTCCACGGTGCCACCGGCCTTCTTGAAGGCCTCGAACGGCCGCTCGATCTCGCCGTTCACCTGGCGGTCGTCGACGTCAGGGCTGACGATGATCATGATTTCGTACTTGCGCATACGCGAACTCCACCTCCTCTGGTCTGTGCGGCCATGGGCATCTCCCATGGCAGGAGGGCGTAATGCCGACTGCCGTTCCCGGGTGGGACGCAGCCAAGGATTCACTTTACCGTGGGGCGACACCCTGGCGCCAATCATGAACCGGTCCCCCGCCGGCTCCCCTGGAGTGCTCAGCGCCCGACGGCGTCCTGCTTGGGACGGCTCGCCTTGACGTACATCTCGTCGATCAGCGCCTTGAACCGCTTCTCCACCTCGCGGCGCTTCACCTTCAGCGTCGGGGTGAGTAGGCCGTTGTCCATCGAGATGCTCTCCAGCATGAGCCGCAGGTCACCGATCTGTTCATGGTGGGCGAGCTTGGCGGTCTTCTCTCGGATTCGACCACGCAGCTCGTCGAGGATCGCCTGGTTGGTCAGCAGCTCGCTCCGATCCTGCCAGGCGATCTGCAGTTGCTTGGCCAGCGCCTCCAGGTGCGGGGCCGACGGCGAGACCAGCAGCGTCAGGTAGGGCCGGTTGTTGCCGAGGATCACCGCGTGCTCGAACAGCGGATCGGTCAGCAGGATCCCCTCGATGGGGCCGGGCGCGATGTTCTTGCCGTTGCTGGTGACGATGAGGTCCTTGATGCGATCGGTGATCACGAGGAACCCCCGGTCGTCGAGGTGCCCGACATCGCCGGTATGGAGCCAGCCGTCCTCGTCGATGGCCTCGGCGGTGCGTTCGGGGTCGTTCCAGTAACCGCGCATGACGTTGGGCCCGCGGTAGTAGATCTCGTCCTCGTCGCCGATGCGCAGCTCGCCGCCGACGACGACCCGGCCCGCGGTGCCGAAGCGGAAGGCGTCCGGAGAGTTGAACGTCACCAGCGGGGACGCCTCGGTCAGCCCGTAGCCCTGGCACAGGAGCATCCCGCAGGCGCTGAAGAACTCCTCGACCTCCGGGCGGAGCGGCGCTCCCCCGCAGGCCATGACGGTCTTGGGGCCGCCGAGGGCGTCCCGGATCGAGGAGAACACCAGCTTGTCGGCGACCGGGAGCTGGGCGCGCCAGAACAACGACGGACGCCGTCCGGCCCGGTAGGCGGACTGGCAGGCCGCCCCGACGCGCAGCGCCCAGTCGAAGATGCGCTGCTTCACCGGCGAGGACGCCACCCGCTCCCGCGCCGTGGCGATGACCTTTTCGTAGAGCCGCGGCACGCTGACCATCAACGTCGGCTTGGCCAGCACGAGTTGCTCGGCCACCGTTGCCGCCGAGCGCACGTAGGTGTTGAGGCAGCCGTGCACGAGGACGTAGTACGTCCAGGCCCGCTCGAGGGCGTGGCTGAGCGGCAGAAAGCACAGCGACGAGTCGTCCGGCGTCAGCGGGAAGAACTCCTCCAAGGCGTCCATCTCGAAGGCGAAGGCCTCGTGCGCCAGCATCGCCCCGCGCGGGTCCCCGGTGGTGCCGGAGGTGTAGATGATCGACGCCAGGTCGTCCCCGGACGCCTCCTCCAGCCGCCGATCGACCTCTGCCGCGGACGCCTCGTCGCTCGGCTGCGCCAGCAACGCGCTCAGGGACGTCACCCGGTCGTCGGCCGGGGCGTCCTCGTCAGGGTCGTCGAGCGTCACCGCGCGGAGCAGGTCGGGCAGCTCGCCCCACACCAGCTGGACGCGCTCCAGCTCGCTACGTCCCTCGCAGAACAGCCAGACGCAGCCCGAGTCCGCCAGGATGTGCCGCACCTGGTCGGGCGTGCTCGTCGGATACACGGGGACGGGCACGGCGCGGACGCTCAGGCAGGCCAGGTCGACGATCGACCACTCGGGTCGGTTCGCCGAGAACACCGCCACGCGGTCGCCGGCCCGGACGCCGTGGTCGATGAGGTGGGCGGCGAGAGCGCGCGCGGCCGCGCCGAACTCGGCGAACGTGTGCACCCGCCAGTGGTCGCCCTCCCGGATACGCAGCGCGGGACGCTCCGCGTGGCGGGCGACGGCCTCGTGCAGTCGCACGGCCAGGTGAGCTCGATCCACGGTGACGTCCCTTCGCAAGGTCATGGGTGACCACTCCTCAGACTATCGGGCGCCCGGCGCGCACCGGGTACGCCTAAGGGAAGGGGATGGCCTTGACCGCCTCGGACGCGGCGGCGCGCCCCGACCCCGCACTCCTACACTGAGCCCCATGCCAGGATTGACCGACTTGCACGAGATCCTCGGGTCGCTGCGGCCGCACGTGCGTCCCGGTGAATACGTCGTCGTCACCTCGACCACACCGCTGGACGTGGACGCCGACGCCCGCATCGTTGAGGACGAGGGCGAGACCCTCGTGCTGAGCCGCGCCGCCGCCGAGGAAGCCGGCCTGCCCTACGACGGCGTCTTCGGCTGGATCACGCTGATGATCCATACCTCGCTGGACGCCGTCGGCGTCACCGCGGTCGTCGCGCAGGCCCTGGCCCGCGTCGGGCTGTCGTGCAACGTCCTGGCCGGCTACTACCACGACCACCTGCTGGTGCCGCTCGACGACGTCGACGCCGCCGTCGAGGTGTTGGGAGGACTGCGATGAACGACCTCATCATCGGCGCGCACGTCGAGCAGAGCGATGCGATCACCGAGGCGACCGACCGCGGCACCACGATCGCGCAGATCTTTCTGGGCAACCCGCAGAGCTACAAGGGCCCGGCGCTGACGTACGAGGGTGGCATCGCGGCCCTCCGCGAGGACGCCCGCGCCGCCGGGATCGGCCTCTACGTCCACGCCCCCTACGTCATCAACGTCGCCACGGGGAACAACCGGGTGCGCATCCCCAGCCGCAAGCTGCTGCAACAGCACGTCACCGCCGCCGCCGAGCTCGGCGCGCTGGGCGTCATCGTGCACGGCGGTCAGATGGGCAAGGACGGCGACCTGGACGCCGGCTTCGACAACTGGCGCAAGGCGATCGACGGCCTGAAGGCCGAGGTTCCGGTGCTCATCGAGAACACCGCCGGCGGCGACAACGCGCCGGCCCGACAGCTGGAGAACATCGACCGGCTGTGGGCGGCCGTCCAGGCGGCCAAGGGCGCCGACATGGTCGGCTTCTGCCTCGACACGTGCCACGCCCACGCCGCCGGCGCCGACCTGACCGGAGTCGTCGAGCGGGTGCGAGCGGTCACCGGGCGCATCGACCTGATCCACCTCAACGACTCCCGGGACGCCAACGGCTCCGGCGCCGACCGGCACACGAGCCTCGGGCAGGGTCAGTGCGATCCGGACGGCCTCGTCGACGTCGTCCGGTCGGCGGGTGCGCCCGTCATCCTGGAGACCCCCGGGGACGCCGCCCAGCACCGAGCTGACATCGATTGGTTGCGCCAACGTCTCGCTGCACCGATAGCCTGAGGGCGTGACCCGGAGCATCTACGTCGCTGCACCCGAAGCTCAGACCGGCGAGTCGATCGTCGCCCTCGGCATCATCGACTCGCTCACGCGCGAAGTCTCGTCCATCGGCGTGTTCCGCCCGCTCATCCGCAGCGGACGCGAGCGCGACAGCCTGATCGAGACCCTCATCAACCAGCCCGGCGTCAACCAGCGCTACCACCAGACGTTCGGCGTGACGTACGAGCAGTACCGCGCCAACCCCGACGAGGCCATGACGACCATCGTCGACCGGTACGGCGCCATCAAGAACGCCTTCGACGCGATCATCATCATCGGCTCCGACTTCCCGGACGCGACCCGCGCCACCGAGCTCGCCGTGAACGGCCAGATCGCCGCCAACCTGAACGCTCCCGTCGCGCTCACGGTCTCGGCCCGGGGCGGCCGCTCCGCGCAGGAGGTGCGGACGATGGCCGAGAACGCGATGGCCGAGCTCAACCGGCACCACGCGAAGACCGTCGCCGTCATCGCCACCCGGGTCGAGCAGCCCGACCTGCAGGCGGTCCGCGACGAGCTCGAGGCCGGATTCCCCGACACGGTCACCGCCGCGATCGCGGCCGACCCGATCCTGCCCGCGCCGAGCCTGGGCGCCCAGTTCGAGTCCGCCGAGGCGCAGCTGCTGAGCGGACGCCCCGAGCAGCTCCTCCGCGAGAGCCAGGGCGTCCTGGTCGCGGGGATGACGCTGCCGAACGTCCTCGACAGGCTGTTCGAGGAGGCGACCGTCATCCTCGCCGCCGACCGCGCCGAGATGATTCCCGGCATCCTGCTGGCGCACTCCTCCGGCGCGTTCCCCGCGCTGGCGGGGCTCATCCTCGTCGGCGGCTACGAGATCCCCCGCTCGGTGCAGCAGCTGATGAACACGGTGCACCACGAGTTGCCCATCGCGGTGACGAACCTGGGCACCTACACCACGGCGTCCCGGCTGTTCCACCTGGAGGGCACGAAGGTCAGCTCGCCGCGCAAGATCGAGGTCGCCCGCCGGGTCTTCAGCGAGGGCGTCGACACCGAGAAGCTGCTGGCCACGCTGGCGCTGCCGCCGGCGGACGTCCGCACGCCGGTGATGTTCGAGTATCAGCTCAACGAGATGGCGCGGCGCAACCAGCGCACGATCGTCCTGCCCGAGTCGTCCGACGACCGCATCCTCGAGGCCGCGTCCGTCGTGCTGCGCCGCGGCACCGCCGGCATCATGCTGCTCGGCGACGCCACCACCATCAAGAACCGGGCCGTCCAGCTGGGGCTGACGCTGAACGGCGCCGAGATCTTCTCCACGGACGACCCCGAGCTCCTCGACCGGTTCTCCGCCGAGTACGCCCGCCTGCGCGCCAAGAAGGGCGTCACGATCGAGCAGGCGAGGGAGAAGATGGCGGACCCGTCCTACTTCGGCACGATGATGGTGCACATGGGGATGGCCCACGGCATGGTCTCGGGTGCGGCCAACACCACCGCGAACACCATCCGTCCGAGCCTGGAGTTCATCAAGATGAAGCCGGGCGTCGAGGTGGTCAGTTCGTCGTTCCTGATGTGCATGGCCGACCGGGTCCACGTCTACGGCGACTGCGCGGTCAACCCCGACCCGAATGCCCAGCAGCTGGCCGACATCGCGATCGGCTGCGCCGACACCGCCGCCGCGTTCGACATCGAACCGCGCGTGGCCATGCTGTCGTACTCCACCGGCGAGTCCGGCTCCGGCGCCGACGTCGACAAGGTGCGCGAGGCCACCAAGCTGGTGCGAGAGCGCCGTCCCGACCTGAAGGTCGAGGGCCCGATCCAGTTCGACGCGGCCGTCGACCCGGCCGTCGGCAGCAAGAAGATGCCCGGCTCCGAGGTCGCCGGCCAGGCGAGCGTGTTCATCTTCCCCGACCTGAACACCGGCAACAACACGTACAAGGCCGTCCAGCGCTCGGCGGGCGCCGTCGCCATCGGCCCGGTCCTCCAGGGCCTGAACAAGCCGGTCAACGATCTCTCCCGCGGCGCTCTGGTCGAAGACATCGTCAACACCATCGCCATCACCGCGATCCAGGCCCAGCAGAGCTAGACCGCCGTCTGTTAGGAGATCACCATGAGCAAGCCCGTGCTGCTGCTGAACGCAGGCTCCTCGTCCATCAAGTACCAGGTCATCGACGCGGACGACGAAGAGGTCCTCGCCAAGGGCCTCATCCAGCGCATCGGTTCGGACGAGGCCACCATCGAGCACGAGGTGGGCGGCGAGTCGTTCGACGACGTCAGCCCGATGCCCGACCACACCGTCGCGCTGGAGCAGATGGCCGCGATGTTCGACGCCCACGGTCCCGCCCTGTCCAACGTGCGGGCCGTCGGCCACCGCGCCGTCCACGGCGGCGACCGCTTCAGCTCCGCCTGCCTCATCGACGACAGCGTCGTGCAGGCGCTCGAAGAGCTCTCCCCGCTGGCCCCGCTGCACAACCCGCCCGGCATCGCGGGCATCCGGGCCGCCCAGAAGGCGCTCCCGGACGTCCCGCACGTCGCGATCTTCGACACCGCGTTCTTCGCGGACCTGCCCGCCGAGGCCTACACCTATGCCCTCGACGCCGACGTCGCCGAGCAGCACAAGGTGCGTCGCTACGGCTTCCACGGGACCTCGCACAACTTCGTCAGCCACGCTGCCGCGGAGTTCCTCGGCCGTGACTACTCCGACCTCAAGCAGATCGTCTGCCACCTCGGCAACGGCGCGTCGATGTCCGCGATCGATCGCGGCCACGTCGTCGACACCTCGATGGGCCTCACCCCGCTGGAGGGCCTCGTGATGGGCACGCGCTCCGGCGACGTCGACCCGGGCCTCATCTTCTACCTGAACCGCGAAGGCCTCAGCGTCGACGACATCGACACCTTGCTCAACAAGAAGTCCGGCATGCTCGGCCTGGCCGGGGCGTCCGACATGCGCGATGTCGAGGCGGCCGTCGACGGCGGGGACGAGAAAGCCCGCGTCGCCTGGGACGTCTACATCCACCGCCTGGTGCACTACATCGGCGCGTACATCGCGATCCTGGGCGGTGTCGACGTCATCACGTTCACCGCGGGCGTCGGCGAGAACTCCGCCACCGTCCGCCGCGACGTGTGCGCCCGGCTGACGGCCCTCGGCGTCACCCTCGACGAGGACGCTAACGCCGAGCGCAACAAGGAACCCCACAGCATCTCTGCGCAGGGCTCCCCCGTCACGGTGCTCGTCGTGCCGACCAACGAGGAGCTGCAGATGGCACGCGAGGTGAAGGCCGTCGTCGAGCAGGGCTGACGTCGTGCCGACCGTGGTGCTGACCGGCTTCGGTCCCTTCAGCGGGGTCGAGTGCAATCCGGCGCGCGAGGGCGTCCTCGAAGCCGGGATGTCGCTCTACACCGACCCCGGCGTGCGCCTGGTCGTCGAGATCCTCCCCGTCGAGTTCGAGCGGGCGCGCCGGCGCCTGCAGCAGCTGGCCGCCGACGTCCGCCCCGACCTGTGGCTGAGCTTCGGCGTAGCCGCGAACCGGACGGCCGTGACGCCGGAGCGGTGGGGGCACAACGTCCAGGACGCCCGCGTCCCCGACAATGCCGGCGCCCAGCCGCGCGGCACGGCCGTCGAGGACGGCGGCCCCGCGAAGGTCCCCGCCACGCTCCCGAACGACGAGATCGTCGCCGCCCTTCGCGAGGCCGGGTTCGACGCGGAGCCGTCCGACTCCGCCGGCGAATTCGTCTGCAACACGGTCCTCTACACCGCCCTGCGCACGCTGGCGGGAAGCGGCGTCCCCGTCGGGTTCGTGCACCTGCCGGGCGCCATCGAGCGGCCCGCGGAGGCGGTGAAGACGGCGGTGCGGGTGGCGATCGCCGCCCGCTAGGCTGGCCGACGTGACTTGTGCTCTGGTGACCGGCGGGACCGCCGGGATCGGTGCCGCGTTCGCCCGGCAGTTGGCGAAGCGGGGCGACGACCTGATCTTGGTCGCCCGCGACGAAGAACGCCTCGCTGCGTTGGCGTCCGACCTACCCGCCGCGTACGGCATCAGCGTCGAGACGATCCGCGCCGACTTGAGCGTTCGCGAGGACGTCGACAGGGTCGCCGCCCGCCTCGAGGACGCCGCGCGTCCGGTCGACCTGCTGGTCAACAACGCAGGTTTCGGCATGTCGTCGAGCCTGCTGGACGCCGACTACGCCGAGCAGGAGCGCGCGCTCGACGTCATGGGGCTGGCGCCGGTGGTGCTGGGCGGCGCCGCGGGCCGCGCCATGAAGGCGCGCGGGCGCGGGACGATCATCAACGTCGGGTCGCTGTCGGGGCACCTCACCGCAGGCGGCTACTCGACGGTCAAGGCGTACGCGAACGTGTACTCCGAGGCGCTGGCCACCGAACTGCACGGCTCGGGCGTGACCGTCACGGGGCTGCAGCCGGGCTGGGTCACCACCGAGTTCCACGAGCGGGCCGACATCAAGACCTCCGCGATCCCCGGCTTCCTGTGGGTGAAGGCCGACACGCTCGCCGCCAACGCGCTGGCGGACGCCGCGAAGGGCCGGGTCATCTCGGTGCCGAATCCCTTGTGGAAGCTCGCCTACCATGGCCTGCGGCATCTGCCGCGCGGGACGATCCGATTCATTTCACGCATGTTGACCCGTAGCCGGGCCTGAAGCCCCCACCCGACAAGCGAACGGGGCACAATGAACCGTCCGGGTTTGATGAGGGCAGTCCAGCGACAAGGAGCGACCACGTGAGCGACGAAGATCTTGGCCGCTACTCGGCGCGAGGACCCCGCTTCGGCCGGCTGATCGCCCAGCACCTGATCATGAAGCCGTACATCTGGTCGGCCCTCACGGTGCACGTGCACGGGCGTCGGCACCTCGGCTCGGTGAAGACGCCGTTCATCGCGATCGCCAACCACTCCTCGCACCTGGACACGACCCTGATCTTCGGCGCGCTCCCCCGGCGACTGTCGAAGAACCTCTCCGCCGGCGCCGCGGCCGACTACTTCTTCACCCAGAAGATCAAGTCGTTCGGCACCCGCCTGTTCTTCAACGCCTACCCGATCGACCGCGGCGGCATGCGCGCCCACCGGGGCATGTCGGGACGGCTGCTGGAGGAGGGCGTCCCGCTCCTGATCTACCCCGAGGGCACCCGGAGCCGCACGGGCGCGATGGCGCACTTCAAGCCGGGCGTCGCGGCGCTGTCGATCCAGCACGACGTGCAGGTGCTGCCGATCGCGCTGGTCGGCACCTACGCCGCGATGCCGTCCACGGCGAGCGTGCCCGTTTCGGGACGCCCGGACGTCCATATCGTCTTCGGGCGGCCGATGAAGGCGCAGCCCGGCGAGATGGCCCGGCAGTTCTCCGGACGCCTCCAGCGCTACGTCCTGGAACTGCACGACAGCACCGCCCGCGCCTACGGCATGCCGACGCAGGCCGACTACGCCCGCGCGGTCGCGCTGCGCGCCGCCGCCAAGCGGGCCCAGCCGACCGACACCGAGGGCGAGAAGCCGCCGGCCTAGACCGCGTTCTTCGCGGCGACCCGGCCCAGCGACACCGTCCGCGACCGCGCGAGCGCGGCGTAGCCGGCCAGCGCCGAGACCAGCCCCCAGCCGACCAGCCCCAGCATCGACAGCGCGGCGGGCAGCCCCGTCACCAGCTGCCGGAACGCCGTGACCGCCGGGGTGAGCGGGGACAGCGCGCGCAGGCCGTCCAGCACGCCGGGCGCCGCGTAGGTGAGGGTCGTCGCGAGCGTCACCAGCAGCATCGCAAGCGAGACCAGCAGGCCGCCCCTGCCGAACCACGCGACAAGTGCGTGGTTGACGAGCGTGAACACCACCCCGGCCAGCACCAGCAACAGCGTCAGCGGCACGATCTGCGCGAACGAGTAGCGCAGCGCGACCTGGCCGACCACGGCGAGCAGCAGCGCCTGAGCAGTCGTCACCGCGACCGCGGGGACGAGGCTGCGTGCGAGCAGGCGTCCGGTGGAGTCGCTGCTGTAGGCGAGCTCACGCCGCGAGCGGCCCAGCGTCACCGCGGACGCGCCCGCGCCGATCCACAGCGCCAGCAGAAGCAGCAGGGACGCCAGCGCCAGCTGCGGCGTGACCAGCGAGTCGAGGCTGCTGCGGGCCAGCGGCTCCGAGACGACCTTCGCGAGGTTCTCCCGCTCGGCCTTGGTGTACGTCGGCACCTGCTTCGCGCCGGACGCCAGCCCGTCGGCGAGCTTGTCGGTGCCCTTGGCCAGCTGAGACGCCCCGCCGGCCGCGTCGCCGAGGCCATCGGCCAGCTTGTCGGCGCCCGTGGACGCGCTGCGGACGCCGGTGGCGAGCTGGTCGACACCGCCGGTGTAGGCCCCGAGGCCGGACGAGAGCTGGCCGGCGCCGTCGGCGAGGCGCCCGACGCCGTCGGTCAGCGCGGGCAGCCCGTCGGCGAGCTGCCTGACGCCCCCAGCGACCTGGCCCGAGCCGTCCGCGAGCTTCGAGGCGCCCGCGGCGAGCCCGTCGATCCCGCCGGTGAGCTGGCCCGCACCGGAGGCGAGCTTGCGCGCCCCGACCGAGAGCGCCGAGGCGCCGGTGGCGAGCTGATCGGCTCCGCTGGTGAGTCGGTCCCCGTTGGCGGCGAGCCGGTCGGCGCCGTCGGACAGCTTCGTCGCGCCGTCGCGCAGCTGGGCGCCGCCCTGGGCGAGCCGGGTGCCGCCGTCGCGCAGCTGGCGCAGCTGGCTCACGAGCTGGCCCTGGTTCGCCGGCAGGTCGGTGTTGTCGGTGAACCGCAAGATCTGGGCGCGGTAGGCGGTGGCGTTCTTGGCGAAGTCCGCGGACGCCTTCTGCACCTGGTCGATGAGGGCGATCATGTCGTCGGCGGTCAGGTCGAGCTGGTCGCTCTGCCGGCGGACGGCCTCGGCCCGGGACGCCACCGCCTTCGCGTCGTCCAGCGCCTTGCTGCCGGCGGCCTTGACCCCCTGGGCGAAGGCCGCGCAGCCGCCCTCGACGGACTTCAGCGACTCCGGGCAGGCGATCCCCGTGCCTCCGGCGAGCCTGCGCACCGAGGCGACGTGGGCGGACGCCTCCGCGTCCAGCGTCGTGGCTCCGGCCTGCACCTGGCCGATGCGGCGGACGAGCTCCTTCAGCTGCGGGGCGAGCCGCTGCACGGCGTCGTTGATGCGCGTCGCGGTCTGGGGCAGGTCCTGGGCGAACTGGCGCAGCTGGGGCATGAGGGCGGAGAGGTCGGGCAGGCCCGACACCAGCGAGATGACCGGGTCGAGCAGCTGGTTCACGCCGCCGACGTATTGGCTGACGCCGCCGGTGTAGGTGGCGACCCCCTTCTCGAGCTGATCGGCGCCGCCGGCGAGCTGCTTCACGCCGCCGACGTACTGGCCGACCCCGTCGGAGTAGGTGCGCGCGCCCGCGCCGAACTTGTCCGCGCCGTCGGCCCACGTCGTCGCGCCGGACGAGAACTGGGCCGCCCCGGCCTTCAGCTTGCCGGCACCGTCCGCGAGCTGCCGGGTGCCGCCGGCGACCTGGTCGGCACCGTCCGCGAGCTTGCCGATCTGGACCGGCATGCCCTGCGTCTTCGCCTTCATCTGGCCGAGGCCGTCCGCCAGCTGCTGTGCGCCCGACGTGAGCTTGCCGGAGTTGGCCGACAGCTGCTCGCCGCCGGTGGCCGCGGCGTCCAGGCCGTCGGCGAGGCGGCCGGAACCCTGGGCGGCCTGGGAGACGCCGTCGCTGAGTTTGGCCGATCCGTCGGCCAACTGCCGGGCGCCGTCGGCGACGGAGACGAGCTGCTGGGCCTGCTCGTTGAAGCCGAGGTAGACGTTCTCGAGATAGCTGCGGGTCAGCTCGTCGTTGAACGCGACGGCGGCGGCGTCCGCGACGGATTGGCCGAGCGCGGTGTCGGCGACGCCGGTGACCGGGCTGGTGCGCACCTGGACCGTCGCCTGGCGGGCGCCGGAGGCGTCTTTCTTGGCGTAGGAGGTCGCGGCGGCGGAGAAGTCCTCGGGGATGATCACGGCGGCGGCGTAGCGGCCGGTCGCGAGCCCGTCCCCGGCGTTGGCCTCGTCGGCCAGCACCCAGGTGAAGTTCTGCTGCCGACCGGAGTCGACGAGCGCGGCGCTGAGCTGGCGGCCGAGCGGGACCGTGCGCCCGTTGAGCTGCACGGCCTTGTCGAGGTTGACGACCGCCGCCTCCACCTTGTGCGACCGGCTGTTGTAGTTCCAGGTCGTGGCGAGGAGCGTCCCCGCCACGAGGAGCGGCGCGAGCAGCAGGGCGAGCAACCGCCTCCAGGGCCAGCGGCGCAGGTCGAGAGATGTCATGACGCTCCCCTCACGAGAGTCTCGTCGAGCAGATGGCGCCCGACGGATTGAGTTTCGGTGTCGTCGCGGCGTCGCGACAGGTCGATCACGGGGACGCCGCGGCGCGTCAGATCCGAGACGGCGGCGGCCGTGGGGGCCGACGGCCGTGGGGGCCGAGAGCACGACGCTGCGGCCCTCGGGGTTGGTGACGAGGTCGGCGAGCCGTTCACGGTCCTCACCCTCCAGCTGGTCGGCGCCGTGGACGAGCACCAGCCCCTTCGGCGCGCGCAGCCCCACCAGGCTGGCCGGCTCCGCGGCGTCCACCAGGGTGGTGGCGGTGCGCACCTGACCGGCCTCCTCCGGGAGCACGCGGCCCAGCACCTTGCACTCCCCCGCCGAGAGACGCAGGCGTCCGCTCAGCGCGAGCAGCAGCGCCTCGCGGGAGGCGGAGTGACCGGTGACCACGACGGTCTCGCCGGGCTCGACGTGCAGATCGACGCCGGCCAGCAGCGTCACCTCGTCATCGGACGCGGCCAGGCCCTCGGCGTGGACGGTCGCCGTCGACCCGGCCTCCGGCCAATCGGCGAGGCTGAGCTGGTGGGCCAGCGCCTCGCCCTCGACGTCGAGCACGGGAAGCCGCTTGTCGAGCCACGGCGGCAGGTACCAGGCGCGGTTGCCCAGGAGCTTCATCATCGCCGGCCCGAGCGTCATCCGGACGAGGAACGCGTCGATCGCCACGCCGATCGCCAGCCCGAACGCGATGGGCTTGATGGCGCCCTCGCCCGCCGGGACGAAGAACGCGAAGACCGCGAACATGATGATGGCCGCCGCGGTGACGACCTTGGCCGTGTGGACGAAGCCCGCCTCGATCCAGCCGTCGCGGTTGCCGTGCACGAACTCCTCGCGCATGCGGGAGGTGAGGAAGACCTCGTAGTCCATCGCCAGGCCGAACAGGATGCCCATCAGCACGATCGGCAGGAAGCTGATGATGGGGACGGCCTCGGGAAGGTTGATGATCTCCTTGCCGATCCCCCGGTTGAAGACCAGCTGCGTGGCGCCGAACGCGCCGCCCACGCTCAGGAGGTAGCCCAGCGCCGCCTTGATCGGCACCGCGATCGAGCGGAACACGATGGTCAGCAGCACCAGCGACAGGCCCACGACGAAGATGCCGAACGGTAGCAGCGCAGCGCCGAGCTGGTCGGAGACGTCGATCGCGACGGCCGTGAAACCGGTGACCGCGGTGTCGACGCCGTACCGGTCGCGCCACTCGGGCGCCCTCGCGCGGAGTCGCTCGACGAGGTCCTTGGTGGCGGGGTCGTCCGGCGCGGTCGTGGGGATCACCTGCACCATCGCGGTGTCGGCGTTGCGGTTCGGCGCGGCGACGGCGACGAGCTGGACGCCGTCCATCGCCTCGATGTCCTTCTTCAGGCCGCGGGTGATGCTGAGCGGGTCGGTGGATTCGACGATCTGGCCGGTGATGACGAGCGGACCGTTGTAGCCCACGCCGAATCGCTCGCTGACGAGGTCGAACGTGACGCGGTCCTGCGCCGTCGGGGGCGACTGGCCCGAGTCGGGCAGCGCCATCCGCAGGTCCTTCGCCGGGATCGCCAGCGAGCCCAGCCCGATCACCACGATCAGGGCGGTCACGATCGGGCGGGACGTCACGACGCGCACCCACCAACCGAAGATGCCGCCCCGGGACGCCGTCCGCCGCGCCTTCTTGCGGCGCTTGGCCTTCGCGGGCTTGGGACGCAGCTTGTCGCCGAGGAAGCCGAGCATCGCCGGCAGCAGGGTGAGCGCCAGCAGCACTTCGATGGCCACCGCGATCGCCGCGAAGATGCCCATGATCGACAGGAACGGGATGCCGGCCACCGACAGGCCGCACAGCGCGATGATCACCGTGCAGCCCGCGAAGATCACCGCGGAGCCCGCGGTCGCCGTGGCCCGGGCGGCGGACTCCTCGGCGGCCATCCCGGTGGCGAGCTGGTCGCGGTGCCGGGACAGGATGAACAGCGAGTAGTCGATGCCGACCGCCAGCGCCAGCATGAGGGCCAGCATCATCGTGGTCGAGTTGATCTGCGTGACGCCGGCGGCGATGAAGATCAGCATGATCGACAGCCCGGCGCCGGCCAGCGCCGACATCACCGGGAGCAGCGCGCCCCGCACCGAGCCGAGCGTGAAGAACAGCACGAACAGCGCGACGACGACGCCGAGGGCCTCGATCGGGGTCACGTGCGGGATGTTGACCGCGTAGACCTCGCCGCCCAGGTGCACCTCGCTACCCGGGAGCGCGCGCTGCAGTCGCGCGCCCTCGCGGTTGAGCTCCTGGCGGTTCGCGTCGCTGAACTCACCGGCCGTCCCGCCGACGCGGACGCGGATCTGCGCGGCCGACTTGTCCTTGCTGATCAGGCCGTCGACGTACTCGGAGTAGGGCGACTGAGTGCCCTTGACGAAGTCGAGGTCGTCGATGCGGCGCAGTTCGGCCTCGATGGCGCTGCGCACGCCGGCGTCCTCGATGGTGCGTCCGGGCGGGGCGATCACGACCATGAGCGCCGAGGCGTCCGCGGCCTCGGGGAACGTCATGCGCAGCTGGTCGAGCGCCTTCTGCGAGGACGCCCCGGGGATGCGGAACTCGTCGTCGAAGGTGCCGCGGGCGGTCGCGGTGAGAACGCCCAGGAGGACGAAGATCAGGGCCCAGGCGACGAGCACCTTGCCGCGCGCGCGAAAACACGCCCTGGCCAGGCGATACAGCATCGACGACACGTCCGTCCCCTCTCGGAAATCCCTCGATACAGCAGTGTATCCGATACAGTGGTGTATCAAAGTTCCAGACGAGGTACCACACGACCATGAGTTCCCTGATCAGCCAACGCCGAAGCCTGACGCGTGAGCGCCTCATTCGCGCTGCCTTGCCGGTCTTCGCCGAGAAGGGGGTCGCGGCGGCGTCCGTCGAAGAGATCTGCGAGGCTGCCGGCTTCACGCGCGGCGCGTTCTACTCCAACTTCGAGAGCAAGGACGACCTGTGCATCGCCCTCCTGGAGTGGCAGTGCGAGCAGAGCCTCGCCGACGTCCGGTCGACGGTGGACTCCCTGGTGCTGACCGACGACCCCCCGTTCGACGTGCTGGCCCGGCGGGCCCTGGAGATGTTCACGGCGTCGCAGTGGTCGGATCGCGCCTGGGTGTTGGCCGAGGCGGAGCTGCGGCTGTACGCCGCCCGGGAGGATTCGCTCCGGGCCGCCTACCGGGAGTTCGAGGACAGGACGCTCGCCGCGTTCGCCGACATCATCGTCGAGGCGTTGGCGCCGCGCGGCTACCGGCTGGTGCTGCCCGCGGTCGAGGCGATCGCGATCCTCGCCGGCGCCTACCAGCACGGCGTGCTGGAGTCGGTGATCCGCGACGAGGACACCGGGGAGCGCACGACCGACCAACTCGTCCTGCTGCTGTCGGCGCTGGTCGCCCCCGCGCGCGAGGACGCCTGAGCGGCTAGCTCGCCCAGCGTCCGGAGAAGAACAGCCAGGCCCAGACGCCCTGCAGGGCCAAGGCGGCGAGCGCGACGAGCGCCCAGACCGCCCTCCAGCCCCCGTGGCGGCGCGTCTCGACGAACTCGGCGATCTGCGTCCACAGCGGGAACCACAGCAGCACGGCGCGGTTGACCGACTGGAACCAGTACGACAGGGAGAACGCCAGCACCTGCACCGCGACCCAGGCGGATTCGGCGATCCGGCGCTTGGCCAGCGCGACGATGGCGACGGCCAGACCCACGAAGACCGAGACCATCTCGCCGCGGAAGATCCAGACCCACTCGGGGTGCTCGGGGTACATGCCGGGCTGCAACGACTGCCACGAGTTCCAGAACGCCTCCCATGGCCAGTGGAAGCCGCGCTCCCAACCGGCCGCCTGGGCGGAGAACCAGGCCGTCCAGCTACCCGTCTCGGTGTAGAGGAAGAGCACGTAGCCGAACAGGGTGGCGGCGGGCAGCAGCAGCCAGGCGAGCCGGCGCACGATCAGGCGGACGCGCCCGCGCTGGGTGAGTGCCAGGATGGCCAGGGCGCCGATGAGGAACAAGCCGGACACGCGCAGCGTGCAGGCCAGCGCGGCCAGCACAGCCGCCTGCCCCCAGCACTTGTTGCTCGCCCGCTCCCAGGCCCAGAAGGCCGCGGCGCAGAACGGGCTCTCGGTGTAACCCACCGCGGTGAAAACCGACGTCGGCGCGAGCAGCCACGCGATCGCGGCGAGGCGTCCGCCCAGCCGGTACAGCGCCCAGGTGGCCAGCGCCGAGCAGATCAGCGCGATGACCACCCCGGACGCCTGCGGCGACGCGCCCAGCCCCATCCCCACCCGCATGAGCAGCGGCAGGCCCGGGAAGAAGGCCCGGTCGATCTCGACCGCGTAGCCGTTCTCGGCGATCGCGGCGAAGTGCGCGACGTCCCACTGACCCAGCACGGTCGTCAGGCTCGAGCCCGTGGTCGCGACGACCGCCAGGGCGACGACGGCGAAGAGGAGCCTCGTCACGCACCAGGCCTGCACGGCCCCGCGCACGTCCCCCGGGGGCGCAGGCCGGCGGGCCCGAACCGCGGTCAAGGCGTCGTGCTGCGCTGGGCCGATCGGGTGCCGCCGTCGCTCGGCGCCCGGGTTGTGGTGTCATTCGTCGGTCTGACCGTGCGGGGCGGCTGCGCGTTGTTGGAGCTGGTCGGCCGCGTCTGGCTGGGTCTGGTCGCCGTCGGGGACGGCGCGGGACGGCTCGAGGTGGGAGCCGGCGTCGGCTTCGCCGTGGTCTTCGTCGGTGCCGGCGCCGCGCTCGTCGTCGAGGCGGTCGACGACGGCCGAGGGGCGCTCGTCGTGGTGGTGGCCGGCGCGCTGGTCGTCCGGGCTACCCGGGTGGGCGTCGCGCTGGTCTGGGTGGGGGCCGGGGCGGCGACGCGCGTCGGGTAGGAGCGCTCGGCGGAGCGCCTGACCGGGCCGGAGAACCGCTCGTGATCGAGGCCGTCCATGGCGTCGCGCATGAAGCTCAACCAGGTGCGCGCCGGGTAGCCGGAGCCGTAGAAGCCGGAGGAGAAGGCGTCCAGGTTGCTGTTGCCCTCATCGCCCGCGACGAACATGACCGCGGTGGAGATCTGCTTGGTCGACCCGACGAACCAGGACGCCATCGTGGCGTCCTTCTCACTGTCATAGCGCGTGCCGGTCTTGCCCGCGATCTGGTAGCCGAGGCCCGAGACGGAGCGTCCGGTGCCGCTGGAGGTCACCCGGGTGAGGGCGCTGGCCGCGTTGATGGCCACGTCCTTCTCGATGGCCTGGTCGTTCTTCACGTCGGCCTTGTAGAGGACGTTGCCGTTGCGGTCGCGCACCTCGGAGATGACGTGCGCCTCGCGGCGGACGCCCTCGTTCGCCAGCGTCGCGAAGCCGTTGGCGGCGTGGATGACGTCCACCTCGGCGAAGCCCAGCGGGATGCTCGGGACGGGCGTCCACGTGTTGTTGCGGGGCAGGCCCGCGTCCTCGGCGGCCTTGATCACCTTGTCGGGGCCGTCGGGGATCTGGCTGACGAGGTCCATGTAGGCGGTGTTGATCGACTTCGTGGTGGCCTCGAGGAGCGTCACCGCCCCGTAGGCGCTGCCGCCGGCGTTGCGGACGGCGCGGTGGGCGCCCCGGGGAAGGAAGTAGCTGCCGTTGAAGGTGTCGTACATCGAGAAGCCGTTGCGCAGGCCCGCGACCAGCGCCCAGGGCTTGAACGTCGAGCCCGTCGGACGCGGCGTCGTCGCCCAGTTCTTGTTCGACTTCACGTAGTCGGGGCCGCCGTAGGCCGCGAGCACGCCGCCGGTCTTGGTGTCGATGGACGCCAACGCCGGATGCAGGTCGTTGGGGTTCTTGCCGCGCTCGCGGGCGGCGCGCCTGGCTGCCGACTGGGCGGCGTCCACCGCGGAGGCCTGGAGTCGCTTGTCGAACGTGGTGATGACGCGCAGGCCGCCGCCGGAGATCTCGGCGTCGTCGAAGCCCTTCGCGCGCAACTCCTGCTGGACCATCGTCATCAGGTAGCCCTTGGTGCCGCCGAAGCGGGAGTCTTTCTCGATGGTCGGGAAGCTGGGCAGCTTCGTGTAGATCTGCTGGCGCTGCGCGGGCGTCATCTTGCCCATCTCGACCAGGTGGTTCAGCGTGACCTGGTAGCGCTCGAGCAGGTCGGCCTTCTGCTTGTCGCCCATCGCAGGGTCGAGCAGGTTCGGGGCGTTCACCAGGGACGCCAGCGCGACGGCCTGCTGGATGTTCAGCTGCTTGGCGTCGATGCCGAAGAACGTCTGCGCGGCCGCTTGGACGCCGTAGGCGCCGCGGCCGAAGTAGACGGTGTTCAGGTAGCCCTCGAGGATCTGCTCCTTCGACTGCACCTCGTTGATGCGCAGCGCCAACAGGATCTCACGGAACTTCCGGATGAACGTCTTGTCCTGGTTGAGGTACAGCACCTTCACGTACTGCTGGGTGATCGTCGAGCCGCCGACCGTTTCGCCGGGCCCGACCAGGGACTGCACCGCGCGTGCGAGGCCGGCGGGGTCGATGCCCCGGTCGTCCCAGAACGTCATGTTCTCGGCCGCCACCATGGCGTCCTTCATGGTCTGCGGCATCTCCGAGTACGGGATCGACGTGCGGTTCTGCACCGACAACGTGCCGAGCGGCTCCTTGCCGTCCCGGTAGAACAGCTCGGTGTTCTCGGTCTGGAACTCCTTGTTGGGGTCGGGGATCGGCATCGTCTGGTAGATGCCCACCACCGCGAGGACGCCAACGATCGCCAGCACCAACAGCCCGATCAGGATCTTGCCGAGCCAGCCGATGCGCTTGCGCGGTCCACCGGCGACGCTCGCTCCTCCTGATGATCGTGAGCTAGCCATAGATATCCTCAACCGTCTTCCTGCGGCGCGGTGGCTTACGCCGGACGCCGTCCCCCAATAGATACGACCTGATCATGTGGTTCCAGCCACAAACGTGACAGACCTCCACCACGCAGACCTTGAACTCGCCGAACTCGTTCTGCATCTCATCGAGCTCCACGCTCGACTTGATGCGTCCGGAGTACTGTCCCAGCTGATCGCCGAACGTGTAGTTCAACACGACCGTTTGGGAGCTGCCGCAGACCGGGCAGTCCACAGGGTGGGGCTCCCCGTGGTTCAGCGCCGCGCGAATGAGCATCGGGTCGGCGTCGCAGGCCTCGGCGCGCGTGAGGGACCGCGTGCGTCCCCGCAGCGACCGCAACGTATTGCGGCGCTGGAGGGCGTAATCGATCTCTTCGCGCTTCGACCACATGACGACCAGAGTAATTGTCCCATCAACGAGGGTCGATCTAATCTTTCGCCGGTCCCGGTTGCCGTCGGACTGTGGTCGCACGCGGCCGTGTTGAGGGGTCGATCCGCGCTGGCGTAGCATGGGCCCTCTTGGGGCTATGGCGCAATTGGTAGCGCACCTGCTTTGCAAGCAGGGGGTTAGGGGTTCGAGTCCCCTTAGCTCCACCTAGTCAGACGCATACTGGGCCTCAAAACCCTGCTCATCCGAGTCAACGACGCCGCTCCACCACCGCGGGTTGGGCCTCCGGTCGAGACCCAGCGACCCCAGTCGGTGCCCGCCTACACCGGCCTGCTGTGGTCCCAAACGAGGGCGACTGACAACCGGTTTCGCCTGGGCCGCGGAACATCTACCGTCCGCTCGCGGCATCACCGATCTTGTGATGGCGGTCACGCGGCCGCAGGGGACCGGCCGGGAGCGGGGGCGCGGGGATCCGTCCGCTGACGCCGGGATATCCCTCGACTTCTCCGAAGCGCTCCGAGCCCTCGTTCCACTCGCGCTGGTCGTCCACGATCTCCTGTTGCTCGCGCTCGATGAAGTTCCACCACATCGGGACGGATCCCTCGTACGGCTCGCCTCCGAGCAGCAGGAGGTGTGCCCCATCCGGCCCGGCGGTCAGGCTCAGGCGATCGGGGCCCTGCTCCACGAACCCGAACTGTCCGCGCTTCACAACAGTGTCATGCCAGGTGATCTCGCCGGCGTCGACGAGCACGCCGTGTTCGAAGTCCGTCCTGACGGAGACAACTCGACACAGGCTCCCGCGTCCACGGTGTGTTCCGCCCCGAGCAGCGGCGTGTACGTCTCCACGGGAGAGGACGCGACCCCCTCCACGGACCCGATGAAGACGCGGACCCGGCCACCGGGCACCTCCACCTCCGGCGCTGGGTAGTTCTGGAAGGCGCGGGGGACGAAGCGCGCGTCGTCGGGCAACGCGATCCACAGCTGGACGCCGTGGAGGACCCGCGTGGACGCGGTGGTGACCTCCGAATGGGCGATGCCGTGTCCCGAGGTCATCAGGTTCATCTCGCCCGGACGGACGAACGCGTGCACCCCGTCCGAGTCGTTGTGCTCGATCTCTCCCGAAAACAGCAACGAGCAGGTCTGCAGCCCCGTGTGCGGATGCGGCCCGACGTCCATGGGCACCTCGCCGCCGGCGACGTCCACCGGTCCGTAGTGATCGAGGAAGCACCACGCGCCCACCATGCTGCGGTCCCGGCTGGGCAAGAGGCGCCGGACCTCGATCGAATCGTCTCCGCCGAGCTGGGCTGGGCGCGGCTCAATGATCTGGACGTCCATGCGGCACGTCTAGGAGCGCAGGTCGCGGCCATCGAAGCACACCAGGCCCAGCGCGTCGAACTCGCGCAGCCAGCCCTCCATCGGCCACCACCCCCACGTCGCGTGGAAGAGGCGGGCGTTGCGGACGATGTCGTCCAGGTGGTGCACGGGCGGCATCGGGTTGTCGTGGTACTGGTGGAACGCGCGGGCACCGCCCACCCAGAGCAGCTGCCCGCCGGCGGCTTCGACGCGGGCGCCGAAGTCCGTGTCCTCGGCGCCGTAGCCCGTGTACCGCTCGTCGAAACCGCCGCTGCGCACCCAGTCCTGCGCCCTCATCGCGAACGACAGCGACCAGAACAGCCGGAAGTCCGTCGCCCGCCGGGTCTCCCCCGGCGCCAGGATCGGACGTTCCGGGTGCGGGTCGGCGAGCCCGTCGAGGCCGTCGGCGGGGTAGCCGTTCGGCGTCGGGGGCAGGTAGGCCACCTCGCCGGCGGCGATGGTCGGGACGGCGTCCGCCTCGCTCAGCACCTGGTCGTACCGGGCGAACAAGCCGGGGGACGGGATGCAGTCCACGTCCAGGAAGACCAGCATCTCCGCGCCCGCGTAGATCGCCGCCTTCGCCGCCGCGTTGCGCGCCGCTGACAAGGGCAAGCGTGCGGGGTCGCAGGCGACGGACGTGCACACGGCGTCCGGCCACACCGATCGGACGATCCCCTCGATCGCCGGGTCGTCCATCGCGCACACCGACACCACGTCGGGACGCCGCGTCGCCCTCCGGCTCCCCCGGAGCATCCCGCCGAGGTGCGCGTGCCGCCCACGCACGATCGTCACCAGCGCGGTGATCATGCGCGGGCCGCCAACCGCGTCAGCGCCTCGGCTATCCGAGCCGGACCCCGGACCGGATCGGGCGCCCACCGCCGCCACCTGTCGCCGCCCCACTCCCGCGCCGTCCGCAACAGCTCGGGCCATCGCTCGGGACTCGGCCACTCCTCGAGCGCCGGCACGACCTCGAGCCGGCGCAGCGCCCGCACCGTCGCGCGCTGCTCGCCGAACGGGCGCTCGGCGGCGACGATGACCGCCGGACGACGAGCCGTCGCGACGTCCGCCACGGCACCCTGTCCGGCGAACGACACGACGACCTCGGCGCTCATGAGGTCGTCCCACAGGTCCGGGCTCGCGGGCCAGGGTCCGCCGCGGGCCACCCACGGCCGGCCGGTGGCGGCCTCGGCGGCGCGGACAGCGTCCTCGTCGATCGGCGTGCCGCCGGCACCGCACAACAGGAGCACCGAGCCCGGCCGCACCCGCGCCTGAGCGACCCGCCTCGCGAACCGCGTGATCGGACCCACGGCCACCAGCCGGGCCGCGTCCTCGGCGGGAAGGTCGAACGCCCCGGCCGGCCAAGGACCGATGAGCAGGTCGCACAGGTCGAAGGCCAGCCGGTGCGGGCGGTCGGTCCGCTCGCCGGGCAGCACGATGGTGGCGGTCGGCACCCCCAGCAACCGTGACAGCGTCACGACCTCGGCGGAGACGTCGACCATCATCGCGTCGGGCTGCGACCGCGCGATCCACTCGGCCAGGGTCCGCATCCGGCGTGCGTAGCCGGGCACCGCCACCGGAGCCCAGTGCAGGGCACCCCGCGACGTGGGGTCTGGATCGTCCCCCACGTCCAGGGGCAGTTGCACCCAGTCCCCGCTCCACAAGGCCGGACGCGGCAGCGAACTGAAGACCGTGACCTCCATGGCGAGGAGCGGGACGACCGCCCGCGCCAGGGCGAGGTGGCCACTGCCCTGGTGATGGACGTACCAGCCCAGCCTCATGCGGCCCCCCGCTCGCACACCTCCAGGAAGAGGGCGACGTAGTCGTCGACCATGCGCGACAAGGAGAAGCGCCGCACGCACAGGTCACGCACGCGGCGGCGATCGAGGCGCCTCACCGCGCGAAGGGCGTCCACCGCCGCGGCCTCGTCCCCCTCCGGGACGACGGCCCCGCCACCGCGCGCAACCACCTCGGGGAGTCCGCCCCGATCGAAGACCACAGCCGGGGTGCCGGTGGCCATCGCCTCGGCGGCGACCAACCCGAACGGCTCCTCCCAGGCCGAGGTCACCAGGCACGCCGCGGAGCGTCCGACCACTTCGTTCAGCTCGGCGGTCGTCAGGTGCCCGGCATACTCGACCCCGTCGCCCAGCTGCGGGGCGATGGCCTCGTCGAAGTAGCCGCGATCCCAGACGGGGCCGGCGATCGTCAACCGCAGGCCGGCCGCGCGCGCGATGGCGATGGCCCGGTGCGGCGCCTTCTCCGGGACGATCCGGCCGAACCACACCAACGAGTCGCCGCCCGGACCCAGCGTCCAGCGCCGGGTGTCCACCCCGTTGTGGATCGTGCGGGCGGCGACGATCGGCGACCAGGCGCGCCGGGTCTCCTCGCTCACCGCGACGTAGCGCGCGCGGGCGTCGTCGAGCCCGCGGGCGGCGGGCTCGAGCCACGGCGTCGGCGGCGTGTGCAGCGTCGTCACCATGGGCGACGGCAGCAGCGACGCCATCGCCAAGGGCAGGTAGTGCAGGCAGTTGTTGTGGACGATGTCGACGTCCGAGCGCGCCTCGAGGGAGAGCATGAGGTCGAGATAGGCGAAGTGCTCCGAGACGACCCGCTCGGGAGGCATCGCGACGTCCGCGCGGGCGTCCGCGCTCAACACGAACGGATGGATCGGCAGCTCGTGCGCCCGCAGGTCAGGGTCGGAGCCCTGCCCCGCGTAGAGCTCGACGTCGATGCCGCGCTCCCGTAGGCCCTGGACGAGGTGCCAGCACATCGATTCGAGCCCGCCGGCGAAGGGCTGTTTCACGCCCTCGTTGGCGTGGGCGATGAGGACGACCCGCATCAGGCACTCAGCAGGCCTGCGTAGACGGCGCGATGCTGCTCGGCGACGCGGGACCGCTGCGCCCTGCGGCCCTCGACCGTCGCGTGCGGATGCCGACCCCGGCTCTCGTAGGCCTCCCGCAGCGCGGCGCTGAACGAAGGCCGGTCGAGCGAGCCGTCCGGGTTGCGGTGATAGACGAAGCACTCCAGTTGCTCGGCGTAGAAGCCGCAGTCGGGAGCGAGCACCCCGGTGCCGAGGTCGTAACAGGCCTCCGCCCACCCGGAGTGCGTCCCGAACTTGTAAGGCAGGACCGACAGATCCAGGCTCCAGAAGTAGTCACGCAGCTCGTCGTCGCTGTAGAAGTCGTGGACGTGGAGCTCGATCGCGCCGTCGCTCTCCAGGCGGCGCAGCTGATCGGCCAGCGCGGGCTCGTAGCGGATGAAGTCGGGGCTCATGATGTCGTTGTGCGCGTCGACGACCAGCCGCGCGCCCGGCAGCTCGGGCAGGTCGCGCACGATGGCGTCGATGACCGCGCCCGGGTCCATGGACGCCCGCAGGCTCTTGCAGTGGACGCCGATGACGAAGTCCGATCGCTCCGGCCGGGGCCGGGCGATGTCCTCGAACTCGAAGACGTGCGGATGCGGGGTGACGACGGCGTCCACACCCCAGCGCCGCTTGATGGCGGCGGCCGCGCCCGGCGTCAGCGTCAGGACGCGCGCCGCAGCCGGGATCAGGACGTCGAGCTGCGCGTCGTGTTCGGCGCTGTCGGCATGGTGCGGGTTGCGCAGGTCGTGCGTCGTCAGCACGAGCGGCTTGCCCGCGGCCCGTAGCGCCTCGACCAGCGCGCGCAACTGCTGCGGGCTCTGGGCGTCGAACCCGAAGTGGATGTGCATCAGGTCGAAGTCGTCGGCGTGGGCGGCGACCCACTCGGGGTCGAGCATGCGCGGCGGCCACCACTGGCCGGCCCGCTCCGTGGGCGGATCGGGCAGCCGCACCACGCCGTCGGGCTCGAGCGCCGACAGGTGGCGCACGTAGACGTGGTCAGCCGGGACAGAAGCGACCCGAATCTCCGACTCCATGTAGCCGCTACCCCTCCCGATGCTCACTGAGCAGATAGTGGGGCATCAGCGGCGAAGGCGGAACACCCCTTAGAAGGAGGTGACGGCAGCCGCCGGCGCGTTCGTCGCGGCGAGCTTTGAGCCCGGGACGGTCGCCCCGACCTGCACCCGCGTGTTCGTGGGCGTCCGCGGGACGGCACCGGGAGCGAACTCGAGCATGTAGCGCGGCGCTGTCCCCGAGACAACGTTCCCCTCGATCCGATACCCCAGCACCTTCGGGGTGTACGAGACGACCGTGGACTTCAGCCCCGCTGGGCCGCCCGAGAAGTCGTTGCCGCCGTCGATGCGGCCGAGGGTGACCCAGCCGCCGCTCACGGCCGTGGAATGCGCGAAGTCCCCGGGGTAGCGCGCCGGACCGCCGAGGGAGCCACCTCGGTTGGCGAACAGGATGCGGTAATCGGACGCGTCGAGGTTTTCGTTGCCGAACTTGTTCCGGCTGATCATGAGCCCTTGGCCCGCATTCACCCAACTGGTGTGGGGGATGACCCACACGTTGGCACGATCGCGGCCACGGCCGAAGTGGACGAACTCGCAATTCTCGATGGAAAGGTGGGTGCCCGCGTTCCCGGTGATGATCCCGTAGCGTCCGTACAGGAAGTGGCAATCGCGGATGCGCGAGCCGTCCATGCCGCCGACCAGCGCGATACCGGACGAGGTCGTCATCGACGCGCCATAGAACTGACAGCGTTCGACGATGACGTAGGGGTTGTCGATCTGCGCCAGCGAAATGGCGGCCCGGTTGTACCCGACCATCCGCGAGTCCCCGATGTACTTGACGCCCGCAACGTTGGTTCCCGTGTAGGTGTTTCGGATCACGTTCCGACATTTCTTGGTGTCGCAGGAAAAGTCGATGCCGGACAGGTGGAACCTCGCCCAGGGCTTCGATGACGAGATGCATGCCTCGGCGTTGACCTCGATGACCGTCTTGCCCGGGATGCCGACAGCGGCGATGGCTGGAAGGTCGATGGGCCGAAAGCACCGGTACGTGCCCTCGCCGAGTAGGCGTCCATGACGAAAAGCGTCGATCAGGATGTTGGTGTCGTCGCCGCCGGACGGGGCCGGGGCGGGTTCGGTGCGTGCGGCGGCGAGTGCGTCCGCTGGGTTGGTCAGGGTAAGGGCGGCGGTGGCGGCGGCACCGGCTGAGCCGAGCGTGAGGGCTCGGCGGCGGGAGAGAGTGTCTGGCACGGCATCATCGTGACACGTGATGCGACATGTGTCTCTAACAACGAAACCGTGCTTTTCACACGCAGCCCTGTGAATGGAAGAACTGCACAGAAGATTCGGCACTCTTGTCCCTATTGTTGAGGACAACATGTCTCTATGATCTGCTGGGTGCAGCCGGAGACCCCCGTCTCCATCTGCGTGGCCCATTCCCCCGACAGAACGGATCCATCTCCCATGCAGACCCGTCGCCGCGTCATCGCAGCCGTCGCCGCCACCACCCTCGCGGCCAGCAGCCTCCTGTCCACCTCGACCCGGCCCGCCGAGGCGGCCAGCACCCAGCTCGGCGTCTCCTTCGCCTCGTCCCACGGCCGGTCCTACTACCACTTCTACGACGCCGGGGTTCCCGGCAACGCCACGCTCATCGTCCTAGACGGTGACGGGCAGTACGGGATCAAGCACCCGTCCTCGAGCTACCTCCTCGGCGGCGCCAACGGCGTCGTCAGCAAGGCCAAGCAGCGCGGCTACAACGTCCTGGCCGTGAAGACCCCCAGCGGCGACGGGACCTGGTGGACCAACGGCGTCGAGAACGAGCGCTACCTCGCGGACGTCCTGGCGAGCGTCGCCAAGACCCGCGGGCTCGACCGCAACAACACGTTCGTGTTCGGCTACTCCGGCGGCGCCCAGTTCATCACCCAGTTCTGGCTGCCCGCCCAGGCGCAGAACTACCGCGGCGGCGCCCTGATGATGGGCGGCGGCGGACGCCAGTACAACACCCCCACCTTCGGGGCGGCCACGAAGAAGCAGTGGAAGCTCGCCTGGATCACGGGCGCGGCCGACACCGCGGCCAACTCCGAGGAGGGCTATGACGCCATCGGCGAGGCGCGCCGCGGCGTCGCGATGTACCGCAGCCTCGGCTTCCCGACCATCTACACCCGGTATCCGGCCGGCGTCACCCACGTGCTGGACGGCCAGTTCGGCGGCTATCTCGCCTTCGCGCTGGACCACTTCCACATGCGCGGCGGCCCGGTCCCGGCCAAGCCGAAACCCACCCCCGTCAAGGCCTGGACGACGCGGGTGGACGTCCGCAAGAACTCCGCCTACGTCGTCGTGAACGTCCCGGCCGGCACCACGTCCACCACCGTCCGCGCCAGCGGTCCCCGTGGCGCGTACTGGTACCAGACCCTCACCGGCTCCGGCACCAAGGTCTTCCGAATGGGCGACCCCGGCGACTGGCTGCGCGGCAACACCACCTACTCCTACAAGGTCAGCGTCGGCACCGCCGTGAAGGCGAAGGGCACCTTCCGCACCAAACGCTGACGCCCCACCGAACCGCACGATCGGACAATCCTGTGGCGGGCGTGGTCGCCTACGTTGAGCCCACGCCCGCCGAAGGAGGAACCCATGCCCACCCCGCCGATCGTCGATCGCTCCGCGTTCGAGGACGCCCTGCGCCCTGGCCGAGCAGGTCGTCCGCGAGAAGGAGCTCACCCGGTTCGCCGACCGCGTCTCGGCGACGCGGCGTCGCCTGCCGATGACGCCCGTCGGCGACTACACCCTCGACGGGCCCGCCGGTCCGCTGGCCTTCGTGGACCTCTTCCAGGGCGTCGAACGGCTCGTCGTCCAGCACTTCATGTTCGCCCCCGACTGGGACGCCGGCTGTCCCAGTTGTTCGTACGCCGTCGACTCCTCCCCGCGTCACCTGTCGCACCTGCGCGCCGAGGGCATCGCCCACGCGGTCATCTCGCACGCGCCGATCGGCACGATTGCCGCCTACCAGCGCCGCATGGGGTGGGACGACCTGCTGTGGGTCAGCTCCGCGAACTCCCCGTTCAACCGCGACTGGGGCTGGACGAGCGACGACGGCGAGGTGCCCGGCTTCTCGTTCTACCTCCTCGCCGACGGCGTCGGCTACCTCACCTACTCCACGACCGGACGGGGCGTCGAGCCAGTGCTCAGCACGGTCAACCTCGTCGACCGCACCGTCTACGGGCGCTGCGAAGATTGGGAGGACAGCCCGGACGGGTGGCCACAGCACGGCACCTATGACGGCCCGACCAGGCGCCACGACGAGTACGACGGTTGAGGACGACACAGGCCTGACCACGAGGAACGCCCCGGGTGGGGGTGACCGCGGGGGGACGGCGTCCCTATGCTCGCCCCCATGACCCCGCTCACCGACGCAGACCTCGACGACTTCCTTGTCCGCTACGAGACGTCGCTGACGTCGTTCGACGCGCAGGCGAGCGCGTCACTGTGGGGCATGCCGGGGACGCTCGTGAACGACGAGTTCGTCGGCACGATCGACTCCCGCGACCTGATGGTGCAGGGGCTCACGCAGTCGTACCCCCTGTATCGCCAGCTCGAGCTGCACCGTGTCACGCACACCCTGCTCGAGCGGGCCGACCTCACCGAGCGGCTGGTCCGCGTCCGGGTGCGCTGGCACTTCCACTCCATCGACGAGCATCTGGCCGACAGCGACTACGAGTACGTCTTGCGCCGCGACGACGACGGCGCGCTGCGCGCCTATGTCTCGGTCGACATCGACGCCACGCAGCAACTCATCGCACTCGCCCGGCGCAAGGGCGTCCGGCTCGACCAGCCGGCGTCCTGAGCGCCTAGGCGTCCTGCCGCACGATCTCGAAGACCACGTGATCCGGCCTCGTGTCGACCGCGGGGTCGTGGGTGATCACGCCGCCGATCTTGCGCATCGCCGCTTGTGAACGCAGGTTCGTCGACCCGACGTGGAAGATCGCCCGCGGCACGAAGCGGTGCACGTGGTCGACCATGAGCCGCTTGACCTCGGCGTTCGTTCCGGTGCCCCACAGGTCGCGGGCCAGGAACGTGTAGCCGATCGCCGCGTGACCGGCGTCCTCGTCGACTTCGTAGAACCGGGACGATCCGACGACGCGCCCGTCGGCGTCCTCGACGACCACGCCGCCGCCAGACGCGAGGCCGTCAGCGAAGAGCGCGTCGAAGACTTCGGGTTGGTAGCGATCCTTGCTGGGGTGCCCGGCCCACAGCAGCGGGTCGGACGCCACCGCGTAGAGCGCGTCGCGGTCGTCCGGACGCATCGGGCGCACGGTCACGCCGTGGCCGGCCAGGGTGGGCTGTCGATCGAAGGTCACAGGGACGAGGGTAGGGCCACGCCAGCCGCTAGGTTGGGTGGGATCACTACGGCAGGAGGCTCCATGCACGGAGAGTTCAAGGTGCGCGGCGGCAAGCTCGTCGCGGTCGACATCGAGACCGACGACCAGGTCATCACGTCCGCCCACGTCTTCGGCGACTTCTTCCTCGAGCCTGACGACGCCCTCGAGGACATCTCCGGCGCCATCGTCGGCCAGCCCGTCAACGTCTCCGCTGTGGCGCTCTCGCAAGCCATCCGGGCGCGGCTCGACGAGCGCACCGAGCCGGTCGAGCTCATCGGCTTCGACACGGACGCCGTCGCGATCGCCGTCCGCCGGGCGCTCGGCCGCGCGACGAGCTGGGAGGACCACGAGTTCGACGTCATCGGCCCCGTCACGATGGCGCCGATCATGCACGTGGCGCTCGATGAGGTGCTGCCCCACGAGGTCGCCGCGGGACGCCGCCGGCCCACCTTCCGCATCTGGGACTGGGACTCCCCGCTGGTCGTCATCGGCTCCTACCAGAGCGTCAACAACGAGATCGACCCCGAGGGCGCGACGCGGCACGGCATCGACGTCGTCCGGCGCATCACCGGCGGCGGCGCCATGTTCATGGAGCCCGGCAACTGCATCACCTACTCCCTCGTCGTGCCGGCGTCCCTCGTGGAGGGCCTGTCGTACGAGCAGTCGTACGCCTACCTGGACGACTGGGTGATGGGCGCGCTGGCCGAGATCGGCGTCCGGGCGCGCTACGTCCCGCTGAACGATATCGCCTCCGATCAGGGCAAGATCGGCGGCGCCGCGCAGCGCCGCTTCGTGGACGGCGTCGTCCTGCACCACGTCACCACCAGCTACGACATCGACGCCACGAAGATGGGTGAGGTGCTGCGGATGGGCAAGGAGAAGCTCTCCGACAAGGGCACTCGCAGCGCCAACAAGCGGGTCGACCCGATGAGGTCGCAGACCGGCATGGCCCGCGACGCGATCATCGAGTCGTTCCTCACCTTCTTCCGCGCCAAATACACCACGCACGACTCGACCTACACCGACGATGAGCTGGCCAAGGCGAAGGCGCTGGTGGAGACGAAGTTCTCCACGCCGGAGTGGACCAACCGCGTCCCGTGACGGCGCATCCGTGAGCCGGCGCCCCCTCGCTCCCCCAAGGGAACTCACGCGCGAAGGCGTCCCCCCAGCCAGGACGTCGCCCGCCGCCAGTACCCCTTGACGAGGTCGGTGCGGGTCGCGATGGACTCGAAGCCGTGCGGCGCGCCGGCGACCTCGTCCAGCACGCACGGCACCCCGAAGGCGGCGAGCCGTTCGGCATAGTCGCGGTCCTCGGCGTGGAACAGCTCGATCGTGGACGTCCCGATCCACGCCGCAGGGAGCCCCGCCAGATCATCGCGCCGGGCCGGTGCCGCGTAGGACGGCGCCTGAGACCGTCCGGGTGCGCCGCCGAGGTAGGAGCTCCACCCGGCGCGGTTCGCCCGGTTGTCCCAGATGTAGTGCCGGACGGCGTCCAGGCTGCGGTCGGCCGCGGTGCGGTCGTCCAGCATCGGACTGAACAGCCATTGGGCGACGGGCTGGACGCCGCCCTCGTCGTGAAGGCGCTGGACGAGACCTGCGGCGAGCCCGCCGCCTGCGCTCTGTCCGCCGATGGCGAGGCGTCCGGTGTCGACGTCGAGGTCGTCCGAGCGCTCGAGCAGCCACGTCCAGGCGCGGTGGCAGTCGTCCAAGGGGACCGGGAACGGGTGCTCCGGAGCGAGCCGGTACTCCACCGCGACGACGACGATGCCGAGGTTGCGGGCGATGTGGAAGCAGCGGGCGAGGTCCTGGCGCGCCGTCCCGATCACCATGCCGCCGCCGTGCACCCAGAGCAGGGCCCCCCGCGGGGTGGGCGCGTTCGGCACGGCCACCACGAGGCTCACCCACTCACCCAGGTCCACCCCGCGTGAGGCGACGCCGTCGGGAGGCACGGGAGCGGGGAGCAGCCTGGTCGCCGCTCGCAGCGCCCGCCGCTGCCAGCCGGTGCGCACGGGGATGTGCGGCGCGAACCGGAGGGCTCGCAGGTCGGGATGCAGCGCGGCGGCCGTGATGCGATCGGTCATGGGTCCCTCGAGTCGGTCGGGTGCCGGAATGTCACCAGCGTGGCACTCGATCGCTGAACGGCCCCCGCGCACCCCCGTTTCGACGAGCGAGTGCTGCGCCTGTGACGCGTCACCCACGTCAGTCTCGATGCGCGACGTGACCGCGTCAGGCCAGCGCGTTCAACAGCACCGCCTCGGTCCCGGCCAGGCCCGCGCTGAAGAAGACCCGCGTTCCCGCCCGCACCTCCCGCTCGCCCGCCACCACGGCGCCCAGGTGCACCAGGGCGTCCTCGACGGGGGTGCCGGCGAGGACGTTAGGAGGGTCGTAGGCGCGGATCTGGTCGGGCGCGTCGGTCACCACGAGCGCGGCATCGCGCGCCAGGTCGGGCGCGAACTCGCTCCGCCCCACCTGCTTGGGCCCCAGCGTCGTCACGTAGGCGCTCGACCGCACGTCGTCCGGTCGCAGCACCGGTTGGGGCGAGGACGTCGCCAGGATCACCACCCCGGCGTCCCGGACAGCCTCGGCGACCGAGCCGGCGGCCCGCGCGGCCAATCCCAACTCGTCTCGCGCGCGGCCGGCGAAATCCTGACGCGCGGACGCCGTCCGCGAGAACGCTCGCACGGGGACGTCCCGGAACCGCTTCGGCAGCGCCCAGAGCTGGTGCCACGCCTGGCGACCGGTACCGATCACGGCGATCGCCCCGGGGTCATCGGGCGCCAGCGCCTCCAGGGCGACCGCGCCGATCGCGCCGACCCGCCGCGGACCCAGGGACGCCCCGACCGCGAGCCGTCGGACGGCCCCGGTCGCCTCGTCGGACACCACGATCACCTGCTCGTCATCGGACGCCCCCGGCGCCACATACGACCGGTACCCCAGCCAATCGCCGGGAACCGCCCCGCAGGTGAAGGTGAGCTTCCGCCCGGCCAGGTCGGCCGAGACCCGCGGCGGCGCCACCAGAACACCGCGCCACGCAGCGTGGACATGACCCCGGGGTCGTCCCACCCGCAGGAGGGGGAACAGCAGCGCCGCGGGTCACGGACCCGCATCGTCGCCGCCGCATCCCTGGCCTCGTCGGGACGCCCGTGCAACAGTGAACGAACCAGCAAGGAGGACGCATGAACGACAAGCCCCAGACAGACGCCGAACAGCGTGAGACCCTCGACAAGCTCATCGACTCCACCCGCTTCGCGATGTTCACCACCCGCGACGAGGGCGGCAAGCTCGTCAGCCGCCCGATGACCGTGCAGAAGCGCGAGGACGCACGATTCTTGTTCATCTCCCAGCGCGACACCGATGTCGCCCAGCAGGCCGACGGCCAGGCGGTGAACTTGGCGTTCGTCACGGGCGGCAATTACGTGTCGGTCTCGGGCACCGGCAGCGTCCTCGACGACGTGGCGCAGAAGAAGGAACTGTGGAACGCCATGAACGACGCCTTCGCCGACGGCGGTCCCGAGGACCCGAACAACGTCATCGTCGCGGTCGACGCCGACGGCGCCGAGTACTGGGACACCCCCAACGGGGTCGTCACCCTGCTGGGCGCGGTGAAGGCTGCGGTCGCGGGCGGACGCCCCGCCGGCGGCGACCACGGCACCGTGAACCTCTGACCGCAGAACCCACATCGAGAAGGAGAAACACCATGAGCGACGGCCAGGTCTCCGAGACCCAGGATCTGTCCCCCGAGCCCGACGACGTCCGCACCGACGAGTCGATCCCGGACGCGGGCGACGCCAACCACGCCCCCGGCGGACGTCCCAAGGACTACGCCCAGGGCACCGGCGACGACGGCCTCGCCGAGGAGGAGCCCACGATCCGCTGATCGGGGTCCAGGGTCGGCCCGCGGTCGCTGGGTTCGCGACCGAGGTCTGATCAAAACAGAGCGGGGGGCGCCCTAGGCTGAAGGGGATGAGCACCTCCGACGTGTGGTTCCCGCCCGGCGCGACGGCCCGCGACTGGGCGCTCGATGTCGCGCTGGCCGGCGTGCTGTCTTTGCTCGGCTGGGTGTTCTCGTCCGCCGTGGGCACGCCGTCGGGGCTGAGCACGTTCGCCGGCACCATCGTGACCCTGCTCACCGCGGCGCCGCTGGTCCTTCGTCGGCACTCGCCGTTGCTCGCGATGATCGGCTGCGCGCTCGGCCTGCTGCTCCAGCTCGCGGTGTTCTTCGTCCCCAATGCGACCGTCGTGTGCGTGCCGATCGTCGCGCACGCGGTCGCCCGGTGGGTGCCGGGGCTGCCCGCCCGATCGGTGGTCGCCGTCGGGCTGGCCGGCGCGGTCCTCGGCCCGGCCTCGTGGGCGCTGCGCGGCGGCCCGTCCCCCCAGACCCTCTTCTTCTTCCTCACCGCGTTCGCCCTGTGTGCGGCCGGCGTCGTCACGCCCTACATCGCCGGACGCCGCCAGCGCTCCGTCGCCCAGGAGCGCGAGGACCGCCTCCGCGCCGCCGAGGAGCGCTTCCTGCTGCAGGCGCACGAGCACGAGCAGCAGGCCCGGCTCGACGAGGCCGCCCAGCGCGCCAGCATCGCCCGGGAACTGCACGACATCGTCGCTCACTCGCTGTCGGTGATGATCGTCCAGGCAGAAGGCGGCAAGGCGCTGGCCCGCAAGCGTCCCGAGGCCGCCGAAGAGGCGCTGACCACCGTCGCCGAGATCGGCCGTGAGTCGCTGCACGAGATGCGCCGCATCGTCGGCGTCCTCCGCGGGTCGCCGCAACCCCGCGACGCCGAATTCGCCCCGGCGCCCGGCCTCGCCGACATCCCCGACCTGGTCGCCCGGACGTCCGAACGAGCCCACCTCGAGGTCTACGGCACCCCCGAGGGCACGACACCGGCCCTCGAGCTCACCGTCTACCGCATCGTGCAGGAGGGCCTCACCAACGTCCTCAAGCACGCCGGTCGTGAGGCGGAGGCCGCCGTCATCCTCACCCACGCGCCCGGACAGCTGACGGTCGAGGTCGTCGACAACGGCCACGGCGTCCCCGACCCCACCGAGGGGGGCGGCAACGGCATCCGCGGCATGCACGAGCGCGTCACCGCGATGGGTGGCACCATCCGGGCCGGCGTCCGCACCGACGGGCCCGGCTTCCGCGTCTACGTCGTCCTGCCCACCGACCCGTCCCCAACGACCCCAGGAGGTCCCCGATGACCGGCTCCCCGATCCGCGTCCTGCTCGCCGACGATCAAGCGCTCGTGCGCAGCGGCTTCCGCATGCTGATCGAGGCCGAGGACGACATGGTGGTCGTCGGCGAGGCGTCCGAGGGCGCGACCGCGGTGCGACTGCTGAGCGAACACCCGTGCGACGTCGCCCTCATGGACATCCGGATGCCCGTCATGGACGGCGTCGAGGCCACCCGGCGCATCGTCAAGGCCGGGATCGACGTCCGTGTGCTGGTGCTCACGACGTTCGACCTGGACGAGTACGCCTTCGCCGCGCTCCGGGCCGGGGCCAGCGGCTTCATGCTCAAGGACGCCCGCCCCGACGACCTGCTCAACGCGATCCGCAACGTCGCCGCGGGGGACGCCGTGATGGCACCGTCCACCACCCGCCGGCTGCTCGACCACGTCGCCCCGACCCTCCCCACCGCCCCCTCGGGCAGCGACCCGCGCCTGGAGCAGCTCACCGACCGCGAGCGCGAGGTGCTCATCGAGATCGCCCACGGCGCCACGAACGCCGAGATCGCCGGCACGCTCTACATGGCCGAGGGAACGGTCAAGACCCACATCGGACGCCTGCTGTCGAAGCTGCAGTGCCGCGACCGCGTGGGGCTGGTGCTGCTCGCCCACGAGACCGGCCTCGTCCGGCACTGAGGGCCGCGACCCGGGCGCCGTCCGGACGCCGCATCTCACGATCCGGTCCGCGGGACGGCGCCCGGATCGGGAACGCGTCGGCTGCGCTACGCTCGTCGCCGTGCACAACTCGTCGATCGCCGCCCACCGGGGCCAGTGCGTCGTGATGTGCATGTGCTGTCGCCGAATGTCGTTGTGACAGCACGGCCCGATCGCCCGTCGCCGGACGGTCGCGCCCCCACCGAGTTCCTCGCGGATCGATCGCCCGAGGGTCGTGCTGTCGGACACCTGCCCTGACGCCCGCCTCCTCGAAGGAACAACCATGAACCGCCTGCTCAGAACCGTCCTCGCGCTCGCCGCGGCGATCACACTCGCCGTGGGTCTGTCGGGCTGCGGCGCCAACGCGTCCGGCTCCAACGCCCCGCTGCGCGTGATGGCGGACGTCCGCCCGCACGCCGAACTGATCAAGAAGGCCCAGGAGCTCGGGCTCCTCGGCGACGTCAAGGTCGAGGTCCAGGAGATCTCCGGCAGCGTCGATCCGAACCAGCTCGTCCAGGCCGGCGACATCGACGCGAACTTCTTCCAGCACGTCCCCTACCTGAACGACTGGAACGCCAGCCACAACGCCAACCTCGTCCAGGTCGGCAAGCCCGTCCACGTGGAGCCGCTCGGCCTCTACTCCAAGAAGGTCGCCAGCGTCGCTGCGACCCCGCAGGGCGCGAAGATCGCCATCCCCGCCGACCCGACGAACCAGGGGCGCGCGCTGTTCCTGCTCGCGGACGCCGGGCTGATCACCCTCAACGTGAAGGCCGACGACCCGAACCTGAACTACGCCCAGGTGACCAAGAAGAACATCACCGGCAACCCGAAGAACCTCTCGTTCATCGAGATCGAGCGCCCGCAGCTGGCCGCCAGCCTCGACGACCCCCAGGTCACGCTGTCGATCATCAACGGCAACTACGCCATCGAGGCGGGGCTCAACCCGTCCACCGACGCGAAGGCGATCGAGAAGTCCGAGAACAACCCGTACGCGAACGTGCTGGTCACCCGGCAGGAGCTCAAGGACGACCCGCGCGTCCAGAAGCTGGCCGAGGCGCTGACGTCCGACAAGATCCAGCAATACATCCGCGACACCTACAAGGGTTCCGTCGTCCCGTACACGGGTTCCGTCGTCCCGGCCAAGGGCTGATCGCATGATCGTCGTCGATTCCGTCTCGAAGGTCTACAAGACCAAGACGTCGACCGTCACCGCGGTGGACGACGTCTCGCTCAGCATCGCTTCGGGCGAGATCTTCGGCATCCTCGGGCGCAGCGGGGCGGGGAAGACCACCCTGCTCCGCTGCCTCAACTTCCTGGAGCGGCCCACCTCGGGCCGCATCCTCGTGGACGGGGTGGATTTCACCGCCCTGTCGGCCACGAAGCTGCGCTCGGCCCGGCAGAAGATCGGTACCGTCTTCCAGCACTTCAACCTGCTCAGCTCCCGGACCGCTGCCGACAACATCGCCTTCCCGCTCGAGATCACCGGGGTGCCGAAGAAGCAGCGGGACGCCCGCGTCGCCGAGTTGCTCGAGCTCGTCGGCCTCGCGGACCGGGGCGCGTCGTTCCCGTCCCAGCTGTCCGGCGGCCAGAAGCAGCGCGTCGGCATCGCGCGCGGGCTCGCGGCGTCCCCGTCGGTGCTGCTGTTCGACGAGGCGACGAGCGCGCTCGACCCGGCCACGACCGAGCAGATCCTCGACCTGGTCAAGAACATCAACCAGGCGACCGGCGTCACGGTCGTGCTCATCACGCATGAATCCGAGGTCGTCCGGCGCATCTGTGACTCGGCGGCCCTGATGGAGGCCGGCCGCGTCGTCGAGAACGGGCACCTGCTGGACGTCCTCGCCCGCCCCGACTCGCGCCTGGCCGAGATCCTGCTGCCGGTCAGCGGGCCGACCCCGCCCGTCGGCCGCGTCCTCACGATGAGCTTCGCGCAGGCCGACGCCGGTGAGCCGCTGCTCAGCCACCTGACGCGCGACCTCGACGTCGACGTGTCGATCCTCGGCGGCACCATGGAGACGGTCGCCGGCCACAAGGTCGGACGCCTCCGCGTCGCCCTCACCAAACCGAAGGACTACGTGGACGACCGCCTCGTCGAGCAGTACCTGACCGAGCGCAACGTGGGGGTGAGCTGGGCATGAACGAGGTCTCGTGGCTGGACGCCCTCCCCGAACTCGTCGGCGCGATGGGCCAGACAGGCTGGATGGTCATCTGGTCGTTCCTCATCACCGTCGTGCTGGGGATCGTCAGCGGGGTCGCCCTCAGGCTCACCGCGCCGGACGGCCTGCGTCCTAAACGGGCGTTCTACGGCATCTTCGGCGCCATCGTGAACCTGGCCCGCTCGCTGCCGTTCCTCATCTTGATGATCGCGCTGCTGGGTTTCACCCGCTTCATCGTGGGGACGGCCTACGGTCCGACGGCGGCGATCATCCCGCTGGCGGTCGGGGCGATCCCCTTCTACGCCCGGGTCGTCGAGTCGGCGCTGCGCGAGGTCGCCCCCGGCAAGCTCGAGGCGGCGGTGGTGATGGGCGCCGACATCGGGCAGATCGTCCGCAAGGTGCTGCTGCCCGAGGCGCTGCCCGGGCTCATCTCGGGGGCGACGCTGACGCTCGTGACGCTGATCGGCTACTCCACGATGGCCGGCGCGATCGGCGGCGGCGGCGTCGGCGACTTCGCGATCCGCTACGGCTACCAGCGCAACAACGAGCCCGTGCTGCTGATGTCGGTGATCGTGCTGATCGTCCTCGTGCAGCTCATCCAGAGCATCGGGGACGCCCTCGTCCGCTCGCTGAACCATCGGCGCTGAGGCGGGCCGACGGCGGCCGCCCGGGGAACGAGACTGTTTCGTGACGAACCCCCCGGCGGCCCGCCTGCGCGGCGCAGGACGCGCAAGTGCGACGCCTGTCCCGGCAACGGCGTGCAATCTGCACGAAGGTGCAAATTTCACATTCACAACTGCACATGCCTAAAGATTTGGCGACATTTGATCGATCCACCCGGGACAGAGGGCGGCGTTACCCGATCTTCACCGAAATTGTTTGCGTATCGCCCCCGCTCGGGGACAGGCCCAGCCCTCCCCGGAGGGCGGCTTACCCCCCAACCGAGCCGCGCCTGCTAGGCACGACGCCGCAACCGGCCCTACCCTGAGAAACGCCTGGGGAGTTGCTGGCCACTTTTGCCGCAGCTCCTCGGTGCCGTTAAGGGACGGGCTACGCTGCCCCCCTTCACCCGGGCGCCAACGACCCGCACGAGGAATCGCTCCCCCGCGGCCGCCGGCCTCCGCCACGCAGCCGCCAGAACGGGCGGGCAGCGTCACGGCGTTGTGCGGACTGGGCACCTAGCGAGTGGCGCTGGGGTAGCGTGAGCTGATCTCAGGTGCAAGGGAGCCGACGATGTCCTTCAAGACGAGCCTCGAAGACGCCGTTTTGCCGCTGGTGTTGGCCTTGGACGTGGGCAGCACGGGCACGCGGGGAGGCCTGTACGACGCGCGCGGGCTACCGCTGAAGAAGTCCAACAGCAAGGTGGCCCACGCGTTCACGACGCTCGAGGACGGGACGTCCACGATCAACGCCGACCAGGTCACCGAGGAGATCCGCCAGTGCATCGACTATTGCACCGGCACCACCGACCAGCCCATCGCGGCCGTCGCGATCGACACCTTCGCGTCCTCCCTGGTCGGCGTGGACGCCCAGGGTCACGCCATCACCCCCTGCTACACCTACGCCGACAGCCGTTGCGCGCCGCAGGTGTCGTACCTGCGCAGCATCCTCGACGAGGACGCCACCCAGCAGCGCACCGGCACCCGGCAGCACACGGGCTACCTGCCGCCGAGGTTCCTCTGGCTCAAGCAGAGCCACCCCGACGTCTTCAACCGCGTCGACCGCTGGCTGTCTCTCGGCGAGTACGCCTGGCAGCGGCTCATCGGGACCACCGCTGCGGGCACGTCCACCGCCGCCTGGACCGGCATGCTCAACCGCCGCCAGGGCACCTGGGACGAGGAGCTGTGCAAGCTCGTCGGCGTCGACATGGAGCAGCTCTCCCCCATCGCCCCGCCGAGCAAGCCGCTGACGCCGAAGAAGCGGGTGTCGGGCTTCGGCGGCAACCTCGCCGACGCTGTCTGGTTCGCCCCCATCTCCGACGGCCACAGCCAATCGATCGGTACCGGCACGATGGACTCGAGCCAGATGGTGCTCAGCGCCGCCACCTCGGGGGCGATGCGGGTGCTCGTCGAGGGCGACCTCGACGACATCCCGCGTGGGCTGTGGTGCAATCGCATCGACGAGACCCGCTCCATCCTGGGCGGCGCCCTCAACGACGTCGGACGCGCCGTCACCTGGCTCGAGAGCACCCTGCAGCTGCCCGAGCACGAGGTCATCGAGCAGATGCTGCTGGACGACCCGGTTCCCGGCACCCCGATCGTGCTGCCCTGGTTCTCGGGCGAACGGTCCACCGGCTGGGTCGGCCAGGCCCGGGCGGTGTTCCAGCGCGTCTCTGCGGCCACCACGCCGTTGGAGCTCTACCGCGGCACCGTCGAGGGGGTCGCATTCTCGTACAACCGCATGTTCGTCGAGCTGATGCAGGTGACCGGACGCCCGCACGAGATCCTCGGCACCGGGCGGGTCAGCAACGACATCCCCGGCCTGATGCAGATCGTCGCGGACGTCACGACGGCGCCGGTGATCCCGATCACGATCAAGCGCTCCACGCTGCACGGGACGGCGCTGATGGCGCTGGAGGTGATCGCGCCCGACGTCGAGCGGGCCGAGGTCACCCGCGGTGACACCTTCCAGCCCCACCGCGACCGCTTCGGCTACTACCATCAGCGCGCCGAGCGGTTCCAGGTGCTCTACGACAAGGTGATCGCCCAGGTGAACTGAGCTAGGCCTCCTGCCGTGCCCGGCGCAGGTCGAAGGCGGCCCGGACGAGGCCCAGGTGGGAGAACGCCTGGGGGTAGTTGCCGTACCAGGTGCCCTCGCCGTCCACCTCTTCGGACATCAGCTGCAGCTCGCCCATCAGGCCCACCATGCGTTCCATCAGGGCGTTCGCCTCGTCGAGTCGGCCCAGGTGTGCGTAGGCGCTGACGAGCCAGAAGCAGCACATGACGAACGGGTGCTCGTCGCCCGCCAGCCCGTCGACGCCCGACGTCGTCCGGTACCGCAGCACCAGCCCGTCGCGTAACAGGTCGCGCTCGACGATCTCGACCGTCTTGACGAAGCGGGGATCGTCCCAGGCGCAGAAGCCGACCGACGGCAGCAGGAGCAGCGAGGCGTCCACCTCGTCGGTGTCGTCGTGCTGGGTGAAGTAGCCCTCTTCGTGGACGCCCTTGGCGTCGACCTCCTCGCGCACCGCCTCGCGCACCGTCCGCCACCGTTCGACCCGCTGGTCCGCGGGGAAGTCGCCGGACTCGACCGCCCGCACCGCCCGGTCGAACGCCGCCCACACCATGACGCGGGAGTGCGTGAAGTGGTGGAGCGGCCCGCGGATCTCCCAGATGCCGTTGTCGGGCTCGCGCCAATGGTCGGCGAGGTCGTCCACGAGCTCGCACTGCAGGGCTGCGCTGTCGGCGTCCTCGGCCAGGCCGGCCCGGCGCGCCTGCTCCAGAGCGACCATCACCTCGCCGAGCACGTCGGTCTGGCGCTGGCCGACCGCGCCGTTGCCGATGCGTACCGGGCGCGACCCGGCATATCCGGGCAGGTGGTCGAGCTCGCGCTCGGGCAGGTCGTGACCCCCGTCGATGCGGTACATGATCTGCATCCGCTGCGGGTTGCCCGCCACCGCCCGCAGCAGCCAGTTGCGCCACGACTCGGCTTTGTGCCGGTAGCCCGCCGTGATCAGCGCCTCGAGCGTCAGGGCGGAGTCGCGCAGCCAGCAGAAGCGGTAGTCCCAATTGCGCTCGCCCACCATGTCCTCGGGCAGGGACGTCGTGGGCGCCGCCACGATGCCGCCCCACTCCGCGTGCGTCAGGTGCCGCAGCACCAGCAGGGAGCGACGGACGACCTCCGCGTGCGGGACGTCCAACACCGACGAGTCCAGCCACTCCCGGTGCAACCGCAGCGTCGTCTCGAGGGCGAGTTGCGGCTCGACGGTGGTGCGCGGCGCGGTGTGGGACGGCGACCAGACGAGGTCGAAGTCGGCAACGTCCCCGGCACGGACCTCGAAGGTGCACCCGCCGACGTCGTTCTCCTCCGGCAGGAACGGCCCGTGCAGCCGGAACCCGTCCGGGCCGGTCAGCGCGTCGAGGCAGTCCTCGCCGTCGACGGTCTCGCGGCGCGTCCACGGCTTCCGCAGCCCGTACCAGCCCCGGACGACGAACTCGTGCCGCATGGTGACCTGGCCCTCGACCCCCTCGACCCGGCGGACGAGATCCGCGCGGTTGGACCCCGCCGGCATGAAGTCGATGACCCGTACCCTCCCGGTGGACGTCGTGTGCGTCGTCTCCAGCACGAGGGAGTCGGGCAGGTAGCGGCGGGTGGTGCTCGCCGGCCCGTCCGGGCCGATCAGCCAGTGCCCGTTCGTCTCGTCGCCGAGCAGCGCGGCGAACGCGGCCGGGGAGTCGAAGTCGGGCAGGCACAGCCAGTCGACCGAGCCGTGGGGACAGATCAGTGCCCCCGTCCGGCGGTCGCCGATGAAGGCGTAGTCCGAGATGGCGTGGGCGGGCTCGGTCATGGCGACTCCTTTGTGACGGGCAGGGGGTTCCCACCATTCATAGCAAACGTCCCACAGGAGCGCCCCGCCCGAAGGCGTCCCGCTAAATGAGGACGAACCGGCGCCCGACAAGCGCAATCACCCAGGTCGAGAAAGCAAGGAAGGTGGCAGGGCGGCCCGGGGTGAACCGGTCATGTATTCACAATGGCCCCTGGTTGAGCGACACTCAAAGGTGACCAAACGCCTAAGGACCAGAGGCACTTCATGACCAACACACGACAAAAGGCCGAACCCACCCTGTGGCAGCGGGTGACCCGGGTGAAATCACTTGATGCGGGGGATCAGGAGACCGGGCTCGTGCGTTCGATCGGGCTCTTCCAGCTCACCATGATGGGCGTGGGCTGCACGATCGGCACCGGCATCTTCTTCGTCCTGACCACCCAGGTCCCCAAGGCCGGGCCCGCGATCGTCTTCTCGTTCATCTTCGCCGCTGTGCTGGCCGGCCTCACGGCCCTCTGCTACGCCGAGCTGGCAAGCGCCGTTCCCGTGTCGGGTTCGTCGTACTCCTACGCCTACGCCACCCTCGGCGAGGGGGCGGCCATCGTCGTCGCCGCCTGCCTCCTGCTCGAGTACGGCGTCTGCTCGGCGGCGGTCGCCGTCGGCTGGTCGGAATACCTGAACAAGCTGTTGGAGAACCTGTTCGGCTGGAGCCTGCCCGACGTGGTCTCGTTCTCCCCCGCCGCGGGCGGCGTCGTGAACCTCCCGGCCGTGATCTTGGTGATGCTGTGCGGAATCCTGCTGATCCGCGGCTCCAGTGAATCCGCGATGGTGAATGCCGTCATGGTCATCATCAAGATCGGCGTCCTGGTGATGTTCATCGCGATCGGCGTCACCGGCTGGAACACGAACAACCTGGCCGACTTCGCCCCGTTCGGCGCGGCGGGGGTCTGGGCCGCGACGGGCGGCATCTTCTTCAGCTTCATCGGCCTGGACGCCGTGTCCACCGCCGGCGAGGAGGTCAAGGACCCCACCCGCACGATGCCCAAGGCGATCGTCCTGGCCCTGCTGATCGTGACGACGATCTACGTCGCGGTGGCCCTGGTGGCCGTCGCCGCGCAGCCGTGGCAGGAGTTCGCCGGCCAGGAGGCCGGGCTCGCCCAGATCCTGCAGAACGTCACCGGCCAGCAGTGGCCCGGCACCGTCCTCGCGGCCGGGGCGGTGATCTCGATCTTCTCCGTGACGCTCGTCACGCTGTACGGCCAGACCCGCATCCTGTTCACGATGGGCATGGACGGCGTCCTGCCGTCCGTCTTCCGCAGCGTCAACCGCAAGACCCAGACGCCGATCCCCAACACGATCATCGTCTGCGTCGTGGTGAGCGTCCTCGCCGGGTTCGTCCCGCTGGAGGGGCTGGCCGACCTCACCAGCATCGGGACGCTGTTCGCGTTCGCGGTGGTCTCGGTGGCCGTCATCGTGCTGCGTCACACCCGGCCGCACATGCGCCGCACCTTCAAGGTGCCCGGCTATCCCCTCACGCCGATCCTGTCGGTGCTGGCCTGCGTCGTGGTGATCAACGGCTTGCCGTCGATCACGTTCTTGTTCTTCGCCCTGTGGGTCGGGGTTGCTCTTGTGTTCTACTTCACGTGGGGCATCAAGCACTCCCGGCTGCAGCTCCACCCCGAGGAGGCAGCGAACCAACCGGACGGAGACCTGGTATGAGCATCGTCGTCGGCTACGGCCCGCAGGAGCGCGGCCGCGAGGCACTCGAGTTGGGCAAGGCGCTGGCGCACTCCCTGGACGAGTCGATGGTCGTCTGCACCGTCGTCCTCGACCGCTGGCAGGTGGACGGCCTCGCCCGCGGCGTCGATCGCCAGTACCAGGGGGCGCTGACCGAGATGGCGCGCGACGTCCTGGACGATGCCAAGTCAGCGCTGGCCGGCGAGAACGAGCTGTCGATCGACTTCGAGGTCGTCGCGGGGCTGTCGGTGGCGCAGGCGCTCATCGACGAGGCGCATGAGCGGGAGGCGCGGATGTGCGTGCTCGGCTCCTCGCTGCAGAGCCGCTGGGGCGAGCTCGCCATCGGCAGCGTCAGCCAGCGGCTCATGGTGAGCTCGCCGGTGCCGATCGCCGTCGCGCCGCGCGGCTACCGCGTCCAGCCCGAGGGACGCCTCGAGCGCGTCGTCCTCGGCGTGGACCCCGAGCGGCCGAGCGAGGAGGCGGCGCTCGCCGCGGCGGTCCTCGCGGCGGACGCGGGCGCCGAGCTGCACCTCATCAGCTTCGCCACCGGCGAGAAAGAGGGGATGTGGCGGCGCGGCCTCGGCGAGGTGGAACGCGCCCACCTGTACCAGGAACACGCGGGCAAGCTGCTGAAGTCCCTGGCGGGAACCATCAACGGCCATCCCTCGCTCCCGGCGGTCGCCAGCTACCGCGTCCTGCACGCGAACGGCTGGCGCGAGGCGCTCGACAAAGCCGAGTTCCGCAGGCACGGCGACATGCTGGTCGTCGCGTCCAGCAACGCCGGACCGCTGGAGCAGCTGTTCCTGGGCTCGAGCGCGATGCGGATCATCAAGCACTCGCCGGTCCCGGTGCTCGTGCTGCCGAAGGCCTCGCTCCACGGGGAGGGAACCGCCGTCGTCGACCTGGACGAGCAGGCCTGAGCCTCACTGCCAGGGCTCTGGCAGCACCTCGACCGTGTAGGCCACCGTGCTGACGTTGCCGTCGCGGTCCGCGAGTTCGACGCGCCAGGCGTCCGCGAACTGGTCGACCTCGGGCACCATGCCGATCGTGCCGCCCAGGAACACGGTGCCGGGCCGCAGCAGGCCGGCCTCGCCCAGCCGCGCGATCCAGTGGTCGACGCTGAGAAGCTCGGCGGGGGTCCCGTCCTGGATGAGGGTGTCGACGCCGTCGTGGGTGACCCACGCGCGAAGGCTGAAGTCGTCGAAGGACGCCTTGACGTCGCCGTAGCGCCACGCCACGTCGCCCAGCAGATCGGGGGACGCCTGCTTGCTCCACGCCACGCCGTGCACCTCGAGCGCGCGGTCGGTGTGGTCGCACGCGGCCGTCACCAGATAGTCGTCGGCGGACGCCGCGTCGGCCGGCACGATCAGCGCCCACTCGGCCTCGCCGGACGTCTGGCCGTGCGCCACCTGGACGTGGTCGTCTTGGACGGCGAGCATCGCCGGCAGCGGGTACATCGTGGGGATGCGCTCCGGCCCCGGGACGCCCAGCCGCGCGAGTTCGTCGATATGGTGCTGCACCTTCTCGGTGTCGCGTCCCGCGTAGCCGCCATTGAGTGCATACTCGACTTCCACGCGGACCGATTGACCTTCGGCGACGTTGAACAGAAGATGTGACACAACAAACTCCCTTCAGGGCTGCGACCGCGCAGCGCTTTGCGTATACAGCCAGCCTCATCATGACACCACGGCGTAAGGATGTCCCATGAGCCAGTCAGCGGCGCCGGGCTACACCCGGCAAGAGCGGCGGAACCTGCACAAGGCGTTCGCCGCGAGTCTTTCGGGCACCGCGCTCGAGTGGTACGACTTCGCCCTGTTCGGCGCGGTCACCGGCACCGTCTTCAGCAAGCTGTTCTTCGACGGCTCCGACCCGCGCGTGGACACGATCCGCGCGTTCATGACCTACGGAGCCGGCTACGTCGCGCGTCCCCTCGGCGGCATCTTCTTCGGACGCCTCGGCGACGTCATCGGCCGCAAGAAGGTGCTCGTCTGGACGCTGATGTTGATCGGCTTCGCCACGTTCGCGATCGGCCTGCTGCCCACCTATGGCCAGGTCGGCGTCATCGCGCCGATCCTGCTCGTGCTGTGCCGGTTCCTCCAGGGTGTCGGTGTGGGCGGCGAGTGGGGCGGCGCGGTGCTGCTGTCGAGCGAGTTCGCCCGCCCGGGCACCCGGGGGCTGTGGGCGTCCGCCGCGCAGACCGGCGTCCCGCTGGGCAGCTTCCTGGCCAACCTGCTGCTGGTCGTCATGACCTCCCTGATGCCGCAGCAGGCCTTCGTCGACTGGGGCTGGCGCGCCGCGTTCATGCTGTCGCTGGTGCTCGTCGCGTTCGGTCTGTGGATCCGCAGCAGGCTCGAGGAGACCCCGGTCTTCCAGCGGCTCGCCGAGAAGGGCGAGGAGTCGAAGGCGCCGGTCACCGAGGTGTTCCGCACCCAGGGCCGGGCCTTGCTGGGCGCCATCCTGACCCGGTTCGGCCCCGACGTGCTCTACGCGTTCTTCGCCGTCTACGTCATCACGTGGTTGCAGCAGGGGCCGAACAAGCTCACGAACACGCAGGCCCTGATGTGCACGATGACCGCTGGCTTCATCCAGGTGTTCACGATGCCGTTCGCCGGCTGGCTGTCCGACCGCATCGACCGCCGGCTGCTGTACGCGATCGCCACGGTCGCCGGCGGCGTCTGGTCGTTCGTCTTCATCAGCATGCTGAACGGCAGCCGGTCGTTCCCCCTCGCCATGGTCGGCGTGATCGCCGGCCTCATGACGCACTCGTTCATGTACGCCCCGCAGGCGGCCCACATCGCCGAGCAGTTCCACGCGCGGCTGCGCTACACCGGCAGCTCGCTGGCCTACACGTTCGCGGGCATCTTCGCGGGGGGCCTGGCCCCGACGATGTTCGCCCTGTTCTGGGCCAACGACAACAGCATGGCGATCGCCTGGTACATCGCGGGCGCCTGCGTGCTGACGCTGATCGGCCTGGCGATGGGCCGGGCCGTCGTCGACGACGCGGACCTGGCGTTCGACGAACCGCTCACGGCCGAGGGGCGTTGAGCGACTCCGACAGGACGATCGCCCGGGCGTGGCGGGCGGACGTCTTCAACAGGTGAGAGCGGACGGCGTGCACCGAGCGCTCCTCGTCGCCGGACGCCATCGCCGTGATGATCGCCTGGTGCTCGGCGACCACGTCGGAGCGGCTGGTGATGTCGCCCTGGATGGCAGCCACCCCGATCACGACGTGACGGGCGCTGATGGTCTGGTACATCTGGCTCATCACCGGGTTCTCCCCGGCGAGCACGAGTTGCAGGTGGAACTCCCGGTCGACGGTGATGACGTCGGCGGGCGGGGTCTCGGCGGGCAGGTCCCGCTGTCGGTCGACGCGTTCCTGCATCGCCTCGAGCGGGACGCGGAAGCCGTGCAGGGCCTCGCGGGCCGCCCACGTCTCGATGACGGCGCGGGCCTGCAGCGTCTGGCGGATCAGGTCGGGCGTCGGGGCCGGCACGTAGGCACCGCGGCGCGGCACGAGTTCCACGAGCCCCTCGGCCGACAGCAGCAGCAGCGCCTCGCGGACCGGTGTACGCGAGACGCCCACCTGTTCGGCGAGCTCGGTCTCGTTGATGAAACTCCCTACCAGAGAGGGATTGGAGAGCAACTCCCGGTGAAGAAAACCGTAGGCTCTGTCCCGTCCAGACTCTCGCACCATCCTTTAGGTATACAGGAGGAACCACCGTGCTGACACCCCACCTGCGGGTCGCCGCCGTCCAGATCAGCGCTTCCGACGACGTGGAGCAGAACCTCGCGGCCATCGGGGACGCCGCGGCGCGGGCGGCGGACGCGGGGGCGCAGGTGATCGTGTTCCCCGAAGCCAGCATGGTGCGGTTCGGGGTGCCGCTGGCCCGGCACGCGCAGCCACTGGACGGACCGTTCGCCGACGGCGTCCGGGCGATCGCCGCCGAGCACGGGGCGGTTCTGGTGGTCGGGATGTTCACGCCCGCCGAGGACGGCCGGGTGTACAACACGCTGCTCGCCACCGGCGCGGGCATGGAGGCGACCTACGACAAGATCCACCTGTACGACGCGTTCGGTTCGCGGGAATCGGACACGGTCGCGCCCGGCGACCAGCACGTGACGTTCACCGCCTTCGGCACCACGTTCGGGCTGGCCACCTGCTACGACCTGCGCTTCGCCGACCAGTTCACCGCGCTGGGACGCCTCGGCGCCAAGGTCATCTGCGTCCCGGCGTCCTGGGGCGACGGCCCGGGCAAGGCCGAGCAGTGGGACCTGCTCGTGCGCGCCCGGGCGATGGACGCCCAGGCGTGGCTCGTCGCGGCCGGCCAGGCGTGGACGACGCCCCAGGGCAGCGACCCGCTGGGCATCGGCCGCAGCGCCTGCGTCGACCCGCTCGGCGGGGTGCGGGCGCGGCTGTCGTCGGCGGAAGACCTGCTGGTCAGCGCGATCGACCTGGACGTCGTGGGCGACGTCCGCGCCCGGGTGCCCGTCCTGCGGCCCGCGCTCAGCGGTGAAGGAGTTCGCTGAAGTCGACGAAGTCCGCGAACTCGTCGGCGGCGTCCTGCCCCGGGCGGGCGCGCACCAGCTCGGCGAAGTCGGCCGCGGCGCGACGGATGCGGGTGTCCAGGCCCGACTCCGCGTCGCCCCAGTCGGCCGTCGCGGCGAACACCGACGTCGGAGACACCGTCGCCTTCAGGTAGAAGAACAGCGGCACCAGCGCGTGGTCGATGGCCAGCGAGTGGCGCTGCGTGCCCCCGGTGGCCGCCACCAGCACGGGGCGACGAGCCATGACACCCTCGTCGAGGGAGTCGAAGAACATCTTGAACAGCCCCGAGTAGGACGCGTTCCAGATCGGCGTCACGGCGATCACGCCCGCGGCGGTGGCGAGGGTCTCGAACGCCTCGGTGAGCGCCTTCGAGGGCACATGCGTCAGTTGACGGTTGACCAGGTCGGCCGCCAGGGTGCGGATCTCGACGGAGCGCAGCTCGACCGGCTCGCCCAAGGCGGTGGTGACGGCCTCCCCCAGCCGCTCGCCCAGCAGCTGGGTCGAGGACGGGTTGCTCGTGCCGGCGGTGACGACGGCGATGTGGCTCATCGGTTGCTTCCTTCCGTGGCGTAGGGGGACTGGCCGGTCACGTCGTCGGCGGACGCCGCGTGCTCGGCCGGGATGCGGCCCTCGGCGCGGGCGACCAGCACGCGGCTGGCGTGCGTCGGGGCGTCCGGGACGTGCTCGGGGCGTCCCTCGGCGAAGCCGCGGCGCATCTCGGGCAGGATCTCGCCGAGCAGGTCCATCTGCTCGAGGACGGTCTTCAGCGGCAGGCCGGCGTGGTCGATCAGGAACAGCTGGCGCTGGTAGTCGCCGATGTCGTCACGGAACGACAGGGTGCGCTCGAGCACCTGCTGCGGCGACCCGACGGTCAGCGGCGTCTGCTCGGTGAAGTCCTCCATCGAGGGGCCGTGCCCATAGACCGGGGCCTCGTCGAAGTAGGGCCGGAACTCGTTCACGGCGTCCTGGCTGTTGGGGCGCATGAAGAACTGCCCGCCCAGCCCGACAATCGCGGTGTCGGCGCGGCCGTGGCCGTGGTGCTCCCAGCGCTGCCGGTACAGCTGCACCATGCGCTTGGTGTGGTCCATCGGCCAGAAGATGTTGTTGTGCAGGAAGCCGTCGCCGTAGAACGCGGCCTGCTCGGCGATCTGCGGGGTGCGGATCGAGCCGTGCCAGACGAACGGCGGGACGCCTTCCAGCGGGCGGGGCGTCGACGTGAAGCCGTGCAGCGGCGTGCGGTGCCGGCCCTCCCAGTCGACGACCTCCTCGTCCCACAACTGGCGCAGCAGCGCGTAGTTCTCGATGGCGAGGCTCAGCCCGTCGCGGATGTCCTTGCCGAACCAGGGGTAGACCGGGCCGGTGTTGCCGCGTCCCATCGTCAGGTCGACGCGGCCGTCGGCCAGGTGCTGCAGCATCGCGTAGTCCTCGGCGATCTTCACCGGGTCGTTGGTGGTGATCAGCGTCGTGGACGTCGACAGGATCAACCGCTTGGTCTGGGCCGCGATGTAGGCCAGCGTGGTCGTCGGCGACGAGCTGAAGAACGGCGGGTTGTGGTGCTCGCCGATGGCGTAGACGTCGAGGCCGATGTCCTCGGCCTTCTTGGCGACCGCCACCTCGGCACGGATGCGCTCGTTCTCGGTCGGCGTACGTCCGGTCGTCGGGTCGCGGGTGATGTCGCTGACGCTCATGACACCGATCTGCATCTCGAACTCCTCCAGTTTGTTGCGCTTTCAACTAACTCAACCATACGCCTGCCCGAACTATTTCCCGTCCGCGCCGGCGCTAGGGTCGAGGCCGGCCCACGCGTGAAGGAGACAGCCCCATGAGCACGCCCACCGCGATCGTCACCGACCTGGTCGGCACCTTCTTGCGCCCAGCCGGGGGCTACGACCGGGAGCGGTTCGGGCGCGTCCGATCGACGATGGACGCGGCCGGTTGCCGGTTCGTCGCCGTCGGTGACCAGCAGTGCCCATGGCTCGCCGCCCAGTTCGACCGGCCGGAGGAGCTCGCGTTCATCGCCGAGTCCGGCGCGGTGGTGGTCGACCGACGCCGCTTCGTGGACGTCCGGGCGCTGAAGCCGGAGGCCGTCGCCGCTGCGCTCGCCGCGCTGGAGCGCACGCCGGAGGTCGTCGGCGCCCTCAGCAGCCCGCACGCCCTGTACGTGCAGGAGCGCAACGAGCACACGCTGGCCGCGCTGGCGGACGACTACCCGCGGAATCGCAGCGTCGCCGACCTGCGTGCCGTGCCCGAGCCGGTCGTGAAGGTCGTGGGCGTCTGCCCGCCCGAGCGGACGGCCGCGGTGATGGCCGCGCTCATGCCCGCGGTGGTGGGCCGGGCCAAGGTGTCCTCGAGCACCCCGGGTCGCGTGGAGGTCGTCGCGTCCGGGGTCACCCGATCGGCCGCGCTCGCCACCCTGCTGACCTCCTGGGGCCTGGACGCCTCCGGCGTCGTCGCCTTCGGGGACGGCCTGGCCGACCTCGACCTGCTGCGCGCGTGCGGCCGCAGCTTCGCCATGGCCAACGGCGCCCCCGCCTGCGAGGCCGAGGCCACCGACGTCGCCCCGGCCAACGGCGAGGACGGCGTCCTGGTCGCGATCGAGGCGCTGTTCACGCCGTGAGGTGAGCGATCAGGCGGTCAGCAGTTCCGCGGCCTTCGCCTTGGCCTCCGCGGCGCTGCCGCAGGCGAGCACCTGCTCGGCGGCCTGGCGGCATTGCTCCATCGACACGGACCCGACCTGGACGCCCACGGCGGGGATCGCGGTGGTGGCCATGGACAGGCTCGTGACGCCGAGGCCCAGCAGCACGCAGGCGAGCAGCGGGTCGGCCGCCGCCTCGCCGCAGACGCCGACGGGCTTACCCGTCCGCTGGCCCGCCTGACCCGCCTGCTGGATCAGCCGCAGCACGGCCGGCTGCCAGGGGTCGGTGAGCGTGGCCAGCGGCGACGACATGCGGTCGGCCGCCATCGTGTACTGGGTCAGGTCGTTCGTGCCGATCGAGAAGAAGTCGACCTCGGCGAGGAACTGGTCGGCCAGCAACGCCACCGCCGGAACCTCGACCATGATGCCCGGCTTGAGGTCGCGCTCACGGCAGGCGGCAGCGAAGTCGCGGGCCTCGTCCAGCGTGGCCACCATGGGCGCCATGACCCAGGTGGTCTGGCTGCCGACGTCCTCGGCCGCCGCGGCGATCGCGTCGAGCTGGCGCATGATCAGGCCCGGGTTGGACTTCTCCAGCCGGATGCCCCGCACGCCGAGCGCCGGGTTCTCCTCCTCGTCGTGGTTGGCGAAGGGGACGGGCTTGTCGGAGCCGGCGTCCAGGGTGCGGACCACGACCTTCTTGCCGGGGAACGCTCCGAGCACCTGGGCGTAGATGCCGGCCTGCTCGGTGAGGGACGGCTCGGTCTGCGCCGTCAGGAAGCACAGCTCGGTGCGGAACAGCCCGATGCCACCGGCCTGCGACTGGGACGCCTTCACGGCGGCCGGGCCGTCCTGGACGTTGGCGAGCAGGTCGACCTCGGCGCCGTCCGAGGTGTGCGCCGGCCCGCGCCAGGTGCGGATCGCCTCGCGGCGGGCGGCGTCCGACTCGACGAGGCGCTGGCCCTCCTCAGCGGCGACGCCGACGGTGACGGTGCCCAGCGTGCCGTCGACCAGCACGGGCGTCGACTCGGGGATCTTGCCCAACTCGCTGACCGCCACGACGCAGGGGATGCCGAGCTGGCGGGCGATGATGGCGGTGTGGCTGGTCGGGCCGCCGAGGCGGGTCACCAGCGCGCGGACGAACTCGGGATCGAGGCCGGCGGTGTCGGCAGGCGCCAGGTCGTCGGCCATCAGGACGATCGGGGACGTGGGCTGCGGGACGCCGGGCTCCGGCTCGCCCATCAGCTGCGCGACGGTGCGGTCGCAGATGTCGCGCAGGTCGGTGACGCGCTCGGCCATCAGCCCGCCCACCTGCTGGAACATCTGCACGAACTGCTCGGTCGCGGCCTCGGTGGCGGCCTCGGCGGTCGATCCCTGGTTGATCAGCTTCTGCGCGGCGCGCAACCAACCGCGGTCCTTGGCCAGCGAGGCGGTGGCGCCGAGCACCTCGGCGGCGACCCCGGTCGCGGCGGACGCGCGCTCGGTGAACCGGTTGGCGACGACCGCGGTCGCGCCCTTGAAGCGCTCCACCTCGGCCTCGCGCTGCTCCTCGGGCACCTGGCGCTCCTGCAGCCGCGGCGGGAGCACCGGCCTCGGACGTGCCCATCCGGCGGGCGCGTAGGCGAATCCCGACACCACGCCGGTGCCGTGAACGGTCTGGTCGATGTTCTCCATGCTTCTGCTCCCCTGCGAAGCCGGCCCACTGTCAGGTCGGGTTGGTGTGCCTCAAATCTGCCACAGCACCCTTGCGCCGTCAACACAAACGGGTGTAAAACAATGTAAGCCAACATTTTGGATGTTGGGTTGTGTTGAGTTGTCCCGCGAAAGGCGGCACCGAATGTACGCGGAGGAGCGTCAGCAGGCCATCGCCTCGCTCACCCGGGAGCGCGGCCGCGTCGCCGTCGCCGACCTGGCGCAGCGTTTCAGCGTGACGTCGGAGACCGTCCGCCGTGACTTGGACGCTCTCGCGCAGTCCGGCGTCATCGAGCGCGTCCACGGCGGCGCCATCCCGTCCGGGCGGCTGCGCCTCGGCGAGCTCGACCTCATCCACCGAGAGGACGCCCAGCGCGAGGCGAAGATGCGCATCGCGCAGGTGGCGCTGGGGGCCATCCCCCGGCGCCGGGATGTGACGATCATGCTGGACGGCGGCACCACCACCGCCCGGCTGGCCGACCTGCTCACCCCCGACGTCGTGGGCACGGTGGTCACGAACTCCGTCGCCATCGCCGCGACCCTGGCCGGACGCGGCATCAACGCCGTCCACCAGCTCGGTGGGCGCGTCCGGGGCGTCACCCAGACCGCCGTCGGCGCCGTCACCGTCGAGGCCCTCAACGCGCTGCACGTCGACATCGCGTTCGTCGGGGCCAACGGGTTCAGCGCCCGGCACGGCCTCTCGACGCCCGACCCGTCCGAGGCCGCCGTCAAGACCGCGATGGTGCGCGCCGGCACCCGGTCGATCGCCCTCGTCGACTCCTCCAAGGCGAACGACGATCAGCTCGTCCGCTTCGCCGAGTTGTCCGACATCGACGTCCTCATCACAGACACCGGCCTGTCGGCCGACGACCGCTCCGCCCTCTCCGACCAGGAAGTCGAGGTTGTTCTCGCATGATCGTGACCTTCACCCCCAACCCGAGCATGGACAAGACCGTGTCCCTCCCCGGCCCGCTCCAGCGCGGCGAGGTGATGCGCGTCGTCGCCGTTCTCGAGCAGGCCGCCGGCAAGGGCGTCAACGTGGCCCGCGTGCTGGCCGCGTCCGGCGAGGCCGTCCGCACCGTCCTGCCGTTCCGCGACGAGGCGTACCTCGCCGCGCTGACGGCCGAGCTGGGCGGCGACCCGCTCCTCGAGGCCGTCGACCCCGGCCCGGCCGGGGACGCCCCTGCGCACCGGGCCCGCACCAACACCGCCGTCACCGAGCCCGACGGCACCACCACCAAGATCAACGAGCCCGGCCCGCAGCTCAGCGAGCAGGACGTCCGGCGCGCCACCTCCGCCCTGGCCGACCACGCCCGGGATGCCAGCTGGGTCGTGCTGTCCGGGTCGCTGCCGCCCGGCGCTCCCACCGACTGGTACGCCCGCATGGTCACCGCGCTGCGACCGACCGGCTGCAAGATCGCGATCGACACCTCCGATGACCCGCTGGCCGCCGTGATCGCCGGGCTGCCCGCCGGATCGTTCGACCTGCTCAAGCCCAACAGCGTCGAGCTCGCCCAGCTCACGGGCGGCGACGGCGCGGCGTTCGAGGCGGCGGCCGCCCGGGGCGAGGTCGCCGAGATCGTCGAGGCGGCCCGCAGCCTGCAGTCCCGGGGCATCACGAACGTCCTGGTCACCCTGGGCGGCGCGGGGGCCGTCCTCGTCACCGCCGACGGCGCCTGGGCCGCGTCCGCCCCCGCCGTGGACGTGCTCAGCACCGTCGGCGCCGGGGACTCCTCGGTGGCCGGCTTCGTCCTCGCCGACGTCCGCGGCGAGGACCCGGGGCAGTGCCTCGCCAACGCCGTCGCCTACGGTTCGGCCGCCGCCGGCCTGCCGGGCACGACCCTTCCCACGCCGCAGGACGTGCGCCGCGACGACGCCGCCGTCCGCCGGCTCCCCTGACCTCCGTATCACCGTCGACACACGGGAGAACACCATGACCCAATCCGACAAACTGATGACGACAGACCTCGTCGCCCTCGACGCCGACCTCGGCCGCACCAAGGAGGAGGTCATCGGCTCGCTCGCGCGACTGGTGGCCGACGCCGGACGCGCGGACGCCGACGGCCTCGCCGCGGACGCGATGGAGCGTGAGGGAAAGGCGGCGACCGGCCTGCCCGGGGGCTTCGCGATCCCGCACTGCCGCTCCGCCGCGGTCAGTCAGGCCTCGCTGGCCTTCGCCCGCCTCGACCCCACCGTCGACTTCGGCGCGAAGGACGGCCCCGCCGACCTGGTCTTCCTGATCGCGGCCGCGGCCGACGGGGACGCCGACCACCTCAAGCTGCTGACTCAGCTCGCCCGGGCGCTCGTCCGCAAGGACTTCCTGGCGTCCCTGCGCTCGGCGACCAGCCGGGAGGAGATCGTCGCGCTCGTCGACGAGGTGCTGGCCCCGAAGCCCGCCGCGGACAAGCCGGCCGCCGCTGCCGCGACCACCGGTGCCGTCGCGACGGGGGCGACCGCCGCGGACGCGTCGGCCACGGGCTCCGCCGCCCCAGCCAAGGCCCCCGCCCCGGCCAAGGAAGGAGCGGGGGCGCCGGCGGCGTCCGGGGAGAACAACCTGATCGTCGGCGTCACCGCCTGCCCCACCGGCATCGCGCATACCTACATGGCGGCCGACTCGCTGGTGAACGCCGGCAAGGAGCGCGGGCTGGACGTCCGCATCGAGACCCAGGGTTCGGGCGCGGTCGAGCCGCTGCCCGCCGACGTCATCAAGGACGCCGCGGCGGTCATCTTCGCCACGGACGTGGGCGTGAAGGAGCGGGAGCGGTTCGCCGGCCTGCCGGTGATCGAGTCGGGCGTGAAGCGGGCCATCAACGAGCCGGACGTCATGCTGGACGAGGCGCTCGCCGCGGCGAAGAACCCGAACGCCCGCCGCGTCCAGGGCGGCGCCGCCGAGGCGAACGCCGAGGCCGAGGGTGCCCAGCTCGGCTGGGGCAAGCGCATCCAGCAGGCGCTGATGACCGGCGTCTCGTACATGATCCCGTTCGTCGCCGCGGGCGGCCTGCTGATCGCGCTGTCGTTCCTGTTCGGCGGCTACGGCATCGCCCTGGCCCCGGACTGCACGAGCCTGCCGGCCCGGGCCTCCGGGATGGACCCCGCGACGTGCGCCACCTACAAGTCCAACGCCGAGCTCATCCTCGCCACGAACTCGCTGACGTCGATGCCGGCCGGCTTCGCCGCCTACCTCGGCGCCGTGCTCAACGCGATCGGCGGGGCGGCGTTCACCTTCCTGGTTCCCGCCCTCTCGGGTTACATCGCCTACTCTCTGGCCGGACGCCCCGGCATCGCCCCCGGCTTCGCGGGCGGCGCCATCTCCGTCGCGCTCGGTGCGGGCTTCATCGGCGGCCTGGTCACCGGCCTCATCGCCGGCTTCGTCGCCCTGTGGATCAGCTCGTTCAAGGTGCCGCGCTGGCTGGCCGGCCTGATGCCGGTGGTGATCATCCCGCTGCTGGCGACGTTCGTGACCGGCGCGCTGATGTACATGCTGCTCGGACGCCCGCTCGCCGCCATCACCGACGGCCTCACCAACACCCTCAACGGCATGTCGGGCGGCTCGGCGATCGTGCTCGGCGCGGTGCTCGGGCTGATGATGGGCTTCGACCTCGGCGGACCGGTCAACAAGGCGGCCTACCTGTTCGCGACCACCGGCCTGCAGGCGCAGACGGACGCGTCCTTCCACATCATGGCCGCGGTGATGGCCTCCGGCATGGTCCCTCCGCTGGCCCTGGCGCTGGCGACGACCGTCCGCAAGAAGCTGTTCACCCCGGCCGAGGTCGAGAACGGACGCACCGCCTGGCTGCTCGGCGCCTCGTTCATCTCCGAAGGCGCGATCCCGTTCGCCGCGGCCGACCCGCTGCGCGTCATCCCGTCCATGATGGCCGGCAGCGCCGTCACGGGCGCGCTGTGCATGGCGCTGGGCGTCGGCAGTCGCGCCCCGCACGGCGGCATCTTCGTGTTCTTCGCGATCACTAACGTGCTCGGTTTCATCGTCGCGATCCTCGCCGGCATGCTCGTCGCGGCGGCGATCGTCCTGGCACTGAAGCAAGCAGGGCATAATCGTGCACGCGCGGAGGCAAAGACCGTCGATGCCCGGTAACCTCCGTTGGAACAAGTGCTCACATCGTCGTTCGGAGCACCCAACGACCGACAGACCCCAACCGTCCATCACCATCTGAGGAGAACACCATGGCCACCAAGACCGTCACCGTCGGATCGTCCGTCGGCCTGCACGCCCGCCCCGCCGCCATCGTGTCGGAGGCCGCGAGCAACTACGACGACGAGATCACCCTCAGCGTGGCGGGCGGCGACCCGGTCGACGCCGGGTCCTCGCTGCTGATCATGACCCTGGGCGCCAGCAAGGGCACCGAGGTCACCGTCGAGAGTGACAACGCCGAGGCCGTCGACGAGATCGCCGCCCTCATCGAGAAGGACCTGGACGCCGAGTAGTCACCCGCGTCCTGCGGCCCGTCCTCCCCCAGCGGAGGGCGGGCCGCGCTGGTTAAGCTCGACGCATGAGCGAATCGAGCGACCTGCACCGCGCCCGCGAACTCGTCGCGGGGGCGTCCCGCATTCTGGCGCTCACCGGCGCCGGCATCTCCACCGCGTCCGGCATCGCGGACTTCCGCGGCCCCCAGGGCCGCTGGACGCTCGACCCGGACGCCGAGCGCATCTCCACCCTGTCGTGGTACCTCGGCGACGACGACGTCCGCCGCAAGGCCTGGCAGGCCCGCGCCGACGCCGCCTACTGGGGCGCCCGCCCGAACCCGGCGCACGAGGCGCTGGTCGAGCTGGAGCGCCAGGGCCGGCTGGCCGGCATCGTCACCCAGAACACCGACGGCCTGCACCAGCTGGCCGGGTCGGCGGACGCCCTGGTGCACGAGGTGCACGGCAACGGCCGGGTGTGGCGCTGCGAGGACTGCGGCGCCACCGGTCCCATGACCGAGATGGTCGAGCGGGTCCGGGCCGGTGAGGACGACCCGCGCTGCCCCCGCTGCGGCGGCATCGTGCGGGCGACCGTCATCTTGTTCGAGGAGCCGCTGGTGGCCGACGTCCTGGACGCCGCCGTGCGTCTCGCCGAGACCGCCGACGTGGTGCTGGCGATCGGGACGTCGCTGACCGTGTTCCCGGTCGCCGGGCTCGTCCCCTACGCCGTGGGGCACCGGGCGAAGTTGATCATCCTCAACGCCGAGCCGACGCCCTACGACGAGCTGGCCACCGTGCTCCTGCGCGGACGCGTCGAGGAGACCCTGCCGGCGCTCGTCCCGCCGGCCTGCTGACGCGCCCCGTCCCCCCGGGCATGATGGGGCCATGACGCTGCTCATCCCGTTGGTCACGTGGGAATGGCCCGCCACCCCGCTGCTGATCCTGCTGACGATCGTCTTGTCGTTCGTCCTGCGCTGGTTTCTGGGACGCACGATCAACGCCGCGGTGGACGCCGCCGTGCAGCGCAGCGAACAACGCGACCAAGGCCAGGGCGAGCGGGCCGACCGGGTGCTCGGCGCGTCCAAGGTCGCGGCGCACCGCCGGCACAACGCCCGGGCCCTCACGCTCGGCTCCGTGCTGCGCAGCGCGGTGGCGATCGCGATCACGATCGTGGCGGTGCTCATCGTGCTCGACCTGCTCGGTTTCCCGATGGGCCCGATCCTCACTTCGGCCGGCATCGGCGGCGCGGCGCTCGCGTTCGGCGCGCAGTCGCTGGTGAAGGACTACCTCTCGGGCATCTTCATGCTGCTCGAGGACCAGTACGGCGTCGGCGACCTCGTCGACATCGGCGACGTGACCGGCACCGTCGAGGACATCGGCCTGCGCATCACCCGCGTCCGCGACGTCTCGGGCCAGGTCTGGTACTTCCGCAACGGCGACATCACCAAGCTGGGCAACAAGTCCCAGGGCTACTCCACCGGCACCATCGACGTCCCGGTGGCCTACAACGAGGACGCCTCCCGCGTCATCGACGTTCTCAACGACGAGATGGACAAGGTCGAGGACGACCCGCGGTGGGCGAACGTCCTGCTCGAGCGCCCTGACGTCGCGGGCGTGAACGCCGTCGAGGGCGGCACCATGACGATCCGCATCTTCGCCAAGTGCGCGCCCAACCAGCACTGGGGCGTCCAGCGCGACATCCTGGAGCGCTCGGTCGTCGCCCTGCGGCGGGCGGGCATTCGGGGGCCGCTGCTCGCCGGCACCGTCCACGCCCCTGAGCCTCGGGACGCCGGCCAGACCCGTCGCGACGACGCCGACGACACCCTCCGGGAGGAGTGACCGCGCCGAACCGTCAGGCGTGCGACGTCGGCGGCGTGACCTTCTCCACCAACCACAACGCCTGGTACGGCGTCAGCGTGAGCGAATACGGCGCCAGCGAGTAGTCGTAGCCCGAGAGCACTTCGGACGCCTCGCCGCCCACGTGCTCGCGCAGCACCGCGCACTCGAGCTGCACCGCCCACTCGGTGACGTTGTAGACCTGCAGCATCCGGCCGAGCGGGTGCTCACGGCGCAGGATCAGCAACCGCGCGTCCGGGCTGGGCACCACGGTGCTCTCCACGGACGCGTGCAGGTGCGGCGTCCGCTTGCGGGCGGCGATGAGGTGTTTCAGTCCGGCGTTGATCCGGCCGGCCACGCTTCCCGGATCCTCGGACGCCTGCCTCGCCAGCTCCCAGTCCATCCGCGGCCGGTGCACCCACCGGTTGTCCGCGGCGTGGTCGGGGTCGTCGGCGTAGGAGTAGTCGTTGAGCATCCCCAACTCGTCGCCCATGTAGAGCAGCGGGACGCCGCCGAAACCCAGGATCACCGCGTGCAGCAGCAGGATCCGCTGCACCGCGGCGTCCACGGCTCGCTCGTCGCGCGACTCGAGCGCCTTCTCCAGCCCGGCCAGGCTGGCCAGCGTCCCGCTGATCCTTCGGTCGTTGGTCGCCGGGTTCTCCTGGAACACCAGGCCCCGGGCGAACGACGTCGGGTACGCCCCGGCGTAGAAGTCCGACAGGAACGAGCGGTGCGCGGCGCCGTCCAGCCCCGCCGCGGCGGCGTCCTCGTCGCCGATGGCCCAGCCGATGTCGTCATGACAACGCACGTAGGTGGCCCAGGTGGTGTTCGTCGGCTTGGGCCGGAACGCCGAGAGCGCCACCTCCGTCAGGCGCGTGTCGCGGGAGGCCAGCATGCTCCACAGCTGCACCATCAGGCTGTTGTGGTAGGCCATATCGGAGACCTGGCCGTGGTGCGAGCCGACGCCGAGGTAGTAGATGAGGTCGTCGGGCCCGACGATGGCCTCCGCCTTGAACGCCACCGCGGGCGCCACGATGCGCAGTGCCGCCCGCAACGCCTGGGTGAGGTGGTGCACCTCGGGCTGGTTCTGGCTGGACGTCCCGAGCCGCTTCCAGATGAACGCGATCGCGTCCAGCCGGATCACCTCGACGCCCAGGTTCGCCAGGTACAGCATGATGTCGAGGTACTCGCAGAAGACGTCCGGGTTCGTCCAGTTGACGTCCCACTGGTAGGAGTTGAACGTCGTCCAGACCCACCCGTCGATCTCGTCGTCCCAGGTGAAGTTGCCCGGCGCGAAGTCGGGGAACACCTCGGGCAGCGACTTCTCGTACTCGTCCGGCTCCGTGCGGTCGGGATACAGGTAGAAGTAGTCGCGGTAGTGCGGGTCGCCCTCGCGCGCCTTCCGGGCCCACTCGTGCTCGCGGGCCACGTGGTTGAGGACGAGGTCCATCACCAGCGAGATGCCGCGGGAGCGCAGCTCGCGGGTCAGGTCGGCGAGATCGTCGACGGTGCCCAGGTCGTTGCGGACGGCGCGGTAATCGGCGACCGCGTAGCCGCCGTCGTTCTCGCCGGCGCGCGGCTTGAGCAGCGGCATCAGATGGAGGTACGTCACGCCGTGGTCGCAGAGGTGGTCGAGGTGGTCGGCCACGCCCTGCAGATCGCCCGCGTAGCGGTCGGCGTAGGCGACGTAGCCGATCATCCCGGGCTGTTGCAGCCAGTCGGGCCGCAGCAGCCGGGCCTCGTCGAGCTGCCGAAGCTCCTCGGGTCGCCGCTCCAGCGCGCGCCGCATCAGCTCGATCACCCGCGCGAACAGGCCGTCCGTCCTCTCCCCGTAGACGGCCCGCAGGCTCGCCTCGAGGTCGGCGCCGTAGCGGGCCAGCCGAAGTTCGAAAGTGGTCACGGGTCAGTCTCCCAGCGCCGTGGCGGGTTCATCTACCGTGTCGACGTCGCGGACGATCGGCGGCTCCTTGATCCACAACATGATCAGACCCGCAATCCCCAGGAAGACGCCCGCGAAGACGATCGCGTTGTTCGGGTTGTCGCCGAGCAGGTTCTTGTAGATCGCGCCGAACGACAGGGTCTGGATGAGCATGGGGATGACGATCATCATGTTGACGATGCCCATGTAGACGCCGTAGCGGGTGGACGGCACCATGCGGACGATCATGATGTAGGGCACGCCCATGATGGACGCCCACGCGACCCCCAGGCCGATGATGGCGACGACCTTGAGCGGCAGGGTCGGCATCTGCGGGAGCAGCACCAGTCCCACCGTCGCGCACCACAGGCAGATGGCGTGCACCCATTTCGCGCCCCAGCGGCGGGCCAACGCCACGAGCCAGAACGCGACGCAGAACGTCACGATGTTGTAGGCGCCGTTGAGGACGCCGGTGTCGGCGACGGCGTGCTGGTAGCCCTGGCTCGCGCTGTCGGTGGTGCCATACAGCGACTGGGACACCGACAAGGAGATGTACTGCCAGTAGCAGTTCATCGCGTACCACTGGAACAGGTAGACCAGCGCGAGCTTGCGCATCTGCACCGGCATATCGACGACGGCTTCCTTGATCTCGCTGACGAACTTGCCGATGCCGCCCCGGCCCTTCTGGGCGCGCATCGCGGCGAGCTCCTTCTCGTTGGGCTCGAGTTCCGGCGTCGAGATCACGGACACCAGGATCGTCACCAGTACCGAGACCGACCCCAAGAAGAACGCCGGGTACACCCACAGCGGGATCCCGACGCTTTGGCCGACGCCGAACATGCTCTGGAAGAACATCAGGGACAGGTTGGCCAGCGTGATGCCCAGGCCGGTGAAGAACGACTGAGCCAGGAAGCCCTTGCCGAGCTGGGACGGCGGCAGCCGGTCGGCGATGAACGCGCGGTAGGGCTCCATCGCGGTGTTGTTCGAGGCGTCCATGATCCACAGCAGCAGGACGGCCATCCAGACCGCCCACACGAAGGGGAACAGCGCCAGAGACAGCGCACAGCCGAACGCGCCGATCAAGAAGAAGGGGCGGCGACGTCCGCGGAAGAAGCCGTGGGAGATCCAGGTGCGGTCCGACAAGGCACCGATCAGCGGCTGGATGAACAGGCCGGTGACGGGGCCGGCGAGGTTCAGCAGCGGCAGGTCTTCGTGGGAGGCGCCCAAAAAACTGTAGATCGGGTTGATGGCCGTCTGCTGCATGCCGAAGCTGTACTGGACGCCGAAGAACCCGAGGTTCATCAAGAGGATCTGCTTCATCGTCATCATCGGCTTGTGCCGGACGATGGCCGCGTTCTTCACCGGGTTCTCGCTCATGCTCGGCCCCCTTCCTGGTCTCGCAGGTAGCTGTCCAGGTGGTCGAGGATCGACTCCCAGCCGTCGCTGTAGTCGTGGGCCGCCTCCTCGGTGTAGGGGCCCTGGATGATCCGCAGGATCGTGTTGTCGGTGCCCGTCCGGGTGAACTCGACGCGGAGCTCGACCGGACGCGAGGCGTCGATGCCCTTGACCCCGGAGATGCGCTGTCGGGTCACCAAGACGTCGGGGTAGAAGACCTCGGTGTAGACGCCGTCGACCACCCAGGTGACGTCGGGGTCGTCGTCGCGGACCTTGGTGTGCCGCAGCCGTCCCCCCAATCGGGGGTCGAGTTCCACCGACTCCGGGACGACGTGCCAGCCCGTGGGGGCGAACCACTGCGCCAACGCCTGTGGCTCGGTGAAAGCGCGAAAGACGGTGCCGCGAGGGTAGGCGTACTCGCGCTCCACCTCGAGGATCGTGTCAGTCTGCATGAGAACGGTCCCTTTCTGGAACGACTCCCGACCGTGGAGGGGGTCGCAGCGTCGGATCGGTGCTGCCATCGCACCGTTATGCTGGGGTCGTCCTGGCGCTCGTCGCTGGTTCATCGAGCGTTCGGACTATCCGGAAAATATGTGCAACGGGGAGGGCCGCGACGTCGTGGCCCCTCCATCGCCTTCCCAGACCATAGCGCTCAGACCATGTCTTGTGTCAGTGTTCCCCTGGCGCAAGTGCCTCGTCCGTTCCGGCGGGCGCGAAGCTCACGGCGCACCGGGCCCGGCCGGTCGTCCGGGGGTGATAGAACGGCGGCATGCGCCGGCCGACCCTGCCCCCGATCCCGCCGGTCGCCCTGGTGCTGGTCGCCATCGCGTCGGTGCAGCTCGGCTCGTCGGTGGCGAAGTCGCTGTTCGGACGCGCCGAGCCGTGGACGATCGCCTGGCTGCGCCTGCTCGCGGCCGCGGTCGTCCTCACCCTCGTCGCCCGGCCGCGCCTGCGCGGACGTAGCGCCGGCGAGTGGGTGCCGGTGCTCGGCTACGGCGCCTGCATGACCGGCATGAACATCGCGTTCTACCTGGCCATCTCCCGCATCCCGGTCGGCATGGCCGTCACCGTGGAGTTCCTCGGGCCGCTGGCGGTCGCGGTGCTGGGCTCCCGCAAGGTGACCGACCTGGTGTGGACGGCGCTGGCCGCGACCGGCGTCGTCCTGCTCGGGTTCACGCCCGGCCAGCTCGACTGGACGGGCGTCGGCCTCGCGGCGCTGGCCGGGGCGTTCTGGGGTGGTTACATCCTCCTCGCCGGACCGACCGGACGCAGCTGGGACGGCGTCACCGGCGTCACGCTCGCGTCCTGGGTCGGGGCGGTCACGCTCGCCCCGGTGGCGCTGGGCACGGCCGCCGCGACCGGCGGCGGGGCGCTCGCCGATCCGGGGATCTGGCTGGCCGGCGCGTTGGTCGGCCTCCTGTCGTCCGTGATCCCCTACGGGTTGGAGATGGTGGCGCTGCGGTCAATCCGTCCGGGGCTGTTCGGGATCCTCATGAGCATGGAGCCCGCCGTCGCGGCGTTCTTCGCGTTCCTCGTCCTGCGCGAGGAGCTGGGGCCCGTCGAGCTGCTCGCCATGGCCTGCGTCATCGTCGCCAGCATCGGTTCGTCCCGCGCGGACCGGAGCCGTGCCGGCCAGGCCGCAAGCTAGCCGCTTCTCGCGGCGGGCGGTACGCCGGGTCGCCGTCCATCCACGGGCGGAGCGGCTTGTCAGGGCGTAGATCGTCAGTAGGTCCGTGCCTGTGTTGACCAGGCCCCACGCGGCCGGATGGTCCCCTGTCAGCGTCGCGATCAGCGCCTGGCCCAGGGTGAGGCTGAGCATCACCAGCATGATGAGCCGCGCCACCTCGCCCCCCTCGTACGTGCGCCAGGCGAGGAACAGCATGACGAATGCGACGAGCCCGAAGGCCACGACGACGCTGGCCACTCCCGATAGGCCCACCTCGGCGATGTCGGAGCCGGAGCGCGCGACCTCGATCCCCCCGGCGATCAACGAGCCGACGGTGCTGATCAGCGTGAGCGCGAAGGCGGCCACCACCGAGAACGGACGCCGCCCCACCTCGTGCGCCAGGTCCATCCGGGGGGCGCGCACCGGCACAGGGCGCGGCTCGACCGCGCGGACGTCCACGATCGGCAGGTCACCGTCGGTGACGATCAGGTCGCCGCCGCCGTTGCGTCCGTGGTAGCCCGTGGAGAAGTCCTTGATGACGCGGACGGTGATGGCCTGGTCGGCGTAGCGCAGGGTCTCGATGATGTAGTCGCGCTCGATGTCGATGTCGCGGTCGATCTTGTGCGTGAACTGGAAGGTGAACAGCGACAGGCCCACCGAGCGGTCGTACGTGCCGGCGGCGAGCCAACCGACCTCATGGCCGCCGGGCAGCTTCCAGCCCGGCGGGCAGGGCCAGAACCGCACGTGGTGCCGCTGAGACGGGCTGCCCTTCACCTCCTGCTGGAAGGCGAACGCCTGCTGCCGGTTGAACAGGAACAGCGGGCTGACCGGCGCCGTCGTGTAGCTGCGCTTGGTCAGCGACGCGATCACCATGCGCACGCTCGCGGTCAGGTCGATCGGGTCGGCCTCCACCCAGCCCGCGTTGTGCATCGCCCGGCGGATCTGTTGCTCGTCGCCGTTGAACGCCAGGTTGATCGGGTCGCCGAGCATGCCGTCGGCCGCCCGGGTGCGTCCGATGAAATAGTCGGGCAGGTACAGCGCCGAGAGCACGCGGTGCAGCCGCGGCAGCGCCAAGTACGACATCACCGCCCAGAAACCCAGCAGGTACAGCAGGCTGACGAACGTCAGCCGCGCCTGGAACAGCAGCGCCACGGCGAACAGGAACGAGAACACCATCGCCACGCCGAAGAAGAGGTTCTCGACGAGATCGACATGGCGCACCTGGCTCAGGAAACCGCCGTGGATCTTGGCCGGCGGGTCGTAGACCGGACGCTGGGGCGGGCGCATACCGGTCATCGTAGGACCCCGACCCGCCCGCCCGGACGCCACGCGCGGTCAGGCCTGCTGGCGCTCCGCCCACCAGGCGAGCAGTTCCTCGCGCGCCCGGGCCCGCCGGGCCGCTACGCGCGGTCAGGCCTGCTGGCGCTCCGCCCACCAGGCGAGCAGTTCCTCGCGCGCCCGGTCGGGCCCGAGCGGCCCCTCCTCGATGCGGCGCTCCAGCAGGAAGCGGTATGCCTCCCCCACCGCGGGCCCCGGCGCGATGCCGAGGAGCTCCATGATCTGGGTGCCGTCCAGGTCGGGGCGCATCGCGTCCAGCTCCTCGGCCTTGGCGAGCTCGTCGATGCGCCACTCCAGCTGCTCGTAGGCCGTGCGCAGCTTGGCGGCCTTGCGCTGGTTACGGGTGGTGCAGTCGGCGCGGGTCAAGATGTGCAGGTGCTCCAGCTGGTCGCCGGCGTCGCGGACGTAGCGGCGCACCGCCGCGTCTGTCCACTCGCTGACGCTGTAGCCGTGGAACCGCAGGTGCAGCTCGACGAGCTTCGCCACCGCCTTCACCACGTCCGAGGGGAACCGCAGTTCCTGCAGGCGCTTGCGGGTCATCTTCGCCCCGACCACGTCGTGGTGGTGGAACGAGACCTTGCCGTCGTCCTCGAACCTCTTCGTGCGCGGCTTGCCGACGTCGTGCATGACGGCGGCCAGCCGATTGACGAGGTCGGGATCGTGTCCGCGGGCCTTCTCCAACTCGATGGCCTGCTGCAGCACGGTGAGCGTGTGCTCGTAGATGTCCTTGTGGCGATGGTGTTCGTCCACCTCGCGGCGCAGCGCCGACAGCTCCGGCAACACCCGGTCGGCCAGCCCCGTGGTCACCAGCAGGTCGAGCCCGGCGCGCGGGTCGTCGGTGAGCAGCAGCTTGGTCAGCTCGTCGCGGACACGCTCGGCCGACACGATCGTGATGCGGTCGGCCATGTCCGTCATCGCGCGCACGACCGAAGGGTCGGCGGTGAAACCCAGCTGGGACGTGAACCGCGCGGCCCTCATCATGCGCAGCGGGTCGTCGCTGAACGAGATCTCCGGGTCGGTGGGGGTGCGCAGGACGCCCGCCTCCAGGTCGCCCAGCCCGTCGAACGGGTCGGTGAACTCGCCGGTGACGACCGACAGCGCCATCGCGTTGACCCGGAAATCGCGCCGGACGAGGTCGTCGTGCAGGTTGTCGCCGAACGCCACGACCGGCTTGCGGGACTCGGGGTCGTACGCGTCGGCCCGGTAGGTGGTGATCTCGACGACCCACTCGCGCCCGTCCGACTCGACGACGCGGGCGCCGATGGTGCCGAAGTCGCGCCCGACGTCCCAGGTGGCCCGCGTCACCGTGCGGACGAGCGCCTCGATCTGGTCAGGGTGGGCGTCGGTGGTGAAGTCGAGGTCGTTGCCGAGGCGTCCGAGCAACGCGTCACGCACGGAACCGCCGACGAGGGAGAGCTCGTGACCGGCGGAGCCGAACAGTTCGGCCAGCCGACGGATCGACGGGGCTGTGGTGACCACGCGCTCCAGGGCCTGGCGCTGGGGCGGAGTCAAAGTTGGCACGGTGGAACAGCTTACCGGCTTCCCTCGGACCGTGACCGCGGGCCTTACCATGGAGCGGTGACCGCGACCCGTCCAGCCCCGGCTCCGGCGCTCGGCAGTCCCGCATGGGTCGTCACACTCGTCCTGTCGCTGCTGGCGCCGCTGCTTGCGCTGGGCGCAACCACGGCGGCGGCGGCCCCGGGCGATCCCCCGGGCCTGGACGTCCAGCTCACCGCCGTCCGGCTGGGCGGCACGACGCCGGACTCCCTGGTCACCCTCGAGGGAACGGTCACGAACAACGCCACCCAGCCCGCCTACGACGTCCGGGTGAACCTCTGGCGTGCCCGACAGGCCCTCACCACCCGCACCCAGATCACCGCCGCGTTCGCCGCCCGGGAGTCCCCATCGGGGGCCAGCTACCGCTCGCTGCCGACGAGCAGCGTCGCGCTGACCTCGAACGGGGCGGCGTTCTCGCCACAGGCGTCCGGGCGGTTCTCGGTCTCCGCGACGCTGAGCCAGTTGGGCCTGCCCAGCGGCGCCACCTACTGGATCGGGGCGAACGCGACGGCGTCCGCCTCCCCTGCGCAGGCGGTGTCGCGCGTCGGGGCGGCCCGGTCGCTGCTCACGGTGCCTGGTGACCGGCCGACGCAGCTCACCTCGGTCGTCGAACTCTCGTCGGTGCCGCGGGTCATCAAGCCGGGGCTGTTCGCCGACGACGGGCTCGCCCAGGAGCTCACCGGACGCCTCGACGCGCTGCTCAGCGCCGCGGGCGACCGCGGCGTCAGCTACGCCATCGACCCCGAGCTCTACGCAGCCGTCCAGGACATGGCCAACGGCTACCAGGTCGTCTCCGGCCAGACGACGCGCGCGGGCGCCGGGCGCGAGGCGGCCCGCCAGTGGCTCGCCAAGTTCGCCCAGTTGCCCAAGGACACCGGCTTCCAGCTCCTGTACGGACGCCCGGACGTCACGGGGGCGGCCGACCTCGACGATCCCGGCGTGCTACGGCGGGCCAAGGAGGCGACGGACGCCTCCGGCCTCGGCCTGCCTGTCATCGCGTCGGTGACGCACCTCGGCGAGAAGGGGCTGCGCCAGCTCGCCGCCGAGAACATCCCGATTCTCACGAGTTCGCTCCCGGCCGGACGCCCCTGGACGCGCATCGGCGACGCCCGGGTCGTCGGCGCCATCGTCCCGGGCGTCCAGCTCGCCGACGAGGCCGCCCTGCCGAACACCGCGCTCAACCAGAACCTCGCCAGGCTGGCGCTCACCCAGGCCGCCGGCACCGAGGTCCGCGTGCTGCGCACCGCCCAGGACGTCGCCACCGACCGCGGCTCCGCGCCGGGCTGGATCGAGCGGCGCACGCTCGGCGACCTGCTCGAGACCCCGCCGACCGCCGCGGCGCTACCGAAGGTCCGAGACCCCGGCACCGCCGTCAGCCCGGGACTGCTGCGCCGCACGGACGCCCTGCTGCAGGCGATGGAGACCTACGGCATCGCCGCCCCGCGCTCCGGCGTCGGCGACGCGCGGACCGCGCAGGCGTCCCGGCTCGTCAGCGAGTCGTGGCTCGGGAAGCCGCAGGACCAGGAGGCCTACCTCGCGGCGATGGAGAGCCGCGTGGGACGGGACGCCCTCCGCGGCGGGATCCGGTTGTCGACGACGTCGGTGGTGACGATGACGTCCGACCAGAGCGAGTTCCCCGTCACCGTGACGAACACGCTGGGCGACACCATCACCGTCCGGGTGGCGGCGGTCTCCGACAACTCCCTGCGCATCGACGTCTCCCCGTCGCAGGAAACGACGATTCGGCCCGGAGATTCCGAGACCGTCCCGCTGGCCGTGGCGGCGACCGGCAACGGCGTGGTGAGCGTCCACTTCCATGTCGAGACGCTCGATGAACGTAGGCTGACCCCCGATCAGACGTCCACGGTCGAGGCCACGAACCTCGGAGCCGTCGGGTGGATCATCACCATCGTCTCCGGCGTCGTGCTGGTCGTCTCGACCGCCTGGCGCATCCGGCAGGTTCAGCGGCAGAACAGAGGAAAGACCCGGGCATGAGCGAGAGAGCAGACAGGCCCGACGAGCAGGCCTCGGGCAAGCGTCTGCTCAACGCGACGGCGATCATGGCGTCGGGGACGATGATCTCCCGCGTCCTCGGGTTCGTGAAGGCCGTCCTCGTCACCGTCGCGCTCGGCAACACCACCCGCCAGGTGGACGCCTACAACCTCGCCACCGTCATCCCGAACAACCTCTACATGATCTTCGCCGGCGGCGCGCTCAACACCGTCCTGGTGCCGCAGATCGTCCGCCACATCAAGCAGGACGCCGACGAGGGCGAAGCGTTCATCAACCGCATCATGACCGCGTTCCTCGCGGCGCTGGCGATCGTGACCGCGATCGCCCTCGTCTTCACCCCGCAGATCATGGGCCTGTACGCCCCCGGCTGGCGGGTACCCGCGCTGGCCGCGCACTGGGACCAGCTCATCCTGATGGCCTACATCACGATGCCGCAGCTGTTCTTCTTCGGGGCGTTCTTCCTCGTTGGGCAGGTGCTCAACGCGCGGGACCGCTTCGGCCCGATGATGTGGGCGCCCATCGTGAACAACATCGTCCAGATCGCCGTGCTCGGCAGCTACGTCGCCGTGTGGGGCACGCAGGGCAACAAGTCGGAGCCGTTCACCGACCAGCAGGTGCTGCTGCTGGCGGGCGGCTCGACGCTCGGCATCGTGCTCCAGACGGTGGCGCTGATCCCCGCGGAGCGCGCGATCGGGTTCCGGTACCGGCCGCGCTTCGACCTGAAGGGGCAGGGGCTGGGCCAGACGTTCCACCTGGCCAAGTGGATGCTCGGCTACGTCCTGCTCACCCAGCTGGTCTCGCTGCTGATCACCCAGCTCGCCACCAACGCCACGGCGGGCGGACGCGGGGCCGGCTACTCCACGTACAACACGGCCTACCTGGTCTGGATCCTGCCGCACTCGCTGCTGACGGTGTCGCTGGCGACCGCGATGCTGCCGTCGGCGTCCCGGCTCGCCGCCGTGCACGACTACGACGGCGTCGCCGCCGAGACCGTCCGGACGCTGCGGCTCGCCCACACGTTCATCGTGCCGGCGGCCGTCGCCCTGCTCGTGCTGGCCGACCCGTTCGCGATGCTGGTGTTCGGCAACGGCGCCGCGGCGGGCGACTGGCACGCCGTCGGGCTGACCCTCGCCTGCTTCTCGCTCGGCCTGGTGCCCTACACCATCCAGTACGTCTGTCTGCGCGGCTACTACGCGCTCGAGGACACCCGAACCCCGTTCTTCCTGCAGATCGCGATCTCGGCGGTCAACGCCGCGGTGGCCTACTTCCTGGTGTTCCTGGACGCCACGCCGTCAACCGTCGCGCCGCGGCTGGCGGTGGCGTACGCGGTGTCGTACCTGCTCGGCGCCTTCATCACATGGCGCTCGCTGCGCACGCGTCTGCCCGCCCTGGACGGCGGCCCCGTCCTGCAGCAGCTCGGACGCCTCGCCCTCGCCGTGCTGCCCGGCGCGCTGATCGCCCTGTTCATCGCCCGGGCGACCCTGAACACGGGATCGCGGCCGATCGTCCTGGCCGGGCTCGTCGGCGCGGTCGCTGTCGCGGGGTTGCTCTTCTTCGGCTGCGCGCGGTTGTTGAAGGTGCCGGAGGCGTCCCAGCTGACCTCGATCCTGCGCCGGCGCGGACGCGGCGCCCCAGACGACCAGCAGCCCGCCGCGCCCGGTCCCGACGCGACCGGCACGCCGGTGAACGACGGCGTCGGCCTGGACGCCGTCGCGGCGTCCTACCCCACCCCCGGCACCGAGGACGCTCCCGGCGCGGCGATCGACACCGGCGCCAACGAGCCGGGGGAGTTTCTCAGCGACCGGTACCGGCTCGACAAGGCGCTGTATCGCCGCGGCGGCACCTGCACCTGGCTCGGGTTCGACACGCTGCTGGCCCGGCCGGTGCTCGTCCACGTCCTCGACCCGGGCGAGCCACGCACCCTGCAGATCCTCGACGAGGCCCGCCGCGCTGCGCCGGCCACCGATTCGCGGTTCCTGCGCGTGCTGGACGCCGTGCTGGTCGAGGACGGCGTCCGCGGCTCCTACATCGTCTGCGAGTACGTGCCCGGACAGTCGCTCGAGCTCGTGCTGAAGCAGGGTCCGCTCAGCGAGCTCGAGGCCGCCTGGATGGTGCGCGAGCTGGCCGACGGGCTGGTCGGCATGCACGCCCAGCACCTCTACCACCGCCGCATCAACCCCGACACCGTCGTCATCACCACCAGCGGGAACGTGAAGATCGTCGGCTTCCTCGTCGAGGCCGCGCTGCAGCCGTCCGACGAGGAGGACGAGTCGACCGGCGAGGCCCAGGACGTCCAGGGCCTCGGCAACGTCCTGTATGCAGCGCTGCTCGCACGCTGGCCGGGCGGGCGCGACTACGGCCTGCAGGAGGGGCCGACCGACAGCCGCGGACGCCTGCTGCCGCCGCGGAAGGTGCGGGCGGGCAACTCGTCGGACATCAGCTCGGTCGTCGAGCGCATCCTGCAACCGGACCGCGCCAAGCAGCCGCTGACGACGGCGCTGCAGATCAGCCAGGCGCTCTCGCGCATCCTCGGCGGTCGCGACGCCGCCCACGAACTCGACCGGCGCGTCCGCTACCCGCTCACCCCGGTACAGGATCCGGTACGGGCGACGTCCGCCGCCCGCGGCGTCCGGGAGAGCCTGAGCCGGCCCGTCGAGCCCGACGGGTCGGACGAGGGGGACCCCGCGGTGCCGTCCATCCGGCCGCACTCCCACGACGACGACCCCGACGCCGGCGCGGAGCGCACCGTGCGGTCCCTGCCCGACTCGAGCTGGGATCGGGCCGGGCTCGTCGGCCCCGGGCGGGCGGACGACGAGGACGGGGACGACGACCCGGACGATTCCGATGACGAGGGCGAGGACGAGGAGACGACCGACGCGTTCGGCCCCGTCCCCTCCGACGATGCGGACTCCACGGCGTCCTTCACCCCGCCGTCCTCGTCGCGCCGGCTCGCCACGGACGACGATGACGACGAGGACGCCGAGGGCCCGCGCGGGTTCGCCCACGCGCACCGCTCCCCCACCCAGGAGCCGAAGCGGACGGGCACCAAGGTGCTGCTCATCGCGTTCCTGGCCGTGATGGTGCTCAGCCTGATCGCCGTGTTCAGCGGGGCTTACCTGCGCGGCCGCGGGCCGACCGGTCCGGCCGAGACGTACCCCGTCTCCGCGGTGCGCGACTTCGACCCCCGCGCGGACGGGGGCGACGGGACCGAGAACGCCGCCCAGGCCGGCCGGGCCATCGACGGGTCGATCGCCACCGCCTGGACGACCGAGCGCTACGGACGCACCGCCGACTTCAACGGCCGCAAGCCCGGCGTCGGTCTCGTCGTTGACCTCGGCGAGGTGCGCGACGTGGGCTGGGTGCGCCTCGACGTCGGGGCGGGGGCCGCGACCGGGCAGGTCCGGGTTCCCGAGACCGCGACGGACGCCGTCCCGTCGATGACGTCCCAGAACGCCTGGCGCCGGGTCGCCGACTTCCCCGCGAGCAGCGGCGAGTTCACCGTGACGCTCGACCGCCGCGTGTCCACGCGGTTCGTGCTGGTCTACCTCACCCGGCTCCCGCCGGCGGAGACCGGCACCGGCTTCCAGGGCCGAATCGCCGAGATCACCGTCGGGCGCTGACGTCCCGTCGCCCTGGCCTGGGGGACACTGGCGCCATGCCCACGGATCCGGCGCAGCGCCGCGACGACCTGGCCCGGCTGCGGCGGGTCCGCGACAGGATCGACCGGGAGTACGAACTGCCGCTCGACGTCGCCGAACTCGCCCGCGGCGAGCACGTCTCGGCCGGGCACCTCTCGCGCCAGTTCAAGGCCGCCTACGGCGAATCGGTCTACGCCTACCTGATGACCCGGCGCATCGAGCGGGCGATGGCGCTGCTCCGGCACTCGGACCAGACCGTCACCGCCATCTGCATGACGGTCGGCTTCACCTCGCTCGGCACCTTCAGCACGCGCTTCAGCGAGCTCGTGGGGCTGTCCCCCAGCGCGTACCGGGCCTGGGCGTCCGGGCGTGACCTCGACGGGGTGCCCGCGTGCGTCGTCCGCCGGATCGCCAGACCGGTCAGGAATCGAGAAGCCTCGGGCTGGCCCGCTCCGTAACGTGACGCGCATGAGCCTCACCATTCATTCCAGTTTCCTGCCCCACACCGACCCCGACGCGTCGCTCCGGTTCTACCGCGACGCCCTCGGCTTCGAGGTCCGCCTCGACGTCGGCCGGGGCGCCATGCGGTGGATCGCCGTCGGCGCGCCCGACCAGCCCGACACCAACATCGTCCTGCAGCCGCCGGTGTGCGACCCGGGGGTCTCCGCGGACGAGCAGCAGCTCATCGCCGACATGATGGCGAAGGGGACCTACGCCGCCATCAACCTCGCCAGCGACGACCTCGACGGCCTCTTCGAGCGGCTCGAGAGCGCCGGCGTCGAGATCGTCCAGGAGCCCAAGAACCAGGACTACGGCCTGCGCGACTGCTCCGTCCGCGACCCCGCCGGCAACCTCGTCCGCATCCAGGCCAAGGAGTCCTGAGATGAGCGACGGATTCACGAAGGCCGAGCGTGAGGCGATGAAAGAGCGGGCCGCCGAGCTGCGCGCCGAGAAGGGCGGCAAGAAGAAGGCCGACAACCTGCAGGCGCTCCTCGACAAGATCGAGGGCTTGTCCGGCGACGAGAAGAAGCTCGCCGTCGCGCTGCACCAGGTGGTCACGCGGGAGGCGCCCGGGCTCGACCCGCGGACCTGGTACGGCATGCAGGCCTACGAGAAGGACGGCGCCGTCCTGGTGTTCCTGCAGTTGCCGAGCAAGTTCGGCACCCGCTACGCGACGTTGGGCTTCAACGACGGCGCGCAGCTGGACGACGGGGACATGTGGCCCACGTCCTACGCCATCGCCGAGCTGACCGATGGGGTCCGCGCCCAGGTCGCGACGCTGGTGCGCCGGGCGGTCGCCGACTGACGTGGGACGCCGCCGGCCCGGCGGGAATACTTCGCCCCCGCCGAACGCTGGCATGGGCAGTGCCCGTCCGCCTGCGAGGACGCCGCGTCGTCCGTCGTTAGGCTTGGCCGGAGCCGTCTGATCGAAAGAGGAGTGCATGAGCGAGGTTCGCGAAGTCATCATCATCGGGTCGGGCCCGACCGGCTACACCGCCGCCGTCTACGCCGCCCGCGCCAACCTGCACCCGCTGGTGTTCGAGGGCGCCCTCGAGGCCGGCGGAGCCCTGATGAACACGACCGAGGTCGAGAACTTCCCCGGTTTCCCCCAGGGCATCATGGGCCCCGAGCTCATGATGAACATGAAAGAGCAGGCCCAGCGCTTCGGCGCCGAGCTGATCACCGACGACGTCACCGAGGTCGACCTGACCGGCGCGATCAAGCGCGTCAAGGACGCCACCGGCACCTGGCACGAGGCGAAGACCGTGATCCTGGCGATGGGGTCGGGCTACCGGCACCTCGGCCTGGCCGACGAGGAACGCCTCTCCGGCAAGGGCGTTTCCTGGTGCGCCACCTGCGACGGCTTCTTCTTCAAGGGCAAGGATCTGGCCGTGATCGGCGGCGGCGACTCCGCGATGGAGGAGGCCACGTTCCTCACCCGGTTCGCCGAGTCGGTGACGATCGTGCACCGCCGCGGCGAGCTGCGCGCGTCCAAGATCATGCAGGCCCGCGCCCAGAACGACCCCAAGATCCGCTTCGAGCTCGACGTGACCGTCGAGGGCATCACGGGCGAGAAGTCGGTCGAGGGCCTGGTCGTGCGCGACAACGCCACCGGCGAGACCCGCGAGCTGGCCGTCCAGGGCGTGTTCGAGGCGATCGGCCACGACCCGCGCTCCGCGCTGGTCGCCGATCAGGTGTCCTTGGACGCCGCGGGCTACGTCATGGTGCAGCCCGACTCCACCGCAACCAACCTGCCGGGCGTCTTCGCCGCGGGCGACCTGGTCGACCACACCTACCGGCAGGCGATCACCGCCGCCGGCACCGGGTGCGCCGCCGCGCTGGACGCCGAGCGCTACCTGCAGGAGCTCGCCGACGCGGTCACGGTCGAGAAGGCCATGGCGCGTGGCGACAACGAGGTCCAACCGGTTGCGGCAAACTGATTCGCACACCGAGCTCCGACAACGATCCGAGGAGAACCATGTCCGCTGTTGAAGAAGTCACCGACGCCACGTTCGGCGAGCAGGTGCTGAAGGCCGACAAGCCCGTGCTGGTCGACTACTGGGCCGACTGGTGCGCGCCCTGCCGCCAGCTGTCCCCCATCATCGACGAGCTGGCCAAGGAGTACGGCGACAAGGTCACGTTCCTGAAGCTCGACACGAACGCCAACCCCGAGATGCCGACGCGCTACGGCGTCATGGGCCTGCCCACCCTGCAGGTCTTCGTCAACGGCGAGGTCGTGAACTCGATGACCGGCGGCAAGACCAAGGCGTCGCTGATCAAGGCGTTGGACGAGTACCTCTGAGCCGACGCCCCTCGCTGCAGGGGCGCGGCACGGGTGACGGCACGCGTCGCCTCCCGTGCTGCACCGGCACAACGAAGCCCCCGGCTCAAAGCCGGGGGCTTTCGCATGCTCGGGCTCGGTGATGCCCGGTCATGGTGACCGCTGGACGCCCGGCCGCAGCGGCCGTGCGACCCGGCTCCGCGCACCCAGCGGGTCAGTTGTCGAGGCGGGGGTGCTCGGTGCGGTGGAGCGGCGGCAGCGCCGACCACGGGAAGGAGATCCACCGGTCGGTGCGCTTCCAGACGTAGTCGCAGGCGATGATCGAGCGCGGCTTCTCATACAGGACGGCGACGCGGGTCTCGAGGGCGAACTGGTCGGCGAAGTCGCGGACCATGCGCAGCGTCTCGCCGGTGTCGGCCACGTCGTCCACGATCAGGATCTTCTGGTCGGTGAGGTAGTTCGTGGCCGGCAGCGGCGGCAGGAAGATCGGCTCGGGCAGCCGCTCGTCGATGCCCGAGTAGAACTCGACGTTGATGATGTGCAGGTTCTTGTTGTCGAGCGCGTAGGAGATCACGCCGGCGGGGAGCAGGCCGCCCCGCGTGATGGAGAGGATGAGGTCGGGCACGAAGCCCGAGTCGATCACCGTCTGCGTCAGCTCCCGGCAGGCATCGCCGAACTGGTTCCACTCCAAGATCTCGCGCTCGTCGCTCATACCCCCATCATGGCAGGCGAGCGACGGTGGTCAGGAACCGGCTGTCAGCGTTGGTCGGACGCCAGCGCCGGCGACGAATTCGCCCACGCGATGAGCGCGACCAGGGCGAGTACCGAGAGCCCGGCTGCCAGCGGCAATCCATCGAGCGCGGCGCAGACCAGCGCGGCCGGGCACAGGACGAGGAACAGGATCGCCCAGGTTCGTCCGGCGGCGTCGCCGCGCCAGGAGTGGCGCCGGCGCAGCACCAGCGAGGTCGCGTACAACCAGCCGGTGAGCAGGAGCGCGAGCCCGACCAGCGCGGGCTGCGTCACCCGCGTGGCGAAGAGCGGGATCGTGGGGCCGTGGAGCAGGTCGTGCGGCACCAGCAGGAGCAGCGCGAGACCGGACGCGGCGAGGGCGAGGCACCTCACCAGGCCGTTCATGGCTCCTCGGGTCTTCATGACATTGAGTATAAGAAGAAACCAAGAAAACGCCTAACCGACACACGTCTCTAAGTTGCTCAAGGGTGAACCTCTGGTCGAGGGAGCACACCGCCTCCCGCTGGTAGGCGTCCCCTGGTGGGTGACACATTCTGGCGTCCTGGCTACCCCATACAGTGTGATCCATATCGCTCGGCGGCGCGCGGTCGCGGCCCCACGCGGCCCGCCGTCGAGTCCGGAGGGATGATCACCAACACATCACGACCGACCTGAGAGAATCCTTAACCCCTTGTCCGGGGCCTGTCGCTGCAGGAACCCATTCCGGGCCTCGCATCCGTGAGGAGTCCGGGCGTCTCTGGCGCAGATCCGCACGTCACGCCCGGCGGAGTCGTGGTCGTTCGTCCAGCAACTCTTGACAGATGTGCACCGTACTGGTCCGAAGATCGAGACCCAGCCGATCGGCGAGGTCCGTCAGCCGGCGGGCGAGCGCCTGCACCGCCGGGCGGTTCCCCAGGGCGTCCTCGGCGCGCATCAGCTCACAGAGCAGCAGTTCGTCGTCCGGCGCCGCCGTCAGCGCCCGCTCGCAGGCCCAGCGGGCCAGCGCTGCGTCCGCTTTGGCGAGCGCCGACCGGGCCAGCATGACGCCCGCGTCGCGCGCGAGGGCGGCCATGTCGGAGCGCAGCTCGCCCGCCCATGCCCATTGGCCGGGCATGGCGTCGGCGAACGGAGCGCCGGTGACGAGCTCGAGCGCGGAGCGGAGCTCGCCGTCCGAGGAGTTGTTGACGCCGCGGGCGACCAGCGCCTGCATCTCGGCCCAGTCAGAGGTCACGCCCGGGTGGAGGGCGATGCGTCCGGAGTAGGCGTCGGGGAGGTAGGGCTGGCCGTCCGGGGCGTCTCCGAGCCAGGTGCGCAGTCGGGACAGGTTGGAGCGGCGGGTTCCGTCGCTGACGAAGAGAGCCCGCGTCATGTCGAGGGCGGTGCTGCCCGGGTTCTGCAGGAGCCAGGCGCAGTACTCGAGGCAGCGCCCCCGTGCCCGGCTGGGCGGCTCGCCCTGCGTGCCCTCGAGCCGGACGTCCCCGAACAGCCGCAGCATGGGCGCCTCGATCGCCCGCTGGGGCCTGAGCGTGACCACCATCATGTCGTCGGACCTCCGGCTCGCGTCGTCCTTCTCCTTCCACCACGGCGCCACGTCGTCGGCGGGCGCGGAGGCGTCCTCGAACAGGGCGGCGATGCGATCGCGTACCGCGACCGGCAACGTCTGGGCCCGCAGGGACCTCCCCTCGGGTTCGAGCCGCCCTGCCGGGTCCTCGCCGGACCGGACGTCCCAGAGCCTGCGATGCTGGTGCGCGTCGCCGACCGGCGCCACCGCGGCGAGCCCCAGGGGGCGCAGCTCGATCGCCGCCTCGAGCCGCTCGATCTGAGCGGGCGTGGGTGGCTGCTCGAACAGGACCACCCAGGGCGCCCAGGCGTCCGCCCGGGCGGGATCGGTGCGGACGGCGTCGTACGCGTCGTCGGCCAGAGCCGCCATGCGCTCGGCCGCCGCCCGCTCGGTGGCCAGGACGGCGGCCTCGGGGTCGTCGAGGCAGCGGACGTCCTCCAGCGCGGCGGCGCGGACGAAGCGGTCGTCCGAGGTGACGACCCGAACGGAAAGCTCGTCCGCCCACGGGGCGCAGGTGAGCTCCACCTGGATGGCTGCGAGCGTCTCGGCGCTGGCCCCCCGCAGTCCCAGGACCCCGGCGCCGAGCAGGTCGATCATGATGTGCCGGCCGTCGTCGTCCAGGCCGAGCGTCACCAGCGCCGGGTATGCCACCGGCATCACCACGGCGGGGAGCCCCGCGAGGGCATCCCACCCGATACGCAGCGTCCGCCCGTGCCGGGAAAAGCCGACCGGTGCGTCCGGCGCCTCGTCCGCGAACACGAACTCAAGGGCCTCGGGGCTCACTCGGGCCTCGTCGAGCCGAGCGGCAGGACGCCTCCGCTGCCACCAATCGGCGCTGAGGTGGCGCATCGCGCGGTCGACCAGCCGCGTCCTCGCGAGCAACCGGTCGGCGGAATCGACCGCTCGTGCGGTCTCCTCGCTCACCACCCGCTCAGCCGGCTCATCCGGTCGCGCCAGCCGTCGGGCCCCGGGCGCGACCGTCGAGCCTGCTGTCGCGGCCGCGGAGCTGATCATCGCGGGGTCAAGCGTCTCTCCGAGCCACGGCGCTCCGGCCGGCGTGACCCCGGCGAGGTCGACCTCGGCATCTGAGCGGGCGGGCTCGTGCCCCAGCGCTCGAGCTACCTCACCGCTCTCGTTGTCCGTCCCGGCGGGCGGCGCCGCGGCCGCAGCCTGCGCCGGATCGATCGTGCCGCGGAGGAAATCGTCCAGACGGCCCTCGGGGTTGCCGTACAGCTCCTCGTAGCCGTCGAGGGCCGTCCACGGGATCGCCGCCCGCAGCCCGAGCGCGGTCTCGAAGCGTCGGACCTCCTCGTCGCTGGTTGAGCGGCGGCCGAGTTCGCGCTCCTGCGCCTGCCGCCGCCGGCGGAGCAGCGCGCCGCCCAGGACGGCGGCCGCCGCGGCGGCGCTGATCCCGCCGGCCACAGCGGCGATGGCGAGCTGGTCGGTCTGCCCGGAATCGCCCGCGGCCACCGATGTGCCCCTCGCCGGCGCCACCTCCGGCCCGGACGCGGGGGTTCCGGCCTGCTGCGTCCGACCCGGGCTGGGGCTCTGGTCGGAGCGCCCGTCCTCCCTTTCGGTCTCACTGGGCGCGGCGCTCGTCCCGGAGCTGTCCGGGGCGGCCGCGCTGGGTGTGGACGCGCTCGAGGCGTCCTGCCGTGGTGTCTGCGTCCCCTCCTTCCCCGTCGAGTGCGCGCGGCCGCCGGCTTCGTCGGTCTCCCGCCCTTCACCCTGGGACGCGGCTTCGCGCGGATCCGGTAGCTTCAGCACCCATCCGGTCTGGATGTAGTCCGGGTCGTGGATGCGGTCGCGGTTCAGCCGAACGATCGCCGGCCGGCCACGAGTCGGCGTCGCCCAATTCTTCGTCGGCGATCTTGCGCAGGGTGTCGCCCCGGAGCACGAGGCGGTAGTTGCCGGGATCAACGATGACCAGCACGGTTCCCGGAACAAGATCGCGCGCCGGATCCTCGGCCAGGTCGGGGTTCGCCGCGACAATGCGGCGCCACTGATCGCCGGCGCCGTAGTAGCGCTGGCCGAGGCTCCACAGGTCGTCGCCCGCGGACACCACGTGGATCATGGCGCCGCCGTGCGAGCCCTCCGAGGACTGCCCGGACGCCGCTGAGGACTCCGGCTCGCCGGACGCTTCTCGCGTCCCTGGGGGAAGCGACCTGCCGGAGTCGGCCCGGCTCTCCGCAACCGGACGGGGACCCGCCTGCTGTGACGGGACTGAGGGCGCACTGACCGGGGCAGGTGCAGCCGACGCGGTGGCGGCCTGGGCGGCCGCAGACGCCAGCAGTGACGTCAGCAGCATGCTCGCCACCGCACGCGGCGCGCCCAGGCCCGGGAGCGACCACGAGATCCTGCCGGCTGTCACCAGCCGCACCGATTCCAGGGCCAGCGACACGATCATCACGGCCCAGGCAAGCCAGGCCACGAGGGTCAGCGCGGCCAGGATGAGCCGGGGATCGGCGGGCGACCACAGGTTGAGGACGCCCCAGTCATAGAAGCCGGCGCGCAGCAGGACCCACGGAACGCCTCCCACCAGCGCGACCAGCGCGACCAGCGACCCGAAGCGGCGCACCACACGCATGGTTATCGTCTCCCTCTGTAGCGGTCCAGCGTCGAGCGGGCGCTCGCGTCCGCGGTGAAGCTGCCCGGCATTCCTGGCACGAAGAGGTCGGCCAGCGTCACGGTGCAGGTCACCCTCGCGCCCACGGCGGCGGGCCGTCCAACAGGCACGGCGAAGCCCGACGTGTCCACCGTGACGGTCAGTCCGCGACCGCAGCCGAGCCCGGACGCGACGGCGTCACGACGCACGAGGGACTCGGCGGTGCCGGCGGCCTCCGCCGCCGTGCGTGAGATGGACGCCTGGCGCGCAGCCGAGTCGGCCATGGACTGCACACAAGCCTGCGCCCACCAGATCCGGGCCCCGCCGACGACCAGCCCGATGAACAGCACGAGCGCCGGCATCAAGATCACGAACTCGACCGACGGGGACAGCCCCCGTTCCCGGGATCGTCCCCGGGGTCCGCCGGCTATCCGCGACCGCACGGAGGCAACCCCGCGACGTCCCGTCATGGCACCGTCACCCGTTCCCGGGGCCTGGTCACCTGCACGCGCACTCGGGTCTGCCCCAGGTCGATGAACGTCGGCATCCGTCCGGTCACCGTCGCGCCGGCCTCGGTGCCGCCCACCCGCACGGTGACGGAGGCGTCCTGCAGGCCGCCGTCCTCGGCGATGCGGCGTCCGATGCCCTCGGCTTCGGCAGGGGACGCCGAAAGCAGCGAAGCCTCTTCCGCGGCGGCGGTCGCGGCATTGCCGGCGACGGTGCGGCCGTGAGCCCACAAGCCGACCTGGATGATGGCGAAGACCAGCAGCAGGATCATCGGCATGAGCATCAGCCACTGCACCGACGCGGACATCCCCCGCTGGTCGCGGCTCATCGTCCCGGCAGGGTCAGCACCAGATTGCCGCTGATGAACGTGCGGACGGCCTGGATGACGAGGAAGGCCACCGCCACCGCGCCCGTGAGCAGCAGCACGTTCTCCGTGGACTGCGACAGGCCGCGCTCGTCGGGGCGGGGCGGGTTGACGAGCGTGCCGACGATGAGGTTGAGCAGACGTGCCATTTCGGTTCTCCTTCGTGGGTTTTCTAGGTTGAGACGAGCTTGAGCAGAGGCGGGATGAGGAAGATCAGCCCGAAGATGAGGCTGGGGATGACCATGAAGACGGTCATCCGCTCGGACGCGTCGTTCGCGGCCATCTTCATGGCGGTCAGGTGGGCGTCCCGGAGTTCCTTCACCCGGGCACGCAGCGTTCCCGACAGGGACGCGCCGGTCTCATCGAGCCGCATCACCTCGGCCAGGTCGACGAGCGCCGGAAGCTCCATCCGCTGCCCGAGATCCTTCAGGTCGCCGAAGGGCATCCGCTGTTCGAGGCGGGCTCGCTCCAGGGACCCGCGAATCGTGGAGAACACGGCGGTGTCCGAGAGGGCCGCCGCCGCGTGCAGCGACTGGGTCGCGGACTGGTTGGCCATCCGCTCGAGCGTGACGAGGTCGTAGAACGTGAGGACGGACTCTGTGGCGTCCGCGGAGATGTTCGGAGCGTCCTGGCGCAACCGCAAGTCGGGAAGGAAGAATCCCACCGCCGCCCCCACGATGGACGCGACCGCCGGGATCATCACCTCGCGCTCCCCGGTCAGCGCGGCCAGCACTCCCAGCAGCAGCGGCAGGAAGAAGCCGCCCGCGGCGTAGATGAGCTTGTCGGAGTAGAACCGCGTGACGCTGATGCCTTTGAGCTGCAGGCGCCGGGCCAGGGCGACCGAGACCCGTCCGCCGCGCCGATGCAGCCACCAGGCTCCCACGCGTTCGTCTGTCGGGACCTCCTCGGGTTCCGTCGCGGCGGGCCCGCTGTCGGCGAGCGCGGCCAGCGCGTCGTCCAGCCGCGGCGGAAGCGGACGGAAGGCGAGGATCGCCAGCACGATGCCGAAGGCGATGACCATGCCGGGCATGACGGTGACGAGCGTGGCGGTCATGGCAGCGGCCTCAGGATGCGGTCGCGCCCGCGCGGCAACGTCATCTTGCGCAGCATGAACAGCGACGCCGCGTACACGCTCAGCAGGCTCACGAGGATCAGCTGACCCACGGGCGTGCCGTACGGCGCGAAGAAGTCCCGGGCGAACAGCAGCCCGAAGGCCAGGACGCCGACGGTGATGATCGTCACCTGCCGCACCACAGCCCGCGGCTTCGACCGTTCGGCCTCGATCTCCCGCAAGGCCTGCAGCCGGTCCTGGATCGAATCGGCGAGTGCCCGCAGCGTGGCGGACGCCCCCGTGCCACCGCGCTGCACGGACAGGATCAGTGCGGCGAGCACCGCGTCGGCGTCGGGACTTTCGAGGTCGTCCGCCATCGCCATCAGGGCCTGCGCGGGCGCCCAGCGGTCGTCGAGTCGCCGGGCCAGGCTGGCGAGCGGAGCCGCCAGCGGCTCGGGTGCCTGCCGGGCGGAGACCCGGATGGCGTCCGCGATGGATTTGCCGGTCGACATCAGGCCGAGCATCGTGCGCACCCACCGATCCAGCGCCTCCAGCAGGCGGCGGTCGCGCTGCGGGGGCTCGCTCAGCAGCATCGGCAGGCCGACGATCGCTGCGGGGGCGACGAGGAGCATCACCGGCCATCCGGTCAGGTAGGTGATGACGACCCCGGCCCCGCACCCTGTGGCGAGCAGCAGCCACTGCCGGCGCGTGGTGCGACGGATCTTATCCACAGCCCTCGTCCACAGGGTTGTGGACCGTGTGGACGACGGCGTCCGCTGGGGAATCAGGCCCAGCCAGGCAGTGAGAGCGAGGCACGCCCCGGCCACAACGGCCATGCCAGCGACGGCTGCGGCGAGCGCGATCATCGCGATCTCCATGTGGACAGGAACGGTGCGAGCTCGTCGAGGTACGCCGCCTCGGGGTGATACGTCTCGGCGGAATGCTCGGTGCCGGCGCGGTAGACCAGGTGCGTGACCGGACGGTTGCCCTCCATCGCCCCGGTCAGCCTTCGGACCTCCGAGATGCGGCGGGTGCGCGTCCCGCCTCGCCAGGTGTCGTCGATCAGCTGGACGTGCACGAGCAGGCCTATGTGCAGCGCGATCTGCCGGAACGCCTCGTCGACCGTGAGGACGCCAGCCTGCGCGACCCGCGCAGCGAGTCGGTCCATCGTCGAGACCACGTCGTGGCTGTGCGTGGTGCTCAAGGTGCCGGCTCCGGACTGCATCGCTTCGAACATCGCGCCGGCCTCGGCGCCACGCACCTCGCCCACGATGAGCCGGGACAGGTTCTGCCGCAACGCCTCGGGGATGAGGTCGGCGACGGTGAACTCGCCGACCTGACGGCCGTCCTGTCGCTCGCCCATGCCGACGCGTGCCTGGAGCGCGACCATGTTCTTCCGGCCGGGCTGCAGGTGGGTGAGCAGTTCGTAGTCCGTCTCGAGGGTGCCGAACCGTTCCTGGGGCGGGATGGAGGCGATCAGCGCCCGCAGCAACGTGGTTTTTCCTGCGCCCTGATCGCCCGAGATCACGATCGACTGCCGGCCGAGCACCGCCGCGTGCAGCAGCTGTCCGACCTCGTCGGGCATCATCCCGCCGTCCACGAGCTCGGGCAGCGTCACCTCCGTCAAGATGTGCTGCCGGATCGTCACGGAAGGCCGGTAGGAGAGCCCGAAGCCGACGGCGTGAAGCCGGAAGCGATCACCGAGCGCGAGGGTCATGGTGGGGTGGGCGTCGTCGAACGGGCGCGCCGGCGTCACGGACTCCCCCAGGAACCGGATCGCCTCGACCAGTTCCTCATCGGTGTCGGCGACGGGCGGGTGCGGCTCGCGATGGCCGTCCCCGAACTGCACCATCACCGAGTCGCAGCCATGGATCTCGACGTTCTCCGCCCCGGGGATCTCGAAGAGCGGCTGCAGCCGGCCGTAACCGAAGATCGCGTTCTCCAGCGCGGCCGCGTACGCATGCTCGGTCTCCATCGACCAAAGGGATTCCCCGAGCATGCTCTGCTCTTCGGCGTAGTTGCGGACGACGCGGCGCAGCGTCTGCCGGGCGAGAAGCCGCCTGTCGACCTCGGCCAGATGGGCGCCGGTGCGCTCCTGCTGCTCGTCAACGGCCCGGCTGATCGCCTCCGACGCCCGTCGGCGGAGAACGACCACGAGCGGCCACTCGATCTCGACCTCGCGCACCATGCGCTCGATGCGGGGCGACACGGCGACGTCGCTCCGGCGGAGCGGAAGGTCGGTCGCAGCGCTGAACAGCGGGATGTCGGCGAGGCTCACGCGGTCACCTCCATGACCGGTTCGCGCCGCTCGACCGCGCTCAGGGTCGCCGCGGCGTCCGCGTAGCCGCGTGCCAGCTTGCGGCCCCACCACCCCGACCCGACGGGCACGCCGAGCGCCAGCTCGTCGGCCCAGCGCGGCTCCCACGGGATCTGTGCGGCGACGCCCACCCCGAACTGGTCCGTGATCTCGCCCGCCGCATACGGCCTCCCGGACCCGATCAGCACGAGACCGAGCCGGTCCTCCAATTGGCGCTCGGCCAGCAGGGGGAGATACAGCCGCACCGCGGCCAGCGCCGGCAGCGTGGTGCGCGTCACCACCAGCACCCGATCGGCCGTCTCCGTCAGCGCCTCGGGCAGACCGTGGCGACCGATACGCCCGGCATCCACCACCACGTCGGAGTGCATGTCGCGGAAGGTCTGGGCCAACTCCCGCCAGACCGGCCCGAAGAGGTCGATCGTGCCGAGCCGGACGAAGCCCGGCAGGAAGCGGCGCCGGACGGCCTGCGTCTCTTCGCCCGAACGTGGCCGGGGCCGTGGCGGCTCCGGCAACTCGAGCACCTGCTCGTCGATGGCGTCCAGCAGGTGGGTGCGCTCTCGATGCGCCTGCAGCAGACCCGGCAGGCCGCGGCCCTGGGTGACCTCGCCGCGCAGGTACCCCGCCAGGACCGACTGCGACGGCGTCCGGTCGGCGTCGGCCAGCAGGACGTCCCGCGGCCACGCGAGCGCCAGCCCCAAGGCGGTGACGGTCACGCCCGGCGATCCCGTGGCGCTGCAGAGGACGATGGTGCTCATCCGTCCCCCTGCGCGCGTCGCACCAACACCAGGCGGTCCGCCGCCGCCAGCCGGGCGACCGACTCGGCGTCATGGGCGGGCACGTTCACGTCCACCAGCACGCTGCCGTCCGCCTGGCCGACCGGGGCGTTGGTGAGCGTGGCCGCGACCGACGGGGGCACGCTCGCGGACGCCCCGGCCGCACGCTCGGGGACCGCGACGAGGAGCACCTGCGTGCCAGGGGGCATCCCGACGCTCGGCAAACGACCCGGCGGCAGCTTCAATCCCACCCGCGACAGCCCCGGTGCGAGGTCGGTCCGTCCGACCGCGCCTCGCACGACCACGGACCCCTGCGGAAGGTCGGTCACCGCCGTCTGCCCCACCACCGCGTTGAGTTCCTCGCCGGGCACCACGTCGAGGTCGGTCAACCGGCCGATGGTGATGACGCTCAGGTCAGCCGCCTGGATCTGCTCGCCGCGGTACAACGTTCGGGTCAGCTTGATAGCGGGACGGCTGTCCGTCACCGTCGTGAACAACAATGCGGACGCCAAACCGCCCAGAGCCACGAGCAGAATTCCCAATACCAGCCAGCGCAGATTGCGCCGGGGCCGGGCGCCTGCCGGTGCCGATAGGCCGGTTGATCGGGTCATGAATACAGTCCTGTTCTGACGAACGACGTCTGGGTGATGAGAATGTAATCAAGCGCCCGCGGGCACATTCAACACATTGCTGGATCTGTGGATAACTCGTGTTCACAGTGCGCTGACCAGGGACTTCGTGTGGATAACCACCGGTTCATACGTCGCCATCTTTTTTCCTTGCGGGAGCGCAGAGCGCGCGAAGAGATCGCGACACTCTCGCGTCGACGCAGCGGGACGGCCTCCCTGGAAGGCGTTCACTTAAATCGCGATAATTCCCCTACATATGCGCACGTCTCTAAATAGGATTCTTCCGACCCGCATTCTTTCGGGTGGAACGGCGCACGACGGACCGCGGGCCACCGGCGCAACAGGACGTCCCCACCCGGAAGATCAGCGCGTCCCCGTGCGGGCGCCTAGAGGAACGGCGGACGCCTTCCCGAATCTGGTCGGAACAACCAATAAGCGTCTAGACTGAATCCACACCCAATGATGTGGAGATCCAGCGATGACCAGGCCCCCGACGTCCAAAGTCTCGGTCGACGTGCTCACGCTGCGGTACAACCCTGAACAGCGAATCGTCGAGATCGGGGTGTCCCCGCGGGAGAACGAACCGTTCGCCGACCAGCTCGCGCTCCCCGGCGTCGTGCTGTGGGAGGGCGAGCGCCTCGCCGACGCCGCCAAGCGCGCCGTCAAGACCAAGCTCGGCACCGACCTGCTGTCCCACGGCCAGCTCACCGTGTTCGACGAGCCCGCCCGCGACCCCCGCGGCTTCACCCTGTCCGTCGCGATGTGGGGCGTCGGCGAAGACCTCGGCGACACCGCCCTGTGGTACCCGCTCGACGAGATCCCCGACCTGGCGTTCGACCACAACCGCATCGTCGAGGAGTGCCGGCCCCTGCTGGTGGAGCGGCTGTGGCACAACATCCCGTTCACGCAGGCCCTCACCGGACCGGCGTTCCCCGTCTCCGCGGCCGTCGCGATCACCCGCTCGCTGACTGGCACGCCGCCCGACCGCGGCAACCTCAACCGCAAGCTGGCGTCCATGAAGGGCCTCGACGTGAGCCACAAGAAGGTCGTGCTCGGCCGCGGGCGTCCGGGCACCCTCTGGGAGTGGCGCAGCCCGCTCATGTGACGTGCGGCCGCCCCGCCGCCGAAGCCAGCACGTCCTCTCGCCAGGGCCGCGGCTCAACCCCCCGCTGGATAGCCTCGACCCATGACGAGCCAGCGCCGTTCCACCTACCCCGGAGAGTCCGCGGAGCCCCGCGTGGAGCACGACGCGAACGTGTGGCGCATCCGATCCGCGGAGGCCGTCCGCCAGGTCCTCCGCGAGCGCGACGCCACCACCCAGGCCGGCTTCGCGTCCGAGACCGTCCCCTCGCGCCGCAACGACCCGATCCTCTTCATGGACGGCGAGAAGCACCGCCAGCAGCGCTCCAAGACGGCCCGGTTCTTCGCCCCCAAGACCGTGTCCACCCGCTACCGCGAGCTCATGGCCACCCGCGCGGACGACCTCGTCGCCGAGGCGCTCACCGAGGACACGTTCCGCCTCGACCAATTCTCCCTGCGCTACTCCGTCGAGATCGCCGCCCAGGTGATCGGCCTGACCAACTCCCCCATCGGGCCGATGGCCACGCGCCTCGAGCGCTTCTTCGAATACCCGCACGGGGACGCCGCGGACGCAAGGCGCGGAAGCAGCCGCTTCGCCAAGCTGCGCGCCCTCATCCTCGGCAACATCCCGATGGGCGCCTTCTACCTCTTCGACGTGCGGCCCGCCATCAAGGCCCGCCGCGCCGAGCCGGCCGAGGACGTGATCAGCCACCTCGTCGCCGAGGGCTACTCCGATTCCGAGATCCTCATCGAGTGCGTCACCTACGGCGCCGCCGGCATGGTCACCACGCGCGAGTTCATCTCGATGTGCACGTGGCACCTGCTCACCGACGACGGGCTGCGCCGCCGCTACCTGGACGCCGACCAGCACGAGCGCTACCTGATCCTCAGCGAGGTGCTGCGCCTCGAGCCGATCGTCGGCCACCTCTTCCGGCGCGCCCAGCGCGACTTCGCCTTCACCGCGGACGGCCAGACCCACCAGGTGCGCTCTGGCGAGCTCCTCGACCTGTTCATCCGGCAGGCGAACTCCGACGAGTCGACCGTGGGCGCCGAGCCGCTGCAGCTCCGCCCGGGCCGCGACCTGCCCCGCGGCATCGGCGAGGAGGTGATGAGCTTCGGCGACGGCCCGCACAAGTGCCCCGGCAACGCCCTCGCCATCCAGGAGACCGACGTGCTGGTGCGCAAGCTCATGGCCCTCGACCTGGAGGTCGTCCAGGAGCCGACCATCGGTTGGGACGCGCTCATCTCGGGCTACTCACTGCGTGGCTTCGTGCTGCGCGCGCGGCGTCCGGCACCGGTTGCCCGAGCGTTCGTCGCCGGACGGACGCCCTGAGACAATGACGCCATGACTGAACTGCCCGCCCGTGTCAGCGCCGTCATCTTCGACTGCGACGGCGTGCTCGTGAACACCGAGCCGCTGTGGGAGGAGGCCGAGGAGGAGCTGCTCGCCCGCTACGGGTCGGCGCTCGAGCCGGGCGACCGCGCGGCCGTGCTCGGCTCGCCCTGGGACTTCTCGATCCGGCTGCTGGCGCAGCGGGCGGGGGTCAGCGACCTCGACACCTTCGGCGACGAGCTCCGCGAGATCGCCGTGGCCAAGCTGCGCCACACGAGGCCGCTGCCCGGCGCGGTCGAGGTGCTCACGGCCCTGCACGGACGCGTCCCGCTCGGCATCGGTTCCAACGCCACCGTCGCGAACCTGCGCCTCGAGCTTGAGGCGGCCGGGCTGTACGACCTCGCCGACACCGTCGTCTCGTGCGAGGAGGTGGAGCACGCGAAGCCCGCCGCGGACGTCTACCTTGAGGTCTGCCGCCGCCTGGGCGCCGACCCAGCCACCGCGATCGGCGTCGAGGACTCCGCCAACGGCGCCCTCGCCCTGCGGGCGGCGGGCATCCCCGTCATCGCCGTCCCCACGATCGCCGACCAGGTGATCGACCACGACTGGCAGATCGGCTCGCTGGAGCAGATCGTCGACTGGGCGCACACCGTCCAGCCCCTGACGGACGGCGCAGCACTCAGCTGATCTGGTTGAGCGCCTCGTCCATCTGCTCGGGCGTGAGGATGCCGACGTGGGTCTGCCGCAGGACGCCCCGGCGGTCGATGAAGAAGTGCGTCGGGATGCCGACGGTCTGGTACTCCGACGCGATCTCGGAATCCTGGTCGGGGATGTGCGTGTACGTCATGCCGACGCGACGGGCGTAATCGGTGATCTGGGCCGGGTTCTCCGACAGGTAGACCGCCAGCACGGTCGTCCCGTCGCCGCGATGCCGCTGGTAGGCGGCCTGGATGTCGGGGGCCTCCACGCGGCACGGCGCGCACCACGTCGCGCCGAACGTCAGCCAGACCGGCTTGCCGCGGAACTGCGACAGCGACACGGCCTTGCCGTCCACGGTCTCGGCGGTGAAGTCCGGCACCGGCTGGCCCACCACCGGGGCCTTGCCGCCGGGGTTCGTGCTGACCTGGACGGCCTGCGCTCCCCCAGGCGCCCCCGCGCGCTGGGTGTCGCCCGGCTTCGGGATCAGGTAGGCGCCCGCGAGCACCGCCAGCACGATCCCGGCCAGCACGGCGTACGTGCCGAACCCGCGCTTCGGCTTGCCGTCGGCGCCCGTCGCGCCGGCCTCGCCGATCTCGCGCTCGGCCTGAGCCGCGTCGCGGCCGTCCACCTCGTTCTTCGCCCTCATCCTCATCCCCGTCTCGCTCGCCCGTCACTGCTGCGGAGCCGGTCACCCGTAGGAGTGAAGCCCGCCGAAGAAGTGATTGCCGAGGAACGTGAAGACCACCGCGGCGAACCCGACGACGAGCAGCCAGGCCGCCCGCTTGCCGCGCCAGTCGGCGACCACGCGGGCGTGCAGGTAGGCGCCGTAGATCAGCCACGTCACCAACGCCGCGGTCTCCTTGGGGTCCCAGCTCCAGTACCGACCCCACGCCACGTCCGCCCACACGGCGCCGAGGCCGATCATCACCGTCAGCGTCGGGAAGCAGAACACGACGGCGCGATAGCCGATCTCGTCGAGCAGTTCCGCGCTGGGCAGTCCCTTCCAGCGCACGTACGGCCTGATCAGGTACAAGACGGCCGCCGCGAACGACACCGCCGCGGCGCCGTAGGCCAGCACCGCCGTGATGACGTGCAGGGTCAGCAGCAGGCTGTTCTGCAGCGCGGGCAGGAGCGGCTCGACGTCGTTGGGCTGCGCCCACGCGTAGATCAGTACCACCAGGGTCAGCGGCAGCACCACCAGCGCCATCGCACGCACGCGATAGCGCCATTGGAAGTACAGGAACGCCAGCGAGATGCCCCACGCGAACGACACCGCGAACTCGTGCTGGTTCGCGAACGGCGCGTGCCCCGTCACCATCACCCGCGACACGGCCGACGCGGTCAACAGCAGCGCGGCCACCGCGGCCAGCGCGTAGCCGACCCAGTCGAGCCCCTGCCGTCGCGCGGGGCCGGACGCCGCGCGACCGTCCGTTGCGCCGCCGGACGGCCCGGCGCCGACCCGTACCAACTCACGCTCTCGGATGAGGTTCGGCGCCGGCGCCGGCCGGGTCACCTGGGCCAGCAGGTAGACGATCGCCGCGAGCGCGACCATCAGCGTCGCCGCCATCAGCGTGTACCGCGAGAAATCAAGCATCGCGTCCGCTCCTTTCGTGCGTGCCTGGGGCCGCGTGGGCCTCGAAGAACGTGTGGAACCAGGTCTCGAAGGTGTAGTCGTACCGGTCGGGGGAGCCGGCCCGGACGAGGCTGCCGCCGTCGGCGTCCGGCGTCACCCGCAGCCAGACGCGGTGGTGGCGCAGGAACATCGTCAGGCAGGTGCCGAGCAGCAGCAGCGTCAGCCCGGCATAGACCCAGGGCGCGCCCGGGTCGCGGGAGACCATCAGGCCCGTGAACTGTCGCTCGCGGACGAACGTGTACGTCAGGTCGCCGATGCGCGCCGGCTGGCCCTGCGTGACGACCTGGGTCGCGATCGGGGTGGTGGAGTCCTGCCGGTAGATCTCCAGCCGCATCTGGCCGGCGCCGATGTTCTCGTCGACCTGGCCGGACGCGGCGCTCACCACGTAGGCCTCGAGGTCCTGTCCGGGGACGGCGAACTTGCCGTAGGAGTTCTTCTGGTCCTCGGTCTGCCACTGCAGCGGGACGCCCTCCCGGAAGACCTCCCGGCCGGACGCGTCCGCCACCGCGACCTCGGCGGCGACCCCGAAGTACGACTGGTTGAACGTCACCCCGTCGTAGTCGAGCGGCGAGTTGACCCGGACGTCCTGCTGGGCGACCTGCTGGCCGTCCTTGAACAGGGTCAGGCCGGCGACGTAGTCCTTGGGGCGTCCGTCCGGGTAGTAGGTGTCGGAGAACGCGTCGGCACGCACCGAGAGCCCGGTGCCGTGCCCGACGTCGCGGCTGGTACCGACGGTGACCGTGAACTCCTGATCCATGAAACCGGTCACCGAGCTGACGAACACGCCGAGCAGGATCGTGATGAACGCCAGGTGAGCCAGCGCGGTGCCGAACGGCGCGAACCGGTTGCGGTCGGCGTAGACGTTGAGCCCCGGCCCCCGTTTGTCGCGCGTGAGGCGGAACCGGCGCTGCCGCAGCCCCTGGCTCAGCTCGGCCAGCGCCTCGTCGGGCTCGGCGTCCAGGTGCACGGCGTCGGTCAGCCGGGCATGGGCGAAGAAGTTGTCGGTGACGTGCAGGTGCGGCTGGGTGGCCTGACGCCACAGCAGCGGGATGCGGTGGCAGGTGCAGGCGAGGATGCTCAGCGCCAGCAGGATCGTCGTCGCCTTGAACCACAGCGAGCTGAAGATGTTGAACACGCCGAGCGCCGCGAGCGGGTCGGTCCAGCCCCGGTAGCGCGGGCGCACCGAGTCGAGCCACTGGGCGAACTGCTGCGGGTCGTCCCGGACGCCGTCCGGCGCCTGCTGGAACAGCACTCCCAGCAGGGTGAAAAGGCACATCGCGAGGATCAGCGCGAGGCCGAACCGCTTGTTGTAGAAGAACGCGTACACGCGGCGGGCGAGCCGCCCGACCGTGTGCTGCCGGCCGCGCCCCGGCGTGGGCGGGCGGTCCGGGTCGGCGAGGACGGGGTCGACGGCGTCGATGGTGTGGCTCATGGCTCCGCCGTCACCGGCTCGGCGTCGCGGACGGTTTCGGAGACGCGGACGTGAGCCGCTTGAGGTGCTGCTCGACGGTCTTGGCCATCTCGGAGTTCGGGTCGATCTCCCGCACCCGCGTCCAGTGCGCGACGGCCTTGGCGTTGTCGGCCGGCTGCTTGGTCAGGTACAGAAAACCCAGGTTGAAGTGGCCGAGCTGGCTGTTCGGGTCCATCTGGACGGCCTTCAGCCACGTCTTCTCCGCCGAGGCCTGGTCGTCGGAGTTGAACTGCGCCACCCCGAGGGCCAGCAGCGCGTCCACATCCTTGGGGTCGCGGTCGAGGATCTTCTGCTGCCAGGACGCCGCCTCGGGGAAGTCGCCGTTGGTCGCGTACATCGTGCCGAGCTGACGCATGGACGCCACGTCGGCGGGGTTCGCCGCGACCTTGGACTTCAGCTCGGCCGCCTTCGCCTCGTCGAACGGCGGCGCGCTCGGGATCGCGGGGTGCCCGGACGGGGTCGTCACGGCGGTCGGGTTCGCCGTGGGCGTCCCGGCCGGCTGCTGCCCGTTGAAGTAGTAGACGCCGAAGATGATCGCCAGGACGGCGAGCGCGATCAGGAGGGGGTTGATGCGGCGCTTCGGGGTGGCCGGCTTGCGTCGACCCACCAACGGGACGTCGTCCTCGGCGTCGCGGACCACCGGCGGCGGGTCACCCGCGCCGTTGTCGGGATCGGAGAGCCGGACGACCGCGGCGTCCGCGGCACCCACCTGCCGGTCGGCCCATCCGCGAAGCTCGGCGGGGGCGTCCCGCAGATAGCCGGCGATGTGGTCGCGCCGGGCGACGGCGTCCTCGAGCGTGGCATCGGCCGGGAGGCCCAGGGCCCCTAGGTCGTCCGCCGAACCGCCACCGAAACGCTCGCTCATCCCGCTCCCCCACACCAGGCCGCCCCATGGTGGGCGACCGCACCACTGTCGCTCACCAGCACACCAGAGACCATCCGTCGCGGGGCACGTTTCGGGTAGAGAGCACAGCCCGGAAGATAGATACGCCAGGTCCGGGTTTATCTACCCGGACCTGGCGCGCGTCGCGACGACGATCAGCGGCTCGGCGTCGCCGACGGGGCGGCGGCCGTCGGGGTCGGCGACGGGTTGGCGTTCTCCTGCGGCGTCACCGGCGCGTTGGGCGAGGCCGAGGCGCTCGGCGTCCCGGGAGCCGGGGAGACCTTGACGTCGTCCTTGGCCTTGGCGGCGACGGCGGGATCGCGCAGCGCCAGCTGGCCCTTGCGGCAGGCGTCCGTGACGTCGTTCAGGATCCGGTTGGTGTACGCCGAGGCGTGGAAGCCGCGGGAGTTCTCGGAGACCACGTAGTCGAGGTAGAACTGCGCCTTGCGCTGGTAGAGCCGCGCGGCGTCCAGCTGAGCGGCCGGGGTGTTGTTCTTGTGCGCGGCGATGTCCTTGATGAGGGCGTCGAGGGCGTCGAACGACACGTTCTTGGTGTGCTCGTAGCGGTCGTGGATGGTCTGCACGCGCTGCTTCATCTCGGCCTCGGAGGCGCGGTGGCAGGTCAGGCAGCTGGCGTTGATGGTCTCGTCGTTGATCATCGGGCTGCGCACCTGGTGATCGCTGATCTTCGCGGCGCCCTCACGCTTGTACGGCATGTGGCAGTCCGCACAACCGACGCCGGCGCTGGCGTGGACGCCGTTGCTCCAGGTCTCGAAGTCGGGGTGCTGGGCCTTCACGACGTTGGCGCCGGTCAGGCGGTGCTGGAAGTCGGAGAAGCCGATGTCGTTGTAGTACTTGAACTCGTCGTCGATCGTCAGGCCGTTGTTCCAGGGGAACGTGAGCGTCTTGGCGTCGCCCTTGAAGTAGTACTCGACGTGGCACTGGGCACAGACGAACGTGCGCATCTCGGACGCCGTAGCGTCCCTGTTGACGTCGTAATCCTTGACACCCTGGCCCTCCTTGAGGGCCTTCATGCCGTTGATGAAAGCCGGACGCGTCACGCGCAGCTCCATCGTCTTGGGGTCATGGCAGTCGATGCAGCTGACGGGGTGATTCGCCTTCTTGGAGATCTCCTTGTACGGCGTCTTGTTCATCGTCGCCCACGCCTCGGCGGGATCGCCGCCGATGCTGTTCAGCACCTCCGGGAGGGAGGTGTGGCAGTTGAGGCAGGCGCCCGGCTGCTTGAACTGGGTGACGCGCTTGACGAGGCGCTGGTCCTCGAGCATGTAGGCGTGCCCGCGGGGCTCGTTGTACTCGACGGCGAACGCATAGCCCTGCCACATGGTGACCAGCCGCGGGTCGGCCTCGAGCTTGCTCTTGGCGACGACGGTGCGCGGGTCGCCGTCCGTGGCGGTGCGCGTCTTCTGGTCGTCGGGCTGCATCTGGGACGTCAGGCGCCAGCCCTGGTACTGCAGCGGGAAGTTCTCGCCCCACACGGCCGGGTCGAAGGACTTCTCGTCGAGGTTCGTGACCCGGAAGTACGGGTTCTCCGATTCCTGGCGGTGCTGGAAGACGTTGATCAGCAGCGCCGCGATGGCCGCCGTCACCACCGCGCCGATGATCAGACCCAGCGCGATCAGCCACGCGATGCGGTTGCGCCGGCGCTTCTTGGACAGCGGCTGCTCGGGAGTTGCTTTCGAACTCATCTCACTCACCTCTCATGCCCGACGTTGGCATGGCACTTCGTGCAGGAAATCTTCTGATCGGTGTGGGCGCGGGTGCCGCGGATGTCGTCGGTCAACGCACCGTGACACCTCAGGCAGGCCCGCTCCGTGATCGCCAGGTTGTGGTCACGGATCTTGATGTTCTCCGGGTACCAGCCGGTGGTGAACTTCAGCGAGTGCCAGAACCCGTTGTCAGCCTCGGAGAGGAGCCACGCGACCGGCTCCTCGTCGCGCACCGGCGAGTGGCAGTCCTGGCAGGTGGCGACGTGGTGGTGGCCGCCCTTGTTCCAGGAGTCGAAGTTCTCCTTCATCGAGTGGCACTGGACGCACGTGTCGGGGTCCTCGCCGAAGTAGGCGGCTCCGCCGGCATAGCCGAACGTGAAGATGCCCAACCCCACGAGGACGCCGAAGAGCACGGCGACGGTGACCGGGAAGGCAGTCCCCGCCCAGAAGCCGGCCGGCTTCCGCGGCGGAGCCGACGTGCGCTCCTCGCTCATCATCCCTCGCTCCCCTGGTGCTTGCCGCCTCCTGCGGATCAACCGTGATCAGACAGAGGGCGGAATCTGACACCACACTTTCTCGCTCCCGCCAGCGCGGGGGCATCCGTCAAGAGGTAGAAAAGAGGTACAGATCCCCTGGTCACACCGGGGGATCGACCGTGACGCGAGCCGTTCTTCGAGGACAGGTCTCAGCTCGGCAGGACGGCCAGTCCCTCGCGGACGATGTAGGCCGCGGCCTGGATGCGGTTGTCCATGTGCAGCTTGTGCAGCGCGTTGTGGACGTGGTTCTTCACGGTGCCCTCGGTGATCGACAGCGAGCGCCCGATCTCCCGGTTGCTCAGCCCGCGGGCGACCAGCTGCAGGATCTCGAGTTCGCGCCGGCTCAGCGACTGGCGGCGCTCGGCCTCGGTGGGCTCCCCCACGCCCGCCGCAGGGTTGGTCGTCGACCGGAGCTCGGCCAGCAGCCGGGTCACCAGCACCGGCGACACCGGCGTCTGGCCGGTCATCACCGAACGGAGCAGGTCGAACAGCTCCTCGGGACGCAGGTCCTTGAGCAGGTAGCCATGCACCCCGAGCCGGATCGCGTTCAGCAGCCGGTCGTCATCCACGCAGACGGTGAGCATCACCACCTTCACCGCGGGCAACGTTTCGCGGATGACCCGGGCGGCCTCGACGCCGTCCATGATCGGCATCTCGACGTCGAGGACCACGATGTCCGGCTGCAGGGCCCGCGCCCGCTCGACGGCCGCCAGCCCGTTGCCGGCTTCCCCCACCACCTCGAAGTCGGGTTGCGCGTTCAGCAGCGAGCCGATCGCGTTGCGGAACAGCGCCTGGTCGTCGGCCAGCAGCACCCGCACCGGGGCGTCCGCGCTCATGCGACCCCCTCTTCCGCCGACTCCCAGCCGTGCGGCAGCGTCAGGACGACGCGGGTGCCGCGTCCCAGCGCGGAGTCGATGGTGAGGCGTCCGCTCACCTGCTCGGAGCGCTCGCGCATCGTCAGCAGGCCGAAGCTCTGCCGGTCGGCAGGCAAGGCGTCCGGGTCGAAGCCGGCGCCGTCGTCCTCGACGGTGAACGTCGTCGCGTCCTCACCCACGCGCACACGGACGCGCACCCGGCCGGCGTCCGCGTGCTTGCGGACGTTCGTCAACGCCTCCTGGACGATGCGGATCACCTGCACCTCCCGCCGAGGGCTCAGCCGCGGTGACCCGAGTCCCTCCACCGTCAGCTCAGCACGGACGCCGCTGGTGCGGCCGAACGCGCGGACGTAGGCGTCCAGCGACTCCAGCAACGTGCGGTCGGGGTGCCCCGACTCGCGCAGCGCGAGGATGCCCTCACGAACGTCCTGGTAGCCGGCGTGGCACAGCGCCGCCAGGTCGTCGAGCTCGGCCCGCACCGCATCGGCGTCGGCCGCGTCGACCGTCGCGGAGAGGGCGCGCAGCCGCAGGTGCGTGACGCCGAGCACCTGCGCCAGCCCGTCGTGCATCTCGCGGGCGATGCGCTCACGCTCGGTCTCGACGGCGCGGCGCTGCTCGGTCGCGGCGGTGTGCGCGTGCGCGAGGGCGAGCGCTGCCAGGTCGGCCAAGGTGCGCAGGGCGTCCTCGTCGGCCGGGGTGAACGGACGGTCGTCGCGGCGGGCCACCCACAACTCCCCCAGATCGCCGCCGGCGTCGCCCAGCCTCGCCGAGGCCATGACGGCGTAGGGGCTGGAGGTGTGGTTCGGGCAGATCTCGCGACGCGGAGCCCCCTCGCTGCCGAAGGCACAGATACAGACCAGCCCGCTGACGGTGCAGACGTCCCGCAGGGACCGGGAGATAGAGGCCAGCGACGGGTCCAGGCGCAGGCCGGCGGCGTCCGCAGACAGCAATGAGCGCGCGTGATCGGTGAGCGACTCCAGCGTCGCGACGATGGGCTGGCTTCGGGAGATGCGTCGAAGCAGGCGCAAGGTCGACTCGGCCGACCCACCCGAGCTCGACGCCTCGCCCGACATTGGACGCCCCCCTCACGATCCGTTGGCTGCACGCGTGAGTCTAGAGGGATATATACCGGCGCGGGCGGAAGTATGTGACCCTGCCCGTGCGCTCAGCCGAAGCCGTCGCCACTGCACGGTTGCGGCACCGGATGCGCGGCTATCGTGTCGGCATGGTTGTCGAGACCAGCGTCATCCTGACCGGCCCGGGAAAGCTGGCGCCCCGCTTCCCGGACGTCGTCCGCGGCGTCGACGGCGTCCTGTTGGCGGTGTATCACCTCGCCGCCGGCCACGTGAAGGCCAACGGACGCGTCATGCTGATCCGTTCGGGCGACGGCGGCCGTAATTGGAGCGAACCGGTCGATGCGCTGCCTGGCGTCTTCGCCGACCTCGACCTGCGCGACCCCAAGCTCTGCGCGCTCGCGGACGGCTGCGCGCTGCTGACGTTCTTCGCGGTGCGCTGGACACTGCTGGGCAAGCTCGAGGCCCGGGGTGTGTGGGTCGCCCGGCTCGCGGCCGACGGCACCGTGGCGGACGGCCCCGTACAGGTCACCGACGTCTTCCAGCACGGGCCCGCCGTCGAGCTCCCCGACCGGACGCTGCTGCAGCCGGTCTACACGCGCCGGCCGTCCTCGGCGCTGGTGTGTCGCAGCGAGGACGGCGGCCGGACCTGGCGCAGCAGCCCCGCGTTGCCCGCGGCCGACGGCCTCGACTTCGTCGAGCCGAACCTGACCCTGCTGCCCGGCGGCCAACTCGTCCTGCTCGCCCGCACCGAGAACGAGGGGGTGCCGCAGCCGTCCCGGTTGACCCGATCGGACGACGGCGGCCTGACCTGGACGCCCCCGGAAACCCTCGGCGTCGCGACGTCCTCGCATCATCAACTGCTCACCAGCGACGGCCGGGTGCTGCTGACGTACGGCCGTTTCGTCCACGAGGGACGCGCGCACTTCTCGACCCCGGGCGCGCACCGGCCGACGCTCGGCGTCCTCATCGCCGACCCGGCCGGCCCCTGGGACGGCTACCCCGAGGTGCCCATCTACGACGCGGGGGTCTGCGTCGACCAGGCCAACCCGAGCAGCGTCGAGATCGAGCCCGGACGCTTCCTGACGCTCGGCTTCGACGTCGCCGGACGGACGCTGGTGGGCGTCCGCACCGACGCGTCGGAGTACGTGGCATCCGGCACCTAGGCCCGCTGCGTCCCGCGGCAAGAAGTTCCGACCGGCGCCCTGATCGACTCGCCCCTCCCCGGCAGGAACACGTCGATGTCATTACCTGATTCACCGTCTCCAGGTATTGGTTTCCAACTGTGGAGCAGAAGCTCGCCGGGACGAGTGCGAAGCGCATGACTGACCGGAAGGGCCACCATGTGCGGACCTTTGGGGGGTGACGGGCGAGCCGCTCGCGGCCGTGGTGCCCATCTGGACACCAGCACGCTAGCGCGCATGCTGGGCGCCAGCAGCACTACCCCCGGATCTCGGTACCGGCACGCTGACTCAGCGGGACGACGACGGGCCAAGGCTGAGAGGCTAGGCCCAAACCTTGTCGGCAAGGAAGTCACGGGCCCGATCCACGACAGACTGCAGCCGCTCCAAGTAGTAGTCCAACAACTCACCGACGTCTCGCTTGTACGGGGCATCGGCGATCAGGTAGTGGGTGCTAACCACGTGGCTGGGCAACGTGAAATAGACGGTCTGCTCAGTTCCATCCGGGAGGCGGATGACCCAGCCGCTTCGGCCGAGCGAGTCACCTATGAACATCGAGACCGCTCCTGGGGGTGGCTGCAACCGAGACGTGTCCAAGTGATTGATGCACACACTCGACGAGGTTTGGCCCGGGGATCCCTCCTTTTCGATGCGGTTCCGGACCTCGACGAACCACTTGCATGTGGGGTCGGCGCCTAGCTCAGCCCGAATGGCGTCATACCACTGGTCAAACCCCTCGACGTCATTCCTCATGGTCTGCAGGACGAAGGTGACAGACCGGGCTGAAGTCACGGCTTGATAGAGACCACTGATTCGGCGCTCTCCACCCGCGATGTAGTCGCCCTGCCCGGTGCGCGCGATGTCAAGCATTTGCTGTGCACTCGTTAGCTTCTGCTGAATGCGCGCGTCCATGCGACAAGTGTCTCGTGAGCGTCACGCTATCTTCCCGCTCTCCGGACAGCAGAAAAGCATTCCCCCTGTCATAGGGTGAATGCTTTGGTGGGCCTAACTGGACTTGAACCAGTGACCTCCGCCTTATCAGGGCGGCGCTCTAACCGTCTGAGCTATAGGCCCGCATCAGTGCTGTGCACCGAAGGTTCACGATACTCGATCCGCCCGCGCGGTCTCAAATCGAGGACGCCTCCGGTGCCGACAGTCAGTCCTCGGCCAGCGTCAGCTCCAGGCCGCCGAGGATGTTCGCCGCCAGGTTGTACAGGAACGCGAAGATCGTGCCGAGCGCGGTGGTGATCACCACGTTGATCACGGCGATGAGCGCGGTGACACCCATGACCTTGTTCGTGTTGATGAAGTCCTCGATGCGCACCGGCGTCTGATCGCTCGGGCTGGAAAGGATGTTCGTCAGCGCCTGGTTCAGCGCCTCCATCATCCCGGACGCGTTGACCACCGACCACACGACGTAGACACAGATCCACGAGATGATGCCGAAGGCGATCGCGAACATGAAGCAGGTCTTCATCACCGACCACGGGTCGACGCGGGACACACGCAGCCGCGCGCGGCGCGTCCGGCGGGAGCCTTGCTGGTGCTTGACCAGCTCCTCCCCCTCCCCGGTGAAGGTCATGCCGTGGTCGTGGGTCAGGGTGACCTCTCGAGGTGCCACGTTACTCACCGCTGTCCTCCTCTTCCGGGGCGGAATCCGTCACGTCACCGTCCCCGTCTGCCGCCTCGGCCGGTCCCGGCTCCTCATCTTGAGTCGCCTCGGGGTACAGCGCAATCACCGCCACGGTATCGTCCCCGGAAAGCCCGACGAAACGGACGCCCATGGTGTCCCGGCCCTTGGTGGGCACTTCGTCGACGGACGACCGGATGATCTGACCACTGTGCTTGATGGCGATGATCTCGTCGCCCTCCTGCACGACGAGGCCGCCCACGAGGGAGCCGCGGTCCTCGTTGAGCTTCATGGCCTTGATGCCGAGCCCGCCGCGTCCCTGCCGCCGGTACTCCGAGACGGGGCTGCGCTTGGCGTAGCCCTCTTCGGTAACGGTGAAGACGAAGCGGTCGTCCTCGGGGGTGTCGGAGCGGATGATCGCCATGCTGAGCAGCTCGTCGCCGTCCCGGAACTTCATGCCGGTGACGCCGGACGTCGCCCGTCCCATGGGGCGCAGCTGCTCGTCGTCGGCCGGGAACCGGATCGCCTGGCCCTTCCGCGAGATCAGCAGGACGTCGTCGCCGGAACCGACGATGTCGGCGCCGATGAGTTCGTCGCCCTCGTCGCGGAAGTTGATGGCGATGAGGCCCGCCTGACGCGGCGAGTCGTAGGCGCGTAGCTCGGTCTTCTTCACCAGGCCGCGCTTGGTCGCGAGCAGCAGGTACTCGGCCTCGTCGTAGTCGGAGATCGCCAGCACCTGCGCGATCCGCTCGTCGGGCAGGAACGACAGGAGGCCGGCGACGTGGCCGCCCTTGGCGTCCCGGTTGCCCTCGGGCAGCTGCCACACCTTCGCGCGGTAGACCCGCCCGAGGTTCGTGAAGAACAGCAACCAGCGGTGCGAGGTGGTGGCGAACAGGAACTCGACCTCGTCGTCGGCGCGCAGGCTGGCGCCGCGAACCCCCTTGCCGCCGCGCTTCTGCACCCTGTAGAGGTCGGCGCGGGTGCGCTTGGCGTAGCCGCCGCGGGTGATGGTGACGACCATCTCGTCGTCGGGGATGAGGTCTTCGTCGGACAGGTCCCCGTCGGCCGCGACGATCGTGGTGCGGCGCTCGTCACCGTACTTGTCGGTGATCTCCTGCAGCTCGGTCGACACGATCTGCCGCTGCCGCTCGGGCTTGGCGAGAATGTCGTGCAGGTCCTCGATCGTCCGCTCGAGCTCGGCCAGGCGGTCGATGATCTTCTGCCGCTCCAAGGCGGCGAGTCGACGCAGCTGCATGTCGAGGATCGCCCGCGCCTGGTCGGTGTCGATGTCGAGCAGCTCCTGCAGTCCGGTGTTGGCCGCCTCCTGGTCGGGGCTGCGCCGGATCAGCGCGATGACCTCATCGAGCATGTCGAGCGCCTTGACCAGGCCGCGGAACACGTGCGCCTGCTTCTCGGCCTCGTCCAGCCGGTACTGCGTCCGGCGGCGGATGACCTGGATCTGGTGCCGGATCCAGTAGACGATGAACTGGTCCAGGCGCAGCGTCCGCGGCACGTCGTCGACGAGCGCGAGCATGTTGCAGCCGAAGTTGTCCTGCAGCTGCGTGTGCTTGTACAGCTGGTTGAGGACGACGCGGGGCTGCGCGTCGTGACGCAGAACGATGACGAGCCGCTGGCCGACGCGGGCGGACGTCTCGTCGCGGATGTCGGAGATGCCCGCGATGCGTCCGCTGTTCACGAGGTCGGCGATCTTGGCCGCCAGGTTGTCCGGGTTGCACATGTAGGGCAGCTCGGTGACCACCAGCGAATGGCGCCCGCGGGCGTCCTCCTCGATGTTGACGACCGCGCGCATGGTGACCGAGCCGCGGCCGGTGCGGTAGGCGTCCTCGATGCCCTGACGGCCGACGATGAGCGCGCCCTGGGGGAAGTCGGGGCCCTTCACGCGCTCGATGCAGCCCTCGAGGATCTCCTCGGGGGTGCGCTCGGTGCTCTCCAGCACCCACTGCACGGCGTCGTTGATCTCGCGCAGGTTGTGGGTGGGGATGTTCGTCGCCATGCCGACGGCGATGCCGGTGGAGCCGTTGACCAGGAGGTTCGGGAACCGCGCCGGCAGCACGGTCGGCTCCATCTCGCGGTTGTCGTAGTTCGGCTGGAAGTCGACGGTGTTCTCGTTGATGTCGCGGACCATCTCCATGGCCAGCGGCGCCATCTTGCACTCGGTGTACCGCATGGCCGCGGCGCCGTCGTTGCCCGGAGAGCCGAAGTTTCCCTGGCCCTGCACCAGCGGCGCGCGCATCACCCACGGCTGCGCCAGGCGCACCAACGTGTCATAGATCGCGGTGTCGCCGTGCGGGTGATAGAGACCCATCACCTCGCCGACGACGCGGGAGCACTTGTTCCAGCCGCGGTCGGGGCGATAGCCGCCGTCGTACATCGCGTACAGGACGCGGCGATGCACGGGCTTGAGGCCGTCGCGGACGTCGGGCAGCGCGCGGCCGACGATCACGCTCATGGCGTAGTCGAGGTAGCTCTTCTGGATCTCCTCGTTGAGGTCGACCTCGGTCACGCTGCCCTCGCGCGGCGCCAGCGCGGACGTGTCGGCCACGACGGCGACGGCGGCCCCCTCGGTCGGGTCCGTTTCGAAGCTCTCGCCGTCGAGCTGGTCGTGGACCTCCTGGGGGAGATCAGGGGACTCAGGGGTCTCCGGCGTGGGGGGCTCGTTCGGCGTGTCACTCATCAGTTCGTCTGTCCTTGTCTGCCCGGACGCGCTGCTGTCCAGGACTGGTCAGGTGGTTCGTCGAGGGTCAGATGTCGAGGAAGCGGACGTCCTTGGCGTTGCGCTGGATGAACGAGCGCCGCTCGGTCACGTCCTCGCCCATCAGGATGGAGAACATCTGGTCGGCGGCCGCGGCGTCCTCGAGGTTGACCTGCAGCAGGCTGCGCTTGGCCGGATCCATCGTGGTCTCCCACAGGTCGGAGGCATCCATCTCGCCGAGGCCCTTGTAGCGCTGGATCGGGTTGACGTTCGGCAGCTTCTTGCCGGCGGCCAGGCCCGCGTCGCGCAGGGCGTCGCGCTGCTCGTCGGTGTAGGCCAGCTCGTGCGGCGCGTTCGTCCAGCGCAACCGGAACAGCGGCGGCTGGGCGAGGTAGACGTAGCCGCCGTCGATCAGCGGCTTCATGAACCGGAACAGCAGGGTCAGCAGCAGCGTGCGGATGTGCGCGCCGTCGACGTCGGCGTCCGCCATCAAGATGAGCTTGTGGTACCGCAGGCGATCGGCGTCGAAGTCCTCTTGGACGCCGGAGCCCAGCGCGTTGAAGATCGCGTCGACCTCGCGGTTCTGCAGGATGCGGTCGAGGCGGGCCTTCTCGACGTTCAGGATCTTGCCGCGGATCGGCAAGATCGCCTGGGTGCGCGGGTCGCGTCCGCCCTTGGCGGAACCGCCGGCGGAGTCACCCTCGACGATGAACACCTCGCACTCCTCGGGGTTGCGCGAGCTGCAGTCGGCGAGCTTGCCCGGCAGGCCGCTGCGGCCCAGCAGGCCCTTGCGGTTGCGCGCCAGGTCGCGCGCCTTGCGGGCGGCCACCCGGGCGGTCGCGGCGGCCTGCGCCTTGCGGACGATCTCCTTGCCCTCGGCGGGATTCTTCTCGAACCAGTCGCCCAGCAGGTCGTTGACGACGCGCTGCACGAAGCCCTTCGCCTCGGTGTTGCCCAGCTTGGTCTTCGTCTGGCCCTCGAACTGCGGCTCGCCGAGCTTCACCGAGATGATCGCGGTGAGTCCCTCGCGGATGTCGTCACCGGACGGCCGATCCTCGGGCTTCTTGATCATGCCCCACTGGGTGCCCCACCGGTTGACCGTGTTGGTCAGCGCGGAGCGGAACCCCTCTTCGTGGGTGCCGCCCTCGTGCGTGTTGATGGTGTTCGCGAAGGTGTGCACGGACTCGCTGAACGACGAGTTCCACTGCATCGCCACCTCGAGCGCGAGGTGCTGCGACTCGTTGATCGCGTCGATCGCGATCACCGAGGGATGGATGACCTCTTTGGTGCCGGTGAGGAACTTCACGTAGTCGACCAGGCCGTCGGCGAACAGGAACGTCACCTCGCGGGGCTGCACCTCGGCGTCGAGGTTCTCCCCCACCTTCAGGTCGAGGTCGTCGCCCTGGTCGGCGCTCTCGTCGGCCTGCTGCGGGCGCTCGTCGATCAGGGTGATCGTGAGGCCCTTGTTGAGGAAGCACATCTCCCGCAGCCGGTTGGCGAGGGTGTCCCAGCTGTAGTGGGTGGTCTCGAAGATGTCCGGCGAGGCGTAGAACGTGATCGTGGTGCCGGTCGCGTCGGTCTCCTCGAGGCGCTCGAGCGGGGCGTCCGGGGTGCCGAGAGTGAACGTCTGACGCCAGTGGTACCCGTCGCGGTAAACGTCCGCGGTCAGGTGGTCGGACAGCGCGTTGACCACCGAGACACCGACGCCGTGCAGGCCACCGGAGACCTTGTAGCCGCCGGTGCCGAACTTGCCGCCGGCGTGCAGGACGGTCAGCGCGACCGTCAACGCGGACGTCTTCTCGGTCGGGTGCTCGGCGACCGGGATGCCGCGGCCGTTGTCGATGACCTGGATGCCGTCGTCGGGGAGCAGCTTGACGATGATGGTGTCGCAGTAGCCGGCCATGGCCTCGTCGACGGAGTTGTCAACGACCTCCTGCACCAGGTGGTGCAGGCCCCGCTCACCGGTGGACCCGATGTACATGCCGGGACGTTTGCGAACGGCTTCGAGGCCCTCCAGCACCGTGATCGAACCTGCGTCGTACTGCCCGGCCTCGACGGTCGTGGTGCCGTGCCCTCGCTCGTCCCCGAACTCTGCTGCTTCGACTTCGCTCACGCGAACCTCTCTTTGCGCAATGAGTGCCGCCCGCCCGTTCGTCGGGCGGCGGCACCTCAGACTACGCAAGTCTAGCCGAAACTGTCTCAAAACCCACGGCGGCAACGCGCCCAAATGGCGCTCCCACGCCGGGAAACGCGGTTTCGCGGCTCTCGGAGGGCCCGTCCTGTGTCCCACCATGACCCCCGGGGCTCTCAGCGCCTCTCAGCGCCGCCTGGCCGCTGCGGGTCGAGCCGATCAGCCGTAGGTGTCGCGCGGGCCCCGCCCGTCGCTGACGCTGCGGCGCCCGTGCTTCCAGCTCGGCGCGTCCGGGCCCTTGATGACGATCTTGTTGATCGTGCCGTCGCCGAGCGAGGCGTTGAGCTTGGCCAGCAGCTGCGGCGTCATGAGCCGCAGCTGGGAGGCCCACGCGCTCGAGTCCGTGCGGATCGTCACGACGCCCGCGGTGAAGCTCTCCGGGCGGGAGTGCTCTGCGTTGGACGCCCCGACGAGCGAAGCCCAGCGCCCCAGCAGCAGGTGGACATTCACCTCGGTCTGCCAGCCCCGCTCGGCGACGAACCCTTCCAACGCCTCGCCGAGCGCCATCGGGTCCTGCTTGCTCCGCCGGGTGGACGCCCGCCGGGGCGCCGCCCTGCGCCGCTGCTCGCGCGGCTTGGGCAACGGTGCGGTGTGGCTGACGGCCTCGGCGATGCTGCGCGCCAGGTCGAGTCCTGTGGGGTCGAAGTCGGACTTTTCCACAGCGTCCACAGACTCTGGAGATCCTGTGGAAAACTCCTCGGGTTCGTCAGGCGTCCGCGTCATCGAGCCTCACCTCTCCCCCCTCCACGATGAACCGGCGGCCGTGGAGTTCCTCGGGGACATCGCCGGCCACCGCCGCCGTGATCAGCACCTGCTCCGCGCCGGCGATGCGTGCCGCGAGCCGATCGCGGCGCACCTCGTCCAGCTCAGCGAACACGTCGTCCAAGATCAAGACCGGCTCGACGCCGTCCGCGCGCAGGACGCCCTCGCTGCCCAGGCGCAGCGCCAGCGCGAACGACCAACTCTCGCCGTGCGAGGCGTACCCCTTCGCCGGGAGCGGACCGAGGGTCAGCACCAGGTCATCGCGGTGCGGCCCCACGAGGCTCACCCCTCGCTGGATCTCGGCGCGGCGACGCTCCCCCATCCGGACGCGGAGCCGTTCGCGCAGCTCCGCGGGGCCGAGCTCGGCGGCGGCGACCACGTCCACCGCGTCGCCGAGGATGCTCGAGCGGTAGCTCAGCCGGGCGTCGTTGTTGGACGGCGCGATGGCCGCGTAGGCCTCGCTGACGCCATCGGTCATGTCGGCGAGCGTGGTGAGCCGGGTCGCCATCACCTCGGCGCCGAGGCCGGCCAGGCTCTCGTCCCACACGTCCAGCGTCGATTCGGCCTCGGACGCGACCGGCCCGCGTCGTCCCGACAAGGACTTCAGCAGCATCGAGCGCTGCCGCAGCACCCGGTCGTAGTCGGCCCGGACGCCGGCCATCCGTGGCCAGCGCTGAGTGACCAGGTCGTCGATGAAGCGGCGCCGATCGGACGGGTCCCCCTTGACAAGCGCCAGGTCCTCCGGGGAGAAGAGCACCACCCGCAGGGCGCCGAGCAGGTCACGCGGCCGCTTCAACGGCCCCCGGTTCAGGGACGCCTTGTTGGCCTTGCCCTGATTGATCTCGATCTCGAGCAAGAGCTGGCGCGGGTCGTCGACCGCGGCTTGGACGCGGCCGCGCACGATCGCGCGCTCGCTCCCGAACCGAATCAACGGGGCGTCCGCCGCCACCCGGTGCGAGCCGAGGGTGGCCAGGTACTCCACCGCCTCGACCAGGTTCGTCTTGCCCTGGCCGTTACGTCCGGTGAAGACCGTGACGCCCGGCTCGAGCGCCGCCTCGACGTGGGGATAGGAGCGGAAGTCGGCCAGGCTCAGGTGCGTGACGAACAAGCTCAGGAGGGCAGGCGCATCAGCATGATGACGTGCCGGTAGTCGGTGCGCGGTTCGCCGTCGATCTCCTCCAGCGGCGTCAGCAGGCAGGGCTTGCCGGGCGCGGTGAACGAGAAGTTGACGAACGGGGTGTCGAGCGCGTTGAGCGCGTCGGACAGGTAGTGCGGGTTGAAGCCGGCCGCGCTCATGGCGAGACCGTCCCCGGTGTGGTCTTCCACGACCGCCTGGACGGCCTCGACGGCCTGGGCCTGGTCGCCCGTGGCGGCCTCGAGCGTGATGGTGCCCTCGTCGATCTTCATGCGCAGCGAGGTGTTGCGCTCGGCCACCAACGAGACGCGGCGGACCGCGTCGATGACCTCGTGGGTGTTGGCGCGCACGGTGACCGTCGGCTGCACGTTCATCAGGTGGCGCACCTTCGGGAACTCCCCGTCGAGCAAGCGGGTCGTGATCTGACGGCTGCCCGAGGAGCCGGCGCCCTCGAAGCCGATCAGTCCGTCGCCGGACGCACCGGAGGACAGGCTCAGCGTGATCTGCTCGCCGGAGGTCATGGAGCGTGCGGTCTCGCTCAGCACGCGCGCCGGCACCAGCGCGGCGCCCTCCCCCGCCGTGGCGGCCGGGCTCCAGCTGAGCTCTTTGAGCGCCATGCGGTAGCGGTCGGTGGCGAGCAGCGAGAGCGTGTCGCCCTCGATCTCGATGCGGACGCCGGTGAAGACCGGCAGCAGCTCGTCGCGTCCGGCCGCCACGACGACCTGAGCAACGGCCTGGGAGAACTCGTTGCTGACGATCGTGCCGGACGATTCCGGCATCGCCGGCAGCTCGGGGTACTCGTTGACGGGCAGCAACTGCAGGGTGAAGCGGGCACTGCCGCAGACGAGCTCCATCTTCTGCTCGTCCGAGGTGATGTCGACCGGCTTGTTGGGCAGCGAGCGCGCGATGTCGGCGAGCAGCTTGCCCGAGACGAGGCCGACACCCTCGTCGGAGACGGTCGCGGGCACCGTGATCTTGGCGGCGGTCTCGTAGTCGAAGCTCGAGAAGATCAACTGGTCGCCCTTCGCCTCGATGCGCAGTCCGGCAAGGATCGGCACGCTGGGGCGGGTGGGGAGGCTGCGAGCGGCCCACTGGACTGCATCCGCCAGGACGTCACGCTCGAGACGAATCTTCACGCCGGATCTCCTGAGTTGTTCGTTGCGGCACCGATCGGACACCTGTCTGGCCGACGGTTCTGTGGCTGATCATAACGAGCCCGTCCCGGAGATACCCACAAGGTCGAGTCCCGCCTGCTTTTAAGAGAGAGGGAGATTAGAAAGTACTTCACAGTAGTCACCGCTGTGGAAACGGTGGATAACGTGCATCGACCCCAGTCACGTCGCGCGTCGCCGGGTGAATGCTTCTGTGGAGAACGTCAAACTACACCCGTGTCAGCTGTGGACGACGCAGCGTCGCGTCCCGATCATCCACAGGGATTCCCGGTTATCCACAGGTCTCGTCCCACGGCTTTCCCCACACGTGGCGGTCGCTGTGGACGATGGACGGGGCGCGTCCGGAAGCGCACGGCGCGCTGGCGGGGTCGCGCAGCACGACGCCCCGCACACCGGAGGGTGAGCGGGGCGTCGGACGGCAGGCGTCAGCGGGTCGGGGAGTTCTTGATGCGGTTGGTGAGCTCGGTGACCTGGTTGTAGACCGAGCGGCGCTCCGAGAGCAGCTGGCGGATCTTGCGGTCGGCGTGCATCACGGTCGTGTGGTCGCGGCCGCCGAAGAGTTGGCCGATCTTCGGCAGGCTGAGATCGGTGAGTTCGCGGCACAGGTACATGGCGATCTGGCGAGCAGTGACAAGGACGTGGGTGCGGCTGGTACCGCACAGGTCCTCCAGGGAGACGCCGAAGTAGTTGGCGGTCTGGCTCATGATCGCCTGCGGGTTGATCGGCGCGTCTCCCCCGTCGGGGATGAGGTCCTTCAGCACCGTCTCGGTGAGCGCCAGGTCGACCGGCTGCCCGTTCAGGCTCGCGAACGCGGTCACCCGGATCAGTGCGCCCTCGAGCTCGCGGATGTTCGTCTGGATCTTGCTGCCGATGAACTCCAGGACCTCCGGGGCGACCGTGAGGTGCTCGGCGATGGCCTTCTTGCGCAGGATCGCGATGCGCGTCTCGAGGTCCGGCGGCTGGATGTCCGTGATGAGGCCCCACTCGAACCGGCTGCGCAGCCGCGGCTCGAGCGCCTCGAGGGCCTTGGGCGGCCGATCGCACGTCAGGACGATCTGCTTCTGCGCGTTGTGCAAGGTGTTGAACGTGTGGAAGAACTCTTCCTGCGTCTGGATCTTGCTCTCCAAGAACTGGATGTCATCGATCAGCAGGACGTCGATGTCGCGGTAGTTGCGGCGGAACTCGGCGGTGCGGTTGTCGGAGATGGCGTTGATGAAGTCGTTCGTCAGCTCCTCGGTGGAGACGTACTTCACCCGAACGCCGTCGTAGTACTGGCGGACGTAGTGGCCCAGTGCGTGCAGCAGGTGTGTCTTGCCGAGGCCGGACTCGCCGTAGATCATCAGCGGGTTGTACGCCTTGCCGGGCGACTCGGCCACGGCCACCGCCGCGGCGTGCGCGAACCGGTTCGACGAGCCGATGACGAAGTTGTCGAACGTGTACTTGGGGTTGAGGCGGTCGCCGCCGCTCTGCGTCGAAGACGGACGCGGCACCGACCCGAGCCCGTAGGACGGGACGGCCATCGGCAGCGTCTCCGACGCGTCGGCCTGGTTGCCCTCGACGGCGTCCTCGTCGATGTCGAGGTCGAGGTCCGGGTTGATCGTGACGGCCAGACGGATCGGCTTCTTGTAGATGTCGGAGAGCTGCTCCTCGATCCAGCTGCGCAGCCGGGTCTCGATGCGCTCCCGGGTGAACTCGTGCGCCACGGCGGCGACGAGCGTGGAATCGAGCAGCGCTTCGACCTGAACGGCGCTCAGCCACGCGCGAGCGGACGGTTCGGCGGAGCGCATCACCTTGTCCCAGGAGGCCGCAAGCGTGGAATCAACCTCATTCGGCATATGATTCCCCTTGTCAGACGGCTATCCACAGAGTTATCCACAGCATGTGGAGACACCAGCATAAGTCCATGTCTTCCCGCAGGGTGCCCTGTGGAGAACTTCGCGGCAGGTTGGCAACGGTACCTACCCGATCTGCACGTCGCAAACCTGCCTGTCAGGGGATTATCGCGCTGGGCGGCGTGTCGCCTCGACGCGGGCGAGCGTGGCTGTCCGGTTTGCTCCGGCCTCCCAGAACACGTATCGTTATCTGGTCACTGTCCAGTGACATCCCTGTGTCCGCGTGGACGCAGTCGTCCGAACGTTTTTTCCAATTTTGTGGGGAGCTCCCGTGAGCAAGCGCACCTTCCAGCCCAGCAACCGGCGGCGTAGCCGCACCCACGGCTTCCGTCGGCGCATGCGGACGCGTGCCGGCCGCGCCATCCTGGCCGCCCGTCGTCGCAAGGGCCGCGCCCACCTCGCCGGCTGACCGAGCCGGCGTCCAGTGTTGCCCGCCGACGCGCGTTTGCGCAGCTCGGACGACTTCCGCGCCACGGTTCGGCGCGGCGTCCGGGTGAGCCGGCAGACCCTGGTGCTGCACGCCCTCCGCACACCTCGCCCGCCCGCCAGAGCGGGCTTTGTTGTGTCCAAGGCGGTCGGCAACGCCGTGACCCGCAACCGGGTCAAGCGTCAACTGCGTCATCTCACGGCCGAGGCCCTCGCGACCACGACGACCCCGTTGGACGTCGTGGTTCGCGCCCTGCCCGCAGCCTCCGCCCAGCCCGCGACCACGTTGCGCGCTGACTTCTGGTCGGCCTGGGATCAGTCGCTCCACCGTCTTGAGGCGGCATGAAGTACCTGTTCATCGGATTCATGAAGCTGTACCGGCGGCTGATCAGCCCCCTGTACGGAAACGTCTGCAAGTACTACCCCACCTGCTCCGCGTACGCCCTCGAGTCGTTCGAGCGCCACGGGGCCTGGCGGGGTCTGGTGTTGACGATCAACCGTCTGCGCCGCTGTCACCCCTGGTCGGCCGGCGGCTATGACCCTGTGCCGGAAACCTTCTCACTGCGAGGAATCTCGTGAACACACTGCTTCCCCTCCTCATCCCCCTGAACATCTGGGATTCGTTCCTCGGCGGCCTGAACACGATGATGCAGCCCATCTACTGGGCGATCTCCGGCATCATCGTCGGCTTCCACTGGCTGTTCAGCCGGTTCATGAACCCCGATTCCGGTTGGACGTGGGCGCTCGCCATCATCAGCCTCACCGTCGTCGTGCGGTCGCTGATGATCCCGCTGTTCGTGCGCCAGATCAACACGTCGCGCAAGATGCAGCTCCTCGGCCCGAAGATCAAGGCGCTGCAGGACAAGTACGGCACCGACCGTGAGCGTCTCGGCCAGGAGACGATGAAGCTCTACAAGGAAGAGAACGTCAACCCCGCGGCGTCCTGTCTCCCGCTGCTGTTGCAGATGCCGATCTTCATCGGCCTCTTCAACGTGCTCAACTCCGTCTCCCGCGGCCACGCGCAGGGCGAATTCTTCGTCCGCGAGCCGGCGCTCGTCGATTCGCTGCGGCACGCGAAGATCTTCGGCGCCGAGATCTCCGGCACCTTCCTCCCCATCACGACCATCGGTCCGACGCAGTTCGTCGCCGCGTTCCTGATCATCGCCATGACGGCGACGCTGTTCTTCACGCAGCTGCACATGATGCGTAAGAACATGCCGCCCGAGTCCCTTGAGGGCCCCATGGCGCAGCAGCAGAAGATGATGCTGTACATGTTCCCGGTCATCTACCTGATCACCGGTGTGAGCATCCCGATCGGCGTCATGATCTACTGGCTCGCCTCGAACCTGTGGACGCTGGGCCAGCAGTACCTGCTCGTGCACAACTCCCCTGCGCCGAACACCCCCGCGTACATCGACTGGGAGGAGCGGATGCTCGCCAAGGGCAAGGATCCCGAGGCGATCCTGCGCAAGCGCATGGGGTACGCCAACAAGCCGAAGGCAACGACGTCCAACGACCCCACCAGGGTCGCGCGCCAGTCCACGCCCGGCACGACCACCACCAAGTCGAAGGGTGCCTCCGCGGCGGGAAGGGGGAAGGCCACGACGGCCCGACCGTCCGAGCGGAGCACCGCCGGCCCCGCCTCGTCGACGCACGCGCGCGTCCAGCGCCAGCAGCCGTCGAAGGGGACGCGGGCCACCCGTAAGCAGGCAAAGCGGAAGGAGTAGGAATGACGGAGCAACAGGCGCCGGTCGACGGCGTCGACGAGGATTTCGCGGCGGATTCCCCCGAGGTGGGGACGTTGGACGCCGCGCGCGAGACCGGCGACGATGCCGTGCCGGCCGAGCCCGCGTCCGCCAGCGAGGGGTCGGACGCCGACGACATCGACGAATCCGATGATGACGATGCGGACGAGGAGGACGACGACGAACGCTCGGGCGACGGCGACGAAGCACGGCGGCCGAGCCGGCGCGAGGAGGCCCTGACCAACGAGGGCGAGATCGCCGCGGACTACCTCGAGGAGCTTCTCGACATCGCCGACTTGGACGGCGACATCGATACCTACATCGAGGGCGGCCGTGCACACGTCTCGATCATCACCGAGTCAGACGTCTTGGTCGGCAAGAACGGTAAGACGCTCGAGGCGCTGCAGGAACTGGCGCGCCTCGCCGTGATGACCGAGATCGGGCACCGCAGCCGCCTCATGCTCGACATCGCCGGCCACCGTGAGAAGCGGCGCGTCGAATTGCAGGATCTGGCCGCCGACGCGATCGACGAGGTCAAGGACAGCGGCGAGGCCGTCCGGCTCTCTCCGATGAACCCGTTCGAGCGCAAGATCGTCCACGACGCGATCGCGGCCGCCGGACTGAGCAGCGAATCCGAGGGCGAGGAGCCCAACCGCCGGGTCGTCGTGATGCCCGCGTCCCGATGACGAATCCCTTGGACGGCGGCCCGGCACCTGCCGCGGCCGCCGTCGTCTTTTCCGACGCCCTCGAACAGGCCGAGCAGTACGCGTCGATCTTGGCGAGCCGTGGCATCGAGTGGGGCCTGATCGGTCCCCGCGAGGGCGACAAGCTGTGGGAGCGTCACCTGCTCAACAGCGTCGCGGTCTCCCCCTCGATCCACGACGACGCCCTGGTAGTTGACGTCGGCAGCGGCGCCGGGTTACCGGGCATCCCGCTGGCGCTGATGCGTCCCGACCTGCGCGTGACACTGCTGGAGCCGTTGGAGCGCCGCGCGCACTTCCTGACCCTTGCGGTGGATGAGCTCGGCATCGGCGACCGGGTCCGCGTGGTGCGTGAGCGCGCCGAGGAGCACCGGCAGCTCTACGACGTGGCGACCTGCCGCGCCGTCGCCCCCGTCACCAAGCTGCTCGCCTGGACCACCCACCTCTTCTCCCCCGGCGGACGCCTCGTCGCCCTGAAGGGCGAGAGCGTCGACGGTGAGCTGATCAAGGCCGCCAACGAACTCAAGAAGCGCCGCCTGTCCGCGCGCGTCCACCTGGCGCGGGTGCACCCGGACGTCGAAGCCACGCGCGTGCTCGTGGTCGAAGGTCCGCGCGGCTGAGGTTCGCTGGACGATCGTGACCGGAACCTGGCACGGGTTCTCGGTGCGAGGATGAGGACATGTTGTTGAACGTGTTCGGTCCCCCGGCGGTCGGGAAGATGACCGTCGGACGCGCGATCGCTGCGCGCGGAAGGTTCCGCCTGTTCCACAACCACATGACGATCGAGCCGCTCCTCGAGACCTTCGGCTTCGGGACCCCGGCCTTCAACACTCTCAATGAAGAGTTTCGGCGCCGCGTTCTCGAAGAGGCCGCGGCGAACAACGTCGAACTGGTGTTCACGATTGTCTGGGCACTGGACGCCGACGAGGACCGCGCCTTGGCCGAGTCGTACGCTGAGATCTTCGCCGGGGACGTCGCATTCGTCGAACTGCGCGCCCCGCTCCCCCTCCGGCTCGAGCGAAACCGCACGGACGAGCGGCTGCTGCACAAGGCGTCCAAGCGCGACGTGGAGTGGTCGGACTCGAACGTCCGGTCCCTCGAGGAGGAGCATCAGATGACCACCGAACACAGCCCTGGACGTTTCGCCGATCTTCTCGCGCGCTACCCCTCTCTGGTGCTGGAGAACACGGGCTCCGCCTCGGACGCCGCCGACTCGATCCTCGACTGGGTGACCGGCGTCGACCAGCAGCGTCGCCGCTAGCACGCCGACCAAACGCCAGGACGCCTGCGACGCGACGCAGACCAAGGTGTGGAATCGGTAAGTAGATAAAGTTATTTTCGCTCAGGTTTGTTCCGTAGCGGGTTCCCCGCGCCGTCGGTCTGGGGCAGTCACGGCGTCGCCGGTCCCGGCCAGAGCGGCGTCGCCAGTGTGATGTGAGGAAGGGGGCGGCCTCGCCCGGGCATGGTCACGCTTCAGGGCGCCGGGACAAGTGAGCGCCCGCCGGCGCCCACCGCCTGTTGAGGGGTATCGCCCAGGGGTTGAGCGGGCAGCTGGTCCCTGGCGAAGCTGTCGGGCGCCTGGCACCGGATCTCCCCCTCACGCTGGGCCTCTCCCCTCACCGGGCCTCCCGCCTCACACCGGAGCCCGTTTTGTGTTGGCTGTAGCTCCCTTCGCCCGTCCCCTGGTGACAAGGGGTTATCGTGGACGGAGAGTGGAAACCTGACGCTTGGTGTGCGGGCACCACTCGGCAAGAGAAGCCGGGCTGACCGACCGTGATTGACACGCGGGCGCGACGGAGTGAGCAGGTGTCGGTGTCATTGACCAGGCGGCCCGTCATCCGGGTCCCCCGAAACGTTTCACGTGGAACGCGGGTGCTGTGGGCAGGCGCCGATGAGCGACGATGAGGGGTTCCCGACCCAGGTCAGGGAGGAGGGGGCGCGCCTCGTCGCGATTGAGCAGCCAGGGTGGAGGACGCTCCCGGTGCTAGCGGTGCTAGCGGTGCCAGCAGTCCCAGCAGAGCGAGTAGGGCCAGCGGGGGCCCAGCCGGATCGGCGCCGCCAGCAGTGGCAGGGGGACTAGCCGAGTGAGCCGCGTCTGCGGTGTTAGCCGAGCCAGTGACGGTGTCCCCCCACGAGGTGCCGGGAGCGGCGTGATGCTCTCCTAAGGCTGCGGCTCGGCACTGATCTTCGGGGAGTGCGTCGGGGCCACGCTTCCCTCCCCCTCTTGAGCCAACGTACGACAGGCAACTGCGGCGGATGCCGGTAGGTTTTCCGGCCGCCTCGCGATCGATGTCGGGTCAGTCGCGAGTCGGCCGCCTGCTAATGCGCGGAAGAGATCTTTAAAGTCATAAATCGACTTAGCTATATAAGTCTAAGTAGGCACGGACTCCGGAGAGGCAGAGACCGGCACGGTCACAGGCTTCCGACAACGCGTCCCCCCGTTTCCCGGAGTCAACAACGGCATACCGAGAGCCCCATGCGGGCCAGCGGCGGGTCTGATGTGGTGCGTTGGTGCTCCTGAGCGTGGCGATGTGCATTGATGACCCAAATCAACTGTGCGATCCGTGCTCCATCGGCGGGGATCGCAAGCGATGGAGGAAGTGCGGGATAGGCTAGCGCCGTTCCACTCCCCTGCTTTGAAGTTGGTTGCTGTGACAGACTCCCCCTCCGCCCCGCGTCGGGCCGTGTTCGACGAAGATGAGTTCTCTGAGCGGGCGGATCTGCCCGATGACTTGTCGGAAGACGTTTCACGTGAAACCGCGGCGCTCCCCCGGCCAGCCTCTCCGCGCACGTTCGTCGTGGCGAACCAGAAGGGCGGTGTTGGCAAGACGACCACTGCCGTGAATATCGCCGCCGGACTCGCCATGGGCGGCTTGAAGGTCCTCGTCGTCGACATGGATCCGCAGGGCAACGCGTCCACGGCTCTCGGGGTGGACCACTCCGAAGGGACGCCGGGAACCTACGACGTACTCGTCGAGGGCGCGCCCCTCATCGACGTGATCCAACGCTGCCCGGACATCCCGGGTCTTTACGTCGTTCCCGCGACCATCGATCTCGCAGGCGCCGAGATCGGGCTCGTCGCTACTGTTTCACGTGAAACGAAGCTCCAGATCGCCCTCCGGAAGTTCTTCAAGGAGTTCTACGTCGACTACGTCATCGTGGATTGCCCGCCATCGTTGGGCCTCCTCACGCTGAACGCGCTCGTCGCCGCCAAGGAGATCATGATCCCCATCCAATGCGAGTACTACGCACTCGAGGGCGTCACGCAACTGATGAAGACGATCGAGCTGGTCACCGGGCGCCTCAACGACGATCTTCGTCTGAGCACCGTGATCCTCACGATGTTCGACGGTCGCACCAACCTGTCCACCCAGGTCGCCAACGAAGTGCGTACCCACTTCGCCGAGGAGACGCTCGAAACAGTTGTCCCGCGGTCGGTTCGCATCGCGGAGGCGCCCAGCTATGGGCAAACCGTCCTGAGCTACCACCTCGCGTCCGCCGGGGCACAGGCGTATCGACAAGCTGCCGAAGAGATCGCCCGCCGGGGCCCGACAAAGAAGTAGGGGAAGAGAATGGCTACAGCACGCGCACGCACGGGCCTTGGACGAGGGCTAGGCGATCTGATCCGGCCGACCTCGGAGCCGGATCCAACGACCGAGCCACAAGCGGGGCCGGAGAAGGTCCACGACCCCGTTCCAGCACCCGAGGGGTCGTACTTCGGTGAGATCCCCGTGGGGGAGATCCGGCCCAACCCGCGGCAACCGCGCCAGGTCTTCGATGAGGACGAGCTCGACGAGTTGATCGGCTCCATCAAGGAGGTCGGCCTCCTGCAGCCGGTCGTTGTCCGACCGCTGCCAACGGCGGAGGACGGCAGCAAATTCGAACTGGTCATGGGGGAGCGGCGACTGCGCGCCACCAAGGCGGCAGGGCTCGCGACCATCCCGGCGATCGTCCGCAAGACCGAGACCCACGACCTGCTCCGGGACGCCCTGTTAGAGAATCTGCATCGCGCCCAGCTGAACCCGCTGGAGGAGGCGGCCGCGTATCAGCAGATGCTGGAGGACTTCGGCTGCACCCAGGAGGAGTTGTCCGTTCGCATCAAGCGCTCCCGACCCCAGATCTCAAACACCATTCGGCTTCTGCGCCTGCCAGCCCCGGTGCAGCGCCGGGTCGCCGCAGGTGTCCTGTCCGCCGGGCATGCACGGGCCCTGCTCATGCTCACCGACCCGGTGGAACAGGAGCGTCTCGCGCAGCGGATCGTGGCGGAGAACCTGAGCGTCCGTGCGGTGGAGGAGATCGTCTCCATGGGGACCAAGCCCGAAAGGCCTAGTCGCAGCCGCACTGCCCGTGAGCCCTCGCCCCGCGCGCAGGCGCTCTCGCGGGGATTCTCGGACGCCCTGGACACCCGCGTGAACGTGACGATGGGTCGCAAGAAGGGCAAGATCACCATCGAATTCGCCTCAGGGGACGACCTCGAACGGATCCTCACAGTGATGCGCACTGGAGTCGATCCAGAGATAGATATATAAGTCGATAAATAGGGTCAACGACAAAGAGAGAATAGGCGTCCAGACTCGTTCGGTCGGGCCTCGCCGAGCAGCGGACGATCGCCATCCGGGTTTGGCCTAGGGGATGCGATCGGCGCGCCCTGGGCTCGGTGCTCGTGGCGCACGCGGTCAGCCCTGGGGGCTTGCTCTGACAGCCGCAGCCGTCGCGGCGATGGCCGTGGCCCTCCAGGCCGTGCGCGCAGGAGTGAGACCGCGCAGATGAAGCTCCCGGCAACACTGCGCTGACTTCTCGACATCGCCTCGGGGTCTGCCAACTCGCCGACGACCGAGGCTGGGCGCTCAGCGCTCGCAGCCCATTGCAGCTGTGCCGGCACGGTGAGGACGGGACGGCCTGGGCCGCCCCGTCCGGGGTGGGTGGATTCGGGTGGCAGTTGCCGGAGGCTCAGCGCGGCGGACGCGAGTGAAGCCTGCTACTCGCCTTCGTAGGAATCGATGTTGAAGATGTTTCCCTCGGGGTCGGCGACAGCGACGCTCCGGCCGCCGTGGTCGGGCTCCGAGATCTCGTCGAGCTGGCGGCCGCCCGCCTCGAGCGCGCGTGCCAGGGTGACGTTCACCTCGTCGTCGCTGGCGACCACCAGATTGACGCAGGCGGTTCCCGGCTTCGGACCGATGCCGCCCTCCCGATCGCTGCCGAACATCAGGCCACCGTTGTCGCGCCATTGCACTTGGGCGTGGTGGATGACGGTGGGATCGTCCTCATCACGGACGACAAGTCGCTCGGTGAACCCGAGCTGGAGGAGGAAAGCCAAGCCGGCGTTCGCATCGGCGTAGCGCAGGCAGGAGAACAGCTGAGGTTTTGTCATGGCTCCAGCCTGCCCGCTACGGGGACCGCGGCTCTTGAACGTTTGGGAGTTCCTGCAAGGTTTCGGTCGGCGTGACCCCGGCGAACTGCCGCCACTCCCGGGTCATGTGGGCCTGATCCGCGTAGCCGGCTCGCGCAGCCACGTCGGCCAACCGGACGCCGCTGCGCGACAGTCCCGTCGCTCGCTCGAACCGGGCGAGACGAGCCGCGACCTTGGGGCTGACGCCGAACTCCGTATGGAAGCGCTCGCCGAAGTAGCGGCGCGACCAGCCCAGCTCGTCCGCCAGCTGCGCGATGCCGACGTTGCCGTGTTCCGCTGTGATCCGCTCCCACGCGTGGTCGAGCTCGGCGCGTCCCGATGGACGCCCGCGGCGGGGGAGTGGCGGGGCCGATGGTCCGCCGGTGGCTCCGGCTGCCGCGTCCGCCAGGCGCAGCAGGTGACGCTCGAGGAGGCGCGCGCGCTCCGGCCAGGACGACTCTTGGAGCTGTCGCTGCAAGGCGTCCGGGAGGACGCGGCCGAGGGCGTCCCCAGGAACGAGCTGCCCGCTCAACTCCGCGGGCGACACCCTCAGCAAACGGCGGACGCCGGCGGGGGACAGGCTTAGCTGGAGGCCGCGTTGAAGCCCGTGGGTGGGGATGACCACCGGTTCGGTGTGGAGGCCGCCGACGAGCGTCCAGACGCGCAGAGGCTCAGCCCCGGCCCAGCCACAGTCGAGGGGCTCGTCGAACGCGAGGATGACCGTGATGTTGGTCGAGGGCAGCCCATGATGAACCAGGTCGGGCGCGCAGACGATGTCGTAGCCGATGACGTCCTGCACCCACGGCCGGAGCGCGGGATGCACGGGCATGGCCAGCCTCGGTCCGCTGCCTCAGTCGCCCATGGTGGGCTGATCGACCGCAGGCTGCGGAGCACCCGCCTCGGCGAGCGCGATGCGGCGGCGGACGTCCTTCGTCGCGTAATGCTCGGCGACGAAAGACAGGAACGGCACCGTGCCGGCCAGCGCGATCAGGATGAGCCGCATCCACGGCCAGTCGACGCGGCGGCCGAGGAGGTAAGCGCTGATCAGCAGCACCATGTACAGCCAGCCGTGCAGCGGTCCGAGGGTCACGACGACGGCGTCGTTGCCGCCGAAGTACTTCAGGGGCACGCCGACGCAGATCAACACCACGAGTTGGATGCCGACGACCCAGGCCATCACGCGGTAGAACGTGAGGGACTTGCGGATCGTGGGGATCTCGTCGCGGTCGAGGGGCATCGGTCGGTCCTTTCGAAGCGTCACGGGCGGCCGGCTGATGCGGCGGCGGGTGCTGGCTGACGTGAGCGCGGGACGCGGTGCCGCGCACCCGCGGGGACGGCGTCCCAGGCAGCCAGTCTAGGCCGACGGCTGGGCGAAGTCGTCGAGCTGCGTGGTCGCCTCGTCTTCCAGGCGTCGCCGCTCGCGCGCGCCGATGTCGTGGGCGAACTTGATGCTCATGCCGAGCGCGAACGCCGCGAACACCCACCACTGCAGGGCATAGCCGCCGTTCTGGAAGGACCCGTCGCCCTGCGGCAGCGACACCTCGCCGTGGGCGAGTCCCTGCGCGCGGGCCGCGTCGGCGTCCAGGGTGAGGAAGCCGGGCAGGATGCGCTCGGGCCACTGCTGGGCGATGAGCGGGGTGCGCACGGACGCGAGCTCGCCGGGCCCGACCGGCGTCGACGAGTCGCCCTCGCCCGGCAGGAACAACCCGGTCACGGTGCGTTCGCCGGCCGGCGCGGGGGGAGCGGACGCCGGGTCGGTTGTCTGCCCGCGGACGATGGGCAGGATGCGGCCGTCCGCGAGCTGGAATGCGGTGAGGAGCCGGACGTCCCCGTCGTCGGCGACGATGCGAAGCTGACGGTCGGGAAGGTAACGCCCCGTGACGCTGGCGCGTTTGCCGTAGATGTCCCCGACGGTGCCGTCGGCGTGAACGTAGTCGAGCAGCGCGACGGGAGGCTGCTCCGCTCGATCCTGGACGGTGCGGTTGCCCTTGTCGACGAAGACCTGCATCTGCCACAGACCGAGGAAGATCATGATGAGGGCGAGCACGGTGCCGAGTCCCACGATCGCCAGCTGCTTCATCCGTGCGTTCACTGTTCTATAGTCGCACCGCGCACGAACCAGGCCAAAGGAGAGCCGATGCGGTCGCTGACGAGCCTCGAACCGGCGGACTTCCGCGAGCTCAGCTGCCCCTGGTGCGGCAGCACGCCCGGCGACGCGTCCGCGGGGTTCAAGGTCTCGCGCGGCGGCCGGACGATCGGGATGATCGCCGTGTCGCCCCCCGACCGCGGACGCGATCTGTGCCCGCCCCGCAGCGTGGTGCTCACCCAGCTGTGGGTGGCACCCGCGGATCTCGGGGAGCACGTCGGCACGCAGTTGCTGCAGCGGCTGTGCGCGCACTTGGTGTCTCAGCGGGTGCGCTGCCTCGTGGCGTATGGTCGCCCCGGACGCCCCGACTGCGGCCATCCACCGGCCGGTTGGCTCGAGCAGCAGGGCTTCGCCGAGCACATCGCCGGGGTCCAGTGGCGGCTCGACCTTCGGCGAACGGCTCGGGTGCCCGAGTGGGCCCGCGGAGCGCGACGGTGGGCGTCCGGGCTGAGGCTGGCACCGGACGGGGGAGCGACGTCCGCCCTGGTCGGGACGCGAAACGGCGCCCGCCGGCCGAAGCCGACGGACGCCGAATAGCCTTGGCGACCTAGGAGCGCTTGTCCATGGGGATGAACTCGCGCTCGGCCTCACCGACGTAGATCTGCCGCGGGCGGCCAATCTTGGTGGTCGGGTCGGAGACCATCTCGCGCCACTGGGCGATCCAGCCGGGAAGGCGACCCAGGGCGAACAGCACGGTGAACATCTCGACCGGGAAGCCCATCGCCTGGTAGATGAGGCCGGTGTAGAAGTCGACGTTGGGGTAGAGCTTGCGCTCCTGGAAGTACGGATCGTCCAGCGCGGCCTGCTCGAGGCTGACGGCGATCTCCAGCAGCTCATCGCCGCCCGCCACGTCGCGCAGGATGGCGTCCGCGTGCTTCTTGATGATGGCGGCGCGGGGGTCGTAGTTCTTGTAGATGCGGTGGCCGAAGCCCATGAGCTTCGTGGTGTCCTTGCGGTCCTTGACCTTGGCGACGTACTCCTTGACCGAGAGACCCTGCTCCTTGATGTCGGCCAGCATCTCCAGGACGGCCTGGTTGGCGCCGCCGTGCAGCGGGCCGGACAGGGCATTGACGCCCGACGCGACGGACACGTACAGGTTCGCCTGCGACGAGCCGACGAGACGGACGGTCGAGGTGGAGCAGTTCTGCTCGTGGTCGGCGTGCAGGACGAGCAGAACGTCGAGCGCCTGGGTGATCTTCTCGTCGAACTCGTAGGGGTGCGTCGGGGTGCCGAACGACATCCGCAGGAAGTTCTCGATGTAGGACAGGGAGTCGTCCGGGTAGAGCGTCGGGGCGCCGAGCGAGTTCTTGTAGCCGTAGGCGGCCAGCGTGGGCACCTTGGCCAGCAGCTTGATGGTGGCGTCCTCGATCAGCTCCTCGGTGAAGCCGATGTTGTTGCGCTCGAAGGTGGACAGCGCCTGGATGCCGGCGGACAGGACGGGCATCGGGTGGGACCTGCGCGGGAAGCAGCGGAACAGGTCGCGCATGCGCTCGTCGAGCAGGGAGTGGCGCAGGATGCGCTCCTGGAACTCGTCCAACTGCTGCTGCGTGGGCAGCTCGCCATACAGGACGAGCCAGGCGGTCTCGAGGAAGCTGGAGTGTTCGGCCAACTGCTCGATCGGGTAGCCGCGGTAGCGGAGGATGCCCTTGTCGCCGTCGATGAACGTGATCGCCGACTTGCACGCCGCCGTATTGGCGAAGCCAACGTCATAGGTGGTGTCGCCAGTCTTGGCGAGCAACTTGCTGATGTCGAAGCCGTTGTTACCCTGCGTCGCCTCCACGAGGGGCAGTTCGAGGTCGTCCGCCTCGTGCGTCAACTTGGCCGGGGTCGTCATTGAGCTCTCCTCTAAGGACTTTCGTCGTTCCCGAGCAGAGTACCCCTCCCTCGCGCCACCGGGGAGCCCCGGGAGAAAACTTCCCCACGTCGAGATACTCCGGAACGAGAGGTCACAACGTCCTTGTTGACCATTCAACCAACAGGTGCTAATCTTCAAATCGTTGAAAGATAAACAATCTTGAGGAGACGAACATGAGCGAGCTTTCGCAGCTGAAGGGCACCTTCGAGCTTGATCCCACCCACACCACGCTGGGCTTCGTGACCCGGCACGCCATGGTCACCAAGGTGCGTGGCAGCTTCAACGAGTTCTCGGGTTCGGCCACGGTCGACGGAGAGAACCCCAGCTCGTCCAGCCTGGAGGTCGTCGTGAAGGCGGCCAGCATGGACACCCGCAACGCGGACCGCGATGCCCACCTGCGCAGCGGCGACTTCTTCGAAGTCGAGAACTACCCGGAGATCCGCTTCGTCGGCACCGACTTCAAGGTCGTGGACGACGAGACCGTCGAGGTGACCGGTGACCTCACGATCAAGGACACCACGAACACCCTGACCATCCCCTTCCAGTTCGGTGGCGTCGCCCAGGATCCGTTCGGCAACACGCGCGTCGGCTTCGAAGGTCGCACGCAGATCCTGCGCAGCGAGTTCGGCCTCACCTGGAACGCCGCGCTGGAGACCGGCGGCTTCCTGGTCAGCGACAAGGTCACCCTTGAGCTCGAGGTCAGCGCCATCAAGAAGGCCTGACGCGTCCGGCCGCCGTGGCGTCTTCGGCGTCGCGGCCGGCCTGCGCACCCGTGAATCACGGGCGCAACGTCAACGAGAGGGCGGCCATCGCGGCCGCCCTCTCTCACTTTGTGCCTGCTCCGCTACCGGATCGTGGCCACGGGCGACCGATCGACGGCTCCGGCGGACGGCCGCGCCGACGTCAGGCGGCGGGACGGGCTGCGGCCTCCTCGAGCGCCTCGGTGGTGAGGTCGATGACCCGGTCGAGATCCTCGTCGCTGATCACCAGCGGGGGAGCGAACCGGATCGTCTTGGTGTGGGTGTCCTTGGCGAGAATGCCCTTGTCCATCAGCCGGTGGCAGATGTCGTGGGCCGTTCCAAGCGCCGGATCCACGTCCAGGCCCAGCCACAACCCCGCACCGCGCACCTGCGTGAGCAGCCCGCGATCGACCAAGGGGTCCAGCGCGGCGCGGAAGCGCGCCCCCTTGTCGCGCGACGCGCTCTGCATGGTGCCTTCGCGCAACAGCGACACGACCTCGCTGCCGATCGCGCACGCGAGCGGGTTCCCGCCGAAGGTGGAACCGTGCTGGCCGGGCTGAAACACCCCGAGGATGTCGGAGTTCGCCACCACGCCCGACAACGGCACGATGCCGCCGCCCAGCGCCTTGCCGAGCAGGTAGACGTCGGGGACGACGTCCTCGCGGTCGCAGGCGAACGTGGTGCCCGAGCGGCCGAGGCCGGCCTGGATCTCGTCGGCGATCATCAGCACGTTGTGCCGGGTCGTGATCTCACGCACCTGGCGCAGGTAGCCCTCGGGCGGGACGATGACGCCGGCCTCGCCCTGGATGGGCTCGAGCAGGACGGCGACCGTGTTCTCGTCGATCGCTGCCTCGAGCGCGGCGGGGTCCCCGAACGGGACGCTGCGGAAGCCGCGGGTGAACGGCTCGAAGCTGCGCCTCGCGTCCGGGTCGTTGCTGAACGAGACCACGGTGACGGTGCGGCCATGGAAGTTCCCGTCCATGACGATGATGTTGGCCTGGTCGTCGGCGACGCCCTTGACCTCGTAGCCCCACTTGCGTGCGGTCTTGATGCCGGTCTCGACGGCCTCCACCCCCGTGTTCATGGGCAGCACCATGTCTTTTCCGCACAGCTCGGCCAGCGCCTGGACGAAAGGTCCGTAGGGCTCGGAGTAGAACGCCCGGGATGTGAGCGTCACCTTGTGCAGCTGCTCGGTCGCGGCCGCCAACAGGCGCTCGTTGGAGTGACCGAAGTTCACGGCGGAGTACGCGGCGAGGCAGTCGATGAACTCACGGCCGTCCACGTCGGTGACGCGAGCGCCCTCGGCGCGGGCGATGACGACCGGCAACGGCGCGTAGTTGTGCGCGCCGTAGGTCTCGACCTGGTCGATGGCGGACTTCTGTCGGGGAGAAGATGCGTGGAGGACCATACCCACTCCTACTGTGAGAACGAGGTGTGACCGAACAATCGTAGCTCAGTCACCCAGGAAGCCGAAAAATATCTGGCAGACAGGCGCTATGGCGAACTGTTCACGATTTGGATGAACTCAGGGCCTTGGCGATGTTCAGCCGCTGGTCGTAGCTGAGCGAGCCGGTGCGGAACAGTTGGACGCCGACCCAGATGAGGACCGCCGCCGTGATCCCCGTGGAGGCGAGCGCGCCCACCGCCTCCAGCGGGGACAGCGTCCCCAGCGCGTTGCGCAGCAGCGCCGTCACCGGGGCGGTCAAAGGGAAGTACGTCAGCGCCTGAGAAACCACGCCGTGCGGCTCGGAGAGGACCATGCCGAGCACGTACACGGGGAGGAAGAGCACCAGCACCACCAGGCCGAAGGCGGAGCCGGCCTCCTTCGCGTTCGGCATCACCGAACCGATCGAGACCAGCAGGCCGGTGAACATGGCAAAGCCGGCGATGAACAGCGCGGCCGCGATGACGATCCGCAGCGGGTCGACGGTGAGGGCGCTGCCGGCGATGTTCAGCGAGACGTTGCCCTCGTCTCCCGGCACCGTGACCTGACCGAGCATCCCGAGCACCACGATGACCGGGACGCTGATGACCAACGCCTGGGTGATGCCGACGAGGAGGAGCGCGAGGATCTTGCCCAGGATGAGCGTGAGCGGCTTCATCGTCGTCAGGATCATCTCGGTGACGCGGTTCTCCTTCTCCTCCAGCGTGATGTTGAGCATCTGGTTGCCGAGCATGAGGATCGCGAAGTAGAACAGCAACAGGAAGCCGCCCGGCAGGATGGCGGCGCCAGGGCCGGGGGTCTCCTGACCGTCGCTGAAGGTGTGCACCTGCAGATCGAGGGGGTCCGTGAGCAGGTTCACCAGGCTCTCGTTGCCGATGCGGGCCTGGACGGAATCGACGAGGACGCCCCTGGCGAGGGTGGTGTACGGCCCGGAGTTCCCCAGCCCCCGGTCAGCGCCCGTGAGCACGATCGGCTCGGTTGTGGCGTCCTTCGGGTAGTCGATGTGGAGTTGCGCGCGTCCGTCGGACACCGCCTGGCGGGCGGCCGCGGCGTCCTGGGTGGGGGAGCCGCCGGCCTTCTGCGCGACCTGCGGTGAGATCAGCCCGGACGCGTCCGTGTAGGTGAACGGGATGGGGCCGTCGCCCTTGCTGGCGTTGGCGGCGCCGGCCGAACTGAAGAACGACAGCGCGAACAACGCGATCATCAGCAGCGGCACCGAGAGAGTGGCGATCCAGAAGGACGGGCGTTGCAGGGTGCGGCGGGTCTCGAAGCCGATCACCGTGCCGAGGTTGTGGGCGGACATGTCAGGCCTCCTGGGGGGTGGTGCCGTACACGCGAAGGAACACTTCGTCCAGGCTCAGCCGCGTGGAGTCGAACGAGCGGAGGGAGACGCCGGAGGCCAGCAGGTCGCGCAACACGTCGTCGGGGTCGACGCCGTCGGCGAGCTCGAGTTCGGCGAAGTTCGTCTCCTGGTGCAGGACGGTATAGTTCGGCGACGCCGGGAGCGGCCCGCTCAGCCGGAGCCGGATGGTGCGGCCGCCGTAGGAGTCCTGGACGTCCTCGACGGTGCCGTAGGCCTCGGCGCGGCCGTCCTTGAGCAGGAGGATCCGGTCGCAGAGGCGCTCCACCTCCTCCATCTGATGGGTGATGATCACGACGGTCGCCCCGGCGCGGCGATGCTCTTCGATGACGTTGAGCAGCAGGCGCCGGTTGACCGGGTCGAACCCCTTCGTGGGCTCGTCCAGGATCAGCAGGCGGGGGTTGTTCATCACCGTCACCCCGAGCTGCACCTTCTGCTGCTGACCGCCCGACAGCTTGTCGAGCCGGGTCTTCGCGTGATCGGCCAGGCCGACGCTCTCGAGGAAACGCATCGACCAGGACGTGGCGTCCGAGCCGGTCATGCCCTTGAGTCGCCCGAAGTAGGACATCACGTCGAGCACCTTCTCGCGCTTGTAGAGGCCGCGTTCCTCGGGGAGGTAGCCGAGGCTGGGGTGCGTGGCGGGGTCGTAGGGCCGGCCGTCGATCAGCAGCGAGCCGCCGGTGGGGCGGTAGATCCCCAGCAGCGCGCGGAGCGTCGTCGTCTTCCCCGATCCGTTCGATCCGAGCAACCCGAAGGTCTCCCCGGGACGGACGTCGAAGCTGAGGTCGTCGATCACGGTCTTGGCCCCAAAACGCATGTGGAAGTTGCGCACATCGATGACGGGGGTGTCGGTCATGGCGCCCATCATGGCAGCACCTTCGGGTGTGGCGTGGGACGCCCCGTCCGCTCAGCCGCGCGGACGACGCTTCCCCGGCATCGGGGGGCCCGAGGGTCCGGTGCCGCGTCCGGCAGACCGGCGGGGGTGTCCTGGCTGACGGCGAGCGGGGAGCTCCATGCGCACCGTCGGGATGACCCCCGACATCACGGATGCGCCCGGCAGGGCCACGAAGCCCCAGCGACGATAGAACGCGATCGCACGGGCGTTGTAGACGGCCACCTCCAGCAGCAGCGGACGGCTCGGGTCGCGCCACGCCAGCACCTCGCTCATCAACGCGTTCCCGGGTCCGCGGCCGTGCCAGGCCTTGCTGACATAGAGCGCGCCGACGCGCTGGGTCCCGTCCTCTTCGACGCGCGGGGCAGCCATCCCGACGATGAGGCCGTCCGCCTCGGCGACGAACATGGCCTGACGACGGGTGTCGCCCGACGACAACTGCTGCCGCAGGTGCTCGCGACCGGCCCGAGAGGATCGCCGCGTCATGATTGTGGCGAGGTAGTCCTCGGTCACGCCGTGTTCGGGGGAGACATACGTGTCGAGCCACGACCGCACCCACAGGTCGGTCACGGCGTCTGCGTCGTCCGGGACGGCTCGCCGGACGATGAAGGCTTGCACGCCCGCAAGGCTAGCCGGGGGCGGTTACATTGGCCGACGTGCAATCCCGTGTGACCCTCGCCGACATCGCCCGCTACACAGGTCTCTCGACGGCGACGGTCAGCATGGCGCTCAACAACGCCCCCGGCTCGCGCATCCCGGAGGCCACGGCGATGCGGGTGCGGCAGGTCGCTGACGAGTTGGGCTACGTCCCGAACGCGACCGCGCGGAACCTTCGCGCCGGACGGACCGCGACGATCGGCTTCCTGTCCGATGAGGTGACGGTGACGCGGTTCGCATCCGCGATGTTGCGCGGCATCCTGGACGTCGCCGAGGAGCGGGACCACATGGTCATGATCATGGAGACCGATCGGCGCCCTGAGCGCATCGCGGACGCAGTGCGGTCGTTCAAGGAGCGTGGAACTGACGGCTTGGTCGTGGGGCTGATGGTGGCCCGGCAGATCACGCTGCCCAGCCCGCAGCGGCCCGTTCCTCGTGTGGTGATCAACGGAACGGCGGACGGCTGCCTGAGCATCCTGCCGGACGAGTTCGCCGGGGGCTACGACGCCGTGCGCTACCTCCTCGAGCGCGGGCATCGCCGCATCGCCTTGATCGGACGCCACGTCACCCCGCCTTTGCCGCCGATCTCGGTGACCATCGGCCGTCGGATGGAGGGGATCGACCGGGCCATGAGCGACGCAGGGCTGAGCTTCGTCGATGAGCACCGCGGTGCCGCCTGGGAGCCCGACCTGGGCTACCAGGGGGCCCGGGAGATCCTGAGCCGCACCGACGATGTCACCGCCGTGCTGGCCGCGAACGACCGGATCGCATTCGGCGTCTACCAGGCGGCCGCGGAGCGGGGGTTGCGCATCCCGGACGACCTGTCGGTGATGTCGTTCGACGACGAGCAACTTGCCGGGATGCTCCGTCCTGGTCTGACGACCATGCGGTTGCCTTACCGCGAGATGGGCGGTCTTGGGGCGACCCGTGTCCTGGAGACTCTGTCCCGCGGCGAGCGCACACTGCCGCCCGGTGAACAGTTGCTTTCCATGCCGCTCATCGAGCGCACATCCGTGCGTCCTGCTTAACCGTTTCAGCAGCCCTCTGGCGCTCCTTCGGGGTGGGTTGTCAGCTTGCTGCTTAAGCGATTAAGCAGCCCGGCTGCGCGCGATCCCTTCAACGATGAAAGGTCTCGGCCATGGCGAGTTTGAAAGAGTCGGTCAAGAACCCGGCTTATCTGTACGGGTCCGTCACGATCATGTTGTTCTTCATGTCGTGGGGCATTTGGTGGTCGTTCTTCCAGATCTGGCTCACCAGCGAAGAGGGCGGCCTGATGCTGAACGGCACCCAGGTCTAGACCATCTACTCCATCAACGGCGTCTTCACGCTCGTGCTCATGCTGCTTTACGGCACGATCCAGGACAAGCTTGACCTGCGTCGCCACCTCACGATCACCCTCGCCGCTATTGCGGCGCTGATCGGTCCGTTCACCACGTTTGTCTACGGCCTTTGCTCGAGAACAACTTCATGCTCGGCGCGATCCTCGGAGGCGTCGTCCTGGCGGCCGGGTTTGTGGGTGCCGTTGGCCTGTTCGAGGCGTTCGTCGAGCGGCTTAGCAGGCGCAACAACTTCGAGTTCGGCCAGGCCCGCATGTGGGGCTCCTTCGGTTACGCGATCGTGGCGCTGGTGGCGGGATTCGTCTTCCCGATCAACCCGCTGGCGCTGTTCTGGATCGGGTCGGCACTCGGCGTCCTTCAGCTCTGCGTCCAGTTGTTCTGGCACCCGCAGCGAGCTGAGGCGCCAGAACCCGGCCAGACCAAGCCGACCACCCCGAGCGTGGCCGACATGGTGGCGCTGCTGAAGTCGCGCAAGGTATGGGCGGTGATCGTGTTCGTCTTGTTGTCGTGGACCTTCTACACCGTCTTCGACCAGCAGAAGTTCCCGGATTTCTACGTCAGCATGTTCGACACTCCTTCGCACGGCCAGAACGCCTACGGCATCCTCAACTCAGTGCAGGTGTTCCTTGAGGCGGCCATGATGGGCGTGGTCCCGCTGATCATGCGGCGCATCGACGTCCGCAACACGCTGCTGCTCGGCGCCACGGTGATGTTCGTCCGCATCTTTGGCTGCGGCATGCTGCACGGCCCCGTCGCGATCTCGCTGGTCAAGATGCTGCACGCGCTCGAGGTGCCGCTGTTCGTGCTGCCGATTTTTCGGTACTTCACCCTGCACTTCAACCCGGCGCTTTCGGCCACCCTCTACCTCGTCGGCTTCAACCTGGCCTCGCAACTGGGCAACGTCGTGTTGTCGGCCCCGCTCGGTACCCTGCGCGACCAGATCGGCTACCAGCCCACCTTCCTGGTGATCGCGGGCGTCGTACTGGTCTCGCTGCTGTGGGTGTTCTTCGTCCTGAAGCGAGACCATCAAGACGTCGAGGGGGACCCGTTCGTACCCGCGCCCGCCAAGGTCGCTTGACTCGAGAGGAGTCCCTCATGATGGACGCACGTAACCGGGCTGAGCGGGCGAACGACGCCCTCTTGGTGACCCGCAAGGACCGCTGGTACCCGATGTTCCACATCGCCCCGCGCGCCGGCTGGATGAACGACCCGAACGGCCTGTGCTACTTCCAGGGCCGCTATCACGTCTTCTTCCAACACTACCCCGACAAGGCCGAATGGGGCCCGATGCACTGGGGGCACGTCTCTAGTTGTACTGACCGGGGACGTTAATTGATTCGCCGACGGTCCGCAGGCTGTGTAGCCTCGAACGCATGTACTCAGGCATTGCCTCGATGAAGCTGCGTTCCGCCCGCTGACGGCGGCGGGACCCCTTCTGATCTCTCGTCTGCCGTCCTGGCCATCTGCCGGGCGGCCGCTTTGCGTTGCCCGGCTCCTTGACGAGCTGAGAGTACGCAATGCCAACGACGCAATCGTCGCGGTCGTGTGTTTGGAATGGAACGCCTCAGGGCGCTGCCGCACACCTCCGCGCTGAATCCATCAACGTCACCCTCGGGGACAGACATGTCCTGAACGGGGTGGACGTCACGGTCTCTGCCGGCTCACGCCTGGCGATCGTGGGAGACAACGGCCGGGGCAAGACGACCTTGCTCCACGTGCTGGCCGGAGTCGTGACGCCCGACTCAGGCGTGGTGACCCGAGCGGGTTCCCTCGTCCTGGTCAAGCAGGACATGCTCACCGAGGGCGACCGGACGGTCGGCGACCTCGTCGCCGAGGCGACGGCCCCATCCAGGGCCGCCCTGCAGGCCCTCGACGTCGCAAGCGCGGCGCTGGGGGCAGGAGAAGACGCGGCCGACGCCTACTCGGCCGCGCTGGAGACAGCCACGCTCTTGGATGCGTGGGATGCCGAACGCCGTGTGGACATCGCGCTGGCCGGTCTGGACGCATGCGGCGACCGCGGTCGCCTCCTGTCGACCTTGTCGGTCGGCCAGCGGTACCGGGTCCGCCTGGCCGTGGCACTCGGCTCGGCCCCAGACCTGCTTCTGTTGGACGAACCCACCAACCACCTCGACGGTGCAGGCCTGTCGTTCCTGACCGACCGCCTGCGCGAGCACCCAGGTGGCCTTGCCCTGGTCAGCCATGACCGCGCCCTGTTGCGGGACGTGGCGACCAGCTTCCTGGATCTCGACCCGACACGCGACGGCCGCCCCCGCGTGTACTCGGGCGGCTATCAGGGATGGAGCGAAGGGCGGCAACGAGAACGAGCCGCCTGGGAGCAGGACCACGCTGACCAGGTCGCCCAGCACCAAGAATTGACGCGCGCTGCAGCCGAAGCGCGCTCCCGCCTGTCACAGGGCGGATGGCGACCTGACAAGGGCACGGGCAAGCATCAACGCGCCACCCGCGCAGCCGGGGTGGTCCAGGCGTTCAACCGCCGCGTCGAGGATCTGGAGCGTCATGAGATCGACGTGCCGACGCCGCCACTGCGGTTGGGCTGGCCCGTATCGTCGGCCCGCCCTGGTCAGAGCATCGTGACCGCCGCCATGGTCTCCGTGATGGACCGCTTGGCCGTGCCGGTGTCCGTGGACATCAGTGGTGGAGACCGGTTGCTGGTCACCGGGCCGAACGGCGCGGGGAAGTCCACGCTGCTGGGGCTGCTCGGTCGGCGGCTGGACCCGAGTGCGGGGCAGCTGAGGGTGAACCCGGGGGCGCGCGTCGCCCTGTTGTCGCAGGAGGTCCCGGACTGGGACGACGCCCGCCCCGCCCACGTGGTTTTCGAGACGTACCTGGCCACGCAGGTCCGCCGGTCACAGGCACCGTCCCTCGGATCGCTCGGGCTGCTCGAGCCTGCGGCAACCCGCACCCCCGTGGGGCGTCTGTCGCAAGGGCAGCAACGCCGCCTTCATCTGGCCATGTGCCTGGCGATGGACCCGGACCTGCTGCTCCTGGACGAACCCACCAACCATCTGTCGTCGAGCCTCGTCGACGACATCACCACCGAGCTCGTGCGGACTTCCTGTGCCGTGATCGTCGCCACGCACGACCGGCAGATGCTCGCCGACCTCGCCGACTGGCCCCACCTGAGCCTCGACCCCAAGGACCTGGCATGAACCCGCTTCGCCCTTTGACCCTTCCCACCTACCGCCGGCTGTTCGCTGCGATGGTGCTGACCGTCTTCGCCCAGGGTGCCTGGGCCCTCTACCTGGCCGTGCAGACCCTAGACCTGGGCGCAACGCCGGCCACCTTGTCGGGTGTCGTGGCGTGGAGCGGCATCGGTCTGCTCGCCGGGTCTCTGCCTGCCGGGGTACTTGCCGACCGGATCCCCAAGAAGTCCGTCATCGTTGGCGTCCTCACGCTCAACCTCGCCGTCGCGACAGCGACCTCCACCGCTGCGATCGTCGGCATGGTCACCTTCTGGATACTGGCGGTGTCCGCGTTCATCATCGGGGCCTCGACCGCCTTCTTTTTCCCGGCCTACACCGCGCTCGTCCCCGTCCTCGTGGGCAGCGACGACCTGATGGCCGTCAACGGGCTCGAAGGCGCCACCCGACCGCTGGTCGGACAGAGCCTCGCCCCCGCCGCAGTCGGGGCCGTCATCGGCGCGAGCATGCCCGCCGCGGGCGGGTACCTCATCGCCGGGGCGCTGGGGATCGCTCTCATCGCTGCCCTGCGCCTTCCGGCGGCCAGTCCGGCCGAGTCCGAAGCCGAGGCTCCGGCCCCCTCGCCACTGCGGGACCTGCTCGACGGGTTCGGCTACGTAGCGCGCACGCGCTGGGTCCGCTCCAGCGTCCTGTTCGCGGCCGCCATGGGCCTGGTCGTGACCGGCCCGCTGGAAGTCCTTCTGCCCGCCCTCCTCCGCTCAAGCCACGACAACGGTGCCGCTGTGTACGGAACGGTCATCGCAGCTCTGGGCATCGGCGGCCTGGCGGGTTCCCTCCTCGCCGGCTCGTGGCCCACCCCCTCACGCTTCCTGCACGCGATGGTCGGTGCCTGGACACTCGGCTGCCTGCCACTGGCAGTTCCCGCGATCACCAGCAATCCCTGGGCCATCGGCGCCGGATTGGCGCTCTACGGAGCGTGCATCGGGATCGGAATGGTCATCTGGGGCACAGTCCTGCAGGAACACGTCCCGCTGGAGATGCTCGGCCGGATCGCCAGCCTCGACTTCTTCATCTCCATCGCTTTCATGCCCCTGTCCATCGCCCTCACCGGACTGCTCAGCCGACACCTCCACACCGGCAGCCTGTTCATCGCCGCCGGCCTCGTGCCGCTCGCCACGGCGATCCTCCTTGCCGTCCTGGGGCAACTCCGAACGCCGGAGACGACGCCCGTCGAGTCAGGAGCCCAGTGATGCACGCCAACGCAGCCCTGACACCTCGCCATCGGCTCAAGGTCGCCAAGCTCGTCATCGACGATGGTTGGCCCATCAGTGAAGTCGCCGCCCGCTTCCAGGTCTCCTGGCCCACAGTCAAGCGGTGGGTTGATCGCTACCGTGCAGGCGAACCGATGGAAGACCGTTCCTCGCGTCCGAAATCCTCGCCGCACAAGACGAGCAAGGCGACGACGAAGCGATGCATCAGCCTGCGAATGCGGTTACGGGAAGGTCCTACCCAGCTGGCTGCCCGCCTGCGGATCGCGCCATCGACCGTGCACCGAATCCTCGTCGCCGGGCGCCTAAATCGTCTCTCCTATGTGGACCGTGCGACCGGAGAACCGATCCGGCGCTACGAACATGACCACCCCGGCGCGCTCGTCCACGTGGACGTGAAGAAGCTCGGCAACATCCCTCATGGCGGTGGTTGGCGCTACGTCGGCCGCCGCCAGGGCGAGAAGAACCGCGCCGCGACCCCGGACAAGCCCCGCAGCAAGTGGCGCAACCCGAAACTCGGATACGCCTTCGTCCACACCGTCATCGACGACCACTCCCGCGTCGCCTACACCGAAGTCCACGACGACGAGACCGCCGTCACCGCCGCCGGCGTCCTGCACCGGGCCGTCGACTGGTCGCCGACCGCGGCGTCACCATCGAGCGAGTTCTGTCCGACAACGGCGGCGCCTACCGGTCATACCTGTGGCGTGACACCTGCGAAGCACTGTCGATCCGTCCGAAGTTCACGCGCCCATACCGCCCGCAGACCAACGGCAAGGTCGAACGCTTTCATCGCACGCTGGCCGACGGATGGGCTTACGCCCGCTGCTACACGAGTGAGCAGGAACGCCGAGACGCCCTCGATGCCTGGCTGCACCACTACAACCACCACCGGCCCCACACGGCCTGCGGGAATCAGCCGCCCTTCTCACGATTGATCAACGTCCCCGGTCGGTACATCTAGTGCCGATCTGATCACCTGGCGCCGGGAACCGATCGCGCTCGCCCCCAGCATCGAGGAGGACAAGGACGGCGTGTGGTCTGGCTCCGCTGTCGTCGACGACGAGGGACGCCTGGTGGTGTTCTACACCGGCCACCGCTGGCGCAACGGCGTTGACGACGCCGAGGGCAACCTGCAGGTGCAATGCATGGCCGTCTCGACGGACGGAGTGACCTTCGAGAAGAAGGGTCCCGTCATCGAGGGGCCGCCGGAGCTGCAGCATTTCCGCGACCCGAAGGTGTGGCGACAAGACGGTGGCTGGTACATGGTCTTCGGCGCCTCGTCGGCCGAAGGGCGCGGCGAGGTCTGGCTCTACACGTCGACTGACCTTCGGACGTGGCAGTTCGACCGCGTCCTGTACCGCGACCCCGACCCGAACGTCTTCATGGTCGAGTGCCCCGACCTCATCCCGTTCGGCGACCGCTGGGTGATCGCCTACGGGCCGATGACCCAGGCAAAGCAGCACGGTTATGCGCTGCGCAACGGCCACAACGGCGGCTACGTTGTGGGGAGGTGGGCGCCCGGCGGCGACTTCGAGGTGCTCACCGACTATCGCCCTCTCGACTGGGGACACCACTATTACGCAACCCAGGGTTTCGAGGCCCCGGACGGCCGACGGCTCATGATCGGTTGGATGGGGGGGTTCGTGCTTCCCCTGGCCAGCCAGGCCGAGGACGGCTGGAGCGGCCAGCTGGCCGTGCCGCGAGAGGTGCGGCTCTCCGACGACAACCGGTTGATCAGCATCCCGATTCGGGAGGTTGAAGCGCTTCGCACCGAGACCGCTGATTTCGGGTCGTTCGTGCTGGGGGTCAACGAGGACAGAGTGCTCTGGGACGATGCCGAGACCGCCGACATCGAGCTGGAAGTTGACCTCGCTGCGACAACGGCGGAGCAGGTGGGCGTCCAAGTGCATCGGACGTCGGAAAGCCGGTGCACCTACGTGGCCTACGACGACCTGGCCGGGCGCGTCAGCCTTGACCGGCGCACCACCGGTCCGGGCGATCGCGGCTATCGCTCAGCGCCCTTCGGCGGCGGCGACCGACTCCGCTTGCGCATCCTGGTCGACCGCGGCTCGGTCGAGGTCTTCGTCGGGGACGGCGACGAGTCGGTGAGCTCGCTGAGCTTTCCGGCCGACGGTCCTCGCGGCATCGCACTGAGCTCGGTCTCCGGGACGGTCGCCGTCACGTCGCTACGGGTGCACCGCCTCAAAACGATCTGGGACCGCCCGGACCGCTGAGACTCGCGGTGGCCGTGCACACCCACCGTTGTGGAGGGACGCAGGGGGTGCTGGAGGGCTACTTCAGTCCCGACTGGGTGACGCCTTGGACGAGCCAGCGCTGCAGGAACAGGAAGACGAACAGGGTCGGGATGATCGCGATCAGCGCGCCCGTGAAGATCGCGGGGTAGCGGATGCCCTGGCTGGTCATGAACTGGCTGAGCGTCAGCTGCACCGTCCGAATCTCGGGATCTTGGGCGATGAGCATCGGCCACAGGAACGCGTTCCACGAACCGATGAACGTGATCGTCCCGACCGCGGCGATGATGCCCAGCGAGTTCGGGACCACGATGCGCCAGAACGTCGACCAGATGTTCGCGCCGTCCAGATAGGCCGACTCCTCCAGCTCCTTGGGGAAGTCGGCGAAGGCCGTCCGGAACAGGTAGGTGGCGAACGCCGAGAACAGCGCCGGGATGATCAGCCCTCGGTAGGTGGAGATCCAGCCGAGCGAGCTGACCATCACGAACATCGGCACGAACGTCACGGTCGTCGGCACCATCAGGGTGAAGACCGTCAGCCCCAGGATCGCCTTCGCCGCGCGGGTGCTGTACCGGGCCAGCGCGTAGCCGGCCATCATCGAGATCACGACGGTGGCGCCCGTCTGCACCACCGACACGATCGCGGAGTTGAGCAGGGAGCGGCCGAGTTGGACGCTCTCGTCGCTCATGATCGCCTCGACGTTGCGCAGGTCGAAGACGTTCGGCAGCCAGTGCCAGCGCGGGGCGGTGATCCACTGCTGGGTGGAGAACGCGTTGCGGACGATGACGTAGAACGGCAACAGGAACAGCACCGCGAGCACGCTCAGCACGACGTAGCTGACGGCGCGTCCGCCTGCGCTGGGCCTCATCGGTCGGCCCCGATCGCGAGCACCCGGTTCTGCAGCAGGCTGAACACGAGGATGACCAGGGTCAGGATCATCGTCCCGGCCGAGCCGATGCCCAGGTCCTGGGTTCCGCCGCCGAAGCTGATCAGGTAGAGGTACACCAGCGGCGGGCGGGCATAGGGCGGGTAGCCGCCGACGGTGTTGAGGGTGTTGAAGAACTCGTCGAACGCCTGGAACGCGTTGATGAGCAGCAGCATCGCGACGGCCACGGACGTCCCGCGCAGCAGAGGGAACGTGATCGAGCGGAAGACGGCGAAGCCCGTGGCGCCATCGATGGCCGCGGCCTCATAGACCTGCGGATCGATGGCGTTCAGCCCCGCGATGAACAAGATCATGTAGAAGCCGACCTGCAGCCACAGCCGCAGGCTGACCAGCACGAACCAGTACCAGTAGTTCTCGCCGCCCAGCCAGTTCACCGGGTCGAGGCCCAGCGAGCGCAGCATCGTGTTGGCCAGGCCGAAGCGGGCGCCGTTGAAGAACGACAACCTCCAGACCATGGACGCGATGACGTAACTGACCGCGGTCGGGAGGAAGAAGGACGACCGGAAGAACGCCTGCAGGAACGTCACCCGGCGCAACAGCAGCGCCAGCCCCAGCGAGAAGGCGAACGTGAGCGGCACGATGCACGCCGCGAACACCACGAACGTTCCCATGCTGGAGAGGAACAGCTCGTCCGAGAGCAGGTAGGCGTAGTTGCCCAGCCCGACGAAGTGGGTGGGCGTGACCGTGTTGCGGGCGTCGAAGAACGACAGGTACAGGCTCCACCCGATCGGGATGTAGACGAACAGCAAGAGGCCGGCGAGGAACGGCCCGACGAACGCCCAGAACCACAGCCGACGGTTCTGGGCGTTCGTCCGGCCCGGGTGCGCCGCTTGCGGCATCACCGACACGGCATCGGCCATCGGCTCAGCCGTTGATGCGCTTGAGCTCGGCGTTGGCCTTGCTCGCAGCGGCGGTGAACTCCGCCTTGGGATCATTGCCGTTCTTCACGACGTGGGTGAGCGCCGCCGCGTAGGCCTCGTTGGTCGCGGGCGTCCAGAGGATGCTGTTGACCTTGCCGAGCTCGGAGACGAGCTTGGCCGCCTCGGCGCCCGGACCGCTCGCCACCTTGTCGGCGCGCGAGAACAGCGAGGTGCGGGCGGGGATGTGGTAGCCGAAGTCGTTGGAGAACGCGACCTGCTTGTCGGTCTGGTCGACCCACAGCCACTTGACGAAGGCCTTGGCGGCGTCCACGCTCTTGCCCTTGGCGTTGACGGCCGCGCCGAACGCGCCGAACGGGACGACCTGCTTGCCCGAGCCGCCGGACGACGGGAAGGGCGCGACGCCGAAGTCGTCGCCCAGGGACTCCTGCACCTTCGGCATGTCCCACAGACCGCCCCATTGCATGGCCGCCTCGGAGTTCACGAACGCGGACGGCTCGTACCAGTCGCCTGAGGCGCTCTTGACCATGCCCTTGGAGTCGAAGAGCTTCTTGTACTTGGTGACGGCGTCGTAAAGCGCCGGCGCGTTGAACGTCGCGGACTTGTTGTCGGAGCTGAACTGGTCCAGTCCCGCGCACCAGATGAGCACGTTGGCCAGGACGCCCAGGCCGCCGTCGTTGCCGGCGAAGAACCCGCCCATGTCGGAGGTGGTGACGGCGTTGGCGACGGTGGCCAGCTCGTCCAGCGTCGTCGGGACCTTCTGCTTGGCCTTGCTGAGCGCGGACTTGCGGTAGTAGAGGAGCTGCATGTCGACGGTCTGCGGGATGCCGTAGATCTTGCCGTCCCAGGTGAAGCGCTCCAGCAGGGGCGCCATGAAGTCGGACTTGGCGTCCCCGACGATGTCGGTGAGGTCGGCGACCTGGCCCGCCTTGATCATGTCGAGGGTCGGCCCGAGCTCGTACTCGAAGACGTCGGGGGCGTTGGCGGTGAGCAACGCGGACGAGACCGCCTGGGAGTAATTGCTCGCCAGGGACCAGTTGACGTTGACGGTGGCGTCGGGGTATTCGGCGGCCCACTTCTTGACGGCCTGCTCCACGCCGTCCTCGCCGTACTTGTGGTACCACTGCGCCAGCGTTGGCTTGGCTCCGCCAGAACTGGAGGAGGACGCGCTGGGAGTGGCCGCGGGGCGTCCTGTGTTGCTGCCGCAGGCAGCGAGGGTGGCGGTGGCGACGGCGCCTCCGCCGAGGGCAAGAAGTTGCCGGCGAGAGATGGTCATGGCGGGAAGCATAGTTGAAAAATCTTCCACGTCGAGGGCTGGAATGATCCGGTCTGTCCGGGGTGTTATGGCGGTATGGCAACTGTGACGAAGAAGGACAGCCGCTACGAGATCGAGGTGGACGGCCAGCGCGTCGGCCTCGCCGACTACAGCGTCGATGGCGACGTCGTGACGATGCCGCACACCGAGGTCGACAAGGAGTTCGGCGGCCGCGGTCTGGCGGGCGAGCTGGTGCAGTACGCGCTGGACGACATCCGCGACCAGGGCCTCAAGGTGAACCCGGTGTGCCCCTACGTCGCGAAATGGATCCAGAAGCACCCTGACTACTCCGACCTGCGCGCCTGACGTGGCTGAGCCGTCGCTGATCGACGGGTTCCGGGCAGCCTTCCGCGGCCATCCCTCCGGCGTGGCGCTGGTGACCGCGGCCGGGACTGACGGGCCGGTGGGTCTGACCACGTCCAGCGTCGTCTCGGTGAGCGTCGATCCGGTGTCGCTCGCCTACGTCATCTCCGGCTCCGGTCCCAACGCCGAGGGCCTGCTGCACGCCGGCACCTGCGTCGTCCACATGCTCGGAGCGCACGACGTCGAGCTCGCACAGACGTTCGCGCGCAGCGGTTCGGAGCGCTTCACGCCCGAGCAGGGCTGGGTCACGCTCCCCACGGGTGAGCCCTACCTGCCCAGCGGCCGCGTCGCCTTGCGCTGCCGCACGAGGGACGTCGTGAGCGTCGGGACGTCCCGGTTGGTGGTCGCCGAGGTGGTCGAGGTCATCGAGGGCTCGCCCGGGGAGCCGGTGGTCTACCAAGACCGGGCGTTCCACACGCTGCGCCGGGTGACGCCCCGCGATCCACGCAACACCCCGACCGACGCGGTCTGACGTTCCCTGCCGACGCGCTGCTGCGGGCTAGGACGCGTCGCGCAGCCCCAGCGGGATGACGTCCACACCCACTTTCAGCTTGGAGTTCTTCGCCTCCGTGTGGATCACGCCCCGTAGCGGCGAGACGTCCCGGAAGTCGCGTCCCCAGGCGGTGATGACGTAGCGGCTGTCGACGAGGTGGTTGTTCGTCGGGTCGAGGTCGATCCAGGTGCCGTCGGGCGTCCAGACCCCGGTCCAGGCGTGCGAGGCGTCCGAACCCTCGAGCTTCTTCTGACCGGGCGGCGCGTAGGTCTCGACGTAGCCCGACACGTACCGCGCGGGGAGCCCGACGCTGCGGAAGCAGCCGATCGCGAGCTGGGCGAAGTCCTGGCACACGCCCCTGCGGATCTTCAGCAACTCCGGCAGCGTCGTGCGCACCGTCGTCGCCTTCTGGTCGTAGCGGAAGTCGGCGAAGATCCCGGTGGTGACGGCCATGATGCCGTCGCCGAGGCCGCGATCGGGCGGCAGCATCGTGAGCGCGTACTCCTTCACGGCTGGCGCGAGTTCCACCAGCGGTGACGGGAGCAGGAAGTCGGCGGCCTCGACGGGATCGGCCCTCTCGGCGACCAACGCGGCCGCCTCGGCGACCGTCCACTGGTTGAGGTGGTCGAGGTCGGGACGCGCGCGCGCGACGTCCACGATAGACTTCTTCAGCAGCTCCAGCGTCGTGTGGGGCGTCCGAACTTCGATGTAGGCGGAGTGGTTGCCGAAGTAGTCGAGGTGCTCGGTGTGGGCGTCCGGTTCGGGGGTGACGGTCAGCGACGTCTCCCGGATGGTCTGCGCGGGCGTCTCGCGGGGGTCGATCATGCCGCGCTCGTAGGCCGCCTCGCAGGGCAGGTCGTAGGTGTACGTCGTCCGGTGCCGCACCTCGTAGGAGCGCGCGGCGAAGTGGTCGGGGACCGGAGGAGTCGTCGTCATCACGCCACCTGCCAGGGAGTGGACCAGCGCGCCCGCACCGGCTGGGAGGGCGCCTGGCGGACGAAGTGGGCGCGACCGATCTGATCGCTGAGCTCGAGCAGGTCGGTGAACAGCTGACCCAGCGACCGGCTGAGCGCGCCGGGGTCGTCCGCGAGGACCGTCAGGTCGAAGTCCGAGATCGAGTCGTTGATGATCGCGGCGCGGCTGATGAGGTCGGCGTCGCCGATGAGGGCGAAGTCCTCGACGAGCCGGTCGAGTTGGAAGCCCACCGAGCGGGGGTTCTTGCGGTCGGCGAGCAGCAGGTCGAGCGTCGATTCCAGGGCGTCCGACGGTCCGGCGCCGGTGGCCGTGCGTCGCCGGTGGGTGAGGATCGAGTCGCCCACGTGCAGCAGCGCCTCGGTGACGAGGCTCTCGACGTTGGGGGCCAGCTCCTTGCTCAAGGTCGTGCGGACGAGCTGGGTGGTGAACTGTGCGCGCTCCATGCGCGCACCCGCGTCGAGGAACGCCCAGGTGGCGTCGCGGACCATGCCGTGCGCCGTGATGCCGGCCAGGGCGAGCAGCCGCTGCAGCACCCGTTCGAGATGCGGGGTGAGCTGGTCGTCGTCCGGTTCGATGCGGTCGAGCACCCGCTCCAGGGACGCCAGCACCGGCCAGATGTCGGTGGAGGCGATCTCGCGGATGTGCTGGGCCGAGCTGATCAGCTTGCGCGCGCAGGACAGCACCGATCCCTTGCGCGAGGCGTCCAGGACGCCGGCGCGCAGGTATCCGGTGGCCGACTCCGCGGCGGTGTAAGCGCCGATCAGCGTGACCGCGTCGATGGCTTCGAACATCGCCTGCATCGCTCGCCCGCCCGGGGTGCCGGGGCGGGCGCTGTGATCTTCGGCGAGGTCGTCGGCGACGAGCAGCAGGCGGGTGGTCCCTTCGGCGCGCTCGGCGTAACGACCAAGCCAGTAGAGGTTGTCCGCGACGCGGGGGGTGAGCAGCGGGTCGCGCGAGGGCCGGTGGACGACGACGCGCGGCTCCTCCGGCCGCGCGAGCCACGACCGGTGCGCGGGGTCGGTGGACGAGACCACCCAGACGTCCTTGGCGGTGGCGCCGCCGAGCATGGTGACGCCGAACTCGTCGGCGTCCGTGCCGGCCCGGCCGAGGCCCCCCGGGAACACCTCGTAGCCATCGGTGGTGTGCACCCCGAACGAGCGCAGCACGAACGGGCGCGGCTCGAGGCCGTTGCGCGTGACGACCGGCGTGGTCGACAGGGGCAGCGCCTCCTGACCGACCCAGGCCCAGGGCTCCGCGGCGATGCGGGCGGCGAGCTCCTCGCGGGCGCCGGCGGCGAGCGTCCGGCCGGCGACGGGGCGTCCCGCGCCGTGGGAGATCGGCTTGATGACGAGGGAGTCCAGGTTGGCCAGCACGTGCGACCGGGACGCCTCGTTGCCGCACCACCACGTCTGCACGGTGGGCAGCAGCAGATCCTCGCCGAGCACCTCGCGGGCGATCGCCGGCCAGAAGGGGTGCAGCGCCGGGTTCTCCAACAGCCCCGAGCCGATGGGGTTGGCGACCGCGACGGTCCCGTTGCGGGTGGCCTCGATGAGGCCGGGGACGCCGAGCAGGCTGTCGCCGCGCATGTCGAGCGGATCGGCGAACGCCTCGTCGACGCGGCGCACGACGACGTCCACCTGCTCGAGGCGGTCGCGGGTGCGGAGCCAGACGCGTCCGCCCTCCATGACGAGGTCGTCCGCCTCGACGAGCGGGAAGCCCAGCAGGGACGCGGAAAAGGCCTGATCGTAGGCTGTTTCGCAGTCGGGCCCGGGGGTGAGCAGCACGACGCGGGGCGGTCTGTCGGACGGCGGTGCGACGGCTTGGGTGGCGGCCGTCCAGGTGTGGAAGAACGTTCTCAGTCGGGCTAGATCGGTTCGCCGGTGGAGGCGTGGGAGTGCCTTGCTGACGATGCGGCGCGTCGCCATCGCGTAGCCCGCCCCGGAGGGCGCCTGGGTGCGGTCCGACAGGACGGTCCACTCGCCGGAGGCGTCGCGTCCGAGGTCGGTGGCGGTCTGCACGAGGCGGCGCCGCTCGGTGCGGATGCCGGACGCCGCCCGAACGAAGCTCTCGTGCGCCAGGACGGCCGAAGCCGGCACCGTGCCCGAGCGCAGCAGCCGCCGCTCACCGTAGAGGTCGTCGAAGGTGGCGCGCAGCAGCATCGCGCGCTGGGCGAGGCCGGTCTCCAGGCGCGCCCACTCGGCGCCCGTGATCATCACCGGCAGCGGGTCGATCTGCCACGGGCGGGGGATGCCCTCGCCGGCGCTCTCGCCGTAGGTGATGCCGTCGTCGGCGGCGAACCTCTGGACGTCCTTGGCGGCGGCCAGCAGCTGCGTCGGGCCGGAGCCGCGCAGGGCGTCCGCGAGCGGGTCGTTGCCGGCACGTACACCGTCGGTGGTGACCAGTTCGTCCACGCCTGACGCCCGCATCGCCTTGGGGCGATAGGCGTCCACAAGGGCGTCGGGGAGCTCGCTGTCGGCGACCGTCATGATGGGGAGCCTAGGCCGCCCCCGGCCCCTCACCCGTCACGTTCCGCCACTGAACCCGGGGTGTGTCGGCGCAGGTCGAGGGTGACGGGGAACTCGGCCTCGCCGGTGAACGTCGTCTCGGGCCACGTCGAGGTGTCGACGAAGCCCCCCGTCAGGCCGAGCTCCTCGAACCGCGACTCGCGCCGCGACTCGGCCTCCACCGCGTTGACCGGGGTGGTGTCGTAGCTGCGTCCGCCCGGATGGACGACGTGGTAGGTGAAGCCGCCCAGGGAGCGGCCGTTCCATGTGTCCACCACGTCGAACGTGAGCGGGCTGTGGACGCCCATGGTGGGGTGCAGCGACGACGGGGGCGCCCACGCCCGGTACCGGACGCCCGCGACCTGGGTGCCCGTCCGGATCGTGTGCAGCGGGACCGGGACGCCGTTGCAGGTGACGCGGTGGCGTCCCTCGACGAGGCCTGTGGCCATCACTTGCACCCGCTCGACCGAGCTGTCGACGTAGCGGGCGGTGCCGCTGGAGGTGGCCTCCTCGCCCAGCACGTTCCACGGCTCGATGGCCTGGCGCAGCTCGAGGTGCGCGCCGGCGATGTCCCGCTCGCCGAGGCGCGGGAAGCGGAACTCGAAGAACGGGTCGAGCCACGCCTTGTCGAACCGCAGGTCGGTGGACGTGGCCAGGAAGGCGTTCACCTCATCGATCACGCCGTCCAGGTCGAGGCGCGCGTACTCCGGCAACAGGAAACGGTCGTGCAGGCGCGTCCCCCAGCGGACGAGGTCGTGGGCGTACGGCTCGGCCCAGAACCGCGCGACCAGGGTGCGCACCAAGAGCGTCTGCACCAGGGCCATGCGGGAGTGCGGCGGCATCTCGAAGGCGCGCATCTCGAGCAGGCCGAGGCGTCCGCGCTGCGAGTCGGGGGAGTACAGCTTGTCGATGCAGAACTCGGCACGGTGGGTGTTGCCGGTGAGGTCGGTGAGCAGGTGGCGCAGCAGACGGTCCACCTGCCAGGGCGAGACGTCCTCGCCGAGGCGATCGAGCTCGCTGAAGGCGATCTCCAGCTCGTACAGGGTGTCGGCGCGGCCCTCGTCCACGCGTGGCGCCTGGGAGGTGGGACCGACGAAGCGTCCGGAGAACACGTACGACAAGGACGGATGGTGCTGCCAGTACGTGATGAGGGAGCGCAGCAGGTCGGGGCGGCGCAGCAGGGGGCTGTCCGCGGGGGTCGCCCCGCCCAGGGTGAAGTGGTTGCCGCCGCCGGTGCCCGTGTGGGTGCCGTCGACGTCGAACTTCTCGGTGCCCAGCCGCGACCGGCGGGCGTCCTCGTAGAGCGACAGCGTGAGATCGCGCTGCTCCACCCACGAGGACGTCGGCTGCGTGTTGACCTCGATGACTCCCGGGTCGGGGGTCACGGACAGCGTCTTGACGCGCAGGTCGAACGGCAACGGGTAGCCCTCGAGGACGACGGGGAGCTCGATCGCCGAGGCGGACGCCTCGACCGCGGCGACGAGGTCGAGGGCGTCCTCGAGGTGCGTCAGCGGCGGCAGGAACACGAACAGGTGCCCCTCGCGCTCCTCGACGCACAGGGCGTGGTGGGGCGCCTCGGCGACGTCCAGGACGTCCGCAGGCTCCGCGGCCTCACCGGAGATCTCCGGCAGGGGGCCGAGCTCCTCGAACGGGGAGCGTTCGGGCTCGTAAGGAGGGCCGTCCCAGGCCAGGGACGCCAGCGGCAGCCGCAGCCCCACCGGCGACGTGCCGGGGGTCAGGTAGAGGTGCCTGCGACGCGTGCGCCACTGCGAGGTGCCCCAGCGCTCCCCGTCCTCGGTGCGGAAGATCGGCACGACCCAACCGGCGGGGTCGGTGCGGTCGGCATCGAACCGGTCGACGATCGCCCGCCGGCCCTCGGGGGTGTCCTCGCCGGGATCCGGGTCGAACGCGGGACGCTCGTCACCCTCGGGCGCGAGGGCCTCTTGGAGGGCGTCGTTGAGGACGTCCTCGTAGGCCGGCAGGACGAACGTCTGCGGGATGCCCATCTTCGCGGCGATGTACAGCGCAAGGTCGCGGGCGGCGATCCTCGCCTCGGCCGAGCCGGCCGGGACGACCGGGTCGCGCCACGGGTCGTCGGCGAGATCCGGGTCCTCCCAGATCGGGACGCCGTCGGCGCGCCACGTCATGGTCAGCTGCCAGCGGGGCAGCGGCTCGCCCGGGTACCACTTGCCCTGCCCGTGGTGGATCAGGCCGCCGGGAGCCCAGCGATCGAACAACCGCGTGGCCAGGTCGTGGGCGAGCGCGCGCTTCTCGGGGCCATCGGCGGCACCCTGCCACTGGGGTGAGGAGGTGTCGTCGGCCGACACGAACGTCGGCTCCCCGCCCATCGTCAGCCGGACGTCCCCGGCGCGCAGCAGCCCGTCCACGTGCTGGCCGAGGGCGTCCGCGGCCGACCATTGCTCGTCGGTGTACGGCTTGGTGACGCGGGGGTCCTCGTGGATGCGGCGCACGGTGTTGGAGAAACTCATGGTCACGTCGACCGGCGCGGTCGCGCCCGAGATGGCGGCGGACGATGCGGGGTCGGGGGTCGCCGACAGCGGGATGTGGCCCTCGCCGGCGAACAGGCCGGACGTGGCGTCCAGGCCGATCCAGCCCGCGCCGGGGACGAACACCTCGGCCCAGGCGTGCAGGTCGGTGAAGTCCTCAGCAGGCCCGGACGGCCCCTCCAACGGGGCGACGTCGGCGGCGAGCTGGATGAGGTACCCCGAGACGAAGCGGGCCGCCAGCCCCAACCTGCGCAGCACGGCGACCAGCAGCCAGCCCGAGTCGCGGCACGAGCCGATGCCTCGGTCGAGCGTGGTGTCCGGGTCTTGGACGCCCGCCTCCATGCGGACGCTGTAGGCGACGTCGCCGGTGACGGCCTGGTTGACCATCACGAGGAAGTCGACGATCCGCATCCCCTCGTCCGGCACGTGGATGGTGCGCTCGATCCAGTCGTCCAGGCGGCTCGCCTCGATGGGACGGAGGTAGGGCGCCAGGTCGCGTGCCATGGCGTCCGGGTAGCTGAACGGGAAGGTCTCGGCGTACTCCTCGACGAAGAAGTCGAAGGGGTTGATGACGGTCATGTCGGCGATGAGGTCGACCGTGATGTCGAGCTCGCTCACCGGGTTCGGGAAGACGAGCCGCGCCAGGTAGTTGCCGAAGGGGTCCTGCTGCCAGTTCAGGAAGTGATCGCGCGGGTGGACGGTCAGCGAGTAGGCGCTGATCGGCGTCCGCGTGTGGGGGGCCGGTCGCAATCGGACCTCGTGCGGATAGACCCGCACCGGCTCGGCGAACGTGTAGGTCGTGCGGTGTTGGAGGGCAACCCGGATCGTCACCCTGGGAAATCTAGTGCCCAGGGCACCCGTTGTCTGCGGTGGACGTTCCGCCGACGTTTCCGAGCGGACCCGCTCCGGATCGGTAGAGTGAGCCAGCGACCGAAAGGATCCCCATCATGACTTTGTTCTCGTCCGTCGAAGCCGCGCCCGCCGATCCCATCCTGGGCCTCACCGAGCAGTTCAACGCCGACACGAACCCGGCCAAGGTCAACCTCGGCGTCGGCGTCTACCAGGACGAGAACGGCCGCCTGCCGCTGCTGGGCTGCGTCCGCGTCGCCGAGGAACGGCTGCAGGAGAAGGCGACCCCGCGGGGGTACCTGCCGATCCCCGGCATGGCCGCCTACGACGCCAACGTGAAGAAGCTGGTCTTCGGGCCGTCCGTCGAACAGGACCGCGTGGTCACCGTGCAGGCCCTCGGCGGCACCGGCGCCCTCAAGGTCGGCGCCGACTTCCTGCGCACGCTGAGCGCGGACGCGAAGGTCCTCATCTCGCACCCGAGCTGGGAGAACCACCGGGCGCTGTTCACCCGCGCCGGCTTCACGGTGGAGGAGTACCGCTACTACGACGCGGACGCCCGCGGCATCGACTTCGCGGGGATGATCGCCGACCTGGAGGCCGCCGAGGCCGGCACGATCGTCGTGCTGCACGCGTGCTGTCACAACCCGACCGGCTACGACCTCGACGCCGAGCAGTGGGGCACGGTCATCGAGACGGTCAAGCGGCGCAACCTGACGCCGTTCCTCGACATGGCCTACCAGGGCTTCTCCGAGGGGCTCGAAGAGGACGGCCTCGTCGTCCGCCGGTTCGCCGCCGAGGTGCCGTCGTTCTTCGTGTCGACGTCGTTCAGCAAGAGCTTCAGCCTGTACGGCGAGCGCGTCGGCGCCCTCTCCATCGTCTGCTCGGACGCCGCGGAGGCGGCCCGGGTGATGTCGCAGGTGAAGATCGTCATCCGCACGAACTACTCGAACCCGCCCACGCACGGCGCCGCGATCGTCGCGACCGTCCTGGACGACATCGCGCTGCGCGCCCAGTGGGAGGGCGAGCTCGCCCAGATGCGCACCCGGATCAAGGCGATGCGCGTCGCGCTCGTGGAGGGCCTGAAGGCCGCCGGCGTCGCACAGGACATGAGCTTCATCACCGACCAGGTCGGCATGTTCAGCTACTCCGGGCTCACCAAGGAGCAGATGCAAAAGCTCCGTCACGAGTACGCCGTCTACGGCACCGACGCGGGCCGCATCTGCATCGCGGCGTTGAACCAGGCCAACGTGGAGTACGTCGCGAAGGCCATCGCCGCGGTCCTGTGAGGCGCGGGCCGCGGCAGCGGCTCAACGCGGGAGAAGGCCCGGCAAGACACAGCGAGGAGGCTGACAGGTGGCCGTGACCGGGGACGTTCCGGCAACGCAGGACGAGCAGGACGACGGCTGGGTCATCGTCGAGGACGCCGTCCCGGAGCCCGAGCGCGTGCGGCACCGCGAGACGGTGTTCACGATCGGCAACGGCGCCCAGTGCGTCCGGGGCAGCTTCGAGGAGGGGCTGGCCGGCGAGGATCCGGCGACGTTCCTGCACGGGGTCTGGGACGACGAGCCGGTCGGGATGAGCGAGCTCGCCAACCTGCCGCGCTGGATCGGCGTGGACGTGTGGGTGGACGGCGAGCGCGTCAGCCTGCGCCGCGGAGTCGTCGAGGACTACCACCGCCGGCTCGACCTGCGCACCGGGCTGCTCACGCGGACGGCGCGCTGGCGTGCCAACGACGAGGCCCCGGCCGTCACCTTGGCCTTCGAGCGGTTCGTGGACGCGTCGCGTGCCGGCGGCTCGGCCGTCCGGGTGAGCGTGACCGCGGACGCGGACGCCAGGGTGCGGCTGCGCGCACCGCTGGACAGCCACGTCGAGAACACCGGGCGCGTGCACTTCGACCACGTCGGGCAGACGTCCGACGAGTGGGCCGCCTCCCTGCGGGTCCGTACCCGCGCCACCACCATCGAGGTCGCCCAGGCCGCTGTCGTGACGCTGCAGGGCGCCGGGTCGAAGGCGTGGGGCAGCGATGCCGACGGAGCGCCGGCCGTCGAGCACGAGTGCGAGCTGACGGCCGGGACGACCGCCGTGCTGACCAAGTACGTCGCGACGATCGCGTCGGTGAGCTCCGCGGACCCGGTCGGCGAGGCGTTCGGCCTGGCCCGCGAGCTGGCGGACGCCGGCTGGGCGGCGGTGCTGGCCGGCAGCTCCGCCGTGTGGGCCGACCGCTGGGCGGCGAGCGACATCGTCGTCGACGGTGACCCGGAGGCGCAGATCGCGTTGCGCTACAACCTGTTCCAGCTGCAGATCGCCGCCCCGCGGTTCACCGACCGGGCGAGCATCGGCGCGAAGACGCTGAGCGGCTTCGGCTACCGCCACCACGTGTTCTGGGACACCGAGTCGTTCATGCTGCCGCTCTTCGTCCACACGGAGCCCGAGGTGGCCCGCAACATGCTCGCCTACCGCTGGCACGGGCTGGCGGGCGCGCGGGCGAAGGCTGCGGCGAACGGCTACCGGGGCGCGCAGTACCCGTGGGAGTCGGCCGGCGAGGGCGTCGAGGTGACGCCGACCTGGGTGCCCGACCTGAACGACCGCACGAAGCTGGTGCGGATCTGGACCGGCGACATCGAGATCCACATCACCGCCGACATCGCGTTCGGCGTCCTGCAGTACTGGGGCGCGACCGGCGACGACGACTTCATGCGCGACATGGGCGCCGAGATGGTCCTGGACGGCGCCCGGTTCTGGGCGTCCGCGGCCACGCTCGAGAAGGACGGTCGCTACCACTTCCGCGAAGTCATCGGCCCCGACGAGTACCACGACCACGTGGACGACAACGCCTACACGAACTACTTCGCCCGCTGGCACCTGCGGGCCGCGGAGGACGTGTGGAGGTGGCTGTCCGACAAGCATCCGCAGCGCGCGGCCGAGCTCGGGGAGGCGCTGGCGATCGACGACGAGGCCCGGGCCTCCTGGAAGACCGTCGCGGCCGGCATGTTTCTGCCCCTGGACGAGAAGACCGGGCTCGTGGAGCAGTTCGAGGGCTACTTCGCCCTGCCCGACGCCGATATCGAGCTGCTGCGCAGTCCCGAGCGCACCGAGTCGATGCAGCAGATCGACGGGATCGAGGGGTGCGCGAGGACGCAGGTGCTCAAGCAGCCGGACGTGATGATGCTGCAGTACCTGCTCTCGGACGAGTTCACGTCCGCGCAGCTCCGGGCCAACTACGCCTACTACGACCCGCGCACCGACCACGAGTTCGGCTCCAGCCTGGGGCCGTCAATCAGCGCCGTGATGGCCTGCCGGGCCGGGGACTCCGAGCGCGGCTACGACCACTTCCTGCGCGCGGCCCGGGCCGACCTGCTGGACGTGCGGCACAACGCGTCCGACGGCATCCACGGGGCGTCCGCGGGCGGCATGTGGCAGGCGGCCGTCTACGGCTTCGCCGGGCTGCGGTTGACGGCGGACGGGTTCAGCACGCACCCGCAGCTGCCGGCGTCCTGGAAGAGCCTGACCTTCACGTTCACGCACCGCGGGGAACGGCACACCGTGACGGTCACGAACGAACCGGAGCCGACCGAGCGGACGCCGGCCGGGCCTCGCGGCGAGGATTCGAATCGCGCGTGAGACCCGCCGGCGGCGTTGGGGGTCGCGCCTAGCGTGGGCGTCATGGCCACCAGGAGCGCAGGCACCTACGTCCACGGGCACCACGCCAGCGTGCTGGCGTCCCACGGGACCCGAACGGCGGAGAACAGCTGCGGCTACGTGCTCGACCGGCTGCGGCCCGGTCAGCGCGTGCTCGATCTCGGTTGCGGTCCCGGGTCGATCACCCTCGACCTCGCCGGGCGGGTGGGGCCGGACGGCCGCGTGACCGGCGTGGACGCCGCGGAGCCCGCGATCGCGGCGTCCCGGGAGGCCGCCGACCGCCGGGGCGACCGTGTCACTGCGTTCGTCGTCGGCGACCTGTTCTCCCTCGACATCGAGCCGGCGTCCTTCGACGTCGTGCACGCCCATCAGGTGCTGCAGCACGTGCTCGACCCCGTCGGCGCGCTGCGGGCGATGGGAAGGTATTGCCGCCCCGGTGGCATCGTCGCCGTCCGCGACGCCGACTACGGCGCCATGGCCTGGTACCCCGAAGTCGACGAGCTCGCCCGGTGGCGCGAGCTGTACCGCAGCCTCGCGCGGTCGACGGGTGGTGAGCCGGACGCGGGACGCCGGCTGCGGGCGTGGGTGCGGGAGGCCGGCCTCACGGTGGAGTTCGCGGGCTCGTCCTCCTGGACGTACGCCACCGCCGAGTCCACCGCCTGGTGGGGACGCTCCCAGGCGGACCGCGTCCTGAACTCGTCCTTCGCCGATCGCGCCGAGGCTCACGGCGTGACGCGTGCCGAGCTCGAGCGGATCGCCGACGGGTGGCGTCGCTGGGGCGACGACCCGGACGCCTGGTTCTTCCTGCCGCACGGTGAGGTCATCGCGCGGCCGGGCGGCGCCGGCTGAGGATATCCGGATTCCTCCGGGATCTCTGGAGGAATGGGCACGTACTACCGTGGGTAGTAGCTAGCATGGCGACATGCCGCACCCGCACTCCGTGACTTTGCCCGCGCCGACCACCGGTCATCCCGGTGGACACCCAGGAGGTCACCCCGGAGGGCATCCGGGCGGGCACCCGCACGCGGGGGCGTCCCGACGGAGCCTGGACTTCGACAAGGCGCCGTTCATCGCGATCTGGGAGACCACCCAGGCCTGCGACCTGGCCTGCCAGCACTGCCGGGCGAACGCGCAGCCGCTGCGCGACGCGGGCGAACTGACCACCGCCGAGGCGAAGGCGATGATGGACCGGCTTCGCGAGTTCGGGCCGATCGTGTTCGTGTTCTCCGGAGGCGACTGCTTCAAGCGTCCCGACATCGTCGAGCTCGTCGAGTACGGCGCCAAGCTCGGCATGAGGATGGGCATCACGCCGGCGACGACGCCGCTGGCGACCAAGGAGTTGATGGCCGAACTGAAGTCGGTGGGGCTGACCCGCCTGGCGATCTCCCTGGACGGCTCGAACGCCGCCATCCACGACGAGTTCCGCCGCGTCCACGGCAGCTTCGATCACGGGCTGCGCATCCTGCGCGAGGCGCAGGAGGTCGGGCTGTCCACCCAGGTCAACACGGTGATCCGCAAGGCGAACCTCGACGACATGGACGCCATGTGCGAGCTCATGACCCAGCTCGGGGTCGTGTTCTGGGAGGTCTTCTTCCTCGTCCCGATGGGCCGGGCCAAGAAGGAGGACGTGGCCGGTCCCGAGGGCTTCGAGGAGGTCTTCCACAAGCTGTACGACCTGTCGAAGACGGCTCCGTTCGACATCAAGGCGACGGCAGCCCCGCAGTACTCGCGCGTCGTGATGCAGCGCAAGCGCGCCGAGGTGCGCGCGGGGGAGTCCGACGAGGACGTCCGCGACGTGATGACCCGCGGCATGCACTACAGCCAGTCCGACGGCATCGGCCGGGCCCGCAACGTCAACGACGGCGATGGGTTCATCTTCATCAGCCACACCGGCGACATCTACCCCTCGGGGTTCCTGCCCGTGAAGGCCGGCAACATCCGCGAGACGGACATCATCGACATCTACCGTCACTCGCCGGTGTTCACCGACCTGCGCGATCGCACCCTGTTGAAGGGCAAGTGCGGGGTGTGCGGCTATCGGGACGCCTGCGGCGGTTCCCGCGCCCGCGCCTACGCGATGACCGGCGACTACCTGGCCGAGGAGCCGTTCTGCGCCTACACCCCATCGCGAGCGCGCGGCTGACGACGCCCTTCTGCGCCGCCGGCCCCACGTGCGGCTGCTCGCTCGCGCCCGGCGTCCTGCGGCGCGGTCCTCTATCGCGGACGTCCGGCGGGAATGCCATCGACACCCTCTAGATTGAGCGCACTGTCTCTTCGGCTAAGGGGTCTGCGATGTTCACGAAGGTGCTGGTCGCCAACCGCGGCGAGATCGCCGTGCGCGCGTTCCGTGCGGCGACGGAACTCGGCATCACGACGGTCGCGGTGTTCCCCTACGAGGACCGGCTGTCGGAGTACCGGCTGAAGGCGGACGAGTCGTACGAGATCGGCGAGGTCGGTCACCCCGTCCGCGCGTACCTCGACATCGAGGGGATTGTGCGCGCGGCCAAGGAAGCGGGCGCCGACGCCGTCTACCCGGGCTACGGCTTCTTGTCGGAGAACCCCGACCTGGCCAGGCGCTGCGCCGAGGAGGGCATCACGTTCGTGGGGCCGTCCGAGGACGTGCTCAAGCTCACCGGCAACAAGGCCCGCGCGATCGCGGCCGCCCGGGAGGCGGGCCTACCCACACTGCGCGGCTCCGAGCCGTCCGAGGACGTGGCGACGCTGGTCGCCGCAGCGGACGACATCGGCTTCCCGCTGTTCGTCAAGGCGGTCAGCGGTGGCGGTGGACGCGGCATGCGCCGGGTGGACGACCCGACCAAGCTCGAAGCCGCTCTCACCGAGGCGATGCGCGAGGCCGGCAGCGCGTTCGGCGACAGTCGCATGTACCTCGAGCAGGCCGTGCTCAGCCCGCGGCACATCGAGGTGCAGATCCTCGCCGACGGCGAGGGCCAGGTGATCCACCTCTACGAGCGCGACTGCTCTCTGCAGCGCCGCCACCAGAAGGTCATCGAGCTGGCCCCCGCGCCGAACCTCGACGCCGGACTGCGCGAGCAGATCTGCGCCAGCGCGGTCGCGTTCGCCGAGCACATCAACTACGTCAACGCGGGCACTGTGGAGTTCCTCCTGGGCGAGGACGGCCGCTACGTCTTCATCGAGATGAACCCCCGCATCCAGGTCGAGCACACGGTCACCGAGGAGGTCACCGACGTCGACCTCGTGAGCAGCCAGTTGCGCATCGCGGCCGGGGCGACCCTGGACGACCTGGGGCTGCATCAGGAGACCATCCAGACCCGTGGCGCCGCGCTGCAGTGCCGCGTCACCACCGAGGACCCGGCCAACGGCTTCCGTCCCGACACCGGCCACGTCAGCGTCTACCGGACGCCGGGCGGCGCGGGTATCCGCCTGGACGGCGGCACCGTGTTCGCCGGGGCGGAGATCGGCGCCCACTTCGACTCGATGATGGTGAAGCTCACCTGCCGCGGCCGCGACTTCTCGACCGCGGTCCGCCGGGCGTCCCGCGCGCTGAGCGAATTCCGCGTCCGCGGCGTCTCGACGAACATCGGGTTCCTCAAGGCCGTCCTCGCCGACCCGGACTTCCGCTCGGGCCACATCACGACGTCCTTCATCGACGAGCGCCCCTGGTTGCTCACCGGCCACGAGTCCGCCGACCGGGCGACGAAGCTGCTCACCTACCTCGCCGAGACCACCGTCAACAAGCCCCACGGCGACCCGCGCACCCCGATGATCGCCCGCGAGAAACTGCCGAACATCGACCTCACATCCCCTCCGCCGGACGGTGCGCGCCAGCGGCTGCTCGCGCTCGGGCCGAAGGGCTTCGCCGACGAGCTGCGCGCCAGCACGCAGGTGGCCGTCACCGACACCACGTTCCGGGACGCCCACCAGTCGCTGCTCGCCACCCGAGTGCGTACCCGTGACCTGATGAACGTCGCCCCGCACCTCGCGCGCATGCTGCCGCAGCTGTTCTCGGTGGAGGCCTGGGGCGGCGCGACCTACGACGTGGCGCTGCGCTTCCTCAAGGAGGACCCGTGGGCCCGGCTCGACACCCTGCACGAGCTGATGCCGAACCTGCCGATCCAGATGCTGCTGCGCGGCCGCAACACGGTCGGCTACACGCCCTACCCGCTCGCGGTCACCAAGGCGTTCGTGCGTGAGGCGGCGTCCAGCGGCATCGACATCTTCCGCATCTTCGACGCGCTGAACAACGTCGAGCAGATCCGTCCGGCGATCGAGGCCGTCCTCGAGACCGACCATGCCGTCGCCGAGGCCGCCATCTGCTACACGGGCAACATGACCAGCCCGGGCGAGAAGCTCTACACGCTCGACTACTACCTCGCGATGGCCGAGAAGCTCGTCGAGGCCGGCGCGCACATCCTCGCCATCAAAGACATGGCCGGCCTGCTGCGGGCGCCGGCGGCGGTGAAGCTGGTCTCGGCCCTGCGGTCGAACTTCGACCTGCCCGTGCACCTGCACACCCACGACACCGCCGGGGGCCAGCTCGGCACGCTCCTGGCCGCCATCGATGCCGGGGTGGACGCGGTCGACGTCGCGTCGGCGGCGTGGGCGGGGACGACGTCCCAGGTTCCGCTGTCGGCGCTCATCGCGGCCACGGACGACACCGACCGCCCCACCGGGCTCTCGCTGGAGGCGGCGACCGCCCTGGAGCCGTACTTCGAGGGCGTCCGGATGCTGTATGGGATGTTCGAGTCGGGGCTGCCGGGGCCGACGGGTCGCGTCTACCTGCACGAGATCCCCGGCGGCCAGCTGTCGAACCTGCGCCAGCAGGCCATCGCGCTGGGGCTGGGGGAGCACTTCGAGGCGATCGAAGACATGTATGCCGCCGCCAACCGCATCCTCGGCAACATCGTGAAGGTGACGCCGTCCTCCAAGGTCGTCGGCGATCTCGCGCTCGCGCTGGTGGGCGTCGGGGCCGACCCGGCCGACTTCGAGGCCGACCCCCAGAAGTACGACATCCCCGACTCGGTGATCGGCTTCCTCAACGGCGACCTGGGCGATCCGCCCGGAGGCTGGCCCGAGCCATTCCGCACCAAGGCGCTCGCCGGACGCCGCACCAAGCCCGTCGAGACCGAGCTCGCGCCCGAGGACGCCGACGCGCTGGAGCGCGAGCCGCGTCGCACCTTGAACCGGCTGCTGTTCCCGGGCCCGACCGCGGAGTACGAGGCGGCGAGCGAGTCCTACTCCGACCTGTCGGTGCTGACCACCCGCCAGTTCCTGCACGGTCTCGAGCTCGGGGTCGAGCACAAGGTGCCCATCGAGCGCGGCAAGACCCTCCTGATGAGCCTGACCGCGATCGGCGAGGCGGACGAGCGCGGCATGCGCCCCGTGATGGCGACGATCAACGGCCAGATGCGGCAGGTGTGGGTGCGGGACTCGTCGGTGAAGTCGACGGTCACCCAGGCCGAGCGCGCCGACCCGAAGGTGCCCGGCCAGGTCGCCGCTCCGTTCGCGGGCGTGGTGACGCTGACGGTCGAGGAGGGCCAGGAGGTCGCCGCGGGCGAGCAGGTGGCCTCGATCGAGGCCATGAAGATGGAGGCGGTCATCAGCAGCCCGGTCGCGGGCACGGTGAAACGGCTGGCCATCGGGCATGCTCAGGCCGTCGAGGGCGGCGACCTGCTCGTGGTGGTCGAGTGACGCGGGCGCCGCGACACGCCCGGGGCTTGCGGGCGAGTTCGCGGCCTGCCCGACTGTGCCTCTAGGGTCGAGTCGACCCCGAGGAGGAACGCATGACGAACGAGATGCCCGAGAACGAGACCCCCTTCGACGCGACCGAGGACGAGGGTGCCTTCGGCATCACCGACCACGAGTTGCTCGCGCTGGCCAGCATGAGCGGCTCCGATCCCGCCCGCCGCAGCCTGGACGCCGTCGGCATCGCCCCGCTGCTGGAGGACGAGGCGCTCGTCCGCGCCGGCTACGCAACGCTAATGGTGCGCGGGCTGGCGGTGGTCGAGGACGAGATGATCGCCGCCCAGGACGCTGCGAACGCGATCGCCGCGATCATGGCCGAGGCCGTCGATGTGTATCGGCTCATCATCACGTCCGGCGGCGAGCCGGTGATGCGGACGGTGTTCATCAACGCGGCCGAGGGGTCGTTCCTGCTCGACATGTCCGGCGTGGGGGCGCACACGGCACAGCCGCTGGAGCCCGGCCAGAACATCCCCGACATCATCTTCGATGCCGTCTCCGAGCTCGGCTCGGGGCAGGTGCTGCCGCTGCCCATCGGGGTCGAGGTGTCGCACCACACCGCGGCGGGCACCCGCACGGTCAACTTCACGGTCGGCCAGCAGGGCTGGTCGATGAAGGCGGGCGGTGCCCAGCCGATCCAGGGTTCCCCGCAGTCGGTGTGGGCGACGGCCAGGACGCTGCTGGGCTGACGGCTCGATCGCCCGGCGCCGCGACGCGGCGCCGGGAACGACCGGTGCAGGATCGGATCAGCGCAGGATCGGATCGGCCTCGATCTCGTAGTTGCCGTTGTACTCGCTGATCAGCCAGCCGCGGTCGGGCGTCTTCTGCATGACGTAGCTGACCTGGCGGTCGATGACGGCCTCCACCGGGCTGTGGTCGGTCGCGAAGTGGGCGATCGTGCGGTGCTCCAGCGACACGGTCACCTCCTGCGGTTGCGCCACCGAGGTGCTGCTCGAGAGCCGCTGGTTGTCGGCCGAGTGCGGCCTGGCCTCGACCTTGACGTGGGTGACGTCCTGGCTCTGGATGATCGGCCGGGCAGCCGGGCGGCGCCAGGTCGGCTCGTCCAGGGCGAACACCTTCAGGCCGCGGAAACTCTCCCGCTCCGCACGGTCGCCCGACGCGATCTTCGGCGCGACCTGCTGCCACGAGGCGTAGGTTTCCGGCGTCAGCGCCTGCTGCAGTCCGGCCCCCAACTCGTCGACGGTGTAGGTCTTCCGCTGCGGGTCGAGGAGGTTCTCCTCGGTGCCGTGCGCGAGGGTGAACGTGACGGCGGCCTGCGCGGCGGCCTTCGCGTCCTGCTCCCCGACGCTGGCCTTGGCGGCCGGCGCGACCGCCACGCTCTCCACGTAACGGGTGGGGACGACGGAGTCGGGGTCGGTGGTGATGGTGCAGCCCGTGGTCAAGACCGCCACCGTGGCCGCCAGGGCGGCGACTCGGGTGATCGTGAACTTCTTCATCGCTGATCTTCCTTCATGTCGTGCAGATCGAATGTGGGGATGCCGCCACCGGTGATGGCGAGGGCGCCGGCGAAGCCGACGGGGAGGTCGAGGTCGGCCAACTGGACGGAGTCCGCATCCGGCAGCGGCCAGGACAGGACGCGGGGCGGTTCGTCGGGGCCGGTGAGGTGGACGTCCTGGGGCGGGACGCCGAGGCCCTGCCCGGTCGCCTTGAGCGCCGCTTCAGTGCGCACCCACTGGCGCGCGACGTCGGCCGCGGGCGTCCGGTCGGCCAGGCCGACCAGGGACGCCGCGCCGTCGGGTACCGCGTCGACGGCCTCGATGTCGAGGCCGACCGGCCGGTTGGCCACGGCGACGCCGACGAGTTCGCGGCTGCGCGAGGCGCTGAACTGCACCCGATTGCCGGCCACGGACGGCTTGCCGTGCCCGGACGCCCCGCAGAACGCGCAGGACCGGGCGAAGCTCAGCGCGTCGGGGCTCAGCCCGAGGACCTCGCCGAGGACGCGCCGCACGAGCGCGTGGCCGGTGACGTAGGAGGCCCGCTCGGTGGGATCGGCCAACCGGTCGAGGCTGCCGAGCTCGTCGGCGTCGAGGAGCGCCAGATCGGCGTCCTCGGTGCCCACGACAGGGGCGGTCCATACGCCGGTCATCACGCCACCAGCCGCCGAACGATGTCCAGTGCCAGGTCGTCGGTGCCCGGGGTGGCCACGGGCAGGTCGTCGTCGATGAACCAGTCGTCGGTCGCCTCAGGGTGCGGGCCGACCGCGGCGACCCGGCCGCGGCCGTAGTCGTTGATCACCGCGGCCGGAGCCCCGTTGGTGTACCGGGCCACCACGTCGGTGGTCGGCCCTGTTTCGAAAGTGCAGCCGTCCTGGAAATACACCCGACGCGGGTGACCAGCCCACATCACCTCGAGAACGGCTGCACTCTCGGTCGCGATCTCTGCCCCTGGCGTCGCGATGTACTGCATCGCATCGCCGTCCAGAAGCCCGAGACCGGGAGTGTGACCGGCGAGGTAGGCACCCAGGCAGAAGCCGAGGTAGCGTCCGCCGCCGGACACAAAGTCGGTGATGACGTCCGCGTGCTTGCGCATGTGCCGCCAGGCGGGTTCGAGTTCGTCGCCGCCCGGCTGGGCGTAGACGGCGGCTTGAGCGAGCGAGCGGGCGTCCAGCTTGAACTCCTCGCCCTTACCGGCGTAAGCGACGTCGAACCCGGCCAGGCGAAGGATGCGGGCCGCGGCCTCGGGGCATCCGTCGGTGCTGGCCTTGCCGCGGTACACGAGGGCGAGGTTGCTCATCGCTGCTTCGATCCCATGATCAGCGACTTGGTCGCCTTCGCGCCGACGTTGACGAGCCCCTCCAGGGGCCCGCGCTGGAACTTGCGGCTCCACAGGAAGGCGAAGCCCAGCAACAGCACGACCTGGACGGCGTAGCCGAGCCACTCGAAGTTGAGCAGCCACACCTGGGAGGCCACCATCACGAGGTGCAGGGAGTACATCGTCAGCGGCATGGAGCCCATCAGCGCCAGCGGCCGGACGGCCTTCGGCATGACGACGCCGATCATCATGCAGGCGCCCAGCACGCCGCAGGCGACGCCGAGGGTGAACAGCAGGTCGAACGGCGTGGACGTGTGCGGCGCCAGGACGCCGAGCCACCACAGGGAGTCGGTCGGCAGCGTGCCGCCCGCGCCCCACACCAGAAGCGAGGTGAAGTCGTCCAGCGGCATCGTGCGCGCGGCGACGTCGGCCAGCGCCTGACGGCCGCCGAGGGCGTCCATGAGGACCCAGTTGGCGCCGGCGGTGAGCAGGGCCACCAGGGTGCCGCCGAGCATCAGGGACAGCGCGACCCAGCGGCGGATGTTGAGGCGGCCGATCGCCATGCCGGCCAACACGTAGGACATCCAGGCGACGGCCGGGTAGACGCCCGTGAGCATGAGCTGCGTGAACGTCTGGCCCGGGTTGGCCATCAGGCTGGCGAACGTGTGGTTCGTCGGCTCGACGACGGGCAACGTCATGCGGGCGGCGTGACTCCAGAACGGAACCGCGATCGCGACGATGAGGCTCAGGGCGCCGAGCAGCGGGGCCGGGACGCGCAGGAACGGGATCGCCAGCACGAACAGCACCGCGTAGTACGGCAGGATCACGTTGGCCAGGTCGGTCGGCACGACGACGCCCAGCGCGAGGCCGATGACGCCGATCAGGATGGCGCGGACGACCAGGCTGCCCATGGCGGCCACCAGACCGCGGCCGCGCGGCGGGTTGCGGCGCCCGGTCGACAGGGCGATGCCGACGCCCGCGAGGGTGGCGAACAGCGCTGCCGAGTTGCCGGACGAGAGGCGCCACGACCAGGGCATGAGGCCCTCGTCGGTGACGTCGGTGATGATGTGGACCACCATCATGCCGAGCAGTGCGACGCCGCGGGCGACGTCGATGCCGACGATGCGCGGGCTCTTGCGGGCACGGGAGTTGAGCTCGGTCGGATCCTCACAGATGTGGGGAACCTCGACGAGGTCGCTCTCCGACAGATCGAAGTCGGACAGTGCGCGCCTCGGTTGCGTAGCGGTGCTCATGCGGAGACCTCCTCGGAGACCGCGTCGGCCTGCGGGGCCGGAGCGGCGTGACGGTTGCGGCGGGCGGGGATGCCTGCCCAGCGGGTGTTAGCGGGCAACGATTCGCCCTTCATCACCAGGGTCAGCGGGGCAACGCTGGTGTCCTCGCCCACGGTGGCGCCGTACAGCACCACCGCGCGGCTCGAGATGCTCGCGCCGTCCTCGAGGACGACGTGGCCCATCTTCATGACGCGGTCCTCGAACAGGTGCGTCTGCAGCGAGACGTCCTGCCCGACGGTGACGTCGTCACCGATCGTCACGAGGTCGAACTCGGTCAGGTAGGTGGTGTCGATCAGGGTCCGCTTGCCGACCTTGGCGCCGAACAGGCGCAGGACCGGGCCGAGCATCGGCGTGCCGGCGACCAGCGAGAGCAGCGCCGGGACGGCGGTCGTCTCGAAGATGCCCGTCATGAACTCGGTGCGGCGGACGAAGTTGCCCCACAGCGGCTCGACGCGAGCCCGGTAGCGGCCGACGATGATCCACTTCATCAGGGCGACGACCAGCGTGACGAGCAGGGAGCCCACCATCGCGACGACGCCGGTCATGAGGACGACGCCGATCATCGGCATGCCCTGCTGGGCGAACCAGGAGACGACCCACAGCGTGAAGAAGGTCGACAGAGCCAGCAGCGTCGGCGGGATCGTGATGCGGAAGAACTCGACGATGTAGCGCAGCGTCACCTTCCAGCGCGGCGGGGCGAACGTCGTCTCTTCGGTGAACTCGTCGTACTTCTCGCGCTGCGGCAGGAAGATCGGCGGGTTGCCCAGCCAGGACGTCCCGGCGGCGACGCCGCGCACCGGCGGGGTGCTCAGGACGCCGATGAGGGAGTCGTTGCCCAGCCGCGTGCCGGACGGGATGTAGGACGCGTTGCCCACGAAGGCGCGGTCCTCGACCACGGTGCGGCGGAAGGCCACGTGGCCGTTGGAGTACGTCGCGGAGCCGATGCTGGCCATGTCGGCGACGAAGGTTCCGTCGCCCAGGGTCAACAGGTCGGGGTCGATGTTCGCGATGGTCGCGATCTCGGAGTCCTTGCCGATGTGCGCGCCCAGCATCCGCAGCCAGTGCGGCGTGTAGAGCGTGCCGTAGAGCTGGTTGCTCAGGCCGAGCGACGCCTCCAACAGCTTGTCGCCGAACCACTTCTCGACGCCCAGCTCGGAGCGCAGGTGGTGGATGCCGACCGGCGTCTTCAGCAGCGCGAAGCGGCGGAACCACAGGATCAGACCGCACGCGGTGACCACGAACAGGGGACCGGTGAGCAGCGTCGCGATGAGTGCGGCGCCGTCCTCGAGGACCAGCAGCGTGAACCAGACGATGACCACGACGGGCACCATCGCCAGCATCGGCAGGAACTCCAGGAAGGTGATGCCGAAGGCGAACTTGCGGCGCAGGTCCTTCGTCCAGTGCCGGGGCGCCTGGTCGCACTCCATCATCGTGTCGATGACGGGGTCGTTGGCCTGCTTGATCTTGGCGGCGGGAGAGCCCGCCCAGACCTCACCGGCCGGGATGGACTCGCCGGCCAGCAGCAGCGACTGGGCCCGCATGACGGAGCGATCCCTGACGGTGCAGGGACCGGCCAGGGCGCAGTTGGCGCCGATCGAGGCGGTGTCCCCGATGACGATGCGGCCGATGTGGAGGCGTCCCTCGGCGATCTCGCTGGCGCGCAGGTGCGTCTCGTAGCCGATGGTGACGTTGTCGCCCAGCGTGACCATGGACGGCAGCGGGATCTGCGCGCTGCCGATGTGGCAGCCGGTGCCGATCGTGGCGCCCATGGCGCGCAGGTAGCGGGAGGCCCACGGGGACCCGGTCAGGTGGGGCAGCGGCGACAGAGTCAGCGAGCGCTGGACGAGCCAGACCCGCAGGTGCGTCGAACCGTAGAGCGGGTAGCTGCCCTCCTTGAGGTTCCGTCCGACGAGGCGGGCGGTGGCCAGCGGGAGCACCCACCGGGTGAACAGGTAGGTGAGCGGCACCGTGGCCATCATCTGCACGAGCATCAGCGTGGACGGCTCACCGCCGTGGATGCTGTACAGGATGCCGATGGGCAGCATCGACACCAGCACGATGAGGTACAGGTAGGCCAGCTGCGCCAGGCCGAACGCGAAGATGCGGCCGCGGCCGTAGACGACGCGGTCGGCAGCCTCGTCGGGCGCCTCCTGCGCTTCGGCTCCGGCGCTGTCGAGGAAGCCGGCGAGCTGCCGGACCGTCGGGTGCGAGTAGAGGTCGGGGATCGACAGGTCGTCGGTGCCCGGCATGCCCGAGTTGCGCAACTTCGAGACCAGGGTGGCCGCGATGAGGGAGTGCCCACCGAGATCGGTGAACAGGTCGGCCTCGGCGGACAGCTGCTCCACGGGCAGGCGCAGGGTCTCGGCCCAGACGTCGGTGACCGCGTTCTCCGTGTCGGTCTCGGGAGCGCTGTAGGTGTCGGCGCCACCGATGAGGCGCGGGTGCACCGGGGCGGGCAGTGCCTTGCGGTCGGGCTTGCCGGACGGCATCAGCGGGATGTCGTCGACGAACTCGATGTAGTCGGGGACCATGTAGGCGGTCAGGCGCTTGCGGGCGTGGTCGTGCAACGACGTCGCCAGCTCGCGGGTGCCCTCGACGCCCTTGGACGGCAGGATGTAGCCGACCAGCTCGCCGCCGGCGTCGTTGTCGATCTTGTTGACGACGGCCGTGGAGACGGAGTCCTTCTCGAGGAGGACCCCCTCGATCTCGCCCAGATCGACGCGGTGACCGCGGACCTTGACCTCGGCGTCCTTGCGGCCCAGGTAGACGATGTTGCCGTTCTCGTCGTAGCGGCCCAGATCGCCCGTCTTGTAGGTGCGGCGGCCCTGCTCGTCGATGACGAACTTCTCGGCGGTCAGGTCGGGACGCCCGACGTAGCCGACGGCCACGCCGACGCCGGTGATGCACAACTCGCCGGTCTCGCCGTCGGGGACGATGTTGAAGTTCTCGTCGCGCAGCGTGGTGCCGTAGGTGGGCAGCGCCTTGCCGATGGTGACGGGCTCGCCCGGGCGCAGCTCGGCCCAGGTGCAGCTCGCGGTGCACTCGGTGGGGCCGTAGGTGTTGAGGATGCGGCGACCGTGGGAACCCCAGCGCTCCACGAGTTCCTGCGGGCAGGCTTCGCCGCCCAGGTTCAGGGTGTGGATACGCGGGAGCGTGCGGTCCATGGTGGACAGCACGGTCGGCACCGCGTGCATGAACGTGATGCGGTTCTCGTCGAGGAAGTCGGCCAGGCCGGGGCCGACCTTACGGCCGTCCGTCGGGCCGGCGATGAGCGCGGCGCCCGTCGCCCAGGTCGTCCACAGCTCCTCCATCGAGAAGTCGAACGAGACCGACATGCCCTGGTAGACGCGATCGTCGGCCTGGACGCCGTAGATGACCTTCGCGACGTTGATGAAGTTGCAGATGGACGAGTGCGCCACCATGACGCCCTTGGGGCGGCCGGTGGAGCCGGAGGTGTAGATGATGTAGGCGACCGGGTCGTCGTCGTCCGTCAGGTGCAGACGCTCGGCGGGCTGCTGGGCGAGCTCGGCGGTGATCTCGTCCATGAACATGCGGCGCACATCGAGGCCCTCGCTGGAGGACGCCTTGTCGGTCGTCGTCAGCAGGACCTTCACCTGAGCGTCCTCGACGATGTACTGGACGCGGTCGTGCGGGGCGTTCGGGTCGATCGGGACGTAGGTGGCGCCCGACTTCAGCGCACCGAGGATCGCCTGGTACATGGCCAGCGACCGGTCGATGAGGATGCCCACGGTGTCGCCGGGGGCGATCCCGAGGCCGTTGAGGTAGTGTGCGACGCGGTTCCCGTCGGCGTCGAACTCGGCGTAGGAGCGCACGACGCCCTCACACTCGAGCGCCGTCGTGGACGGCGCGGTGTCGGCGATGTGCTCCAGGAAGTAGTACAGGCGCCTCGGCGGCTCACCCGACTCCCACCACGGTTGCGTGGAGCCGGCGTCCGTCCGCTCCTGGTGGTCCAGGTAAGTGGGCGCGGTCGAGTTAATAGGCGGTGCAGCCACCTGAGTTCCCCCCTCAGTCAAGCCCAGGGGAGATGAGAAAATGTGATCAGCGCATGGTCAGTACGCAAGACGCGTGTGGTCAGCACGCAATCCCCCAGGTCGTGACCAAATTTATCACGGAGGGTGTGAAAGATTGGTCCCCTGCCCGGGTGACTGGCCCGCTGACGGTAGATTTTGCCGGAAAAGGCGTCCGATCCCGGGGATAATGTGGCCATCAATCGTCGCTGAGTGCGAGGTTATGCGCCGGGCTCCCATGCCTATTCATCCCTGTGGTGACCAGCGGAAACGCACCATCCTCGCAAAACTGACCGGAGGCAGACGGCGTGCGCGCGACCGCGTGATTCCCGCGAACACGACTCATGAGTGTTTTCTCATGCAAAGAGTTGCCGATATCCGCGCCGGGCAGCCGCCCCGATCACGGTGCAGTCTCAGCCGCCCGGGCGGAACGCGGACCCCATGTTCTCCAGCGCGGACGGCTCGATCGGCAGCCGTCCCGACTTGGCCGCCGCGAGGAACTCGGCGTGGTCGGCTTCCGTCTGGTCGGCGTAGAGCCGGGCGAACCTGGCGAACGCGTCGGCCGCCGCGTTCGCCTTGCCCAGGTAGCCGGCGACCATCGACGCGCCCGACGTCCGGGCGTGGCCCTTGGCGAGCAGGTGACCGACGATGCCGGCGTAGTCGGTGAGGCCCTCGGCGCTGATGTTGTCCAGCGGCACGGTGCCCTTCATGTTGCGGAACTGCCGGACGTAAAGGTCCATGCGCGTCGGTTGCGTGCTGACGGTGCCGTCGGCGCTCTGTAACGGGGTGCCCTCGGGGAGCTCGACGGACGTCCAGCCGAGCAGGGGGTCGCTCACGGTCTGCAGGGCTTGCTGGTACTCGACGACGCGCTGACCCTGGTGCTCGTGGAGCGCCGCCTCGCCGTGCACGTAGCGGGCCAGCACCGAGCGGCGGGCCTGTTTGAGTTGCAGGAACAGCACGTCCTCGGGCGAGGACCCCTCGAGAAGGGCCACGTAGGCACGCAGCCCGACGGAGCCGACGCCGACCACCTTGTGCGCGATGTCGACGAGCGTGTAGCCACCGACGACGCGGCGCCAGTGCGGGGCGAGGGTGTCGAGGTAGTTGTCGAGAGCGGTGGCGACGGCGTTGTACTCGGCCTCGCTCAGGCGCGTGATGAGCGGCCTGTCCTCGATGATGCGGCGCTCACCGTTCTCCGTCTCGTCGGTGAACTTGGGCAGCGCCCGATCGGACGTCCGCTTGCGCGCCTGCTTGAGCGCGCGCTTCATCTCCTGGCGGAGCCCCTTCTCGGTGACGGTCTCGCTGAGCCGATCGGTGTCGAGGCGGTTGAACGAGCGGGCGAAAAGCGGCTGGTCGGCGAGGAAGACCATCTCGTCGCGGTAGGCGTGGACGCAGGTGCGGACGGCGTCCGCGCACTCGTCCTCCTTGTAGCCGTTCTCCCGCCCGGCCACGTAGACCGAGGCGGTGAGGCGTCGGACGTCCCACTCCCAGGGCCCCGGGTGCGCCTCGTCGAAGTCGTTCAGGTCGATGACCTGCTCGCCCTCGGGGGAGCGATAGAAACCGAAGTTGCCCAGGTGGGAATCGCCGCAGCTGATCGGGGTGATGCCGGTGGACGGCAGGAACGCCGAGTCGGCCGCCTGCACGACAGCGGCGCCGCGCAGGAAGCCGTAGGGGGAGGAGACCATGCGGCCCACCCTGATCGGGATCAGCTCGGGGATGCGTCCCGTGTGCGACTCCTCGATGAGGTCGACCGGCGAGCGGCGATGCGAGGTCGCCTTCCACGTGCCGAGCGACTTCACCGGGACGATCTCGCGCAGGTCGCGCCCGAGGCGGTAGCGCTCCTCGCGGGTGGTCGTCGGCGCGGTCAGCGACCGGAAGGATTCGCTGTTCGTCGTGGCGAGCACCGTGTGCTGAACGGACCTGGACATGGAACGCAGTATGGCGGACGCCTCAGAGCGGGGGCCAGTTGGGCGTCCCGGCCGGCACTAGGCTGAGCGCCATGGACGTCTCGAACATGCGCAGGAACTACGAGTCGGGCGAACTGGACGAGGGCAGCGCTGCCGCTGACCCGCTCGAGCAGTTCGATCGCTGGCTGAACGAGGCCGTCGCCGCCCAGATGCCCGAGCCGAACGCCATGACGCTCGCCACCGTGGGCGACGGTGGCCGACCGTCCGCCCGCATCGTGCTGCTGAAGGACTACGACGAGCGCGGCCTGGTGTTCTTCACCAACTACGACTCCCGCAAGGGCCGGGAGCTGGCCGCGAACCCGAACGCGGCGCTTCTGTTCCATTGGGTCGACATGGAGCGGCAGGTGCGCTTCGAGGGACAGGTCTCCAAGGTGCCCGCCGCCGAGTCCGACCACTACTTCGCCAAGCGGCCGCTGGGCAGCCGTATCGGCGCGATCGCGTCCCCGCAGTCGCAGGTGATCGCGTCGCGTTCGGTGATCGCCGAGGCGGAGAAGGCGGCGTCGGAGCGGTTCGGGGACAACCCGCCGCGTCCGGAGCATTGGGGCGGGTACGTGCTCACGCCGTCGGTGGTCGAGTTCTGGCAGGGACGGCCGAGCCGGCTCCACGACCGGCTGCGCTACAGCCGCGAAGGCGACGGCTGGCGCCGCGACCGGCTCGCCCCGTAACGCGTAACGGGCCGCGCGGGGTCGGGCAGGCGTCCTCGGTAGGGTGGCGGCATGGCTTCTGCTGAAACGTCCCCCGCCCCGTCGTCCGCCAACGGCGTCCTGATCACCCTGCGCGTCTTCGCGCTGATCACCGCGATCGCCTCGATCGTGCAGGCCGTGCTGGGCCTGTACCTGCGGACGGCGCCGTCCTTTCACTGGCACTCCATCGTCGCGATGATCGCGCTGGTGACCAGCGTCGTCGCTGCCGTCGCCGCGTTCCTGTGGTCGCGCCGCTCGGGCAACAAGGGCCTGTTCATGCACGCGGTGAGCGTTCCGGTGATCGGCCTGATCCAATTCGCGCTCGGCGAGATGAGCGTCACGATGGTGCACATCCTGCTGGGCTTCGTCTTCTTGCTGGACGCCGTCGCGCTGGTGACGCTCGCCTTCCGCAAGCCCGGCGTGAGCCGTCCGTCAGCGACCGTCTGACTGCGGGCGAGGACGTCCGCCGGGTCAGCCGGCCGGCCACCAGCGGTGGAAGTGGTGCACGGGTCCGTGTCCCTTGCCGACGTCCAGGGTGTCGGCCGCGGCCAGGGCGTCGCGGACGTAGGCGTGGGCGTCGGTGACGGCGCTGAGCCAGTCGTCGCGCTGCGGGCGCAGCGCCGCGATCGCCGACGACAGCGTGCAGCCGGTCCCGTGGGTGTTCTTGGTGTGGATGCGGTCCTGGGTGAGCCAGTGCTCGCCGGAATCGGCCAGCCAGAGGTCGGAGACCGTGTCGCCGTCGAGGTGACCGCCCTTGAGCAGCACCCCGCGGGCGCCGAGCTCGCGGATCCGGCGAGCCTGCGCGGCCATGGTCTCCGGGCTCGCCGCCTCGGGTAGGCCCGACAGCGCCGCCGCTTCGGGGATGTTCGGCGTCACCGCGTCCGCCCTGGCCAGGAGGCCGCGCATCTTGTCGAGGACGCCTTCTCCGGCCAGCGAGTCGCCCGAGGTCGCGACCAGCACGGGGTCGAGCACCACCGGTGTCTCGCTCGGCAGCGTGGCCAGGAACTCGGCGACGACGTCGGCGACCTCGCTCGAGCCGAGCATGCCGATCTTGACCGCGTCGATGCGGACGTCCGAGGCGAGGTTCGCCAGCTGGGTCTCGACGAAGTCGGCCGGCACCTGATGGACGACCTGGACGCCTTGGGTGTTCTGCGCGACCAGTGCGGCGATCACGCTGGTGCCGAACGCGCCCAGCGCGCTGAACGTCTTGAGGTCGGCCTGGATGCCGGCACCGCCGGAGGGATCGGTGCCCGCGATGGTGAGGGCCACGGGTGGTGGGGTCATGGGCGCCATTGTGAGCACGTTTTCTCGCGGCTGTCGACGGCCACGTTCTGACCGGGGGGTGGGCACACCGGCCGAGGCTCGCTAACATCGGCGGCACACACGGGAGCCCCCGCAGGGGCTGAGAACAGGCTGCAGCGGCCTGGACCGTCCGAACCTGTCCGGGTCATGCCGGCGAAGGGAGCGCAGTGCCCACCTCGAACGTCTCGTCGTTGCCCGCGGAGCGCGGGCTCAGTCTTGTCCCCGGTCTGCCGCCGTCCGGACGCGCAGCGGTGCGCGGCGGCGTCGCCGGAAACTACGTCGACCAGCTGAACATCTTCCTGCCGGTCACGGCGCTCGGCCCCGCGTTGCCGCTGCTCGCGGGCCAGGACGCGGCGGCGTCGTCCGTCGCGCTGGTCGTCATGGCCACCCTCATCGGGCGTCCGCTGGGAGCCATGATCTTCGGCCGTATCTCGGACGCCGTCGGCCGCACCAGCACCACCCGCGTCGCCATCGCCGGCACGGCCGCCTGCACGTGGCTCATCGCGCTGGTGCCCAGCCACGACGTGCTCGGCTGGGGCACCATGGCGGCGGTGATCGCGTTGCGGTTCCTCGGCGGGGTGTTCCTGGCCGGCGAATACACGTCGGCCATCCCGTTGGCCATGGAGTGGTCGGCCCCGCGGCGCCGCGGCCTGGTCTCCGGCGTGATCATGTCGATGGCCCCGTGCGCCCAGGCGACGATCGCCTTCGTCACGGTCGGACTCCTGGCGCTGCTCGGGCCGGACGCGTACGCGGCCTGGGGCTGGCGGCTCTCGTTCGCGGCGGGCGGCACGGCGTCCCTGATCATGCTGGCCTACTACACGCGGCGGGTCGCGGACGCCCCGGTCGTGCATCGTCCGCTTCCGGCGGTCGTGGCGGCGGACGCGGGGCCGGGGCGCCAAGGTCTGCTCACGGTGGTCTTCGGCCGCTACGCCGGCCAGTTCTGGCAGGTGTTCGCCCTGATGAGCGGGCTGTGGTTGCTCACCAACATGACCGTCATCGTGCTGACCGGACGCCTCGCCACCGACGCCGGCCTCGGCTCTGGCGGCGCCGCGCTGGCGATGGGCATCGCGTCCGTGGCGCAGGCGATCGCGATGGCGTTCGCCGGCCATTGGTCGACGCGCACGGGTCGCCGGCGGCTGTTCGTCGGCTGGGGCCTGCTGGCCGCGCTCGGCGGTCCGCTCGTGTGGTGGTGGATCACCGGGTCGGCGCACACGGCGCTGACCGCCGGTCTGGCGGCCGCCGTGCTGCAGGTGATCACCGTCGCGGCCTACGGGCCCGTCGGCGCCTACATCAACGAGCGGTTCCCGGCGCGGGTGCGCGCGACCGCGTACGGCACCGCGTACTCGCTGTCGATCGTCGTGCCGGCGCTGTACCCGGCGTACCTGCCGCTGCTGGGGTCGTGGCTGGGGCATCAAGGGGCGCCGATGGCGCTCATCGCGCTCGGTGGCATGCTGGTGGCGGCCGGCGGTGCGCTCGGGCCGCGGCTGTCGGCCGCCGAGATCGACGACGAGCTCGAGGCCGTCGCCGGGCGCCAGGAGGTCCCGGCGGGGGAGAACCTGGGCCGCGTGGCCTCGCCGTCCCGCCGCCGCCCCGACCAGGAGACCCTGTGACCGCCCTCAGCCGGTCCGCCGTCGCCGCGGTGCTCGACGACGTCCGCGCCCGCCAGCCGCTGGTGCACTGCCTCACCGCGACAGTCTCGATGAATTTCGTCGCCGACGCGATGCTCGCCGCCGGGGCGACGCCGATGATGACCGACACGGTCGACGAGGCGCCCGCAGTCAACGCGGTGGCGGACGCTCTGCTGATCAACCTGGGCGTCCTGTCGACCGACGTGGCGGCCGCGATCCCGCCGACGGTCTCGGCCGCACGGCTGCGCAACCAGCCGTGGGTGCTCGACCCGGCCGCGATCGGACGCGCCCCGGTGCGGACGCCGCTGGCGCACGCGCTGCTGCACCAGCGACCCGCGGTGGTCAGAGGGAACGCGTCGGAGGCGCTGGTGCTGGCGAGCGGCGGACAGGGCGGCCGCGGCGCCGACTCGGTGGCCGGTTCGGACGACGCGGTCGGCGCCGCCGAACAGCTGGCCGAGCGGCACGGCACCGTGGTGGCCGTCTCGGGGGCGGTGGACGCGCTCACCGATGGAAGCCGGACGGTCCGGCTGGCCAACGGAGACCCGTTGCTGACGAGGGTGACCGGCACGGGCTGTGTGCTGGGTGGGCTCACCGCGGCGTGCACGGTGGTGGTCGACCCGCTCACCGCTGCCGTCGCGGCGACCGCGTGGCTGTCGATCGCCGCCGAACGGGCCGCGGCGTCCGCGCGCGGACCCGGCAGCTTCAAGGTCGCGTTGCTGGACGAGCTGGCCCTGGTCGGGCCGGGCGAGATCGAGGAGGGATTGCGATGGGGCTGAGCGAGGGCATCGACTACCGGGTCTACCTGGTGACGTCCGGGGGTGGGGACCGCACGGTCGAGGTGGCCGCGGCGGCGGCGCGGGGCGGCGCGGGCGTCGTCCAGGTGCGGCTCAAGGACGCCTCGTCAGCCGAGCGCTTCGACCTGTTGGCGCGGGTGGCGGAGGCGGTCGCGGCCGCCCGGCCGTCCACCCGGGTGCTGGTGGACGACGACGTGGATGCGGCGAAGAGGGCGATGGACGACGGGTTGCCCGTCCACGGCGTCCACCTGGGGCGCGACGACCTGCCGGTGCGGGAGGCCCGCGCGCTGCTCGGCCCCACGGCGGTCATCGGGTGGACGACCGGCACGCTCGCGCTGGTGGAGGAGGCCAACGAGGTCGCCGACGTCATCGACTACGTGGGCGCGGGCCCGTTCCGCCCGACCCCGACGAAGGATTCCGGACGCCCGCCGCTCGGCCTGGCCGGCTACCCGGCGCTGGTCGCCATCGCGAGGATGCCGATCGTGGCCATCGGCGACGTGCGCCCCGAGGACGTCCCCGCGCTCTCGGCCACCGGCGTCGCCGGGGTGGCGATGGTGCGCTCCATCATGGCCGCGGACGACCCCGAGGGCCTCGTCCGGCGTTGCCTGGAGAGCTGGTCGGCCGCTACGGCTCAGTCGAGCTGACGCCGAGCGGCCCCCTTGTCGGCCGACAGGGCCAGCGACGCGTAGATCTTCAGCGCGTTGCTGACCTGACGCTCGCGGGACTTCGGCTTCCAGCCGATCCTGTCCCGCTCGGCCCGGCGGCGCGCCAGCTCGGCGTCGTCCACCTCGATGTCGATGGTGCGCTCGGGGATGTTGATCGAGACGATGTCGCCGTCCTCGATGAGCCCGATCGCGCCGCCCGCCGCGGCCTCCGGGGAGATGTGACCGAGGGACAAGCCCGATGAGCCGCCCGAGAAGCGTCCGTCGGTGATCAGCGCGCACTTCGGGCCGAGCCCCACGCCCTTGAGGTAGGACGTCGGGTACAGCATCTCCTGCATGCCGGGGCCGCCCTTGGGGCCCTCATAACGCACGACGACGCAGTCGCCCTCGACGATCTGGCCGCCGAGGATCATCTCGACCGCCTCGTCCTGGCTCTCGGCGACCTTCGCCGGCCCGCGGAACACCCACTGGTGCTCGGGGACGCCGGCGGTCTTCACCACCGCGCCGTCGGGGGCGATGTTGCCCTTCAGGATGCCCAGGCCGCCGTCGGCGGTGTAGGCGTGCTCGACGGAGTGGATGCACCCGTTCTCCGCGTCGGTGTCGAGGGTCTTCCAGCGGTTGGACGAACTGAACGCCTCCGTCGTCCGGACGCCGCCCGGCGCCGCGTGGAACAGCTCGACCGCCTCGTCGGTCGCCTTTCCCCCGCGGATGTCCCAGGCGTCCAGCCAGGACGCCAACGAGTCGGCGTGCACCGAGTGGACGGAGTCGTCCAGCAGGCCGCCGCGGTGCAGCTCGCCGAGGATGGCGGGCATGCCCCCGGCGCGGTGGACGTCCTCCATGTAGAAGTTGTGCGTGTTCGGGGCGACCTTGCAGATGCACGGGGTCTCGCGGGAGAGCCGGTCGATGTCGTCCTGGGTGAAGTCGACGCCGGCCTCGCGGGCGGCGGCGAGGATGTGCAGCACGGTGTTCGTCGAGCCGCCCATGGCGATGTCAAGGCGCATGGCGTTCTCGAACGCGGCCTTCGTGGCGACCGAGCGCGGCAGCACCGACTCGTCGTCCTGGTGGTAGTAACGGTCGGCCAGGTCGACGACCAGCGCGCCGGCCCGCTCGAACAGCCCGCGACGGGCCTCGGCGGTGGCTAGCGTCGAGCCGTTGCCGGGCAGCGACAGCCCGAGCGCCTCCGTCAGGCAGTTCATCGAGTTCGCGGTGAACATGCCCGAGCACGAGCCGCAGGTCGGGCAGGCGTTGGCCTCGATGCGGCCGATCTGCTCGTCGCTGATGCTGTCGTCGACGGACTTGATCATGGCGTCGATCAGGTCGAGGCGGGTGTCGGCCTCGCCGTCCACGATCACGGCCTTGCCGGCCTCCATGGGGCCGCCGGAGACGAAGACCGTCGGGATGTTCAGCCGCAGCGCCGCGATGAGCATGCCGGGGGTGATCTTGTCGCAGTTCGAGATGCACACCAGGGCGTCGGCGGCGTGCGCGTTGACCATGTATTCGACCGAGTCGGCGATGACCTCGCGGCTGGGCAGCGAGTACAGCATGCCGGCGTGGCCCATCGCGATGCCGTCGTCGACGGCGATGGTGTCGAACTCGCGTCCGATGCCGCCAGCCTCGTTGATGGCCTCGACGACCAGCTGGCCGATGTCCTTCAGGTGGACGTGGCCGGGCACGAACTGGGTGAAGCTGTTCGCGACCGCGACGATCGGCTTGCCGAAGTCGGAGTCCTTGACGCCGGCGGCGCGCCAAAGAGCGCGCGCGCCCGCCATGTTGCGGCCGTGGGTCGTGGTGCGGGAGCGGAGCTGAGGCATGGGTGCAAATCCTTTCCGACGAGGTTCCAGGCTAGTCGCTTGAGAAACGTCGCCCGCTGGCGTCCGGTTTGGGCGATGATGGGCATACATGCTGGAAACGACATGTTGTGAGAGGTTTCCCCCATGACCGACCCCTCCGAAGTCGACGAGCGTCCCGGCGACACCACCGATGAGGAGTACACGCGGCGCCTCATCGCGATCAGCGACAAGCCCTGGAAGAAGCTGCTGCACGTTCAGGCGCCCTACCAATGGGATCTGCGGCGGCTCAAGCTGGGCCGCTGCCTCGAGGTCGGGTGCGGCATCGGCCGCAACCTCGTCTCGCTGCCCGGCGGCGTGGGTGTCGACCACAACGAGTACTCCGTGGCCGAGTGCCGCCGGCGCGGCTTCGAGGCCTACACAGTGGAGGAGTTCTTCGGACGCGTCGACCTCACCCGCCCGGGCTCGTACGACTCGCTGCTGGCCTCGCACCTGGTCGAGCACGTGCCGCGGGCGGACCTCGACGACATCCTGGGCATGTACACGCCGCTGGTGAAGAAGGGCGGCCGCTTCGTGTTCATCACGCCGCAGGAGAAGGGGCACGCGTCCGACCCGACTCACCTCGGCTTCACCGACTTCGACGTGCTCGCCGACGTGGCCCTCGCCCACGGGGCAGTGCCGATCCGGCAGTACTCGTACCCCTTCCCGCGCTGGGCCGGGACGCTGTTCGTCTACAACGAGTTCCACCTGGTGGCGCGGAAGGGCTGAGGCCCCGGCGGGCCGCTCAGGTGACGGGCTGTTCGTCGCGGACGACGGTGTCGCGCGTCAGCAGCCACGGGACGCCGGCGAGCAGCAGCAGGACGCCGGTGGAGCCGAACGCGAACCCGAAGCCGAACCGGCCGGCGAGCAGGCCCGCGGCCATCGGCCCCAGGATGGCGCCGAGGTCGGACGCCATCGAGAACGCGGCGATGGCCTGGCCGCCGCTGCGGTCGCGTCCGACGATGTCGGCCAGCGCGGCCTGCTGGGCGGGCGCGACGAGGGCGGCCCCGGCGCCGCCGAGCGCCGACAGCGTCAGGAACAGCGGGATGCCCGTCACCCAGCCGAACGCGATGTTCGCCAGCCCGCACACCAGCAGCCCGATCAGCACCACCGGACGGCGTCCGCGGGAGTCGACGAGGCGTCCGGAGCCCTGGAGCGTGAGGAAGTTGCCCAGCGCGAAGGCGGTCAGGCCCAGACCGGCCATCGGCGCGCCGATCGTGGGGACGGCCGCCGCGAACAGCGGGATCAGGGCGACCCGCACCCCGAAGTTCGTCCAGCCGTGCGCGAAGTTCGCCACCAGCACGGCCCGGTAGGCGGGGTTGGCGAGCGCCTCGCGAAGGCTCAGCACAGCGGGTCGCTCCTCGCCCTCGGACGCCGGACGCAGCTGAGCGGTCGAGAGGAAGGTCGCCGCCACGATGGCGGCGATCACCAGCGCGACGGCGTAGATGAGGAACGGGGCGCGGAAGCCGAGGAACGACAGCGCCGAGCCGAGCACGGGCCCGACCACGTTGCCGACGAGGAAGCTGGTGCCGTAGAGGGCGGACGTCCGGCCGCGCAGCTGCGGCGGAGCCAGCCGGACGATCAGGCCCATGGCCGCGATCGTGAACATGGTCGAACCGATGCCGCCGAGCCCGCGGAACACCAGCAGCTGCACGTAGCTCTGCGCGAAGGCGCAGGCCGCCGTGGAGGCGGCGACGATGAAGAGGCCGACGACGTAGACGATGCGCTCACGGAACCGGGTGACCAGCCAGCCGCCCGCCGGGGTGAACAGCAGTCGCATGGCCGCGAACGCGCTGACGATCATGGACGCCGCGGCGACGCCCACGTCGAACTGCTGGGCGTACTGCGGGAGGACGGGCGCGATGATGCCGTAGCCGAGCGCGATGATGAACGCCGCGGCGATCAGCACCCAGATCTCGCGCGGGGTCCGGCTCGGCTGAGCCGGGGCTCGCCTCATTTGAGCAGGGACTTCAGGTACTCGGCGTCCCGCGAATAGTTGTGGGCGTCCTTGGCGAGAGCATCGTTCTTGGTGGCCTTGGCGTGGCCCTTCGTCATGTCGGCCAGGTCGTCGAGCCGGTCGATGACGGTCAGGAGCAGCTGCGGCACGGAGATGCCGACGTCCGTGCCGTAGGCCTCGAGCAGCAGGCCGATGCGCCGCTCCAGCTTCAGGCTGAGGTCGGGGGCGTCCGGGTTGCTGGGCCGCATCAGCGGGGCCAACCGATAGGCGAGGTAGGCCAGGTCCCAGACGCGGGGGCCGGGGCCGGCGAAGTCCCAGTCGATGAGGCCGACCGGCTCATGGTTCTTGAACACCATGTTGTAGGGCGCGAAATCGTTGTGGCAGATGACCTCGGCGGGCTGCTGGCGGGGGGAGCGCCACCGCATCCCGGGACGGTCGAAGTCGACGGTGAGGTCGTGCAGCTGCCGCATCCAGGTCGCGGCGGTCGTCAGCACCGACTCGTCGTAGACCCAATCGGGAAGCGGGTAGGTCGGCACCTTGCCCTTGAGGTAGGTCAGCGCCTCGCGGCCGCCCTCGTCCCAGCCGAGCGGCTCGGGGCACCAGTCGACCCCGTTGTCTTTGAGATGGGTGAGGAGCGTCTGGACGGTGCTGCTCCACGGCCCGGATTCACGCCGCACCTCGCCCCCCACACGCGAGACGGGCGTCATGTGGCCGCCCTTGAGCGGCTTCTCCACCGAGTCATTCACACCTCAGACTGTAGTCGGGACTTCGTCGAGACACACCACTCGCGCGCACACGCGCGCACCCGGCGGGTGACCGTGCGCTAGCGTCGAGGCGAGTCAGGAGGAGGGCCATGACCGATCCCACCGACGAGGCGTCCAGGCAGCGCGACGCCGAGAACCCGGCCGGTGCCCCCGGTCAGCAGGACGCGGCGGCCCAGGGTGGTCCCTTCGCTCTGCTGCCCGGCGACGGGGCCTACGTCGACCGGCTCTTCGCCGAGTTCGGCGCGCAGGCCGTCGAGCTGGAGTCGATCGGCGGGGGCGCCGTCCGCCTGCTGGGCTTCGAGCACGAGGGCTACCTCACGGTCGCGACGCTCGGCCTGCACCGCGTCCCGCTGGACGAGGGCGAGCCCGCCGAGCTGACCTGCGACGCCGACCTGGACACGGTGGGCGCCGCCGTGGTGACGCTGCGGGTCGCCGCCGAGCACGTCGTGGTCTCCCGCCGGGCGCTCGTTCCGGGACGGGTGCTGGTCAACGAGGTGCCCTACCTCGAGGGCAGCACGATCTCGGGGCTCGTCGCTCTCGACGAGGGCGAGGCGTCGGCTGTGCGCTCGGCGGACGGGCAGGTGGCGGGGCGGCTGCACCGGGTGGTGATGCTGACGAACGTCGAGGCGCGCTACGTGGCGGCGTACGGCCTGGACGCCCTGCCCGAGCGCGCGGACGCTGCGGCGCTGCGCAACCCGGAGCGCCCCGACCTGGTGAGCGTCGACGACCTGCCGATCCCGGACGTCCCGGTGATCGTCTCGCGCATGCTGGACGATCAACCCGCCCGCTGGGTGGAGGTCGACTACGCCGGACGCTACGTCGCGCTGACGATGGCCGAGTCGGACGCCTTTCTGGACGACCCCGCGAACCTGGACGTCTGGCCGCTCGCCCGCCTGGTCGAGCGCAACCCCGGGCTGAGGGAGTTCGCCGTCTCCGCCGTGCCCGGCGACTGCATCCGCTACTCCGACGACGACGGGTGGGTCGCCGCGCGCCAGGACGGGTTCCTGGAGTAGGGCGTCCCGGTCGCGGACTCGGGGCCTCGGCCGTCGGTCTCGGGGCGCCTCGCGGTGCGACCGCGGTCCGAAAAGGGTCCCCCGGCGGACCGAAGGTGGTTCCGCCGGAGCGCGACTCGTGTCCGCTTCCACCTAGACTCGACGCCATGTACGAGGGTGCCCTGGTCGCCGGACGCTACCGGCTGCAGGCCCGCATCGGCTCTGGGTCGATGGGGCAGGTCTGGCGCGCCCTCGACGAGCGCCTGCAGCGCACGGTGGCCGTCAAGGTCATCGACATGTCGCAGAGCAACGAGGCGGTGACCCCCGAGCGGGTGCAGCGCGAGGTGATCGCGACCGCGCGGCTCAACCACCCCAACATCGTCACGATCTTCGACGCAGGCACGGACGCCGACCTGGCGTTCCTCGTCATGGAACTGTTGCCCGGACGCTCACTGGCTCAGCTGGCGCGCGACGAAGGCGTCCTGAACGTCGACGACGTCATCGACATCGCCCTGCAGGTCTCCCGCGCGCTCGAGGCGACGCACGCCATCGGCGTCGTCCACCGCGACATCAAGCCCGCGAACATCATGATCGCCGGCTCGAACGTGAAGATCCTCGACTTCGGCATCGCCCAGCTGACCTCGGAGAACGCGGCGACGCTGACCTCGCCGACGACCGCGCTGGGCACCGCGGCGTACATGTCGCCCGAGCAGGCGCTCGGCACGCGACCCGGGCCGCCCGCCGACATCTACTCCCTGGGCTGCGTGCTCATGGCGCTGCTGACGGGCGCGCCCCCGTTCACCGGTGGGACGTCCATCGAGGTGGCCAACCGCCAGATCAACGAACAGCCGCCGCTGGTCACTGACCGCCGCCCGGGGGTCCGCGCCGGGGTGGACGAGCTGATCGCGTCGATGCTGGCGAAGTCCGCCGACCGGCGGCCCACCGCGCGGCAGCTGACGGACGCCCTGCTGCGGCAGCGGCGGCAGTCCAGCGACGCCACCTCCGTCCTGGCGCCCGGGCGCACCGCCGTCCTGCCCGGCGCGGGTGCCACCGCGGTGCTGCCGGACGGACCCGGCGCGCACGCCCCGACCAGGCTCGTGTCTCCAGGGGAGGCGCCCGGCATGCAACCGGTCCCGGGCCGCACCAATTCGGCGCGTCGGATGCTTGCCGGCGCGGGTGCGCCGGTTCCGAACGGCTCGCGGCGCGCGCCCGGCGGCGACCCGTGGTTCGGCCGCGGCCTGCGGCTCATCGTGGGCGTCATCGTCACGGCGGTGGTGCTGGGGCTGGTGTGGGTCGCGGGCTCGGCGCTGTTCCGGTCGGCGACGTCGGCGCTCAGCCCCGCCCCGGGCGCGTCCCCCTCGCCACGGACGCGCACCACGACGCAGGCCCCCGGACCGGTCTTGCCGTCCATCCAGCTGCCGACGATCCAGGCACCCACGTTGCCCTCGGTCAACACCGCGGCGCGGCGGGCGGCCGTCCTCGCCGTCGACGGCGCCCTGCGCGCGTTGTCCCCGTCTACCCCCGCCGGGCAGCAGACGAAGGACGCGCTGATCAGTTCGTGGTCGAAGGCCAGCGACCGCATCGTCGCCGACAAGAACGCCTCGGCCGAGCTGTCGAACTTCTCCCGGCAGGTGGACCGCGCGCACGAACGCGGCCGCATCAGCGACGCCGAACACACCGCCGTCTCCGTGGCGCTGCGGGGCGTGGCCGGGATCATCTGAGCCGCCCCGCTCCCGAAACCCGGGTGTCACGACGCCGTGGTTGAATGGCGAGCATGACCAGCCTCGACCCGTCGAACCCGTTCGCCGCCCCGTCCACGCTCGACTACAAGCTGCCGGACTTCGCCGCCATCAAGCCCGAGCACTACCGCGCCGCGATCGACGCGGGCATGGCGGAGTCGCTCGCCGAGCTCGACGCCCTCGCGTCCGAGGTGGAGCCCGCGACGGCCGAGAACGTCCTCGACGCCTGGGAGCGCTCCGGTGCGCTGCTCGACCGCACGCTGACGGCCTTCTACACGGTCAAGGCGTGCGACACCAACGACGAGCTCGACGCGATCCAGGCCGACTACGCGCCGGTGCTCAGCGAGTACTCCGACAAGATCTACATGGACCGCCGCCTCTACGACCGGTTCGCCGAGCTGGCCGGCCGGGTCGACGCCGGCGACGTCGAGCTCGACCCGCAGGCGTCCTGGCTCCTCACCGAGCTGATGCGCAGCTTCGTCCGGGCCGGCGTCACCCTCGGCGAGGAGGATCAGCAGAAGCTGCGCGACCTCAACGGAAAGCTGGCCGAGCTCGGCACCCGCTTCGAGAAGGCCAACCTCGCCGCCCGCAACGCTGCCGCCGTGCAGGTCAGCGACGAGGCCGAGCTCGACGGGCTCTCCGACGAGGAGAAGCAGTCGCTGCGCAACGACGACGGCACCTGGACCATCGCGCAGGTCAACACCAGCCAGCACCCGCTGCTGGCCAAGCTGACCAACCGCGGGTTGCGTCGGCGCGTCTACGAGGCGTCCGTCTCGCGCGGGCTGTCCGGGGACGCCGACACCCGCCAGATCATCGTCGACATCGCCCGGCTGCGCGCCGAGCGGGCCAACCTCCTCGGCTACCCGAACCACGCCGCGTTCGTCACCGAGCGGTTCTGCGCGAAGAACACCGACAACGTCAACGAGATGCTCGGCAAGCTCGGCCCGGCGGCGCTCGCCCAGGCCCAGAGGGACGCGGTTGATCTCGAGGCCCGGCTGCAACAGATCGAGCCGGGGGCGTCGCTGGAACCCTGGGACTGGTCGTTCGTGGCCGAGCTCGTCCGCAAGGAGCGCTACGACCTCGACCTCGACGGGCTCCGGCCGTACCTCGGGGTGCAGAAGGTGCTCGATGCGGTCTACGGCGCGGCGACGAAGCTGTACGGCATCACGTTCACCGAGCGGCCCGACCTGCGCGGACACACCGAGGACGCTGTGGTCTACGAGGTCGCGGACGCCGACGGCACCAAGCTGGGGCTGTTCATCATGGACTTCTGGGCGCGGCCGTCCAAGCAGGGCGGCGCCTGGATGAACTCCATCGTGAACCAGTCGCACCTGCTCGGCGACCTGCCCGTCGTGACGAACAACTGCAACTACTCCCAGGGCACCACCACGATCAGCTGGGACGGCGTCATCACGATGTTCCACGAGTTCGGGCACGCGCTGCACGGACTCTTCTCCGACGGGCGCTACCCGTCGACGTCGGGCACCTCGACGCCGCGCGACTTCGTCGAGTTCCCCTCGCAGGTCAACGAGCACTGGGCGTGGGAGCCGGACGCGGTGATCCCGGCCGATTGGGCCGCGAAGATGACCGAGGCGGGCCGTTTCAACCAGGGCTTCGGCTCGTTCGAGACGCTTTGCGCGCAGATGCTCGACCAGGCCTGGCACCAGGCCGACCTGGACGCGCTCCCGACGTCGGGGGATCAGGTCGAGCAGTTCGAGCGCGAGGCGCTGGAGCGCGTCGGTATGAACTACGACCTCATCCCGCCGCGCTACCGCACCCAGTACTTCAGCCACATCTGGGGGTCGGGCTACTCGGGCGCGTACTACAGCTACGTGTGGGCCGAGGTGATGGACGCCGACGCGGTGGCCTGGTTCACCGAGAACGGCGGCGGCACCCGGGAGAACGGCGACTACTTCCGGCGGACGCTGCTCGCGCCCGGCGGGTCGGTCGACGTCATGGACACCTGGCGGAACTTCCGCGGCCGCGACCCCGAGATCGGGCCGCTCCTGGAGCGCAAGGGCCTGCAGGTCTGAACGACGAGGCGGGACGCCCTGGCCTGTTCCGGTGAGCGGCGCCGGCCGCGGCGTCCACGCAGCAGAGCCCGGAACGCGGTGGCAAGATGTGGGGTCACCGGTCGCGTCCCGTCGGCCGGCCGCGCCGTCTCCACCGGCTCCTGCCGCGCGTCGCCGCGGACGGGGCTCGCGGCGCGGAGAATCCCCTCGCAAGGAGTCCCATGGAGATCGAAGGTTGGACTCAGACGCTCGGGGCCGGACCGCTGCTCGGCATCGCGGCCGGCGCCATCGCGCTGATCCTCGTCCTCGTCATCGGCCTGCGCCTGCACGCCTTCCTCACGCTCATCCTCGTCAGCCTGGTCACGGCCTTCGCGACCGGCATCCCCATGAACAAGATCGTCGACGTCCTCGTCAGCGCGTTCGGCTCCACATTGGGGTCGGTCGCGCTGCTCGTCGGTCTCGGCGCCATGCTCGGCAAGCTCATCGAACACTCGGGCGGCGCCACCGTCCTCGCCGAGCGGCTGATCTCGGCGTTCGGCGAGAAGCGCGCCCCGCTCGCCCTGGGCGTCGCGTCGCTGCTGATGGGCTTCCCGATGTTCTTCGACGCCGGCCTGGTCGTCATGCTGCCCATCACCTTCGCCGTCGCCGCCCGGCTGGGCGGCCCGGTGCTGCGCTACGCAATCCCGACCGCCGTGGCGTTCTCCGTCATGCACGTCTTCGTGCCGCCGCACCCCGGCCCGGTCACCGCGTCCGAGGCGTACGGCTCCAACCTCGGCCTGGTGCTCGCGCTGGGCCTCGTCATCGCGGTCCCGACCTTCTACGTCACCGGCGTCCTGTTCGGCAGGTACTGCGCCAAGAAGTTCGGCTTCACCATCGACGAGGACTCCATCTTCGGCGCGGACGCCGACGAGGAGGCGACCATCACGAACCCGCCGCGCGTGGGCACCGTGATCGCCGTCTTGCTGCTGCCCATGCTGCTGATCTTCCTCAACACCGGCCTCGACTTCGCGCGTGCTGCCGGGCTGGTGAGCAAGGACGCCCTGTGGTACCAGTTCTTCCGGACGGTGGGCTCCTCGCCGGTCGCCCTGCTGATCTCGGTGCTCGTCGCCCTCGTGGTGCTGGGCTTCCGCCGCGGGGAGAACGGGACGGCGCTGGAGAAGATCGTCGACTCGGCGCTCGGGCCGATCTGCTCCGTCGTCCTCATCACCGGCGCCGGCGGCATGTTCGGCGGCGTCCTGCGCGCGTCCGGCATCGGCGACGCCCTGTCGAACTCGCTGAACAACCTCGGCCTGCCCGTCATCCTCGCCGCCTACGTCATCGCGGTCGTGCTGCGCGTGGCCCAGGGCTCCGCTACCGTCGCCCTCGTCACCGCGGCCGGCCTCATGGCCCCCGCGGTCGCCGCCGGCGGCTACTCGCCCGGCCAGATCGCCGCGATCACCGCCGCCACGGCGGCTGGCTCGGTGTTCGCCAGCCACGTCAACGACTCAGGCTTCTGGCTCGTCGGGCGCCTGTTCGACATGGACGTCGCGACGACCCTGCGCACGTGGACGATCCAGCAGACCCTCGAGTCGCTCATGGGCTTCGGGCTCGCCTGGGTGGCGTTCCTGATCCTCTAGAGATCCTGCGAACGTGGCTCGGCCGTCCACCCAGGGAGGGTGGACGGCCGAGTCGTAGGCGGGGCCGGACGCGTCAGTCGTTCGCGCGGCCCTGGGCGGCCAGCACGTGCCGCTCCAGCGGGCTGCAGACGGCCAACGCGAGCAGGCAGAGCGCCAGCCCCGCGGCCAGGATCGCCACCAGCTGCAGCAACTGGTCGCTGCTGTGGTACTGAGCGAACTGGCTCGACGACGTGACGACGCCGAGCGCGCGGCCCAGCGCGGCGAAGATCACGGAGGCGAGCAGCAGCGGGACGAAGCTCTGCAGCACCCGCACCCGGGTGAACACCGGCTTCGGGAAGCCCATCTGGCTGAGCGCCAGCGTCTGGGCGGCGTTGTCGAACACCAACGACGCCTGGTTCATCAGCGTGGCCATGGCGGCGACGCCGAAGCCGATGGCGACGGTGATCAGGACGCCGGTCCGCAGGTCCTGCATGATGATGAGCTGCGGGTCCTCCCCGGAGATGCTCATCACGGACGTGAACCCCGCGACGAAGCAGAGCAGGGTGATGGCCGAGATCGACCGCCAGGTGGCCCGCGGGTCGTCCAGGATGCGCCGGGCGGCGAGCAGGAGGGACGCCCGGCGGGTGCGGGTGAGCGGCAGCGCCAGCAGCTGGATGAGGAACGGCACGGCCAACGAGATCGATCCGATCGTGATGGCCAGAAATCCGGCGACGGCGGCGACCCCGTTGATGTTGCGCGAGCCGCCGATCGCGGCATAACCGAAGAACGCGACCACCACCGCGGCGAGCAGCAGCACGCGCCAGGCCTTCAGCGCCCGCGGGGTCTGTCGCCGGGTGACGCCCAGCGGCGAGATCCGGACGCGCTGCAGGCCGAGCACGCTCGAGGCCAGCGTGATGGCGAGGAGCGCCGCCAGCACAGCGGCCAGCAGCCACGCGGGCAGCAACATCTCGGCGGGGTCGATGGTCAAGGCGGCGAACGTGACGCCCGCCCACAACGGCAACGTGGCGAAGTAGGCGACGAGGCCGACGACCGCGCCGAGAGCCCATTGCACCAGGGTCTCCAGGGTGGCCAGACCGACGGTTTGGCTCGACGTGAGCCCGACCAGGCGCAGGGACGCGAGCCGCTCCGAGCGGCCCTGGGCACCCAGCTTCGCGGCCGAGGCGCCGAGGGAGAAGACCGGCACGACGAGCAGGCCGAGGGCCACGAGCGCGAGGACGAAGTAGATCATGCGGTCGTCCGCGGTGGGACCCCACAGGGCCGTCAGGCGCTCCAGGACGCGGGGTGTTGGGTTCTGCCACCAGCTGTAGAACATCCAGACGCCGCCGGCCACGGTGAGGGCCACCGCCGCCGACAGAGCGTTCGACACGACCGCCAGCACGTCCAGCCAGCCGTCACCGGCCCGGCTCTTCAGGCGTCCGCGGGTGAGCATCGGGGCCAGGGTCAGCGTGCTCATCGCAGCTCACCGCCCGTCAAGGCGTCCTGCACCGGCCGCGGGCGGGGCTGGTTCGTCACGGTGTCGGCGTGGATGACGCCGTCGCGGATCTCGACGAGCCGGTCGCACCAACCGGCGACCAACGGGTCGTGCGTGACGACGACCAGCGTCGCTCCCGACATCTGCGCGGTCGTGGACAGGATCTGCATGACCTCGTGGCCGGTGGCCTGGTCGAGGGCGCCGGTGGGCTCGTCGGCGAAGACCACGTCGGGACCGCCGGCCAGCGCGCGGGCGATCGCCACCCGCTGCAGCTGGCCGCCGGACATCTCGCCGGGACGGCGGTTGCGCTCCGTGCCGACGCCGAGACGCTCGAGCCAGGTGTCGGCGGTGGAGAGAGCCTGGCCGCGTGGGACGCCGGCCAGCAGCAGCGGCACGGCGACGTTCTCGCGGGCCGGGAGTTCGGGGACGAGCTGGCCGTCCTGGAAGACGAAGCCGAAGTGGGTCAGGCGGATGCGGGAGCGCTTGGCGTCCGAGAGGGAGGAGATCACCTGGTCGCCCAGCGTGACCTGGCCGCTGGTGGGGGCGATGATCCCGGCGAGGCAGTGGAGCAGGGTCGACTTTCCGGAACCGGACGGGCCCATGATCGCGACGGATTGGCCGGCGGCGATGTCGATGTCGACACCGCGGAGCGCAGCGACCTGGCCGAAGTTCTTCGTGAGTCCCCGTCCGGCGAGCGGGGCGGTGGCGTTCTTGTTCATGGCTCCATTCCACTCGGACGGGCGTCGCGACGACACGGTGCCAAGTCTGCGGCACGGTAGAGCCAGCTCTACTTCTCCCGGTCGAGTGGACTGTTCGTGTCGCGGAGCGGCCGCAGACGATGGCGAGGCCGCCGAGGCGCCGGAGACCGTCGCTCAGGCCAAGCGAATGCGGGAGTTCTGGTCCACCCGGGATCCGGCCCTTTCGCACGGTTCCGTTCCATCCCCTGAACGGATGCGCTTTGCTGTACGTGGCTTCAGCTTGAACCGTCCAGACACCGAATGGCGCAACTATCTCTCGAACCGAGAGGGGCTCTCGTGTTCTTGTCTCTGCGTGAGATCTTCGACCTCGAGGCGGCCGGACATGGATGACGTCGATCTGGACCGCCTTCGCGCCGGCCGCCAATCACGCTTCACCAGCGTCCTCGATCAGATCCTGCACCCGTTCGTCCTCGGCGGGATAGGCGTCCTCGTCGCGGCGACCAGCGGCAGCCACGACCTCAGCAGCGGCGTCCTCGCCCGAACCGCGGCGATCCTGCTCGTCGCCGTCGGCGGTCCGATCCTCGTCCTGCGCATGTCCCTGCGCACCGGCCGACTCAGCGACCACCAGGCCGTGCGCCGGCACGAACGCGGACCCCTGCTCATCACGGGCGGACTCTGCCTCCTGGCCGCCGGCGCGCTCGCGGTCTGGCTCGGCGTCCCCCGCGTGGCGCGCTACCTCGGACTGGGCGTCCTCGCCACCCTCGTCGCCATCGTCCTCACCCGCTACGTGACCAAGGTCTCGCTCCACACCACAGCCGCCGCAGCGCTCGCGACCGTTGTCGCACGTCACCACTTCGTCCCCGGCATCGTCCTCGGCGCGGTCACTGTCACGCTGCTGATCTGGAGCCGCACGCGCCAAGGCCGGCACACCCTGCCGCAAACCGTGCTCGGCATCATCGTGGGCGTGGCGGTGTTCGTCCTCTACTGAGACTGCGGACCTCCTGGGGCGTCGTTCGCTGTGCCGGGCGTCGAGCTGCAGCAAACCGTCGGCGCGGGTGTCAACTTCGCCGTCGTCGGGCCTGCCCCTACGGTGGACGCATGGAGACGGGAGCGATCCGCCGGGCCTTCTGGCTGGGTGCCGGGGCGGTCTGCTGCCTCGGCGTCGCCGGGCTGGGCGCGATCGCCGGGCTGCTGGGCTCGCGGTGGTTCCTGCTCGTGACGCTCGTCGCGCTGGGCGGCTCGGTGGCCTGCTGGTGGGCGGCGATGCGCCCGGCCCGCGAACTGGCGAAGGCCGAGGCGCCCGTCCCGCCGGGGCGCTACGACGAGGTCACCCGGGCTCAGCGGGGGATCGCCGCCGCGTTCGAGATCGAGCGACGCCGCATCGAGCGGGACCTGCATGACGGGGCGCAGCAGTACCTGGTCGCCGCGTCCATGGACGTGGGGGAGGCGTCCTTGCTGCTGGACGGCGGGCCGAACGGGGTGACCGACGCCGACCTGGCCTCGGCGCGCGAACGGATGAACTCGGCGCAGGACCGCGCAGAACTCGCGTTGCGGGCGCTGCGGCAGACGGTGGCGGGCATCCACCCCAAGGTGCTGTCCGATCTGGGGCTGGAACCCGCCGTGCGGGACCTCGTGGAGCTCAGCCCGTTGGACGTCACCCTGCACGTGCCGCACCCATTGCCGACGGTCCCTGAGGGCGTGACCGCGGCCGGCTACTTCATGGTGGCCGAGGCGCTCACCAACGCGGCCAAGTACGCGCCCGGTGCCCGCGCGACGGTGCTGCTCGCGTCCTCGGACACCCTCACCCTCGCCGTGTCGGACGACGGCCCCGGGGGCGCCCATCTGCGTCCCGACGGGGGGCTGGCCGGCATCGCCGAGCGACTCGGCGCCTTCGGTGGCCGTCTCGAGGTGGTCAGCCCGCCGGGCGGCCCCACCACGGTGACGGGCCGGATCCCGCTGCTGCTCAACCGGGGCGAGTTCGGTGTCAGCGGGGACGTCCCCCAGATTGCTTCAGAATTGACGACGCAGGGCGCCGGCGCACAGGACCGGACGGACCTCGGCCGTCCAGAAGGGGAGATCGACCGATGAGGCTCATCATGGCGGACGACTCCGCGCTGTTCCGGGAAGGGCTGGTCGGCCTGCTGGAGCGGCGGGGGCACGAGGTGGTCGCCCAGGCCACCACGGCGACGGAGCTGCTCGACGTGGCGCGCGCCGTCGAGGCGGACCTCGTCGTCACGGACGTCCGGATGCCGCCAGGGATGAGCGACGACGGGCTCCGGGCTGCGGTGACGCTGCGACGCGAATTCCCGGGACTAGGGATTATGGTTCTATCGCAATATGTTGCCCCCGCCTACGCTCGCGAGCTGTTCTACCCGACCGAGGCGCCGCAGTCGGCGTCCAGCGACGTCGAGGACGAGGCCCGCGGCGGCCTGGGCTATCTGCTGAAGGACCGGGTCGGACGCGTCGCCGATTTCGTCCGCTCCCTGGAGATCGTCGGGGTCGGCGGCGTCGTCATCGACCCGGAGGTGGCCGCCGAGCTGCTGCGCGCGCAGCCCTCCCGCCTGGCCGACCTCACCGAGCGTGAGCTGGAGATCCTCGAGCTCATGGCGAAGGGGTACTCCAACGTCCAGCTGTCGGAGACGCTGTTCCTGTCGTCAGCGACGGTCTCCAAGCACGTCGCGAACATCTTCCTGAAACTCGGCCTGCAGCCCGGAGAGGAGAACCGCCGCGTCCGCGCCGTCCTGGCTTACCTCACCGCCACGCAGCAGCGCCGCTGACGGGAGCGCACGCGGCGGCGTGTGGCGGCGCCGCCGCGTGGCGAGGAGTCGCTCACTCCGCGTCGAGCACTTCCGGATTGGCCACGTGCTGGGGCCGTTCACCGTGGACGAAGGCCGCGATGTCCCGCGCGCCGATGTCGGCGGCCAGCTCCGCCGCCTGCTTGGACGCGCCCGCCAGGTGGGGCGTGACCGTCAAGCGGTCGGTGTGCAGAATGCGGTGGTCAGGGGGCAGCGGCTCCGCGGGAAGGACGTCGCACGCAGCGGCGTAGAGGTGACCGGAGTCCAGGGCGTCGCACAGGGCGTCGTAGTCGAGCAGCCCGCCGCGGGCGCAGTTGACGAGGACGGAGCCCTCCGGCATGAGCGCCATCTCCCTCGCGCCGATCATTCCCTTGTTGTCGTCGGTCAATCGGGCATGCAGCGTGAGCACATTGGCCGACGCCAGCAGGTCATCAAGATCGTCGACCGCTTCCATGCCCTCGGGCAGCTCGCCCTTGAAATACGGATCGAAGACCCGCACCCGCATGCCCATCGCCTGCAGCACCAGCGCGACGCGCGAGCCGATCGCGCCGTAGCCGACCAAGCCGACGGTCCCTCCCGCGAGTTCCGGTCCGACGAGGTCGTAGCGGTACAGGTTGCCGGGCCACTTTCCCTGGCGGAGTTCCTCGTGGCGCTGGGCGATCTGGCGCACCGCGGCCAGGATCATCGCCAGTGAATGCTCCGTGGTTGCCGTGGCATTGCGACCCGGTGTGAAGGACACCACCACGCCATGCTCGGTGGCTGCCTGCTTGTCTGCGTTCACGGGACCGCCGCGGGTGACGGTGACCATCCTGAGGTCGGGGCAGGCGTCCATCACCTTCCGGGTGACCGGGAAGGTGTGGGTGAAGCAGACGTCGACGCCTTGCAGCGCCGCGATCAGGTCGTCCTCGCTGCCCACGGATTCGTGCACCCCCTCGGGGTCCTCGCTCAAGGGCTGTTCGGGAAACTCACCCTGCAATACCGAGGTCTCAGCTTCGGGCAGATGCCGCTCGAGCGCCGTGGCCAATACCTCCGGCGTGACGAAGTAGTCGCCCGCCAAGAGCACCTTCACCATCTCTCCTGCTCCTCTTCGGATCGTCTCTTACGCGTGCCGCAGAATGTCGAGTTCATCGGGCGGGAAGATGGTGTCCTCGTCCCCGAGAAGCAGCGCGTGATAGGTGAGCTTGGCCGCCTCCTCGAAGTTCAGGGCAACCCGGAACGCCTGGTCGACCGAGGATCCACAAGCCGCGATGCCGTGGTTTCCCAGGACGACGACGTCGTGGCGGCCCCCGGCCAACTCGGCTGCCGCCGTGTCTGCCAGCTCGTCGGAGCCGTTGGTGTAGTACTTCGTCTGGCCGTACGAACCGACGTAGAGCGCGTGATCCTGGGTGATGAAGCGGATCTTCTTCCCCAGCGCCGTGAGCAGCAGCGAGAATTGCGGGTGGACGTGGATGACCGCCCGAGCGTCCGGCCGCTTCGCATAGATGGCTTGATGCAGCTTCCATTCCGAGCTGGGAGTCGGCCCGTCGATGACGTCGCCGCCCATGGACAGGGTGGCGAACTGCTCCGGACGCAGCTTGTTCAGCCAGGTCCCCTTGCCCGTGACGCGGAACTCGTCAGGGCCGGTGCGGACGGACAGGTTGCCGCCCGAAGCCTGTGCGAGCCCCTGCTGGACGGCGGTCGCGCCGACCGCGATGAGCTGGTCGAGCTGATCGGCCACGTGGCCGGGATCGAGCTGGTCGAATGAGGTGAGTCGGTCGGTCATGGTCAGTTCCCCTCGTCGATGTCGGAGCCTGTGGCTGCGCGCAGCTCGCGCATCTGCGGCCACACGGGGCGGATCGCGGTCCGTGCGTTGACGAACACTTGATGGGACGCGGCGTAGACGTCCTTGTTCGCAATGTTCGGCTCGAACGGCGAAACATCCGTAGCCAAGGCGGCTGCGGCGTCTTTGAGATCGGTGAATTCGCCGGCAGACAGCAGCGCGAGGACCGCGGCACCGCGAGCCCCCGCCTCAGGGGCGTCCTGCCGGACGACGCGGTGACCGGTGGTGTCGGCAAGGATCTGACAGACCAGATCAGAGCGGAAGCCACCGCCGGACACAACGAGATCCCCTTCGAGGCCCAGCACCTCCACGCACTCGATCAAGGCATAGGCGACGCCCTCGTACACCGACCGCAGGATCTGCGCCCGTGTCGTGGCGACGCTCATCCCCATCCAGGACGAGGACGCGGCGGTGTCGAGGAACGGGGCCCGCTCGCCACCCGGGGAGCCGTAGGGCAGATAGACGACGCCTCCCGAGCCCGGGTTGGCCTGCAGGGCTAGCTTCTCGACCTCACTCCAGGGCTGGTCGCCGAGTCCCAAGGTGGTGAGGATCCAGTCCAGGTTCGGCGTCCCGGTCATCGGCGCGAGGAACTCGAGGACTTGGGTGCCCCGACCCGTCGCCAGCACCATGGAGTTCTCGGACTTGCGCTCGTCGATCGACCCCAAGAGGGCGCCGACGAACCCAGTCGTGCCCAGGATCAGCCAGCCGTCACCGTCATTGACGGCACCGAGTCCCACACCCGTCACGGACACGTCGATCATGCCCATCCCCACGACGGTGCCCTCGGCCAGGCCGGTGCGTTCCGCGGCGGCGGCCGTCACCTTCCCACCTAGTGCGTCGGAGGTCTTGATTTCGGGGGCCAGCTTCAGTGCCTCAGGCATTCCCAGCCGCTCGGCCAACTCCTCGGAATAGCCCTGGGTGGTGCGCACGTCGAGGAAGTGACGTGACGCGTTGGTGTAGTCGGTCGACTTCTCACCGGTGAGCTTGAAGCGGAGCCAATCGTTGCAATACAGAAGGCGGTCCGCGCGTCCATAGGCTTCCGGATCCGTCTCGCGCAGTTCTTCGAGCAGCACGGGTGCGAGCCCGGGGAACGTCGTCGTCCCGGTGGCCTCGAGGACGGCCTGGGCTCGGCCATCCCGGTCCCACTCTGCGACCCGTTTCGCGGCACGGCCGTCCATCCAGTTCGGGGTCATCCCGATGGGTTCGCCCGTCTCGTCGACCAGCCAGCAACCGTCGCCCTGACCGGTCAAGCCGACGCCGATGATCTCCGTGTGCGGGCCCAGCTCGGCCGTGACGTCCTGAAGGCAGTCGGCGACTGCTTCCCAGATCTCGTTCATGTCCTGGGCGGCTTCACCGTGGCTGCCGTAATGCACGGGCACCTTGCGGTGCGCCAGCGTCACGACTGCCCCCGTGAGGTCGAATGCCACCGCCTTGACGGCTGTCGTGCCTCCGTCTACCCCAATGACAACTCTGTCAGTCATGGGCACGTCTCCTCTCCACCTGCTGCCGGCGCTGCGGTGCGCGGCTGATGGATTCACCGTACTATTGTTCAACTGCTTGTACAATGGTTCATCCCCGTCAGGTGGTGTGGTGATTCGTTCGGACGGAGCGGAGGCTTTACCGTGGAGCCCGTGCCCACCGTTCCGTCATCGCGTCCCTCGTCGGGGGTCGATCCTGTGATGGTCGAGGTCGCGCGGCTTTACTACGACGGCGGCCTCACGCATCGTGAAGTCGCCGAGAAGGTGGGTCTTTCCCGCGTCAAGGTGACTCGGCTCCTCGCGGAAGCGCGACGTGTCGGCGTGGTCACGATCGAGGTCCACGATCTGTCCCGTCCCTTTTCCGCACTTGAGGAGCGACTGGTCACCCAACTCGGGCTGGAAGAGGCTCGCGTCGCAGCCGGCGGCGAGAGTCGTCGGCACCATGTTGCCGTTGAGGCCGGCAGCTATTTGGGGTCAGAGATTCCTCGTCACGAGTGTGTCGCCTTCGGCGTCTCCACGGCGGTCGCCGAGGCGGTAGCCAGCCTTACGGACGGCAGCGCCAGCGGCACGATGATGGTGCCGGCCTGTGGAGGGTGGGCTGGGCCGGGCCGACGCCTCAATCCGGACGCGTCCGCCTTCGTCGCCGGACGCCGATTGGGCGCCGAATCGGCGTCCGTCGCCGCCCCGTTGGTGGCGTCCTCGGCCGATGCGGCCGCTGAACTCACCGCTCGGGCGGATGTCGCAGCGGTCCTCGACCTCGCGCGGAGTGCAGGAGCCCTTGTCGTGGGGACGGGGGTGTCCCCCGCGGAACCGACCTGGTCGGGAGCGCTGCTGGACCGCGCCATCCAGCCCTCCGAACGGGAGCACTTGATCGATCGAGGCGCGGCAGGTGACATCTGTGGCCGATTCTTCGACTCCGCCGGAGCGGCGATCGAAGGGCCATTTGACCAACGCGTTGTGGGACTCACCCTCGGTGAGATGCGCGCCATCCCGCGTCGCGTCCTGGTGGTGGAGGGCCGGCATAAGGTTCCGGCCGTGCTGGCGGCGCTCCGAGGTGGCCTCCTGACAACGCTGATCACTGATCGTCTGACGGCCGAGGCTCTCCTCGCTGACGCCGCGAACGGTTGAATCGTCTAGGTAGGTGATCCTCGGCAACGGAGCAAGCTGCGTGGGCGCTGTGTTGGCCGTGGCGAGGGGCGCAGCACCCACCTACGTCGTGAATCGCGCGGTGCTGGATCGCCCGGGCTTTCTCGAGCGGCTCAGGACCGGGGAGCGCCGGCCTTCTTAGCCGCCCGTGCCTCGAACTTGGCCTTGTCGATGATCGCCCGCTGGTGCGTGCCGCGTCCGATCGGCTCCACGTCGTCGCGCAGGACGACGTCGAACGAGATCATCCGTCCCTCGATGGCGGTGACGATGGCTTCGGCCGTCACGGTCATGCCGACGGGGGTGGCGGCGGTGTGGTCGAAGCGGACTTCCACGCCGACGCTCGACTCGTTGTCGTCCAGGAACGGGTGCAGCGCCGCCATCGCGGCGCACTCGGCGAAGCCGACCATGTAGGCGGTGGCGAAGACAGGGGGCATGGTGGCGAAGCCCGGGTACTTGTCCGACACCGCGGGCACGGTGAGGCTCTCGTCCACGACCACAGAGACGGTGGCGGAGTGGCCGACGTTCAGGTTGTCGTTCATGCTGCTTGGGTCTCCCTCGATCGAATCAGCGTGCAGAAGTTTGCCAGGACCTGGCGGGGCGCCGGGCCGACACCCGCGGAGTTGTTCTCCTCGACGAGCATCTCCAGTTCCTCCGGCCGGAAGTAGCCGTGGTTGGCGTACAGACGCATCCTCTTCTCGAGGGCGGCGGCGTCCAGTTCCACGTGAAACTGGACGAGGTAACAGTTGTCGCCCACCCGGTAGGCCTGGACGGGGCAGCGGCGCCCGGCTGCCAGCGACACGGCCTTGTCGGGCAGCATCGCGCAGGCTTCCTTGTGCCCCGTGTAGGCGATGAACGACGCCGGAAGGTCGGCGAAGACGGGGTCCTCGCGCCCGGCCGCCGTGATCCGCACCTCGGTGACGCCGGGACGCTCGTTGTAGCGCTTCGTGACGAGCCCGCCGAGGCGCTGGGTGAGCAGGCCCACGCCGTAGCAGATGCCCAGCAGCGGGTAGTCCCGCTCGACGGCCTCGTCGACCAGGGCGCTCAGCTCGGCCTCGATGCGCAACTGCAGTTCCGATTTCACCGGATCGCTCGCGTTGTACGGGCTGCCGCCGACGATGAGGCCGGCGTAGTCGTCCAGGCGGACGTTCTGCAGGCCCGGTTCGGCGCGCACCTGCACGATCTCGTCGGCGGACAGCCCGCCGAACTGACGCACGGACTCGCGCTCGGCGGCCGCGGCGTCGTCGTGGTCGCGGATCGTGATGAGGCAGAAGGGCTTGCGGGTCACTGAAACCTCCCAGTCCTGGTCTCGGTCAGCAGGGCGTCCACGACGGCCACCAGGTCACCGTCGGACGACGCGGCGACCCGCCGTTGCCGCTCGGCGCTGTTGCCCCGCGCGAGAATCCGGGGCGTCAGGTCGAGTTCGTGCCGGCAGCCGAGGTCGTCGGCGACCGGAGTGAGTCGCTCGTACCAGCGTTCCAGAGATGTGCGCAGGGGAACATCCTTCTCACCGGCGGTGAGAAGGATGATGTCGGCGTCCAGGCCGTAGCGGGCGGCCCGCCACTTGTTCTCCTGGACGATCCAGCGCGGCAGGCTGGCCCCGGCGCGTCCTCGGTCGGCCGTCTGCATGCCGTAGACGGCCAGGCACTGCGTCCACGCGGCGATGCAGCCCAGCTCGGCGAGGGTGGGGGAGGCGTCCGCGATGCGCGCCTCGACGGTGCCGAACCGCGGTGCGGGGCGGACGTCCCAGCGGATCTCGGTCGGCTTCTTGATCATGCCCACCGAGATCAGCTGCGCGACGTAGGCCTCGAACTCGGCCCACGTGGCGAACGGGTACGGCAGGCCGTTGGTCGCCAGCTGCTGGAACAGCATCGTTCGCTGGGACGCGAACCCGGTGTCCTCGCCCTCGAAGAACGGCGACGAGGCCGACAGCGCCGACAGGTGAGGGTAGAAGCGGGCGAGCCCGTTGGTCACCGGCATGGCCAGCTCGCGCCGGTCGACCCCGACGTGGACGTGGGTCCCGCAAGCGATCATCCGCCGGCCCCACCAGGCGTTGCGTTCCTTCACGACCGCGTAGGTCGGCGTCTCGACGACCTCCTGGTCGATGCCTCGGCTGAACGGGTGCGTCCCGGCGGCCAGGACGCCGAGGCCCAACGACGCCGCGGCGTCCTGCACCTCCGCCAACTGCTCGGCAAGGTCGGCGACCGCGTCCCCGATCGTGGAGTGGACGCCCGAGACGAGCTCCACCATGCAGGCGAGGTACTCCCCGGACACGCGGGTGTCGTCGCTGAGGAGCGCCAGCAGTTCGTGGCCGCGCGGCGTCAGTTCTCGGGTCGTGAGGTCGACCAGCGCGACCTCCCACTCCAGCCCGACCGTGCCGCGGGCGGAGTCGGCGAACTCCACGCTCATTGAGCCGGGCGGCGTGCGATCAGTTCGTCGAGGCTGAGGATGCGGCCCTGCTCGTCCACGACGCTGCCGGCCAGGATCATGAGGCCCGTCCAGGCCGTCATCGTCCAGCGCGTCCCGTCGGCGGCCGTGTGGAACGGCATCGCCGGGTCGGCCAGCCGCTCGAACGTCTCCCGGCTCTGCACGGCGTTGAAGGCCCACGCCATGTCGAACAGTTCGACCCCGGGACGCAGCGTCAGCCCGTAGTGGTGCAGCGCCCGCTCGTACAGCGGCACCCAGATGTCCCGCACCTGCTGACGGTAGGCGATCATCGCGTCCCGCACCGGCGGGTAGTCGGGCCACAGCGACTGGAGCGCCTCGGCCATGCGGACGATCTTGGGGTCGTCGTGCATGTCGAACGCGTTCTCAGCGAACCGCTTCAGGAAGTCCCCCATGGAGCCGGCCGACCACGCCTGGAGGTTCTCGAAGGCGATGTGCGTCTGGGTGTCGAACCGGGACGGCCGCATCACGTAGTGGATGACGTCCTGGTACCAGTCGTTGGCGAGCGGCCAGCGGCGCAGCATCTGGTGCTGGCTCATGTTCAGCACGGACTCGATGAACGGCTGGTGCCCGAGCGACCCCGACAGGGTGCGGGGGACGGACTCGCGGCCGTCGCGGATCGGGCCGGCGTCGTCCAGCAGCCGCTCGGCGAGGTGGGACGCGGCCTGCTTCAGGATGTATTGGGTCACGGGGCTCTGCGGCCCGTTGGCTCCCGATCGGCTGCTGATGCAGGTCAGCACGTCGCGCAGATCTTCGATGACGACGGTGCCGCGGAGCTGAGGTTTCGTGCCGCCCTTGTCCTGAATCCAGACCTCGACCTCCTGGCCCGGAACTCCCTCAGTCACGCGCATGTCATGCAGTCTGCCTCAATCGCGGTACACCGGTCACGTCTCACGGTGATTGACCACAGAAAATGACGGTCCTCCCGCTTGTCAGAGCGCTCTCGGCGGGACGGACTTGGACAGGAGGGGCGCCGCGACCGGCTTTGTACCCCGGCCGTCCTCAGCACTCGATGACGTTCACGGCGAGGCCGCCGCGGGCCGTCTCCTTGTACTTCACCTTCATGTCAAGACCGGTCTCGCGCATCGTCTTGACGACCTTGTCGAGGCTGACCAGGTGTGAGCCATCGCCGCGCAGGGCGGTGCGGGCTGCGGCGACGGCTTTCACGGACGCGATCGCGTTGCGCTCGATGCACGGGATCTGCACCAGCCCGCCCACGGGATCGCACGTGAGCCCGAGGTTGTGCTCCATGCCGATCTCGGCGGCGTTCTCGATCTGTCGCGGCGTCCCGCCCAACACGGCGGCCATGCCGGCGGCGGCCATCGAGCAAGCCGAGCCGACCTCGCCCTGGCAGCCCACCTCGGCGCCGCTGATGGACGCCGCGTTCTTGAAGATCATGCCGATCGCGCCCGCCGTCAGCAGGAAACGGATGACGCCGCGATCGTTCGCGCCCGGCACGAAGTCGCGGTAGTAGTGCAACACCGCGGGGATGATGCCCGCCGCCCCGTTCGTCGGCGCCGTGACGATGCGGCCACCGGAGGCGTTCTCCTCGTTGACGGCCAGGGCGTACAGCTCGATCCAGTCCATGCCGCGCAGCGGGTCCTCGCTGGCACCCTCGACCTGCAGCTTGTTGTACAGGGCGGGCGCGCGGCGGGGAACGCGCAGGCCGCCCGGCAGGACGCCCTCGTTCTCCATGCCGTTGGCCACGCACTCCTGCATGACGCCCCAGATCGTCAGCAGGCCCTGCTCGACCTCATCCTGGGAGCGCCACGCCAGCTCGTTGTCGAGGGAGATGCGGGCGATGGACTTGCCGGTGTCGGCGCAGATCTCGAGCAACTCGTCGCCGGTGAAGAAGGGGTAGGGGACGTCGGTGTCGTCCGGGGCGATGCGGCTGTTGCCGTCCGCGTCGTCGGTCACGACGAAGCCGCCGCCCACGGAGTAGTAGGTGCGCTGCTCGAGGACGCCCGTCGCCGACGACGCGGTGAACGTCATGCCGTTGGGGTGCAGGGGCAACGTCTTGTTGCGGTACAGGACGATGTCGACCTCGGGGTCGAAGTCGATCTCGTGCTCGCGGCCGAGCGCAAGACGTTTGCGGGTGCGGACGTCCGCGACCTGACGCTGCACCGCGCGGGGGTCGACCTCTTCGGGCAGTTCGCCGAGCAGCCCCAGGACGACAGCGGTCGCGCTGCCGTGACCGTGTCCCGTGGCACCGAGCGAGCCGAAGAGCTCCGCCCGCACGGCGGTCACCTCGGCCAGGACGCCGTCGTCGCGCAACGTCCGAAGGAACCGCGCCGCCGCACGCATCGGGCCGACCGTGTGGGAGGACGACGGCCCGATCCCGATGCTGAACAGGTCGAACACGCTCAGGCTCATGGGAGCAAGGTACACGCACGTCCGGCGCCGCGACTCACCCTGAGGTGACGGTTGGGCGGCGGCCTGGGGACGTCCGGGCGAACCCGCGTGGGACGACGGGAACAACTCATTCCCGCTCGCCCACTGTGCAGGGCGTCGCCAACCTTGTAGTTTTCCCTCTCATGAGGGCCGAGCGTGTGACCGACGTCATCGCCCATCACGCGGAGAGCCCGGTGTGGTGGCCGCGCTTGGACGTGCTCCGGTGCGTCGACCTGTTCGCGGGCGACATCCTCACCATCGACTTCGCGGACGCGACCATCACCCGCACCTCGGTCGGCTCCTCGGTCGCGGCGTGCCTGCGCCCGCGGGCCGGCGGCGGCGCGATCGTCGCCACCGAGCGGGGCCTCGCCCTGGCCGCCCGCGACGACCTCAGCGACCTGGCCGCCTGGCGCGAGGTGTTCGCCGACGCCCGGCAGCGCTTCAATGACGGCGCGTGCGATCCCGACGGGCGGTTCTACGCCGGCACGACCGGCTACGAGGGGGAGCCGGGCATCGGGTTCTTGTACCGCGTCGGTTCCGAATCGAGCGGGCCGTTGCCCGTCGTGTTCGATCTGACGACGTCGAATGGGCTGGCCTGGTCGCAGGACGGGACGACCGTCTACCTCAACGACACCGGGCTCAACCGCACCCTCGTCTTCGATTACGACCGCACCTACGGGCTCACGGGCCGCCGGACGCTCCTGTCGTTCGAGGACGCCCCCGGCCGCCCCGACGGGTTGTGCGTCGACTCCGAGGGGGGCCTGTGGATCGCCCTGAACGGCGCCGGGCTCGTCCGTCGTTACACGCCGGAGGGCGAGCTCACGTTCGAGGTCGAGGTGCCCGCACCGAACGTCACCGCCTGCGCGTTCGGCGGCCCGGACCGCCGCACCCTGTTCATCACGACGTCCCGCAAGGGCGTCCCGGGCGAGGAGGACGCCTCCGGCTCGGTGTTCGCGGCCGATCCGGGCGTGCGCGGCCGCGAGGTGTACGAGTTTCGCGGAACGTCCCCCCGACACCTGATCTGACCGACGGTTCGCGAGTACTCGGCGCCCTCATCGGGCCTTGAGGTTCGTCTCGCGGCCCCTCGCGGTTGAGGACCCGCGGACGTTCCGGAGGCCGAAGAACGCCGCACGGAACGAGGCTCCCCGGCCGTTGAGGAACCGCGGACGGCCCGGATGCCGAAGAACATCGTACGGATCGCGGCCCCTCGCGGTTGAGGAACCGTGAACCGGCAAGTTTTCCACCGCGTCGATGCGGTCGCGGCCCCTCGCGGGTGAGGAATCGCGTTTCTGAGAGGGCTCGGTGGGCCCTCTACCCGGCATAACGGGATTATCCTGCCACTCGCTGGCGGGTGAATAATCGCATGTGACGCTCACAAGGGGATTCGTCCGCCCGCGCGGGAGGGACGATGAGCTAGTGGCAGGATAATCCCGTTATGGCTCGTTGCTGGACACCCCCGGGGTGCGCAACCAGCCGTGGGAGAAGCCGGGCGCAGGGACGCGACGCCCTCGATCGTTGCCCAGCCGAGGGCGGACGCCCCGGTCAGTTGATGCCGCGCATCGCCTTGTGCACCGGCTTGGAGATCGCCAGCATGACCAGGCCGATCGCGATGGTGACGCCGCCGAGCACCCCGAAGTAGGACGCCTCGGCGTCAGCCGAGTAGAAGCCGGCCAGCGCGCCCGCGGCCGCGGTGCCCAGCGCGGCGGACAGGTAGTACAGCGAGACCATCATCACCGGGAACGCGGCCGGGGCGAGCTTCGTCGACAGCGACAGCCCGACGGGGGAGACGAGCAGCTCGCCCAGCGTGGCGACCAGCAGGATCAGCGCCACCCACAGGACGGGCACGCGGGGCGTCCCGACCATCGGCAGGAACAGCAGGAACGCCGAGCCCATCAGCGCGATGCCGATCCCGAACTTCACGGGCGTGCTCGGCTGACGGCGACCCAGCTTCGTCCACAGCAGCGCGAACAGCGGCGACAGGATGATGATGAACATCGGGTTGAACGACTGCACCCACGGGATCGGCATCTCCCAGCCGCCGACCACCCGGTCGAGGCGGGTGTCGGAGTAGAGCGTGATGACCGTGAACTGCTGCTGGAACAGGGCGAAGAACGCCGCGGACCCGATGAACAACGGGATGAACGCCAGCACGCGGCTGTGCTCGTCGGGGGTGGTCTTCGACGACCGCAGGATCACCGCGAAGATCGCCACGGCCGCGACGGCGGACAGGGTGATGACGGCGGTGCTCAGGTTGTCGGCGTTGATCAGCCCGGTGGCCACCAGGACGCCGACGAGGGCGAGCGCGCCGACGGCGATGCCGACCCAGCGGCCGTACTGGCTGCGCGGCAGCGGGTCGGGGACGCGCTGGACGGTCGTGGGGAGGTCCTTGCGGGCGACCATGTACTGGATCAGGCCGATCGCCATGCCGATCGCGGCCAGCCCGAAGCCGAAGTGGAAGCCCCACGCCTGCTGGACCAGGCCGGTCAGCAGGGGGCCGATCAGGCCGCCGATGTTGACGCCCATGTAGAAGATCGAGAAGCCGGCGTCCCGGCGGGGGTCGGTGCGGTCGTACAGGTTGCCGACCAGGTTGGTGATGTTCGCCTTCAGTCCGCCGGAGCCGACGGCCACGAGGACGAGGCCGAGGACCAGTCCCGGGACGCCCGGAACGAGAGCGAGTGAGATGTGGCCGGCCATGATGGAGATGGCGCTGAGGAACATCGTCCGTTCGGAGCCGAGCAGCCGGTCGGCGACCCAGCCGCCGACGATCGAGAAGACGTAGACCATGCCGCCGTACGCGCCGACGACGCCGGTCGCGACGTGCTTGTCGATGCCGAGGCCGCCCTCGGTGGCCTGGAAGTACATGTAGAGCAGCAGGATCCCCTGCATGCCGTAGAAAGAGAACCGCTCCCACAGCTCGACGTTGAACAGATTGAGCAGCGGTCCGGGCTGGCCCATGAAGGTGCGCCCGGAGGGGTTACGGTCCGTGGCGCGCTCCGCTGTGGGCCGGGCGTGCGCGGAGGTCGCCGAGCTGGAGCGGGGGGCCGCGGGGTCGATGGAGTTGTCAGGAGTCACCCGTCTACCCTGCACGCTGCCGGCCGGAACTCAAGGGAGCGCGCTCCAGCTTTTGACAAGGTCAAGTCGGCGGAGATGCAGCGGCCGGGGCGCCCACGAGGACGCCCCGGCCGGGGCGATCGCGGTAGCGATCGACGCTTTCATCCGCCAGGAACGATCAGAGCTTCCATTCCCGCGGGATGTTGCGCAGGTTCGACTTCGCCATCGAGATGACCTCGCCGGCGCCGCCGCCGAGCACGATCTTGCTCATCGCGGTCGCGAACCCGATGAGCTGCTCGCCGGTGACGGCCGGGGGGAGGGAGAGGGCGTCCGGGTCGGTCATCACCTCAACGAGCGACGGGCCCTTGTGGTTCAGCGCGTCGTTGAGGGCCTTGTAGACGTCCTTGGCCTCGGTGACGCGCTCGGCGTGGAAGCCCAGCGCCTCGGCGACCTTGGCGTAGCTGACGTCGGGGACGTCGGTGCCGAAGTCGGGCAGGCCGTCCACCAGCATCTCGAGGCGCACCATGCCGAGCGTGGAGTTGTTGAAGGCCAGGATCGTCACCGGCAGCTGGTACATCGCGGCGGTGACGAGCTCACCGAGCAGCATCGACAGGCCGCCGTCACCCGAGACGGAGATGACCTGGCGATCGGGGTAGGCGAACTGGGCGCCGAGCGCCTGAGGCAGCGCGTTGGCCATCGACCCGTGCTTGAACGAGCCGATGAGCCGCCGGTTGTCGTTGGTGTGCAGGTAGCGCGCCGTCCAGACGTTGCACATGCCGGTGTCGGCGGTGAAGATCGCGTCCGGCGCCGCGAGCTCGTCGAGGACGGCCGCGACGTACTCCGGGTGGATGGGCTTCATCTTCTTGACGTTCTTGGTGTACGCGTTCGTGCCGCCCATCAGGCGATCGTGCTTCTTGAGCGTGTCGCGCAGGAACTTGCGGGACTTCTTCGGCTTCACGGCCTTGAGCACCAGGTCGAGCGTCGGGGCGAGGTCGGCGGCGATCCCCAGGTCGACCGGGGTGCGGCGTCCGATGACCGCGGCGTCCCGATCGATCTGGACGGTCTTGGTGCCGGGCAGGAACTGGTCGTAGGGGAAGTCCGTGCCGAGCAGGAGCAGCAGGTCCGCATCGTTCATGCCGGCCGCCGCCGCGCCGTAGCCGAGCAGGCCCGTCATGCCGACGTCGAAGGGGTTCTCGTCCTGGACGAAGTCCTTGCCGCGCAGCGAGTGGCCGACCGGGGCGCCCAGCTTGTCGGCCAGCGCGACGATCTTCTCGCGGGATCCGCGGGCGCCGAGGCCCGCGAAGATCGCGACCTTGTCGGCGGCATCGATCATCGAGACGAGTTCCGCGACGGCCCCGGCGTCCGGGACGAGCGTCGGCTCCACGACATCGCGCCAGGCCGGGGCGTCCTTGGTGACCTCGTTCTGGGCGACGTCGCCGGGGAGCGTGATGACGGCGACGCCCTGCTTGGCGATCGCGTGGTGCATGGCGGAGTCGACGATGCGGGGGCTCTGGTCGGCGCTGGTGATCATCTCGGAGAACACCGAGCACTCGGTGAACAGCCGGTCGGGGTGCGTCTCCTGGAAGTAGCCCGTGCCGATCTGCGGGCTCGGGATGTGGGAGGCGATCGCGAGCACCGGCGCGCCCGAGCGGTTGGCGTCGTAGAGGCCGTTGATGAGGTGCAGGTTGCCCGGGCCGCACGAGCCGGCGCAGACCGCCAGCTCGCCCGTCAGCTGCGCGTCCGCGGAGGCCATGAACGCGGCCGCCTCCTCGTGGCGGACGTGCACCCATTGGATACCGTCCGGCTTGCTGGGCCCGCCCGTGCGGCGCACAGCGTCCACGATGGGGTTCAGCGAGTCGCCGACGATGCCGTAGATACGGCGGACGCCAGCGGCCTGAAGCTGAGAAACGATCTGTTCTGCCAGTTCCATGACTCTCCTTGAAGACGCAACTACCGTGCCCAGCCTAGAGCGCGGCGGAAACCGGCGGCTAAGCGAGGGCATCACGCTTGGGTTGCGGACTGGAGCCCTGTTTGATCCAGGATCAGCCGGCCGTGGGCTCGTCCGGATCGCCCTTCGGGGTCGGTTCGATCGTGCCCGGCGGCTCGCTCGGGGACGAGGCAGTCCCGGCGGACGACGCGCTGCTGGACAGCCCGGGCAGGCGGAGCCGGCGCGGCTTGACGGTGGGGATGACCATCGTCTCCTGGTCGTTGCCCAGGAAGTCGGCCTGGACGACCGGGTCGGGCGCCCGCTCGGCGAGGATCCTGCGGCGCGTGCGCCGGCGCTGCAGCAGGGTCAGCCGCGTGGAGCGCCAGAAGTCGTCCGGGACGGCCAGCCCCTCCTGGGACGTCCGCCACGCCTGGCTCGCGCGCAGCCGCGCCTCGACGTCGAGGTAGTCGAGGATGCGGTCGAACGCGGTGAGGATCGACCCGTGCAGCATCCAACCCTCGGTGTCGTGCGGGGACGAGGCGACCAGGTCCGTCAGCTGCTTGCGGCATGCGTGGGCGGAAGCGACGCATTCCTCGAAGAGCCGCTCGGCGTCCGACTCGTAGCCGCCGGCCTCGGCCTGAATGAGGGCGCTGTAGGCGTCCACGGAGCCGCCGATCGCGGTCAGGGTGTCGGCGATGGCGTGCCTGATGTCGTCGCCGAAGCCGTCGTAGAGCGTCTGCTCCTCGGGGGCCTCCTCGGTGATCGTCAGAAACAGGACGCGGCACGCGAGGACGCAGCGGTCGAGGGTGTCGGTGCCCGTCTGCAGCAGGGGCGCCACGTTCGCGATGCCGATGGAGCGGGGGTTCCACTTGCGCAGGTCGCCGACCTCCTCGATGCGCCCGTTCGCGCGGCGGACGAGGGAGTCGATGTCGCGCAAATCGTCCAGGCCCGTCGCGCAGGTCTCGCGGGTGATGGACGTCTCGTTCATCCGGCCCGCGGTCTCACAGAGGATCTCGTTGAGCCGGCGCCCGAGGTCACGCACCGAGCCGGCGGCGCGCCGGGCCGGGATCGCCGGCGGGACGATCAGGGGGAACACCATGCCGACGGCCGCACCGATCAGCGTGTTCACGACGCGCAGCTCGGCGGCGACGGGCTGACCTACGGAGGCGAGGATGAGCATGCCGGAGATGGCGACCTCGAGCGCCTGGTCGTCCAGCCGGAACGTCTTGGCCAACACCAGCGCCGAGAAGATCACGATGGCCAACGACCACCAGTGCAGGCCGAACGCCACCGAGACGCCGAGCGCGATGACGACGCCGGTGAGCACCGCGCCCACACGAACCAGGGCCATCTTGGCCGAGCTCTGGGCGGACGCCTGCATCACCAGCAGCGCGGTCAGCGTGCCGGTCATGTCCGCGGGCTGTTTGGGAAGCACCACCGTCAGCAGGTAGGCGATGATGCAGGCCGCGGTGAGCCGGGCGTTGTTCAACAGCACCGGCAGGACGCGGCTCCACACGCCCCGCGTGGTGACGGGGTGACCGGGCCAGATGCGGTCGAGGAGCTTGAAGAGGAGCGCCTGCATGGCCTCCAGTGTTCCACCGGGGGCAGGAGGGCCACAGCCCCTGGGCGGGGTTGCCGCGACAGGTGTCGACGCTAGCCTGCGCGGGTGAGGATTGACGCGATCGCGCTCGGGACGCTCGACATCCCGCTGTTCCGCCCCTTCAAGACCGCCCTGCGCACCACGGCCAGCGTCCGGACGGCCGTGGTCCGGGTCCGCGCGGACGGCCTGGAGTGCTGGGGTGAATGCCCTCCCACGCCGGCGATCACCGGGGACACCTGGGAGGACATCGCCGCAGACCTGGTCGGCGCATCATCTCGGCTGCGGGGGGCGTCCGGCAGCTTGGAGGAGTTGGTGGACGCCCTCGGACGCCTCGGCCTGCGGACGGCCAGCGCTCGCGCCGCGCTGGACATCGCCCTGCGCGATGGGGACGCCCAGACTCGCGGCGTGCCGCTGTGGCGGACGCTGACAGAGCAGCCGACCGCGACCGGGCCCCGGGCGGTCGTCACCGACGTCACGGTCAGCGTGGACGACCCCGACACGATGGCCGCACAGGCGTCCGAGCTTGTCGCCCGGGGATTCGCCGTGCTCAAGGTAAAGGTGGGCACGGACGCTGCCCTTGACCCCGAGCGCCTCCGGGCCGTTCGGGCGGCGGCGCCCGAGGCCGTCCTGCGGGCCGACGCCAACCAGGGCTGGACGGCCGACGAGGCGATCGAGCTGATCCGGGGATTCGAGGACGACGGGATCGGGCTCGAGCTCGTCGAGCAGCCGGTGGCGCGGCACGATCTCGCGGGGCTCAAGCGTGTGACGGACGCCGTCGCGACCCCGATCCTGGCCGACGAGGCGGTGTTCTCCGCCGAGGACGCCCACCACGTGATCGATGAACGCGCCGCCGACCTGATCAACGTGAAGCTCATGAAGACCGGCGGGCTCACCGAGGCGCTGAAGGTGGCGTCCTTGGCGGAGGAGGCCGGCGTCGGCTGCATGGTCGGCGCGATGATGGAGTCGCCGATCAGCATCGCGGCGGCGGCGCACCTGGCGGCCGCGCGGGGCTGCTTCACCATGGCCGACCTCGACCCGCCGCTGCTGTGCGCGGGCAACCCCGTCCGCGGCGGGATCGCCTATGACGGCGCGCGCATCGTGCTGTCGGACGGTCCTGGGCTCGCGATCGACGGCGTCCAGGGTGTGGAGTGGTGGGCATGAGCGTCGCCTTGCCGCCCTTGTCCGCCGACCTGACCTGGACCGTCGCCCTCCGCGACGCCGACTCCGGGGAGCTGCTCGCGTCCGTCGCGCCCGAGACGGTCGTGAAGACGGCGAGCGTCGGCAAGGTGTTCCTGCTGATCGAGGCGGCGCGCGCGCTGGAAGCCGGCGAGGCGGACGCCGACGAGCCGCTGCGCTGGGACGACGACGAGTACGTCGAGGACTCCGGGCTGTGGTATCGCCTGCGGCAACGCACGCTGCCCCTGGCGGACGTGTTGGCCCTGATCGCTGCCGTGAGCGACAACCTCGCCACGAACGTGGCGGTGCGCCGGTTCGGGATCGACGCGATCGCCCGTACGACCCGGGGGCTGGGGGTGACGGCGTCCGGGCTGCTCGACCGGGTGCGTTCGGAGCGCACCCCCGCGATGCCGCCGACGCTCTCGCGGGGTTGTGCCGCCGAGCTGTCGCATGTGTTCGCGCTGCTGCACCGCGGGGAGGCGGTCTCCTCGGGGGTCAGTGACGCGGTGCTGCACTGGCTCGCCGCCAACGTCGACACCGGGCTGGTGGCGGACCCCTTCGTCCTGGATGCCCTCGCCCACGACGAAGCCGACCAAGAGGTGAGCGTGTTCAACAAGACCGGCGCGATCTCGACCGCCCGCGCCGACGTGGGCCTGGTCCGGGGACCGAGGCGCGCCATCGCCTACGCGGCCGCCGCGAACTGGTCCGAAGGGGGCCCCGATCGTCTCGCCGGGGTCGTCCGCGATCTGCGCGCGATCGGTGAGGTCGTTCGCGACCTGACCGTGTGAGCATGAAGCCTTGCCATCCGCGTCGTCCGATCCGGAAGGCGGAACGACGCGGTCGAGAGCGGGAGACGCGCGTGGACCTTGTGGCGGTGGTGGTCGGGCCGGTGGGATGTCTGTCATGGCGGAACGACGTGCGCTCCATGAAGAAGCACTCCTAGCGGCGGACGGGGCGATCCAGTCCCTCACCGATAGTGATGGGTCGAAGCCCAGCCGCTGCGAGGGATGGACGATCAAGGACCTGGTCGAGCACATGACCGGCCAGAACATTGGCTTCGCAGAAGCCATCGCCACGGGCGACGCGCCCCTCGGGCGCTACCGGCCGGCGTCGGCGAGTCAATGGTCGGCGTCGGTCGCTGGGCTTCGAGGCGCAATCGAGCGCCCGGCGTCGTCCGTCCGTCTCGCGGAGGTCGCCCCCGGCCAGTCGTTCGAGTTGGATCGCGTGCTCGCGATCCACGCCCTCGATCTTGCCGTCCACACCTGGGATCTCGGAGGCGGCTACCGGCCCGGGGGAGAACTCGCCGGTTTGGTGCTGCTCGTCGCCCGAGCGACCCCGCCACGCGGGGAGGTCGGCGGACCCTTCGCCCCTGCCCTGCCCGGCGACGAATCAGACCCTTGGGCGGAAGCACTCGCGCTCCTGGGCCGGCACCACGGATAGTCGCCTGGCGTTCGTTGGCCCGACGCACTTCTGGCCAGCGTACGACCTGCGGCACTTGCGGGCGTTCGGGTTGGCACGGAAGACGGGCTCGGGACCAAGGTGTCCCGTCCCCGAACGGCTAGAGCGCGCGGACGAATGGATACTCGTCCCAGGTTCGGCCGTCCAGTTCGCGGCCCTGTCGTTTGGGGGTACGGCCACCCCACTGCTTGAAGAAGAACGGCACGCCTGCCTTAAGACAGTTGTCCCGCAGCCCACGCACCCAGTTCACGTCTACCGGCCGGTAAGACGGCCCCGACTCGCCGCCTGCAATGACCCAGTCGATGGCGCTCAGGTTTAGTTGGTCCAGCGGGCCCAGAAGGGGCTCACAGCTGAGGAAGCGAACTGCCGCGGGCACGTCGCGGAGGTGGTCGACTCGGCTGGCGTAGCGCATGCTCTCGACCGAGACGCCTATCCACAGGTTCTCAGGCCACTCGAGATGCTCGGCGAGGCGGCGGAGCCGCATTGAGCGTTTCGTCAGCACTTGGTAAGTGTGCTGGGGGGTCGCGCGGATGACGTCAAAGACGTTCCTGATGAAGTCGAGCGTGACGTGGGCGTGGAACAGGTCAGACATGGAGTTCACGAACACCATCCGTGATCCCGACCATGTGGTGGGCTGGTCGAGAAGCTCAGGGTGTGCCGTGAGCTGGAACCCCGGACCCGATGTGACTGGATTGCCATCGTTCTGGTACCCAGGAGCACCCATCGCCTTGAGGCGTCGCGCCATTGTGAGCGCGTAGCAGTGGTCACAGCCGGGTGAGATGCGATCGCACCCGGTGACGGGGTTCCACGTCATCTCTGTCCATTCAATCCGCGATCGTGTGCCCATGAACCCATCCTAATCGTACTTATGATTCATTTCCGGTCGAACCGCCCTAGCGCGAAAGGAAGGTAACGGTGCAGCCCCCCGGGTAAGTTCCCCGGCGACTACGACCGACGGCACTGACAAGTTGGTCGTCCTCCATCGGCTTCAGGGTCGCCCGCTTGACGTGCCCGGAGTGGTATGGGGTCTCGGCAACGACCCAGTCGATGACCTCCTGGATTGGGACCGACATTCCGGAAAACTTGTGGAGCAGGGCGTCCCGCAGCGGTCGTGTGTCGGCGGCATCACCGAAGAGCACTTCCTGACCGGCGAGGCGATCGCTGAACGAGTACCCGCCGCGAGGATCGATCTTCCACATGACCTGCTTCATCTTGTCCAGCCCCGTGAGCGATCTGGTAGCAAACACCAGGTAGTGACCGAGAATGCCCATCCGGTTGCGCATGGCGAAGGACTGGACGTGATTGAACTTCGCCACCTTGCCAAGCTGCCGTTCGAACAAGCGAATCAGGAACTCACCCCTGTCTGGTGTCCCGGCAGGCGGCGCCTTCTTGAAGTCCTCACACGCGAACAGCGCCTCGAAATGACCATCAACGTTGCCAGCGGTAGCGAATCGCTGGGCGCTGTTGAAGTCGAAGTAGCAGAACAATTCGCACCGATCAGCTGCGAGCAAGTCTGCCAAGTCCTGCAGTTCGAGTCCTTTGTAGCCGAAGGGGTCGATGAAGGCGAAAGTTGGCGCGAGGCTCTGGCCATGGCTCGCGAGTCGCTTAGCCAGCACCGCGAAATCCTCGTTGCTGGGACGGACCCGCACGTTCGACGGCCATGGCGAACGACTAGCCTGGAACGACTTGAGGTTCGCCTCCAGACAGCGATACCGGTCAGGGTCGTTCTCGTTGAAAACGAAGACGAACTCGCACTGGCCGAGAGTGGCGAAGTACGAGTGGTCGATGAGTGCGCTGAGAGCGATGATCGGTGACCCTGGCTCCCCACCGTCATAGTTACCTGGCCCGGCGAACCCGTCGAGGAACACGACCCTCCCTCCCGTCGATCCGAGGATCGGAAACCAAGCACCCAAGTACTTCTTGAGGAGGGCATGCTTGGCGGCCGTGTGGGGTTCCAATAGCCAGACAGTTTCTTTCGGCACGACCCAATCCTCACAGAAACGAGCCTGCACTCGCGGCACCGCCCCGACCGAGCTCCCAAATGCCCACCCAGTGAACCCCAACCGGAGTGCTCGCTGCGGCAAGAGCGTGTGTGCGCTTGCACCCCTCAGACAGTCGTCCCCATGCACTTCACCCGCGACGAACTCGTTTGGATCAACAGCGCTCTCAACGAGGTTCTGAACGGCCCGGAAGCCATCGAGGATTGGGAGTTTCACACGCGCATGGGTGGTGATCGGGATGAGGTTGAGGCGCTGCTCCGCAGAGTGCACGACGAGCTGGACTCCTTGAAGTTGGCGGATGCTGAGTAATCGCGGATACGTCCGCACTTCGGCATGACAGGACGCTTACGACCCTCTCGTGGCCGATCGGTTGCGAGTGCGAGCTCGACAAGACGAACGCGGGACCCGGGCTTCGAGGACCGGGTTCACACGCGCTCAAGGAAATCCCGCAGAACCCGCTGGCCCCAGCGCAGCGATTCCAGCGGCACCCGTTCGTCGACACCGTGCACGCCGGCGAAGCGGCGGCCGTCCGGGTCGGGGCCGAGCGGGGTGAAGCCGTAGGTCGCCATGCCGAGCTTCGCGAACGCCTTCGCGTCGGTGCCCCCGCCCATGCAGTTCGGGAACGGGACCCCCTCGGGGTCCGCGGCCCTGACCGCGGCGCACAACGCGTCGTACCACGGGCCGCCCACGGGCGAGGAAACCGGGTCCTGTCGCGAGCTGTACTCCCATTCCACCTTGTCACCGATGAGTTCGGCCAGCATCGCGTCGGTCTCGTCGACGGCTCCTGGCGGGCACCGGACGTCCACCTCGGCCGTCGCCACCCCGGGGACCACGTTCACCTTGCTGCCGGCGGACAGCATCGTGGGGGTGCTGGAGACCCTGGTGGTGAAGCGCAGCGGGCCGGCGTCCTCGCCGAGGGCGTCCACGAGCGCGGCAATGCTGGCCTCGTCGTCGAGGTCGACCTCGTACCCGAGGGGGTCCGCCAGGGCGACGAGCTGCGCGGCCACCACGTCCGAGAGCCGCAGCGGCCAGTCGTGGTGGGTGAGCCGGTGCAGCGCGTCGAGGAGGCGGCGCACCGCATCGTCCCCGCTCGGACGCGACGCGTGCCCGGAGGCCCCACGCGCGGTCAGCCGCACGTGCATGGTCCCGCGTTCGGCGCACGAGATCGGGTAGAGCCGCACGATCGAGCCGTCCGCGGCCCTCATCGGGGTGCAGACCCCGCCGTCCTCGCCGACCGCCGCCGCGCAGCCGGCGAACAGTTCGGGGTGCTCGGCGACGAGCCACTCGGCGCCCCACTGCCCGGCGTCCTCCTCGTCGGCGACGAACGCGAACACCAGGTCGCGCCGCGGGCCGGCGTCCTCGCGCGCCCACTGCAGCAGCGTGGCGAGCATCGACGAGCACATGTCCTTCATGTCGGCGGCGCCGCGGCCGTAGACGTAGCCGTCCCGGACCACCCCGCCGAACGGGTCGACGCTCCATTCGTCCGCCTCGACCGGGACGACATCCAGGTGGCCCTGGACGACCAGCCCCTCCAGCTCGCTGTCGCGTCCGGGCAGCCGCAGCACGACGTTGGCGCGGTCGGGGGAATCGGGCCGGTGCCACAGCTGGGGTTCGTAGCCCGCGTCGCGCAACAGCCCCGCGATGAACTCGGCGCACGGCGTCTCACCGCGGGAGCGACCGCCGCCGAAATTCTGGGTGTCGTACCTGATCAGAGAGCTAAGGAGATTGACCACGTCGGGCTCGGCGCTCATGGAGAAGAACCCTGCCAGACACGGCCGATTAGCTGTGGCAACGGTGGGTGGTGTGTCACAGTACTGCCACCCATCGCACCTGGAGGTCTTCATGCCTGGCACCCCGCGACGACGTCGTCGTTTGACTGCCCTGCTCGCCGCGATCGTGATCGGCCTCGTGCCGGTCCTCGCCGCGACCCCCGCGCGGGCCGAGGACGCCGCCGTCCTCAAGCTCGCTGCCATCGCCGAGATTGATTCCTTCAACCCCTTCACCACCTACCTCGCCACCCCGATCAACATCAACCGAATGCAGTTCGAGTCCCTCGTCGAGGCCGGCAAGGACAACGAACCGGTCGGCGGCTTCGCAGAGAAGTGGGAAACCAGCCCCGACGGTAGGACCTGGACGTTCACCATCCCCGACGGCCGCAAGTGGTCGGACGGCCAGCCCGCCACCGCCGATGACGCCGCCTACACGCTCACCTCGATCATGACCAACGAGAAGCTCGCCTCCGCGAACGGCTCCCTGGTCTCGAACTTCGCCTCCGTCCAGGCGAAGGACCCCAAGACGCTCGTCATCAACATGAAGGCGCCGCAGGCCGGCAACCCGGGCCTGGAGATCCCGATCGTGCCCAAGCACATCTGGGAGAAGCAGGCCGACCCGTCCACCTACCTCGACGAGATCACCGAGCCGGTCGTCGGCTCCGGGCCGTTCCAGGTCACCAAGTACGTCAAGGAGCAGTCGGTCGAACTCAAGGCCAACCCGAACTTCTGGCGCGGGCCGGCGAAGATCGGCGGGATCAACTGGGTCTACTACAAGAACATCGACGCCGCGGTGCAGGGCCTCAAGGCCGGCGAGATCGACCTCGTCTCCGGCCTGACGGTCGCGCAGTTCAACGCGCTGAAGAACGACCCGAACATCGCCACCTCCAACGGCGCAGGTCGCCGCTACCAGGGCCTGGCCGCCAACCCCGGCATGACATCGATCAAGAACGAGCCGATGGGCGACGGCAACCCCGTCCTGAAGGACCCGGTCGTCCGCCAGGCGATCTTCATGGCCGTCGACCGCAACACGATCGTCGATCGCGTCCTCGGCGGCTACGCGAAGCCGGGCATCACCGAGGTGCCGACCGTCTACAAGGACTACTTCGGCCTGCCGGCCGGGGCGCAGGAGCGTCCGTTCGACATCGCTGCGGCCAACAAGCTGCTGGACGACGCCGGCTACACCAAGGGCTCCGACGGCATCCGCATCGACAAGGCCACGAACAAGCCGATCCGGCTGCGGCTCATGGGTCGCAACACCGTGCCGGAGCACTCCCAGATGGCCGACTACGTCAAGCCGTGGCTCAAGCAGATCGGCGTCGACGTCACCGTCCAGATGGTCGCGGGCTCCAAGGTCAGCGAGGATTCCGCGGTCGGCAAGTACGACCTGTACTTCACCGGCTGGGGCATCGGGCCCGACCCCGACTTCCAGCTGTCGATCAACCAGTGCGCCTCGCGTCCGAACAAGGACGGCACGGGCATGACCTCGGAGAACGGGATCTGCGACCCCGAGTTCGACAAGCTCTACCAGCAGCAGCACGCCGAACTCGATCCCGCCAAGCGGGCCGACCTGGTCAAGCAGGCCTACCAGCGCATCTACGATTCCAGCGTCCTGGACGTGCTCTACTACGCCGACCAGCTCGAGGCCTACCGCAAGGACCGCTGGAACGACTTCCAGCGCCAGCCCAGCAACGGTGGCCCCATCTCGGCGCAGAACTCGTACTGGGGTCTCTACAGCGCGTCCCCGATCGGCTCGAGTTCCGGCAACGTCGGCAACACCGGGCTGTCGACGGGCGCCATCGCCGGCATCGTGATCGCCGCCGTGGTCGTGATCGGCGGCGCCGTGTTCCTTCTCCGTCGTCGTCGCAGCACCGACGACCGGGAGTGAGGCATGTCTGACGCCGTCCCGAGCGCCCTGGCTCCCCACGAGGCGGTAACCCCCAGCGACGAGCCGATCCGTGGCGCGTCCCTGGGGCGCTACCTCGCGACCAAGGCCCTCGGGGCGGCGATCAGCCTCTTGATGGTGGTCGTGCTGGGCTTCTTCGCCTTCCGCATCCTGCCCGGCGACCCCGTGCTCAGCATGACCCGAGGACGCATGGTCACCCCCGAGGAGATCGCGCGGCTGCGGCGGGAGTTCGGTCTCGACCAGCCGCTCGTCGTGCAATTCGGCCGCTACCTGGCCGACCTGACCAGGGGCGACCTCGGGACGTCCTTCTTCTACAACGCCCCCGTCAGCCGGCTCATCGCCGAGCGGGCGGGTTCGACCCTGCTGCTCACCGGCACCGCCGCGGTCATCTCGATCGTCCTCGGCCTGTGGTTGGGCCAGCGCGCGGCCTGGAAGCGCAACTCCGGTTTCGACAAGGCGACCACCGGTCTTGCTCTGGTGTTCTGGTCGGTGCCGACCTTCTGGCTCGGCCTGCTGCTGCTGATGGCGTTCGGCGGACCGTTGCCCACCGGCGGCATGATCACGCCCGGCCTGAACGCCACGGGTTTCGCCTACGTCGTGGACGTCGCCCGGCACCTGGTGCTGCCCGTGGCCGCCATGGTCGCGGTGACGTACGCCCAGTACCTGATGACGATGCGGTCGTCCATGTTGGAGGAGATGACCGCCGACTACCTGACCACCGCGCGCGCCAAGGGCCTCAACGAGGACGGCGTCCGCACGAAGCACGCCGTCCCGAACGCCCTGCTGCCCACCGTGACGATCATCTTCATGACGCTGGGCCACCTCATCGGCGGCGCGATCACCGTCGAGACCGTGTTCAGCTGGCCCGGCCTCGGCTATCTGACCTACCAGGCGCTGAGCGCGCCCGACCTGCCCCTACTTCAGGGCACGTTCGTCGTCTTCTCCTCGATCGTGGTGATCATGAACTTCCTCGCCGACCTCGTCTACCGGGTGCTCGACCCCCGACTGAAGGCCGCCTGATGGCCGAGTCAGCGGTCGCCCAACGCCGGCGGGAGCGGGCGACGGAGAGTTGGCGGGAGTTCGCGTCCAATCGGGGCGGCCTGATCGGGCTGATCCTGCTGGTGATCGTGGTCGCGCTGGCGCTGCTCGCGCCGGTGCTCGTCCCGCTGTCGACCCTGGACGTCACCCAGGTCACCGCGATGCCCAACGAGCCGCCGAGCGGCCAGCATCTGCTCGGCACCGACCCGTTCGGACGCGACGTGCTCGGCACCCTGCTGTGGGGCTCGCGCATCTCGCTGCTGGTCGGCTTCACCGCGACGCTGATGTCGATGACGATCGGCACGACCGTGGGCATGCTCGCCGGCCACTTCGGCGGCTGGGTGCAGCAGGTGCTGCTGCGGGTCATCGACTTCTTCATCGTCATCCCGAGCCTGGTGCTGGCGATCACCCTCTCGACGGTGCTGGAGCGCGGCGTGTGGACGATCATCATCGCGATCGGCGTCACGTCGTGGGCCGGCACCGCCCGCATCGTCCGTAGCCAGACCCTCACGATCGAGTCGCGCCCCTACGTCGAGCGAGCAACCGCGCTCGGCGCCGGGGACGGGCACCTGCTGTGGTGGCACGTGCTGCCGTCGGTGATGCCGCTGGTGCTGGCCAACACGACGCTGGCCGTGGGCTCGGCGATCATCTCCGAGTCGACGCTGTCGTTCCTCGGCCTCGGCGACCCGACGGTCTTCTCGTGGGGGTCGATGTTGAAATCGGCGCTCGACACCGGGTCGGCGACCGCCGGCTTCTGGTGGTTCGTCCTGCCGCCCGGTGTCGCGATCGTCCTGGTGGTGCTGTGCTTCACGCTCGTCGGCCGGGCGCTCGAGGCTGTCGTGAACCCGGCGCTGAGGGGGCGTTGATGGAACTCGAATGGCGCGACGTGTCGATCGCCTACCGCATCCGGGACAACGACGGTCCGCGCAGCCTCCAGGCCGTCGACCACGTCACGCTGAAGATCCCCTCGGGCGGGACGGTCGGGATCGCCGGCGAATCGGGCTGCGGCAAGTCGACGCTGGCCATGTCGGTCCTGCGGCTGCTGCCCAAGACGTCCACGATCACCGGCGACATCCTGCTCGACGGCCAGGACGTCTCCTCGATGAGCTTCGGACAGCTGCGCGCCGTCCGCTGGACCGAGGCGTCCATCGTGTTCCAGGGCGCCATGAACTCGCTCAACCCGGTCCGCAAGATTCGCTGGCAGATCGCCGAGGCGCTGGAGCTGCACAGCAAGGGGTCCTGGAAGGACGAGAAGGGGCGGAACGCCCGCGTCGACGAGTTGCTCACGCTGGTCGACCTGCCCGTGAGCAAGGCCGAGTCGTACCCCCACGAGCTGTCCGGGGGCCAGAAGCAGCGCGTGATGATCGCGATGGCGATGGCCTGCGACCCCGACGTCATCGTCGCCGACGAGCCCACGACCGCGCTGGACGTCATCGTGCAGGCCCAGGTGCTGGACGTCCTGACCGCCCTCGTCCGCGAGCGCAACCTCACCCTCGTGATGATCAGCCACGACCTGTCGGTCCTGGCCAGCACGTGCGAGCGGCTCGTCGTCATGAGCGAGGGCCGCATCATCGAGGAGGGGCCGTCCGCGCAGGTGATGGGCAACCCCCAGCACGAGCACACCAAGGAGCTCGCCGCCGCGTTCCCCACCATCGGCGACCCGAGCAGCCGGCTGCGCGTCGGGCGGGCCGGCGTCACGTCCAAGCCGAGCGAGCCGGACGCCGACGGGCGCGCCGCCCGGCTGGAGGTGCGCGACGTCACCGTCGACTTCTCGACCCGCGGGTCCAAGGTGCGCGCGGTCGACCACGTGTCGCTGTCGTGCGCCCCCGGCGAGATCGTCGCGCTCGTCGGCCAGTCGGGCTCGGGCAAGACGACGCTGGCCCGCACGATCCTCGGGTTGCAGCAGCCGACGTCCGGCGAGGTCTTCGTCGACGGCAAACCGCTGCCGCGACGGCGCAAGGCGCTGCGCGACTACCGCCGCCGCGTCCAGTTCGTGCCGCAGGATCCGGCGGCGTCGCTCAACCCCAAGCTCACCGTCTACGAGGCGATCGCGGAGGGGCTGCGCATCCATCGCGTCCCCGACGACGAGCGCGAGCGCGTCGCCGAGGCGCTGCGGCAGGCCGAACTGGAGCCGCCGGAGCGGTTCTTCGGCTCCATCCCGCAGGAACTGTCGGGCGGCCAGCGGCAGCGCGTCGTCATCGCGGGAGCGCTGGCGCTGCGTCCGGAGTACCTGATCGCCGACGAGCCCGTGGCTTCCCTGGACGCCTCGGTGCGCGGCGAGGTGCTGGCGTTGCTGCTCACGCTGAAGAACACCCTGGGGCTCGGCGCGCTCGTCATCACCCACGACCTCGGGCTGGCGTGGAACATCGCCGACCGGGTCCTGGTGATGCACCAGGGGCGCATCGTCGAGTCGGGCCCCGTCGAGCAGGTGCTGCTCGACCCGCAGCACGACTACACCAAGACGCTCCTGCGCGTCGTCCCGGCCGGCGTGACCCGGGACGTGAACCGCGGCGCGAGTCGGGCGGACGGATGAGGCACCTCGTCCAGGCGCTCGGCCCCCTCGCCCCGGGAGACAGGGTCGCGCTGCTCAGTGCCTCCGGGCCGCCCAGCGGGCGGCAGCTGGACCGCGCCGAAGAACTGATCCGGGACTGGGGGCTGGTGCCGGTTCGCTACCCGAGCGCGACGGCGCGGCACCCGCTGCACGACTACCTGGCCGGCAGCGACGCCCAACGGGCCCGCGACGTCGAGGACGCCTGGTGCGACCCGAGCATCAACGCGGTGTTCTGCGTGCGCGGCGGCTACGGCAGCGTCCGCGTCCTCGACCTGTTGGACGCCGACCGCATGCGAGCGGCGACCCCCAAGCCGCTGTTCGGAAGCTCGGACGTCACCGCCCTGCACGAGTGGCTGCGCGAGCAGATCGGCGTCTGCACGTGGCACACGCCGATGATCGCCACCGGCGACCTGCTCGACGACCCGGTCGCGATCGTCAACCTTCGCCAGGCTGTGTTCGAGCCCTGGGAGGGCCGCCGCTACGTCCGTCCGGGCGCCGAGGTGTGGGTGCCGGGCACGGCAGCCGGACGCCTCATCGGCGGCAACCTGTCGCTCTTGGCGATGACGACGGGCGCGCGGGGGCGTCCTGCCCTGGACAACTCGGGCTGCCTGGCGCTCATCGAGGACGTCACCGAGGACACCTACAAGTTCGACGGCTACTTCCAGACGCTGCTGCGCTCCGGCTGGTTCGACGGGCTCGCCGGCATCGTGCTGGGCAGCTGGCGCGACTGCCGTCCGGACGAGGTGCGCGCGCTCGCCGGGGAACTGCTGATCCCGCTGGGGGTCCCCCTCGTCTGGGAGTTCGGCTTCGGTCACGATCGCGAATCGATGTGCCTGCCGCTCGGGGTGAATGCCTTGCTCAGCGCGGAAGAACCGGAGCCGTCACTGACGCTCGAGGGTGGTGTGCAGGGCTGAGGTGCGGCAGGGTGGAGGAATGACTGATGACAAGAAGATCGTTGTTTCTCGTTTGATCGACGCCCCGGCGAAGGACATCTTCGACGTGCTGACCCTGCCGCAGCGGCACCGCGAGTTCGACGCCAGCGGCACGATCGAGTCCGACGACAAGACGCAGCGCATCCAGGCCGTCGGCGACGTGTTCACGATGAACATGCACCGCGAGCCGAAGGGCGACTACAAGACCGACAACCACGTCAACGCCTTGATCGAGAACAAGGTCGTCGGCTGGGCCACCGCCCCCGAGGGCCAGGAGCCTCCCGGCTGGACGTGGCTGTACGAGCTGGACGCCCAGGGCCCCGGCTCCACCGAGGTGACGCTGACCTACGACTGGTCGAACGTCGACTCCGACTTCCAGCGCAAGGAGAGCTTCCCGGCCTTCAAGGCTGACGATCTGGAGCAGTCGCTGAACCTGCTGGCCGCGGCCGTCGCCTGAGCCTGGTCCCGCTCCGGACGGCCCCGCCCGTCCGGAGCGGATCTCTGTCCGCGGACGAACAGAGGGGCGGATGGCGCTGGTTGGCCGTCCGCCCCGGATCTCCCGAGCCTGGTCGCCGGCGACTCGTCTGCCGGCCCCGGCCACAAGACGGTGATCGCGACCGAACTCGGGTGTTGTCAGGATGCCTGCTCGGTGCTGGGATTCCCCTGTGGACCCCGTCGTCGGCAAGCACCTGCCCGTCCCGCCGCTGGACCAGACGCTGCAGGGATTCCTGACCGCCGTCCGGCCGCTGCTGGACGAGAAGCAGTTCGCCGCCACCTCCGAGGCCGTGGCGCGGTTCGCCACCGGGGACGGGCCGGTCTGTCAGGACGCCCTCCTCGCCTTCGCCGACAGCGAGGACGCCGAGGGTCGCAGCTGGCTCTCGGACGCGTGGCTCGCCACCTACCTCGCCGGCCGGACGCCGCTGCCGCTGACCAGCAACGTCGGCTTCGCCCTCGACCTGGGCGACATCCCGCCGGGGGTGGCCGGCGCCGCGGGGGCGCTGCGGCGCATCGCGGACGTCCACCTCGGCTACCTGCGCGGCGACATCACCGTCGACCTCGGTCCGCGCGGCCCCCTGTGCCTGCAGCAGTGGGACTGCCTGGCCGGCGGCCTGCGGCACCCCGAGCCCGACGTCGACGTGTACCGCTGGGGGCCCTCCGACGCGGCCGACCGCGAGATCGGGGTCTTGCGCGACGGCGCCTACCACGCCGTCCGCATCAGCGACTCCGAGGGCCGCGTCCTGTCGGCCGACACGCTACGGGCCGCGCTGGAGCAGGTGATGGCCGCGAGGCCCGACCAGCTCTTCACGCTGCCCAGCTACCTCGGCAGCGCGGCGGCGTCCGGCTACCTGGGCCGGCTGCTGCGCGACCCCGCCAACGCGCGGCTCTACCAGCGGCTGACGGACGCCGTCTTCGTGCTCAACCTCACCACCACGACGTCCGCCGGCGACGAGGAGTTGCGCGACGTCACGTTCGCCCCCGGCCGCGCCTGGGCGTACAAGCCGATCACCTACCAACTCGACCCGAGCGACGGCAGCGCGGCGATGCACGTCGAGCACAGCATCGTGGACGGTTCCACGCTGAAGGCCGTCGTCGCCCGCATCCAGCGGGCGGAACCGGCCGAGTCCTCGGACGTCGAGGCGGCCGTGGAGCGCCTCGCCTGGCGGCTGGAGGACGACCTCGCCGAGCGGCTGCGCGCCGACGAGCGCGACTATCGCGCCACCGCCGCCCGCTACCAGGTCCGGACGGTGCAGGTGCCGATGGCGCTGCCCACCGACCTGCCGTTCAAGCTCAGCCAGGACGCCTGCCAGCAGTTCGTCATGCTCTACGCCCAGCTCGCCACCTACGGCCGCGTGCGCTCGACCTACGAGGCCGTCGACATGCGCGACTACCAGGCCGGTCGCACCGAATGCCTGCGCCCCAACAGCCCCCAAGCGGTCGGCCTCGCCCGGGCGCTGATCGACGGCCGGGCCCGGCCCGAGCAGCTCAACGCGGCCCTGGACGAGCACCGCGCACGCGTCCGGGTCACCAAGTCGGGCCAGGGCAGCGAGCGGCACCTCTTCGGTCTGCGGTTCATCGCCGAGCGGCTCGGACGACGCCCCGACCTGTTCGTCGATCCGGGCTTCGCCGCGCTGACGTCCGACCTGCTGTCGACGACCTCGGTGGGCGACCAGCACCAGCTGAAGCGCTACGCGTTCGCGCCGACGATCCCGGAAGGGATCGGCATCGCCTACAACGTGATTCCCGGCGGCTACGAGTTCTGCCTCAGCTACCACGCCGACCGGGTCGAGCGCCTGGACGACTTCGTCACCGCGCTCGCCGACGGCGCGGACGCCCTGGGCGCCCTGATCGCGCGGGCAGCGCGTTAGGCGCTGCGCTCCACCCGGTCGAGGGTCGGGGTGTGGGCCAGCAGGTCCTGGGTGTAGTCGTCTTGCGGATGATCGAGGACGTCGCCGACGAGCCCGCGCTCGACGAGGTGTCCATGCTGGAGCACCAGCACCCGGTCGGCGATCGAACGCACGAGCGCCAGGTCGTGGGTGACGAACACCATCGAGATGCCGCGCTCGGCCTTGATGCGGTTGAGCAGTTCGGTGATCGACCCCTGAATGGAGACGTCCAGCGCCGAGGTGATCTCGTCGCAGATCAAGATGCTCGGGTCGGCCGCCAGCGCCCGGGCGATCGCGACGCGCTGCCGCTCGCCGCCCGAGAGCCGGTTCGTCCGCAGCGAGAGCACGCCCTCGCCGAGTTGGACGGCGTCCAGCAGCTCGGCGGCCCGCTCGCGGGCGGCCTTGCCTGACGCCACGCCGAACAACTCGAGCGGCCGGACGAGGATCTGCCCGACGGTGCGGCGCGGGTTCAGCGACAGGTACGGGTTCTGGAAGATGTACTGCACGTGCTGGCGCTGCTCGGCGGTGCGTCGCCGCGCCTTCTTGGCGAGTTCGTCCCCGCCGAACCGGATCGAGCCCTCCCACTCGTCGTGCAGCCCGCCGAGGCAGCGCGAGATCGTGGTCTTCCCGGAGCCGGACTCGCCGACGAGCGCCACGACCTCCTGCCGGGCGAGGTCGAACGACACGTCGTGGACGACGTGGCTGCGGCCGTAGAACACGTCGAGGTTCGCCACCTCGAGGATGATGTCTTGGCGCTGGTCGGCGGTGGTATCCGCGCCGACCCGCTCGGTCGGGTCCCACGGCTTGATCTCGTGGAGCCGGATGCACTTGGCGGCGTGCCCGGGCTCCGTCTCGACGGCCGGCGGCTCTTCCTGCACGCAGGCGTCCACCGCGAACGGGCAGCGGTCGTGGAACCGGCAGCCGCTCGGGCGGTTGCCCGGCGCCGGCGTCCGCCCCGGGATGCCGGTGAGGGAGAAAGCCTCGTGCAGGTGCGGGATCGCGTTGAGCAGCGCCCGCGTGTAGGGATGCTGCGGGCGGGTGAACATCTGCTTGGCCGTCCCGAGCTCGATGAGCTGGCCGGCGTACATGACGGCGACCCGGTCGGCGATGGACGCGACGACGGCCAGGTCGTGGGTCACGTAGAGGGCGGCCACGTCGAACCGCTCGCACAGGGAGTCCAGGGTCGACAGCACCATCGACTGCGTGGTGACGTCGAGCCCGGTCGTCGGCTCGTCCAGCACCAGCACCTTCGGCCGCGGCAGGAACACCATGGCGAGCGCGACGCGCTGCACCTGGCCGCCCGAGAGCTGGTGCGGGTACCGGCGCAGGAACTCGTCGTCGTTCGGCAGGCCGACCTCGTCGAGGATGTGCCGGATGCCTTCGTCCCGCTCGGCCGGCGTGCCCATGTCGTGCAGGTCGAGCAGCTCGCGCAGTTGGCGTCCGATGCGGATCGCCGGGTTCAGGGCCGAGCTCGGATCCTGCGGGACGTAGCCGATCTCGATGCCGCGGATCGAGCGCACCTCGGCGGGGCTGAGCGAGCGGACGTCGTGCCCGGCGACCAGGATCTCGCCGCCGGTGATCTCGGCGCCGGTGCGGGCGTAACCGAGCAGGGCGGTGCCCGTCGTCGTCTTGCCGGAGCCGGACTCGCCGACCAGGCCGACGATCTCGCCGGGGTGCAGCACGAGGTCGACGCCGTCGACGACGTCCACGCCGCGCGCGGGCAGCGAGACCTGCATCCCGTGGACGGTCGCGATGGGCGCGCCGTCGTGGAGGGCGGTGGTGCGTTCGGTGCTCATGCGGCCCCCTTGGCGGCGCGTTCGCCCAGGCCGTCGGCGATCAGGTTCGTGCCGATCGTGAACAAGGCGATGATGATGACGGGCGCCAGGACGCCCCAGGGCTGCACCAGCAGGGCCAGCCGGTTCTCGTTGGTCATCTGGCCCCAATCTGCGGCGCCGGGGTCGGTCGCGAAGCCGAGGAAGCCGATGCCGGCGACCATGCCGATGGAGTAGGTCAGACGCAGGCCCGCCTCGGCGAGCAGCGGGACGACGAGGTTCGGGCCGAGCTCGGCCAGCAGGATGCGCCAGCGCGGCTCGCCGATCGCCTCCGCGGCGGTGACGAAGTCGCGGGTGACGTAGGTGAGCGCGACGCCGCGGGCCATCCGGGCGACGCGTGGGGCGTGCGAGATACCGACGATCAGCACGATCATCCACCAGGTCGGTTGGTCGACCGAGCTCAGCACCAGCAGCGCGATGAGGATCTGCGGGAACGCCAGTAACACGTCGTTCAGGCGCATGACGATCTCGTCGAGCCAACCGCCCACGTAGGCGGCGAGCACACCGAGCAGGACGCCGATCGCGACGCCGAGCAGGGTGGCGAGCAGCGCGATCACGAGCACCGAGCGGCCGCCGTAGAGCACACGGCTCCAGACGTCCTGCCCGATGTAGTCGGTGCCGAGGAACGAGCCCTCGTTGGTGTAGGGGCGGCCGACGATCTCGTACTCGCCGTGCGGCGCGACGAACGGGCCGAACACCGCCAGGGCGATGATGAGCACGGTGAGCAGGCCGCCGATGAGGATCTTCGGGTCCCGGAGCAGGGAGCGGAGGTTCATGCCGCCATCCCCGTCCTCGCGCGCGGCGTCAGCAGGATCGACAAGATGTCCGCGACCAGGTTCACCAGCACGTAGACGCCGGCGATGATCATCGCCAGGGCCTGCACGACGGGGAAGTCGGAGTTGCGGACGGCGTCGACGAGCGTGGCGCCGATGCCGGGGTAGTTGAACAGGTATTCGATGAGGACGACGCCGCCGACCAGCCAGGCCAGCTGCAGCGCCGTCACCTGGATCGCGGGCACGAGGGTGTTGGGCAGCGCGTGCCGCAGCAGCACCCGCCGCTCGGGGATGCCCTTGAGGCGGGCCAGCTCGACGTAATCCGAACCGAGGCTCTCCAGCAGGTTCGAGCGCAGGATGCGGACGAGGTAAGGCGTCACCGAGATCACCAGCGTCGCCATGGGCAGGATCAGCGATGCCGGCCGGTCCCACGGGGCCGAGCCAGGCGGCAGCACCGCGACGGCGGGCAGCAGGTGGAACACGCTGGTGGAGAACAGCGCGACCAACAGGATGCCGGTGACGAACTCGGGCACCCCGGCCAGCGCCAGCGTGATGCCCTGGATGACATTGTCGAGGACGCCGCCGGGCCGGCGTGCCGAGAGCAGCGCGAGCACCAGCGTCAGCGGGATCATCACGAGCGCCACGACGAGCACGAGGAACGCGCTGTTCACGACCCGGTCGCCGATGAGCTCGGCGACGGGCAGGTTGCTCGTCACGGACGTCCCGAGGTTGCCGCTCAGCAGGTCGCCGAGCCAGATGAAGTAGCGCTCGACGAGCGGCTTGTCGAGGTGCAGCGCGTCCCGGATCAGCTGGACGCGGGCGGGGCTGACCGCGAAGTCCTTGCCCAGGATCGCGCGGACCGGGTCGCCCAGGGCAGACGTGGCCCAGAACACGATCACGGAGACCAGCCAGAGGGTGAGGACGGCCAGGCCGAGGCGACGGGCGACCCACAGGCCCCACGCCTTGCCCGGGCTGCGCCGGGTGCGGGCCTCGACCGCGTCGGGGTGCCGCCGGGCCTCTCCGACCGCCGAGGTGGCGAGGTTGGACGGTTCGGTCATCGGGTCTCCACCGGCTTGGCGTGGTTGAAGTGGAAGGACGCCATCGGCAGCTCGCGGTACGGCTTGAGACCGGTGACGAACTGGCTGACGGCGTCCACCTGGTTCTTGAAGCCCCAGATGATGAGGCCCCCCTCGTTGTGCTCGATCTCCTGGGCCTCCTGCAGGTACCGCCGCCGCCGGGCCTCGTCCGTGGTGGAGCGGGCGGCGTCGATCAACTGGGTGAACCGGGGATGCTCGAAGTGCGTCTCGTTGTAGGGGGCGGTCTTCACCGCGCAGGCGACGGCCTGCGGGATGTACAGGCGCGTGTACCAGAAGTCCTGGGCGAACGGCCACGTCAAGTACTGGTCGCCGTAGAAGATGCTGCCGTCCACCTTGTTGACGCGCACCTTCACGCCGGCCTTCGCGGCCTGCTGGACGATGAGGTTGGCCGACTCGACGGCGCCCGCGCCGATGCCGGACGAGGTGACGAGCTCGACCTGGAGGTCGGAGTGCCCCGCCTGACGGAGCAGCGCCTTGGCGTGCTCGGGGTCGTACTCGTGCTGGGGGAGCTGGTCACCGATGTAGTCGGGGTCGAACGGGGAGTAGACGTCGTTGGCGACCCGGCCGAAGCCGTTGAGCGCCTGGTCGATCATCTGCTTGCGGTCGACGAGCATGCGCATCGCCTGGCGGACGCGAACGTCGTTGAACGGGGCGGTGTCGACCCGCATGGTGAACGGCACCCAGCCGCCTGTCTCGGACACCAGGGTGCGTGCGCCCTGCCGCTCGATGGAGCCGGCGAGGTAGGCGGGCAGGCTGTCGACCGTCTGCAGCTGGCCGGCCAGAAGCGCGTTGACCTTTGCGGCATCGTCGGCGAAGTCGAGGATGACCAGCTCGTCGTAGGACGCCTGGACGTCCCAGTAGCCGTCGAACCTGCTGAACACCGAGCGCTGGCCCGGGACGAACTTCTCGAACTTCCACGGGCCGGTGCCGACGGGCTTGTTGAGGTTGAAGTCGGTGGGGATGATGCCGAGCGAGTACGCCGCGACCACCCGGTCCATGATCGTGTACGGCTCCTTGAGCACCAGCTTGTAGGTGCGGGCGTCCAGCGCCTTGCAGGCGGACAGGTCGGCGATGGGCGCCACGTCGGACAGGTAGGCCGCCGGGTTCTTCGGGTCGAGCATGCGCTCGAAGCTGAACTTCACGTCCTCGCCGGTCACGGGGCGCCCGTTGTGGAAGGTGACCCCCTGCCGCAGCCGGAACGTCCACTCGGTGCCGTCGGCGTTCATCTCCGCCGATTCCGCCAGGCCGGGTTCGACCTCGTAGGCCGCGTTGAACCGCATCAGCGGCTCGTACAGCTGCGTGCACCGGGCGATGTCGGGGAAGGTCACGGGGAAGTGGGGATCGACCGTGTCCTTCAGGCCGCCGCCGGTGGCGCCGTGGATCAGCTGGCTGGTCACCGCATCCGACGAGGGAGCGGTCGAGCAGCCCGCCAGCGACAGGGCCGAGGCGCCGCCCAGCGCGGCGCCCAAGCCGAGGACGCGGCGTCTGCTCAGGGTCGACGCTGGCCTTCGCGCGCCGGGGGTCGATGATGCTGCGACATCGTTGGGCATGGGGGATCCCCCTCTCGTCTTCGGGCAAGAGTAGGGGCTGAGACCGCGATGGCTAGGGATGGAGCAAAATCCTTCCGGCTGGCGACGGTGGCAAAGGGGCCCTGACTTGTGCGGAAAGTCCCCTCAGGTCGGCTGTTTGCACGATAGTGCCTATTGCTTCAGATTGATGAGCATTCATTCAGAAACGCTCGGGAGAGCGCATCCCGGACAGCTGGGCGCTCCCGGAGCCAAGCTCGTTCCAGGGGGTCGTGAGGGTCAGGCGGGCGAGTGTCGCGGTCGGGAAACCGCGGTCCAACTGGGCGAGCGCGGCGGGGTCGCCGCGGCGTCCGACCAGCCAGGACGCGAGCGACGGCACCCCCGGCGCGTGCCCCAGCAGCAGGACGGACCGCGCGTCGTCGTCGACCCCGGCGAGCTCGTCGCGCAGATCGCTCGTGGACGCCTCGTACAGCGCGGGGGTGATCTCGACCCGCCCGGCGGTCACCCCGGCGTCCTGGAGCGCGGACCACGTGCGGCGGGTGCGCAGGGCGGCCGAGCAGAGGACGACGTCGAGGTGTCCGATGCTCTCGGAAAGCCAGGCGCCGACGAGGCGGGCGTCGGCGAGGCCCGCCTCGGTGAGGTCGCGATCGGCGTCCGAGCCGAGGGACGGGGCCGCCTCGGCGTGGCGCATGAGCAGAAGGGTGCGCGTCGTCACGGCACCAGCATGGCAAAACCCCGCCGGCTCGAAGCGGCGGGTGCCGGCGCGGGCGGCGTCCGAGGGAGAGTCGGCCGGTGGCTCAGCGCGGTTGGCAGGTCGGGCAGAAGTACATCGTCCGCTCCTGGGCGGGCGGGCCCGCCCACTCCATCCGGATCGGTGTCCCGCAGCGGCGGCAGGGCTTGCCGCGGCGGCCGTGCGCGTAGGTGGTCTGCCCGTGACGGCGGATGCCCGTGCTGGACGGGATCGCGTGCGCGCGGTTGGCGTCGATGAACCGGCGGGCGCGCTCGACCAGCCGGGTGAGGGCGGCGTCGTCGAGGTCCGCCGCGGGGGTGAACGGGTTGATCCGCTCGGCGAAGAGCGACTCGGCGCACCACATGGTCCCGACGCCGGCGAGGTTGCGCTGGTCGATGAGCGCGGCGCCGATCACGGCGTCGTCGGCCTTGAGGTGGGCGACCGCCACGGCGGCGTCCCAGTCGGGGCCGAGGACGTCTGGGCCGAGGTGACCGACCAGGACGTCCTCGTTCTCGGTCGGGACCACGTCGAGCATGCCCAGGCGATGGCCGAGGGCGGTGTACTCGGCGGTGCCCAGCACCGCGCGGATCTGCGGGTCGTTGTCGCGGCGGGACGCGTCCGCGCGCTCGATGCGCCACTGGCCGTCCATGCGCAGATGGGAGTGGATGGTCCACCGAGCGTCGGGGCCGGAGGCGGCCGGGACGAGGAGCCGGTGCAGGATGTGCTTGCCGCGCGCGACGACCTCGACGGTGGGGGCGCCGGTGAGGTCGACCGTCGCGATGTCCGGCCAGCGCAGGTCGCACCGGGCGAGTTCGCGCCCGGCGAAGACCTCGTCGAGCCGGTGCGCCGTCCGCCAGACGGTGTCGCCCTCGGGCATGGTTCCCTCCTCGGGCACAGACGCTACGCCGCGGTGCCCCGTTCGCCAACGCGGCGACGTGCTGACGGCACGGTGCCGGGGAGCCTAGGCTGAGCGCGGCGAAAGGAGCGGCTGTGGGCCTGCTGGGACTGCCCGACCTGTTCTGGTGGCTGATCGTGATCAGCGCCGTGATCTGCCTGCTCGGGTTCTACAAGGACGTGTACTTCTTCAGCGTGGCGTATCCATTCGCGGTGGTGGCGATGGCGCTGACCATTCTCATCGCGTGCGCACGGAACCTGACGCCGTTGTTGGTGGTGCATCTCGCGCTGCTGATCGTGTGGGGGCTGCGGCTGGGGCGCTTCATCCTGGAGCGCGCCCAGACGAGTTCGTACCTCCGCCACCAGCAGCGGGACCCGCGCGGCGGCATGTCGATGTCCGTGCGCGTGCTGGTCTGGGTGCTGGTGTCGGTGCTGTACGCGGTGATGGTCACCCCGGCGCTGCTCGGGCCCGTCAGCGACCGCGACCTCGGGCCGATCGGGACGTCGGACCAGATCGTCGGCTTGGTGCTCATGGCCGCCGGGTGCACGCTCGAGGCGTGGGCCGACCAGCAGAAGTCCGCGGCCAAGGAACGCGAGCCCGACGCGGTCGTCACCGGTGGACTCTACGGCTGGGTGCGCTGCCCGAACTACCTCGGCGAGATCGTGTTCTGGCTGGGCAACCTGATCGCCGGCCTGCCGTACATCGCGTCCTTCGGCCAGGGCTTCGTCGCCGTGCTGGGGCTGCTCGCGCTGGTCTTCATCATGCTCGGCGCGACGAAGCGGCTCGAGGCGCAGCAGCGCGAGCGCTACGGCGACGACCCGGAGTTCAACGCGTGGGTGCTGCGGGTGCCGATCCTCTTCCCGTGGACGCCGGTCTACTCCTTCGACACCCTTCCGCTCCCGAAGCTCTGAGCCGCCTCAGCGGCGCAACCGGACGCCCTTCGGCGTCTGGTGGAAACCCGCCGCGAGCAGCGCGTCCGCGAGCGGGTGCGCCGAGCCGAGCGCGGCCCCGCCGTCCACCTTCTCGACGGTCAGCGCCGGCAGGCGGCCCGACCTGATCAGCCCCGCGAGCGCGGCCGCCGCCTCGCCGAGGACGCCCGCGTCGTCGCTCCAGGTCAGCGCGGTGCGGCCGCCCCGTTCGAGATAGACCACCGGCCAGCCGTCGGACGTCACGACGATCGCGCCCGCCTTGCGGGCCGGCTTGTGCGACTGCTCCACCGGCGTTGCCGGCCAGGGGAGCGCGGCGCCGAACGGGTTGGCGGGGTCGTCGGCCGCGAGCACCGTGACCGGCTGGGGCTTGGCCGCGCGCAGCCGGTCGATCGCGCCGACCGTGGCGAACTGCGCCGCGCCGAGCCCCTCGACGAAGTAGCCGCGGCGGACGCGGCCGGCGTCCTCGGCGGCGCTGAGCACGCGGTAGACCCCGGCGAAGCCGCCCTCGATCTCCTCGGCGGCGACGCTTCCCCTCGTCAGGACGCCGTAGCGCTCCAGCAGCAGCTCGGACGTCACGACCATGCGCTGCGTGGCGGGCGCCGGGTCGGGCGCCACGAGCGACCAGCGACCCACGGCGTCCGCCGCGGTGGGTTGGCGGGGCAGCGTGATGCGGCTGCGGCCGTACCGCCCCCGCGGCGCGGGCGCCCGCACCTTGTGCGTGGTGCGGCCCCCGCCCAGCCGGGCGCGCAGCGGGGCGAGCGTGTCGTTGGTGACCAGGCCCTTCCAGACCAGTTCCCAGAGCGCGTCGGCCGTGGCGCGGCCGGTCGCGTCGCCGACCCGGTTAGCGAGCTGGCCGAAGAAGTACGCGCCGCCGTCGGCCAGCGCGTCGGCCAGTGCGACCTGTACCTCGCCGTCGGGGGACCCGTCGGAGGCCGCGAGCCCGGCCAGGTCGGCGGGGTAGAGCGAGACCCAGCCGTCGTTGCCGGCCAGCGCGCCGTGGCCGCGCCACACCACGTCCCCGGACGCGCACAGTTCGTCCAGCATGGCGGGCGCGTAATCGCGGACGCGCGCCGGGAGCACGAGCGACTCGACGGCGGAGGCCGGCAGCACCACGCCCGCCAGCTGCTCGACGGCGCGCAGCACTCCCTCGGCCCCGCGCGGCCCGGACGCCCCGATGCCCTGCCATGCCGGCAGGAACCGGGCGAAGTCGGCGGCGGGCACCGGCTCGACCTCGGCGCGGAGCGCGGCGACCGAGCGGCGCCGGATCGTCCGCAGCACCCCGGGGTCGCAGAACTCGGTGCCGGAGGCGTCCGGGAGGAACTCGCCCTCGACGAGGCGCCCGTCGCCGACGAGCCGGCGGAGCCCATCGGTCACGATCGCGCGGCCCAGGCCGAGCCACGCGGCGGCGTCCTCGGCGGGGAAGGGGAGGTGGGTACGGGCGTAGCGCACCAGCAGGTCGCCGAGCGGATCGGCGGTGGGCGCGGCGAACGCGTCCGGGACGCCCGGGGGCAGGGCGACGCCGAGGGCGTCCCGGAGGCGGCCGGCGTCCTCGATCGCGGCCCAGCGTTCGGTGCCGCCGGCGCCCACCCGGAGGGCGAAGATGCGACGGGACTCGACGAGCCGGCCGAGCCAGGCCGGGTCGAAGCCGGTCGAGCGGGCCGCCAGATCGTCGGTGCTGAGCGGGCCGAGCTGGCGCAGGAGGTCGGTGACCTCGTCGGCGTCTCGCGCGCGGCGTCCGTCGGCGATGTGTTGCAGTTCCGCCTCGGTGCGGCGCAGCGCGTCGGCGTCCAGCAGTTCGCGCAGGCTGAGCCCCTCGGAGGTGCCGAGGAGTTCGGCGAGCAGGTCGGGGTCGAGGGAGAGGGCCGCGGCGCGCTTCTCGGCCAGCGGCGCGTCGCCTTCGTAGAGGAATTGGGCGACGTACCCGAACAGCAGCGACGAGGCGAACGGGCTCGGCGACGGCGTCCGCACCTCGACGGTGGCCACCTCCCGGGAGCGCACCCGGGTGAGCAGGTCGATCAGGCCGGGCAGGTCGAAGACGTCCTGAAGGCACTCGCGGACGGCCTCCAGCACGATGGGGAACGACGGGTACTGCGAGGCGACCTGGAGCAGTTGCGCGGAGCGCTGCCGCTGCTGCCACAAGGCCTGACGCTTGTCGGGACGTCGCTTCGGCAGCAGCAACGCGCGCCCCGCGCACTCGCGGAAGCGGGACGCGAACAGCGCCGACCCGCCGATCTCGTCGGTGACGATGCCGCGCACGTCGTCGGGGTCGAGGAAGATCAGCTCCATCAGGTCGGCCAGCGCGGGGCCGCCGCCCTCCGCGTCGTCGCCCAGGTCGGGCAGCCGCAGCACGATGCCGTCGTCGGCGTGCATCGCTTGGACGTCGACGCCGTAGCGCTCCCGCAGCCGGGCCGCGATCGCCAGCGCCCAGGGCGCGTGCACGGGCGCCCCGTAGGGGCTGTGGACGACGACGCGCCAGTCGCCGAGCTCATCGGTGAACCGCTCGACGACGATCGTCTCGTCGGTGGGGACGCGGCCGGCGGCCTCCCGCTGCTCGGCCAGGTAGGCGACGAGGTTCTGCCCGGCCCACTCGTCCAGCCCCGCCGCGGCCAGCCGCTCGGACGCCTTCTGCGGCGACAGGGCCGCGATCTCCCGGACGAAGGCGCCCACCGCCTGGCCCAGCTCGGCCGGACGCCCCAGGGTGTCGCCCTTCCAGAACGGCAACCGCCCCGGCTGGCCCGGCGCGGGGGAGACGAGCACCTGATCGTGGGTGATGTCCTCGATGAGCCAGGTGCTGGTGCCGAGCGTGATGACGTCGCCGACCCGCGACTCGTAGACCATCTCCTCGTCGAGCTCGCCGACACGGCGTCCCGGGCCGTCGCCGGCGATGAACACGCCGAACAGCCCGCGGTCGGGGATCGTGCCGCCCGAGGTGACCGCGATGCGCTGCGCGCCGCGGCGTCCGGTGAGCAGGCCGGAGGCGCGGTCCCAGACCAGGCGGGGGCGCAGCTCCGCGAACTCCTCGGACGGGTAGCGCCCCGCCAGCATGTCCAGCACCGACTCCAGGACGCCTCGGGTGAGCGTCGCGAACGGGGCCGACCGGCGGACGAGGGTCTCGAGATCGTCGACGGTGATGTCGTCCATCGCCACGATGGCCACGATCTGCTGGGCGAGCACGTCGAGGGGGTTCGCCGGCACGCTGAGGTGCTCGATCGCGCCCGAACGCATGCGCTCGACGATCACCGCCGACTGCACGAGGTCGCCGCGGAACTTCGGGAAGAACACCCCGTGCGACGTGGCCCCCACCTGGTGCCCTGCGCGGCCGACGCGCTGCAGCCCGGACGAGACCGACGGCGGCGCCTCCACCTGGACGACGAGGTCGACCGCGCCCATGTCGATGCCGAGTTCCAGCGACGACGTCGCCACCACCGCCGGCAGCGCGCCCGACTTCAGCGCCTCCTCGGTCTCCGCGCGCTGCTCGCGGGAGACCGACCCGTGGTGAGCGCGCGCGAGGACGGCCGAGGCGCCGGAACCCTGGCCGGCCTGGCCCATCACCTCGGCGGGCGGTCGGAGTGGGCGCTCACCAGGCTCGTCCTCGTTCCCGGCCGCGGCCTCGGCCCGTTCGAGGCCGATCTCGTTGAGGCGCCCCGTCAGCCGCTCGGCCAGCCGCCGGGAGTTGGCGAAGACGAGCGTGGAGCGGTGGGTCTCGATGAGGTCGGCGATGCGCTCCTCGACGTGCGGCCAGATGGACGCGCGCCGCGGGTCACCGGCCGCGGGGCCGGACAGGTCGTCGGTGGGCTCGCCGATCGCGCCGAGGTCGGGCACGGGCACGACGACCTCGAGGTCCCAGTTCTTCTCCGCGGGCGGCGCGACGGTGGTGACGGGGCGTCCGCCGGCGAGGAAACGGGCCACCTCCTCGGGCGGGCGAACGGTCGCCGACAGCCCGATGCGTTGCGCGGGGGCGTCCAGCAGAGCGTCCAGCCGGTCGAGCGACAGGGCGAGATGCGCGCCGCGCTTGGTGGCGGCGACCGCGTGCACCTCGTCGACGATGACGGTCTCGACGCCGCGCAGCGCCTCGCGCGCCGACGACGTCAGCATCAGGAACAGCGACTCGGGCGTCGTGATGAGGATGTCGGACGGCGCCCGCACGAACCGGCGCCGCTCGTCGGCCGGGGTGTCGCCGGAGCGGACCGCGACGGTGATGTCGGGACGCTCCCCGCCCAGCCGGACGGCCGCGTGCCCGACCCCGACCAGCGGCGAACGCAGGTTGCGCTCCACGTCGACGGCCAGCGCCTTCAGGGGCGAGATGTAGAGGACGCGGCAGCGCCGCTGCGGGTCGTCCAGGCTCGCGGCGGGCGCCAACGCGAGCCGATCGATCGCCCACAGGAAGGCGGCCAGCGTCTTGCCCGAACCGGTGGGGGCCACGACGAGCGTGTGCCGCCCCGACGAGATGGACTCCCACGCGCCGGCCTGGGCGGGGGTGGGCGCAGCGAAGCTCGTCTCGAACCACGCGCGCGTGGCGGGCCCGAACCGCTGCAGGACGTCCATCCCTCACCTCCGCCGCTCAGCGTAGACGGCGGCCCCGACAGAAAACCGGGCGGGCACGGTGGGCTCCATGTGATGGAATTGGTCCCCGTGATCCAGCTTCGAGGACCGCTCCGCGCCGCCGCCCTGGCTGCGCTGTGGGCGGTCGTCAAGGCGTTCAGCGTGTGGTTCTTCGTCTTCCGTACCGACGAGTACAGCGACACGTACTACTTCTTCCTTCAGGTCGAGAAGATGCATGAGACCGGCGGGGGCGTGTCCGCCATCTTCCCCGAATACCCGACGCCGGCCGCGTGGCTGCTGCTGATCCCCGACTGGCTGAGCGACGGCAGCTACCAGGGCTATCGATTCTGGTTCCTCGTGATGGTGGTCGTCGTGGACGCCCTGTTCGTCGCGTTCCTCATCGCCCGCACCAGCGCGATCGGCGTCGCTGGCTGGGTGCTGCTCACCACGCTGTCCGGACGCCTCGCACTGCTGCGCCTCGACATCGTCCCCGCCGTGCTGGCGGGCGTCGCGCTCTTGCTCATTCTGCGCCGCCGGTGGGTGGCTGCCGGGCCGGTGATCGCCGCGGCGACGGCGGTGAAGGTGTGGCCGCTGCTGCTGTTCCCCCTGGCGCTCGGACGCCGCGGGCGCCGCCTGGCCGTGACGCTGTCGACGGGCCTCACGGGGCTGGTGCTGGTCGTGCTCAGCGTGGCGGACGGCGGCTGGTCCCGGCTGTTCTCGCCGTTGTGGTACCAGGGCAAACGCGGGCTGCAGATCGAGGCGGTCGCCGCCACCCCGGCGATGCTGGCCCGCCTCACCGATCCGGCGTTCGTCGTCTTCCACTCGCCGTGGAACGCCTACGAGGTCGCCGGGCCGACCGTCCCGCGCCTGCTGCGGCTGGCGGACGCGTCCGCGGTGGCGGGGCTCGTCGTGTTCGCCCTCATCCTCATCGTCTGGTTCCGTCGTGGCTGTCCGCCGGCGCAGGCCGCCTGGGCCGGGCTGTTCGTCGTCTCGGTGATGATCGTGACCTCGCACGCGCTGAGCCCGCAGTACCTGCTGTGGCTGGCCGCGCCGGTGGCCGTCATGCTGGGTCTGGCCTGGCGGGACGCGTTGGACGCCGACGGCGCCGCGCATCGGGCCGGCGCGACCGGCCTCGGGGTGGGGGAGACGACGGCCGCGCTGGGGTTGATCGCCGTGCTGCAGGGGCTCTCCCTGCTCGTCTACCCCGTCTACTACGACGACCTGCTGTGGCGAAACGCCGTCCGTCCGGTCGCGATCCTCGCGGCGCGCAACGTCGTGCTGGTGGCGGCGACGGCCTGGTTCGCCTCCCGGGCGCTGGCGCGGAAACAACCGCAACCCCGCTGACGCAACAGGGGGATCCACCGTAGGCTGAGGCGGAAGTTCCTGCGACAGAAAGGCCTGGCGATGTGGACCTTGGCCGGTTTCGCCGATGAAATCTCCCACGATCTGAGCGAGCAATTGGCCCTGCTCGACAAGCTGAACATCCACTACGTCGAGTTCCGGAGCGCCTGGCAGACCAAGGTGCTCGACCTCACACCCGACCAGCTCGCCGAGGCCAAGCGTCTCCTGGCGGACGCCGGGGTGAAAGTCTCCTCGGTCGGCTCCGACCTCGGCAAGATCCAGATCACCGACGAGTTCGACGCGCACCTCGAGCGCGCCCGCCACGGCGTCGAGGTGGCCAAAGAGCTCGGGGCGCCCTACATCCGCATGTTCAGCTTCTTCATGCCCGAGGGGGAGGACCCCGACCAGTACCGCGACGAAGTGCTGCGCCGCACGCGCGCCATGGTCGAGCTGGCCGAGGCCGGCGGCGTCACCCTGCTGCACGAGAACGAGAAGGACATCTACGGCGACATCCCGCGCCGCGTCGTCGACCTGGTCACCTCGATCGACTCGCCCCACTACCGGGCGATCTTCGACCCCGCCAACTACGTGCAGTGCCACGTCAAGCCGCTGGACGAGGCGTACCCGATGGTGCGCGAGTACACCGACTACATCCACTGCAAGGACGCCGTCGCCGGCAGCATGAAGAACGGCGTCGAAGAGGTTGTTCCGGTGGGCCAGGGCGACGGGCAGGTGCGCGAGGTGGTCGCCGCGCTGAAGGAGTCCGGCTACGACGGGTTCTTCTCGATCGAACCGCACCTCGGCCAGTTCGACGCGTTCGGCGGCCTCTGCGGCCCCGACCTGTGGACGACCGCCTACGAGGCGCTGACCGGGATCTTCAAGGAACAGGGCATTCAATGGCAGTGAGGAGAGCCGCCGTCATCGGGTGCGGCGACGTCGCGGCAGTCCACTTCGAGGCCTTGGAGACGATCGAGGACATCGAGCTGGTGGCCGTGTGCGACACGGACCCCCACCAGCTGTCCGCGGCCCAGCGCGAGCACGGCGTCCCGGGCTACGCCTCGCACGAGGAACTCCTCGCCAAGGAGCGGCTCGACGTCGTGCACGTCACCACGCCGCACGACCAGCACGTCCAGGCGTCCATCGACGCGCTGGCGGCCGGGGTGAACGTCATTCAGGAGAAGCCCATCGCCCACACGCTGGCCGAGGGCCAACGCCTCGTGGACGCCGCGGCCGGTGCGAACGCCAAGATCGGCATCTGCTTCCAGAACCGGTACAACGTGTCCAGCGTCGAGCTGCGCCGGCTCATCGATTCGGGCGACCTGGGCGAGTTCAACGGGGCCTACGCGTCCGTCGTGTGGATGCGCAGCCCCGCGTACTACCAGGCGCGGCCCTGGCGCGGCCAGTGGGCGCGGGCGGGCGGTGGCCTGCTCATCAACCAGGCGATCCACACCCTCGACCTGGTGCAGTGGTTGTTCGGCGGGGTCACCACCTTGACCGGGCACGCGGCGTCGCGGCGCTACGGCGACGTCAGCGAGGTCGAGGACACCGCGGAGATCCTGCTCGAGCATCCCGACGGCCGGACGACCGCGTTCTACGGGACGCTGGCCGCCCCGCAGCACCGGCCGGTGGAGATCGAGGCCGACTTCGGTAACGCCTATGCCGTGGTGAAGCGGGGCCTAAAGGTGCGCTGGAAGGACGGCCAGTCGCGCGACAAGTACCCCGAGCGCACCGCCAACTCCGGCGGCCGGTCGTACTGGGGCGTCAGCCACGAGCTGCTGATCCGTGACTTCTACGACCAGTTGGACAGCTCCGAGCCGTTCTGGATCACGCCCGACGAGGCGATGAAGTCGCTGCGGATCCTCAAAGAGGTCTACCGGCAGTCGGGGTTCGACGCCCCGCAGAACGCCATTCCCTGATCTCCGCGGCCCGGCACTCGCGCACCGCGCGCCGGGACGAGAGCCGGCCGTCCGGCGTCCTTCGGTCACCCGGGGACGCCGCGCGGCCGGCGGGTCGCGTCGCGCTTATACCACGCTCGTCGCCGAAGCGCAACGATGTTGCGCCGCCCCCTCCCCAAGGTGAGTCCGCTTCCCTAGGGTGGGGCCTGAGACATCTTCCGCACGCAAAGGAGCTGGCATGACTGAGAAGAAGCTTCGCCTGGGCATCATCGGCCTGGGCGCCGAGGGCGGGATGTACGCCAATTTCATCGAGAGCGGCATGGTCCCCACCGTCGAGATCGGCGCGATCTGCGACGTCCTGGACGAGAAGAAGGCGGAGGCCGACCGCCTTGGCGTCCCCTTCTACTCCGATTACAAGGAGATGATCACCTCAGGTGACGTGGACGCCGTCGTCACGACGGTCCCGCACTACCTGCACCCCGAGATGGGCATCTACGCGCTCGACCACGGCGTCCACACGCTCGTGGAGAAGCCGGTCGGCGTGTACACCAAGCAGGCCCGTGAGCTGATCGACTTCGCGGCGACCAAGCCCGAGTTGACGTTCGGGGTGTTCTTCAACCAGCGCACCAACCAGCTGTACAAGGACCTCAAGGCGATGCTCGACTCCGGCGAGCTGGGCAAGCTGCGCCACACGAGCTGGATCATCACCACGTGGTGGCGCCCGCAGGGCTATTACGACCAGTCCGACTGGCGCGCCACGTGGGGCGGCGAGGGCGGCGGCGTCCTGGTCAACCAGGCCCCCCACCAGCTCGACCTGTGGCAGTGGATGTGCGGCGTCCCGAAGAGCGTGTTCGCCAAGTGCGCGTACGGCTTCCAGCGTGACCTGGTCGTCGAGGACGAGGTCAACGCCCTCGTCGACTTCGGCGGCGGCGCCACCGGCACCTTCATCACCTGCACCAACGACATCGCGGGCACCGACCGCCTGGAGATCCTGTGCGACTCCGGCAAGATCGTCGTCGACAACTCCTCCAAGGTCACCGTGACCAAGCTCAAGGAGCCGGAGCAGGAGCTCAGCAAGAGCATGGACATGGAGTCCGTCCGCAAGCTGTTCACCGGCCAGCTCGACCTGTCGGAACTGATGACCACCGAGACCAAGGAGTACGAGTCGGTCTGGGGCGGCCAGCACTGCGAGGTCCTGCGCAACTTCGCCGCGGCCGTGGCCGGCGAGGAGGAGCTGCTGGCTCCGGGCGCCGACGGCATCCACGGCGTGCGCCTGGCCAACGCCATCCACCTGTCCAGCTGGACCGGCCAGGAGGTCTCGATCGAGAACTTCGACGAGGAGACCTACATGACCGAGCTGAACAAGCGGATTCGCGAAGAGGGCAAGTTCGAGGCGAGGAACTGACCATGGCCACGCTTGGCGTGCAGATGATGATGCTGAAGGACAAGGTCGAGCAGGAAGGCATGTGGGCCGTCCTTCAGAGGGTGGCGAATCTCGACCTGAAAGCCGTCGAAGTGTCCCAGATCCCGATGGACGAGAAGAACACCGCGGAGCTGGAGCGCGGCGTGAAGGAACTCGGACTCGACGTCGGCGCCCTGTCCGTCAGCCTCAAGTCCGGGCCGACCGCCACGGGGGACAATCTCGAAGAGCACTACGACAAGATCGTCGCCGACTGCAAGCGGCTCGGGACGCGCTTCGTCCGCATCGGCATGATGCCGTTCGACGCGATGGTCTCGAAGGAGGCCACCGAGGCCTGGGCCGCGGAGTGCGAGCCCCACGCCCAGCGGCTCGCCGCCGAGGGCATCACGTTGTGCTACCACAACCACCACGTCGACCTGCACAAGTTCGAGAACGGGGAGCGCATCTTCGACGTCGTCCGTCGCGTCGCCCCGTCGCTGAACTTCGAGGTCGACCTGCACTGGGTGCAGCGCGGCGGCATGGCCCCGCTCGACATGCTCGAGGCCTACTCCGGCGTCTGCAAGATCATCCACGTGAAGGACTACCGCGTGACGACCCTGCCGCAGGAGGCGCTCGACCTGATGGCCGAGGGCAAGGTGATGGAGGGCTACGACAAGTTCGTCAACATCATCCAGTTCGCCGAGGTCGGCCAGGGCAACATGAACTGGCCGAAGCTGCTTCCCGCCGCCGAGGCGGCCGGCGCGGAGTACCTGTTCATCGAGCAGGACCTGACCTACGGCCGTGACGCGTTCGACTGCATCAAGGACTCCCGCGAGTACCTGAAGTCGATCGGCTACTGAGAACCCCGGACGCCGCCGCGCCGGCGGCCCCGGACCACCAGCGACGGGCCCCGCGCCTTCCAGGTGCGGGGCCCGCGGCGTCCGCCGGGCGGATGCCCCTGCGTGCCAGGATGGGGAACATGAACGACATCGAGACCATCGAGGTCTCCGGGACGATCCGGCTGGGCCAGTTCCTCAAGCTCGCCGGCCTGGCTGAATCCGGCGCTCAGGCCCGCGACGTCATCGCCGAGGGCGACGTCGAGGTCGACGGCAGCATCGAGACGCGCCGGGGACGCCAGCTCCACGGCGGCGAGGTCGTGACGGTGCACTCCGAGAGCGAGGAGCTGCGCGTCCGCGTGGCCGTCGCCGAGTGAGGCGGCGCGTCACATCCGCTTCGCGGACCAGGTGACCCGGCTGAGCAGCGTCTTGCGGACGCCCACGTTGTTCCACGAGTCGCCGACCAACTCGCCGCCGATTCCGGCCATCGTGACGCGGTTGCCCTTGCGGACGACGAGCTGCATGCTTCCCCCGGGGACGTTCTGCCAGCGGCCGGACGGCCGCGTCTGCCACCAGTTACGCAGGGCCAGGCCCTGGGTCCAGGGGCCGTACACGCGGCCATCGTCGTAGCGGACCCGCACGTTGCGGCTCTCGTAGTCGTTGTCGCAGCTCCGCCAGGTGGTCGCCAGATCGTTCATGAAGCGCGTGGCCGCGGCGGTCGACGTGAACTCCAAGATCATCTCCTTGTCGTCGCTCTCGATCCCGGCCGAGCCGATCACGCGGCTGGCGCGCAGCGACTTCAGCGACGCGAAGGAGTGGGTGGTCTTCTTGCAGCTCAACCCCCACGTGGTGGGCGCCCAGTCCTCCTGGTCGGGGCTGTGGTACTTGACGCCCTGGTGCGACAGGCGCGCGTTGAAGGTGAACCGGCCGTAGCCGTCTCGGACGACGGTGGTGGCGAGCGCGGTGGCGCCGGGAGCGGCGACGGCGGGGACGGCGCTCAGGACGGTGGTGGCGGCCATGGCGGCGGCGCCGGCGAGGGCGGCGGCTGCGCGGGCGGTGCGGGGAGAGCGGTCATGGTGGTGCTCCCATCTGGTCGGTCGGGCGGGTGGATCGGGGTCGATCTGGGGACCATCCAAGGGAACGGCTGACGTGCGCGCCAGGGCGGGGCGCTGAGATCTTCCTGCGAAGAACGTGAGGATGCGGAGCCCAGTCTTGGCGTGACGCTCCTTGTCACAGCGATTTCTCAGAGGTGGTGTTCGGGGCAGAGCGGCCCCGGGGGCTCGGCCACGTCCTCTGCCGGGGGACCGAAAGCCCGACGGCGGCACGGTGAGGCCGCGCCGCCGTCGGGATGGATGGAGCCTGGCCCCGGTCGCTCACATCCGGTTGGCCGACCACGTGACCCGGCTGAGCAGGGTCTTGCGGACGACCACGTCGTTCCACGCATCGCCGACCAGTTCGCCGCCGACGCTCGCCATCGTGACCCGGTTGCCCTTGCGGGCGAAGAGCTGCATGTCAGCCCCTGGGGTGTTGTGCCACCGCCCGGCCGTGCGCGCCTGCGCCCAGCTGCGGACGGCGAGGCCCTGCGTCCAGGCGCCGGTGACGCGGCCGCTGGTGTAGCGCTGGCGCACGCCGGCGCCGGCGGAGCTGTAGTCGCAGCGGCTCGCCGCGGACGCCAGCTCTCCCATGAAGCGCTGGGCGGCGGCGGTCGACGTGAACTCCAGGATCATCTCGGTGTCGGCATTCTCGGGGGCCACCGACTGGATCACCCGGCTGGCGCGCAGCGACCTCAGCGAGGTGAACGAGACCGCCTTGCCGCGGCAATTGGTGCTCCAGGTCGCGGGCGCCCAGTCGCTCACCATCGGGTCGTGGTACCTGACGCCCTGATGCGACAGACGCGCGTTGAATGTGAACCGGCCGTAGCCGCGGACGACGGTCGTGGACGCGGCCTGCCCGGCGACCGCGACGGGGGCCGTCTGGTCCGGAGCAGCGAGCGCGGGAGAGGCGCCGAGGAGGGTGGCGCCGGTCATGAGGCCGGCGCCGGCCAGGGCGAGGAGGGAACGAGCTGCGCGGAAGTGCGTGGTCATGGTTGCTTTCTCCAGGGGTCGGGATTGACTTCCACGCCATCCAACGGCCCCGGGGGAGCAGCCGAGGAGCCTGCGGACTGAACTTCTCCTTCGAACAAGATGAGGACTCCACGTCCAATCTTTGGTACGACGCCCCTTGTCACAGCGGTTATTCAGGGAGGAGGAGCCGGGAAGCCCCGCCCCGGGCGAGGTGGTGCGTCCTCGCGCGCGGGACTCCGGGCGGCCCCGGAGTCCCGCCCGTCCGCTCAGCTGGGACGCTCGGTGGGGGCGTTCTTCGCGGTCTCCTTCGGGTCCTTGACGACCACGTTGCCCAGCGCCTTGTCGATCTGCTTCATCAGGTCGGCCGGGATCTTCACGCCGGTCGCCTTGACGTTCTCCTCGACCTGTTCGGGACGCGACGCGCCCACCAGGGCGGCGGCGACGTTGTCGTTCTGCAGCACCCACGCGATGGCGAGCTGGCTCATCGAGAGGTCGAGCTCCTTCGCCACCGGCGCGAGCTGTTGGACGCGCTCAAGGATGTCGTCGGTCATGAACTTCTTGATCGTGTTGGCGCCGCCCTTCGTGTCGGTGGCCCGCGAGCCCTCCGGCAGATCCTCGCCGGGCCGGTACTTGCCCGACAGGACGCCCTGAGCCATCGGCGACCACACGATCTGGCTGATGCCGAGTTCCTCGCACGTCGGCACGACCTCGCCCTCGATGACCCGCCAGAGCATCGAGTACTGCGGCTGGCTCGAGATCAGCTGGATGCCGAGATCTGCGGCCAGCGCGTGGCCGGCGCGGATCTGGTCGGCCGTCCACTCGCTGACGCCGATGTAGAGGGCCTTGCCCTGCCGGACGACGTCCGCGAAAGCCTGCATCGTCTCCTCAAGCGGCGTCTCGGTGTCGTAGCGGTGCGCCTGGTAGAGGTCGACGTAGTCGGTCTTGAGCCGCTTCAGCGAGCCGTTGATCGACTCCGTGATGTGCTTGCGCGACAGGCCGGAGTCGTTGGGGCCCTTGGGTCCGGTCGGCCAGTACACCTTGGTGAAGATCTCCAGCGACTCGCGCCGCTCGCCCTTGAGCGCCTTGCCCAGCACCTTCTCCGCGGCGGTGTTCGCGTACACGTCCGCCGTGTCGAACGTCGTGATGCCGACGTCGAGGGCCTTGCGGACGCAGTCGTTGGCGACCTCGTTCTCGACCTGGGAGCCGTGCGTGAGCCAGTTGCCGTACGTGATCTCCGAGATCTTGAGGCCGGAGTTGCCGAGGTAGCGGTACTTCATGACGTTCCTTTCGTGCGCTTTGACCGGCCCATTCTGCTGCGCCGCGCCAGACCTCCGGGCGACGATTACGTCACGAAGCGGCATCGACGGGGTGCCCGGACGGCCGCGGCGCACATCCGTTCCCCGCCGGTCGCCCCCCGGTTGTGGAACGTTCATAGTCGGACGGCCGCCGCCTCCCTGCGCTCGCCGCCCGCCCCCTACGATGGGGGCCATGGACTGGAACACGTACGACGCTGCCCTCTTCGATCTCGATGGCGTGCTGACGCCCACCGCCGAGGTGCACATGCGGGCCTGGGCCGAGATGTTCAACGCGTTCCTCACCGACCGCGGCATCGACGGGCCGTACACCGACCAGGACTATTTCACCTACGTCGACGGCAAGCCCCGCTACGAGGGGGTGCAGTCGTTCCTCGACTCGCGGGGCATCGACCTGCCGTACGGCGACCCGGGTGACCCGACCGACGCCGAGACCGTCTGCGGGCTCGGCAACCGCAAGAACGACGCGTTCAACGCGGTGTTGGAGCGGGACGGCATCGAGCCCTATCCCGGGTCGGTGAAGCTGCTCGACCACCTCGCCGGGCTCGGCACCAAGATGGCGGTGGTGTCGTCCAGCAAGAACGCGCGCAACGTGCTCGCGGTCGCCGGGCTGGCCGACCGCTTCGAGGTCATCGTGGATGGGGCCGTCGCCGCGTCCGAGGGGCTCCCCGGCAAGCCGAAGCCCGACACCTTCCTGGCCGCCGCCCGGCGCGTCGGAACGGATGCCGCGCGCTCCGTCGTCCTGGAGGACGCCGTTTCGGGCGTGCAGGCCGGACGCGCCGGCAGCTTCGGGCTCGTCGTGGGCGTCGACCGTGGCGCCGGGCGGCAGGCGCTCCTCGACGGGGGCGCCGACGTGGTGGTCGCGGACCTCGAGGAGTTGGTGTGAACCCACAGATCCCGACCGAGGACCCCATCGATCGGGAGCGGTTCCCCGCCGAGCCGTGGCGCTGGGTCGAGACCCACTACGAGTCCGGCGACATGGGCGCGACCGAGGCCACGTTCAGCGTCGGCAACGGCTACCTGGGCATGCGCGCGAACCCCGAGGAGGGACGCCCCGCCGCCGAGCACGGCACGTTCATCAACGGCTTCCACGAGACGTGGCCGATCCGGCACGCGGAGCAGGCCTACGGTTTCGCCAAGACCGGGCAGACGATCGTCAACGTCCCCGACGCGAAGCTGATCAAGGTCTACGTCGACGACGAGCCGTTGTTGCTGTCGATGGCCGACCTGCAGGCCTACGAGCGCTCGCTCGACTTCCGGGACGGCATCCTGCGCCGCGACCTCATCTGGCAGACGCCGGCGGGCAAGCGGGTGCGGGTGCGGTCGACGCGGATGACGTCCTTCACCGACCGCCACCTGGCGCTGATGACGTTCGAAGTCACGATGCTCGACGACGAGGCGCCGGTCGTCATCTCGTCCCAGATCGTCAACCGCCAGTCCGGACGCGACGAGTACAACCTGGCGGCCAGCGAGTCCGCCGACCCCCGCAAAGCGGGCCGGCTGCAGGACGTCCTCGAGCCGATGCAGCACTGGAACTCCGAGCGCCGGATGATCCTGGGTTATCGCTGCCGGAACTCCCACATGACGCTCGCCGTCGCCGCCGACCACACGGTCTCGAGCGAGTCGACGGTCGAGGAGCTCATCAGCACCGAGCCCGACATCGGCAAGAAGGTGTTCCGGGTGGAGGCCGAGCCGGGCAAGCCCATCCGGATCACGAAGGCCGTCGCCTACCACACGTCCCGCTCGGTGCCGGTGCGGGAGTTGTTCGACCGCTGTCGTCGCACGCTCGACCGCGTCCGGGACAACGGGTTCGAGCACTACGAGCGCGGCCAGCGCGCCTGGCTCGACAAGTTCTGGGACACCACCGACGTCAAGATCGGCGGTCAGCCCGAGTTGCAGCAGGCCGTCCGCTGGTCCATGTTCCAGCTCGCGCAGGCCGCCGGACGCGCCGACCAGTTCGGCATCGCCGCGAAGGGGGTGACCGGCTCCGGCTACGAGGGTCACTACTTCTGGGACACCGACATCTACGTCGTGCCGGCGTTGATCTACACCAACCCCGCGCTGGCCCGCAACGCGCTGCGCTTCCGCGTGAACATCGTGGACGCCGCCCGCCGGCGGGCCCGCGAGCTGAACCAGCGCGGCATCCTGTTCCCTTGGCGGACGATCAACGGCGAGGAGGCGTCCGCGTACTACGCCGCGGGCACCGCGCAGTATCACATCGATGCGGACGTCGCCTTCGCCTTCGCCAAGTACGCCGACTCGTCCGGGGACCGCGGCTTCCTCTACCGCGAGGGCGCCGAGGTGCTGGCCGAGACCGCCCGCATGTGGGCCGACCTCGGCTTCTGGCGTGAGGCCGACCAGGGCCAGGAGTTCCACATTCACGGCGTCACCGGGCCGGACGAGTACACGACGGTGGTGAACAACAACCTGTTCACCAACGTGATGGCGAAGTACAACCTGAGCCGCGCGGCGTCCCTGCTGCGCGAGATGCAGGTCGAGGCCCAGGCCGACTACGAGCGGCTGGCCAAGAAGATCGAGCTCGACCCCGCCGAGATCGACGAGTGGGAGGCGTGTGCCGCGGGCATGATGATCCCGTTCGACGACCACGTCGGCATCCACCCCCAGTCGGAGGACTTCCTCGAGCGCGAGCTGTGGGACCTGGCGTCCACCCCGGACGAGTACCGGCCGCTGCTGCTGCACTTCCACCCGCTGGTCATCTACCGCTATCAGGTGCTCAAGCAGGCCGACACGATCCTCGCGCTGTTCCTGCAGGGCAACCAGTTCACGCCCGAGCAGATCAAGGCCGACTTCGACTACTACGACCCGATCACCACCGGCGACTCGTCGTTGTCGGCCGTCGTCCAGTCGATCATGGCGGCCTACATCGGCTACAAGAAGTTGGCCCTGGACTACTTCAATGGGGGGCTGTTCGTCGATCTCGCCGACCTGCATCACAACACCAGCGACGGTCTGCATATCGCGTCCATCGGCGGGGTCTGGAACGCGCTGGTCTACGGGTTCGCGGGGATGCGCGACTACCAAGGCGACATCACGTTCGACCCGCGGCTGCCGCGCGATTGGACGGAGCTCGAGTTCAGCCTGATCGTGCGCGACACGACGATCCGCGTCCGGCTGGCCCAGACCGCGATGACGTTCCGCGCCGAGGGCATGGACGGGGTCGAGGTGGGCGTCCGCGGCCAGCGGTACGAGCTGGAGCCCGGCATCGAGGTGGTCGTCCCGCTGGCGGGGCAGGGCCCGAATGTGCGCGTCCCGAGGGCCGCCACGAAGGGTGCGCTGCGCTCCGACGGTTCGGTCATCACGTCGAACACCCCGAGCATGACGTCCTGGGACACCTCCGCGGTCGACTCCGACGACCTGCCGAACCGTGTCCCGGACGACCAGCAGAAGGGTTCCCTCTGAGCTGTCCTCAGTCGGCCGCGGGCAGTTCGTCGTCCACGAAGCCGGGCGCCGCGGAGATCCAGCCCGACGCCGCCATCACCACCGAGCTCGCGGCGAGGACGATCAGCGGCACCGTCCAGCCGCCGGTCACGGCGTGCAGGGAGCCGATGGCGAACGGGCCCACCGCGGCCAGCAGGTAGCCCACCGACTGGGTGAAGCCCGAAAGCTGCGCGGTGACGTGCGGGTCGCGGCTGCGGGCGGTGATCAGCGCGATCGCGGTGGGGAAGGCGGCGCCCGACAGCCCCAGCAGCAGCGCCCACAGCACCGGCGCGGCCAGGGGAGCGAGCAGGATGCCGAGGTAGCCCGCCAGCAGCAGCACCCCCGTGATCGGGCCGAGCCAGCGCGGGTCGCGCATGCGGGCCAGGACGCCCGGCATCAGCAGCCCCTCCGGCATTCCGCAGGCCGCGATGATCGAGGCCAGGACGCCGGCGAGCGCCTGGGAGACGCCCGCGTCCCGGAAGATCTGCGCGATCCAGCCGAACTGGACGTAGGCCTGCATCGACTGGGTGCCGAAGAATAGGGCCAGCGCGACGGCCTTGGGGGAATGGGCGATGCCCCACAGCGACCCGGGCGGGCGCAGCGCGGCCCCGGCCCGACGCTGGCGGCGTTCGCGCAGCCCGAGCGGGATCCACAGGGCGAGCGCGACGGCGGAGGCGACGCCCCAGGCGCCGAGGCTGGCCCGCCAGCCGCCCGGCAGTGCGTGGGACAAGGGCGCCGCCGTGAGCGACGCCAGCGTCGCTCCCGCCGACAGCCCGCAGGTGTAGAGCGCGGTGACGAGCACCGTCCGTACCGGGAAGTGGCGCTTGATGAAGGACGGCAACAGCACGTTGCCGAGCGCCATGCCGGCGAACGCGAGCACCGAGAACACGAGGAACGACCACGGATCGGGCGAGAACGAGCGGGCCAGCAGCCCGGCCGCGGCCGCGACGGTCCCGACTGCCAACGCCCCGCTGAGCGACAACCGCGCCGCCACCCAGACCGCGACCGCTCCGACGACGCCGAAGCACAGCCCCGGCAGGGCCGTCAGCACCCCCGCCATCGTGGGGCCCATCCCGAGGTCCCGCGAGACCTCCGCCAGCACGGGGCCGACGGACGTCGCGCCCGGACGCAGGTTGAGCGCCAGCAGCACGACGGCCGCCACCGCGAACCAGGCGAAGCCGCCGGGGCCTCGGGAACTCCTCATCACGCGCCCATCCTGCTCCCGGGCGCCTCGAGGTGGGAAACCGGTCCTCGGGGTTGCCGCGTACGCTCGGGGCATGCAGTTCGAGTCCTGGATCGACCGGCAGGTGCGCGAGGCGATCGAGCGTGGCGAGTTCGACAACCTCCCGGGCGCCGGCAAGCCGCTGGACCTGGACGACAGCGAGGACTGGTGGATCAAGGCCAAGATCAAGCGGGAGAATCTGGAACCCGTGCTGCCGACGCCGATGGCGCTGCGCAAGGAGGTGGCCGGCATCCTCGACGCGCTGGACGACGTGAAGACGGAGCGTGACGCCCGCGCGATCATCGAGGATCTGAACCAGCGGGTGCGCGAGTACTACCAGCGCGGCTGGCGCAACGAGCCGCGGGTGATCGTCCGCCTTGTCGACGAGGAGGCCACGATCCGCGACTGGCGCGCCCGCCGACGCGGGTGACGGCAACCCCATTCGGGTTATTGGGTCGGGACCACTAAAATTGATCGGGACCCGATATAAGCAAGACCTGGATGATGTGATGTCTGATCGAAAAACTTCCCCCTCGACAGTGCGCAACGACACAAGCCCCGACGAGGACGCCCCGAAGCTCTCGTTCTCCTGGCCCCAGCTGATCGGCGGCGGCCTGGCCGCCTGCACCTCGGCGTTGCTGGGCTCCAAGCTCGGAACCGCCGGCACCGTGGCGGGCGCGGGTCTCGCGTCGGTGATCAGCGCGGTCGCGGGCACGTTCTATTCCGCCGGGCTGCAGCGCACCGCGTCCGGCCTGCGGGTTGTCATCAGCAAGCGGCCGCGTCCCGGCGAGGCCGCCGACCCGCACGCGCTGGACGAGGAGGCGCGCGAACTGGAGGAGTCCGGGTTCCGGGACGGCGACGACCTCCCCGCCGAGGCGGCCCCCGGCTCGGGCAAGGACAGCGAGCAGGGGAGCGGCGCCCAGAGCGGCCGCAAGCCCGGGCGCCGTGGTCTCGTCATCGGCGTGGCGAGCGCGATCGTGATGGCGGTCGCCGTGTTCGTGGTGAGCATGCTGACCGTCACCGGCGTGGAGACCGCGAGCGGCCGGTCCCTGGATGGCACCAGCGGCGCCACAACCATCAGCCGGGTGACCGACAAGTCGTCGTCGAGCCACGACGAGGAGCCTGGCGCGAAGGTGTCCGCGTCCCCCACTCCGGACGCCGAGGCCAGCGCCCCCGAGGCGAGCGCTACCCCGGGCACGCGCTCGACCCCCGGCGAGGCGGGCACCACCACTGCGGCACCGCAGGACGGTTCGACCGGGACCGCCCCCCAGACCTCGGCGCCGTCAGACGGCAGCAGCTCTGGCGATCAGGGCGGTTCCGGGGATAGCGGCTCCGGCAACTCCGGCGGGTCGGGTTCCGGTAACTCCGCCGGGTCGGGCACCGGCAATTCCGCGGGGTCGGGCTCCGGCAACTCCGCTGGGTCGGGCTCCGGTTCGGTCGGCGGGTCGAGCTCCGGTTCGGGTTCGGGCTCCAGCTCGGGTTCTGATTCCGGCGCCGGCTCGGGTGGCGGAACCGTCCCCCGCGGGTGAACGAAGGCAGTCATCACAACGGACGCCGCCGGTCGCGACCGGCGGCGTCCGTTGTCTGTGGTCTCAGTCGTCAGCGTTGACGAGGTAGGCGGCGGCCCGTTCGACGTAGTCGCGCATGAGCAACTCGTCGAGGCTGCTGAAGGGGATCGTGCTGATGGCGGCGTGCATGTGATGCAGCCAGCGCTCCTTCATGCGGAGGGTCACCTTGTAGGGCATGTGCCGCTGGCGAAGTAGCGGAGCACCCCGGGTGCGCGAGAAGACGGGCGGGCCGCCCCAGTACTGCTCGAAGAAGGCCAGCAGACGCGCCTCGGCGCCGTCCATGTCGTCGGCGGGGTACATGGCGACCAGGTCGGGATCGGTTTTGAGCCCGACGAAGAAGGCGCGGATCAGGCGGACGAAGGTCTCATGGCCACCGACCCGCTCGTAGTAGGACTGTTCGTCCTGGGGGATAGCGTCGGCCACCCCTCCATTGAACCTGGCCTCGGGTTGCCTCGCAGTCGTTTGGTCAATTCGGCCGCGCCGGTCTGCGGCGCCCGCCGGAAGCGTCGTTAGCATGGTGAGGTGAGTACGGCTACACGCGCCCCCCAGGTCCCGACCCGACGAAAGGCCGGGGTCGGCCTGTTCGGCGACTGGGTGCTGGCGGCGATCGCCCACCTGCTGGTCTTCGCGTCGTGGGCCGTGACCGTCACCGCCGTCATGGGGTCGCTGGGCGTCGGGCGCCGCATGCTGCTGAACAGTGAGTTCGCCTGGGACACCGGCCGGCTCCCGCAGCCCTGGGTGATCCCGATCGGCATCGTGGCGATCGTCTTGTCGCACCTGTTCTTCGGGTGGTCGATGCGTCGCTACACGCGCGGACACGCGGCCTACGGTCCGTCGGTCGTGGCGTGGTCGGGCGTGTGGCTGGGCGTCGCGTGGGGCGCCTACAACTGGGCCGGTCCGGTGCAGGTCGGCGAGCGCGTCGGCCCGAACAGCGGCCAGTCGACCCCCTGGAACCTGTTCGACTGGGCCGCCAACTACGCCAGGCTCGCGCTCCCGGCCCTGGTCACCCTGATCACCGCCGCCCTGTGGCTCTTCTCGCGGAACTCACCGCTCGTCGCGCTGCTGCGGTCCCTGCGGCGCCGCGGGGACGAGCGCTTCCTGCGCAAGCATCGCCGGCAGGCGTCGGTCGACTCCTGAGGAAGAAAGTGCCCCGGCCTGGGCGGCCGGGGCATGGGTAGTTTTCTTCAGGGAGAGGTTGGGAGGCATCTCGGGAACGAGCGAGTGGTCGGAGCTCGATCGCCAGAGAATCGGCGGGTCAGCGCCAGCAGGCGGGCCACCACTTCAGGACGAAGCAGCCCACGCCGCGGTCGAGATCCTGGCCGTTCGAAACCGGGGTCAGCACCGCGGGGGCGAGCGCGCCCGCAGACGCGATAACGGAGACGGCGAGGGTTGCCGCAATCTTCTTCATGGTCGTTCGCTCCTTTCGCGCTCAGACCGGGGTGTCTGAGTCACTGCAAATCAGCATACGACGATATGGGGTTCAAGGGACAGGTGTCCTTATGCATTTCCGTCGCCATCTCGGTAGACGAGACCCCATTCATAGGCTCGGACGACTGCTTTCAACCGTGAGTTCACCATGAGTTTACTCATCAGGGTGGAAACGTGCGTTTTCACCGTCGATTCCGACAGGTAGAGCTCCGCGGCGATCTCCGCGTTCGAGTGGGCCTGGCACAGCAGGGACAGGATCTGCAGCTCACGGGCGCTGAGGTCCACCTCCGTCTTCGGCCGGGCGGCTCGGCGCTGCTGCTCGTCCGGGCCGGGCTCGTGACGCACCAGGCGCCCCATCGGCTTCGGCGAGACCACCGTCGTGCCCTCGTGCACGGTGTGGACGGCGTCGACGAGCGCGGTCGGGGAGGTGTCCTTCAGCAGGAAGCCGGACGCCCCCGCGCGCAGCGCTTCGATCATGTAGGAGTCCTCGTCGAACGACGTCAGCAGCAGCACCTTCGTGTGGGGTGAGGCGTTCGTGATGCGCCGGGTGGCGGTGATGCCGTCCATCACCGGCATGCGGACGTCCATGACGACGACGTCGACCGATTGAGACTCGACGACGGCGAGGGCCTCGGCGCCGTTGTCGCAGGAGTCGAGCACCGCGATCGTCGGCGCCGCCGCGACGTAGCTGACGAGCGCGGAGCGCACGATCGGGTCGTCGTCGACGACGACCACGGAGATCGGAGGGAGGGAGGGATCGCGATACATGGTCAGACTCCGATGGGGATGCGGGCCCGGAGGACCCAGGTGGGGGATGTGGAGGTGACGGAGCACTCGCCGCCGAGGGCCTCGACGCGCTCGCGCGCGCCCACGAGGCCCAGCGGCGTGGACTGCTGCCGTCCGAGTCGACTGGTCGTGGCCGGCGTGTTGATGAAGACCGCCTCGACCTCGTCGCCGTCGGACTCGATCATGATGCTGCAGGGCGCCGACCGGTCGCCATGCTTGACCATGTTGGCCGTCGCCTCGACGACGACCTTGGCGAGGGTCTCGCTCACGGATTCGGGAAGCGAGTCGAGGTCGGCCTCGACGTGCGCGGACGCGCGGAAGCCGTTGTCGGTGAGCTCGGCGAGCCTGCGGTCGACGATCTCGTCGAGCGGGGCGATCTGCCAGGGCGAGGGCGGCACGTCCGCGCCGCCGTCCGGCTCGTTGCGGCGCAGGGTCTCCATCATGCCGCGCAGGTCGCGCATGGAGCGCCGGCCGGCGGCGATGATGTAGTCGAGGTCGGCGAGCATGTCGGGATCGGTAACGCCGCGCAGCTTGGCCTGCTCCGCGCGCAGGATGATCGACGTGGTCGCGTAGGCGGTCGTGTCGTGCAGGTCGCGGGCGATCGTGCGGCGCTGGGACTGGACGGCGGCGAGCCGAGCTGCCTGCAACGCGCGTCGCTCGTCGGCGATCCTCCGGATCAGGACGCTCACGAGAATGAACAGGCCCACCCAGACGCCCCAGATGGTGGCGGCGGCGATGAAGTCGTTCGCCGTGAAGTGCCCCGCCATCTCGATGACGGTGAGGACGAGCCAATACCACACGGCGAGGAGGCCCTGGAGCGTTCGGCGTCCGTGGGTTCCCGCCGAGATCAGCGGGATCGCGACGGCGAACGAGGACCAGCGCAGGTCGTTGCTGGGGTCGAAGACGAACGTGACGAGGACGGCCATGGCCGTCAGCCCGAGGCCGACCAGGCACCCGCTCGTCACGGGCCAGCGGCCGAAGAAGCCCGCCGCGAGGCAGATGAGAAGCTCCAGGACGAGGGCCCAGGGCGCCGTGCTCGCGTACCGCGGCGGCACCAGGATGAACGGGATCATCAGCAGCAGGGCGAAGACCATCTCGAGCGTGCCCGGGCGCAGGCCGCCCACAAAGCGAGTGGCGGCCGACAACCAACCCTGGGCTCGCACCAGACCGCCGCCACTCCTCACGGACGGATTATCGCATGCGTCCCTATGTGGGGGTACTGGGAATGCGTCCGCGGACGGCGCGTGTTAAGGGAGATATGCCACATCTCTTCGACCCGCTCGTGATCGGTGACCTCCGCCTGCCCAACCGGGCGTGGCTGTCGCCCATGTGCCAGTACTCCGTGGACGCCCACGATGGTGTCCCGACCGACTGGCATCTGGTGCACCTGGGGTCGCGGGCGGCCGGCGGCTTCGGCCTCGTGATGTCCGAGGCGACCGCGATCGCGCCCGAGGGGCGCATCAGCCTCCGCGACACCGGCCTGTGGAACGACGAGCAGGAGCGGGCGTGGGCCCGCATCGTCGACTTCGTCCACGGCCAGGGCTCGGCCGCGGGGATCCAGCTCTCGCACGCGGGCCGGAAGGCGTCCACCCCGCCGATGCTGCCGGGCGTCGATCTGCGCGGCAGCGTCCCGGAGTCCGAGGGCGGCTGGCAGACCGTCGCGCCGTCCGCGCTGGCCGTGCCGGGGCAGGCGACGCCGCGTGAGCTGCCCCTCGCCGAGATCGGGCAGGTCGTCGAGCAGTTCCGAGACGCTGCGGCCCGCGCGGACCGGGCCGGGTTCGACGTCATCGAGCTGCACGCTGCGCACGGCTACCTGTTGCACCAGTTCCTCTCCCCGTTGTCCAACCACCGCGAGGACGCCTACGGCGGCTCGTTCAACCGCCGCATCCGGCTGGTGCTGGAGGTCGTCGAGGCCGTCCGCGAGGTCTGGCCGGTGGGCAAGCCGCTGTTCGTGCGGCTCTCCGCGACCGACTGGATCGAAGGCGGCTGGGACCTCGAGCAGTCCAAGGCCCTCGGCCAAGAGTTGAAGCGACGCCATGTCGACCTGATCGACGTTTCCAGCGGCGGACTCCTGCCGGCACAGATCACGGCCGAGCCCCTGTACCAGGTGCCGTTCGCGCACCAGGTGCGCTTCGGGGCCGGGCTGCCCACGAGCGCCGTCGGGTTGGTCGTGTCCCCGGCCGAGGCGGACGGCATCGTGGCCGGCGGCGACGCGGACGCCGTGATGCTCGGACGCGAGGCCCTACGGCACCCGTACTGGCCCCAGATGGCCGCCCGCTCGCTGAGCCAACCGACCCAGGGCCTCGTCCCCGATCCCTACTTCCGCAGCACGCCGAGGGACTGAGCGCGGGCGGACGGCGACCGGCCGCCGTGCTGGTGCCCGGGCGGTCGCTCAGAGCAGCGCGGAAAGCGTCTCGGACGTCCCGGCGTCCAGCTTGAGGTCGGCGATGTCGTCGGCGCGGGTGCGTCCGCGGTTGACGATGGCCAGCGGGATGCCGTGCTTGATCGCGTGCCGGGCGAACCGGAGCCCGGACATCACCGTGAGGGACGACCCCGCGACCACCAGCGCCTCGGCGTCGTCCAGCCACGCGAAGGCCTCGGCGACCAGGGGTTTCGCGACGGACTCGCCGAAGAACACGACGTCGGGCTTGAGCACCCCGCCGCAGCGTTCGCAGTCGACGACCACGAAATCGTGCCAGTCCTCGACCTCGGCGTCCCCGTCGGGACGCAACTCCGCGGCGCCCGCCGGGATGGTCCCCGCGACGTCGGGGTTGGCGTCCTCGAGGCGGCGCTGCAGCGCGGCCCGCGACGTCCGCTGCCCGCAGTCGAGGCACACGACACGGTCGATGCGCCCGTGCAGGTCGAGGACGTCGGCGCTGCCGGCCAGTTCGTGCAGGCCGTCCACGTTCTGCGTGATGATCGGGACGCCGAGCTGGGCCAGCGCGCGGTGGCCCGCGTTGGGCACGGCCCGGCCGAAGGAGCGCCAGCCCTGCATCGAGCGCGCCCAGTAGCGGCGGCGGTTCTCGGCGTCGCCGGTGAACTCGGCGAAGAACATGGGGTTCGCGGGCGGCGCGCTCGGCCCGCGGTAGTCCGGGATGCCGGAGTCGGTGGAGATGCCCGCGCCGCTGAGGCAGAGCCAGCGGCGTCCCTCCACCAGGTCTCGGAGGTCGTCGATCGTGGGCACCCTTCGAGCCTACCCGCGCCCGACGAACCAGACTGAAATGTTGACGGCTGGGGCCTGCCGGTGCTGGTCATTCGGGGCTCATCCCTGATGGCAGGATGAGCGACGTGCGAGCACTGACGAAGACGCAGGCGGGCCCCGGCTTGGAGATGATCGACCGTCCGGAACCGGAGTGTGGACCGTCCGACGTCAAGGTGCGGGTGCTACGCGCCGGGCTGTGCGGCACCGACCTGCACCTGCAGGAGTGGGACGCCTGGGCCGCCGAGATGGTGCGGGTCCCGCAGACGATCGGGCACGAGTTCTACGGCGAGGTCGTCGAGGTCGGCGCCGACGTGATCACGCTGCGTCCGGGCGACCGGGTCTCCGGCGAGGGGCACATCGTCTGCGGCTACTGCCGCAACTGCCGGGCCGGGCGCCGCCACCAGTGCATCAACACCGTCGGTCTGGGCGTCAACCGGGACGGCTGCTTCGCCGATTACGTGGTCATCCCGGCGGCGAACGCCTGGAAGCAGCCCAGCGACCCCGACCGGCCCGACTACATCGACCCCGAACTCGGCGCGGTGTTCGACCCGTTCGGCAACGCCACCCACACCGCCCTGCAGTGGCCGCTGGTCGGCGAGGACGTCCTGATCACCGGTGCCGGGCCCATCGGCGTGCTGGCCGCAGCCATCGCCAAGCACGCCGGGGCCAAGCACGTCGTCGTCACCGACGTCAGCGACTACCGCCTCGGTCTGGCCCGCCAAGCCGGCGCGGACCTCGTCGTCAACGTCGGCACCACCCGCATCAAGGACGCCCAGCGCGAGCTCGGCATGGTCGAGGGCTTCGACGTCGCCCTGGAGATGTCCGGCTCGCCTGCAGCGGTCGAGGAGTTGCTGGCCAACATGAACCACGGCGCCAAGGTCGCCATGCTCGGTCTGCCGAAGAACAGCTACCCCATCGACTGGGGGCGGGTCATCACACACATGATCACGCTCAAGGGAATCTACGGCCGCGAGATGTTCGAGACCTGGTACCTGATGAACTCGATGCTCGCGACGTCCCAGACGCTGAAGGACGCCGTGCGCTCGGTGATCACCCATCGCTTCTCGGCCGAGGACTGGGCGGACGCCTTCGACGCCGCGCGCTCCGGCCAGTGCGGCAAGGTCATCATGGACTGGAGCTGACCCCTCCCCACCGCGACGCAAAGGAGCCACCCATGTACGGATCGACACGCGACCAACTCGCCGCCACCCTCGCCGAGATCGAGGACGCCAGCCTCACCAAGACCGAGCGCGTCCTGACCACGGCCCAGAGCAACCACATCGCCACCTCCGGCGGGCCCGCGCTGAACTTCTGCGCGAACAACTACCTCGGCCTCGCCGACGACCCGCGCATCATCGACGCGGCCAAGCGGGCGCTGGACGAGTGGGGCTTCGGGATGGCGTCCGTGCGGTTCATCTGTGGGACGCAGGCGCCCCACAAGCAGCTCGAGCGGGCGATCAGCGACTTCCTCGGCGCCGACGACACGATCCTGTACAGCTCCTGCTTCGACGCCAACGGCGGGGTCTTCGAGGTGCTCTTCGAGGCGCAGGACGCGATCATCTCCGACGAGCTGAACCACGCGTCCATCATCGACGGCGTCCGGCTGTCGAAGGCGCAGCGGTTCCGCTACCGCAACGCCGACATGGCCGACCTGGAGGCGCAGCTGAAGTCCGCGGCGGAGGCCCGGCGCCGCGTGATCGTGACCGACGGCGTCTTCTCGATGGACGGCTCGTACGCGCCGCTGCCCGAGATCTGCGACCTCGCGGAGCGCTACGACGCGCTGGTGTTCGTCGACGACAGCCATGCGGTCGGGTTCGTGGGGGAGCACGGCCGCGGGACACCCGAACGCTTCGGCGTCACGGACCGCGTCGACATCATCACCGGCACCCTCGGCAAGGCGCTGGGCGGGGCGTCCGGCGGGTACGTCGCGGCGCATTCCGAGATCGTCGACCTGCTGCGCCAGCGCTCGCGCCCCTATCTGTTCAGCAACTCGGTGGCGCCGAGCGTCGTCGGCGGTTCGCTGGCCGCCCTGGAGTTGATCGCCGCCTCGGACGAGGCCCGCGCCACCCTGACCCGCAACACCGAGCTGTTCCGCGGGCTGATGATCGACGCCGGCTTCGAACTGCTGCCCGGTGAGCATCCGATCTCGCCGGTGATGTTCCCCGGCAAAGACGGCGCCCGTCAGGCCGTGCAGATCGCCGAGCACATGCTCGGCCAGGGCGTCTACGTGATCCCGTTCAGCTACCCCGTCGTCCCGCGCGGGAGGGCGCGCATCCGCGTCCAGCTTTCCGCGGCGCACTCCGAGGCGGACGTCCGGACCTGCGTGGACGCCTTCGTCGCCGCCCGGGAGGCGGTGGCCTGAGCCGCGGCGGCCGCGCGGTCAGAAGGCGTTGGCCATCAGCACCGCGATCGACCAGGGCTGCACCTCGTAGTGGGTCCTGATCTCGGGGGCGGTGTCGGCGGGCCAGCAGTTGCCCTCAGCCTCGGCCCACGACCCGGTGTCGATGATGCGGCGCCATTTCAGGTGCGGACGCCCCGGGCGCGTCAGCGGCGGGACCTCGAACGTGATCGACCGATCCCACATGTTGAAGAGGATCGCGTAGTCGTTCGACCGCGCGGTCTCGTCGCCGTCGATCAGCACCGCCAGCGCGCGGTCACCCTGCAGCGGCACCTCGCTCAGGTCGGGGCGCAGGAACCGGTACGGCCGGGCGTTGACGCCGAGGACGCCGCCCCACGCCTGGTGCCGCAGCCCGGGGTCGTCCCGGCGCAGCCGCGCCACATAGCTCGCGAAGGTCAGCAGCGGATTGATGCCGGGTCGGGCGGCGGTCTGGCCGACGACGTCGTAGTACGTGGAGCCGCCGGCGTGCTGGCGCGGGTCGACGGGCAGCCGCGTGGGGGCGTTGGACGCCGCCTGGGCCCAGTTGTTCCACATGCCGATGGTGTTGAGGTTCCAGGGGTTGTTGTTGCCGTTCTGGGTGCGGCCGTACTCGTCGCCGGAGACCACCATCGGGATGCCCCGGGCCAGGCACACCGTCAGCCAGTTGTTCCGCCACCTCGTGCGGCGCAGCGCCTGATCCATGCCGGAATCCCAGGAGAGGTTCTCGCTCTCACCTCCGTCCGAGGGGCCGAACGGCGGCATCTGGTAGTTCTGCTTCTCGTTGAACGACACCAGGTCGAACATCGTGAAGCCGTCGTGGGCGTCGATGAAGTTGATGGACTTCTGCGGCCCGTGGCTGTCGGCGTACTCGAGGAAGCCGCCGTTGAACTGCCGGATGAAGTCGTGGGTGTTGGCGTCGCCCTTGAGGAACCTGCGCGACGCGTCGCGGAAGTGCCCGTTCCACTCGGCCCACCCCGCCGGGAAGTTGCCGACCTCGTACCCCCACAGGTCCCACGGCTCGGCGATCACCTCGAAGTCGTTCATGATCGCCAGGTTGCGCACCGACGTGAGCACCGGGTGGTCCTTGAAGAAGCGCTTCTGCTTGTCCCAGTCGTTGCGCTGGGCGTCGTCCGGACGCCGGCCCAGCACCGGTGCGAGGTCGAAGCGGAAGCCGTCCACGCCCATCGTCTCGTTCCAGTACTTCAGCGAGTCGAGGACGAGCCGCGCGGACGCCGTGGAGCTGAAGTTGATCTGATTGGACGTCCCGGTCGCGCCGTCGACCAGGCCGCCGGCCTCGGTCAGCACGTAGTACTCCGCGGTGCCGAAGCCGCCGAGCGTGGTGAAGCCGGTGGCGTCCACGTCGCCGAACCAGTTGCCGCCCTCGGCGGTGTGGTTGTAGACGACGTCGAGCAGCACCTCGATGCCATGCTCGTGGAACGCGTGAACCATCCGCTTGAATTCGCGGGTGGGGCCGCCCGGCGTCTTGTCCGACGAGTAGTCGCGGTTCGGGGCGAAGAACGCGAGCGTCTGGTAGCCCCAGTGGTTCGTGGTGCCCGACTGGGCGCCCATGTGGTCGGAGTCGGTCTCGTGCACCGGCATCAGCTCGATGGAGGTGAAGCCGAGCGCGTTGAGGTAGGGCGCCATGCGCGCTGCGCCGGCGTAGGTCCCGCGCAGTTCGTCGGGCACCCACTCCACCTCCTCGAAGCCGGGGACGCCGGACAGGATCTCCCGCAGTCGCGCCGAACTCGGGTGCATCGTCAGATTCTTGACGTGCGCCTCGTAGATCGCGGTGTTGCCCGCGGCGTCGGGACGGCGTCCGGTGGGGGTGTCGTCGTCGACGACCACGCCCTTGGGCGCGTAGCGCCCGCTGTCGATCTCGCGGCTGGGGCGGGTGCCGAAGCGCATGGGGCCGGAGCCGAACACCGCGGAGTCGGAGCCCGCCTCGACGACGGAGCGGCTGAGCGGGGTGTGCGTGATCTCGCGGGCGTAGGGGTCGAAGAGCACCTTGTTGGGGTTGAAGTGGTTGCCGTGCTCGTCGCGGTCGGACCGGAACCCCGCCTTCGAGTCGCCGCGTTTCCAGCGCTCGTCGTAGGGCCAGTTCGGGCCCCAGCAGCGGAACGCGTAGAGGGTGCCCGGGCCGACGCCGGCGACCTGGGCGTTCCAGATGTCGTCCCAGCCGCGGACCATCTCGAACTCGGCGACCGCGTCGGTGCCCGTCGCTGTGGCGTACAGCTCGAGCACGACACGGGTGGCGTCCGGGGCGGTCACGGCGAACGTCGTCATGCCCGTCTCGACGTCGGGGTGAGCGCCGAGCGGCCACGCGGCGTCACCCCAGGTCTCGGGGGCTTCAGCTCGGGGTCGGACGGTCATCTGGTCATTCTCGCCCAGGGGACCGACGTTTTCGGGGAGTGACAACGCCGTTGCCGTCACGCGCGTCCGTCCAGGAAAGCCAGCTCGGCCGTCACGTTGTGCCGGGCGCGCTCCTCCCACAGCTCGCGGCCGAGGTCGGTGCGGAAGAGGCGTTCGCGCCCGAGCAGGCCCGCCAGCACCTGGCGGCGGCCGCGCGCGAACTCCCGGTCGGGGACCGATTCGAAGTCGAGGCGCACGTCGCGGGCGTAGATGCTGTAGCGCCCCCCGGGCGAGCCGAGGATGGCCAGGTCGGCGTCGCAGAGCAGGGCCCCGCGCTCGTCGCCGGCATCGGGCTCGTGGCCGGCCGTGAGCCGGACGAGCCGGGCCACCTCGCGCACCGCCTCGTCGTCCAGGACGCCGCCGAGCCGCTTTTCGGCGAGGACGGCCGACGCCTCCTCGTCCGAGCCGGGCAGACCCTGGTAGACCGCGTCGTGGAACCAGCCGGCGAGGTGGATCACCTCGTCGTCGCAGCCGAGCTCCTCCAGCGCGTCCAGCAGGAACGCCAGGTGCCGCACGTCGTGGTAATGCCGATGGGGCTCCGACCAGCGCTCCAGCAGTTCGGTGCCGAGGTCGGTCTGGCCGGGCATGAGGCCGGCCCAGGCGCCGCGCAGGCGCGGGAGCACCTCGGCGCGCTTCGGCGTCCGCTCCTGGGCGTGCACGCGCAGGCCGCTGTCGAGCAGGCGGCGCACGAGCGTCGTGGCGGACACCTCGGACGCCCCCCGGCGCACCAGGTCCGCGTAACGCGCCTCGGGGACGTCGTAGTGGTCGTGGTCGAACGCCCGCGGCGACAGTTCGGCGTCCGCGGCGAACGCGTGCAACTCAGCCAGCGAATGATCCGAGACGAGGTGGCTGTACACGGTCCCGTGCGCGGGCCAGCGGGGTGGGTCGATGAGGATCACGCGGGCGATTCTGCCGTCCGCCGCCCGATGTTGCCCATCGTTTATGCGTTTCGGGGCCGAGGGCGGCCCGCGGCGGGGCTCCGCCACCCGGCCGAGGCTACGTCTCGGGCGTCGCGTTGATGCGCGCGGCCATGCCCACGCCGAGGCGGATCTGCTCGTCGGCGACGATGCGGCGGGCCATCTGCATCTCGGAGACGTCCGCGAGCTCGGGCTGCGTGCCGGCCTCGCGGGCCTGCTCGTCGAGCATCCGCTGCCGGTGGGCGATGATGTCGAGCATGTGCTCGTCGACGGAGTGATCGACCAGCACCCGGTAGACGAACAGCGGCTCGAGGTCGCCGTCCCGGCGGCAGCGGTCGACCGCACCCTTTTCCAGCAGCGGCTTGACCTGCGGCTCGCACCACAGCAACACCGACGCTGCGCGCAGGCGCCCGCCGTCGTCGCCGGCGTCCACCTGGACGCAGATGACGCTCGGGCGTCCGGGGGCGGCGAAGGCGTCCAGCATCGCGGTGCGCTGGTCGGCGGGTGTGGCGCTCGTGAGCGGTCCCAGGACGTCGTCGTTGCCCGCGTCGGTCAGCGCGGCGACGACGATGGTCAGCACGCTGAGGAAGTGGCTGAAGATGACGACCGGACGCCCGTCGTCGCGGGCCTGGGCGACGAGGTCGACGAGGCGGGCCACCTTGGCGGACTCGTCCGGGTCGGCGGACGGGTAGGCGGCGCGGCGCATCCCGGAGAAGTTGCCGAGGACGACGGCGTCGCGGTAGCGCTCGGCGTCCAGGCCGGCCCAGGTCGTCCACACGTCCGTGCGCACGACGTCGGGCAGCTCGGCGACGACGTCGGCGGGGGTGCGGCGCAGGCAGAAGGACGCCGTGGCGGCCCGGAACGCCTCCAGGCTCGCCGGTCGCTGCGGCACGTCGCTCTCGACGCCCAGTAGGGTCGCCAGACGGCGCGCCAGGGTGGGGCGGCGCTCCAGAGGGGCCCCGGTGAGCAGCAGGACGCGATCGGCCTTGCCGGTGAGCGCGGCCAAGGCCTCGGCGCCGGGACGCCCCGTGTCGGTGACGGTGTCCGCCTCGTCGACGACGAGCATGCCGAAGCCGCCCACCAGGTCGGCGGGCTCGAGGTCGAGCTCGGGCAGGTCGTCGTCGGCGATGACCGCGACGCCGCCCCCCTGGCGCCAGGCGACCGAGGCGGCGCGGTGCGCGGAGCCGGTGAGGTCGTGCACGGGGACCGTGGTGAGGCGTCCGGCCTCCCGCAGCCAGGTGGGGGCCAGCCCGGCCGGGCAGACGACGACGCAGTGGGACGCACCGGTGGCGCGCAGGTGCGCCATCGCCGCCAGCGCCTGCACCCTCTTGCCCAGCCCCAGCTCGTCGGCGATGACGGCCTTTCGGCGGGCCAGGGCGAACCGGGCGCCGAAGCGCTGGTAGGAGCGCAGTTCGACGGCCAACAGCGAGGTGTCGAGCTCCTGGGCGTCGACGGCGGCCGCCGCGTCCTCGGGGAGAAGCCCGGCGATGCCCGCTTCCTCGGGGCGCTGGTCGACGGCGTCGGCGAGGCGCGCGGACGTCCCCGCCGGGTCGGCCAGGTAGCCGGCCCACGCGTCGGACTCGCTGACGCCCTGCTCGACGACCTTCCGGACGCCGGCGATGAGGCCGTGGACGTCCCGCTGGTCGGCCCACTCCACCACTTGGCGTAGCCGGTTGAACGCGTCGCCGGACGCCTCCTTCAGCTCGCGCTCGGCGAAGACCCACTTGAGCTTGTTGCGGACGGGCTCGGCTGCGGGCAGGTCGGCGGCGAGGGCCGGCAGCACCTGGCGGACCAGGGGCCGCAGACGGCGGGACGCGGCCGCCACGGCGTCCCAGCGGGCGAGGGTGACGATCAGCCGGGTGAGGCCGGCGTCGGCGGGAGCATGGCGCAGCCGCACCTGCACGGACGACTGGATGCGGCGGCGGGTCTCGTCATCGCGGCGGCCTTCGGGTAGCTCGGAGAGCCGGGCGTCCACCTGCGGGGCGACGAACCGGCGGAAGGCCGACCGCACCTCGTCATGCGCGTTCTCGACCGCCTCCTCGAGCCACTGCGCCTCGCGTTCGAGCCGCTCGGCGGCCTCAAGGACGGGGAGGGCGGCGGCGCCTGTCAGGGGACGCGGAGAGTCAGACACGCTCCGATGGTAACGGGACGCGGCCCTTCCCTAGGATGAAGGCACTATGCCCGGGACCCTGACTTTCCACGACGCCACGGACGCCGACCGCCCCGCGTACAACCGGCTTTTCCGCGCTTACGCCGCCCTCTACGGCCGCGACCTCACCGACGACCACCTCGACTGGGCGTGGGACTCCTTCACCACGGGTCCGAACCGCTGCCTCATCGCCGACCTGGACGGCCGCACCGTCGGCTTCGTGCAGTACCGGCTGTACCGCTGGCTCCTGCACGGCACCACGAGCGTCTTCGCCGACGACATGTACGTCGACCCGGACGCCCGCGGCAACGGCATCGGCCGCCGCCTCCTCGAGGAGCTCGCGCGGTTGTGCCACCGCAACGGCTGGGAGGGCGTGCGCTGGTTCGCCACCAGCGGCAACGAGGACGGCCAGCGGCTCTACGACCGCTTCGGCGGACGCGCCCACGTCGTCACGTACGACCTGTTCCCGATCGCCGACTGACGCCGGGAGTCGCGCCCGTCGTCTCTGGGACGGCTGTCGGCGCGCAGGTCCCCGCCCTTCAGAGAGGACGGGGATCGCGACCCAGACGGTGACGAGGGCTCAGAACTGGCCGGCCTCCACGAGTCGGGTGCGCTCGGACTGGCGGGCGACGTCGCTGGGGTACACCTTGTAGAAGACGAACCAGAAGATCGCGTTGAGCACATACGGGATCGGGACGAAGTACAGCAGGGTGAGCTGAAGGTTGTTCAGCCGTTGCGACACTGCGCCGGCGATGAGGCTGAGGCCGGCCGTGATGAAGCCCTGCACCAGCGAGAACAGCACGGCGAACGCGGTGGCCGAGAGCTGCTTGGGTGCAACCGTCGAGACCATCGGCAGCACGCAGCCGGAGAAACCGATCGAGAAGACAAGGCCGGTCAGGAAGACCACCACGTAGTAAGCAATGCTCGGCGAGTTCGTGATGGGGTCGGCGGTGGTCCCGCGGGAGACGTCCGGGTCGAACACCTGCGGCAACTGCGTCATCACGTAGGTCAGTGCGGCGAAGGCCAGGGCGTAGATCTGGAACAGAAGGACGCGTCCCTTCGGCCCGAATCGGCGGCTGAACAGGTCTCCGAGGAAGCCGCCGAGGAACGCCGACAGCATCATGCCGATCTGCATCACGGTGTAGAGGTACGACGCGTTGGTGACGCCGTAGCCGAGGTCACGGGCCCACAACGTGCCCTGGAACGAGAACATGATCAACGAGCTGACGAACAGCAGCATGGGCACCATCAGCGCCAATGTCGGGATCTTGAACAGCTTGAGCGCGTCGCTCCATTTGAAGATGCCCGCTTCGTCCTTGAGCTCTTGGGCGTTCTCCCGCGAGACCTGCTTCGGCTCGTGAACGAAGATCAGGATCAGGATGCCGGTGACGATGGACAGCCCGCCCAGCACGTACATGGCGTACCGCCAGCCGTCCGGGTTGCCGCCGAACTGGCCCAAGAGTGGGGTCAAGATGAAGCCGAGCGCGGACGACGTGCCGCGGACGGCGCCGAACGCCTTGCCGCGCTCGCTGCTGCGGTACAACGACCCCAACAGGCCGTTGAGGATGGGTTCGGAAGCAACTGTGCCCACGAGCGCGATCGAGTACAGGATCAGCAGCTGGGTCCAGCTCTGGGCCAGGCCGGTGGCCAACGTCCAGACTCCCCACAAGCCGGTCACGACGAACAGGATGCGCTTGCGGCCGAACCGGTCAGCGAGGATCGCCCAGCCGGGGCCGAAGATCATGCGTGCGTACATGCCGATGGCGGTCAGGAGGCCTAGGCCCGTGTCCCCGATGCCGAACGCCGCGGTGATTTGCGGGAAGAACGTCTTCGAGACGCCACCCTCGGAATTGTCGATGGACTGGGACACGCCAAGCACGATCGCGGCGGCGCCGCGTCCCCTGGGAGGAACGAAATTGCGGTCGTGTTCGTCGTCGGCGTCGATCACCACAACGCCGGAGTTGGGGGCGGTTGCGGCCAGGTCGTCCGTACGGTCACTCCCCACGATGGACGGGTCACCGTTTGGCTGGTAGATCCCGTCTGGAGTTTCATGAGCCTTGAAGTTGTCAGGCATCTCGGAACCTTGCTCTTTCTCCTGCGCCGGAGCGCAAGTCGTACGTCGTCGTACAGGGCATCCCGTCCCGCGAACCAGGTTTCCACGGGTCTGAAGGAAAGTGTGCGGGCTCGAGGGCTCGTGACGATTCATGTTGCTCCAAAATGTTTTGCGTGTCGCGCCCGTTGAATCGAGTTGTGCCTTCGCCACCAGTCGGTCTGAGAATGGTGTCGTCGGGCGTCCGGGGGCGGCGCTGCAACGCAGCGTGGCCGAATCGTGTCCGAGCGTGACCACTTCGGTGCAAAAAGGGGGTCTGTCTAGCCCGTTCGCGCGTCTAAACTAACCCAGGACACCAAGAGCCGCCCGAGGACGAAGAATTCCGACGTCGGCTCACCAAGAAGCTTCTGGAGGAACCCATGGCGAATCCGTACGACACACCCACCAACGAGCCCCGGTACGACGACCAGCGCCTCAACGACGCGCGCATCGACGAGACTCGCATCGATGCGACCCGCGTCGAGACCGACCGCATCGACGATGGTGGCCCCGACGAGACGTCGAAGAAGGGCCAGGCCAAGCAGGCCGACGGCTACGCCGCCGAGCAGGCCCGCGGCGTCGCGGACAACGCGGCCGGGCAGGCGAAGAAGGTCGCCGGCAACGCCGGTGACCGGGCCAAGGACGTCGCCGGCACCGCGCGCGACGAGGCCGTCGACGTGAAGGACACCGCCGTCGCGGCGGGCTCCGACGTCGTCGACCACGCGAAGCAGGAGGCCGGCCAGGTCATCGATGAGGCCAAGGAGCACGGCCGCGCCCTCTACGACCAGGGCGTCGCCGAGCTGCAGTCGCACGCACGCGACGGCCAGGCGAAGCTGGCGAGCGTCGTCCGCTCCCTCACCGACGAGCTCGGCGAGATGGTGCGCGGCAGCAGCCAGAACGGCCCCGTCACACAGTTCGCGTCCGGCCTGCTCGACCAGGGCGAGCGCGCCAGCAGCTGGCTCGAGAGCACGGACGGCGACGGCCTCGTCCGCGACATCCGCCGCTTCGCCGCGCGCAAGCCGTTCGCGTTCCTCGCTGCGGCCGCCGGCGTCGGGATCCTCGGCGCCCGCCTCGCGCGTGGCCTGCAGGGCGCCTCGTCCGACGAGAAGGAACTCACCAGCGGCTACCGCCGCACCGACCGTCGGTCCTATGACACGCGCGGCAGCCTCGACGCCCACGTCCCCGCAGGCTACGGCGCTGCCGAGACGGCCTCGCCCGCCGGCTACGTCGACCCGTCCGCGCCCGGCTACGACCGGGGCGTCACGCCCGGCGTCGCCGGCGTCCAGGACGACTACGTCACCGCGCCGCTGAACGGCACCGACGATCGCTTCGCCGGCACCCAGGGCCTGGGCGGCGACCGCCTCGACCAGGCGAACGTCGACGACTTCCGGGAGGATCGCCGATGACCTCACCCACCTTCGACAACGACGGCGCCAGCCGCGCCCAGACCCCCGAGGACGAGAGCTACGCGCGCTACCGGGCCGAGGACCGCTCGCTGGGGGAGATCGTCTCCGACGTGATGGACAACGCGTCCACGCTCGTCAAGCAGGAGGTCGAACTCGCGAAGGCCGAGGTGAAGCAGCAGGTCACCCGCGCCGGCACCGGCGCCGGCCTGTTCGCCGGCGCGGCCGTCGCCGCACTGATGATGCTGTTCGCGCTGACGCTGGCCCTGTGGTGGGCCCTGTCGGTCGCGATCGGCTCGCAGGCCGATCCCGCGCTGGGCCTGGGCGGCCTCGCGACCGCCGGCATCTGGCTGGTCATCGCCGCCATCCTGGCGCTGGCTGGCAAGAGCGCCTTCAACAAGATCAAGGGTCTGGAGCAGACCACCGACACCGTCAGCAAGATCCCGAACGCCGCGACCGGTCATGAGGAGAAGAACCGATGAGCAACCCCGACGAGATCCGCCGTGACATCGAGCGGACGCGCAGCGAGCTGAGCGACAACGTGAACGCCCTCGGCGACAGCGCGAAGCCCGCCAACATGGCGCGCGAGCAGGTCGACAACGTGAAGTCCCGTGTCTCGGACGTCAAGGAGCGCATCTTCGGCTCCGACGACGATCCCTACGACGACGGACGCCTCGGTGACGCCCGCGACCGCGCCCAGGGTGCCGCCTACGACGCCCGGCAGAAGGCGCAGAACGCGCTCGGCGACGCGCAGGACGCCGTCAATGACGCCCCGCGCCAGGTCGAGCAGCGCACCAAGGGCAACCCGCTCGCCGCGGGCCTTATCGCCCTTGGCGTCGGCGCGCTGATCGGCGGCCTGATCCCGGCCACCCGTACCGAGAAGCGCTACGCGGCCGACATCAAGGACAAGGCCGAGCCCCTGGTCGAGGACGTGAAGGCCCGCGCGCAGGATTCCGCCGAGCGGCTCCGCCCGCAGGCGGAGGAGGCGGTCAACGACCTGAAGGAGTCGGCGACCCAGTCCGTCGAGTCCGTGAAGGCGGACGCCCAGGACGCCGCCGGCGAGGTCACCGACCGAGCCAAGCAGGGCACCGAGAACGTCCGCGGCGATGCCCAGTCCGGGATCGAGAAGACCCGCGCCGAGGCGCAGGGTGCGGCCAAGGACGTCAAGCAGGACGCGCAGAGCACGGCGTCCGACGTCAAGGACACCACCCAGCAGATCCGCGACGACAACCGCTGATCGACGACGGCGAACGGCCCCGTCTCCCCTGAGGGGAGGCGGGGCCTTTGCTGTGGAGGCTCGTGCTCGTCCGGGCGGTCAGGCGAGCATCAGGGTGCGCAGGGCGGTCAGCGCGACCAGCAGCACCACCAGCCCGGCGACGCCGCCCCAGGCCAGACGCGGGTTGCGGCGCCCGGCGAGGAACAGCGCGGTGACGGCCAGGCCACCTGCGAGGCCGCCCAGATGCCCCTGCCAGGAGATCAGCGGGCCGCCCAGGAACGTGAAGACGATGTTGAGGCCCAGCCAGAACAGCACGTTGCGGACGTCCCCGCCGATCTTCCAGGCCAGCAGCGACAGGCCGCCGAGCAGGCCGAAGATCGCGCCGGACGCGCCCAGCGTCGTCGTGGCGGTGCCGGCCAGCCAGTACACGGCCACCGACCCGGCCAACAGCGAGACGAGGTACAGCACGACGAAGCGCACCCGGCCGAGCGCGACCTCGAGCTGAGGGCCGAGCACCCACAGCGACAGCATGTTCACGAAGATGTGGACGGGGGAGACGTGCGTGAACCCGCTGGTGAGGAGCTGCCACACCGCGCCCTCGGCGACGCCGGGGGAGAACGTGCCCCCGGAGGCGACGCAGGCGGCCTGCCCGATGCCGAGGTACAGGTCGTTGCCGACCATGCAATGCGCCTTCGGGTGCATGGCGAGGAACGTGAACGCGGGGCTGTTGCCCGCGCCGGTCAGCCACAGCGCCGCCCAGACCGCGACGTTGATCGCACCCAGGCTCAGCGTGACGGCGCTGCCCTTCCAGCGGCTGAGCGGCTTCGGCCGCCGGGTGGCCTGGTTGCTGAGGGCGACGCACTCCGGGCAGTGGACGCCGACCGACGCCGGTGTGGCGCACTCGCCGCACACGGGGCGGCCGCACCGCTGACAGCGGACCCCGGTCAGCCGGTCGGGGTGCCGGTAGCAGGGGTAGAACGTCGGGGCGGGCGAGGGAGTCGGATCCACCCGTCCACCCTACGTGCTCGGGCGCGGGCGGGCTGAGAGTGACGGGATGCCTCCTGGGATGCCCGGCGGGGGTGGGCGAACCGTGAAAACATGAGGTCCATGGCGGGGAGAAGTGCGCGCGGTCTGGACGTCGCGGTCATCGGGTGTGGCCCGCGGGGCGTCTACGCGGTCGAGCGGCTCCTGGCTCACGCGGCGGCGTCCGACCGAACCCACCGGCTGCGCATCGACGCGTTCGATCCGGCGCCGCCAGGCGCCGCGACGCTCTACCACCCCCATCAGCCCGACTACCTGCGCGCCAACGTGTTCTCGGGGGACATCGACGCGTCCTACCCCTACGGCGCGGCGCCCGGCGGCAGCGGCGTGGGCTCGTTCGACGACTGGCGTCCGCGGACGGGCGACGACCTCGCGTTCGACCCGTACCCGCCGCGCAGCAGCGTGGGGCGCTACCTGGGGGCCGTGTGGTCGTCGCTGCGGTCCCAGGCGCCGGCGGGGGTGACGATGGAGTACCACCCGAAGCGGGTGACGTCCATCCGGCACGAACGCGGCCGCTGGCACGTGGAGGGGTCCCTCTACGACGAGGTGCTGATCACCACCGGGCACGTCTCGGCCTGGGAGGACGCCCTCAAGGCGATCTGGCAGGGCCGCTTGCCGCTCGTGGACGCGGTCTACCCGGTGACGGTGCAGCTGCGCGAACGTCAGATCCCGCCGGCGTCCAGCGTGGCCGTGCGGGGCGCCGGCCTCACGTTCGTGGACGCCGTCCTTGCCCTGACCGAGGGACGCGGCGGCACGTTCGCGCCCGGCGGGCGTCCGCACCGCATGCGGTACCGCCGGTCGGGCCGCGACATCGCGGTCGCCTATCCGTTCTGCCGCACGGGGCGATTCCCCGAGGTGAAGCCCAGCCCCGACCTGATCCCGGCCTCCGCCGGGATCGAGGCGGTGCGAGACGAACAATTGACCAAGGTGAACGCCGCCGAGGGCGACCTGAGACGCATGCTCGCCGTCGCCGCCGAGACGGCCGGCCGTTACCTGCAGGCCGGGCTGAGGCTCGCCGGGGACGAGGTGGCGGCGTCCGAGTGCGAGAGCCGGCTCGAGGAGACGTTCGACCTGCTCAGCAGGACGTCGACGGAGAACGGCGTCGACTCCCGCGCGGAGCTGGAGCGGTCGATCCGGGTCGCGTTCGGTTCGCAGCCCGTGGGCCCGCAGTGGGCGTTGGGCCGGGCGTGGCGGGACCTCTACCCGGCCATCCGGTCGCAACTCACCGCGGCATCCACCTCGCGGGCCGGCTGGGCCCGGTTCATCGAGTACGCCGTGCAGATGGAGGAGGTGGCGTTCGGGCTCGCGCCGGTCAACGGGGTCAAACTGCTGGCCCTGATCGAGGCGGGCGTCATCGACCCCCGCTCCATGGTCGGGGGCGCGTGGCTCGACGGAGACGGCGTGCACTGGCCGGACGCGATGGCGATGCCCGAGCCGCGCATGGACGCGGTGATCGACGCCGTCCTGCCCCCGCCGGGCGTCCGCGGGCTGCGCCAGGAGCTCATCGACTCGCTGATCGAGGAGGGCTACCTCCGCCCGGGCGCTGGCCGGGTCGGGCTGGACGTCCGGCACGACGGTCGCGCGATCGACGTGCACGGCGACGACGTCCCGGGCCTGTCCTGCATCGGCCGTCCGACCGAGGACGTCGAGACCGGGAACGACGCTCTGCTACGGCTCCCCGCCGACCCCGCCGAACGGTGGGCCTCCCGGGTCGTGCGCGAACGGTTCTGAGGACGGGCCCCGACGGCCAACAGCCAGGAGCAGGGCCCGGGCGCCGGCGACCCCTCAACCGGGATCGGTGAGGGGTCGTCGACGGGAGGGACGCTGAGGCGGCTCAGTACCAGCCGTGCGCGTTGCGGAAGCTGAGGGCCTGGCACGGCGTGCCGAACCGGCCGTGCACGTAGTCGAGGCCCCACGCGATCTGGGTGGCGGGGTTGGTGCGCCAATCGGCGCCGGCGGAGGCCATCCGCTTGCCGGGCAGCGCCTGCGGGATGCCGTAGGCGCTGGAGGTGGGGTTGTCGGCGTCCACCTTCCAGCCGGACTCGGCCATGATGATCGTGTTGTAGCACTTGAACTGCGCGTCGCCCCAGCCGTACTTGCCGGCCATCATCTGGCGGGCGATGGAGCGCGGGTCGGTGGTGCCGGCCGTGGCGCCCGCCGACGTGGCCTTGGCGGCAGCGGCCTTGGCAGCCGCAGCCTTGGCGGCGGCCGCCTTCTTCGCCGCGGCGGCCTTGCGCGCGGCCTCGGCGGCCTGGCGGGCCTGCGCGGCCTTCTTCGCCGCGGCGGCCCGCTTCGCGGCAGCGGCCTTCCTGGCGGCGGTCTCCTGGGCCTTGATCTGGGTGGCGCGCGCCTGGAGCTGCTGGGTGCGTGCGGTGAGGGCGGCGCTGTCGGCGACCTCGTCGAGCGCGGGACGCGCGACGTCGCGGCTGAGCGCGGTGGCCGTCCGGAACTGGGTCTGGGCGGGCGCGGTCTCGGCGACGGCGGGGAGGGCGTCATGGTTGAGCGACGGCACCAGGGTCACGGATCCGACGGCCAGAACGGCGAGGGAGGCGATGGTCACGCGGAGGGTCTTGGGTTTCGGCACGAAACTTAGTTTTACATGAGAGTTACCTGAAAGAAAAATAATCGTTATTTTGTTTCCACTCAGTTCGCTGGGCGTGCACCTTCGTGCGGTACAGGGTCCCGCGCTCGTACCATGCCGCCATGGCCCCGCTCCACCTCACGACGATCAACATCAGCGCGCCCGATCCGGAGAACCTCGCGCGCTTCTACGCGCGACTGCTGGGCTGGGAGATGACGGTCTTCGATCCTGGCTGGGTCACGGTGCAGCCCGCGGACGGCAGCGTCGGGCTGGTGATCTCGGAGGAGCCCGCCGGCTTCGCGCGCCCGGTCTGGCCCGCGCGGGACGGGGAGCAGCAGATGATGATGCACTTCGAGTTGCGCGCCGACTCCGTGCTGGACGGCGTCCGACACGCCCTGCAGGCGGGCGCCACCCTCGCGCCCTACCAGCCCAACCCGCACATCCGGGTCCTCATCGACCCGGTGGGTCACCCCTTCTGCATCTGGACGTGAGGCGAGGGGCACCCGGCGACCCACCCGAGACCCCGAGTGAAGCGCCTCTACGGCATACTTCTGGCGTGTCTTTGGCGAAAGCGCCGGTCGTGGCGCGTGTGGTCCGGAACGGGTTCGTGGAGTCGCTGCATCACGGGCTGGGGGTGATCACCGGGCCCGACGGCGACGTGTGCTTCGCCGTCGGCGACCCGGACACGATCGTCCTGCCGCGATCGTCCAACAAGCCGGTGCAGGCGCTCGCGATGCTGCGGAGGGGATCCGGGCTCGCAGGGGCGCAGCTGGCGCTCGCGTGCTCGAGCCACTCGGGGGAGGGCTTCCACCTCTCGACCGTGCGGGACGTCCTCGCCGGCGCGGGCCTGAGCGTCGCGGACCTGGGCAACACCCCTGACTACCCGCTGGACGAGGAGGCGCGTCTCGCGTGGATCGCGTCCGGCCGCCGCAAGGAATCGCTGGCGCAGAACTGCTCGGGCAAACACGCCTCGATGCTGGTGACCGCGGCGCGCAACGGCTGGCCCACTGCGGACTACCTCGACCCCCACCACCCCGTGCAGGGCGGTATCACCGAGACGGTCGAGGAGCTCACCTCCGCGACGGTCACCGCCATGGCCGTGGACGGCTGCGGGGCCCCGCTGCACGCGGTCCCGTTGAGCGGCCTGGCGCGCGCGTTCGGCCGGATCGCCGGGGCCGCCGACGGGGAGGAAAGGCAGGTCGCGGACGCCATGCGCGCCCACCCGGAGTACGTCGCGGGAACGCGCCGGGACGCCACGCGGTTCATGCGGGCCGTCCCCGGCCTGATCGCCAAGGACGGCGCCGAGGGCGTGTACGCGGCCGGTCTGCCCGACGGGCGGGGGATCGCCGTGAAGATCGCCGACGGTCACGAGCGTGCCCGCGCCGGCCTGCTCGCCGCACTGCTGCAGGTCGCGGGCGTCGCGGCCGAGTCCCTGGCCGGTGTCGTGGACGCCCCGGTGCTGGGCCACGGGCGTCCGGTCGGCGCGGTGGAGACGCTACCGCTGCGCTGATGCGGGAACCTCGTCGGTCGCCCTCTCAGACCGCGGTCGGACGCGTTGTCCCGAACCCGGCCCGTGGTGCCACGAAACGGGTCGACATCGCGGCTACCGTGGACGGGTGACAGATCGAGACGACGACCTGGACTGGCTGTACCGGCGCGGCCGGTACGGCGAGGATGCGCCCGACCGGACGCGGGCGATGCCGGCGGGCGAGCAGCGCCCGGCGTCGCGCCCGGAGCCGACCCCCGTCGCCAGGGACCGCGAGGCTGCGCCGGCGGCTTTCGACCAGAGGCCGCGTCCGGACAGCACACCCCTGGGGACGCCCGGGAAGGGCGCCCGCGGCGGCCAGGCCTACGCGTCCGTCCCCGCAGGGCCCGGCGGCGCGGGACGCGCGCAGGTCAAGCGGCCGCGCAAGCGCCACATCGGTCGGTGGATCCTGCTCGCGCTGGTGCTGTGGGTCGCCTACCTGATCGTCGTGCCGATCATCACGTGGGGTCAGCTCAGCAAGGTCGACGCCACCCCGGCTGGGGATCGTCCTGCGCAGCAGCCCGGCGACCTGTACGTGCTGGCGGGGTCGGACTCGCGCGAAGGCCTCTCGTCGGAGGAGCGCAGGAAGCTCGGCACCGGCTCGACCGAGGGCAAGCGCACCGACACGATCATGATGCTGTACATCCCCCCGTCCGGTCAGCCGGCGCTCATCTCGCTGCCGCGCGACTCCTTCGTCAAGATCCCCGGCCACGGCCGGAACAAGATCAACGCGTCCTACGCGCTCGGCGGCCCGAAGCTGCTCGTCCAGACCATCGAGCAGAACACGGGGCTGCGCGTGGACGGCTACGCCGAGGTGGGCTTCGGCGGGTTCGTCGACATCATCGACGCGGTCGGGGGGATCGAGATGTGCCTCGACCGGCCCATCAACGACAAGGACTCCCACCTGAACCTGCCCGCCGGCTGCCAGAACCTCAACGGCGTCAACGCGCTGGGCTACGTGCGCATGCGCAAGGCGGATCCGCGCGGCGACCTGGGCCGGGTCGAGCGTCAAAGGGCGATGATCGCGGCCGTGGCGAAGAAGGCCGCGAGCCCCTGGTCGGTCATCAACCCGGTGCAGTACTGGGCGCTGAACTCCGCGGGGTCGAGGGCGCTCACCACCGGCGAGGGCACCAGCATGACGGACGTCGCCCGCCTCGGCTCGGCGTTCTACAACGTGTCCCGGGGCAACGGGCTGACGCTCACCGTCCCGACGGGGGCGCCGGTCACGACGAGTGCCGGCTCGTCCTTGATCTGGGACAAGCAGGAGTCGAGGGCCATGTTCCAGGCCATCGCGAACGGCGACACGTCCTCGCTGGCCAAGTACAAGAAGTAGCGTGCGCGTCCTGGTCCTCGGCGGCACGGCGGACGCCCGCCGGCTCGCCGCCGAGCTGGGCGCACAGGGGCACGACGTCACGACCTCGCTCGCCGGGGCGACGTCCGCGCCGCTGCTGCCGCCTGGGCGCGTGCGCACCGGCGGGTTCGGCGGCGTCGCCGGACTCGTGGCCTGGCTGCGCGCGGACGCGCCGGACGCGGTGATCGACGCCACCCACCCCTTCGCCGCGCGGATGAGTGCGCACGCCGCCGACGCCTGCGCCGAGACCGGGACGCCGCTGGCCCGCCTGTCGCGTCCGGGCTGGGCGGACCGCCCCGACTCCGCCGGCTGGCGCTGGGTGGACGATCACGACGCGGCCGCTCGGGTCGCGGCCGGCCTGATCACCGCGCCCGCCGCGCCGACGAAGCTCCACGGGTCGTCGGCTGACCTGCCGGCCCGGCGGGCGGCGCTCCGCCGCGGCGGGACCGGACGGCCCGACGGCGTCCTGCTCACGGTCGGCCGGCAGAGCGTGGGGCCCTATCGCGACCCGTTGGCGGACGCCCGGGTGTACGCGCGCATGACGGACGCGCCCGACGCGCCGTTGCCGCCGGGCTGGACGCTACTCACCGCGCGCGGGCCGTTCGCGCTCGACGATGAGGTCGCGCTGCTGGGCTCGCACCGCATCGGGGTGCTGGTCACCAAGGACTCCGGCGGGGACGCCACCGCGGCCAAGCTGGACGCCGCCGCGGAGCTCGGCATCGCGGTCGTCATGGTCCGGCGTCCCCCGTCCCCGAAGGGGGCCGCCGTCCTCGCGGACGTCGCCGCCGCGGCGGCGTGGCTCAGCCGGATCAGGCGTCCAGGCCCGCCAGATCGGCGTCCGTGAGGTCCAGCGCGGCGACGTCTCCGATGACGGTGATCGCGGGCGGGGTGACGCCCTGCTGCCCGGCGATGTCCGCGATGGAGGAGACGGTGCCGCGCAGGGTCTGGCTGCCCGGCATGCAGGCGGCCATGACGATCGCGGCGGGGGTCGTCGGGTCGAGGCCGGCGTCGCGCAGCGTCGCGGTGATCTCGGGCAGGTATTTCACCCCCATCAGGATCACCAGGGTCGTGCGGGTGCGGGCCAGCGCGCCCCAGTCGAGTTGGCTGCGTGCGTCACCCGGCGGGACGTGCCCGGACACCACGGTGAACCCCTGCGACAAGGAGCGATGCGTCACGGGAATGCCGGCGAGCTGCGGCGCGGCCACCGCGGACGTCACGCCCGGCACGAACTCGACCGGGACGCCGGCCGCGACGCACGCCTGGGCCTCCTCGCCGCCGCGTCCGAAGACGGTGTTGTCTCCGCCCTTGAGCCGCACGACGCGGCGTCCGGCCCGGGCGTGCTCGACGAGCAGCCGGTTGATCTCCTCCTGCGGGGTGTACTCCCCGCGCGGCCACTTCCCGACGGGGACGAGTTCGGCGTCCGGCCGGGCCTCGGCGAGGGCGTCCTGGGGGGCGAGCCTGTCGTAGAGGATGACGTCGGCCTGCCGGACCGCGCGCATCCCGGCGACGGTGAGCAGGTCGGCGTCACCGGGCCCGCCCCCGACGAGGACGACGGTGCCGGGACTGAGTTGCTTGTTCATGGGGTTCTCCTGCGGGTCCGCGCCCGCGTCGGTGACGGGATCCGCCCGTCGGAGTTCCTGGCTGGCGCTGCGCGCTGACAGTGGCGGGACCGCTCCGGACTCGCACCGGATTCCTCCCTCGGACGGCGGTGCCATCCTGCCACAGTCCCGCCGGGCCCCGCGGCCAGGCCGCGGGACGTCCGGCGGCGACGCGGATCGCCCCTCCGGCACGTCCGAGTCGGCCCCCTGCCTCCCCCTGACGGGCTAGGTTGGCGCCGTGAGTGAGCTGAGCGAGAGGACGGCGCCGGTCCCCGAGCAGGGCGACCGGCTGCCCGGTCTGCCGGACGACGTGTTCGTCAACGACGGGTTGTTGACCAAGCGGCATGTGCGGGCGACCGCGTTCGCGTTCCTGCGGCCGCGCCCGGGTGAGCTGCTCTGGGACGTGGGGGCCGGCTCCGGCGCGGTGGGCATCGAGTGGTGCCGCAGTGGCGAGGGCAACCGCGCCCTCGGCATCGAGCGCGACCCGCTCCGGGTCGAGCGCGCCCGCGACAACGCCGCGCGGCTCGGCTGCGGCGACGCGCTGACCATCGTCGCGGGGGAGTTGCCGGGTGCGCTGTCCGGACTCGAGACCCCGGACGCCGTGTTCGTCGGCGGTGGCGCCACGGTGGCGACCGTCGACACCTGCTGGGACGCGCTGGGCCCCGGCGGACGCCTCGTCGTGCACGCGGTCACGCTGGAGACCGAGGCCGTCGTCGCCGAACGCTACCGCCGCCTCGGCGGCTCGCTGACCCGCATCGGCGTGGAGCACGTGCAGACGATCGGCAACTTCCTCGCCTGGACGCCCGCCCGCGCGATCGTCCAGTGGGCGGTGACGAAGGACTGACCCGCCGAGGATGCGCGCCCACGCGAGGGCCCCGCGGTGATCAAGGAGTCACCCGCCGAGAAGGCCCTCGGGCTAGGGGCGACGTGGCTCGCCGGACAGCAGCGTGACGACATCGTCGACGCAGCGCGGTGCCGCGTCGATCCCCAGCCGGCGGACGACCTCGAGCGGCCACGGCCGGCGCAGGTGCGCGCGGTCGAGGAGCCCGGGGTCGGACAAGACGTCCACCACCGGGCCGGTGGTGACCCGGCCACCCTCGACGACCGCCGCCTCGTCGGCCCAGGCGAGCGCGAGGTCGACGTCGTGGGTGGCGATGACGATCGTCGTGCCGCGCTGCCCGAGCCGCTCGAGCGCGCCGATCATCTCGCTCACGCCGACGGGGTCGAGGCCGGCGGTGGGCTCGTCCAGGAGGAGGACGCCCGGACGCATCGCGACCGCGCCCGCCACCGCCACGCGCTTGCGCTCCCCGTAGGACAGTTGGTGCGTCGCCCGTTCGGCGAGCTTCGCCACGCCCAGAACGTCGAGGGCTTCGGCGACGCGGGCGCGCACTTCGTCCTCGGGTAGGCCCATGTTGAGCGGCCCGAAGGAGACGTCCTGGGTGACGTCGGCGGAGAACAGCTGGTCGTCGGGGTCCTGCAGCACCAGCTGGACGCGGCGCCGATGGGTGCGCAGGGCGTCGCGTCCGGACGCCAGCGGGACGCCGTCGTACTCAATCCGCCCACGGTCGGGGTGGTGCGCCGCGGCCAGGCAGCGCAGCAGGGTCGTCTTGCCCGAGCCGTTCGCGCCGAGCAGGACGGTGCGTCGTCCCGCTGTCAGCTCTAGGGACGCGCCCTGCAGCACCGGACGCCCGGGGTAGCCGGCGTCCAGGTTCAGCGCGGCGAGCAAGGCGGTCATCGCGCCCACCCCCGCGCCCAGCCGGAGGTGATCGCCATCAGGCAGACGGCCCAGATCGCCGTCAGCACGACCAGGGAGCCCGCGACGAATCGGACGGACGCGTCCCGACGCGCCGGCAGCGTGGTCAGCACGTTCTCGAAGCCGCGCAGAGCCAGGCCGTCCTCGAGGCGCCGGGCGCGGTCCCAGGCCCGGACCAGCAGCGCCCCGGCCCCGGACGCGGTGTTGGCCCAGCGCCGACGCGCCGGCGCGGCGTCCCCGAGGCGGGCCTGCTGCGCGGCCCGGATGCCGAGCGCCGTGTCGGCGACGACGAACAGCAACCGGTAGGTCAGAGAGGCGACGTCGATCAGGGCGTCCGGCACCCGAAACCGGCGCAGCGACGTCAGCACGTCGACCATCGGGGTCGTCATCGCGAGCATGAGCAGGGCAAGGGTGCCGGCCACCCCGTGTGCGAACAGATCCGCGGCGCGGCCCACGCTCGCCGCGGACAGCGACAGCGGCCCCCACGACCACCACGCGTCTGGGACGGTGTCACCGACGGTCAGGGCCACCGAGGCCGACCCGATGACGAGGAATGCCATCGGGGCCGCGATCGAGACACCGAGGACACGCAGATCGATGCGGGCCGGCCCTGCGGCGAGCCCCAGCGAGGCCAGCGCCACGAGGACGCACCCTGGCCACGCCGGGGTCAGCAGCGCCGTCAGCACGAGCCCGAGGGCGAGCAGCGCTTTCTCCCCGACACGGACGCTCCGCCACGGGCTGTCCCAGGCAGCGTCGTCGACGGCGATGACATGCATCAGTCGGTCGGGGACGGTCCGTCGAGAGCCTCGGCGCGGGCTGCGCGACGTCCGCGCAGGTTCCCCAGCGCGAAACCCAGGACGGCGCCGCCGAGCCCCGCTTGCAGCGCGAACAGCCCCGACTCGACCTCGCCGCTGTTCGGCTGGAACAGCGGCTCGAACCAGGGCGTGACGCCGCGCTCGGAGAGCATGTCGGTCACCACCGAGTCGGTGCCGGCGAAAGACTCCTCGGCCTGGCTGCGCAACGACCCGCTCACGAAGGAGAAGGCGAAGATGGCGACCAGCGCGATGACGAGAAGGGCGGTCACCCACGGACGCCCAGCGGTGCGGCTGCCGGACTGGTTCGCGGATTGATCAGCTGACTGGTTGGCGAGCTCAGGCATGGACCGCATCCTTCGTGACGCCGAGACGGAGCAGCTCAGGACGGGCGATGCGTCCCAGGTACCGCAGCACCAGGACGCCGAGCAGGCCCTCCGCGATCGCGAGGGGGATCTGCGTCAGCGCGAACACGCCCAGGAACTTGACGAGGGCGCCGACGAAACCGCTGCTCAGATCGGGGTAGGCGATCGCGAGCTGCACCGACGTCATGCAGTACGTGGAGAGGTCGGCCACGAACATCGCGCCGAAGATGCCGACCGCGGGCGACGCGCCGAGCCGGCGAGCCAGCACCCACACGCCGTAGCCCGCCCACGGCCCCACGATGCCCATCGAGAAGACGTTGGCGCCCAAGGTGGTGATGCCGCCGTGCGCCAGGAGCAGCGCCTGGAACAACAGCACGATGGTGCTCAGGAAGGCCATGACGGGTGGTTTGAACAGCACCGCCCCGAGGCCGGTGCCGGTGGGGTGCGAGGAACTGCCCGTCACCGACGGCAGCTTGATGGCCGACAGGACGAACGTGAACGCGCCGGCCGCGGCGAGTAGGAGCCGGTTTTCGGGGTTCTTGCGTGATTCGGTGACGACGGCGCGTGCGCCGTGAATGATGAAGGGCGCCGAGGCGGCGTACCAGAGGGCGCATTGCAGGGGAGGCAAAAAGCCTTCGGCGATGTGCATGCCGAGATTCCTAACCGGGATGACGCGTCCCGTTCGATGGAAATCCGTGCGTGCCGAGTCTCTGACTCCCGCCCCGGGGGGCGTCCACAGTGGCGCGACCGTGCCGGCTCTGCCCGGCTTCCTCCGCGCGCACGGATGCTGATGAGGCTCATCCTTTCACAACGCGCCGATCCGCTAGCGTGAACCGGGAAAGAGAGGACACACGCATGGGTGCCACGTACGACTACCTGAAGGACGGCGCGGAGATCTACCGCGAGTCGTTCGCGACCATCCGCCGCGAGACCGACCTGTCCGGCCTGCCCGAGGACGTGGCCAAGGTCGCCGTCCGCATGGTGCACGCCGCCGCGCAGACGGACGTGGTGGACGACATCGCCTACAGCCCCGGCGTCGTCCGGGCCTGCCGGACGGCCCTGCAGGCCGGCGCGCCGATCCTGTGCGACTCGACGATGGTGGCCACCGGCATCATCCGCTCGCGGCTGCCGCAGGACAACGACGTCGTCTGCCACCTCGGCGACCCGCGCCTCCCTGCGCTGGCGGCCGAACTCGGCACGACGAAGACCGCCGCGGCCGTCGAGCTGTGGAAGCCACGGCTGGCCGGCTCCGTGGTCGCGATCGGCAACGCGCCGACCGCGCTGTTCCGGCTGCTGGAGGTCGTCTCCGAGACGGGGATCAAGCCGGCGGGCGTCATCGGCATCCCCGTCGGCTTCGTCGGCGCGGCCGACTCCAAGCGCGCGCTGGCCGAGAACCCGTTCGGCCTGGAGTACCTCGTCGTCCATGGGCGCCGCGGCGGCTCCGCGATCGCCGTCGCCGCCGTCAACGCGATCGCCAGCACCGCGGAGACGACGAACGACGCCCGCTCCTGACCGACCCCAGGGACGCGAAACCGGGCCGGCGGAATGTTCGTTCCGCCGGCCCGGCTCCTAGCTCGGGAGGATCAGGCCTTCTCGTTCGCGTGGGTCGGGGGCTCGAGGTCGAGCACCTTCGCCGTCCGGGTCAGCGTCTCGAACGCGAGGTCGGGATCATCGGTCAGCGTCTTGCCGAGCGTCGGGATGACCTCCTGAAGCTTCGGGCGCCACTCGTCGGCCTTGCTCGGGAAGCAGGTCTTCAGCAGTTCGAGCATGATCGGCACGGCGGTCGACGCGCCCGGGGACGCCCCCAGGACGCCGGCGACGGAGCCGTCCCGCGACGTGATGATCTCGGTGCCGAACTCCAGCTTGCCGCGGTCGGTCTTGTCGGGCTTGATGATCTGCGCCCGCTGGCCCGCGTGCAGGATGCGCCAGTCGGCGATGTCGGCCAGAGGGTAGAAGTCGCGCAGGTCGTTCTCCTGCATCGGCTTCGTCTCCAGCACCATGCCGGCGAGCATCTTGACGAGGTCGAGGTTGTCGACGGCCACGTCCAGCATCGGCTTGATGTTGTGGGGACGGATCGACATCGGCAGGTCGAGGACAGACCCGTTCTTCAGGAACTTCGGGTTCATCCCGGCGTAGGGGCCGAACAGCACCGAGCGCGCGCCGTTGATGAGGCGAGCGTCCATGTGCGGGTTCGACATCGGCGGGGCGCCCACCGGCGGCTTGGCGTAGACCTTCACTGTGTGCCGGGGCACGATCGTCGGATCGGTGGTGTAGAGCCACTTGCCGGAGACGGGGAACAGGCCGTAGCCGTCCACCTCGGGCAGGCCCGCGCGCTGCATGAGCTTCAGCGCCCAGCCGCCCGCGCCGACGAAGACGAACTTCGCGCGGATGCGCTTGTCGGGCCCGCGCTCGCCGCGGCGTCCGGTGTCGTGGATGTCGAGCGTCCAGCTGCCGTCGGGGTTCTGGGTCATGTCCGTGACCTCGCGGCTCGTCTCCACCTTCACCCCGTGGTAGGAGAGGTAGTTGAAGAACTGGCGGGTCAGCGAACCGAAGTTCACATCGGTGCCCTCGGGATCCCACGTGACGGCGATCTCGTCGTTCAGGTCGCGTCCCTCGACGAGCAGCGGCGCCCATTCGGCGATCTGGTCTCGGTCTTCGGAGAACTCCATGGACGAGAACGTCGGCAGCGTGCGCAGCGTCTCCTGACGCTTACGCAGGAACTCGATGTCGTCGCGACCGTGCACGAGCGACATGTGCGCGCTCTTGTTGATGAAGGTGTCCGGGTGACCCAGGACGCCGTTCTCGACGAAGTAGCTCCACAGCTGGCGGCTGACCTGGAAATCCTCGTTGGTCTTGACGGCCTTCGACGTGTCGATGACGCCGTCGCGCAGCGGGGTGTAGTTGAGCTCGCACAACCCGGAGTGGCCCGTGCCGGCGTTGTTCCACGGGTTGGACGACTCCTTCGCCACCTTGGGCAGGCGCTCGTAGCCGTGGATCGTCCAGTCCGGCTGCAGGTGGTGCAGCATCATGCCGAAGGTGGCGCTGAGGATGCCACCTCCGACCAGGGCCACGTCGCATTCGTAGGTGGCTGGTGGTTTCGTACCTGGCTTGGATGACACGACTACGGCTCCTCTGGCTAATGATTGGTGCAGCCCGGCGGCTGTCCTTGCACACACGGGACGACCTAAATCTAGGCGTCCAACCGAGCAGGAGGAAACCCGGCGGGGATCTTCGCGGCGATTTCGTCTGGTCGGAGCCCCGCCGGGTGGTCGATCAGCCGTTGAGGGCGGCGCAGGCGACCCGCTGGCCCGCGTCGCCGGCCTTGTGCGTCTCCTCGTCGGGGCCGGCGGAGGCGTACCGCGTCGGGATGTTCGCGAAGTTGTCGGCGCCGGAGTGGACGATGAGGGCCGTGCCGTCCTGGTCGAGGACGAGCTGGCGGGTCAACCGGTCGCTGACGGTGGTCAGCTCGCCGGAGCCGTCCTGGCGGACGTACAGCGGCGGCAGGTCGCCCACGTGATTGGGGTGGGCGTCCCCGTCGCCGGCCAGGTGGCCGCTGGCGGAATTGAAGTCGCCGGTGTTGTTGGCGTCGGTCGGGTCGGCCGAGTTCGCCTCGCACTTGCCGATCGCGTGCAGGTGCAGCCCGTGGAAGCCTGTCTGCAGCCCTGAATCCGCCCGGACATGGACACGGACACCCGTGCCGGTCTCGGTGACGTCGACGGTGCCGATCTGGGTGCCCTGCGGGGAGACGAGGGGTGCCGATGCGAACGGTGCACCGTCCGGCGCCGCGGTCGGGGTGGCGTCAGTCGGGGTGGCGTCGGTCGGGGTGGCGTCGGACGGGGACGCGCTCGGCGCGGCCGTCACGGTGTCGCCCGGCGTCGGGGACGTCGTGGCAGCGGGCGTCGTGGTGCACGCGGTGAGGGTCAGGGCGGCCAACGCCGCGACCGGGATGAGGGATGTCGCACGCATGGTTTCTTCTCCGTTGATCGATACCAGCAGGTCCAGCCCACCTCTTACTCCCTGCCGCCCCGACAGGACAAGGGGCAGCCGCCCGGACGAATGCGCACGGGCGCATTCGGTACCTTCCTCAGCAAGGAGTGCCTGGATCGTGACCGGGTCCCGGGGACGATCCCGCGCCGCCCGCCGACCAGGGCGGCGCCCCGTCCTGGCAGAGTGGGCCCATGGCAACCGTGACTTTGACCGCCTCGGGTGAGCGATCCGACCTGCCGTTGGTGCTGCTTGCGCCGTTCCCCCTCGACTCCCGCGTCTGGGAGGCCGTGCGCAAGCAACTCGCCGGCGACATCATCGCCGTCGACCCGCCGGGCTTCGGCGGCGCGACAACGGACGCCGACCCCTCCCTCGAGAACTACGCTCAGACCCTGCTGAACGCCCTGGAGGACCGCGGGATCGACCGCTTCGTCGTGGCGGGCAACTCGATGGGCGGCTACGTGGCGCTCGCGCTGGCCGACCTGGTCCCGCAGCGGCTGGCCGGGATCGGCCTGGTGGGGACGAAGGCATCCGCGGACGACGACGCCGCCCGGACGAACCGCATCGACATGGCCGAGAAGGCCGAGGCCGGCGAAGACCCCGCCGGGCTCGTCGCGCCGATGATCGACAAGGTCCTCGCGCCGGCGACCCGCGAGAAGCAAGCCGAGATCGTCCGGGCCGTCGAGGGCTGGCTGGCCGAGGCTCCGGCGGACGGCGTCGCCTGGTGCCAGCGGGCTATGGCGGCGCGCCCCGACCGGACGCGCGTGCTGAAGCAACTCGACATCCCCGCCGCCGTGATCCACGGCTCCGACGACCCGCTGATGGACGCCGGCAGCCAGAGGGACATGGCGGGTGCGCTGGGCGTCACCGTCGACACCCTCGAGGGACGCGGCCACCTCCTGCCGGTCGAGGCCCCACGCGAGGTCGCCGCGATCCTGCGCGATCTGTGGCAGCGCGCCCGTCGGCGGGGCTGACCTGCACGATCGATCGGCGTTCCGGGCCGGTACGCCTAGCGCTCGCCGGTGAGGGGCCTGTTCTGTGCGTGCGAATCGGGGACGATGTCCCGCCCCATCACGTCGGAGTCGATGCGCGCGGTGTTGTCCGTGATCGCGAACCGCGCCTCGTAGTCGGGCTGGCGGCGGACAAACTCGACCACGCCCGGGGTGAGCTTCTTGCCCTTCAGCAGCTGGACGCCGGCCGGAGCGGCCTCCTGCAGCACCTCGAGGCCCTCGCCCTGGTCGAGGCGGACGGCGTCCTCGACGAGCACCTTCTCCTCGGGGCCGAGGCCGGCCCACCAGGTCTCGAGGGCGGCGTCCCCCTCAGGGCGCTCATCGCGGGGCCCCTGGGACGCCGCGGTCGCCCCTGCGTCCGCCTTCGCGTCGCGGGGCGCAACGGGGTCGTGGGCGGCCGGTCCATTGTGTTGTGTCATGGTCTGCAGTCTAGGTACCCAGCGCTCGCCGTGGGACCCCTCCCCGAGGGCGGCCACGGCGAGCACTGGGCGGTCACCCCGCCGAGCAGGCTCCCGTCCCGGCCGGGGTGGTATCGCGGGCGCCGGCGTCGATGACGGCCGCGGTCGCGGCGTTCGTCAGGGCATAGCCGGTGCTCGGGTCGGTGGTGGAGCGGGCGAACACGGTGCCGGCGACGCGGCCGTCCGGGGTCAACAGCGGACCGCCCGAGTTGCCCGGCTGCACCGTGGTGCGCAGCGCGTAGATCTCCCGTCGCACGCCCTGCTCGCCATAGATGTCGGCGCCGGTGGCGGCGATGGTCCCGCGGACGCGGGCGGCGTCCACGGTGTAGGGGCCGCCCTGCGGGAAGCCGGCGACGACCCCGCTGCTGCGCGCGCTCAGCGCGCCGGAGCGCTGCAGCGGGCGGGCGTCCAGGCCGGGGACCGACAGCACCGCGATGTCGAGCTGCGGGTCGAACGAGACCACCCGGGCCCGGTGCGGGGCCCCGGTGCCGCCGACGCGCACCTCGACGGTGTCGGACCCTGCGACGACGTGCGCGTTCGTGACGACCCGGTTGGTCGCCGAGACCCAGCCGCTGCCCTCCTGCGAGCGGAAGCAGCGGGGCGCCTGGGCGTCCACCCGCACGATGCTGGCCGCCGCCCGACGGACGCCCGCGGTCTGCGCGGCGCCGGAGTCGGGCTCCGGGGCGGCGATGGACGGTTCCTTGCCCAGTCCGCTGAACACCTCGGGGAAGCCGGAGGAGTCGAGCGCGTCGGTGAGGCTGCTCATGACCCGGCCCGCCTGGTCGGGCATCGAGCGGTCGATCGTGGTCAGGACGCGGGAGCGGTCGAGCTGACGGGCCCAGGTGGACGGGATGATCGGCTGCGCCGCCAGGGCGACCACCCACATCACGAGCGCGGCCACCACCCCGCCGGCGACCGCGCCCAGCGTGGCGTCGATGAACCGGAGTGGCCCCACCCTGTCTGTCGCCGAGCGCAGGCGGCGTCCGAGGCTGCCGATCAGGCCCTCGCCGAGCGCGCCGCAGAGCAGGATCGCGGCCAGCAGCAGCACGGTGCGCAGCATGGTGTCGCCTTCGACGGCGGGGAAGCGCGCCAGGACGAGGGGAGCCAGCCATAGCGCCAGCCCGACGCCGAGGATCAGCCCGATGAGGCTGGTCGCGATGGCGACGAGACCGCGCCGGAAGCCGCGCGCCACGTAGAGCAGCAGGATCACGACGAGGACGATGTCGAGCACGGGAAGCATGGTCATGCCTTTCCGGGGTGTGGTCGTGACCATTGTTTCCGGTGCGCACAAGCGGATCCGGGTGGGCGCGGGCTCCGAGGACGCCGCGGGCGACCGCGCATCGGTCCACGGTGCCGCCGCCGACCTCCCGGAGAGGACCACGGTCGCGCGCGGTCACCCCCGGGCTGCGCGAACGGTCGTCCCCCGCCCAGCCCCTGGTCCCGACTTTCCGCCGTCGCGGCGGGCGGACTCCTCAGCCTCGGCGGTGGCGAGGCCTTGGGACGTCCCGCCACCAGACGTCCGTGATCGGTCGAGACTTCTCGTTCAGGATCCCGGCGACCAGCTCAACTGAGCGCGTCCGCGGCGCGGATGAGCGCCAAGTGACTGAACGCCTGCGGGAAGTTGCCGAGCATGCGTCCGTTCTCGGCGTCGTACTCCTCCGAGAGCAGGTCGACGTCGTTGCGGACGGCGACCAGCCGTTCCATGAGGGCGACCGCGTCGTCCCCGCGCCCGCTGCGCGCGTACTGCTCGACCAGCCAGAAGCTGCACATCAGGAACGACCCCTGCACATCAGGAACGACCCCTCCGTGCCGCGCAGGCCGTCGTCGTCGCCGGGGAGGTAGCGCCGGACGAAGCCGTTGGCGTCGATGAGCTCGCGCTCGATGCGCTCGACGGTGGCGAGCATCAGCGGGTCGTCCGCGGCCACGAACCCGACCTGCGGCAGTTGGAGCAGCGCGGCGTCCACCTGGTCGGTCTCGTCGTGCTGGACGAACGCCCCGTCGCGGACGCCGGTGGACAGGATGGTGGAGCGCAGCCGGTCGCGCCGGTCACGCCACGCGTCCACCGGTCCCGGCAGGTCGTGCTCGGTGGCCCCGCGGACGGCGGCGTCGTAGGCGGCCCACATCATCACCCGGCCGTGGGTGAAGTGTCGGGGCTCGCCGCGGACCTCCCAGATGCCGTGGTCGGGCACGTCGAAGCGGGCATCGAGCAGGCGCAGCAGGCTGCGCTGCAGCGACCACGAGAAGCGGTCCTCGGGCATCCCCGCCTCCCGCAGCCTCGCCAGCGCGACGATCACCTCGCCCACGACGTCGGCCTGGTACTGGGTCACCGCGCCGTTGCCGATGCGCACCGGCTCGGACGCCGCGTAGCCGGCGAGGTGGTCGAGGGTCTGCTCGGGCAGGCGCCGCTCGCCGTCGACCCCGTACATGATCTGCAGGTCGTCCGGGTCGCCGGCGATCGCGCGCAGGAGCCAGTCGCGCCACTGCCCGGCGAGGTGGTGGTGGCCACGCCCGGCCAGCACCGAGATCGTGAACGCGGAGTCGCGCAGCCAGCAGTGCCGGTAGTCCCAGTTGCGTTCACCGCCGAGCACCTCGGGCAGCGATGTGGTCGGGGCCGCCACGACGCCGCCGGTGCTGTGCAGGGTGAGGGCGCGTAGCACAGCCATCGAGCGGTCGACCGCGGGCGCCCACCGGCACGGCGCGTGCACCGCGTCGCTCCAGGCCTGCCAGTCGGCGAGGGTGCGGGCGGCCAAGCCGGAGGCGTCCAGCGGGGCGGGAAGGTCCTTGTGGGACGGCCGCCACGTCATCGTCCAGTCGAGGCGCTGCCCGGCGGTCAGGGTGAACGTGCCCCGGTGCGCCCGGCCGTCCGGGGTGAGCTCAGGACCGTGGAAGGTCAGCGCGTCCGGGCCGGCGATCATTGAGAGGACGGGGCCGTCGTCGCCGGGGAGTTGGCGCACCCACGGCGTCACGCGGCCGTAGTCGAAGCGGACCGTCAGCTCGACGACCACCTCGGTCGTCCCCTCGGTGCACTCGATGCCCCGCAAAAGGTGCACCTGGTGTTCCCCGGAGGGGGTGGGCATGAAGTCGGTGCTGATCGCGGCGCCGGTCGGCGTCCGCCAGTGGGTGTCGAGGATGAAGCTGGCGTCGCGGTAGGCCCGCGACTCGCTCGTCCCGCCGACCGGGGCGATGAGCCACCGGCTGGCGTCGGCGTCCCCGAGCAGGCGGGTGAACGCCGAGGCGGAGTCGAAGCGGGGGAGGCACATCCAGTCGACGCTGCCGTGCGCGACGAGGGCGGCCGTCTGCCGGTCGGACAGGAGCGCGTAGTCGGCGATCGGCGGTTGGGCTGCCCCTGCTGTCATGGCATCACTATGACACGCCCGCCAAGAAGGAGTTGATGGACGAGACCGCCAGGTCGGGGTCGTCGCGCTGCACCCAGTGTCCGGACCCGCGGGAGATCACGAGCTCGGCGTCCGGCACGACGATGGCGGCGCGGCGGGCGTGGTCGACCGGGACGGTGAGGTCGCTCTCGCCGTGTAACAGCAGCGTGGGGACGGTCAGCTCGCCCAGCCGGCCGAAGTACGACGTACGGACGCGCTGCGGTCGCACCTGGTCGCGCTGCCAGTCGAGGAAGGTGCTCAGGTCGCTGTGCGCCGCCTTGCGGACGGCGGCGAAGAACTCGTCGGTGATGCGTCCCGGACGCCGCACGACCTGTCGCAGGCTCCAGCGCAGCATCCAGTCGCTGCGGCTCGACAGGCGGTACGTCCACTCCGTCAGGCGGGACTGGACGCTGGCCCACGCGATCAGATGCCACATCGGCGCCAGCGTCCTCTCCGACCGGGGCGGCTGCAGGCCGTAGCTGTCCACGAGCACGAGGCCGGTGAGGCGTCCGGGGTGGTCCAGGGCGTACCCGAGGGCGACGCCGCCACCCACGGACAGCCCGCCGAGCGAGAGGCCGGCGGCACCGAAGCCTTCGGCCGCCAACGCGTCGATGAGCGTGGCGAGGTGGCTCTCCAGGTTGTGCTGAGTGGCAGACCAGCACGCGGCAGGTGAGGCGCCGTAGCCCGGAAGATCCGGCGCGATGACGTGCCAGCCTTCGCGCCCAGCCGCGGCCCGACCTCACCCCACGACAGCTCGGCGGAATCGATGCCACCCCCGTGCAGCAGCAGGACGTCCCCCCTGCTCGGGCACGACGGCCGCCACTGCAGCGCCGATACCCGGCTCTGGCCTACCGCGACGGCACGGCGCGAGAAGGTGGGTTCGGTGGCAGAGATGGCGCTCCTGAACGCGGATTCGACTCAACCGGGGGTCGCCACCCGTCATCATGCATCGGGGGGGCGTCCGAACTTTCCGGTTATTCACAGCGTTATCTCACCTTGTGAGCGGGGAAAGTTCCCTGGTGCGCCCAGCCGAGAGGGACCTGCGTCCGCGACTGCGTGCGGCGCTACGTCAGTAGACGTGGACCGCCGCCCCGATCGGCGTGTTGCGGTAGATCCACTTCATGTCCTTCAGGGAACCGACGTTCACACAGCCGTGGCTGGAGCGGGCGTACCCGTCGCTGCGAAAGCCGGACGAGTAGTGCACGTACATGTCGGGGTGGAACATCACGCTGTAGGGCATGGCGCCGTATCCGTACGTCTTCGAGTACGGGCTCTTCTGCTTGTCGTACACCTTGTAGTCGCCGTTCGCGGTCGGGAAGACGCGCCACTGATGCGTCTTCGCGTCCGACGTGAAGCCACCGAGGCGCACGTTGAACGTCTTCACGACCGCGCCGTCCTTCACGTACCTCAGCGTGCGGGCGCCCTGGTCGACGCACAGCGCGACGCCGTCCACCTGGCACTCTGCCGGCAACGCCGTCGAGCGGGCGGGCTTGCCGCTGGCGAGCGCGTACCAGGTCTCCTTGCCGGCGACGCCGTCCGCGCTGGACAGGTCCCGGGAGCGCTGGTAATTGAGCAACGCGTTGACCTGGCTGACCGCGAACCGCTTCTTCTTAGAAGAGCCCTCGTAGAAGCCGAGGTCCCCGAGCTTCGACTGCAGCAGGGTGGCGCACGTGCCGCGGCTGCCCAGGCCCACGCGCTCGGTGAGGCACGGGCCGTACTCCTGCTGAGCCGCGGCGCTGAGGGCGGGCAGGGACGGCGCGGTCGGTGTGGCGGACGCGCTCGGGGCGGGGGACGCCGCCGGGGTCGCGGCGTCGGACGGAGTCGCGGCGGCGGGTGCCGAGGAGGACGCCGCCGGGGCGGGCTCGGCCGCGTGCGGACCGGCGAGGGCGTCGTGGGGGCGGGTTCCGGGCTGCACGAGAGTCGCGGCGGCGGGTGCCGAGGAGGACGCCGCCGGGGCGGGCTCGGCCGCGTGCGGACCGGCGAGGGCGTCGTGGGGGCGGGTTCCGGGCTGCACGATGCCGCAGCCGGCGAGCAGGACTGTCAGGCATGCGGCGGCGGGTAGAAGGACGGTGCGGCGGGTACTTGTGGGGAAGTCGTTCACGACGCGGGGCTTTCTCTGGCGATGCGGGGCAGCAACGGGTCGATGACATGACGACGGCTGCATAACAAAGATAACCCGGCGTCGGTTCATTGAGACACTTGTCCGCACGTGTGGGCGCGTCGTGCGCGTCCCCGCCGGGAGTCCGTCGGTCTCCGGGTCCGGTGGTCGCAGCGCGAGAACGTCCACGGGAGGAGGGGATCGTCCAGATCCTGACCGCCGAGCGTGCTGGCCCTGCGGGCCTACGCTCGGCGGGCTCCTTCCCCGAGGGAGCGCAGCTTGGCCCACGCGATGTCCGCGTGGACGCGCCCACCGAGCCCGCAGTCGGTGGAGGCGATGACCCGGTCTCTGCCCACGGCGTCGGTGAAGCGGCGAATACGCTGGGCCACCAGATCCGGGTGCTCGACGACGTTGGTAGCGTGGCTGACCACGCCCGGGACGAGGACGAGGCCGTCAGGGATCTGCACGTCTTTCCAGACCGCCCACTCGTGCTCGTGACGGACGTTGCCCGCCTCGAAGGAGAGCGACCCGACCCTTGCCTGCAGGACCACCGGCAGGATGTCGGCGAGGCCGATGTCGGTCGTGTGGGGACCATGCCAGGAGCCCCAGCACAGGTGCAGCCGCACGCGTTCCTGTGGCAGGCCCTCGATCGCATGGTTGAGCGCGTCGATGCGGATCTGGGTGAACGCCTGATAATCGGCGACGCTCGGCTCGGGCGTGATCTGGTCCCAATTCTCAGCCAAGGACGGGTCGTCGATCTGGACGATGAGGCCAGCGTCGGTGATCGCCTTGTACTCGTGACGCAGAGCGTCCGCCCACGCCCAGATGTGTTCCTCCTCGGTGGCGTAGTAGTCGTTCCACACACGGGCAGCACTGCCGGGCGAGATGGCCGTCAGGAAGCCCGGCTCCCCCGGCTCGAGTGCTGCCTGGAGGTTGCGGATGTCGGCGGCCACGGCGTCCTGCCCGGTGTAGGCGAGGGGCCCCGTCGTCGACGGGAACGCCGTGGCCGGCCTGCCGGTGTGGACGCCCCCCACCTCGACCGGGTCGGAGTAGACCCGCGGGAATCGCTGCCGGTCCCGCCGGTTCGCGAACGAGGTGAGCCGGACGTTGCCGGGCGACGAGATCACGTCGGCCTGGCTGAAGGGGTCGACCTCGCTGAGTTCCAGACCCGCGACCCGCTGGAAGGAGTAGGACCACCAGGCCCCGTAGTCGACCGCGCTCGACATCGCCTTGCCGAACTCGCCGTCCCCCAGCAGCGTGATGCCGGCATCGCGCTGTCGCGCGACCACATCGGCGACCGCCGCCGTGACGAGCCGGTCGAACGCGGGGGTGGTGTTCAGGGTGAATCCGTCGTCGGCGAACGAGCGGGCCGCGTTGCCGGCGATGAGGGCGTCCGTGCGGGGCAGGCTGCCCGACGTCGTGGTGTGGATTGTGGTCATGTCAGAACTCCCAGTCCTCGTCCTCGGTCTCCACAGCGGTGCCCATGACGTAGGAGGAACCCGATCCGGAGAAGAAGTCGTGGTTCTCGTCCGCGCCCGGCGACAGCGCCGCCATGATCGCCGGGGACACGGCCGTCGCGGGCTTCGGGAACATCGCCTCGTAGCCGAGGTTCATCAGCGCCTTGTTGGCGTTGTAGCGCAGGAACATCTTCACGTCCTCGGTCAGCCCCAGCGGGTCGTAGAGGTCCTCGGTGTAGGACTCCTCGTTGTCGTAGAGCTCGAAGAGCAACTCGAGCGTGTAGTCCTTCAGTTCCGCCCGCCGCGCGGCGGACGCGTCGCGGAGCGCTTGCTGGAACTTGTACCCGATGTAGTAGCCGTGCACGGCCTCGTCCCGGATGATCAGCCGGATCAGGTCGGCGGTGTTCGTGAGCTTGGCGTGGCTCGACCAGTACATGGGCGCGTAGAAGCCGGAGTAGAACAGGAACGACTCGAGCAGCGTCGAGGCGACCTTGCGCTTCTCGGGATCGTCACCGTAGTAGTAATCGAGGACGATGCGCGCCTTCCGTTGCAGCCGTTCGTTCTCCTCACTCCAGCGGAACGCGTCGTCGATCTCCTCGGTGGAGATCAGCGTCGAGAAGATCGAGGAATAGCTCTTGGCGTGCACCGACTCCATGAAGGCGATGTTGGTGTAGACGGCCTCTTCGTGGGGGGTGCGGGCGTCCGGGATCAAGGAGACGGCGCCCACGGTGCCCTGGATCGTGTCGAGCATGGTCAGGCCGGTGAAGACGCGCGTCGTCATGAGTTGCTCGTGCGGCTTGAGCGTCCGCCACGATGAGATGTCGTTGCTCAGCGGCACCTTCTCGGGGAGCCAGAAGTTGCCGGTCAGGCGATCCCAGACCTGCTGGTCCAGTTCGTCGGTGACGCGGTTCCAGTTGATCGCCTGGACACCACGCAGCAGGGCGAGTTTGTCGGTCATGTCCTTCTTCTCCTCGGGTTACAGGGTGCAGCTGACGCAGCCTTCGACCTCAGTGCCCTGCAGGGCCTGCTGCCGCAGCCGGATGTAGTAGAGGGTCTTGATTCCCTTGCGCCAGGCGTAGATCTGGGCCCTGTTCACGTCTCGGGTCGTCACGGTGTCCTTGAAGAAGAGCGTGAGGGAGAGGCCCTGGTCGACGTGTTTGGTCGCCTCGGCGTAGGTGTCGATGATCTTCTCCGGGCCGATCTGGTAGGCGTCCGCGAAGTACTCCTGGTTCTCGTTGGTCATGAACGGCGCGGGGTAATAGACCCGGCCGATCTTGCCCTCCTTGCGGATCTCCACCTTCGCGACGATGGGGTGGATCGACGAGGTGGAGTGGTTGATGTAGCTGATCGACCCGGTGGGCGGGACGGCCTGCAGGTTCTGGTTGTACAGGCCGTGCTGGGCGACGTCGGCGGCGAGGGCGCGCCAGTCGTCCGGGGTCGGCAGGACGATGCCCGACCGCTCGAACAGGGTGGCGACGGCCGGGGTGCTCGGCGTCCACTCGCCCTCGATGTACTTCGCGAAGTACTCGCCGGTGGCATAGGCGGAGCGTTCGAACCCGTCGAATCGCTGCCCTCTCTCGCGGGCGATCCGGCACGACGCGTGCAGGGCGTGATACGTGACCGCGTAGAAGTACATGTTGGTGAAGTCGAGGCCCTCCGGTGAGCCGTAGTGGATCGACTCGCGGGCGAGATAGCCGTGCAGGTTCATCTGCCCGAGGCCGATCGCGTGACTGCGCGCGTTGCCGCTGTCGATGCTCGGGACGCAGGAGATGTTCGACTGGTCCGAGACCGCCGTCAGCGCGCGGACGGCCGTCTCGACCGTCGCCCCGAAGTCGGGCGAGTCCATGGCGTGGGCGATGTTGAGCGATCCGAGGTTGCACGAGATGTCCTTGCCCACATGCCCGTAGGACAGGTCCTCGTTGTAGGTCGAAGGCTCGGACACCTGCAGGATCTCCGAGCACAGGTTCGACATCGTCACCCGGCCGTCGATGGGGTTGGCCCGGTTCACCGTGTCCTCGAACATCAGGTACGGGTAGCCCGACTCGAACTGGATCTCCGCGAGCGTCTGGAAGAAGCGGCGCGCGTTGATCTTCTTCTTCCGGATGCGCCCGTCGTCGACCATCTCGCGGTACTTCTCGCTGATCGAGAGCTCGGTGAACGGCGTCCCGTACACGCGCTCGACGTCGTAGGGGCTGAAGAGGTACATGTCTTCGTTGTCGCGGGCGAGCTCGAACGTGATGTCGGGGATCACGACGCCCAGCGAGAGGGTCTTGATGCGGATCTTCTCGTCCGCGTTCTCCCTCTTCGTGTCCAGGAACGCCAAGATGTCGGGGTGGTGGGCGTGCAGGTAGACCGCTCCCGCACCCTGCCGGGCGCCGAGTTGGTTGGCGTAGGAGAACGAGTCCTCGAGCAGTTTCATCACGGGGATGACGCCGGACGACTGGTTCTCGATGCGCTTGATCGGCGCGCCCGCCTCGCGGATGTTGCTCAGGCTCAGGGCGACGCCGCCGCCGCGCTTGGACAGCTGCAGCGCCGAGTTGATGGCCCGGGCGATCGACTCCATGTTGTCCTCGACACGTAACAGGAAGCACGAGACCAACTCGCCCCGTTGAGCCTTGCCCGCGTTCAGGAACGTGGGCGTCGCCGGCTGGAACCTGCCGGTCATGATCTCGTCGGTGATGCGCTCGGCCAGGACCCGATCACCTGCGGCCAGGGTGAGAGCCACCATGCAGACCCGGTCCTCGAACCTTTCGAGGTAGCGAGATCCGTCGAACGTCTTGAGCGTGTAGGACGTGTAGTACTTGAAGGCGCCCATGAAGGTCGGGAAACGGAACTTCACCGCGTAAGCACGCTTGTACAGCGACTTGATGAAGTCGAAGTCATAGCGGTCGAGCACCTCGCGCTCGTAGTACCCCTCCTCGAGCAGGTAGTCGAGCTTCTCCCGCAGCGAGTGGAAGAACACCGTGTTCTGATTGACGTGGGTCAGGAAGTACTGGTGCGCGGCGCGGCGGTCGGCCTCGAACTGGATGTTGCCGTCCTCGTCATAGATGTTCAGCAGCGCGTTGAGCGCGTGGTAGTCGGTGTCCTCGGCGCCGGCGTGTTCGAGTCCGGTGTCGGTCAGCGTTGTTGTCATGAAGAGAGCCCTTCGCGGATGCGCTCGACGTCGTCGGGCGTACCCATCAGTTCGAATGTGTCCAGGAGCGGCACCCGGCACTTGGCGGCGACGATGCGCCCGGCCAGGCCGTACGCCGCCCCGAAGTTGGTGTTACCCGCGGAGACGACGCCCCGCAGGAGGCGCCGGTTGGCGGGATCGTTGAGGAACCTGATCACCTGTTTGGGGACGGCTCCGCCGCTGTTGCCGCCGCCGTAGGTCGGGACGACCAGGACGTACGGCCGGCGCGCGACGAGGGGCGCGTCCGCGGCGTGAAGGGGGATGCGGTGAGCGGGGAGCCCCACCTTGGTGACGAAGCGGTGCGTGTTGCCCGAGACCGACGAGAAGTACACGATCTCGACCTGCCCCGCCGGTCTCTCCGCCACCCTGCGAGCCGCGGTGACCGGCGCCATCAGGCGGCGTTGGCGCGGCTGGCTACTGCCTTGATCTTGTCGGGGCGGAACCCCGACCAGTGCTCGTCGCCGACCAGGACGACGGGCGCCTGCTGGTAACCCAGATCGAGGACGGTCGCGAGCGCGGCCTCGTCCTCGCTGAGATCGACGACGCGGTACGCGAGGCCCTGCTTGTCCAGGGCCCGGTAGGTGGCCGTGCACTGGACGCACGCGGGCTTGCTGAAGACGGTGATCGCATCCTCGGGATGGGTCTCGTCGGCCGACAGATCGGCGGTCGTGATGGTCATGGGCTTCCTCCTGCTTTCCCTCGCGGATCGGCAGCGGGGCCGTGCAGGATGGGGACGCGCGGGCAGGGTCGCCCGACGGCCGCCGCCCTCCCACGAGGCGTGCGCTACCGGCGTCCCGCGGCGCGGGACGGCAGAGGCAGGTCTTCGGACTCGTGGGCAGATCCGGATGCCGGATCGGGCCTACCGGCCGTCGCTTCCCAGGATCGCTCCCAGTGCTGTTGACGACTTTCGTTCCCACTCACCGCTGCGGGGCAGTTCCGGACTCTCACCGGATTCCCTCTTGCGAGGCCCTCCCAACCGGGCGGGCCAACCACTGCACGAGCACTATATACACGGACTTACGCGGATGTCATTCCCTACATGTTGTAGCGTCTGCTCGATCACAGCGCCGTTCGACGTCTTAGCGACACTCGGGTGTCGTCGCGGGGTGCCAGGCCGTCAACCCGACGACGCCCGGACGACGCCCGGAGCGTCGCTAGGCCGGGCCCTGGTCTGTGCCGAGCGGGTGGAAGCACGCAAAACCGTTCTCCACGTCACCGGACATCGGCGGGTCTTGCTCGCACTCGGCCGTCGACCGCCAGCACCGCGTGCGGAACCGGCAGCCGCTCGGCGGGTTGACCGGGCTCGGGACGTCGCCGGTCAACACGATGCGCTCCCGCTTGTGCCCGGGCTCGGACGCGGGCACCGCGGACACCAGCGCGGCGGTGTAGGGGTGCCGCGGCCGGGTGAGCACCTGGTCGGTGGGGCCGCTCTCGACGATGCGGCCGAGGTACATCACGTAGACGCGCGAACAGACGAACCGCACGACCGACAGGTCGTGGGAGACGAACAACTGCGCCATCGAGAAGCGCTGCTGAAGGTCGGCCAACAGGTTCAATACCTGCGCCTGGATCGACACGTCCAGCGCCGAGACGGGCTCGTCGAGCAGCAGCAGCCGGGGCCGGAGCGCGATCGCCCGCGCGATGCCGATGCGCTGGCGCTGGCCGCCCGAGAACTCGTGGGGGTAGCGCTCGGCATGCTCGGGCTCCATGCCCACGAGCGAGAGCAGTTCGCGGACGAAGGCGGGGCCGTCGGCGTCGTAGATGCCCTGGACGCGCAAAGGCTCGGCCACGATGTCCCCGACGCTCATCCGGGGGTTGATCGACGAGTACGGATCCTGGAAGACCATCTGCGCGTCGCGCTCTCGCGGACGCCGACCGCCGTGGCCGTCGTCGGCTGCGGGCGCGAACGTGATGCTGCCCGAGGTCGGCTGCGTCAGGCCAAGGATCGTGCGCACCAGCGTGGACTTGCCGCAGCCCGATTCCCCCACGACGCCGACGGTCTCTCGCGGGTGGACGACCAGGTCGACGCCGTCGACCGCATGCACGGTGCGGCGGCGTCCGCCCGAGCGGGTCGGGAACTGCACGACGAGGCCGTCCACGCTCAGCAGTGCGTCACGCCCGGCCGGTTCCGCTTGGTCGCTCATCGCGGGATCCCTTCCGTCTCGTCCGTCTCGTCGGCCAGCAGTTCGGCCCGGTGGCAGGCGCTCCGGTGGCGCTCGCCGTCCACCGCGCGCAGCGGCGGGACCGCCGTGAGGCAGCCCGCCTCCTCCGACGCCAGCGGGCAGCGCGGGTGGAACGAGCAGCCCGGCACCGGCGCGCGGGGGCTGGGCGGGCGTCCGGGGATGGCGTGCAGGTCGGTGCCGTGCTCCATCGCCCACGCCGCCCGGGACACCATCAGCGCGCGGGTGTAGGGATGGCGGGTGCGAGCGAAGATCTCGGCCGTCGACCCCTGCTCGACGATGCGTCCGGCATACATCACCAGGACGCGGTCGGCGACCTCCGCGACGATGCCCAGGTCGTGGGTGATCAGCAGGATCCCGACCCCTGTGCGCTCGCGGACGTCCTGGAGCACCTCGAGCACCTGCGCCTGCACCGTGACGTCGAGGGCGGTCGTCGGCTCGTCGGCGATGATCACGTCGGGCTCGTCCATGAGCGCCATCGCGATCACGGCGCGCTGCCGCATACCGCCGGACCATTGGTGCGGGTACTGCTCGGCGCGCTCCCGGGCGGCCGGGACGCCCACGAGGTTCAGCACCTCGAGCGTGCGCTCACGGGCCGCCTTCTTCGACACCCGGTGGTGCAGGGTGAGCGCCTCGTCGATCTGATCGCCGACCTTGAGCACGGGGTTCAGCGCGGTCATCGGATCCTGGAACACCATCGCCACCTTGGCGCCGCGCACGTGGCGCAGCTGCTTCTCCGACGACGCCAGGATGTCGGTTCCCGCGACCGTGACGCGGCCGCCGGGACGCGCGCCATGGGGGAGCAGACCCATCATGGCCAGGCCGGTCATCGACTTGCCCGATCCGCTCTCACCGACCATGGCCACGATCTCGCCACGGCCGACGCGGAACGAGACGCCGTTGACGACGGTCACGTCGCCGGCGGTGCTGCCGAAGGTGACGGTCAGATCCTCGAGTTCGGCGACGGCGTCGCTGCGCGTCGCGGCGGGTGTGCTGGACGCGCTCATCGCTCGGTCTGCCTCGGGTCGAAGACGTCGCCCAGGCCGTCGCCGAGGGCGTTGATCGCCAGCACGGTCACCGCGATCGCGAGGCCGGGCGGTACCCACAGCCACGGCCGCGCGGAGATCGTCGTGAGTGACTGGGCCTCCAACAGCATGTTGCCCCAGCTCGGCGTGGGCGGGACGACACCGACGCCGAGGAAGGACAGCGCCGCCTCGGTGAGGATCGCCTCGGCCACCAGCAGCGTGCCGGCCACGGTGATGGGCGGCAGGACGCCGGGGAGCAGGTGCTTCAGCTGGATCCAGCCGATGCTGGCCCCCATCGACCTCGACGCCGCGACGTAGTCCAGCTCTTTCAGCGACAGCACGGCGCTGCGTGCGATGCGGCAGCTGTTCGGCCACGAGAACCCCGCGATGACGCCGACGAGCATCGGCAGGCTCGGCCCGAAGATGCCGGCCAGGACGATGGCGACCACGACGGCGGGGATCGACAGGAACAGGTCGGCGACGCGCATGATCACCGTGTCGGCGGCGCCGCCGAGGTAGCCCGACAGCGTCCCCAGGAACACGCCGACCAGCACGGCGACGGCAGCCGTCGAGTAGCCGACCAGCAACGAGACGCGGCCGCCGTTGACGAGCCGCGACCACACATCGCGGCCGGTGCCGTCCGTGCCGAGCGGGTGGGCACCGCCCGGCGGTTGGTTCACGGCGAGCAGGTCGACCGCCGTCGGCGAGGGGGTGAGCAGCGGCGCGATGATCACCAGGAGGGTGACGGCGATCAGGACGATGAGGCCGAGGACGGCGCGCGGGTTGCGACGGAAGCGTCGCCAGGCCGCGCGGCGGGGACTGACGGATCCCTGTGCCGCGACGGCGACGGGGGCGTCCGGCGTGGGAGTGGAGTCGGCGGGAAGCGTGGTCATGTGAGCCTCACCCGGGGGTCGGCGACGACGTAGAGGATGTCGGCGACCACGTTGCAGACCAGCACGAGGACGCAGACGTACATGCCGAAGGCGACGATGACGGGGTAGTCGCGGTTGGCGATGGCGTTCAGCGACATCAGGCCCATCCCCGGCCAGGCGAAGATCTTCTCGAAGATGATCGTGCCGCCGAGCAGCCGCGGGATGTAGAGCATCACCACGGTGATGAGCGGCAGCATCGAGTTGCGGAACGCGTGCCGGATGATCTGGGCGGTCCCGGCGCCTTTCGCCCGCGCGGTGCGGACGTAGTCCTGGCCGAGTTGTTCGATGAGGGACGACCGCGTGTACCGCGTGAACCCGGCCGCCATCGTGAGCGCCAGGACGGATCCCGGCAGGATCAGGTGCCGCAGCTGGTCGGCGATGGACGCGTCCCCCGGGGTGAACATGCCGGTGGACGGCACCCAGCGCAGCCGCAGCGCGAACACGAAGATCGCGATCATCGCCAGGAAGAACCCGGGAGTGCAGGCCGCCAGCAAGGACACCGTGCTGATGACGTTGTCGGCGGCCCGGTTGCGCCGCCACGCCGCCCAGATCCCCAGCGGGATCGCGATGAGCAGCCCGAGCCCGATGCCCACGAGCATCAGCTCCAGCGTCGGGCCGAGGTGACGGCCCAGCAGCGAGCCGACCGCCTCGTTGTTGGAGTACGAGTAGCCGAGATCGCCGCGCAGGGCGCGTCCCAACCACAGCACGTACTGCACCGGGACGGGCTGATCGAGGCCCAGCTCGTGCCGCTTCGCCTCCAGGGCGGCCGAATCCAGCCCGGTGTCCGGCGCGCTCATCATGAGCACGACCGGATCGCCGGGCGCCATGCGGATCAGGGCGAACAGCCCCATCGTGATGGCGAGGAAGACGGCCACGCTGGAGGCGACGCGGCGCAGGATGTAGCGGAGCATCGGGGGCGCGCGACTACGACTTCGTCCACTCGTTCGCGTTCCAGAACGCGTACGTCCAGTCGCCGTGGGGCTTGAATCCGGACAGCGCCTCGCGGTGCGCGTACAGGATGTTCGGCGTGTTGATCCACAGCAGTGGGGCGTCCGCGTTCTCGATCTCGGCGGCCTTCGCGTAGGCCGCAGCACGCTGGGACTTATCGGTCGTCTTGCCGCCGGCGGCCATCGCCGCGTCGAACGCCGGGTTGCAGTAGAACACCACGTTGCCGCCCGCCGGGTAGCGGTTGGCGCAGGTCAGGATCGGGGTGGCTGTGCTCGGATCCTGCGGGTACGCGCCGCCGCCGAAGATGACCGCCTGGTACGACTTGTCGCCGTAGCCGGCCGTCACGGTCGCCGCGTCCACCGGGTCGGCGACGGCCTTCACGCCGGCGGCCTTCCAGTTCTCGACGATGACCTGCACCATCTGGTCGCGGTCGCGGGTGCCGGCGACGTAACGCAGCTTCAACTCCTGGTCGGCTTTCCAGCCGCCTTCCTTGAGCAACTGCTTGGCCTTGGTCACGTCGTAGGCGTAGTCGTTCAGCTTGGGCTTCACCCAGTCGCTCATGAGGGAGGTGTTGAGCACCTTGCCCTCGCCCTTGAGCACCGAGTCGACGATGCCCTGCCGGTCGATGGCGGTCAGCAGACCCTGGCGCACCTTCGGGTTCTTGAGCTCGGCCTTCGTGGTGTTGATGCCGAGGCGCGTGAAGCCGGAGGACGGCGTCGACGCGACCTGGACGCCGGGGATGGCGCGGACCGAGTCGAGGTCGGGCGCCGCGATCTGGACGAGGTCGATCTCGCCCGATTGCAGCTGCCCGGTCGCCACGTCGGAGGTCAGGATCTTGAGGTTGACGCCGTCGAGCTTGGCCGGCGCGTAGTAGTTCGGGTTCTTCTTCAGCTGCAGCGACTGGTCGGGCTGGAAGTTCTCCAGGGTGAAGGGGCCCATGCCGGTCGACGGCTTCTTGAAGAACTCGTTGCTCATCAACTGCGCGGCCGGCACCTGGCCCAGCACATGCTCGGGGAGGATGAAGAACATCGCCCCGGAGCCGATGAGGCCGAGGAAGCCGGCGTCGGGCTGCGAGAGCTCGAAGACGACGGTGTTGGCGTCCGGCGCGGTGAGGCCGGACAGCGTCTTCGCCGACTTCTTCTGCATCGCGTCGAAGCCCTTGACGTTCGACAGGCGCGAACCCTGGCCGCCCTGGGTCTCGGGATTGGCGATGGCGTTGAACGTGAACAGGACGTCCTTCGAGCTGAAGGCCTGGCCGTCGCTCCATTTCAGGTTCGGGCGCAGGTGGAAGGTGTACTTCGTGGCGTTCTCGTTGACGTCCCAGCTCTCGGCGAGGCGGGGGATGAACGCGAAGTCGGGGCCGATCGAGACGAGGTTGTCGTAGAGCAGCGACATCGCCAGCTGCTCTCCGCCGGCGAACGGGGCGAGCGGGTTGAACTGGGTGGGCGACTGAGGCAGGTAGACGTTGGCGACCTGGCCCTGGCCCTGGCCCGCCTGGCCTCCGGTGTTGCCCTGGCTCGGGGCGCACGCGGTGGCGCTGAGCATGAGTGCGGCTGCCGTGGCGATCGCGGCCACGAACCTGGGGAAACGCATGGGGTTCCTTCCAACGACGGTGTCGGGGAACTGAAGTATGACACCCGCCACCGACAACGCGGCACGAAAACGCCGCGCGTCCGGATCGGGGCTCTGCCCGAACCCGGTTTTGTCGCCATCGTCCCTTGTCACCCGCGTGAGGACGTCCTTTCCGGTTGCACCGGCGCGTTGCTAGCGTCCCAGCACAGGGCGGTGATCCGGCAGGACGCCGCAGCGCGGGGCCTGACCAGTCCTGCGCCCGTCGGGCGTGACCAAGCCCGTCGAAAGCCACGATCTGGGGGGAAGTGTTGGCGATGAACTACACGTGTCCGAACTGCGGGTTGCCTGTCGAGAACGGCGACACGAAGTGCGTCGAGTGCGGGAAGTCTCTGCGACCGGGACGCCATCAAGGGTTGCGGACCGTGGGTGCCGTGGGCGCCCTGGTCGTCGTGGTGGCGTTCGTGCTGGCGATGTTCGGCGGCCAGGTGGCCCAGCGAGCCGGCGGCGCGGGGTCAGCGATGCCCGCGGCCTCGCCCGCGCCGGCGCGCGCCGCCGCCGCCGCGGGTCAGGGTGATGCGATGGTTGTCTCCGCGGATGACATGTTCGACGCGCTGGACGCCGACCCGGCCGCCGCTGCCGAGCGGTTCCGCGGCAAGGTCGTGACCGTGGCCGGGCGTGTGGACAAGGTGAACCAGGCCGGACGCACCTTCACGATCCGGGGATCGCACGCGTACAAGTACCACCGTCTCGTGTGCAGGAGCGACGGGCATGACCGCACCGACCTGCGCAGGATGCGTGGCGCGCGGCACGTGGTGGCCGTCGGCACCGTCACCGAGGTCTCCGCGGAGGACGGCTACAGCCTCGACGTCTCGTCTCTGACGTTCTCCTGAGCGGACGCCGCGGCGCAGGTGCGCGTCGCGGCACCGCGTTGGGCATGGGTCAGTCGCCGAAGGGATCGCCCTGGAAGGCGACTTCGCGGTGACTGATGGCGTAGCCGAGCCGCTCGTTGATCGCGATCATCCACGGGTTGACGTGGGAGTTCCAGGTGACGATGCGCCGCACACCTGGCGCCTCCGCGGCGATTCGACGGTGCGTGGCCACCTTGAGGCCGAGGCCGAGCCGATGACCGCGGTGGCCGGGCATGACCAGCGTGTTCTCCTGCCAGCCGAGGGTGGCCCGCGGGTCGTCGACGACGTGCACCTCGCAGTTGCCCGCGAAGCTGCCGTCGGGCGCGATCGCCACCGCGGTGATCGACCGTGTGCCGGACCGGCGCAGCCGCTCCTCGGCCAGCCGCACGCGCTCGGGCGTGTAGACCGGCGCCTCGTAGTCCAACTCTTCCAGCGGGTCGTCCAACTCGAGCTGCGTGAGCAGTCGGCCGTACTCCTCGAGGTGTGCCTCGGGCGTCGCGCCCTGCCAGGACTCGATCCGGTAGCCGCCCATCCGTGCGGACGCCTCGTCGGCCAGGGCGTCCAGCAGTGCGGGGTCGAGCGGCAGATCGAGGATGCGGCAGATCGCGGTCGCGCCGCGCCTCATGTTCAGGCGTGCCGCGAGCCGGTTGACCGGCAGGGCCGGGTCGTCCGGGTCCCCGTCGGCCGGGACGTCGCCGTAGGCGTCCGCGCGCGTGCGGCCGCTGGCGCGCATCGCCGGCTTGAGGGCGTCCTCCACCAGGGCGGTGCCGACGCCGCGGCCGCGGAACAACGGGTGCACGGTGACGTTGAGACTCGCCGACTCGAGGTTCTCCGCCAGCGGAAGCAGCATGCTGGCCACCCCGACCACGCGCTGGCCGTCGCTCTCGTCGATCGCGACCCAGCGGTTCTGCGTCCAGAACGGGGTGTCCTCGAACTCCACCCGCAACTGGGCAGCGCTCTGCGGGGTGATGCCGCCGAACGTGTCGGCGTACACGGCTTGCGTGAGGTCGTCGACGCCGGCCAGCTCGGCGTCCGACGCGAGGTCCAGGGGGCGGATCTGCACGGGCACACGAAACCACAAAGGCGGCCGGGACACCAACCTCAGCGGGAGTGCTTCAGGTGCAGCGCGTCGGCGACGTCCCCCCACTGGACGTAGGAGAAGTTCGTGGGGTCGCGGTCGGCGTCCACGGACGGGCCGGTGTCGGGCTCGTCGTGGGTCACCAACAGGCCGCGGGTGTACTCCCCGACGGGGCGGCTCGCGATCGCGAGGCCGTCCGAGCCGTTGATGTCGTCGACGCCGCCGGTGCCGGCCACCTTGAACTTCCCCGCGTAGCGGTTGCGCCCCTGGCGCTCGTAGACGAGGAACTCGTCGCTACCCTGAGCCGACACCACCACGTACCCGGTCTTGCCGCGACCGTAGTACAGGTCGACGCCCTCGGCGTCCGCGACGATGCGTCCGCCGAAGCCGGCGTCCGGTCCGGCGACGCACTCCTCGGTCTTCGCATCGAAGGTGGCCGGCGTGCCGAACGTCGTCGTCCTGTCGACCAGCACGGGCCGGGCGTAGGGGCGGGTGAGCTCGATGCGCCACAGGCCGACGTCCTCCTGGGCGGCGTACAGGGTGCCGGTCTTGCGGTCGACGGAGACGCCCTCGAGCTGCGGGCCGACGCCGGGCTCCTCACAGGGCGTCCAGGTCTTGCCGTTGGGCAGCGTGAAGGACGCCGGCATCGTCCACGTGCGGACCTTTTCGTAGCCGACGGTGCCGTCTCGCTTGGCGACGACGCGGGCGAGCGCGAGGCGGGTGGTGCCCTCCTGGGTGACGACCGCGTAGGTGTCGCGCCCGTTCTGCCAGACGGCCAGGCCGTACGCGGTGTGCTCGTCGGCGAGCTCCGCGGCGTCCTTGACGAACAGGTAGTCGTGCTTGGGGGACGTGACCTCGCGCAGCGGCGTCTTCGCGCGGGCGCCGGCGCGGTCGATCGTGAAGAAGCGCAGCGAGTCGTTGTAGCGGTCGGAGACCACCGCGAGGTCGACGATGCGGCCCGCCACCCGGACTCCGTAGGCGATGTCCACGTTGTTGTAGCGGCCGGGGTTGGGCAGCGCGCTGGCCGGAAGGCTCTGCAGTTCGCGGTCGTGCATGTCGTAGACGCGCAGGCCGCCCTTCTTGGCGGTGACGATGACGAGCGAGTTGGCCGAGTGGCGGGCGTCCACCCAGATCGCCGGGTCGTCGCCGGACGCGTTCCCGCCCGCCTTGTCGTCGTACAGGGTGGGCGTCTCGTTGTCGGTGGTGACCGTCGCGGTCGGTGCGGGCTTGGGCTTCGCCCGATGGGACGCCGCGGTCTTGCGCTGCCCGTCGGCAGGGGCGGCGTCGGCAGGGGCGGCGTCGGCAGGGAGCATCGCTCCAGGGACCGTGATCGCGAGGGTCATCGCGGCCGCGGTGAGGGAGCGGCGAAGTGTGGTCATGCGGCACAGCCTCCGCTTCGAACGTGACGCCTGCGCGTCGGCGGGGGAGCCCTTGGGCGGTCGGCGGGTGAACAGTTGGGGTGGAGGCGGGTCAATCCGAGGGGTCAGGACACCCGGTCGTCCGTAGCGGACGCGCGCCGGCGCCGGCGCCGGACGATCAGGGCGACGATCGCGACCACCAGGAGCGCGATCACCGCAAGGCCCGCCGGGGAGCCGGCGGCCGCGGCCAACGCGGCCTCCCAGGCGGCGAAGCCGATGGTGGAGTAGATCAGCCCCCAGGCGAGCGCGCCCGGGATCTGCACGAGCGTGAACGCCGGCCAGCTCACCCGCAGGACGCCCGCCGCGGCGTGGACGAGGCTCTGGAACCCGACCGTCAGATACGACAGGGGGATGATCGGCAGGCCCCACTTCTCCACGGCTCGACGTCCGCGCTCGACCTCGGCGCCGGAGAGCCAGGCGCGCAGTTTCTGCCGCCGGGGCCCGACGTCGCCCGTTCCGATGGCGCCGCGCGCCGCCCAGCGGCCGAGCCAGTAGATGAGTTGCCCGCGGACCGTTGCGCCCAGGTAGAGGACGACGAGCGCCACCGCGAACGGAAGCGATTCCAGCCAATCGGGCAACGTCGTTCTCCTGGTTGGGGGCGCCGCCACGCGACGACGCGGCCCAGGCTAGCGGGGCTCGTCCGACTCCTCGGCTGACGGGCGCCGGCCTTCTGCCGTTGGGGGATGGTGAGCAGACGGGCAACGACGCGTGACGCTATGGCTGCCGGATCGTGACAAGCGCGAGGCCTGTCGGGGGGTTCTGCGAGGGGGTGTCGGAGCACACTTGCTGCATACTTGTCCCGAAAACCGCCGAGGCCACTCGCCAGCTCAACCTGCCGGCTCACTGGGCGTTCCTGCTGCTGGTGACGGTGCTGCTGGCTGGCGTGAGTCTGCTGACGTGGGCGACCCACGAGGTCTATGAGGGGGTCACGGCGGGCAACGGCGTCGCCGGGCTGGATCACCCCGCGCTCCAGCTGGCGCTCGACGTTCGTTCGGGTGCGCTCACCGCGGTGGCCGTCCGGTTCACCGACCTCGCCGGGCGCGTCGGAACACCCGTGATCGTGCCGCGCGGCGTGGGTGCGCTGGCTCGTGCCGGCGATGTGCGCGGCGTTCGCTGTGTGCGTCGGGCTCAGCCGCGTCTACCTGGGGCAGCACTGGCTCACCGACGTCATCGCCGGCTTTCTCATCGGCGCAGCCTGGGGCCTGTCCGTGGTGGCCGCCCACCGGGTCTGGCTTGAGCGGCGGGGTGTGCCGACCAAGGAGCTTCGCCCGACCTGACGCGGGCGGGAGGACGGTGGACCTGCGCCGGTCGGGTCCGCACAGCCGCGGCTACGAGGGAGCCGAGACCGGCCTGATCGACCGCAGGCATTCTGCGTCAGCGCACCTCCGGCTCCGTCGCCGTGACCACAGCCCGCAGGGCGGCGACGTGGTCGGCGAAGGCCGTCCGGCCGGACGCCGTCGCGGCGTACCAGGTCGTGCGGCGCTTGCCGCGCATCGTCACCGAGGTGTCCACGTAGCCGTGCTCAACCAGGGTGGCGAGGTGGGTGCCGAGGTTCCCGTCGCTCAGGCCCAAGGTGGACGCCAGCGCGGTGAACCGCATCGATCCGTCTCGGGGCAGTCCCACCAGCGCGGCTTGGATGCGCAGCCGCGTCGGGTCGGACAGCAGGGGGTCGAACGGCGTCCTCAGCAGCGCCGCGATGTCGTCCGGCACGTGTCGCCGGTCAGCCACGGCGGGCCCCTCGCACGGCTCGCGTCACGCCGAGGGAAAGCAGGGCGGCGCCCGAGCAGACACCGAAGGTGGCCAGGGGCCAGCCCCACGGCGCCTGGGGTGCCAGCCCGGCGATGACCACGGTCGCGAAGCAGATGACGAACAGCGCGGTGTCGGACAGCGCGGTGTCGGACAGCGCGATCGCGGTCAGCGCCATCGCCATTCCCCACAGGCCGCCGAGCAGCAGCATGGCGCGGCCGAAGTCCACCGGCTCGATGGCGCCGATCAAGAACGGTGAGGCCGCCAGGACGCAGAGCCAGCCGAGGCGCACGGGCCGCTCCGTGCCGGTGCGGATGCGGCGGCCGCGCGGCCACCAGCTGATGACCGCGGCCACCCCCAACGCCGCGAACAGCCCCGCGACGCCGCCCGGGTGGGGCCAGAACTCCAGCGCGAGGTAGCCGGCCACGTAAGCGAGGCCCCAGGTGATCAGCGGCGCGCCGGTGAGCATCGCGGAGCTGGCGTCCCGGGAGCGCTCGACGAGGGCCTCGCTGTCACCGAGCAGGGCGGCGGCCTCGTGGGCGCGCAGATGGGTGGGTGCCTCAGCCATGTCCTCCAGGATCGCCCAGCCCGGCCCGGAAGGGAAGGAGCCTAGGAGATGGACCCTGGACGCTTTACTCTGTAGAACAGAGTATCTACCCCGGAGGAGCCAGCAATGGGAAAGCACTTCACCAGCGGTCTCTTGGCAGGCATCGTGGCGGCCGTCATCTGGATGGCGGCCGGCATGATGGTCGCCCTGCAAGCGTCGGCGATCGGCCTGGGCGCGCTCGTGTTCCTGGTCGGCGTCTGTCTGATCACCATGATCGTGGCGGCGGCCATCGCGCGGTCGCGCGGCGCTCAGGGCGCGGAGCCGCGCTCGTAGCGCCGGTCGGTCCGCGTCGTCAGCGGGGGAACGCGACGGCACGGACGTCCCAGTCCACCGCGGCACGCCGCCCGTCGGCGACCAAGGCGCGGTGTTCGACGTCCGGCAGGAGCGCGCCGCCGGTGAACCAGACGACGTGCGTCGCCCGCGCGAGATCGGCGTCCGGCAGCCGCCAGGCATCCGGGCGGGCCGGCGAGGCGGTCACGAGCCACGGGCCGGACAGCCCTGCCGTGGCGGACGCCTCGAGCGTCAGCCCCTCGGTCTGACAGGCCTCGGCCACAAGGACGTTCAGGCGTGCGTCCGTCAGGGTGAGGAACCCGTCGACGGCCGCCGCCGCGTAGGGGGCGGCCAGCGATGAGGCGCGTCCGACCGCCAGGCCGTCGGCGGTGGTCCGGCCGTCCAACCCGATGTCGCGGACGGCGATCTGGTCGAGCAGCCCGGTGCGGACGGCCAGCGTCATGCTCGGCGCGGCGACGGGCTCGGCGAAGACGGATCGGACGCCGGGGCCGAGCGCGTGGCGCAGGCCGTAGGTGAGGCCGGACGGCGCCCCGCCCACCCCGCAGGGGAGGTAGGCGATCAGCGGATGCGCGTCGTCGACGGGGATCTCCCGGTCGCGCAACTGCCGTGCCAGATGCCGGCCCGCGGCGGCGTAACCGTAGAACAGCGCCGTCGAGTTCTCGTCGTCCACGAAGTGCAGCGTCGGGTCGTCCGCGCACTGGCGGCGGCCGGCGCTCACCGCGTCGGTGAAGTCGCCCGGGTGTTCGACGACCTCGACGCCGCGCGAACGGAGCAGCTCCTTCTTCCACGCTTTGGCGTCCCGCGACATGTGGACGGTCGTGCGGAATCCCAGCGCGGCCGAGACCACGCCGATCGCCAGCCCGAGGTTGCCCGTCGACCCGACGACGATGCCGTGGTCGGCGAAGGTGCCGGGCTCCGCGAGGGCGTCCTCGAGCCGGACGCCGCGGGCGGCCGCGACCTCTTCGGCCACCTGGAGCACCTCGTGGATCCCGCCGCGGGACTTTACGGACCCGCTGATCGGCAAGACGTCGTCCCGTTTGGCCAGGACACGCCCGGTCACCGTGACACCGGTGAGGTCGTTCAGGCGGTCATGCAGATTCGGCACGGGCTCGAGCGGGGACTCGACGACGCCGTCCGGGACGCCGAAGACGTCCTCGAACCACGGCCCGAACGCCGTGAAGCGGTTCTCCGCGTCGACGATGCCGTCCGGGTGCAGAGCGGACGCCCCGCGTTGTCCCGCTGGCCGCGTCCGCAGCCACGCGAGCTCGCGCCCGTTCCGAAGCGCGGCCACGACCGGATCGCTGGCGGGGTGCGTCACGGTTGCCTCCTCGGCATCGGCTCTCGGCTACTGCAACATCTACTGCAACATCAATGTTGCAGTAGGTGTTACAGCTTGCCGAACGACCACGTTGCCCGGGGGTCCTTCTTAGAAGCGCCCTGCCAGGTGACAAGCCCTTCGTCCTGGAGAAGGCCCAGCGCTCGCGTGGCCGTCATGCGCGTGATGTCGGCCAACTCCGCGATCTGGCCGGTGCCCAGTGGCTGATCGGAGAGACGGAGGACATCGAGGACGGCAAGGGCGCTGGCCGTCAGACGTTCTCTCAGCTCAGCAGGTAGGGCATCGGCCGCAAGGAGTGTTAGCGTCACCGTGCTGGCTGATTGCTGGTAGATGGGGTCGACGAGCCCGCGCCGCCTCATCTCAGCGAACATGCGTCTGATCCCCTCCCCGAGTTCCCGCGTGATCCCCATGTCGGAGCAAACCCGCGCAATGCGTGGATTCCGCGCGTAGCGCTTGATGTCCAACGGCTTGTCCGGGTTGACCAGGCCGGGGAACCGTCCAGGGGAGGTGATCTCGATGCGATTCGGGAAGATCTCCACCCGAATGTGGTCGCCCATCATGCTGTAGGAGCGGTGAACCACCGCGTTGACCAGGCCCTCCAGCCAGGCGTCGCGGGGGATGCGGGAACGTGACTCGAACAGGCCCGAGGGCCCGAGTTGTCGCCACTTTGGGAGCAGCTCCTCAATCGTCGCGGCCGCAGCTGTGATCTGCTGGGGGAGCGAACCCTCCAGGCGTCTGTCTCCGTTCTCCTCCAAGCTCATCGATGCTCCGACGCCTCGCTGATCCGATCCGTACTTCAGCACGCGGATCACGGCACTGGGGAACTCGCGTTGGGGACGATCATCGAAGAGGAGTTGGGCTGCCACCGTGAGACGCCCTTGCCTATCAGTGAGATCCCGGGCGTCCAGCATCCCCTCGACGCTGGACGCGCCGATACTTTGTGTGTAGGCCTCGAGTTGATCGCGGTCGAGGTCCGCGACGTCGAGAGGGACCGGCGATGCTTCGTAGTGGGCGGCGCCGCGGTCATAGGCAAGCTCCCGCTGCTGTGCCACGGAGAGCTTGCGGGATTCATCGCCGACACGCAGGTAGCACTCGCCCCGCTGTGTGAGATGAAGGACCTCGCCTGGGTCCACCCGAATCACGAGGATGACAGCCTCTGCCCCGGACTCGTCGAGGGTCACTCGTTCGTCGATGGTCGTGCGGACGGATGGCTCCGTGAAGTCCATGGCTGCCTGGCGGAGTTCATTGCGGCGGTTAGGTGGGACGCTTTCGATTCGTCCGTCGTGCATACCGATGACCACGACACCGCCATCCGCGTTCGCCATCGCGACCAAGGGAGTCGCGAGGTCTCTCGCGCTGATTCGGGCTGACTTTCGTTCGAACCATTGGTCTTCCGGCAATTGAAGTAACGCTGCGCCGACCGCATCGTCCGGCAGCGCGAGCGCCCGGTCCACCTCTAATGACCCCATGCACTTACTGTAACATTGTGGCAGTAGTTACCAGTAGTGCTGAGGCGAGGTCCGCCATCCTTCTGGCCGGTCAGTCGAGTTCGCCCACGGCCTTCACGGCCGCGTCCCTGGCGCGGGCGGAGCGCTGGGGCGTCCGGTCTCCCAGGACGCCGACGGTCAAGCCGCCGACGGTCCCGACGGCCGGGGTCCGGGCTGTGCCACCGGTGGCGTCGTCGCCGCGGACGCAGAACACTCGGGCGTCCGCGGCCAGCCGCGCCACCTCGGCGTTGGTGGCGGGGGAGTCCGTCAGCGCGAGGACGTACCAGGGCTGGCCCAGGTCGCCGGCGAAGGTGCGTCTCTCCCAGGCGATCTCGCCGCGCGCGGCCAGCTCCGCGAGACCCTCAGTGACCTCCGGGGCCACCAGCCGCACCCGCGCGCCCGCCTCGAGCAGGATCGGCACCCGGCGGTCGGCGACAGTCCCGCCGCCGACGACCAGCACCTCGCGCCCGGCGAGCATCAGCCCCGCGAGGTAGGCCGGCGAGCCGTGGCCGGGCTGCAGGCGCCCGAGAGCCTCGTGGTAACGCTCGACGACGACGGTCGCGAGCTCGTCGCAGTCCCCGATGAGCCCGGCGATGCGCACGTCGGCGTCCGGATGGGCCTGCGACCACGCGGCGGTCTGCTCCCGTGTCCAGTTCTGCAGCTTGCCGGCGAAAAGGTAGTTCGGCACCACCACGATGCGCCGTGCTCCGGCGCCGTACGCCTCGTCCAGCCCCTCGCCGAGGGTCGGGTGCGTCACCTGGATGAACGCCAGGTGTGCCCGGGCGAACCCCGCTTCCTCGGTGATCAGCCGGGCCAGCCGGGCGTGGTCGGCGTTGGTCTGCGCCAGGGACGTCCCGCGCCCCAGGATGACGGCGGACGTCTCGGCCAGCGGCCACTCCGCCGCCGCCTCGCGTGCCCGCTCGACGAGCACCCGCCGCAGTCGCGGATCCGGGCCCAGGTGGCGTCCGTACACCACCGCCGAACCGGGGACGCGGAGGCGCCCGGCCGTGATGGCTTCCGGGATGTCCGACTTCACGTGCCCGCCGGAGCCCAGCATGAGCGGGACGACGACCGCCTGCTTGTCAGCCGACCGCGCCAGGACGTCGGCCAGCGCGTCCGCGATCGGCGGGTCGGTCAGCTCGACGAACCCGGCCCGCACGTCGACGTCCGGGAGCATCCGCTGCACCCGCGCGACCGTCCGCAGGCACTCGTCCGCGCCAGGCTCCACGCGGGTCCCGTGCGCAGCGATCACGAGCGGCACCCCCGTCTTCCGGGACGCCCCGGGGACGCCGGGTCCATCGGACACGGACGCCTCCGTGGCGCGAGCTTCGGGGTGTCGGTCGGGCTGACCGGACGGCTGAGGGGTGCTCACGGCTGCTCCATCCAGTGATAGTCGCGCGGGGTGACGATGGCCTCGGCGCCGGCGCCCGTGGACACGAACCTGGTGGTGGACGAGCCGACGACGACCAGCGCGTGCATGTTCACCCACTCGACGTCGAAGTCCGCCAGGGTCGCGGTGTGCACGGTCTGTTCGGGCCGCTCGGCGTCCATCACGACGGCGACCGGGGTGGACGCCGGCCGGTGCTCGCGCAGGATCTCCAGCGCGCGCGGGAGGTGCTTGACCCGCTTGCGGCTACGGGGGTTGTAGAGCGTCACGACGAAGTCGCCCTGGGCGGCGGCCTCCAGGCGCTGCTCGATGGTGTCCCAGTCGGTGTGCAGATCGGACAGCGAGATCGTCGCGTGGTCGTGCCCCAGCGGTGCGCCCAAGATCGCCGACACCGCCAGCTCCGCCGTCACGCCCGGCACCACCTGCACCTCGACGCCGTCCGTGCCCTGCTCGAGCGTCGGGCTGGCCATCGCGTAGATCGCCGGGTCGCCGGAGCACACCAGCGCCACCGCGCGCCCCTTCCGCGCCTCCTCGATCGCCAGTGCCGTGCGCTCCTCCTCGGCGCCCATCCCGGACGCCAGCACCTCGGTCCCCGGACGCAGCAGGTGCCGGATCTGCGCGACGTAGGGCCGGTAGCCGATCACCATCGAGGACGTCTCGAGCACGTGCCTCGCCCTCGGCGTCAACAAGTCGTCGCTGCCCGGGCCGAGCCCGACGACCGCCAGCTTGCCGAGCGCCGGGAGGCGTCCGACCGCGCAGGTCGCCTCGGGGGTCTTGGTCTTCTCGACGATGAGGTCGGCCCCGCGGGCCAGCACGGACGCCTCGGCGACGCTCGGCGTCCCGACCGCGGACGCCGGGGCGTCGGACGGGTTCGGGACGTCGCGGGTGGCTAGCTCGTCGGCGGTGAAGGTCTCGAACGGGACGCCGAGCCGCGTGGCGAGCTCGGCCAACCCGGGCTCGTCGGCTTTGGCGTCCACGCTTGTCAGCGCCGCGATGGACTCCTTGGCGAGGCCGGCTTCGGCGAGCGTCCGGTCGAGCAGCGCCTCCAGCGCGTCGGCGGTCGTGCCGCGGTTGCAGCCCATCCCGACGACCAGGCTCGGCGGGCGCAGGACGACGGTGGGGAGGTGATCGTCGGCGGCCGGTTCCCCGGCGCTGGGCTCAGTGGCCGCGATCCGGTCGGTCAGAAGGATGCGTGCCACGGGGGCGTCCGGCTGCGGCAGTTCGGTGACGTGGACGCCGCGGCGTTCCACCCGCGGGACCCCGGGCTCGTAGACGGTGAGCGGGAGGGCCGGCAGCGGCCAGGCCTGCTCGCGGACCAGCTCGACGGGTCGTCCGTCCAGCATCGCGCGGGTGACGCCGGCGACATCCCCGGCGTAGCGCCAGCCGAGGGTGTCCAGGGCGGTGACCCCGAGGGAGTCCGTCGCGGTGGTGAGGACGGCGGTCGCGCCGATGCCGTCGGCGACGCGGCGCGCCAGCGCGTTGGCACCGCCGCCGTGCCCGCCGACGAGCGGGATGCAGAATCGGCCGCCCTCGTCGACGACGACCACGCCCGGGTCCGCCTTCTTCGACGTGAGCAGCGGCGCGATCAGCCGGGTGGTGGCGCCGAGGGCGAGGTGGCTGATGATGAGGTCGCACTCGGTCCAGGCGCGGGGGAGCCCGTCGGCGGCGGGGCCGTCGTAGCGGTGGGTCGCCATGCCGAGGGCCTCGTCGATGGCGTCCGCGCGCGCCCGGCTGGCCGCGGAGTTGGTGATCTGGCCGATCGTCCCGTCCCCGCGGGGCGACGGGACGCCTCCGGTCTCGGTGTTCATGTCCTCGGCCCTTCCGGCCACCGGGGACTGCTCGCCGGTCGCCTCATCGGAGTCCGGGTGGTGCGCCAGCACGAGGACGACGTGCGGCTGCAGCGGGTCGACGGTGCGGGCCTCGTCCTCGGTCAGCACGCGGACGCGTTCGTCGTCCTCGCCGAGCCGCTCCGCCAGCACGTAGGTGCGGCCCAACCCGGCCAGGGATTCCGCCAGCTCGCGGACTCCGTGCCGGTGATCGGTGAGGACGCCGACCTTCGGGTGTTCGCGGCATGCGGCGTACGCCGGGGCCGGGTCGTTGCCGTGCGCGGAGACGAGCAGGGCGTCGTCCCACGGGAGCCCGACGGCGGCGAACGCGGCCTGCAGCGACGTCGGGGCGGTGACGACCCGGGGTCGCAGCCCGGCGCGGCGCATCCGCCGCACCACGCCGTAGAACAGCGGGTCCCCGGAGGCGACGACCACCGCGTCCTCCCCCTCGCCGAGCGCCAGCATCCGCTCGATCGCCGGGGTGATGCCGCCGAGCACGACCGCGCGATCGTCCTCGACGCCGAGGGCGTCCAGGTGGCGGCGTCCGCCGACGACCAGCGCCGCCGACTCGGCGGCCCGACGAACGTCCTCACCGATGTGGCCGAGGTAGCCGTAGACCGTGATCATGCGTCCTCCTGGGTGGCGTCGCGCGGGTGGGAGATGGTGGGGCCGGACTCATCCGTCGTGTCCGGGGCGCGTCCCGGCGACGCGGCGGTCGGCTCGGGCGGCCCGCTCTGGTCGCCACGGCCGGCGGTGACCCCGATGGCGCCGTGCTCGCGGAGCCCGCGCTGGGCGTCCGGCTCGGCGGCGCGGTACTCGTGCCGGAACCCGGGGTGGTACAGGTGGCTGCGGGCGTCGATCGGGCCCTCGCGCAGCGCCGGCCCCACCAGGATCACCGTGTGCTTCCACAGCTTGTGCGCCTTGCAGGTGTCGTGCAGCTCGTCGAGCCGGCAGCGCAGCATCAGCTCGTCCGGCCAGGTGACCTGGTAGCCGATGATCACCGGGGTGTCCGGTCCGTAGCCGCCCGCCAACAGGGCGTCCTGCAACTGGCGGTTGCGCGCCGCGGACAGGTAGAGCGCCATCGTGGTGCCGTGCCGGGCGAACTCGGCGACGGACTCCCCGTCGGGCATGGGGGTGCGGCCGCCCTCGAGCCGCGTCAGGATCAGCGACTGCGCCACCTCCGGGACGGTGATTTCGACGTCCATCCGCGCCGCGGCGGCCGAGAACGCGCTGATGCCCGGGATCGTCTCGTAGGGCACCCCGAGGCCGGCGAGCAGGTCGCGCTGTTCGGCGGTCGCGCCGTAGATGGACGGGTCGCCGGTGTGCACCCGGGCCACCAGCAACCCCTCGTCCCGGGCGCGGCGGTAGAGCGGCTCGATGTCCTCCAGGGACGCCGTCGCCGAGTCGACGACCAGCGCGTCCGGACGCCGTCCGTCGATGACCTTCGGGTTCACCAGGGAGGACGCCCAGATGATGATGTCCGCCGCGGCGATCGTCCGGGCTCCGCGCAAGGTGATGAGGTCGGCGGCGCCGGGACCCGCGCCGACGAAGACGACCCGGCCGGGACGGCCGTCACCGGCCGGATCGTCGTCGCTGGGGGTGGGTAAACGTTCTGGATCCGGGGTCACAGCCGTCCTCCCGTCGTGGACCGCCGCGGGGTGCTCAGCACCGTGGAGAAGTAGGACGCAGCAGCGTCCCGCTGCTCGGCCGGGGTGATGGACTCCTCCGCCAGGCCGATGTTCGTGCCGACGATCGTGGTCCGCTCGGGGCCGCCGACGTGCTGCAGCACCTCCGGCAGGCGGCGCCCGGCCTTGTAGGCGCAGACGGTGTCAGCCGCCTCGCTGATGCGGTCGAGGGTGTCCATCCCGGCGGTCACCGGCACCAGCGCCAGCACCTCGGTGCCCTCGACCAGCGGCGTCCGGGACGCGGCGGCCAAGGCCTGCATCGCCGTGATGCCGGGGACGACCTCGACGGCGACGTCCGGCAGGCGCTCCAGCACCGTGGCGGCCAGGTAGCTGAACGTGGAGTACACGCTGGGGTCGCCGACGGTGGCGAAGCTCACGGTGGTCGCGCCGGACCGGAACTCCTCGACGGCCGCGGCGGCGGACGTCTCCCAGGCCTTGGCGCGGCGCTCGGTGACGCCCGAACGGTCGGCCATGGTGAAGGGGACCCGGCGGATCTTCCCGGCGACGCCGCGGCAGCTCTGCGTGACGATCGTCTCCGCGCGGCCGGATTCGTCCCCGGACTTCTCGGTGCTGGGCACGAGGATTACGTCGGAGCTCTCCAGAGCGCGCACCGCCTTGACGGTGATCAGCTCGGCCTCGCCGGGGCCCACGCCCACGCCGAGCAGTCGTCGCACGGGGGTCGGCGCAGCGCCGTCCATGTGGCCTCCCAGGTCTCTCGCCCGTTGATCGTGCCTCGTCCGGGCGAGTTCCTGACTTCCCTGGCGGGATCACAGTGGCGGGACCGTCCCGGATTCACACCGGGTTCCTCAGAGCCGAACGGCCCTCAGTCTGGCACAACCTGGACGCCGCGCGCGGGCGTCCGGGAGAAGACGCCGCGGCTACTGCCCCTTGCGCAGCGCCTCGATCAACTCGCCCTTCGTCATCGACGAGCGGCCGTGGATGTCGAGCTCGCGGGCGCGGTCCAGGAGCTCGTCCTTGGTCTGGTCCTCGTAGTTCTCGGCCTTGCCGCCACGACGTCCGACCGCGGAGCGGCCGTCGCGCGCGGCGGCGTTGGAGATCGCCGCCGCCTTGCCCTTCGACATGCCCTCGTCGCGAAGGTCCTCGTACAGTTCCGGGTCGTTGATGGCCGGGCCGTGGTCTTGGGTCTTTTTCGCCATGCCCCATGGTGGCGCTCCCCGCCGACGGGGGACAACGTCCGAACGGCGGCCCTGCTGCGCCGTCGTGCCGAGGCCGAACCGGCTCGCTGCGCCGGCGTTGCTCGCCCGAGCCTCTAGTTGCGCCCCAGCAGCCCGCGGATCTCGACGACGCGCCTCGCGTAGGCCTGCAGCGCGACGTCCTCGGGGAGCCGCGGCGTCCACGGCCGGACGTCGACGGGCTCCTCCTTCTCGTTCTGCGCCTGATAGACGAACGCGCAGTCGGTGGTGGTCAGCAGCTCGGTGGAGCGCGGGTCGCCGGAGCGGACGTGGACCGCCACGTGCATGTCCGAGCCGTGGGTCGCGATGAGGCGTCCCTCGACCTCGACCATGTCCCCGATGTACATGGGCCGGTAGAAGCGATAGCCGCCGGCGTACGTCGCCCGCACGGGGCCGTGGTGCCAGCGCTCGGCGACGACCTTCGCCGTGGTGGCGATCCAGTGCATGACGTAGCCGCCGTGCACCTTGCCGCCCCAGTTGACATCGGTGGGGGACGCCAGGAAGCGCAGCGTCTCGCGGCACGACTCGGTCTTGTCGGAGTAGACCTGCTCGGCCATCTCCTCCTCGATCTTCTTGCGCACCTCCGTGAGCCGGCGCGACCGCGCGTTCTCGCGGCGCTCGAAGTCGTCCTCGGGCTCGAATCGGGGCACCTCGGTGGGACGGCCGTCGTCGCCCATCGCGACGAAGATCAGCAGGCACTGGGTGTTCGTCAGGGGCTTCCCGCCGCTTGCCGGGTCGGAGCTCGTCACGGTGCAGACGACCTGCACCGATGTCCGTCCGGTGTAGACGACGCGGGCCTCCACCTCGACGATCGCGCCGACCGTGGTCGAGCGGCGGAAGTGGATGTTGCCGACGTACGCGGTGACGCAGTAGCGCCCGGTCCAGCCGGCGGCGCAGGCGTAACCGGCCTTGTCGATCCACTCCAGGATCTTGCCGCCGGCCACCCGGCCCTGCGCGTTCGCATCCATGGGGGCCGCCAGGAACCTCAACGTCACCGATCTCTTCGTCCCTGGCATGGCCTCACCTTTCGTCACTGTCTCGACATCGACATTGATGCCTGAGCGAAGCGTCGTCCGCGGCGGGGTTCGCCGTCAAGCGCAAAGCGCTGGTCACCCCCGCCCGCGGGAGGCGGGACGGATACGCTGAGCCCATGCGCGATGAGCACGCCTTCGCCACCCGGCCCATCGACGAGATGTACCGCTGGTTCGCCGACGAGGCCGAGCCGACCTCCCCGATCTGGGGCACGCTGTGCCGCTGGATCGCCGAGACGCCCGAGGTGTGCGAGCGGCTCGACACCCTGCCCGGACGCAGGCGTCAGCCGAACCTGTTCCTGGCCAGCATTCGCTACCTGAACGGACCGACCGCGCCCGGGGACGAGTTCATCGCGTGGGTCGGCGAGAACTGGGACGCGATCGAGGAGCTCATCCTGAGCCGCTCCACCCAGACCAACGAGCCCGGACGCTGCGCCGTGCTGGCTCCGGTGCTGGCGTCGCTGCCGCAGCCGATCGCGCTGCTGGAGATCGGGCCGTCCGCGGGGCTCGGGCTGTTCCCCGACAAGTACCGCTACCGCTACACCGGCGACGTCCGGCAGGAGGTCACCCCGCCTACCGCCCAACCGGACGCCCCCGAGCTCGTCTGCGAGGTGACCGGCCGGCCGCCGGGTGACCCGTCGCTGCTGGTGGTGCGGGCGCGCGCGGGGCTGGACCTGAACCCGCTGAACCCCGGCGACCCCGACGACGTCCGGTGGCTGCGGGCGCTGGTCTGGCCGGGGGAGGACGCCCGCGAGCGGCGGCTGGTGAGCGCGCTCCAGCTGGCCGGGTCGAACCCGCCGCGGCTGATCAAGGCCGACGTCACCGAGCGGCTGCACCTGCTGCTGGCGCTCGCCCCCGCCGGGACGACGCCGGTGATCATGCACTCCGCCGCGCTGGCCTATCTGCCGAGGGCCGAGCGCGACGACGTGGTGCAGCAGATCCGCGACTCCGGGATGCACTGGCTCTCGTTCGAGGGCCCGACCGTGGTCACCTCGGTGCGCGAGCAGCTCACCGACGATGACGCGTGGGCGAGCAGGCCGAACTTCGTCGTCGCCCTGGACGACGTCCCGCTCGGCCGCGCCGCCGCCCACGGATCGTGGGTGTCCTGGTACTGATCCGCGGTTGCGCGGCCGCGGAGCGTCCCGCCCCGTCGTGCGGAGGATTGCCCGGCGCCCGCTCTCACCACCCCATCGGGACGCCGTCGGCGCGGGGCTCGCTGGCTGCCGCCAGGACGCCGTCGTCCAGGGTCCAGATGATCTGGCCGCGGCCGAAGTCGGCGGCGCTGTCGGGCGGGAGGACGTCGTGGCCGCGGGCGGCCAGGTCGTCGGCGATGGCCGCCGGCACGGTGTCCTCGAGCAGCACCCGCCGCCCGGCGTCCCAGCGCCAGCGCGGGCGTCCCAGGGCGGTCGCCGGGTCGTCGTGGTGGTCGACCGTGTCCACGACGACCTGCAGGTGCCCTTGGGCCTGCATCGCGCCGCCCATCACACCGAACGGGCCGCAGGGGCGGCCGTCCTTGCTGAGGAAGCCCGGGATGATCGTGTGGAACGGCCGCTTCCCCGGCGCCAGCACGTTGGCGTGCCCCGGGTCGAGCGAGAAACCGACGCCCCGGTTCTGCAAGGCGATCCCGGTGCCGGGCACGACGATTCCCGACCCGAAACCGTGGAAGTTCGACTGGATGAAGCTGACCGACTGCCCCTGACCGTCCGTCGCGCACAGGTAGACGGTGTCGGACGACGCGATCTCGGCGGGCACAGGCTCCATCGCCTCGCGCCCGATGAGCGCCCGCCGGGACGCGGCGAACTCCTTGCTGAGCAGTTCCTCGGTGGGCACCCGGACGTGGTCGGGATCGGCGACGTAGCGGTGCGCGTCCGTGAGCGCGAGCTTCATCGCCTCGATGTGCCGGTGCCACGCCTCGGGATCATCCGGCGCCGCCGGCTCGAACCCCTCGATGATGTTCAGCGCCGTCAGCGTGGCGATGCCCTGGCCGCTCGGGGGGATCTCCCAGACGTCGTACCCGCGGTAGTTCACCGAGATCGGGTCCACCCAGGTCGCCCGGTGCCCGGCGAGGTCGTCCCGCGTCAGGTAGCCACCGGTCTCGCGCGCGAAGGACGCGAGGCGTCCGGCCAGCTCGCCGCGGTAGAAGTCGTCGCCGCGCGAGGACGCGATCGCCCGCAGCGTCGCCGCGTGATCCGGCAGGCGGCGCACCTCGCCGGGACGCGGCCCACGGCCGTCCGGCGCGAACGTCGGCAGCCAGCCGGCGAACTCGCCGCCCGTCCGCGACACCGCAGCTGCAGCGGCGCGCGTCCAGAACCCGGCGACGACTCCGGAGACGGCGAAGCCCTCGGCGGCGTACGCGATCGCCGGCTCCAGCAGCCGCTCGAACGGCAGCGTCCCGAACCGCTCCCACAGGCGCACCCAGGCGTCCACGGCGCCGGGAACGGTCACGGACTCCCAGGAGTTCAGCCCGATCTCGCCGATCCCGCGCTCCCGCACGGCGGTGGGCGAGAGCGACGCGGGCGCGCGTCCGGACCCGTTCAGGCCGTGCAACCGGCCGCCGTCCCAGACGAGCGCGAACGCGTCGCTCCCGAGCCCGTTGCTGGTGGGCTCGACGACGGTCAACGCCGCGGCCATCGCGATGGCGGCGTCCGCGGCGGAGCCCCCCTCGGTCAGCATGCGCAGCCCGGCGGCGGCGGCGAGCGGCTGGCTGGTGGCGACGGCGCCGTTGCGGGCGAACACGGGCTGACGCGCGCCGGACGTGGTGAGCGGGGCGAGGTTGAGGTGCATATCAGCGGGCATGGTTGATCAGCGGATCCGTCGAGGTTCGGTCAGTGCGGGTGGGGCGTCAGGGCCTGGCGTACCGGTCGGCCCACCGCCGGGTCCGGGTGTCTTCGTCGTAGGTGTAGACCTCGCGGCCGTCCACCCAGACGCGCAGGGCGCGGTTGCGGGTGTCCAGCGGGTCGCCCGACCACAGGACGACGTCGGCGTCCTTGCCCACCTCGAGCGAGCCGATGCGGTCGGCGACGCCCATCACCTCGGCGGGATTGATCGTGACGCACGCGATCGCCGCGTCGTGGTCGAGGCCCTCCTTCATCGCCAGGGACGCCTGGTAGACGAGGTAGTCGATGGGGACGACCGGGTGGTCGGTGATGATCGAGACCTTCACGCCGGCCTTCGTCAAGATGCCGGGCGCGGCGGGCGTCCGGTCGCGCACCTCGGCCTTGGAGCGGGAGATGATCAGCGGCCCGTACAGCACGGGAATCCCCCTCGCCGCGACGAGGTCGGCGATCTTCCACGACTCGGTGCCGTGATCGAGCACCAGCTCGTAGCCGAACTCGTCGGCCAGGCGCATGGCCGTCGCGATGTCGTCGGCGCGGTGGCTGTGCTGGCGCCACGGGATCTCCCGGTTCAGTACCCGGAGCAGCGCCTCGTGGGTGAGGTCGCGGTCGGGATCGGACGCGTCGCGGTGGTTGAGCGCCTCGGTGAACGCCCCACGGATCGTCATCGCTGTGCCCAGCCGGGTGTTCGGGGTCTTCTTCTGGTCGCCGTAGAACCGCTTCGGGTTCTCCCCCAGCGCCGACTTCAGGCCGGAGGGGTTGCGCAGCACCATCTCGTCCACGACGCGGCCGAACGTCTTCAGCGCGACGGTCAGCCCCCCGATCGGGTTGGCCGAGCCGGGGTTGACATTGACCGCGGTGACGCCGCCGGACAGCGCGTCGTCGAAGCCTCGGTCGGCCGGGTTGATCGCGTCGATCGCCCGGGCCGCGGCGGTGACGGGGTTCGTCGACTCGTTGGTGTCGTTGCCGGCCCACCCTTCGCCCTCCTCGTGGACGCCGAGGTGGACGTGGGCGTCCACGAGCCCGGGCAGCAGCCAGCGCCCGCCGGCGTCGATCACCTCGTGCCCGTCGGGGACGGCCACGTCGGCCCCCAGCGCGGCGATGCGCCCGTCGGTGAGGACGAGCGTCCCGTCGAAAGGTTCGCCGGCGACCGGGTGGACGTGGGCGTTCGTGATAGCGACGTTCATGCGCCCACCCTAGTCACGGGCAGGGCGCCGGCACCCGGGTCGACCAAATATGTGTATGTCATCTAAGGGTTGACATCACGCAAGACGAGGGGCACGGTGGAGACATGAAGAATCCCTTGGTGTGGCACTCCGCCCTCGTGTTCGTGGCGCTGGGGGTGCTGCTCAGCAGCCCGTTCGACGGGGTGAGCGCCCCGGAGATCGCGAGTGCGGCGCTCGCCTCGCTCGCCTTCGTCGTCGGCGCCTGGTTCGCCCCGACGTTCTGCGGCCCGTTGCTGGGCGTCAGCCGCCCACCGACCGCGCGGCAGGTGCGCGTCAAGTGCACGCAGCTGTGGCTGGGCGCCGCGGCGGTGTACCTGGGGTTCCTGCTGTTCGCGTGGGGGTCGGGAACCCACGTCATCGTCGGCATTGGCGTCGCCCTGGGGGTCGGCGCCGTGATGGGTGGCGGGCGGTCTGCGGGCGAGCCGACGGAGGCGTCCGAGGAGGGCGGCCGGTCGGCTGAGACAATGGACCGGTGACCGACCCGCTGGACGCCATCGCCGCCGCCTCGCAGGATCTCGCCGCCGCGGAGGAGGCCCTGCACGCCCGGGTCGCGGAGGCCCGGGAGTCCGGGTTCACCTGGCAGGCCATCTCGGACGTCCTCGGCGTCAGCCGCCAGGCCGCGTTCAAGCGGTTCGGACACCCGCACGACCCCGCCACCGGCGAGCCGCTCGAGACGGTCAGCCCGCTCGACGCGGGCGCGATCGCGTCCGACGTCTTCGGCCGGCTCGCTTCCGGCGACATCGACGGGGTGCGCTCCCTCATGACGGACGCCTGCGCTCGGGCCCTCGGCAAGCGCGCGCTGGCGTCCACCTGGGACGAGGTGGTCACCCTCTTCGGTGACGTCGTCGACGTCACCGAGACCGGAACCTACGGCGCGGACGGCGAGCGCCTCCCGGACGTCTCCCCGCCGCCCAGTATCGGACGCGTGGCGCTGCGGCACGCGTCCGGGACGACCGTCGGCCACGTGAGCGTCAACCGCTTCGGAACCGTGAACGGCCTGACCATCCGCCCCCAGACGCTCGAGACCTGGCCGTTGTGAGCGCCGGCCCGGCCGACCGTGCTGTAGCTGCTCGGTAGGCTCCAGGCATGGCCGACGAGCCCGATCTTCCCCTGCGGACGGAACGCCTCACGCTGCGTGCCTACGAGTCCGGCGACGTGGACGCGCTGCTGCGTTACTACGGCCGCGAGGACGTCGCCCGCTATCTGCTCGACGAGCCCTGGCAACGGCCGTGGGCCGAGCGCCAGGTCGCCCGGCGGCTCTCCCAGCGGCACATCGCGAACGCCGGCGACGCGATCTCGCTCGTCGTCGAGTGCGACGGCCGCGTCATCGGGGACCTCTCCCTGTGGGCGCTGGACGAGTCGCTGTCCCACGGCGAGTTCGGCGTCGTCTTCGACCCGGACGCCGGCGGCAAGGGCTTCGCCTCCGAGGCGACCGCGGCCGTCCTGACCCTGGCGTTCGACCACTACGGCATGCACCGCGTCCAGGCGCAGTGCGACGCCCGCAACCATGCGTCCGCGGCGCTGTGCGGCCGACTGGGGATGACGCACGAAGCCCACCTGCGGCAGAACTGGCTCAGCAAGGGGGAATGGACCGACACCCTGGTCTATGGGGTGTTGGCCGCCGAATGGGCCGCCCGCACCTGTCCGGCGGGGGACAGCCTCCCGCGCTGAGCGGCGCGGGAGGCTGTCGCTCAGTTCATCACTTGCTTCAGCGCCCGCATCTTGTTGTCGGCGTCCAGGGCGGCGACCTTGTAGGCCTCCGACAAGGTCGGATAATTGAACACGCTGTCGATCAGGTAGTCGATGGTGCCTTCGCAGCCCATCACCGCCTGGCCGATGTGCACGAGCTCGGTCGCGTTCGTCCCGAACACGTGGACGCCCAGCAGCTTGCGCGTCTGGGTGTGCACCAGCAGCTTCAGCATCCCGTACGAGTCGCCCGTGATCTGGCCGCGGGCGAGCTCGCGGTAGCGCGACAGGCCCACCTCGTAGGGCGCGGATTCCGACGTCAGCTGGCTCTCGGTCTGCCCGACGTAGCTGATCTCCGGGATGGTGTAGATGCCGATGGGTTGCAGCACCGTGATCGGCTCGGGGTGTTCGCCCATCGCGTGCAGCGCGGCGATGCGGCCCTGCTCCATCGACGTCGCCGCCAGGGCCGGGAACCCGATGACGTCGCCCACGGCGTAGATGTGCTTCTTCGACGTCTGGAAGTCGGGGTTGACCTTGATGCGGCCCCGCTGGTCCGCCTCCAGGCCGGCGGCACCCAGGTTGAGCAGCTCGGTCGCGCCCTGGCGTCCTGCTGAGTAGAGCACGGTCTCGGCGGGGATCCGCTTGCCGCTGGCCAGGGTCGTGATCGCCCCGCGCTCGTTTACCTCGACCTTCTCGACGGTCTCGCCGAACCGGAACGTCACCGACTGGTCGCGCAGGTGGAACCGCAGCGACTCGACGACCTCAGCGTCCGCGAAGTCGAGCATCGTGGGGCGGGCGTCGACGATGGTCACGCGCGTGCCGAGCGCGGCGAACATCGACGCGTACTCCACGCCGATCACACCGGCGCCGACGACGACCATCGAGTTCGGGATCGACGGCAGGTTCAAGATGCCGTCGCTGTCCACGACGTGTCGGTCGTCGAACTCGATCTTCGGCGGCCGCGCGGGGGTCGTCCCCGGCGCCAGGATGATCTTGTCGGCGGTCACCTTGACGTTCTCGGCGCCGCTGATCTGCATGGTGTGGTCGTCGACGAAGCTCGCGTCGCCGTTCAGCATGGTGATGTGGTTACGCAGCAGCTGGTTGCGGACGACGTCCACCTCGCGGGCGATGACGTGCTGGGTGCGGGCGGTGAGGTCGTCCATCGTGATGTCGGCCTTGACCCGGTAGCTGGAGCCGTACATGTCCCGCTGCTGCATGCCGGTGAGGAACATCACGGCCTCGCGCAGCGTCTTGGACGGGATCGTCCCGGTGTTGGTGCAGACGCCGCCGACCATCGTCCGCCGGTCGACGGCCGCCACCCGGAAGCCGAGCTTCGCCGCCGCGATCGCGGCGCGCTGCCCGCCGGGGCCGGTGCCGACGACGAGGAGGTCGTAGTCGTAGCGCTTGTTGACGGCCTCGTCGCGCCCGTCCTCGGCGTTGTCCAGCAGGTCGGGCGCCTCTTGCGCCGCCTCCGCCTTCTTCTCCGTCGTGCTGGTCTTCTTCTCCGCCATGTCGTCTCCTCCGAGTGCGAGCGCGGACCGACGGGCGTTGCCCGGCGACCTTTCGTGCGCGTGCCAGTCTGTCATTCGGGACGCCCGAGGCCTAGGTTGGCCAGATGAACACTCGGACACTGGGGCCGTTCACGGTCTCGGCCATCGGCCTGGGCGCCATGCCGGTCAGCATGAACAACGCCGGCGAGGTCCCCGACGAGCGCCAGGCGATCGCCACCATCCACGCCGCCCTGGACGCCGGCGTCACGTACATCGACACGGCCGACATCTACGCCCCGTCCTGGGACACCATGGGCCACAACGAGCGCATCGTCGGCAAGGCGCTGCGCGCGTACGGCAACCATGACGGCGTCGTCGTCGGCACTAAGGGCGGCATCACCCGCGGCCCCGGCGAGACCTGGGGCCGCGACGGTTCGCCCGAGTACCTGCGGTCCGCCGTCCAGAAGTCGCTGGACGCCCTCGGCGTCGACGTCATCGACCTGTACCAGTGGCACCGGCCCGATCGCTGGCGCGCCTACGCCGACGTCATCGCCACGTTCGGGCGGCTGCGGGACGAGGGGCTGATCCGCGCGGTCGGGATCAGCAACGCCGACGTCGAGGAGATCGACATCGCCGTCGAGGTGCTCGGCGAAGGCGGCCTCGCCAGCGTCCAGAACGAGTTCTCCCCGGCCTTCCGTAACTCCGAGGACGAGCTCGAGCACTGCGGCGAGCTGGGGGTCGCGTTCCTGCCGTGGAGCCCGCTGGGTGGCACGGGCGGCGGCGCGGTCGAGGTGGGGGAGCGGTTCGGTTCCATCGGCGAGATCGCGCGCGACCACGGGGTCTCCCCCCAGCAGGTCGTCCTGGCGTGGGAGCTCGCCAAGGGCGACCACGTCATTCCGATCCCCGGTGCGCGGCGTCCGCAGAGCATCGTGGACTCCGCCAAGGCCGCCGACCTGACGCTTTCCGCCGACGAGTTGGCCCGCATCGACGCCGATCGCTGAGAGATTCCGTCCGACCCGGTAGCGTCCTGGGTGACGACGAAGGAGACGACGTGACGCTGATCGACGACGCCCGTGCGCTGCTGCCCGACCTGGTGGCTCTGCGCCGCGACCTGCATCGAAACCCCGAGGTCGGCCTGGTTCTCCCCGAGACCCAGCGACGGGTGCTCGAGGAACTCGACGGGCTCGGCCTGGAGATCACGACCGGGACGAACACCACCTCGGTGACGGCCGTCCTGCGTGGCGGACGTCCCGGCCCCGTCGTCCTGCTGCGCGGCGATATGGACGCGCTTCCCGTCCGCGAGGAGACCGGCCTCGACTTCGCCGCGACCAACGGGAACATGCACGCCTGCGGCCACGACCTGCACGTCAGCGGCCTCGTCGGCGCCGCGCGTCTGCTGGCCGCCCGCCGCGAGGAGCTGCCGGGCTCGGTGATCTTCATGTTCCAGCCCGGCGAGGAGGGCGACGGCGGCGCCAAGGTGATGATCGACGAGGGCGTCCTGGACGCCGCGGGCGAGCGTCCGGTGGCGGCCTACGGCATCCACGTCGCCACGGGTCCCTGGGGGGAGTTCTCGTCCCGGCCCGGGCCGCTGATGGCCGGCGCCAACCAGCTGCACGTCACCGTGCACGGACGCGGCGGACACGGCTCCCAGCCGCACACGTCCACCGACCCGGTCCCGGCGCTGCTGGAGATCGGCACGGCGCTGAACGCCATGGTGACGAGGAAGTTCAGCGTCTTCGACCCGATCGTCGTGACCGTGACACAGCTGCACGCGGGCGAGGCGATCAACGTCATCCCGCCGACGGCGACGCTGGGCGCCACCGTCCGGACGCTGTCGAAGGAGCACACCGACCTGGTGATCGCCGAGACGCGGCGGCTCGCGGAGGGTATCGCGGCGGCGCACGGCTGCACCGCGGACGTCGCGCTCGACGTGATGTACCCGGTCACGCTGAACGACCCGGGCGAGGCCGACTTCATGGCCGACACGCTGCGCGACATGTTCGGGGCCGACCGCTATGTGGACCTCCCGGTGCCGATGATGGGCTCGGAAGACTTCTCGTTCGTGCTGGACGAGGTGCCCGGCGCGTTCCTCTTCCTCGGGTGCACGCCGCGCGACCGCGACCCGCGCTCGGAGCCCTGGAACCACTCACCCCTCGTCCACTTCGACGACGAGATGCTGGCCGATCAGGCGGCGGCGCTGGCCGAACTGGCGTTGCGCCGCCTGGCCAAGGGCGCCTGATAGGCGATCGGGGCGGTCAGTCCCAGGTCCAGCGGAGGCCGTAAACGCCCGGGGCGGGGTCCATCCACACGTGCTGCACTTGGCCGGTGTCGACCACCTTGACGGGCGCGCTCTCGTTGTGGACGTCCTGGCGCTCGATGGACGCGCTGGAGAACGAGGTCACCGAGGTCGGCATCGACTTGGTGTGGAACTGGACGCTGAGCGCCAACTCGCGCAGCGGCTCGGGCGCGCCGCGCACCAGGCGGAAGGACGGCTTCGTCGTGGGCGCCCACGTGATCAGGCACTCGGTCAGCACCACCTCACCCCGCTGCAGCGGCCGCGGGAACAGCATCTCGGCGACGACGAGTTGCTCCTGCGGGGCCACGACGACGCGGCCGACGGTGCAGCCGAAAACCGGCTCGATCTCGGGGACGACCTGCTCGGCGGCGTCCTGCTGGATGACCACCGGCCACGCCTGGGTGCCGGATCGCTCGGCGCGCAGCAGCAGCCGGGTGAGCTGGGTGGCCTCGGTGCGGTCCTCGGCGATGGTGACGTTGTCGTGGCAGGTGAGGCGGGTGATGCGTCCGGCGTAGTCGATGCCGAGTTCGGAGATGATCTGCTCCGCGACCTTCTCTCCGGGCACGACGCTCTGCCACGGGAAGATCTGGTGACGGCTGCGGCCGTCCGCGTTACGGATGAGTTCGATGAGGGCGCCGGATTCGAGATCGAGGATGCTCTCCAGCTCGACGAGGGTGCGCAGCGAACGCGCCCGGGTGGGCAGGGAGCGTCCTGACTGCCAGTAGCTCAGCGTCGCGTTGCTGACCGGGACGCCGGCCACCTCCAATCGGGCGCGGATGCGGTCCAGGGAGAGGCCGCGGGCTTGCACCGCCTTGCTCAGGACTTCGGCGAACGTCCTATCACCATCGGGGGTTTGCTGGCTCATGGACAGGGATCCTTTAGGGAGGGGGACGGGCTCGGCTCGTCATTCACAACGGATCTTAGCTGTGAAGGGTGGCCGATGCTCAATGATGGAGGATAGGTGTCCCCAACAGCCAGGATGGAAGCGCTAGCCACACGGGTGATTCGCCGTCCGCAGGACGGTCCTTTCGGGCCGCCGGGTCGGCACCTTGGGACGAGGACCGGCCGGCCACGGCGTCCTAGAGTCTTCAGTGAAGATCGCGGGGATCGCGAACCGAAAGGTGAGCGAGACGACTTCACGGGTGGCGTCTGGTCAACGCCATGAGGCCCGGCCCGTGCCATCCCCCTCAGGCGCGGGCCGGGCCTTTCCCATCCCCGCAGGGACGGGCCGTTCGCCCGGGCGCAGGGCCTGTCAGGCCCGCACCGTCGAGAGGATGCGGTGCACCTCTGCGGGATCGGAGGTCGTGCGCAGTCGCTCGGCGTTCTCCGGGTCGGACAGCACCCCCGCCAGCGCCGACAAGATGCCCATGTGGGCGTCGCTGCCCGAGGCGATCGGGATGCAGACCGTCACCTGGTGCCCGTCCCAGTCGACGCCCTGGGGGAACTGCAGGTAGCCGATCACCGGCTGGAGCACGTTCACCCGGCACTGGTTCGTGCCGTGCGGGATCGCAAAGCCTTCGCCCATGTAGGTCGAGATCTGCTCCTCGCGCACGAACATGCCCTCGATGTAGGCGGGCTCGACGAGCCCGGTCGCGACCAGCGCCTCGCCGCACGCCTGGATGGCCTCCTGCTTGGACGCCGCCGCCTGGCCCAGCCGGACGGCCTCGTCCCTCAGCACCGCTTCGGACATGTCGCCCCTTTCGCTCGGGTACCGTGCCCACGTTAGTGACGTCGCTGGGGCACCGATAGCCCCGGCGCTCGGCGGGAAGGCTCAGTCGCGGCGGATGCGGGCGAGCGCGGACGCCGCCAGCGACTCGAGCTCGGGCTCCGTGTTGTCGGAGAACTCCGCCAGGTCGGGGACGTCGGTGCGGTTCACCATGATCGTGGCCGCGACGCCGGCGATGTCGTGCGCGGTCTCCCGGTCGGGCTCGGTGTCGCTGAGGGTGCTGCCCGCCAGCCGCTTCGCCTGCGCCGACCAGCCCTGCGACTTCAGCACCTCGCGGGCGGTCGCCGACGGATCGGACGGCCGCGGGAGCAGCACCTCGGCGCCACGCAGGACGGCCAGCGTGCACGCGTCCTTGACGTCCTCGGGAGTCTCACCGTCCAGCAGCAGTTCCGCCGCCGAGCCCACCGCCCGGGCGGCGGCTGCGGCGTCCGGGGTGCCGGGTTCGAGGGCGAAGCGGGCGATCGCCGCGACGGGATCGTCCCCCTCGCGCGCGAGTTGCTCGGCCGATGCGGTGAAGCGTGTCATGGCCCCCACCGTGGCACTTCGGCCGTCCGGTCGCAACGAGCCGTGCAGGTCAGGCCAGCACCTCGTCCAGGGACGTCGACGGCAGGTCGTCGAACGCTTCGGCGACGCCGGGGTGGACGATCGTGCCGGCCGCCGTGTTCACGCCCTGGGCGAGCGCGGGATCGTCTGCGCACGCCTGGCGCCAGCCCTTGTCGGCCAGCGCGACGGTGTAGGGCAGCGTGGCGTTCGTCAGGGCGTAGGTGGAGGTGTTGGCCACCGCGCCGGGCATGTTGGCGACGCAGTAGAACGTCGACTGGTGGACGGTGAAGACCGGGTCGGCGTGGGTGGTCGCGTGCGAGTCCTCGAAGCAACCGCCCTGGTCGATCGCGACGTCCACCAGCACCGAACCGGGGTTCATGCTCGCGACCATCTCGTTCGTGACCAGTTTCGGCGCGCGGGCGCCCGGGATGAGGACGGTGCCGATGACGAGGTCGGCGTCCTTGAGTTCGGTGCGGATCGCCAGCGACGAGGACGCGATCTGTCGCACCGCGTTGCCGTAGCGCCAGAACGTGGTGCGCAGCTTGTCGAGATCGGTGTCGAGGACCGTGACGTCCGCGCCCATGCCGTTGGCGACCTGGGCCGCGTTCTGGCCCGCGGTGCCGCCGCCGATGACGACGACCTTGGCGTTCTTGACGCCGCCGACGCCGCCGAGCAGGATGCCGGGGCCACCCTGCGGCTTGAGCAGGTAGTAGGCACCGACCACGGGGGCCAGGCGTCCCGCGACCTCCGACATCGGGTAGAGCAGGGGGAGCTGGCCGTCGGCACGGCGAACGGTCTCGTAGGCGATGGCGGGCGTCTTCGCCTCGATGAGCGCCTCGGTGAGGGGGCGGTCGGCGGCCAGGTGCAGGTACGTGAACAGCGCCTGGTCTTCGCGCAGGAAGGGGTACTCCTCGGCGATCGGCTCCTTGACCTTGCAGACGAGCTCGCCCGCCTCCCAGGCGGCCGCGGCGTCGGGGACGATGGTGGCGCCCTGCTCTTCGTACTCGGCGTCGGGGATGGAGGACCCCTCGCCTGCCCCGGCTTGGATGTACACCTCGTGGCCGTGCCGCACGAGTTCGTGGACGCTGATGGGCGTCATTGCCACCCGGGACTCGTTGTTCTTCACTTCGGCGGGGACGCTGATCCTCATGGCATTGCACCTTTCCGTTCACGTCGTCGTGGTCGGCGGGTTGGCCGCTGCGACCACTCTACGGCGCCGCCTCGCCCCTGGACCGGCGGATTGTCACCGTTTTGTCAGCACCGCCCCCTTCCGCCGGCAGGCAACGGCCGGTGGAATGGGGGGATTACCGTATGGAAGGAACCACCACGATGAGCACCAACGACGAGCGACCCTTGGACAACGACGAGCGTCTTGGCGCCCGCGACGCGGACCTCACGGAGGGTGGCGCCGCGACCCGCGACGAGCGCCGGGGGCACACGCTGCGCGACGCCGACGTCCAGGGCGGCACCGGCGAGAACCTCGAGCAGGGCCAGCGCGGCGACGTGGCCGACGACGAGTCGTACGAGCGCGACGACCGCCCGAACTACGAGCAGGGCCACCCGGGCTGGGTCGACGACGCCGGCGACGAGAACGAGGTCGAGACCGGTACCCGCCTCGAGCAGGGCCACCCCGGCTACCTGGACGACGAGGGCCGCGAGGTCCGTCACAACTGGGGCAATGACGTCGACGCAGGCCGCCGCGGGGAGCGCGAGCATCACGTCGGCGACCGCCGTGACGCCGCCGTGGACCGGGAGGGCAGCCACGCGGCCGACACCGACCTGAGCGCCGAGGCGGACGCGCGTCCCGGTGACGCGATCAACGATCAGCCGGTCGGGCGGCAGAGCGAGCGTCCCGGCGGCGAGGCGCGCTGAGACGCCGGGAGGAGCAACGGATGTCACAGCACGAGGGTCCGATCGACGAGACAGTCGACCTGATCAATGGTAACGCAGCCATCCCCGAGGACGAGGGCCTGCTGGGCCGCATCGTCCGCGGGGAGGAGGACGGTGACGAGCGCAAGGATGCGGCCGAGGAGGCCGCCGACCTGAGCGTCGGCAGCGTGAACGAGCCTGCCCCCGACACCGATGGCCGGTCCGTAGCCGAGAGCGCGGACGCCAGCGTCGATGACATCGAACGCGAGGGCGACGAGCTCTGACGAAGGAGGACGGCATGTCCGAGGCCCCGGGTAACGGCATCGACCCCGACGAGCTCGCCGAGCCCGACGTCGACACCAGCGACAGCCGAGACGATGTCGACTCGGTGCCGGTCGCCGACGACATCTCTTCCCGCGAAAGGGAGATCCGCGGTGTTATGGAGGACGCCCCCGCGGCCCCCGGCACCCGCGGTGGCGACGACGGCCTGCGCGGCCAGGTCGATGGGGCGGTCGACCGAAGCGACGGCTGACCTGCGCTGGCCACGGCCGGCAGCAGAATCCGGCGTCCCGATCATGTCCGAGCGCCCGTGAGTTGCGGCAGCGTCTCCCCGCGATCGCCTGGCCTCAGCGCACTCGCCCAGTGCCCGCTACGGTCGAGACATGACCAAGGTGTCCCGTGCCCAACGCTGGATCAGCGCGGTGATCTGTGCCGTGTTCACCGTGCTGTTGTTCCTGCGCTATCAGGAGTCCGGCTCGACGATCGCCCTCGTCGGCATCGTCGTCGGGATCGGTCTCACCGTTCTGTGGTTGTACCGCGCCGTCGTCGGGCGTGCCGACGACCCAGACCAGCCGGCGCAACGCTGAGTCACCAGCCGTAGCCGGAGCCCGGCCATGTTTCGGCTGAGCGCGGGCTGAGACGGAGTGAATATTTGACCCGTGTCTCACCCCGCCTACTCGTTTGGATTCGTCCGCTGGGTGCCTAACTTGGTCGGCGGCGCCAGCCATCGGGGCGACGCCTAGGGCTAGGGGGAATGGCCATGGAGGAGAAGAACAACGGGCTTTCGCGCCGGGCTGCGCTCGGCCTCGGGGCCGCCTCGGTGGCGGCGCTCGCGGCGGGCTGTGCAGCGGCCAAGCCCGCCGGTACGTCGCCGTCCAGGGCCCCGGGAGCCACCGCCACCGCGTCCCCCGGGGGAGCCGGGGCGTCGTCAGGGCAGCAAACGGGGACGTCGTCGGCCGGCCCCAGCGCCGGGCCGGACGCCACGGCGTCCGCGCAGCAGATGCTGAGCCGGGCCACCGTCCCGGTACTGTGCTACCACCAGGTGCGCGAGTGGACGTCCAAGGATTCCGACTACAACCGGAGCAGCCTGATCGTGCCGCCGAAGAACCTCGCCGCCCAGCTCGACGGGCTGCTGCAGGCCGGCTACACGTTCATCACCCCGGACGACTACTGGACGCACCTGCAGACCGGCCAGGGCCTGCCGGCCAAGCCCGTGCTGCTGAGCTTCGACGACGGCAAAGACAACCAGGTGCTCGCCGCACTGCCGATGGTGGTGGAGCGCAAGATCAAGGCCACGTTCTTCGTGATGACGGTGATCCTCGGAAACCCCGGCTGGCTGAGCAAGGACGACGTCAAGCGCATCGCGGACGCCGGAATGACCATCGGCGGCCACACCTGGGACCACCACCCGGTGACCAAGTACACGGGCACCGACTGGTCCACCCAGATCAACAAGCCCCGCGAACTCCTCCGCAAGGTGTCGGGGCAGGAGGTGCTCGACTTCGCCTTCCCGTACGGCGCGTGGAACGCCGCCGCGCTGCCGCACATCAAGAGCGCCGGTTTCCGCGACGCCTACCAGCTCGCCGACAAGCCCACGGACGCTGCCGAGCCGCAGTACACGCTGCGTCGCTACCTGGCCAACTCGTCGTGGGACGCCAAGAGCATCGTCGCCGCGCTGGCGAAGGACGCCGCCAAGACCCACTGACCCGGTTCGGGACAGTGCCGAGAAGCGCTGATGCGACTCAGGGCCGCATCGAGAGGGGTTCGCCTCAGGCCAAGCCCTTCTGCTTCAGCCAGGCGGACGCGATATCACGCGGGGACGCCTTGTCGGCGCCCTGGTTGCGGGCGTTCATCGCGATCAGGTCGTCGGTGGTGAGCTTGGCCGACACGGCGTTCACGGCGTCCACCACGTCCTGCCGATCGACGCGGGTGCTCATCAGCGGCACCACGTTCTGCGGCATGATCATGTTCTTCGGGTCTTTCAGCACGACGAACCCCTCATCGCGGATCGCCGGGGTGGTGGTGTAGATATCGGCGGCGTCCACCTCGCCCTGGGCGAGCGCGCGCACCGTCAGCGGGCCACCGCTGTCGGCGATCGGGATCATCTGGATGCGGTCGGCCGGGACGCCGTAGACGTTCGTGAGGCCCTTGGGCCCGTAGGGCCGCTGCGCGAACTCGGCATTGCCGCCCACCCGCAGCGTCCCGGAGTAGGTGCGCAGGTCGTCCAGCGAGGTGATGTTGTGCTGCTGCGAGAACTGCTTGGTGACGTTGTAGGCGTCCTTGTCCTCGGCCGGGGCGGGACGGCCCACCTTCATGCCGGAGGGGGTGGAATAGGCGAGCTCCGCGGCCACGGCCTCGGGGGTCTTGGCCTTCGTCTGCGCGTCGAAGAACTGCAACAGGTTGCCGGTGTACTCGGGTACCAGGTCGATCGAGCCGTCGCGCAGCGCCGCGATGTAGACGTCGCGGGCGCCGATCTGCATGGTGCGGTCGACCTTGATGCCCTTCGCCTCAAGGGTCTGGGCGTAGAGCTCGGCGATGATCTCCGATTCGGGGAAGCTCGCCGAGCCGACCCTGACCACGGTGGACGAGCCCGGGGCCGCGCCCGCGTTGCCGGTGTCGAGGGGGTCGGCGTTCGAGCAGCCCGCGAGCGTCAGGCAGCAGACGGTGAGCAGGGCGATCAGGCGGGAAGCGGTGCGCATCATGGCGACTCCTTCGGGTCAGGGCTGGGCGCCGGTGGTGGACGCGGACGTGGCCCGTTGCTCGCGCGGACGTCCGCGGTCGGGGCCGAGCGACTGGCCGGTGGCCGCCCGGACGCCGCGCGTCGTCACGGCGCGTTGCAGCAGGGCGAGCAGGCCGTCCGCGACCAGGGCGAGCGCCATCACGAGCAGCGAGCCGGCGAGCATCAGGGCGTAGTTGCGGATGGGCAGCCCGTCGAGGATGTAGCGGCCGAAGCCGCCCAGGCCGAGGTAGGCCGACACGGTCGCCGTGGCGATCACCTGCAGGGTGGCCGAGCGCAGGCCGCCGACGATCATGGGCGCGGCGAGCGGGAGCTCCACCTGGCCGACGATCTGCCCCTCGGAGAAGCCGGTGGAGCGGGCGCCGTCGACGACCGTCTCGTCGATGGCTTCGACGCCGGCGTAGGTGTTGGCCAGCAGCGGCGGGATCGCCAGGATGGCCAGCACGATCGTGGACGGGATGATCGACAACCGCAGACCGAAGCCCATCGATACGGCCAGGAACGTGAGCAAGCCGAGCGACGGCATCGCGCGCAGCGCCCCCGAGACCCCGACGGCGAGTTCGCGGCCGCGTCCGGTGTGCCCGACGTAGAGGCCGAGCGGGATCGCGATGAGGGCGGCCAGCACCAGGGCCAGGCCCGAGTACAGCAGGTGTTCGAGAAGACGGGCGCCGATGCCGGTGGGACCGGCCCAGTTGGCCGGGTCGGCGATGAACTCCAGGGCGGCGAGGAAGAATCTCATCGGCGTGCCCTCCGGGTGTCGGTGGCGCGCAGCCACGGCATGAACAGGCGTCCGCCCAGCTGGATCGCGACATCGAAGATCACGGCCAGCAGCACGGTGCCGATGATGCCGACGCCGATCTCCAGCAGGAAGCTTCGGGTGTAGCCGTCGGTGAAGAAGTAGCCCAGCGACGGCACCCCGACGAGCGCACCCACCGACACCAGCGACAGCGTGGACGCCGACACCACCCGCAGGCCCGCCAACAGCGGCGGCCCGGCCAACGGGAGGTCGACCCGCCAGAACCGCTGACCCATCGAGTGCCCGAGCGCCGTCGCCGAGTCGCGCACCTCGGCGCTCACCGAGTCGAACGCCTCGGTCGCCGTGCGCACCATGAGCGCCAGGCCGTACAGGCTCAGCGCGACGACCACGTTGAGGGGGTCGAGGATCTTGGTGGCGATGATGATGGGCAGCAGGACGAACAGCGGCAGCGACGGCAGCGCGTACAAGATTCCCGACCCGGTCAGCAGCAGTTGGCGGGCCACCCGGTTGCGGTGCGCCACCCAGCCGAGCGGGATCGACAGCAGCAGGCTGATCACGATGGGCGGGATCGCCATCGCCAGGTGGTTGAGCGTCAGCCTCAGCACCTGGTCGAGGTTGCTGCTCAGCCAGTTCATCGGCGCCTCCGGCGGCTCGGGAGGTCGATGCCGACGAAGGTGCGGACGAAGTCGTCGGCCGGGTGGTCGAGGATCTCGTCGGGGGTGCCCTGCTGGGCGATCTCGGCCCCTTCGCGCAACACCAGCACCTGGTCGCCGAGCAGGAACGCCTCGTCCACGTCGTGGGTGACGAACAGGATGGTCTTGGCGAGGTGGGCCTGGATCTCGAGCAGCCACGACTGCAGGTCGCGCCGCACCAGGGGGTCGACCGCGCCGAACGGCTCGTCCATCAGCAGGATGTTCGGGTCGGCCGCCAGCGCCCGTGCGACGCCGACGCGCTGTCGCTGCCCGCCGGACAGCTGGCTGGGGTAGCGGTCGGCCGTGGACGTGGACATGCCCACCAGCTGCAGGAGCTCGTCCGCCTTCTGCCGGGCGGTCTTCTTGTCGACGCCCTCCAGCAGCGGCACCGTCGCGATGTTGTCTGCGATCGTGCGATGGGGCAGCAGACCGGCGTTCTGCATGACGTAGCCGATGCGTCGGCGCAGCGGCACCGGGTCGAGGTCGGCCACGTTGTCGTCGTCGATCCACACCGAGCCCGACGTCGGGTCGACCATGCGGTTGACCATGCGCATGAGGGTTGTCTTACCGCAGCCGGAGGAGCCGAGCAGTACGGCGACCTCGTGGCTGGGCACGACGAGCGAGAAGTCGTCGACAGCGGTGGTGCCGTCCGGGAACTGCTTGTGGACGTGGTCGAACCGGATCATCCATGCTCCTGTCACTGACGCTTCGCGACATTGAAGCACGCCCCACTGACAATCGGTTCACCCCCGCGACGGATTCTCTCGACATCTGGGCTTGTCGCCTCACCCGGTGCCGGGCCAGACTCGGAGCGAACCCGGCCGCGACCCTGAAGGCGGAAACCCGATGGACCCCTGGCTGTCTCAGCTGTTCGCGGCTCTCCTGGCCATCCTCACCACCGTCGCGTTGGCGGTCGTCGCCCGGCGCGTGCTGGGCGTCCCCGTGGGCTGGATCCGCTCGTTGGCCGTCGGCGCGGCCGTCATGCTGGGCGCCGACTGGCTGATGATCGCGGTGGCCCGGTCGGGTGGCCTGATCGGTCGCGAGCTGAACTCCACCGAGCAGGGCATCGTCGTCCTGCTGTTCGGGCTCGTCATCGTGTGGACGTTCACCCTCGGCCTGATCGCGCTCGTGGCCTTGGAGATGCTGATCCCTACCGGCTCGCTGCCGCCCCTCCGGACCTGGGTGACCGGGTGGGGCGCCCGCCGGCGCCGGTTCGCGCGCCGGCTCGAGCTCACGGGCATCGCGCTGCGGCACGGCCTGGGCCGGTTCCTGCGTCCGGGCGCGCGTCTCGGGCACAGCGACGGGCGGCAGACCGCTCGGGCGATGCGCCGGGCGCTGGAGGACGCCGGCGTCACCTTCGTCAAGCTCGGACAGAACCTCGCCACGCGTCAGGATCTGCTGCCGGCAGCCTTCATCGACGAGCTTTCCCAGTTGCACTCGGACGTGGAGCCGGTTCCCTGGGACGAGGTCGAGCCGGTGCTGGCCGGGGAGCTGGGCCGACCGTCCGGCGAGGTGTTCGCCTCCGTCGATCGCGAGCCGCTTGCCTCGGCGTCCGTCGGCCAGGTGCACCGGGCCACCCTGCCGGATGGGTCGCGGGTGGTCGTGAAGATCCAGCGGGCGCAGGCGCGCGCGCAGATCATCGCCGACCTCGACTTGCTGACCCGGCTCGGCCGGTGGCTCACCCGCAACACGTCGTGGGCCAAGGCGATCGGCGTCGAGACCCTGGTGCGTGGCTTCGCGGCGTCCCTGCGCGAGGAACTCGACTATCGGGTCGAGCTCGGCAACACCGCGGACATGGCCGCAGGGCTCGCGCCCACGGGAACGGTCACCGTGCCGCGTACCTACCCGGACCTGTCCGGGCAGCGGGTGCTCGTGATGGAGGAGATCGACGGGGTGCCGCTGGCCCGGGCGGCCGCCGAGCTCGGCCGGCTCAGCGCGGAGGAGCGCAGCGGGCTGGCCGCGGGCGTCCTCGCGGAGGTGCTGCGGGAACTGTTGGTCACCGGCGTCTTCCACGCCGACCTCCACCCGGGCAACCTGATGCTGCGTCCGGACGCGACGGTGGCCATGCTCGACTTCGGCTCCGTGGGACGCCTCGACGATGTCTCTCGCACGGCGTTGGCGTTCCTGCTGGCGGCGGTGAACGCCGAGGACACCCTCGCCGTGACCGACGCGGTGGTGGAGTTGCTGGGGCGTCCGGACGACCTCGACCAGCACGCCCTCGAGCAGGAGATCGGCGTGCTGCTGGTCCGCTACCGCGGCGTCTCGGGCCGAGGCGACTCGGCAGGCATGTTCAGCGAGCTGATGGCGCTCGTGCTCCGGCACTCCTTCTCGATCCCGCCGATGCTGGCGGGCGCGTTCCGCACCCTCGCGGCGCTGGAGGGGTCGCTGCTGCTCCTCGACCCGTCCTTCGACCTGGTGGACGGCGCCCGGGAGTCGGCGGCGGGCATCGTCGCCGAGCGCGCGAACCCGGACGCGGTGAAGCAGGCCGTGCAGCGGCAGCTGGCGGCGACGCTTCCGATGCTGCAGCGGCTGCCGCGCCGGCTGAACCAGGTGCTCGAGCAGGTCGAGTCGGGGCGCTTCACCGTCACCGTGCGCTCCTTCGCCGACCCGGCCGATCGCGCCTTCGTCCGCGGTCTCGTCGACCAGGCGGCGCTCACGGTGCTGGCGTCCGCGGCGGTGCTGGGCGCGATCTGGCTGATCGTCAGCGAGGGGCCCCAGCTGATGCCGGGGGTCGCGCTGTACGACGTGCTCGGCTCCGTGCTGCTGTTCTTCGGCATGGTGCTCGCGCTGCGGGTGCTCGTGCGCGTCCTGCGCGGGGAGCCCGACTAGGCGCCGGACCGTCGGTCCCTCCGGCGGACCCCGCCGGACCGGGGCGCGTCAGACGTCCGGGGTGAGGTCGCGGCGCACCGGAAAGCTCGGCAGACGCCAGTGCCGGCGTCGCAGCAGGAACAGGACGGCCACCACGAAGGCGAGGCCGGTCGCCAGGGACCCCACCAGCAGCGTCGCTCGGGCGCCGAACACCTCTCCGATCCAGCCGATGAGCGGGGCGCCGACGGGGGTGCCGCCCATGAAGATCGCCATGTACAGCGCCATCACCCGGCCACGCATCGCGGGCGTCGTCGACAGCTGTACCGAAGCGTTCGCCGACGTCATCACGGTCAGCGAGCACAGCCCGACGGGCACCAGCGCGGCGAGGTAGACGTAGTAGTGGGGGGTCAGCGCCGCGATCGTCAGGAACAGCGCGAAGCCGCCGAGCGCGCCGACCAGCACCAGGTTCCGCGGGCGCTGGCGCCGCGCCGCCATCAGCGCGGCCACCAGGGTGCCGATGCCCATGACCGTGCCCATCATCCCGTACTCCTCGGAGCCCACCCCGAACACCGTCGTCGCCATCAGCGCGTTCGTGACCTGGAAGTTGAGGCCGAAGGTGCCCAGCATGAAGACGATGAACAGCGTCAACACGATGTCGGGCCGCTTGGCGACGTAGCGCAGGCCGGCCCGCACCGACCCGCGTCCCTTCGTCCGCGGCGCGGGGTGGAGTTCCTCGGGGCGCATCAGCAGCAGCGCGATGAGGGTGGCGACGTAGCTGACCGCGTTGATCAACAGCGCGGGACCGATGCCCCACGCCGCGATGGCGAAGCCGGCGACGCCCGGGCCGATGAGCCGGGACGCGTTGAAGGTCGTGCTGTTCAGCCCGACGGCGTTCGTGAGGTAGGCGTCCGGCACCATCTCGGAGGAGAACGCCTGCCGCGCCGGGTTGTCGAACGACGACACGACGCCGCTGAGGAAGGCCAGCGCCATCACGTGCCACAGCTGCACGGCGCCGGTGAACACCAGCAGCGCCTGGACGCCCCAGGTGAGCGCGGCCGCGGACTGGGTCACCATCAGCAGCTCGCGCTTGGGGAACCGGTCGGCGACGGCCCCGGCGTAGGGCGAGAGCAGCGCGATGGGCAGGAACTGCAGGGCGGTGATCGTGCCCAGCATGATCGACGAGTTGTTGGTGAGCACCGTCAGCACCAACCAGTCCTGGGCGACGCGCGCCATCCACAGCCCGATGTTCGACAGCAACATGCCGAAGAAGTAGAGACGGTAGTTGCGGACCGTGAGGGAAACGAACATGCCGCGCCGCGGCGCCGTGCTCATATCCTCATCACCCGGCCGAGCGTACCTTGCGCGCCGGGCCGCCCGGACGTTCGCCCTCGTCAGGGCGCCCAGCCCGGACGGCCGTCCGCTCGCCGGGGAGAAGCCGACGGCATCCGGAACCCGTTGGCAGGACGGCCGAGCCGTGCCTAGGCTGGCGCCATGACCCAGACCCCAGCGGCTGAGAACGACGACGCCTTGCCCGGTGGCGCCGTCGAGGACAAGACCTACGAGCGCGAGTCCGTCAGCGAGGTGCAGCCCGACCCGGACGACCTGCCGGTCGACCCCGCGGACGCCGAGGGCGACGCGCCGGTGGAGGATCCCGACGACCGCGAGGTCGTCCTGGAGGACGAAGGCTACGGCGCCTGACGCCAGCGCCCTCCGTCAGGCGCGGCCGATTGAGCGGTGGTAGCGGAAGTCGCGCCACGCGATGAACAGCGACACCATCAGCACCAGGGCGATCACGACGAAGCCGGCCGCGAAGCCGGTGGTCCAGTCCGTCATGGCGAGCACCGCGAAGAAGACGCCGGTGATCATCGCGTTGCCGATGGCGGTGCCGATGCGCTCGGCGGTCTGCTTCACGCCGCCGGCGGTACCGCCCGCGGCGGGCGGGATGTCCTGCAGGCTCAGCGTCTGGTTGGCCGAGCCGATGACGCCCATGCCGAAGCCGTGCGGCAGCAGGGCCAGCGCGAGCCACCAGAAGCTGATGCCGGAGTGGGCGACGAGCTCGGCGACGCCGATGACGACGCAGCACCCGATGATGATCGAGAGCAAGCCCGCGATCACGAGCGCGCGGCCCTTCGACATCACGCGGCCCCCGGCCCACACGGAGAAGAAGGCGGACACGATCGCGTTCGGCAGGCCGATGAGGCCCGCCTCAAGGGCGCTGGTGTGCAGGCCCGACTGCAGGAACAGCGCCACCAGCACGAACGTCGTCGCCGACCCGGTGAACATCACCCCCGAGACCATCGTCCCGTAGCTGAACGACTTGTAGCCGAACAACGTGAGGTCGACCATCGGCTCCTTGCCGCGGGCCGCGTAGCCCTTCTCCCAGCGGTACCACGCCCACAGGGTCAGCGCGCCGGCGCCGAGCAGCAGCCACGTCCACGGGTTGTCGTGGGCCATGAAGGGCAGCATCACGCAGAGCACGCTGATCGCGAGCAACAGGGTGCCGACCGGGTCGAGGTCGACGTGCATCGGGGTACCGGCGGGGACGTCGCCCGCCTTGGTTGCCCACAGCGAGCGCTCCCGGGCGAAGGGGAACCAGGCCAGCGCCAGGATGATCCCGAGGATGCCGAGCGGCAGGTTGAAGTAGAACGCCCCGCGCCAGCCGAGCTGCGGTCCCAGCGACTCGATGATGATGCCGGCGACGATCGGGCCGACCGCCACGGACGCGCTGATCACCAGGCCGAACAGTGCGAAGGCTCGGGCGCGTCCGGCGCCGGAGAAGTACTGCTGGATCATGCCGGTGACCTGCGGGCTGAACATGCCCGCGCCGACGCCCTGCACGATGCGGGCGATGTTCAGCATGAGCGGCGTGGAGGCGAGGCCACAGACGAACGACGCGACGACGAAGAGCGTCAGCCCGGCGATGAACAGCGCCCCGCGACCCAGCACGTCCCCGGCGCGGCCGGAGGGCACCAGCGAGATCCCGAAGGCCAGCGCGTACCCGGACAACACCCACTGCACGTCGCTGGCGGACGCCCCGAGGCCGGTCTCGATCGTCGGCAGCGCGACGTTGACGCTGGAGACCGCCATCAGCGACATCGCGAGCGGAAGAAGCAGCACGAAGAGGATCTTCAGGCGATTGAATTCGCGTGAACTGCCCTCGATACGAATGATGTTGCGATCGGTCACCCGTCATTGTTACCCGACGAAGGCGGTCTGGAGCACCGGTGCCCCGCTGTTGCGGGCACAAACGTGTCACCGGACGCCGCGTCGGCGGCGCCGATCAGAGAGGCTCGGGGCCCGGGAGGCGGCCGTCCTCGACCGCGCGGATGTAGAGGTCGGTGCGCGTGTCGGCGGGGCGTCCCACCTCGGTGTACTTCTTGCGGGCGCGCAGCAGGTACTCGCGCGCGGTCTGCTCGCCGACGCCCATGCGACGGGCCACCGACTTCAGCGGCAGACCGGTGGCGTAGAGGCGCAGCGCGTCCGACTCGCGCGGGGTGAGGTTCGGGATGCGCGCCTGGTCGTCGTCGAGGGCCGCGGCCCAGTCGGGGGTGAGGTACGGCTCCCCGGCCTGGACGCAGCGGATCGCGCTGACCAGGTACTCCAGATCGTCGTTCTTCGCGACGATGCCGGACGCCCCGGCGCGGAAGCAGGACGACACGAGCGTCCGGCGGGTCTCCTGGGTGTACAGCAGGACCTCGCAGCCGATGTCGCACAGGATGCGGACGTTGTCGGCCGGGACGCTGTCGTCGGCCAGGTGGACGTCGAGCAGCGCGATCTGCGGTTCCGGGTCGAGGGAGACGGCCTCCTCGGCGGTGGCGCAGGAGGTGATGGACGCCTGGGGGAAGAACTCGCGCAAGCTGGCGGCGACTCCCCGCAAGATCGCGGGATGGTCGTCGACGATCACAAGACGGAGTTCCTCCATAACTTCATCATCGCACCGATTCGCACGATTTCGCGACACTTTGTCCCAGCTCGGGGGGACGGAGATGCCGTCGTTCGCTGGCCGCGAAATCCGTGCTTCCGCAAGCACTGTTATCGGTCCCCTGTGCGGTGAAGGGGAAGGCCGCTCAGCCCTTCGCGGGGTCGGCGAGCACCTCGGCGAGGTCGTACTCGGGGGCGCGCTCGATCTGCGCGAGGGTGCACGATCGCGGGTCGCGATCGGGACGCCAGCGCAGGAACCGGGCGGCGTGCCGCAGCCGGTTCCCCTCGAGCTGATCGAACTGCACCTCGATGACGAGCTCCGGCTGCAGCGGCACGAACGAGGTGTCCTTCGATCCGGAGAACCGCGAGCGGTCGGTCGCCGCCTTGACCACCTCGCCGTCGTCGTCCCGGACGACCAGCGGCTCGAGCTCGTCGACCAACTGCTGCCGGTACGCGTTGGTGAAGGCGGACGCCCCGCCGACGGGGAGCAGGTTCCCGTCGGCGTCATAGAGGCCGAGCAGGATCGACCCCACGCCGCTGCCGGACTTGTGCACCCGGTAGCCATACGGAACCAGTTCGGCGGTGCGCGAGTGCTTGATCTTCAGCATCGTCCGTTTGCCGGGGGAGTAAGGATCGGCCAGCGGCTTCGCGACGACGCCGTCGAGGCCCGCGCCCTCGAACTCGGAGAACCAGCGCTCGGCGAGCTCGGGATCGTCCGTGGTGCGGGTCAGGTGGACCGGCTCGGACGGCGTCAGGTGCGCGCAGACCTCGACCAGCCGGGCGCGCCGCTCGGCGAACGGGCGGTCGACCAGGGCGTCCTGGGCGACGGTGAGCAGGTCGAACGCGATGAACTCCGCCGGGGTCTCTTCAGCGAGCTTGGCGACGCGGCTGGCGGCCGGATGGATGCGCTGGCTGAGCGCCTCCCAGTGCAGCCGCTGGCGTCCGGGCTCGCCCTGGCGGACGACGAGTTCGCCGTCCACGGCCACCTTCTCGGGGAGCAACTCCTTGACGAAGTCGACGACCTCGGGGAAGTACCGCGTCAGCGGCTTTCCGCCGCGGCTGGACAGCTCGACCTCGTCGCCGTCGCGCAGGATGATGCAGCGGAAGCCGTCCCACTTGGGTTCGTACGACAGCCCGCCGGGCACCGAGTCGGGCGCCGGGATCTTCGTGACCGCCTTGGCCAGCATGGGGTCGATCGGCAGCGGGATCGCGAGTTCCATGTCGCAGACCTTACGGGGCGGCCGGCGACGCGTCGCGCGACACAGCTGGGACGGGCTACGGCGTCAGCCCCGGCCGAGCGGCAGCTCCCGCTCGAGGACGGCCGTCCATGGCGCCAGGTCCCAGCCCTGGGCGGCGACCCAGCCGTCGTCGAAGTAGGTCGCCGCGTAGCGATCGCCGGAGTCGCACAGCAGGGTCACCAGGGAGCCGCGCTCACCCCGCGCCCGCATCCCGGCGACGAGCTTGGCGACCGCGACCACGTTGGTCCCGGTGGAGCCGCCGACGCGGCGTCCGAGGCGCGCGGAGACGTAGCGGGCCGCGGCGATGGACGCCTCGTCGGGCACCTGGACCATCCGGTCGACGATCGTCGGGACGAAGCTCTTCTCGACGCGGGGGCGTCCGATGCCCTCGATCCGCGAGCTCTGGTGGCAGCGGGCGTCCTGGTCGCCGGCGACCCAGCCGGGGAAGAACGCCGAGCGGTCGACGTCGGCCACGCACAGCCCGGTCGGCAGCCGCCGGTAGCGCAGGTAGCGCCCGATGGTCGCGCTGGTGCCGCCGGTGCCGGCGCTCACGACGATCCAGCGGGGGACGGGGTGCGGCTCCTCGGCGAGCTGCTCGAAGATCGACACCGCGATGTTGTTGTGGCCGCGCCAGTCGGTGGCGCGCTCGGCGTGGGTGAACTGGTCGAGGAACAGGCCGCCGCACTCGGCGGCCAGCCGGTGCGCCTCGGCGTCCATCTGCTCGGCCGTCTCGACGGTATGGCAGCGCCCGCCCTCCGCCTCGATGAGGGCGATCTTGGACGCGCTGGTGCCGCGCGGCACGACGGCGACGAACGGGACGTCGAGCATGCGCGCCACGTGCGCCTCGCTGACCGCGGTGGAGCCCGACGACGACTCGATGACCGTCGTGCCCGGGCGCAGCCAGCCGTTGACGAGCGCGTACATGAACAGCGAGCGGGCGAGCCTGTGCTTGAGGCTGCCCGTGACGTGGGTGCTCTCGTCCTTCAGATAGAGGTCGATGCCCCACTCGGCGGGTAACTCGAGCCGCAGCAGGTGGGTGTCGGCGCTGCGGCGGTCGTCCGCATCGAGCCGGCGGACGCGTTCGGCGACCCATGCGCGCAATCCCGGATCGCTGCGGTCCACGTCGGCCAGCGCGGACAGATCAGGCTCCATGTCACCCGACACTATGGCGCCGCGCGGCGCGGGGCCAAGGCGGGGGGACGCGCCCCGCTCGGCGAGCGGGTGGGGGCACCGGCGCCCTACGGCGTCTCTTTGCGCCGGTGGCGACCCTGCTGCTGGCGGGTCTTGGCCGGACCGGCGCCGCCGTCCTCGCGTGGCGGCGGCGGCACCCTGTCGGGCTCGTCGCGCTCGTCGCGGGCCGCCCACGCGAGCAGCGTTTCCAGGCCGAACGCCTCGTCGTCGATGGCCGCGTGCAGGTCGCCCAGCTCGGCGAAGCGGGCCGGCACCGTCGCGAGGGTGAAGTCGCGCGGGTCGACGGCGTCGATCTCGTCGAAGGTGATCGGCGTCGACACGGTGCCCTCGGCGACCCCGCGCACCGAGTAGGCGGAGGCGATCGTGTGGTCGCGGGCGTTCTGGTTGTAGTCGAGGAAGACGTGCGCGGGGTCGCGGTCCTTGCGCCACCACGTCGTCGTGACGTCGCCGGGCAGTCGGCGCTCCACCTCTCGGGCGAACGCCAACGCAGCGCGGCGGACATCCTCGAACGTCCAGTCGGGCCTGATCCGCACGTAGATGTGCAGTCCGTTGCCGCCGGACGTCTTCGGATAGCCGGTCATGCCCAGCTCGCCCAGCACCTCCTGGGCGCCGTGGGCGGCCCGGCGGACGCGGTCGAAGCCTGCCTTGGGACCCGGGTCGAGGTCGATGCGCCACTCGTCGGGCCGGTCGACGTCGCCGCGCCGGACGTTCCACGGGTGGAACTCGACCGTTGTCATCTGCACCGCCCATATCACCTGAGCCAGCTCGGTGACGCACAGCTCGTCGGCGGTCAGCCCGTAGCGCGGGAAGGACAGCTCGACCGTCTCGACCCAGTCGGGCGCGCCCGACGGCAGCCGCTTCTGGTGCACCTTGGGCCCCGCGAGGCCCTTCGGGAACCGGTGCAGCATCGTGGGCCGCTCGCGCAGCGCGCGGACGATCCCGTCGCCGACGGCGAGGTAGTACCGGGCGAGGTCGAGCTTCGTCCACCCTCGCTCGGGGAAGTAGACGCGGTCGGGCGAGGAGAGCCGCACCGTGCGGGTGCCGACCTCGAGCTCGACGGCGTTGTCCGTGGCCATGCCTCAACCTAGCGCGGGTCAGCCGCGGGCGACGGTCCAGTTCCCGTCGGACCGGATCGACAGGACGGCCGGGGTCAGCTCCAGGGTCGAGGTGGCGACCTGTGTGCTGCCGATGATGTTGGCGACGAGGTCGCGGTCGCGCCCGAGGCAGGCCCAGATGATGAAGTTGCCCCGACCGGTGTGGGTGGCGCGAATCGGTGCGGTGCCACCGGTGTAGACGCGGACGCTGTTGCCGGTGCCCGTCGCCGGCACGCTGATCCGGGGCGCCCGCGAGACGGGGCTGAGGGTGAGCCGCCACGGACCGCTCGCGCGCAGGCGCAGCGCTCGGGCCTCCCCTGGGCGCCGCATGCCCAGCAGGAACTCGCCGTCCAGCGCACCGTAAGCCGTCACCACGGGCTCGAGGCGCGCGCCCGTCCCGTCCAGGGAGTCAACGCTCACCGCGCCCCGGCCCGTGCTGGTGAGGGTGAGGACGCCGCTGGGGGCGTCCTCGGGGAGCCGGATGATCGCGTCGCCGCTGCCCGCGGCCTGCAGCGGGGCGAAGGTGCCGTACAACTGGTCGAGCTGGCCGGTGACCTGGTCGGGCGGCGCCGCCGCCGGCTGCGTGGGCCGCGGCACCGGCGTCGGCGTCACCGTGATGCCGGGCTCGGGGGTCTGCGTGGGGTAGGTCCGCGGGGTGGTGCTGGGATACGTCCGCGGGGTGACGGTGCGGCTCCGCGTCGGGGACGGCCCCGGGCCCGGCCCGTCGGTGAACGGCTGGAGCAGCGCGGACCCCGGGCCGAGCAGGAAGGTCAGCAGCAGCGCCAGCACGCCGGCAACCCATGGCCACGTGCTGCGCGGGCGCTCGCCGGCCATGGTCGCTCCTCACGTCGGGGTCAGGGGGAGGGGTCGTGGGCAGGGTACCGGGTGCGGGGCTGATCCCCGTCACGCCAACGGATACGATCGGGCGCGTGAGTAGCTTCCGCATCATGCCGGCCGGACCCGACCAACCGTGGTTCCGCCTCGGACGGCTCGAGGTGGGCACGGTCATGCTGGTCGTCCTGGCGACCGTCGCGTCCTGGATCGCCTGGGTCGTCGCGCCCGGCGCCCCCGGAGCGTTGTACTTCACTCCCGAGCTGGTGCTGAACGGCGAGATCTGGCGGCTGGTGACCTGGCCGCTGGCCTCCAGCCTGTCGCTGTGGGGCGTGCTCAACCTGTTCTTCTTCTGGTACTTCGGCAGCGACCTCGAGGGGATGATCGGCCGCGGCCGGATGGGGTGGCTCCTGGGCGGCATCGCCGCGAGCCTGCTGGCGGCGGCGCTGATCGTGGGGTCGCTGTTGCGGGTGCCGACCGCCCTGGCCGGCATCGACGGCATCGAGTTCATCGTGCTGCTGCTGTGGATCGCCGAGTATCCGACGAGACGCTTCCTGTTCAACATCCCTGCGTGGGCGTTCGGCGCGGTGCTGCTGGCGCTCCAGGTGCTGCCCATGCTGGCCGCGCGCGCGTGGGGCCAACTGCTGTCCCTGCTGATCGGGCTGGTGCTGGTGGCCCTGGTCGCCAAGGCCTGCGGGCTGCTCGGCGACTACGCGTGGATCCCCGGCGGCGCGCGCCGACGGCGTCCGCGCCCGGCCCGGCAACCCGCCGCGCCGAGGGTCAGCCGCAGCGAGCAGCGCGTCCAGAACCGCCGGACGTCCGACCGGGAGCGGCTCGACGAGCTGCTCGACCGCATCAACGACAACGGCATCGGCAGCCTCACCGACCGGGAGCGTCAGGAACTCATGAAGCTCCGCGACCGCCTGCGAGGCGGCCGCTGAACCGGCCGGGGCCGGGGCGCCGGACCACGCCGCGTCTCGGTCAGCTCTCCAGCAGACGCTTGCGCAGCCGCAGCGTGTCCTCGTGCGCCCAGCCGATCTCGACCAGGGCCGGCTCGACGCCGCCCTTCTCGCGGTTGAGGTAATCGAGGACGCCCTGCATGGCTTCGGGGCGGGCGGCGAGCGCGGACTGCGACAGCTCGCGGTCGCGCTCGGACGCGTACGTCTCCGTGCTCCACATCCGCTGCACCACGGCGGTGATGCGCTCGGTGGTGCGCGCGTAGTCGGCCACGATGTCGGCGTCCGAGACGCCCAGCAGGCTCAGCACCAAAGCGATGGTGAAGCCCGTCCGGTCCTTGCCCGCGGCGCACTGCACGAGCGCGGCGCCTTCGGCGTCGGTGATGGCCTCCAGCGCCTCGACGACCGAGTCGGGACGGTCGCGCAGGAACGACAGGTAGGACGCCGTCACAGGGTCCTCGTGCCGGACGCTCGCCTCGTAGTCGACCCAAGGCAAGGCTCGGTCGAGGATGTCCTCGTCGTCGTCCTCGTCCTCCCGGAAGTACGAGCAGTGATGGTAGGTGATGCCCGGGAGGTCTTCCGCGGGCGACGGGGCGCTCTCGATCTCGAAGTCGGTGCGCAGGTCGATCACGTCGGTGAGGCCCCACTCGCGCAGTTGGTCGAACTGCGCGGGGCCGAGGTCTTGCAGGTTGTCCGAACGCCACAGGGTGTTGCGGCGGATGCGCCGGCGGGAGCGGGTGGGGGTGCCACCCAGGTCGCGCAGGTTGTTCAGTCCCTCGAGCTCGAGCCACATGGCCCCCAGCGTAGGCCGACCGCAGGGCGGTGGCGAACCCTGCGCGGAGGGGCGGATTGGACGGTGCCGAGGAAGCGACTAGGGTCGCCCAGGTATGTCTGATCCTCTCCTGCGGCCGGTCCTTCGGGCGGCCTCCGCGTGACGTCGTCCGCGTTTGAACACCTCTCCCCGGCCTTCCCCCAGCGGGCGGCGTGGGGCACCGCCTCGCGCCTGCGCGCCTGGCAGGTGGAGGCGTTCGAGCAGTACCTCGACCGCGCCCCCGAGGACTACCTCTGCGTCGCGACGCCGGGCGCCGGAAAGACGACGTTCGCGCTGCGGATCGCGCATGAACTGTTGACCCGTCGCGTCGTGCGGAAGGTGATCGTCGTCACCCCGACCGAGCACCTGAAGGTGCAGTGGGCGGACGCCGCGGCGCGCGTCGGCGTCCACATCGACCCGGGGCTGGGTGGCTCCAAGCGGGGACGCTCCCGCGAGTACGACGGCATCGCCGTCACCTACGCCGGCGTCGCCGCGCGGCCGTTCCACTATGAGGCGATGACCGCGAACTTTCCGACGCTGGTGATCTTCGATGAGATCCACCACGCCGGCGATTCGCTGAGCTGGGGCGCGGCCGTGCGGGACTCGTTCGCCTACGCCACCCGCCGCCTGGCCCTGACGGGTACCCCCTTCCGCTCGGACGAGAACCCTATCCCGTTCGTCAGCTACGAGCCCGGCCCCGGCGGCACGCTGGTCTCGAAGGCCGACTACACCTACGGCTACGCGGACGCGCTGCGGGACGCCGTCGTCCGGCCGGTGCTGTTCATGAACTACGGCGGCCCGATGCGGTGGCGGACGAAGGCCGGCGAGGTCGTCGACGCCAACCTCGGCGAGGCGCTCACCAAGGACGTCACGGCGCAGGCCTGGCGCACCGCGCTCGACCCCAAGGGCGAGTGGATCAGCGCCGTGTTGCGGGCCGCGGACACCCGGCTCTCCGAGGTGCGCCGGCACATCCCGGACGCCGGCGGGCTCGTCATCGCGTCCAACCAGACCGCCGCGCGGGCCTACGCCCGGGTGCTGGCCGACATCACCGGGCAGAAGCCGACGGTCGTCCTCAGCGACGACGACGGCGCCAGCAAGCGCATCGACGACTACGCGGCGTCCGAGGACCGGTGGATGGTGGCGGTGCGCATGGTGTCCGAGGGCGTGGACGTTCCCCGGCTGGCGGTCGGCGTGTACGCGACCGCGACGTCCACCCCGCTGTTCTTCGCCCAGGCTGTCGGGCGCTTTGTGCGCACGCGACGCCGCGGCGAGGTGGCGACCGTGTTCCTGCCGACGGTGCCGATCATCCTGGCGCACGCGGCGACGCTCGAGCGGCAGCGCGACCACGTCCTCGGCAAGAAGAAGTCGGCCGACGACGAGACGGACATCTGGGCCGAAACCGAGGCGCTGATCCAGAAGGCCAACGAGGGGCAGTCGGCCTCGGACGACCTGCTCGGGCAGTACGAGGCGCTGGAGTCGAGCGCCACGTTCGATCACGTGATGTACGACAGCGAGCAGTTCGGCATGCACGCGCAGCCGACCAGCGCGGACGAGCAGGAGTACCTCGGGCTGCCGGGACTTCTCGACCCCGAGCAGGTGTCGTCGCTGCTGCGGGACCGGCAGCGCCGTCAGGTGGACCGGCACGCCAAGCAGGAGCGGCGCGAGCGCGTCCCCGAGCAGGTGTCGCTGCACCGCGCCCTGGAGACCAAGCGCAAGGAGCTCAATTCGCTGGTCTCGCAGTACGCCCGCAGCAACGGGATGCCGCACAGCCACGTGCACGCCGAGCTGCGCCGCCAGTGCGGTGGTCCGTCGCTCGCCCAGGCCAGCACCGACCAGGTGGACGCCCGCGTGCGGATGATCCGGCGCTGGCTGGGTCGCTAGCTGAGGGTCCCAGACCGATGCCGGACGTCATCGAGCGCTGGTTCGCCTGAGCCGCCTTCGCTGAGTTCGCAGGGGGCGAGGCACGCCAGGGGGACCGTGCTCAGCCCTCCGCGGGCTCGCCGACGTCCGCGCCGTCCAGGGCGGGGCCAGCAGCGACGTCCTTGTCGGGCGCCTCGAAGACGAACGTGTTCAGGAACTGTTGGGCGCGCGCCGACTCGGGAGCGGTGAAGAACCGCTCCGGCTCGGCGACCTCGACGACGCGGCCGGCGTCCATGAAGACGACGCGGTCGGCGATCGCCCGGGCGAACGACATCTCGTGGGTGACGATCAGCATGGTCATGCCCTCGCTCGCCAGCTCCAGGACGACGTCGAGCACCTCGCGCACCATCTCGGGGTCGAGGGAGGCCGTGATCTCGTCGAGCAGCAATACCTCGGGCTGCATCATCAGCGCGCGCACGATCGCGATGCGCTGCTTCTGCCCGCCGGACAGCTGCCGCGGCAGGGCGTCCGCGCGGTCGGCCAGCCCGACCCTCTCCAGCAGGGCCGCGGCTCGCGTGCGTGCGTCCGCGGCGTCCGCGTGCTGCACGACGGACGGCCCGAGCAGCAGGTTCTTCATCACGGTCAGGTGCCCGAACAGCTCGTAGCTTTGGAACACCATTCCGATGCGCTGGCGGACCTTCTGCCACTTCGTCTTCGGGTCGCTGATGACGTCGCCGTCGAAGGTGATCGTCCCGCCCTGGATCGGCTCCAGCCCGTTCACGCAGCGCAGCAACGTGGACTTGCCGCAACCGGACGGCCCGACGATCGCGATGACCTCCGAGCGGGCAACGTCCAGGCTCACCCCCCGCAGGGCGTGGACGCCGGTGGGGTACGTCTTGTCGACGTCCCGCAACTGCAGGACGGCCTTGTCGTCGGTCATGAGAGGGCCCACTTTCGCTCCAGGCGGCGCGAGAACGCCGAAATGACGAAGCACACGATGAAGTAGATGAAGAAGACCGCGCCGTAGATCCACAGGGCGGCGCCCGGGTATTCGAAGCGGTTGGCGTCGATGATCTGTTGGGCGACTTTGAGGATCTCGACGACGCCGATCAGCGCCACCAGCGAGGTGGTCTTGATCATGCGGGTGGTCAGGTTGACCGTCAGCGGCACCAGCCTGCGGACGGCCTGGGGCAGCACCACGTGGCGCTGCAGCTCGAGCTCGGTCATGCCGAGCGCGCGCGCCGAGTCGTACTGGTGGGCTGGGATCGAGCTGATCGACCCGCGCACCAGGTCGCCCATCTCGGCGGTGCCCCACAGCGTGAAGACGACCACCGCGGCGACCTCGCCGGACAGGTTGATGCCGGCCACCTTCGTCAGGTCGAAGTAGACCAGGAACAGCAGCACCAGCGGCGGCATGATGCGGATGAACTCGAGATAGACCCGGCTGAGCGCGCGGCCCACGCGGGAACGTCCGTTCATCACCAGGCCGAGCCCGGTGCCCAGGACGATCGAGAACAGCATCGACAGCAGCGCGATGCGCACCGACACCCACAGCCCCAGCATCAGCCGCGAGAAGTTCCGCCCCTCGAAGAGCAGCTCAATCCCCGAAGTTGGCATAGCGGACCCTCCTTTCCAGGTAGCGCGCGCCCAGCGAGATCGGCAGCAGGATGAGCAGGTAGAAGCTGACCAGCAGCACCAGCGCCTCGGACGTGTTGTAGGTGTTGCCGATCTGCTCCTTGGCGACGTAGACGAGGTCGGGCAGCGCGATGACGCTCATCACGGACGTCTCCTTGAGCAGGAAGATGACGTTGGCCGTCAGCGCCGGCATCGCCAGCGCCAGCGACTGGGGCAGCATCACGTGGCCGAGCGCCTGCCCGCGGGTCATGCCCAGGCTCAGCGCCGACTGGAACTGGATCGAGTCGATGGCCTCCAGGCTGGAGCGGAACGCCTCGGCCATGTAGCTGCCGCCGAGGAACGTCAACCCGACGATCGCGCAGAGCTCGGACGACATGACGACGCCGGTCTTCGGCAGCCCGAAGTACAAGAAGAACAGCTGGACGAGCAGCGGGGTGTTGCGCGACAACTCGACGTAGGCCGCCACGAGCTGCCGCAGCAGCGGGATGCGGAAGAACTGGATCGCCGCGCACACCAGCCCGACGAGCAGCGACAAGACGATGCCCACCGCGCCGATGCGGACGGTGAGCAGCGCGGCCTCGCCGTAGAGCGGGATCGACTCCCGGATGAATCCGAAATCCATGCAGAACCTTCTCCGGACGCGGTGGACGTCCCGGCCGCGCGGGGCCGGGACGTCCGAGGGGTCAGGCCTTGCCGCCCTCGACGACCAGCTCGTCGGGGGAGACCTCGGTGCCGTAGACCGGCTTGAGGGTCTTGTCGTAGGCCTTGTGGAAGAACTGCTCCTTGCCGAGCGTGACGAGCTCCTCGTTCAGCCAGTCGCGGAGGGGGGCGTTGCCCTTCTGGACGGCCGCGGCGATGGTGTCGGCGGAGCCGAAGCTCGAGATCGACGTGACGAACTTGTCGTTCTGCTTGGTGTAGGCCAGCGCCTCGGTGTTGTCGGTGACCCAGACGTCGCCGCGTCCGTCGGCCAGCGCGTTGGTGGCCTCGGTGTACTGCTCGAACTTCGTCACCTGGAAGTCGGGGTGCTTGGTGGTCAGGTACGTGTCGGCGGTGGTGCCCTTCACGACGATGATCTTCTTGCCGGCCATCGCGTCCTCGGACGTGACGGGGGCGTCCTTCGGGCTGACCGCGCCGAGGGAGACCTTCATGTACGGGTTGGCGAAGTCGACCTTCTGGGCGCGCTCGGGCGTCACGGTGAAGTTCGCCAGGATGACGTCCACCTTGCCGCTCTCGAGGAACTCCACGCGGGACGCCGCCTCGACGGGTACGTACTGCACCGTGACGCCGAGGTCCTGGCCGATGCGGTTGCCGTACTCGATGTCGTAGCCGGCGTAGTTGCCGGACGAGTCGACGTAGCCGAACGGGGCCTTGTCGGAGAAGACGCCCAGCCGGATGGTGCCGGCCTGCTTGATCTGGTCGGGCGTGCGCGCGCCGACGATGTCGGTGGGGGCGTTGCTGGCGGTGGCGGCCGGGTCCGGGCCGGGGGACGCGCAGCCCGCGAGGGCGAGCACGAACGAGAGGACGAGGGCGAGGACCGCCCAGGCGCCGCGGCCGGGTGCCGCGGGACGACGTGATGACACTGGTGACTCCATTTCCGGGGGTGCGAGGGGTTGGGTCGCGGGAATGCGACGACGAAACGCGAGGAGGCGACGGGGCGTCGATTGGCGCTCACGCACGATCACGGAGAAACGGGGCGGGCAGCAGCCGCGCCGGGGCGTCGCCTGATCAGCGACAACAACACAGGCAGCGACCGGCGTCCATCGACGCGGGAACGATCAGCTGCCTAGCGAACATGGTCTAGACGTTACCATCCCGTGACGAGGGCGCCGAGGGCGTCCATCAGCAGGACGCGGTGATGCGTCCGGGATGAGCTGGCGGGCGTCCGGCATGCGCGGTCGGGCGTCCGACACGAGCGGTCGGGCGTCCGCTTCGGCAGCCCGAGTCTGTGTCCGTCGACCTGGCGGTTTCGGGCCATGGCCCCCGTGGTTCGCAGTGCCGTCCAGATCGAAGGGGCGAACACCCCGCCCTCCGCCCGTCCGCCACGGCGGCCCGGGTCAGGCTGCGGGGGCGGGGCGTGCAGACGACAGGTCGGCGGGGGTCGGGTCCCCGGCGCCGCGCCGGGACAGGTGGACGCCGGCGAGCATGCAGCGCACCGACCCACCGGACAGCTCGATCGTCGGCACCGGGAGGGGGAGCAGCTCGGCGCTGCGCTCCATCGCGGCGCGTTGGTCGTCGGTGAACGCCGCGGCCGCCCGCGTGGACAGCGCCAGGTAGCGACGGTCGGTGCCGGACACCTCGAGAGCGTTGCCGGCGAACTCGTTGACCTGGTCCCAAGAGATGTCGATGATGTCGCGCCCGGAGTCGCGCAGCCGGGCGATGATCTCGTCGCGGCGGTGGGCGTCCGACATCACCTCGGTGCAGACGATCGCGAACTCCGTGGCGATGCTCATGATCACGTTGGTGTGGTAGATCGGCTTGCCGGCCGGGTCGACGTTGGCGAACACCATCGGTTCGTAGCCGAAGCTGGTGCAGAACCGTTCGAGGATCAGCGGGTCGGCGCGGTTGGACGCCCCCACGTACGCCACCCGCTCGAGGTGATCGAGCACCATCGCGCCCGTGCCCTCGAGGAACAGCCGATCGTTCTCGAGCCCGGAGTAGTCGATGACCTCCTGGACGCGGTACTCGCGCTTGAGCAGCTCGATGATGTCCGCGCGGCGCTCGCCCCGGCGGCTCGGTGCGGCCATCGGGTAGATCGCGACGCGCCCCCCGTGGTGGGTGGAGACCCAGTTGTTCGGGAACACAGAGTCGGGCGTGTCGCGTCCCAGGTCATCGAAGACGTGGACGCGGACGCCGGCCTCCATCAACCGCCGGACCGCCCCGTCGAACTCCGCCAGCGCGCGGGCTGCGAGGGTGTCCGCGGTGACCTCCGGGCGGGGCAGTTGGAACACGTTGTCGGCCGCCGTCTCGGGGTTGGGAGTGAAGTAGTGCGGTCGCACCATGACGACCGCGTTCGGTGCTTGATGATTGAGCTTCATGTCGCATTCCCCCTGCATCATTCGTCGCGATTCACCGCTACGGCACGATGTTCTCAGGCGATGGGGCGAGGCGCCACCGGGTGGTTGCCCGTGCAGCGATGGGGCGCAGGGGTGATCGCAGGGACGGGAGAGCTCAGTGACGATGAGTCCCCAGCGTGCCGACGCGCCGCCCAGGTTCGCGCGGAACGGTCGCGAAGGGCGATGAGCGAACCTCGAGCGTTCCGCAACCCTGGCTCGTTGATCGTGCTGTCCCGGGCTCGCCCGGTTCGCGCCGGGAGGGAACGAGCGAGAAGCATAACGGGATTATCCTGCCAATCGCTGGTCGGCCCGAAGCTGATCGCTCCTATCACCCCTTGTCACGGCCATTTGGTCTTGGAGGGGTGAAATCTAGTGGCAGGATAATCCCGTTATGCTTCGCTGCCAACGCGCGGACAGTCGCGTCGGCAACCCCCGCCCCTCCGTCGGGCGCGCGGGTTGGGGGCGATCGCGCTGCCGACGCGAAGATTGGGTTTGCGGTCACGCTGCCCCCGCGCAGAGTGACTCGCCCGCACGCTGCCATCCGCAGATGGGCCTTGCGGGCACGCTGCCATCCGCGCAGATGGGCCTTGCGGGCACGCTGCCATCCGCGCAGATGGGCCTTGCGGGCACGCTGCCATCCGCGCAGATGGGCCTTGCGGGCACGCTGCCATCCGCGCAGATCGGCCCTGCGGGCACGCTGCCTTCCCGCATCGCGGGGCGGCGCCGCGACCTCATCGAGCGCGACAAGGTGATGTGGTGCGAGAATCCGGCGTGGGCGTGCTTTCGCTTCGGCGTGTGGCCGCCTGTCCCCTGGACACCGTCACGACTGTCTCCCGGATCCCGTCAAGCAAGGAAAGCCATGTTCATCTTCTCGGACACGCCGGTGAAGTTCGTCGGCCTGCTCCTGCTGTTCGCGTTCACCGCCGCCTGGTCGGCGTATGAGTCGACCCGTCCCCAGACCGGGAGGCAGCGCATCTCGAACGTGCTTCACCTGCTGATGTCGGTGGTGATGCTGGCGATGATCGCGCCGGTGACGTGGGTTCCGCTGGCGGGCGTCGTGGGTATGCCCGCCCTGATCGGGTTGTTCGTGGCCGGGACGGTGTGGTTCCTCGTGCTCGCCCTTCAGGCGTTCGCCGGCCGCAGTGGGCGGGCGGGTCGCCACTTCGCCGGACACGCCGCGATGTTCGGCGCGATGGTCTGGCACCTGGGCGGGATGGCGGCGATGCACGCCGCCCGCGGTCACGGCATGGGCGGCTCGATGGGCCATGGTTCGATGGCGGGCGGTCTCGGCACCCCGATGATCACCGCGATCGTCGGCGTGCCCTTCATGGTCTACCTGCTGTGGGCGGCGATCGCCGACCTGCGGACGGCGCTGCGCCCGGCGTCCGCGTTCGCTGTGTCGAACGACCCCGAGACCCCTCCCGCGCCGCGGACGTCCTCGCCCGGGGGCCTGCTGCTGGAGGAACGGGTGGTGGCGGCGCCGCAGGCCGCAGCGGAACCCGACGGCCTGCTCAACGAGCACGTCGCCGGTGAGAACGGCTGCGCCCCGGCGCCCGGCAGCGTGACCCGGGCCCGGCTGGCGCGACTGGCCGGCTTCGCGATGAGCTTCGGCATGTTCTGGATGAGCACCGGGTTGCTGACCCCGCTGCTCCCGTTCATGGGGCTGCTGTCGTTCTGACGCCGTTGTCGGCGTCAGGCGTCGAGTCCGGCGTTGTTCACCAGCGCGCGGAAGGCGTTGGCGGCCTCGCGCCAGCGGCTCGGCGACGACGGACCGCCGCGCCCGCCCAGCCCCAGGTGTGGCTCGATGGACGCCGTGCCGTCGAAGCCGTCCGCCTTCAGCGCGGCGATGAGTTCGGGCAACTGGCCGTCGCCCTGGCCGGCGGGGACGACGCGTCCGGTGTGCGCGTCGGCGTCCTTCACGTGCAGGGCGGCGACCCACGGCCGCAGCAGCGGGTAGGCGTCCGTCGCGGGACGGTGGCCGCACTGGACGAAGTTCGCCGGATCGAAGATCAACCGGAAACGCTCCGACGAGATGTCGCTCGCGATCGCCGCGCAGCGCTCGGGCGACGAACCGACGGTGCCCTTCTCGTTCTCCAGCAAGAGGACGACGTCGGCGCCCTCGCTGAGCGTCGTCAACTCCCCGAGCCGGTCGGTGACCAGCGGGGCGTACCGATCCTCGGTTCCCTCCGGAACACGGAACGAGAACGCGCGGATGTTGCGGCAGCCGACCTTGTGGGCCACATCGCAGGCGCGCTGGAAGTCGTCGAGCATGGCGCGCGGGGTCAGCCCGGGCTCCTGCTTGCCCAGCCCCGTCGCCACGCACGAGACTCCGAGCCCGGCGGCGGCGACGAGCGAGGCGGCCCGCTCGACCGTCCGGTCGTCCCAGCGCAGCACCGGACGCCCCAGGGCGAGCCGGAGCTCGATCGCGTCCAGGTCGGCGGCCTGGGCCAGCCTGACCTGACCGCGAAGGGTGGGGGCAGCCTCGTCGACGAATCCGCTGAGTCGCCAGCGCACCGAACTCAGAGGTTCTCGATGCGGGAGCAGACGCTCTGCACGGTCTCGGCCGGGACGAACCCGCTGGCCATGTGGATGGCCGAAGACGCCTTCATGCCCTTCACCATCGCGGCGGCGGGGTTTTTGGTGATGCCGGGGGCGTACTCGTCGACGATCGCCACCACCTTGGGGTCGGCGAGCAACTCGCCGAGGGTGACCTTGTCGAGGTCGTACTTGCTCATGGGTAGTTCTCCTTGTTGGGGTGTCCAGGGTAGTCGCGCGGCAGTGAGGATGCGACGGCTCCCCGTGTGGTTCAGCGGTACAGGGTCACGAGACCCGGGTCGGCACTGAGCAGCCCCGCGGTGGTTGGGAAGACCGCGGCGAGACCGTCCACCTGCCAGAGGCGATGTCCGCTCGCAAGGTCGAAGGCCGCGGCGCCGGGCTTGCCGCCGACGTCCTGCCCACCTGGGCCGGGGCTGGCGATGACGCGCGTCCCGTTGCAGGTGAGTGCCGAATCGGACATTGTAGTCGACTCCTGCCAGCGACGCACGCCGGTGGCGAAGTCGAGGGCGGTGATGTGCCCGTCCATCCCCTCCAGCACCGTGTCGCCGCACACGACCCCCGGCAGCGACACATCGGTCGACGTCCACAGCACGGTGCCGCGCTGGTCGACCCGAGAGACGCCCTGCTCGCCGAGGACGAAGAGCGGCCGGTCGGCGGGGGCGGCGTCGCCGGTCAGGTCGATCAGCGTCCCGGGCAGGACGCCCTGGGGACGTCCGTCGCGCGACAGCAACTCGGTGGTCTGCTCGGGGGTGAGACGGGCGATCAGCCCGTTGCCGGCGAACCCGTAGGCGCCCGGCTTGTCGGTGACAGGGACGCCGTCGCTCACCCGGACGACCTGCCCGCGGGCGTCGTCGGCGCCGGCGGCGCCTTGGGCGGTGACCACCGCGCGGTCGCCGTCGACGTGGAGCCGTGGACCCTCCGGGGTGCCGAGGTAGTCCCCGCCCGGGGCGATCTCGCGCGTCCAGCCCTGGACGCCCGTCCACGAGTACTGCCGCAGCGCGATCGGGCTGGCCTTCGCAGAGTCGTAGTCGAGGACGAGCAGGCCGTCCGGGGTGCCGGCCAGGTCGGCCACGGTGCCGGCGACCTCGAAGGTGCCGGTGGGGTGCCCGTCGCGCAGGTCGAAGAGGTGGACGGTGGTGTCCGCGAGGCACGCGACGATTCCGGCGTGGCCGAGGACGCACCGCGCGTCGTAGAGCTGCGGCGAGCGCCAGGCGACCGTGCCGTCGGCGGTGTTGAGCGCGGTCAGGCGGCCGTCGCCGGCGAGGGTATCCAGCAGCAGCCGGTCTTTGCGCGCGGGATCGTCGCGGCCCGGGTCGAGCACCGCCTGGGGGACGACGCCCTCGCCGATCTCGGCGGTCCAGGCGGCCTTCGGGGCCGCGGGCAGGTCGGGCAACGCGGGCTGCGACCCCGGGGCCGGGCGGTCCCACGGCTTGACGACGATCAGCGCGGCGACGAGGGCCAGCGCCACGAGCAGCACAGCGAGGACGAGGGCGATCAGCTTCGGCGACGGGCGGCGACGACGCCGACGCGGCGGACGCCCGGACGCCGCCGGCGGGGGAGCGATGGGCGGCACGGCGGCCGATGGCCCGGCGGCTCCGGGCGGGTTCGTGCCTCGCGCGAACCCGGGGCGCGGGCCGTCGCCGTGCGCGTTGCCCAAGCCCTCCGATTCGGGCTCCTTCGGACGCGCGCCAGCGGGGTTCGCCATCGTTCACCCCTTCCTCGTCCTGTGCAGCGTTGCCCCATCATGCCCGTCCCGGCCGACATTGCTCGAACCGACGGGTGTCCCACGCCGGGACGTGGTGTCATAGGACACATGTCGCGTTCGTGGAAGATCCTCGTCGCGGTCCTGGTGATCGCGGGGATCGTCGCGGGTGTCGGCGTGGCGCTCGGGCGTGGCTTCCTCTCGGAGCAGCAGGCTCGGGCGAAAGCCGGAGACGTCGCCGCCGAGATCGCCGCGCGCGCCCTGAACGACGACGACTTCCACCGCACCGTCGGCGTCGACCCCGCCGCCGAGTTCACCGAGATCACCCGCGGCATCGCCGTCGACCCCCAGGTCACGCTGGGCGAGGTCGCCATCGGGTCGGACAAGAACAGCGCGGTCGCCCGGCTCCACTACTCCTGGCCCGTGCTGGCGGGCTCGCCCGCGTGGGCGTACGACACCACCCTTCAGCTGACGAAGACGGGCGACGCCTGGAAGGCGTCCTGGACGCCCGAACTCGTCGCTCCCGGCCTCGGCGACCACGAGCGCCTGCGCGGACGCCGGCTGCAGCCGACCCGCGGCGAGATCCTGGGCGCCGGGGGCGTCCGGTTGGCGTCCAACCAGCCGGCAACCCGGGTCGGCATCGACAAGACGCTGGTGGACGCCGCGACGGCGGTCGCGTCCGCGCGGGCATTGGCGCAGGTCGTCGGCATCGACCCGGCCGCGTACGCCGCGCGCGTGCAGAAGGCCGGGCCGAAGGCGTACCTCGAGGCGGCCGTCCTGCGCGACAACGACCCGACCCAGAAGGAGCAGGCCGACAGGGCGTCCGCGATCGACGGCGTGCGCCCGATCGACACGGTGCGCCCGCTGGCCATCAGCTCGTCGTTCGCCCGGCCCCTGCTCGGCGTCGTCGGCGAGGCGGACGCGGCGGCCGTCGCGAACAGCAAGGGCGCCATCAGGCCCGGAGAACTCGCCGGGTTGACCGGCCTGCAGGGGCGCTACGACGCCACGCTGCGCGGGCGGGCCGGCTACGAGATCCAGGCCGTGTTGCGCTCCGATCCGGCCACGGGACGCGAGCTGTACGCGATCCCGGCCGCCGACGGCGCCGACCTGACCCTCACCTTGGACGCCCGGCTGCAGAGCCAGGCCGAGCGCGTCCTTGCCCCGGTGAAGCCGGCCAGCGCCATCGTCGCGATCCGGCCGAGCGACGGTCACGTCCTGGCGGCGGCATCGGGGCCGGGATCGAACGGCTACTCGACCGCGACCCTGGGGCGGTACGCGCCGGGTTCGACGTTCAAGACGGTCAGCGGGCTCGGCATGCTGCGCGCGGGACGCACGCCGGCGTCCACGGTGACGTGTGCCCCGGCGATCTTGGTGGGCGGCATGCGCTTCGACAACTTCCAGGGCTACCCGGCCTCGGCGCTGGGCCAGGTGCCGCTGACGACGGCGTTCGCCCACTCCTGCAACACCGCGTTCATCGGCGACCGCGGCCGCGTCGGTCAGGCGCAGCTGCGTCAAGCCGGGGACGCGCTGGGCCTCGACATCGCCCCCGACCTCGGCCTGCCCGGCTTCCTCGGGGAGGTGCCCGAGCAGGCGCCGAGCGTCGAGCACGCGGCGTCCATGATCGGGCAGGGCAAGGTGCTGGCGTCGCCGTTGGGCATGGCGACGGTCGCGGCGTCCATCGAGAAGGGACAGCGGGTTCGTCCCGTCCTGCTCGCTGGACGCGCGCCCGCCTCCGCCCCCGCGCCTGCGGCTCCGCTGACCGCGGCCGAGCGGGCCCAGCTCAAGCAGTTGATGGCGGCGACCGTCACCGAGGGCGGCGCCGGCGTCCTGCGCGGTCTGCCGGGCGGCCAGGTGTTCGCCAAGACCGGGACCGCCAGCTACGGGGCCGCGCCGGTCCGGTTCCACGCGTGGGTCATCGCCCTCCAGGGCGACCTCGCCGTCGCCGTGTTCGTCGAGGACGGCACCAGCGGCGCCAAGACCGCAGGACCGCTGATGCGCGACTTCCTCACCGCCGTAAGGGGCTGACGTGGGGCGGCCCTCCGGCTGACCCCCACCGCGGGGTGGCCCGGGGCGGCCGGGCGGCGCGTAGGGTGAGGGGAACGAATCGGCATCGTGGAGGTCGAGATGGGAACCGTCCGCCAACCCGCTGTCGCCGGGACGTTCTACCCGGCTGACCCGCGCGTCCTCGCCCCGATGATCCTCGACTTCCTGGACGCCGCCCGCGCGGACGTCCGGCCGGACGCCCCCGCACCGAAGGCGATCGTCGCCCCGCACGCCGGCTACGTGTACTCGGGTTCGACCGCGGCGCTCGCCTACGCCCGGGCCGAGCGGCGCCGCGACGAGGTCTCCCGCGTCGTCCTGCTCGGTCCGTGCCACCGCGTCTACACCCGTGGCCTCGCGACGCCCGGCGCGCGCACGTTCCGCACGCCGTTGGGGGACGTCCCGATCAGCGCGGCCGCCGACGACCTGCCCGGCGTCGAGCGGCGCCCGGACGTCCACCGCGACGAGCACTCCCTCGAAGTCCACGTCCCGTTCCTGCAGACCGTGCTCGGCGACTTCGAGCTCGTCCCGCTCGCCGTCGGCGACGCCGAGCCCGCGCTGACCGCCGACGTCCTGGAGGCGCTGTGGGGCGGTCCCGAGACCCTGATCGTCGTCAGCACCGACCTGTCCCACTACCTGCCCTACGACGACGCCCGCGAAACCGACGCCGCCACGATCGATCAGGTGCTCAGCCTCGGCGTCCCGATCGACCACCGCCGCGCCTGCGGGGCGTCCCCGCTCAACGGGCTCCTCGAGGCATGCCGCCGCCGCGGGCTTCGCCCCGAGCTGCTGGGCGCCTGCAACTCCGGCGACACTGCGGGCGACCTTCGTCGGGTCGTCGGCTACGCGTCCTTCGAGGTCGCCGAACCTCGCCACGAGGAACAAGAGGCCGCCCGACCAGCCGAGGAGGCGTCATGACCCAGACCCTTCCGCCGGACGCGGGCAAGGTGCTGTTGCCGCTGGCCCGCGCAGCCATCGCCGCGCACCTCGAGGGACGCGGCCTCGCCGTGCCCACCCAGCCCTCCTGGCTCGCCGATCCCGGCGCGGCGTTCGTCACCCTCACCGAGGCCGGACGCCTGCGCGGGTGCATCGGCTCGCTGGAAGCCTGGCGTCCGCTGGGCGAGGACGTCACCGCCAACGCGATCGCCGCGGCCGTCCGCGATCCGCGCTTCCCAGCGCTGACCCGGCGGGAGCTGGACGGCGTCCGCGTCGAGGTGTCGGTGCTGTCGGCCCCGGAACCGCTGCCAGCGGCGTCCGAGGACGAGGCGCTGAGCGCGTTGCGCCCGGGCGTCGACGGCGTGATCCTGGCGGACGGGTCACGCCGGGGGACGTTTCTGCCGCAGGTGTGGGAGCAACTGCCTACCCCGCGGGAGTTCCTCGGCCACCTCTACCGCAAGGCCGGGGTCCGGGGCTGGGGCGACGGCACCCGGCTGTCCCGCTACACCGTCACGGCCTGGGAGGAATGATGGGCGCCGACGTCATCGAGGGCCGCCCCGCCAACTACTGGAAGCCGCTGCCCGACGGGCGCATCGAATGCGACCTGTGTCCGCGCGAGTGCCGGCTCCGCGACGGCCAGCGCGGCTTCTGCTTCGTCCGGGCCAACAAGGACGGCCGCCTCGTGCTGACGACCGACGGGCGCAGCTCAGGCTTCTGCATCGACCCGATCGAGAAGAAGCCGCTCGCGCACTTCCACCCGGGGACGTCCGTGCTGAGCTTCGGCACGGCGGGCTGCAACCTGGGCTGCAAGTTCTGCCAGAACTGGGACATCTCGAAGTCCCGCGAGATGGACCGCCTGCAGGACCAGGCCTCGGCCACCCAGATCGCGGACGCCGCCCTGGCCCACGGCTGCCGTTCAGTGGCCTACACCTACAACGATCCGCTGATCTTCACCGAGTACGCGATCGACGTCGCGCAGGCCTGCCGCGAGCGAGACATCCTCAACGTCGGCGTCACCGCCGGCTACGTGAACCCCGAAGCCAGGCGCGACTTCTTCGGCGCGATGGACGCCGCCAACATCGATCTGAAGGCGTTCACCGACGACTTCTACCGCCGCATCACGGGCGCCCGCCTGCGGCCCGTGCTCGACACGCTGGTCTACCTGCGGCAGCACACGGACGTCTGGTTCGAGTTGACCACGCTGATCATCCCCGGCCACAACGACTCCGACGGCGAGCTGCGCGCGATGACGTCCTGGATCGTCGCCGAGCTCGGCCCGGACGTCCCGCTGCACTTCTCGGCGTTCCACCCCGACCATCGCATGCGCGACGTCCCGCCGACCCCGCCGGCGACGCTCACGCGGGCGCGGCAGATCGCCCTGGACGCTGGCGTGCGCTACGCCTACACCGGCAACGTCCACGACGTCGCGGGCGACACCACGTTCTGCCCGGGCTGTCACCGGGCGCTGATCGTCCGCGACTGGTACGCGCTGAAGGGCTTCCACCTGGACGTCGCCGGCGAGGCCGGGTCGTGCCCGTCCTGCGGCGCGGCCGTGGCCGGACGGTTCGACCCGAAGCCGGGACGTTTCGGCCCGCGGCGCCTCCCGATCAGGCTCGGTCGATGACGTAGTGGGACGCACGGGCCCTGGTCCGGGCGTTCCCTACGATGACGGCCATGGCAACCGCCCCACAGCTACGGCCGAGCCCCATGGGCGTCGGCGACGTCTTCTCCGGAGCGCTCGCGGTGCTCAAATCGCGGCCGTTCCTCTTCATCGGACTACTCCTGCTCCCGTTGGTGCTGCTCTTCGTGGTCATCGGCATCGGTATCGCGATCATGCTCGCCGCCACGGCCCAACGCAGCCAGCCCAACCCCGGCCTGGCGCTCGTCGCCGGCCTCGTGCTGATCGTCGGCACGATCGCCGCCTCCCTGCTTCAGTACCGCGCCTACGGGATGATGAGCCTGGCGACGTACGACCTGGCGTCCGGCCGGCAACCCACCTTCGGTGACCTCATCGAGCGCACCCGGGGCATGATGATGAAGATCTTCGGCCTCCTCGTGCTCCTCTACGTGGGGATGTTCGTCATCGCGCTGATCCTCGGCATGATGTTCGGCGGCCTCGGCGCGCTGTTCTCGGGCACCGGAAGCCGCGGGTCGGTCGGCACCGCGACGTCGATGATGGGCGTCGGGATGTTGCTCTACCTGGCGTTGATCGCGGTGATCGTCTTCTTCAGCGTGCGGTGGATCTACCTGATCCCCACGATGGCTCTCGAGGGACGCGGCGGGTTCGACTCGCTCGGCCGGTCCTGGCAGCTGACCAAGGGGCACTTCTGGCGGACCCTGGGCACCTACATCGTCGGCGTCCTCGCGATCGACGCGGTGTTCCTGGTGCTGTACTTCGTGTCGATCGCCCTGCTCGGGCCGTCGCTGGCCCGAGTCTCGAGCCGCGGCTCCCTGCCGCCCGGCGCCATCGCGATGGTCGTGATCGTGTCGCTCATCTGGCTCGTGGTGTCGCTGCTCATCACGCCGTTCGTGCAGATCTACGTCAGCGTCATGTACCTCGATCAGCTCGCCCGCGACCAGCGCGCCGGTCAGCCGGTCGGCGCCTACCCGCAGGCGCCGAACGGCTCCGCGGTGGCCGGCGGCTACGCCCAGCCCGGCGTCGAACGGGGCGCCGGCGGTCAGCCGGACCAGTACGGCCAGTACCCACAGCAGGGTGAGTACGGCCAGCCCAACCAGTACGGCCAGCAGGACGGCTACGCCCAGCAGCAGTACGGGCAGCCGAACCAGTACGGGGACCAGCAGAACCAGTACGGACAGCAGTACGGGCAGCAGAACCTGGACGGCCAGCAGCAGTACGGCCAGTCCGCTCGCCCCGACCAGGGCGGTCAGTACGGCCAGCAGCCCGAGCGGTGGCAGCAGCCCACGGGCCAGGACGACCAGACGTTCCGCCGGCCCGTTGAGCAGGACCCGGGCGCTACCGACGCTTCGTTCGGCGACCAGGGCGGCCGGGCCGACGACGGACGCCCGAGGGACGAGGGGCGCTACGACGGCCGCCGCCCCGACGAGCCGCTGTCCTGATCCGACAACCCGAGGCCCCGGACAGCATCGGCTGGCCGGGGCCTTCGTGCGTCTTCTGCCAGCACGTCGCGGCAGCGGGACCGCCGGGTTGCCGCCGCTCAGCGCCGCCGCTTGGTCGGCTTAGCCCGATTCTGCGCGACGCGGAACTCCACGATGTCGCGGACGAGTTCGACGGGCAGCGGCCGGTCGAGCGGGAACCGGATGGACCCCTTCGCGTGGGTGAACCCGGCGAGCCGGTCCTCGGCGAACGCGACCCCGTCCGCGCCGGGGTAGAAGCCGACGTGGCGGTCGAACGCGGCGAAGTGCACCAGGTTGCCGTTGAGGTCGAACGTCGGCATGCCGTAGCTGATCTTCTCGGACGCCTCCGGCGCCAGTTCCGCGATCAACGCCCGCAGCTCGGTCATGAGCTCGCGCTGCTTCTCGCCCGACCCCGCGATGTAGCGGTCGACCGCGCTGGAGCGACCGCCGACGTCGCTCACAGGCGTAGCCAGACCGCGGCGTAGCCCGGCAGGCGTCCGCCGTCGACGGGGGACGACGCGACGATCACCTCGGACCCCGCGGGGAGGTCCACCTCGGCGGCGCCGAAGTTCACCACGCAGGCGAAGCGGTCACCGCGGGTGAACGCCACCACGTCGCCACCGTTGAGCGGGTGCCAGTCGAGGACGCCGTCGCCGAGCGCCGGATTGGCGTGCCGCTCGGCCAGCGCCGCGCGATACAGGTTCAGCGTGCTGGTCGGGTCGTCGGACTGCGCCTGCACCGTGAGTCCCGCCCAGTGCTCCGGCTGAGGCAGCCAGGGCTGCCGGTCGGACGGGCCGAACCCGAACGGCGGCTCGGTGCCCGACCACGGCAGCGGGACGCGGCAGCCGTCCCGGCCGCGCACCGTGTGCCCGGAACGCTCCCAGGTCGGGTCCTGCAGGGAGTCCTCGGGCAGGTCCTCGACCTCGTCGAGCCCGAGCTCCTCGCCCTGGTAGACGTACGCCCCGCCGGGCAGCGCCAGCTCGAGCAGCGCGGCCGCGCGGGCGCGGCGGCGTCCGAGCTCGATGTCGACCGGCATCGCCGCCACCTGCTGATCGAACTCCAGCGAGGACAGGCTGAATGGGTCGTCGGCGGAGAAGTCGATGCCGGTGACCGCTTTGCCGTACCGGGTCGCGACGCGGACGTTGTCGTGGTTCCCCAGCACCCAGGTGGCGGGCGCGCCGACCGTGTGGTGGGCGACCAGGGTCTTGGTGATCACCGCTCGCTGAGAGTCGGCCGACCACTGCGACAGCATCGCGTCGAAGTTGAACGTGGTGTGCAGGCGTCCGGGGTCGACGTAGCGGATCAGCCGCTCGATGGGGTCGAGGTAGGCCTCGGCCACGAAGACGCGGGGGCCGAGTTCGGTGTCGGCATAGGAGTCCGCGACCTCGCGCCAGCGGCGGTGGATGGGCGGCAGGTCGGCGTGGTCCCAGGCGGGCGCGCCCTCGAAGGACTCGGTGGTGCCGTAGCCGGTCAGCGGATCGACCCGGACGTCCGGCAGCGCCATGTCCTTGGCCATCGAGTTCGCCACGTCGATGCGGAACCCGTCCACGCCGCGGTCGAACCAAAACCGCAGGATCGAGTCGAACTCGTCGGCGACCTTCGGGTTGGTCCAGTTCCAGTCGGGCTGGCTCGGGTCGAACAGGTGCAGGTACCACTGGCCGGGCGTCCCATCGGGCTCCGTCACCCGCGTCCACGCCGGGCCGCCGAACATACCGCCCCAGTTGTTCGGGGGCTCGTCGCCTCCCGGGCCACGGCCATCGCGGAAGATGAACAGGTCGCGCTCCGTCGAGCCGGGACCGGCCGCCACCGCGGCCTTGAACCAGGGGTGCTCCCAGGAGCTGTGGTTCGGCACGAGGTCGATGAGGACCCGCAGGCCCAGCTCGTGCGCGCGGGAGACGAACGCGTCGGCGTCGGCCAGCGTCCCGTAGTCGGGGGAGATGTCGCGGTAGTCGGCGACGTCGTAGCCGCCGTCCAGCAGCGGGGACGGATACCAGGGGCTCACCCACACGGCGTCCACGCCCAGCTCCGCCAGGTAGGGCAGCCGGTCGATCATGCCGCGGACGTCGCCCGTGCCGTCGCCGTTCGCGTCGGCGAACGAGCGCGGATAGATCTGGTACACCACGGCGGAACGCCACCACTGCGGATCGTCGAGCACGGACGGGCGGGCGTTGCCACGCTGAGGTGATGTCATGGCCCCCAGACTCGCGGCCGAAGGGGCCAGAATCAACCGACCTTGCGGTGCGCCTTAGGCTGGGAGCAGCACATCCATCCGGTCCGAGGAGTCGAGATGAACGGACGCCGGCGTCCCTCCCCGCGGCTCAGCGCCGCCCTCGCGGCAGCCTGCGCCCTCACGTGCCTCACCGCCTGTCAAGGAGCCACCGTGACCCCCAGCCCGAACCCCGCCCAGCCTGCCGTTCCAGACCGCCCCGCCCATGGGCCCCAGCCCCTCGGGCACGCCCGTCGACCTGCCCGGCGATCGGCGCACGGCGATCCAGGACGACCTCGCCGCCCGGGGCGTCACCGACGAGATCACGGTCGTCAAAAGCGAGGCGGTCACCTGGCCGAACGGCTCGCTCGGCTGCCCCCAGCCCGGGCGCATGTACACCCAGGCCATCGAGGAGGGCCTCTGGGTGATCGTCGAGGCCGGCGGCGAGCAGTACGACTACCGATTCGGTCGCGGCGGCACGCCGATGCTGTGCGAAGGCATCCGCTGACGGTGCGCCCCGCGGCTGTGTGTGCCCGCCCCGCCTGACCCCGGACGCGCAACAGCGCCCCGCCGACTGATCGGCGGGGCGCTGCTGGTCTAGCGGGTTACTTGGCCGCCGGCAGGAGGATGGCCTCCGGGGCGCCGGCCGCGTTGTCGAGCGAGACGACCATCGAGCCGAGCGGCTTCTGCTGCGCGAAGGCGGCACCGTTCGACGAGAGGGTCTGGGTGGCGGTCTTGTTGATGCCGACGGTCACGAAGTGGTCGTCGGAGATCGCCTTGTTCCACGGGTTGTACGTGGCGACGCCGCTCATGGTGTCGCTGAACGGGCCCTCGAGGGAGGAGCTCATCACCGAGTACGAGAACGGACCCTTGGCCTGCGTCAGCCCGAGGTCGGCGGCCTCGACGGGCAGCAGCACGGTGCCGCTGTCGGTCGGGGCGACGCTGAGGTACCCGGACGAGCTGAGCGCCTTGGTCGCCACGTTGTAGACGAAGACCTCGGAGAGGCCGTCGGCGTCACCGGAGCGGATCTGGCCCGAGTCGGCAGCCAGCACGACGTAGTCCGGCTTGTTGTCGCCGTTCGTGTCGATGTTGACGTCGTACTCGTTGGTGGCCGCGTTCGAGAACCGGTCGTGGTTGTTGATCGCGAAGACCAGCATCTTGCCGCCGCCGGCCATGTCGGACGCCTGGACACCCGCGGCCCGCAGGTCGAGACCGGTCGGGACCGTCAGCTTGTCCTCACCGTTGGCCGGCGCGGAACCGGCCCGGGTGACGTCGCCGGCGGCGTCCTGCAGACCCCAGGTGAAGAAGTCCGCGTTGGCGGCGTACGCGCCGCCGCGGTTGGCCAGCCGCACCTGGGTGGTGCCGTTCTGCTTGATCGCGCCGACGGAGGTGGCCGTCAGCTTGGTGTCCCCGCGGGGAACCAGCAGGTAGGGAACCCGCAGGGTCTCGTTGCCGGAGGTCAGCTTCACGTTGCCGGAGACCTCCCGGAAGTTGAACTGGTCCTTCGACATCGTCGAGGTCATGACGTCCTTGACGCGGGCGGTGAGGTTCACCTTCAGCGTGGCCTGGCCGCCGGGCTGGACGGTCACCTTGGCGGGGCTGAACCGCACGGTCGCCGGACGCGACTGCGGGGTGGCCTCGTTGGACGCGGTGAACGTCATCGCCTTCGTGCCGTGGTTGATGACCGTGACCGTCTTGGAACCCCGGAAGTTGGTCGTCGACTCCTGGAAGCCGAAGGAGAGGCTCGGCTCCTTGTAGGTCATGCCGTTGGCGACGTAGGTGTCGCCGGTGGCGATCGCCTTGGTGCTCACCGACTGCGCCGTGTCGACCAGACCCGCGCCGCCCAGCGTGAGGCGGTAGTCGAGCTGGCCGGACGGATCGGCGGTGGAGACGATCGCCGCGGAGACGTCGGACGCCGTCCAGCCCGGGTGGGCCTGCACGGTCAGCGCGGCGACGCCGGCGACGTGCGGGGACGCCATCGAGGTGCCGGACATGATGGCGACGTCGCTGCCGGTGCCAACGCCCGCGGACGCGATCGAGACGCCCGGCGCGCTGACGGCCGGCTTCAGGCCGGAGTCGCCGTTACGCGGGCCGCCGGACGAGAACGAGCCGTACTTGCGGAAGCCCGGGTTGGCCAGCGGCGCGGCCGCGAGCGTGACCTGCTTGCCCTCGGCGGCGACGATCTTGGGGCCGTCGGTGGAGCGGACGCCGAGGAACGGGATCGTGACCGTGTACTTCTCGCCGGTGTCCGGGTCCTCGGTGATCTCGCCCTCGTACGGCGGGAAGATCGGCGCGTTGTTGATCATCAGGGCGGCGCCGGCGCCGGCCTTCTGCGCCCAGATCGCCTTGGCGACGCGGGCGCAGGTGCCGCGCTTGGACACCGCGAGCTGGCTGGCGGAGTTGACGCCGTTCTTCGTGTAGGCCTCGGTGGAGCAGCCGAGGGACTCGTCCTCGGTCGTGGCCGGGTCGTCCTTCAGGACGACGACGGTGAACGGGGTGGTCGGAATGGGGGCGCCGTTGGCGTTCACCGCACCGACCGTCGAGCCGTCCGGCAGCTTGATGTTCGCGCCGGGGTAGGACTCGGTGGCGTCCATCGCGGCGACGGAGATGACCCCGCGGCCGACGCCCGGAGCGCCCGTGATGTACGGGTTGGGGCCGCTGTTGCCCGCGGACGTGACGACGACGACGCCGGAGGCGACCGCGTTGGCGGCGGCCACGGCGGTCGGATCGTCGACCCGGCCGTACGGCGAGCCGAGCGACATGTTGACGACGTTCATGCCGTTCTTGACGGCCCAGTCGATGGCCTCGGTGGTGACGTTGGTCGAGCCGGAGCAGCCGAAGACGCGCACCGCGTACAGGTCGGCCTGCGGGGCGACGCCCGGGCCCACCTTGAACTTCTTCGACGGGGTGGTGTCGTCGTACGGGCCGGTGTAGGCCTTGCCGTCGGCGGTCACGCCGCCACCGGCGGTGGTGCCGGCGACGTGGCTGCCGTGCCCCTGGCAGTCGAGCGGGTTCGGGTCCGGCTTCGCGACGGAGTCGGGCTTGTTGGCGTCGTAGTTGTCGCCCACGAAGTCCCAGCCGCCCTTAACGCGCGGGGCGTTCGGGCCGAACAGCGCCGGATCGGCCGGCTGCGTCTCGGTGGCGTGCGCCTTGGTGTAGGCCTCGACGGTGCCCGGACCGCCGAAGTCGGCGTGGGTGTAGTCGATGCCGGTGTCGATGATGGCGACCCGGACGTTCTTGCCGGTGTAGCCGGTGTTCTTCCACACCTGCGGGACGCCGAGGAACGGGACGCTGGTGGCGTTGTTCCGCGTGAACGTGGTGACGCCGTGGATGCCCGCAACGTTGCTCAGCTTGGCGATGGCCGGCACCTGGTTGCGCTTCACGCTCACCCGGATGCCGTTGTACGCCGACTGCATCGTGGCCTCGATGCGGCCTCCCTTGCGGGCGATGTCGCCGGAGATCGCGTCCTGCTGCTTGGCCAGCTTCGAGCGGATCGACGCGCGCTGCGAGCTCGAGAGCGTGCCGGGCGTCTTGGCCTCGACGACGGCGACCGGATCGCCCTTCATCTGCACGATGACGTCGACGCGGGAATCGTCCTGGAGGGATGCCGGGAGGACCGAGGAATCAATGCGTCCCGACGAGGGCGCCGGCAGGAACTTGTCCGCCGGGTTGGGGGCGGCGGAGGCCGCCGTCGCAGGCAGTGCCAGGGCGAAGATGCCCGTGGCGATCAGGATTTTGCTTCGTCGCAAGGGTGGTCCCAGCCTTTCGGGGCTACGGAGGGCAACGCGGGATCGCGCGTGGGGGAACCGTATCCTCCGCGTGATTTGGCTGTGAAGAGGCTGAGAAAGTCCACCTGAGGCCGGGTGTTAACAATTTCAAGTTGTGATCGGCCGCGACTCCGTGCCGGGGTGGCCCCAGACAGGGGTCGTTGGCCCGGGACCATGCGCGTCGATAGGGTGAGCGGGATACCTGCGACCATTCGTGACGACCGAGGGAGAAGAGCACGCTCATGGCCAAGATCATCTACACCCATACGGACGAGGCCCCGATGCTCGCCACCTATTCTTTGCTGCCGATCGTCGAGGCCTTCACCTCGACCGCGGGCATCGACGTGGAGACGCGGGACATCTCGCTCGCCGGCCGCATCGTCGCGGCGCTGGCCGACTTCCTGCCCGCCGAGCAGCAGGCGTCCGACGACCTGGCGGAGCTGGGTGAGCTGGCCAAGTCGCCCGAGGCCAACATCATCAAGCTGCCGAACATCTCCGCGTCCATGCCGCAGCTGAAGGCCGCGATCAAGGAGTTGCAGGACCAGGGCATCCAGGTGCCCGACTACCCGGACAACCCTTCCACCGACGAGGAGAAGCGCATCCGCGCGGCCTATGACAGCGTCAAGGGCAGCGCCGTGAACCCCGTCCTGCGCGAGGGCAACTCCGACCGCCGCGCCCCCGCAGCGGTGAAGAACTACGCCAAGGCGCACCCGCACTCGATGGGCGCGTGGTCGAAGGACTCCAAGACCAACGTCGCCACCATGGGGGAGGGTGACTTCCGCCACAACGAGAAGTCGGTCGTCCTGGACGCCCCGACGACCGTCACCATCCAGCACGTCGCCACCGACGGCACCGTCACCCCGCTGAAGGAGGGGCTGAAGCTGCAGGAGGGCGAGGTGCTCGACGGCACCGTCATGTCCGCGGAGGCGCTGGACACCTTCCTCGCCGACCAGGTGCGCCGGGCCGCCGACGAGGGCATCCTGTTCTCCACGCACCTCAAGGCCACCATGATGAAGGTCTCCGACCCGATCATCTTCGGCCACGTCGTGCGCGCATTCTTCCCGGGCACCTTCGCCCGCTACGGCGACAAGCTCGAGGCCGCCGGCCTCAGCGCCAACAACGGCCTGGCAGGCATCTTCAGCGGGCTGGAGTCCCTGGACGGCGGGGCCGAGATCCGGGCGTCCTTCGACCGCGAGCTCGCCGAGGGGCCCGCGCTGGCGATGGTGAACTCCGACAAGGGCATCACCAACCTGCACGTCCCCTCCGACGTCATCGTGGACGCCTCCATGCCGGCCATGATCCGCACGTCCGGCCAGATGTGGAACGCCAAGGGCGAGACCCAGGACACCCTGGCCGTCATCCCCGACTCCAGCTACGCCGGCATCTACCAGGCCGTGATCGACGACTGCCGCGCCAACGGCGCCTACGACCCGACCACGATGGGCTCGGTGCCGAACGTCGGCCTCATGGCGCAGAAGGCCGAGGAGTACGGCAGCCACGACAAGACTTTCGAGATCGAGGCGCCCGGCACGGTGCAGGTCGTCGACGAGAACGGGAAGGTCCTGCTCGAGCACGAGGTCGCCAAGGGCGACATCTGGCGCGCCTGCCAGACCAAGGACGCCCCGATTCAGGACTGGGTGAAGCTGGCCGTCACCCGCGCCCGCGCGTCCGAGACGCCGGCCGTGTTCTGGCTCGACCCGGAGCGCGCGCACGACCGCAACCTCATCGAGAAGGTCGAGCGCTACCTCGGCGACCACGACACCGACGGCCTCGAGATCCGCATCATGACGCCCATCGACGCCACGACGTACTCGATCGAGCGCATCCGCCGGGGCGAGGACACCATCTCCGTCACCGGCAACGTGCTGCGCGACTACAACACCGACCTCTTCCCGATCCTCGAGCTGGGGACCAGCGCGAAGATGCTGTCGGTCGTCCCGCTGATGAACGGCGGCGGCCTGTTCGAGACCGGCGCCGGCGGTTCGGCCCCCAAGCACGTGCAGCAGCTGCTGGAGGAGAACTACCTGCGGTGGGATTCCCTCGGCGAGTTCCTCGCCCTGGCCGAGAGCCTGCGGCACCTGGCCGACTCCGACGACAACCCCCGTGCGCGGGTGCTCGCCGGTGCGCTCGACCGGGCGACCGAGACGCTGCTCAACGAGGGCAAGTCGCCGGCCCGCAAGGTGGGCCAGATCGACAACCGCGGCTCGCACTTCTACCTGGCGCTCTACTGGGCCCAGGAGTTGGCGAAGCAGACCGACGACGCCGAGCTGGCCGAGGCGTTCAAGCCGATCGCCGACCAGCTCACGCAGGCCGAGTCGACGATCGACTCCGAACTGCTCGCCGTCCAGGGCAGCCCGGCCGACATCGGCGGCTACTACCGTCCCGACGACGCCAAGGCGGCGAAGGTGATGCGGCCGTCCGAGACGCTCAACGGCATCATCGACGCGCTGAGCAAGGCCTGATCCACCGGCTGGTTCCCGGCATCCGCTGAGGGTGCCGGGAGCCCTCGTCTGTCCCGAGCTGTCCGCGATAGGAACCATGAACGCACCGACCCCGTCCCTGCGGCTGCGCCGCGCCCGCTGGGCCGTCGCCGCCCTCTTCTGGCTCAACGGCGCCACCATCGCGTCGGTCGTTCCGCGCTACCCCCTGGTGAAGGACAACCTCGACATCCCCAACGCCTTCTTCGGCCTGGCGCTCGCCGTCGGGCCGTTCGGCGCGCTGATCGCGGGCGCGTTCACCAGCCCGCTGCTGCGCCGGTTCGGCTCGGCGCGCGTCGCCACGTGGGCGCAGGTCGCGCAGGTGGTCTTCGCGGGGCTGGTGCTCAACGCGCCGAACCCGTGGCTGTTCGCGGCGTTCGTGTTCCTCATGAGTTCGGTCGACGTCTACACCGACATCGCGATGAACAGCCACGGCTTGCGCGTGCAGCGCGGCTACGGCCGGTCGATCAACAACGCGTTCCACGCGTTCTGGAGCTTCGGCGCGGTCTGCGGCGGCCTGGTCGGCGCGTTCTTCGCCGGCATCGCGCTGCCGCTGCCCTGGCACGCCCTCGGGTTCGGCGCGCTGCTGATCCTCATCAACGTGCTGCTGCGCCCGCATCTGCTGCCCGGGCACGACAAGGAGCCCGACGCCCAGTCGGACGCCGCCCCGCCGGCCCGCGTCCCGCGGGCGATGTGGTGGCCGCTGATCGCCCTCGGCCTGATCGCGGCGTTCGGCGCTAGCATCGAGGACGCCGGCTTCAGCTGGAGCGCGCTGTTCCTGCGCGGCGACCTCGGCGCCTCCCCGGCGGTGGCGGGGTTGGGCGTCGTTTCCCTGGTCGGCGCGCAGACGATCGGACGCCTCACCGGCGACCGCCTCGTCGACCGGTTCGGCAACCGGCGGGTCGCGCAGGTCGGCTGCACCCTCGGTGCCGCCGGCATGGGGCTGGCGCTGCTGTTCCCGTCCGTCCCGCTCGTCCTGATCGGCTACGCCTGCGCCGGGTGGGGGGTCGCGACGATCGTCCCGGCGGTCTACGCCACCGCCGACGAGCTGGCGGGGCTGCCGCACGGCGCTGGACTCGTGGTCGTGAACTGGATCCTGCGGCTGGGATTCGTCATCATGCCGCCGCTGGTGGGATTCGTCTCGGACGCCACGTCGCTGCGCATCGCGCTCATCATCATGCCGGTGGCCATGGCCGCCATCGTCGCCCTGTCGGGCCACCTGCGCGGGCGCGTGAGGGGCCAGGGCAGCCTCGTGGAGGTGACGCCGTGACGAACCCCGCCCTGACCGCCGCGGAGGCGCTCGGCCTCGACGCGCGCCTCGTCCGGCACGCGCCGGTGACGTCGCTCGAGGAAGCCGCCCGCCTGCGCGGGATCGAGCCGCGCGCCCTGGTCAAGACCCTGGTCGTGCGCCGCGGCGAGGACGACTACGTGTTCGTCCTGGTGCCGGGCGACAAGGGGTTCTCCTGGCCGAAGCTGCGCGCGCTGCTGGGCGTCAACCGCCTGTCCATGCCGGACGCCGCCACCGCCAAGGACGTCACCGGGTACGCCCGCGGGACGATCACGCCCTTCGGCTCGACGCGCGCGTGGCCGGTGATCGCGGACGCGTCCATCGCCGGGCCGATCTCGTTGGGCGCCGGGGAACCGAACGCCGGGCTGCTGCTGAACGCCGACGCGGCGCTCGCCGCCCTCGGCGCGCAGCGCGCGGACATCGTCGACTGACGGCGTTCGTCCGGGTCAGGAGGCGCGGCGCCGTTCCTCGAGGAACCGGGCCAGCGTGCGGAGCTTGTGTTCGCGGCAGGCGGTCTCGATCTCTCGCGCGGGCGCGCCCGCCTCGATCAGCCGGAGGATGTTCTCGTGCTCCTCGACCGACGTCAGCGAGCGGTCGGGGACGTAGGTGAACGTCGAGTGGCGCACCTGCGCCATGCGGTCCCACTCGCGGCCCAGGATCTCCAACAGGTGCGGGTTGGGGCACGGCGCGCACAGCACCTTGTGGAACTCCTCGTTGAGCTTCGTGAACAGCAGGGGCTCCATGCCGTGCTCGCGGACGTGCCGCATCTCGGCATTGAGCTCGCGGGCGTGGCCGAGCACCTCGGGGGTCGCGAGGGGAGCGGCCAGGGCGGTGCTCGCGCCCTCGAGAACCGCGAGGGCCTCCATCACCTGGGCGTACTCGGCGCGGTCGACGCCCACGACCTCGGCGCCGACGTTGTGGGTGTAGCGGATGAGCCCCTCGGCCTCCAGTCGGCGCAACGCCTCGCGCACGGGAACGGGCGAGACCTGGTGCTGCTCGGCGACGCGCGACAGTACGAGACGGTAGCCGGGGGAGTACTCGCCGTCGGCGATGCGCTGGCGCAGGTCGTCGTAGACCAGTTGCGACTTGGAGCGAGGCGCCACGTGGATCCTCCGGCTTCTCGGGTGGGGCTCAACGAGATTAGCAAACGCGGCACTGACAAGGGCCGGACGCTCCCCGCGTCCGGCCCCTCGATCGTGTGCTGTCAGACGACGCGCCTGGCGCGCAGCGACTCCTCCAGCTCCGCGGCGCCCGGGATGTCCATCGCGTCCTTGTCGAGACGCTTGCCGGTGCGGTCCTTGATGAAGAAGGTCGCGATCAGGCCCAGCAGGGTGACGCCGAAAAGGTAGGCGGAGATCGACGTGGTGCTCTTCGTGCTGTCCAGCAGCGCCTGGGCGATCATCGGCGCGAACGCGCCGCCGAGGATGGCGCCGACGGCGTAGGCCATCGAGGCCCCCGAGTAGCGGATGCGGTCCGGGAACATCTCGGCGAACAGCGCCGACTGCGGGCCGTAGGTGAGGCCCAGCCCGATGGTCAGGACGATCAGCGCGACGGCGATCCAGACGATGCTGCGGGTGTTGACGAGCATGAAGAGCGGGAACACCCACAGCAACTGCAGCACGAACCCGATCTGGTAGACCCGGACGCGGCCGAGGTGGTCGCAGAGCAGGCCGCCGATCCCGGTCGTGAGGATCCAGGTGGCCGAGGCCAGCGTGACGAGGTTGAGGATGACGGGGCGGCTCATCTCCAGGGCGGTGGTGGCGTAGGCGAGGATGAAACCGCCGGTCGCCATGTAGCCCGCGACGCCGTTGCCGGCGACGACGAGCGCACCGAGCAGCACCTGCTTGCCGTTGAACCGGAAGACCTCGGCCAGCGGCATCTTGACCTCGTCGTCGTGCGCCGAGATGTCCTTGAAGACCGGCGACTCCTCGACGCCGAGGCGGATCCACAGGCCCACCGCGATCAGCACCAGCGAGCTGAGGAACGGGATGCGCCAGCCCCACGCGATGAACGCCTCGGGGGAGAGCAACACCGACAGCATCGCGAGGAAGCCGGTCGCCAGCAGCATGCCGAGCGGCACGCCCATCTGGGGGAAGGCGCCGAAGCGTCCGCGCTTGTCGGCGGGGGAGTGCTCGACGGCCATCAGCGCCGCGCCGCCCCACTCGCCGCCGGCCGAGAAGCCCTGCACCACGCGCAGGACCACCAGCAGGACCGGGGCCCAGATGCCGATCGATGCGGCCGGCGGCAGGACGCCGATCAGCGCCGTCGCGCCGCCCATCATCAGCAGCGTCAGCAAGAGCATCTTCTTGCGGCCGATGCGGTCACCGAAGTGGCCGGCCACGGCCGCGCCCAGCGGGCGGAACAGGAACGAGATGCCGACGGTCGCGAACGAGATGAGCAACTGGTTCTCCTTCGGCACCGCCGAGAAGAACTGCGGCCCGAAGATGAGCGCCGCGGCGTTCGCATAGATGAAGTAGTCGTACCACTCGACGGTGGTGCCGACGAGCGACGCGACGGCGACGCGGCGGGCGGCCGTCCCGATGATCAGGGCAACCTCGCCCTCGTAGGCGAGGAGCTCGAAGCCCTCGGGGCGTTCGACGGTGCCGCTGCCGGTCAGCGAACTGCTCGGCTTGAGGAAGTAGGACGCCGCCGCGGGGGTGCGCCCACGTTGGGCAGCGCGCGAGGGGTAGCTCAGGTGAACGGCGATCACCTTGCCCGGCCTCAGACCGGTTCCGGTTTCGACGATGTTCTCCATAGCTCGTCCTTGAACTGTCAGGCTGGGGGTATCCGCCTTACCCGACTGGACTATGTACGAGATCATATACGATCTGATATACAGACAGTCGAGTGGTTCGCACAGACATTTCTCGGAAGGACAGATTCATGAGTGACACCGACGTCCGACTTCCGGCCGCGCAGCCGTACGGCCTGCTCATCAACGGCGAGTGGCGCGCCGGCGGCAGGGGCACGTTCGACGTCCATGATCCGGCGACCGGCGAGCGGCTCGCGGCGGTCGCGGACGCCTCCGTCGAGGACGGCCTCGCCGCCCTGGACGCCGCCTCCGCGGCCGGCCGGTCCTGGGCCCGCACCCCCGCGCGGGAGCGGTCGGAGATCCTGCGCAAGGCCTTCGAACTCGTCACCGAGCGGGCCGACGAGCTCGCCACGGTCATGACGCTGGAGATGGGCAAGCCGCTCGCAGAAGCCCGCGGCGAGGTGACCTACGGCGCCGAGTTCCTGCGCTGGTACGCGGAGGAGGCCGTCCGCGTGGCAGGTCGGTACCGCCCGGCCCCCGAGGGGACGTCCCGGCACCTCGTGACCAAGCGCCCCGTCGGCCCGGCGCTGCTCATCACCCCGTGGAACTTCCCGCTGGCGATGGCGACGCGCAAGGTCGCGCCGGCCCTGGCCGCCGGCTGCACCGTCGTGCTGCGCCCGGCCCAGCTGACCCCGCTGACCGCGCTGCTGTTCGGCCAGATGCTGCTGGAGGCCGGCGTCCCCGCGGGCGTCGTCAACATCGTGACGTCGGTCAAGCACGACGTCTCGGACGCGCTGATCGCCGACCCGCGGCTGCGGAAGGTGTCGTTCACCGGCTCCACCAAGGTCGGGAAGACGCTGATGAAGCAGGCCGCCGACAACGTGCTGCGCACGTCGATGGAGTTGGGCGGCAACGCACCGTTCCTCGTCTTCGGCGACGCCGACCTGGACGCCGCCGTCGACGGCGCGATGGTGGCCAAAATGCGCAACATGGGCGAGGCGTGCACGGCGGCGAACCGCTTCCTCGTGCACGAATCGGTCGCGGACGAGTTCGCCCGCAAGCTCTCCGAGCGGTTCGACAAGCTGACCGTCGGCGCCGGGCTCGACGACGCCACCGACATCGGCCCGGTCGTCTCCGAGTCGGCGCGGGAGGGCATCGACGAGCTGGTTCAGGCGGCGAAGGCCGACGGCGCGGTCGCGCTGACCGGTGGCGGCCCGGAGCAGGGCGCCGGCTGGTTCTACCAACCCACGGTGCTGGCGAACGTCAGCCGGTCGGCCACCATCCTCGACGAGGAGATCTTCGGCCCGGTCGCCCCGGTGACGACCTTCTCCACCGACGAGGAGGCGTTCGAGATGGCGAACAGGGCCGAGGTGGGCCTGGCGTCCTACGTCTTCACGCGGGACCCCGATCGCATCCTGCGCGCCACCGAGAGCATCGAAGCGGGCATGATCGCGATCAACTCCGGGCTGCTGTCGAACGCGGCCGCCCCGTTCGGCGGCGTGAAGCAGTCCGGCATGGGCCGCGAAGGCTCAGAGGACGGCATCGAGGAGTACCTGGAGACCGTCTACGTCAGCCTCCCGGATCCGTTCCGCAGCCTCTGACCGACGATCACGAAGGGCGGCGCTCCGAGTGGAGCGCCGCCCTTCGCATCTGCGTGGGACGAGACGGCGACGCGGGCGGCAGCCCCGCACCGGGGCGCCGCCCGCGTCGTCTTGGGTGGTCAGACGGGGAAGATCGGCTTGAATAAGGCGGCCAGCTCCTCGTTGGCGTCCAGCGGGAGGACGTGCGCGACGTACTGGTCGGGACGGACGACGACCAGGACGCCGTCGCGGGAGAGTTCTCGGACGTCGAAGATGTCGTCGCGGTCGGCGGCGGCGAAGATCTCGTTGACGTCGACGAGTTCGAACGGGCCGACGATCGGCTTGAACGCGTCGGGCACCTGCGGGATGACGACGTTCGTGTACGGGGCCTGGTAGATCACCTTCACGTCGAAGAGCGCGTTGGCGTCCTCGTCGGGCCGGGTGTGCGCCACGACGGGGGAGTCGTGCGCCGAGCCCAGCCACTGGGCGAAGGCATCGAGCTTGGGGGTGTTCTTGAAGGGACCGTCGGCGAAGGCGTAGAGGCGCCAGCGGCCGTCCGCCCGGTGCAGATGGCCCCAGCTGGACCGGGTTGGCGTCGCTGATGCGGATCACTTAACGCGACTTGAACCGCTTGCCGATCGGGAAGTCCGCCGCAAGCTCTTGGTGGGTCGCCTCGCCGACGATCATCGACGGCTCGTTCTGGGTCATGAAGCCGGCGGGGAACTCGAAGGTCTTGACGTAGAACTCCTCGGCGGGCTCCTCAAGCTCCTTCGCGTTGACGGCCATGATCGAGGACCACTTGCGATCGAACTCGATGAGGTTGCGCGCGATGACGTGCCGCTCCTGGCTGTAGGTCGACAGCAGTGACTCGGGGCTGCGGCCGGTCAGCACCTGACCGTGCTTCCAGCCGAGGTTGAAGCCGTCCTGCATCGAGACGTTCATGCCCTGGCCGGCCTTGGCGGAGTGGGTGTGGCACGCGTCGCCGGCGATGAAGACGTGGGGCAGCTTCTCGCCGGCCTGGTCGACCGGGACGTCGTCGAAGGGGTCCGTCACGCGGTGGTCCACCTCGTAGACGCTCCACCAGGCGACGTTGCGGACGTCCAGGGTGTAGGGGTGCAGGATCTCGTTGGCCTTGCGGATGATGGTCTCGATCGGGGTCTTGCGGACCGCCTTGTTGTCGTCGGCCGACACCACGCCGAGATCGATGTACATGCGGCACAGGTAGCCGCCCTCGCGCGGGATGTGCAGGATGCTGCCGGCCTGCGACGAGATCGCGCACTTGGTGCGGTAGTCGGGGAAATCGCTGACGGCGAGGACGTCCATCACACCCCACGCGTGGTTGGCGACGTCGCCGAAGTGCCGCGCGCCGATGCTGTCCCGGACGCGGCTGTGCGCGCCGTCCGCACCCAGGACGTACTTGGCGCGGACGGTGCGCTCGACGCCCTGGTTGTGCTCGGCGCAGCCGGCGAGCTCCACCCTGACGGGGTAGTCGCCTTCGTCCTCGACGGTGAGCTTCTTGAACTCCCAGCCGTAGTGGGGCGTGATGCGGGCCGGCCCGCGCTCGGCCGACTCGGCGAAGTAGTCCAGCACGCGGGCCTGATTCACGATGAGGTGCGGGAACTCGGAGATGCCGGTCTCGTCGTCGGGCGTGCGGGCGCTGCGGACGATGGTGGCGGGGTCGTTGGGGTCGGGCTTCCAAAAGCACATTTCGGTGATGCGGTACGCCTCGGCGATGATGCGCTCGGCGAATCCGAAGGCCTGGAAGGTCTCGACGGACCGGGCCTGGATGCCGTCCGCCTGGCCGATCTCGAGGCGGCCGGGGCGGCGCTCGAGAAGGCGCGTGGTCAACTCGGGGTAACTGGGAGAGCTGCGCGGCCGTCAGCATGCCGGCCGGACCGCCGCCGACGATCAGGACGTCCATCTCGTCGGGAAGTTCCTGGGGGCGGTCGATGCCCGTCCCCGCGGGGGCAGAGATCCGCGGGTCACCGGACACGTAGCCATGGTGGTGGAATTGCACGAGTCGCTCCTCACTGCGTTGTGGGTGGCTGCTACTGCGAGCCTTGGGCGGCGGGTCCCGTCGCGACCGTGTACAGAATCATATATGATTCGAGAGTAGGGCAAGGCTCCGGCCCCGGACAACGGTGCGCCTCGGGGCAGCGTCCCGAGAGCGTTCGGGCGGCGCAGGGGTGCTGCGAGGCGGGGCTCGTCCCCTAGGGTGTCGCCCATGGAGCAACGGACCCTCGGAAGCAGCGACCTCCTCGTCAGCGTCGTCGGGATGGGCTGCAACAACTTTTCGCGCCCCGGAACCGCGACCGAGACGCAGGAAGGTAGCTCCGCCGTCATCCGCGCCGCGATCGACGCCGGCGTGACGTTCTTCGACGGGGCGGACGTCTACGGCGGCGAGCCGGGACGTTCCGAGGAGTTCCTGGGGGTGGCGCTGCGCGACGGCTACCGCGACAAGGTCGTCCTGGCGACGAAGTTCGGCCATCGGCAGCTCCAGATCCCCGGCTACGACGAGTACGGCGCCAAGGGCGGGGAGCGCTACGTGCGGCACGCGGTCGAGGAGTCGCTTCGGCGCCTGCGAACCGACCGCATCGACCTGCTGCAGATGCACACCCCGGACGAGGGGACTCCGATCGCCGAGACGCTCGCCGCGCTGACCCGCCTGGTCGCCGAGGGCAAGGTGCGCTGCGTCGGCAGCTCGAACTTCAGCCCCGACCAGCTTGAGGAGGCCGACCGGGTCGCCCGCGAGGAGGGCTTCGTCCGCTTCGTCACCGCCCAGGACCAGTACTCGCTGCTGCACCGGGACGCGGAGGCCGGCGTCCTGCCCGCGGCCCGGCGGCTGGCGCTGGGCTTCCTGCCGTACCTGCCGCTGAAGTCGGGGCTACTATCCGGCAAGTACAGCCGCTCCGGCGGCGAGGGTCGGCTGACGCAGCGCCCGGAGCAGCTCGAGGACGTCGACTGGGACAAGCTGGACGCCTACCGTGCGCTCTGCGAGGAGGCCGGCCTGACCATGGTGCAGGCGAGCATCGGCTGGCTGCTCGCGCAGGACCCGGTGAGCTGCGTGATCGCCGGAGCGACGCGCGTCGAGCAGGTCGAGCAGAATGTCGCTGCCGGAGACGTTCGGCTGCCGGATTCTCTGGTGGACCGCATCGGCGAACTGTTTGAATGACCGCCATGCACAATCCCTTATCTCAGGACTCGGCCGTGGCGGGCCAGTCCTCGGCGCCGAAGCCCGTCGCCGGCTCCCTCGGCGGACGCGACCTGACGCCCGCGTCCCGGCTGCCGCTCGCTGGCTGATCCTGCCCCTGTTCCTGCGGACCGCGTTGCTGCTGGTGAGCAGCGGGATCCTGATCGGGACCGGCCTGGGCGTCTACTACAACAACGCCACGATCGTCGTCGTCGACATCGTGACGATCGCGGTGGTAGCGGCCCTGCTGCGGCGGGCCGGGTTCTCGCTGCGGGACCTCCTGCCGCGGTTCACGCTCGCCGACCTCGGCTGGGGGCTGCTGTTCTCGGTCATCCTCGTCGTCGGCTTTGCGGCGTCGAACTTCCTGGCGAACCTCATCGTGTACCACGGCCCGCCCCCGCGCGACACGAGCGCTCCGTCCGTCCCCCTGTGGCTCGGGTGGCTGAGCCTGATCGTGATGCCGGCCACCATCGCCCTGGCCGAGGAGCTGCTCTACCGCGGCTATGGGCAGCACCTGCTCACGCTGCGCTGGGGACGCTGGGCCGCCTGGCTCGTCGTCGCGTTCCTGTTCGGCATCCAGCACATCGCGCTCGCCCCGGTCTCGGTCGGCTTCGCCGCATCGCGGTTCTTCACCACGTTCTTCGCGGGGCTGATCTTCGGGGCCCTGCTGTGGTGGCGCCGCCGGTTGTGGCCGCTGGTCATCGCCCACTGGGTGCTGGACGTGCTGGGGCTGGGGCTGCCGTCCCTGTTCCTGGCGATGCAGGGCTGACCGCGCCCGGCGGACTGTCGGCCGCGTCTGCTTGACTGGGGGCGTCCGCGCACGAAGGAGCACAGATGTCGTTGGTGGGAAAGAACCTCGTCGGGCCTGACCCGACGCTGCTGCCGGAAGAGACCGAGGTGATGGCGCGCTACGACGCCGGCGACGAGCCCGTCGACCTGGCCGCGGCGTTCCCGGCGTCCTCGCTGGCCTGGGCGCTGCTCGCCGACGAGGCGTGGGATGAAGGCCGCACGGTCGATTCCTACGCGTACGCCCGGGTCGGTTACCACCGCGGGTTGGACGCGCTGCGTCGCGCCGGCTGGCGGGGCGCGGGGCCGGTGCCGTGGTCGCACGAGCCCAACCGCGGCTTCCTACGCGCCCTGTACGCCCTGGGCCGGGCGGCCGCCGCGATCGGGGAGACCGACGAGGTGCAGCGCATCTCGGCCTTCCTCGACGAGTCCGACCCGCAGGCGCGCTCCGCGATCGAGGCCGAGGGCCGGTGACATCGTCCCGCCACGGGCCGGCCGTGGCGGGCTGCAACGTCCGGCGGTAGAGCTGGCTATGAGAACGCTTAGACCGTAGTCGTAGGGGGCGCACACCAGGGTCCCTGGGAGCCGCGTGGGCCTGTGCGAAAGGGTGGGGGCATGACAACGCTTCCCACCTCCCTCATCGATCGGGCCGACGCCGCGAGCCCGGCCGTCATCCAGGCTCGCGGCGTGCGGCGCACCTACGGCACCGGCGACCGCGCCGTCACCGCGCTCGACGGCCTCGACCTCGACATCCGCCGCGGCGCGTTCACCGCGATCATGGGGCCCTCCGGCTCGGGCAAGTCGACGCTGCTGCACGTGCTCGCCGGGCTGGACGCGGCCGACGGCGGCTCGGTGGTCGTCGACGGCACCGAGATCACCACCCTGGACGACGACGCGCTAACCGTGCTGCGCCGCGAGCGCATCGGGTTCGTGTTCCAAAGCTTCAACCTGCTGCCGATGCTCACCGCCGAGCAGAACATCCTGTTGCCGCTCGACCTGGCCGGCAAGCGCGTCGACCGCGACCTCTTCGACTCGATCGTGGCCGCCTTCGGCCTCGGCGATCGGCTCACCCACCTGCCCTCGCAGCTGTCCGGCGGGCAAAGCCAGCGTGTCGCGATCGCGCGGGCGCTGATCACCACCCCCGCGGTGGTCTTCGCCGACGAGCCGACCGGCAACCTCGACTCGGCGACCTCGGCCGAGGTGCTCGACTTCCTGCGGCTGTCGGTCGACGAGTTCGACCAGAGCGTCATCATGGTCACCCACGAGAAGGAGGCCGCCGCGCGCGCCGACCGGGTGATCACCCTCGTCGACGGACGTGTGTCCAGCGATCACGTGCTGCAGGTCAAGGCGATCCGGGGCGACGTCCGATGAGCGCCGCCACGGTCGAGGCCCGCGCCCCGCAGCGTCCGCCCGCCCCCAAACCCGGACGCCGCCGCCTGCGGCTCACCCCCTGGCGCCGGCACGTGGCGGCCGGCCTCGCCATCGCCCTGTCCACCGCCTTCGTCGCGATCATGGTGCTCGGTGCCAACCTCATCCAGCTCGCGATGACCGCCAGCGTCGAGGAGCGCTACGCCGGCGCCGAACTCGTGATCACCGACGAGGGCGCGACCGGCGCGGGCCGCCCGGACGTCCCGGGTCTCGCGCAGCTGTGGCCGCAGGTGATGCTGGCGTTGCCGCTGACGAGCGCCGCCGTCAGCGACCCCGTGACCGTCGGCTTCACCGCGCGCCCCGCCGAGGTCGCCCCGCCGGCGCTGGAGTCCGGCGCGCTGCCCTCCTCGCCCACCGAGGTGCTGCTGGACGCGTCCGCCGCGGAGGCCCTGCGCGTCGGCGTCGGGGACCGCGTGACCGTGGACGGACCGGGGGCGACTGCTGCCACCCCGGCGCTGACGGTCTCAGGGATCGCCCGCTCCGGCACGTTGACGGCGCTGTTGGACGGCTACCACACCGGCTTCCTGAGCGAGGCGGCCCTGCCCACGTTCGGCGCCGCGGGCAGCGAAACCTGGCTGGCCACCGTGCCGGCGGGGACCGACCCCGCCACGCTGGTCAAGGACACGGCGTCCGGTTGGCGGGTCAGCCTGGCCGACGAGATCCGGCAGGAGGAGATCAAGGCCACCTTGGCCGGGTTCGGCTCGCTCGCCCTCGTCCTGGGTGTCTTCGTCGTCGTCGCCTTGGTCACGAGCGCGGTCGTCATCGCCAACACCTTCGCGGTCACGGTCGCCCAGCGCACCCGGTCCCTGGCGTTGCTGCGGACGGTGGGCGCCACCCGGCGTCAGGTGCGCGCGGTCGTGCTGCGCGAGTCGGTCGCCGTCGGGCTCGTCGGTTCGCTGATCGGGATGGCCCTGGGCCACCTCATCGTCCAGCTCGTCCTGGCGGGTGCCGCGGCGGCGGGCTGGCTCCACGGCGTCCTGCCGGTGCCGGTGAGCGCGACCTCCGTGCTGGCCCCGGTGGCGGCCGGGCTGGCGGTCACCCTGCTCGCGGCGGTCGGGCCGATCAGGGCCGCCACCCGCGTCAAGCCGCTGCAGGCCCTGCGCCCCGAGCCGCCCCAGACGGCGGCCCGCTTCGGGTGGCGCGGCATCGTCAGCCTCGTCCTGATCGCGACGGGCGCGGTGGCGCTGGGCGCCGGGGTCACGCTGTCGCTGCGTCACCGGGAGGAGGCCGGCATCCTGACCGGCGTCGCCGGCGGCGTGTTGAGCTTCACGGGCGTGTTGATCGGTCTCGTGGTGGTGACCCGCCCGCTGGGACGCCTCACGGGCGCGGTCGCGGGACGCCTCGGCGGCGCGCCCGCCCGGCTGGCCGCCGCCAACACCGCTCGGCACCCCCGCCGCAGCGCCGCGACGATCGCCGCGCTGCTGATCGGCACCACGCTGATGACGATGATGGCCGTGGGCGCTCGCACCGCCGAGGTGTCGCTGACCCGCGACCTCGATTCGCGGCGGCCGATCGACGTGATCGTGTCCTCCTCGGAGCGGCTCCCCGCCGACGCACAGGACCGTATCGCGCGCGTCGCCGGCGTCCAGGCCGCGGAGCGGGTGGGGACGGTGGACGCCGCGGTCGGGGCCGCGGAGCCCATGACGTTCTACGCGGCCACTCCGGCGCAGCTCGACCGCGTCGCCAACCGCACCGACCTCGGGCCGCTGCTCGCCGACGACGAGGTGCTGCTCGGGCAGTCCCGCGCGGATCGGTTCGGGCTGCGGGACGGCCAGCGCGTCACCGCGTCCGTCGAGGGCGGCGGGTCGCACGCGCTGCGGGTCCGCGTGACCGGGAACCTCCAGCTGTCGCTGCTGACGCCGGCCACGTTCGCCAGGCTCGCCGGCCGGAGCGGCCACGATGCGGTCCTGGTGAAGTTCGCCCCGCTCGGATCGCCGCAGCGCGCAGGAGTGGATGGCCATGAAATCGTCGCGGGGATCCAGAAGCTGCCCGGCCTGCAGGACGCCTCCGTCGAGACCGGCGGCATGGAGCGGGAGTTCTACGGGCAGCTCCTCGGCGTGCTGCTCGGCATCACCGCGGGGCTGCTGGCCATCGCGGTCATCGTCGCCCTGGTCGGCGTGGCCAACACGCTCAGCCTGGGCGTGATCGAGCGCGGCCGCGAGAACGCGCTCGTCCGCGCGCTCGGCATGACGAAGCGCCAGGTGCGGGCCATGCTCGGCTGGGAGGGCGTCCTGCTGGCCGTCGTCGGGGCAGTGCTGGGCGTGCTGCTCGGCATCGGCTACGGCGTGCTGGGGGCCTACTGCCTGCTCGGCGGCTCGTTCGCGGTCGTGGTCGCGATGCCGTGGGAGCAGATCGCGCTGGTGCTGGCGCTCGCCGTCCTCGCCGGGTGGCTGGCCTCGGTGCTTCCCGGACGCCGCGCCGCCGCCACCGCGCCGGCCGCGGCGCTTGCCCGCGACGACGGGTAGCCGCCACCGCGGCCTGGGGAGCGGGTCTGGTCGTGTCAGTCGTCGAGTTCCTGACGCCGACCGCCCTGGGCCCGCTCTCTACCCGCGCAGTTCCGCGAGGATCGTGGCGAGACGCCTGGCCCGGGTCTCGTCCTTCTTCGCCGAGGTGAGCTGCCCCGCGGCCTCCTTGCGCCGGGTGTAGCTCCACCCCGCCCAACGCTGGGCGGCGGCGTCGTCCTCGGCCAGGGCGGCGGCCAGGTCGTCCGGCGCCTTGACGGTGCGCTCCTCGGTGTCCAGGACGATCTCCAGCGGCTGCGCCGGTCCCGGCTCGATGCCGGTGTCGGCGCGCTGCTGCTTGGTCAGCCCGAGCAGGAAGCGGCCGCCCATGCTGGCGATCGACGAGCGCCACGTGTGCCCGTTGACGGTCACCACGACCTTCGGACGCCTGCTGCCGAGCTCGGCGACGACGTCGTCGGGGATGATGTACGCCACGTTCGACGCGTTGATCGCCTCGACGTCCGCTGTCAGCTTCATGGTCAGCCCTTTCGCTTCTGCGCCGCGGCCCACTCATCGCGCAGGCCGACTGTGCGGTGGAACAGCATCGGCTCGTCGGGGTCGAGCGCGAAGTAGCCCAGCCGCTCGAACTGCACGACCTCGCCGGGCTCGGTGCCGGCGATCGCCTGCTCGGCCTTGCAGCCGGTCAGCAGCTCGCGCGACGCGGGGTTGAGGTCGTCCAGCGGCTCGCCGGTCTCGCGGCCGGGAACCTCGGTGGTGAACAGCCGGTCGTAGAGCGCGACGTTCGCGTCCACGGCGTGGGCCGCCGAGACCCAGTGCATCGTCGACTTCACGCGGCGTCCGTCCGGGGCGTCCCCACCCCGGGTGGCCGGGTCGTAGGTCGCGTTGATCTGGACGACGTTGCCCGCCTCGTCCTTGACCGCGTCCGTCGCCGTGACGAAGTACGCTCCGCGCAGCCGCACCTCGCGGCCGGGGGAGAGCCGGAAGAACTTCGGCGGCGGCACCTCGGCGAAGTCGTCCGCCTCGATGAACAGCTCGCCGCTGAACGCCGCCTCCCGGACGCCGTCGGCGGGGTTCTCCGGGTTGTTCGTCAGCTCGAAGTACTCCACGACCGGGTTGCCGTCGGCGTCCGTCGGCCAGTTCGTGATGACCAGCTTGACCGGCCGCAGCACCACCATGCGGCGCTGCGCGGTCTTGTTCAGCTCACGGCGCACGTACGACTCGAGCTCTTCGATCGCCTTGCGGCTGTTCGTCCGGGTCGTCCCGATCGCGGTGCAGAAGTCGCGCAGCGCGCGGGCCGGGTAGCCGCGACGGCGCAGCCCGCGCAGGGTCGGCATGCGCGGGTCGTCCCAGCCGTCGACGACACCGTCGGTGATCAGCTTGCGCAGCCGGCGTTTGGACGTGATCGTGTGCGTCAGCTCCAGCCGGGCGAACTCGAGCTGCTTCGGCTGGTCGGACGGCAGCGGCAACTGCTCGAGGAACCAGTCGTACAGCGGCCGGTGCCCCTCGAACTCGAGCGTGCAGATGGAGTGGGTGACGCCCTCGATCGCGTCCGACTGCCCGTGCGCCCAGTCGTAGGTGGGGTAGATGCACCAGGTGTCGCCGGTGTTGTGGTGCGTCAGGTGCCGGATGCGGTACATGACCGGGTCGCGCAGCCACATGTTCTCGTGCGCCATGTCGATCTTCGCCCGCAACGCCTTCGAGCCGTCCGGGAACTCGCCCGCACGCATGCGGCGCAGCAGGTCGAGGTTCTCCTGCGGCGTCCGGTCGCGGAACGGCGAGTTCACGCCCGGCTTGCCGAAGCCGCCGCGCTGAGCGGAGATCGTCTCGCCGTCCTGGTCGTCGACGTACGCCTTGCCCTGCTCGACGAGGTACTCGGCCCAGGCATACAGCTGCTCGAAGTAGTCGGACGCGTGCACGATCGACGCCGGCGTGTAGCCCAGCCAGGCGATGTCGTCGACGATCGAGCCGACGTACTCGGCCTCCTCGGCTCCCGGGTTCGTGTCGTCCAGGCGCAAGTTGCAGACGCCGCCGAAGTCCTCGGCGACCCCGAAGTCCTGCACGATCGCCTTGGCGTGCCCGATGTGCAGGTAGCCGTTGGGCTCGGGCGGGAAACGGGTCTGCACCCGCTGGCCGAACGTCCCTGCCTCGTTGTCGCGACGGATGGTCTCGCGAATGAAGTCGTTGGTGGCAGGCACGGTCGGTTCGGTCATGCGCACAGGCTAGCAATGGGCGCTGGGCGCGAAGAACGGGGGTGGGGTCGTGGCCCCACCCCCGTGACGGTCTTCCGCCGCGCCGGTCAGATCAGCGGCTCGGCGTGCCAGATGCCCTTGAGGTAATCGCGGACGGATCGGTCGGAGGAGAAGTAGCCGGTGCGGGCCACGTTGAGGATCGCCGAGCGCGTCCAGCGGTCCTCGTCGAGGTACGCCTTCTCGATCTCGCCCTGCGCCGCGACGTAGGCATCGAAGTCGGCCAGCGCCATGAAGCGGTCCTGGTGCAGCAGGTTCGCCACGAACGAGTCGAACGCGTGCGGGTCGCCGTGGGAGAACGCGCCCGAGCTGATCAGGTCGATCGTCGCGCGCAGTTGCTCGTTGCTGGCGTACAGGTCGTCCGGCTTGTAGCCCTTCGCCTGCAGCTCCGCGACCTGTGGCTCGGTCATGCCGAACAGGAAGAAGTTGTCGTCGCCGACCAGCTTGCGGATCTCGACGTTCGCCCCGTCGTCGGTGCCCACGGTGAGGGCGCCGTTCAGGGCCAACTTCATGTTGCCGGTGCCGGACGCCTCCATGCCCGCCAGCGAGATCTGCTCGGACAGGTCGGCCGCCGGGATCAGCTTCTCGGCCAACGTGACGTTGTAGTTCGCGGGGAAGCCGACCTTGAGACGTCCCTCGACGCGCGCGTCGGCGTTGATGGTCTCGGCGACGCTGTTGATCAGGTAGATCGTCTCCTTCGCCATCTTGTAACCCGGGGCCGCCTTCGCGCCGAAGACGACCGTGCGCGGCAGGACGTCGGAGGCCTTGATCTTGCCGGAGACGACCTGCTCGTACAGCGACACCACGTGCAGCAGCTTCAGGGACTGGCGCTTGTACTCGTGCAGGCGCTTGACCATCACGTCGAGCATGTGTCCCTCGGGCAGCTCGATGCCGTCCCGCTTGCGCAGCAGGTTCGTCAGGCGCGTCTTGTTCCACCGCTTGACGGCGCGGAACTGCTCCCGGAAGTCCGGGTCCTCGGCGTAGGGCTCCAGCTCGCGCAGCCGATCGAGGTCCGTGACCCAGCCGGTGCCCACGGCGTCGTTGATGAGATCGGACAGCTTCGGGTTCGCCATCTTCACGAAGCGGCGCGGGGTGACGCCGTTGGTCACGTTGGTGAACTTGTCGGGCCACAGCTGTGAGAAGTCGGGCAAAACCTTGTCGCGCAGCAGCTGGCTGTGCAGCTCGGCGACGCCGTTGATCTTCGTCGCCGCGACGGACGCCAGGTAGGCCATCCGGACGCCCCGCTCGGGGTACTCGGTGATGATCGACATGCGGCGGGCGCGCGGCTCGTCGCCGGGGTAGGTCTTGCGGACGTCGGCGAGGAACTCCTCGTTGATGCGGTAGATGATCTCCAGGTGCCGCGGCAGCAGGCGTCCCAGGAGTTCCGTCGACCAGACCTCCAGCGCCTCGGGCAGCAGGGTGTGGCAGGTGTAGGCGAAGCACTGGCGGGTGACGTCCCAGGCCTCGTCCCACTCCCACTTGTGCTCGTCCACGAGGATGCGCATGAGCTCCGGCACCGCGATCACGGGGTGGGTGTCGTTCAACTGGAAGATGATGCGCTTGGGCAGTTCGTGCAGGTCGAAGTCGGGGCCCTGGTCGTCGATGAAGTCGCGCAGCGAGCACGCCACGAAGAAGTACTGCTGCTGCAGGCGCAGCTCCTTGCCCTGGGGCGTGGAGTCCTCGGGGTAGAGCACCTTGGAGATGTTCTCGGCGAACGTCTGCGCACGGACGGCCTGCGCGTAGTCGCCGGCGTTGAAGATCTCCAGGTCGAACGCCTTGGTCGCCTGGGCCGACCACAGGCGCAGCGTGTTGACGCGACCGTTGAGATAGCCCGGGACCATGTAGTTGTAGGGGACACCGAGGACGTTCCAGTCGGGCACCCAACGGGTGCGCTGGACGCCGTTGTCGTCGTAGGTCTCGGTGTGGCCCGCGAAGTTGACCTGCACCGCGGATTCGGGGTGGGGGAACTCCCACGGCGAGCCGAGCGAGAGCCACGTGTCGGGCTTCTCGACCTGACGGTTGTCGACGAACGTCTGGCGGAAGATGCCGTACTCGTAGCGGATGCCGTAGCCGATGCAGGGGACGCTCAAGGTGGCCAACGAGTCGATGAAGCAGGCCGCGAGGCGTCCGAGGCCGCCGTTGCCCAGGCCGGGCTCGACCTCCTGGGAACGCAGGGTGGGCAGGTCGAGACCGCAGGCGGCCAGGCCCTTCGCGGCGATGTCGTTGAGATCGGTGGCCAAAAGCGCGTTGCCGAGCTGGCGTCCCAGCAGGTACTCGGCCGACAGGTAGCCGACCGTCTTCGCGCCGCTCTCCTGGATGCGACGGCTCGTCTCGAGCCAGCGCGCCATCAGGTAGTTGCGCACCGTGGACGCCAGCGCCAGGTACTGGTCGTTGACGCTGGAGCGCGACAGCGTCACGCCCTGGTTGGTGTTGAGCTCGTGCAGAAATTCCTTGACGAAGCCGTCGACGGAGTACGGCGGCGCGCCCACCGGGGCGAGCGCAAGGGGGTGGGTCGGCGGCTCGGGCGGACCGTAGGCGTGGACCTCGGTCGTAGGCGTTTCGTCCGCCGGGACCACGGCGGGTCCGGGGATGCTCGACTGTGGAGTCTCGGTCATGGTCCCCAACCTAGTTGCCCCAGGGGGGCGGTCGAAACCTTGTTGTCAGACGGACGGAAGCGCGGGGCAGCTGCCGCTACCCTCAGCAGCAGCGCGCGTTGACCGCGCGGCCCTGGCGGGCGTACTCGGCCTTCCAGAACTCCCGTTCGCTCAGCGGCTCGTCGTGGCCGTGCCGGCGATGGTGAACGAGGTAGTGCTGGTACGCGTTGGCGCCCAGCACCCCGTCGATGAACCAGCGGGCCGTGCGCCAGGCCCGGGCCAGCGCCGCCGCTGGCCCGGGGGAGGGCGCGGTCGCGGTCATGCGTGGGCCTTTGCGCGGTGCTCCAGGTCCTCGCCCGGGTGCTCCTCGTAATAGGACGCCCACCGTTGCTCGAGCTCCTTCTCCTCGGGGGTCGGGATCATCCCGGCGGGGGCGAAGGTACGGGACTGCTGCGCCGGATCCTCGGTGTTCTTGCCGCCGCCGTCGCGCAGGGCGACGATCGACTGCCAGACGCACATCACGATGACGATGAGCGCGCAGACGAGGAAGACCACGGACAACCCGGTTTGGACGGCGGTGTTGCGGACGACCGCCTCCATCTGCGGGACGCCCTTGACGCCGGCGAGCTCGGTGAGCCCCTGGTCGAGCGCGGCGGAGTAGCGCCGGTTGTTCGCCCAGTAGCCGACCTTGGGATCGGGGCTGAAGATCTTGAGGAACGAACCGTAGATCGTCACGACCGCCGCGAACACCATCGGGACGGCGACGATCAGCAGCGACCAGCGGTGACCGCGCCGGGCGAACACGAGCAGGCAGACGGCAAGGGCCAGCGAGGCCAGCAATTGATTGGCGACCCCGAACAGCGGGAAGAACGTGTTGATGCCGCCGAGCGGGTCGGTGATGCCCAGCAGCAGGATGCTGCCCCAGCCGGCGACCATCAGCGCCGTCGTGATGTAGCTGCCGAGCTTCCAGTCGGCGTGCCGGAACTTGGGGTAGACGTTGCCGAGGGCGTCCGCGAGCATGAACCGGGCGACGCGGGTGCCGGCGTCCACCGAGGTCAGGATGAACAGGGCCTCGAACATGATCGCGAAGTGATACCAAAAGCCCATCATCGCTGGGCCGCCGAACCACTGGTGCATGATCGTCGACAGGCCGATCGCCAGGGTCGGCGCGCCGCCCGTGCGGGACACGATGGACGTCTCGCCGACCAGGCGCGCGGTCTCGGTGAGTTGCTCGGGTTGCAGGTGCACGCCGGTGAGCCCCAGAGAGTTCACGAAGGCCACGGCCCCCTCGACGGTGTTGTGCGTCGCGGCGGGCGCGGAGTTCATCGCGTAGTAGATGCCCTGGTCGACCGACAGCGCGGCGACGAACGCCATGATCGCCACGAAGGACTCCATGAGCATGCCGCCGTAGCCCAGCAGCGGCGTCTGGCGCTCCTTCTCGACGAGTTTCGGTGTCGTCCCGGACGCGATGGTGGCGTGGAAGCCGGACAGCGCGCCGCAGGCGATCGTGACGAACAGGAACGGGAACAGCCCGCCGGTGAAGACCGGGCCGTCGCTGCGGAACGCCCACTGCGTCAGCGGCGGGACGTTGATCTCGGGCCGGACGACGATGATCGCCACGGCCAGCATCGCGATGGTGCCGACCTTCATGAACGTCGACAGGTAGTCGCGCGGCGCCAGCAACAGCCACACGGGCAGGACGGCCGCGACGAAGCCGTAGATGATGATCGCCCAACCGATCGAGAAGCGGCTGAGATGGAGGAACTCCTGGCCCCACTCGGTGGCCGCGACCTGGCCGCCGCCGATGATCGCGGCGAGGAGCAGCACGACGCCGATCAGGGAGACCTCGGCGACCTTCCCGGGCCTCAGGAACCGCAGGTAGAGGCCCATGAACAGCGCGATCGGGATCGTCATGCCGACGCTGAACACGCCCCACACGCTCTCGCCGAGGGCGTTGACGACCACCAGAGCGAGGATCGCGATGATGATCAGCAAGATGACGATGGTCGCGATGAGGGCCGCCGTGCCGCCGAAGCGTCCGAGTTCGTCCTTGGCGATCTGGCCGATGGAGCGGCCGCCCCGGCGCATCGACACGAACAGCACCAGGTAGTCCTGGACGGCACCCGCCAGGATGACGCCGACGATGATCCAGATCGTGCCGGGTAGGTAGCCCATCTGCGCGGCCAGCACCGGGCCGACGAGGGGGCCGGCGCCGGCGATGGCGGCGAAGTGGTGGCCGAAGAGAATGCGCCGATCGGTGGGGACGAAGTCGTGCCCGTCGTACTGGTATTCCGCCGGCGTGGCGCGGCGGTCGTCCGGACGGGTCAACCGCGCGGTGATGTAGCGGGCGTAGAAGCGGTATCCGATCAGGTAGGAGCACACCGCCGCGAACACGAACCAGATCCCGTTGATGGTCTCGCCGCGGACGATCGCGATGATCGACCACGACACCGCGCCGAGCAGGGCGACGGCCACCCACAGGGCGATCTTGGGCGGCGTCAGCCGCTGGTGCCGCTCGACGTTCTCGGGGTCGGCGGCGACGGGCGGGATTCCCTCGGGGGTGCGGGTCAGCGAACGCGACGGTTCCGTGGCGGTGGACATCGATCTCCCTCCATCGGCGATGACTTCAGGGCCTCTGGCAGCAGTCAACCGCATTGAAACGAGGTCGGCCACGAATGGCACGAACGTTCGCGCCAATGGACCCAAAAGTCTCGACCGGCACCCGAGGGACGGGGTGCCGGTCGAGAGGGAGTAGGCGAACGACTGGTCAGCGGTCGACGCGGGCGCTGCCGCCTCCGGCGAGCTTGAGCACGTCGGAGGCGTCCACCATCGAGGTGTCGCCCGGCGTTGTCATGGCCAGCGCGCCGTGCGCCGCACCGTACTCGACGCAGGTCTGCAGGTCCTGCCCGGTCATCAGGCCGTAGATGAGGCCGGACGCGAAGGAGTCGCCCCCGCCGACCCGGTCGTAGATCTCCACGTTCTTGCGGTCTGCGGCTTGGACGAGGCCCGACTCCTTCGACCAGGCGATCGCGCTCCAGTCGTTATCGGACGCGCTGTGCACCGCCCGCAGCGTGGTCGCGATGACGCGGAAGTTCGGGAAGGCCTCGACCGCGCGCTCGATCATGGCGTTGAAGGCGGCCACGGGGAGTTCGGTGAGGTTCTCGTCCACGCCCTCGATCTCGAAGCCGAGCGCGGCGGTGAAGTCCTCCTCGTTGCCGATCATGACGTCCACTAGGCCGGCCAGCGAACGGTTGACCTCCCGAGCACGCTCTTGGCCGCCGATCGCCTTCCACAGGCTGGGCCGGTAGTTCAGGTCGTAGGAGACCATCGTGCCGTGCTCGTGCGCGGCGGTCAGGACGGCCTGCGCGGTCTCGGCGCTCTGCTCCGACAAGGCGGCGAAGATGCCGCCGGTGTGCAGCCAGCGGACACCGAGGTCGCCGAAGAGCCGGTCGAGGTCGAGGTCATCCGGGGTGAGCTGGGAGATCGCCGTGTTGCCGCGATCGGAGACGCCCTTGGAGCCACGGACGCCGTAGCCGCGTTCGGTGAAGTTCAGCCCGTTGCGCACGGTGCGGCCGACGCCGTCGAAGTCGGCCCAGTGGATGAGCGAGGTATCGACGCCGCCGGCGAGCATGAAGCCCTCGAGGAGGCGTCCCACCTCGTTGTCGGCGAACGCGGTGAGGGCGCCGGCGCGCAATCCGAACACGCGGCTGAGGCCCCGGGCGACGTTGTACTCGCCGCCGCCCTCCCAGGCATCGAAGGTGCGGGCGGTGCGGATGCGCAGGTCGCCCGGATCGAGACGCAGCATGATCTCGCCGAGCGAGACCACGTCGTAGCGGCACTCGTCGGCCGGGCGCAGGGGGAGCAGGTCGGTGTCGGTCATCACAGTCTCCTTCACTTCCGGGCGGCCGCCGCGGCGGCGACGGCCTCGGTGGTCAGACGGGTCACGGAGTCGAAGTCGCCGGCCGAGATCAGCGAGGGCTTGACCATCCACGAGCCGCCGACGGCGGCGACGTTGGGCAGCGTCAGGTACTCGGGGAGGTTCTCGGCGCTCACGCCGCCGGTGGGGACGAACCGCACCTGGCGGAACGGGGCGCCGAGGGACTTCAGCGCACCCGGACCGCCGAAGGTGGCGGCGGGGAAGAACTTGCACAGGGTGAGGCCGAGATCGAGGGTGGCCATGATCTCGGAGGGGGTGACGGCACCGGGCAGCACGAGGAGGTCGCGCTCCCGGGCCCGTTTCACCACGGCGGCGTTGAGGCCGGGCGACACGATGAAGGACGCCCCGGCGTCGGCGGCGGTGTCGAGCTGATCGGCGGTGATGACGGTCCCGGCGCCGACGATCATGTCGGGGTGCTTCGCCATCGCGGCGATGGATTCCGCGGCGGCCGCGGTGCGGAAGGTGACCTCCGCGACGGGGAGGCCGCCGGCGGTGAGCGCCGCCGCGAGCGGGGCGGCGTCCGCGGCGTCCTCGAGGACGACCACGGGAATGATGTGGTGGGCGAGCAGATCCTTGTCGGAGACGCGCATCGGGTTCTCGATTCCTATTTCACTCAATAAAACATCATGTTGCTGATAGTGAAATTATGGCATGGCGAGCGATGCGGTGCAACCGTTTTCATGGCCACCATCGCCGGGCGATCCGGGGACTCTCGCCACGCCGGGTGAGATTGACGGCGAAGGCGCGTCCGCAGCGCGTAGGGCCGTCCGGGGTGTCGGCGGGCCCGGCAGAGAGCCTTGGATCAGGAGCTGAGGACGGTCAGCTCAGCAGCCGCGGGCGTCCGGGGACGCCGGATCGTCAGGGCCACGCCACCGGCGACGAGGCACAGTGCCGCGCCTAGCAGCCAGGCGGCGTCGTAGGTGCCCTGGTGATCGCGCAGCAGCCCCGAGACGTTGGCGCCGACCCCAGCCCCCACCATGTGGGCGGCGTAGATCCAGCCGAACGCGACCCCGAATCGGCGATGCCGAACACCCGCCGGGTGAGGTCGACGGTGGGCGGGACGGTCGCCGTCCAGTCCAACCCGTAGAAGACCACCCAGGCCCACAACGGCAGGTCGGGGGTCGGGCCCAGCAGCCCGTTGACGAGCAGCAGGGAGAGTCCGCGCGTGCTGTAGTACACGGCGAGCAGGAGGCGTGGGTCGATGCTGTCGGGTCAGCCAGCCGGAGGCGACCGCGCCGACGATGTCGAAGACGCCGATGATCCCGATGAGGGACGCCGTGAGCGTCGCCGGCATGGAGTGGTCGTGCCCGGCGGGCATCAGGTGCACCACGATGAGGCCGTTCGTCGACCAGCCGCACACGAAGAACGTGAGCATCAGCGCCCAGAACGGCCACCGCCGCGACCCCTCCAGCAGGACGCGGAGCGTCGCGCGCAGGGGAGGCTCCCCGCTGGGCTCGTCCTCACCGGGGTCGTCCGGTCCGGCTCCCAGGGGTGTGGCGCCGACGTCGCTCGGCCGGTCGCGGAGCCACAGCAGGCAGGCCACCCCGGTGGCGAGCGCGCACGCGGACGTGACCAGGGCCGCCGTCTGCCAGCCCGGCCCGTCGGCGATGGCGGCGACGATCGGGACGAACAGCACCTGACCGGCCGCCGTGGCCGCGGAGAAGACGCCGGTGACGACGTTGCGGTGCGCGACGAACCAGCGGTTGGCAACGATCGCGCCGAAGGTCAGGGCCATCGCCCCCGTCCCGAGCCCGAGGAGGACTCCCCACAACAGCCACAGCTGCCACGGCGCCGTCATCGCGACGGTCGCCGCGGACGCCGCCGCGACGACCCCGAGCGAGAGCACCACCGTCCGCCGGACGCCCAACGTCTGCATGAGTGCCGCGGTGAACGGCGTGGCGAGTCCGTAGAGCACGAGGTTGAGGCTCGCCGCACCCGAGACCGTCGCCATCGACCGACAGGTTGAGACCATGATGGGCGGCATGAGCACACCTGTCGTAGACCGGAACGCCGACGCCGAGAGCAGCGCCGCCGCGGTCACGATCGCGACCGGCCACGCCGGATGAAGACGGTTCATCGTCACCTCCGTCGGCCAGGATCGACCCACGGCCAGCCGGTGGCGGTTCCGTCCACCATGCAGGCATCCCGCGCAACGACAATATTTGGGAACCTTTGTGGACAATCTGGCCCTGGGGAATGATGACCGTATGCAAACCACGGACGATGAGGTCCTCGCCCACCTTCCTCGGGTCGAGGCCGTCGATCGAGCCTTGACGCTGCTGCTTGCGTTGGCCGACGCCGGCCCGGGCGGGGCAAGCCTGGCCGACCTGGCCGCCGCCACCGGCATGAACAAGTCCACCGCCTACCGCTCGCTGTCGACGATGCGGCGCCGGGGCTTCGCGGGCCAGTCGTCCGACACCGGCTTCTACCGGCTCGGCCGGACGGCGATGACGCTCGACGCCGGCTTCCTCGCCCCCGGGGACCTCGCGGGCGCGATGCACCCGGCGCTGCTGTGGCTGTCGCGGGCGAGCGACGAGCTCGTCCACCTGGGGGTGTGGGAGGACGATCAGGTTCTCTACGTGGCCAAGGTCGAGCCGCAGCGGGCGATCCAGGTGCGCTCGTTCGTCGGACGCCGCGCGCCGCTGGCGACGACCTCGCTGGGCCGGGCGATGCTGGCGGCCCGCGGCCTCGACGACGCGCAGCTGGCCGTCTACGGACGCCCGAACGGCAACGCGGCCGGCCCGGCCGTCGAGCCGGCGCGGCTTGGCGAGATCGTCCGGGAGGCCCAGGGCCGCGGTTACGCCACCGAGTTCGAGGAGAACGAGGCGGGTGTGGCCTGCCTCGGCATGGCGTTGCTTCGCGGCGGGGACGTGATCGGCGCGGTGTCCATCACCGCGATGTCCGACCGGTTGGGTCCCGAACGGCAGGTCGAGCTGGCGGCGCTGATGCGCGCGGGGCTGCCCGAGCTTCTCCCCGAGGGCGTCGAGTTGATGGCCGCCGGATCGCGCTAGCCGCCGAACTCCTCGGCGGTGGCGTAGCTCGTCTGGGTGCCCCGCCGGGTGACGGAGTCGGCGGCGTACGCGTTGGCCCGGGCGAGGGCGTCCTCGACGGCCAGCCCGGTGACCAGGCCGTGCGCGAAGCAACCGATGAAGGCGTCGCCGGCACCGGTGCTGTCGACGGTCGTCACCTCCTCCCCCTCCACGAGGTGCCGCTGGTCGCCGTGGTACCACACCGCCCCGCGGGCGCCGACCGTGACCAGCACGTTGCGCATGCCGCGCTTCAGCAGCGTCTCGGCCGCGGCGTCGACGTCAGCCATCGACTCGACCGCGCGGCCCGACAGCAGCGCAAGCTCGGTCTCGTTCGGGACGAACCAGTCGACGGACGCGACGCGCTCGAAGTCGAGCTCGGCCGTCGCGGGGGCGGGGTTGAGCAGGACCGGGACGCCGTGGGCCTCGCCGAACGCGACCGCGTGGTAGACGGTTTCGAGCGGAACCTCCAGTTGCAGCACGATCAGCCGGCAGGCCGCGATCTCGTCGGCGACCGCGTCGATGTCGGCGGGGGAGAGCTGGTCGTTCGCGCCCTTGATGATGAGGATCGAGTTGTTGCCCTGCGGGTCCACGAAGATCGGAGCGACGCCGCTGGTGGCTTCGGTGCGCAGCACCCGGGCGGTGTCGATGCCGTTCGCCTCGAAGTTCGCGACCGTGTCGTCGGCGAACGAGTCGTTGCCCACCCGCGTCAGCATCAACACGTCCGCCCCGAGTCGGGACGCCGCGATGGCCTGGTTGGCGCCTTTGCCGCCGTGCCCCATCCGGAAGTCCGGCGCCGCGAGGGTCTCACCGACGTCGGGCATGCGCTCGACGTAGGTGATGAGGTCGACCATGTTCGATCCGATGACGGCGATGTCCATGCCGCGATCATCGCAGGTGCGCGCGTCCGGCCACCAGGAGTCCCTGCTCGGTCGGCGCGGCTCAGCCCTGGCGCGAGGCGAACTCCTGGACCGATGGCGTACGCTGGTTGAGGCTCCTTGTACCGAGCCGTCATCGTCGATCCCCGTCCCGGTGACGGGTTGAGGAGAGTCTTCATGGAGCGATTCGGTCGTCGCCGGCCGCACGTCGTCATCATCGGGTCGGGCTTCGGCGGCCTGTTCGCCTCCCAGGCGCTGAAGGACGCGGACGTCGACATCACGCTGATCTCGCGCACCGGCCACCACCTGTTCCAGCCGCTGCTCTACCAGGTGGCGACCGGCATCCTGTCGTCCGGTGAGATCGCCCCGTCCACGCGCGAGGTGCTCCGGCACCAGAAGAACGTCCGCGTCGTCCTGGGCGAGGTCGGGGACATCGACGTCGAAGCGCGCGAGGTGCACTGGACGCACGCCGGGACCCCGGCGACGTCCTCCTACGACTACGTGATCGTCGCCGCCGGCACGGAGCAGTCGTTCTTCGGCCACGACGAGTTCGCCACCTTCGCGCCCGGCATGAAGACGATCGACGACGCGCTCGAGCTCCGCTCGCGCATCTTCGGCGCCTTCGAGCAGGCCGAGGTCGCGACCGATCCCGACGTCCGCCGGCGCCTGCTCACGTTCTGTGTCGTCGGAGGCGGCCCGACCGGCGTCGAGATGGCGGGCCAGATCCGCGAGTTGGCGTCCCGCACGCTCGCGTCCGACTTCCGCTCGTTCGACCCGCGGTGCACCCGCGTGCTGCTGATCGACGGCGGCGACCAGTTGCTCAAGCCGTTCGGCGAGCGCCTCGGCCGGCGGGCCCAGCGCGATCTCGAGAAGCGCGGCGTCGAGGTGAAGCTCCAGAGCCGGGTCGTCGATCTCGACTACGACGGGTTGACCCTACGCACCAGCGACGGGTCGACGCAGCGCATCGAGTCGTCGTGCAAGGTGTGGGCCGCCGGCGTCCGCGGCAACAGTCTCGGCCGGACGCTCGCCGACCAGACCGGCGTCGCCCTCAAGGGCGGACGCGTCGTCGTCGGCGACGACCTGTCCTTGCCGGGACATCCCGAGGTGTTCGTGATCGGCGACCTGATGGCCAAGGAGGGCGTCCCGGGCATGGCCCAGGGGGCGATCCAGAGCGGCCGCTACGTCGCGCGCATCATCGCGGCGCGCACGATGCCGGACGGCGACGCCAAGGACGCCGAGCTCGCGAAGGCCACCGAGCCGTTCTCGTACTTCGACAAGGGCTCGATGGCGACGATCGCGAAGTTCTCGGGCGTTGCCAAGATCGGCAAGATCGAGCTGACGGGATTCATCGCCTGGGTGGCGTGGCTGGCCGTCCACCTGCTGTCGATCACCGGGTTCAAGCAGCGCCTCTCGACGCTGCTGAGCTGGGCGATCAGCTTCATCGGCACCGGCCGCTCCGAGCGCACGTCCACCGACCAGCAGCTGCTCGGGCGTCTCGCCCTGGAGGACGTGGGCACCGACACCGCCGAGCGTATCTTCCGCGGTGAGACCCCGCTCGTCCTGCACGAGGAGCAGCCCGCCGAGCGGTCCTGACGCCCGGACGCCCGGGGCGGCCTCACGAGTGTCGAGGCCCGCCGCGGGCGTCCAGATCAGGGGCGGGACGGATCGCGCTGAGGGGATCGGCGTGGGAGGATCGCCGCCATGGGACGAGAGACCTCCGCGACCCACTACACCCGGGAGCAGCGGCAGCAGTTTCGCGACAAGGTCAGACGCGACCTCGACGTCCTCGAGCAGATGCTCGAGCGGGACGCCTTCGAGTTCGACGAGCCGCTGTGCGGGTTGGAGATCGAGCTCAACCTCGTCGACGCGGGCTTCCAGCCCAAGATGAACAACGCCGAGGTTCTGCAGGCGATCGCCGACCCGGAGTTCCAGACGGAACTGGCGCAGTTCAACATCGAGTTCAACGTGCCGCCGCGGAGCCTGCGCGGCGAAAGCCTGCATGAACTCGAGCGCGACCTGCGGGGATCGCTCAACCACGCCGAGTTGCGCTGCAACGAGCGGGACACCCACATCGTCATGACGGGCATGCTGCCCACGGTGTCCGCGGACACGTTCGTCGGGGAGTGGATGAGCGACAACTCCCGGTACACCGCGCTCAACGACGCGATCCTGACGTCCCGCGGCGAGGACATCTACCTCGACGTCCAGGGCAAGGAGTTCGTCCGGCAGTTCACCGACTCGATCGCCGCCGAGTCGGTGTGCACCTCCGTGCAGCTGCACCTGCAGGTCAAGCCGAACGAGTTCGCCCAGCACTGGAACGCCGCGCAACTGCTCGCGGGGCCCCAGCTCGCGCTCGCGGCGAACTCGCCGTACTTCTTCGGCAAGGAGCTGTGGGCCGAGACGCGCACCGAGATCTTCGCCCAGGCCACCGACACCCGGCCGGTCGAGCTGAAGAACCAGGGCGTCCGGCCGCGGGTGTTCTTCGGCGAGGGCTGGATCACGTCGATCTTCGACCTGTTCGAGGAGAACGCGCATTTCTTCCCGGCGCTGCTGCCCGAGGTCGGCGACGAGGATCCGCAGGCCGTGCTGGACGCCGGCGGCGTCCCTGAGCTGGCGGAGATGATGCTGCACAACGGTTCCATCTATCGCTGGAACCGGCCGATCTACGACACCGCCGGCGAGCACGCGCACCTGCGGGTGGAGAACCGGGTGCTGCCTGCCGGTCCGACCATCGTCGACACCCTGGCCAACGCGGCGTTCTACTACGGGACGCTGCGGGTGCTGGCCGAGGACGAGCGGCCGCTGTGGTCGCGGATGGCGTTCTCCACCGCAGAGCACAACTTCCATCAGGGCGCGCGGCACGGCATCGACGCGATGCTCTACTGGCCGGGGCTGGGTGAGCTGCCCGCCAGCGAACTCGTGCTGCGGCACCTGCTCCCGCTGGCGCGGGAGGGGCTGCGCCGCTGGGAGGTGGACGAGGACGTCATCGATCGTTACCTGCGGGTCATCGAGGGCCGTTGTCTCACCGGCGTGACCGGTGCCGAGTGGCAGGTGAACGTCGTGCGTCGCCTCGAGGCGCGCGGCCTCAGCCGGCACGAGGCGCTCACGAAGATGACCGAGCTCTACACCAAGGCCATGCACAGCAACCGGCCCGTGCACACCTGGAAGCTGCCCGACTGAGCCGGACGCCCGCCCGTCGGACGGGTCGCGAGGACCCGTCCGACGGAGCTTGAGTCAGGCCGCCGTCACCTTCACGCCGCTGCGCGGCTTGGTGGGCATGCGGTGGCGGGGGAAGTCGAGGCCCTCGCCGCTGATCCGGAGCGCCGGGTCGGACAGCGTGGCGACGCCGACGGCGATCGCGGCGACGGCGATCTTCTCGCCGGGGCAGCGGTGGCCGGTGCGGACGTCGCCGCCGCCCTGCGGGACGAAGGTCTTGATGCTCTCGGCGTCCACCCCCATGAAGCGCTCGGGGTCGAAGACGTCCGGGCGCTCCCACGACTCGTCGTCGAGGTTCGTGCCCTGGATGTCGATGAGCACCATGTCGCCCGGCTCGATGGTCTCCCCGCCGACGCGCGTCCGCTCGGTGGCCGTCGCCGGCAGCATCGGGACGAACGGGTAGCGCCGGCGCACCTCCTGGGCGAAGGCCATGGCGAGCGGGCCGCCCGCAGTGGTGCCGCGCTCGGCGGTCTCGGCGGCGATCCGCTCGCGCCACTGGGGGTAGGTATGGAGGGCGGCCCCGGCCAAGGCGACGAACAGGCTGGTCGCGATCGTGGGTCGGATCACGTTCTGGAACTCGACGCCGGCCTGGCGATCGTCGAGCTGGTTGCCGTCCAGCTCGCGGTGGTCGGCGATCTCGCGCAAGGCCGTGCCGGGGGCCGGGTCGAGGTGGCCCGCGCGGACGGCCGCGATCAGGTCCGCGGCGTGCCGGTCGCTGCGCTCGCGGTTGGCCCGCGCGAGCAGGTGCTGCGGGGAAACAGCGCCGAAGCTGTCGACGATCTGGGCGAGCTGGCCAGCCCACTCGGTGAGGTCGCTGTCCGGGCCGGGGACGCCGGCCCAGCGCATGACCGCGCGTCCGGACGCACCGACGGCCGCGTCGTAGGCGGTGCGCTTGCCGCCGGCGAGCCAGGCCGCCTTCTCCTCGGCCCATGTCTGCTCGAGCAGCGGCTGGAGCCGCTCCACCTGGGCGTCGTCGTAGGCGATGCGGACGAACGTGGCCTTGCGGTGGCGGTGGGCTTCGCCGTCCATGTCGTGCACGGTGCCCTGGCCGAACAGCGGGCCCTTGATGAACTCCGGCATGGCACCGTGCCGCTTCACGCGATCGGTGTCGTAGAAGGTGCGGACGCCCTCGGCACCCCGGACGAGGACGGCACGCTTGCCGAGGACGCGGAATCCGGTGGCGCGCGCCTGCTGTCCTGCGGCGTGCCAGACGTCGCGGGTGAAGTCGTAGCCGCGGGCGATGAAGTGAAGGGTTTGGTCGGGGAGCCGGTTCAGCAGAGCGGGAAAGGCCATGCACTTTACGGTAGTTCGATGCATATGTCGCACCGGCGTTCGGCAGCGTCCGACACCGGATCGCAACTTGCTCAGGATCCGGGCCTGGATCGCGCAGGCGGCACGTGTCGTGCCCCAGGAGCACGGCCCCGACGTGCACGGCGCGGCGGTCGAACCGTCGCGGTTAGCCGGACGCCTCCGGTGCGGCGGGCGGGGTGATCACGTGGACGCCGGCGTCGCGGGCCGCGTCCAACTGCGGGTCGTCCGCGGGGAGATCGGTGACGACGACGTCGAAATCGCTCAGCGTGCACACCTCGTACAGCGCCCGGCGCGTGAATTTGCTGCGGGTCACGACCAGTACGCTGCGCCGCGTGCGCCCGAGGACGCGGCGTTTGAACGTGGCCACGTCTTCGTAGGGGTGCAGCACGATGCCGTTTTCGATGGCGGCCGCCCCGGTGACGGCGATGTCGACGCGGATCCCGTCCAGCGCCTGGTTCGCGGCCGGGCCGTAGAACGCCTGGAGCTGGCGCAAGTACCTGCCGCCCAGCAGGATCAACTCCGCGTTGGGTTGGGTGGCCACCAGCGACGCGGGGCCTTGGCAGTTCGTCACGACCGTGAGCTGGCCAACGCCCAGAGCCTTCTCCAGCACGAAGTGGGCCGAGGTCGAGTCGTCCACCAGAAGGGAGTCTCCGCGCTGCACCAGCGTGGCCGCGAGGTCGGCCAGCTGTGTCTTCGCGCCGACCTCCTGGCCCAGCCGGAAGTGGAACGGCGTCTCCGACAGCGAGGACGCCGCTGCCGACACCTCGCCGCGGGACCGGTGGATGACGTGGCGCGACTCGAGCTCGGCGAGGTCGCGGTACAGCGTCATCGGCGAGACGCCCGTGATCTCCTGCAGCGCGTCGACGCGGATCGTGCCGCGCTGGAAGATCAGGGCCGCCATCCGGTTCTGACGCAGTTGCTTGGGCGAGGCGCCGTCCTCGTTCGTCACCGTCTCGTCTTCGCCTCTCGTCCGTCGCTACTTCGACTGACCATAACCGCTGAGGCCCGCGCTCGCCTCCCTCATCTGCTCGGGGGAGAGCACCCGCATCGTCGCCGGGGACGCGGCCATCGCGCGCAGCTGCACCTCACAGACGTACTCGAGGTAGGGCAGCAGCGAGAACGCCTTCGAAAGCGTCGGGCCGACGGTGATCGCGCCGTGGTTGGCCATCAGCGCCCCGAGGCGTCCGTCCAGGGCGCGGGCGACGTTGTCGGCCAGCTCGGCGGTGCCGAACGTGGCGTACGGCGCGACGCGGATCAGCCCGCCGAACATGGCCGAGTAGTAGTGCGTGGCGGGGATCTCGTCGACGAGCAGGCCCAGGGCCGTGGACGCCGGCGCGTGGTTGTGGACGATCGCGCCGGCGTCCGTGGCGGCGTAGACGGCCAGGTGCAGCGGCAGTTCGCTGGACGGCTTGAACCGGGCGTCGACGGGCTCGCCGGTCAAGTCGTGGACGCCGACGTCCCCGGGCTCGAGGTCGGCGTACTCCATGCCCGACGGCGAGATGACGACCCGGTCGTCCACGCGCACGGAGACGTTGCCCGCCGTGCCGACCACCAGGCCTTGGCGCTGCATCTCCTGGCAGATCCGGACGACCTCGGCCCGCTCCTGCTCCAACAGCATGGCTTCTCCTCTCGTCCCGCGGGTCAGGGCCGCAGGATGTACTTCGATCCGTTGCCGGCGGCCATGTCCTCCAGGGAGTCGACCAGGGCCTCCAGCGGGCGCACCTCCGTGCACAGGCTCATGCCGTCGAACTTGCCCGACGACAGCAGCTCGACGGCGACCTGCACGAAGCGGGGCTGGTGATGGTAGACCCCCTTGAGCGTGTACTCCTGGTAGTGCATCGCCGACGAGTTCACCGAGAACGGGGCGTCCTTCGGCGTCCCTCCGAACAGGACGGCCGTCCCACCCGGACGCAGGCACAACACCGTCTGCTCCCACACGGCCGGCAGGCCCACCGCCTCGATCGCGACGTCCGCTCCGCGCTCGCCCGGGGTGTACGGCTTGATCGCCGCGGCGCACTCCTGCGGCGTCTCGAGCCCGGTCAGGTCGACGGTCGCCGCCGCCCCGGCGTCGCTGGCCTGCTGCAGCCGACCGGCCGAGCGGTCCGCGACGACGACGGTCGCCCCGCGCAGTCGCGCCAGGCGCAGGAACATCTGCCCGATCGGCCCGGCGCCGTTGACCACGACGGTGTCGCCGAGCGCGATGCCGGATTCGTTCATGCCGTGCACCACCGTCGAGAGCGGCTCCAGCGGCGCGGCCGCCTCGAACGGCAGCGTGTCGGGGATGACGTAGGTGTTCCGCTCGACGATCGCCTTCGGGATGACGATCTGCTCGGCGAAGGCGCCGTTGAGGTACTGCAGGTTCTCGCACAGCGACTCGCGCCCGAGCGTGCACGCCCAGCAGTGCCCGCACGGGGCGGTGTTGGCGGCGACGACCCGCTGGCCCGGCGCGAAGCCCTCGACGCCGTCGCCGACCTCGGTGACGACGCCGGCGAACTCGTGGCCGAACCGGGCCGGCAGTGTGGGGAACAGGGTCGGGTGCCCGCGGCGGTACGACTTCAGGTCGGTGCCGCAGGTCGCCGCGGCCTTGATCTCGACGGCGACCTCCCCGGGCCCGGGCCGGCCCTCGGGGACGTCTGCCAGGCGCAGGTCGCCCGGTCCGTGGAACATATAGGCGCGCATGCTCGTCTCCTCGGTGTCAGGGCTTCGCCGGCAGGACGGCCTGGATGAGGATGTCCTCGTAGTCGTCAGGGTCGTCCTGCACGATGCGGCGGGCGGCGGCCAGCAGGGGTAGCCGGTCGGCGAGGCCGTCCCCGCGCTGGTCGACCAGCTTCACGGCGAGCCCGACGGCGGGCTCGCCCTCGACGGTCTGCTCGAGATCGGCCATCGTCTGCAGCGCCGCGCGAGAACCCTCACCCTTGCCGATGCGGACGCCGTAGAACTTGTTGCGTCCGGCGAGGCCGGTGACCTCGAGGTCGCCGACGCCGGCGAGCCCGAAGGCGGTCTCGGGCCGGGCACCCAGCGCCTGCCCCAGCAGCGACATCTCCTTGACGGCCTGGGCGAAGGTGGCCGCCTTCAGGTTGTGGTGCGGCCGATCGCGCAGCTCGTGCAGGCCGTCGGCGATGCCGAGCATGATCGCGTAGACGTTCTTCATCGGCGCGCAGATCTCCACGCCGACCTCGTCGTCGCTCGGCTCGATGCAGTAGCGCGCCGAGCGGGCCTCGCGGGCGTACCGGGTGGCCACGTCGAGGTCGGTGCACGCGAAGATCGTGGACGTCGGCTCGCCCGCCGCGCACTCGTTGGCCTTCACCGGGCCACCGATGGCGACGATGGGCGGGACGGTGACGCCGCGCTCGGCCGCGATGCGCCGGATGCCGGCGGGCAGCTGCTCGATCGTGCCGTCCGGCGCCTCCAGGAAGCCCTTCGACGTGAGCCACAGGGCGTCCGCCTTCGCGACGCCGTCGAGGGCGAGCTCGATGACCTTGGGGACGCCGACCGACGCCACCGCCATCACGACCACGTCGGAGTCCTCCATCGCCTCGGTGAGCTGGGCTGAGCGGAACGTCTGGACGTCCCGCTCGATCACCACGTCGATACGCGGGTGCGGACGCCCCGCCTCGATGGCGTCGATCAGGTGGTCGTCGAGCCATGTCCCCCACAGGTGGGTGCGCCATCCCGCGCGGACCATGGCGCTGGCCAGGGCGGAGCCCATGGCCCCCGCGCCGAGGATCGTGATCTGGTTCATGGTCTTCCTTCTCTTGGGGGAGGGTCAGTCTTCGATGTCGGCGACCTCGGCGTCCGGGTGACGGTCCGCGAAGTGTTGCAGGGCGTCCGTCGTCTCCTTCAGCTGGTCGTACAGCTTGGCCTGGATCTCGCCGAGTTCGGTGTAGATCGCGTGGACGCGCGGGTTCGGGTCGGTGACGAGCCCGAAGTGCGCCATCGCCTTCGCCGCCGTCGCGATCGACGTGTCGCCGTGGACGCCGGTGTGCGCCATCGCGAGCACGGCCGCGCCGAGCGCCGAGATCTCGTCCTCGAGGCACGCGGTGATCGGCAGGCCGGTGGCATCGGCCATGATCTGGCGCCACAGCCGGGATCGCACGCCGCCGCCCATCGCGCGGACGGTGGTCAGCTTCGTGCCCGTCGCCTGCTCAAGGCCGCCCAGGGAGCGGGCCATCTCGAGGCAGATCGCCTCGAGGATCGAGCGGTACATGGATGCCGGGCCGTGCGTCCCGCGCCAGCCGACGATCGCGCCACGGGCGATGGGGTCCCAGTGCGGGCTCTGCACGGCGTTCCAGTACGGCATCGTCACCAGGCCGCCGCAGCCGGGCGTCCGCTCGGCGGCCTTGCGCTCGAGCTCCGGGTCGGGTCGGCCCTCGAGCTCGGGGTTGCCGAACGTCCGGCGGAACCACGTGGACAGGAACGCGCCAGACGACTGCAGCACCTCGAGCACGTAGGTGTCGGGGATGCCGCCGGCCAGGGTGCGGTACACCGGGCCGAACGAGTACTCGTGGGACAAGACGCCCGCGTTCACGGCGGTGCCCATGTTGAGGTAGGCGATCTCCGGGTCGACCGCGGCCGCGCCGATGCCGGCGGCCTGCCCATCGCCCAGGCCGGCGACGAGGGTGACCTCCTGGGTGAGTCCCCATTGGTCGAGCACGGAGCGCTGGACGGTGCCGAGCACCTCGCCGGGCTTGGTCAGCTCGGGCATCTGATCGCGGCGGACACCGGCGATCTCCAGTAGCGAGTCGTCCCAGGTCTGTTCGGCGATGTTGAACAGGCCGAGGGAGTCGGCGCAGGCGACCGAGTCCTTCCACTCGCCGAGCAGCTTGAAGACCAGGTAGGCGTGGACGTCGACGACCTTGGCGGCCTTCTCGAGGACGCCCGGCTCGTTCTCCTTGACCCAGGCCATCTTGTAGAGGGCGGGCGTGACGTCGGCCGGTTTGCCGGACAACTCCCAGATCTCCTGGCTGCCGTAGCGCAAGATCTGGTCGGCGGCTCGGATGTCGAGCCACAAGATGCCGTTTCGCAGCGGCGTCCCCGCGGCGTCGAACGGCGCGAACGTCTCGCGCTGGTGGGTCATGCCCATCGCTACGATTCTGGCCCTATCGGCCTGACTGAGCTGGCTGATGGCTTCCATGATGGATTCGTTGGTGGAGACCCACCATGCGAATGGGTCGTGTTCCCCGTAGCCCTGCTTCGGCGTGCGCAGGATGATCTCGCGCTTGCCCAGGGCGAGCACCTTTCCCTGCGGATCGACGATGATCGCCTTGCTGGACGTCGTGGACGAATCGATGGCGATGACGAGTGGTTCGGTCGCGGACATTGTGAGCACCTCAAATCGACGTTGATCGGGTCGGGGACGCGTCTGCGCGTCCGGCAGCCCTCTGTCGCGCGGTGCGCGTGGGGCCTCCGTCTGGTTCATTCAAGCACAAAACAACCAGGATGAGTGATGGAAGAATCACGAAAGATGGTGATTCGGGCGGATGGTCAGCCGTTCGGCACGGATGCCCAGGAGCGCCGCCTTGTCGGCTGGGCCGCCGATCGGCCCTGCCGGTACCGTCGGCTTATGCGATGGAGACTCCTCGGAGGGGCCATCGCCGCCGCCCTCGCCCTGACCGGCTGCACGGCGACCGCCCCGACCCCGACCGCCGACCAGAGCCGCCAGGTCCCCGGCGCGGCCAGCAGCGCCGACATTCCGGGCCAGACCCCCAGCGCGTCGAACGCGTCGCCGCGCACCGCGCCGGACGGACGTCCTTTCGTGGTGAAGGAACTGGGCAGGTTCACCGAGCCGTGGGCGATGGCGTTCCTGCCCGGTTCGGATCGCATGCTCATCACCCAGCGCTCGGGTGCGTTGCTGCTGCGTGACAACGCGACCGGGCGCTCGGTCCAGGTGCAGGGGACGCCACAGGTCGTCCATGCCGGCCAGGGCGGGCTCGGCGACATCGTGCCGGGACCGACGTTCGCCGACGACAACACCGTCTACCTCAGCTGGGTCGAGGCCGGGGGCGGTGATGCGGGCGCGGTCGTGGGACGCGCCACGCTGAACACGTCCGGCGACACCCCCCGGCTGGACGGGCTGAGGGTGATCTGGCGGCAGGAGCCGAAGGTGAGCGGCTCGGGACACTTCTCGCACCGCATCGCGTTCAGCCCCGACGGCCGCTACCTCTTCGTCAGCTCGGGAGAGCGGCAGAAGTTCCAGCCCGCCCAAGACCTGTCGAACAACCTCGGCAAGATCCTGCGGCTCAACCTCGACGGGACGCCCGCCCCGGGCAACCCGTTCGCGGGTCGGGGTGGGGTAAGCGCGCAGATCTACAGCTACGGACACCGTAACGTCCTCGGCCTGGCGTTCGACGCCGATGGGCGGCTCTGGGCGTCCGAGATGGGCCCCCAGGGCGGCGACGAGATCAACCTCATCAAGCCCGGCGCCAACTACGGCTGGCCCAACGCGTCCGACGGCAGCCAGTACGGCGGCGCCGACATCCCCGACCACAAGCCCGGGGACGGCTACGAGGCGCCCAAGGTCTTCTGGAACCCGAGCATCTCGCCGGGGTCCCTCATGATCTACTCCGGCGACCTCTTCCCCCAGTGGCGCGGGGACGCCTTCGTCGGGGCGCTGTCGGGGCAGGCGCTGATTCGCGTCGACCTGGACGGCGAGAACGCCACGAAGGGCGACCAGTGGGACATGGGCCAGCGCATCCGCGCGGTGAAGCAGGCCCCCGACGGCTCGATCTGGATCCTCGAGGACGCCCCGAGCGGACGCCTGCTGCAGCTGACGCCACCGGCCTAGGCCGCCTCCCGGGGACGGAGCGGCGCGCGTCCGACGGAATAGTTGTCCGATCAACTACGTTGCGTGGCCATGAGAGCTTTCGGATTCCTGAGCTTCGGCCACTACGGCCACGGGGGACGCCCCGGCGACCCGTCCGCGGGTCAGGCGTTGCACGACGCCATCGACTTGAGCGTCGCCGCCGACGAGATCGGCGTCAACGGCGCGTTCTTCCGCGTCCATCACTTCGCCCGGCAGGCCGCCTCACCGATGCCGCTGCTCAGCGCCATCGCCGCGCGCACCCAGCGCATCGAGGTCGGCACGGGCGTCATCGACATGCGGTAGCACATGTCAGGGTTACAACACCCGTTCACGTAAGCTTGGTTGCATGGTTGAACTGGTATCGCTGAGGAAGACGAACGAGGTCGCCGCGTACGTCCGCGCTTCGATGGATCGCAAGGGCGACCGGTGGACGGTCGAGACCCAGTTGCGGAAGATCAGGGCGCTGGCCGAGGCGAAGGACTGGGAGGTCGTCGAGATCTACGACGACAACGCGGTCTCGGCGACGAAGAAGCGCCGCGCTGGCACCCGGTGGGCCGAGATGCTGGATGACGCCCGGGCGGGTCGGTTCTCGATGGTCGTCGCGGTGGACATGGACCGGTTGCTGCGCAGCACGAAGGACTTGAACACGCTGATCGACCTCGGTCTGCGGGTCGTCACCGTGGACGGCGAGATCGACCTCTCGACGGCGGACGGAGAGTTCCGGGCGACGATGCTCGCCGCTCTCGCGCGGTTCGAGGCGCGTCGCAAGGCCGAGCGTCAGATCAGGTCGAACGAGCGCCGCCGCGCCGAGGGCATACCGGCGTCCACCTGGAAGGCGTTCGGCTGGACAAGGGAGGGCGAGCTGATCGAGGAGGAGGCCGACGCGATTCGGTGGGCCTTCGACGCGTTCCTCGGCGAGCCGTCGCTGTCGATCCGGCGCATCCGCGAGGACCTGAACAACGCCGGTCATCTGACCGCGCGCGGGGCGGAGTTCTCCGTCGATGCCGTGCGGTACCTGCTGGCGAACCCGCTCTACGCTGGCTACATCAAGCACTACGCCTCGGGCGAGCTGTACCCGGTGCAGGGCGCGGGGTTCCCGCCCATCGTCAGCGAACAGACATGGCGGGCTGCGGTGGCGAAGCTGGAGGACAACGTGCGGAGGTCGGCGAGGCAGGGCAACCAACCGAAGTACCTCCTGTCCACGATCGGGCTGTGCGGGAAGTGCGGCGCGACGCTCGTCTCGGGGACGAACAGCCGCAAGCAGCCGACGTACCGCTGCGGTGAGCAGTTCCACCTCACCCGCCAGCGCGAGCCCGTCGATGCGATGGTCACCGAGGCGGTGCTCACCCGACTGTCCTCGGTGGACGTGCACGACCTCGTGATGCCGCAGGAAGATGCTGGGCCGGACCGCGAAGAGCTGCTGAGCGAGCGGAACGCCCTGGTCGAGCGCGTCAAGGAGCTGAGCCCGCTGCTGCGCGACATCCACCAGCCCGTGCTGGAGATCACCGCGGCGATCAACGACGTGAAGGCTCGCATCGACGAGATCGACGCGGAGCTGCTCGACCGATCGGTGTCGGTGGCGGCGAAGCTGCTCGCGGACGTGGACGAGCTGGTCGGCACCGCGGAGCGCCGCGAGGTGGTCGAGTCGAAGTGGAAGGAGTTGGACGTGGACCGTCGCCGGATGCTCGTGGACGAGCTGGTGACGGTGACAATCGAGCCCATCGCGCCGGGTCACGTGAAGTTCGACCCCGACCTCATTCGAATAGAGCCTCGTCGCGACTGACACGCGAGTCGACTCGTCAGTGGACCGGTGAGTCGAGTCGTGGGAGAATAGTTGCAGACAAGAAGATCCCACCGGGGCCGCGACTTAGAAGCGCGGGGTTCTGCTCCCGGATGAGTAGCCGGTCAAACAGCCCAACGAACGTGGCGGGGAACCGGAAGCACACTCATGTTTGAGGACTTCCGATGTCTGTCGTTATCGACGCTCCCCGCGCATCTGCGCTGGACCGTCCTGGGCTCGACCAGGACCTGAACCCCGTTCCGCAGGCTGATGGGCTCGATCCCGTCATCGCTGCCGCCCTCGCCGCCGGTCGCCGAGCTGGTGAGCGCCTGGCCCGCACGCCGCTGACCCCGCGCCAGCGCGCCGCGGTCGCCGCTGTGATGGGCGGTGATCGCTGATGAGCGCCAACTCCACCGCTTTCGACTACGTGAACGGCTTCCGCTGGCGTCTGGGCGATCCCGCCCTCGCCGACAGCGAGGCGCACCTCTACGACCTCGGTGTGCTCCGCTCCGTGCTGGAGGAGGCCGTCGAGATCGCCGTCGCCGATGCCCGCGCCGACGGTGTGACCTGGGCCAAGATCGGCGACGCCCTCGGCGTCACGCACCAGGCCGTCATCAAGCGCTACCGCAAGGGCGGTGCCCGATGAACGCCGCCGAACGCACAAGCGCCCTCGTGTCCGCCGACCTGACCCCGCCCGGAGGGCCTGGCCTGGCACCCGCCGAAGGCGGGCTGCCCGTCGTCGATCCGAATGTCGCGAACCCGGTTCTCGCCGTCGAGGACCTTCTCGAAGAAAACGGCTATACGGCTGCACAGAGCGATTCCGCTGGCTCCGACACGACCGCCGATCTCAGCTCTGACCTGGGATCTACCGCCGCAATTCATGCGCGGCCTTCCTTGGGTGGCCGCGCATCCGTTTCAGAAACGGCTGCACAGGCGCCTACTTCGGCTACACCCGTGGACTTCGCCGAGATGGACGTGCCGGGGGCCGATCCCGGTGATGAGGTTGAGGCGTTCGTGGTCGAATCCACGCCCGCGCAGGTCGCCGAGGCGAAGGATTTTTTCGCCCGGGCGAAGGCTGCGGAGAGCTCGGAGCAGGTGAAGCGCGCACGGATGCAGTCGCGCGTGTTCTCGGTGATGCAGTACCGGGAGCACCCGGAGACCGGCGAGGTCATGCTCACGCAGGAGCAGATCGACGAGGGCCTCGCGGCGCTGGGCGATCGCCTCCACCGCTGGGCCTACGTGTGGCACCCGTACGACCGCCTGGTCGAGGTGGACGAGGGCACCGGCGAGACGGTGTGCTGCGGAATCAAGGGCCTGCACGCGCACATGGTGCTGTGGGTCGCCGATGCGGACGGTCCGCGCCCCACGATCCGCACGGTCTCCGATGCCTTCTCGATCCCTTCGGCGCGGGTGAAGCCGCCGAAGGAGACCGCGGAGCAGGACGGCACCGAGCACAAGGGCCGAGGCGCTGCGGAGAAGGCGTTTTTCGACCTCGCCGAGTACCTGCCGCACGAATCGCGCGGGAGGGACGCAACCCCCGGCATCCACCAGTCGGATCGGCACTACCTCGTGGACAAGACGCAGGAGGGCAAGCCCGGCAAGTACCAGTACGGGCGCGGGCGGATCGTCGCGAACTTCGATTTCGGCCGGGAGCTGGACGCGCACATGGCGATGCGCCGCACCGCCGCGGAGGGCGGCGGCAGCGCGAAGCTGAGCAAGCTCTTCCAGGCCGTGGGCAAGGGTTCGCTGACGCTGAAGCAGGTCCGTGATCAGGAGCCTGCGATCTACTTTGCGAAGGGCAACCTGGCGCATTTTCAGAAGCTGCGCGGCGACTTCCTCTCGCACCAGGACGCGCCGGAGTCGGTCATGAACTTCTACGTGTTCGGCGAGGGCGGCACGGGCAAGGACCTGCTCGCGAAGGCGCTCGCTCGCGCCCTGGCCCCGGACGCGGACAAGCCGTACTTCAAGGTCGGCGGCGAGAACGTCTCGTGGGAGGGATACGACGGCGAGCCGGTCGTGATCTGGGAGGACATGCGCGTCGGCGACATGATCCGCACGGCGAAGAGCCGGGGAATGCTCTTCCGCATTCTCGGCCCGTGGCGCGAGCCGGACGAGAAGCCGGTCGTGAACATCAAGGGGTCCAAGACGCAGCTGCTCAACCGGGTGAACATTGTGACGGGGCCTGAGGGTTACGAGGAGTTCCTCCGGGGCTTGGCGGGCGAGTACGAGTCGATGCAGGGCGGAGTTCGGGTCAAGCACCATGCGGAGAACCTCGGGCAGGGGTTCCGCCGCTTCCCGGTGATCATCCCGGTGGCCGAGCGTGAGTTCTCGATCTTCGTGAACTCCGGCGTGCTCAACGGCACCCGCGAGTACCAGAGCTACGAGCGGTACGAGCACATGCGCCAGGACCTGGAGCTGCTGGCACGCAAGTGCAAGGCGATCAAGGACACCGCCGAGCGGGAGCGCGTTCGCGGTGCGATCGAGGCGCGCACGGTCGCGCCGATCGTGGAGCAGCACGACCGGATCGCATGCCCTGAGCTGGACGCGATTGACGCGGACGATCTGTTCGCGGAGTTCGCCGGGGTCGGGCAGCCAATCCCGCAGAGTTCCGTCGAGGTCGCAGTTGCACCGAGTGAGCCGAGCCCCCGCGATCGCTGCATCTGCGACGAGTGGCAGGGCTACGCCCTGGACCACACCGAGTCCTGCCCGATCCGCACGGATGCCGAGGCGGCGATGGCGGAGATGCGCCAGCGCGAGGCCGAGCGCGAAGCGGCGGCGGAGGCCCACCGTCAGGCCGAGCTTGAGCGGAAGGTCGCGCGGCTCCGCGCGAACGGCGGCCTGCTGGTCGTGGGAGGTGCACGATGAGTACCTTCGACGGCCAGCCGCAGCCGATTCGTCAGGGCTCCGGTGGAGCGCTGGAGGATCGGGCTGCATGCCCGCGCAGCGGCCCCCGGAGGGCCCCGGGAACCTTGGAGCGCAGCGGAAAGGTGTATGGGGCTACACCTTCCGTTCCGGAGGTTGTCGCAGAGGCTCCACATCAGGGCGCAGGGTCCCAGATGTGGAGGGGCGATGACCTCCGGAACGGAAGGCCCCACGGGAGTGCCGCCGGAGGCTCCGGGGCACGTCGCGCAGCGGCGGGCGTCGGATCATCGGGAGGTGCGCGATGAGCTACACGGCAACTTTTGACGCGAGCCACAAGGTCAAGGCGTCAGGCGCTCACGCGACGAACTTCGTTCGCCACATCGCCCGCGATGCGGATCAGGCCGCGGGGTTCTCCTTCGCTCAGCGGAACCCGAACATCGATCCGGCGCGCACGTCGATGAACATCACGATGGTCAACGACGGCAACGGAGGTTGGCGTGCCCCGGTCGTGACGCAGGACGAGAAGGGCAACGACCGGCCGCCGTCGGCAGAGCTGACGGACTATCTGGACGCGCGCCTGGCGACGGTCGAGAAGAAGATCAAGGCCGACGCGGTGGCGATGCGCCCCCTCGTCTTGCAGCTCGATCCGAAGTGGTTCGCCGAGCACAACCCGGACTGGCGCGAGGACGGTCTGAACGCCGAAGCAGAGCAGTACATCGGCACGCAGCTCGACTGGGCCGCCCAGGAGTTCGGGCAGCAGAACCTTCCGGGCTACTCCGTGCATATGGATGAGACGAATCCTCAACTCCAGCTCCTGTTCACCCCGGTGACGGAGGACGGGAGGCTGAGCCAGAAGGACTTTTTCAAGGGTCCCGGCGATCTCCAGCGCCAGCACAAGGCGCACCGCCAGGCGCTGGCCGATGCCGGGTACGACGTCGAGTTCAAGGTCACCAAGCGCTCGAAGGAGCACCTGAGCAGCGAGGAGTTCGCCAAGAAGGTTGACCAGGCCCGCGAACGGGCCGCTGAGGCCGCGCAGCACCTCGCCACGGTCCGCGAGCAGGTCGAACAGTCGGACTTCGGCCAGTTCTTCGAGCAGCAGCACCCAGAGGCGTTCGGCCAGGTGCTGGACGAGTACACGAACGAGATCGAGCAGCGCATCCGCGCGCAGGAGGAGCAGGGACATGGACAGCATCACCGCGATGGCCACGGCGAGGGCGACGGAGAAGATCGAGCAGCAGCGGACTACGGAGATGCTGGAGACGTTGGTCTCGAAGCACGCCGCCGTCGAGCAGCAGCTCACGACGCTGACGAAGGCCGTGAGGGACCTCACCGGGCATCAGAAGATCATGGACGAGGAGCTGACGAAGCGGATCGACCGGGCGTCGATCTCGCAGCCGTCCGCCAGCACGTCGCCGCAGATCGCGAGCGTCGAGAGCAGGCTGAGCGAGATCGAGAGCACGCTCGGCGAGTTCGCGCAGAGTCTCGACGGGAAGCGTTTGAGCGCCGCGTCGCAGAGCTTGGTCGCGGAGGCGCAGAAGAATCGCGCGGCTACGGCCTCGGCGATTGACGGGCTCAAGGTGCAGGCCGCGGCGAACCAGAAGCTCGTGAGCCAGGTCGGCGGTGCGGTGCAGCGGATCGAGAAGCGCACCGAGGAGCGCGTGCAGAAGGCCGTCGAGCAGGTCGCCGGGGATGCCTCGACCACGATGACGGCGAACCTCGACGCCGCGAACGAGCGGGCCGAGCGGATCATCGCCGCGACAGCGAAGGTTGAGGCGCGCCAGCTCTGGAGCGCCGCCGCCGCGATGCTCCTCGCGCTCGTGCCGCTCGCGATGCTGGTCGCGGGCGTCTGGATGGCCGCAGCGGGCCTCATCACGGGTGCTCAGTGGGCGCTGGACGTGGACGGGAGCGTGTGGCTCGGCATCGGGCGGTGGCTCGTAGTCGGCGCTGGCCTCGCCGGGGCCGGCTACGCCCTCTTCGCCTCCGCCCGCTGGGTCGTCGGCCTCGCGGAGACGTGGAAGGGCCGCGGGATGCCGTCATGGCCCCGCTGGCGGAGGTGACCCCAGCTCCCGAGGGCAAGCGCGCGGAGCGCGTGCGGCAGAACTCCCCAGAGTGACAATAGGTCAGCCACTACTGTATAGTTCAGTGCATGCTGACTATTGCTTCTCGCCTCGACGTCATGAACCGGCTGGGCCGGGCCATGGCGGACCCGACGCGCTCCCGGATCCTGATGACCCTGCTGGACGGGCCGAGCTACCCGGCCGTGCTCTCGCGCGAGCTGGAGCTGACGCGTTCGAACGTGTCGAACCACCTGACCTGTCTTCGCGACTGCGGGATCGTGGTCGCCGAGCCCGAGGGTCGGCAGACGCGCTACGAGATCGCCGACCCGCACCTCGCGGCGGCGCTCACGGCGCTGGTGGACGTGACGCTGGCCGTGGACGAGCACGCGCCGTGCTTGGACGCCGCGTGCACTGTGCCGGGCTGCTGCGGGACGGGAGCGGGCGCGTGAGCGCGGCGTGCGGCTGCGACGAGCCGGAGACCCGGGTCGGCGAGGAAGCCGATGAGGAGCAGGAGCGTCCGTGGTGGCGTGACCGCGGGATCATGGTCCCGGTGCTCTCCGGCGTCGCCTTCGGCACGGGCCTGGTCCTGGAATGGACAGGGGCGGAGGTCCCGGCGCTGGTGGCGTTCTGGATCGGCCTGCTGCTGGGCGCGTCGACGTTCACCCCGGGCGCGATCCGCAAGCTGATCAAGGGCAAGCTGGGCATCGGCCTGCTGATGACGATCAGCGCGGTCGGCGCGGTGATCCTCGGCTACGTCGAGGAGGCCGCCGCCTTGGCGTTCCTGTACTCCATCGCCGAAGCGCTGGAGGACAAGGCCATGGACCGCGCCCGCGGCGGGCTGCGGGCTCTCCTCAAGCTCGTCCCGGAGACCGCGACCCTCCGGCGGGACGGCGCGCCCGTGGAGGTCGCCGCGAAGGACCTCCAGGTCGGGCAGCTCATGCTGGTGCGCCCCGGTGAGCGGATCGCGACCGACGGCATCGTCCGCACAGGTCGGTCGAGCCTGGATACCTCCGCGATCACCGGCGAGTCGATCCCGGTCGAGGTCGAGCCCGGCGACGCGGTGTCGGCCGGGGCGATCAACACCGCCGGTGCCCTGGAGGTCGAGGCGACCGCGGCGGGTACGGACAACTCGCTGACCACGATCGTGGAGCTGGTCGAGCAGGCGCAGGCCGAGAAGGGAGACCGCGCTCGGCTGGCCGACCGGATCGCCCGACCCCTCGTGCCCGGCGTGCTGATCCTCGCCGCTCTCATCGCGATCATCGGCTCGCTGCTCGGCGACCCGGAGCTGTGGATCACCCGCGCCCTCGTGGTGCTCGTCGCCGCGTCGCCGTGCGCGCTGGCGATCTCCGTCCCGCTCACCGTCGTCGCCGCGATCGGCTCGGCGAGCCGGTTCGGCGTGATCATCAAGTCCGGTGCCGTGTTCGAGCGCTTCGGCGTGATCCGCCACGTCGCCGTCGACAAGACCGGCACCCTCACCCGCAACGAGCCCGCCGTCACCGCCGTCCTCACCGCCGACGGCGTGACCGAGGCGCAGGCCCTGGCCTGGGCGGCATCCCTGGAGCAGCACAGCACCCACCCGCTGGCCGCCGCGATCACCGCCGCCGCACCCGGAGCCCCCGCCGCCCTGGACGTCACCGAGCAGGCCGGGCACGGCATCGAAGGCACCCTCGACGGGGCCCGGGTCACCGTCGGCAGCCCTCGCTGGCTGGACTCGGGGACGCTCAAGGACCAGGTCGCGGGCCTGGAGGAGCAGGGCATGACCGTCGTCATTGTGCACCTCGACGGGGTCCCGGTCGCCGCGATCGGGGTCCGCGACGAGCTGCGCCCCGAGGTCCCAGAGGTCGTGCGCACCCTCGCGGCCCAGGGCGTCGGGATGACCATGCTCACCGGCGACAACGCCCGCACCGCCCGCGCGCTGGCCGCGCAGGCCGGGATCGGGGACGTGCGCGCCGAGCTGCGTCCCGAGGACAAGGCCGCCGCGATCAGCGAGCTGGGCAGGCACGGCTCGGTCGCGATGATCGGCGACGGCATCAACGACGCCCCCGCCCTGGCGGCCGCGGACATCGGCATCGCGATGGGCGCGACCGGCTCCGATGCCGCGATCGAGTCCGCCGACGTCGCCTTCACCGGCCACGACCTGCGGCTCCTCCCGCGGGCGTTCGACCACGCCCGCCGCGGCAGGCACATCATCAACCAGAACATCATCCTGTCCCTGCTGATCATCACCGCCCTGCTGCCGCTCGCCCTGTTCGGCGTACTCGGCCTCGCAGCGGTGGTGCTCGTGCATGAGATCGCCGAGGTGATAGTGATCCTCAACGGGCTCCGCGCCGCCAGGACGAGGAAGTAGGAGGGATCATCGAGTGCTATAACTCCGATATGCGCTACGAGAACCCGCTCTACCTCGCCGAGGAGGCCGCGGCGCTCGACCTGATCGCGGACGGCCGGGTGGCGCTCGGCGTCAGCCGGGGATCGCCCGAGCCAGCCCTTCGTGGCTGGGAGGCATTCGGCTACGCGGGCTCCACCGATCCGCGCGGCGCCGACATCGCGCGGCCCAAGTTCGAGCGCTTCATGGCCGCGATCCGCGGCGAGGGCATGGCGGACGCCGACCCCGAGCAGTTCGGCAAGACGGGCAAGCTGCGCATCGAGCCGCAGTCGCCGGGGCTCGACAGGCGCATCTGGTGGGGTGCCGGGACGCGGGCGACCGCCGAGTGGACGGCCGAGCAGGGCGTGAACTTGATGAGCTCCACGTTGCTCACGGAGGCCAGCGGCGAGTCGCTGGGGGACCTACAGCGCGAGCAGATCGACCGGTTCCGCGCGGTCTGGAAGGCGTCCGGGCACGACTTCACGCCGCGGGTCTCGGTGAGCCGCAGCATCTTCCCGCTGACGCACGAACTCGACTACCGCTTCTTCGGCCTGCGCGGCCAGGAGTCGGCCGATCAGATCGGCGTCATCGATGGGTTCCGCTCGACGTTCGGCAAGACGTACGCCGCCGAGCCCGACAAGCTGATCGAGCAGCTCAAGCAGGACGCCGCGATCGAGGCGGCCGACACGGTGATGTTGACGATCCCGAACACGCTGGGCGTCGACTACAACCTGCACGTGCTGCAGTCGTTCGCGGAGCACGTCGCGCCGGCGCTCGGCTGGCGTCCGAACACCGACGGCCCCGTGGAACCCATGCCGCTGTGACCCAGCCCTTGGACGGCGTTGACCCCGGCCCGGTACGACCGGCGCCGGGGTCAGGCGTCCCGAAGGCGTTGGCGGCCGCCGCGTGATCGCGCCTAGGGCGCTCCGGCGCGGCCACGGCGAGGATCAGTCGTCCGAACGCTCGTCCTCGAGGGCGCGCTGCGTGTCCCGGGGGTCGCCGGGCGGCCGCCCGCCAGGGATCTGCTTCTCGGGCGGCACCTGCTCGTCGGACACCGCCGGGATCTCGCCACCCTGATCCTTGATGTGCTCGGCCTCCTTGGCCTGCTCCTCGCGCAGCCACTGCGGGGTGGCCTCGCCGATGCGGCTCGGGTCCTTGATCTCGAACTTGTCGCCCACCAGGCTCTTCGGGACGTCGGTCAGGGCGCTTCCGTCGCGAGCCAGCAGCGGGAACGGGTCGTTGCCGCGCAGGTAGTTGACCATCGACTTGATGGTCGCGACGATCGGGACGGCGAACAGCGCGCCCAGCAGGCCCATCACGTAGGTGCCCGCGGTGACGGAGATCAGCACGACGAGCGGGTGCAGGTCGACGGCGGCGCCCATCAGGATGGGGGAGATGACGTTGCCCTCCATCTGCTGGACGACGACGACGACCGCCAGCATGATGACGGCGGCCACGGGCCCCTGGAACGCGAGCGCCAGCACCACCGCGAGGGCGCCTGCCAGGAACGCGCCGACGAACGGGATGAAGCAGAACACGAACGTGATCGCGATGATCGGCACGACGAACGGGATGCCCAGGAAGAACGCGCCCAGACCGATGCCGACGGCGTCCACCGCCGCGACGATCAGCTGCGTGCGCGCGTAGGCGCCGAGCGTGACCCAGCCGCGCCGGGACGCCTGGTAGGTGCGGCGCTGCATGTCGCGGGGAAGCATGTTCACGACCCACGCCCAGACGCGGTCGCCTTCGGCGAGCAGGAAGAACGTCGCGACCAGGGCGACCAGCCCGCCGACCAGGAAGTTCGCCGCGCCCGATCCGGCGCCGAGGACGCCCTGGGCCAGCGACGCCTGGTTGGCCTGCACCCAGTTTTGGATCTGGGTGATCGCCTCGTTGAGTTGCTGCTGCGCGACGGGGGAGACGCCGGCGAGCCAGGTGCGGAACGACTCCAGCTGCTGGCCCAGGACCCGGGAGATGTCGTCCATGCCGGCGGCGATCTGGGCGCCGGCCACGGCGAGAAGGCCGCCGACGACCGCCACCGCGATCAGGAGGGTGCCCGCCGAGGCGACGTGCCGGGGGAGCCGCACCTTGTGGTTCAGCACCACCTGGAGCGGCATCAGCAGGCCGGTCAGCAGCACCGACAGGGCCAGCGGGGTGAGGATCGAGCTGAACATCGAGGCCACCGAGCCCACCATCTGGGCGGCGACCACCACCACGATGATGAGCACCGACGTCAGCAGGATGGCTCGGATGGCGGGGTGCTCGTCGAGCAGGCTGACGCGGACGGGCCTATTGCTGGCGTGGCCGGTGCTGGATGAGGCCATGGGTCCTCCTGGGGAGTCGGGGGGAGTGCGAGCGTCCGTCGTTCGGACGCATAACATACCTATTCATCTTTCCACGCGCGTTGAGAGGGACCAACCAACCGGGTGGCGATTGCCACCCTTTCCAGAGGCCCCTCGCTGGCGGACGACGCCGGGAGGCGACGGCGGTTTGACCCCGCCGCGGTGATGCCGGCCGGAGGCGGGATACTGGCCGGGTGAAACGAGTCGAGCTGCGTCCCGCCCGCCCCCGCCTCCGCCGCGCCTCCCGCGCGCTCGGCTGGACCGCCGCCGGAGCCGCGCTGGGGGCGTCCGCGTTGGCGGGGTTCACCGCGTGGACGATCAGCGGGCCGAAGCGCCCGTGGCCGCCGTACACGTTCACCCCGTTCGAGATCGGCATGGACGCCGAGGACGTCCGCTTCACCTCGTCCGACGGCGTCCGGCTGGCCGGCTGGTGGTTCGAGGACCCGGACGCCGACACCGTCGTGATCTGCTGCCACGGACACCGCGGCGGCAAGGACGAGATGCTCGGGATCGGGCCGGGTCTGCGCCGGGCCGGCCACTCGGTGCTTCTCTTCGACTTCCGCGGGTCGGGGGAGTCGGCGGACGGGCCGCAATCCCTGGCGTTCCACGAGCAGGCCGACCTGCGCGCGGCCGTCGACTGGGTGCGCCGGAGGCGTCCGGACGCCCACATCGCCGTCGTCGCGTTCTCGATGGGCGCCGCCACGGCGCTGCTCACCGCCGCGGACGACGACCGCATCGAGGCCCTCGTGCTCGACTCGCCGTTCGCGACGATGAGCGACGTCATCGCCGCGAACTACCGGCGCTATCACCTGCCGTTCACGCGCCTCATCCCGCTGGCGGACGGGGCGACCTGGCTGCGCTACGGCTACCGCTTCGCCCAGGTGCGGCCGGTGGACGCGATCGCGCGGGTGGCGCCGCGGCCGATCCTGTTGCTGCACGGCACCGACGATCGCGTCGTCCCGTACGAGCACGCGCTGCAGTTGGTGAACGCCGCCCAGCCCGGCGCGGTGGAGCTGGTGACGTTCGAGGGCGTCGACCACTGCGGCGGCTATTTCGCGGATCGTCTCGGGTACATCGCCCGCGTGGACGCCTATCTACGCCGCGTCCTCACAGCAGGCCGAGCTCGCTGAACGCGTTCCACACCCCGTCGTCGAGGACGGCGGTCGTGACGCGGTCGGCCAGGCGCTGCAGCTCGGGGTCGGCGTTGCCCATCGCGACCGACGTGCCGACGACGTCGAACATCTCGACGTCGTTCCAGCTGTCCCCGATGCCGACCGACGTCGGCTGGTCGAGCCCCAGGGCGTCCATGACGTGGGTGATCGCGGTGCCCTTGTTGGTGCCGTGGAGGCTGGCCTCGCCGTTGGAGCCGCCGGGCAGCGGGATGCTCCCGGAGATCACGTGGAACCGGTCGCCGAGCTCGGTCTGGGCGAGCGTGAGGCCGTCCGGGTCGGCGGACGCGAACGAGGCCTTGGCGATGGAGCTCAGGTCGGCTTCGGCGAGCGGGCGGTGCCGGATGACGGGCGCGGGCTCGCTGTCCTTGTCGGCGTCGTCGCGGCCCGATGTCACCATCGCGTGCGCCCCGTCGGACGCGTAGACCCCCTCGTTCGCCTGCAGGAAGAACTCCATGCCGTGGCCGCGGAAGAAGTCGATGAGCCGCTCGGCGTCCGCCCGGGTCATCGTGCGCGACAGGATGAGTTCGCCGTCGCGGATCGCGAACGCGCCGGAGTTGGTGATCGCGCCGTCGAAGCCGATGTCGGCGACCGCGGGGCTGATGTCGGACGCGGAGCGGCCCGTGCACAGGAACACCTGGTGGCCGCGGGCGCGGGCCGCGCGGATGGCGTCGATGGTAGACGGGGCGATCCGGTCGGCCCCGGCGAGGATGGTGCCGTCGACGTCGAGGAAGATCGTGCGGGAGGACGGCATGGGGGCCTTTCGGGGAGCGGGCGGTGGCCGGAGAAACCCCGGCACGCCGACCTTACCGATCGGAGCGGGGGCTGGGCAGCCGGGGCGGCGCGCCCGCGGGTGTCCGCCCGCCCCGAGAAAGGGCGCTCCGTCGCCTTGGCGCGTGCACCGCTTCCGTGATTGCCTATATGTGAGCAGATGATCAGATGAAGGGATGCTCCATGGCCGGGATCGTTGCCCTGGACGGGTGTGCCACCCGCGAGCACGCCACCCACGGGGACGAGCGATGAGCGGGCACTCCCACTCCCCCTCGCACGGCGTCTCCGCTGCCGGCCGTCACCGCTGGCGCCTCGCGGTCACGTTCGGCCTCACCGGCACGTTCTTCGTCGTCGAGCTCGTCGCCGGCCTGCTCAGCCGATCGCTCGCCCTGATCTCGGACGCCGGCCACATGGCCGCTGACGTGGTCACCCTGGGCGCGGCTCTGGTCGCGACGCGGTTGGCGACGATGCCCGACGCCACCGGCCGCCGCACCTACGGCCGCTACCGGGCGGAGGTGTTCGCGTCCGGGCTCGCGGTGTTGCTGATGCTCGGCGTCGCGCTCTTCGTCGGCATCGAGGCGGTCCACCGCTTCGGGGAAGGCGTCGAGCCGGCGTCCGGGGTGATGCTGCTGGTCGGCCTCGTCGGGCTGGCCATCAACGCCGTCGGCATCCTGCTGCTGCGCGGCGGCGCAACGGAGTCCCTCAACGTCAAGGGCGCCTACCTCGAGGTCTTGGCGGACGCCGTCGGCTCGATCGGCGTCATCGTCGCCGGGTTTCTCGTGCTCGCCACCGGGCAGCCGCTCTGGGACACGGTGATCGCCCTCGCCATCGCCCTGTTCGTCGCGGTGCGCGCGCTGCTGCTGGGCCGCGAGGTGCTCTCGGTGCTCGCCCAGGACGCCCCCGCGGGCGTCGAGCCGGAAGAGATCCTGTGCGCGCTCGGCGAGGTGGAGGATGTCGTGGACGTCCACGACCTGCACGTGTGGCAGCTCACCTCCGGCATGGACGTCGCCACCGCGCACCTCGTGACCGCGCACGACACCGCCAACGCGGCCGTCCTGACCTCGGCCGGCGCCGTGCTGCGTGAGCGGTTCAACATCGAGCACGCGACCCTGCAGGTCGAGCCGGCCGACGGCGGAGCCTGTCACGGAACCAACTGGTGAGGTTGGACGCCGCTCCGGGGCAGCCTCGTGCTCAGCCGGCGCGGAGGCCCGCCCACCCGGCGACGTCGCACTGGCCGTGGCGGTTGGTCCCGGCGGCGACGGCCGTCCCGTCGGCCAGCAGCCCGACGGTGTGTTCCGCCCCGGCCGCCACCGCGACGACGCCCGACCAGGCGGCCACGTCGCACTGTCCGCACTCGTCGCCGCCGGCCGCCAGCGCGCGCCCGGCGGCCGTCAGCCCGACGGTGTGCCGGCTGCCCGCGGCGACCGCGACGACGTCGCGCCAGCCTTCGACATCGCACGCGCCGGACGTCCGATCCCCGGCGGCGACGACCCGGCCGTCCTTCGTGAGGCCCACGGTGTGCAGGTAGCCCGCCGCGACGGCGGCGAGGCCCGTCCAGTCGCCCACCTCGCCCTGCCCCCGCCGGTTCGTGCCGGCGGCGACGGCGGTGCCGTCCGCCCGAAGGCCCACGGAGTGCCAGTCCCCGCACGAGACGGCGACGACCTCGCGCCAACTGTCGACGTCGCACGCGCCCTCGGCGCGGCGGCCGACCGCGACCACGGTCCCGTCCCGGCGAACCCCGAGCGTTCGTCGCCAGCCTGCGGCGATGCCGACGAGGCAGCCCCAGCCGCTTACCGCGCACTGGCCGTCGCCGTTCCAGCCGGCTGCGACGGCGGTGCCGTCCGCGCGCAGGGCCGCAGTGTGCGAGCGTCCGGTGTTGCCGAACGCGTGCACGTTGCCGGCGGCGACGGCCACGACGTCCGTCCAACCGCCGACGTCGCCCTCACCGGCCGAGCCGTTGCCGGCGACGACCACCGTCCCATCGCGCCGGACGCCCACCGTGTGGCGGCGTCCCGCGGCGATCGGCGAGCCTGACCCAGATGCTGGTGCTGTCATGGGTGCCCCACGAGACCACGCTCGTAGGCCTCGATGACGAGCTGGGCTCGGTCGCGCGCTCCCAGCCGTTGGAGCAGGGCTGAGAGGTGACTCTTCAAGGTCGAGCGGCTGATGACCAGCGCCCTCTCGATCTCGTCGTTCGAAAGACCGAGCCCGACGAGACGCAGGATCTCGTTCTGCCGGGAGGTGAGGTGAGGGTCCTCGGCGAGGACGCGTCGGGGGCTGTGGCGGTCGACGAGCCGCCGGAGCGCGGTGGGCGCCAGCAGCGCTTGGCCCGAATGGACGGCTTTGATGGCATCGATGATGCCCGGAGGGCTCGTGTCCTTGAGCAGGAACCCGGACGCCCCTGCCTTCAGCGCGCGGTAGACGTATTCGTCCAGGTCGTACATGGTGAGGATGATCACCTTGGTGGACGGCGCGACCCGCGAGATCCGTGCGGTGGCACTGATGCCGTCCAGGACAGGCATCTGAATGTCCATCAGGATGACGTCGGGGCTTCGAGACTCACACAGGCGGGTGGCCTCTTCTCCGTCGCCGGCCTCGCCGACGACGTCCAGCGACGGGTCAAGGCGGAGCACCGTGAGCAGGGTGGCCCGCAGGAGGGGCTGGTCCTCTGCCAGGGCCACGGTGATGCGGGTCACGAGGGCACCGCTGCGGATCGGGCAGGGAGGCGTGGAGAACGAAGCCGCGTCCGCTCGGACCCGCGTCCAGGGTGCCTCCCACCGATCTCGCACGTTCGTGAAGGCCCAGGAGCCCGGTTCCGGTGCCGGGGTGGCTGCGCCATCCTTGGCGTGGGCCGTCATCGGTCACGGTGATCTCCAGCACGTCGTCGTCCCGGGCCAGTTCCACAGTGCAGGGGGGCGGGGCCCGCATAGCGGGCGACGTTGGCGAGGGCCTCCTGGACGATCCGGTAGGTGGCGATCGAGACGCTCGGGTCGTGGATGACGGTGTCGGTGGCGACGACGCTGACCTCAAGGCCGGCGCGGCGGGCCTGCGCAACCAGGTCGCCAAGATCGGTTGCCACGGGGGCGACTGATGGTCCGGACGCGTCCGAGCGGAGTGCCGCCACCATGCTTCTGAGGTCACGGGTGGTGGCACGGCTGGCGTCCTCGACGACGTGAAGGGCCGCCAGAAGCGCGGCCGGCTCGTGGGGGGGTGGCGTAGCGGGCAACGCTGGCGCGCATCGTGATGAGGGCGAGCCCGTGGGAGACGATGTCGTGCAGGTCGCGGGCAATGGCCAGTCGCTCGCGGATCAGTGCGTTCTCGACCGCTTGGGCTCGCAACAGCCGTCGGTACTTGAGGCGTTCGCGGTGGCTCAGCAGGAGTGCCGCCAGGGTCGTGAGGAGGATCGTGACCGTGAGCCAGGGCGCGATGGACGAGCTGGACGCGGAGAGCCCGCTCACCAGCAGCCCGAGGACGAGGAGCGCGGCCAGCCCCGTCGCGACCGTGCTGGGAACCAGCTGGCGAGAGAGCATGCGGTCAGGCTAGTCGGCGCCGATGGCGAGGGCATCGGCCCCGAGGACATCGGCCCTGGGGGCCACACCGATGGGGGAATGCGGCCCGCGGGCTGAAGATTTCCCGCCGCGTTCCGAAGAGGGTCGACGCATGATCGACATCCAAGGCATCACAAAGCACCATGGCTCCCGAGAGATCCTCCACGACGTGAGCTTTCGGGCGGCACCCGGGGCCGTCACAGGTTTCGTCGGCCCCAACGGCGCAGGAAAGTCGTCGACGCTGCGCATCCTGCTGGGGCTCCACCGGGCCGGCGCGGGCCGGGCCACCGTCGACGGTGTCCCGTATTCGCGGCTGCGGCGGCCGTTACGAACCGTGGGCGCGATGCTGGACGGGGCAGGGGCGCACCCTTCGCGGACCGCGCGGGCGTACCTCGCCTGGGTGGCCGCGTCCAACGGAATCCCGCGCACCCGGGTGGACGAATGCCTGGAGGAGGTCGGACTGGCCGACGCTGCGCGCCGCCGCGTCGGCACCTTTTCCCTCGGCATGGGGCAGCGACTGGGACTGGCGACCGCGCTCTTGGGCGACCCCCCTGCGTTGATCCTGGACGAACCTGTCAATGGACTCGATCCCCAAGGCGTCCGCTGGATCCGAGACCTGCTGCGACGACGGGCCGACGACGGCGGAACGATCCTGCTGTCCAGCCACCTCATGTCCGTACTGGCCGAAATCGCCGACGACATCGTCGTCATCGCCGACGGACGGATCCGCGCCACCGGGACTCTGAACGAGATCGTCGCGGGCCACGCCACGCTCGAGGATGCCTTCTTCAGCCTGACCGAGGCCCTTCGATGAGGGTGCTTCACGCCGAGCTGCTGAAGCTCGCGACGCTGCCCGCGACGTGGATCGCCACCGCGCTGACCCTCGGGATCCCCCCGCTCCTGGCCCTGCTCAACGGCCGCATGCTCAATCAAGCGTTGACGACCGGCGACGCGGGCGGCATGGTGACGACAGACCCGGTGGACGAAGGCTTCGGCCAGGTGACCTTCGGGCTGGTCGGGATCGCCGTCCTCGGGGTGACGGCCATCTCCAGCGAGTACGCCCGCAACTCCCGCACGGTCGGTTCGGGACGCCAGATCCTCACCACCGTGTCAGCCTGTCCCCACCGATGGACGCTGTTCACGGCCAAGCTGGCCGCCCTCACGTGCTGGGCCGCCGGGCTGGCAAGCCTGTCGGTGACGCTCACGCTTGTTGCCTCCCGGTGGGCGCTTGGCCCCTGGGCTCAACCCTGGACCGGCACCGACTGGTCGCGGGCCGTGAATGCCGCGTTCTATCTGCTGGCCATGGCATGGGTCGCCTTCGGGATGACCGCCCTCGTGCGCAACGGCGTGATCCCGCTGGCGCTCTTCATCACCAACGCGTCCCTGGTGTCGTTCAGCATGCTGGCGGCGCGGGCGACCGAGTGGGCGAAATACCTTCCTGACCTGGCCGCCTACCCGTCGTTCCTCGCCAGCCATCCGATGGAGCATCCGCTTCCGGCCAGCGTCGGACAGGCCGTCCTCGTCGTGTGGGCGGTCGGCTTCGTCCTCGCCGCCGCCGCGGTCTTCCAGCGACGGGACGCGTGATGGGCGACCACGATGTCACCCTGGCATCCGCCATCGCCGTGGAAGCCAGGAAGGCAGCCTCCCTTCCCCTGATGTGGGGATGGACGCTCACCGAAGTCGTCGTCGCGACGCTCGTAGCCCGCGCCCTCGCCTCCAGCCCGATCGCCGCCGGCTCTCCCGGTGTACTGACGCAGGTTCCGGCCTACGTGATGGTCGTCACCATCGTTGGGGCGGTCTGGCTGGTCGTGAGCGAGTACACGACACGGCAGGTCAGCCGTTCGCTCATCAGCGTGCCTTCTCGCGCGCGACTCCTCGCCGCAAAGGCGGTGGTCGTCACGGGATGGGCGGTCGGAACCGGCTGGATCGCGCTCGGACTGGCGTGGGCGGCCTCGAATGCGTCGCGCGGCGCGGACGTACCACCGGCGATTCTGCTGGGCGGCGTCTATCTGGCTCTCATGGGTCTGATCGCGGCGGCCTTGAGCGTCGTGCTGCGCGGAATGATCGTGAGCCTCACGACAGCGCTCCTGCTGCTCGTTGTCGCGCCGCCCCTCGTGGACGCCCTCACCACCTACGGGCCGTGGCTCCCGACGATCGCCGGACAACGGCTGCTCGACTCCGTCGTCCCCTCGGCAGCGCAGCAGCCGGCAGCCCTCACCCTCGCGATCTGGGTCATCGCGACCTCAATCGGTGCGGCCACGCGCTTCATGCGAAGTGACGCCTGAGCTTCCACGGTGCCGCACCCCGCCACTCAACGCTGCATGTCGACGAAGCGGCTGAGCGAACCCTGAAACGCGACGGGGATGGTGTCGGTGGCACCGTTGCGGTGCTTGGCGATGATGAAGTCGGCCTCGCCCACACGGGGGGAGTTCTTGTCGTAGGCGTCCTCGCGGTGCAGCAGGATCACGACGTCGGCGTCCTGCTCCAGCGATCCGGACTCGCGCAGGTCGGACAGCATCGGCTTCTTGTCCTGCCGGGTCTCGGGGCCGCGGTTGAGCTGGCTCAGCGCGACCACGGGGACCTCGAGCTCCTTGGCCAGCAGCTTGATCTGGCGGGAGAACTCCGAGACCTCGAGCTGGCGGCTCTCGACCTTCTTGCCCGACGACATCAGCTGCATGTAGTCGATGACGACGAGCCGCAGGTCGAAGCGCTGCTTGAGCCGGCGGGCCTTGGCGCGGATCTCCATCATCGTCAGGTTGGGGGAGTCGTCGATGAACAGCGGCGCCTGGGACACCTGCGCCGTCTTCGCCGCGATGCGCGCCCAGTCCTCCTCCTTCATCTCGCCCTTGCGGATGTGGTTCAGCGGCACGGACGCCTCCGCGCTCATCAGCCGCATCACGATCTCGGACTTCGTCATCTCGAGGCTGAAGAAGACGCTGCAGAGCCCGTGCTTGATGGCGGCGCTGCGCGCGAAGTCGAGGCCGAGGGTCGACTTACCCATACCGGGCCGGGCGGCGACGATGATCATCTGGCCGGCGTGCAGGCCGTTGGTCAGGTGGTCGAGGTCGATGAACCCCGTCGGGACGCCCGACATGACGCCGTGCTGGCTCAGCGACTCCATCTCGTCGAGCGTGATCTCGACGAGCTCGCTCAGCGGCTGGTAGTCGTCGCTGGTCTTGCCCTCGGCCACCTCGTAGACGACCTGCTGGGCCCGGTCGACGATGCCGTTGACGTCGCCCTCGGCCTGGTAGCCCATCTGCGAGATCTTCATGGACGCGTCGACGAGCCGGCGCAGCGTCGCCTTGTCGCGGACGATCTCGGCGTAGTACGTCGCGTTCGCCGTGACCGACACGCTCGAGACGAGCTCGTGCAGGTAGATGTGGCCACCGACCTGGGACAGTTGGCCGCGCTTGCCGAGGGTGTCGGCGACGGTGATCGCGTCGGCGGGCTCGCCCCGGCCGTACAGATCCATGACCGCGTCGAAGATGTACTCGTGCGCGGGCCGATAGAAGTCACGGCCCTTGAGGATCTCGGTGACCTCGCCGATGGCGTCCTTGCTGAGCAGCATCGCGCCGAGAACGCTTTGTTCAGCAGGCAGGTCTTGAGGCGGCGTCCGGTCGGCGTAGCCGCCTCGTTGCTCGCCGAACGCGACCACATTCTCCGCGGACATCGCACTCCTCGACACTGGACACCTGGACGACTTCACCCTGCCCCGCGGCTCCGACATTTCTTCGTGCGAGCGCGGCGCGAGCCACGAGAGCCGCGTCCTGTGGGGGCAGGTTCCCCGGCGGTGGATCAGCGATCCGGCTGCCGGGTCCGCTCAAGCTAGCCTCTTGCGAGGGGTGTCTCCAAACCCGTTCCCCACACCCCCTGTGGATAACCTGGGGATCCTTGTGGAGACGCGCGGCCAGCCTGTGAACGACGCGGTGTAGTAACACCCTCATTGTGGGGCATATGAAGACAAAAAGCCCTCTGGCTAGGAGTTACCCTGCGCCCAGGGTGTGGATGACGACCTGTCATTCACTTAATGGGGAGGCAAACATTCGGTTGACAGTGGCCCCGGGGGGTGTGCTATCGGGTGGAAATCTTCTCGTCATCCACAGGTGATCCACCGGCGCGGGGTGGAAATCGAATACCCCCTGGGGGTAAACTGACTGGGGTAAGGAGGCGGATAGCCGATGACCGACCACAAGTCGACAACTGCAGATTCTTCTGTCCCGAGCGCGGATGGCGCTGCGGGTCACCCGCAGGGGGAACACGGCTCGGAGTGGCACGATCCAGCTGTGGGGCACGCCTACATCGGCAACAAGGAGGGCTACCTTCGTCGGCTGCGCCGCATCGAGGGGCAGGCTCGCGGCATCGCCCGCATGGTTGACGAAGAGCAGTACTGCATCGACATCCTCACCCAGATCTCCGCGACCACCAAGGCGCTGCAGTCCGTGGCGCTGGGTCTGCTCGAAGACCACATGAACCACTGCGTCGTCGCAGCCGCCCAGGCCGGCGGCGACGAGGCCGAGGAGAAGGTCGCCGAGGCGTCCGAGGCCATCGCGCGCCTCGTGCGCTCCTGACCGCCAGACATTCCACGATTCGAAGGAGAACGACGATGGTTGACCTGAACATCAAGGACGCCCACGCGAGCGGCGGCTGCGGCTGCGGTGGCCATGGCAACGGCGGCGGCTGCGGGTGCGGCGGCCACCAGGGCGAGGCCAGGGTCCAGCAGTCCGCTTCCACCTGCGCGTGCGGTGCCGACTGCACCTGTGGCTGCCAGGACGGTAAGCCCTGTACCTGCGGCCAGCAGTCCGAGGCGTCCACGGACGTCGCCGGCGCGAGCGTCGCGCAGTACACCGTCTCCGGCATGACCTGCGAGCACTGCGTCAGGGCCGTCACCGAGGAGGTCTCGGCGATCGACGGCGTTACGGACGTGAAGGTCGACCTCGACAGCGGCTCGCTCAAGGTCGCCTCGGACGCCCCGGTCGACTTCGACCGCATCGTCGAGGCCGTCGGCGAGGCGGGCGACTACACCGTCGCCTGACCTCCAGGCCCCCTCACCCGACAACAGAAAAGGGCGCCCGCCCCAGCGGGCGGGCGCCACCCTTGTCGTCCAGGGCCCTCCGGTCCGCGCCCCGAGCGGGCGCCCCACCGGCCGGCCCTCCGTCACCAGCGAGGACCCATGACCACCCACCCGCGCCCGGCGAAGGAGCGTTCGTCGGTCGACCTCGATATCAGCGGAATGACCTGCGCATCCTGCGCCGCCCGCATCGAGAAGAAGCTCAACAAGATGGACGGCGTCGACGCGTCCGTCAACTACGCCACCGAGAAGGCCAAGGTGCTCTACCCGGCCACGACGACGGTGGACGACCTCATCGCCACCGTGGAGAAGACCGGCTACGGCGCCAAGGAGCCGGACCCGGCCGACGAGCCCGTCGACCACGTCGGCAAGCTGCGCCGCACCGCGATCGTGTCGGCCGTGCTGGCGGTGCCCGTCATTGTGCTGTCGATGGTCCCGGCCTGGCAGTTCCCAGGCTGGCAGTGGGTCTGCTTCGCCCTGACGATCCCCGTGTACTTCGTCTGCGGCTGGCGGTTCCACCGCTCCACGCTGGTGAACCTGCGGCACGGCGCCACCACCATGGACACCCTGATCAGCCTCGGCACCACCGCCGGCTTCGCCTGGTCGGTCTACGCGCTGCTGTTCGGCGGGGCCGGCGTCATCGGCTACACCCACCCGTTCGAGCTGATGCCGATGCAGCACGGCGGTGAGGCGTCCATCTACTTCGAAGCCGTCGTGGCGATCATCACGTTCCTGCTGCTCGGACGCTACTTCGAGGCCCGCTCCCGCCAGTCCAGCGGGGACGCCATGCGGGCCCTTCTCGAGCTGGGGGTTGCCGAGGCGTCCGTGCTGGTGAACGGAGTAGAACGTCGCGTCCCGGTCGACCGCCTGGCCGTCGGGGACGAGTTCGTCGTGCGACCCGGCGAGAAGGTTGCCACCGACGGCGTCATCGTCACGGGGACGTCCGCGATCGACGAATCGATGGTCACCGGCGAGTCCGTGCCCGTCGAAAAGGGCCCCGGGGACGCCGTGGTCGGCGCCACCGTCAACGCCAACGGACGCCTCGTCGTCCGCGCCACCCGCGTCGGCTCCGACACGCAGCTCGCCCAGATGGGACGCCTCGTCGAGGAGGCCCAGACCGGAAAAGCGCCCGTCCAGGCCCTCGCCGATCGCATCTCCGGGATCTTCGTGCCCGTCGTGCTGGTGATCTCGCTGATCACCCTGGTGGCCTGGCTCTTGGCCGGCGCCGGGGCCGTCTTCGCGGCCACCGCGGCCGTGGCCGTGCTCATCATCGCGTGCCCCTGCGCGCTCGGGCTCGCCACCCCCACGGCCCTGCTGGTCGGGACCCTGCGCGGCTCCCAGCTCGGGATCCTCATCCGCGGGCCCGAGGTGCTCGAGCATGCCCGGGCCATCGACGCGATCCTGCTCGACAAGACCGGAACGATCACCACCGGGCGCATGCAGGTCGCGTCCGTCACCACCGTCGGGCTGTCCGACGACGAGGTGCTGCGGCTGGCCGCCACGGCCGAGTCGGGCTCGGAGCACCCGATCGCCCGCGCCATCACCGCGGCCAGCCCCACGCTGGGTGCGCTCACCGCCTTCGAGAACGCGCCGGGCGCCGGAGTCCGGGCCACCGTCGACGGCCGGTCCGTCACCGTCGGACGCCACGCCGCCGCCCTTCCTGACGCGCTGGAGACCGCCCTGGCCTCCGCCGAGCAGGCCGGTCAGACCGCCGTGGTCGTCACCGTCGAGGGCCGGCCGGTGGGTGTCGTGGCCGTCTCGGACACCGTCAAGGAGACGTCCGCCGACGCGATCCGTGACCTGCGCGCCCAGGGCCTGACGCCGGTGCTGCTGACCGGCGACAACGAGCAGGCGGCGCGGGCCGTCGCGTCCCAGGTCGGCATCGACGAGGTCATCGCCGGGGTGCGGCCCGAAGACAAGGTGCAGGTCGTCCGCGATCATCAGGCCCGCGGGTTCACCACGGCGATGGTCGGCGACGGCGTCAACGACGCCGCCGCGCTCGCGCAGGCCGATCTGGGCCTGGCCATGGGCACCGGCACGGACGCGGCGATGGAGGCGTCCGACATCACGCTGATGCGCGGCGACCTGCGGGTGGCCGCGGACGCCGTCCGGCTGTCCCGGGCGACGCTGCGCACGATCAGGCAGAACCTGTTCTGGGCGTTCGCGTACAACGTCGCTGCCATCCCGCTGGCGGCGTTCGGCCTGCTCAACCCGATGATCGCGGCGGCCGCCATGGCGCTGTCGTCCGTGTTCGTCGTCGGCAACAGCCTGCGGCTGAACGCGTTCCGGGCGCAGCGCTGAGCGGGGTCCGGCCGGTAGGCTGAGCGGACACCGACGAGAGGTCCGATGATGGCACCGATCCGCGTGGGACTGGCCGGCTACGCCGCTGGCCGTACCCTGCACGCCCCCTTCATCCTCGAGGCCGGAGGCGAGATCGCCGCCATCGCCACCTCGAATCCCGAGCGCGTCGAACAGGCGCGCGCGGAGCATCCGCAGGCACGCATCGTGGACGACCTCGACGCGCTGCTCGCCCTCGACGACCTCGACCTCGTGGCGATCGTCACGCCGTCCGGCAAGCACGTGCAGCACGCGCAGGCCGCGATCGCCGCCGGTCGCCCGTTCGTCATCGAGAAGCCGCTGGCCCCGTCGGCCGAGGAGGCCCGGCTCATCGTCGACGAGGCGACGTCGGCGGGCGTCCCGTTCGCGGTGTATCACCAGCGCCGCTGGGACCCGGCCCCGCTGGTCGTCCTGGACGCCGCCCGCCGCGGCCGGCTCGGCGAGACGTGGCGTCTCGACTTCGGCTGGGACCGCTGGCGGCCCGTCCCGCGGCACCGCTGGCGCGAGGACGCCCCACCCGCCGACGGCGGGGGAGTGCTGCTCGACCTCGGCCCGCACGTCATCGACTTCGCGCTGCAGTTGCTCGGCCCCGTCGCGTCGGTCTACGCCGAGCTGCGCTCCCGTCTCTCGCCGTCGGACGACGACGCCTTCCTCGCGCTCACCCACGTCCGAGGCGGCATCACCCACCTGACGACGACGTCGGTGACGGCCCAGCCCAGGCTGCGGATGAACGTGCTGGGCAGCCAGGGCGCCTACGTCTACCACGATCAGGTCGAGGAGTCGTATGCGTACCCGCACTGGAACGACGCGGACGCCGAGCACGCCGGCTGGTTCGTGTCCGGGCCCGAGCGCGAGCCCGCCCCGCGCGTCCCCGGAGGCCACGCCGACTTCTACCGTGGGGTGTTCGCCGCCTTGGGCGCGCCCGACCCGCAGGCGGCGATGCCGGTCGAGGCGGAGGCGGGCGTCCGCGTCGCCGAGGTCATCGACGCCGCCCGCCGCTCCAGCGCGTGCCGCGAGATCGTCGGGTTGCATCGGGCCGACGCGCACTGACCCCTTCCCCACGAGCTGAACCGCTGTGGAACGCGCCCACCCGACCGGAACGCGACGAGGCCGCCCGGCGTCGTACCGGGCGGCCTGGGGGCGCGGGGGCGCTCAGAGCTGGCCGAGCTGGCGGGCCTGGTCGTAGAGCCGGGCGATGCGCTGATCCATCGGCGGGTGCGTGGCGAAAATCTGCTGCACGTCGCCGGCGCGGAACGGGTTGGCGATAAACGAGTGGCTCGTGTCCACCAGCCGCTTCGTCGGCTTCAGCGGGCGGGCCTGGGTGCCCCGCTCCAGCTTCTCCAGCGCGGACGCCAGCCCGAGCGGATCGCCGGTGAGCCGCGAGCCGTCCTCGTCGGCGTCGAACTCGCGGGTGCGGCTCAACGCGAACTGGATGACCGCGGCGGCCAACGGCGCGAGAAGCGCGGCCGCCAGCGTCGCGAGGACGCCCGCGGGGTTGCGGTCGGAGGAACCGCGCCCGCCGAACATCGTGCCGAAGCTCAGCGCCTGACCGATCGTCGAGATGATGCCCGCCATGCCCGCGGCGATCGAGCTCGTCATGATGTCGCGGTTGTACACGTGCATGAGCTCGTGGCCGAGCACCGCGCGGATCTCCCGCTCGTCCAGCAGCTCCAGGATGCCGCCGGTGACGCAGACGGCCGCGTGCTGCGGGTTACGTCCGGTGGCGAACGCGTTGGGGGCGCCGGTCGGGGCGATGTAGATCGCGGGCATCGGCTGCTGCGCCTTGGCCGAGAGCTCCTCGACGATGCGGTACAGCTGCGGCGCCTGCTGCGCGCTGACCGGCTGGGCGTTCATCGCCCGGATCGCCAGCTTGTCGCTGTTCCAGTACGAGTAGAACGTGCTGGCCACGCCCATGAGGCCGAAGATCCAGATGAACGACGACGAACCCGAGTAGGCCGACAACCCGCCACCGATGAGCAGGAGCAGCCCGAACATGCCGCCCAGCAGAAGGGCGGACTTCACACCGTTGTTATGGCCATGCATGCCTGCTCAACGCCCGCGCAGGTCGCCCGGATTCCCGCCAGGCGTCGGTCCAGGGGCGGCCCCGGGGGATCCCTGAGCGAGAGCGTCCACCTGTCCGACACCCGCCGAGTTGCGACCTGGAGCAACAAGATGCGACCACATGACGCTGGACGCCGTGGCGCCCGAGAACCCTTGTCTTGGCCAGACCTCTTGGTGGCATCATGCGTCGCGTAAGTGACGGCGATCTATATCCGTGAGGCTTCAGCGAGCAATGCGGGGAAGCTGGCCCCCGGGTCGTTGATCAGCTTGATGGTGGCTTGCGCGTGCGCGCCGGCCTCCCTCGTGGAGGTCCCAACGGTGTCCCTGAGCGTGGCAGTGACAGGTGGGTGGATGATCTCGAGTTCGACCAGAGCCCTGGCCAAGCTCTTCTTCACCTCCAGATCCCCGCGTCCCAACTGGTCGATCAGAATCGCCAGCAGGTCTGACTCGCTACCCCTGGGGACAATCGCTACGGCGACCCGCCAAGCAGCCCGGGCGACCTCATCGTCGGCGTCCTCGAGGAGGTGGGGGAACACCCAGGGCCAGCTCTCAGGAACGACGAGCTTGGAAAGCGTGTGAAGGGCCTGTGACCGGGCCTGCGGCACTCCTGAGCTCAGTTCGGTCCTCAGGAGGGGGATCACCGAGGGCCGTGCGTGTTGGATCAGGGCCCAGGTCAACATTTCGCGCACGTAGAAGTCACCCTCTACCCTGCAGCGATCGATCAAGTGTCCGAGCACGGTCGGCTCTGGATAGGTGCCGGCCAGCATGGCCGCCTTGAGCCTGATCGATGAGTCGGGTGATTCGAGCGCGGTGGCCAGCTCCTCGACAGGTGACGGTTGCCTGTCGTGCGAGGGATCCATGCGGCCATCCAAGAGACTCACGCTGCGGGAGGGTCAAGTGCCTTGTTCGCTCCGGTGCCAGGGCTGCGAAGAGAGGTGCCGGGGGGCAGGTGAGCAGCTGGACGCGTCCGGGTAGTGGTTCTGACTTCGCACGGTCGAGTCGGCCGGGGCCTGTGAAGGGGAGGGGCGGTCACTTTGGCGCGTGTCGGACACCACCCGGACGCGACGACGGGGCGGGGCCATTCGGCCCCACCCCGTCTTGTTCGCGCGACGGTAACGTCACTCAGCGGCGGTGGCCGCCCTTCTTGTAGGAGTTGAAGCCGTTCTTGATGATGGCGTTCAGGTCGGTCTGGTCGATCAGGCCGACGACGTTGGCAGCACCGGGACCGTAGGCAGCGACGGGCACCTCAGCGCCGGTGTGCTGCTGCGAGCCGCCGGCGGGGGAGGTGCCGTAGGTCACGACCATCTCGGAGCCCTCGTTGGTGAGCAGCTTGGTGTCCAGACCCGGGGTCGGGCCGTCGACGATCTGGCTCGTGTGCGCGTGGTCCGCGGTCACGATGACGAGGGTGTTGCCGTCCTTCTTGGCGAAGGAGAGGGCGGCCTTGACGGCGTCGTTGATCTGATCGGTCTCACCGATCTGACCGCAGGCGTCGGCGGCGTGGTCCTTCTTGTCGATCGAGGCGGACTCGACCTGCAGGAAGAAGCCGTTCTTCTTGCCCTTGTCGTTGTTGGAGAGCAGGTCGATCGACTTGCGGGTCATGTCGCCCAGGGCCGGGACCTTGCGCCACTTGTCGTTGACGGTGCAGCGCTGAGCAGCCTTGCCCTCTTCGGCGCCACCCTTGGTGGCCACCAGCTCGTTGAACTTCACCGGCAGGTTGCCCTCGTCGAACAGGCCGAGGACCGGCTTGTTCTGGTTGGCGGCGCGGACGCCGGCGAGCTGGTCCTTCTCGGTGATGTAGTTGTAGCCGCGCTCGCGGGCCTGCTGCTCGAGGGTCTTGCCCGCCCACCGGCCGGCCTTGGCCTTCTCGCTGAAGGTCTTGGAGCCGCCACCCAGGGTGACGTCGGGGCGGGTGTCGAGCAGCTGCTCGGAGATCGAGCCGAGGCCGCCCTTCTCCTTGGCGAAGGCGGGGCAGTCCTTGCTGGTGGCCTCGGGGCCGTAGCACTTGCGCAGGCTCACCTTGGCGACCTGGACGGCGGGGGTCGCGTCCTGGATCTCGGAGGTGGTGATGTCTCCGGTCGCACGGCCGGTCTTCTTGGCGTACTCGAGCAGCGTCTGGTGCGGCTTCTCGTTGATGTCGACCGAGATCGCGTTGTCGTAGGTCTTGACGCCGGTGGCCCAGGCGGTGCCGGTGGCGGCGGAGTCGGGCGTGTAGTCCGGCTTGCCGTCCTTGCGCAGGGAGTAGTGCGTCATGAAGCCGGACAGCGGCAGGGCGTCGATGCCGCCCAGCGCCTGGCCGGCGCCCACGAGGTAGTTGCGGGCGATGGTGATCTCGGAGGCACCCATGCCGTCACCGATGATCAGGATGACGTTCTTGGCGCCCGGCTTCTGGATCGAGGCCCGGATGGTGCTGGTCTGGTCGCCGTCGAGGCGGGCGGCTCCACCCGGCTCGGAGAGACGGCCATTGGCCGAGCGGTCCAGCAACGGAGCGAAGGAGTAGGCGTTGGCCGAGAGCGCGCAGCTGGCGACGAGAGCAGCGGCGGCGCCTGCGGTCAGCAGGCGGCGAGAGTTCTTCATTGATGGTCCCTTCGAGCGAGGATGTCGGGGATGTCCCTGTGAGGGATTCTCATTCTCCAGAGCGGCAAGCAGACGCCAACCCGGCGACGTCTGGGTGAACAACTGCTGACCCGCCGGCGATGACACCGTTCCGGATCGCCGGACGCGACCCTGAGTTCACCCTGACTTCACCCCAAGGGCTGGGGCGTTCTTCCCTGTCGCCGAACGGACCGGGCAGGATGCGGCCAGGCCTTCGCTCAGCGAGAGGTCTCGTCGGGCGGCACCGCGTTCATCCGCTCCTCGATAGGGACGCAGGCGGCGAGATCCTCATAAAGCCGCACGATCTCCTCGGACTGATGGTCGATCGTCCACCAGCCGGCCATCTCGTGGCTGCGGGCCTGGGCGCGGGCCTTGAAGTCGGGATCCTTGAGCTTGCGCAGCATCGATACCAGGGCGCGGGCGAACGACTCCGGGGTCGGCCGGGCGAACAGCCCGTTGACACCTTCGTCGATGACCAGCCGCAGCTCGTGGTCGACCGAGACGATCGGCAGCCCCGCGTGCGCCGCCTCGTGCAGCACCAGCGCCTGCGTGTCGGTCAGGGACGGGAAGGCGAAGACGTCCGCGGACTCGTAGTAGGGGCGCAGCCGGTCCCGCGGCACCTGCCCCACCAACGTGACGCCGCCGCGTCGCCGCGCTCGGGACAGCTTCTGCTTGAGCGACTGCGACTTGCGCCAGTCCCCGACGACCATCAGCTCGGCGTCCGGCACCTCCTCGCGCACCCACTCGAAGGCCTCCAGCAGCAGGCCGATGCCCTTCTCCGGGGCGATGCGCCCCACATAGATGATCCGGGGTCCCGGCGGCTGCGCCAGGGGCTGGTGTGGCGGGAGGGCGTCCGCGCCGTTGGGCACCACGCGGATGCGGGAGTGCGGCGCCAGCTCGCGCACCCGCACGGCCGTCTTGTCCGAGGGTGTCGTGACCAACTCGGACGCCTCGAGCATGTCCCGCGCCGCGCCCAGCAGCGAACGCCGCGAGATGCCGCGCCGAGGCCATTTGCTGACCCACTGCCGCATGTCCTTCAGGGACGGCCGGTTCATGCCGTTCGCGGAAACCCGCAGGAGCCGGTAGTAGGCGTCCAGGAACGGCGTCAGGTGGCTGTAGTGGCTGGCGTAGGCCTCGAAGTCCGTGTGCCAGGTGGTGATGAGCGGGACGTCGCAGCGGTCGGCCGCCCACACGCCGAGCATGCCGATGGGACCGAGGCCGTGCACGTGGATGATGTCGGGCGGGTCCTTCTCGAACTCCTCCAGCGCCTTCTCGAAGCCCGTTCCGCTCGCGACGCGCGCCGGGAAGCCCGGGATCAGCAGCGACGGCAGCCGCATCTCGCGGCGGCCGGGGGCGTCCTTGTAGGGGTTCGGGCCCTTCGCCTGCGGGGCGACGACGAGGACGCGGTGCCCGCACTTGAGAAGCTCGCCCTCGATGAACTGGACCGCGTAGAGCAGCCCCGAGTGGCCGGGGCCGTAGTTGTCGGTGAACAGGGCCACGCGCAGCGGGCGCTCGGTGCGGCGCTCGGTCGCGCCGGAACCCTGGCTGTCCGGCGACGCGAGTTCGCGTCCAGGGGCGGTACGGCCGGTGCCTGGGGCGTCCCGGTGCTGGTGCAGCGCAGGCATTCCTCACCCCTCAGGTCGACGGCTGGGCCCGAGTGTACTCACAGGCCGATCGACCCCTGAACCGGGCCCCGCTCACCCCCGCGGACGTCCGCCCGCAACGGTTCAGGCCAGGCTGCCGTAGGTCTGCTTCGCTCGCTCCAGGGCGGACACGTAGCCGGCGCGCTGCAGGGCCGCGCCGTCGGTGTTGGTCGGGACGGCCAGCATGCCGCGGACCTTGTCCAGGGACTCGAAGCCCTTGCGCTCCAGCCACTCCTCGAGGCCGCCCAGCATGATCGCCGAGTAGTCGGTGCCGTGCCGCACCAGCGCGGAGGTCGTCATCACCACGTCGGCGCCGGCCAGCAGGCCCTTGACGATGTCGTCGGCGGTCTCGACGCCGGAGGTCAGCGCCAGCGACTTCGTCGTGTGGTTGCGCAGGGCGGCGATCCAGGTGCGCGGAAGCTTGCCGTCCGCCGGCGACGACAGCTCGACGCCCGGGCGCACCTCCACGGTCTCGACGTCGATGTCCGGCTGCAGCCAGCGGTTGAACAGCACGAGACCGTCGGCGCCTGCCTCCAGGACATCGAGTGCCATGTGCCCCGTCGAGCTGAAGTACGGCGACAGCTTCACGGCCACGGGGATCGAGACGTTCTCCTTGACCGCCTGGACGATCTCCAGGTGCTTCTTCTCGATCGTCGGCCCGTCGACGTGGACGTCTCCCGGGACCGCATAGATGTTCAGCTCCAGCGCGGACGCCCCCGCGTCCTGGAGCTGCCGCGAGAACTCCGTCCAGCCGCCCAGGCCGGACCCGTTCAGGCTGGCGATCAGCGGGACGTCGATCGCCTTCGCGGACTCCTCCACGAGCGTCAGGTAGGCGTGCGCCATCGACTTCTCGCTGGGGATCGCCGCGTCCGGGAAGTAGCTCGTCGCCTCGGAGTAGGTCTCCTCGTGCGCCTCGATCATCTCGATCTCGCGGGTGACCTGCGTCTTGAGCTGTTCCTCGAACAGCGAATACAGGACGACCGCGCCGACTCCGCCCGCGGCGAGCGAGCGGACGCCGTCCACCGTCTGCGACAGCGGACCGGCGGAGGCCACGAGCGGGCTGACCAGGTCGAGCCCCAGGTACTTCGTGCTGAGATCCATGATTCACTCTCTCGCATTGGCCGCGAAGCGGGAAGCGTCGCGGGTTGCCATCTCTTCGTAGTCCGCCCACCGGCGCTCGACCTGCTGCTGGCCGTAGGCCAGCATGCGCTCGGCCGCCTCGGGGTCGGCGTTCTTCAGCATGCGGAACCGCAGTTCCTTGTCGTGGTACTGCGACAGCGGGATGCGCGGGCGCGGGGAGTCGAGCAGGAACGGGTTCTTGTTCTCCATCCGCAGCACCGGGTTGAACCGCATCAGCGGCCAGTGCCCGGACGCCACCGCGGCGTACTGCTGGTCGAGGCCCTTCTTCATGTCGATGCCGTGGGCGATGCAGTGGCTGTAGGCCAGGATCAGGCTCGGCCCCTCGTACGCCTCGGCCTCGCGGAACGCCTGCAGCGTCTGCTGCGGGTCGGCGCCCATCGCGACGCGGGCGACGTAGACGTTGCCGTAGGCGATGGCCTGCATCGCGAGGTCCTTCTTGTTCGTCTCCTTACCCGCGGACGCGAACTTCGCCACGGCGCCCATCGGCGTCGCCTTGGACGACTGCCCGCCGGTATTGGAGTAGACCTCGGTGTCGAGCACCAGGACGTTGATGTCGCGTCCGGTCGCGAGGACGTGGTCGAGGCCGCCCGCGCCGATGTCGAAGGCCCAGCCGTCGCCGCCCACGATCCACACCGAGCGGCGCATCAGGTGGTCGCACACCGACCGCAGGTCTTCGACCAGCAGCCGCTCGCGCTCGGTGAGCTCGGGCAGCTCGCGGTCGGCGTACTCCGACAGCGAGGTCGGGTACTGGCTCTCCGAGACGTACGCCCCGTCGCGCTTCACGCCCGTCAGCATGTCCTCCAAGAACAGCTTCAGCAGGTCGAGGCGGGCCCGCTGGTGCGAGAGATCCGACTCGAACAGCTGGCGGGCGTTGAGCAGCTCGTCCGCCTGCTCGTCGCCGAGGATGCCCCGCAACTGGTTCAGCCGGTCCTGTGCGAGCTGTCCCTGCATGTCGGCCGCCAGGCGCAGGCCGAGGCCGAACTCGGCGTTGTCCTCGAACAGGGAGTTCGACCAGGCGGGACCGCGGCCGTACTTGTTGGACGACCACGGGGTGGTCGGCAGGTTGCCACCGTAGATCGAGCTGCAACCCGTGGCGTTCGCGACGGTGGCGCGTCCGCCGAACAGCTGGGTGAGCAGCTTCAGGTACGGCGTCTCGCCGCAACCCGAGCACGCCCCGGAGAACTCGAACAGGGGCTCGAGGAACTGGGTGCCGCGGACGGTGGCGAAGTCGACGCGGCTGCGCCGGTTCACCGGGATCGTCTCGTAGAACTCGATGTTCTCCTTCTGCTTCGTGCGGTCGAGCACGGGCTCGAGGTTGATCGCCTTGCGCTGGCCGCCGCCGCCCAGCGGCTTGACCGGGCAGGCCTCGACGCACAGGCCGCAGCCGGTGCAGTCCTCGGCGTAGACCTGCAGGGTGTAGCGCGCCCCGGGCAGGCCGGCCGCGTTGAGCGGGGCGCTCTCGAAGGTCTCGGGCGCGCCCTCCAGCGCCGTCTCGGGGTAGTACTTGGCGCGCAGCACCGCGTGTGGGCAGACGAACGCGCAGTTGCCGCACTGGATGCAGGCGTCCTGATCCCAGACGGCGATGATGTCGGAGATGTTGCGCTTCTCGTACTGCGTCGTGCCCGACGGGTAGGTGCCGTCGACCGGGAGCGCCGAGACCGGCAGGTCGTCGCCGGCGTCCACGAGCATCTTCGCGGTGACGTCGCGGACGAACGTCGGCGCGGTCAGCGGGACGGGCTCGATGCGCTGCGCGTCGCTGACGGGGGCGTCCGGAACCTCGACGCGGTGCAGGTCGGCCAGGGAGGCGTCCACCGCGTTCTTGTTCTTCTGAACGACGTCGGCGCCGCGGCGTCCGTAGGTCTTCTCGATGGACTTCTTGACCGCCTCGATCGCCGCCTCGCGCGGCATCACCCGGCTGATCGCGAAGAAGCAGGTCTGCAGGACGGTGTTGGTGCGGTTGCCCATCCCCGCCTTGCGGGCGACGGCGTTGGCGTCGATGACGTAGAGCTCGATGCCGAGCTCTATGATGCGTTCCTGCATCGGCTTGGGCAGGCGGGCGAAAACCTCATCGGCCGGATACGGCGCGTTGAGGAGGAGGACGGTGCCCTCGCGGGCGAACTTCAGCACGTCCACCCGCTGGAGGATCGACCAGTGATGGCAGCCGATGAAGCCGGCCGCGTTGACGAGGTACGGCGCGGCGATCGGTTTGGGGCCGAAGCGCAGGTGGCTGACCGTGCGGCTGCCGGACTTCTTCGAGTCGTAGACGAAGTAACCCTGGGCGTAGGTGCCGTCCTGGCTGCCGAGGATCTTGATGGTGTTCTTGTTGGCGCCGACGGTGCCGTCCGAGCCGAGGCCGTAGAAAACCGCGCGCAGCGTCTCGGGGTCTTCGACGTCGAGCTCGGCCGAGTAGGGCAGCGACAGGTGGGTGACGTCGTCGTTGATGCCGACGGTGAACCGCGGACGCGGATGCTCCAGCGCCAACTCATCGAAGATCGCCACCACCATGCCGGGGGTGAACTCCTTGCTGGAGAGCCCGTAGCGGCCGCCGATGACGAGCGGCAGGCGCGCGCGGCGTCCCGCGGAGACCGCTTCGCCGAGGGCGGCGGTCACGTCGAGGAACAACGGCTCGCCACCGGAGCCGGGCTCCTTGGTGCGGTCGAGCACGGCGATCTTCTTGGTCGACTCGGGGATGACGGCCAGCAGCTCCGCGACCGGGAAGGGCCGGTAGAGCCGCAGCTGCACGACGCCGACCTTCTCGCCGTCGCGGCGCAGGTGGTCGACGGCCTGTGCCACGGTCTGCGCGCCGGAGCCCATCACGACGATGACGCGCTCGGCGTCCGGGTCGCCGTGGTACTCGGCCAGGTGGTACTCGCGGCCGGTCATCTCCGCGAACTCCGCCATCGCCTGCTCGACGATGCCCGGGGTGTTCTCGTAGAAGGGGTTGACGGTCTCGCGCGACTGGAAGTAGGTGTCCGGGTTCTGCGCGGTGCCCCTGATGTAGGGGTGTTCGGGGGACAGCGCCCGCCGGCGGTGCTTGATGACGAGTTCCTCGGGGACGTAGGTGCGCAGCTGCTCGTCGGTCAGCATCTCGAGCGTGTTCAACTCGTGGCTGGTGCGGAAGCCGTCGAAGAAGTGCAGGAAGGGGACCCGGCTGCGCAGCGTCGCCAGCTGGCAGATCGCGGCGGAGTCGTGCGCCTCCTGCACCGACGCGCTGGACAGCAGCGCGAAGCCCGTCTGCCGGACGGCCATGACGTCCTGGTGGTCGCCGAAGATGGACAGGCCCTGCGCGGCCAACGAGCGCGCCGCGACGTGGAACACCGTCGAGGTCAACTCGCCGGCGATCTTGTACATGTTCGGGATCATCAGCAGCAGGCCCTGGGACGCCGTGAACGTCGTGCTCAGCGCCCCGCCCTGCAGGGCGCCGTGCAGCGCGCCGGCGGCGCCGCCCTCGGACTGCATCTCGATGACGGTCGGACGCGTGCCGTAGACGTTGGACTGGCCCTTGGCGGACCACTCGTCGGCCAGCTCGGCCATCGTCGAGGAGGGGGTGATGGGGTAGATCGAGCAGAGTTCGTTGAGACGATAGGCCACGGAGGCCGCGGCCTCGTTGCCGTCGATGATGGCTTTGGTCATGGTCAGCGCTCCGGGATCATCTCGATGGCGTGCACGGGGCACTGCTCGTAGCAGGCCGCACAGCCGGTGCATTTCTCGTAGTCGTAGCGGTAGCGGAAGCCCTTGCCGAGCTTGATCACCGCGTCCTCAGGGCAGGCGCCCAAGCAACCGTCGCACTCGATGCAGTTGCCGCAGGACAGGCAGCGGCCAGCCTCCACATGCGCCTGCTCGGCGTCGAGGCCACCCACGATCTCGTCGAAGTCGACGACGCGGTGCTCGGGCTCGAGCTCCGGCTGATCGGTGCGGCGGTTGTCGCCGAAGTACCAGACGTTGAGCTTGTCGAACGTCGCCAGCGCGTGCTTGGGGCGGTCGGGCACCTCGCGGCTGTTCAGCCAGGCGTCGATGGTGCGGGCGGCGCGCTTGCCGTGCCCGACCCCGACGGTGACCGTGCGCTCGCTGGGGACGGCGTCGCCGCCGGCGAAGATGCCGGGGACGTCCGTCATCAGCGTGCGGGGATCGACCGAGACGACGTCGTGGTCGAAGCGCATGCCCGGGATCTTGCGCAGGAAGTGGCTGTCGGTCTCCTGGCCGACCGCGAGGATCACGGTGTCGGCCTGCAACTTCTCGAATTGGCCGGTGCCGCGCGGACGCCCGTCCTCGTCGAGCTCCATGATCTCGACCGTCAGGTCGTCGGCGTCCATCGCGGTGATCGTGCGCAGCCAGTTCATGCGAACGCCCTCGCGGGTGGCGCCTTCGCGCTCCTCGACGTTGGCGGGCATCTGCGCCTCGGTGCGCCGGTAGATGATGACCGAGTCGTCGGCGCCGAGGCGGCGGGCGACGCGCGCGGCGTCCATGGCCGTGTTGCCGCCGCCGTAGACCGCGACACGCTTGCCGATGTCGGGACGCCCGCCGCTGGCGACGTCGCGCAGGAGGGTGACGGCGTCGACCATGCGGGACGCGTCCACCGTCGGGATGTCGACGCGCTTGCTCAGGTGGGCTCCGATCGCGACGAACGCCGCGTCGAAGCCGCCGGCAGCCTGCTCGGCCAGTAGGTCGTCGACCTTCGCGTCGCAGGTGATCGTGACGCCCAACTCGACCAGGCGGCCGATCTCGGCGTCCAGCACCGGCCGCGGCAGCCGGTACTCCGGGATGCCGTAGCGCATCATGCCGCCGGGCTGCGGCGAGGCGTCGCGGATCTCGACCTCGTGGCCCATCATCGCCAGCTGGTAGGCGGCGGAGAGGCCGGACGGCCCGGCCCCGATGACGAGCACCTTGCGGCCCGTCCGGCGGGCGGGCTTGGTGAACTGCCAGCCCTTCTCGATGGCGAGGTCGCCGAGGTAACGCTCGACCGAGTGGATCGAGACGGAGCCGTCGAGCTCCTTGCGGTTGCACGACGTCTCGCACGGGTGGTAGCACACGCGTCCGTGGATCGCGGGGAACGGGTTGTTGCGCACCAGCTCGCGCCAGGCGGCCTCGTCCTGATGGGCGATGACCAGGCGCAGCCACTCCTGAATGTTCTCCCCGGCGGGACAGGCGTTGTTGCAGGGCGGCAGCATGTCCAGATAGATCGGCATCCGAGTGCGGGTCGGACCGACGCGGCCACCCTCCTGCCCCAGGATCGGGAGCGCCGTCAAGTCATGGCGGTCAGTCGTCATCGTCACCCTCCATGGTGATTCAGGCGCCCGTGGAGACGCCCCGTTCGCCGTCATACTAACCCCCGTAGTAGATGCATGGGCCGCCTGTGAGAATCTCCGCCGGCCGTCGGACGGAAAGCCCGCATTCCTGGCCTCCGGAAGAGTGCTCAGAGTTCGCTCAGGTTTCGTTTATCGTTCGGTTCTCTCGGTTCCGGACAGGCGTAGCGTCAGCGCCGCGATCACAAGTCGCTCCTTCTATCCCACCGCCATCTCGTCTCCAGGCGCCGCCCTCCCGCCTCGGACGTCTGGCCGGTTCGACACGGTGCCGACCGGCCAGGAGCCCCTTCCGTACCCCGGGTGCGCGCCTGTCACAGGAAGGGAATCACCCCATGACGTTCAATCTCCGCCCGCGGCGTGCCATCGCTGCCGGCGCACTTGCGCTCACCGTCACCGCGGGAGTCGCCGCCTATGGCGTCTCCACCGGGTTCGGCCAGAACAAGGTCGGCCAGGAGACCCCGGCCGGCCTTCAGGCCTCCGACAACCAGGTCCTCAAGCCCCTCGGCAACCGCCTCGTGACCGAGTACGGCAAGTTCATGGGCTCGACGGTCAGCCCCAACGGCCGCTTCCTCGCCGCCAGCGCCGCCGACCGCAACATCTCGCTGCAGATCTTCGACCTCAAGGCCAACAAGCTCATCTGGCGCGCCGGCCGCGACGCCGGCGCGAACCTGCGCCTCACCGATGGATCGGTCGGCCAGGAGAGCCCGACCTACTCGCCCGACGGCAAGTTCCTCTGGCTGTCGCAGAACGCCGCCCTCACCCGCTTCCCGGTGAACGCCGACGGCACGCTGGGAACCCCGGTCAGCTTCCCGCTGGCGGCTGACGGCAAGAAGCTGGCCCTTCCCGGCAAGGTCACCTACTCCCCGGACGGCGGCACGCTCTACGTCGCGGTCAACGGGCAGAACAAGGTCGCCGCACTCGACCCGAACACCGGCGCGGTCAAGCGGACGTGGAACGTGGGGATCGCCCCGCGCGAGGTCGTCTTCGTCGGCGACAAGCTTTACGTCAGCAACGAGGGCGGACGCCCCGCGCGTCCGGGCGAGGCCACCATCAACTCCTACGGCACCGACGTGCCCGCCAACACGTTCCTCGGCACGTCGACCACCGGCACCCTCAGCGTCATCGACCCGTCGGCCTCCGGCGACGCCGTGAAGTCGATCGACGTCGGCCTGCACCCGACCGCGATGCTGGTGCACGAGGACGTCCTCTTCGTCGCCAACACGAACAGCGACACGGTCTCGGTCGTCGACACCACCAAGAACAAGGTCGTCCAGACGATCAACACCCAGCCCTACTCGAACTCGAGCGTCGGCTACGCGCCGACGGCTCTCGCGATGACCCGCGACGGACGCCTGCTCGTCACGCTGGGCCGCGTCAACGCCGTGGCCGTCTACCGCTACGCCAACGATCCGATGGAGCCGGTGAGCTACATCGGACTGTTGCCCACCGACTACTACCCGTCCGACATCGCCGTGGCCAACGGCAAGGTCGTCGTCACCAACACCCGGGGCATCGACGCGCGCGGCCCCGAGGTGACGATCAACAAGGGCTACGGCACCAACCCCGCCACCGGGCACGGCACCCACAGCACCACGGGTTCGCTGACCAGCTTCGCTATGCCGAACGACAAGGTGACCCGCCAGCAGACGAAGGTCGTCTTCGAGCAGAACGACTGGCAGAAGAACGACGTCAAGCAGGCCCGGGGCAAGAAGCAGAAGGCCGTCCCGGTGCCGCAGCGCATCGGCGACCCGTCGACGATCAAGCACGTCTTCCTGATCGTCAAGGAGAACCGCACCTACGACCAGATGTACGGCGACATGCCGCAGGGCAACGGTGACCCGTCGCTGGCGCAGTTCGGGCAGGTCGTCACCCCGAACCAGCACGCGCTGGCCAACCAGTTCGGCCTGTTCGACAACGTCTACGACATCGGCACCAACTCCGCCGAGGGCCACAACTGGCTCATGCAGGGCGACGATCCGGAGTACACCGAGCACAACAACGGCGCCTACCAGCGCAGCTACGACACCGAGGACGACGTGCTGGGCCACCAGCGCTCCGGCTTCCTGTGGACGTCGGCCGAGCAGGCCGGTAAGAACGTCCGCAACTACGGCGAGTTCATCGCCAAGACCAAAAAGCCGGCCGGAGCCACGTGGCAGAAGTACTACTGCGCGGCCAAGGACGTCATCAACGGCGGCGACCCGGCGCAGCTGACCGCCCCCCAGCTGAAGCTGGACGCCCACTCGCCGATCGCGTCGCTCGAGGACATCTCGCTGCACACGTTCCCGCAGTTCGACACGGACATCCCCGACATCTACCGCGTCCAGCTGTGGAAGCAGGAGTTCGAGAAGCGCGGCCCGTCCGCGCTGAACATGTTCTGGCTCTCCTCCGACCACACCGGCGGACCGGTCGACGCCCGCGCGCAGGTGGCGGACAGCGACCTGGCCACCGGCCAGATGGTCGACGAGATCTCGCACTCGAAGTACTGGCGCGACTCGGTGATCTTCGTGGTCGAGGACGACTCTCAGGACGGCGTCGACCACGTCGACGGTCACCGCGCGCCCGTCCAGGTGATCTCGCCGTGGGCCAAGCACGGCGTCGTCAACAGCACCTACTACAGCCAGATCAACATGATCCGCACGATCCAGCAGATCCTGGGCGCGCAGCCGCTGAACCAGAAGCTCGCCGCGGCGACGCCGATGTACGACGCCTTCACGAACAAGCCGAACTACAGCCGGTTCGCCACGCTGCCCAACCAGGTGCCGCTGACCGAGAACGTCAAGGACGCCCCGGCCTGCGGCCCGGACGTTCCCGGCACGCTGGTTCCGAACGCCAAGGCGCCCACGTCCGCGGCGCTGCCCCCGCTGCCGGCCAAGGCGAAGAGCCTGGCCAAGCAGTGGGAGCAGTGGCGGGTGACCCAGCCGTTCGTCACCGAGCAAGAAGAGGACGAGGTCGTTCCGCCCCTCATGAACCGGTTCACCTGGTACCAGGCGCACAACTTCTCGACGCCGTACCCCGGCGACAAGGTGGTCTACGCGCCGAAGGACGTCCCCGGTGTCACGGCGGCTCAGGTCGCTGGCACTGAGGGCGAGCGGGAGAAGGGCGACGAGGCTGACGAGGCCGAGGGCGCTGACAAGGCCGAGAAGACCGACAAGGCTGAGAAGGCCGACGAGGCTGACAAGGCCGAGGGTGCTGACAAGGCCGACAAGGCTGGGAAGGCCGACGAGGAGGACGCCAAGGACAAGCCGAAGAAGTAGGGCCTGACCGACAGGTTTTGACATCCCCGGGGCCGCCCCCACTCGATCGATCGGGTGGGGGCGGCCTCTCCCTGTCCCCGGGAAACCCAGGTGAGGTGTGCCACCGAGCGGAGTCCGCCGTACTGTGCCTCCATGTCCGAGCCCAACAGCGCCGCCGGCGGCGCCCCGGTCAAGGTGGGACCGGCGTCGGTTTCCTCGTCTTCGTCGAGCTGACCAGCGGCTTCATCCAGAGCTACTACCTGCCGCTGCTCGCGGGTATCGCGCCTCCTGCCGCTCATCGCGAGCGCGTACGTCGCCTCCGGCCTGCTGTTGGGCGTGATGCCGAGCATCGTGGCCGAGCTGTCCCCGCCCGACGAGACCGGCATCGCCACGGGGGTGTACAACTCGCTGCGGACCCTCGGCGGCTCGGTCGCCGGCGCGGTGTTCGGCGTCATCTTGACGTCGTTCGCCATCCAGGGCACCACGGCCGTCGCCCAGGCGGGCTACGTGACCGTCTGGCTCGTCTGTGCTTCGCTCTGGGCGTTGGCGCTGCTGCTGGTCATCTCCCGGCGGCGCGCGATCACCGCGAAGCTCATTCAGGCGGGAAAGAGCGAACCCGCCGGTGACCGCTCCTGAACGGTCGCCACGTCCTCACCATCGTCAACCAGAAGGGGCCACCGACACCATGGACTTCATCGCCGAAGGGGCTGCGCTGCTACCCGAACTGCAGGAGATCCGCCGCACGATGCACCGCGAGCCCGAAATCGGGCTCGACCTGCCCAAGACCCAGCGGATCGTGCTGGACGCCATCAGCGACCTGGGCCTCAAGATCACCACGGGCGAACGCACCACGTCCGTCGTCGGCGTGCTGCGGGGCGGTAAGCCCGGGCCCGTCGTCCTCTTGCGCGGCGACATGGACGGCCTGCCGGTGCAGGAGCAGACCGGGCTGGAGTACGCGGGCGAGAACGGAAACATGCACGCCTGCGGCCACGACCTGCACACGGCCGGGCTGATCGGGGCGGCGAAGATCCTGGCGGCGCACCGTGACGAGCTCCCGGGCACGGTGCTCTTCATGTTCCAGCCCGGGGAAGAGGGCTACGGCGGCGCGAAGGTGATGATCGACGAGGGCCTCTTGGAGGCGGCAGGCGAGCGTCCCGTCGCCGGCTACGCGATCCACGTCGCGCCCGGCCCGCGCGGCGTCTTCAACACGCGCTCGCACGCGATGCTGGCCGGGTCGAACTACCTGACCGTCACGGTGCATGGCAAGGGTGGGCACGGCTCGCAGCCGGCGACGGCCCTCGACCCGGTGCCGCCCATGGCCGAGATGATCACCGGCCTGCAGACGATGATCACCCGCGCGATCCCCACGTTCGAGCCGGTCGTGATGAGCGTCACCATGGTCAACGCGGGCACCGCCATGAACGTCATCCCCGATCAGGCGCAGTTCATGGCGACGGTGCGGACGCTGTCGAACGAGTCCCGCGAACTGTTCGTCGAACGCGGACGCCAGCTCGTCGAGGGCATCGCGGCGGCGTACGGCTGCACGGCCGAGTTCGACTTCTCTCTGCTCTACCCGGTGACCTGGAACGACGAGGGGGAAACGCGGTTCACCCTCCAGACGCTGAGCGAGATGTTCGGTCCCGAGCGGACGACCGTGTGGGACGACCCCCTCATGGGGTCGGAGGACTTCTCGTTCGTCGCGGAGGAACTGCCGATCAGCTTCTACATGCTGGCGGCCAGCCCGGACGAGGTCGACCCGGCGACGGCGGCCTACAACCACTCGCCCTTCGTTCTGTTCGATGACGCCGTTCTGGGAGACCAGGCCGCGGCTCTGGCCCAGATGGCCTGGAAGCGCCTGGAACAGGGCTCCGGCAAGCTTGAATGAGCCGATGTCTACGTCCCTAAAATAGGGGACATTGTGTCCCGAAATGTCCAGGATTTACGGACGAATCACCTAGTCGAAAACATATGGGTGTTGCGAAACTCCGGGAAAAGGCACGTTGGCCCTCCTCTGGCGAGGGGTGCATACTCACGGGCATGAGCGAGCCGACCACTTGCTCGGGGTGATCGATCGGTGGTGAGGGAGACCGCCGATTTGGGCCTCTTCGGGGGAAAGGGCAACACACGGGGCGGGGATGTCCGGATCACCCCAAGGGATGGCAATTGGGGCTCGCGAGAGGGTCTCGATGGTCAATGGCCCGAGAGGTCGCGTTGCGACGATCGGGTGGGCCAGCCGAGAGGCTGACCAGGACGAAAGAGTGCAAAGGGCGGCTTCACCGTTACGGGGGTTTCGGTGGAGCCGCCCTTTCCTTGTGCCGACGCTGTTCGCGGTTCGTCCGGCCGCGCCGGTGACCGGGCGAACCGCGAACGCCAGGTCTCAGCGCTGCTTCGGACGTCGCACCACCAGGACGGGGCAGCGGGTCCCCCGCAGCACCTCCCGGCTGGTCGAGCCGAGCATCAGGCCGGCGAAGCCGCCCCGGCCGCGGGAACCCACGACCAGCATCGACGCGTCGCGCGTCGCGTCCACGAGTACCTCAGAAGGGCGGCCGGGCTCGACAGAGGTCGTCACGTCGAGGCCGGGGTGGTCGGCGACGTAGGGGGCGACGAGGTCGTCCACCATCGTGCGCAGCGAGGCGCCGAGCGCCGCGTTGTCGACCGACCAGCCCAGCGCCACGTCGGCGGCCCAGGGGATCTGCTCCCAGCCGTGCACCGCCCGCAATGCGACGCCGCGCGCGACGGCCTCGTCGACCGCGACCTTGATGGCCTCCAGCGACTCCGGAGCGTCGTCGACGCCGACGACGACCGGGCCGTTCGGGTCCGTCACGTCGTGATCGGGGACGACGACGACCGGTCCCCGGGCGTGAGTGACGACGCCGTCGGACGTCCCGCCGAGCACCGGCATGCTGACCGGTGCCGAGCGGCCGCGGCTCCCGACGACCACGAGCGCGGCCGTCGGGGACGCCTCGATGAGGACGCCGTCCGGCTCCCCGTGGACGAGGAGCGTCTGGGCGTCCAGGTCGGGGTGGCCCTCGCGGACGTGGTCGTTGACGGTGCGCAGCTTCTCCTTGCCACGTTGGGTGAGCCGGTCGAGGAAGTCAGGGGTCACGGTCGCGTCGTAGATGCTGGTGCGCGCCGGGATGATCACCTCCGGGATCGACAGCACGATGGTGAGCGGCAGGCGGAGCCGCGCGGCGCGGGCGGCGGCCCAGTCGACCGCCTTCCCCGCCCGGGGGGACAGGTCGGTGCCCACCACGATCCGGCCGGCGAGATTCATGGACTGCGCGCTGTTCGACATGGCTCCTCCTCGAGTCCGCGACGGCGCCCGGAGACGAGCGCCGTCTCTGTCTGCTCATCCTATTCCCGGCCGGTCCGGTGACGCGGCGCGGGCGGGACTGGGGGGCGGGCGAGGGAAGCCCGGAAAAACTACAGACAGGGGTGGGCAAAGGTAAAATGCGGCCATGACGATCCCGACGCTGGGCCCCGAGATGCCGGCAGTGACGCCGCCGCTGTCGCCGGCCCGCCGTCGCGTCCTGCAGGCGGTCGCCGACGCTCCCGGCACGCTGACCTCCCTGGCCGAGCAACTCGGCGGGCACCCGAACACCACCCGCCAGCACCTCGAGTCGCTGCTGGCCGACGACCTGATCGTCGCCGAGGCGCTGCAGACCGGGGAGCCCGGGCGTCCGCCGCTGCACTACCGGGCGACGCCCGACGGCGTACGGGCGCTGGCCGGCTCCGACGCGGTCGGCGACTACCGTGAACTCGTCGAAGTGGTCGCCGAGTATCTGCTCGCGACCGGGGAGCCCGAGGAGCACGCTTTCGAGATCGGGAACCGGTGGGGCCGGGAGAAGACCGGCCCGGACGCAACCGCGGCCGCCGGCGGTGAGGTCGACGCCCAGGCCGTCGTGGTGGCAACGCTCGATCGCCTGGGCTTCGGTCCGGAGCCGGCCGCGGGGAAGGTCCGGCTGCGCACGTGCCCCCTTCTGCAGATCGCGCGCACCTACCCCGAGGTGATGTGCGGCATCCATCGGGGGCTGGTGCAGGGGATCCTCGACCGGATCGGCGCGGACGCCGGCGTGCGCCTCGAACCGTTCGCGGAGCCCGGCGCCTGCCTGCTGTCGCTCGGCGACCCCGCGCTCAGTTGATCTCCTCCGCTCCGTGACGCGCGACCCGGCGCTCGGGCCGGCGACACGTCAGACCGTCACGCGGTCGAGGATGGCGCGCACGGCCGCCACGTAGCGGTCGACGGCGCCGGCGTCCTGGGTCAGATAGACGTTCGGCTCGAACAGGTCGGCGTCGACCAACAGCGGACGCCCGTCGTCGGCGCGGATCAGGTCGATGCGCCCGTACACCGGCGTCGCCTCGTCCTCGGCGAGGCGACGGGCGCGCATGGCCGCGCGGACCGTCTCGATGACGAGATCACCGACGGCCACCTCGTCGGGCGTGGCCTCGGCCGGCGAGGCGGGCATGCTGAATCGGCCCTCGATGTAGCCACCGCCCAGGCCCAGGATCGCGCCACGGGTGATCGCGTGGGACAACCGCCCGCCCAGGTAGACCAGCGACCGCTCGCCCTGCTGGTTCACCGAGCCGAGCGCGGGCTGGACGACCACGGTCTTGCCCTCGCCGAGGATCAGTTCGCCGAGCGCGAGCGCGTGGGGGTCGTCGGCGACGAACAGGCCGGTGTCGGTCGTCCCCGCCGAGATGGACGGCTTGACGACCACCTTGTGCTTGCCGTGGGAGGCGAGTGAGCGGGCCACCTCGGCGCCGGTGCCGCAGAACGTCGAGCGGACGCAGGGGACGCCCCGGGCGGCGAGCTCGTCCATGTAGTGCTTGTCGTAGTTCCAGCGGACCATCGTCGGGTGGTTGCGGATGGTCGTGGCCTGCTCGACCTCGTCGACCCAGTCGAGGAAGTCCTCGGGGCGTTGGGAGTAGTCCCAGGGCGAGCGCAGGACGAGCAACTGGTAGCCCGCCCAGTCGTTGGGGTCGTTCCAGATAGGCGCGTCCGTCGGGATCCCGGCGTCGTTGAACGCCGCGACCAGCGTGTCGAGGTCGTCGTCGTGCGCGTCGCCCAGCGCTTCGGGGTCTGCGGTCACGAGGCCCACCACTGCTGTCATGTCTTCCATCGTGGCATGGACGCCGGACATTCTCGACCGCGGCCCCGGCCACGCGAGGCGGTGGGAATGCGCCTCGCGGCGGGCCGGGCGGGCGCACTCCGGACGTGGTCATTGCCTCGCGAGGCGGCGTCAGGTCGGGTAGCGTCGCGAAGGAGAGCGAATGCTGCGGGCGCCGACGGCCCGCGCCGCCCTCGTCACCGCTGCTTCGCGAGAGAGGATCACCATGCCGACGTATCCGCAGGACGAGCGCGAGGACGGCGTCGCCCCCGAGGAGACCACCCCAGCCACCACACCGCCCGACACTCGCGGGATCGATGAGGTGCCGCAGACCTGGGAGGTGCCGGTCATCGACGGCGAGCCCGATCCCGAGGCTCAGGCGGAGGCGCAGCGCCAGGCCGCCCTGCCCGAGTCCGAGGTCGCCCACGGCGCTCCCGTTGAACCGCAGGGCGAGGACGCCGTCACCGGGCCGCAGGACACGCTGCTGGACGCCGCGGCGTCGCCCGTCGAGCCGGGGCCGTCCAGCCCCGCGGACGCGGAGGTGTCCGCGCCCGGCCCGGAGGCCTCGCGTCCTGGCGAGGAGGAGTTGGTGCCCGCGGGCGAGGTGGCCGACGTGGAGCCGTTCCCGCAGGTCGATCCGGGCGAGATCGTCCCTGCAGACGCGCCGTCGCCGCTGACGCAGCCGCTGATCGAAGAGGACGCCCCTGCCGGCGACGCTGACGGCGAGGTCCGGGCCGAGGAAGCGACCGCCCGCCTGGATGGCTCGAAGGAGGCACCCGAGGCCGAGGTCGGCTCGGGAGAGGCGGCGGACGCCGAGGCCGACGACCGTGGCTGGGTGGCCGGGGTGAGCGTCGACCCCGACTGGTACAACACGCAGGACAGCCCGGACGAACTGCCCGAGGGGCAGGAGCCGCGCAGCGTGCCGCTGCCGGGGACGCGCGTGGCGGTCGGGCGGACGTCCGTGCGCCGCAACATTCGCCCCGACATCGACTGCGGCGCGGACACCGGCTGCAGCCGCCGCCACGCTGAGCTCGTGTTCGACGGGGCGTCCTGGACGGTGACCGACCTCGATTCGGCCAACGGCACCTACGTGCGCCGCGACGGCGGGCCGATGCCGGACGAGCCGATCTCCGGGCCGACGAAGCTGGCCGAGGGCGACAGCGTCCTCGTGGGTTCCTGGACCAGCATCACCCTGCGCCGCGCCCCGTTGCACTGACCAGGCCCTTTGCGGCCGGGGGCTTCGCCGCGGAGCGACGCCTCCGGTCAGCACAGGTCGCCCGGGGCTCACTCCACGAAGACCGGCCGGATGGACACCTCGTCGACGTTCGCCTCGGGTGTCGCGTCGACGGCCATCCGCACCACGGCGGCCACGGACGCCGGACGAAGGTGCTCGGCGGCGACGTAGGGGCGTCCCTTCTCGGCCTGCAGTTGCACCTGCATGTCGGTGTCGACCCGGCCGGGGTGAACCGAGGTAACGCGGACGGTGCCGCGCTCCTCCTCGCGCAGGGCGTCCGTCAGCGCCCGCAGCGCGAACTTCGACCCCGAGTACAGGCCTCCGCCCGGGCCGGACTTGTAGCCCGACCCCGAGTTGATCGTCAGCACGTGGCCCCGTCCGCTCTCGCGCAGCAGCGGCAGCAGGAGCCGGGTGAGGTCGGCGACGGCGATCACGTTCAGCTCGAAGATGCGGCGCCAGGGGTCTCGGCCGGTCTCGCCGACCTCGCCGGACGTCCCGATGCCGGCCGAATGGATCAGCACGTCGAGTCGGCGCACCTGCCCCGCGGCGCGGGCGGTGTCGTCCTCGTCGGCGAGGTCGCAGATGAACGCCTCCGCGGACGCCCCGGCAGCGCGCAGGTCGTCCACCGCCCCGCCGACCGATTCGGGCGACGAGCCACCGATCAGCAGATCGTGGGTCGAGGCCAGTTCGTGGGCGATGGCGCGGCCGATGCCGCGGCTGCCGCCGGTGATGAGGGCGACTGGTCGCAGGGTGGTCATGATGGCTCCTGTGGTGGAGGGGACGGACGGTTCGGCTGGGCGGCGACGGCCGCGTCAACCCCCGTGCCGGCCGGGCCGGTGACGGTGGTTGGCGGGCCCGGCCGGTGGGCTCCGGACCGCCTTCGCCTCGGCACTAGGCTAAAGGCATGCCGACTCCAGAGTTCGTCCTGCACCTGCGCGAGCGCGTGGGCCACCACCTGCTGTGGCTCTCGGGCTGTACCGCGGTGGTGTTCCGCGACGGCGTGGCGGGGGACGAGATCCTGCTCGTCAAGCGCGCCGACGACGGAGCGTGGTCCCCGGTCTGCGGCATCGTCGACCCCGGCGAGGAGCCGCACGAGGCGGCCGTCCGAGAGGTGGCCGAGGAGGCCGGCGTCGTCTGCGCGATCGAGCGGCTCGTGTGGATGAGCGTCACCGAGCCGGTCACCTACGACAACGGCGACCGGACGCAGTACATCGACCACACGTTCCGCTGCCGCTACGTCTCCGGCGACCCCTTCCCGGTCGACGGGGAAGCCACCGAGGCCCGCTTCTTCCCGGTGGACGCCCTGCCCGCGATGCCGCCCGTGCACGCCGAGCGCGCCCGCGCGGCGATCGAGAACGCCCCCGAGGCCCGGCTCGGGCGCGACTGGCTGACCACGGGCGACCCCGCGCGCTGAGCGCCGGGCCGCCCGTCCGGCTAGGAGTTCTTCGGCCAGTCGGACGGGGTCGGCTCGTCGGTGTTCTCGGGGACGTCGGAGTAGTCGGTGTAGCTGTCCTTCGGGCGGTAGCCCAGCTCAAGCATCGTGTTCGTGATGTCCCAGCGTCGGTTCGGGTTGTCGGAGACCGCGTAGTACAGCCCCCACGTCACGTCGGCCTCGATGGCGCAGCGGATCACCTCGACGGTGTCGCGCTCGCTCAGCCACATCGCGCGGAGGAGGTCGACGTCCGCCAGATCCGGATCCCCGGACGTCCAGCCGATGCGCAGCGCGATGAAGTCAATGCCGTACTCGTCGTGGTAGAAGCGCCCCATCGCCTCGCCGAACGCCTTCGAGACGCCGTAGAGCGAGTCGGGCCGCGGCAGCATGTGCGGGTACACGGGCCACTCTTCGTCCCGGTCGTACATGCCGTTGATGTGGTTCGAGGAGGCGAACACGAACCGGCGGACGCCCTGGGCGCGCGCCGCCTCGAGGGTGTTGCGGAAGCCGATGATGTTCGACTCGAGGACGTCGTCCCAACTCGACTCGGGCGATGACGAGCCGGCCAGGTGGACGACGGTGTCGACGCCGTCCATCAGCGCCTCGATCTCGCCGTAGTCGGTCAGGTCGGCCTTCTGCAGTGCCTCAGCCTGGGCTTCGTTCTTCGGCGTGCGGCCCTGGATGACGACCTCGTACTGGTCGAGGCCGTCCAGGAGCAGGTCACCGATGTTGCCGGTGCCTCCGGTGACAAGGATCTTGCGGCGATTTGTCATGCTTCGATCATGCCGCACCGCACCCGGTGGGCACACTGACCGTTCAGGCGGTGATCGGCGGGCAGCCTCAGGCGGCCTGGTCCGCGGTGGTCTCTTCGAAGCGGCGCAGCCGCCGGGTCGACTCGTTGAACTCGCGCTCGATGGCCGGGTCGTGCTTGTTGGTGAGCAGACTGACGACGACCGCCAGGACCAGGCAGATGAGGAAGCCGGGGACGATCTCGTACAGGTGCTCGGGCAGCCAACCGAGGGCGACGTCCGGCTCGAAGCGTCCCCAGACGAAGACGGTGACGGCGCCGGCCACCATGCCGGTGATCGCTCCCCAGTTCGTCAGCTTCGGCCACCACAGCGACAGCAGCACGATCGGGCCGAAGGCGCCGCCGAAACCGGCCCACGCGAAACCGACCAGATCGAGGATCGTCTCGTTGCGCGCCCAGGCCAGCACCGTCGCGACGACGGCGATGATGAGGACGCCGACGCGGCCGAGCCAGAGCTGCCCGCTCTTGCTGTACTCGCGGTGACTGATGATGCGCAGCAGGTCCTCGATGAGCGCCGAGGACGTCACGACCATCTGCGACGACATCGTCGACATGATGGCGGCGAGGACGGCCGACAGCACGATGCCGGCGAAGAACGGATGGAACAGGATCTGGCTGAGGTCGAGGAAGACCGCCTCGGGGTCGGTCAGCTTCTGCTCGGGGTGCTGGTGGAAGTAGGCGATGCCGGCCATCGCGGTGAGGATGGCGCCGCCGACGGACAGGATCATCCAGCCGATGCCGATCCAGCGGCCCTGCTTGGCCTCCTCGGCGTTCCGGAGCGCCATGAACCGCACGATGATGTGGGGCTGGCCGAAGTAGCCCAGGCCCCAGGCCAGGGACGAGACCACGCCGATCACCGTCGCCCCCTGGGTGAGGGACGCGAACTCCGCGTTGACCTGCGTGACCGAGTCGACCATCGGGCCGAACCCGCCGACGGCGGCGATCGCGAACGCGGGCACCATCAGCAGGGAGATCACCATGATGCAGCCCTGCACCACGTCGGTGTAGGTGGCGCCGAGGAAGCCGCCGAACAGCGTGTAGAGCAGGGTGACGCCGGCGACGATCAGCATGCCGGCCTGGTAGGTGGTGCCGAACGAGGATTGGAAGAACACGCCGCCGGCGACCATGCCCGAGGACACGTAGAACGTGAAGAACACCAGGATGACCAGGCCGGACACGATGCGCAGGAGCCGGGACCGGTCGTGGGTGCGGTTCTCGAAGAACGTCGGGACGGTGATCGCGCCGACGGCCTGGGTGTAGACGCGCAGGCGGGGAGCGACGAACTTCCAGTTGAGCCAGGCGCCCACCGTCAGGCCGATCGCGATCCACGACTCGACCAGGCCGGCCACGTACAGGGCGCCGGGCAGGCCCATCAGCAGCCAGCCGGACATGTCGGCGGCACCCGCGGACAGCGCGGCCACGAACGGGCTCAGGGAGCGGCCGCCGAGCATGTAGTCGTCGTGGTCCTCGGTGCGGCGGAACGCGAACAAGCCGATGGCGATCATGGCGGCGAAGTACAAGACGATCGCGGCGATCGTCCACGGTGACGCGGTCATTGGGCCTCATTTCCTCGTGGCGGCACAGTAATGCCTGCCGTGATCGCGCCGCGATCATCTGCGCGAAGACGAACGCGAACCGTCCAGGACGGGTTGAGGCCCGATGAGCCCCGTCAGAAGCCCAGTTCGTGCAGGGTGCCTCGGATCGCCTCGGCGGAGCGGCGCAGCTTGGTGAGCTCGAACGCGCTGAGCGGGGTCTCGAGGACGCGCTCGATGCCGTTCCGGGAAACGATCGAGGGCACCGACAGCGAGACGTCGGTGATGCCGTAGTAATCCTCGAGCACGGACGACAGCGGCAGGATCGTCCGCTGTGCCCGCAGCAGAGCCTCCACCAGACGCGCCCCGGCGATGCCGATCGCGTAGTTCGTCGCGCCCTTGCCCTCGATGATCTTGTAGGCGGCGCGGATGGCCTCGTCCTCCAGCTCGTCCATGACCTTCTTGGTGAACAGCTGGTTGCCGCGGTCGTCCGTCCAGTCACGCAGCGGGACGTTGCCGATCTCCGCGTTCGACCAGACGGGGAACTCGGTGTCGCCGTGCTCGCCCATGATCGTGACGTGGACGTTGCCCTGGGCGACCTCGGCGCGGCGTCCGATGGCCCAACGCAGCCGGGAGGTGTCGAGCATCGTCCCGGTGGAGAACACCTGGCTGGCCGGCAGGCCGCTGACCTTCTGCGCGACGTAGGTGAGAACGTCGCACGGGTTGGTGACCAGGACGTAGATGGCGTTCGGGGCCTGCTCCAGGAGCTGCGGCATCAGCGACTTCATGATGTCGGCGTTGATGGCCGCCAGGTCCATGCGGGTCTGGCCGGGCTTCTGCCGGGCGCCCGCGGTGATGATGACGATCGAGCTGTCCTTGACGACCTCGATGTCGGGACCGCCGTTGACGGCCGCGGTGGGGGTGTACTGGGTGCCGTGCGCCAGGTCGTGGACCTCCGCGTTCACCTTCTTCTCGTTGATGTCGTACAGGACGATCTCATCGGCGGAGCCGCGGATCAGCGAGGCGTAGGCCAGGGACGAGCCCACCGAGCCTGCGCCGATGATCGAGAGCTTGGTCTTCGTGTCTTTCGGGACGTGGACGGTCATGTGATCAGCCTAGGGCGCGGGCCCCGCGCGGCGCATCCGCGCCCCGTCGTTGCCACCACGCGTCCCTGCATTCGGATCGTGCCCAAGGCCGCGTCGCTGCCGGCGTTGGGCGCGATCGGTGTCAAAGTGGGTCGCATCATGAAGCGAACCTCCCTTGCTCTTGCGAGCGCGCTGCTGATGCTGACCGCCGGATGCTCCAGCTCCGCCACCGCCACCGCTCCCGCCTGGACGCCGAGCTCCGTGCCGACGCCCGAGCCGACGATCTCGTCCCCTGCGCCCTCGGTGAGCGCCTCCCCGTCCGACACCCCGATGGCGTCGCCGACCGATAGCCCCACGCCGTCGGACTCGGCGAGCGCCTCCCCGTCGCCGTCCGACTCGGCGAGCGCCACTCCGTCGGTCTCCGTGTCTGCCTCGCCGAGCAGGTCGGCGTCCCCGTCGGCCAGTCCGTCGGGTTCGCCGAGCGCCTCGCCGAACCCGCAGGCGACGGCCGACGCGGGCCGGGTCGGCACCATGCCGAAGGGGTTCGCGCTGCCGGGCGGCTACCCGGCCGACAACACCCTGCAGAACATCCGGCCGTGCTTCGAGGTGGCGCCGCCCGCCGCCTCCCTCGCCGGCCGCACCGCCTCCCGCTTCAGCCGCGACGCCGGCGAAGAGCACTACGTCGGCAACGGCGCCATCACCTTCGCGACCGTCGACCAGGCGCGCGCGTTCATGCGCTCGGCGATCACGCAGTCCGAGCGGTGCCAGGGCGTGAAGACCCGCGGCGGGCTGACCCTGAGCGCGAAGCGGACGGCGCCGAGCAACTCCGCGTGGGAGCGGTCAGTGTTCACGTCCAGCCAGTACCCGGCGAAGGCGTCCGGCGGCATGACGTGGGGCCAGGGCTCGCTGATCGTGCGCCGCGGCGCGAACGTCGCGGTCTACGCCAACTCCGGCATGTACGACAGCGCCCCGTCCGCCCCGTCGGCCGAGGCCGTCGCCCAGGTGAAGAAGATCCTCGACTCGCTGGGGTGAGTGCGACCGGTTCAGGACGACGCGTCGGGGGCGCGCGCCGGACGGCGGCGCCGCGGGGCGTCCGGGTGGACGACGCGGTAGCGCGAGGTAACGTAGCCCTCGGCGTTCCAGGCGCTGCCCTGGTGCAGCAGCCGGACGTCCCGGGTGGCCTCGCCGAACAGCGGGATGCCCGCGCCCAGCAACACGGGGGCGCGGGTGAGGACGATCTCGTCGAGCAGGTCGCGGCGCAGCCAGTCCTGCACGACGACGCCGCCGTCGACGTAGACGCCGCGGGAGTCGCGGTCGTTGAGCAGATGCACCGCCTCCGGCGTCGATGATGCGACCGTGATGCGGTCGTCCCCCGTGTGCAGGGTGTGGCTCAGCACGATGACCCGATGGTCGGGGTAGGGCCAGCCGTCGAAGCGGCGGACCACCTCGTAGGTGCCGCGGCCCATCACGACGTGGTCCACGCCGGCCATGTGCTGCTCGTAGTCGGGGACGTCCGCACAGCTCTGCCCGCGCGCGTGCCCCTCCAGGCGCGGCGGATCGGTGAGCCAGCGCAGGTCGTGGTCGCGGCGCGCGATGAAGCCGTCGAGGCTGGTCGCGATGAAGGCCCGGGACGTCCAGGCGCGGTGGTGTCGTGGCATGTCGTGGCGGCGAGGGGTGAGGGATTGGGCGCGTGCTCGCCGCCACCACGATAGCCGCGCGTGCGCCACGGACGGGCCCGTGGGCCGTTCCACGTCGTGGGGGCTGCCTTGCCGCATGCGGTCGCACGGGACGCGACGACGTGCGAGATCACGCCGAGATCACAAGGAGAGCGCCTCCTTGGTTTACGCTTCTCGCGACCGGGCACAGGAGCCCGGCGGGCTACGGGAGGTTCACCATGCTGGCCATGTGGGGATTGCTGATCGTCATCATCTTCATGGTGCTGATCATGACGAAGCGGACGACACCGTTCACCGCGCTGGTGCTCTCGCCGATCGTGATCGCGCTGTTCGCGGGCTTCGCCAACGACATCGGCGATTTCGCGCTGACCGGGGTCAAGGGCGTCGCGTCCACCGTCGTCATGCTGATGTTCGCCATCTTGTTCTTCGGCCTGATGCTGACGGCGGGCCTGTTCGATCCACTCATCCACTTCATTCTGCGCGTGGTCAAGGGCGACCCGCTGAAGGTGTTGGTCGGCACGGCTATCCTCGCGTCCGCGGTGTCGGTCGACGGCGACGGCTCCACGACCACCATGATCGTGTGCTCGGCCATGATCCCGGTCTACAAGCGGCTGAACATGAAGATGATGGATCTGGCGGTCATCATCATCCTCGCGAACTCGATCATGAACCTGCTGCCCTGGGGCGGCCCGACCGCCCGCATCATCGCGGCGCTGAAGGTGGACGAGGGCGACCTGCTGCGCCGCATCCTGCCCGGCATGCTGATCGCCATCGTCTGGGTGATCGTCGTCTCGATCATCCGCGGGCTCTCCGAGCGCAAGCGCCTCGGCATCATCGAACTGAGCGATGAGGAGATCAACAGCTTCCGGGCCGTCGGCGCCATCACGAAGGACGATCAGGAGGCGCTCAAGCGGCCGAAGCTGATCTGGATCAACCTGGCTCTGACGGTGATCGTGATGGTCTACCTGATCTTCGGCGGCATGTGGATCATCCCCGACATCCCGTCGGCCATCATCTTCGAGGTCGCGTTCGCGATCGCGCTGCTGATCAACTACCGCAAGCTCTCCGACCAGCGCGAGATCATCGAAGAGCACGGCGCGAACGTCATGCACGTGATCACGATGGTGCTGGCCGCCGGCATCTTCATGGGCATCCTGAACGAGTCGGGCATGTCCGAGGCGATGGGACAGTGGCTCGGCAGCGCCGTCCCGGCGTCCTGGGGCAACCACTGGGCGCTGGTGACCGCGCTGGCGTCCGTGCCCGGCACGTTCGCCCTCAGCAACGACGCCTTCTACCTGGGTGTGCTGCCGATCCTGGCGCAGACGGGCACCCAGTACGGGTTCACGCCCATGGAGATCGGGGTGGCGTCCACGACGGGCCAGGCCTTCCACCTGCTCAGCCCGCTGGTCGGCTTCATCTACCTGCTGCTGCACCTGACCGGAGTCGACATGGGCACCTGGCAGCGCAAGTCGGCGAAGTGGGCGATCGGCACGTTCGTGATCTTCCTGATCTCGATCGCCACGTTCGGCGGCGTCCGCCTCTGAGCGCCCCCGCGCTGCGTGCGTCCCGGAGCCGTCCGGGGCGCACGGTCGCCCGGTGAGTTGACGGGCGGTCTCCCGCCCCTGTCTCGACCTATGGTCCCATGATCTCACATCGTGGAGATCGCGGAGGATGGGGGGATGAGCGAGGCGACCATGCGTGAGACCCGGACCGCGACGCCCGGGGCGTCCAAGGAAGACCGCAGCGCCCGGGTGGCGGTGACCGTGTTCCCGCTGCTGGTGCTGGCGGCGGCCGTGATCGGGTTCGTGTTCTCCCCGGTCATGGTGGGGCTCGGCCCGCACGTGAACACCCTGCTGATCGTCATCATGTTCGGCATGGGGCTGACGCTGACGCTGCCCGACTTCAAGCTCGTGGTGACGCGGCCGCTGCCGATCCTCATCGGTGTCGCCGCCCAGTACCTGATCATGCCTCTGGTCGGTTGGACGGTGGCACGCGTCCTGCAGTTGCCGCCCGACCTGGCGGCCGGCGTGATCCTCGTCGGCTGCGCCCCGGGCGGCACGTCGTCCAACGTCGTGTCCTACCTCGCGAAGGCCGACACGGCACTCTCGGTGACCATGACCTCCGTCTCGACGCTGCTCGCCCCGCTGATGACCCCGCTGCTCACCCTGTGGCTCGCCGGGGCGTACATGCCGGTGGACGGCCCGGGCATGGCGCTGAGCATCGTCCAGATCGTGCTCGTTCCTGTGCTCGGCGGCCTGCTGGTGCGCCTCCTGCTGCCCAAACTCGTCGATCCGCTCCTCCCCGCGATGCCCTGGATCTCCGTGCTCGCCATCTCGGGGGTGGTCACGGCGGTCGTCGCCGGGTCGGCCACCCGCGTCGTGTCCGCCGGGCTCATCGTGTTCGTGGCCGTGGTCCTGCACAACGGCCTGGGGTACCTGCTCGGCTATCTCGCCGGACGCCTCACCGGACGCAGCGAGCGCGCCTGCCGCACGATCGCCATCGAGGTCGGCATGCAGAACTCGGGCCTCGCGGCGGGGCTCGCCGCGAAGTACTTCAACCCCGCGGCGGCGCTGCCGGCGGCGGTGTTCTCGATCTGGCACAACCTCTCGGGCGCGTTGCTCGCGATGTACTTCCGGCGCTCTGGCGACCGGCACCGCTCCGAAACCACGGCAGAAAGGATGCGCGACGGGGAATAGCGGGGGGGGGGATCGCTGATCGTTCAACTACCCGAAGGCACGCGTCGCCCGTCCCCCGCGCGACGCCCACAGTTCTTTGAAGGAGCAGTATGAAGATCGGCATCATCGTTGGATCCATCCGCAAGGGCCGCGTCGGCCGCGGCGTCGGCGACTGGGTGAAGAAGGTCGCCGACGAGCACGGCGGCGCGGAGTTCTCCCTGGTGGACCTCGCTGAGTTCAACGTTCCGCTGCTGACCGTGGACACCCCGCCGGCCGCCCTGCAGGGCCAGTACCCCGACCCCGCGGTCGCCGCGTGGGCCAAGGAGATCGGCCAGTACGACGGCTTCATCTTCGTGACCCCGGAGTACAACCACTCCGTGCCCGGCCCCTTCAAGAACGCCGTCGACAACCTCGGCGTGGAGTGGATGGGCAAGGCCGTGGGCTTCGTCTCCTATGGCGTGGACGGCGGCGTGCGCGCCGTCGAGCATTGGCGCGGCAGCCTGGCCAACCTGAGCATGATCGACGTGCGCGCCCAGGTGTCGCTGTCCTTGTTCAACGAGTTCGGCGAGAGCGGGTTCGCCCCCGCCGATCACCGCGCCGGCCAGCTGAACACCCTGCTCGACCAGCTGCTGGACGCCGTCGAGAAGAGCGGGGTCGCGCAGGGCTGACCCTGACACCGATCCTGAACGGGCCTCGCTTCCTGGGCCGCCGGACGCCGCCGCGTCCGTCCCCGGGGCGGGGCCCGTCGTCGTTCAGGCGCGGGCGGGTCGGCGCGAGCGCGCCAGCACCGCGAACCCGGCCAGCGCGATGACGCCCCAGATCAGCGCCACGCTCCAGGATGCCCCGGCGACCACCAGCAGCGGCGCGATCGCGACCGCGGCGCCCTCGATGGGGATGAGCGGGATGTAGGCGTACCCGAAGTCCTCGACCGTGCCCGACTCGAGTTCGGGGTCGACGATGCGCAGCAGCGCGATGCCGGTGGCCACCGAGCCGGTGGCCCAGCCCCAGGTGAAGAGCTGCTTCTCGAACCAGTGATCCTGCAGGAACCGCGGCGCGACGACGAGGCCTAGGAAGAGGCAGAAGGCGAGGCCCAGGACGAAGATCAGCACCAGCGACGCCAGGTGTGCCGACACGAAGGACGGCTCGATCGACACCATGCCGCAGACGATCAGCACGTCCGAGGCCGCGCCCGAGATCGCCTTGGTGGTCTGCTCGTCGACGACCCGGATGGCGCGGGTGCGCTTGAAGATCCAGCGCACCAGGATCCCGACGAGGAACGCCGTCGTGAACAGCGGCAGCGCGAACGCGTTCAGCCAATCGGCCGACGTGGACTGGATGACGTAGCCGAGCCCGACGATCGTCCCCACCAGCGCCACGTGCAGCGACAGGGTCTCGATCGAGCTGCCGGACATCGTGTGGTGCCCGAACGGACGCCGCTCCTCGTCGTCCAGCACTCCGGTGCGCAGGGAGCGGGGGAGCGCCTCGCTGGTGTCGAAGGCGGCCACCTGGCCGCGGGAGGCGCCGATGCGGGCGAGGATGACGCCGCCGACGATGCCCGAGAGCATGCCGACCGTGGCCGACGTGAACGCCACCGACGTCACCTCGGGCTGGCCGTTCGCGGCGAAGACGTCACCCATGGCCGCGGACGTCCCGAAGCCGCCCGACCAGGAAGCGAACAGGATCAGCCCCATCGAGGCGGGCTCGGAGAACACCGGGCCCAGGACGAACAGGGCGAGCAGCATGCCGACCAGCACCTGCCCGGCCGACATGAGGACGCCGTAGCCGGCGAAGCCGCCCAGGGACCGCGTCATCTTCGAGATCCCGAACTCCTGCGACAGCGCCATGCAGGAGAAGACGACGGCGATCAGGATCGTCGTGTACGAGCCCACGTACGGCGAGAACGGCAGCCCCGAGACCTGCCAGGAGCCGATCATCCAATGGTTCGCGGACGCCGCGGCGCCCAGCACGTTCGGTCCGAGCAGGAAGCCCAGCAGGCCGGCGATCACCGGGGCCGGCAGCATCAGCCATTGCAGGGGGCGGAGCGTGGCGCGCAGCAGCACGCCCACCAGCAGCAGGAGCCCGATGAGGCCGACATCGCCGACGAGGGTCTCGCGGAAGAGCGCGGCGTTCATCTGGTCTCCTTTGCCGGACCGACGGGCGCGGCCACGCGGTGATGATGCCACGGCCCCGCGTGGCGTGGCTCCCCCGAGCGAACGGTGGAGCCCACCCATGCGGAGACGGCGAACGGGGCCCGGGTTGCCCCGGGCCCCGCTCGTCAGGACGTCAGGCCGTGGTCAGCGGCGGCCGTGGCTGGGACGGTAGCCGCGAATGGCCTCCGCACCCAGGTCGGGGTTGTCGGTGAACACGTTGTCGAGGCCGGCGGCCAGGAAGGTGCGGATGTAGCGCACCAGGTCGCCATGCGCGGCGGGATCCGTGCCGTTGCGGTAATCGAGCGGGAGGAAGTCGTTCTCCGCCCGGAACGTCCAGCCCGTCACCTTGAGGCCGGCGCGGTGGGCGTCCCGGATCACGCTGGTCGGCTCACCCAGCGTGCCGTCCGCCTTCACCGGGATCATCACGGCGTTGCAGAACCCCACGTTGTCGGCGTAGCGCTTGATGTCGCGCAGGCCCTGCGGGGTCACCATCTGCTGGTAGGTCACGCCCTGCTTCGTCAGGTCGGCCGGGCCGCCGGAGCAGTCGATGAGCTGCACGAGCTGCACCTTCGTCTTGCGGCTGAGCTCCTTGAGGTTGCCGACCTCGAACGACTGGATGACGACCGGCGCCTTCTTGCGATCGAGGCCGTTGGCCTTGAGGGCGGCGACGACCTTGTCCTCCATCTTCAGCCCGATCGAGGCGAAGTAGGTGGAGTGCTTGATCTCGGGGATGATGCCGACCGGCTTGCCGGAGCAGGTGCGCGAGTGGCGGGCCAGATCGATGACCTCCTCGAAGGTGGGCACCTGGTACAGCCCGTCGAACTTGGTGTTCTGGGGGCGCAGCTTCGGCAGCCGCTCCTTGGCGCGCAGGGTGCGCAGCTCGGCGAGGGTGAAGTCCTCGGTGAACCAGCCCGTCAGCGAGGTGCCGTCCACGACCTTGGTGGTCTTGCGGCCGGCGAACTCCGGACGCGTGGCGACGTCGGTGGTGCCGCTGATCTCGTTCTCGTGGCGGTCGACGAGGACGCCGTCCTTGGTGGAGACCAGGTCGGGCTCGATGTAGTCGGCGCACTGGTTGATGCCGAGCTCGTAGGCGGCGAGCGTGTGCTCGGGGCGGTAGCCGGAGGCGCCGCGGTGGGAGAACAGGATGTGGTCACCGTTGGTCGGGACCTGCTTCTTCTTCAAGTCAACGATCAGCATCTCGGTGTCGTCCGGACGCCCCGGGTAGCGCGCGTCGTTGCCCGGGTAGTTGTTGTCGTTGGCGAACAGCAGGCGTCCGTCCTTGAGCTGGACGACCGTCTCGGTCGACTGCATCGGGAACGAGAAGTCCGTCCCGACGCCGTAGGCGCTCTTGTCGCGCCGCATCCCGATCTTGCCGGGGTTGTCGATCTTGAGCAGGTCGACGACCAGGTTCTTGGCGAGGTAGCCGTCCTTCTCGGTCTTGTGCAGGTCGATCGAGTAGACGCGCTTGGTGACCGACTGCGGGCCCCAGAAGTCGTCGCGCTCGAGGACGAGGAACTTCGAGTCGCTGACGGCGAACGCGTCGCCGAGCAGGGTGTCGTCGGTGTCGGCCTCGTAGGACCAGGTCTTGCCGGTGTACTTGCCGGCGCGGGTGTCGAACTGGTAGATGACGCGGCGGCGCTTGTCCTTCTCGTTCGCGAGGTAGCCCTCGGTCATCGGGTAGAGGAAGCGGCCGTTCTTCGAGGACGCCATCGCCTCGAAGCCCTTGGACGACCGGACGTTCGCGGTCTCGCCCGGCTTCAGCGTCGGGTTGGACGGGGACTTGCCGTCGACGAACGGCACCGGGGCCTGCAGCAGGACGCCGTCGGCGCTGAAGTGCAGCAGGTACGGCCCGAACTCCTCGCCGATCCAGAAGGTGCCGTCGGGCTGGCGGACGACCGACTCGACGTCGAAGTCGGCGCCCGTCAGCAGCCGCTCGGCGGAGTCCTTGTTCACGATGTCGAAGCCCGCGAGCTTCTTCGGGTCGCGCAGGGAGATGAAGCCCTTCACCTTGATCTGGCCGCGGCCGCCGTGGGCCGTCTCCCACTTCGGCGCGACCTTGTAGAGGCGCAGCAGGTAGTCGGCGGAGTTCGCCTTCGAGCCGAAGCCGTTGTCGGGCATGGCGAGGAAGGTGCCGTCGCCGTTGTCGATCATCGCGGAGAAGCCGGGGATGACCTGGCCGGCCCACGGGCCCTGGCGTCCGTTGCCCGGGCTGGCCTTGGCGCCGGAGGCGGGGCCGGGGGCGAGGTAGTCGGCCGACAGGGTGGCGCGGGCCTCCAGGGTCGGGACGACGGCCTTGGCGGTCGAGCGGTGGTCGCGGTCACCGCCGCGGTGGCTGCCGGAGACGGCGGCGTCGGGCGACGGCGCGGCCTGGGCGGGAGTGACGAGGAGCGGGGTGGCGAGGGCGGCGGACAGGACGCCCGCGGCCAGCAAGCGAGGGATCTTCATGGCTCGAAACCTAACGGCTGCGGTCCCCCGCCAGGTGACCACCAGGTGAGGGCTCGGTGAATGCTGGACCGCCTCCCGGCGCGGGTCATGGACGCCCGGGCCGCCGTTACAGATGGACGCCCAGCCGCGCGGTCGCCATGATGGCCAGCGCCTGCGCGACCCGCTCGATCTCGGCGATGCTGACCTGCTCGCGCGGCGCGTGGGCGTAGCGGACGTCGCCCGGCCCGAACTGCAGCGTCGGGATGCCGCCGATGCCGGTGTACAGGCGCAGGTCGGACCCGTAGGGGGCCGCCCCCGCGTCCGGACGGGCGCCCGTCACGGCCTCGACGGCGTCGGCGACCTCGTCGATCAGCGGGTGGCCCTCGGCGAGGCGCCCGGACGCGAACTGTCCGCCGTCCCACTCGATCACCGGCGGATGGTCGCGCAGCCACGGGTGCTTGGCGGCGGCGTCCGCGATCGTCCGCTCGAGGGCGAGCCGGGCGTCGGAGACGTCCTCGCCGAGGATGACCCCGAAGCGTCCCTCGGCGACCAGCAGGTTCGGCACCGAGCTCGACCAGTCGCCGGCCGACACCTTGCCGATCGAGACGCCGTAGGGCATCTCGTAGTCCGCGAACAGGGGATCGACGTGGGTGTTGCGCTCGGCCTCGAGCTCCTGCATCGCGGCGAACAGCGGCCAGAACACCTCCAGCGCCGAGACGCCCGAGAGCCGGGTGCTGCCGTGGGCGGCGAGGCCGGGAACCCGCAGCGTGAACGTGAGGGCGCCGGCGTTGGCGACGACCAGGCGTCCGGACGTCGGCTCGGTGATCACCGCGACCTCGCCGCGATGGCCGCGCCGCATCGTCGCGAAGGCGCCCAGCCCGCCGTCCTCCTCGCTGATCACCTGGTGGACGGCGAAGGGGCGCTCGAGCGTCACGCCCGAGGTCAGGAGCGCCTTGGCGACCGCGACGTTCACCGCGACGCCGGCCTTCATGTCGACGGTGCCGCGCCCGAAGATGGTGTCGCCGCTCACCCGTCCGTCGAACGGCTCCCGGCCGCCCCAGGAGCTGAGGTCGCCGACCGGAACGACGTCGATGTGGCCCTGCAGGACGAGCGCGGGAACGCCCTGGCCGCCGGACTCCGCCACGAGGCCGTAGCCCTCGACGCGCTCGGCCTCGACGCCCGGGTACTCCGGGTCGGCCGCCAGCTCGTCGAGGTCGAGCTTCCAGCAGTCGACGTCCATGCCGAGCGCGCGCAGGCGGGCGGCCATCGTGTTCTGCAGCTCCGACTCGGCGTCCGTGCCCGTCACCGACGGCACCTGCACCAGCGAGACGACGTCGTCGACGATCTCGGTCACATCGAGCGCCTCGAGCACGCGTCGCTGGGCATCCGTCAGGTCGGCCTTGTTCATCGCAGTGAGTCCCCCTCGGTCGTCGCCGCGATCCCCGCCGAAAGAGGCCTGCCGGACGCGGCTATCGACCCATCGTTCCACGCGAGGCGTCCGTTGTGCGGCCGGTCCGCTCCCAGCCCCGGAGCTTGTTCAACCGCTTGTCACCTGCAGGGTGTGGACCCGGCGGTGGCCGGTTCCTACCGTGGGTGCTCATGCTGACCACATCCCGCAAGGCGCTCGCGGCCCTCGCTGCCGCGTCCGCCGCGTCCATCGCCTTCGGCGGCATCGCCCAGGCGACCCCCGCGACCACCGTCTCCTCCACCACTCCCGACCACCGCGGCGGCCACCATCGCCTCGACAAGGACGTCCGGTTCTCGACGTTCAACGCTTCCCTCAACCGCAACGCGGCGGGTGACCTCGTCAAGGATCTCTCGACCCGGGACAACGCCCAAGCCGCGGCGGTCGCCGAGATCATCCAGCGGACGAACCCCGACGTCCTGCTCGTCAACGAGTTCGACTACGTCGAGGGCGGCAAGGCAGCCGAACTGTTCCGCAGCAACTACCTCGAGGTGGGCCACAACGGCGCCAAGCCGGTCGAGTACCCGTACTACTACGTCGCCCCGGTGAACACCGGCGTCCCGAGCGGGATGGACCTCAACAACGACGGCACCATCGGCGGCCCCGACGACGCGTACGGCTTCGGGGTCTTCCCCGGCCAGTACGGCATGGTCGTCTACTCCAAGTACCCGATCGACACCGCGCACGTCCGGACGTTCCAGAAATTCCTGTGGAAGGACATGCCGGGCGCGCTGCTGCCCGACGACCCGGCCACGCCGGCCAAGGCCGACTGGTACTCCAAGGACGAGCTGGCGAAGGTGCGGCTGTCGAGCAAGTCGCACTGGGACGTCCCGATCCGCGTCGGCGGCAAGACCGTCCACTTCCTGACGTCGCACCCGACGCCGCCGGTGTTCGACGGCCCCGAGGACCGCAACGGCCGCCGCAACTTCGACGAGATCCGCTTCTGGTCCGACTACGTCACCGGTGGACGGGCCGCCCGCTACATCTACGACGACCAGGGCCGCCGCGGCGGCCTCGACCGGGGGGCCCGCTTCGTGGTCGCCGGGGACCAGAACTCCGACCCGCGCGATGGCGACTCGCTCCCGGGCGCCATCAACCAGCTGCTCGACAACCGCCGCGTCAACGACTCCCGGACGCCGACCAGCAACGGCGGGCCGGAGGCGTCCCGGCTGCAGGGGCTGGCCAACCTTACGCACCGCACCCCGGCCCGTTTCGACACCGCGGACTTCGGCGATGCCATCGGATCGTCCGGAAACCTGCGCGCCGACTACGTGCTGCCGAGCCGCAACCTGCCGATCAAGGCGTCCGGCATCTTCTGGCCGACGCTGTCCGACCCGCTGTCGCGGCTGACCGGCGTCTACCCGTTCCCGTCCAGTGATCACCGGCTGGTCTGGGTGGACGTCCGCCTCCCGCACCGGCGCTGACGAACCGACCGACCGCATCGGGCGGCGTCCCTCGCAGGGGGCGCCGCCCGACGGCGTTCTCGTCGTGCGCGCTCACAGGTCCTCGTAGCGGGCGCGGAAGAAGGAGAACACCCCATAGAGCATCAGCCCGATGCCGACGACGGCCAACAGCTGCGTGCCGGCGGGCAGTCCCGCCATCGAGCGCAGCGCGGCGTCGAGCCCGCGGGCCTGGGACGGGTCGGCCCGAATGCCGGCCCAGCAGAACAGGACGCCCACGGCCACCAGGGCGATGCCCTTGGCGACGAACCCCGCCATGCCGCTCGCGATGAGCACCCTGGACGCCTGCCTGCCGGGGCGTCCACGCAGGTCCTCGGTGAACGTTCGGCTCAGGCCTCGATAGACGTGGTAGATGCCGATGCCGATGACGACCAGCCCGACGCCCACCACCAGCGCGCGTCCGGCGGGGCTGGCGAGGAAGGGGGCGGTGATCGACTCGGTCTGCTGGCCGGACGACTTGCCTGCGCCCATCGTGAAGCGCGCCGCGGCGACGCCCACGACGAAGAACACGATCGCCTTGCCCGCGTGCGACACGCCCTTGGAGACCTTCTTCTTCGCCTCGGTCTGCCGCCGGGACTCGAAGTAGGCCTCGAGGAGGTTCCAGACGCCGAGCGCGCCCATCGCGACCGCGGCGGCCGCCAGCAGGACCGTGCCACCCGGTGCTTTCGCGATCTGGGAGAGCGCCCCCGACTGGTCGGCGCTGTCGCCGCGGGCGCCCCTGGCCACCTGCAGGGCGATCCAGCCGATGAGGATGTGCACCAGGCCGCTGACGACGAACCCCGCTCTGGCCGCGACGCGGAGCGCTGGGGATTCCTCGGCCCGCGCCGCGGCGTCCTCTGCCTGCCGCGCCTTGTCGTTCATGGCCACATTCTCCCCTACGCGGGAGGCAGGAAATCCCCGGGCGACGGGTCGCCTGGGCCGCCCGGACGGGCGAGTCGGCGACCCTGTTCTGGGGTCGGTCAGCGCCGCCGGCGGGAGCGCGGCTCGTCGGTCGCCGGCTCGGCGATGACCTCGGCGAACAGGGCCGCCGTCTCGCGCTCCAGGGCGCGTCCCACCGCCGCGCGGCCGTCGCGCGGCATCGCCGCGAGGAGGGTCGCGCGCTTGCGGAGTGCCGCGCTGGCGGTCGCGCAGGAGTCTGCCGTGGGCTGGGGGAGCGTGACCTCGCGCAGGTAGGCGTCGATGGCGTCCAGCTGGCGCAGGAGTCGCCGGCTCGGATCGCGCTCCATGACCGCCAGCCGCATCTGGTGGAGCAGGGAGCGAGCGGCGCCGGTGAGGCGTCCGTCCTTGTTGAGCGCGCGCCACGCGCGGTGGGTGCCGCGGGCGCCCGCCGCCGCCACGTGCGCCACCCGACTCAGTTCGCCTCGTCGATCTCGGCTGTCCATGCATCCTCCTCGGTGAGAGTGGTCACGATAGTCGCCTACGATGGATCCCCGTCGAGAGGGGACCGCGTGGCCAGGGCGGGATATGTGAGGGTAGCGACCGGGGTGAACCTGGAGCGTGATCAGGCGCAGGTCGAACTCGCGAAGGCATGCCGGGACGTGTTGTTGGACGCTGCGTCCTCCCACGAGACCATCGTGACCGTCAAGCAGTTGGCCGACGCAGCCCAGAGCCGCAGCGGTATCCGCGTCGGCCGCCCCGTGGACGCCTGGCTGGGCGAGGCGCTGACGATGGTGGCGCACGTCGGGCAGCGCCTGGGCGAGCCCGCGCTCACGTCCCTGGTCGTCGGCCCGGACGGCTCACCCGTGGCCGCCTACGACGAGTCGCTGCGCATCGCCGGGCTCCCGGTCGTCTCCGGGGAGGCGCGGGAACGGCAGGCCGCAGCCGCCCGGCTGGAGTGCTATCGCAGGTTCGCCGACGACGTTCCCGAGGACGCCGAGCCCGTCGTGGGCCCGCTCGTCGTCGGGCCCGTGCGGTCGGGGCAACGCGTCAAGGCGACCCGCGCGGGCTCGGCCCGGCGTCCCGAGGCGCGCGCCGCGTCCCGGGCGGGTGGGGCGTCCGCGCGGACGGAGGCCGGCGGACGCTCGGCGAAGCCCGCCCGACCGCGCCGCGACCCCGATGAGAACCGGGCCCCGTTCGTGGTGTGCTCGTCGTGTTTCCTGCAGACGCCCCCCGGCGACGAGTGCCAGAACTGCGGAGCTCCCCTGCGCTGACGGTGCTCGAGTTGCGGGTGAAGAATGGGCCCATGGCCACTCTCGATCACCTCGTCATCGCCGCGCCCACCCTCGACGAGGGGCGCTGGCTCGCCGAGACGCTCGGGGTCGAGCCGTCCCCGGGCGGCCGGCACGCCGGACTGGGGACGCACAACGCGCTCGTCTCCCTCGGTCCCGACAGCTATCTGGAGCTCATCGCCCGCGATCCGGACGCCCCGGCGCCCGAGCGTCCGCGGCCTTTCGGACTGGACACCCTTGACCTGACCACCGGGCCACGGCTCATCCACTGGGTGGCGCGGGTGGACGACCTCGACCACCCCGACGCCATCGCGATGCAGCGCGGAGAGAACCGCTGGCGGTTGACCGTCCCCGCCGACGGGCATCTGCCGGGCGGCGGCGTCGAGCCGTCACTCATCGCCTGGGAGACGCCCCGGCCGTCCACCTCGCTGCCAGATCAGGGTTTGCGCCTCGTCGAACTGGCGCTGGTCACGCCCGACCCGGACGCGCTGGGGGACACGCTCAGCGGGCTGGGGCTGGCGGACGAGCGCGTGGTCGTCCGTGACGGGGACGCCGTCGGCCTGCGCGCCACGCTGGAGCGGGCGACGCCCGGCGGGGAGAAGGTGCGGATCGAGCTGTAGCGCAGCTCGGTTCCGGGGCCGCGGGGGCGCTTCGTCGGGGCCGGAGCCTGTGATCTCCGGCGTGAGCACGGGTGCCCTGTTGCGGCCGGTCTGGTCGTCGAGAGGGCCCAGGCGATGGCCGTTGTCCCTGATATTGGGGACGCATGGTGATGTGGAACCTATGTCCCTATTTGCAGGGACGAAAGTACCAAAGAATCGTCGTTATCGAGTGAAACCCCTAGTCACGACGGTGACGAAAGTACCGAATGGCGCGAGATGTCGATTAGGAATCGCGCCTTCCGAGGTGCATAGTTATTCCCGGAGGCGGGAATGACCGACCGGCTTCGACATTGATTGTTCGGATCTGTTGGGGGATAGGTCCGCGCCGGGAGCGTGGGGGGATTGATGCTCTCGGGGCCGCAGGGCAGGGGGAGTGGCCCGGTTGATGGGGGGGAAATGGTCGTCTGGGGGTGCCTGACCAGCACCTCGAGGTGACGTGTCGATCGCAGCGTGCTGACCACGCGCTGATGGGAGACGAACGGAGACATCCGCGCTGACCACGTGGATCGTCGACGGTGTAGAGGGCAGCTTCTCTGCGGCGGGGGAACCCGGAGGAGTTGCCCTTCTTCCGTTAACGGCCTGGTGAAGGGTCAGGCCACCATCGCGGCGGTGGCCTTCCACAGGTCGTCCACGAGGCGGTCGTCCCGCACTTGCCTGTTGGGCACCCTCGCCCGGCGCTTGACGTAGTACTGGCCGGACGCCCAATCGCGGGGCGGCGTGCCGGTGGCCAGCCAGACGAGCTGGTCGGCACCCTGGGCGGGGGAGACCATGAAACGGCGCCCGAGGGCGGACGTCCACAGCTTCGAGGTGAGCCCGCGGCTCTGGTGGGCGAAGCTGCTCGCCACCACCCCCGGGTGGAACGCGGCGGCCGAGACCCCGTCGAGAACGCACGCGCGATGCAGTCCCCGGGTGAACAGGACGTTGAGCAGCTTGGCGTTGCAATAGGCCGGCCACTTGCCCCAGCGCCGCTCGAGCTCGAGGTTGCGCAGGTCGATGTGCCCGCCCGTCGACGCGACGCTGGAGGTCGAGATCACGGACGCCCGCGACTCGATCAGCCGGTCGAGCAGCAGGTTCGTCAGCAGGAACGGCGCCAGGTAGTTCACCTGCAGGGTGAGCTCGTGGCCGTCCTCGGTGACGATGCGCTCGCCGAAGATGCCGCCGGCGTTGTTCGCCAGCACGTCGATGCGCTCGTACCGGTCGCGGAGCTGCTGGGCGAGCCGGCGCACCTCGGTGAGCCGGGAGAAGTCGGCGAGGAACGCCTCGCCGTGCACCTCCTCGGCGACCCGGCGGGTGCGCTCGGGGTTGCGCCCGACGACCGCGATGTGGTGGCCCTGGGACGCGAGTTCGCGCGCCGCGGCAGCACCCACCCCGTCGCTGGCGCCGGTGATGACGATCGTGCGGGCCATGTCTGCTCCTTCGGTCGTGGACGGCGGTCGTCCGGTGTCAGCCTAGTTCGCGTCCGGCCGCGGGCCGTCGCTGTGCCCCTGCCCCTCGGACGCCCCGGCCGCCTCGTCGAGCACCGCGCCGATGGCGTCCAGGCCGAAGAACCGCGCGATCTCGCGGGCCGGTTGCGCGCCGAGCTTCGGGTCGGCGCCGGCGTTCAGGAGCATCCGAACGATCTCCTCCGACTGCCGGAACACCGCGCACGCGATCGCGGTCTGCCCGCGGTCGTTGATGCGGTCGGGGTCCGCGCCGCGCTCGAGAAGCCCGGCGGCGATCTCAGGCTGCTCGCGGTAGGCGGCCAGGATGAGCAGGGTGTCGCCGTTGGAGTTGGTCAGGTTCACCGGGACGCCGGCGTCGACCGCCGCCAACAGGGTGCGGTCGCCCTCGCGGGCGGCATCGAACAGCCCGTTGAGGGCGTCGAGTTCGGCGGGGGACAGGTCGTTCGCATCGCTCATGCGGTTCACGGTACCGAGCCGGCTCGCGTCCGTCGCCGTGCTCGGCCGGGCGCAGCGGCGAGATCGGCGCCCGGTTCATCGCGGCGGTCCGGGAAGGGGTAGCGGTTCCGGACGCGGATGGCAGTAGCGTCGTGTCATGCCGGTCTTCGAGCACACCGCCACCTATCCGTACCCGCGCGACCACGTCTGGGCCTGGCACGAGCGCCCGGGCGCGTTCGTCCGCCTGACGCCGCCCGGAATGGCCACCGCCGAGGGCGAGGACGCGGGGCTCACGCCCGGCTCGGTCATCACGCTGCACGTGAGCCACCCGGTCGTCTCGGGGGCGGCCGGCATGCTCGGGCTGCGGGTCCGGCCGCACGTCGGCTGGACGCTGCGCCATTTCGGCCTCGTGCCCGGCGAGCGGTTCATTGACGAGCAACTCAAGGGGCCCTTCCGCTCCTGGCGCCACGAGCACCTCTTCGCGGACGCCCCCGGCGGCGGAACCACCATCACCGACCGGGTCACGTGGGAGTTCCCCGCGCCCCGGTCGCTCGTCGAGTCCCAGCTGGTCCGGTTCTTCCGGTTCCGGGAGGCCCAGCTGCGCGACGATCTCGCCTTCCACGCCGGTCACGCCGCGGGCGAGGCCCGCCACGTCGCGGTCGCCGGGGCGTCCGGGTTGATCGGGACGCAGCTGTGCGCCCTGCTCACCACCGGCGGCCACCGCGTCACCCGGCTCGTGCGCGGACGCGGGACACCCGACGAGCGCCCGCGCGACGGTGAGATCGTCTGGGACCCCGGCCAGGCCGATACGGGGGCGGGCGGGCGTCCCGGGCGCCTCGAGCCGTCCGCGCTGGCCGACGTGGACGTCGTCATCAATCTGGCGGGCAGCCCCATCGCGCGGCGCTTCTCGCGCACCGGCAAGCAGCAGCTCCATCACTCGCGGGTCAGGGCGACCCGCACCATCGCGCAGGCGCTGGCCGAGGTGGGCGACGGCCGCGGACGGACCCTCGTCCAAGGCTCCGCGGTCGGCTACTACGGGGCGCGGCGTCCCGGCGAGATCCTCACCGAGGACGCCGCCGCGGGCTCCGGCTTCCTGGCGGACGTCGTGCAGCACTGGGAGGGCGCCGCACGGCCGGCCGAGGACGCGGGGCTGCGGGTCGCGTATCTGCGGACCGGCACGGTGCTGGCCGAGTCGGGCGGCATGCTGCTGCCGCAGCTGGCGTCCTTCGGAGTCGGGCTCGGCGGCCCGCTGACCGAGCCGGACGCCTACCTGAGCTGGATCGCCCTGGACGACGCCGTCCGCGGGTTCGCGCACGCCGCCCTCGCCCCGGACGCCTCGGGCCCGTTGAATCTCACCTCGCCGGAACCGGTGACCCAGGCCGAGTTCGCCGCCGAACTGGGCCGGACGCTGCACCGTCCGAGCGCGGTCCCGCTGCCGAGCTGGGCGCCGAGCGCGGTGCTCGGCCGCGGCGCCACGGACCAGATCGTGCGCACCGATCAACGCGTGCACACGCGGCTACCCGAGACCGGGTTCGAGTTCGCCTACCCGGAGCTTGGTCGCGCGCTACGGCACGTGTTGCGACGCTGAGGAGGTCGTCGAGCGCACGGCTGGCACCCCGCGCCGGCCCGTGACGGGCGTGTGTCAGTGCCGGGTCGTGTCAGTCTCGGTGGGTGTCAGTGTCTATCCGTGTCAGTGCCGGTCCGGGCGCGGCGGCGGGAACGGCGTCCGAAGAGGGCCCGGCCACGCTCGCGAGCCGGAGCCTGCTCGCCGTGCTCGTGCACGACGGGTTCGTGCCCGCCGCGGCGGGCGGGGCGCACGCTCTCGCGCCGGATCGGAAGCGGCTCGGGCCGGGGTAGCCGGTCGATGTGCGCAGCCTCCGGGGTCGACCGCCAGTCGGCGAGGAAGTCGAGAAGTTCCCCGAGCCTGCGGGGCTCGACGGCGGAGACGACGCCGGAGATGAGATCGAACCAGCCCACGGGGACGCCGTCGCCCGAGCGGATGTAGAGGCGGTCGTACTCCTGGCGCTGCCAGCGCTCCACGCGCCAGTCGGACGGGTAGGACGGCGACGAAGCCGTGTCTTTCTTTCGATCCACGGTGTCCCCCTCCCGGCGTATCCGTTGCTGTGAGCCCGTCACCGCGAGAAACCCGGTCGGAGCGGACGTCCCCAGTTTCGGCCGTCCGAGGCCTTCCTTCCACAGGGGTGGGCGAATCGCTACCAATCCGGGACCTGACGTCGCGAAGCGTGTGGCAGGGTGAACGACCGTGCCCTCTGTTTCGCCGCCGTCCCCGGAAGGGGGCCCCGTCACCTCCCGGCCAACGGACGCGACGGTGCCCGTGCTCAGCCGCCCGGCTCTGGACGCCGCCCCCGCCCTGCTGGGCTGCCTGCTGCGCGTCGGGGACGTGGCCGCCGTCATCGTCGAGGTGGAGGCCTACGAGGGTGAGTTCGACCCGGCGTCCCACGCGTGGCGCGGCCCAACCAGGCGTAACGAGGTGATGTTCGGCCCCGCGGGCCGGCTGTACGTGTACCAGATGCACGGGCACCACTGCTGCAACGTCGTCTGCGGCCCGGAGGGCCGGGCCAGCGCCGTGCTGCTGCGGGCGGGGTCGATCGTCGCGGGAGCCGAGCGGGCCCGGGAGCGGCGGGGCGGCGTCCCCGACGCGGCCCTGGGGAGGGGGCCCGGCAACCTGTGTCGAGCCCTCGGCATCACCGCCGCTCACAACGGGGCCGTGCTGGGCGGCCCCGAGGTCGTGCTGGAGCCCGCGGACGCCGTCGCGGCGGCGCGACGCAGGGAGGTGGCGTCCGGCCCGCGGGTGAACGTCTCCCGGGCGGCGGATCGGCCCTGGCGGTTCTGGCTGGCGGGTGACCCGGCTGTCTCGGCGTTCAAGCCGCATCGACCCAAGCAAAATGTGAGCGGGTCGTGAGCGTCGAGGCTCACGACCCGCCTGCCGCCCGCGGGGGGAATGCGGGTCGGCTTCCCCAGGGGGACCAATCCCGGGGGCTGAAGCCCTCTCGTGCCGGTCGGTCACTGAGTCGACGACACGAGAAAGCTCCGTCTTGGGGGATCCCCGCAGGGATCCGTTCCACTCGAAAGCTGGCTTCGAAATGACCGGTGTTCTCATCGGTCATCCCCATTCTGCACCAAGACGGGACATATGTCTCTACCTCGCGGAAGGGACACTTTCGTCGATGCCGAATTCCGGGGCTTCGTGAGTCGAGTTCCAGTGTCAACGGTAGCCAGCGCCGCGTTGGCGAGACAGGCACTTTCGTCTCGTCCTGATAGGAGAAAAGTATGAAATGTCCCCTGGCCGGGTGACGAGAGGTCACCCGGGCAGGGGACACTAATGCGCATTGAAGCCCGAAAAGGGACGCCTTTTCACTTCACGCGAGAAAGTGAACATGCGTGACAGTGTTTTGGAATGCGCCGCTGCTCACGCACAGATTCTTAGGATTTTCTCAGCTTCGCGGTGTCCGCCGGGGTGATCCTCTGGTGCACGAGCGCGCCGCGGGTGAGGCCCACCGTGGTCGACATGACGTCGGCGGGGTAGAGCTGCACCAGCGCGAAGCCCTGGCCTGCGTCCTGGCCGCGCAGGGTCAAGCCGTCGGTCAGGTCCTGGGTGTAGGTGAGCGAGGTGGCGCCCGACACCGGGATGCCCGCGAAGGTGCCGTGCGAGGGCTGGTGGAAATGGCCGCCCAGGATGAGCCGGACCCCCGAGCCGCGCACGGCCTCCGCCACGGGCTGAGGGTTCGTCAGCGGCCAGAGCCCGGCAGCGGTCTGCAGCGGCGGCAGCGGGGTGTGGTGCATCACGAGGACGGTCCCGAGGGGCGGGTCCGGCTCGGCGAGGCGGTCGGCCAGCCACCCCAAGGAGGAGTCGGCGACGAGGCCCTCGGGGCGTCCGGGCAGGTTGGTGTCCAGCAGCAGGAACCGCACGTCCCCCACGCGGTGCTCCGCGTTGTACGGCTCCTCTGATGGCGCCTGCCCGAGCAGGCCGGCGCGGAAGGCGGCCCGCTCGTCGTGGTTGCCGTTCAGCCACAGCACCGGGACGCCGACGGACGCGGCGGCGTCCTCGACCTGCCGGCGCAGCCAGGCGTAGGAGTCGGGGCTGCCGTCGTCGCTCAGGTCCCCGGAGAACAGCCACGCGTCGACCGGCTGGTCCCAGGACGTCAGCACGTCCAGCGCGCGGGAGGTGGTCGCCCGCGAGTCGACGCGGCCCCCGACCAGCGGATCGGCGGCCGCACGGATGTGCGAGTCGCTCAGGTGGGCGAGCGTGAACTCAGGGGCGGGGAACGCGTACACGGTCGGGACGGATCAGGCCTCGAGTTCGGGACGCGGGGTGAACTCGTTGGCGAAGGAGGTGCCGCGGGCGCGCTCCCAGCTGGCCTGGATCTCCTTCTCCGCCTCGCTGCGGCCCACCCACGTGGCCCCCTCGACGGACTTGCCGGGCTCGAGGTCCTTGTAGACCGCGAAGAAGTGCTCGATCTCCAGCAGGTTCAGCGCGGGCAGGTCGTCGAGCTCGGTGATGCTGTCCTGGCGCAGGTCGGCGGTGGGGATGGCGAGCACCTTGTCGTCGCCGCCCATCTCGTCCTTCATGCGGAACATGCCGATCGCGCGGCACTCGATCAGCGCGCCGGGGAACGTCGCCTCGGGCAGCAGCACCATCGCGTCGAGCGGGTCGCCGTCCTGGCCCAGGGTTCCCTCGATGAAACCGTAGTCGTTGGGGTACTGCGTGGCGGTGAACAGAGTGCGGTCGAGGCGGATGCGTCCGGTGAGGTGATCCATTTCGTACTTGTTCTTGGTGCCCTTGGGAATCTCGATCGTCACGTCGAACCGAAGGCTGGGCTTGATTCGTGGGCGAGCGAACGACTTGGACATCCGGGACCTACCTTTGTGTCGATGGCACGGCTAGTGAACGTTTGCACCCTATCGTTTAGCGCATGATCCCGGCATCCGCGCAGAAGGACGGATCGCGGTGACGGCCCTGAAGCGAGTGCTCGTCGCCGCCGTCGCGGCGTCCCTGACCACGACCCTGGTGCTCTCCCCGGCGACGCCGGGGTGGACGGCTCCAGGCGGGAGATCGGGCCCGCTGCCGGTCGCGGACACGCTCCCCCCGGCGGTGCTCGAGGGCGTCCAGCGGGGCCTGCCACGCAACCCCGCGGTCGTGGGACAACGCATCTCAGCTATCAAGAAGGACGGCCTGCCGTCGATCGGGGCGATGGTGCTGAACCGCGACGGCGAGATCGTCTACCAGGCCGGAAACACGCCCAAGACGCCCGCGTCCACGATGAAGGTGCTGACGTCGGTCGTCGCGCTGGACGTGCTGGGCGCCGAGAGCCGGCTGCAGACCACGGTCGTGCAGGGCAGAGCCATCAACCAGATCGCGCTGGTCGGGGGCGGGGATCCCCTGCTGCAGAGCACCGCCGACCGTAGGCCCGGTGCGGCGTCCCTCGACCGGCTCGCCGCGGCGACGGCGGCGAAGCTGAAGGCGAAGAAGGTGGCGACCGTGTCGCTGACCCTGGACGCCACGCTGTTCTCCGGGCCGGCCTGGAACGCGGACTGGCCGCAACAGTTCCAGTGGTCCGTGGCTCCCATCACCGCGCTGAAGGTCGACAACGCGCTGAGCACGCCCGGCAGCCTCAACCGCGACAAGTCACCGGTCGACCACGCGGGCCGGGCCTTCGTGGCGGCGCTCGCCGCCAGGGGTATCAAGGTCACCGCGACCAACAAGGGCAAGGCCGTCCCCGGCACCGAGACGCTGGCGAGCGTCTCGTCGCCGCCGATCTCGGCGATCGTCGAGCACACGCTGTCCGAGAGCGACAACGACGCCGCCGAGACGCTGGCGTTCCTCGTCTCCGCCAAGCGCGGCAAGGCCGCGTCGTTCGCGGATTCGCGCGCGGTGCTGACCGACGAGCTGACCCGGCGCGGACTGTTCGACCCGGGCATGTTCGTCGCCGACGGCAACGGCATCTCGACGCGCAACCGCATCACGCCCGGGGTCCTCGCCCGCGCGATCCGCCAGGGCGTCGAGGACCCCAACCTCCGCTACCTGCTCACCGGGCTCCCTGTCGCCGGCGTGACGGGGACGCTCGCCGGTCGCTTCCAGGAGCCGACGATGGCGCCCGGACGCGGCCGCGTGCGCGGCAAGACCGGCTCCATCGCGTCCGTCGACGGGCTGGCCGGCTACGTCACCAGCAAGGACGGCGAGCGCTACTCGTTCGCCTTCGTGCTGAACGGGGCGCCCAGCGAGGCCCGCGGCCGGCAGTGGATCGACCAGGCCGCCTCCGTGCTGGCGAACTGCGGGTGCTGACGTGACCGACCACCCGCTGCCCGTCGTCGACCTCGGCGCCGCAGGCCGCGTCGGTTACCTCGTTCCGGCGGGGCCGCGGCTGAGCGAGGGGGCGATCGAGGGCGTCGTCGACGGCCTCCGGGCGGCGATGGCCGCCTCCGTCGCGCCCGTCGCCGAGGTGACCGGGCTCAGCGCGCCGCCCGACCAGGGGATGCGCGTCGTCAGCCGGGCGGGCTGGGTGCGGCAGAACTGCGCCATGGCCGGCGACATGCTCGAGCTGGCCGCCCGGACACCGCTGCGGCGGCCGTCCGGGCCGCGCGAGCAGGTGGAGGCCCGCGTCAACGGTGCCCAGCTCGGCGGCGCGCTGGCGTTCATGGCCACCCGCGTGCTCGGCCAGTACCTGCCGTTCGGACGCGACCCGATGCTGCTGCTCGTGGCGCCCAACGTCGCCTCCGTCGAGCGCGAGCTGGGGGTCGACCACGCCGACTTCCGGCTGTGGGTGTGCCTGCACGAGCAGACGCATCGCCTGCAGTTCCATCAGGCCCCGTGGCTGCGCGACTACCTGATCCGACAGATGGGCGCGCTCCTCGAGCAGCCGCAGCGGAGGATTCCCGCGCGCGAGGGGCTGCTGCGCGGCTCGGTGCTGGACGCGCTGACCACCCCCGAGCAGCGGGTCGTCTTCGAGCGGATCTCCGGGGTGATGGCGCTGCTCGAGGGCTACGCCGACGTGATGATGGACCGCGTCGGCCCCGACGTCGTGCCGACCGTCGGGCACATCCGGCGGCTGTTCGAGAAGCGTCGCTCGCGCGGCGGCGTCCACGCCCTGCTCAACCGCCTCCTCGGGATGGACCTCAAGCTGGCCCAGTACCGCGACGGCGCCGCGTTCTGCCAGGCCGTCATCGCGGCCGTCGGCGTGGACGGCCTCAACGTCGTCTATTCCGGCGCCGGCCTGCTGCCCAGCATGGAGGAGATCCACGACCCGCAGCGCTGGTTGCGCCGCGTCCACCCCTGATGGCCCGCCGCGCCCTCACCGACGCCCAGCTGAGCGTCCGTCAGGCCGTCGCCGCGCTGGCGCCCGAGCCGTGGCTGGTCGCGTGCTCGGGCGGGCCCGACTCGTTGGCCCTGGCCTGGGCCGCCGGTTCGCTCGCCCGTCGCCGCGGGACGCCCTGCCGCGCGCTGGTCGTCGACCACGGCCTTCAGGAGGGCTCCGACGTGGTGGCCGCCCGGGTCGCCGAGACCCTGGCCGCGCTGCCCGATCCGTCCTCGTCCTCCGGAGTTGCGCTGAGGCTGGACGCGACGGTCGTCCGCGTCGACGTCGCGCCCGGGGGCGGGCCGGAGGCGTCCGCGCGGCGGGCGCGTTACGCCGCCTTCGAGGAGCAGGCGCGGCCGGGGGAGCAGGTCCTGCTCGGTCACACCCTCGACGACCAGGCCGAGACGGTGCTGCTCGGCCTGGCCCGCGGCTCGGGGACGCGGTCGCTGGCCGGGATGCCGGCGGCGCGCGGGCCGCTGCTGCGTCCTCTGCTCGGGGTGGGTCGCGAAGTCACGCACCGCTGCTGCGCCGACCTCGGGCTGACGCCGTGGCACGATCCGCAGAACGCCGACGATCGGTTCGCCCGCGTCCGGGTGCGCAACCGGGTGTTGCCGTTGCTGGAGCGCGAGCTCGGCCCCGGGGTGCGTGAGGCGCTCGCCCGCACGGCAGCGCTGGCGCGCGAGGACGCCGACGTCCTGGACGCCTTGGCTGCCGCGGCGGCCGGGGAGGCGGGGGAGCCCGGCGCCGGGGACACGGGCGAAGGCGGCGCGCTGGACGCGACCTGGCTGGCCGGGCTGGCCCCGGCCGTCCGCTCCCGGGTGCTGCGCGGCTGGCTGGCCGGGTTGGGCTGCGTGGACGTCTCGGCGGGGCACGTCGCCGCGGTGAGCGACCTGGTCGTCGCCTGGCGCGGCCAGCGCGGCGTGGACGTCCCCGGAACACGGATCGTGCGTCGCGACGGGTGGTTACGGGCGCAACGCTGAGCCCCTAGACTGCCCAGAGTGCACGCCTCGGACATCGAAAATGAGCTGACGGAAGTCCTTTACACCAAGCAGCAGGTCGACGACCGCCTTGCCGCGGTGGCCGCCCAGATCGACGCGGACTACGCGGGCAAGGAAGTGCTGTGCATCGGCGTCCTCAACGGCGCGGTCATGGTGATGGCCGACCTCACCCGCCACATGAAGAGCCACCTGCAGATGGATTGGATGGCGATCTCGTCGTACGGCGCCGGGACGAAGAGCTCCGGCGTGGTGCGCATCCTCAAGGACCTGAGCGCCGACATCGAGGGCCGCGACGTGCTGATCGTCGAGGACATCATCGACACCGGCCTGACGCTGGCCTACCTCGTGCAGAACCTGCGCTCCCGCAAGCCGGCGAGCCTCGAGATCATGACCATGTTCCGCAAGCCCGACGCGCTCAAGAGCGACGTGGACGTCCGCTACGTCGGCTTCGACCTCCCCGACGAGTTCGTCGTGGGCTTCGGCCTCGACTACGCGGGCCGCTATCGCAACCTCACCGACGTCGGGACGCTCGCTCCCCACGTCTACAGCTGAGCGCCGCACGCCCCCGTCTCAGGCTCCGAGGTGACGGCGGCCGTCCTCGCAGGGCGAACGCACCCCTCCAGCGGCGGCGGCGCGGGCGTCGGGTAGTCTCGCCGGAGCACGTCTCGACCCTTCTTTGAGGTAGCCCATGAAAGCGTCCCGGGTGTTCCGCTCGCCCCTGTTCTGGATCGTCGCGATCTTCCTGATCGTGATGCTCGGCATCAACTGGTTCGGCGGCGGCAGCGGCTACCGGCAGGTGCCCACCTCGCAGGCCGTCGCGGTCATCAACGGCAACCAGCCGCTGGCCGAGGTCGTCCTGGTGGACGGCGACCAGGAGATCCGCATCGAGCAGAAGGACCAGGCGCGCACCCGCATTCGGGCGAACTGGGTGGGCAACCAGAGCCAGGGCCTCGTCGACAAGCTCAACGAACGCGCCGCCGCCGGGACGCTGGACTCCTGGCGCGCCGAGGTGCCCGACCGCGGGCTGTCGATGGTGCTGCTGAGCCTGCTGCCGTTCCTCATCATCGGCGCCCTGTTCCTGTTCATGATGAACAACGCTCAGGGCGGCGGGAACCGCATCCTCGGCTTCGGCAAGTCCAAGGCCAAGGTGATGAGCAAGGACACCCCGCAGACGCTGTTCTCGGACGTCGCGGGCTGCGATGAGGCGATCGAGGAGCTGCAGGAGATCCGCGAGTTCCTCGCCGAGCCCGGCAAGTTCCAGGCCGTCGGCGCGAAGATCCCCAAGGGCGTCCTTCTGTACGGCCCGCCCGGCACCGGCAAGACGCTGCTCGCCCGCGCGGTCGCGGGCGAGGCGGGCGTCCCGTTCTTCTCCATCTCGGGTTCCGACTTCGTCGAGATGTTCGTGGGCGTCGGCGCCTCCCGCGTCCGCGATCTGTTCGAGCAGGCCAAGGACAACGCCCCAGCGATCATCTTCATCGACGAGATCGACGCCGTCGGACGGCACCGCGGCGCCGGCATGGGCGGCGGCCACGACGAGCGCGAGCAGACGCTGAACCAGTTGCTCGTCGAGATGGACGGCTTCGACGTGCGCGGCGGCGTGGTGCTGATCGCCGCGACGAACCGGCCGGACGTCCTCGACCCGGCGCTGCTGCGTCCGGGCCGCTTCGACCGGCAGATCCCGGTGGAGGCCCCCGACATGGCCGGCCGCCTGCAGATCCTGCGCGTCCACGCGGTCAACAAGCCGATGGGCAACGACGTCGACCTCGCGTCGGTGGCCCGCCGCACGCCCGGTTTCACCGGCGCCGACTTGGCCAACGTCCTCAACGAGGCCGCGCTGCTCACCGCGCGGCAGAACCAGCACTACATCACGATGCCGGCGCTGGACGAGGCCATCGACCGGGTCATCGCGGGCCCGCAGAAGAGCTCGCGCGCGATGAACCAGCGTGAGTTGCTGATCACCGCCTACCACGAGGGCGGCCACGCGCTGGTCGCCGCCGCGATGCCCGGCAACGACCCGGTGCAGAAGGTGACGATCCTGCCGCGCGGCCGGGCCCTCGGCTACACGATGGTGATGCCGGACGCCGACAAGTACTCCCAGACCCGCGGCGAGCTGCTCGACCAGCTCGCCTACATGATGGGCGGACGCGCCGCGGAGGAACTCGTCTTCCACGACCCGACGACCGGCGCGTCCAACGACATCGAGAAGGCCACCAAGGTCGCCCGCGCGATGGTCACCCAGTACGGCATGACCGAGCGCCTCGGAGCCGTGAAGTTCGGCGGCGACAGCAGCGAGCCGTTCGTCGGCATGCAGGCCGGCATGGGCGGCTCGCGCGACTACTCCGAGGAGATCGCCGGCATCATCGACGAGGAGGTGGCGTCCCTGATCGGCACCGCGCACCAGGAGGCCTACGACGTCCTCAACGAGAACCGCGAGGTGCTCGACGAGCTCGTGCGGCAGTTGTTCGACAAGGAGACCCTCGACAAGGCGCAGGTGGCCAAGGTCTTCGAGCCCTTGATCAAGCGCGACCGCCGTCCGGCGTGGACGGGCTCCGACAGCCGGCAGCCGTCCGACACCCCGCCGGTCGAGCCCCCGCCCGCCAAGCCGAAGGAGCCCGGCCGGCTCTACCCCGTGGACGTCCCCGGCGGCCAGCTGCCCGGCGGCGGTCAGGGCCCCTACCCCGGGCCCGGTGGCCAGCCCGGTCCCTACCCGGGCCAGGGCGGTCCGCTGCCCGGACCGCAGCAAGGCGGCCCGCTGCCCCCGCAGGGCGGCTGGCCCGGCAGCGGCGGACCGCAGCAGGGCCCCGGTCCCGGCCAGCAACCCGGACCCGGCTGGCAGCCCCCGGGCCCGGGCGCTGGCCCGCAGCCCCCGAGGGGCGGCGGGCAGTGGGGCGGACCGAACGGACGGTCCTGACGTGGCGGTCGACCACGACCGCATCGCGGCGGCGGTCAGGGAGATCCTGCTGGGCATCGGCGAGGACCCCGACCGCGACGGCCTGCGGGACACCCCAGCCCGCGTGGCCCGCGCCTGCGACGAGCTGTTCGCCGGCCTGACCTCCGACCCGGCCGAGCTGCTGGCGACGACGTTCGACATCCACCACGAGGAGATGGTGCTCGTGAAGGACATCGAGCTGGTGAGCGTCTGCGAGCACCACCTGCTGCCGTTCACCGGCGTCGCGCACGTCGCCTACATTCCGTCCAAGGACGGCCGCGTCACCGGGTTGTCGAAGCTCGCCCGCCTCGTCGACGTCTACGCGCGCCGGCCGCAGGTGCAGGAACGGCTCACCGGCGAGATCGCCGACGCGCTCGTGACGCACCTGCGCCCCCAGGGCGCGATGGTGGTCGTGGAGGCCGAGCACCAGTGCATGACGATGCGCGGCGTCCGCAAGCCGGGCTCCAAGACCGTCACCAGCGCCGTCCGCGGCGGGCTGCGCAACCCCGCCACCCGAGCCGAGGCCATGAGCCTCATCATCGGATGAGCGCCGCGTCCGGGGCCTACCGGGGCCGCACGCTCGTCATGGGCGTGCTCAACGTGACGGCGAACTCGTTCTCCGACGGGGGCCGATGGCTCGAGCACGCGGACGCCCTCGCGCACGGCCTCGAACTCGTCGCCCAGGGCGCCGACATCGTCGACGTCGGCGGGGAGTCGACGCGGCCCGACTCGGAGCGGGTGGCCGAGGACGTCGAGCTCTCCCGCGTCGTCCCGGTCGTGGCCGAGTTGGCCGCCCGCGGAGTCGAGGTCTCGGTCGACACCACCCGGGCGTCGGTCGCCGCCGCGTCGCTGGACGCCGGCGCCACCTGGATCAACGACGTCTCCGGCGGCCTCGCCGACCCCGCGATGCTGGGCGTGGTCGCCGAGCGCGACGGAGGGTACGTGAGCATGCACTGGCGCGGGCACGCCACCGAGATGGGCGCCAACGCGGTCTACGACGACGTGCTCGCCGAGGTCCTCGCCGAGCTGGCCCAGCGCCGCGACGAAGCGCTCGCGTCTGGCATCGCGCCCGACAAGCTCGTCCTCGATCCGGGCTTCGGCTTCGCCAAGACCGGCGAGCACAACTGGACGCTGCTCAAGCATCTGGACGCCTTCGACGCGCTCGGTTACCCGTTGCTCATCGGCGTCTCGCGCAAGCGCTTCCTCGGGACGCTCCTCGCGGACGGCGGCGAGCCTCGCCCGGCCGTCGAGCGGGACGACGCGACCCTCGCCGTCACCACCTGGGTGGCCGAGCGGGGGGCGTGGGCCGTCCGCACGCACACCGTCCGTCCCCACCGAGACGCCGTCGCCGTCGTGGAGCGCCTGCGCCGCGAACCCTGACCCCAGCCGCCGTGAACCCGCCCCCGGCAGAAAGGACCGCCCCATGCCGCACGAGATGCTTGTAGGCACCGACCAGCAGCTCATCACCCTCACGGGGATCGAGGCCATCGGACATCACGGGGTGTACGCGCACGAGAAGCGCGACGGCCAGCCGTTCGTCGTGGACGTGACCTGCCGCCTCGTGCGGACGTCCCTTGCCGACGACCTGGCCACCACCGTCGACTACGGCGAGATCGCCGGCCAGGTCGTCTCGCTCATCGAGGGCGGCCCCTACGACCTCGTCGAGACGCTCGCCGACGTCATCGCGGACGCCTGCCTGGCCCGCCGCGCCATCGACGCCGTCGTCGTCACCGTGCACAAGCCGAAGGCGCCCATGCCGGTGCGGGTGGCCGACTCCGCGGTCACCGTGGCGAGGACGCGATGAGGTTCGCGCTCTCGCTCGGCGCCAACGTCGGTGACGCCCTGGGTACCCTGCGCGAGGCGGTCGCGGAGATCGCCGCGCTGCCCGGCGTCGTCGTGACGGGGGTGTCGTCGGTCTACCGCACCGCGCCCGTCGGCGGGGTCGAGCAGGACGACTTCTGCAACCTCGTCGTCGTCGGCGACACCGCGCTCCCGCCCAGGGACCTGTCGGCGGCCGTCCACCGCATCGAGGACGCGCACGGCCGCACCCGCGAGGTGCGCTGGGGCCCGCGGACCCTCGACATCGACGTCCTCGCGGTCGGCGACCTCCGCTCGGACGACCCCGAGCTCATCCTCCCGCACCCGCGGGCCCACGAGCGGGCCTTCGTGCTGGTGCCCTGGGCCGAGGTCGACCCCGCGGCCGAACTCCCGGGCCGCGGTCGGGTCGCGGACCTCGCCGGCGCCATCGACGCCGCCGGCGTCCGGCGGCTGCCGGGCGTCGACGTCCAGCCGAAACCCGGCGAGCGGACGCCCGCGGACGAGGGGGACCGGCAGCCATGAGCGACCCCACCGGCAAGCCGGAGCCCGGCGGCCCCGTCATCGAACCGACGACCCCGAGCTGGGTCGCGATCGCGGCGGCGCTCGGCGCCGGCGCCACCTACCTCGTGCTGGACGGCCTGCGCCGCGCCGGCCAGTCGCTGCCCCGCGTCGAGGCCATCTCGTGGGCCTCCGTCGCGATCATCGCCGCCGGCATCACCTACCTGGCCGTCAGCACAGGACGCCTCGTCCGCGAGCGCCGGGCCGACCTCGACAACTTGGCGGCCGTCAACCGGCTGCTGCTCGGTAAAGGCTCCCTGCTCGGCGGCGCGGGGCTCGGCGGGGCCTACGTCACGCTCGTGCTGATGTCGCTGTCCGGCTGGCCGGCGCCGCTGGCGCAGGACCGGGTGATCCACGGGTCCATCGCCGTCGCGCTGTGCGTGTGGTGGGCCGTGGCCGGCTGGTTCCTGGAACGGGCCTGCCGCGTCCCTCGGGATCCGGACGACACGCCCGAGGACGAGATCGAGGGCGGCGACACTCGCCGGAGCGAGCCGGGCGGCGACGGGCCGCCGTTATCCTGACCGAGTGACTCGACCACACGCCGCTCATCAGCTCACCCCCTCCCCGCTGCGACGGTTGGCGCGAAGCGTGCTCATCGTCGGGAGCGTGCTCGCGGTGCTGCTCAGCCTGGGCCCCGTGACGATGGTGCGCCTGGGCGTCGTCGTCGTCGTGGTCACCGCGATCGTGGTCTGCTCCGCCGCCTGGCGCGAGGTCGCGAACGTCCGCCGCCGGGCCGAGAAGCGCGCCGGGGACGCCCTCGCGCAACACGGCGAGAAGCTCCGCGAGGAGCGCCGGCGGCACGTCGCCGTCATGGGGGTGTTGAGCGACCGGGCCGAGGGCCTGCGCGTGCAGGCGGACCGGGCCGCCGGCCGCGCGGCCGCGCTCGCCGCGGTGAACGCCGGCCTGCGCGACGAGGTCGCCGAGGTGCGCACGGAGAACGCCATGCTCGGCGAGCTCATCCTCGACGCCCGGCACGACCGCGATCTGGCGCGCGCCGAGGCGTCCGAGCTGGGGGCCGACAACGACGAGCTGCGCTCCGAGCGCGACGGGCTGCTCGCCGAGAACGCCGAACTGCGCCTGGTCAACCACCAGCTCGAGGTCGAACTCATGACCCGCGACCAGGTTGCCGACGTCGTGGAGCTGCGCCGCCGCGCCTGAGGCCGGGCCCGTCCCCTCGGGCCCTTGCCTTCCTCCTAAAGTGCTAGTACAACTAGCACTATGTTGTGGTTGGTGGACCCGTCATCCGACCGCCCCCTGTTCGATCAGGTGGCCGCGTCGGTGCGCCGCGCCATCGCCGAGGGCGAGCTGCGCGAGGGCGAGAAGCTGCCTGCCGCTCACGAGATCGCCGGCAGCCTCGGCATGAACCAGAACACCGTGCTGCGCGCCTACCGCACCTTGCGGGACGAGGGGCTCATCGAGCTGCGCCGCGGTCGCGGCGCCGTGGTGTGCGGCGCGGTCTCCGACGCCCGTCTGACCGGGCTGGTGGACGACGTCCTCGCCGAGGGTGCTCGGCTCGGGCTCGGCCCCAGCGACATCGCTGACCTGATCTCGAGGAGAGACCGATGACCAGCACCGCCACCCCACCCAGAGACCTCGCCCCCGAGCCTGCCCGCGCCACCTGGATCCCGCTGGCCATCGCCGCGCTCGTGGCCGTCGCCGGGCTCGTCGCCGTCCTCGCCGTCCGCGCCGAGCTCCCCGATGTCGTCGCGACCCACTGGGGCCCGAGCGGGCGGCCGGACGGTTTCAGCTCCGTGACCGGCTCGATCGGCTTCGCCCTGGTGCTGCTGGCGGCCACGTCGATCGGGCTCACGCTGGTGGGCCGCGCCCTGCATGCGGCCCGCGACATGGCGCCGGCGACCTCCGGCGCCGCGGTGTTCCTCGGCGGCACCGTGTGGGGCTCGATCCTGGCCCAGCGCCAGGGCTCGTCGGCGTCGATCGACGGCCTGCTGCTCGGCTCGGGCGTCGCCGGAGTTGTGGTCGGCGCGCTGGTCTGGCTGGTCGTCCGGCGGCGCGATTCTGACCTGCCAGAGGCGCATTCCGGTGGGCTTCCGGCCGGCGCTCCCACTCTGGACGTCCCCGAGGGCGCCCGCCTCGCCTGGACCGGCCGCACCCGCGTCTCCCGCGGCGTGGTGATCTTCTCCATCGTGACCCTGGTGCCGCTGGTCGTGCTGACCGTGTGGCTCGCGGTGGCCGGCGGCACCGGCGTCGCGGTGTTCGTGGGCGTGCTGCTGGTGGTGCTGATCGCGTTGCTGGCCGGCATGGCGGGCCCCGTCACGGTGGACGCGCGGGGCGTCACGGCGTCCGGGTTCGGGTTCATCCGCTGGGTGCACGTGCCGCTGGAGACGATCGAGTCGGCGGGCGTCCAGACGATCGAGTACCCGCTGGGGGAGTACAGGGGCTACGGACGCCGTCGCGGCGTCGACGGGTCGGTGGCGCTCGTCACCTCCGCGGGCCCCGCGCTGCGACTGGAGCGCGCGCGGGACACCCCCGTCGTCATCACCGTGGACGACCCCGCCCGGGCCGCCGCTGTCGTCAACACGCTGATCCAGCGCCGGGGCTGAGCCCGGCCGACCGAGAGGACACCCGGTGTCACAGCAGAGCACGACGCCGACGCGACCGGCCACGCGGACGGGGTGGCGCGGCGTCCTCGTCTACTGCGTGCTGGCCTACGGGTTGGCCTGGCTGGTCTGCCTCCCCCTGTGGCTGGACGGCCGCGGCCTCGCGAACCCGCTGGCGATGCCGCTGGCCGTGGTGATGATGTTCACCCCGGCGGTCTCGGCGCTGATCGTCAACCGGTTCGTCGAACGCCGCTCGTGGCGCACGCTCGGGATCGGCGCGAGCCGGCCCGTCGGGCGGTTCCTCGGGTACCTCGTGCTCGCCCTGGTGGGGATGATGCTGCTCGTCGCGGCCGCGATGGTCACCAGCGCCCTGCTCGGACAGTACGCGATCGACCCTGGTCTGTCGGCGCTGCGCGCGCTACTCGAAGCCCAGCTGGCCCCCGCAGGGCTGAGCGTGGAGTCGGTCGGCATCCCGATGGGTGGCTGGGTGGCGATCGTGCTGGCCCAGACCGCCCTGGGCGGCCTCATCAACACGGTGCCCGCCTTCGGCGAGGAGCTCGGCTGGCGCGGCTACCTGTTCCCGCGCCTCAATGAGCTCGCCGGCCCGGTCTGGGCCGTGCTCGGCAGCGGCATCATCTGGGGACTGTGGCACGCGCCCCTGATCCTGTTGGGCTACAACTACCCGAGCAACCCGGTCCTCGGGCTGGGAGCCATGTGCGTCGTGGGGACGGTCGTCGGCGCCTTCCTGGCGTTCCTGCGCCAGCGCTCGAGCTCGGTGTGGCCCGCCGCGCTCGGACACGGGACGATGAACGCCGCCGTCGGCACGTTCGCGCTGGTCTTCAGCCGCGCCGGGGCGTCGGCGGAGACGCTGGACGCCACGATCATGGGCTGGTCCGGTTGGCCGATCCCGGTGCTGCTGACGCTGGTGCTGCTCCGGCGCCACGCGTTCGTCCCGCGGACGCCGCGCGAGTCCCCGACCTCCGCGTAGCGCGGCCTCAAGGGGCCCGCGGGCGCCTACTTGTCGAGGTCGCCGGTGACGTAGCCGAGCGAGGCGAGGACGATCGGCAGGTCGTCCGGGCGCTCGCCCCGCGCCGCGGCGTCCCAGGCGCTTACGTTGGCCATGGACGGGGTGCGCAGGCGCAGCCGCCACGGCGTCCGGTCGGCGCGGGACACGATGAACGCGCCGGCGCGGCCCAGCGGCGCCTCGACCTCGGCGTAGAAGTCGCCTTCGGGTAGCTTCACCGACTTGGGCAGGTGCGCGGTCAGTTCGCCCTCGGGCAGTCGCTCGGCGCACGCCCGCACGAGCCCCGCCGACTGGGCGACCTCGGCGGCCCACCAGGCGAACCGGGACGCGGCGTCGCCGTCCGACGGCGCCGAGGGCGGCGTCAGCTCTGCGGCCAGCGCGGGGTAGGCGAGGTCGGGACGGTCGCGTCGGACGTCCTCGCCGACCCCGCTCGCGCGGGCCACGGACCCGCTCAGCCCGTAGCCGGAGACGTCCTCGGGGCTCAGGACGCCGACGCCACGTCCGAGCCCGGTGCCGTCCAGCGCCTCGCGGAGGCGCAGCGCGAGTTCCGCGGCGTCGGCGTGGGTGGCGGCGGCGCGCTCGAGCCAGTCGGGCGTGGGGTCGACCGCGATGCCGCCCAGCCGCACCGCCATCGGGTGCAGCCGGTTCCCGGTCAGTTCCAGCGACCGCCGGCGCAGTTCTTCGCGGAGCCGCGAGGTGGCCAGGTCGGCGCGTCCCAGCCGGTGGGCGACGAACGAGAGATGCGCCAGGTGGCTGATCACCCGGTGGTGTTCGGCGAGTAATGTCCTGATCCACGCGGCACGGAACGGAATCTCAATGCCGAGTTCACGCTCGACCAAAGTTGCGACGACCAATTCGCCGAAGAAGGGTGCCTGCCAGTCATGCCGGTTCGCGAGGGAGAGGATCTGTCGGTAATCACGCACTTCGAACAGCATCTCGGCACCGCGGTGAAGCGCGCCGGGTTGCACGTCCAAGCGCTGGATCACGCCCTCGGCGAGCGTCATCTCCATGGTGAGGAGCCCCGCGCTCGAGGGATGATCGGGACCGAGATCGATCGTATTCTCTGCACTAAAGCGATCGGGATCGAGCAGCGAGCCGATGCCCAGGCTTGATGATGATTCGGTCACCGGGTAAGTCTAATACGTCGCCTGGTGGGGAATACCCGCAACAATGGGATAGGCTCGGCGTCGTCCAGGTAATCCTGGGCGTAAGACGACCACCCCTTCTTCCTTATGCGGATTCATAACATCGATTGTCCTGGAGGCTCACTGATGGCACAGCGTGTGCATATTGTCCTGACCGACGACCTGGATGGCAGCGACGCTGTCGAGACGGTCACGTTCGGCCTCGATGGCAATACCTATGAGATCGATTTGTCCGAACAGAATGTGGCCAAGCTTCGCGACGCGCTGCAGCCCTATGTCGCCGTTGCCCGTAAGGTGACGACCCGTCGCACCCCCGGCAAGCGCCGTCCGTCTTCCGACAGCTCCGCCACCGATATCCGCGCGTGGGCCCAGGCGCAGGGTATGACCGTGTCTTCCCGCGGACGCGTCCCCGCCGAGATCCGCGAAGCCTACGAGGCCGCGCACTGACCTTCCTCGCTCGACCGACGGGCCATCGCCTCACCGGCGGGTGGCCCGCGCTGTTTGTCGGAGCTGGGCGTTCCCGAGCGGGACCCCGCCCGTCCAGGCGGGGCCCGGGGATTGGTCTCAAGGCGGCCATTCGTAGGCTTCCCGGCGGGCGCCTCCGAGGCGACGCGAGAATGGTCGGTTGCGCCGCAGGCGAACAGGGAACAAGCGGGCGGGCCTCGGCGGTTAAGTAGACTGACAACAGTGCCCCGCACACAGGGCGGCGGCACGACCAGCAATCGCTGGGAGTGAAGGAGAGTCCATTGTTCGACCGGTTTACAGACCGTGCGCGTCGGGTCATCGTGTTGGCTCAGGACGAGGCCCGCATGCTGAACCATAACTACATCGGCACGGAACACATTCTCCTCGGGCTGATCCACGAGGGTGAAGGTGTTGCGGCCAAGGCGCTGGAGTCTCTCGGTATCTCCCTCGAGGCGGTGCGCGAGCAGGTGGAGGAGATCATCGGTCAGGGCCAGCAGGCGCCGACCGGGCACATCCCGTTCACGCCGCGCGCGAAGAAGGTCCTCGAGCTGAGCATGCGCGAGGCGCTCCAGCTCAACCACCCCTACATCGGCACCGAGCACATCCTGCTCGGCCTCATCCGCGAGGGCGAGGGCGTCGCCGCCCAGGTGCTGATCAAGCTGGGCGCCGATCTCAACCGGGTTCGTAACCAGGTGCTGCAGCTGCTGAGCGGGTTCCAGGGCAACGAGAAGCCCTCCACCGCGGGCGCCCCCGAGGCGAATCCGCAGCAGGGCAACCAGACGATCCTCGATCAGTTCGGCCGCAACCTCACGCAGGCTGCGCGCGAGAACAAGCTCGACCCGGTCATCGGGCGCGAGAAGGAGATCGAGCGGGTCATGACGGTGCTCTCGCGCCGCACCAAGAACAACCCCGTCCTCATCGGCGAGCCCGGTGTGGGCAAGACCGCGGTCGTGGAGGGCCTGTCGCAGGCGATCGTGCGGGGCGACGTCCCCGAGACGCTGCGCGACAAGCAGATCTACACCCTCGACCTCGGTGCGCTGGTGGCTGGCTCCCGGTATCGCGGTGACTTCGAGGAGCGCCTGAAGAAGGTGCTCAAGGAGATCAAGACCCGCGGCGACGTCGTGCTGTTCATCGACGAGATCCACACGCTGGTGGGCGCCGGCGCGGCCGAGGGGGCCATCGACGCCGCTTCGATCCTCAAGCCGATGCTCGCCCGTGGCGAACTGCAGACGATCGGTGCGACCACCCTCGACGAGTACCGCAAGCACATCGAGAAGGACGCGGCGCTGGAGCGTCGTTTCCAGCCGATCCAGGTCGCGGAGCCGTCGATCGCGCTGACGATCGACATCCTCAAGGGTCTGCGTGACCGCTACGAGGCTCACCACCGCATCACGATCACGGACGAGGCGCTGACGGCGGCCGCGCAACTGGCCGACCGCTACATCTCCGACCGTTTCCTCCCCGACAAGGCCATCGACCTGATCGACGAGGCCGGCGCCCGGCTGCGCATCCGTCGCATGACGGCTCCGCCGGACCTGCGCGAGTTCGACGAGAAGATCGCCGCCGTCCGGCTCGAGAAGGAGGCCGCGATCGACGCACAGGACTTCGAGCGCGCCGCCGGGCTGCGCGACGACGAGAAGAAGCTGCTCGTCGCCCGCGCGGAGAAGGAAGAGCAGTGGAAGAACGGCGACCAGGGCGTCAAGCCCGAGGTCGGCGAGGATGAGATCGCCGAGGTCCTTTCGGGTGCTACCGGTATTCCGGTGTTCAAGCTCACCGAGGAGGAGTCGAGCCGCCTGCTGAACATGGAGGAGGAGATCGGCAAGCGCTACATCGGGCAGACCGATGCGGTGAAGGCGCTCTCGCGGTCCATTCGGCGAACTCGCGCCGGCCTGAAGGACCCGAAGCGTCCGTCCGGTTCGTTCATCTTCGCCGGCCCCTCGGGCGTCGGAAAGACCGAGCTGACGAAGGCGCTGACCGAGTTCCTGTTCGGGGACGAGGACGCGTTGATCACCCTCGATATGTCCGAATACTCCGAAAAGCATACGGCCTCCCGCATGTTTGGTTCGCCCCCCGGCTATGTCGGTTACGAAGAGGGTGGCCAGCTCACCGAGAAGGTGCGGCGCAAGCCGTTCTCGGTGGTGCTGTTCGACGAGATCGAGAAGGCGCATCCGGATATCTTCAATTCGCTGCTCCAGATTCTGGACGAAGGTCGCTTGACAGACGCCCAGGGTCGCGTGGTCGATTTCAAGAACACCGTGATCGTCATGACCACCAACCTCGGTACCCGCGACATTTCCAAGTCGGTCAACCTGGGCTTCAGCCAGGCCGGCGACGAAGTGAACAGCTACGAGAAGATGAAGGCGAAGGTCAGCGACGAGCTCAAGCAGCATTTCCGTCCTGAGTTCCTGAACCGCGTCGACGAGATCGTGGTGTTCCACCAGCTGTCGCAGGCCGACATCGAGCGCATCGTCGATCTGATGGTGGGCGAAATCGAGGTTCGACTGCAGGATCGCGACATGGGCATCGTCCTCACGGACGCGGCCAAGAGCCTGGTGGCGAAGCGCGGCTTCGACCCGGTGCTCGGCGCCCGCCCGCTGCGGCGTGCGATCCAGCGCGACATCGAGGACATCCTGGCCGAGAAGATCCTGTTCGGGGAGTTCCACCCGGGTGAGTTCGTGGTCGTGGACGTCGCCCCGGAGGGTTCGGAGCAGGCGTTCACCTTCACCGGCCAGCCCAAGTCGGAGCTGCCCGATCACGCCCCGGCCGAGCTGTCCGGCGGCCCGCAGGAGTGAGCCGGAACGGTCGAGCCTGACCGTCCCGCCCGAAGCCCCCAGCCTTTCGAGGCTGGGGGCTTCGTCGCGTCCAGGGCGGGGTTCCTCGCGCAGTCCGGGACGGAGCGCTGGCCGGCCACCCGGTCACAGACTGAGCAGGCCGGCGTCCTCGCGGCGAACCAGCCCGTCGGCCAGCAGGGACGCCAGCGCGCGATCGGCCTGCGCGGCGTCCACCGGCCAGGCGGCCAACAGGTCTGCCTCGTGCCGGGGAGCGTCCGACTCGCGGAGCACCGCGAGCAGCGCGCCCCGGCACTGCCGGTCGGTGCCGGCGTAGGCCTGCCCGCGGCGAGCGGGGCCCGTCCAGGCGGGATAGCCCGCGCGGGCCCAAGCGCAGTCGCTGCGCACGGGACAGCGGCCGCAGTCGGGGGTGGTGGCGACGCACACCTGGGCACCGAGCTCCATGGCGGCGACGGCCCACAGGGCAGCGTCCGCGTCGTCGTCGGGCAACCAGGACCGGGCGCGATCGCGCTCGGCGCGGGTCACGGTGGCGGGCGGCTGCGCGACGCCGCCGTCAAGCCGGGCCAGCACGCGCCGGACGTTGGTGTCGAGCACGACGTGGCGTCGGCCGTAGGCGAACGAGGCGATCGCGGCGGCGGTGTACTCGCCCACGCCGGGCAGCGAGCGCAGGTCCTCCAGGTCGTCCGGGACCACGTTGCCGAAGCGCCCGGCGATCTCGGCCGCGGCCTGCCACAGCCGCTGCGCGCGCCGTGGATAGCCGAGGTGTCCCCAGGCGCGGACGGCTTCGCCCACGGGCTCTACACTCAGGTCGGCGGGGGTGGGCCACCGCTCCATCCACTCCCGCCAACGGGGCAGGACGCGACTCACTGGGGTCTGCTGCAGCATGAACTCGCTCACCATGACGCCCCAGGCGCTCACGCCGCGCTCGCGCCAGGGAAGGTCGCGGGCGTGCGCCGCGTACCAGGCGCAGATGTCGGGGACGACCTGTTCCCGAGTCCGCGTCGCCCCGCGCTCCGGGCCGTCGGCCGGGCGGGGTCGGCTCGGGCGTTCCGGTTCGGCGGACATCGCACCTCCTGGGACGGCATCGGGGCGCGGGCCAGTCTAGAGCGTCGCTCCAGGACGCCGATCCGCAGACCCCGCCGGGCCCTCACGGTTCGGCGGACACACCCCCGAGTCGGGGTCTCGGGCGTCCAGCGTCAGGAGATCGCCGCCTCCTGGCCCCGGGCACGCTGCCAGGCTCGGAGGTCGGTGGCGGCGTTCGGTGGCTCGGTGAAGCGCGTGTACAGCGCGTCGAGGGCGTCGGCGACCGTGGCGACCTCCACGACCTCAAAGCCCGCGTGCTTGGCCATCTTCTCCGACCCGGCCGGGACGATCGCGGCCCGAAAGCCCAGTCGCGCCGCCTCGCCGAGCCGCCGCGGCGTCCCGGCGACGCGGCGCAGGTCGCCCGACAGCCCGATCTCACCGAGCGCGATGATGCGCTGCCGCGGCACCCAATCTTGGGACGCCGAGGCGACAGCCAGCGCGACGGCCAGGTCGGCGGCGGGATCGGCCACCCGGACGCCGCCCGCCGTCGACACGTAGACGTCCTGGTTGTGCAGCTTGAGCCGGGCCCGCCGCTCGAGGACGGCCAGCCCCATCGCGACCCGGCCGTTCTCGACGCCCTGGGTGACCCGTCGTGGCACCTGCAGCGCGCTCGGCGCCACCAGCGCCTGGATCTCGGTGAGCATGGGCCGGCGGCCCTCCAGCGTGGCGGCCACGCAGGTGCCCGCGGAGGGCCGCGCGTGCGACGACGTGAACAACCCGGACGGGTCGGCGACCTCGTCGATGCCGCGCTCGGTCATCTCGAAGCAGCCCACCTCGTCGGCGGGGCCGAAGCGATTCTTCGTGGCGCGCACCATGCGGAACCCCGCGTGCCGGTCTCCCTCGAACGACAGCACGACATCGACCAGGTGCTCCAGCGTGCGTGGGCCGGCGATCGAGCCCTCTTTGGTGACGTGGCCGATGATCAGCACGGCCATTCCGCGGCGCTTCGCGACCCGGACGAGGGCGTTCGTGACCTCGCGCACCTGGGTGACGCCGCCTGCGATGCCGTCGGTGCCGCTCGCCGACACGGTCTGCACCGAGTCGAGCACGAGCAGGCTGGGGGAGAGGTCTTCGATGTGGCCGAGGATCGTGCCGAGGTCGTTCTCGGCCGCGAGCAGCAGGTCGGAGGTGATGGCCCCCGTGCGATCGGCCCGGCGGCGCACCTGCGCGGCCGACTCCTCGGCGCTGACGTACAACGTGCGGCGTCCGGCGCGGGCCCAGTGGCTGGCCACCTCGAGCAGAAGCGTGGACTTGCCGACCCCCGGCTCGCCGGCCAGCAGCACCACCGCCCCAGGGACGAGCCCCTCGCCCAGCACCCGGTCGAGCTCGCCGATGCCGGTGGGGACGCCTGCCGCCTCGTCTGCAGGGACCTCGGCGATGCTGAGCGCGCGGGCCACGGGCCGCTGCACGGGTGTCGCGGTCGCCGGCGCCTCGACCGGGGCCACGCTGCCCCACGTCTGGCACTCCTTACAGCGGCCGACCCAGCGCGGGGTCGTCCAGCCGCACTCGGTGCATCGCAGGGTCGTGGACGGGTTCTTTGCCATGCCGGTGAGACTAGAGCCCCCCGCTGACACTTTTCGTGGCGGCGCAGCCGGGGCCACGCCGCCGGTTCAGATGCGGACGAGCCCGCGGAGGGTGCGGAAGGTCACCGCGTCGATCCCGGGCTGGCCGTGCGGCGAGGTGAACTCGAACTCGACGCCGCCGAACGTGTCGCCCAGGTCGAAGCCGAGCCACTCGCTCACCCGCGATCGGTTGCCGGCGATCTCGACCTTCGCCAGCTCCACCGAACCCTCTCCGAGCGCCGACGGGCGAACGCTGGGCTCGCTGATCCATTTGATGAAGTAGGGCAGCTGCGGGTCGTTCAGCAGCCCCTTGACGCCGAGCTGCTCCCATTCGAGCCGGCGGCCGTCCGGGAACTGCCGCGAGCCGTGCACGGGCTCGCGCTGGAGCCGGTCGATGTAGGGCTGCAGGTCGTCCACGTCCATGACCCAGCCGAGCCAGCCGCCGCCCATCTCCGTGCGGGCGCGCACGGCTTGGCCGAAGGGCGCCTTCTCGGCCGCGGGGTGCTCCAGGACCTCCACCACCTCGAGGTACTGCGACCGGGTGAGCGGCAGGATGTGGTTCCGCGTGCCGAACCGCGGGTGGAAACCACCGTCCTTGAACTCAGCGCCGAGTTGCTCTTCCAGGCTCGCGACCGCGGCAGGCAGGCCCTCGGGGCCGGCCGCGAACGAGAGGTTCGCGATGTTCATAAAGCCATTCAAGACCATGTGTTCTTTCAAAAGGAAATCGAGGCTCTTGACACCTGCACAGATCCGGCCGGACGCCTCGTCGCCTAGGCTGACCGCCATGGTTTCAGCCCCGCCACCCGTACCCGTTCAGGGGGGCGCGCCCTCCGGAACCGCCCGCTGGCGGGCGGAGATCCTCATCGTGCTGGGACTATCGCTGGGGAAGTCGGCGGTGTACTCGGTGCTCTCGATCGCCGAGAAGCTGACCCGGCCCGAGCCACTCAACAAGCAGACCACGACGATCAACTCGTCCGTGACGCCCGACCGGCCGTGGCTCGACCTGTCCTATCAACTGGCCAACCTGGTCTTCCCGCTCGTGCCGGTCTTCCTGGTGCTGTACCTCCTGGCGCTCACCGGCGACCGCGAGCGCATCGGGTTCGACCTGCGGCGCCCCGGGTTCGACCTGGCGCGCGGCTTCGGCGCGGCGGCGCTGATCGGCATCCCGGGGCTTGCCTTCTACTTCGCCGCGCGGCAGTTCGGCATCAACACCACCGTCGCCCCGGCCAACCTGGCGGAGAACTGGTGGACGGTGCCGGTGCTGGCCGCGCTCGCCGTGATGAACGGCGTGCTCGAAGAGGTCGTGATGCTCGGTTTCCTGCTGCGCCGCCTCGACCAGCTGGGCCGAGCGCCCTGGACGGGCATCGTCATCAGCGCTCTCGTCCGCGGCTCGTATCACCTCTACCAGGGCTTCGGCGGGTTCGTCGGCAACGTGGTGATGGGCCTGGTGTTCGGGTGGCTGTACCGCCGCTGGGGCCGCGTCATGCCGCTCGTCGTGGCGCACACGATCCTCGACCTGGTGAGCTTCATCGGCTACGCGCTGCTCGCCCCCTACGTCGACTGGCTGTGATCCCGGACGCGCAGGGGCCCGGCCGCGATGGCCGGGCCCCTGCGTTGGGTGAGACGGATGGGTTCGGTCAGCCCTCGGTCTTCCCGTCGGCGTGGGGACCCTCAGCGCTGACCGGCCCCGCGGCCGCGCGGCGCTCCGCGAGGATGCGCTCGTTCTCCTGCACCTTGCCCTTCTTCAGCGGGTACCAGAACACCAGGATCAGCAGGGTGGCCAGCATGAACAGCGCGGGGACGAGGTTGAACAGCGTCCAGATGCCGTTGATGGTCTCGGGGGACTGCTGCGCGGCCTTCGCCTGGTAGCCGATGGCCGACAGCCCGATGCCGCCCAGCAGCGAGGCACCCGCCTGACCGAGCTTGCGGGCCCAGGAGTAGACGGCGTAGACGGTGCCGTCGTCGCGCTGCCCGACCGGACCTCCTGGTAGTCGATCACGTCGACGATGAACGCCCAGATCAGGAAGTTGAAGATCGACAGTCCGAACGTGGCGACCGTCAGCAGCGCCAGGAAGACGGCGAACGGCGGATGGAGGAAGTAGTTCAGCAGCATCGCGACGGTGTACAGCGCGACGCCGGCGATGCCGAGCTCGGTCTTGCCGTACCGCTTGACCAGCGGGGCGGTGATGAACACCAGCAGGAACGCCGGCAGGATCGAGACGACCTGCGCCAGGCTCTGCAGTTGGCCGTTGCCGAAGTAGTCGAGGTAGAGGAACGAGGCGACCTGACCGTTGAACAGGTTGCCGAGGAGCAGCAGCAGGGCGGCCGCAACGATGGCGAGCAGGGCGCGGTTGGTGACGAGGGAGCCCAAGAGCTGGCCGATCGACAGGCCGCCTTCGCTCTTCGTCTTGCGCGGCACGACGACGCGCTCCTCGACGTTGAAGTACAAGATCGCGTAGAAGAACACGGCGAGCACCGCCATCGCGATCGCGGCCCAGCCGAAGCGCTGCGCGTTGATCTGGGAGCCCTCGAAGACGAGGGCCGGGAGGCTCGCCGAGACGGCCAGGAAGGCGATCTGGGCGCCGGTTGAGCGCCACACGGACAGCTCGGCGCGGTGTTCGGCCTTGTCGGAGATGACCGACGCCATCGAGCCGTAGGGAATGTTGATCGCGGTGTAGAACACGGAGCCCCACAGGATGTAGAAGATCACCATCCAGGCGAGCTTCGCACCGTAGCTCCAGTTCACGATGAAGGGCTGGAACAGCAGAGCCGACGACAACGCGACCGGGACCGCCATCCGGCGGATCCAGGGCTTGAACTTGCCGTCGAAGGCGGGCTTCATCCGGTCGACGATCATGCCCATGCCGACGTCGGTGAAGGCATCCAGGACGCGCACGGCGGCGACGAGGGCGCCGATGTGCAGGGGATCGATGCCGATCACCTTGACGAAATAGACAGTCATGAAGAAGGCCTGAATCATGAAGGTCATGTCGTTCGCGAGGTCACCGGCGGCATAGCCGATCTTGTCGCGCCACCCGAACGGGCGGACGTCCTTGCGCCGCAAGGATCCGGGCGCTTCGGTGTTGCTACTCATGTGCTGTGAAATCCTTCCGAGGTGCCGGGCGCTTCGTTGTCTGTCCCGGCAGACGCCCGGTTCCGGCACGCGGTTCGGGTAGGTCCAGTGTTATGCGCCCGTTATAGGGCAACAATCATGATTTCCAGGCGACGCGGGTTGCCGTCAGCATGGCAACTGATGGCAACCGGGCGGGCACGGACGTCCTGACCGTGCGGGGTCCGCGCCTCTAGACTCGGCTCATGCGACTTGGAGTGTTTGGAGCGACCGGTCAGGTCGGGAAGGTCATGCGGGCCCTGCTGGAGGAGCGCGACTTCCCCGTGGACGAGATGCGGTATTTCGCGTCGGCGAAGTCGGCCGGCACGACGTTGCCCTGGAAGGGCGAGGAGATCACCGTCGAGGACACCGCCACCGCCGACTTCTCAGGCCTGGACGTGGCGATCATGTCGGCCGGCGCGACGATGTCGCGCGAGTTCGCGCCCAAGGTGGCGGCGGCCGGGGCGATCGTCGTCGACAACAGCTCGGCCTGGCGCAAGGACGCGGACGTCCCGCTGGTCGTCAGCGAGGTCAATCCCGAGGATGCGACGAACCCGCCCAAGGGCATCATCGCGAACCCGAACTGCACCACGATGGCCGCGATGCCGGTCCTCAAGCCCCTGCACGACGAGGCCGGGCTGACCCGACTTCGGGTGGCGACCTACCAGGCGACGTCCGGGTCGGGGCTGAAGGGTGTCCGGGCCCTGGCCGACCAGTCCCGCGACGCCGTCGAGAACCACGAGGTCGAGGCCCTGGCGCTCGACGGCGAGGCTGTGCCCGTCGGCGACCCGGCGCCCTACGTGCTGCCCATCGCGTTCAACGTGGTCGCCATCGCCGGGGCGCTCGTCGACGACGGCTCCCTGGAGACCGACGAGGAGCAGAAGCTCCGCAACGAGTCCCGCAAGATCCTGCACCTGCCCGAGCTCGCCGTCTCCGGTACCTGCGTCCGCGTGCCGGTGTTCAGTGGGCACAGCCTCGCGATCCACGCGGAGTTCGACCGTGACATCACGCCCGAGCGAGCGCTGGAGCTTCTGGCGGACGCGCCGGGCGTCCAGGTCGTCGACGTTCCGAACCCCCGCCAGGCCGCGGGCAAGGACGATGTGTTCGTCGGCCGCGTGCGCCAGGACCAGGCGGTCCCGGGAGACAAGGGCCTCATCTTGTTCGTGACCGGCGACAACCTGCGCAAGGGCGCGGCCCTCAACGCCGTGCAGATCGCCGAACTCCTGGTCGCCGAGTGAACTCCGCACAGCCGGACGACGGTCACCTGGCGCTCATCGGCGCCGGCGTGATGGGCGAGACGCTGCTGGCCGGCCTGCTGCGGGCGGGTTGGGACGTCTCAAGCATCGTCGGCGCCGACCGGCGCGGGTTCCGCCGCGACGAGTTGCGCGAGCGCTACGGGATCTCGATGGTCTCCGACCGCGAGGCGGCCCGGGGCGCCGGCACGGTGTTGCTCGTGGTGAAGCCGCAGGACGTCGCGGACGTGCTGCCGGGCATCGGTGAGGAGATGCCGCCCGGCACGCTGGTGATCTCCCTGTGCGCCGGGGTCTCGACGGCCACCCTGGAGGCGGGCCTGCCCCTCGGGACGCCCGTCGTCCGCGTCATGCCGAACACGCCCGCGCAGGTCGCCGAGGGCATGGCGGCCGTCTCGGGCGGCTCGCATGCGCAGACGCAGCACCTGGCGCGGGCGTCGGAGATCATGACGGCGGTGGGCAAGGCGGTCACGGTCCCCGAGAAGTACCAGGACGCGGTGACCGCCATCTCCGGCTCCGGGCCGGCGTACCTGTTCTTCGTCGTCGAGGCGATGATCGACGCCGGCGTCATGCTGGGACTGCCGCGCGACACAGCCACCCTGTTGGTCAACCAGACGGTCTTCGGTTCGGCGAAGCTGCTCGTCGAGAGCGGCGAGCACCCCACGGTGCTGCGCGAGCGGGTGACGTCCCCGGCCGGGACGACCGCCGCGGCGCTGCGTCAGCTCGAGGAGCGCAGCGTCAAGGCCGCGTTCATGACGGCGCTCGAGGCGGCGCGCGACCGCAGCGCCGCGATGGGCGGCTGAGGGGGGACCCCGCGACCCGATGCGTGACCTCGACCTGTTGCCGAAGGCGCACCTGCACCTGCACTTCACCGGGTCGATGAGCGTCCCGACGCTGCGCGAGTTGGCCGACCGCGAGCACATGGAGGTCCCGGACGCCCTGCTCGACGCCGACGCGCTCGAGATCCCGCCCGACAAGCGTGGCTGGTACCGATTTCAGTCGCTTTACGAGATGGCCCGCCGGGTCGTCCGGAGCGAGGACGCCATCCGCTTTGTGATGCGCCGCGCCATCGAGGATGACGCGCGCGAGGGCGCGCGGCGCCTGGAGTTGCAGATCGACCCCTCGGGGTACGCCGGCGAGGTCGGCGGACTCCAGGCCGTGCTCGACATCGTCCGGGACGAGTGCAGGGCGGCGTCCGCGGAGACGGGCGTGAGCGTCGGGCTGATCGTCGCGGCGTCCCGGCGGCGGCACCCGCTGGACGCCCGCACGCTGGCTCGCCTCGCGGTGCGCAACGCCGGACACGGCCCGGGCGAGGTGATCGGCTTCGGGCTGAGCAACGACGAGCGCAGCGGCAACACCGCCGACTGGGCACCCGCGTTCCGCCTCGCGAAGCGCGGCGGCCTGATCAGCGTCCCGCACGGCGGGGAGTTGCTCGGTCCCGGTCACCTGCGCCAGGTGCTGGACGCGCTCAAGCCCGACCGCCTCGGGCACGGCGTCCGCGCCGCCGAGGACCCGGCGCTGCTGGAGGAACTCGCCGCCCGCGGGATCGCCCTGGAGATCTGCCCGACGTCCAACGTCAACCTCGGCATCTTCAGCCGCCAGGAGGACGTCCCGCTGCGCCAGCTGATGGCCTCCGGGGTGCCGATCGCGCTGAGCGCAGACGACCCGCTGCTCTTCCTCTCCAGGCTGACCGACCAGTACCGGGTCGCGCGGGAGGTGCACGGACTCGGCGACGACGAGCTCGCCGGCCTCGCCCGCTCCAGCATCGCGGCGTCGGTGGTGCCGGACGCCGACAAGCGCCGCTGGTCGAGAGAGATCGACGACTGGCTCGCCTCGCCCGCCTAGGTCCCGGTGCCCGCACGCTCTCGCAGGGCAACGAGATGCCTCTCCGACAGGCAAACCCGGGGGAACTCGTTGAAAGCGCGCTCGCGGTGACGAAGAGTGGAGAGCGACGAAGCGATACGTGGAGAGAGTGCATCATGTTGTTGTCCGGAAAATCATGGCCCTGGGTCGTCCTGCGCGGCGTCCTCGCCGTCGTCTTGGGGATTGTGGCGCTTGCGTGGCCCGGGGCGACCATCGCGGTGCTGGGCACTCTGCTGGGCGTCTGGTTCCTGCTCGACGGCATCGGCTCGCTCCTCAACGCGTTCGCGCTGTCCGGCGCCCCCACCGGCCACCGCGTGCTGCTCGGTGTGCTCGGCCTGATCGGCATCGTGGCCGGCGTCCTCGCCCTGACCCGGCCCGGCGTGGCCGTCGCAGCCCTCGCCCTGATCTTCGCGGTCTGGCTCATCCTCACCGGCATCGGACAGATCGCGTTCGGCTGGACGGTCCGCAGGGAGATCACCGGTGAGTGGCTGATCATCGCCGCCGGCGCGTTCTCGGCGATCCTCGGCATCGTCCTGTTCGCGTGGCCGGCGCTGGCGCTGAGCACGTTGATCGCGTTCCTCGCCATCGGCGCCCTCGTGTCTGGCGTCCTCCAGATCATCGCCGGGCTGAAGATGCGCACGATCGTCCGCCGCCTCGAGGAACGCGCCCGCCTGCGCTGACCCACGGGCGTCCCTGTGGCCGGTACCGATCGGGCGATTAGGCCTGGGTAGCCGTGGGCGAGTAAGCTAGGTGAGTTGGCTCGGCAGTGGTCGGGCCGAGACATTGCATCTATCGGATAGTTCCCGGCCCCGCTCTGGGCCGGATTGTGAGGGGTCGACACGTGGGTTCGGTCATCAAGAAGCGCCGCAAGAGGATGGCGAAGAAGAAGCACCGCAAGCTGCTGAAGAGGACGCGCATCCAGCGTCGTCGCGCAGGCAAGTAGCGCCGCGTAGCCGCTGAGCTGTGCTCGACCTCGACGCCGCCGACGTGGTGGTGCTCGTCCGGGACGGCTGCCATCTGTGTGATGACGCCGTCCACATCATCGACAGGGTCTGTCAGGACGTCCACGCGTCCTGGCAGGCCTTTGACGTGGACGAGGACGCCGACGTGCGCGCCCAGTACACCGATCACGTCCCCGTGACGTTCGTGCGCGGCGCCCAGCACGCGCTCTGGTTCGTGGACGAGACGGCGCTGCGCACGGCCTTGGTGGGGTAGCCTGGGCCGGCAAAGGGAGGCGGACGCCTGGGCGGAACCGTCTGCGGGAGGCCGTACAGTGGTGGCCACACGCCCCGATGAGGAGTTTCATGCAGCCGACGATCGTTCACGTGTGCCGGCACGGCCAGGTCGAGAACCCCGAGCACATCCTTTACGGACGCGCCGACGGCTACCACCTCTCCGCGCTCGGTCGGCAGATGGCCGACAAGCTGGGGGAGTTCTTCGACGGCAAGCCGATCTCGCACCTGCGCTGTTCCCCGCTGGAGCGCGCCCGCGAGACGATGGCGCCGATCGCCGCGGACTTCCCGGGCCTCGACGTCGTCATCGACCGACGCCTGATCGAGGCCGCCAACGTGCTCGAGGGGCAGAGTTTCGGCCGGTTCAACCAGCGGCTCCTGCTGCCGAAGAACCTGCGGCACCTGTGGAACCCGCTGCGGCCCAGTTGGGGCGAGCCCTACATGGCGGTCCGTGACCGCATGCTCGCCGCCATCTCGGACGCCGCCGCTGCGGTTCCCGGCGGCCAGGCCGTGATCGTCGCCCATCAGCTCCCGATCTATATGGCCCGGCTGGCGAGCGAGGGACGTCCGCTGGTGCACAACCCCGCCGCGCGCGAGTGCCGGCTGGCGTCCGTCACGTCTTTCACCTTCGTCGAAGGTCGCGTCGTCCGCGTCGACTACACCGAGCCCGCGGCCGAGTTGTACCCGGCGAAGAAGAAGATCTTCCGTCCGGGGATGTGAGCGCGTGCGCCGTCTGCTTCTGACCGTCCTGATGCTGCTGCTGGGCCTCGTGGCATCCGGCTGTGGCTCGCGGCCCGCCAGCGAGGGCGGGTTCGTGTCCGGCGACGGGACGCTCACCACCGTGCCGCCCGACCAGCGCCGCCCCGCGCCGCGCATCGCCGGGGAGACCCTCGACGGCGCCCGGTTCGACTCCGCTCAGCACCCCGGCGGCGTGCTGGTCTACAACGTCTGGGGCTCGTGGTGCGCGCCCTGCCGGAAGGAGGCGCCGGCGCTGGCCGACGCGTCCAAGGAGCTCAAGGGCACCGCGACGTTCGTCGGCATCAACACCCGGGACCTGTCCAAGGAGCCCGCCCAGGCGTTCGTCCGGGCGTTCGGGGTGCCGTACGTCAACGTGTTCGACCCCGACGGCGCACTGCTGCTGACGTTCGGCCGCGACCTGCCGCCCAGCGCCATTCCCAGCACGATCGTCGTCGACCGCGAGGGCCGCATCGCCGCGCGTATCCTCGGCGAGACCACGAAGGCCACCCTCACCGGGGTCGTCACCGACGTGGCGGAGGGGAAATGATCGGCACCCTCGCGCAGCTCCCGCTGGAGGTGATGATCGTCCCGCTGGACATCGGCACCTGGGCCCGCGACGCCGTGGGCGGCTCGATGCTGATCGCGATGCCCGTCGCCCTGTTGGCGGGGCTGGTGTCGTTCTTCTCTCCGTGTGTGCTGCCGCTGCTGCCGGGCTACCTGTCGTACGCGACCGGGCTGGCGGCGTCCCAGATCACCAGCGGCGAGACGAAGAGTGCCCGCGGGCGCATCCTGGCCGGCACGTCGCTGTTCATCGCCGGTTTCGCGGCGGTCTTCGTGAGCTCCGGGGCGTTGTTCGGCGGCCTGGGCAGCCTGCTGAAGGCCTACCAGCAGGCGATCAACGTCGTCGTCGGCGTCCTCGCGATCGTGCTGGGCCTGATCTTCGCCGACGTCCTGCATATCGGCCAGCGCACCGTCCGGCTCAGCGCGGCGCCGCGGTTCGGGGTCGCGTCCGCGCCGCTGCTCGGCGTGGTCTTCGGGCTCGGGTGGACGCCGTGCATCGGCCCGGCGCTGTCCGTCGTCCTCAACCTCGCCCTCAACGAGGCCACCGCCGTCCGCGGCGCGGTCCTCGCGCTCGTGTACGCGCTGGGGCTGGGGCTGCCGTTCCTGGCGTTCGGACTGGGCTTCACCCGGCTGTCCGGCACGCTGGGGTGGGTGCGCGGGCACGGGCTTCTCCTGCAGCGCATCGGCGGGTTCTTGATGGTCGCCGTCGGCGTCCTTCTCGTCACCGGCTGGTGGGACGTCGTGATGAGCGTCGTCCGTTCGTGGGCCGCCGGGTTCGGGGTGCTGATCTGATGGCCAAGAACACCACCGAGGACGCCGCGCCGCTGACCCCGCGCGAGTCGCTGCGGTTCCTGTGGACGCAGCTGACAAGCATGCGCACCGCGCTGGTGCTGCTGTTCGCGCTGGCGATCGCGGCCGTGCCGGGCTCCCTGATCCCGCAGCGCCCGGTCAACCCCGTCAAGGTCTCCGACTTCATCCGCGACAACCCCACGCTCGGCCCGATCTACGACACCCTCGGCCTCTTCGATGTCTACGCGTCGCCGTGGTTCGCGGCGGTCTACCTGCTGCTGTTCCTGTCGCTGATCGGCTGCATCGTGCCCCGCATCGCGACGTACGCGCGATCCCTGCGCGCTCAGCCGCCCCGGACGCCGAAACGGCTGAGTCGGTTGCCCGAGAGCACCACCGGCCTGTCCGCGCTGCCCGCGGGCGAGACGCTGGACGCCGCCGAAGCCTGGCTGCGCAAGCGGCGCTACCGCGTCCGGCGGCAGGACGACTCGGTCTCGGCCGAGCGCGGCTATCTGCGGGAGTTCGGCAACCTGTTGTTCCACGTCAGCCTGGTCTTCGTCCTCGCCGGCGTCGCCTGGAGCACCCTGTTCGGTTACAAGGGGTCGGTCATCGTGGTCGAGGGGCAGGCGTTCAGCAACAACCTGTCCCAGTACGACGACTTCTCCGCCGGGGGGTCCTTCCGGCCGGCCGACCTGGCGCCGTTCACCGTCTGGGTCGACAAATTCGACGCGAAGTTCGAAACCGGTCCCGTCCAGCGCGGCGCCGCTCGCGTCTTCACCGCGCACGTCCGCAGCCAGGAGGGCCCCGGCGCCGCGGTCGTGCCCGGCACGCTCGAGGTCAACCACCCGCTGTCGCTGGGCGACACCGCCGTCCACCTCATCGGCCACGGCTACGCGCCCGTCGTCGAGGTGAAGGACCCGCAGGGCCACGTCGCCTTCTCCGGTCCCGTCGCGTTCCTGCCCCAGGACGGCAACTTCACATCGATGGGCGTCATCAAGGCCCCGGACGCCCGTCCGCAGCGGCTGGCGTTCGAGTGCTTCTTCCTGCCCACCGCGGTCGTCAACCAGCAGGGCCCGCACTCGATCTTCCCCGACGCGCTCGAGCCGCAGATGTTCTGCAACGCGTGGTCGGGCCCGCCGCGGCAGGAGACCGGACGCCCCGAGAACGTCTACTCCCTCGACAAGACGGGGATGACGCAGCTCACCCGTGACGGCAAGATCGTGAACTTCCGGCTGTCGCCCGGCCAGGCGGTGGACCTGCCGAACGGTTCGACGCTGACCCTGCTGGACTGGCGCCGGTGGACGAAGCTGCAGGTTTCCAGCACGCCGGGCCTGCCGTTGACGTTCGGGTCCATCGTCGCCGCCGTCGCGGGCCTGTGCCTGTCGCTGTTCGTCCGGCCGCGCCGCCTGTTCGTGCGCGCAGTCCCCGGCGAGTCCGGCAGCGCCGTCGAGGTCGGCGGCCTCGACCGGGCGGACGCCCGCACCGGCCTCGACGAGGAGGTCGCCGAGCTCGCGGCCGCCGCCGGGGCAGCTCCACCACCCGCGCCTGGCGAACAGGAGTCCGACCCCGCCGGGGCCCGCGACCCGGAACCTGCGCAGGCTCGATCGACGAGGAAGGGGACGCCATGACGCTGACCGGCGCCGGCTACTACTCATTCGTGGCGATGGTCACGTCGGCCGTCATCTACCTGGTCGCGTTCGCCGCGTTCTCGGCCGAGTGGGCGAGCGCGCGCAACCTCGACGACGGGAACCCGGTCACCGACCTGACCCGTTCCGAGACCGACCGCCTGCGCGTCGATAAGTTCGGCCGTATCGGCGTGGCACTGGCGACCATCGGCCTCCTCACCCACCTCGCCGGCGTCGTCCTGCGCGGGATCGCGGCCCAGCGCGCGCCCTGGGGCAACATGTACGAGTTCGTCACGACCGCGATGCTGTTCGTCGCGATCGGGGCCCTGGTGCTGCTCACGGCGAAGGGGATGCGCTGGCTCGGCCTGCCCGTGACGCTGCTGCTCACCGTGGGGCAGGGCCTCGCCGTGACGGTCTTCTACGTGGACGTCGCCCCGCTCGTCCCGGCGCTGCACTCGGTGTGGTTCGTCGTGCACATCGTCGCGGCCAGCATCTCCGGCGCGCTGTTCAACCTGGGCGCCATCGCGTCCATCCTGTTCCTGATCCGCGGACGTGCCGAGCGTCGCGGCACCCTCCACGGCTACCTGGCGCGCATCCCGTCCGCGCAGGCGCTCGACCGGTTCGCCTACCGTGCGCACGCGTTCGCCTTCCCGCTGTGGACCTTCACGATCGCGGCCGGGTCGATCTGGGCCGAGTTCGCGTGGGGCCGCTACTGGGGCTGGGATCCCAAGGAGACCTGGTCGCTGATCACCTGGGTCGTCTACGCGGCCTACCTGCACGCGCGCTCGACCGCTGGATGGCGGGGGCGTCCGGCTGCGATCCTGGCGATCATCGGCGTCATCACGTTCTGGTTCAACTTCGTCGGCATCAACCTGCTGGTCAGCGGCCTGCACAGCTACGCGGGCATCTGAGCGGCACGAGGAGGGCACCATGGCTCACTACGACCTCTGCATCATCGGCTCGGGATCGGGGAACGCGCTGATCGACGAGAAGCTCGACGGCCTGTCGATCGCGCTCGTCGACGACGGCATCACCTTCGGCGGCACGTGCATCAACCGGGGCTGCATCCCCACCAAGATGTTCGCCTACCCGGCCGACCTGGCCAGGACGCCGGAGGCGGCCGCCCGGGTGAACCTCCAGCTGAGCCGCGGGCAGGCTGACTGGGAGGGCCTGCGCGACCGCATCTTCGGCCGCATCGACGCGATCTCCTCCGGCGGCGAGGCCTGGCGCGGGCAGAACGCGAACGTCACGCTCTACCGGCAGACCGGCCGGTTCGTCGGTGACAAGGCGCTGAAGGTCGGCGACGAGACCATCACCGCCGACACGTTCGTCCTCGCGGCGGGGTCACGGCCCTTCCTGCCGGACGTTCCGGGAGTCGCCGATCCCGCGCTGGCCGACCGGCTGCACACGTCCGACACGATCATGCGGCTCGACGAGCAGCCCGTCACGATGGTGATCCTCGGCGGCGGTTTCATCGCCGCCGAGTTCAGCCACATCTTCTCGAGCCTGGGCACGAAGGTGACGCTGATCAACCGCTCGGAGCGGCTGCTGCGCCGTGAGGACGACGACATCTCCGAGCGCTTCACCCGGCTGATGCCCGACGACGTGAACCTCCGCCTCGGCGAGCAGGTGCAGGGCCTGCGCGAGGGCGGTGACGGACGCGTCGCGGTCCTCACCCGCGACGCGGACGGGCAGGAGCAGCGCTACGAAGGCGACGTCGTCCTGCTCGCGCAGGGCCGCGTCCCCAACGGCGACCGGCTGGGCGTCCAAGCCGCCGGCATCGAGGTGGACGATCGCGGCTACGTCGTCGTGGACGAGTACCAGCGGACGTCCGTGCCGGGCATCTGGGCGTTGGGCGACGTCAGCGACCACCACCAGCTCAAGCACGTGGCGAACTACCAGGAGCGCATCGTGCAGCACAACCTGCTGCACCCGGACGACCTGCGCGCCGTCGATCCGAAGCGCGTCGTGGCGCACGGGGTGTTCGCGCACCCGCAGATCGCGGCGGCCGGGCTCACCGAGCGCGAGGCACGCGAGCAGGGCATCGACGTCGCGGTTGCCAAGCAGGAGTACGGCAGCGTCGCCTACGGCTGGGCGATGGAGGACACCGACCACTTCGTGAAGCTGATCGCGGACAAGGCCACCCGCCAGGTCGTGGGCGCCCACATCCTCGGCCCGGAGGCGACGCTGCTGATCCAGCCGCTGTTGCTCGGCATGACGCTCGGCATCGACGCCCCGACGATGGCGAGGGCCCCGTACTGGATCCACCCCTCGCTGACCGAGGTCGTCGAGAACGCGCTCCTCGGGCTCGGCTTCCCCGACCAAGGCTGAGGCCCCGGAGCACGCACGCGCCCGAGTCGGGGGCTTGCGAGCGGTGCCGGACGCCGGCGCCCGGGCTAGGGCTCGACGCGCAGCTGCTTTTGCACCTGCCGGGCGGTCTGCAGGAGCTCGGGGCGGCTGTCTGGGATGGACGCGTAGTAGAGGCTGGATGCGTCCTGTCCCGTCGCGACGATCACGATGATCGCGGTCTCGCCCTTCACCTGAAGACCCTGGATGTCGAAGGTGAGGTGCATCTCGACCTCCCACGCCTCCTTGCCACCGACGGTGGTGGCGCGGTTCACGACGTCCTTGCGCTCGACCGGATTGTCGCCGTAGAACTCGCCGAGGACGCAGCGGGACACGATCTCGCTGCCCTGCTGGGGGCTGAAGAAGCCGTCGCCGGCGACGAGTTCGCCGACCAAGATGGACGCCACCCACGACGACCCGCGGCCGTCGTAGTTCTCTTCGACCATCACGTCCTGGCTCGAGGTGTCGCGCCCGAACGGGACGCGGTCGTCCTCGTGCGGCGACGACCACGGGGCGCCGAGAAGCGGGTAGGAGATCTTGCCGCCCTTGACGCGGCCGTCCGCCGTGCGGTGCTGAGCCGGGGTGGGGGAGATGTCGATCTTGCGCTTCGGGCAGACGTCCCCGGTGGGATTGCTCGGCGGCGGCGCGGCGCCGAACGGCCCGAAGCCGACGGTGCGCAGCAGGGTGTAGCCGCCGAAGACGAGGCCGATCACCAGCACGCCGATGAGGATCCACCAGCCGACGCCGCGGCCGCGGCCACCCCCGGTGTAGCTGTACGGGTCGGCGCCCGGCTGGCCGGCGTCCCCGACCTGGCCGGCGGAGTGCCCGTAGGGGCCCGGGCCGGACTGGTGCCCGAGCTGGATCGGGGCCATGCCGGGGCCGCCTCCCTGCGGAGGCTGCGCCTCCCCGAGCGGCGCCGGTGCGGACGGATCCGCCGACAGCGTCGCGGACCACGAGGCGCCGTCCCAGTAGCGGAACATCCCGGGAACGCCGCCCGGATCGGGATACCAGCCAGCTCTAGCCATGGGGCACATCCTAGTGAACGTGAGTGGGGGCCCCGAGAACGTGTCTCGGGGCCCCCACTCGGTGTCAGAACGGGACGATCAGCCGAAGCGGCCGGTGATGTAATCCTCGGTGGCCTGCTGGTCGGGCTTGGAGAAGATCTTCTCCGTCGGGCCGATCTCGATCAGCTTGCCGGGAGCGCCGGTGCCGGCGATGTTGAAGAAGCCGGTGCGGTCGGACACGCGCGCCGCCTGCTGCATGTTGTGCGTCACGATGACGATCGTGTAGTTCTCCTTGAGTTCCTGGATCAGGTCCTCGATCGCCAGCGTGGAGATCGGGTCGAGGGCCGAGCAGGGCTCGTCCATCAGGAGCACCTCGGGCTGCATCGCGATCGCGCGGGCGATGCACAGGCGCTGCTGCTGGCCGCCGGACAGGCCGGAACCGGGCAGGTCGAGGCGGTTCTTGACCTCTTCCCACAGGTTCGCGCCGCGCAGGGCCTTCTCGCACAGCTCGTCCTGGGTCGCCTGGTTGACGCGCTTGTTGTTGAGGTGGACGCCGGCGAGCACGTTCTCCTTGATGGACATCGTGGGGAACGGGTTCGGGCGCTGGAACACCATGCCGACCTGACGGCGGACGTTCACCGGGTCGACGCCGGGACCGTAGAGGTCCTCGCCGTCCAGCAGCAGCTTGCCCTCGACGTAGGCGCCGTTGATGACCTCGTGCATGCGGTTCATCGTGCGGAGCACGGTGGACTTGCCGCAGCCGGACGGGCCGATGAACGCCGTCACCGAGCGGGGCTCGATGACCATGTTGACGCCTTCCACCGCCCGGAACTTGCCGTAGTAGATGTTCAGATCCTTGGCTTCAATACGCTTCGACATTGGTTTCTTTCTTGTGCAGTGGTCGGGGTCAGCGGCCGGCGGTCTTGGGTGCGAACCGGCGAGCGATCAGTCGACCGAGAAGGTTGAGGGCCATGACGAGGAGGATCAGCGTGAGGGCGCCCGCCCAGGCCCGCTCGTGATACGGGGCGACCGGGACGCCCGGGTGGGCGTACTGGTCGTACACGAACACCGGCATCGTCATCATCGCGTTGTTCAGCGGGTTCATGTTCTGGCTTGCGGTGAAGCCCGCGGCGATCATCAGCGGAGCAGTCTCGCCGATGATGCGGGCGATGGCCAGGATCACGCCGGAGACGATACCGGAGATGGCGGTCGGGATGACGACCTTCATGATCGTCGCCCACTTCGGGACGCCCAGCGCGTACGACGCCTCCCGGAGCTCGTTCGGGACGATGCGCAGGAGCTCCTCGGTGGAGCGGACCACGACGGGGATCATCAGCACGGACAGGGCGATGGCCCCCGCGAGACCGTTCTGGGTGCCCGGGCCACGCAGCATCGTCATCAGCGAGTAGGCGAACAGGCCGGCCACGATCGAGGGGATGCCGGTCATGACGTCCACGAAGAACGTGATGCCGCGCGCGAGGCGTCCATGGCCGTACTCCGACAGGTAGACGGCGGTCAGCAGGCCGATCGGGACGGAGATCAGGGTCGCGATGCCGGTGACCCACAGGGTGCCCGTCAGCGCGTGCGCCAAGCCGCCGCCCTGGCCGACCACGCTGCGCATGGAGTTGGTGAAGAACGTGACGTCCATGCGGGGCAGACCCTGGGTCAGGGTGCTCCAGATGACCCAGACGAGCGGGATCAGCGCGATCACGAACGCCGCGACGACCAGGTGCTTCGCCAGCCGGTCAACAGCCTTGCGGCCGCCCTCGACGGACATGGACCAGACGTGCATCACGACCAGGAAGAGCAGCGCCCCCAGAGCCAGCGCGCCCACGAGGTTGAAGCCGCCGAAGGCGACGGTGAGGAGCGCGGCGACGACGATCGAGGCGACCAGGGCCACCCAGGTGGACCACGAGGGGAGCTGGCCCGCGGTCAGCGAACTGGCTTCGTGGCGGCTGGACTTCGGTGCAGTAGCGGTGGTGGACATCAGTTGGCTCCCGAGAAGGCGGCGCGGCGGCTGACGACCCAGCGGGCCAGCATGTTGACCGCGAGGGTGATCACGAACAGCACCAGGCCACCGGCGATCAACTGGTTGACCCGCAGGCCGAAGGCCTCGGGGAAGTTCAGCGCGATGGTGGCGGCGATCGTGTTGGAGTTGGTGCCGGTCAGAACCTGCCAGTTGATGACGTTCGCGCCGGACAAGATCATGGCGACGGCCATGGTCTCACCGAGCGCGCGGCCCAGGGCGAGCATGACGGCCGAGATGATGCCGGCGCGCGCGAAGGGCAGCACGGACATCCTGATCATCTCCCAGCGCGTGGCGCCGAGCGCAAGGGCCGCTTCCTCGTGCAGCTTGGGCGCCTGGAGGAAGACTTCGCGGCACAGCGACGTGATGATCGGCAGGATCATGACCGCGAGCACCAGGGACGCGGTCAGCATCGTGCGGCCGGTGCCGGACGCCTGGCCGCCGAAGGGCGGGAACCAGCCCATATTGCGGTTCAGCCAGATCCAGGCGGTGTTGACCGAGGGCGCGAAGGCGTTGGCGCCCCAGAGACCGAAGACGACGGACGGCACGGCGGCCAGCAGGTCGATGACGTAGCCGAGCGGCTGCGCCAGTTGACGCGGCGCGTAGTGCGAGATGAACAGGGCGATACCCATGCCGACCGGCACCGCGAACAGCAGCGCCAGGAAGGACGAGTAGACCGTGCCGAACGCGATCGGGATGACCCAGGACCAGAACGGACCGTAGCCCTGCTGCATGAGCAGGTCGGGAGAGGTCGTCAACGCAGGAAGCGCCTGCATGATCAGGAAGAGCGCGACGAGGGCGAGGACGACGAGGATCAGGACGCCGGAACCGGTGGAGAGCCCCTTGAACACCGAGTCGCCGATCCGCTTCTTGGCGGGGACGAGGCTGTTCTCTGAGGACTCTTGCCGTTCGGTCGTCGACGGGGAGGAGCTGGAATGAGACACAAGAACCCCTGTGTGGTCGATGAGGAGGTGGGAGTGCGGTGCGGTACCTACATGACGATGCCCGCCGCCGACAGCTCGGCGGCGGGCATGGCCTGATGCGCGATCAGATCACTTGATTGAGTCGATGGCGGCCTTGATGTTCTCCGCCATCTTGTCCGACAGCGGCGCGTTGCCGGCCGACTCGCTGGCCGACTTCTGACCATCAGCGGAGGCGATGTAGCCGACGTAGGACTTCACGAGCTGCGCGTCCTTGTCGTCCTTGTAGTCCTCGCACACGATCGCGTAGGACACCAGGACGGCCGGGTAGGCGCCCTCAGCCTTGCGGTTGAGGTTCAGGGCCCAGTCGTGCTCGGCGCGGCCGGCGACCTTCTCGGAACCGTCCACGATCTTCGCGGCGGCCTCGGGGGTGGGCTTGACGAACTCGTTGCCGACCTTCAGATCGGCGATGTCGAGGCCCTGCGTGGCGGACTCGTCGGCGTAGCCGATGGTGCCGGTACCGGTCTTGACGGCGTCCACGACGCCGGAGGTGCCCTTGGCGGCCTCACCCTTGAAGTTCTTCGGCCACGTGTCGGAGGCGTCCTGGCCCCAGACGGTGGAGGCCTTGCCCAGGTAATCGGTGAAGTTGTTGGTGGTGCCCGAGTCGTCGGAGCGGTGCACGGCGGTGATGTTCGTGGCCGGCAGGTTGGCGCTGGCGTTCAGCGCCTTGATCTTCGGGTCGTTCCACTTGGTGATCTTGCCGGAGAAGATGCCCGCGAGGGTGTCCGCGTCGAGCTTCAGGTCCTTGACGCCCTGGACGTTGTAGATCACGGCGATCGGGGAGATGTAAACCGGCAGGTTCAGCGCGTTCGACTCCGGGGTGCAGCGGGCGAACTTGCCGGCGCCCATCTCGGTGTCCTTCAGCGCGCGGTCCGAACCGGCGAACTGCACAGCGCCCGCGGTGAAGGCCTCGCGACCGGCGCCGGAGCCGTCCGGCGAGTAGTTCACGGTCACGCCCGGGTTCTTGGTCTGGAAATCGGCGACCCACTTCTCCTGCGCGGCCCGCATCGACGAAGCGCCGCGACCGGTCAGGGTGCCGCTCAGGTTGGCGTCGGAGGCGCCCGCCGAGGAGGAGTTCCCCGACTCGTTGGCGGCGCAACCCGAGAACGCGAGCGTCGCAGCGGCCATGATGGCGAGCGGGGCAACAAGCTTCTTCTTCACAAGAGTCCTTCTGTTAGTTCGTCAAGGGCACAGCCCTCGGGCCAGGCAGATGATGGCTTCGCTAATCAAGCTAAACACCACCTGTAACGACTCGGGCTCTGACAGGTGAACGAAAGGTGAACTCCTGGGATGTCCTGTTCAGACGCGCTGTTTATGGCGCTCGTAGGCGACCGTCTTGCCGTCGGCGTCCAGATGGGCGACGAGGACGGCCGCGGTCTGCATCGGCCTCGGCGGGACCCCGACGCTCTCCTGCATGAGCGGCAGGACGGGCCGGTGCCCGCAGACCGCCAGCGGGCGCGACGTGTCGCGCACGCGCTGGACGAGCCGCTGCATCGTCTGCGCGACGCCCTTCTCGTTGGCCTCGGCCTGCTCCTCGGTCAGGGACGACCACAGCTCGATCTCATGACCGGACGCCTTGGAGTACGGCTTCATCGTCTGGGCGCAGCGGGTCGCGCTGGACGAGACCACCTCGGTGACGCCGTAGGCGCCGAGCAGCGGCACGAGGTTCCTGGCCTGCTTGCGGCCGCGGGCGCTGAGGGGGCGGGCCTGGTCGCGTCCCGACCAGTTCTTGCGCTCCATCGCCTTGGCATGCCGGACGATCAGCAGGGGGGTGGTGTGGCTGAGCGTGAGCGCCCGATCGACCAGCGTCCGCTCGTCGCCGTAGGTCATCCTCGCCAGCGCCGTCCCGGCCGACAGCCAGGCAACCTTGTCGACCTCCTTGTTCGGCTTGTGCCGCTTCGACGACAACGCGTGGCCCAGCCAGTAGTACGACTCCTTCTTGCCGGAGCCGATCGAATAGGAGATCTTGCCGATCGGCAGGCCGAGCCGGATGTGCACGCCGGTCTCCTCCTCGACCTCGCGCTGCGCGCAGCCCGGCAGGGTCTCGTCCGTCTCGAGCTTGCCCTTGGGCAGCGTCCAATCGTCGTAGAGCGGGCGATGCACCAGCAGGACGCGCGGAGACTTCCCCTCCGGACGGTCGATCACGACCGCACCGGCGGCCAGGATCGGCGAATGTCGTCGTCCCACGGCTAGCACCCTCTTCTCGTGGTCTTGACGCAGCGCCGCTTGCCGACCAGTTCGATCAGGCGGGTCTGTACGTCCGTTTTCGGCTCGCCGTTTTCGCCTCGAACCCGCTGCTGCCACGTCTTGTCGTCCAGCCACCACATGGCGGTGTTCTCGTCGAAGGCGATGTCGAAAAGGGTACCGATTTCGTCGCGATGCTGCTTCCTCGTCAACGACACGATGACCTCGACGCGGCGGTCGAGGTTGCGGTGCATCATGTCGGGTGAGCCGAGCGCGACGATGGGGTCGCCGCCGTTGGCGAACCAGAACAGCCGGCTGTGCTCGAGGAAACGTCCCAGGTTGCTGCGGACGCGGATGTTGTCGCTCAGCCCGGGCACCCCGGGACGCAGGCTGCAGATGCCGCGCACCCAGACGTCCACCGCGACCCCGGCCTGCGACGCGCGGTACAGCCCGTCGATGATCGCCTCGTCCACGATCGCGTTCACCTTCAGCCGGATGCCGGCCGGACGCCCGTGCCGGTGGTGCTCGATCTCGCGCTCGATGCGGCGCAGCAGGCCGTCCCGGACACCTTCCGGCGCGACCATCAGCCGCTGATAGGTGACGTTCTCCGACAGCCCGGACAGCCGGTTGAACAGGCGAGCGACATCGTCGGTGACGACGGGGTCGCAGGTGAGCAGGCCCATGTCCTCGTAGCCGCGGGCCGTCTTCGGGTTGTAGTTGCCGGTGCCGATGTGGACGTAGCGGCGCAGGCCGTCCGGCTCCTCGCGGACCACCAGGCAGAGCTTGCAGTGCGTCTTGAGGCCGACGATGCCGTAGACGACGTGGCAGCCGGCGTGCTCGAGCTTGCGCGCCCAGCCGATGTTCGCCTGCTCGTCGAAGCGGGCCTTGATCTCGACGATCACCAGCACCTGCTTGCCCGCCTCGGCGGCCTCGATGAGGGCGTCCACGATGGGGGAGTCGCCGGACGTCCGGTACAGCGTCTGCTTGATCGCCAGCACGTGCGGGTCGGCGGCGGCCTGTTCGATGAAGCGCTGCACGCTCGTGGCGAACGAGTCATAGGGGTGGTGCAGCAGGACGTCCTGGCGGCGGAGGGCCTCGAACATGTCCGCCGGCTGGGACGTCTCGGCCTCGGCGAGCTCCGGGTGCGTGCGGGGCAGGAACGCCGGGAACGCCAGCTTCTCTCGCTTGACCGTGACGACGCTGTTGAGCCCGCTCAGGTCGAGCGGGGACGGGACTCGGAAGATCTCGTCCTCGGCGACGTCGAGCTCGGCGGCGAGCTGGTCCAGCAGCGCGCCCTCCAGGGTGTCCTCCACCTCCAGGCGCACCGGGGGGCGTCCGATCTTGCGGCGCAGCAGCTCCTGCTCCAGGGCGTGCAGCAGGTTCTCGGCGTCGTCCTCCTCGACCTCGAGGTCCTCGTTGCGGGTGACCCGGAACGTGGCGCACTGCAGGAGCTCCATGCCGGGGAACAGCCGGTCGAGGTGGTGGGAGATGACGTCCTCGAGCGGGACGAAGCGCTGGTCGCGCAGCGGGAGGAACCGGTCGAGCATCGTCGGCAGCTTCACCCGGGCGAAGCTGCGGCGACCGGTGCGCGGGTTCTCCAACCACACGGCGAGGTTGACGGCCAGCCCTGAGATGTAGGGGAACGGGTGCGACGGGTCGACCGCGAGGGGGGTCAGGATGGGGAAGATGCGCTCGTCGAACAGGGTCGTCATGCGGGCGTGTTCGTCGTCGGTGAGCTGATCCCAGCCCAGGATCTCGATGCCCTCCGCGGCCAGGGCGGGGCGGACGTCCTGGGCGAACACGCGCGCCTGATCGGCCACGAGTTCGCGCGTGCGTGCCAGCACCTGCCGGTGCAGCTCTCGTGGCGGGATGCCGGACGCGCTGGGGACCGCCACGCCGGCGGCGATGCGCCGCTTGAGGCCCGCGATCCGCACCATGAAGTACTCGTCGAGGTTGGACGAGAAGATGGCCAGGAAGCGGGCCCGCTCCAGCAGCGGGATGCGCTCGGCGTCCTTGGCCAGATCCAACACGCGATCGTTGAACGCCAGCCAGGACAACTCGCGGTCGTAGTAGCGGTCGGCTGGCAGCGGCAGTGCGTCCGGTGCTGCGCTCATGGCCCTCCTTGTGGGCGGTTCGCGACGAGCGACGCCGACGCCTCGAGGAGGCGTCGGCGTCGGGGGAGGAAAAGTCAGCCGTAGAGGACGTCGCGGTGGACGACCTCGAAGTCGGCGCGCTCGTAGAGGTGGACGGCGCGGGTGTTGCCGCCGTCGACGTAGAGGATCACCCGGTCGCAGCCATCAGCGCTCAGCTTGTCGCAGCCCGCCTGCAGCAGCACCTTGCCCAGCTTCAGCCCCTGGGCGCGGGGGGCGACGCCGAGGACGTACACCTCGCCGGTGGTGCCGGGGTGCCGCTTCGTCCAGTGGAAGCCGAGCAGGCCCTCCTCGTCCCAGGCCATCAGCAGGCCGGCGGGGTCCCACCAGTCTTCGGCCTGGCGGGCACGCAGGTCGTCGAGGGAGAAGTGCCCCTGTTCGGGGTGGTCGGCGAACGCCGCGGCGTTGACCGCCAGGAACGCCTCGGCGTCCTCGTCGCGGAACCCGGTGATGCGGACGCCCTCGGGTACCGGCGGTGCGCCGACGTCGGCGGGCAGGGGGCGGGCCATGATCAGCAGGTCGCGACCGTCCGTCAGCCCCAGGACGGACGCCAGCGCGCGGGCGCCATCGGAGTCGCCGAACGCCCAGAACTTCGCCTGGGGGAACTCGGCGCGCACCGCGTCGACCAGCGCGCGGCCGTGGCCTTGGCGCCGGTGGGCGGGGGCCACGCACACCTGCGCGGTGCCCTCCTCGGGATCGGCCTGGGCGTACCCGACCAGGACGCCGCCGGCGCCGAGCAGCCAGTGCCGGGCCCCGTCGCGGCCGAGCGCGAGGCGGGCCTCCTCGTTGAGCGGGCTCACGCCATCGGCGTCCGTGACGTCGTCGACGAGGGCCACCACGGCGGCCCGTTGGGCCTCGTCGAGGCGGGGGAGCGCATCCATGGGCACCACCATAAACGAAAGCAGAACGGCGAACTCAGGCGGAGCGGGGTCCGCCCTGGGGGCTGAAGCGGTAGCCGACGTTGCGGACGGTGCCGATCAGGCTCTCGTACTCGGGGCCCAACTTGGCGCGCAGCCGGCGCACGTGGACGTCCACCGTCCTGGTGCCGCCGTAGTAGTCATAGCCCCAGACGTCCGCGAGGAGCTGCTCGCGGCTGAACACTCGGCCCGGGTGCTGCACCAGGTACTTCAGCAGCTCGAACTCGGTGTAGGTGAGGTCGAGCGGCGATCCCTGCAGGGTGGCGTGGTAGGCGCCCTCGTCGATGGTGATGCCCCCCGCGGTGGTCACACCGTCACCCTGCGCGCCCGCCAGCAGCAATCGCAGCCGGGCGGAGAGCTCGATGGGTCCTGCGTGGTCGCCGACGAGGTCGGCGAAGCCCCAGTCGGAACCGACCGTGGCGAAGCCGGAGTCGGTGACGAGCAGCAGCACCGGGGTGGGGGAGCCGGCCGCCAGCAGCCGGCACACGACGCGGGCCGCGGCCAGGTCGTGCCGCGCGTCGACGATCACGACGTCCGCGTGCAGCGACGCGGTGAGCGCGTCGGCGTCCGGGAGGACCGTGACGATCTCGTGCGAGAGTTGCTCGAGCACGGGGAGCGTCGCGTCGGAACTCACCAGCAGCAGCCGCGCCATGCACTCTCCTCGCTCCCGACCGGCCCGAGCACCGGCTAGACGTCATCCTAAAGCTGGTGAGCCTCGACCGGCGTCAGGCGTCAGTCCCACATCGCCGAGTCGATCACGAGCGTCACCGGCCCGTCGTTGACGAGGTCGACCGCCATGTCGGCCCCGAATCTCCCGGTCTCCACGCGGGCGCCGCGGCCGCGCAGGGCGGCGACGAAGGCGTCCACGAGGGGTTCGCTGACCGGGCCTGGGGCGGCGCGGCTCCATGAGGGACGCCGCCCCTTGCGGACGTCCGCATAGAGCGTGAACTGGCTGACCACCAGCAGCGGCGCGCCCAGCTCGGAGCAACTGCGCTCGTCGGCGAGGATGCGCAGCCCCCACACCTTGTCGGCGAGGCGGTCGGCGACCAGCTCGGTGTCCCCGTGGGTCACCCCGACGAGCACCAGCAGCCCCGGTTCGTCGATCGCGCCGACGATCGTGCCCTCGACCCGCACCGACGCCGACGTCACCCGCTGCACCACGACTCGCACGCCCCGAGCCTAGCGGGGGCGGCGCGGATGGCCGTCCGCGGACCGGCGGCATCTGGGAACATCGACGGCGTCCGCCGGCGTTGAGGCGGGCGAGACGAACCTAGGAGGAGCAGTGGCATTCGAGATCCCCTCGGACCTGAACCCGGCGCTGATGGGCCTGGCCTGGCTGCGCGGGCGCTGGGAGGGAACCGGTTACCGCGAGTGGCCCGGTGAGGAGAAGACCGAGTTCGGCATCCAGCTCGACATCGCCGACAACGGCGACGACTACCTGCACTACCTGGCGCAGATGTTCGAGATCGACGACCAGGGCCGCCCGGTGAAGCCGCTGATGATCGAGACGGGTTTCTGGCGTGCGAACGACCACGCCGAGGTCGAGGCCGTCATGTGTAGCCCCGAGGGCTTCGCCGACGTCTGGTACGGCACGCTGCAGCCCGGCCGCGTCGACATCGTCACCGACGTCGTCGCCCGTACCCCGCACGCCACGGTGAACTACACCGCCGGACGCCGCCTGTACGGCAACGTGGACGGCAAGCTCATGTACAGCTTCGACCGGGCGACCGACGACGTCGCGTTGCGTCCCTACGTGTGGGCGACCCTGGAGCGACGATGATCACGGTGCTCAACGACGCGGGCCCCGACGCCGGCGTGCCGCTGCACTACGGCGACCCGCTGCGCGAGCAGCGGCGCCTGGAGGCGGGCACGGCGCGCGTCGACCTGTCGCATCGCCCCGTGTTCGCCGTCGCCGGCGCGGACCGGCTGACCTGGCTGCACGCGCTGACGTCCCAGCAGTTCGTCCCGGGGACGCCCGGGCGGCCGATCAGCGCGTACATCCTCGACCCGAACGGCCACATCGAGCACGCGTTCGCCGGTGTCGACGACGGCGAGGCCTTCCTCGCGCACACCGAGCCCGAGCACCTCGAGCAACTCCTCGCATGGCTGGGCAGCATGGTGTTCGCCTCCCGCGTCGAGCTGAGCGACCGCAGCGCGGACTTCGCGGTGGTCGGCGACGCGGGCGGGGAGCGCATCGTGCCGCGGGACCGGCTCGACGAGGCGCTGGGCGATGTGCGGGCCGGCACGTGGGCGCACGAGGCGCTGCGCATCGCCGCCGGGCGTGCGCGGCCGTTCCTCGACACCGACGAGAAGACCGTCCCCAACGAGGTCGCGGCGCCGCACGGCGACCGGCTCGGTGAGGCCGTCCACCTCGCGAAGGGCTGCTACCGCGGGCAGGAGACCGTCGCCCGCATCCACACCCTCGGACGTCCGCCGCGGCGGCTGACGCTGCTGCACCTGGACGGCACCGCCAACGCGCTGCCCGAGGTGGGCGAACCGGTGCTGCTCGGTGACCGCCCGGTGGGCCGGGTGGGGACCTCGGCGCAGCACCACGAGCTCGGCCCGATCGCGCTCGCCCTGGTCAAGCGCAACATCGCCGTGGATGCCGAGCTGCGCCTCGGTCCCATAGCCGCCGCCCAAGAGGTGCTGGTCGACCCCGAGGTCGGATTGCACGTCCGGCCCAGGCTCGGCTGACCCCCTCCGCGTCCGGGTCGCGACATCACCGCCGCGGCGCTGCGGTGGCGGGGGTCGATCCGCGTAGGCTGTGCCGGGTCACTATCTGAGGAGGGGGCAGCTGTGGCGCCGAAAGTGTCCGTGGTCGTGCCGTCGTACAACAGCGCTGCGTTCATCGACGAGGCGATCCGCTCGATCCTGAACCAGACGTTCGGTGACTTCGAGTTGATCGTCTCCGATCACTCCAGCACCGACGGGACGTGGGAGCGGCTGCAGGCCTACGCCGACGACCCCCGCGTCCGGCTGCTGCGCACCGAGCCGGGCGGCGGCGCGCCGGCCAACTGGAAGCGCGTCAGCGCCGAGGCGTCCGGGGAGTACCTGAAGCTGGTCTGTGGCGACGACGTCATCGCGCCCACGCTGCTCGCGGAGCAGGTCGCGCCCATGGAGGAGGACGACACGGTCGTCATGGTCTCCTGCAAGCGCTCGCTCATCGACGCCCGCGGCGCCGAACTCGTCGCGGGGCGTGGCCTGGGTGGGTTGCGCGGCACGGTGCCGGGCCCCTCGGCCGCGCGCCGATCGGTCATCTGCGGCACCAACATCTTCGGCGAGCCGGGCTGCGTCCTGTACCGACGCTCCGCCTTCACCAAGGCCGGCGGCTGGGACGCCGAGGATCCCTACGTCATCGACCAGGCGACCGCGTGCAACGTCCTCATGCTGGGTCGGTACCACGCGCTCGATCGGGTGCTGGCCAGCTTCCGCATCAGCGCTCAGCAGTGGAGCGTCAATCTGGCCCAGAAGCAGGCCGACCAGGTCGTCTCGTTCCACCACCGTTTGGCGCGCACCAACCCGGGGCTGCTCAGCCGCGCCGACCTGCTACGCGGGGACGCGATGGCCCGCGGCATGGCGGTGGGCCGCCGCCTCACCTACGCCTACCTGGGCCGCAAGCTGCACGCAGCGGACGACGCGGGACGGCCGTCCTCATCCGCTAAGGTCGACTCGTGACGGATCAGGACTTCGTGCACCGCATCTCCGTGGTCACGCCCGTGTACAAGGGGGAGCTCACCCTCCCGGCCTTGGCGGAGGAGATCGCCGCCCTCACCACCGAGCACGTGAGCCCCGGCGGGCACCGCTGGAAGGTCACCGAGTGGCTCCTGGCCTGGGACAACGGCCCCGACGGCTCCGCCGACGTCATCGGTGAGCTCGCGGAGCGCTACGACTTCGTCAAGCCCGTCTGGCTGAGCCGCAACTTCGGCCAGCACCCCGCGACGCTGGCCGGCATGGCGTCCAGCACCGGCGACTGGATCGCCACCATCGACGAGGACGGCCAGCACGATCCGGCCGACCTGCCGGCGTTCCTCGACACCGCGATGGCCGAGCAGGCCCAGCTCGTCTACGCCGACCCGACGAACCCGGCCCCGCACGGCGCGGTGCGCAATGTGCTCAGCGCCGGCGCGAAGTGGGTCTTCGCGACGTTCCTGACGGGCACCAAGACGACGACGTTCCAGAGCTACCGCCTGATGATCGGTGACGCCGGACGCAGCGTGGCCGCCTACGCGGGCCATGGCGTCTACCTCGACGTCGCCCTGGGCTGGGTCATGGGCCGCATCACCCACGTGCCGGTCGCGTTGCGCCAGGAGGGCGGCCGCGCCTCGGGCTACAACATGAAGCGGCTGATCTCGCATTTTTGGCGGCTCGTGCTCTCCAGCGGCACCCGCGGCCTGCGCATCGTGAGCGGCATCGGCGCGGCGTTCGCCGTCCTCGGCGTGTTGTACGCGCTCTCGCTGGTCATCTCCAGCCTCGCCGGCGCCCAGGTGCCGCAGGGCTGGACGTCCACCATCGTCATCCTGCTCGTGTCGACCGGCCTGGTGCTGTTCTGCCTCGGCGTCATCGCCGAGTACGTCGGCGTCGCCGTGAACATGGCGATGGGCAAGCCGCCGTACCTGATCCTCAACGACCCGGCCGCGGGGCCGTTCGGGCGCCGGCCCGGGGCCCCCGTCCGCCACGAGCGCGCGGCGCAGCCCCTGCCGGGGCAGGCGCGGCCGTCGTCCGGCCCGCAGGCCGACGACACAGACGCCGCGGCCACGGACGCGCGCGGCGAGCAGCCCGCCCCGGGCGGCAGCCACGCCGCCGGCCACGACTCCGGGCAGTTCCGCCCCCAGCAGTGACCGCGCCGCTGACCTGGGTGGTGGGGGCCGGCGGCCTCCTCGGCCAGCACGTCGTGGCCGCCCTCGACGGGCGGGCGCCCCGCTTCGCCGCCCCGCCGATCCCCTGGTCGGAGCCCGAGCGGGCCCGAGCCGTGCTGGCGGACGCCGCGGCGTCCTTCGTCGGGAAGGCCGGCGACCAGCCCTGGCAGGTGATCTGGTGCGCGGGCGCCGGGGTGACCGGCACCAGCAAGGAGGACCTCGACAACGAACTGGCCGCCCTGTCGGCGGCGCTCGAGGGGCTCGGCGGCGGCCCGCGCGGGGCCGTGTTCTTCGCGTCGTCGGCGGGCGGCGTCTACGCCGGCGTCGGGTTCCCGCCCTACACCGAGGTTTCTCCGGTGCGGCCGCTCGCCCCCTACGGCTTCGCGAAACTCGAGGCCGAGCGCATCGTCACCGACTGGGCGATGCGCACCGGCACGTCCGCCCTCATCGGCCGCATCGCCAACATCTACGGCCCCGGCCAGAACCTCGACAAGCCGCAGGGCCTGGTCTCCCAGCTGTGCGCCTCGTTCCTCAAGCGGCGTGCCAGCCACATCTGGTCGTCGCTGGACACGCTGCGCGACTACGTGTTCGTCGCCGACTGCGCCGAGCTCGTCCTGGACGCCCTCGACCGGCTCCGCGCCGAGACGTCCGACAGGCCGCAGGTCGTCACCAAGATCTTCGCCAGCGGACGGTCGATGTCGATCGCGTCGGTGATCGGCGAGCTGAGGCTGGTCTTCCGGCGCCGCCCTCTGATCGTGCTGGGCGCCTCGCCGACGTCCGCGATGCAGGCCCGCGACCTGAGCATGCACTCCCTCGTGTGGCCGGAACTCGACCGGCGGTCGTGGACGCCGTTCACCGTCGGTGCGATGCGGACGCTGGACGACCTGCGTCGCCAGGACTGAGATCGAGGGCGCTCAGACGTCGAGGCGGTAGAGCGCGATGAACGCGGGCGTCCTGGTCACCTGTCCGATGTTGATGGCAGACAGCGGGGCGGCCCCCTCAACCGCGTCCAGGTCGGGGGTGTAGTTTTCGCGCGCGACGAGGTGGGCGCGCTGCGCGACGCGCCCCATCCATCCCGTGCCGCAGGCCGAGTCGACCAGGACGTAGCGGATGTCCGCGCGCCGGATCGTCCCGACGCTGAGGCTGCCGTTGCGCTCCTGCAGGGCGCCCGAGATTCCGGCGGGGTCGGCGGGCCAAGCCATCCCCAGGCGGTAGTAGGCGATGGGCGCCCCGGACGTCACCTTTGCGTACTGCGGGTTGATGCACCGATCCGTCAGCAGGAGCTTCCCGGAGCCGTCGATCGCGGTCCGCGCCAGCGCGGTGATGGCCTGGGAGCGTGAGTTGGCGGGGTCCCACGTGGTCGTCGTCCGCGGGTCGATCGCCCACCGGACGTAGTCGGGAAGCGTGAGTGCGAACAGCGCCGCCGCGCACAGGGCCACGACGCGGCCGCTGGGGAAGCGACGCGTGGCGCCGTGATCGGCTGCGTCAGCCCCCTCCTCCGCGCGGGTCGGGGTGGCGGCGTCCGTGGCCACCGATGCGCGATCGCCCGCGTCGGCGTCCTGCGGGTTCCCCGTCGCCTCGACCGGCGCCAGGGGCGCGGCCCCGCGGCGTCCGGCCAGCCCGGCGAGGCTCAGCGCGACCACCACGGCGCCGATGCAGAAGCCGTCGATCCAGAACCGGTAGGGCTCGGCGTTCGCGCCCCAGACGTCGTTGGTGGCGCCGAAGGGCCACGCCACGAGTGTCCCGAGGGCGCCGGCGGCCAGCAGCGGGGAGTGGCGCCGGAGCGAGACCACCGCGACGCCGATCAGGGGGAGCGCCACGGGCGCCATCGACACCAGAGTCCAGGGGTGCGTGACGCCGAGGTTCTTCGACGAGGCGACCCGGTAGGTGAGGAAGGGGTCCCGCGCCTGCAGGTCGTGCAGCGTCATCAGGATCTGGGGCGCGGCCGCCGCCGCGCACACCAGCCCGGTGAGGACGGCCGTCCCGGCATAGCGGCGGAGCACCCAGAAGATCCCGGGCAGGAACGGGACCAGCCCGACGACCAAGAGGGGGAACTGCCCGATCCGCTGCGCCAGGAGAGGGCCGGCGAGGTAGAGCGCCAGGAGCAGGAAGGCCGACATGATGCCGGAGACGACGTGGTGGCCGCGAACCAGCGCGTAGGTGCTGACCATCGCGCCGACGACGTAGACGAAGGTCAGGAACGAGTACGTCTGGAAGTTCGCGATGACGCCCACCAGGACGGCGGCCCCCAGGGTCAGCGCCCGCTGGCGCCGCTGCGGACGGTCCAGCAGGAAGGCGCGGGCCAAGAGGCACAAGCCGATGATGCCGAGCGCGAGGCCGGCGGATTCGGCGTTCAGCGCGGTCAGGACGCCGTAAGGGCCCCACAGCGTGGCGTGCGCGTCGAAGTGCGTGAACCAGTCCGGGCCGACGAGCCAGCTGAACGTCCCGGTCAGGAAGGCCGCGGGCGCGAGCAGCGCGCACCAGGCGCGTCCGCTCAGCCGCACCAGCGTCAGCGCCAGGACGGCCGCCATGGTCGCCTGGATCGCGACCCCGGTGGCGTTCCAGGCCGTCGCGGGCGCGAGATGGAGGAGCTTCGCCACCAGGCCGATGAGCGTGTAGTACAGCGGCGGGTAGGTGTTCGTGCCGGTTTCCGTGTAGGGCTCGACGCGCGGCGACTGGCCGTCGAGGACGTTGGCGGAGATCGCCAGGTAGCCGAGCTGGTCACCGGACGCGAACGTCCGGAAGTGGGTGAGGGGCGCGCCGGAGGTCGCCAGGATCGCCCACGACTGACACGCCACGTGCAGGATCGTCGCGGCGATCACCCACACCGCCACGAACCGGGGGGACGGCCGCTCGTCATCGTCCCGTGCGGCGACTCGGGCGGGCGTCACGGCGGCCTTCGCGGCGACGCGGGAAGGGATCGCGGCGGCGGCCTTCGTGGAGGCGCGCCGCGGGGCGAGGTGGGAGGGGCGAGCGGTCACCAGAAAAGTCTAGACGCACTGTCTCTAAACGCTGGAACACGGTCACGGTTCGGCGCGAAGGTCACCGCAGGCGATACACCGTCACCGTGTCGTTGACGTAGGCGACGTCGGCGAACCGGGCGAGGTCGGCCGAGACGGTCGCGCTCCCCGGGAACCGCTCGCTGACGAGCCACGTGACGCCGAGCTGCTTCGCCCGGGCGATGTTGTCGCGGGCGGGCTTGGTGAACAAGGACTGGTTGAAGGCGTAGAGGTCGGGGTCGGTGAACCGGGTTCCGTCGAACTCGGCGGTGTACGCCCAGCCCTCGAGCAGCACGCGGTGGCCCGACAGGCCCGAGATCCACCAGCGGCGGGCGTCGCAGGTCGGTCCGGTCCTGACCCGGCACTGGGTGTCGGTGGCGACGACGGCATCGAAGGGGACGTTGTCGCGCATCCACAGCGCCGCCTGCGACTCGTTCAGCGTGATCACCGAGTAGCGCGCCGTCTGGTTGGCGGGGTGCGACATCGGGGCGGTGACGGCCGCGGTTCCCAACGCCGGGCCGAGGATGGCGCCCGCCGCGATCGCGGCCAGCATGGGACGGCCGCGGCGTCGCAGCACCACCCCGGCGCAGATCAACAGCAACGCGAGCCCGCAGAAGATGCCCGCCTCGAGCGAGAACCTGTCGAGCGCGTTCCACCACGCCTCGACCGAGCCGGGCGCCCGCCGGCTGTGCCGGACGGCGTGGACGACCGCGACGGCGAGACCCGCCACGGCGCCCACCGACCAAGCCGTCACCAGCCGCGTCCGTGAGCCGCCGACCGCCCGCTGGGCGGCCCACGCGACGAGGATCGCCGCGAACGGGACCGCCCCGAACATGAAGTAGTACTGGCTGTAGCCCCGGTGGCCCATGACCACGAAGGGGATCCACGCGGAGGCCACGATGCCCGCCAGCAGCCACGCGCTGAGGCGGTGCCGCAGCTCCGCGCTGAGGAACGGCACGACGAACCCCAGGAGGAGCCCGAACCTGACCAGCGCGAGCAGCAGCAGCGGCCAGAACAGCGCGGGTCCGCCCGGCCCGGTGAAGCCGGCCGGGATCGGCAGGGTGAAGTCGTTGGCGCCGGCGATGCGCCGGTAGGGGGTCAGCGACGTGAGCGCGGAGAACAGCTGCGGCCGGTTGCCGTAGTTCCCGCCGCTCACCAACGCCACCGCCAGCACCGTGAGGCCGGCCGCCCCGGCGAGCAGGACGCCCGCGGCGACCCTCCGCCGGCGGAGGAACAGTGCGGCGAGCAGCGCCGCGGCGACCCCGCAGAAGATCATCAGCATGACCGAGCTCTTGCTGCCGGTCGTCGCGAGCCCGACCAGCAGGGCGATGACCCACGTGCCCGCCTTGGAGCCCGTGCCGTCCAGCAGGGACGCGAGCACCCCGGCCAGGAGCACGCTGATGCCCACCGAGTAGAGCTGCGTGGGGGAGACGGGGTTGAAGATGTTCGTGGTGCTGGTCAGGTGCGGCCACAGCCCGACCAGCGCGGGCGGGATGGTCAGCCAGGCGGCCAGCGCGCCCGCCCCGGCCGAACCCGTGAGCTGCCGGGCCACGACAGCGACGGCCGCGATGCCGAAGGCGGTCAGCGCGATCGGCGCCAGCCGCAGCAGGACGACGTAGTCGGGTACCCCGGAGACGATCGAACCGATCGCCATGTGCGCGTGCACGAACCAGGAGTACTTCAGCGGCCCGGCGGTGATCAGTTGCGGCGTCAGCATCGGGAACGCCCGGCGTGCCTCCGCGATCAGGGAGAGGTGCCAGGGGAGATCAACGTAGTAGGGGACTGGGCTGGGCGGCAGCGGCTGCGCGTTCAGGAAGCCCGTCGCCAGCAGCCACCATGCCCACCCGACGGCCGACGCCGTCACGGCCGACCACAACGGGGATCCGGCCTCGGTGGGCCGTTCGAGGAGCCGACGTCGGACGGAGGGCACGATCAGCAGCACGAGCGTGACGAGCGGCCAGAACCGCAGGGCGGGCTGCAGGTGGGCCAGCGACAGCGCCATCCAGGCCAGCAGTTCCACGGCGAGGCCCGTGCCGGCGGCGTACACGATGTCGGCGAGCCAGCTGCCGCGGGTACCGCGCAGCCCCTTGTGGATGAGGAACCCGGGGGCGATCACGGCGAAGAGCCAGTAGGCGCCGTAGGCGGCGACCTGGGGGGCGGGGACGCCGTACGCGACGGCGATCCCGGCGGCCAGGATCAGGACGACGGCCGCCACTGCCCAGGTCAGTGCGCTGAGCAGCGGCGTCCTGCCCCGCACAGGGGCGACAGTGGCGGACACCGGAACATCTTAGGGGGACCCGTTCGGCTCGAACCGGAGCCGCGCCCGCCGCTCAGGAAGGAGCGGACGGGCGCGGGTTGCCTTCTTGTCCAGGATCAGGCGTTGGCCTTCTTGGCGCGGTTGCGGGCCTTGGCGCGCTCGTTGGCGTCCAGGATCACCTTGCGGATGCGCACGTCCGCGGGGGTGACCTCGAGGCACTCGTCGGCGGCGCAGAACTCCAGCGACTGCTCGAGGCTCATCCGCTGCGGCGGGATCAGCCGCTCGAGCTCGTCCCCGGTGGAGGAGCGCACGTTCGTGAGGTGCTTCTCCTTGGTCGGGTTGACGTCCATCTCGTCGGGGCGGGAGTTCTCGCCGACGACCATGCCCTCGTAGACGTCTTCGCCGGGGCCGACGAACAGCGTGCCGCGCTCCTGGAGGTTGAACAGGGCGTACGAACTCACGACGCCGAGGCGGTCGGCGACCAGCGAACCGGTCTGCCGGTTGCGCAGCTCGCCGACCCACGGGGTGTAGCCCTCGAAGACGTGGTTCATGATGCCGGTGCCGCGGGTGTCGGTGAGGAACTCGGTGCGGAAGCCGATCAGCGCGCGGGACGGCACGACGTACTCCAGCCGCACCCAGCCGGTGCCGTGGTTGACCATCTGCTCGAGCTGGCCCTTGCGGGTGCCGAGCATCTGGGTGACGGCGCCGAGGTGCTCCTCGGGGACGTCGATCGTCAGCCGCTCGGTCGGCTCGTGGACCTTGCCGTCGATCAGGCGCGTGACCACCTCGGGCTTGCCGACGGTGAGCTCGAAGCCCTCGCGGCGCATCATCTCGACCAGCACGGCCAGCTGAAGCTCGCCGCGGCCCTGCACCTCCCAGGTGTCCGGGCGGTCGGTGTTGAGGACGCGCACGGACACGTTGCCGATGAGCTCCTGATCGAGGCGCGCCTTCACGAGGCGAGCGGTGAGCTTCTTGCCTGCCTTGCCGGCCAGCGGTGACGTGTTGATGCCGATCGTCATCGAGATCGACGGCTCGTCGACGTGGATGAGCGGCAGCGGCTTCGGGTCGGCGGGGTCGGAGAGCGTCTCGCCGATCGTGATGTCCGGGATGCCCGCGATGGCGACGATGTCGCCGGGGCCGGCGCTCTCGGCCGGGACGCGCTCGAGGGCCTTGGTCATGAGCAGTTCCGACAGCTTCACGTTCTGGACGGAGCCGTCGCGGCGGATCCACGCCACGTTCTGGCCGCGATGCAGTTCGCCCTCGACGATGCGGCACAGCGCGAGGCGTCCGAGGTAGGGCGAGGAGTCGAGGTTGGTGACGTGCGCCTGCAGCGGTGCGCCCTCGGTGTACTCGGGGGCCGGGATGGTCTCCCAGATCATCCGGAACAGCGGCTCGAGGTCCTCCGAATCGGGCATCTCGCCGTCGGCCGGCTGCTCGAGCGAGGCGCGTCCGGCCTTCGCGGCGCAGTAGACGATCGGGAAGTCGAGGACGTCGGCCTCGTCGTCGTCGACCAGGTCCATGAACAGGGCGTAGACCTCGTCGACGACCTCGCTGATGCGGGCGTCGCTGCGGTCCACCTTGTTGATGACGACGATGATCGGCAGCCGCTTGGCGAGCGCCTTGCGCAGCACGAACCGGGTCTGGGGCAGCGGGCCCTCGGAGGCGTCCACCAGCAGGACGACGCCGTCGACCATCTCCAACCCACGCTCGACCTCGCCGCCGAAATCGGCGTGGCCGGGGGTGTCGATGATGTTGATCGTCACGTCGTGGCCATCGATGACGTGCTGGACGGCGGTGTTCTTGGCGAGGATCGTGATGCCCTTCTCGCGCTCGAGATCCATCGAGTCCATGACGCGGTTGTTCACGTCCTGGTTGTCGCGGAACGCGCCGGACTGCCACAGCATGGCGTCCACCAGGGTGGTCTTGCCGTGGTCGACGTGGGCGACGATGGCGACGTTGCGCAGGTCTGAGCGCTTGGGCATAGGCGGGGTCTCCAAAGGATTGAGCAACGGGCGTCGAGGCGACGCCCGGGCCGGTCCGTGTGCGGACGGGCCGTTGACGAAGCGATTCTACGCGGGCGACGTGGCCAGATCCGAATCCCGGTCGCGCAGCCCGACGAGCGCGATGGCCGCGCCCACCAATGGCCCGATCACCAGGCTCGCCAGCACCCGGGTCAGCACGTCGCCCGGGATGAACAGCAGGCCGAAGGCCAGCGCGGTGCCGACCAGCCAGGCGGCCAGGTACCGGCGGTGCCGGCCCAGGGCCAGCGCGGACGCCGCCGCGGCCACCAGCGTCGCGGTGCAACCCGCCCCGGCCGTCAGGCCGGCGAGGACCATGCCGGGAAGCTCGTAGTCAGGGCCGTAGACGACCCGCAGGAACCACGGCCCGAGCAGCCACATTCCGGCGGCGACGACGCCCGCCAGCACCCACACCGCACCGAACAGCTTGGTCAGCGTCGCGGCCAGTCGCGCGCGATTCTTGATGAGGAACGAGACGACCAGCCCCTGGAACGACAGCAGCGGCAACAGCAGTGGGGCGCGGGTCAGCACGATCGCGTTCATGATCGGCGCGACGGTGCGCGGGTCGACGCCGTGGCTGGTGGACGCCAGCACCGCCGGGTAGCCGTTGACGAGGAACGAGGTGCACGCCCCGCCGGCCACCGCGAACAGCAGGTTGCGGACGAAGCGCGGCACGGTGTCCGTGACCCGGAGCGACCACGCCTGCGTCCAGGCGCCGGACGCCGCCAGCACCGCGACCCAGGACGCCATCGGCAGCGCGATCGCGAGTTGGTAGCCGCCGAGCCCCGCGCCAACGGCGGCGGCGATCGCGACGAAGACCATGCGGCCCACGGCGTCCGCGCCGACCATCATCGCGGCGGGCCCGGACGTCCCGCGCCCGATCAGCGCGCCCACCGCGGCGCTCTCGCCGGCGTAGGCGGCGACGGCAAGGCCGATCAGTAGACAGGTCCAGCCCGTCGCGCCCGGCAGGAAGGCGGGCAGCCAGCCCAGCGAACTGACGCCGACCAGCGTCGCCAGCACAGCCCCCAGGATCACCGACGTGGCCAGCACGCGGGCCCCGCTCGGCGCTCCCGACGCCGTGGCGGTCACGGCTGCGGCGCGGGACGTCTCGCCCTGGACGCCGGCGAGCGACCCCGTGAGGGCGAGGAGCAGCGACAGGTAGACGAGGAAGTGCTGGTTCGCCTCGACCGGCAGGTTCTGGGCGCTGATGATCTGGGCGACGAAGCCCGACAGCCCCAGCAGGACGCCCGCGATCACCCAGGGCGACGCGCCTTTCAGCCCGCGCATCGGGCTGCGGCTCGGGTCACGACCGTAAAAGGCACCGCGCCAGCGTACGCTGCCGCACGTTCACCCGCACGCACGTTCGCCCCGTCCGCGCGCGGCGCCCTGAACGGGCGGTCGCGTGGCTTGCCAGAGCGGTATCGGGTCTGGTCTGGGGCGCAGCCACGGCCGTCCACCCAGTGAGCGGACCGGTCTCAATGGACGGGTTTGTTGGCAACGGCCCAGCCCGCGCAGCGGCGGAGGTGAAAGACTGACCGACATGAGTCCACGAACCATTGGTGTCACCGAAGTCGCCCTCCGCGACGCTCACCAAAGCCTCATGGCGACCCGCATGGCGCTCGAAGACATGGTCGACGCGTGCGAGGACATCGACCAGGCGGGCTACTGGAGTGTCGAATGCTGGGGCGGGGCCACGTACGACGCGTGCATCCGCTTCCTGAACGAAGATCCCTGGGAGCGCCTGCGGACGTTCCGCAAGCTCCTTCCGAACAGCAAGCTGCAGATGCTGCTGCGCGGGCAGAACCTGCTCGGTTACCGCCACTACGAGGACACGGTGGTGGACAAGTTCGTGAAGAAGTCAGCCGAGAACGGCATGGACGTCTTCCGCGTCTTCGACGCCCTCAACGACCCGCGCAACATGGAGCGGGCCATGGCGGCGGTCAAGAAGACCGGCAAGCACGCCCAGGGCACGATCTGCTACACGATCAGCCCGCTGCACACCGTCGAGGGCTACGTCCACCTGGCCGGCCAGCTGCTCGACATGGGCGCGCAGTCGCTGGCGCTGAAGGACATGGCCGCCCTGCTCAAGCCGCAGCCCGCCTACGACATCATCCGCGGCATCAAGGAGACCTACGGCGAGGACACCCAGATCAACGTCCACTGCCACTCCACCACGGGCGTGACGCTGGTGACGCTGATGAAGGCCATCGAGGCCGGCGCGGACGTCGTCGACACCGCGATCAGCTCGATGTCGCTCGGACCGGGCCACAACCCCACCGAGTCCCTCGTCGAGATGCTCGAGGGCACCGATTACACCACCGACCTCGACATGGACCGGCTGCTCAAGATCCGCGATCACTTCGCCAAGGTCCGCCCGAAGTACAAGGAGTTCGAGTCGGCCACGCTCGTCGACACCGACATCTTCAGCTCCCAGATCCCGGGCGGCATGCTCTCGAACATGGAGAGCCAGCTGAAGGCCCAGGGCGCGGGTGACCGTATCCGCGAGGTGATGGAGGAGGTGCCGGTCGTCAAGAAGGACGCCGGCTACCCGCCTCTGGTGACCCCGTCCAGCCAGATCGTCGGCACGCAGGCCGTGTTCAACGTCCTGATGGGCCGCTACAAGGTCATGACCGGCGAGTTCGCCGACCTAATGCTCGGCTACTACGGCGAGTGCATCGGCGAGCGAAATCCCGAGGTCGTGAAGCTGGCCGAGGAACAGACGAAGAAGGAGCCGATCACGAAGCGTCCGGCCGACCTGCTCGAGCCCGAATGGGACAAGCTCGTCGAGGACGCGAAGAAGCTCGAGGGCTTCGACGGCTCTGAGGAGGACGTGCTCACCAACGCGATGTTCCCGGGCGTGGCGCCGAAGTTCTTCACCGGCCGCGACCAGGGCCCGAAGAACGTGGGCAAGACGTCCGAGCAGCTCGCGGCCGAGAAGGCCGCCGCCGACGGGTCGGCCAAGGCCGTCCGTGGCCCGATCAAGTACAACGTGACGTTCAACGGGCGCGAGCACAGCGTCCAGGTTGAACCCGCCTGAGGACAGGAACGATGGCTAAGAAGATCACCATGAAGGACCGTCTCAAGACCCTCGAGGAGGCCCGCGACAAGGTCGAAGCCGGGGGCGGCGAGGCGCGTATCGACAAGCAGCACTCCCAGGGCAAGATGACCGCCCGCGAGCGCATCGAGAAGCTGCTCGACCCGGGCACGTTCCAGGAGGTCGGCGCCTTCCGCCGCAACCGCACGACCAGCTTCGGCATGGACACGGCGGACATGCCCGCGGACGGTGTCGTCACCGGCTCCGGCGCGGTGTTCGGCCGCGGCGTCAACGTCGCCAGCCAGGACTTCACCGTGGCGGGCGGGTCGGCGGGCGAGACCCACTCGATCAAGGTGTCGGAGGCGCTGGAGGCCTCGCTGAAGACCGGCACGCCGTTCATCTTCATCAACGACTCCGGCGGCGCGCGCGTCCAGGAGGGCATCGACTCGCTGTCGGGCTACGGCAAGGTGTTCTACAGCAACGTCAAGCTCTCCGGTGCCGTGCCGCAGATCTCGATCATCGCGGGCCCGTGCGCCGGCGGCGCCGCGTACAGCCCGGCGCTGACCGACTTCATCATCCAGACGCGCAAGGCCCACATGTTCATCACGGGCCCCGGCGTGATCAAGCAGGTCACGGGCGAGGAGGTCACCCAGGACGCGCTGGGCGGCGCCGACGCGCAGATGGCCTCCGGCGTCGTCAGCTTCGTGGCGGACGACGATGAGCAGGCCATCCTGATCGCGCAGAAGCTTCTGTCGTTCCTGCCGCAGAACAACGCCGAGGACGCCCCGATCATCGATGCCGACGAGAACATCGAAGACCGGGTCAAGCTGCGCGACATCATCCCGGCGGAGTCCAACAAGGGCTACGACGTCCGCGACGTCATCCGCGAGATCGTCGACCACGAGGACTTCCTCGAGGTACAGGCGGGCTTCGCGCAGAACATCGTGGTGGGCTTCGGCCGCATCGTCGGACGGTCGGTCGGCTTCATCGCGAACCAGCCGAGCGTGATGTCGGGCGTGCTCGACATCGACTCTTCCGACAAGGGCAGCAAGTTCATCCGGTTCTGCAACGCCTTCAACATTCCGGTGGTGAACCTGGTGGACGTCCCCGGCTTCCTGCCAGGCGTGGCGCAGGAGAAGGGCGGCATCATCCGCCACGGCGCGAAGATGCTGTACGCCTACTCGGCCGCGACGGTGCCGAAGATCACGGTCGTCATGCGCAAGGCCTACGGCGGCGCCTACATCGCCATGTGCAGCAAGGATCTCGGCGCTGACAAGGTGTTCGCCTGGCCGTCCGCCGAGATCGCGGTCATGGGGGCCGAGGGCGCGGCCGCGGTCGTCTTCAAGCGCGAGATCGCCGCCGCGGAAGACCCGGAGAAGCGCCGCAGCGAACTGGTGGAGGAGTACCGCACGACCTTCAGCTCGCCGTTCGCCGCCGCCGCCCACGGCCTGGTCGACGACATCATCGATCCGGCGCAGACGCGGGGACAGATCGCGATGGCGCTGGAGATGCTGACCACCAAGCGCGAACTGCGGCCGTCCAAGAAGCACGGCCTCGGGCCGGCCTGATGGGAGGAAGCATGTCGAACGAGCCGACCGTCGTGGAACTCCAGGCTCTCGTGGCCGACCTCACGGCGCGGCTGTCCGCGCTGGAGGGCGAGGTCGCGACGCTCAAGCAGCAGCAGACCGAGGAGGTGCCCGAGGACGTCCTGGTGGCGATCTCCGCCGCCGTCTCGGCGTACCTCGGCTTCAAGGCCACGGTCCGCGCCGTCCGCCTGCGCGGCAACAGCAACTGGGCCCTGCAGGCCCGGCGTGCCGCCCAGGACCGCCAAGTGCTCCACGTCCGTTGATTCACCAGACAGGTAGGAAGCGATGAAACTGAAAGTGACCGTCAACGGGACGGCGTACACGATCGATGTCGAGGTCGAGGAGGAGGAGCGCCACGTCCCCGGGCCGATCGTCATCGGCGGCTCCGGCCAGACCCCGACCGCCCCGACGACCGCCAAGATGCCGGCCGCGAGTTCGAACGCGGTCGTCGCCCCCCTCGCGGGCTCCGTGGCCCGCGTCCTCGCCGAGGAGGGCAAGCCCGTCGAGGCGGGCGACGTCCTCCTCGTCCTCGAGGCCATGAAGATGGAGACCGAGATCACCGCGCCGCAGGCCGGGACCGTGGGGGCCATCCTGGTCAAGCCCGGCGACGCCGTGCAGGGTGGCCAGGCCCTCATCGAGATGGCCGAGTGAGCCCCGTCTGACCGACGACAAACCGCCGCAGGCCGCCCCTGAATCTCGGGGGCGGGCTGCGGCGGTTCTGCGTCCGGGTACGGGTCAGCCGCGGAAGACCTTGTGGTTGGCGGCCTGGGCGCGGGGTCGGATGACGAGCCGATCGATGTTGACGTGTTCGGGCCGGGTCACCATCCACGCGACCGCGTCGGCGATGTCGTCGGCGACGAGCGGGTCCGGGACGCCCTCGTAGACCTTGTCGGCCTTGGCCTGGTCGCCACCGAAGCGGACCAGGGAGAACTCCTCGGTGTGCACCATGCCGGGCGCGATCTCGCAGACCCGCACCGGACGCCCGCACAGCTCGAGCCGCAGGGCGCCGGCCAACATGCGCTCGCCCGCCTTGGCGGCGTTGTACCCGGCGCCTCCCTCGTAGGCCGCCTCCGCCGCGGTGGAGGTGACGAACACGACGGTGCCGTGGGCCGCCTCGATCGCAGGGAGCAGCGCCTTCGTCACCCGGCCCGCGCCCAGCACGTTGGTCTGGTACATGGTCGCCCAGGCGTCGAGGTCGGCCTCGGCGAGCGGCTCCTGGCCCACCGCGCCCCCGGCGTTGTTCACCAGGACGTCGACCGAGTCACCGGCGGCCTCCGCCAACCCCGCGACGGACGACTCGTCCGTGACGTCGCAGGCGACCGCGGAGGCGCCGATCTCGTCGGCCAGCGCCTCCAGCCGGTCGGCTCGGCGGGCCGCGACGACGACGCGGTATCCCTCGGCGGCGAGCCGGCGCGCGGTGGCCTCCCCGATCCCGCTGGACGCGCCCGTGACGACGGCGGTCTTGGTGGACATGTCTGTTCCTGCGCTGGTCATGGGTCCATTCCAGCACGGACGCCCGGAAGATCGCGCGGGGATGAACTGACGTGCTGCGGCGCGGGGGCCTCAGGCGGCCGTCGTCCCTCGTCAGGCCGGTCCGGGATTTGTATCGTGGGGGCACAACCGCGCACCGCTGCGCGGCCTGCAACGGCGCAAGGCAAAGGAGACATCACGATGGGTGACAAGTATGTCGTCGGCATCGATTTCGGAACCCTGTCGGGACGCGCGGGCGTCTTCCGGCTGAGTGACGGCAAGGAAATGGGCACGGCCCTCACCATGTACAAGCACGGCGTCATGGACCGGACGTTGAGCGCGGCCGACAACCAGAACCTCCCGCCGGACTTCGCCCTGCAGGCGCCGGCCGACTACATCGACGTCCTCAAGAACGCCGTCCCGGGTGCGCTGAAGGAGGCCAACGTCGACCCGAACGACGTGGTCGCCGTCGGCCTGGACGCCACGTCCGCCACCCTCTTCGCCTGCAAGGCGGACGGCACCCCGCTGTGCGAGCTGGACGAGTTCAAGAACAATCCCCACGCATGGGTGAAGCTGTGGAAGCACCACGGCGCTCAGGAGCAGGCCGACCGCATCGTCGCGCTGGCCCGCGAGCGCGACGAGGCCTGGCTGCCGCGCTACGGCGGCGTGATGAGCTCCGAGCTCGGCATGCCGAAGATGCTCGAGACGCTCGAGAAGGCGCCCGAGGTCTACCAGGCGACCGAGGTGTTCGCGAACCTGGTCGACTGGCTGGTCTGGAAGCTCACCGGCACCCTGACCTACGCGGCAGGCGACTCGGGCTACAAGCGTATGTACATCGACGGGGCGTACCCGTCCACGGAGTACCTCGAGGCCCACAACCCCGAGTTCGGCGGGGTGTTCTCCGAGAAGCAGACCGCCGAGGTCCTCCCGCTGGGCGCCAAGGCCGGGGAGTTGACCGAGGAGGCAGCGGGGTGGACCGGCCTCCCGGCCGGCATCACCGTCTCGACCGGCAACATCGACGCCCACGTCGCGGCCGCGGCGTTCGACGCCCTTCAGCCGGGTCAGCTGACCGCGATCATGGGCACGTCGAGCTGCTGGCTGGTGCCCGGCGAGGAGCTCAAGGAAGTCCCCGGCATGTTCGGCGTCGTCGACGGCGGCTTGGTCGAGGGCTCGTGGGGATTCGAGTGCGGCCAGACCGCGGTCGGCGACATCTTCGCCTGGTTCGTCGAGAACACCGTGCCGGCGCACTACTACGCCGAGGCCGCGCGGCTCGAACTCAGCGTCCACGAGTTCCTGTCGCGCAAGGCCGAGGAACTCAAGCCCGGGGAGTCCGGCCTGCTGGCCCTCGACTGGCACAACGGCAACCGTTCCGTCCTCGCCGACGCCAACCTCTCGGGCATGATCGTCGGCCTCACGCTGGCGACCCAGCCCGAGGAGATCTACCGGGCGCTCATCGAGGGTACGGCCTTCGGCGCCCGCATGATCGTGGAGACGTTCGAGGAGTGTGGCGTCGCGATCAACGAGATCATCTGCGGTGGCGGCCTCATCAAGAACAGGTTCCTGATGCGGACCTACGCCAACATCCTGAACCGGAAGCTCGGCACCTGCTCCAGCATGCAGCCGGGCGCCCTCGGGTCGGCCATCTTCGCGGCCGTCGCGGCCGGCGAGTACCCGGACGCCCCGGCCGCGGCCGCCGCGATGGGAGCCCGCGACCAGCGCAGCTACGAGCCGGACGCTGAGGCGGCGAAGGTCTACGACGAGCTCTACGCCGAGTGGAAGAAGCTGCACGACTACTTCGGACGCGGCGAGAACCCTGTCATGCACAACCTGAAGAACCTGGTCCGCCGCGTTCGCGGCGAGGCCACCCAGTAGCGGCCCCGGAGCGCCGCCCGTCCCCGGGGAGGGCGGCGCGCCCGGCACCGGCGGGCCGGCGGCGCGACCGCGACGCGAGGAGTGACCATGATCGTGTTGTCCCAACTTCCGTGGGAGACGCAGGAGGCCGTCGAGACCACCCGCCAGCGGGTGGCGAGGCTCCACGCGCAGCTGCCCCGGTGGGAGCTCGTCGTGTGGACCGCGGGCAACGTCTCCGAGCGGGTACCCGGTGCCGACCTGTTCGTCATCAAGCCGTCGGGGGTCAGCTACGACGAGCTGAGCCCGCACAACATGGTCGTCTGCACCCTCGACGGCGAGAAGATCAACGACGGCACCTCCCCGCGGCTGACGCCGTCGTCCGACACCGCGGCACACGCCTACGTGTACCGGCACATGCCCGAGGTGGGGGGCGTCGTCCACACGCACTCGACGTACGCCACCGCGTTCGCCGCGCGGATGGAGGAGATCCCGTGCGTGCTGACGATGATGGCCGACGAGTTCGGCGGCCCCATCCCGATCGGCCCGGTCGCGGTGATCGGCGACGACTCGATCGGACGCGGCATCGTCGAGACGCTGCGCGGGCAGCGGTCACCGGCGGTGCTGATGGGGCACCACGGGCCGTTCACGATCGGCAAGGACGGCCAGGCGGCGGTCAAGGCGGCGGTGCTGTGCGAGGAGGTCGCGCGGACGATCCACGTCGCGCAGCAGAAGGGGCCGGTCGAGTCGCTACCTCAGGACCTGATCGACGCGCTGCACGACCGGTACCAGAACGTGTACGGCCAGCGCTGAGGCCCGCCCGCGCCTGCTCGGGCGCCAGTTCTCGGCCCTCATGGGCAGCGCCGTCCGGAGTCGCGCTGGCTCGCGGAGGGTGGGCGTCCGATCTCAGAGGACGACGTCCGCGTGCTCCACGCAGCGCGCCGACCAGGGGCGGACCTCCAAGCGGCCCGGATCGATCGGCTCCCCGCAGACCTCGCACGTGCCCCACGTGCCCGCGGCGAGACGCTCCTGGGCGCGAAGCACCTCATCGAGGGTGCCGGCCACGATCTGAGCGGACCCGGCGTCCTCCATCTGCTGGATCGCCTGCGTCGTGCCGTCGCCGATGCGCTTGCCGAAGCCGATGGTGCTGCCCTCCTCGACGGGCGCGGTCAGGCGGGCGAGCTTGCGTCGCAGCTCCGCCTCCTTGTCGGCGAGGTCGGCTGCCGCCTGGTCGGGACCGTATTCACTCATCGGGACATCATCGCAGACCTGCCCGCTAGGCTCGGGGCATGACTTCGAAACTGATCCTGCTCCGCCATGGCGAGAGCGAATGGAACGCGAAGAACCTGTTCACCGGCTGGGTCGACGTCGACCTCAACGAGAAGGGCGTCGGCGAGGCCAAGAAGGGCGGCGACCTCCTCAAGCAGGAGCAGATCCTGCCCGACGTGCTGCACACCTCGCTGCTGCTGCGGGCGATCCACACCGCCAACCTCGCGCTGGCCGGCTGCGACCGGCACTGGATCCCGGTCAAGCGCACCTGGCGGCTCAACGAACGCCACTACGGCAAGCTGCAGGGCCTGAACAAGACCGAGATCCGCGACCAGTTCGGCGAAGAGCAGTTCATGCAGTGGCGTCGCAGCTACGACGTCCCGCCGCCCCCCATCGACAAGGACGGCGAGTACAGCCAGTTCAACGACCCCCGCTACGCCGACATCCCCGAGAACGAGCGCCCGCTCACCGAGTGCCTCAAGGACGTCGTGGCGCGGATGCTGCCGTACTGGGAGTCCGACATCAAGCCCGACCTCGCCGACGGGAAGACGGTGCTGGTGGCCGCGCACGGCAACTCGCTGCGCGCGCTGGTCAAGCACCTCGACGGCATCTCCGACGACGACATCGCCGGCCTCAACATCCCGACCGGCATCCCGCTGTTCTACGAGCTGGACGACGACTTCAAGCCCGTCACCAAGGGTGGACGGTACCTCGACCCGGAGGCCGCCAAGGCGTCCATCGAGGCCGTGAAGAACCAGGGCAAGAAGTAGTCCCGGGTTCGCCACGAACGAGCGGCGGCCGCCCCCGATCGGGGGCGGCCGCCGCTGTCGTGCGAAGGGTCGTCAGGCGATGGTCCAGTTCTCGCCCTCGGGGTGCAGCCCGGTGACGATAGGGCAAGAAGTAGTCCCGGGTTCGCCACGAACGGGCGGCGGCCGCCCCCGAGGGGGGGCGGCCGCCGCTGTCGTGCGAAGGGTCGTCAGGCGATGGTCCAGTTCTCGCCCTCGGGGTGCAGCCCGGTGACGATGTAGATCACGCGGGAGCCCATCAGCACGGCGTGGTCGGCGATGCGCTCGTAGTAGCGGCCGAGCAGCGCGCAGTCGACGGCGGCCTCAACCCCGTGCTGCCACGTGTCGTTGAGAAGCTCGCGGAACTGCAAGGTGCGGAGCTCGTCGATCTCCTCGTCGTGGTCGGCCATCTTCTCCGCGTCCAGGACGTTCTGTTCGCGCAGGGTGTTGCCCGCCATCGCGACCATGCCCTCGGACAACGTGGACATGCGCCGGAAGTTGCTGATCATCTGGTCGGGGACGGCGTGGTTGGGGTAGCGCATCCGGGCGATCTTCGCCACGTGCGCTGCGAGGTCGCCCATGCGGGCCAGGTCGGCGACCATGCGCAACGCGGCCACCAGCGTGCGCAACTCGCCGGCGACGGGAGCCTGACGGGCAAGCAGGCCGAAGCAGCGCGCCTCGAGGTCGTCGTGCTCGGCGTCGAGCTGGGCGTCGTCGGAGATGACCTGTTCGGCGAGCGGGAGGTCGGCCTCCAGCAGAGCCTCCGTGGCGCGCTGGACGGCGGTCTGGACCGTCTCCGTCATCGTGATCAGGTCGTTGCTTACTTCGGTCAGGGCTTCGTGGTATGAGGCTCTCATGCTGCCTTGCCTTGTCGAGAGGTGAGATTGCCTAGATCAATTGCAGCCTAGTCCCTGGCACTGTAGCCGCGGGCTGAGAACGCTGATGTTCGGGCGCCGGTACCCCCGGGTGAACCTTGCGTGAATGGCGGGTTCCCATGCCGCTGAGGGCCAGCCGAGTGAGGGCTCACACCCCCTATGATCGCGGCGTGAGCGAGTTGATCGTGGCCGTGGTGAGCGCCCTTGTGGGCGCGGTGCTGGCGGCGGCGATCGTCTACATGGCGCTTCGGCGTCGGGCCGAGGCGACCCCGGAGTCGCCCGGGCACCCAGCCGAGGACGTCCGGCTGCTCATGGATGTGCTGAGACCCGGCGCGATCCTGGTGGGCCCGCACGACGAGATCCTGCTCGCCAACGGCGCCTCCGAGACGATGGGCATGGTGCGCCGCACCCGCGTCGCGATCCCGGCCCTGCTCGAGCTGATCCGCGAGTCTCGCCAGGACGGTGAGTTGAGTTCGGTGAACCTCGACCTCAAGCGCGGACGGGGAAAGCCGACCCTGCAGCTGGCCGCCCGCGTCCAGCCGCTCTCGGACGGCCGCGTGTTCGTCGTCGCGGACGATCGCGCGCAGCTGCTGCGGGCGCAGGAATCCAGCCGTGATTTCATGACGAACGCGACCCACGAGCTCAAGACACCGGTCGGCGCGATCGCGCTGCTCGCCGAGGCCACCGAGGGCGCGGCGGACGACCCCGAGGCCGTCACCCGCTTTGCCGGCAAGATCCGCGCCGAGACCCAGCGGCTCACCGACCTGGTCAGCCAGATCATCATGCTGTCCCGGCTGCAGGGCGAATCCCCGCTCGCGTCCGCGCAGCGCATCGAGGTCGCCGAGTTCGTCTCGCTCGCGCTCGACCGGTGCCGGCAGCTGGCTGAGTCGCGCAAGGTCAGTCTCACCCAGAGCCTGCGCGACGGGCTGTACGTGCTGGGCGACCGTGACCAGCTCAGCACGGCGGTGGCGAACCTCATCATGAACGCCATCTCCTACTCCGACGAGCGGGCCCGCGTGGTGGTCAGTTCCCGAACCGTGGTCGAGGATGAACAGCGCTTCGTGGACGTCGCGGTCTCCGACAACGGGATCGGCATCGCCGCCGAGGACCAGCAACGCATCTTCGAACGGTTCTTCCGCGCCGACCATGCGCGGAGCCGCGAGACTGGTGGCACCGGCTTGGGACTCTCGATCGTCAGCGAGATCGCCGAGGGCCACGACGGGTCGATCCATCTGTGGAGCAAACTCGGCAGCGGCTCGACGTTCACGCTGCGCCTCCCGGCGGCCGAACCGCCGGACGACGACCTGGAAGGGGAATGAATGTCTGTCGTCTTGATCATCGAGGACGAAGAGTCCTACCGCGACGCACTGGGCTACATGCTCGGTAAAGAGGGCTTTGAGGTCGTCCTCGCGGCCAACGGCGAGGAGGGCCTGGCCGAGTTCGAGCGGCACGGCGCAGACATCGTGCTGCTCGACCTGATGATGCCCGGCCTGTCGGGCACCGAGGTCTGTCGGCGGCTGCGGCAGCGCAGCTCGGTGCCGATCATCATGGTGACGGCCCGGGACGCCGAGGTCGACAAGGTCGTGGGCCTCGAGCTCGGCGCCGACGACTACGTCACGAAGCCGTTCAGCCACCGGGAACTGGCCGCGCGCATCCGCGCCGTGTTGCGCCGGGGCAGCGACAACGACCTGATGCCCGACGTGATCGAGGCCGGCGACGTCCGCATGGACGTCGAGCGCCACGAGGTGTGGGTGCGCGGCCAGTCCGTCCGCCTGGCGCTGAAGGAGTTCGAGCTGCTCGAGATGCTGCTGCGCAACTCGGGGCGGGTGATGACCCGCGGTCAGCTCATCGACCGCATCTGGGGCGCCGACTACGTGGGCGACACCAAGACGCTGGACGTCCACGTCAAGCGGCTGCGCGCGAAGATCGAGGCGGACCCGGCCCACCCGGTGACGCTCGTGACCGTCCGGGGGCTGGGCTACAAGTTCGACGCCTGAGCGCCGGCCCGTCAGCGCTTCTGGAAACGGGCGGGCGGGGGGTTCACCGCCGCTAGACTCGCCTGACGTGACGGACAACATCGTTGTGTTCTCGGGGCACGCCCACCGCCAGTTCAGCGAGGAGATGTGCGGCCTGCTCGGGGTCGAACTCAGCCCCTCACGCCTCACCCGGTTCAGCAACGACTGCATGCAGGTACAACTGCGCGCGAACTGTCGGCAGAAGGACGTCTACATCGTCCAGCCGCTGGTCCCGCCGACGCAGGAGAACCTGATGGAGCTCCTGATGATGGTGGACGCCGCCCGCGGAGCCTCGGCGGCCCACGTCAACGTCGTCATGCCGCACTACGCCTACGCCCGCTCCGACAAGAAGGACGCCCCGCGCATCTCGTTGGGCGGCCGGCTGGTTGCCGATCTCATCTCCGCCGCGGGCGCCTCGCGGGTGCTGACCATGGCGCTCCACGCCGAGCAGGTGCACGGGTTCTTCTCGGTGCCGGTGGACCACCTGTCCGCGCTCGGGGTGTTGAGCAAGCACTTCCGCGACCGCGACCTCAGCAACGCCGTGGTGGTCTCGCCCGACTTCGGCAACGCGAAGCAAGCCAACAGCTTCGCCCGGATGCTCAAGACGGACGTGGCCGCCGGCGCCAAGCGGCGCATGGCCGACGACTCGGTGGTGATCGACGCGATCGTGGGCGACGTCCGCGGCCGGGACGCCATCGTCCTAGACGACGAGATCGCCACCGCCGGGTCGATCGTGACCCTGGTGGAGAAGCTGCAGGAGGCGCAGGTGCGCTCGATCTCGGTGGTGTGCACCCACGGTTTGTTCACCGGGAACGCGGTGGAGCGGCTGAACGCGCTGGAGGGCGTCACCGAGATCGTCACGACCGACACCCTGCCTCAGGACAAGCCGATCGACCGGATGACCGTGATCTCGGTGGCGCCGTTGTTCGCCGAAGCGATCCGGCGCATCCACCTGGGCGAGAGCGTCAGCAAGCTGCTCTCCGACGTCGACACCTACGGGGTGTGACCACCCGCCCGGCCCCGCTCGAGGCGGGCCGGTGGGCGTGCGCGGGCTACGGGGTGGTGGTCGGGCTCGGCGAGGCGGACGCGCTGCCGCTCGGCGAAGCCGACGAGGAGGCGGGGCCGGACGGCACGGCGGTGGCATAGATCGGGTCGTCCGCGCTCATCACCGGAACCGTGGCCTCCTCGGTGACGCCGGACGCGAACGTGAGCGTCAGCTGGGCCGTCAGGCCGGGCTTCAAGTCGCTGCCCGAGACGCGGATCTGCGGGCCGTTGTCGCCGGCGAGCACCACCATCTGGCCGGCCGGCAGCGGCACGGCGGCCTGGCTGATCGTCAACTGGGAGCCGGGGGCGTCGCTCGCGGTGATGGCGTGGCCCGTGATGCCGGTGAGACGGTCGGCTTCGCGCTGGGAGACGATGGACCCGGACAGGACGCCCTGGCCGCCGTCCTTCGCGATGATCAGCAGGTTGCGCACCTTCAGGAAGCCCTGGTCGAGGTTCACGCCGTGAGCCGGGGTGTACGACTGCAGCGTCTGCGCGCTGAAGCCGCAGCCGCCGAGCAGCAGGGAGCCGGCGGCGAGCGCCGCGGCGCCGATCATCCGGAAGCGGCGCGACGAACGGTGGGGTCGGTGCATGGTCTTTCGCTCCTGGCAACGTCGAAGGATGTCTGCGTGCACCTTATCCAAACGACTCGGGTTCCGCGCGCCGTGGGGGCCGGATCTGGCGCGGTCGATGTCGAGAAACGCCGCCGAACGGGCGCGCTTCGTCCAGAATGGGGGGAGCGGGGCCGGAGGAATGGCGCGTCCAATGGCCGGAAATTTGGTCGCCGCGATCGGAAAGAAGCCCGGAGTGCCAGCACACGCGGGCGGCGTTGTCAAGCCCCAAAACCCGTGTGGCTAGTACATTCACGATGTTTTGTGCTAGAATGGTCGTCGGAGAGGGGATCTGAACACATGACTTTCACTGTCGGGGAAACAGTTGTCTACCCAAACCACGGGGCGGCTGTCATTGAAGACATCGAGACCCGCACGATCAAGGGGGAAGATCGCCTCTATCTTGTGCTGCGCATCGTGGGGCAGAACGACCTGGTGGTGCGTGTGCCGGCCTGCAACCTCGACCTGGTGGGGGTCCGTGACGTCGTCGACGCCGACGGCCTTGAGCGTGTCTTCAACGTGTTGCGCGCGCCACACACGGAGGAGCCCACGAACTGGTCGCGTCGCTACAAGGCGAATCTCGAGAAGCTGCACTCGGGCAACGTCATGAAGGTCGCCGAGGTCGTCCGCGACCTGTGGCGCCGCGAGCGCGAGCGTGGCCTGTCGGCCGGCGAGAAGCGCATGCTGGCCAAGGCCCGTCAGATCCTGGTGTCCGAGCTGGCGCTGGCCGAGAAGGTCGAGGAAGACCGGGCCGAGACCATGCTCGATGAGGTCCTCGCGTCCTGACCGGCATGCCGTCGATCAGCATTTCATCCGGACCGGTCGTCGCCATCGTGGTGGCGGCCGGTTCTGGCGTCCGTTTGGGTGGTGACGTCCCCAAGGCGCTGCGCACGGTCGGCGGCCTCCCGCTGGTCGTGCGCTCGGTCCGGCAGCTCGCCGCGGGGGGCTGTGCGGCCGCGATCGTCGTTGTCGCGGAGCCCGCGGTCGAGTCGTTCGAGCGGGTCCTGGCCGATGCGCCCATCCCGGTGCGGATCGTGACCGGAGGGGCGGAGCGGCAGGACTCCGTCCGCAACGGCCTGCTGGCGCTGCAGGGCGACGAGGAGCTGTCCGCCGCTGAGATCGTCCTCGTGCACGACGCGGCCCGGGCTCTGGTCCCGGTGCGCGTGGTGGAGGACGTCGTCGCCGCCGTCCGCGGGGGCGCCCCCGCGGTCACGCCCATCACCGAGGTCGTCGACTCGATCCGGCAGCTCACCGAGGTGGGGTCCGCGGTGATCGACCGCTCGACGCTGCGGGCCGTCCAGACCCCGCAGGGGTTCGAACGGGACGCGCTGCTGGAGGCGCACGCGCTGATCCAGGAGAACCGGGTCCCGGTCACCGACGACATCGCGGCCTACGAGTTCGCCGGCGGCGTCGCGACGTTGGTCGACGGGGACCGGCTGGCGTTCAAGATCACCACCGAGTTCGACCTCGTCATCGCCGAGGCGATCGCCTCCGCAGACCGGTCGTGATCGTTCCGCGCGTCGGCGTCGGCACGGACGTCCACCAGCTCGCCGACGGCGTCCCCCTGCACGTGGCGGGGCTGTTCTTCCCCGACGAGCCGGCCGGGCTGGCCGGGCACTCCGACGGCGACGTCGCCGCTCACGCGGCCTGTGACGCGCTGTTCTCGGCGTCTGGGTTGGGAGACATGGGCTCGAACTTCGGCACCAGCGACCCGGCGTGGGCCGGCGCGGACGGCATGGCGTTCCTGGCCGAGTGCGCCCGGCGCGTCCGGGCCGCGGGCTTCGAGGTGGGCAACGTCGCCGTGCAGATCATCGGCAACCGGCCGCGCCTGGCCGGGCGCCGCGCCGAGGCTGAGCGGGTGCTGTCCGAGGCTCTCGGGGCCCCCGTGACGGTAGCGGCCACCACGACCGACGGGCTCGGGCTCACCGGACGCGGCGAGGGCGTCGCGGCCGTGGCGACCGCCCTCGTCTACGCGGTCTGACGCTCAGCGCACGCTGGAGGCCGGCGCGGTGAAGGTGTTGCAGGCGGCGATCTGATCGCTGCCGAGTCCGCGGGTGAACCACGCTTCGCGGCTGCGGCCCAGGCCGTGGCCCTCGTTGATGTTCGGCTGGCCGCTCAGCACGTCGTCGCCGATGTTGTAGGTGAGCCGCTGCAGGCCGGCGAGACGCGCGGCGTCCAGGTTCTGGCTCTGCGCCACGGACCTGACGAACTGGGCGCCGAAGCAGTCCGCCTGCGTCTCGGTGCGCCGCGACATCACCAGCCCCTCGTTCTTGGACGCGCGCTGCTCCAGCGCCTTCTCGGAGATGAGGATCGCGCTGCGCGCCTGGACGGCGTGCCCGAACTCGTGGGCGATGATCGTCTCGGCCGCGTACGGGGTGGTGCGCACCTCCTCGGGGAAGGCGCTCAGCAGCGGCTGGGCGTAGTAGACCCGCTGGTCACCGGCGCAGTAGGCCGCGTTGACCTCGCGCATGACGCCGCAGGCCGTCCGGACGGGCGAGCTGTAGACCGTCACCGGCGGACGCGGCAGCTGCCACCCCGCCGCCTTCAGCGGCGGCTCCCAGACGGCCATCAGGCAGCCCATGAGCTGGTTGAGGTGCGTCTCGAGCTCGGCCTTCGAGGCGCCATTCGGGTCGAGGGAGTTCATCTTGCACGCGGTGGGCGAGGGGATGGACTGGTTGTAGACGGTGTTGCTGGTGACGTAGTTCTCGGCCTGGCCGACCGTGTCCGGCATCGGCAGTTCCGGCGGGTTCATGTCGGGCGGCGGAGGCGTGTACTCCTCGTTGACATAGGGCCCGGACGCGGGGGCGTCCGACGAGCCCGGCGAGTTGGGTGTCTCCGGGCCGCTGGTGACGCTGCGCAGCGTCGCGGAGATGAACATGATCGCGAGGATGACCAGCGCGAGGCGCACCAGCGAACCGAACAGGCTGCGGCGGCGACGCGGACGCTGGGGTCGGCCGGGCGGCGGCCACGGCTGCGGCGACCGGGGGCCACCCTGGGGCGGGCCCCACTGCTGGAGCTGCCCGACGTTGCCCTGCCACGGCGGCGCGCTCTGCCAGCCCTGCGGTGGCCGGGGCGTCCCGCCGGGCATCGGATAGCCGGACCGGCCCGGACGCGGCGCAGGTCCCCACTGCTGTCGACTCACCCGGCCCACCCTAGTGCGATAGGTTCGCCCCCGTGACATCCACTGCCCACCGCATGCTGGTCCGCACCTGGGCCGCGATCGTGCTGGCCGTCGCCGGCCTGATCGGATTCTCCACCGTCCCCGCGCACGCCGCCGACGAGATCGCGTCGTACGTGGTGAACGGGTCCGTCGCGCCCGACGGCGTCCTCAGCGTCGAGGCCACGATCACCCCCGACGGCGCTTCCGAGTTGCGCCAGCGGTTCGCGACCGCCCTGGAGTCGGGACGCGACCGCCGCTACGAGTTCGAGATCACCGACGTCGCGGCCACGGTGGGTGGCACCGCCGTCACCCCGAACGTCAGCACGGACGGCGACTACGAGCTGGTCACCGTCCCGCTGAGCGGCAACCAACCTGTGCGGCTGTCGTACAAGGTCAAGGGCGCCGCGCTCGACAACGGCGACGGCACCACGACGGTGAGCTGGCGGCTGCTGCAGGGGCTCAACCTGCCGGTGCGTAGCTTCGACGCGACGATCGCCGTGCCGGGCCCCTTCACGATGATCGATTGCCGCGCCGGCTCCCCGGCCGCGCCGGCCGTCTGCGCCAACTTCACCGGCGGCACCCACGACCAGTCCGAACCGGCCTTCCACGACGGCCCCCGCGGCGCGGGCGAGGTCGTCCAGGTCGTCATCCGGTTCCCGAACTCGGTGGTCAAGCCCAATCAGGATCTTGAGCGCCGGTGGACCCTCGACCACGCGTTCTCGGTCTCCCCGCTGCCCCTGGGGGCCGCCGTCGGAACGGGTCTGCTGGGCGCCCTGTTCTTCTGGCTCATGCACCGCCGCTTCGGGCGCGACGACGGACCGCAGGCGGATCCGATCATGGTCGGCGGCTTCCGTCCCGTGGGCGATGGGCAGAGCGCCTTCCGGATGGACGAGGACGTCCGCCCCGGTCAGGTGGGCACGCTCGTGGACGAGCGCGTCGACCCGGTGGACATCACTGCCACGATGCTCGACCTCGCGGTGCATGGGCACCTGCTGATCACCGAGATGCCGCGGGATCCCGGCTTCAAGCCCACCGAGTGGTTACTGACGCGCCGGACCGGCGTGGACGCGCTGCGCCCCTATGAGCGGACCCTGCTCGACGCGCTGGCGCCCGAGGGGGAGGCGCAGCCGCTGCACGACGCGATCGGGCGCGTCCGGGAGGCGTCCCACCAGGTGCAGGACGAGCTGTACGCCGAGGTCGTCCACCAGGGCTGGTTCGCCGTGCGCCCCGACTCCACCCGCACCACCTGGGCGCGCGCGGGCTGGATCGCGCTCGTCCTCACACTGATCGGCGGGGCGCTGCTGATCGCGTTCACCGAGTTCGGCCTGCTGGCGCTTGTGCTGGTCGCGCTGGCGCTCGGCCTGATGTTCGTCGCCCAGGCGATGCCGGCGCGGACGGCCAAGGGCGCCGGCGTGCTTCAGGGCCTGGGGATCCTGCGCGGCCAGCTGCTGACCCAGCCGATCGAGGAGATGCAGGGCGGCCGCGCCTACGCCGAGCTGTCCCGGGTGCTGCCGTACGCGGTGGTGCTGGGGGGGACGCAGCGTTGGATCGACGGGCTGGTCGCCGCGGACGACGACGAGGCCGAGGACAGCGAGGACCTTGACTGGTACCACGGACCGGCAGGCTGGCACCTGCGCGACCTGCCGGGCTCGCTGTCGAACTTCGTCCGGACGATCCAGGGCGAGCTTTTCACCCGCTGACCGGTCGGGGGCCAGCGCCAGGCGGGGCGACGAGGCCGGCGTGCAGAGCCGGCCTGGTCCGCAGGAGGACGGCGTGGCTCAGAGCTCGAGTCCCGGGTACAGCGGGTTGGCGTCCAGAAGCTCGTCGGCGGCGGCCTTCGTGCGGTCGGCCACCCCCTCGGCGATGGTGTACTTCGCCTTGCCCGGCTTGCCGGTGGACGCCGTGACCGGGGAGGTCTCCGTCAGGACGCCCACGATCAGCTCGGCGACCTTGTCGAACTCGTCCGCGCCGAAGCCGCGCGAGGTCAGCGCGGGGGTTCCGATGCGGACGCCGGAGGTGTACCAGGCGCCGTTCGGGTCGCGCGGGATGGAGTTGCGGTTGGTGACCACGCCCGCGTCGAGCAGCGCCGATTCGGCCTGGCGTCCGGTGAGGCCGAACGAGGTGGTCACGTCGAGCAGGCAGAGGTGGTTGTCGGTGCCGTCGGTGACGAGCTTCACGCCGCGCTTCATCAGGCCCTCGGCCAGCGCCTTCGCGTTGTCGGCGACGTTGCGCGCGTAAACCTGGAAGTCCGGCGTCCGTGCCTCGGCGAACGCGACGGCCTTGGCCGCCATCACGTGGCTCAGGGGTCCGCCCAGCACCATCGGGCAGCCCTTGTCGATGGAGTCGGAGTACTCGGCGTCCGAGAGCAGGAAGCCGCCGCGCGGGCCCCGCAGCGACTTGTGGGTGGTGGACGCGATCACGTGCGCGTGGCCCACCGGGTTCTCGTCGCCGGTGAACACCTTGCCGGCGACCAGGCCCGCGAAGTGCGCCATGTCGACGAAGAGGGTGGCGCCGACCGAGTCCGCGATCTCGCGCATCGTGGCGAAGTTCACCCGGCGCGGGTAGGCGGAGTAGCCAGCGACGAGGATCAGCGGCTTGAACTCTTTGGCGTCCTTCTCGAGCTGGGCGTAGTCGATGAGCCCCGTTTCGGGATCGGTTCCGTAGGAGCGCTGCTCGAACATCTTGCCGGAGATGTTGTGCCGGAACCCGTGGGTGAGGTGACCGCCGGCGTCCAGGCTCATGCCCATGACGCGCTGGTTGTTGAACTCGTGGCGCAGCGACTCCCAGTCGTCGTGCGACAGGTCGTTGACCGTCTTGGCACCCAGGCGCTCCAACGCCGGCGACTCGATGCGCTTGTTGAGGATCGCCCAGTAGGCCACCAGGTTGGCGTCGATGCCCGAGTGAGGCTGGACGTAGGCGTACTCGGCGCCGAACAGCTCCCGGGCGTGCTCGGCGGCGACGGACTCGACCGTGTCGACGTTCTGGCACCCGGCGTAGAAGCGGTGCCCGATGGTGCCCTCGGCGTACTTGTCGCTCAGCCAGTTGCCCATCGTCAGCAGCGTGGCCAGCGACGCGTAGTTCTCGGACGCGATGAGCTTGAGGGACGCCCGCTGGTCGGCGAGCTCGGACGTGATGGCGCCGCTGATCCGGGGCTCGACGCTTTCGATGATGGACAGGGCCTGGGCGTAGGCGCTGGACGCGGTGGCGGCGATGTCGTTCACGGGGCACTCCTCGCTGACGGTGTTGGCCGTCAATCTAGCGAACCGGGCCCGCTCGTGGGCCAGCGGTCACCCGGCGTCCGGACGCCACACCGGCTGGCGCGCTGGCGCGGCGGGGTGGGTCAGGGTGCCCAGGCGGGATTGCGGCCGGTCAGCCCGAGCAGCCGGTCGAGGGCGGACGCGTCGTCCGGAACCGGGACCCGGGGTTTGAACGTCTTGCCCTCGCCTTGGGCGTCCTCGGTGAGCATGGCGGGGAAGAACTGCAGGGACGCCTCGAGGCCGGCCTCGTCGGGTTGCCATGCGTTGCCCGTGGCGACGGCGAGATCCCAGCCGTGCACCTGGTACTCGCCGAGGATCATCGGCAGGGCGACGTCCATCGGCAGGTCGTTCCCGCCGAGCACCAGGGCGTGGTCGGCGCCGCCGGCGAGCGCGGCGTCGATCAGGTCCGCGGCGCGGCGAACCTGGTCGCCGCCGCTGCCGGAGACCCGGACGCCCTCGGGGTCGGAGACGGTGCCGTCGGCGTCCACGATGCCGTCGGAGAAGGCCGTGAGCCACGACACGACGTGGGTGCGCAGCTCGTTGACCGAGTAGTCCTCGCACGGCGTCGGCTCGGTGGAGCCGGCCGGGCCGATGGCGTCGAGAAGATCGGCCAGCTGGGCCAGGACGTCGGCGAGCTGGGCGCGGGTGGTCAACAGATCGGGCATGACCCGTACCGTAGGGCCTGGGTCAACCCGGGACAACGACGCGCGGGTTAACGGCGGCCGTCCGGCCGGGATCGATCCCCCGCAGGGGTGACACGGCTAGGGTCGAGCCACAGCCGTGACGAAGGAGCCCGACATGACCCACCCCGACCAAGCGCCCGGTCCCCAGGAGCGCCCTGACAACCCGCCGGACGCGAGCCATCCGCAGGACCCGCCGACGGCCGAGGCGCCCCACGGGAGGCAGCAGGCCGAGCCGTCCCGCCAGCAGGCCGGGCCCGCGGGCCGGCCGCCGCAGTCGTCCACGAACCCGGGACCGCTGCCGCCCGATCGCGGACGAGGTGCCCATCCGGCGCCGCTCACCCCCGGGCCGCAGGGCTACGCGCCCGGGGCTCAGGGCTACGCGCCCGGTCCGCCCCCGCAGGCCCCGCCGGCCAAGGAGCGCGGCGGCTTCGCCCGTGGCTTCGGCATCGGCACGGGGGCCGGGCTGGGCTTCGTCGGCACGCTGCTCGTGTTGAGCCTGCTCGGCACGCTGCTGACCACCCTCATGATGATGGGCGCCGCCAGCGCCTTCGCGGGCGCCAACCAGACCGCGATCGAGTCGACGAAGACGCTGTGGGGCCCCGACGGGGCCACGAAGAAGCTGCGTGCCATCAACGTCAACGGCGTGATCATGGCCGACTCGGGCGAGGGCGGCGCGCTCTCCACCGGGACGTACGGCTACGAGGTCGCCCAGGTCATCGACAAGCTCAAGCCCGAGGACGCCGACGGCATCATCCTGCTGATGAACACCCCGGGCGGCAGCGTGAACGGCTCCCGGGCGATGGCGGACGCCGTCGAACGCTACAAGAAGCGCACCGGCAAGAAGGCGGTCGCCTACGTGCAGGGCATGTCGGCGTCCGGCGGCATGTACACGATGGCGAACGCCGACAAGATCATCGCCGATCACGGCTCCCTGGTCGGCAGCATCGGCATCATCATGGGGCCCTTCGAGCAGTACAAGAACGTCACCGCCACCTCGGGCACGCTGCTGACCCCGGGCGTCACCACGACCGGCGGCATCACCAGCGAGTACCTCACCCAGGGCAAGGGCAAGGACTTCGGCAACCCCTACCGGCCGATCTCGGCCGAGGAACGGCAGAACTACACCGCCGGGCTGGCCAACGAGTATGCCAACTTCGTCAACTGGGTCTCCCAGCACCGCAAGATCCCGGCCGCGACGATCCGCAACACGTACGGCGCGTTCATGTTCGACACCAAGCGCGCCCAGGAGAACAAGCTCATCGACGCGACGATGGGCCGGGACGAGGCTTTCCGTGACTTCGCCGGCTTCGCCGGACTCGACCCGAACGACACGAAGGTGGTCGTCGCCTCGGCGCCCCCGATGTGGACGTCGCTGCTGGGCGCCCAGAGCCGCGTCTACGGCGAGGCGCCGCCGGTCAGGCCTGAGGGGGGCCAGCCGGCCCGCGTCACGAACTCGCTGTGCGTCGGCGCGCCCGCCCCGATCGCCTACGCCGGCGACCTGCACCAGGTCTGCGGCTGACCCTCCAGCCCGAGCTCACGAGCGCCGCGCGGATGATCCGCGCGGCGCTCGCCTTGGTTCTGGTCGTGCTGTGAGCCGGGCCAGCGGCTCCTCAGGCGTCGGAGCCGTCGGCCTGCCGGCTGCGGGAGATCTCGTACAGCGCGATGGACGCCGCGACGCTCGCGTTGAGCGACTCGGTGTCGGCGCTGATCGGGATGGACGCCAGCACGTCGCAGTTCTCGCGCACGAGCCGGGCGAGCCCCTCGCCCTCGCTGCCCACGACGAGCAGCACGGGGCCGTCGGCGCCGGGGATGTCCGCGATGTCGGTGTCGCCCTCGCCGGCCAGACCCGTCACGACGAACCCGGCCTCGGCGTACTCCTTGAGCGTGCGGTTCAGGTTGCCGGCCAGCGCCACCGGCACCCGGGACGCCGCCCCCGCGGACGCCTTCCAGGCCGTCGCGGTCATGTGCGCCGAGCGTCGCTCCGGAACGATCACCCCGGACGCGCCGAACGCCGCCGCGGACCGGATGATCGCCCCCAGGTTGCGCGGGTCGGTGATCTGGTCGAGCGCCACGACGATCGGGGCGTCCTCGCGCTCCAGGGCGTCCGCCATGAGATCGCCGGGATGGGCGTACTCGAACTCGGGCAGCTGCAGGGCGACGCCCTGATGGACGGCCCCACCGGTCAGCTTGTCGAGTTCGGGCCGGGACGCCTGCAGCAGCGGGATCGACCGCTCCGCCGCGATCTTCAAGATGTCGGCCAGCCGGGAGTCGCGTTCGACGCCCTCGGCCAGGTAGGCGCGCTTGACCGGCAGGTCAGCCTCGAGCGCCTCGAGCACGGGGTTGCGCCCGATCACCCAGTCGGCGCCGGGACTGCCCGGACGCTGCTGGACGCGCCGCGAGGACGAGGGGGACTTGCCGGGCTCGTCGGGGCGTCGCTTGCGATAGGCCTTGTGGTAGGGGCGATCCTCGGCTTTCGGCGTGGGGCCCTTGCCCTCGAGGCCGCGGCGGACGCGTCCGCCCGAACCGGCGGTGCGTCCCGTCGAACCGACGCCCTTGCCGCGCTTGCGGACGGCCCCCTTGCGCTGGCTGTTTCCTGGCATGGTGCTCCTACTTCTCGAGGCTCCAACGAGCGCCGGTCGGGGTGTCCTCGACCTTGAGGCCGAGGTTGTTCAGGGTGTCGCGGATCGCGTCGGCGGCCGCGTAGTCCTTGCGGGCGCGGGCCTCCTGACGCTCCTTGAGCAGCGCGGCGACCAGGCCGTCGACGACCGGCTCCAGGTCGTCCGAGGAGCCCTCCGCCGCCCACTCGGGGGCATCCGGGTCTAGCCCGAAGACGTCCAGCATCGCGACCACGGCCTCGCGTGCCGCCTGCAGCGCCTCGGCGTCCCCGGCGCTCAGCGCGGAGTTGCCCTCGCGGATCGTCGAGAACAGCACCGCCAGCGCGCCGGGGGTGCCGAGGTCGTCGTCCATGGCGGCGGCGAAGGCGTCCGGGACGGCTCCGTCATGCGTCGCCGGGCCGGCGACCCGGGCGGCGCGGCCGAGGAACGAGTCGATGCGGTCGAGCTGCGCCTCGGCTTCGGCCAGCGACTCCGGCGACAGCTCGATCGCGGAGCGGTAGTGCGGGCCGGCGAGGTAGAGCCGGACGGCGCGTCCGCCGTGGGCCTTGACCGCCTCGAAGACGTCGGCGGTGTTGCCCAGCGACTTGCTCATCTTCTCGCCCGCCATCGTCACCCAGGCGTTGTGCATCCAGTACCGGGCGAACGGGCGCCCGGCCGCCGCGGACTGCGCCAGCTCGTTCTCGTGGTGCGGGAAACGCAGGTCGAGGCCGCCGCCGTGGATGTCGAACGCGTCGCCCAGGTAGCGCCCGGACATCGCCGAGCACTCCAGGTGCCAGCCCGGACGGCCGCGTCCCCACGGCGAATCCCAGGACGCCGTCGCGGGCTCGTCCGGCTTGGCGCCCTTCCACAGCGCGAAGTCACGCGGATCGCGCTTGCCGCGCAGGTCGGCGTCGAGCGCCGGCTCCATCTCGTCGACGCGCTGGCCCGACAGCTCGCCGTAGCGCGGCCAGGAACGGACGTCGAAGTACACGTCCCCGGAGCCGTCGTCGGCAGCGTAGGCGTGCCCGCGCTCGATCAACGTCGTGACGAGGGCGATCATCTCGGGGATGTGCCCGGTCGCGCGCGGCTCGTACGTCGGCCGGCGCACCCCGAGCGCGTCGAACGCGCGATGGAAGACGCCCTCGTAGAGGTAGGCGTGCGCCCACCACGGCCGCCCGGCCTCCGCCGACTTCGCCAGGATCTTGTCGTCGATGTCGGTGATGTTGGACACGTAGGTGACGCGGTAGCCTGAGTGCTCGAGCCAGCGGCGCAGGACGTCGAAGTTGACCTCCTTGCGCACGTGGCCCAGGTGCGGGGACGACTGCACGGTGGCCCCGCAGCAGTACAGCGACACCTCGCCCGGCACGAGCGGGGTGAACTCCACGATGGAGCGGGTCGCGGTGTCATACAGGTGGAAGGTCACCGGCTCATCCTATAGGGACGCCCCGGCGCGGCCCCGGCCGAGCCGGCAGGTCTGGCCGGACGGGCAGGCGGCTACTTGCCCTTCTGACGCCGGCGCAGGGCCTCGATGTCGAGGACGGCCGGCAGCACTTCGGTGTCGGGGTCGAGCGCGTCGGCGTCCCACGGGTCGTGCGGGGGCGCCTCGAGGTCCTCGGCGTAACCCTCGGACGGGTCGTAGGGGTTCAGCTGGTGACGCGCGTGATCGTCGCCCTGAGCGACGGAGCCGGTCACCTCGTCGGGCAGCGCGGTCAGGACGTCCGCGATGTAGCCCTGGACGGCGTCGGTGAGCGGCACCTCTCGGTTGGCCCGCTGGGACGCGTACCAGCGGTAGTCGAGCACCTCGTGGAAGATCTGCGCGGGGTCGCGCTTGCCTGTCAGGTGCGGCGGGATCGCCGTCACCACCGGCTCGAAGCACCGGGTCAGCCACTCGTGGGCGACGACGGACTCGGGCACGTCGCCCTGGTTCGTCCGGGCGCGGTACGTGTCGAGGTCGTTGAGCAGCCGGCGGGCCTGGTTCTCCTCGGTGTCGAGCCCGGTGAGGCGCATGAGCCGGCGCGAGTGGTGCCCGGCGTCGACGACCTTCGGCTGGATCTGGACGGTCGAGCCGTCCGCCGCCGTGGAGATGTCGAGCTCGGCGACGTCGAAGCCCAGCTGGTTGAGCCGGCGGACGCGGTTCTCGATGCGGTAGAGCTCCCCGGAGGAGAACTCTTCGCGCCCGGTCAACTCCGACCAGAGGGCGTGATAGCGGGCCTCGATCTGGCGCACCAGCGCCTCGGGCTCCAGCGACTCGTCCAGCAACTGGCCCGCCTCCAGGTCGCTGAACTCGCCGAACAGGTTGACGATCGCGATGTCGAGGTCGTGGCTGCGCTGTCCGTCCGACAGGCGCGGGTGCAGTTCGGCGGTCTCGGCGTCGACCAGGTAGGCGGCGAACGCGCCGGCGTCGCGGCGGAACAGGATGTTCGACAGGGAGACGTCCCGCCACAGGAAGCCGATCAGGTGCAGCCGGGCCATCAGCACGACCATCGCGTCCAGCAGGCGCGACACCGTCTCCTGCCGCACACCGGAGTGGAACAGCGAGCGATAGGGCAGGGAGAACTCCAGGTGCCGGGTGAGCAGCACCGAATCCAAGGGACGCCCGCGGTCGTCGGCGCGTCCCGTGACGATGGCGGTGGGCTCCACGGCGGGGGTGTTGAGCCGGTGCAGGTCCTGCAGCATCCGGTACTCGTGGAAGGCGGTCGGCTCCGTCAGTTCTTTCGCGGCATAGACCTCGTCGTCGACCCGGATGAAGCGGACGACGTGGCGCGAGATGCCGCGCGGCAGCGCGACCAGATGCTCGCGCGGCCAGCGGTCGAGGGGGACGTTCCAGGGCAGCGGCAGCAGACGGGAGTCGGGCTTGGCTGAGAGGAACCGGGGCATCGCCCCATTGTGACAGCTGGGGAGCGGAGTGACCCGGCTCCCCAGCCGCCGTGGCGTCAGCTCGTCAGCTCAGGCGCTCGCCCGTGCTGTTGGAGAACACGTGGACGGTGCCGGTCGGCTTGAGCCGGACCGGCGCCGAGCGGTCGATCGGGTGCCGCGAGGTCATGCGGGCCACGATCTGCGGCCCGGCGAGGCGCTCCTCCTCGGACAGCCCGGCCAGCGAGCCGTACAGGTACGAGTCGGCGCCGAGCTCCTCGACCACGGCGACATCCACGGCGATGCCCTGGCTGTCGTCGGACTTGCCCAGGTGCTCGGGGCGGATGCCGATCGTGAGGGTGTCGTCGCCCTGGGCGCGCGCCAAGACCTCGCGCTCGACGGGGACGACGTAGTCGCCGACTTGAACGCCGCCGTCGGCGACCTTGCCCTTGATCAGGTTCATGGCCGGGGAGCCGATGAAGCCCGCGACGAACAGGTTGCGGGGCGTGTCGTACAGCTCGAGGGGGTTGGCGACCTGTTGCAGGATTCCGTCCTTCATGACCGCGACGCGGTCGCCCATCGTCATGGCCTCGACCTGGTCGTGGGTGACGTAGACGGTGGTGACGCCCAGACGCTGCTGCAGGGCGGCGATCTGGGTGCGGGTGGAGACGCGCAGCTTGGCGTCCAGGTTCGACAGCGGCTCGTCCATCAAGAAGACCTGGGGTTGGCGGACGATGGCGCGGCCCATCGCGACGCGCTGGCGCTGGCCGCCGGACAGGGCCTTCGGCTTGCGGGTCAGGAAGTCTTCCAGGCCCAGCAGCTTGGCGGCCTCGCCCACGCGCCGCTCACGCTCCGACTTGGACACGCCCTGCATCTTGAGCGCGAAACCCATGTTGTCGGCGACGGTCATGTGCGGGTACAGCGCGTAGTTCTGGAAAACCATCGCGATGTCGCGGTCCTTCGGCGGCAGGTTGGTGACGTCTTGGTCTCCGATGAGAATGCTTCCGGAGTTGACCTCCTCGAGACCCGCGAGCATGCGCAGGGAGGTGGACTTGCCGCAGCCCGACGGCCCGACGAGCACCATGAACTCGCCGTCGCCGATGGTGAGGTTGAGCTTGTCGACGGCCGGATGATCGGCGCCGGGATAGACGCGGGAGGCGTCCTTGAACGAAACGGTGGCCATGGTCATTTCCCTTTCCACGGGCAGGTACGTGCCCGACGATCCGTTGTGGAAAATCCAGGAATGGGGACATTCCTGGCGGGTATTAGACCACGGGCAGAAGCGATTGCGTCACATATGCAAACACCCTTGTGGGTGGTGGTGTCGGGCGGGGTCCCGGACGCGTCCAGGCCCGGCGGTAGGCTCGCCCGCGTGAGCGACGAGCCCCGCGACATCAGCGATGCGCCCCGTGGCCCCGACGAGCCGGGCGAGCCCCAGGAGTGGTGGGACGACCCGAGCCTGCCGTGGCGGCACAAGCCCGGCCGCGCCGACTACGCCTGCCTGAGCGCGCTCGGCGTCGTGGCGATGTACGGGCTGGTGATGCTCCCGCTGCGCCCCGTGATGCTCGGGCTCGCCCCGCACGTGCTCGGCTCGCTCGGCTACCGCACGGGCCTGGTGATGGTGGGCGCGCTGACCGCGGTGGGGGACCGCTGGTGGCCCGTGGTGCTGCTGATCGGCACGCTGATGTCGATGAAGTTCGACTGGATCTATTGGTGGGCCGGCAAGCTGTGGGGCCGCAACATCGTGGACGTCTGGACGTCCGGCCACTCCGAGCGCACCCGGCGCCGCTACGACCGGGCCTGGAACCTCGCCCACCGCTACGAGACGATCGCGATCGTCGCGACCTTCTTGCCCATCCCGCTGCCGGCGGGCGTCATCTACGCCGCGCTGGGGGCCGCCGGGACGACGCTGCGCAAGTTCCTCATCGTCGGGTTCTGCTCGGCGCTGGCCACCAGCGCGGGATACATTGCGCTGGGCTACTGGATCGGTGAGCCGGCCGTGCGCCTGCTGGACGACTACGGCCGCTACCTGTGGTACGTCTCGATCGCGATCCTGGTCGGCATGGTCGCGGTCGCCGTCTGGCGCTCGCGCCAGCAGAAGAAGGACGGCCTCGAATCCGAGGCCGACAGCATCGTCGCCGAGGAGCCCTGAGCCGTCGAGACGGCTTCGCGGCGCCCACCGGCTGAACCGCGGGCGTCAGGCCCGGTGCAGCACCGCGACCAGGAACGTGGAGTCGTCCTGCAGCGGACGCAGGTCCCAACTGCTGAACAGCGACTCGGGCTCCAGGCCGACGCTGCGGGCGTCGGCGACGAACTCGGCGAAGTCGTAGCCGCGTCCCGCGCCGAAACCGATCACCGCGCGCCCGTCGTCGGCGAGCCAGCCGGCGATGTTCGCCAGCACCGGGCGGCGGGTGTCCGGGTGGAGGAAGCCCATCACGTTGCCTGCGCTGAAGACGAGATCGTAGGACGACGGGACATCGTCGGGCAGGACCACGTCGTACAGGTCGCCCACCACGTACCGCGGGCCGGGGGCGTCGGCCTCGGCGGCGGCGATGAGCGCGGGGTCGAGGTCGATGCCGACGACGGTGTGGCCGCGCTCGTGCAGGTAGTGCGCGTGCCGGCCCGGGCCGCAGCCCGCGTCCAGGATGGTCGAGCCGCGTCCCACCATCGCGTCCACGAGGCGGGCCTCACCGACCAGGTCGCGCCCCTCGGCGGCCATCGCCTTGAAACGCTCGATGTACCACTGGGAGTGCGCGGGGTTCCGCTCGATCGTCTGCTGCCATCGGCTCAGCGGTTTGGAGTTCACGAGCCTCCGACAGGATTCGAACCCGCGACCATCCGCTTACAAGGCGGGCGCTCTACCAACTGAGCTACGGAGGCGTGGGCCTCAACGACCCGCGGCCCATTGTGCCCAATCGAGGGGCGGGCGGGTAATCACGCCGTCGGCGACCACGGCATCGGCGAGTTCCCAGGGGCGGTGCGCCGCCCAGTGCTCGGCCTCCTGCGCGGCCCAGCGGTCCCAGTAGGGGACGTAGGCGTCCTGGTCGCGGTCGAGGGCGCGCCGGCGACGCTCGGCGGCGTCCAGGTCGAGCCAGAGTGCGGCCGTCGCGAGCGCCCGGTTCGCCGGCGTCAGCGAACCGCAGCCCTCCACCACGACGTCGACCGTCGGGTCGAGGGTGACGCGCTCGCCGGGCGCGCCGCGCCGCCAGTCCCACGTGCGGTATCCGGGGGTGAGGGGGGACAGGATGCCGGGGACGGCCGCGGCGCCGGCGGCCAGCCCGTCCCAGCCGGGGTAGAGCGCGTCCAGGGAGACCAGTTGCACCGGACGCGGCCATTCCTCTGCGAGCCGGTGCGCGTACGACGTCTTACCCGAGCCGGAGCCGCCGTCGATGAGGACGGCCGCACGGCCGGGTCGGGTCAGCCACGCGACGAGCTCGGTGAGGGTCATCCGGGGAAGTGTAGGGGCGCCTCGTCGCGCCCCAGAGGGTTGGCTCGCGGCAGGACGCGGACGAAGATGGCCCCATGACCATTCCCGCGATTCCCCAGCTGCCGCTCCTCGATGGCGGCAGCATCCCGCAGGTCGGCACCGGAACCCTCATCGCGAAGGGCAACGAGCTCGCCGACACCCTCGCGCAGGCGATCGGCGAGGGCTTCCGCCTGCTCGACACCGCCGCGCAGTACGCGAACGAGGGAGCGGTGGGAGAAGCCATCCGCCGCAGCGGCGTCGACCGCGCCGAGATCTTCCTCACCACGAAGATCGCCGGCATGGATCAGGGCCGCGGCCACACCCGGCACGGCCTCACCGACTCGCTGCGTCGCCTCGCGACGGACTACGTGGACCTGCTGCTCATTCACTGGCCGAACCCCTCGCGCGGCCTCGCCCTGGAGACCTGGCAGGAGATGCTCGACCTGCAGGCCGAGGGACTCGTCCGTCACGTCGGCGTCTCCAACTTCCTGCCGCAGCAGTTGACCGAGCTGCACGACGCGACCGGCGTGTGGCCCGTCGCCAATCAGATCCAGCTGTCCCCGGCGCTCGCCCGCACGGAACTGCGCGCCTTCTGCCGCGAGCGCGGGATCGTCGTCGAGGGCTGGAGCCCGCTCGGGCAGAAGGAGGGGACGATGGAGCAATTGGTCGTCAAGAAGATCGCCGACCGGATCGGCGTCACCAAGGGCCAGGTCATTCTGCGCTGGGCCGTCCAGCAGGGCTGCGTGGTGATCCCGGCGTCCAAGAACCCCGAACGCCGGCACGCCAACGCCGACCTGTTCGGCTTCGAGCTGACCGACCAGGACATGACCGACCTGGCTACCCTCGACCTCGGCGAGCACGCCGCCTGGGACCCCAACACCCACGAGGAGTGGTGACGATGGTTGCGCACGACGCGTTGAAGGAGTGCTGAGATGACGGATCCGGACGTGATCGTGATCGGTGCCGGCGTCGCCGGCTTGAGTTGCGCGCGTGAACTGACGAAGCGGGGCCGCTCCGTGCTGGTGCTGGAGGGCGCCGACCGGGTCGGCGGCCGCGTCACCACGGACGCTGTGGAGGGTTTCCTCGTTGATCGCGGCTTCCAGGTGCTGAACCCGGCCTACACGAACCTGCGGGCGAGCGTCGACTTCCCCCGGTTGGGCCTGCGCCGGTTCCCGCGGGCGGTGCGCGTGCGCACCGACGACGGACTGCGCGAGCTCGCCGACCCCAGCCGGAACCCGCTGCGCCTTGCCGACGACCTGCGCACTGGGTTGGTCTCGGTGGCGGACGCCCTGATCGTGCGTTTCTTCGGCCGTTCCGTGCTGCGCGACGAGCCGCGCGGCACCGCGTTCGACGCGGCGGGCTTCGTCGGGCCGCTGCGCCGCCAGGTCATCGACCCGTTCCTGTCCGGCGTTGTCTGCGAGGAAGACGGCAGCACCTCGTCGCGGCACGTCGCTTGGCTGCTCGGCACCTTCCTGGCCGGCACCCCGGGCCTGCCCAGCGGCGGCATGCGGACCCTGCCGCGCCTTCTGGCGGAGGGACTGGACGTCCGGCTGCACACGCCGGCCCGCGCCGTGCACGCCTCCGCGGGCGTCGTCCAGACCGACGCCGGCGAATTGCGCGCCCGGGCGATGGTCGTCGCCGCGGGGCCCGTCACAACGCCGGAACTCACCGGCACCGCCGCCGACGACTGGCACGGCACCCGCACCTTCTGGTTCGGCACCGATCGCGCGCCCTCCGACACCGCCGCGATCCACGTGGACGGTCGCGGCGCCGGCCCGGTCGCCGTCACGACGGTGATCAGCAACGTCGCGCCCGAGTATGCCCCGGACGGCCAGCATCTGGTCGCTGCCCTTACGCTGACCGACGGACGTGATCCGGGCGAGGGGGAGGTCCGCCGGCAGCTCGGCGAGATCTACGGCGCCGACGCGTCCGGCTGGCGGCTGCTGGCCCGGCACGACGTGCCGCAGACGGTGCCCGCGGTGCCGCCGGGTAGGCGGCGCGGCACCCGAGAGTTTCCGGCCGGGTTGGTGGTGTGCGGCGACCAGTTCTCGACCGCCTCCCTGGACGGCGCCGCGAAGTCGGGCCGCGACGCGGCGACGCGGGTCGAACGGCTTCTCGACTGACCCTCGATACCCCTGGTCGGGCGGGGGGTGAGCCTGCCCCCGCCCAGACGGTCGTTCCCGGAGGCAAGGCGAAAGACTAATGTTTCGTTCATGCGCACTTTCGGCGGGCGCCGCGACCGCTCCGACGCTGTCGATGGGCGCTGGCGTCCAGGACGCGACAGGCGCGCCCAGCGCCATCCGGGCCCGCGGGGTGTCCCGAAGGCGGCCGGTCGCAGTGCGGTGGTGGTGGGCGGCGGAATCGCCGGTCTAGCCGCGGCCACCGAACTCGCTGAGCGGGGCGTGGCGGTGACGCTGCTCGAGCGAGAACCGCAACTGGGCGGGCGCGTCTCCTCCTGGCCCGTGCGCGTCGGGGAACGCACCACCCCGATGAGCCGCGGGTTCCATGCCTTTTTTCGGCAGTACTACCAGCTGCGCGCGCTGCTGCGCCGGGCCGATCCCACGCTCGCGGCGCTGCGTCCGGTCGCCGATTACCCACTGGTGGCCAAGGGCGGCCCCCGGGACTCGTTCGCCCGCGTGCCGCGGACGCCGCCGTTCAACCTTGCCGGCTTCGTCGTCGGGTCGCCCAGCTTCCCGCTGCGCGCCCTCGCCGATGTCGACCTTGATGCCGCGCTCGGCCTGCTCGACGTGCGCTTCCCCCAGACCTTCAACGCCTACGACGGAGTCAGCGCCGCCGAGGTGCTCGATCGGCTGCGTTTTCCGGACAGCGCCCGACATCTCGCGCTGGAGGTGTTCGCCCGCAGCTTCTTCGCCGACCCTCACGACTTCTCTGGCGGCGAACTGGTGGCCATGTTCCACACGTACTTCGTCGGCTCGGCCGAAGGATTGCTCTTCGATGTCTGCGCGGATGACTTCACGACCGCCCTGTGGGAGCCGTTGGCCGGTTACCTGCGTGGGCTCGGGGCGGAGCTGCGCACAGGCGTGTCAGCCGACGTCGTAGAGACGTCCCCGGACGGCGTCGTCGTGACCGCCGGGGGCGAGGCTTTTACCGCGGACGCGGTGGTGCTGGCCACAGACCTGGGGCCCTTGCAGCGCCTGCTGGCGGCCAGCCCCACGCTCGGGGACGCCGCGTGGCGCGACAGTGTCGCGGCGCAGCGCCGAGCCCCCCGGTTCGTCGTGTGGCGTCGCTGGCTCTCGGAGCGACCCGTGCCGGGCACCCCCGACTTCCTCGGCACCAGCGGGTTCGGGCCGCTGGACAACGTGTCGATGGTGCATCAGTTCGAGGCGTCCGCAGCTCACTGGGCGGAGCAGACCGGCGGCAGCGTCGTCGAGCTGCACGCCTACGCCGTCGGAGGTGACGTTGATCTCGGCGCGTTGCGCGCCGAGTTGGCCCAGCAACAGGACGTCCTCCATCCCGAGCTGGCGCGAGGGGAGTGTTTGGGCGAGCAGTGGCTGGTGCGCGATGACTGCGGCTTGGTGGACACCTCTCCCTGGCGGCTGCGGCCCGGCGTCGTCACCCCGGATCCGCGCGTGGTGCTGGCGGGGGACACCATCCGCTGCGATTACCCGGTCGCTCTGATGGAGCGGGCCGCCACCACGGGTGTGTTGGCGGCGCGTGGTTTGCTGTCGACCTGGGGGGTGGCCGGCTCGGACGTGTGGACTGCCCCGACGGCACCACGCCTGCCCGGCGTCCCGCAGCTTCGCCGGCTCGTGCGGAGTCTTCAACGCACGACCGCGGCGGGGGCAACCGCCGGCCGGGAGCGGTGACCATGAGCATGAACGGGGGACGGCGCATGACCAGCATGAACGAGTCCACGGCCGGCTCGAGCACTGGCCAGCCGCACCTGCCGGACGACCCCGTCGTCCTCGTGCGGGACGACGGCACCCCGATCGGGACGGCTGACCGCCGCACCGTGCACACCGCGCACACGCCTCTGCACCTGGCCTTCTCCTGCTACCTCCGTGACGCTCGCGGCCGCGTGCTCCTCACCCGCCGCGCCCTGGGCAAGACGACGTGGCCCGGCGTCTGGACGAACGCGGCCTGCGGTCATCTGTGTCCCGGCGAGACCGCCGCGCAGGCCGTGCAGCGCCGGGTACCCGAGGAGTTGGGCGCCGCGCCGCTGAACCTGCGGGTTGTGCTGCCGGACTTCCGGTACCGCGCGGTGGATGCGTCCGGTGTCGTGGAGAACGAACTCTGTCCGGTCTTCGTCCGCGATGTTGAGGCGGAGGCCCTGCGTGTCGAGCCCAGCGAGGTCGTTGACACCGCATGGGTGGCGTGGGACGACGTCCGCCGCGCGGCCGCGGCCCTGCCGCGGCTGCTCAGCCCGTGGTGCGTAGAACAGGTGTCGGCACTGGGCGCCGACCCGTGGCGGGCCCCGTGAGTGTCGGCGCGCTGGGGGAGCGCACTCCCTCGACCGAGGTCGCAGACACGCTGGCGTGGGTTGACGCCCGCATCGCCCGCGTCCTCGACGACATGGCGGCGTCCTGGGCCGAGGTTGGCGGCGACCACAGCGTCGCCCTGGGCGGTCTCGATCTGCCGGGGTTGGTGGCCGGGGCCACGCGTCACGGCAAGCGGCTGCGTCCGCAACTCGCGCACTGGGGCTGGGTGGCAGGCGGCGCTCCGCCATCGGCGTACGGGCAGGTCGTCGAGTTGGGGACGGCGCTGGAACTGTTGCACGTGTTCGCGCTGGTCCACGACGACGTCATGGACCGGTCCGAGCGCCGTCGCGGCGCGCCCAGCGTCCACGCTTTGGTTCGGGACGCCCACCGCGCGGCCGGCTGCCACGGCGACGCCGCCCGTTTCGGCGACAACGTCGCGGTGCTCGCCGGCGACCTTGTGCACGCCGAGGCCGATCACCTGGTGAGCGCGTTACCGGTCCCGGTGCGTGCGGCGTGGCGCACCATGATGATCGAGCTGGTGCTCGGACAGCGCTGCGACCTCACCGGAGCGGCGGAGCGGCGACGTGACTTGGCACACGCTCGGCAGGTGGCGCGGCTGAAGTCCGGGTCCTACACCGTGCAGCGGCCGCTGCAGATGGGCGCGCTGCTGGCCGACGCGAACCCTGACCTCGTGGGGTGCCTGCTGATCTACGGCGCGCATGCGGGCGAAGCATTCGGCCTGCGTGACGACCTGCTGGGGACGTGGGGCGACCCGGCGTTCACCGGCAAGTCGTCCGACGATGACCTGGCTGCCAGGAAACCCACCGTGCTGCTGGCGCTGGCCGCCCACCGCCTCGATGACGAGACTCGGTCGCTGCTGGAGCGCGGCGACGAACCGCTCGACGGCGTCCAGGTGGCGAGGCTGCGACGGGCGATGGAGGCCTGCGGTGTCCGGGACGAGGTGGAGCGCCTCGTGGCTGGCGAGGTGGACGCCGCGCGCGCCGCGCTCGTGCCGGAGCTTGTCGGGGCGGACGCGCTCGCGGGCCTGAACGGACTTGTCGACATCATGGCTTGGAGGAACGCGTGAGTGCCGTCGTCGTCATCGGGGCCGGGCTGTCCGGACTGTCCGCCGCCTGCCACCTCATCGGTCAAGGCCGGCGCGTGGTGGTACTAGAGCGGGAGGCTGGCCCCGGCGGGCGCGGGCTCCGCGTCGAGCAGGACGGCTTCACCTTCGACCTGGGGCCGACGGTGATGACGATGCCGGAGCTGCTCGACGAGCCGCTCCGCGCGGCGGGCTCGAGTCAGCAGGAGGCGGTGCCGATGCGCCGCCTCGACCCGGGTTACCGCGGCCTGTTCGCGGACGGCAGCGAGCTTCGGGTCCGCGACACGACGGCGGGGACGGCCGCTGAGATCGAGCGGCTGGCCGGCGCTGCCGACGCGCGCGCCTTCGAGGAACTCGAGAGCTTCCTGCGCACGCTTTACGAGACTGAGCTTCCGCACTTCATCGACAAGAACTTCCGCTCTCCGCTCGATCTCCTGGCTCACCCGCGGGCCGCAGCCAGGCTCGTTCGGATGGGCGCCTTCGGCACCCTCGGTCGTCTCGTCAACAGCCGGGTGGCCGACGAGCGGGTACGTCGCATGCTGTCGTTCCAGGCGCTGTACGCGGGGTTGTCGCCCACGACGGCGCTCGGCGTCTACGCCGTCATCACCTACATGGACACCATGCGGGGCGTTTACCTGCCCGACGGCGGGATGGGGGCCATCGCTGACGGGATGGCGGACGTGGTGGCCCGGCAGGCCGACGTTCGCTACGGCACCACCGTCACGGCCGTGCTACGGCGGAAGGACGGCTCCGTAGCAGGGGTGGACACCGACGCCGGGACGGTGTCTGCGGACGCCATCGTCTGCACCCTGGACACCCCGGTCGCGTATCGGGAACTGCTCGGTTGGTTGCGACCACCGCGCGCCGTCCGGCGCCCGGTCTATTCACCGTCGGCGGCGGTGTGGCACGTCGGCGTCCGAGGCGCGCTGCCGGACGGCGTGGCGCACCACAACGTCCACTTCGGCCGCGCCTGGGAGCAGTGCTTCACCGAGCTGGTCGATCAGGGCCGGCTGATGAGCGACCCCGCCCGGCTCGTGACGGTCTCGTCATTGGGGGAGCCGTCGCTGGCGCCTCCAGGCGCTCACACTCTCTACGTGCTGGAGCCGGTGCCCAACCTCGACGGCGCCGTCGACTGGGACATCGAACGCGCGCCGCTGCGCGAACGGCTGCACGCCTTCCTCTCGGCCAACGGTTACCCCGACGACATCGTCACCGAGCGGCTCGTGACGCCGGTCGAGTGGCGCGACCTCGGCATGGGCGGTGGGACACCCTTCGGGCTCGCCCACCTGTTCCGGCAGACCGGCCCGTTCCGGCCGGCCAACCAGGAGCCACGGGTGCCGGGGCTGTTCTTCGCGGGCTCCTCGACGGTGCCGGGCGTCGGGGTGCCGATGGTGTTGATCAGCGGCAAGCTCGCCGCGCAGCGCGTGGCGGGTTGGCTGGGCGGGGCACGGGGCGCGGCATGACGGCTTCGTTCCCGGGGGTGGAACCGGCGGTGCTGCGCGCCGGCTACCGGCGCTGCTCCGAACTGACCTGGCGGCACGGCACCACCTATTTCTGGGGAGCTGCGTTGTTGCCCCGGGCACAGCGCCGCCACGTCTACGCGGTGTACGCGCTGTGTCGACTGGCCGATGACATCGTGGACGCCCCCGCCGCGACCGCCGGAGCCGGCCGGGTCGAGGCGACGCGCGTCGCCCTGGCGACCTTCCGGTCCCGGTTCAATGAAGCAGTAGCCGGCGAGGCGTTGCCCGAGCCCGTGCTTGCAGCGGTGGCCCAGACCGTGCGCGACCAGCGGATCCCGCTGGACTGCTTCGACCGCTTCTTCGACGCGATGGCGATGGATCTCGACACCACGACCTACGAGACATGGGATGACCTGCTGGGTTACATGGAGGGGTCGGCGGCTGTGATCGGAGAGATGATGCTGCCCGTGCTCGAGCCCCGCTCGACGGCCGCCCGAGAGCCTGCCCGCGCCCTCGGGTTCGCCTTTCAGCTCACCAACTTCCTGCGCGACGTCGCCGAAGACCTCGACCGGGGTCGTGTCTACCTGCCGCAGGAGGACTTGCGCCGCTTTGGAGCCGACCCCGCCCGTCGGCGCGTGGACGAGGCGTGGCGGGCCCTGATGCATTTCGAACGGGAGCGCAACCGCGCGCTGTACCGTCAGGCGGACGAGGGCCTGGCGTACCTGCCGCCCGCGTCGCGGCGCTGCGTGGCCACCGCTCGACGGCTGTACTCCCAGATCTTGGACCTCATCGAGTCGAACGATGACGACGTCTTCTCCGGACGCCTCCGGCTGCCCACTTGGCGCAAGGCCGCCACCGCCCTGGGCGCGATGGCGTGGACGCCGCGATCCGCGCCCGTCCCCGGTGCGGCCGAAACGGGGCGAGAAGAGCCGTGAGCCGGCCCGATGTCGCGGTGGTCGGACTGGGCCCCGCCGGGCGTGCGCTGAGCCACCGACTGTTGGCCGCCGGGGCGGACGTGCTCGTCGTCGACACCGACCCCGACCGGGCGTGGTGGCAGGTCTACGGGGGCTGGGCGTGGCAGCTGCCGAGTTGGCTCCCCGCCGCCACGATCGGCGCGCGGGTGGGGCGTCCGGCGTTGCGAGCGCTGGGAGACCATCGGCTGGCTGACTCCTACGTCGTGCTCGACACCGCCGGGCTGCAGGCCGCGCTGACGCTGGATGGCGCCCGCGTCCGCCGGGGGACGGTCGCCGAGGACGAGCTGGCCGGGCTAGCCCCCGTCGTGGTCGACGGCCGCGGCGCGTGGCCACGCCGGGCAGGATCCGGAGGTACGCGGCTCCCCGCGTGGCGGCCGGCCCAGACTGCGTTCGGCTTGGCGCTCGATCCCGAGGTGCTCGGCCCGCTGATGGACGGCGCGGCAGCGGTGCTGATGGACTGGCGTCCCTACGACGGGGCGCGGAACTGGGGACGCCGCGCGGCAACCTTCTGCTACCTGATCCCGCTCGGAGACGGTCGGATCCTGGCCGAGGAGACCAGTCTGGCCGCGGCGCCTCCCCTCGGCCAGCGGGAGTTGGCCCGCCGGCTCCGCGTGCGTCTTCACCGGGCCGGCGTGCCGGACGCGACGATCGACGGCGCCGTGGCGTCCGGTGCCGTCGAGCGCGTCGCGATCCCCCTCGTGGCCGCGCCGCGCAGTGTGGACGTCGGCGTCGTGCGGTTCGGTGCCGCGGGTGCCCAGTCGAACCCGGTCACGGGCTACAGCGTGTTCGCGTCATTGCAGCAGGCGGACGCCCTGGCGACGACCCTGCTCTCCGGCACGGGCCCCGCGAGCGCCGCAAGGCCGCAATCCAACGTCCGGGTGGCCGCGATGGCGGCGGTGACCAGACTGGACGGAGACCGCACGCGGGAGCTCTTCGACGCCTTCGCACGGCTCCCACGAGCCGAGCAGCGCGCGGTGTTCGATCCTGCGACGTCACGAGGCCCGCTCATTGCGGCGCTCGGACGCCAGGCGCTTCGCCTCCGGCCGTCCGCGGTGGCCGCTCTCACCCGGGCCACCGCCCGCGGGATGGTGGACGCCCACGGGGTGCTGACGAACCGCCCGGCTGACCCGAGGCCAGAGCCGGCTCAGGCGTCGGTGGCGTACCGGCCCGCGCGGCAGACCCCAGGCTCACAGGCGGCCCCGCCTCAGGGACCATCCCCGCAGAAACCCGCTGAAGGGCAGCGCGGCAGCCGTCGCGCGGTGCGTCCCGGTGAGGCGGACGTCCCGCGGGTGGAACGCACAGCAGGGATGTGGCGGTTGCGGGCGATGGAGCCCGCCCTCCAGGTGCTGCGCGCCCGCCATTCGACCACCCAGGCGGGCTTTACCGCCGAGTACATCCCCCAGGGGCGCCTGCGGCACCGCCCGATCCTCATCAGTGACGGCCCGGCTCACGACGGGCAACGGAAGAAGGTGGCCAGGTTCTTCGCGCCCGCGGTCGTCGAGGAGCGCTACCTGGGCCAGATGGAGGAGTCCGCGGACGCCTTGCTCGCTGAGGCCGCCGCGACGGGTCGGCTGCTCTTGGACGATCTCGCCCTGCACTATGCCGTCGAGGTGACGGCCGAGATCGTCGGCCTCACCCACCACGCCTCCCGGGACAGCGCCGAGGTGCGCCATCGGCGGACGCGGGCCATGGCGTCCCGGCTGGTCCGGTTCTTCAACCAACCACCGTTCGACCTGACCCGGGCCGACCTTGGCCGCAGCCCGGTGCAGTGGGCCCGGGCTGCGGCCAACGGGCTCGCGCCGGTCGTGGCCTTCCACCTCGCGGACGTACGGCCTGCCCTGCGGCAGCGTCGGCGCCGCCCGGGCGACGACGTTCTGAGCCACCTCCTCGCAGAGGGCTACTCGACCATGAACATCCTCATCGAGTCGGTCACGTACGGCACGGCCGGGATGGTGACGACGCGGGAGTTCATCTGCATGGCGGCCTGGCACCTGCTCGGTGACGACCGGTTGCGCGACCGCTACCGGGGAGCGGCGCGTCCGGAGCGACTGGCCATTCTGGCCGAGGTGATCCGGTTGGAGCCGGTCGTGGGGCACCTCTACCGCCGGGTCCGTGAACCGCTTGAGATCAGCGATGGCGACCGGACCTGGTGCATCCCGGCCGGCGATCTCGTCGACGTCTGCGTCCGTCCGGCCAACGCCGACGAGCGTGCTGTGGGCCCTGATGCGCTGTCGCTTTGTCCGGGCCGAACGATGGCCGACGGCGTCAAACCCGCGGGCCTGGCCTTCGGCGACGGCGCCCATCGCTGCCCCGGCCAACCTCTCGCACTGCTGGAGGCCGACGTGCTGCTGACGAGGCTCTTCGCGCACGCGCCGACGATCGTCCGAGAGCCCGAGTTGGGCTGGGACGACCTGATCGCCGGGTATCGGCTCCGCGGGTTCGAACTGCGTCTCGGCCGCTGACAGGTGCGGAGTTGGTGCGGGGGAGGAGTCCGCACGGGCAGGATGGCGTCATGGCATTCCAGCACGCGCTCCCGGCGATCCCTGTCTCCTGCGGCGCGATCCTGCTCGACGAGGGGGGCCGGCTGCTCATCCTCAAGCCCACCTACAAGAAGGGCTGGACGATCCCCGGCGGCGTGATGGAGGCCGACGGCGAGACCCCATGGGAGGGCTGCCGGCGCGAGGTGGCCGAGGAAACCGGGCTGGCCGTCGCGTCCGGACGCCTCGTCGTCGTCGACACCCGGGGCGCCAAGAAGGACGAGCAGCTCGGGCTGCGGCTGCTGTTCCACTGCGGGACGATCACCGCTGAGCAGGCTGCGTCCATCCGGCTGCAGGAAACCGAGATCAGCCGGCACCGGTTCGTCGCGGCCGACGAGGCCCAGGAGCTGTTGCGGCCGCGCATCGCCCGCCGGGTCGCGGCGGGTCTCGCCGCGACCTCGACGGTGTACCTGGAGGACGGCCACCCGGTCGACGGAGTGGGCACGGGCGCGCCCTGAGACACAGAGTCAGCGCTCATGGGTCTCCGTGACCGGTCAGATGCCCGAGACCGACACGCCCTCTTCGACGACGAAGCCGGGTCCGTTCGCCGGAGCCACGGTCACGTCGTGGAACCGACCCGTCACATTACGCAGCTCCATCCCGGTGCTCGTAGCCGCGCCGGTGATGTGCACGTGACGCAGGGTGATGCCGGTCAGCGGCGCCTCGGGCAGGCCGATCAGCTGCGCTTTCGTCGCTCCCGCGGCCCTGAGGCGGCTGACGGTGATGTCGTGGATGAACGGTGTGGTCGGGGTGATCGGCTGGGCGGTGTCGGTGCCGGGCTTGGGCAAACCGGTGTAGTAGTCGGTGAAGTAGAGGGGCACTCCGACATTGGTCATGCGCAGATCCGTCATGGTCATGTTCGACAGGTCGTTGCCTCGATCACGCCCCGACTTGATCCGGAACCCGTTGTCGGTGCCGTTGAAGACCAGGTGCGCGCCGTGGACGTCCTGCACCCCGTTGTTGGCCTCGCTGCCCACGCTGAGCCCGTGGCCGGTGCCGAAGCGTGACCAGGTGATGGTGACGCCCCGGGTGGCGATCTTCGGGGTGGCGAAGCCGGGGAACCCGGACTTGATCGCGATGTTGTCGTCACCCGTGGAGATGTCGAGGCGGGTCATGGTGACGTCTCTCGTGCCGACCAGGTCGATGCCGTCGGTGTTGGGGGAGTCGGATGGATTGCGGACGCGGTAGTCCGAGACGGTGACGTCGCTGCTGTAGCGAAGGCCGAGGCTCCACATGGGGGAGTTGGTGAGCGTCACGCCGGAAACCGATGCGTGGTGGACGCCGACGAACTCCACCAGCCACGGACGCGGCAGGCCGTTGCTGGTGGGGAGCGCGGCGATGGCGTCGTAGCGGTCGGGCGGCAGCTGTGACCCCTTGGCCGGATTCGCCCGGATGGACGCGGCGAGTTCGCCGTAGGTCTTGGCCGTCGGGTAGGTGGTGCTGTCGGCCTTGGCGGCCTTCGCCTGCGCCCACCACAGCTCCTGTCCTTGCCCGTCGATGACGCCTCCACCGCGGATCGCGACGTCTGTGGCGTCCTTGGCCCAGATGAGGGCCTCGTGTGCGGTGCTGCCGGCCGGGGCGCTCTGGTCGAAGCCGTTGCCGATGAAGGCCCAGGTGAAGCGAGATGTGTCTGCTACCGATTGCAGGGTCACCCCTTTGTCGATCTGCAGCGTGATGTGGCTGCGCAGCTGCAGCGGACCCGTGAGGTAGGTGCCGCGGCCGGAGAGTCGAACGACTCCGCCGCCGCGGGACGCGCACTGGTCGATGGCGTGCTGGATCGCCACGGTGTTGTCGGTGCGTCCGTCAGGACGGGCGCCGAATCGAGGAGCAGCGCATATGGCGCGGCCATAGTGGGGGTGAGCCTGCGCAGCGGCGGGTGGTAGCGCGGCAGCCAGCCCGAGAGCGAGGGTGGCGGCGACGAGGGAGCGGGATGCAGCGGACATGGAATCCTCCTGGAGGTCAACCCGGGCGGCGATGCCGGGGCGAACAAGGCGTCTGAGAAGAACGGTAATCCGCATGCAACCGTTTGCACAAGAGTGCTCCGCAGCGAATCTCGAAATCTCGTGCGCGTGGGCCTATCGCGCTCTGTCGCGGAGGGTCAGCGCTCCTCGTCGAGGCCGGGGCAACTCACGAACAGTTCGCCGTCGCCCTCGACGAGCACAGGGCCGTCGGTCGCCGGGACGAAGACCGCCTCGCCCCTGGCGAGGACGCAGCTATCGGCGCCGTCGGTGAGCCGAAGGTCTCCCTTGGTGGCCAGCGCGATCCGGACGAACCCCTCGGCCGGCAGCTCGATGCGCCGGTCGCCTTCGACCTCAAGGCGCCACACGTCGAACTCCAGGCACTCGGTGGGGTAGTCGAACACGCCCGGCTGCACCTCGGTGCCGCGCAGGACGGTGGGCGCGAAGTCGGCGAAGTCAACCACGGTGACGAGCTCGTCGACCGCGATGTGCTTGTTGGTGAGCCCGCCGCGGATGACGTTGTCGGAGTTGGCCATCACCTCGACGCCGGTGCCCGACAGGTGGGCGTGCATCGTGCCGGTGGGGACGTAGAGCGCCTCGCCCGGCTGCAGCCGCACCCGGTTCATCAGCAGGGCCGCCATGATCCCCGGGTCGCCGGGGAACGCCTCGTCGAGTTCGACCGCGGTGCGCGCGAACTCGCCGACCTCCGAGTCGTCGTGGACGTGGCTCACGGACGCGGCCAGCACGTGGTTGATGATGTCGAGCCGGTCGCCCGCCAGGCTGAGGACGTCGAGGAAGACCTCCTCGATGCCGGCCGCGCCCTCGCGGAACGTCAGCGGCCCGATCACCGAGCCGACGATGTCGAGGACGCCCAGTTCTTCGAACAGCCTGACGGTGTGCTGCGGGGCCCGGAAGCCGGCCAGCGAGTCGAACTGGGTGAGCGCGACCATGATCTCGGGCTTGGGCCAGTCGTCGCGGTAGGTGCGCACGGGGTCATCCACGGGGATCTGGGCGGCGTTCTCGCGGGCGAAGCCCTCCTCCGCTTTGGCGCGCGGCGGGTGCGCCTGGATCGACACGGGGTGCCGCGCCGACAGGATCTTCATGAGGAAGGGCAGCTTGTCGCCGAAGTGCTCGACACAACGCTCACCGAGCGCGGACTGTTCCTCGCGGAGCGCCTCATCGAGCGGCTTGTCTCCGATCAGGGAAGGCGAGAGCGGGTGGGCGCCGAGCCAGTACTCGGCGAAGGGGCGTCCGTCGGCCGGGATGCCCAGGATCGCGGGAATCTGGTCGTGGGTTCCCCACGCGTAGTGCTTGATCGTGCCGTTGATCCGTTGCATCGGCGACGCGTCCCCCTCTCCCTCGCCCCTCGTTGGGTGGCTCACAGTGAACCGTAGGCACGATCATATTCCAAATGACACCCGTGTGATTTGTGGTCTAGCATGCATCCATGTCCGAATCCCGTCTGCCGCACACCGGTCTCAGCGATCGCGATGCCGCGCTTCTCGACTTCGAGGCGTCCTGGTGGCAGGCCGGCGGAAGCAAGGACGCCGAGATCCGTCAGCGCTTCGGGCTGTCGGCCCCGCGCTACTACCAGATCCTCAACCAGCTTCTCGACGATCCGGACGCCCTCGCGCACCAGCCGCTGCTGGTCAAGCGCCTGCGGCGGCTGCGGCAGAGCCGCCAGGAGAGCCGGTCCGCGCGCAACCTGCGCGTTCGCGCCACGCCCTAGCCGTCTAACGGCCGGCGTACCCCCCGCTTACCAGCCCGGCTCCCATCTCGAACGGGTTGCGCGTCGCCGGGTCCCCCGCGAGCAGCCAGGACCACGCCGAAGCCAACGCGTACAGGGGGAGGAACGCCGTCCCGAACCAGGCGTACTGCGTCGCGTGGGCGCTCTCGTGGGCCAGGATGCCGGGGCGGCGGCGCAGGACGGCGTCCATCGGCTCGCGCGTGAAGACGACGTTGCCGACGGTGAACTGGCCGGCGCTCGGCAGCCGGGGCCGGTAGCCCTGCGCGAACCACAGCCCCTCGGGCCCGCGGCGCAGCCGCGCGCCCCCGGCCCGCGCCACGACGAACCCCAGCGCCGTGGTCGAGTTGAGCAGGTTGGCGGTCTCGCGCAGCCAGCGGGACGTCCGCCTCCCGGACGGCCCGTGCGAGCGCTCTGCGACCACCATGGACGCCAGCCTAAGCGCCTTTGCCGACGTTTGCACTCGCCCATGGCGAGTGCTAAAAATGAATTAGCACTCTCGGGATGAGAGTGCCACCGCTGTCAGACTCGATGAGGCCCCCAGGTGGGTCGTCCGTCGCGGGCATCGTTCCTGACTCGACCCAGAACCTACGGAGGATTGCCAACAACCATGGCAAAGCTGATTGAATTCGACATCGACGCGCGCCGCGGTCTGGAGAAGGGCATGAACACCCTGGCCGACGCCGTCAAGGTCACGCTCGGCCCCAAGGGCCGCAACGTGGTGCTCGAGAAGAAGTGGGGCGCCCCCACCATCACCAACGATGGCGTGTCGATCGCCAAGGAGATCGAGCTCGAGGATCCCTTCGAGAAGATCGGCGCCGAACTGGTCAAGGAAGTTGCGAAGAAGACCGACGACGTGGCCGGTGACGGCACCACGACCGCGACCGTCATCGCCCAGGCGATGGTGCGCGAGGGCCTGCGCAACGTGACCGCCGGTGCGAACCCGATGGCGCTGAAGAAGGGCATCGAGAAGGCCACGAAGGCCATCTCCGACGAGCTCCTGGGCATGGCCATCGACGTCGAGACCCGCGAGCAGATCGCGGCCACCGCGTCCATCTCCGCGGCCGACCCGACCGTCGGCGACATCATCGCCGAGGCGATGGACAAGGTCGGCAAGGAGGGCGTGATCACCGTCGAGGAGTCCAACACCTTCGGGCTCGACCTCGAGCTCACCGAGGGCATGCGCTTCGACAAGGGTTACATCTCGCCGTACTTCGTCACCGACACCGAGCGCATGGAGGCCGTCCTCGACGACCCCTACATCCTCATCGCCAACAGCAAGATCTCCTCGCTGAAGGACCTGCTGCCCGTGCTCGAGAAGGTCATGCAGTCGGGCAAGCCGCTGCTGGTCATCGCCGAGGACGTCGACGGCGAGGCCCTCGCCGGCCTGATCGTCAACAAGATCCGCGGCACGTTCAAGTCCATCGCCGTCAAGGCCCCGGGCTTCGGCGACCGCCGCAAGGCCATGCTGGGCGACATCGCGATCCTGACCGGCGGCCAGGTCATCTCCGAGGAGGTCGGCCTGAAGCTGGACGCCGTGACCCTCGAGCTGCTCGGCCGCGCGCGTTCCGTCCGCGTCACCAAGGACGAGTGCACGATCGTGGACGGCGCCGGTGACGCCGATCAGATCACCGGCCGCGTCTCGCAGATCCGCAAGGAGATCGAGAACTCCGACTCCGACTACGACCGCGAGAAGCTGCAGGAGCGCCTGGCGAAGCTGGCCGGCGGCGTGGCCGTCATCAAGGTCGGCGCGGCCACCGAGGTCGAGCTGAAGGAGCGCAAGCACCGCATCGAGGACGCCGTCCGCAACGCGAAGGCGGCCGTCGAGGAGGGCATCATCCCCGGCGGTGGCGTCGCGCTTCTGCAGGCTTCGTCCAAGGCGAACCTGAGCGGGCTGTCCTCCGACGAGCAGACCGGCGCGCAGATCGTGCTGGACGCCTGCGCGGCCCCGCTGAAGCAGATCGCGCTGAACGCCGGCCTCGAGGGCGGCGTCGTGGCCGAGAAGGTGCGCGGCCTCGAGGCGGGTCAGGGCCTGAACGCGGCCACCGGCGAGTACGTCGACATGGTCAAGTCGGGCATCATCGACCCGGCCAAGGTCACCCGCTCGGCGCTGCAGAACGCGGCGTCCATCGCGGCGCTGTTCCTCACCACCGAGGCCGTCATCGCCGACAAGCCCGAGAAGGCTCCGGCCATGCCGGCTGGCGCCGACGGCGGCATGGGCGGCATGGACTTCTGATCCGTCCGCTCCCACATCACCGAAACGCCCTCGCCCTCGCGGCGGGGGCGTTTCGCCGTTTGTCTGGCCGGCTGGGCCGGGTTGGGACCACTTTCATCGGCGTGTCGGGGCGTCCAGCGGCGCGGCGCGCGCCTGGTTGGTCATGATGGCGCTATGACCACGACGCTGGAGGTGCGCATCACGCTGCCCGCCGACGCCGCACCCGCGGAAGCGGGCGGCGCCGATCGGCTGGAGATCGTGGGCACGCTCGATGAGGGCGGCCTGTCGCCCGAGCCCCGCACGGTGGAGGAGGTGCGCCGCCGCACCACCCTTCAGCTGCGCCCGGTCGTGCGGCTGCGGGCCGGCCTCGGCACGGACGGCGGCGAGGCCGTGCGGCTGCGCGGGCTGATCGCGTCCTACCTCGAGGCCGGTGCCGACGGGCTGACGCTGGGCTTCATGAACGGCATGGGCCAGATCGACGTCGAGGTGCTCGGCGCTCTGCTGAACGACGTGACGTGCCCGTGGACGTTCACCCGCGCGGTCGACACCCAGCTCGACCCCGACAAGGCGTGGCGCACACTCGTGACCCTGCCGGGGCTCGACTCGGTGCGGACGGCGGGGTCGGCGCGCGACCTCGAGCACGGGCTGGACGATCTGCTGCGGCGCGCCGAATCCGACCCCCGCTACGCGGCCCTGATCATGGCCGACGGCGACGTCCACCCCGACCAGGTGCCGTGGCTGATCCGCGCCGGGGTGCGGCAGATCCATCTCGACGAGCAGGTGCGCCCCGGCGGCTCGTGGAAGGCGTACGTCGACGAGCCGCTCGTGCGCTCGTGGCGGCGGCTCATCGACGAGGAGCTCGGCCACCATCGCCACCCGGACGCGCCGGCCTCCTGACGCTCGGGCCGTCGGGCCGGGAGCACGCGGCGGGCGGTGCCGTCGGGCAGCAGAGGCTCAGCGGACGTTCTCGCTGGTCGGGGCCGGCTCGATATGCACGACGGTCTGGGTGCCCGGCAGCTCCCGGTCGACGGCGTCCTCGACGGCGTCGGCGACGTCATGGCTGCGCTGAACCGTCCAGTCGCCCGGCACGACGATCGTCGCCTGCACGAACCGCTGGCGGCCCGACTCCCGGGTGCGCAGGTCGACGAGCTCCACCTCCTGGCCGCCCTGCTGGTCGATGGCGCCGCGGATGGCGGCGACCTCCTCGGGCGGGAGGGCGGCGTCCAGCAGGCCGACGATGGAGCGGCGCACCAGCTTGTAGCCGGTGACGAGGATGTTCAGGCCGACGATGATCGCGACGATCGGGTCGAGGACCTGCCAGCCGGTCAGCAGGATCAGGCCGATCCCGACGATGACGCCCACCGACGTGATGACGTCGGTCAGCAGGTGGCGGCCGTCCGCCTCCAGGGTGATCGAGCGGTGCTTCTTGCCGGTGCGGATCAGCACCAGGCCGACCACGCCGTTCAGCACTGACGCGCCCACCGAGAGGGCGAGGCCCAGGCCGAGCTCCTCGACGGGCTCGGGCACCAGGAACCGGCGGATGGCGCTGACGATGATGGCCGCCGCGGCGACGAAGATGAGCGCGCCCTCCACGGCGGAGGAGACGTATTCGGCCTTGCCGTGGCCGAAGTCGTGGTTGTGGTCGGCGGGCTTGTCCGACAGCCGCAGCGCCCACAGCGCCACGACGGCGGCCACCAGGTTGACGCAGGACTCCATCGCGTCCGAGAGCAGGCCGACGGAGCCGGTGAGGCTGGCCGCCACGCCCTTGATGACGACGGTCGCGAGCGCGGCGAACACGGACAACCACGCGAACCTCAGCAAGAACGAGGTCGGGGTCGTCGTCGGCGCCGTGCCGGCGGTGGGGTGGGACATGGTGCTCTCCAGGACAGGCGATCGAACGTGCAGCTCAACGATGGTAGTGGCGGTGGCCAGGTCAGGACGCATCGCAGGCCAGCGTGGATTCCTCGACCGTGCCCCAGTCGACCGGCTCGGCGGGCGGGTCCTCGGCCAGCGAGATCAACTCCGCGAGCCGGACGGGCCAGACCGGGACGTCCTGCGCGTCCAGCTCGGCGATGGGGAGCCAGGCGTCACCCTTGATCGTGAGCCTCTCGTCCTCGGTGTGCCCGGACAGATCCAGGTCGAAGCGCGGCGTCCGCACCAGGTAGAACACCTCGGTCTGGGCGCAGATCTGGTCGGAGTACCCGTGGACGACGAGCCGCCTCATCAGCGGCCCGACGAGCGCGGACGGCGCGACGCTCAGCCCGGTCTCCTCGTGCAGTTCGCGGACGGCGGCCTGCAGGGGCGTCTCGCCCGGTTCGATGCCGCCACCCGGCGTCACGTACCACTGACTTCCCGGGATGCCGGGATCGCTGTCGCGGAACATCAGCACCGCCTCGCCGTCGGTCACCACGACCCGCGCCGCCGCGCGTTCCTTTCGGGGACGCTCCCGCGGCGGGACGGGACGGTAGTCACGCGACCGGAACGGCTCGCTCACAGCGTCCTCGCGGGCTTCTCGCCGGCGCGGAGACCGGCCCCGACGAGCAGCGCGGCTACCGGGATCAGCACGAGGTTGCCCAGCTGCGCCCAGCCCTGCCAGTACGACCAGAACGCGGCGAAGTCCAAGCCGTAGCCGTCGCCGAACATCTGCGCCGCGGCGATGACGGCGGTGATCGACTCGGTGATCTTGAACGCGCGGTCGACCGAACGGCGGCGGTACAGCACCCGGCTGGCCAGCGCGTGCGCGATGAACAGCAGCGCGATCGACAGCGGCACGAACAGCGCGCCGAGGGCCAGCGCGATGAGGACGCCGGGCGTCGTCGCGGCGGCGATCTCGCGGACGGAGACCGGACGGGGCTGGTTGCGCTGCGGGACCTCGGGCGGGGGCCAGTACTGCTGGTCGGGGAACTGCTGCGGGTTGACCTGCGGCGGCGGGTACTGGGCGGGCGCGGGCTGGTCCATCACCGGCCGTTCCGGCAGCTCGACGGGGAGTTCGGGTCCCCACGCGGGCGCGGGACGGGGTCCGGCCTGGGCGGCGTGGGCGGCGTCCCATGCCGAGCCGGTCGACAGCTGGACGGGCTGGGTCGGCGCTGGTGGCTCGACCGCCGCGGAGGTCGTGCCCGTGAGCGACGAGGACGCCACGTCGAACGGCACGGTCGGGTCGCGGACCTCCTCGGGGGCGGTCACGAGCTCCTCCAGCGGACCGGCCGGTGAGCGGTTCGACGCCGGAGGGCGGAGCGAACGCGCCGGGGCGTTGCGCCGGTGCGTACTCGGGTCCGTCCCGCCAGTCAGCCATGCCCGCCATCGTAGTGGCGGGCGGTGCGGACCGCGGTGGAGACTGCCGCCGCGTCCGCCTAGACTGGGTTGACATTCACGCAGCAGGAGTTGAACGAGTATGCCTACTGGCCGGGTGCGTTATTACGACGCCGACAAGGGCTTCGGTTTCCTCACCAAGGATGAGGGAGGCGAGGACGTCTTCGTCCGCGCGTCCGCGCTGCCCGACGACGTCCCCGCCCTCAAGCGCGGGCAGAAGGTCGAGTTCGGCGTCGTGGCGGGGAAGAAGGGTGAGCAGGCGCTGTCGATCCGGCTGCTCGAGGCGCCCCCGTCGCTGTCCAAGGCTGCGCGCAAGCGTCCCGAGCAGATGGCCGTCATCTGCGAGGATCTGATCAAGTCGCTCGACGGCTTGGGCAACGGGTACCGGCACGGCCGGCATCCCGACCCGAGGCAGGCCAAGAAGGTCGCCGCCGTCCTGCGCGCCGTCGCCGACGAATTGGAGCTGTGATTGTGCCTTCCGCAAGGGCGCTGACCCTCGACGACGCGTGCGTCGAGGCCGTCGATCTCGCACGAACCGCGGCCGAGCGTGCCGCCGGTGCAGCCACCGTCGGTGACCACGTGGGCGTCGTCCCCGAGGACACCCGCGTCGCCACGCACTACTTCGACTGCACCGCCCCCGGCTACCCGGGGTGGCGGTGGGCGGTGACCGTCGTCCGCGCGTCCCGCGCCCGGCTGGTCACCGTCAACGAGGCCTGCCTGGTCCCCGGCGACGACTCGCTCGTGGCGCCCCGGTGGGTGCCGTGGGCCGAGCGCATCCAGCCCGGGGACGTCGCGCCCGGCGTCCTCATGCCTACCGCCGACGCCGACCCGCGCCTGGAGCCCGGCTTCACCGGCGGCGACCACGCCCGCGACGAGGACCCGGCCGAGTGGAGCCAGACCCGCGCCGTCGTCGCCGAGCTGGGGCTGGGTCGCGAGCGTGTCCTGTCGCAGTACGGGCGTGACGAGGCCGCTGACCGCTGGATCGACGGCGACGGGGGCCCGCACAACCAGATGACGAAGCAGGCGCCCGGCGTCTGCCAGGAGTGTGCGTACTTCGTCCGGCTGAGCGGCAGCCTGGGCCGCGAGTTCGGCGTCTGCACCAACGAGTACTCCCAGGCGGACGCCTCGGTCGTCAGCGTCGACCACGGCTGCGGCGCGCACAGCGACGTCGCCGAGCCGCAGTCGGGCGTCGACCTGCCGCGTCCGGTATGGGACACCATCTCGATCGACCAGACGCTCTTCGACTGATTGGCCGCGACGCCCGATCGAGCGTCCGGCCGGGACGCCAGGGGCGACCCGACCCGCACCCCGGACGGCGGGCGGGCCAGAGCGCGCGGGATCCTATGATGCGCGCATGTCCTCTGCTGCTCCCGTGTCCGCCGATCCCGCCGGTGCGCCGACCACGTCCGGGCTCGACCGCTGGTTCGAGATCAGCCGGCGTGGGTCGACCGTCAGCCGCGAGGTGCGCGGCGGCCTGGTCACCTTCTTCGCGATGGCCTACATCTTCGCGTTGAACCCCCTGATCATCGGGACGGCGGCCGACTCGCGCGGCCTGCTCATCAGCGGCCTGCCCAAGCTGGACGCCGCCGGTCAGCCGATCGCCGCGAACGTCAGCGGGTCGATCGCGATGGTCGCCGCGGCGACGGCGCTGATCGCGGGCATCATGACGATCCTGATGGGCGTCGTGGGCCGGTACCCGCTCGGCCTGGCCGCCGGCCTGGGGATCAACGCCATGCTGGCCTACATCGTCGCCCCGAAGGTGACCTGGCCGCAGGCGATGGGGCTGATCGTGTGGGAGGGCATCGCCATCACCATCCTGGTGCTGACCGGCTTCCGCGAGGCGGTGTTCAAGGCGGTGCCGCGCCCCCTGCGGACCGGAATCTCGATCGGCATCGGCCTCTTCATCGCGTTCGTCGGGCTGGTGGACGCCGGCGTCATCCGCCGCGGCTCCGGCACCCTCGTCGAACTGGGCATCGGCGGCTCGCTGACGGGCTGGCCGATCGGGATCTTCGTCGTCGGCCTCATCGTGCTGGTGCTGCTGTTCGCCGCGCGGGTGCGGGGCGCCATGCTCATCAGCATCGTCGCCATGACGCTGGTCTCGGTGATCGTCGAGGGCGTGTTCCACCTGGGCCCGCAGGCCGAGGGCGCCAACCCCACCGGGTGGGCGCTCAACGTCCCGGCGCTGCCGGCGACCGGTGGCATCCTGTCGGCGCCCGACTTCGGGATCATCGGCCGGGTCGACATGCTCGGCGCCTTCTCCGGCGGACCCGACGTCGTGGTCGCCATGGTCATGACGATCTTCGCGCTGCTGTTGGCCGACTTCTTCGACACCATGGGCACGATCGTGGCCGTCGGCGCCGAGGGCAACCTGCTGGACGCCGACGGCAACCCGCCGCACACCCGCGAGGTGCTGCTCGTCGACTCGCTCGCCGCGTTGGGCGGCGGCCTCGGGTCTGCGTCGTCCAATACGTCGTTCATCGAGTCGGCCGCCGGCGTCGGCGAGGGCGCCCGCACCGGCCTGGCGTCCGTCGTCACCGGGCTGGCGTTCATCGCGACGCTGTTCCTCTCCCCGCTGGTGAACATGGTGCCGAGCGAGGCCGTCGCGCCCGTGCTGGTGTTCGTGGGGTTCCTGATGATGGAGCAGGTCGGCACTATCGACTGGACGAACGTCGAGGAGGGCATCCCGGTCTTCCTGACCTCGATCCTGATGCCGCTGACCTACTCGATCACGAACGGCATCGGCGCGGGCCTGGTGTTCTTCGTGCTGATCAAGGCCGTGCGCGGCAAGGCGAAGGAGATCCACCCGCTGATGTGGGCCGTCGCGGTCGCCTTCGTCCTCTACTTCAGCCAGGCGCTGATCACGTCGCTGTTCTGACCCCTACCAGGTGAACGCCGCGATCAGATCGGGCGCCGGTCGGTTCTCGGCCGGCGCCCGACGCGTCCACTCCTCGAAGCCGTCCAGCCAGCCGGCCAGGTCGCGGACGAACGCGCCGCGCTCCGGGTCGAGCCAGGAGGCAGCCTCGCGGTAGACGTCGCGCATCTCCAACGCCTGGGCGCCCCGGACGTAACCGGCGACCTGCCGGGGACACGCCCCGATCGGCAGCGCGAGGCGGTTGTTGAACAGCCGGCGCAGCGCGTGCCGCGTCTCGACGCCGCCGCTGCTCAGCTGGAAGTCGATCTCGTCGATGCCCGCCTCGTCGATCGGCTGGGTGTACGAGCCCCACGCGGCGTCCTCGGCCCAGAGCCGCACCAGCGTCCAGGTCGCCTCGAGGCGGTCCGGCGTCACGTGGTGTCCGGCGAGCAGGTTCCCCAGGTCGGTGGCGGTGGGCACGTCGGGGCGCACGACCGGGGCGGACTTCGGCGGGCGACGCGTCAGCGGTCCGCCCATGCGGGAGAGCAGGGATTGGCGCTGCGCCCCGACGGGTTCGGGCGGGGCGAAGGCCCGCGCGGCGAGCGCACGCATCCGCTCGGCCGCCGCGGGGGAGCCGGAGAAGAGGTCGCGCAGTTCGTCGATGCCGAGCGCGTAGAACCTGACGTCGCCCATGACTGCACCCTAGGGCCCGCGGGGCCGCCCGTCGAGGACGCCGCGGGCGCGGCCGATCGCCGTCTCGTCCTCGCTGGAGAGGGAGCCGGGGAAGGTCGCGGGCGGGGGTGGACGGCCGGAGCGTGAGCGCGCCGCGGGAAGGGCGGGGACGATGACCTACAGTGGATCGGTGAACACCCGCACCCGCCAGACCATCGTCACCGCGACACTCGTCGCGATGCTGGTCATCGTTGTGCTGGGGGCCGTTTCCTCTTTTCTGTAGGATCCGGCTCCATGGGTCATAAGCGCTGGCGACGCGCGTCCGCCATCTTGATCGTCGGGCCGGCGGTGTCCGCGACGGTGCTGGCCGCGGGGCCGGCGAGCGCCGCGGATGGTTTCACGATCGACTCCACCGTTCAGGTGGCTCCCACCGGCATGGCGGCGGAGCCCGACCAGTCCCGTTACTGGGTCGTCGGCGGTACCGCGGGACGGCTGTCCGTCCACGCCGTCGACGCGTCCGGGCGATCGCAAGGCGCCACCCGCAGCACCGATCAGGTGCGCGATCCCGAGGCCCTCGCGTTCCACGACCGTCGGCTCTACGTCGGCGACATCGGCGGGCAGCGCTCCGAGGTGGACGTCTGGCGCCTGATCACGCCCGTGCCCGGCACGGTGATCAGCCACGCCGAGCGGCTGCGCTACCGCTACCCGGACGGCAGCCACCGCGCCGCCGCGATGTTCGTGACCCCCACCGGACGCATCCACGTCGTCACCACCGGCGCCAACCCCGGCATCTACGCCGCTCCCGACCAGCTCAACGGCGCCGCCGTCCTCGCCCTGAAGAGGGTCGCCTCCGCCCCCGTCGGCGTCACGGACGCCACCTCGCTCGCGGACGGACGCGTCGTCGTGCGCACCGCGTCGGCCGTCTCCACGCTGGATTCCGCGTCGTTCGCGGTCTCCGCGCGGGGCGCCCTGCCGAAGCAATCGAACGGGGCGGCGCTGACGACGACGCTGTCGGGTACGGAGCTGCTCGCGGCCCCAGCGGCCTCGAAGGGAGCCGTGGTGAGCCTCGCGATCCCTGGCGGGGCGCCGGCGCCGTCCGACTTCGTCACTCCGTCCGCGGCGCCGACCCCGCAGGGTCAGCCGGCCGGAGCGCCGGCCCTCTTCAGCCTCACGAGCGGTGTCGGCATGGTCCTCGCCAGCGCCGCCGCGGCCGCCCTGATCGCCGCGGTCATCGTCGTGGCGCGGCGGTAGAAGTAGCCTGGGATGACCACGGAAAGGGGCGACGGGTGAGCGACCTCATCGACACGACGGAGATGTACCTCAAGACCATCTACGAGCTGGTCGAAGAGGGCGTCCCGCCGCTGCGCGCCCGCATCGTGGAGCGGCTGCACCAAAGCGGCCCGACGGTGTCCCAGACCGTCGCGCGCATGGAGCGGGACGGCTTGCTGCGCGTGGGCGCCGAACGGCGGATCGAGCTCAGCCCAGAAGGTCGGCAGGTGGCCGGACGCGTGATGCGCAAGCACCGGCTGGCCGAGCTGCTGCTCACCGACGTCATCGGGCTGGGCTGGGACCTTGCGCACGACGAGGCGTGCCGCTGGGAGCACGTGATGTCCGAGGCGGCGGAGCGCCGGCTCTACGAGGTGCTGAACGAACCCACGATGTCGCCGTACGGCAACCCCATCCCCGCGCTGGAGGAGCTCGGCGGGGTGTCGGTCGAGCCCCGTCGCGCGGAGCGGCTCAGCGACGTCTTGGACGATCGCCCCGAGGAAACCGTCCGGGTGCGCACCGTCAGCATCGGCGAGGGGATCCAGCCCGACGTCGCGCTGCTGGGCAGCCTCGATGCGGCCGGGCTCAAGCCGAATGCGGAGGCGCTGATCGAGCCGCGCGGGGACCTGCTCGCCATCCGCCTCGTCCGGCCCGCGGCGCCTCGTCCGGGCGGGGGCGGCGAGAGCGAACCCGTCATGGTGGACGGCCACGTCGCCGACTTCCTCTTCGTCGAACCCCTGGACCAGTGACCGAGCGCGCGCCGGGTGTGGACGCTCGGAGCCTGCCTCCGCTGCTCGCCGGGCATTGGTACGACGCCGTCGCCGCCCTGCTCGACCTCGAGGTGCGCGGTGGGCACACTTCTTGGTCGCGGGGGCGCGACCTGGCGGTTGCCGCCAAGCGGGTGCTCGACCTGGACGCCGAGGACTACGCGGAGATCGCGGCCGACTTCGTGGGGTCGCATTGGGCGGCCGAGCTGGCCTCGGCGTGCTTCCCGCAGCAGCCGCGCGACGAGAATCGGGGCGCGCTGGGCTCGCTCATCCCGTTGTACGCGCTGATGCTGGAGGTCGTCGACCTGCGCGCCCAGCGCCACGAGCCGCTGCAGATCGTCGTGACCGCGCACCTGATCGGGGAGTACCTGCCCCAGCTGGCCTGGGAGGGCATGCTCGGGCACGCGGGCGACCCGCTGGTGCTGGGCCGGACGGTGGGGGAGCGCTGGGGCACCGGCGATCCCGCGTGCCCGCACAGCTCGGCGCTGCAGGCCACCTGCCGTCGCGCCCTGAACGCCGCGAACGGTGACCAGCCCGGTTTCACCGCCTACCTCGACCGGTTCCACTCGCGGCAGGGCCAGGCCCTCGCGATCTGCGCCATGAACCACGCGACGGTGAGCGCCGGGGAGCGTCCGGACGTGGGCGACACCTGCCCGAACCCCTGCGGCTGGGCGACCCGGGGAACGCTGGAGGAACGCCGCGACCTGGACGCCCGGGTGCGGCTCGCGCTGATCTACCAGAACTCGCCGATCGTGGCGCTGCGGCACCACGCGCCCGTCGGCCACTTCTTCGGGGTGCCGTCGGTCTCGGAGATCTCGACCGCCTGGCTGCGCACCTGGGAGAAGGTGTCGCAGCCGTGGCCCGACGGGGCCAACCCGCTGGAGACGATGCGCGTGCCCGGTAACCCCGACCCCGACGAGGCGCTGCCGGGGCTCTCGGCGCTGGTGTCCGCCGTGGCCGGCCGGACGATCGGGCCCGGCCGCCTCATCCGCGACATCGGTGCCGACATCGCGGCCGCGACGAGCACGGAATAGTCCCCGGGGCGTCCGTGTTGAGGTGGGGTACCCGAAGAGAGGATGACTCCATGGCTACCGTCGAAATGACGCAAGACAACTTCGTCAGCACGGTCGAGGGATCGGGGACGGTCCTGGTCGACTTCTGGGCCTCCTGGTGCGGCCCCTGCCGCATGTTCGCTCCCGTGTTCGAAGAGGCGTCCGAGAAGCACGGCGACGTCACGTTCGCGAAGGTCGACACCGAGGCGAACCAGCAGCTGGCCGGCGCGCTCGAGATTCAGGCGATCCCGACGCTCATGGCCTTCCGGGACGGCGTGCTCGTCTACCGCGAGGCCGGGGCGATGAACGCGTCCGGGCTTGAGCAGCTGATCGAGGCCGTCAAGGGCATCGACAGCGAGGAGCTCAAGAAGCAGGTCGCCGCCGCCCAGGCGCAGGACGCCGAGGGCGCCCCGACCGAGAACTGACCCGCGGTCGCTGCTAAGCGACACCACTCGAGAAACGGCTGCGTCCGGCCATGTGTGCATGGTCGGGCGCAGCCGTTCTTGGGTAGGCTGATCTTAGGGACGGTCCCCGCCCCATCCCCCTGGGTGGGGGCGGTCCCGTTCATTCATGGCGCGACGTTCGGCGCGGGGCATCACGTCCTTCGCGCCCCGACCGATGCTGAGGTGCGGTCGTCGGGCAGGCCAGCAGAAGCGTCCAGGCACCACGTCAGCCGGGGACGGCGGCGTCCTGGGAGCGGGACACCTCAGCCAGAATCCGGGTGACTCGATCGACGACGCGGTCGGTTTGGTCGTGCCGGTGGGCGACGAGCAGCGGGACGGTTGTCGGCTGCCGTCTTGGACAGAGGGCTTCGGCCTCGCGCTCAAGGCGAGCGGCTGGCTGCCGCTGGACGGCGACCCCGACGAGGTGGTGGCGGGGGAGCCCGCTGCCGGGCTGTTCCGCTGGCGTCACAAGGCCGGGGACGCCACCGCCGCGGCGCTCAACCATCGCGTGCCCGTGCCCGTGCCCAAGCTGAAGCGCCTGGCGCGGGAGGGCTAGCGTCCCGGACGCCCGCCCAGGCGGGGGGATCGCCGCGCCACTAGCATCGTTGGGTGCCCCGCCACGACCCAGACCACGGCGCCCTGAGGACAGTCGCGCTGTCCGATGCGGCGTCCGCGCTCGCGCCGAGACCCGGGCTCGCGCGGGCGGCGGCCACGGCGGTCTTGCTGCCCTTCGCGCTCCGCTTCCGGCGCGAACTTGAGGAAGCGGACGCGCGCGTCGGCACCGATGGGCTCGCCGCCGCGGCGGACGTCCTGCTCCCGGGCTACGGCGGGCGGCCTATGTTCTGTGGCGCGGACCGCGTCCCCGCCGACGGCCCGCTGCTGGTCGTGGCGAACCACCCCGGCACCGTGGACACCCCGCTGCTGTGGCGGTTGTTGGCCACGCGACGCGATCTCTTGCTCATCGCGCTGGACCGGCCGCTGCTCCGCGCGCTGCCCAACCTCAGCGCGCGGACGCTGTACGTGGGGGACGGCGTCGGCGCCCGTGGCGGACTGGTGCGCGCGGCGTCCGCGCATCTGCGGGCCGGCGGGGCGCTGGTGACTTTCCCCGCGGGGACGATCGAGCCGGACCCGAGCCTGCGGCCGGCGGACGCCCTCGCAGCGCTGGGGGAGTGGTCGCGCAGCCCTGAACTGTTCGCCCGGCTCGCTCCCGGGACGGTGGTGCTGCCGGTGGCGATCGCAGGAGTGCTGTCGGAGCGGTGGCTCGGGCACCCGCTCGCCCGGCGGTTCGCGGACACGGACGCCCGGGAACTCGCCGCCGCAGCGCTGCAGCTCGTCCGGCGGGATCGGTCGATCACCCCACGGGTGGTCGTCGGTGAGCCGCTGTCCGGTGACCCGCACGGCCTCACCGGACGCCTCGAGGACGCCATGCGTGGCCTCATCTGTGCCGGCGACGGAAGACGCCCGGCCTCGACGCATCGACCTGACGGGTAGGAACCCTTCCCTGTCGTCGCGAAAGTTCGATTGTGGCGCTGCGACTACTTCAGAAGGGGCAGATCTCCGGGTCCGCGCCTGCCTGACCGCGGGCGACAACCGGGGCGCAGTGGGAAAGGACCCGATCATGACGAAGCGTGTAGCGTTCTCGCGCAGGCCGGTTGCACGGGCCGCACCCCGCCGACGTGGCGCCACGACGGCAACCGTCCCAACTGGCGTCCTGCCTCCGAACGGCGAACTGACGGCTGGGACGTCCGCTATTCCGGTGCGGCCGTCACCGTCAACCTCGTTGCGTCCGGCCCATACGGTGGTGGCCCGCCGGGTGCGCGAGCCCGGGGTTGAGCTCGGCACGCCGGAACTCAGCCTGTACGAGGTCACAGTCGAGAACACCGCTGGCGTCGAGCCGGTGACGCTGTGGTCAGGCTGAGTCGGAGGCCACACTGAGGGCTAGCACAACTGGCCGGGGAGAGGGCCCATCGTCGGGTCACCCATGAACCGTCTGCTTGATCGACTGCAAGGATCATCGAAGCAGCGTCCAAGTGAGCTCAGCCCGGTCGAAGATGAAAGTTCGGCCCGTCCATCGGGTATTCACGCGTGGTGATCCCTGCAAGTTAGAACTCTGCGACCCTGGGTGTGGGAAATCGTCCCGGCTTGGTGGAGCGGCATAGGGAGCCCCTGTGCGAGGCGCAACGACTGTCACGCAGTGGGATGAAATGGGAGCTGGTTGCACCGGTCTGCAGACCATGTGCGGACCAATAGTGGCGCTTGTTCGATTCTCACTGCTGAGGGCTACTTCTTGCCTGCCCACGCCGGTCGCTCGGAAAGCCCGCTTGTTAGGTCGTGGTTGAGCGCCCGGAGTGGCCGGGTACGTCTGGGGTGAGCGTCAACCGAGGCGCGAAGCGCGAGGCGAACAGTTGCGGACGAATGCCAACGAGACGAGAACTGAGACGGTGGACTACGAGCTTTCGGTGCGTTCGTTAGGACGAGCCGTTCTAGCCCTCGCCACGCGGGTCGCGTAGGGTGGGAGTGGAGTGGGCAGGATGGGGCTGCACCGTGCGCTGCTCATCCCCCAGACTCCCTTGCTCGGTTAGCGATGATTTGGAAGGGGGTCGCGTGAGTCTACGCGTACCGGTCTCTTCCTCCGTGATGGACTGGGCACTCCAGAGGGCCGGTCTATCGGTGGAGGACTTGGACCATGCAACCCAACGGTGGGTCATCCCAGGCGAGGCGCCGACCCTTGCTCAACTTGAGGGCTTCGCCCAGCGGACAGGTGTCCCGTTCGGGTACCTCCTATTGGATGAACCCCCGAAGCTGAACCTGCCTGTGCCCGATTTCCGCTCCGGCTACACGGCAATGGCGGGAGAACCCAGCGCGAACTTGGTCGCGGTGTTGGACCAGAGCGAACGCCGTCAAGCCTGGTACAAAGAGTTCGCCGAGGCGAACGGCCTGGGTGAGCTGGGTTTCGTCGGCAGCGCGGCGGACATGAAGCCAGCCGAAGCTGCCGGTGAGATGCGCCGAACGTTATCATTCGAGGTGTCGGATCGCAGAGGGTCATGGGCGGACACTCGCCGCACCCTCATTCGCAATTTCGAAGAACTCGGAGGCTTAGCGATCGCTACCTCGATGGTTGGCAATAAGACACGCAAGCTGTTGGACCCAAACGAGTTTCGCGGGTTTTCTTTCGTAGACACCACGGCACCGTTGGTCTTCGTCAATACGAACCAGACGATGAACGGCCAAATTTTTACACTCGCCCATGAACTGGCCCACGTTTGGCACGGCCAGAGTGGCATCGACAGCCCGGAGATCTCAATCACCCCAGATTCACCAACTGAAAGGTGGTGCAGTCTTACCGCATCCCATTTCCTTGTCCCCCGGGAGGATCTCAAGGAGCGGATGGACAAGCTTCCGAAACAAGAGTTGCCGCTGAAGTTGGACGCGCTCGCAAGAGCGTACAAGTGCGGCACCTTGGTGATTCTCCAGGCTTTACGTGATTCTCGCCTGGTCGAGTTTGAAAACTTCGGGGCGACATACGCGGCGGAAGAGGCAAGGCTGGATGGCTTCGTCAAGGAGGGTGGCGGAGGAGGAGACTTCTACAACAGCCAGCCCCTACGTGCGAGCGAACGCCTCTCGCGGGCCGTCCTTCAAGAGACCTCTGAGGGAAGAACGACCCTCTCTGAGGCGTTGAGTCTCATGTCGATGAAATCCCCGGCAACGCTTGATGAATACGCGAAGCGCCTTGGGGCCGCATGATGCACCTTCTCGACAACAATGCGTTTTCTGAGGCGCATCGTACCTACTATCCACTCGACTTAGCACCCACGTTTTGGGACTGGCTCGAGAATGGCCAGCTGATTGATGATGTGGGCTCGATTGTGGCGATTAGGGACGAATTGACGGCGGGCGACCCGAAGGGCAGAAGGTACCCCCTTGCTGCCTGGGCGATGTCAATTCGAGGAGACTTTTGGCATGACCCAACGCCGGAATCGGCCGCCGCCATGGTGGTTGTTGCTAGGTGGGCGGCAAGTCCGAAGCGCAAGTACCGACAGTCGGCTGTGTCTGAGTTCATGGCGTCGGCCGATCTCCGGCTCATTGCACAATCAATCGCGGAAGGGGCCACTCTGGTCACTCGCGAGACGTCCGACCCGAACTGCGTTAGGCGCGTGAAGATCCCGGACGTGTGCAAGGCATTTGACGTGGAATGTATCGATCCATTCGCCGCCTACCGGCGGCTCGGGCTACGCCTCTGAGGCCAAGAGGTCGTGCGAGGACCGCACCGGAGCGAAGCGAGGAGCGGACCGCAGAGCGCGCCGGCGTCAGTCGGCGCCTTCATCTTTGAGAGGTCGAATCAGGAAAGAAGCGCGACTGGATCACGTCCGTACATTTTGGCTACCGAGCCCGCGGGAATAGATTCAAGCTTCGGCCTTCTCAGTTTGTGGTCCGGGTACATACACTGTTGTCGGTGCCTCACTGCGGTCATGTCTCGATGCCCCGAACGGCTGCGTGCATTCCCAGAGTTGGCGATGTCGAGGGCTTCCTCGACGAAGCGCGCTCGCTACGCGAAGGCCCCTTCCGCCACCCCGAGTACAAGACCGGGTCACTGGCTTGGCGCCGCTACGCCGACAGCGGGCTGTTCGACATCGACGTGCCGATCGAGCAGTGGAGGCGGGCGAGGCGGCGAGGCGTTGACATCGCTGCGTCCAGGGTGTCCCGGGCAAGCCCGACCCCGGCACCCGGCCCGGCGACCAGGCTGGTCGGGTAAGAGGCGAGTCGTGCAGCGACGGATTGGCGGCCGTGGTGACAAGCGTTGTCCCGTGCGAGTGGTGCGTCTGGCGACCCCAGCAAGATTCGAACTTGCGACACAAGGTTTAGGAAACCTCTGCTCTATCCCCTGAGCTATGGGGCCAGCGCCACGTCCGGGCGTGGAGCGTGGAGCGTGGACCACTCTACCGGCGGCGCGGACGTCGGGGAAAAGACGCACGCTGCGGCAGGCGCGCTCCGGGCGGTGGAGTAGGCCCGCGAAGCCCTCACCAACCCATACATGCGCATTTAACTGCTGGTGACATTTTGATGACTGGAAGGCAGCCCGGAGGTTGCGTCCGGACCAAGATGACGTAGGCTTGCCGTTGAGAGCGACGCCAGGTGGTTGATGTCTCCTGGGGGTGGGTAGACGGCTTCTTAGCCCTTCGACCGGCGTCGCTCTCCTTTTATGCCCGGGTGGCAGCGGGGACGCATTGTTCAGGACTCGAGACCTCCGCCGGATGCCCCGCTAGCTAGCATGGCCAGCATGACCGAGAGCCCTCTTGCCCGCGCGCAGGCCAAGATGCGCGACCGTGGCATCGCGGATGCCGCCATCGATGTCTTTTCCCACTACTTCGAGCAGGCTCGCTCCGGTGACACCGGACTCATCGCCGAGAGCGACATCGAGCCGCTGACCAACCCGCCCCGGCTCTCCGACGTCGACGTCGACGACGCGGTGGCCCGCGAGGCGCTGCAGAAGACCGTCATCATCAAGCTCAACGGTGGGCTCGGCACGTCCATGGGGCTGGAGCGCGCCAAGACGCTGCTTCCCGTCCGGGAGGGCAAGACCTTCCTCGACATCCTCGTCCGCCAGGTGCTGTGGGCGCGCCAGGAGTACGGCGCCAAGCTGCCGCTGGTGTTCATGGACAGCTTCCGCACGCACGACGACACCGTCGGCTACCTCGCCAAGTACGACGACCTGCCCGTGGACGGCCTCCCGCTCGACTTCCTGCAGAACTCCGAGCCGAAGCTGCTCGTCGACACGTTCGAGCCGGTCGAGTGGCCCGCGGACCCCGAACTCGAGTGGTGCCCGCCCGGCCACGGCGATATCTACACGGCGCTGGTGACGTCCGGGCTGCTCGACCAGCTGCTCGACCAGGGCTATCGCTACGCCAGCGTCACCAACGGCGACAACCTGGGGGCGGCGCCCGACCCGGTGCTGGCCGGTTGGTTCGCACAGTCGGGGGCGCCGTTCGCGTCCGAGGTGTGCAACCGCACCGCCAACGACCGCAAGGGCGGCCATCTCGCGGTACGCAAGGCCGACGGTCAGCTGATCCTGCGCGAGTCGGCGCAGACCGCCGACGACGACATGGACACCTTCCAGGACACCGAGCGGCACGCGTACTTCAACACGAACAACCTGTGGCTCGACCTGCAGCAGTTCAAAGAGATCATGGCCGAGCGCGAGGGCGTCCTCGGGCTGCCGATGATCCGCAACGAGAAGAACGTGGACCCTTCTGACAAGACCTCGCCGAAGGTCATCCAGATCGAGACGGCCATGGGTGCCGCCATCGAGGTGTTCGAAGGATCGCAGGCGATCGCCGTCGAACGCGACCGGTTCCAGCCGGTGAAGACCACTAACGAGCTGCTGCTGCTGCGCTCGGATCTGTACGACCTCCGCGACGACGGACGCCTCATCGCGACCACGGAAACCCCGACGGTCTCGCTGGACGACCGCTACTACAAGCTCATCGACGACTTCGAAAAGCGGGTGCAGGTGCCGCCGTCGCTGAAGCAGGCCACCTCGCTCCGCGTCCAGGGCGATTGGACGTTCAAGGCGCCGGTCACCGTCGTCGGGGACGCCTCGCTGACCGACGAGGGGGAGCCCCGCGAGGTGCCCGCCGGGACGCTGGGTCGGTGACGCCGGCGTCCTGGCACACCACGCTCGCCCAGGCACTGACGGGGGAGAGCCTCGACCTCGGCGTCCAGGAGTCGCCGAACATCGCCGAGCTGGTTGGGGCGCTGGCATCCCGGGGTTGGGACGCCGCCGCCGTCCGGCGCCACGCCCTGGACACCCAGGCCGCCGGGCTGCCGTGGCCGCACCCGGTCTCCCCGGCGGCGCGGCAGGGGATGGGTTTCGCGCAGTGGTTCGCCGCCCTCGCACGTGCCCGCACGGCGCTGGGCGTGGACGTGCTCGACGTGCACGCGCCGTCCCACCGGACGACGCTCACCGCGGACGAGCGCCGGCTGCTCGCCGAGGTCCCGCCCCATCACGTCCGCTGAAATCGTCGGACGCCAGCGCTCGATGCGTCCGTCGGGTCAGACAAAGCCCCCGCCGTGCGGAAGCAACGACGGGGGCTCAGTGCTGCACCGGCCGACTCTGAGGGCCGGCGCGGCCACGATCAGCGGCGGTTGGCCAGCAGGTCGCGGATCTCGACGAGCAGCTCGTCGGTGGTCGGGGTCACGACCTCCTCGGCGGGGCTGAAGCGCGCGCGGACGGCGTTGTACGGCTTGACGATCGCGAAGTACACGACCGCGGCCAGGATGATGAACGACACGAGCGCGGTCAGGAACGCGCCGATGTTGATGCCGCCCACCGCGACGTTGCTGAAGTTCGGGAAGCCCACGAACTTACCGATCACGTCCATGATGACCGCCGTGAACGTCGTGACGACGGACGCGAACGCGGTGCCCATGATGAAGGCAACAGCCAGGTCGATGAGGTTGCCCTGCATCAGGAATTCTTTGAAACCCTTCATTACTACCTTTCGCATGAGAGGCAGTGCCCCGGCAAGGAAGGGGCGTGGGGCTGCCTCCCAGAGGAGGGTATCGGCCTTTTAGTCGCCTACACCCAAACGGGCGCGATTCAGGATAACGAAATATTAACAATAAGTCGGTGATGGTGAGGGCGGTGGCTGAGGAGTGGTACCCGCCTGCCTCTTCCGGCCTGCTACCGCAAGGTCAACGTGAGATCCCCCGCTTGGGTCGCCCCGGCCAACTGCGCGGCCACCTGGGGTTTTAGCTCCACGAGCGCCACGCGCTCTGAGCCCGAGAAGCCGCCGAGGCCCTCGCTGGCCGTCTGCGGAACGGCCACCACCCGCACGTCGGACGCGACGACGCCCACCTTGCCGCCGGCCGGGCCGATGATGTCGATGTGCGCGCCGACCCGCAGCACCGACGCGATCGCGGCGTCCGTCAGGGGGAGTGCGGCGACCACGAAGCCCGGCCGGGCGAGCTGCTGGCCGGACGCGACGGTCGCCTCCGTCACTGCGCTCAGCCGCGTCAGCGGGCCGTTGATCGTGCGGCCGACCGCCGCGCCGGCGTCCGTGAGGGCCGCTCCGGGCACGGAACCCGGCGGAAGCTGCGTCACCTCGACGTCGGACTGGGCCAGCACCGTGCCGCCCGGCAGGTCGCGGGTGACGGTGACGACTCCGACGGTGGCGGGGCTGGGCGGCTGCAGGGCGATCACAACGCAGAAGACGGCGATGGCCGCGGCCACCGCGGCGAGCGGACGGCGTCGCCAGCGCAGCGCGCGGACGAGGTCGTCGACGAACGAGGAGCGAGGGTTCTTCACGCCCCCACTATGGGAAGGGTGTGTCAGCCCTTGTCAGCTCAGGAAGCGGCCTTGCTCTCGGTCGCCGTCGACGTGGTGCTGCTCGACGAAGCATCGCTCGAGCTGGACGCCGCCCGGGCGTCGCTCTTGTCGGCCTTGTGCGTCTCGCCGGGCTTGGCGGCGTTGGCCTTGCTCTTGGACCGGCTGTCGGTGGCGTAGAAGCCCGACCCCTTGAAGACGACGCCCACCGGCGAGAACACCTTGCGCAGCGTCCCGCCGCACTCGGGGCAGGTCGTCAGCGGGGCGTCGGTGAAGTGCTGGAAGGCCTCGAGGTCGTGCGAGCATGAGGTGCAGCGGTACTGATAGGTGGGCATGCGGTTGTTTCCTCCAAGAGTGAGACCCGGACATCTTAACGGCGTCGCCAGGCCGTTATTCCGCGGTCCACCGGGCGCCGCGTTCGGTGACCACGACGTCCACGGGGCGGTCCCACGGGTGGGCCGGGACGGCGTCCAGCACCTCGCGCTCGTTCACCAGCGCGGCGAGCGGCGCGTCCGGGCGGCGGTGAGCCAGGGCACGGTCGTACCACCCGCCGCCGGTTCCCACGCGATGCCCGTCCGCGCCGACCGCCAGCGCGGAGCACCAGACCAGGTCGGCCTCGCCGAGGGCTTCCGGTCCCAGCACGTCGCCGGTCGGCTCCGGGATGCCATGCCAGCCCGGTCGCAGGTGGGCGCGTCCGGTGAACCAGGACCACGCCGGGGTGCGGCGCCCCGCCAGCACGGGCAGCAGCACGCGCACGCCTCGGGCGTGGAGGGCGTCGATGAGCGGCCAGGTGTCGGGCTCGGGATCGATCGACGCGTACAGCGCCACGCGCGCGCGTCCGGCGCTGACGTCCAGGGCGTGGCGCAGGCGGGCGTCCTGGTCGGCCTGGGTGACGGGAGAGCGCGAACGCTCGGCGCGGATCTGGGCCCGCAGCGCATCCTTGGCCCGGGTGATCGCGTCGGCCTCAGTGCCCGGCGGAGCGGCGGGGGAGCCGGTTTTCCGGGCTCGCGACGAAGGTCGGCGGCCTGGCTGCGTCATTGACTTATCGTAAGCGCCATGGCGCTGTTCGGACGCAGGAAGAAGCAGACCCCCGAGGCCGTCGCCCCGGCCGAGCCGGAGCCGATCGATCCCGGGCCGGTGCATCGCACCTTGGAAGAGCAGCGCGACGTCCTGCTGGCCGCGGTGGAGCCGCTGCGCCCGTTCGGGCTGTCGATCCTGGACGCCGCGGGCCTCACCATCTGCGAGGACATCGTCTCCGACCTCAACCTGCCGCTGGTGACCACCGCGCGGGTCGAGGGCTACGGCGTCCGCTCGGCGAACCTCGTCGGCGCGAGCCCGCGGCACGCCATCGACCTGAAGCTGCTGGCCACGGCGTCCCCGGGCGATCCGGTTCCCGACCCGCTGCCCGCCGGCGGCACGATCTTCCTCGAGGAGGGGGCGCCCGTCCCGGCGGGGGTGGACGCGATCGTCCCCGACGAGGCCGTCGAACTGAAGGGTCGCACCGCCTACTTCACCGCCGAGGCGCCGCAAGGGGAGCACCTGCACGAGCGCGGCTCCGAGCTACGCGAGGGGGAGACGCTGCTGAAGTCCGGCGACGTGCTCAACCCGCGCACCATCGCGCTGCTGGCCGAGGCGGGCCTCGACAAGGTGCTGGTGCGCCCGCGTCCGCGGCTGGTGGTGCTCGGCGTCGACGGGACGCTCGTGCAGCCGGGCCTGCCGCTCACGTCCGCCGGGCAGCGCTACGACTCGGCGACGGCGCTGCTGGCCACGGCAGGACGCGCCGACGGCGCCACCGTGTTCCCCGTGGGGGTCGTCCAACCGGACGCCGCGGCCGTGCGCCAGGCGATCGTCGACCAGGGCATCCGCGCCGACCTGATCCTGGTGGTGGGCGGCTCCGCCGAGGAGACCCAAATCGTCGCCGACGTCCTCGGCGAGCTCGGCACGCTCGACAAGGCGGACGTCGCCATGAACGGCGGCACCCCCTACTTCTTCGGACGCGCCGGCGCCGACGGCGTCCCCGTGCTGGTGTTGCCCGGAGGGGTCGTCAGCGCGTTCATCGGCTACCACGCGTTCGTCCGCCCGCTGATCGCGAAGCTGACCGACATCTCCTACGGCGACGTGCCGCGGCGGTGGGCGACGCTGTCCGGGGACGTGCACTCAGTCGGCGAGGGGACGCGCTACGTCCCGGCCGTGCTGGAGGGACGCCGCGTCACGCCGGTCGCGTCCGCGGGGCACGAGTTGGCGTTCGACCTGGCCCGCGCCAACGTCCTGCTGACGCTGCCGCACGGACGGGCCCGCGACGGCTGGGACGTCGAGTGCCTCGTCCTCAACGACACCGATTCCGCCGGACCCGACGCCGGGCCACGCTGGTGAGCCTGTTCGATTCGCTGTTCCGGCCACCGTCCCCCTACTGGCCGGTGACGCTGCAGCACGGACCGGTGGGGCTGCGCCCGGTCGCGCGCTCGGACGAGTGGGCGTGGAACGACCTGAGGCGCCGCAACGACGCGTGGACGGGGCCGTGGGACTCGACGCGCCCGCCCGAGGCGTCCGGCCCGGGTCTCACGTTCGGCGGGATGGTCAGCGACTTCACGAAGCAGGCGCGCGAAGGGCGCATGCTGCCCTGGTTCATCACGTACTCCGACGAGGGGAAAGACCCGGTGCTGGCTGGGCAGCTGACCGTGTCGGGGATCGCCTACGGGTCGGCGCGCTGGGCGCAGGCCGGTTACTGGGTGGACCAGAAATGGGCGGGACGCGGCATCGTCCCGACCGCGCTGGCGATGGCGGGGGACTACTGCTTCTTCACACTGAAGCTGCACCGCCTCGAGGTGGCGATCCGCCCGGAGAACCTCAAGAGCCTGCGCGTGGTGGAGAAGTTGGGGTTCCGGTACGAGAGCCTGATCCCGCGGTACCTGCACGTGGACGGCGAGTGGCGCGACCACCTGATGTTCGCCCTGTTGGCCGACGAGGTCGAACCGACCGGGCTGATCGGACGCCTGCGTCCGCCGGGCGAATAACGCCAGGTCGGGCGGGCCGGTGGACCGGTCTGTGACCGACAAGCCGAGGCGCAGGGGACGCGCCGGGCGTGTCTCCGGCGGGTCGTTGCGCCCGCCGCCTTAAGGTTGGGCCGTGGGGTTTACGGGACTGATCTTCGTGGTGATCGCGGCGGCGTGGCTGGTCTATCTCGTGCCCCTTTTTCTGAGCCGCCACGACAACGGTCTGCTCGACGAGGTCGAGCCCGGCGAGCCGTTCACCTCGACCGTGACGATCGTCCGGCGGGGCACGAAGGTGGACACCGCCGAGCAGGGGACGGCCGTCATCTCGACGCCGCTCAACCGCCGCGCCGCGCTGCGCGAGCTCGATCTGCTGGATCGTCGCGCCGCTCTGCGCCGCCGGGTGGTGCTGCTGGTGCTGCTCGTGACGCTGCTGGGGGTGGGCGTGGCCGTCGGGCTCAACGCCCTGCCCTGGTGGAGCGCGCTGATCCCGGCGGGTCTGGTGGCCGCGTTCCTGGTGGTCGCGCGGGTCACGGTGAAGCGGATGCGGGCCGACCTCGCCCGTCGCGCCGAGAAGATCCGGTCCGGCGAGGACGCGACCGAGGAGACGGTGGGCATCGCGACGTTGGCGTCCGCCGAGGAGCCGGACGCCGTCGACGACGGGACGATCGACCTGACCGCGCCGGTGGAGGTCACGGCGTCGCTGTGGGACCCGGTGCCGATCCCGACCCCGACGTACGTGCAGAAGCCGCTCGCCCCGCGGACGGTGCGCACGATCGATCTGTCGGCGCCCGGCACGGCCGGCTCCGGCGTCCCGGTGACCGCGGACGCCCCGGAGTCCGTGGCCACCCCGGAGGATCCGGAGCAGTTCGGCGGCCCGCGGGTGGTCAACGGCTAGGTTTTTCGCTTCCGCGGTGCCGGTGCTAGACTGACGGTCGCTGTTGAAGCACTTGGGGCTATGGCGCAGTTGGTAGCGCGTCTCGTTCGCAATGAGAAGGTCAGGGGTTCGAATCCCCTTAGCTCCACTAAGGTGAGATTTAACCGAAGACAAGAACGCCCGGGCCATCGGCCCGGGCTTTTGTTTGGGTGCGGCTTCCGGCCTTGATGTAGCGCGGCGCCGGCGACCTGGTCATGGATGACACCCCGATGGGGCGGGCTTCGGACTCGGCTGGCCATGTTCACCGCACCCCGCAGGCCACCGCTGGCGGCATAGCCACGGTTTTCAAGTTGCAGCCCATGCGGCCCCGCGGCCAGATGGGAACGGCCACATAGCCCTCAGCACCTCCCACGGAGAGAGGGGCGCGCTGGCAGACGGCATTACTGGAACGCCCTTTGCCACGCCCCCGGCCAGCGTCAGTTCAGCGAACGCGACATCGCGCTAGTCGCCTCTGATTGCCGGACCACCGCGTACACCTCATTGGGCCACGCCCGGTCAAACCCACTTTAGTCGGCACAACCTCGATATGATGAAAGATCCTGGAATACCCGGGTCGCGGAGTGCGAGGGAGGACCAACGTGGCTGAACCGTGGCTGTCCGCAGACGACATCGCCGCCCACCTCGGGGTCACCAAAGACACCGTCTACACCTGGATTGCCAAGAAGGCCATGCCCGCCCACAAGGTCGGCCGCCTCTGGAAGTTCCAAGCCAGCGAGATCGACGACTGGGTACGCCGAGGCGGCGCGGCCGCCGACTCTGACCCCTCGCCGCCAGGGTGATCGCCCCGCTCGAATTGAGCCGCTGCTGACACTTTGTCGGTGGTACCCCATATCCTGATCCACTGCCCAAAACCGGAAGGAGGCATCCCGTGACAGAAGCAGCAACTGACGAACCACTGACCCTCGCCACTCTGCGTGCGGGCCAGCGTCTCCGAGGTTTGGTGCCGGGTCAGACCGTCACGCTGATCGCCATCGACCCCATCGATGCTGGGCTGTTCGAAGTGTTCTACCGTGACGATTCCGGCCGCAGCGGAGCCCGGGCGATCACCGATGCCGACGCGGCGCGCTTCGAGATCACGGGCGACTTCGACTCCGCCCCGGCCTACGACGCAGACCCGGACGAGTTCCGGCTCGCGGCCGAGGCGCTGCGGATCAAGTACGCGGCACTGTACGACCCGATGGTCGCGGTCAACAGCTCCGACGTTGACCCGCTGCCGCACCAGATTCGCGCGGTCTACGAAGAACTCCTGCCGCGCATCCCGCTGCGATTCCTGCTGGCTGACGATCCTGGCGCGGGAAAAACGATCATGGCCGGCCTGTACCTGAAGGAGTTGATCCTGCGCTCGGACTGCGAACGCGCGATCATCGTTGCCCCTGGTGGTCTGGTTGAGCAGTGGCGCGAGGAGCTGTCGCAGAAGTTCGATCTGCGCTTCGAGGTGTTCAGCCGCCAGATGGTCGATGACGCCCAGGGCCGCAACGTCTTCGCCGAGCACCCGTTCCTGATCGCCCGCATGGATCAGCTCTCGCGCAGCGAAGACCTGATCGAGCAACTCGGTGAGGTCACCTGGGATGTCGCGGTCGTAGACGAGGCGCACCGTATGTCTGCGCACTACTCGTCATGGGCGGGCGAGGTCGACGAGACTAAGCGGTTCAAGCTCGGACGCCTGCTGTCGGAGACCGCGCACAACTTCCTGTTGATGACCGCGACCCCGCACGCGGGCAAGGAAGAGGACTTCCAGCTGTTCATGTCGCTGCTGGATCGGGACCGTTTCGAGGGTCAGTACCGGCAAGGCGTGCACCGCACCGACACCCACGGTCTGATGCGCCGGATGGTGAAGGAAGACCTGCTCACGTTCGAGGGCAAGCCACTGTTCCCTGAACGCAAGGCGTACACCGTCGAGTACGAGCTCAGCCCCGCCGAGCGGGAACTCTACGAACTCGTCACCGACTACGTCCGCACGGAGATGGGACGTGCCGAGCGAATCGCTCAGGCAGGCGACAAGAAACGCGGCAACAACGTCGGCTTCGCGCTCACCGTGCTCCAGCGACGCCTGGCCTCCAGCCCCGAGGCGATCCTGCGATCTCTGGAACGACGCCAGCAACGCCTCGACATGAAGCTTCGGGACATGCAGCGTGTCACCGAGACGGCCCGCTGGACCGGCGCCGTCGCCCAGCTACCGATCGACGATGCTGCGCTCCCGGCGTTCTCGATTGACGACTTCGAGGACTTCGACGAGGAGACCACCGACGAAGAGCGCGCTCAGTTCGAGGAACAAGCCGACCAGGTTGTTGACCTGGCCACGGCGGCGCAGACGATCCCCGAGCTACGGGCAGAGATCGCGATCCTCGAAGACCTCATCAAGGTCGCCCGTCGGGTCCGGTTGCATGACGACGACAAGAAGTGGGTGCAGCTGCGCACCATCCTCGACGAGCAACTCCTGACCCACGACGGTTCCGGCGAGGCGCGGAAGATCATCATCTTCACCGAGCACCGCGACACACTCGACTACCTGCACGCCAAGATCACCGCCCAGTTCGGGCGCGCGGACTCGGTCATCACGATCCACGGCGGCACCCGCCGCGAGGATCGCAAGCTCGCCCGTGAGCGCTTCACCCACAACCCCGACACCGTGGTCCTGCTCGCCACCGACGCAGCCGGTGAAGGGTTGAACCTTCAGCGTGCGCACCTGATGGTGAACTACGACCTGCCGTGGAACCCGAACCGCATCGAGCAGCGCTTCGGACGCATCCACCGCATCGGCCAGCGCGAGGTCTGCCACCTATGGAACATGGTCGCCCGAGACACCCGCGAGGGCGACGTGTTCACCAGGCTACTGGCGAAGATCGACCAGATGTCGATCGCGTATAACGGCAACCTGTTCAACGTGCTCGGAGACGCCGACGCCTTCCAAGAACGCTCACTGCGCGACCTGCTGATCGAGGCGATCCGCTACGGCGACCAGCCCCAGGTCAAGGCCAAGCTCGACCGCATCATCGACGCCGGAGTCTCACACGGACTCGATGAGATGCTCGCCGAACGAGCGCTCCACCCCGAGATGTTCAGCGCCCTCAACCTCGACGAAGTCCGGGCACGGATGGAAAAGGCCCGCGAGCGACGACTCCAGCCCGGCTACATCGCCGCCTTCTTCATCCCCGCGCTCACACGCCTCGGCGGACGCATCCGCAAGCGCGAGAAAGGCCGCTACGAGATCACCCGCGTCCCCGCACGAGTGATCGACACCGCGCGTCGCCTCAACCGCTGGGCACCCGTCGCCGAACAGTACGAGCGCATCACCTTCGAGCTCGCGCGCATGCACCCGGACGGACTCGCCGACGCCTCCCTCATCGCACCCGGTCACCCGCTGCTGCACGCCGTGATCGAGGCCACCATCGACGACCTCGGCCCCACCCTCAAGCAAGGCACCGTGCTCGTCGACCGCCGCACCAAACAGACCGACGCTCCGATGCTGATGTTCAGCGTCGAACAGCGCATCGAGAACACCGCAGCCGACGCCGACACCGTCTCCCACCACTTCGACTACCCCCTCCTCGAACAAGACGGCACCGTCACCGTCTCCGCAGCCCCGCCGTACCTGGACTACGACCGCCCCGAGCCGGATGAGGTCGAGGCGATCACCGAGATCGTCGGTGGTGACTGGGCGCGGCAGAACCACGAGAAGCTCGTGCGTGCCTGGGCCTACCGTGAAGGGCTCCAGCCCCGCATGGACGAAATCAAGACCCGCCTCGACATCGAAACCGCGCGAACCCGGGCACAGGTCAAGGATCGGCTGCTGGCCGAAATCAACCACTGGGACCGCGAGCACAACCGCCTCGAAGCACTCGAACGCGCAGGAACCGTCGGCCGACTCCGCGCCGAGACCGCGCTCGTCCGCGCACGCCAGCTCGACGAACGCCTCAACCACCGGCTCGAACAACTCGACGAGGCCACCAACCTTGTTGCCGTACCCGCCGTGATCCGTGGCGCAGCGCTCGTCATCCCCAGCGACCTTCTCAACAGCGACGAAGCCCCCGCGCCGCAGACCGTCGCTCGGCAGACCGAGGAAGTCGAGCGTCGGGCCGTTGACGCTGTGCTCGCTGCTGAGCGTGCACTTGGCCGTGAGCCCGTCGAGATGCCGCGCAACAACCCCGGCTACGACATCCAGTCCACCGACAGCCAAGGCTTCGTCCACTACATCGAGGTCAAGGGCCGGATCGAGGGCTCCGACACCTTCACGATCACCACGAACGAGATCACCTTCGCCCAGACCCAGGGAGACAGGCATCGGCTCGCACTGGTTGAAGTATCGACCAGCGGCCCTGAGCAGGATCAACTGCGCTACGTCTCCGACGCGTTCGCCCACCTCGAACCATCCGCGACCACCCGTTCCTACAACGAGGTCTGGCGCGACTACTGGGAACGCGGAGGACCACCGCGATGACCCACACCACCGACAACCAGCCCAACGCCAGCGAGAGAAGCACCGTGACCGCACCGAAGAAGAAACTCATCGAAGTCTCGCTGCCGCTCGAAGCGATCAACGCAGCAGGCGGGCGCGAGAAATCTATCCGACATGGACACCCGTCAACGCTCCACCTCTGGTGGGCGCGTCGACCGCTCGCCACCGCACGCGCAGTCCTCTTCTCTCAGCTTGTCGATGATCCATCTTCACGGCCAGAGGAGTTCCCCACCCGAGACGAGCAAGATGCTGAACGTGCCAGACTCCACGACCTGATCGCGAAACTCGTCGTATGGGAGAACTCCAACGATGAAGAGTTGCTTAGCGCGGCAAAGGAAGAAATTCGCCGCAGCAACAATGGGAACCTTCCTGCCGTGCTCGATCCATTCGCCGGTGGCGGCACGATTCCCTTGGAGGCGCAGCGTCTAGGCCTTCCCTCCAACGCCTCCGACCTCAATCCTGTGGCGGTGCTCATCAACCGTGCGCTAGTTGATTTCCCCTCCAGATTTGCCGACCGGTCTCCAGTTCACCCCGAGGCGGACGTCCAGTCGACGGACTGGTCGCGTGGCCGCGGTCTTGCGGAGGACGTGCGCAAGTACGGGGTATGGCTCCGTGATGAAGCCGAACGTCGCGTTGGCAGTCACTACCCGTGTGCAATCGGCCCCGATGGCGAACCTCGGACGGTCATCGCGTGGCTTTGGGCTCGAACAGTCACCAACCCGAACCCTGCCAACCCGGTCGAAGTTCCGCTCGTTCCATCATGGCAAATCTGCTCCAAGAAGGGTAAGGAGGTATACGTCCGACCGACGGTGGTCGATGGAGAGGTTCGTTTCAAAGTAAACCGCGGGCCGCTGCCTGACGATATGAAGGGATTTGGCACGGTTGATCGGAGCGGTGCCGAGTCGGTGGCCGATGGAACTCCGATCTCCTTCGAGTACATACGCGGCGAAGGTCGGGCGGGCCGAATCGGTGCGCGTCTCATTGCGACGATCGTCGAGGACGCTCGCGGACGTTTGTATCTATCTCCAACCGCGGAAGCCGAGGCTGCCGCCGATGTGGAACGGCCGCTTGACGGCCCAAGCGAGGCGCTCCCAGACGCGGCACTGGGGTTCCGCGTGCAGAACTATGGCCTGACTGAATGGGGAGACCTATTCACCAATCGGCAGCTGCTTGCTATCAACGCGATGACGGGCTTGTTGCCTGAGCTACGTCTGATGGTCGAGCGGGACGCGCTTGCGGCTGGCTTCGATAGTGCAGGCGTAGGCCTGGATGCAGGCGGAAGCGGTAGCAAAGCCTACGCCGACGCGGTCTCTGTATACCTGTCGTTGGCGATCAGTCGGCTGACCGCCCGATCGAGCAATCTATCCATCTGGCACCCGGGACGGGAGACCGTCGAGCATGTATTTCTTCGGCCGGCCATGTCGATGACCTGGAGCTATCCCGAGGCCAATCCGTTCTCGTCATCCTCTGGAAGCTTCCTAGGCCAAGTGGACTGGGTCTCCAGAGCATTGGAGCGGGTGCCTGCCGGTCCGCCAGCGGTGAGCGTGACGCAAGCCGACGCTTCGACTAGGAGCTACGAGTCGGTCGTAGTTTCGACCGACCCGCCGTACTACGACAACATCGGGTACTCCGATCTTTCCGACTTCTACTACGTGTGGTTGCGTCGGATGCTCTCCGGTATTCTGCCAGAGTCGTTCGCGACCCTCCTTACGCCGAAGCAAGAGGAGCTGGTGGCCAATCCGTTCCGACACGGCGGGCAGCAGGGTGCCGAGCGCTTCTTCATCGATGGGTTCAACCAGGTCTTCAGCGCCATTCGGACGACCGCAAGTTCCGACTGCCCGATCGCTGTGTATTACGCCTATCGCCAGAGTGAAACGAACAAGGACGGCACATCGTCAACTGGGTGGCACACCCTGCTCGGGGGGCTCATCCGGAGCGGTTGGGAGATAACCGCGACTTGGCCAGTGCGCACCGAGTCCGCCAAGCGTCCTCGCAGCCTTGGAGCCAACGCGCTGGCGACCTCAGTCGTCTTGGCATGTCGCCCTCGTCCAGTGGATGCTGTCGCGACGACAAGACGAGCCTTCGTAGCTGCGCTCAAATCGGAGTTGCCCGTGGCGCTACGGAACCTAATGCAAGGGGCTATCGCACCAGTTGACTTGGCCCAGGCTGCGATCGGTCCCGGTATCTCAGTCTATTCGCGCTACTCGCGTGTTCGAGAAGCAGATGGTTCCGATATGAGCGTGAGGGACGCGCTTCTGCTTATCAACTCGACGCTCGACGAGGTTCTGGGAGAGCAGGAGTCCGATTTCGACCCTGATACCCGGTTCGCGGTGAAGTGGTATCGACAGTATGGCTGGGCTCAAGAAAGCTCGGGCATCGCCGACCAGTTGGCTAGATCATCCGACACTTCTATCGGTGCGCTAGAACGTGGAGGCATCTTCGAGGCGAAGGGTGGGAACGCCCGCTTGCTCGCGCCTGGCCACCTGGAAGGAACGTGGGACCCAACGACAGACGAGCGCGTCAGCGTGTGGGAGGCGACGGTTCGTCTGGCTGCGGTGATGGCGAAGGACGGCGCCGACAAGGTGGCGGAGCTGCTGCCGTCGGTGCAGACCCGTGTGAACCTGGATGCGGTGAAGGAGCTGGGCTTCCTGCTGTTCCACGAGGCGGAGAAGAAGAAGGATACGAAGGACGCGATCCTGTTCAACGGCCTGGTGAGTGCCTGGGGCGACGTGAACGAGCAGGCGCGCAAGTTCGCCTCAACGCCGCGGTCGTCGCAGCAGGAGTTCGACTTCGACGAGGACGAGGATTAGGCCATGGCTCGGAACTCGGACGGAGCTCAGATTGGTGCCACGGTGAGGCACCAATCTGACGACGGTCTTTCTCCGTTCCGTGCCATCGCGGAGTCCGTCAGCGCCGAAGGCGGCGATCTCGTGGAGCGGGTGTCTGCGCTGATCGATCAGGCGCAGTCCTTCGCCGCCGCGCAGGTGAACGCGACTCTGACGCTGCGGAACTGGTACATCGGTCGGATGATCGACGTGGCCGTGCTTCATGAGGACCGTGCGGGGCACGACCAGGAAGTTGTCGCCTCACTGGGGCGACAACTGTCCGCTCGGTACGGTCGAGGTTTCGAGCGGGCCAACCTCTACCGGATGGTTCAGTTCTCGCAGGTCTTCCCGGACGTCGAACTTGTCGCCTCACTGGGGCGACAAGTGAGTTGGACCCACTTCAAGACACTGTTGCCGGTGTCGAGTCCCGAGGCGAGAGCGTTCTATGTGAAGGAGACCATCGAGCGCCGACTCGGCGTTCGCGATCTGCGCCGGGCCATCGAGCGCAAAGCCTTCGAGCGTCGGGAGATCGCTGACTCGCAGATTCCAGAGGGATCGGCGGTGCCACTCGATGCCTTCCGCGATCCGATGCTGCTGGACATGCTGGGGCTCGCCGACACCTTCTTGGAGCGGGACCTCGAAGCTGCGCTCCGCCGTGACATGGAGTCCTTCCTGTTGGAGGTGGGGCGCGGGTGGGCGTTCGTCGAGCGTCAGAAGCGTATGACGTTCGACGGCGACGACTACTACCTCGACCTGCTGTTCTACTCGCGCCCGCTGCGCCGGTTGATTGCCGTGGAGTTGAAGGTCGGCAAGTTCAAGCCGAGCTACCAGGGGCAGATGAACTTCTATCTCAAGTGGCTGGATCGGCACGAGCGCCAGGTGGATGAGAACCCACCCATCGGTCTGATCCTGTGTACCGAGGCGAGCCGGGATCAGATCGAGCTGCTGGAGATGCACAAGGACGGGATTGTCGTCGCGGAGTATTGGACGGCACTGCCGCCGAAGGCCGAGCTTGAGGCCAAGATCAGGGAAATCTACCGAGAGGCCCAGGAGCGGCTCGCTCGTAGGCAGATCGCAGCAGGCGGAGACGGCGACAGTGATGAGTAGCAGGAACTGGCCGTTGCGGGGAGTGCCCACGATGGTCGTAGGCAGTAGGTCATAGGAGACAGCGATGGCGATGAACAACCGAGATCGAGTGGGCAAGGCGTTTGACCTGCTCTCCGAGGGGCTGCTCGACGAGGTCGATGAGGTCATGACGCGCGCCTACAAGACCGCTGACTGGCCGGCCGCGTGGGCGAAGGAAGACGCCCAGCGCCGGGGCGGGCCGTTGCGCACGATGACGAAGCACGACGTGCAAGTGCAGCTTCGCGCCATCACGGAGCAGGGCTACCACTTCAAGGACGTGCTCTCTCGCGCCCAGCAGGGCTTCGCATCGGAGCTGCGAGAGGCCCGGAACCTGTGGGCGCACAACGAGCCCTTCAGCTCCGACGACGCCGCCCGCGCGCTGGACACCATTGAGCGTCTGCTCCACGCCGTCGGCGCAGTCGATTCCGCCGAGGACGTTCGGAAGCTCCGCGTCGATCTCCAGCGCACCGTGTTCGAGGATCAGACCCGCAAGCAGGTCAAGCGCACCAAGGTGTCCCTCGATCCAGGGTCCGGGCTGCGGCCGTGGCGTGAGGTGATCCGTCCTCACGATGACGTGGCGCGCGGCGCGTTCACTGCCTCGGAGTTCGCGGCCGATCTTCACCTGGTCCACACGGGGCAGGCGACCAGCCCGGAGTATGGGGACCCGGTTGAGTTCTTCACCCGCACCTATCTCACCGAGGGTTTGCGTGATCTGCTGTCGCGCGCGCTGCGGCGGGTGAACGGCGAGGCTGGGGCGAGCCCGGTGGTAAACCTTCAGACCAACTTCGGTGGCGGCAAGACCCACTCGATGCTCGCCCTGTATCACCTGTTCAGCGGCACCCCGGCGAAGGACTTCCCGCAGGAACTCCAAGAACTGATAGCAGCGAACGGCAACCCCGACCTTGGCGCGCTCGACGTCAAGCGGGTCGCGCTGGTCGGCACCTACCTGAAGGCCGGCTCACCGATCATCAAGGACGACGGCACCGAGGTTCGCACCCTGTGGGGCGAACTCGCCTGGCAGTTGGGCGGCCGCGAGGCCTACGACCTGATCGCCGAGGATGACCGCGCCGGCACCAACCCCGGCGAGGCGCTGCGCACCCTGATCGTGCGGTATTCGCCGTCGCTGATCCTGATCGACGAATGGGTTGCCTACGCGCGTCAGCTCGTCACCGATAAGGAACTGCCGTCTGGGTCGTTCGAGACGCAGTTCACGTTCGCCCAGTCCCTGACCGAGATCGTGCGTTCCGTGCCGGGTGTGATGCTGGTGGTGTCGATCCCGGCATCCGATACCGGCACCGAGGGCCGCGGTAGCGACATCGAGATCGGTGGCGCGAACGGTCAGCTCGCGCTGGAGCGCCTTCAGAACGTAATCCGCCGTGTCGCTGACCAGTGGCGTCCGTCGAGCAAGGACGAGTCGTTCGAGATCGTGCGCCGTCGCCTGTTCCAGGCACCGAACGCCGAGGGGCTCACCACCATCTCTGCCGTGGCGCGCAGCTTCGCGAACCTCTACCGGAACAACACCGCACTGTTCCCCCGTGACGCGGCGTCACCGAACGATGACTACGAGAAGCGCATCCGAGCCTCCTACCCGCTGCACCCCGAGCTCCTCGACCGGCTGTATGAGGACTGGTCAACGCTGGAGCGGTTCCAGCGCACCCGCGGAGTGTTGAAGCTCGTCTCGTCGATCGTGCACGAGCTGTGGGCGTCCAACGACACCTCGCCGCTGATCCTTCCGGGCAACGTTCCGCTGGATGCGACGACCGTGAACACGGACCTGACGCAGTACCTCGAAGATCAGTGGAAGCCGATCATCGATTCCGACATCGACGGTCCAGGATCGACCGCGCAGCAGATCGACCTCGACCGCCCCAACCTGGGGCAACGGTTCGTCGCCCAGCGCATCGCCCGTTCGATCTTCATGGGCGCCGCTCCCAGGATCAAGAGCAGCCGCAAGGGGCTCGACAAGCAGTACCTCTGGCTCGGCACCGCGATCCCTGGCGACACGCTCGGGAACTTCGGCAGCGCCGTCGAGCTGCTCGCGCAACGCTCGACGTACTTCTATGAAGAGCAGGGCCACTACTGGTTCGACACCCAGCCGTCGGTCACGAAGACCGCGAACGACTACGCTGAACGGCTCCGCGAAGATGTCGAGACCGTGTGGAACGAGATCAGTCGCCGCCTCCACGGTGAGGAGAAGGTGCGGGGGTTGTTCGACCGCGTGCATATCGCCCCGTCGTCCTCGGGAGACATCCCCGATCTTGAGGACACGCGCCTGGTGATCGCTCATCCGCGGCATGCTCGCCGCAAGCAGGACGGCGCCGATTCGGCGGCGCACGCTTGGGTCCGTGACGCTATCGAGAGCAAGGGCGTAAGCCAGCGCATCCACCGCAACACGCTGATCTTCCTGCTCGCAGACAAGAGCGAACTGGAAAGCCTCGAAGCCGCCACCCGCAGCTACCTCGGTTGGAAGCGAGTGCAGGCCACCAGCGACAGCCTCAACCTCTCGGCGCAGCAGCGCAAGCAGACCGACGACTGGGTGGGACGCCTTGACCAGACCGTCTCGGATCGCATCCGTGACACCTTCGTCTGGGCTATCTACCCCGAACAGTTCGACCCGACCAAGCCGTTCGAGCTGATCGCCGACCGCGTGCCCGACTCCGGCGGGCGTTCCCTCGCGGAGCGGGTCGGCACCAAACTCGGCCGCGAAGACCAACTCGTCACCGACTTCGGTGCGCCGATCCTCGGCGCCACCCTGCACAACGAGCTCGGTGCGCTCTGGCGTGACGCAGGCGAGATCAGTGTTGGCGAGCTGTGGGGATACTTCACCCGCTACACCTACCTGCCCCGCCTCGTCCGGCGCGAGGTGCTCGACCGTGCGATTCGGCAAGCGTTGACCACCGTGCTCGTCGACAGCGAACGCTTCGGCATCGCGGCAGGAAAGGACGCCGACACCGGCCGCTACCGCGGCCTCGTCGTGCCGCCCGACCCGAACGCCAGCATCCAGGTCACGAACAGCACCCTGCTCATCGACGCCGACAAGGCCCAGGAACAGCTCGACGCAGACCGGGCAGCAGCCCGAGAAGCCGCTGCCCGGCAGACGGAAGACGGTGCCGAGGGTGTCGGCCCGGTGGACTTCGCGTGGACGGGAGCCGGTCAGCCCGCGTCGGACAGCGACTCGCTGTCTCCGGCAGAGTCTGCGCTCGAAGCGGCGCTTGCGCGATTCTTCGGCTCGGTCAAGATCGACCCCGACCGCTACTCCCGCGACATCGGCAACGTCACCCGTGAAGTCATCGACCGTCTCTCCGGAGCTGGTGCACGGTTGGACATCACCATCGATATCCAGGCCACCAAACCCGAAGGCTTCGACGAGGCAGAGGTCCGCACCATCAGCGAGAATGCCCGCGTTCTCAAGTTCGACCCAAGCTCCGGCTTCGAGAAGAGCTGAGGCCAATGATGGCTCGATTCGGAAACGACCAGACGAACATCGGTCGCCTCGACGTCCGCGCGACGAATGGGGATGGCAGAGTTGAGGCCTACTTCGTTCCGACCGAACTACCGCATGAAGAGTCCTGGGGACTGGTGCACGGATAGGTGACAACTGACTTGTGGGGCCTTGAGGGTCCTGCTGGAAGGATGTGCACCATGCCGAAACCCCATCCGAAGGAGTTCCGTGATGACGTGGTCGCGGTCGCGCGCCGCGGCGAGGCTCCAATCGCGCAGGTCGCGAAGGATTTCGGGATCAGCGAGTCCTGTTTGCGGAACTGGCTGGCTCGAGCTGACGTCGAGGGGGCCCTACCCCCGGAACTTGGACACAGGGTGTGATTACGCGGCGGTCGGCCGCGTAGCGGCCCGGCGGGCCTCGTAGGTGGACGGGGACAGGTAGCCGCACCAGGTGTGACGGCGGCGGGTGTTGTAGCGGACGAGCCACCTGAAGACCTGCCGGCGGCAGGTCAGCTCGTCTGTCCAGCAGGCGGCGTCCTGAAGGACCTCGCGCTTCATCGTGGCGTTGAACGACTCCGCGAGCGCGTTGTCGGCGGACGATCCGATGCCGCCCATGGATTGGGTGACACCGAGCTTCCTGCACAGCTTGGCGTAGGCCTTGGAGCAGTAGACCGACCCGTGGTCGCTGTGGAAGATCGCGCCCTTGAGGCTGCCCCGGGTCGCGGCCGCTGCGTTGAGGGCGTCCTCCACGAGCTCGGTGCGCATGTGGTCGGCGATCGCCCAGCCGGCGAGCCGGCGTGAGTAGCAGTCGATCACGGTCGCCAGGTACAGGTTCGTCCCGTCGGCCAACGGCAGGTAGGTGATGTCCCCGACGTAGCGCCGGTTCGGGCGCTCGGCGGTGAAGTCCCGCTTGAGCAGATCCAAATACTTCTGCCCCGACGGCTCGGGGATCGTGGTCCGCACCCGCCGCTTCTTCGCGTAGCCACGGATGCCCTCGAGCCGCATCACCCTGGCCACGCGCTTGTGGTTCACGCGCTCACCGGCAGGGGCGTAGTCGTTGAGCTCGGCGGTGATCCGCGGCGCCCCCTGGGTGTCGTCCTCGGCATGAACGGCCCTGATCCGCGTCGCGAGCTCAGCATCTGCCCGGGCGCGCTCTGCGCGAGCGGGGGCGGCGTTGAGCCAGGCGTAGTAGGACGAGCGCTCGATCTCGACGAGCGCGCACAGTCGCTTCACCTCGAAGGTGGCGGAGTTGTCGGCGACGAACTGGAAGCGACTCACCAGCGCGTCTCCCCGGCGAAATACTTGGCCGCCCGCTGGAGAATCTCCCGCTCGGTGGTGAGCTTGGTCGTCTCGGCACGTAGCGCCGCGTTCTCGGCCTCGAGTCGGGCGATCCTCTGCTCGGGCGCCTCACCCTCGGGTACCGCGGGGCTCGGCCCTGGAGGCTTGGACTGCAACGGGCTGGAGGTCAGCGTTCCGTCGGCGGCGGTCTTCTTGCCCGTCCCGTAGACCTCGAGCCAGCCCCGCAGCGTGCCGCGCACGATGCCGAGGTCCTCGGCGATGCCGCGGACCGTGGCGCCCGGGGTGGACTCGTACAAGTCGACGGCCTGACGACGAAACTCCTCGGAGTAGTTCTTCCTGGCCATGGTTCTCGGATCATCTCGCTTCCCCAGCACCACGTGCTGGATTCAGCGTGTCCAAGAACCGGGGTCAGGCCCCGGTGTCGGCGAAGGTGGCCACCCGAATGGTGCCGGCGAACCGGGCGGCCGCACGCAGGTCGCCCCCGGTGACCTGATCAAGGCGCCGGCTCCGCCGGCGCGGCTGCGGTCCGCTCCTCGCTTCGCTGCGGTGCGGTCCTCGCCCTCCGAGGGAACGCCAGCGTTGCGCCAAATCGACTACGAGGGCGGCACCTCGGGCTTCGCCTGTTCTGGATGCACACCGTCGATCGAGTTGTACCGCGCCTGCAACGAGGCCACTTGGCTGATCGTCACCACCGCAGTCATGAGTTGTAGTAACGCATAGGCTGAAGTTGCGATGACCGCCGCACCGAGCAACAGCCCCACGGGGTCATCAATCGTAAGCAGGACGGCCTTTCCCCCCAACACGAGGGCGACGATTCCCACGCCTGAGGCGATCCCCTGAACAATTCCCGTCCAAGTGAAAAGAAAGACGAGATCAAGATATGGAGATCTTCCAGACCCCGAAACCCTCGGCTTCAACATGTTATTTAGGAGGCGGGATCCTGGCAAGGCAACGACGATCGCAACCGCAGCCAGAGCGACGGAGAACCCGAAACCTGCCAGAGCAAATGTACCGGCCGTGAGTTCAGACACCGAGACTCGTTCCTTTGGTGCGAGTGGACTCCTAAAACTGGAAAGCAGCACATAAATCACAGCAGAGAGGAGCGAAATCGCCATATTCGGGTGAAGGAGAACCTCACGCCTCCTGAGCCGCACCTCGTCCCTGAAGCGGCGCGCTTGCCTACCCTCTGACGATGGGGTGCTCATCGTCAATCACGTCTGCACGCGGCAACAGTTCGTCGATGAGCGAGGATTCTTGCTCCCACACTGCAACGTCTTGCTCTCGACCCGTCAGAGACGAGTCGAACTCCACCCGCCCACTCAAGATGTTTCGCTCAAGGGATACCGAGGTCTCTTGGCTCTCTCCCTTGCGAGTCCCTCGAACTATTGCGTTCTTCACGTCAGAAACCGCACTCCTTCCAAGTCGCGTGATGTACTCGACCAAGCCTTTCGATTTATTCAGCGACTCATTGCGACCAGCCGTTACCGTCGATTCTGCTCTCGCGGCACCAGACTCCTCGGCCAACCCATGAAGGTGGTCATGGTGGTCATTCCAGTCGAAGTTCGGCCTCGCAACCACCAGAGTGGCTTCACGAATACGCTCAAATCGTTCAATCTCTTCAATGAATGATTTCGAGGGGAGCGGGTTGAGGTCGATCTTGAGATCACCACCCGCGCCTGTACCGAGGTGTTCGATCACCTTCTCAAAAGCGCCTGCCGCGATACCGTTGCGGCGGAGCTCGAGTGCAACGACTCGCACTTCTGGATCTGTATCGACGACAGCCCGGGTGGCAGATGCGAGCCACTGGCCCCCTTCAATTTCGCCAGGGCGCGACTCGCCGGTTGCCTCATCGAACAGGATGGGAATCTCCGTAGGGTCCCCAGCGAGAAGGCGAAGGTAGAACCTGTCTTCACGCCGTTCTATGGACTCCACCGCAATGCTCAGACCGTTTGGAAGTGCCACGACCCGTGAGGCAGGTGGTCTGCTCGCCAGGCCATCGAACAGCTTGCTGTAGTCGATCGGATCATCTTTCACGCGACCGTGTAGCGAGTAGAGGCGAACGGTGCGGGACAATCGAGCCATGACATGCCTCTCAATCCAGGGTAGGTGGTGCCCGCAGGTTAGCGTGTCCAAGCAGGACTATCGCCCACCAACGCACCTCGGGCACTGGAGCGCTTAACTGATCTGCCCAAGGTTCCTCCATCAGGGGGGGGCGGTCGGTCAAGGATGAGACGCCGAGGGCTCGCACTACGGGACGCCGATGAGAGTAAGCCCATCGACTGCTTCTGCAAGATCGGCTCCCGGGACCTTCAGGGAGCCAGCAATCTGTCTCAACGAAAGCCCATCCTTGCGGCACATCCTCAAGATTTCGGTAAGGAGGGTTGACCTTTCCTTTGAGATGCCATCCGGCTCGTTCTTTCGATAACCGCGCTTGCTTAACTCGACCATCCAGTTGCGGTACTGCCAATCATTAATCAAATAAAGTTGATGAAGCCGGACGACCATCGCTGTTGCGGACACACCATATGACTTCTTTAGGAGGAGGACATCCGGCAGGCTGAGCCGCCCGGTAACTCTAGACATTAGCGACTCGCGGGGCACCAGAAAACTCCCAGCGAACTCGTTGGCAGAAAGTTCCGACGCACGATCCCCCGCCGTCACAACATCCCGATGCATCACAAGATGCCCAAGCTCGTGGGCTAGATCAAAGCGCAACCGCTCTGCGCTTTTATTGACATTTAGGAAGATCGCGGGGCGACCCGACAGCCAGAGGGAAAAAGCATCTACTTCCCGAATGTCTCCAGCAAGAGAGAAAACGCGGACGCCCTTGGTCTCCAAGAGGGCCATCATGTCACCGACAGGAGCAGACCCCATCGACCAGAGTCTCCGAAGGGCCTCAGCAGATTCCGAGGGCGTCAGTGCCCGACTCTGGATCGGCCCAACGAGTTGATCCAGCCAGGGCACATCGATTTCCGGCGTGTCGAAATGCTCGTCGATCCATTTCGAGAAGACGCCAACGACTGTTGCCGTCGCCAGCGTCGCCTTAAGATCGCGCGCACTCAGGCTACTCAAAGCTCTAAAACTTGCGTGCTCTGGCTGAACTCGATCCTCGATCTCCAAGGTGAAGAACTCTTCGTCGAAATTCAAAGCCGCTGCCAGCACACCCAAAGGTGGCGTGGCAACCCTGCCTGCCTCCCAGTCACTCACAGCGCGACGCGAGACACCGCACACTTCGGCCAATTGAGCTTTGGTCAGGCCTCTCTTCTCGCGCGCCAAGGTGAGTTGCTCGGGACGAAATTCAGCCGCGACGACGGACATGGACGGCTGGAGTAGTAACGGGCTCCACCTCGATGGGTGTCACACCGCTTGCGGTATCAATATCGTCTAGGAGAATGCGCTCTGCCCAGACCTTCACATAACCATCATTCCCGATGATGAGGGGGAGGGAGAGCTCCGCCTGAATCGCCTTCCCTGAGCCGTGAGCCATGAGGAACCAGGTGGCCGGCGGTTCATCGGCGGTACCGTCCTGGGCCAGCTCCATTCCGGGCAGCACCAGGACCATGCGATTGTTTTGATCCACACGCTCCCGGGTCATGGGCCCGCGGGCACGGGCGGTGGTGGGATAGGGAAGTCCAGGTCGACCCGTCCGCTGGTCCCCCCCAACGTACGCGATGGAGACCCCGGTGGCATCGCTATCAACCGTCTCATAGTTGCGCCCGCTCTCAGGCCGCCAATCGTGCCCCGAGCCGATCAATCTCTCACGGAGAGCCCTGACGGTCTCCGCCCACATGACCTGACCTGGATATGTCTTTGGGCACAGAGGGGAGACCAGCTGCCTGCGCTCATCCCCGAACTGGATCGCCCCCTCCAGTTGCGCACGAGTCAACGACAGCTCGTGGAGTCGCCTATCGGCTGAGGCGGCGCGGTACTCAATGCACTCTTTGCCCAAGGGGGCCACGGACATGGGGCTCTCCAATCGGATGCGTCTTCCTCTTACGCTACCACAACTGAGGTTCCAAAAGAGGAAGTTTCGCGTCCGCGTCGCAGTTGTGCCTGACTGGGACACCCGCTTGCTGCGCCTTGGGTGGGGCCAGGGCGCTTTCCTGACAGAGCTAGACCATTTGACGGGGGATGACGTGGGGCACGGAGACTCAGCGTTCGAGCTCGAGCGACCAGACAACTGGAGATTCGAACACTCGGGCGGCTCCGTCTGTAGCTGCTCTGCACGATCGCTCCGCCTCTGGGAGAGGTTCGAGTCCTCGCGCAAGGCGGCCCGAGGTGTCCTCCGCGTGACCCAAGTGCGCGGTTCCCAGCAGGCCAGGCGCACCGACGATGCGAGGGTGTGGTGACCTTTGTCCGAGTCCCAGTAAATCGAGTAGCTCGCTAACGGCGTTCCCAATGTCGTGGCCAAACCTGACGCGACGGGGGAGTATGAAGCGCCCTGGGTTTCAGTGGGGCGCCACGGTGCCGTTGTTCAGGATGTTGTCGAGGTCGGCCTCCAAGAAGTTCGAGACGCCGATCGCCCGGATCTTGCCCGCCTGGTGCGCCTCTTCCAGGGCACGCCACGCCTCGAGGTTGCCCTCGTCGTAGTTTCCACCGCGGAAGTCGTTCCAGGGCTGCGGGGCGTGGATCAGCATCAGGTCCAGGTAGCCGACGTCGAGCTTGGCGAGCGACTCGTCGATGGCCCGGACGGCGTCGTCATGGTTCTTGATCTCCGCGGCGAGCTTCGTGGTGACGAACAGCTGCTCGCGCGGGACCCCACTCTCGCGGACGCCCTCGCCGACGCCGCGCTCGTTGCCGTAGGCCTGCGCGGTGTCGACGTGGCGGTAGCCGATCTCGACCGCGGCCTTCACCGCGTCCGCGACCTTGTCGTCGTCGATGAACCACGTGCCCAACCCCAGCTTGGGGATCTCGACGCCGTTGCTCAGGGTGTAGGTCTCGTTCAGGATGCTCATCGTCGTCTCCTTTGTCGTTGGTGATCACGACGCTCGCGGCCATCGGCCGCCATCCGAGCGGTCGGACCGTGACTGGCGTGCCGCCATCTTGCGTCCACGCTGACCCTCACAACGGAACTCTCCCTCCCGAAAATTCCTCCTAACCGCGGGAGGTGAGTCCCTGGGAAAGGCATAGCGGCAGGGCGCCCATGCACGCCCGCGGCGGCATTACCGTGGGCCGCGTGGACAACCGGAAGCGGCCGCGTGAATTCCTCGCGTCCTGCCGGAGAGTCGAGTTTCCTACCGGGCTCTCGCTCCGCGGGGCGAGCTGGCGGCACCGGCTCGACCTCGACCCCGCGCCGGACTTCGTCCTGGCACTGCTGGGGCGCCCGCCGATGGGCGCCCCCTGGCCGTGCCGGTGGGTGCGCTGGCCGGACTTCGGACTCCCCGCTTCGACGGACGCCGCGGTGCTGGCCGTCCGCGAGGTCGTCGAGCGCGGGCGGGAGGAGCGGGTGGCGGTGCTGTGCGGCAGCGGCGTCGGTCGCACCGGGTCGGCGTTGGCCCTGGTCGCGGCGCTCACCGGCGTCCCCGTCGAGGAGGCGATCGGCTGGGTCCGTCGCCATTACCACCCCCGCGCGGTGGAGACGCCGTGGCAGCGGCGCTGGGTCGTCGCGACGGCGTCCGAGCTTTCCGGGCCGTGAACCCGGGGTGCCGCCGCGGGCGTCCGGGTGAAAGGGTGGAGGCAACACCAACCCACGTTCCCCGGGGACGCCGCAGGCCCTGGGGACCCCCGCGAAGGAGAGCCCATGCAGGTCACGAACGCGCGCATCAGGGGCCGCGACGGCCTGTGGACGATCGGCATCGAGGGCGACACGATCGCGTCCCTCACCCCTGCCGGCGACGGCGCCCAGGCGTCGCAGGGCGACTTCGACGCCGAGGGACGCCTCGTCTGCCCGCAGTTCCTCGAGAACCACGTCCACCTCGACTACGCCAACACCGCCGGCGTGCCGCGCGTCAACGATTCCGGGACGCTGTTCGAGGCCATCGAGATCTGGGGCGAGCGCAAGGCCCAGGGCCTGCAGAACCGCGACCAGATCCTCGCCAATGCGCGCGAGGCCGCCCGGTCGCTGGCGTCCCACGGCGTCGGCTACATCCGCTCGCACGTCGACGTCACCGACCCCGAGCTCACCGCGTTCGACGCCCTGCTAGAGCTCCGCGAAGAGATCAAGCCGTGGTGCCACCTCGAGCTCATCGCGTTCCCGCAGAACGGCGTCTACGCCTACCCCGGCGGCGACAAGCTGATGCGCACCGCGATGGAGCGGGGCGCGGACGTCGTCGGCGGCATCCCGCACCTGGAGCCCACCCGCGAGGACGGCGTCCGCTCGGTGCAGTACCTGTTCGACCTGGCCGAGGAGTTCGGCGCCCGCCTCGACATCCACTGCGACGAGATCGACGACGAGCAGTCCCGCTTCGTCGAGGTGATGGCCGCCGAGACCACCAAGCGCGGGATGCAGGGCCGCGTCACGGTCGCCCACGCCGTCGCGATGGGCTACTACAACCCGGGGTACATGGCGAAGCTGCTGCCCAAGCTCAAGGAGGCCGGTCTCGGGTTCGTCATCAACCCCAAGGAGAACCTGCAACTGCAGGGACGAGGCTTCGGCCAGCCCGTGCCGCGGGGCGTCGCGCCCATCCGCGACCTGGACGACCTCGGGCTGCCGGTCGCGTTCGGCCAGGACTCCATGGTCGACCCCTGGTATCCGCTCGGCGACGGCGACCTCGTCGACGTCCTGGACGTCGCGCTGCACGTCGGGCACATGCTGACGCCGGCCTACCTCGACCGCGCGCTCGATTTCCTGACCCTGCACCCCGCCACCAACTTCGGCCTGGCCGACCGCTACGGCATCGAGGAGGGACGCCTCGCCAGCCTGCTGGTGCTGGACGCCGCCGACGACACCGCGGTGGTGCGGACGCACCCGGACGTCCTGCTGTCGGTGCACGAGGGACGCGAGGTGCTGCGCCGGGTGCCCGCGCAGACGACGTGGGCGCTGTGACCGCGCGCCGGCACCCCGGCACGATCGCCGAGGTGTTCGGGGTGTTCCTGCGTCTGGGGCTGACCTCGTTCGGCGGTCCCGTGGCGCACCTGGGCTACTTCCGCGACACGTTCGTCGAGCGCCGCAAGTGGCTCGAGGACCGCGTCTACGCCGACCTCGTCGCCCTGTGCCAATTCCTGCCCGGCCCGGCGTCCAGCCAGGTCGGCATGGCGATCGGGCTGCAGCGCGCCGGGCTCGGCGGGATGCTCGCGGCCTGGTTCGCGTTCACGATGCCCTCGGCCATCGTGCTGGTCGCGTTCGCCTACGGCGTCGCCGCGCTCGGGGACGCCGCCGGCAGCGGCTGGCTCGCGGGGTTGAAGGCCGCGGCCGTCGCCGTCGTGGCCCAGGCCGTCCTCGGGATGGCGAAGAGCCTCACCCCGGACGCCAAGCGCGCGACCATCGCGGGGCTGGCGATGATCGTCGTGCTGCTGGTGCCGAACGCGGCCGTCCAGGTCGCGGCGATCGTGCTCGGCGGGCTGCTCGGCTTCTTCTGGCTGCGCCGGGAGGCGTCCGAGGACGCCGGCGAGGGCGGGTCGTTCCCGGTGCAGGTGCCCCGGGGGTTGGCGATCGGGGCGCTGGTGGCGTTCGTCGCGCTGCTGCTCCTGCTGCCCGTGGCGGTCGCCGTGACGGGCGACCCCGGCCTGCGGCTGGCGGACGTCTTCTACCGCGCCGGCTCGCTGGTCTTCGGCGGGGGCCACGTGGTGCTGCCGCTGCTGGAATCGGGGACCGTGCAGACCGGCCTGGTCGGCCACGACGCCTTCCTCGCCGGGTACGGGGCCGCACAGGCGGTGCCCGGACCGCTGTTCACGTTCGCGGCGTTCCTCGGGGCGTCCACGACGACGGGGCCGACCGGCATCGCCGGCGCGACGATCGCGCTGGTGGCGATGTTCCTGCCCGCCGGGCTGCTGGTGCTGGGCGTCCTGCCGTTCTGGGATCGGCTGCGCCGCTCGCACCGCACTCGTCGCGCCCTGATGGGCGTCAACGCTGCGGTCGTCGGCATCCTGGGCGCCGCGCTGTACAACCCGGTGTTCCTGCAGGGGGTCACGTCGCCGGCGACGCTGGCCGTCGCGGTGGCCGCCTTCGTGGCGCTGACCCAGTGGAAGGTCCCCGCCTGGGCGGTGGTCATCGTCGCGGGGCTGCTCGGCTTCTTCCTGCTCTGACAACCCCCGGGGTCGTCTCGATGTCGTGAAAGTTGCTAGATAGATAGACGATCTATATAGTTGCTCTCCGTGGGAATCCCCGAGCACGAGGTCACCGCGGCTGCCGAGGAGCAGGTTGCGATGAGCCTCATCGTCCAGGCGGCCCGCCTGACCCGCTACGTACGGCGGCACGGCCCGGCCGACACGGCCGCCACCTGGCGCGCGCTGTCGATGCTGGCCGAGCACGGGTCGCTGCGGCTGGGGGAGTTCGCCGAACTCGACCAGCTCACCCAGCCCACCGCCACCGCGAAGATGAACCGCCTCGTCGCGGCGGGCCTCGTCGAGCGATCCGCCGATCCCGACGACAAGCGCGCCGTCCGGTTCAGCCTGACCGACGCGGGACGCCGACGGCTGCGCGAGTTGCGCGAGCTCGCCGTCGCCCGGTTGCTGCCCGGCATCTCCGCGCTCGGTCCGGACGACCTCGAGCACCTGCGTGCCGCGGCGTCCCTCGTCCGTGACCTGCTTGCCGCGGGCACCCACGAAACGTCCAGCCCAGCCGACCCAGAAAAGTGAGGAACGTGTCCCGCCCAGCCAACGACCACGACGTGGACCTGGTGCCCGACGGCACCGAAGAAAACCATCAGACCCCCGATTCGATCCTGCGCCAGCCCAAGGCCGTGTGGGCCGTCGCCTTCGCCTGCACCGTGGCGTTCATGGGCATCGGCCTCGTCGACCCAATCCTCCCGGCGATCAGCGAGCAGCTGCACGCCACCCCGAGCCAGGCGATGTGGCTGTTCACCAGCTACCTGTTCATCACCGGCATCGCGATGTTCTTCACGTCCTGGGTGTCCAGCCGCATCGGCACGAAGACCGCCCTGCTGATCGGCCTGGTGCTGATCGTGCTGACCGCCACGGGCGCCGGCTTCGCGAACAACGTGAACACGATCCTCGGGTTCCGTGCCGGCTGGGGCCTCGGCAACGCGCTGTTCATCTCGACCGCGCTGGCCGCGATCGTGGGCGCGGCGGCCGGCGGCGTCGACTCGGCGATCATGCTCTACGAGGCCGCGCTCGGCGTCGGCCTGGCCTGCGGCCCCCTGCTGGGCGGCCTGCTCGGCTCCTGGTCGTGGCGCGGCCCGTTCTTCGGGACGGCGGCGCTCATGGCGATCGGCTTCATCGCCATCGTCGTGCTGCTCGACAAGGCCGAACGCCCCGAGCCGATCCCGATGTCGGTGACCGGCCAAGCGCTGCGCCATCCCGTCCTGATGACGCTCGCCGCCGTCGCCGCCCTCTACAACTACGGCTTCTTCTCGATCCTGGCATACTCCCCGTTCCCGCTGACGCGCGCCGCGCACAGCATCGGCATCACCGTCGGAGCCCTGCAGCTGGGCTTGGTGTTCTTCGGCTGGGGCACCCTGGTGGCGCTGTCGGGCGTGCTCGTGGCGCCGCGCCTGACGAAGCGGTGGGGGCGCGGCCCGGTGCTGACGGGCGTCATGGTCGTCCTTGCTGTGCTGCTGGCGATCGCCGCGCTCGGCATCGCGAACTACTGGCTGCTGGTGGCCGTCGTGGTGTGCTCCGGCGCCGCGTCGGGCGTGGTGAACACCGTGCTCACCGAGGCCGTCATGGAGTCGACGAATCTGCCGCGCTCGGTCGCGTCGTCCACCTACTCGGGCGTCCGCTTCTTGGGCGGCGCGGTCTCCTCGGCGCTGGCCGGGATCATCGCGGCGTCCTTCGGCGCGGCGGTGCCGTACTGGGTCGCCGTGGGCGCGTTCCTCGCCGGCGCCCTGGTGCTGGCGCTGCGCCGCCGCAGTCTGGACGCCGTCGATACCCACATGGTGGCCGTCGACGAGCCCGCGGAGGGCTGACCTCCTGGCGGACGCCCCGCGGGGCCCGCACATCGAAACGCGCCGCAGCGGCGGGGTTCCTCGCGAGCCCCGCCGCCGCGGCGCATTCGACGGTCACCGGTGTCTGCTCGAGGAAGTCACCTTGAGGGCGCTCGCGGTCGACCATCAGTGGCGCAGGACGCTGCGCGTGCTGGCCTCGGGGGAGAGGTCGAGGCGGCGGAGCAACTGCGCGTTGAGCGCCACCACCACGGTGGAGGCCGACATCAGCAGCGCGCCGACGCTCATCGGCAGCACGAACCCGATCGGCGCGAGCACGCCCGCGGCGAGCGGCACAGAGATCAGGTTGTAGGCCGCGGCCCACCAGAGGTTCTGCACCATCTTGCGGTAGGCGGCGCGCGACAGCTCGATCACCGACAGCACCGACCGCGGATCGGACGACGCCAGGATCACCCCGGCCGTCCCGATCGCGACGTCCGTGCCGGCGCCGATGGCGATGCCGACGTCCGCCTGCGCGAGCGCGGGGGCGTCGTTGACGCCGTCGCCGACCATCGCGACCTTGCGTCCCTCGCGCTGCAGCTCGGACACCTTGTCCGCCTTGTCCTCCGGCCGGACGCCGGCGAAGACCCGGTCGATGCCCAGCTCGCCGGCGACGCTCTCGGCGACGGCTTGCGCGTCGCCGGTGATCATGACGACCTGGATGCCGAGCTTGTGCAGCGCGTCGATCGCCTCCCGGGACTCCGGCCGCACCTCGTCGGCGAGCCGCAGCGCGCCGATCACCTCGTCTCCGGCGAGCACGTGCAGGATGATCGCGCCCTCGGCGCGCCAGGGCTCGACCTCGGGGAGCTCGGAGACGCCCTGCTTCTCGAGGAGGGCGGGGCCGCCGACGCGGATGAGGGTGCCGTCCACCGTCGCGCGGACGCCGACGGCGGGGGCGGACGAGAAGTCGTCCGCGCGCGGGATCTGCGCGCCCCGGCGCTGGGCGGCGGCGACGATGGCCCGGCCCAGCGGATGTTCGCTGGGCGCTTCGGCGGCGGCGGCCAGGGCGAGAACCTCGTCCTCGCCGCGGCCGCGCGTGGTGACGACGGCGGTGACGGCCGGCTCGCCCTTGGTCAGGGTCCCGGTCTTGTCCAGCAGGACGGTGTCGACGGTGCGCATGGATTCGAGCGCCAGTCGGTCCTTGATGAGGACGCCGCCGCGGGCCGCCCGCTCCGTCGCGATGGAGACGACCAGCGGGATGGCCAGGCCGAGCGCGTGCGGACACGCGATGACGAGCACGGTGATGGTGCGGACGATCGCCTCGTCGGGGCGTCCGATCGCGGTCCAGACGATCGCGGTGATGACCGCGGCGCCGAACGCGAACCAGAACAGCCAAGCCGCGGCCTTGTCGGCGATGCGCTGGGCCCGCGACGAGGACGACTGGGCGTCCGCTACGAGCCGCTGGATGCCGGCCAGTGTGGTGTCATCGCCGGTCGCCGTGACCTCGACGCGCAGCCCGGAGTCGGTGGCGATGGTGCCGGCGACGACGGCGTCCCCCTCGCCCTTGGTGACGGTCTTCGATTCCCCGGTGACCATCGACTCGTCCATGCTGGCCGACCCTGCGACGATGCGCCCGTCGGCGGGGACGGACGCCCCCGGCCGGACGAGCACGAGGTCGCCGACCTGCAGATCGGACGGGGCAACCGGGACGATTGCGTCGCCCTCGACCTTCTCTGCCTCGTCGGGCAGCAGGGCGGCCAGCGACTCCAGCGCCGAGGACGTCTGGGCCAGCGAGCGCATCTCGATCCAGTGCCCGAGGAGCATGATCACGATCAGCAGAGCCAGTTCCCACCAGAAGTCGAGCTGGCTGTCGAGGACGCCGAGCGTCGACCCCCAGGACGCCAGGAACGCCACCGTGATGGCCATCCCGATCAGCAGCATCATGCCGGGCTGGCGGGACTTGATCTCGTCGATCGCGCCCGTCAGGAACGGTCGCCCGCCCCAGAGATACATGACGGTGCCGAGGACGGGCGAGATCCAGCCGACGAGGGGGACGTCCGGGAGTTGGTAGCCGAGCAGGTTCGCGAACATCGCGTTGAACCCGACGACCGGGATCGCCACCACGAGCATCGTCCAGAACAGCCGCTGGAACATCGCCACGTGGTCCCCGTGGCCGCCGTGCCCCATCTGGTTGTCGCCGTGCCCGTGGCCGCCGTGCTGCGTATGACCCATGTGGTCGACGCCGTGCTCGTGGTTCGGGTGGTGTTCGCCGTGGCCGTGGCCGTGGTTCTCGTGGTTCGGGTGATGCTCGTCGTGCCCGTGGTTCGGATGGTGCTCGCCGTTCCCCTGGTTCATATGGTGCGCGCCATGCCCCTGGTTCTCGTGATTCAGGTGATGCGCGTCATGCCCGTGATCGCTGTCGCGACCCCCTCGTCCCGGCTGGGTCCCGGGACCGTGCTGCGGGACGGCATGGTCTTCGTGCTTCTCCATGCCGTCCATCATATACCCCCCAGGGGTATAACTGTGAGACGGTCTGCGCTGCTGTCCCGATCGGGGCAGGGAGCGACGCTGCCGCTGCCGACCGCGGGCATGCTCGAGGCCCTACTGGTTCTCCAGCAGGTTCAGCCACACCTCCGCTGCCGTGGGGTAGCTCGCGACCGCGTGCTGCAGGGTGTCGAGGGTGAGGCCGCCGGTGATGGCGACGGTCGCCGAGTGCAGCAGCTCGGCGACGTCCGGGCCGAGGAAGGTGGCGCCCAGCAGCACGTCGGTGTCGGCGTCCACCACGAGCCGGACGTGGCCGGCGGCGTCGTCGCGCAGCAGCGCCGTCCCGGCGACGGCTCCGTAGTCGGCGTCGAGGACGCGAACGCGCCGGCCCAGTGCCTTGGCGCGCCGCTCCGTCTTGCCGACGAACGCGAGCTGCGGGCTGCTGAACACCACCTGCGGCACCGGAACGAACGCGGGCGTGGGCGGCAGCTCGCGTCCCTCGCAGCGGGCGGCGAGCTCCTTGCCGAACTGCCGCGCACGGTATTTGCCCCAGTGGGTGAGCGGCGCGTCGCCCGAGGCGTCCCCGACGGTGTGCAGCCACGAGGGCCGCTGCTCAGGATCGTCCAGATCCTCGGGGCCGAGGGCGAGGGTGTCGAGGCCGAGGTCGTCGGTGGCGGGTCGGCGTCCGGTGGCGGCCAGCACCTCGTCCACCTGGACGGTCTCTTCGCCGATGGTGAGGGTCACCGGCCCTCCGTGCGGACGCCCCAGGCCGGTGTCGCGGGCGTCCTCGCGGGTGGCCTGGGTCACCTCGGTGTTCAGCCGGACGTCCACGCCCGCCTCCCGAAGGCCCTGGGCGACGGCCTCGGACGCGAACTCCTCGGCGTCCGCGAGCACGCGTTCGGACCGCACCAGCATCGTGACCTCGGCGCCGAGCGCAGCCAGCCACCGCGCCGACTCGCACGCGACCACGCCGCCGCCCACGATGGCGAGGCGCTTGGGCACCTCGCGCACGCCGGTCGCGTCCCGCGACGTCCACGGCAGCACAGGCTCCAGGGAACTCGGGATGATCGGCGTGCTCCCGGTCGCGATGACGACCGCCAGCCGGGCCTCGACCTGGCGGACGCCGCCATCGGCGGCGGTGATCTCGACGAGCTTCTCCCCGGCGAGTCGGCCGCGGCCGCGCGCGACCTCGATGCCGGCGCCCTCCGCCCAGCTGATCTGCCCGGCGTCGTCGTAGTGCGAGACCCAATCGTCGCGCCGGGCGAGCAGCGCGTCCCGGTCCACCGTCACGTCGGGCCGGATGCCGGGCAGGTGATTGGCCGTCTCCGCGACGTCGAGCGGGCGCAGTAGCGCCTTGCTGGGCATGCACGCGTAATAGGAGCACTCGCCGCCGAGGAGTCCGGCCTCCACGAGCAGAGCGGTGCGGTCGGACCCGCGAATGGCGTAGTCGGCGGCGTTCTCGCCCACCGGCCCGCCTCCGATGACGACGATGTCGTAGCTGTCCATGGTGATCCTTTCCCGGGACGCTCGTCTCCACCGTAGAGCCAGGCCGCCGGAACTGCCGCGTCATTGTGGGTGAGGAATAGGCTCCGGCCTATGAAACCCCGCGTCGATCGATCTCCTCGGCGGCGGCTCGACGCCGACACCCGGCGGGTCGCCATCCTGGACGCCGCGCGCCGGCTGTTCGCCGCGTCCGGGTACGGGAAGGTTTCCGTCGACGATGTCGCGGAGGCCGCCGAGGCGTCCCCGGCGCTGGTCTTCCGCTACTTCGGCAGCAAGGCGGGGCTGTACACGGCCGTGCTCTCGCGACTCCTGGCCGAGGTGGAGGAGCGGCAGCGGGCGTCGGATGCGGCGTTGCCGCCGAACGTGTCCGCGCGCGATCGCGTCCGGGCGTCCCTGGAGGTCTACCTCGACCACGTCGCCGAGCAGCCGGACGCCTGGGCGGCCACGACGCTCGGCGCGGAGGAGCCGCGCGAGGCCACGCAGGCCCGGCGTGCGGCCCAGCGCGAGCGCACGGCGCAGCTGCGCAGCTGGCTGGGCTCGGGGGAGTGGGCGCGCCATGCCTACGCGGTGGACGGCTACGCCGGTTTCGTCGACCATGCCTGCGCGCTGTGGGCGGAGCGCGGCTGCCCCGGCGACGAACGCGAGGCTGTGATCGCGGCGTGCCTGGGCTGCCTGGAGGGCGCGCTCGGCGACTGGGCCGCCTGACACGGGGGTGCGGCCCCTGTCGCGACTTGGCGGCGGCGGCAAGAATGCGCGCATGACAGATCCCTTCGGACTGGAACGCTTCGTCTCGGCCCAGGCGGGCACCTACCAGGACGCCTTGGCGCAGGTGCGCCGCGGGCGCAAGACGGGGCACTGGATGTGGTTCGTCTTCCCGCAGGTAGCCGGCCTCGGGAGCAGCCCGATGGCCCAGCGCTACGCCGTGAGCGGGCTGGACGAGGCGTCCGCCTACCTGGCCCATCGGGTGCTCGGGCCGCGCCTGATCGAGATCTCCGCCGCGGCCGCGGAAACAGGGAAGCAGCGCGGGGCTGAGGAGATCTTCGGCGGGATAGACGCCCTGAAGCTCCGCTCGTCGATGACGCTCTTCGCCTTGGCGGCTCCGGACGAGCCGGTGTTCGGTCGCGTCCTCGACCGCTTCTACGGCGGCCGGGCAGATCGGGCGACGCTCGACATCGTCGGGGCCTACGACCTTCCCGAGCGGTCCTGACGCCGGTCGGCCCATCGGGTGAAGTACGCCCATTGTCCCGGTAAAGGGGGACAAAGGGTTGGCTCTGACCGGCCGGGATGACATGATAGCGACACCCAACTCGATACTCAGGGTGAGTTGAGGGGTTGGTAGGGGGATTGTGACAAGGCAAGCGCGGGTCCTCGGCCGCGCCAGTGGCGCCGCCGCCGTCGCTGCCTGCTGGTGCACATGGTTCCTCGGCGCCTTCGCGCTGGACGTCGACCGCAGCACGCCCGCCCTCGTCGGCGTGACGGTCGGGTTCCTTGGTGTCCTGATGCTCCTGCTGATCGCCACGACGGTGCTCTACCACCGCCGTCCGTCCTCCCGCATCGGGCTGCAGGTCTACTCGATCGTCACGTTCATCGGTTGCCTGACGATGCTGTTCTTCGCCGATCACCTCCCGCCCGCCGAGCTTCCGGCGCTGGCCTACGTGTTCGTGGCGCCGCTGGGTGCGTCCTGCTACATCTTCGGACGCCGCGGCAGCCACCTCGCCGCTCTGATCGGCGGCCCGCTGTACGGGCTGTTCTCGTGGGTGGCGTTCCGTGATCTCACCATGGCGATCCTGGACGCGCTGTTCATCTCGTCGATCGTGGTCGCCGTCTGCAGCCTGTGGGAGCTCACCCGCAAGGTCATGGCCGGCATGACGGCGTCGGCGGACCGCCAGGTGGTGCTCGGCGAACCCATCGCCCGCCGGACGCGGCGGCTCTACGAGCGACGACGCTGGGACGGCCTGATGCACGACAAGGTGCTGGGCGCGCTGCAGCTCGGCTACCGCGAGGGCGAGTCGTCCGCGAACGCCCGGGCGCTGGCGGTCGAGGCGCTCCGGGCGCTCGAATCGGTGGAGGCCGACCGCTCCGCCGATTCGGTGGAGGACATCACGCGCCAGACCGCCCTGCGATTGGGGCTCGACGTCACGTTCACCCGGCAGGGCTACCTCTACGAGACCGAGGTCACGCAGACCGTCGGCGCCGCGGTCGCCGAGGCGCTCACCAACGTCGCGCGTCACGCGGGTACCGACCGCGCCTCGGTCGAGTTGATCCGTCACGACCACACCGTGACCGTCCGGGTGCGGGACGAGGGCCGCGGCTTCGACTCGAGGAAGACCGGCGTCGGACGTGCCGGCCTGCGCGTCGGCGTGTTCGAGCGGATGGCGTCCGTCGGCGGTGAGGCCCACATCGACTCTGCGCCGGGCCGGGGAACCGTCGTCACGCTGATCTGGCGCGATCAGCCGCTCTGTGACCCTCCGACGGTGAGCTGGGACGACCGGCAGCTGCGGCCCGCGTTGTGGAGCGCGCTGGCACTGTCCGGTACGGCCATGCTGGCGGGATTCGTCCACCCCGAGGGGGTGCGGAACCTGGGGATCCTCGCCGCCGGCTCGGCGGTCATCGTGCTCGTGACGGTGTGTGCGCTGGCGATCCGACGTTCCCGCTGGGCGGCGGCGAGCGCGCTGGCCCTGATACCGCTTCCCTGGCTCTTCACCGCGAACCTCAGCACGTCCGTGCCGCTCGACAACCGCTACTTCTGGGGCGGGGCGATGACCGCCGTGCTGGCCGTGCTCTCGTACCGGTCGGGGCGCTGGGTCTCCCCCGCTATCCTGTGGTCGGCCGTCGTCGTGGACGTCGTGGCGCAGCTGGCCGTCTTCGGCGCGGTCCGCCCCGGGGTGCTGCTCTACAACTACACGCTGCCCGTCGTCGCCGTGACGCTGTGCACGCTGATGCGTGTCGCGCTCGACCGGCTCAAGGAGATGCTCGTCCTGTCCGCCAAGCAGGCCAGCGACTTGCACCTCGCCACCGTGGCCGACGAAGAAGCCCGCTCCGAGGCGCAGCTGCGCCGGGAGCGCCTGACAGTGGACGTGGTGCCGAAGCTGCGGATGCTCGCGGCCGGCGGCCCCATCTCGCCCGCCGAGCGGGCGGAGCTCGTGATCGTGGAGGCGTCCACGCGCGACTGGCTGGTCGCGGCGCCCGTCATGACCGAGTCCCTCGAGTGCGAACTGCGCCACGCCCGCCGTCGCGGCGTCCGCCTGAGGCTGACGGCCAAGGACAGCGGCCTACCGCAGGAGCGCGCGCAGTTCCGCTCGGTGCTCAGCGCGGCGTTGTCCAGCGCCGACGGGGCCAGCGAGGTGACCGCCCAGTGGAACCCCCAGGGAGACCGCCGGGGCACGATCACGGTCATCAATCCCGTCCGCGGCGACGTCGACGCCCGACTCGACGAGGCGGCGTCGCAGGCCCGCGGCGCCCTCGCCGTGAAGGTCTCGGCCGACGAGGACGCCGTGCTCGTCGAGCTTCAGGCTCCCCGAGACACCGCAGCGGACGGCCACCTGCCTCTGGGGCCAGCAGACGTAGTGAGAGCGAGCTAAAGCCAGCAATCGCTTCGCGACACGGGGAGACGTGCCCTGGGCGGGACAAGCCCCACGATGCGGGGACAAGATGTCCCGAGCGCGGGCTCACGGAAAGGGCATCATAGGGGACCCCGGGGCAGGTGTGCCGGGGGGGGACCGTGCAGATGGGGGGTGTTCGTGCCAGCAAGGGACAACGTGCTCGGTAGGGCGTTGGAGGCCGCTGTGCTCATCGGTTGCTGGGCGGTGTGGGCGCTCGGTGCGCTCACGCTGCGCCACCATGCCGACGCGGCCACCACGCTGACTCGCGTCACCCTCATCGTGCTGTTGATCCCGCTGGTCGGGGCCGGCATCGACTTCTGGCTCCGCAAAGTCGGGCTGACGTGGCTGCGCGTCTTCTCGGCGATCACCTTGGTGGGCGTCATCGCCGACCTGGCGCTGAGTGCCCAGGGCCCGCGGCCGCGCGAGACGTCGGCCCTCGAACTGGTGCTGGTGGGACCACTCGCCTCGGCCACCTTCCTCTTCGGGAGGCGCTGGGGCATCGTCGCCGTGGTCATCTGCGGGCCCATCATCGGCTTGAACTCGTGGTTCGCCCACGCCGATCTTCGGGTGGCGATCTCGGAGGCGCTGCTGATGACGCTGGTGGTCTTCTCGATCCAGCAGCTCACCTTTCTGGCTCAGGGCGTCGCGAGGGTGGCGCACGAATCCAGCCTGCGCGGCGTCCAGCTGCGCGGGTCGGTCGCGCGGCGCAGCCGCCGGATCTACGAGCGCCGGCGGTGGGACGGACTCGTGCACGACAAGGTGCTGGGCGCGCTGCAGCTCGGCTACCGGGAGGCGCACCCGTCCGGGAACGCCCAGAGCCTCGCCCAGGAGGCACTGGGCGCGCTCGAGTGGACGGGGGAGGCGCACGTCGTCGACACGGTCGAAGACGTGGCGCGCGCCACCGCCGAGCGGCTGGGGCTCACCCTGACGTTCACTCGGCAGGGGCACATCCGGTTGCCCGACGTCAGCGAGACCCTGGGCGCCGCGGTCGCCGAGGCGCTCACCAACGTGGCGCGGCACTCCGGCACGAAGGAGGCGTGGGTGCATCTCGAGCGCGAGCGGCATTCCGTCACCGTCACGGTCACCGACCACGGACGCGGGTTCGACCCCGCGAAGAGCCCGCAGTCGAGGGCGGGGCTGAAGCTCGGCATCCGGGAACGGATGATCTCGATCGGCGGCGAGGCGCGCATCGACTCGCGCCCCGGGGCGGGCACTGTCGTCACGCTGACCTGGACCGAGCACGACCTCGCCGCCCAGCACGAGATCGCCTGGGACGAGAACGCACTGCAGCCGGCGCTGATGGCCGCGCTGGTGCTGTCGTGGATGCACATCCTTGTGGTGATGGTGTATCCATCCAGTTTCATCGACCTGGGCGTCCTCATGGCGGTGGACGCCGCGTTGCTCGCCATCAGCATCGCCGCGGTCGTCGTGCCCGAGAACCATCGCTGCAAGCCGTTCATCGCACTGCCACTGCTCGCCGTCCCCTGGATCATGACGCTCGATCTCGTCGATCCGCTTCCCCTCGACAACCGGTACTTCTGGGGCGGGGCCGCGATCGCGATGCTCTGGGCACTCTCCTTCCAGCGGCGCCCGTGCTTAGCGCCGGCGCTCTTGATCGGGATGGCCGTGGTGGACGTCGCCGCGCAGTTGACGAGGTTCGGCGTCGTGCACCCGGAGGTGCTGCTGTGGAACTACGGCACCGCCGGCATCGCCGTGGCCCTGTGCCTCTTGGTCAGGAGCTCGCTGAACAGGCTCACCGAGCAGCTCGGAGAGGAGTCCCGGGAGATGGGCGACCTGCGCGTGGCCGAGGTCGAGGAGGAAGAGGCTCGCGCGGAGACCGAGCTGCGGCGCCAGCGGCTGCTGAACACGGCCGTCCCGTCGCTTCAACTGGTGGCCGAGGGCGTGGAGCTCACCCCGGAGCAACGTGCCGGACTGGTCCTCACGGAGGCGTCCACCCGCGACTGGCTGGTGGCCGCGCCGCTGATGACGCCCGACCTTGGGGCCGCCTTGACCGATGCCCGCGTCCGGGGGGCCCGCGTGTCCGTCGCCGTCCGGGATTCCATGCCCGCCGCGGATCGCGACCGCTTCGCCTCGTTGGTCGCGGAGGCCCTCGCCTGCGCCCAGCGGGGGACCGTGCTGACGGCCCAGTGGCACGCCGTGGGGGCGCGGCGCGGGTCGATCTCCATCGTCAATCCAGCCGTGGGCTCGAGCCGACGGCTGCGTGACGCCGCGCGGCGGGTGGCCGACACGCTCGCTGTGGCGGTCTCGGTCGACGAGGACGCGATCCTGGTCGAGTGCGACGCGGTGGAGGTCGGCCTCGGCGGAGGTGATCCCGGGCCCGACGAGGCGAACGTCCCGTCGGGCAACGAGGTTCAGGCGTCCAGGCCCTGATCCTCGTCGTTCGGCAGCGGCTCGTGCTGGACGACACTCTCCTCAGCGGAAGCGTGCCTTCCCCGCTGGGTCTCCATCAGCCGATGGATCTCCGCGGTGATCTCCGGGCCGGGGACGCCCCAGCCGGCCTCGTAGCGATAGGTGTCCCGCAATGAGGCGAAACGGCGGTCGCCGTCCATCATCGCCATGTCGTCCGTGCTCAGCAGACCCGGGTGGCTGACGCCGGCCGCCTCGGACACCTTGAGCAGATCACGGCGCAGCGTCTTCACGTAGGACGCCACCCGCTCGGCCTTCAGCGTCGGGTCGAGGCCGTGGGCGAGCCACTTGTTCTGCGTCGCGACCCCGGTGGGGCAGTGGTCGGTGTGGCACCGCTGGGCCTGGATGCAGCCGATCGCCAGCATCGCCTCGCGGGCGACGTTGACCATGTCAGCCCCGAGCGCGAACGCCACCAGCGCGTTCTCGGGCAGGCCGAGCTTGCCGGAGCCGATCCAGGTCACCCGGTCGGACAGGCCGCGCTCGGCGAAGATGCGGTACACCTCGGTGAAGCCGACGCGGAACGGGAACGACACGTGGTCGGAGAACACCAGGGGCGCGGCGCCCGTGCCACCTTCGCCGCCGTCGATGGTGATGAAGTCGACGCCGCGAGAGCCGTCGGCCATCGCCTCGGTCAACTCCTCCCAGAACGCGAGCTCGCCGACGGCCGACTTGATGCCGACCGGTAGCCCGGTGGCCTCGGCGATCGACTCGACAACATCGAGCATCTCGTCGACGTTGTGGAACGCCGAGTGCCGTGACGGGCTGGCGACGTCCTTGCCCTCCTCGACGCCGCGGATGCGGGCGATCTCGGCGTTGACCTTGGCGCCGGGCAGGTGCCCGCCGAGGCCCGGCTTGGCGCCCTGGCTGAGCTTGATCTCGACGGCCTTGACGGGCGCAGACTCGACGACTTCGACGAGCTTTCCGAGGTCGAAGTTCCCGTCCGCGTCCCGGCAGCCGAAGTAGCCGGTCCCGACTTGGACGATGAGGTCGCCGCCTTGGCGGTGGTGATCGGACAGGCCACCCTCGCCGGTGTTGTGCATGAAGCCGCCCAGCTTCGCGCCGCGGTTGAGCGCCTGGATGGCCTGCGGGCTGAGCGAGCCGAACGACATGGCCGAGACGTTGACGACGGAGTCCGGCCGGAAGGCACGCCGGCGTCCGCGTGGGCCGCCGAGGATCTTGGCACTGGGCACCCAGGCCTCCTTGCCGTCATGGACGGGCGAGGCCGGGGCGACATCGGAGAACGTCCGCTGCCGGACGATCGTGTACGACTGGTTCTCGGTGTCGTTGTCGGTGCCGAACCCGAAGTAGTTGTTCTCGCCCTTGGCCGACGAGTAGACCCAGCGGCGCTGGTCGCGGCTGAACGGTCGCTCCTCGTCGTTGCTGGTGACGATGTACTGGCGCAACTCGGGGCCGATGGCCTCCAGTCCGTAGCGCAGGCGCGCGATGATCGGGAAGTTGCGGCGCAGGGAGTGGTTCTTCTGGAGGAGGTCTTGGACTACCAGCCCGGCGACACCGGCGAGCGGGGCAAGGGTGGTGGCGAGGGTCACCTTGTTCACACGGGTAAGCCTGCCCCCTGCGGGGGCGAACACGCCAGGGGCAGGGCGCCCGGCCGCCGACCGTGGCCGGAGCACGGCTGGGGGCCCGCCGGCAGCGACGACGTCGGGCGGCCGCCCTGGGCGGTCGACTCCGGTCCGACACCGGCCGTCGAACGGCGTCAGGCGGACCGGGTGCCGTACCGGCGCAGGCGCATCGAGTTCGTCACGACGAAGAGGCTGGACAGGGACATCGCGAAGCCCGCGATCAGGGGATTCAGCAGCCCGGCGGCGGCCAGCGGGATCGCGGCCACGTTGTACGCGAACGCCCACACCAGGTTGCCCTTGATCGTGCGCAGTGTGCGGCGCGCGAGTTCGATCGCGTCCGGGACGACGTCGAGCGTGCGGCGCACCAGGATGATGTCGGCCGACTTCATCGCCACGTCCGTGCCGGTCACGACGGCGAGCCCCAGGTTGGCCGTCGCCAGTGCCGCGGCGTCGTTGATGCCGTCGCCGACCATCGCGACGCGGCGGCCGTCGGCCTGGAGCCGCTCGATCGTGGCCGCCTTGTCGGTCGGCAACACCTCGGCGATCACCTCGTCGACGCCGACCCGGGCGCCCACGGCCTCGGCGGCGCGCTGCCGATCGCCGGTCAACAGCACCGTGCGCAGGCCGAGCCCCTTAAGCCGGGCGACGGCCTCGGCGGCGGAGTCCTTGATCGCGTCCGAGACGACGAGCGCGCCCGCGGCGGTGCCGTCGATGAGCCCGAACACGGCCGTCCGACCCTGGTCGGCGGCCTCGTCGGCGAGGGCGGCCGCCTCTGGCGGCAGGTCGACGCCCCTGGACGCCAGCAGCGCCGCGCTGCCGATCAGCACCTCCCGCATCGACCCGTCGAGGTGGACGCGGCCCGTCGCGCCCTCGCCAGGCAGCGCGGACACGTCGGCGACGGAGGCGTCGGCGGCCACCCCGGCCTCCTGCGCGCCTCGGACGATGGCCTTCGCGATCGGGTGCTCGGAGTGCCGCTCGACGCTCGCCACCGCGGTGAGGAAGGCGCGATCGCTCACCGGGGCGTCGGCGAACACGCGGACGTGTTCGAGGGTCATCGTCCCCGTCGTCAGCGTGCCGGTCTTGTCGAGGACGACCGTATCGATGCGGCCGGACGCCTCCAGCGCGTCCGGGCCCTTGATCAGGATGCCGAGCTGGCCGCCGCGTCCGACGCCGACCATCAGCGCGATCGGCGTGGCCAGGCCCAGCGCGCAGGGACAGGCGATGATCAGCACCGACAGCGCCGCGCTGAAGGCCGCCCGCAGCCCGCCGCCGGCCACGAGCCAGCCGGCCAGCGTCAGAACCGACAGCACCAGCACGGCGGGCACGAAGACCGCGACCACCTTGTCGACCATCGTCTGCACGCGCGCCTTGCGCGCTTGGGCCTGCTCGGCGGTCGCGGCCATCTGCGCGATCTGGGTGTGCGCGCCGACGCGTTCGGCCTCCACGATGAGCGCGCCGGTGGTGTTGATCGTGCCGCCGAGGACGCGGTCGTCGAGCCCGACCTCCTGGGGCACAGGCTCGCCCGTCATCATGGACGCGTCGATCGCCGACGAGCCGACGACGACCCGGCCGTCGGTGGCGACCCGTTCCCCGGGGCGCACGAGGAAGCGCTCGCCCACCTTCAGCGAGCCGATCGGGACGACCTGCTCGACGCCATCGCGGAGGACGCAGACGGTGGTGGGTGCCAGCCGGCCCAGGGCCTCGAGGACGCCGCGGGCCGACCGCTTCGACCGTGCCTCCATGTACCGGCCGCCCAGCAGGAACGTGGTGACGGCCGAGGCGACCTCGAGGTACAGCGTGTCGGCGCCCGCGGGCGCGATGCCCCAGCCGACCCAGTAGCCCTGCCCGGCATGATCGCCCAGAATCGTGGAGACCACCGACCAGGTGAACGCCGACAGCACGCCGAGCGAGACCAGGGTGTCCATGCTGGTCGAACCGTGCCGCAGGTTGCGCCAGGCCGCCTTGTGGAACGGCAGCGCGCACCAGAACACCACCGGCAGCGAGCACCCGATCAGCAGCCACTGCCATCCCGGAAACCGCATCTGCGGGGCCAGGGCCAGCACGATGGCCAGGTCGCCGAGCGGCACGGTGAGCAGCGCGGCCACGATGAGCCGGTTCCGCAGCATCGTGATGCGGTCGTTCGACGACGAGGTCTCTTCGCCGGCAATCACCGGGGACGCCCCGTAGCCGGCCTTCTCGACGGTGGCGACCGCCTCATCCGCGCGCTCGCGCGGCAGCCCCATCACGACGGCGCGCTCGGTGGCGTAATTGACCGTGGCGGTGACGCCGTCCATCTTGTTGAGCTTCTTCTCGATGCGGGACGCGCACGCGGCGCACGTCATGCCGGCGATGTCGAGTTCCACCCGCTGGTCGAGCACCCCCGAATCGGGCGTGGCGACGGTGCCGGTCACGGCTTGAGCCCGATCTCGTTGGCGCGACGGCGGCGCGCCTCGTCAGCGTCGCGCTCGGCGAGCTCGCGCAGCATGTCGTTGTACGCGTGCAACTGGTCGTCCTCGGTCTCCTGCTCCGACAGGTCGTACTCCGTCGACTCCGAGCGATCCTGCCGGAACCACTGGGTGGCCAGCGCGATGATCACGACGACGATCGGCACCTCGCCGAGGATCCAGGTGATCTGGCCGGCCACGTTCTGGTCAGCCATGAGATTACCCACCCAGGCGACGTCGATGGCCTGGTAGAAGTCGGCGCCGATGAGGCTCTGCGACGACAGGATGCCGACGGCGAAGATCGCGTGGAACGGCATGATGCTGATGAGCAATGCCAGCTTGATCAGGTGCGGCATGCGCCAGTACTGCCGGTCGATCCCGATGAGCATGTTGAAGAACGCGTAACCGGTGACCATGAACAGCAGCAGCATCAGCTGGTGCGCCCAGTGGTAGCGCATCAGCCAGGGGAACAGCGGCGTGTAGTAGATGGCGAACAGCGACCCGACGTAGGCCAGCCAGACCAGCGGCGGGCTGAGCAACAGCTGGACGAGCCGGTTCTCCGTCACCGACGTCACGAGATCGGACGCGGAGGGCAGCCCGCCCGTCGTCCGTCCGGCAGACGCCGCCTCGACCAGGGTGAGGGGCGCCCCGAGCAGGCACAGCACCGGCACCAGCATGTTGACGGTCATGTGCACGAACATGTGCCAGCTGAAGACGACCGTGGAGTACTCCCACAGCCCGCTGGTGGCGAGGAACAGGGTCAGCAGCCAGCCGAGGCCCCACGAGATCGTCCGGCCGACGGGCCAGTGTCCGCCGGACCGGCGGACGCGGCGCACCCCGGCGAGGTAGGCGCCGATGCAGACGATCACCAGCGTGAGCCACAGCAGGTTCGATCGTCCGGGCAGGATCAGCCGGGTGATCGTGACCGGGTCGGGCACCTCGTAGCCGAGGTAGTTGATCTGGATGCTCTGCGGGATCAGGAAGCTCGGCGGCGGGATGTGGTTCGCCACGGTGCGGAACGCCGTGTACGCCACCCAGATCGCAACGTCGACGCCGAGGGCGGCGCGCGCAGGCGTCCCGCCGGACGCCGGGCGCCCGCCGCTGATCCGGCGGCGCAGCGAGGCGACGATCAGCAGCACGAGGCAGGCGAAGAACCCGAGGGTGGGCAGGCCGAACGCCGTGGCCAGCGGCGAGACGCCCGCGAGCTCCTGCCAGGCGATCAGTGCGTGCGCCACCAGCCCCACGGACGCCAACGGCAGCGCGAGCCGGTCGTAGCGCCGAAGCGCATCCGCGCGGAGCTCGGGTCCCGCGTCGCGGCAGCGGGCGAACGCGCCGATCGCGGCGGCGGCCAGCGGCACCAGCGTCAGGCTCGCGACGATCGCGGCGTCCGTCGCCCAGTCGTGGTTGTGCCCGACGGTCACGTTGCCGGTCACCGCGACGAAGGTCAGCGACAGGACGCCCGGGACGAGCCAGCCGGCGAACGCGCCGAGCCGACGCGTGCCGAACGAGATCAGTACTGCGCCGAGGGCCACCAGCGCCGAGGCGAGCCAGGCCAGCCCCGACGGAGTGACGGACTGGAAGGTCCACCACGACTGCGGGCTGAGCACGTAGCCCATCGGGACGCCGTTGACGAAGGCGGTGTTCGCGGCCGTCAGCAGCGCCGACGACCAAAACCACAGTTGGCCGAAGCGCCCGGACCAGCGCACCAGGCGCTCGGCCGAGGAGCCGACCGTGCCATCGGGCTCGGCCGGGGTGAACAGCGCGGCGCCGGCGAACAGGCCGAGAGTCAGGAGAGCGGACAGCCGGGCCACCAGGTCGGCCACCGCCGAGGTGTAGGTCGTCACGGTGTCGGCCTGGATGCGTCCGGGCAGGGGGGGCTGCCCCACCAGGTAGGACGCGCTCGCCACGACGAGCGCCAGCGCGGCCACGGCGACGACCGCAGGGAGCGTCCACCCGAACCGGCGCGGCGCGCCGCCGGGCGAGGCGTCCCTCGTCTCGAGCGTGGGCTGGGGGCTGGCGGGGTGAGACACGTGCTGCTTCCTGTCGTCGGGCGTGGCGCCGCGCGGAGGCAGCGAGGCGCTCCTCCTAGTGTGCCCCGAACTCAGGCGGGGAAAGCCAGACGGTGGACCAGGGGTCCCGGGGCCCGGCGTCGCCCCTGGCCTTCCGAGCCGGGTCACCGCCGGTGTTCGAGGATGCCGATCGCCTGCATCAGCGCGTACATGGTGACCGGCCCGACGAAGACGAAGCCGCGCCGCTTCAGCTCTTTCGCGAGCGCCACGGACTCCGGCGAGGTGGTCGCTGCGGCGTCAGTGCCGTCGCCCTGGCGGGTGGGATCGTCCGGCCGGAACGACCAGACGAGTGCCCCGAGGTCGTCGCCGTCTTCGGAGAGTCGCACGGTGGCGCGGGCGTTGGTGATCGCGGCCTCGATCTTGCGCCGGTTGCGGACGATGCCAGGGTCGGCCAGCAGCCGCTCGACGTCGCGCTCGGTGAACGCCGCCACCGCCGCGGGGTCGAAGCCGGAGAAGGCCGCGCGGAAGGCGGGCCGCTTGCGCAGCACCGTCTCCCATGACAGCCCCGACTGGAACCCCTCCAGGACGATGCGTTCGTAGACGCCCTGCGCGTCGCGCACGGGCAGGCCCCATTCGTTGTCGTAGTAATCGCGCAGCAGGTCGTTGGTCTCTGCCCAAGCCGGTCTGTTCATGCCACCACGATAGGAACGATGTGTCAGGCCTTCTCAGAAGGCGATTCATCCTCGTCGCGGTAGGCGCCCGGCCGGTCGACGATGAGCACCGCGCCTTCGGCATCGTCCCGGAGCTCGGCCGGGGCCAGGGAGCGCGCCAGGTGGTAGACGAGCACGGTCACGATCGTGCCGAACGCGATGCCCGACAGCGTGAAGCCGCCGATCACGAGCGAGACGTCGCCGATGCCGATGATGACGCCGGCAGCGACAGGAACCAGGTTGACGGGGTTGCCGAAGTCGACCCCGTTCTCCTTCCAGATCTTCGCGCCGAGCAGGCCGATCATGCCGTACAGCACGACCGTGATGCCGCCCAAGACGCCGCCCGGGGTCGCGGAGATCACGGCGCCGAACTTGGGGGAGAATCCGAACAGGATCGCCACCACGGCGGCCACCACGTAGGCGGCGCTGGAGTAGACGCGGGTCGCGGCCATCACGCCGATGTTCTCGGCGTAGGTGGTGGTCGGGCCTGCGCCGAGCGCGGTGGCCAGCACGGAGGTGGCGCCGTCCGCGGCGATCGCGCGGCCCATCTCGCGGTCGAGGTTGGTCCCTGTCATCTCGGCGACCGCCTTCACGTGGCCGGTGTTCTCGGCGATGAGCGCGATGACGACCGGCAGCGCGAGGACGATGAACGCGAGATCGAAGGTGGGGGCGTGGAAGCCGACGACGTTCGCGCTCGAGTGCCACTGCCAGGTGCTGAGGTCGGTGACCGGCGGCAGCCCGAACCAGTCGGCGGAGGCGACGGCGTCCCAGTTGACGCGCGGGTGGGTGGTGACCTTGCCGGCGGCGGGGTCGAAGGACGTGATGGGGCCGAAGACCAGGTCGAAGATCCAGCTCAACAGGTAGCCGATGATGAGGCTGAGGAAGATCGCGATGCGGCCGATGAAGCCGCGCACGCCGACGCTCAGCACGACGACCACGACCATCACGATCAGACCGATCCATTGGTCTTGCGGCCAGTAGGTCTGGGCGACGACCGGGGCGAGGTTGAATCCGATGAGCATGACGACCGCGCCGGTCACCACGGGCGGGAGGACGCGGTGGATCACCCGAGCCCCGGCGGCCTGGATGATCAGGCCGACGACCAGGAGCGTGAGGCCGACCCATAGCATCGCGCCGGACAGGTGGGAGGGATTACCGCCGCGGGAGTAGATCGCCGTCGCGACCCCGACGAAGGACGCCGACGAGCCCAGGTACGACGGCACCCGTCCCCGGACCACGGCGAGGAAGATCAGGGTGGCGACGCCGGACATCATGACGGCCAGCTGGGGGTTGAGGCCCATCAGCAGGGGGAAGACGAAGGTGGCCCCGAACATCGCCACGACGTGCTGGGCGCCCAGCCCGATGGTCTTGCCCCAGGTCAGCCGCTCGCCGGGCGCGACCACATCTCCCGGCCGCAGTGTCCCGTCGCCGTGCAGCCGCCACAAAGCCATTGCCGTGTCCCTTCTCCCGCCTCAAAGCCGGGAGAACTCTACTAGCGGCTCCAGCCGACGTCGGACCACGGAACGCTGGCGAAACCGTCAGCCCCCAGGTTCGCCAGCTCCGACTTCACGGCGACGATCTGCGGCTCCTGATACAGCGGGATGGTGTCGGCTCGACGCCACAACCCGGCGGCCGTCCGGTTGGCGAGGTCGACCCGACTCGCCGGATCGGCCTCGGCCTGCACGCGGGCGGCGAGTTCGTGGAGGTCCGCAGGCTCGGTCACCCGGGCGCCGAGGTCGGCCAAAGGGTACCGGGATGCGGTGACGGTCTTCACCGACAGGTCGGCTGCCCCGGCGGTCGGTTCGACGGTGATGCCGATTGCGGCGAGGTCGGAGGTGATGCGGGCGGCTTCGCTGGCGGCGCGCTCGTCACCGCCGGACGCGTTGATCGTCAGCTGCAGCGGCCGCCCATCGCGGACGCGGTGACCGCCCTGCAGCGTCCAGCCGGCGTCCGACAACAGCGTGCCGGCGGCCTGCGGGTCGTAGCCGAGCCCGGTTCCCTCAGCCTGGTCGGAGTAGCCGGGTTGGTTGGTGAGCAGCAGGTGGTTGCTCCAGACGGTGGCCTGGGTCTGGTCCGACTCGGAGACCGCGTCCGCCAGACGTTCGCGGTTCAGCGCCCGGAGCACGGCCTGGCGGACGTTCTGGTCGGCCAGGGGCGAGTCGGCGGTCTGGAGGATGAGTTCGCGACCGGCGCGGCCCTCCGCCGAGCGGACGGTCACGCCCTCGGCCTGACCTGCCAGCGCGAGCGCCGACGGCTCCCCGGTCGCGTCGAAGATGTCGAACTCGTTGCTGGCGAACGCGGCCGCCTCGGCCTGCTGCTGGATGGTGCGGAACGTGATGGTCGACAGCCGGGGCGGGGTTCCCCACCATCGCGCGTTGCGCTCGAGGGTCACCAGCCCTTGCTGCCGGTCGATGTGCGTGATCGTGAACGGCCCGGCGAACCACTCGGGATGGAACGTGCTCCAGCCGGCCCGCGCTTCCGCGTTCGCCACGGACGCCGCCCGCAGTGGACCGTACTCCCAGGGTTGGCTCCAGTCCGGTTCGACGCCGCTGTAAGTGATGACGACCTGGTGGTCGTTCTCGCCCTGGCGCACCGACTCGACGTCGGTCAAGCCAGCCGGGCGAGCTACGTCGACCCCGGCGGGCGGGTCGGTGAGGAACGTCCACGTGGCGACCCAGTCGCCCGCGGTGATCGGCGCCCCGTCGCCCCAGACGGCCTCGGGGTTCAGCGCGAGGGTGGCGACGGTCTTGCCGTCGTGGGTCGCGTCCGCAGAGGTGACGAAGTCGGGGTCGGGGGTGGGCGTCCCGTCGCCGGCGAAGTCGAAGACGCGCGGGCGCACCGCGTCGAGGACGCTCCGGGTGTCGGCGTCCGCGGCCGCGACGAACGGGTTCCACTGCGTCGGGAACTTGAGGATCGGCACCCGCAGCGTCCCGCCGTCGCGGAGGTTCTTGGGATCCTGCGAGTTCGTGACCAGCGTCGCGCTCGAGGTCACCACGGGCGACAAGGAGGGGCTCGGTGACGCGCTGCAGCCCGCGGTCAGGGCAGCGGCGGTGACGAGAGACGCGATGGTCCGCAAGCTCCGCACTCCGCCACCCCCCAGGTATGAGACTCAGCCGCAACTTCTTTGCCACGCTACCCCGTGGGGCGGCCTCGGCAGCAGGAGCGCGGTGTTACAAAGGGGGAGCGGTCACGTCACGAATCATTACGCTTCCCTCACCACGGACGGCCGCCCGGCCAGGAGCGTCGTCAGATCCAGCTCGGCAACCACATGCGGGAGAGCCAGGAGTGATAGGGCAGGAGCTGGTCGGTCAGCACCGGGTAGAGGTAGCCGAAGTTCACGATCACGAGCGCCACGGCGACGCCGCAGATGATCCCCCCGCGACGCCGATGCGGCGAGTCGGACCTGCCGAGCAGCAGCCCCATGACCAGGGACAGCGCGATCACCGAGAACGGGATGATGTTGATCGCGTAGAAGAAGAAGAGCGGCCGGTCCGTGTACTGGAACCAGGGCAGCCAGACCGACAGGACGCCGACGAGCGGCACCCCGAACCGCCAGTCGCGCCCGGCGATCCACCACACGCCGGCGACGACGAGGGCGAGCAGCGCCAGCCACCACAGCACCGGTGTGCCCATGCCGCTGATGACCCGGAGGCAGTTCTCGGGTCCGGCGCAGCCGTCGGTGCCGGGCTTGATGTCGTTGACGGCGTCGATGCCGATCGGGCGCAGCATCAGCAGCCAGCCGGCCGGGTTCGCGTCGTAGGGGTGCGTGGCGCCGTTGATGAAGTCACCGGTGTGGAACTCGTAGATCTCCTTGTGGTACCAGAACAGCGAGCCGAGGGCGTCCCCGAAGGTGCGGGCCAGCGGCTCGTCCGGGTGCTGCGCGGCCCAGTCCCGCGACCAGCCGCCGGACGTGGTGAGCCAGCCCGTCCAGGTCGCCAGGTACGTGCCGGCGGCGACGATCACCATCCAGAAGAAGGCGGGCAGGCCGTCGGCGAGCAGGGCCAGCCAGGAGCGGAAGTCGGCCCCGGCGAGGCGACGGGCGCCGACGTCCCACAGCACGCTGAGGACGCCGAAGGCGGCCAGCACGTAGATCGAGTTCCACTTGGTGCCCAGCGCGAGTCCGAAAGCGACGCCCGCGGCCAGCCGCCACGGCCGCCACAGCACGACCGGGCCGAAGCCGCCGCCCAGATCGGTGGCCGAGCGCTTAACGAGGTGGTCGGCGAGCCGATCGCGGAACCAGTCCCGGTCGGCGACCACGCACGCGACCGCGGTCACGAGGAAGAAGGCCTGGAAGATATCGAGCAGCGCGATCCGCGACATGGTGAACGCCAGGCCGTCGAACGTCAGCAGGACGCCGGCGATGCCGCCGATCAGCGTCGAGCGCGAGAGGCGCCGCGCCAGCCGGATCGTGGCGGCGACGAGCAGGGCCCCGAACACGCAGGAGGCGATGCGCCAGCCGAACGCGTTCATGCCGAACAGCTGCTCGCCGACGCCGATCAGCCATTTCCCGACCGGCGGGTGCACCACGAAGGCCGGCCCGCTCTGCATCACGTCGGGGTTTCCGGCCAGGATCGAGTCGTTGGCCGTCTCGGGCCAGGACCGCTCGTAGCCGAACTTGATGAGTGAGTAGGCGTCCTTGGCGTAGTAGGTCTCGTCGAAGACGAGGTTGCGCGGGTAGCCCAGGTTGATGACCCGCAGGCAGAAGGCGAACAGCGCCAACCCCACCGTCACGGCCCAAGACGCCGCCCGATCGTTCGGCAACGGGCCGCGCAGCCGGTCGAGCGTGGTCAGCGGTGTCAGGCGCGGCGCGCGGGAGGCCCCTCGCCGGTCGACCGGGTCGCTCGTCGCGGCGGCCACCGCCCCTGCCTCGGCCCGATCGGGGGCGCTGCTCGCGTCTGTCACGCCGTCATCCTACGGGGACGCAGCCGCGACACCAGGTGCTCCGGCACGGCCGGCGGACGCGGCGTCCCGACCCAGGCGTCGAAGGTGGCCATACTGGGCAGGTGACTTCAGCGGACGACGTGGACGGCCAGGGCCTGCTGGTGCTGGCCGCGACCCCCATCGGCGACCTCGCCGACGGCAGCCCGGCGCTGGTGCGTGAACTGCGCCGCGCGGGGATGGTCGCGGCCGAGGACACCCGGCGACTCAAGATCTTGGCGGCCCGCCTCGGGGTCGAGCTGTCGGCGCCGGTGGTCTCGTACTTCGACGGGAACGAGGCGTCCCGGGTCGACCTGCTGCTGGAGGCGCTAGCCGACGGCAAGCGCGTCCTCGTGGTGACGGACGCCGGCATGCCCCTGGTCTCGGATCCGGGCTTCCGCATCGTCAACGCCGCCGTCGCCGCCGGGTATCGGGTGACGGCGGTGCCGGGGCCGTCGGCCGTTCTGACCGCGCTGGCGGTGTCGGGGCTGCCCACCGACCGGTTCTGCTTCGAGGGATTCGTGCCGCGCAAGCACGGCGAGCGGGCGCGGCGGCTGGCGTCGCTGGCCGCCGAGGAACGAACGATGGTGTTCTTCGAGGCGCCGCACCGGCTCGCCGCTTTCCTCACCGACGCCGCCGAAGCGTTCGGCGCCGACCGGCCCGGTGTCGTCGCCCGCGAGCTCACCAAGACCTACGAGGAGGTCGTCCGCGCCCCACTGGGGGAGCTGGCGCAGTGGGCCGTCGAGGGGGTGCGCGGGGAGATCACGGTCGTCATCGGCGGCGCCGAGCGAGGGGCCGCCAGCCTGGGCGACGCGGTCGCCGACGTCGTCGCCCGGGTCGAGGCCGGCGAGCGCATGAAGGCCGCGGTCTCGGACGTCGCTGCGGCGTCCGGCCTGGCCAAGGGAATGCTCTACGACGCGGCGCTCGCCGCGAGGAAGCAGGTCACATCGTGAAGCAGCGTCCCGGCGCGCCCGAGGCGCTCCCGCGTCCGGTGACCGACGCCCACACCCACCTGGACAGCGTTGCCGAGGGGGAGGACGGCCTGAGCGCCGACGAGTCCGTCTGGCGCGCCGCCGCGGTGGGCGTCACCCGGCTCGTGGACGTCGGCGTCGACGTGGAGTCGTCAGCCGGCGCGATCGCGCACGCCGAGCGGTTCGACGGGGTGGTCGCCGCGGTGGCCCTGCATCCCAACGACGCGGCCCGCCTCGGCGATCGGCTGCCCGCCGAGCTGGCGCGGCTCGAGGCCCTGATCGACCATCCGCGGGTGCGCGGGGTGGGGGAGACGGGGCTCGACTACTACCGCACGACCGAGCCGGCCGCTCAGCGCCTCCAGAAGGAGGCTTTCGCGGCCCACATCGCCTGGGCGAAGGCGTACGACAAGGCGCTCGTGATACACGACCGGGACGCCCACGACGACATCGCGGACGTCCTGGACGCCGAGGGCTGGCCCGACCGCGTCCAGTTCCACTGCTTCTCGGCCGACGCGACGTTCGCCCGCCGGTGCCTGGACGCCGGGGCCTGGCTGTCGTTTCCCGGCACGGTGACGTTCAAGCCGAACGAGGCTCTGCGTGAGGCGCTGCGGATCACGCCGTCCGACCGGCTGCTCGTCGAGACCGACGCGCCCTATCTGACGCCGGTGCCGTTCCGCGGCGCGCCGAACGCCTCGTACCTGGTGCCGGTCACCGCCCGGTTCCTGGCCGAGCAGCGCGGGGACGACCTGGCGGCGCTGTGCGACGCCCTGCACGCGAACGCGACCGCCGTCTTCGGCGACTGGGGCGAGGGGCGGGACGACCGTGGCTGAGGGGCTGCTCGACCCGCGCACGCTGCGCCAGCTCGCCGCGGAACTCGCGCTGAAGCCCACCAAGCAGCGCGGGCAGAACTTCGTCCACGACGCCAACACGGTGCGACGCATCGTCGCCGCGGCCGGCGTGACGCCGCATGACGTGGTGCTCGAGATCGGTCCTGGGCTCGGCTCGCTCACCCTGGGCCTGCTTGAGGCAGCGCGCGCGGTGACGGCGATCGAGATCGACGACGTCCTGGCTCGCCGGCTGCCCGCCACGGTCGCCGAGCACGCGCCCGGCCGCGCGGACGATCTCCGGGTCATCGCGGAGGACGCCCTCACCGTCACCGAACTGCCCGACCCTCAGCCCACCATCGTCGTGGCGAACCTGCCGTACAACGTCAGCGTTCCGGTCCTGCTGCACCTGCTGGCGTCCTTCGGCAGCTGGGATCGCGGGCTCGTCATGGTGCAGTTGGAGGTGTGCGACCGCCTGGTGGCCCCGCCCGGCTCGAAGGTCTTCGGGGTTCCGAGCGTGAAGATGGCCTGGTACGCCGAGGCCGTCCGGGTCGGGACGGTGCCGCCGAAGGTGTTCTGGCCGGTGCCCAACGTGGAGTCCGGGCTCGTGCGTATCACGCGCCGCGAGCCGCCGCCCACCTCCGCGACCCGTGAGCAGGTGTTCGCCGTGGTCGACGCCGCCTTCGCCCAGCGCCGCAAGATGCTGCGCGGCGCGCTCGCGGGCATGTTCGGGTCGTCAGCCGCGGCCGCCGACGCGCTGACCGCCGCTGGCGTCGACCCGACGGCCCGCGGCGAGACCCTCGGCGTGGGCGAGTTCGCCCGCATCGCCGAGCAACTGCCGCAGGATACGCGCGCCCAGGGCGTCCATTAGCCCGGACACGCGGGTGACTGGTAGGAACGTCCCCATGCAGTTGCGAGGCGAGGCGGATGAGTGGGTTCGCGTGCGAGCCGCCGGGAAGATCAACCTCGCCCTCAAGGTGGGGCCGGTGCAGCCGGACGGGTACCACCCGCTCGCGACGGTGTTCCAGGCGGTGTCGCTCGTGGACGAGGTCGCCGTCCGCACGGCGCCGGCCGGCGAGTTCGGCGTGACCATGACGGGGGAGCAGAGCTCGCTCGTGCCGACGGGGGACGCCAATCTGGCCGTCCGGGCCGCGAAGTTGCTCGCCGAACGCTACGGGGATCCCGGGCGGCTCGGCGCGGAGATCCGGATCCGCAAGGCCATCCCCGTCACGGGCGGCATGGCGGGCGGGTCGGCCGACTGCGCCGCTGCGCTGCTGGCCTGCTCGGTGCTGTGGGATCTGGACGTCGGACCGGCGGAGCTCGCGCAGCTGGGCGGGATGCTCGGCGCCGATGTCCCCTTCGCTCTGCACGGGCAGACCGCCCTCGGCAAGCGGCGCGGCGACCGGCTGGTGCCGGTGCTCAGCCGGGGTTGCTATCACTGGGTGCTGGCGTTCGCCGACTTCGAGCTGTCGACCGCCGCGGTCTTCCGGCTCTTCGACCAGATGGACGACGCCCGTCCCGAGCGGGACCTGGACGTCCCGCCCGAGCTGCTCGCCGCGCTGGCCGCCGGCGACCCCGTCGCGCTCGCGCCGCACCTGGTCAACGACCTCGCCGAGCCCGCCATGGCGATGCGTCCCGAGCTCGCGACGCTGTTGGACGCCGGCAAGGAACTGGGCGCGCTGGCGTCCCTGCTGTCGGGGTCGGGGCCGACGTGCGCGTTCCTCGCCGCGGACGAGTCCGCAGCGATCGACCTGTCGGTGAAGCTGTCCTCGCTGGGGCTGTGTCGCGCCGTGCGCCGCGTCGCCGGTCCGGTGCCGGGAGCGCAGCTGATCATTTAGTCGGTGACCTGGGTTGTGACGCGGGGGTGTTGATGCGATGCGTTGTGTAGCTACACTTGTAGCCATGGCGATCGAGCCCAGCATGGCCCTCCGGGATGTCAAGAACCACCTGTCCGAGGTGGTGGACCAGGTCGAACGCGAACACGATCGCGTCGTCATCACGCGGCACGGCAAGCCGGCGGCCGTTCTCACCAGTGTCGACGATCTCGCCTCCCTTGAGGAGACCCTTGAGATTGTGAGCCGTCCCCACGTCGTCGGCCAGATCCGTGACAGCCTCGCCGAGCTCGCCGATGGCGATGCTGAGATCCTCAGCAAGGACGCCATCCTCGCGACCCTGCGTCGATGAGCGATCCGCGTGAGATCGCATGGACGCCCACGGCTAAGCGCGCTCTTCAGAAGTTGCCGGAGAAGGTGGCAACTGCGGCGGTCGAGTTCATCTACGGCCCGCTTGCTGATAATCCCCGTCGGGTCGGCAAAGCCCTCCGGTTCGAACTCGAGGGACTCCACAGCGCCCGACGAGGCGATTACCGGACTATTTACCGCATCGATGACCGTGTGACCATTGTTGGCGTGGTGCACCGCTCTGACGCGTACCGCTGACCAATGCTCGGGCCGTTCATTTTTGCTTGTCAGCGCCCGATCTAGCGGCTGAAATCAGGCTCGAAGACGAACCGCCCTTATCGCGGAATCACTCCGGCCAGGCAAATGCTGCCCCAGCACCATCAGGCCACGTCGTCGGGCTCGGACGGGGTGTCGACCTCGGGCTGGTGATCGTCGACGATCCGCAGTTGAGGGGAGACCTGCAGGTTCCGCATGCCGTTCCACGCCAGGTTCACCAGGTGGGCGGCGACCTCGGGCTTGTTCATGCCGGAGGTGACGCGGGCGTCCACCCACCACTGACCGGCGAGCGCCACCAACCCCACGAGCATCTGGGAATACAGCGGGGCCGTCTGTGGGTCGAAGCCGCGTCCGGCGAGCTGCTCGGCGAGCAGCCCCTCCACCCGGCTGGCGACCGACGACAGGATCGTCTGGAACGAGCCGCTGGTCGTGTACGGCGACGAGTCGCGGGCGATGATGCGGAAGCCGTCGGGGTGGTCCTCGATGTAGTCGAGCAGCGCGAGGGTGCCGAGCTCGATCAGCCGCCGCGGGTTCGTGTGCCGGGTGATGGCGACGTGGATGCCGTCGTGCAGGGTCCTGATCTCACGGTCGACGACGACCGCGTACAACCCCTCCTTGCCGCCGAAGTGCTCGTACACCACGGGCTTGCTGACCTGGGCGTGGGCCGCGATCTCCTCGACCGACGTCCCTTCGAGCCCCCGCTCGGCGAACAACCCGGTGGCGACCTCGATGAGTTGCTCGCGGCGCTCGGCGCGGGTCATCCGGACGCGCGCGTGCCGGGCTCGTGGAGCGGGGACGGAACTCACTGCTCGATTGTCCCACGTCGCGTCGCGGTAGGGGCGGCCCTGCTGCGCGCCGCGCCGGTCGGCGTCGAGTCGCTAACGATCGCCGGGCGTTCTAGACTCGACCCAGCCCTGCCTGACGGGGCGTTCCCCGGTTGGTCTGCCGGCAGGGCCCGCCTGACTTTGAATCAGGACAAGCGACGTAGGTTCGACTCCTACCCGGGGAGCGGAGGCGTTCCGTCCCCGGAGGGAGAAACCCATGACCGCACCGACGTCCGAACCAGGCGTGGCGGCCGTCGTCGTCCTCGCGGCCGGCGCTGGCACCCGGATGAAGTCCCGCACCTCGAAGCTTCTGCACGAGGTGGCCGGCCGCACGCTGCTCAGTTGCGCGGTGGACGCCGCCCGCGCCGTCTCACCAGAGCGCCTCGTGGTCGTGGTGGGTCACCAGCGCGAGCAGGTGCAGACGCACCTGTCCGAGATCGCGCCCGACGTCACGATCGCGGTCCAGGAGCAGCCCAACGGCACCGGGGACGCCGTGCGATCGGGCCTCGTGCCGATCCCCGACGTGCAGGGTGAGGTCGTCGTCACCATGGGCGACGTCCCGATGCTCTCGGGCGAGACGCTGGCCGAGCTCGTCGCCACCCACCGGCGCCACGGGGACGCGGCGACCGTCCTCACCACCGTCCTCGACGACGCCGGCTCCTACGGACGCGTCGTGCGGGACGCCGACGGCCAGGTCACCGCCATCGTCGAGCGCAAGGACTGCACGCCCGAGCAGGTCGCGATCCGCGAGATCAACGCCGGCATCTACGTCTTCGACGCCGACGTCCTGCGCGCCGGGCTCGCGTCCCTGACCACCGACAACGCCCAGGGTGAGCTCTACCTCACCGACGTGATCCGCTACGCGCGCAGCAGCGGCGGCCGCGTCCACCCGCAGGTGCTCACCGACGCTTGGCAGGCGGAGGGCATCAACGACCGCGTGCAGCTGGCCGCGATGGGCAAAGAGGTCAACCGCCGCATCTGCGAGCGCTGGATGCGCGCGGGCGTCACCATCGTCGACCCGGACACCACCTGGATCGAGGACACCGTCAGCATCGAGCAGGACGTTACGCTGCTCCCGGGCACCCACCTTCGCGGCGCGACGACCATCAAATCCGGGGCGCGCGTCGGCCCCGACACCACGCTGGTGGACGTCGAGGTCGACGAGGACGCCACCGTCACCCGCTCCGACTGCACGCTGGCCCTCATCGGCGCCCGCGCCACCGTCGGCCCGTACGCCCTGCTCCGTCCGGGTAGCGAGCTCGGCGAGGAGGTCCGTCTCGGCACCTTCGTCGAGACGAAGAACGCGCGCGTCGGACGCGGTGCGAAGATTCCGCACGTGGCCTACGTCGGAGACGCCGAGGTCGGCGCTGAGGCCAACATCGGCCCCGGGGTCGTCTTCGGGAACTACGATGGGGCCGCCAAGCATCACACCGAGGTCGGACGTGGCGGTTTCATCGGCGCTGGGGCGGTTCTTCTCGCGCCCGTGACGGTGGCGGACGGCGCCTACGTGGCGGGCGGTTCCGTCATCACGGACGACGTCGCCCGCGGGTGACCTCGCGGTGGCGCGGGGCGAGCAGGTGAACGAAGCGGGTTGGGTCGACAAGAGCCTGGCGGGCACTCCGGTCGCGGAGGCGGCCCGCGCGGCGCGTCAGGGTGAGGGAGTAACCGAGTGAGCGGCATCAAACGGCCGAACGAGAAGCACCTGATGCTGTGCACCGGGCGTGCGTTCCCGGAGCTGGCCGAGGAGGTCGCCGACCTTCTGCACGTCGAGTTGGTGCCCACGCGGTCGCTGACGTACGCCAACTCCGAGATCTACGTCCGCTTCGAGGAGTCCGTGCGCGGCGCGGACGCCTTCGTCATCCAGAGCCACTGCGCCCCCGTGAACGAGTGGCTGATGGAGCAGCTCATCATGGTGGACGCGCTCAAGCGCGCGTCCGCCAAACGCATCACCGTGGTCTCCCCGTTCTACCCCTACGCGCGCCAGGACAAGAAGCACGCCGGCCGTGAGCCGATCTCGGCCCGCCTGGTGGCCGACCTGTACAAGACGGCCGGCGCCGACCGGCTGATGTCGATCGACCTGCACGCCTCGCAGATCCAGGGCTTCTTCGACGGCCCGGTCGACCATCTGATCGCGCTGCCCGTGCTCGCCGACTACGTCGTCAGCAAGTACCCGCTGGACGAGATGACGGTCGTCTCCCCGGACGCCGGCCGCGTCCGCCTGGCCGATGCGTACTCCGACCGCCTGGGCGCCCCGCTGGCGATCATCCACAAGCGCCGTGACCCGAACAAGGCCAACGAGGTCGCCGTCGGCGAGGTCGTCGGCGACGTGCGCGACCGGGTCTGCCTGCTGGTCGACGACATGATCGACACGGCCGGCACGATCTGCCTGGCCGCCCAGACGCTGAAGGAGCGCGGCGCGAAGGCCGTCATCGCGGCCGCGACGCATCCGGTGTTGTCGGGGCCGGCCGCGCAGCGGCTCAACGAGTCCGCGTTCGAGGAGGTCATCGTCACGAACACGATGCCGATCCCGGACGAGGTCGACATCCCGAAGCTCACGGTGTTGTCGGTGGCTCCGCTGATCGCGGAGGCCATCCAGCAGGTCTTCACCGACGGTTCGGTCACCAAGCTGTTCGAGGGCGCCCACGTGTAGGTCGCCCCTCCGGCGGGACGCCGTTCCGGCACGCCGTCACCGTGCCGGGGCGGCCTCCGCGTCGTCCGCCTCCCAGGCGGCGAGTTCCTTCTCGTGCATCGCCGTGTGCTGGCGGTAGCCCGCCCGGGAGCCGATCACCGAGCCCACGAGGACGATGGCCAGCGCGATCGGGGCGAGGTAGAAGCCGGTCGTGTACGACTTCGTGACCGGGTCGTAGAAGGCCCCCCAGATCGGCGCGCCGACGGCCATGCCGAGGGTGTAGCCGGAGCCGGCCATCGACCAGATCTTGCCGAAGTCGCGCGGCCCCATCGCCCGCGCCTGAGCAGCGGCGGCTCAACCGTGCCGGTGGACATCCCCAGCGACATCAACAGCATCGCGGGACGTGCTGACCGAGTGCGACGTCGGGGGCCGGGATCTTGTCCTTGAGGGCACAGTCGCCCCGGCGATCCTGGCCGACATCAACGCCGGCGGGAACAGCTACGTCAACGCCACCCAGATGAACCTCGCGGTGTCGATCACCTCGCTGTTCTCCGGACTCTTCATCGTGCTGATGGGCGGCTTGGCCGACAAGGTCGGCCGCGTCCGCATCACCCTGATCGGCCTGGTCATGGGCATCATCGGCTCCGCGCTGCTCATCTTCGCCGCAGGGCCGCTCGCGTTGCCGCTGCTGCTGGCCGGCCGCGCGATCCAGGGCTTCTCGGCGGCCTGCATCATGCCGTCCACGATGGCCCTGCTCAAGACCTACTGGGACGGCCCCGCCCGCCAGCGAGCCGTGTCCATGTGGTCGATCGGGTCGTGGGGTGGCTCCGGCCTGGCAGCGTTGTTCGGCGGCGCCGTCGTGCAGTACGTCGGCTGGCGCGGCATCTTCATGGCCTCGATCGTCATTTCGGTGATCTCGATCCTGATGATCCTCGGCACCCCCGAGAGCCGGGTCCCGGACACCGGCCGCAAGGCGTTCGACATCGTGGGCCTGGCGCTCTTCATCGTCGGCACGCTCGGGCTGATGATCGTGCTGCTGTTCGGCTCCGGCCCGGGCTGGACGAGCAGCACGGTGCTGGTGCTCGGCGCCGTCGCGATCGCGGCCTGGGTGGCGTTCGTCTTCTGGGAGAAGAAGCAGGCCAACCCGTTCATCGACTTCGGGCTGTTCGTGAACACCACCTTCACCGGTGCCACGATCTCGAACTTCCTGCTGAACGCGACCATCGGCATGCTGATCGTCTCCCAGCAGCTGATCCAGCTCGCCGGGCACAAGCCGGACGGCTCGCCCTACACCGCCTGGGACGCCGGCCTGCTGACCATCGGCTACGGCGTCTTCATCATCGCGTTCATCCGCGTGGGCGAGAAGCTGCTGCAGCGCTTCGGTCCGCGCAAGCCGATGATCTGGGGCACGCTCATCGTCATCGTGGCCTGCCTGCTGCTGATGGCCACCCACCTGCTCATCGGCCAGTACGCCATCTTGGCGATCATCGCCTACTGTTTGTTCGGCCTCGGCCTGGCGTTCTACGCCACCCCGTCGACGGACGCCGCGCTGAGCAACCTGCCCGCCGCGCAGGCCGGTTCCGGCGCGGGCATCTACAAGATGGCCTCCTCGCTGGGCGGCGCGATCGGCGCTGCCGTGTCGCTGGCGGTGTTCACCGCGATGGCCGGGTCGAGCGGGTCGTTCATGGACAACGTCGTCACGATGGAGGGCCGCACCGACAACACGGCGATCCGCCTGGCCGGCATGATCGCGCTCGGCGTCAACCTGGTGTTCCTCGTGCTCGCCATCTTGTCGATCACCACGACCGTCCCCAAGGGCGGCGGCAAGCGCGACCTCGGCAAGCAGGCCCCCACGCCCGCCCCGGCGGCGCAACTCCCGCCGGACGAGGCGAAGCAGGACGTCATCGCGCGGCTGTCGTCAATGTCGCTGGCCGACCTGCAGCGCCTTGAGAAGCAGGTGTTGGTCGACCGGCTGAGCGATCTCGACACCACGGTGCTTCGCGAGCTGGTCGACGAGAGGCGCGGCTGAGCGGAGGGATTTCGCCGCCGCGCGTACGTCGGGTAGGCTGGCAGGGTTGCCTCGGCGAGGGGTGTCCCGACACCCGTGATCGACAAGGTCCCGTGTCCGCCTGTCGCCGAGCCCCCTATTTTCCCAGTTGAGGTTCGAGGAGTTTCCAGTGGCAGACGAGATCAAGATCGAAGCCGAGTCGCGTACCGAGTTCGGCAAGGGCGCGGCCCGACGCATCCGCCGTGACAACAAGGTGCCGGCCGTCATCTACGGTCATGGCACCGATCCCATTCACATCACCCTGCCGGGCCACGAGACCCTGCTCGCGCTGCGCACCGCCAACGCTCTGCTGTCGATCACGATCGACGGCGGCCGCTCCGGCCTGGCGCTGCCCAAGCAGGTGCAGCGCGACCCGATCAGGGGCTTCCTCGAGCACGTCGACCTGGTCACCGTCCGCCGCGGCGAGACCGTGACCGTGGAGGTGCCGGTGCAGCTCGTCGGCGAGGACAAGCCGGACAACATCGTCAACCTCGACGCGCAGGTGCTTGAGGTCGACGCCCCGGCGATCGACATCCCGAGCAACCTCGAGGTGGACATCACCGACCTCGTGGCCGGCGACCAGGTGCTGGCGAAGGACCTGAAGCTCCCCGAGGGCACGGTCTTCAACGGCGACCCCGATCTGCTGATCGTCTCGGTGTCCCAGGCCAAGTCGGAAGAGGAGCTGGAGGCCGAGCTCGACGAGGCCGTCTCCGAGGCGACCGAGGAGGGCGAGGAGCCCGAGGCCGAGGCTGCCGACGAGGCGTCCGAGGAGGGCGAGTCCTCCGAGGAGTCCGAGGGCGATTCCGAGGGCGACAACTAATTTGGCGGCCTGGCTGGTGGCCGGGCTCGGTAATCCCGGCCCGGCCTACGCCAACACCCGGCACAACGTCGGGTTCATGGTGGCGGACGAGCTCGCGCGGCGTGCGGCGGGCTCTTTCGCCGCGCCCCGGGGCATGCGCGCGGACGTCTGCGAGACCCGGCTCACCGCCACGGGCATGGGCGGCATCGGCGCGGACGCCGAGCGCGTCGTCCTGATCAAGCCCCGCACCTACATGAACGACTCCGGCGTCGCCGTGGCGAAGGCGTCCGCCTTCTACAAGATCGCGGCCGACCACCTGGTCGTCATCCACGACGAGCTCGACATCGACGCCCATACGCTCCGCCTGAAGAAGGGCGGCGGCGACAACGGGCACAACGGGCTGAAGTCGATCCGCTCGAGTCTGGGCGGCGGCGACTTCTACCGCGTCCGCTTCGGCATCGGACGCCCGCCCGGCCGGCAGGCCCCGGCCGACTACGTGCTCAACCAGATCCCCGCCTCGTTGCGGGAGGACCTGGCCCTCGACGTCGACCGCGCCGCGGACGCCGTCGAGGCGCTGATCCGCGAGGGGCTCCCCGCGGCGCAGAACCGCTTCAACTCCTGACTCCGCGGAGCGGGCCCGGCCCCCCGATGGGCGCGGCTCCCTCTGCGCGCGTGTCGCTAACCATCGGTCAGAACCTCGCCGGACCCGGTGCGCTCGCCGCTTCCATGGTGAAAACTCCAGTCAGAGTCCCCCTCGACAGGAGTTTCCCCGGTGAAGACCTTCATCCGCCGCGCCTTCGCGGCCCTGACCATCGTGGCCGGCGCGTCCAGCGTCCTGACCGCGCCCCCCGCCCATGCGGCCACCGCCGCCCCCGGTTACGTCGCGCTCGGCGACTCCTACGCTGCCGGGGCCGGAGCGGGCAACTACATCAACGACGGCAGCGGCTGCCGCCGCTCCGCCAACACCCACGACGTGCTCATCGCCCAAAGCCAAGGCCTGGCCCTCGACCTGCAGGCCTGCTCCGGCGCCGTGGTCGCCGACGTCGCCGGACGCCAACTGGGCGCCCTGAACGCCTCGACGGCGTACGTCACCATCAGCGCCGGCGGCAACGATGTCGGGTTCTCGCACGTGATCTCCGAGTGCGCCCAGCCCGGGTGGATGTCGAACTGCAACGGCGCCATCGACGACGCGCTGGCCACCGCGAACAACGCGTTGCCCGGACGGCTCGCCGGCCTGTACGCGTCCGTGCGGGCCCGTGCGCCCCACGCCAAAGTGACGGTCACCGGGTACCCGCTGCTGTTCAACGGCACCGACTGCCACGTGCTCACCTTCTTCTCCGGAGACGAGATGAGCCGGCTGAACTCGGCCACCCGCCGGCTCGACGCGATCCTCGCCGGCGAGGCCGCCAAAGCGGGCTTCGCGTTCGCCGACGTCCGCGGCATCATGGCCGGGCACGCCGTCTGCGACCGGCCCGCGTGGATCACCAACCTCACCACCCTGAGCGCCGGGGATTCGTACCACCCGAACGCGGACGGCCAACGCTACGGCTACGCGCCGCCCACCAGCGCGGCGATGGGCGTCGGCGGCCCGGTCTCCGGCATGGGGACGCGCGCAGCGTCCGTCCGCACCGGGACGACGACATCGTCCGACACGCGCCGCGGTCGGATCACGATCCCCGACCTGACCACCCCGGCGGCGCGGCGCAAGGCCGCCGCCGCGGGCGTGACGCGGGCCGAGCTGGACGCGATCGTCCGGGCCCAGCGGTCCGGAGCCAGCAACGCGACCCTGGAGCGGATGAGCGTCGCCGCGACGCGCTAGGTGTATTGATCGGGGACGGTCAGGGGTTGTCGGTGACTCGTTGTTCGAGGTCGCTGATGATGGTCTCGACCGCGCGTGCACAGAATCCTGCGGGGTCGCCGGCGTTGGCGACGGTGTGACCCACCCGGCTGGAGATGGGCAGGTCGTTGTCGCCGAGCATGTCGCTGAGGCGAGGGCCGACCGTCTGCCACCATTGCGCGTCGGAGAGCCTGCTCTCGGCACGGGCACGGTCCATCGCAACGTGCCACCGGGCTGCGTACTGCGTGGTGGCGAGCAGGTGCGTCAGCGCTTGGTCCATGGTCAGGTCGTCCAGACCTATGCCGTCCAGCGGGGCGAGCTCGTCCTCGTACTTCGCCAGGTGCCCGGGCCCCAGGATCGGCCTGGCCGGGGACACGTCGCCGAGCCAGCCGTGCGCGACGGCGTGTTCGTAGTTGCAGGTCGCGATGTGCCGCACAGCGGTGCGCCAGTCGGGCAGATCGGCCGGCTTGTCACGTCCCGCATAGGTCGTCGTGGCCACGCGGTCGATCATCAGCTCGACCAGTTCGGGCTTGCCCGGGACGTAGCCGTACAGGGTCATGGCACCCACGCCCACCTCGTCGGCGAGGCGGCGCATCGTCAGCGCCCCGATCCCGTCGGCGTCGGCGAGCCTGACCGCGCGCTCGACCACGGCGTCCAGCGTCGTACCGGACCGACCCATCTTTGTGGCGGGGCTCCACAGGAGCTGGAGCAGGCGTAGCGGTTCGGGCTCGCTGCTTGCGTGAGTCTGTCTGGACGGCTTCATGACTGACCTCCTTGCGACACCGGGAATATAGCGGCAGTCTGTACCGTACGTTGTACGGTAGACGCGAAGGGGAGGTGTCGGGATGACGGTGGTTCTGGAGGCAGAGGGGCTGACGAAGCCATGACTCTCAACGAGATTCGCGTGCGCGGTGCACGTCAGAACAATCTGCAGAACCTCGACCTCGACCTCGCCAAGCGCAGCCTGATCGTGGTGGTCGGTGTCTCGGGGTCGGGGAAGTCGTCTCTGGTCTTCGACACCATCGCCGCAGAGGCGCAGCGCCAGATCAACTCCACCTTCAGTGCGTTCGCGCAGAACTACCTGCCGTCCTACGGTCGCCCTGACGTCGATCTCCTGGAGAACCTGTCGGCAGCCGTGGTCATCGATCAGCGACGCCTCGTCGGCGGGCCCCGTTCGACGGTGGCGACCTTCACCGACATCGGCGACTGGATGCGGATGCTCTGGTCCCGAGGCGCCGACCCACACGTCGGGTACTCCTACGCCTTCTCGTTCAACGACCCGGCCGGCATGTGCCCGACCTGCCAAGGGCTCGGACGAGAGAAGGCACTCGATGTCGAGGGCTTCCTCGACGAAGCGCGCTCGCTACGCGAAGGCCCCTTCCGCCACCCCGAGTACAAGACCGGGTCACTGGCTTGGCGCCGCTACGCCGACAGCGGGCTGTTCGACATCGACGTGCCGATCGAGCAGTTCTCGACCAAGGAACGCCACCTGCTCCTCGATGCGGCGCCCGGCGAGGTGGAGCCCACCGGTCCGCATGCCCTCCCGGGCGAGTACGAAGGGGTCCTGGTGCGGTTCAGGCGAATCCAGCTCGCCAAGGACCCTGCCCAACTCAAGGGGGAGGCCAAGAAGGCATACGACAGGCTGGTCACCGAGCAGCCCTGCACCGACTGCGGCGGCACACGGTTGAACGCGGCTGCCCGCACCGCCCACATCGACGGACTCATGCTCCCAGCCGCGTACGCGATGCAGGTCAGCGACCTGAGCGACACGATGCGTGGATGGGACCTCGGCCCGCTCCGCACCGTCGTCGACGAGATCACCACCCAGCTCGACCGTCTCATCGAGCTCGGCCTGGGTTATCTCAGCCTCGACCGGGCCACCGCCACCCTGTCCGGCGGTGAGGCGCAGCGGGTGCGCATGGTGGGGCACCTCGGCAGCACGCTCAACGACATGCTGTACATCTTCGACGAGCCGACCACCGGCCTGCACGCGCGAGATGTCGACCGGCTCGCCCAGCTGCTGATCGACTTGCGCGACAAGGGAAACACCGTCCTGGTCGTCGAGCACGACCCCGCCATCATGGCCATCGCGGACCAGGTCATCGAGATCGGCCCAGCCCCCGGACCACACGGCGGCCGACTCGTCTTCCAGGGCAGCTTCGAACAGCTGCGCGGCACCGACACCCCGACGGGTGCAGCGCTGCGGGCCCACCACGTCACGGACCGCGAACCACGCGTGAGCACCGGTCTGCTGCGCATCGAGCACGCCCGTTCGCACAACCTGCGTGACGTCAGCGTCGACATCCCCCTCGGCGTCCTCACCGTCGTGACCGGCGTCGCTGGCTCGGGAAAGTCTTCCCTGATCCACGGGCACCTACCCCAGGTGGCCCCCGATGCGGTCCTCGTCGACCAAGGCCCGATCCGCGGCTCGCGCCGCTCCACGCCAGCTTCCTGGACCGGCATGCTCGACGAGATCCGTCGCATCTACCCCAAGGCGACAGGCCAGCCCGCCGGGCTCTTCTCACCCAACGCCGACGGCGGCTGCCGCGCCTGCGAAGGCACCGGCCTGACCTTCATCGACCTCGGCTTCGCAGACTCGGTCACGACCCCCTGCGAGACATGCGGGGGCAGGCGCTTCCGCCCAGGCGCCCTACGGCACACAGTGGACGGGCTGACCATCGCGGACGTCTTCGAGCTGACCATCGACGAGGCGCGCGACCACTTCACCGACACCCGCCTCGTCCGGCTACTCACCACAGCCTCACAAGTCGGGCTCGGCTACGTCACCCTCGGCCAGAACCTCATCACCTTGTCCGGCGGGGAACGACAGCGCCTCAAGCTGGCTCGCGAGCTCACGGCCGGCGCGGACATCATCGTCCTGGACGAACCCACCACAGGACTGCACCCCAACGACACCGGCCGGCTCGTCGACCTGCTGCACCGCCTCGTCGACGACGGCCGCACGGTCATCGTCATCGAGCACGACCTCGACGTCATCGCAGCCGCCGACCACGTCGTCGATCTAGGACCCGACGGCGGTCACAACGGCGGACTCGTGCAGTTCACCGGCAGCGTCACCGACCTCGCCCGCACAGACACCCACACGGGCGAGTACCTCCGCCGCCACCTGCAGAACCGGCGATCCGCGCGGGCCTGACCTGAAGACCCCATGCCCGAGGTCCAATCCGCCCGGCTTCGCTGACCGGCTCGCGGCGACCAGCCGGCGATTGATCAACGTGTCCGGTCAGTACAGGTAAGCGTCGCCGTTGCTCCGAACTGTTCGGGGCGGGAGATTCAGCCGAGGTGGGCCCGTGCGTTGCGGAACAGCCGCAGCCACGGGCTCGCGTCGCCCACCTCGCCGCTCGTCCAGCTCAGCTGGAGGTTGCGGAGCACCCGCTCGGGGTGCGGCATCATCGCGGTGAACCGGCCGTCCGGCGTCGTCACCGCGGTGAGCCCGCCGGGCGAGCCGTTCGGGTTGGCCGGGTAGGCCTCGGTCGGACGTCCGTGGTTGTCGACGTAGCGCAGGACGCCGTGCACGGCGCCGGCGTCGCCTCGGGTGGCGAAGTCGGCGCGGCCCTCACCGTGGGACACCGCGATCGGGAGCCGCGACCCCGCCATGCCCGCGGTGAAAAGGGACGGGGAGTCCAGCACCTCGACCAGCGACAGCCGCGCCTCGAACTGTTCGGAGGTGTTGCGGCGGAACAGCGGCCAGGCCTCAGCACCCGGGATGAGCTCGGCGAGGGCGCCGAACATCTGGCAGCCGTTGCAGATGCCGAGGCCGAACGTGTCGGGCCGGGCGAAGAAGGACGCGAAGGCGTCCGTCAGCGCCGGGTTGTGCAGGATCGACCGCGCCCAGCCCTCGCCCGCGCCGAGCGTGTCTCCGTAGGAGAACCCGCCGACGGCGACCAGGCCGGCCGCGTCCGCGAGGTCGAAGCGGCCGTGCTGCAGGTCGGTCATGTGGACGTCGACGGCCTCGAATCCCGCCGTGTGGAACGCGTAGGCGGTCTCCACGTGGCTGTTGACGCCCTGCTCGCGCAGGATCGCCACCCTGGGGCGGGCGCCCGTGGCGATGGAGGGGGCGGCGACGTCCTCGCGCGGGTCGAACGTCGTCTTGACGTACAGGCCGGGGTCGCCGTCCGCGGCGAACGCGGCGTGCTCGGCGTCGGCGCAGGCGGGGTTGTCGCGCAGGGCGGCCATCCGCCACGACACCTCGTCCCATGCCTGACCCAGCAAGCGGAGCGGCTCGTCCAACGTGGGGCGTCCGGCGATCGCGACGCTCACCCGGGCCCCGGCCGGGGCGGGGGAGCCGCCCGGACTGGTGGCGCCCACCTGTCGGGTCAGGTCGCCCAGGCCGTGCCTGGTGAGCACGGCCGACGCCTCGGCGACGGACGCCGCGGGCACAGCCAGCACGGCGCCGAGTTCCTCGGTGAACAGTGCCGCGACGGACGCCACGTCCAGATCGAGGCCGGTCGACCCGGCCAGTGCCATCTCCACCGCCGCCGCCCACAGGCCGCCGTCGGAGCGGTCGTGGTAGGCGGCGATCAGCCCGGCGTCGCGGAGTTCGTTGACGGCGTCCACCAGCGCGACGAGGCGCGCGGGGTCGTCGAGGTTGGGGACCGCGTCGCCGAACGCGTCGTTGACCTGGGCGAACATCGAGCCGCCGAGGCGGTCCGCTCCGGCGCCGAGGTCGACGAGCAGCAGCGTCTGGCCGGGAGCGACCTGCGGGGTGAGCGTGCCGCGGACGTCCGTCAGCGAGGCGAAGGCGGTGACGACCAAAGACACCGGCGAGGTGACCTGCTTGGCGCCGTCGGCGTCCGACCACGTGGTGCGCATCGACAAGGAGTCCTTGCCGACGGGGATGCTGACGTCGAGCGCCGGGCACAGCTCCAGGCCGACAGCGCGGACGGTGTCGTAGAGGGCGGCGTCCTCGCCGGGCTCGCCGCAGGCGGCCATCCAGTTGGCCGACAGCTTGACCCGGTTGAGCGTGATCGGGGCGGCGAGCAGGTTCGTGATCGCCTCGCCGACCGCCATCCGGCCGGACGCGGGCGCGTCGACGGAGGCCAGCGGCGTCCGCTCGCCGGAGCTCATCGCCTGACCGGCGAACCCGACGTGGTCGGTGAGGGTGACGGCGACGTCGGCCACCGGCACCTGCCACGGGCCGACCATCTGGTCGCGGTGCGTCAGTCCGCCGACGGTGCGGTCGCCGATGGTGATCAGGAAGCGCTTGGAGGCGACGCTCGGGTGGCGCAGCACGGCGTAGGCCGACTCGCGCACCGCTGCGGCGTCGTCGAACGGCGCCAGGTCGAAGGCGTCCCCGGAGCGTTCGAGTCGGGTGACGTTGCGCAGCATCTTCGGCGGCTTGCCGAGCAGCACCTGCAATGGCATGTCGGCCGCAGGGTCGTCGCCGGGGCCGCCCTCGATGCCGTTGTCGGCGAGCACGAGGCGTCCGTCGTCGAACGCCCGCCCGACCACGGCGAACGGGGCCCGCTCGCGGGCGCAGATGGCGGCGAAGCGCTCCAACGCGTCGGGGGCGATGGCCAGGACGTAGCGCTCCTGGCTCTCGTTGCTCCAGATCTCCTTGGGCGCCAGGCCGGATTCCTCCAGCGGCACAGCGTCCAGGTCGAAGCGGGCGCCCATGCCGGCGTCGTCCACCAGCTCGGGGAACGCGTTCGAGAGACCGCCGGCGCCCACGTCGTGGATCGCGAGGATCGGGTTCTCGTCGCCCAGCGCGGCGCACGCCGTGATGACCTCCTGGGCGCGCCGCTCCATCTCGGGGTTGCCGCGCTGCACCGAGTCGAAGTCGAGCGCCGCGGCGTTCGTGCCGGACGCCATCGAGGACGCCGCACCGCCACCCATGCCGATGCGCATACCGGGGCCGCCCAGCTGGATCAGCAGGGATCCCTCGCCGAAGCGCACCTTCTCGGTCTGCTCGGCCGCGATCTGTCCGAGACCGCCGGCGCTCATGATCGGCTTGTGGTAGCCGCGGCGGACGCTGTCCACTGTCTGCTCGTACACGCGGAAGAACCCGCCGAGGCCGGGGCGTCCGAACTCGTTGTTGAACGCGGCGGCGCCCAGCGGCGCCTCGGTCATGATCTCCAGCGGGGACGCGAGGTGGTCCGGCGCGCCGTACCGCTCGGCCTCCCAGGGCTCGTCGGTGCCGGGCAGGTTCAGGTTGGACACGATGAACCCGGTCAGGCCCGCCTTCGGCTGCGACCCGCGCCCGGTGGCGCCCTCGTCGCGGATCTCGCCGCCCGAGCCCGTCGCGGCGCCGGGGAACGGCGAGATCGCGGTCGGGTGGTTGTGCGTCTCGACCTTCATCAGGACGTGGACCTCGCCGGGGCGCTCCGCGTAGGGCGCGGGGCCGGCGTGGGCGTCGTCCGGGGCGGGGAGGAAGCGGGTGGCCTGCCCGCCCTCCATGACCGAGGAGTTGTCGGAGTACGCCACGACGGTGCCGGACGCCGGCCCGCCCGCCACCTTCTCGGTGTTGCGGATCATGCCGAACAGCGAGCTGTCCTGCGGCTCGCCGTCGATCACGAAGTCGGCGTTGAAGATCTTGTGGCGGCAGTGCTCGGAGTTCATCTGCGCGAACATCATGAGCTCGACGTCGGTGGGGTTGCGGTCGAGGGCGGTGAAGGCGTCCACGAGGTAGTCGACCTCGTCGTCCGAGAGGGCCAGGCCGTAGGCGGCGTTCGCCTCGACGAGGGCCGCGCGGCCGCGACCGCGCACGTCGACGTGCTCCATCGGCTCGGCGTCCTTCTCGGCGAACACGGCCTCGGCGGCCTCGAGGCCGGGCAGCGCCGATTCGGTCATGCGATCGTGCAGGACGTCCGCGCAGGCCTGCCACTGGTCATCAGACAGCTCGCCGTCGAGGGCGAGCGTGTACTCGGTGACCCGCTCGACGCGGTGCACCTCGATGCCGCAGTTGCGGACGATGTCGGTGGCCTTGGACGCCCACGGCGAGATGGTGCCGAGACGGGGCGACACGACGATGGTCGCGGTCGCGCCCTGCGGGGCGGCGGACGGCGCGTCACCGTAGTCGAGGATCGCCGCGACGGCCTCGGCGGCGTCCGGGGTCAGCGCGGAATCGGACGCCACGAGGTGGACGTAGCGCGCGGTGACCCCGCTCACCCGCGGCGCCACCTGCTGAAGGCGGCCCATGACGGCCGCCGCCCGGAAGGGGGAGAGGGCCGAACCGCCCGGCACCTCGAGGATGCAATAGGTATGGGACGAGGTCGGCGTCACGATGGCCCTCCGGATGGTCTCAGTCTTGGACGCCAGCCAGGCTACCGGTGGGCCCGGTGCCGACGCTCCGCCGACCAGCCGGACGCGGTGGCGGACCACCTAGACTGCACCCCGTGGATCTTGACGGCCTTCTCGAGTTCGTCGCCTCCGAACCCGTGATCAAGCAGCTCGTCGAGGCCGCTCACACCGGGTCCGAGCCGACGTTGGACATCGCCATCCCCGAGGCCATGCGGCCGCTCATGGTGGCGGCGCTGGAACCCGAACGGCCCCAGCTGGTCATCACCTCGACGTACCGCGAGGCGGAGGCGCTCACCGCGTCCCTGGCATCGCTGCTCGGCGAGGACGCGGTCAGCTACTACCCGGCCTGGGAGACCCTGCCGCACGAGCGCCTCTCGCCCCGTTCCGACACCGTGGGACGCCGCCTCGACGTCCTGCGCCGGCTCGCCGGCCACGACGAGCGGCCCGCGCCGCGCATCATCGTGGCCCCGGTCCGCGCCGCCCTGCAGCCCCAGGTGAAGGGGCTGGGCGACCTGCTGCCGGTGCGGCTGGTCGCGGGGGAGGACTACGACATCGAGGACGTCGCGCGCATGCTCGTGGACGCGGCGTATGTCCGTGTGGACCTCGTCGAGCGGCGCGGCGAGTTCGCGGTGCGCGGCGGCATCATCGACGTCTTCCCACCGACGGAGGAGCACCCGATCCGCGTCGACTTCTTCGGCGACACCGTCGAGGAGATCCGGCACTTCCAGATCGCCGACCAGCGCTCGGACGAGGCGTTGCTGCCGGAGATCACGGCGTCCCCGTGCCGGGAGATGCTGATCACCGAGAAGGTCCGCGAGCGCGCGCATGAGCACGCCCGAAACGGCGCGGTGCCCGACCAGCTGCGCGACGTGTTCGAGCGCATCGCCGACGGGCACGCCGTCGATGGCATGGAGGCGCTGTCCGCCGCGCTCGTGGACGGTCTCGAACTGCTCGTCGACGTCGTGCCGGCCGAGACGCTGGTCCTCGTCAGCGACCCCGAGAAGGTGCGGGCCCGCGCGCTCGAGCTGCACGAGACGTCCCAGGAGTTCCTGCGCGCGTCCTGGACGGCCGCCGCGGAGGGCGGCAAGGCGCCGATCGACCTGGAGGCGTCCGCCTACCGGGCGTTGGGCGAGGTGCGCACCGACGCCGTCGACCGCGGCCTGGCCTGGTGGACGTTGTCCTCCTTCGCCGAGGATCCCGAGTCTCTGCGCGTCGATGCCGTGGAGAACGAGGTGTACCGCGGCGACACCGAGCGGGCGGTCGAGGCCATCTCCGACGCCGCGCACAGCGGCTGGACGGTCGTCCTCGTCGCCGACAACAACGGCCGGGCCACCCGCATGGCCGAGATCCTCGCCGGCGCCGAGCTGGCGGGGCGCGTCTCCGTCGTGGTCGCCGACCTGCCGCACGGCTTCCGCGTCGAGACGATCAAGCTCAACGTCTTCACCGCCGGCGACCTCTCCGGCCAGCGCGATGTCGACAAGTCGGCCCGCAAGATGCCGGCGCGGCGCAAGAACGCGATCGACCCGCTCGAGCTGACGTCCGGCGACTACATCGTCCACGAGCAGCACGGCGTCGGCCGCTACGTCGAGATGGTGCAGCGCACCGTCGCCGGCTCGACGCGCGAGTACCTGGTCGTCGAGTACGCGCCGTCCAAGCGCGGCCAGCCGGGCGACCGGCTGTTCCTGCCCATGGACCAGCTCGACCAGGTCACCCGCTACGTCGGCGGGGACGCCCCCTCGCTCGACCGCCTCGGCGGCTCCGATTGGGCGCGGCGCAAGAGCCGGGCCCGCAAGGCCGTCCGCGAGATCGCCGCCGAGCTCATCAAGCTCTACGCCGCCCGGCAGGCGACCAAGGGCCACGCGTTCGGCGTCGACACCGTGTGGCAGCGCGAGCTCGAGGATGCCTTCACCTACGTCGAGACCCCCGACCAGCTGGCCGCGATCACCGAGGTGAAGGCCGACATGCAGCAGGTCGTCCCGATGGACCGGCTCATCTGCGGTGACGTCGGGTACGGCAAGACCGAGATCGCGGTGCGCGCGGCGTTCAAGGCGGTGATGGACGGCAAGCAGGTCGCCGTCCTCGTGCCGACGACGCTGCTCGTCCAACAGCACTTCCAGACGTTCGCCGACCGCTACGCCGGCTTCCCCGTCACCGTGGCGCAGCTCAGCCGTTTCCAGACGAACGCCGAGATCAAGAAGACGGTCGAGGGGCTGGCGGACGGTTCGGTCGACGTCGCCATCGGGACGCACCGGCTGCTCAGCGATCAGGTGCAGTTCAAGGATCTGGGTCTGGTGATCATCGACGAGGAGCAGCGCTTCGGCGTCGAGCACAAGGAGGCGCTGAAGAAGCTGCGCCTCAACGTGGACGTCCTCGCCATGTCGGCCACCCCCATCCCGCGCACGCTTGAGATGGCCGTCACGGGCATCCGCGAGATGAGCGTCATCGCGACCCCGCCCGAGGAACGCCACCCCGTCCTGACCTTCGCCGGACCGTACGACGACGGGCAGGTGCGCGCGGCGATCCGGCGCGAGCTGGCCCGCGAGGGTCAGGTGTTCTTCATCCACAACCGGGTGAACAGCATCGGCAAGGCGGCCGCGCACATCCAGGACCTCGTCCCCGAGGCGAGGGTCGCGGTCGCGCACGGCCAGATGAACGAGAAGGCGCTCGAGCAAGTGATGGTCGACTTCTGGGAGCGCAAGGCCGACGTCCTGGTCTGCACCACGATCGTCGAGGCCGGCCTGGACATCTCGACGGCCAACACCCTCATCATCGAGCGCGCCGACCTGATGGGCCTGTCCCAGCTGCACCAGCTGCGCGGACGCGTCGGGCGCGGACGCGAGCGCGGCTACGCCTACTTCCTCTACCCGGCCGACAAGCCGCTGACCGAGACCGCGCACGACCGGCTCTCGACGATGGCCGCCCACACCGACCTGGGCGCCGGCATGGCGATCGCGATGAAGGACCTGGAGATCCGCGGCGCCGGCAACCTGCTGGGCGGCGAACAGTCGGGACACATCGCCGACGTCGGCTTCGACCTCTACATCCGGCTCGTCGGCGAGGCCGTCGCCGACTTCCGCGGCGAGGACACCGAGCCCGAACCCGAGATGAAGATCGAGCTGCCCGTCGAGGCGCACCTGCCCGTCGACTACGTCGAATCGGAGCGGCTGCGCCTCGAGATGTACAAGCGCATCGCGCAGGTTCGGGAGGTCGCCGATCTCAACGCCGTTCGGGACGAACTCGTCGACCGCTACGGCACCCCGCCCGAACCGGTGACCGCGCTGCTGGAGGTCGCCCGGTTCCGGCTGCTGTGCCGCAGCGTCGGCCTCACCGAGGTGATCTCGGCCGGCACCTTCATCCGGCTCAGCCCGGCCGAGCTGCCCGAGTCGCGGGTGCTGCGCCTCAATCGGCTCTATCCCGGGGCGAAGGTGCACAAGGCGTCCAAGCAGGTGCTGCTGCCGCGTCCGATGACCCGCCCGATCGGCGGCCAACCCGTCAAGGACCTGGCGCTGCTGGAGTGGGCCACCCAGGCCGTCACCGCGCTGTTCGGCTGACCGGCCGGCCTGCTCGCCAACGTCCAGGTCGGCCGAGGAAAGACGTCCCCGGCCGATTCCCCCAGACAGGCAACCCCACGCGCCCCTCGTCCGTAGTGCAGGGTGAAGACCTCAACGAAGGGGAGCGTGATGGACAGACCGAGCAAAGACGATCGGGACGCCTCGTTCGCCGCGTTCGTGGCGGAGGCGAGCGGGTCTCTCAGCCGCACCGCCTGGCTGCTCACCGGCGACCGGACCCTCGCCGCCGACTTGGTGCAGGCGGCGCTGATCAAGACCTACCTGGCCTGGCCGCGGGTGCGGCATGACGAGGCGCTCGCGTACACGCGCCGCGCCCTCGTCAACGACACCATCGACCGCTGGCGCCGGCACCGCCGCGAGGTGCTGGTCGCCGACCTCCCCGACGCGTCGCCCGCCGAGCCGAGCGACCGCGTCGCCGACCGCGCCGAGATCGCCGGCCTGCTGGCCCGGCTGCCCGAACGGGCGCGGTCAAGTGGCCGCTCGCGACGACGATCGCCTGGCGCGACGCCCAGGGGACGGCGCACACGGCGACCCAGAAGTGACCCTGCGGAACTGGCCGTGTCCAACGGGCGCGGTCAGTTCCGCCGTCGGCGGGGCCGCCGGTCTCACGCGACCGAGGACGCCGCCACCCCCACGGCCACGGCGACGGCCACCATCGCGGCGAACCACGCCACACCAAGCACTCCGGCGACGACGGCCAGCCACGCCCGACGCGGCGGCCGCCACGGCAGGGAGCCCCAGCGCAGGACCGTCGCGACCACACCGCCGACCGTCAACCCGAGCGCGGCGCCGAACAGCCAGGCCGGCGACCAGTCCCACGGGGCGGCGATCCACCACAGCAGCACCGCGCCGGCGGCGCCCAGCAGCTGACCGACGATCCTCGTCCGGCTGCGGCCCAGCACGGCCGCCCACGCCGCGACCAGCACGACGACCAGACCGATCGCGACCCACCCGACCGTGTCAGTGTCGACCGGCATCGGCGGGAGAGACCAGGCCTCGGGGCGGTGCACCAAGCGCGCGGCGGTACCGGTCACGTCGACCGACGTATTGGTCAGCACCAGCGCGGCCGTCCCGGCCTTCCGGTCGATCATCAGCGCGGTGCGCGTCCCGCCGGTGCCGCCGTTGTGCCACACGACGGGGCGATCGTCCGGCGAGGCGACCATCCAGGCGAGCCCGATCTCGTTCCCGGGAATAGAGGTCGGCCACCGAGGGTCCAGCGCGCTCATCCCCGGCGCCTTGCCGTCCAGGATCGCCTGGGCGTAGCGGGCCAGATCGCTCGCGGTCGTGGTGACCCCGAGCCCGGCGGGCGCATAACCCAGTCCCGTCCACGGCTCGATGGCATGACCGTTCGACTGGTGGGGCTGCATCAGGTCCGGGGCGGGGGAGCCCGCCGGAGCGATGTGGGTGGCCGTCATGCCGAGGCGATCGAACACCCGCGTGTGCACCAGCGTCGGCCAATCCGGGACGCCGGCGGCGCGCGTCAGCGCCTGGCCGAGCAGCGCCGCGCCCAGGTTGGAGTACTGCATGGTGCCCCGGCCCGTCAGCGGCACCGTCCGGACCTGCTCGATCAGGGACGCCGGGGTGCTGGACGTGTAGTCGCTCAGCGCGGCGCCGGCCAGGTCCTGGACGACGATCGCCGCCCAGTCCGTCCTCGCGAGCGAGGGCAGGCCGGACCGGTGGCTGGCCAGCTCCTCCAGCGTCACCTCGCCGACCGGCGTCCCGGCGAGCTCGGGCAGGTGAGCGTCCAACCGGTCGGTCAGCTTGACCTCGCCGCGCTGAGTTGCGTCCGCCAGCAACAGGCCGTCGAAGGTCTTGGTGATCGAGCCCAGCTCGAAGCGAGAGTCGGCGGTGACGTCGCCGAAGCCCGCCCAGGTGACCTTGCCGCCGCTCAGGCGCGCGGCGCTGACGGCGGGGTAGCCGTCGGGTCGGTCGAGCGCGGCCCGTAGGTCCCGGGCGAGCGTCTCATCGCCGCGGGCCGGTCCGAGCGGGGCGGTGCGTGGCCCGGCCAGCGCGAACAGCAGGGCGCCGGCGATGGCGCACGCGAGGACGATGAGGAGGGAACGGAGGCGAGAACCAGGGGCGGGCGATGGTGTGGAGGCCATGAACCCATTCTTGTCCCGGCCGAGGCCGCCCGGCGAGGAGATCGACGAGCGCCGTGCGGCGTGGGCCGTCCTTGTGCATCCGCCAGTCGATCTGCAGCTAGGATCGCTCGTGTTCATCGACGTCCGTCACGTCCCTAGGGAGCAGCTCGAGATGAAGAACGCAGCCCGCACGCTCGCCGCCACCGGCGCGGTCCTGGCACTGGCGCTGACGGGCTGTGCCGCCCAGAACCCGCAGAACGCGGCGACGGTCGGCGGCACGACGATCTCCGAGGACACCATCCAGACCCAGACGACCGACCTGGCCAACGCGCTGCAGACGCAGCCGTCCCAGATCCGGCTGTCGGTGGTGAACAGCGCGATCCTCGGCGCGGTGTCGCAGCAGCTCGCCCAGCAGAACAACATGACGATCACCCCGGCGCAGCGACAGCAGATCATCGCGCAGGTTCCGCAGCTGGCTCATCTCGCGCAGACAGAGGGCGGCAAGCAATACGTCGACAACGCCACCACGTATGTCGCGGTCGCCCGCAAGATCGGCGAGGACAAGTTCCTCACCGGCTGCTCGAAGCTCGACGTGACGGTCAACCCGCGCTACGGACAGTTCATCCCCGAGAGCTGCCAGCTGTCGGGCACCACCGGCAGCCTCAGCAACCCGGTGCCGACGGCGACGCCGCAGCCGTGACCGACGCCCGGCACCCCGGGCTCGACCGGCTCGCCGAGGTGATGCACGTCCTGCGGCACGAGTGCCCCTGGGACGCCGAGCAGACCCACGCCAGCCTGGTCAACCACCTGATCGAGGAGACCGGCGAGGTCGTCGAGGCGATCGAGACCGGCACGGACGCCGACCTGCGCGAGGAGCTCGGCGACCTCCTCTTGCAGGTGTTCTTCCACAGCGAGATCGCCGCCGAGACCGGCCGCTTCACCGTCGACGACGTCGCCGACGGCATCGCCGACAAACTCATCCGCCGGCACCCGCACATCTTTGCCGGCGAGGATGCCCCCGTCGACAAGGTCGCCTCCTGGGAGCAGCGCAAGAAGCAGGAGAAGGGACGCCGCTCGGCGCTGGACGGCATCGCGTCCCCGCTCGCCGTGCTGGCCCGCGCCGGCAAGGTCGTCTCCCGCACCCGCGCCCACGGCGTCGGGGTCGAACTGCCCGACGAGCCGATCACCGCGGACGAGGTCGGGACGCAGATCGTGGCGCTCGTCGCCCGTGCGCAGGCGTCCGGGGTGGACGCCGACCAGGCCACCCGGGCCGCGCTCCGCGCCCTCGAAGCCCGAATCCAGGACGCCGAACGCGCGGCCGTCCAGGGCGACGATCGAGCCGTCCAGCGGCCGGAGTAGGCTGACCGGCGAGAAGCCAGCGAGCGAGAGGAGCGCGCCATGTGCCGTCCGGTGACCTGTGACAAATGTGGGAAGACGACGTGGGCGGGGTGCGGCGAGCACATCGACCAGGTGAAGGCTCAGGTGCCCGCGGGCGAATGGTGCACCTGCCCGCGGTGACGGATGCCCGGCGGGTTGCAGCCCGGTGAACGTTCCACAGCCACCCCTCTAGGCGAGAGCCCGAACCACTAGAGTGAGCCACGAACGGTACTTTCAATGAAAGGCAGAATCGTGGCAACCATCGAATTCGTCGACGCTCGCGAGATCCTCGACTCCCGCGGCAACCCCACCGTTGAGGTTCAGGTCATTCTTGATGACGGTTCCGAGGGCCGCGCTGCGGTTCCCTCCGGCGCTTCCACTGGCGCTTTCGAGGCCGTCGAGCTCCGCGACGGCGACAAGAAGCGCTACGGCGGCAAGGGAGTCCTGAAGGCCGTCGAGAACGTCCAGGAGCAGATCGCCACCGAGGTGATGGGTCTCGAGGCCGATCAGCAGCGCCTGGTCGACGTGACCATGCTCGAGCTGGACGGCACCGACAACAAGGGCAAGCTGGGCGCCAACGCGATCCTGGGTGTCTCCCTGGCCGTCGCCCGCGCCGCCGCCGAGTCGGCCGCGCTGCCGCTGTACCGCTACGTCGGCGGCCCCAACGCCCACGTGCTGCCCGTCCCGATGATGAACATCCTCAACGGCGGCTCGCACGCTGACTCCAACGTCGACATCCAGGAGTTCATGATCGCTCCGGTCGGCGCGGAGACCTTCGCCGAGGCCCTTGAGATGGGCGCGGCCGTGTACCACGCGCTGAAGAAGGTGCTGAAGGACAAGGGCCTGGCCACCGGCCTGGGCGACGAGGGCGGCTTCGCGCCGAACCTCGAGAGCAACCGCGCCGCGCTCGACCTCATCCTCGAGGCCATCAAGGCCGCCGGGCTGGAGCCGGGCACCGACATCTGCCTCGCGCTCGACGTCGCCGCGTCCGAGTTCTTCGAGAACGACGCCTACGACTTCGAGGGCCAGAAGAAGTCCAGCGACGAGATGATCGCGATCTACTCCGAGTGGGTGGACGCCTACCCGCTGGTCTCCATCGAGGATCCGCTGAACGAGGAAGACTGGGACGGCTGGAAGAAGATCACCGAGCAGCTCGGTGAGAAGGTCCAGCTCGTCGGCGACGACCTGTTCGTCACCAACCCCGAGCGCCTCGCCCGCGGCATCGAGAACGACACCGCGAACGCGCTGCTCGTGAAGGTCAACCAGATCGGCTCGCTCAGCGAGACCCTGGACGCCGTGGACATGGCGCACCGTGCGGGCTACCACTGCATGATGAGCCACCGTTCCGGCGAGACCGAGGACACCACGATCGCCGACCTCGCCGTCGCCACCAACTGCGGCCAGATCAAGACCGGTGCGCCGGCCCGCTCCGAGCGCGTCGCGAAGTACAACCAGCTGCTCCGCATCGAGGAGGACCTGGACGACGCCGCGACCTACGCCGGTCTCGACGCCTTCCCGCGGTACACCAACCGCAAGTGACTCGCTGCTGAACCGCCGGCGCCGGTCGTCCCCTCGGGGACGGCCGGCGCCGTCGTTCTTCTCCGGGCGAGCGCGCGGCGGACGGCGCGGCGGCGTCCGCCTCCCACGATCGCGCGGGCGGGCCGCCTATTCTGGAGCGCGAATCGAGAGGGGGCAGCCATGGCACGGGACAAGCGACTGACGCGTCAGCCGACCGGCCCGACGCGCACCATGCGGCGCCAGCGGGGTGCCCGATCGGCGGCCACGCCGGTGGAAGCCTCCGAGTTCACCGGCGCGTCGGCGGCCCCGCGGGGCCGGTTCTCCGCGCTGAAGGGACGCCTCCGCCCGGGGGGACGCGGCAAGGGACTCGCCTTCACGCACCGCGCCCTGATCCTCTTCGCCGTGCTGGCGCTGCTGGCCCTGTCGTACGCGAACTCGCTGCGCACCTACCTCAACCAGCAGGCCACGATCACCCAGGCGCAACAGCAGGTCACCGAGCGGCAGCAGCGCGTCACCCAGCTCGAAGACCAGCTCAACCGCTGGAACGATCCCAACTACGTCAAGAGCCAGGCGCGCACCCGGCTCGGCTGGGTGATGCCCGGCGAGGTGGGCTACCGCGTGATCGGGGCGGACGGCACGGTGCTGACCGGCAGCGAGGAGTCCGGCGCGCTCGACCGCGCCGGCGTCACCGACATGACCCCGCGCTGGTGGGACCGCCTTGCCGGCTCCATCGAGGCCGCCGACCATCCGGCCCCCGCGCGCCGCTGACCCCGGTGGACGCCGCGGGCGTCCGGCACCGACGCTCATTTCTGCGCTCGGTCGCCGTCCGGTTCGCCGTCGTCGCTAGGGTGGCGACGTGCACAGCTTCGATCAGATGACGGACGCGGACGCCGCAGTGATCACCGAGCAGCTCGGACGCCCGCCACGTGGGGTGGTCGGGATCGCGTGGCGCACGCCCACCGGCGAGCCGGGGGTGGTGGTCACGGAGCCGCGGCTGGACGACGGCACGCCGTTCCCGACCCTGTACTACCTGACCCACCCGAAGGCCGTCGCCGCGTGCTCCACGCTGGAGGCCAACGGGGTGATGGCCGAGATGACCCAGCGGCTCGCGGACGACCCGGCCCTGTCCGCCGCCTACTACCGGGCGCATGAGTCCTACCTCAGCGATCGGGAGACGCTCGGCGAGGTCGAGGAGATCCAGGGCGTCAGCGCCGGCGGCATGCCGTCCCGCGTGAAGTGCCTGCACGTCCTCGTCGCGCACGCCCTGGCGGTGGGGCCGGGCGTCAACCCGCTGGGCGACGAAGCAGTCGCGATGATCGGCAACTTCTGGGAGAGCCATGAGTGAGACCACGACGGTCGCGGCGATCGACTGCGGGACCAACTCGGTGCGGCTGCTGATCGCCCGCTCCGACGGCGACGGGGCCTTCACCGAGGTCGACCGCGACCTGCATCTGACCCGGCTCGGTCAGGGTGTGGACGCCACCCGTCGCTTCGCTCCCGAGGCGCTGGAGCGCACGATGGCCGCGCTGGACGATTTCGCCGCGCGCATCCGCCGGGCGGGCGCGAGCGCCGTCCGCATGGTCGCCACCTCCGCCGCCCGGGACGCCACCAACCGGGACGAGTTCTTCGCCGGGGTGCGCGAGCGGCTCGGCGTCGACGCCGAGATCATCTCCGGCGATGAGGAGGCCCGACTGAGCTTCGTCGGCGCGCTGTCCGCCGCGCCGGACGCCGACGTGCCGGCCCTCGTCATGGACATCGGCGGCGGCTCCACCGAGTTGGTGCTCGGCTCGTTCGCGGGCGGGCGCCCCGAGTTGCTCGGCGCGGTCTCGCTCGACATGGGGTCGGTGCGCCTGCGGGAGCGGTTCCTGCACTCAGACCCGCCCACCGAGGCCGAGATCGCCGACGCCACCAGGTTCGTGGACGGCCTGCTGGACGGCTCCGGCATCGACTTCGGCGCCGCGCGCACGTGGTTCGGCGTCGGCGGCACCGCGACGTGCCTGTCGGCCGTCGTGCTGGGCCTCGAGACCTACGACCGCAGCGTCGTGCATGGGTCGGTGGTCAGCAAGGACGACCTGGACGCCGTCACGCACCGCCTGCTGACCAGCCCCGTCGCCCAGGTGCTGGAGCTCCCGAGCATGCCGCCCAAGCGGGCCGACGTCATCTGCGCCGGCGCGCTCATCGCCTCCCGCGTCGGCGCGCGCGTGGCGACCGCGCTGTCGGTCAGCGAGTCCGACATCTTGGACGGCCTCGTCCTCGATCTGCTGGCCCGCGCCTGAGCCCGCGCGCCTGAACCGGGGCATCTGCTCCGGCCCGTCGCGGCCGGGGGCGTCCGCGGCACGAGGGGTGTCCGGCCCAGGTGCCAGGCACGGCTCGGTAGGCTGGCGGAGCGCCCTCGTAGCCCAAGGGCAGAGGCAGGCGGCTTAAACCCGCTCCAGTGTGGGTTCGAATCCCACCGAGGGCACTGCCGGCGCGGCTAGGCGAACGCGATGTCGGCGACGAAGCCGTCCGGGCGCACCAGCAGCGCCGTCCCCTCCGGCAGCCCGTGTCGTGGCGCCGCGGCGAGCCGGTGGACGACAAGGTCGCCGAGCCGCCCCCGGTGGTGCCGCGCCAGGGCCTCAGCGGACGCCGTCGCCGCCGGACCGTACGCGTGCAGCTGCCAGGTGGCGTCGGTGAGGGGCTCGTGGTTGTCGCCCCGCCCGTCGCCCGCGGACAAGGGCCCGGCGTGGCGCGCGTCCGGCACCCAGGGCAGGCGGCGTCCGAGCGCCCGGTTGACGATGGCTCGCTGGGTGCGGCTGCGGGGGCGGGTGCTCGGCGTCATCCGGTACCGGATGCGGAGTTGTGCGAGGTAACCGAACAGTCGTCCGCCCAGCGGCAGCCGGGGGACGACGCGGGTGGCGATCGGCCAGACCACCGGGAGCACGCGGGTGCGCAGGAACCGGGCGAGCGGGTGCGCGGACGTGACCGTGGCGAACACCCGGTCTGTGCTGTGGATCAGCCGTTGGGCCACCGGGCGCCGCTCGGCCTCGTAGCGGTCGAGCGTGCCGGCGTCGGCCCGTCTGGTGAGCACGTCGGCGACCGTGACGACGAGGTTCTGCGCGTCCTGCAGCCCCGTGTTCATGCCCTGCGCGCCGACGGGCGAGTGGACGTGCGCGGCGTCCCCGGCGAGGAAGACGCCGCCGCGGCGGAACGCGTCCGCGACACGGTGGTGGACCCGGTAGGTCGAGAACCAGTTGGCGTGCGCGTAGCCGATGCCGAAGACCCTCGCGAGCACCGAGCGCGCTCGCTTCTGCGCGTCGAGGTCGCCGGTCAGGTGGAAGGCGCCGTCGGTCTCGTCGCTGTGCAGGACGCCGATCAGCCGGGCCCGCTGGCCGTGCTCGTCGGTGCCCATTGGGAACGACAGCAGGAGGTGGCTCGCCGAGACGCGCAGGTTGACCCCGTCGCCGACGCCCGTGACCCCCGCGCCGTCCAGCACGTAGAACGTGAACGGGCTGGTGCCGCCGGGGAATCCGATGCCCACCGCGTGCCGCACCGGGGACGACGCGCCGTCCGCGCCGATGACGTAGCGGGCCAGGATGCGGCGTCGTCCCTCCGGGCCGTCCAGCAGGACCTCGGTGCGGCCGTCCGGACGCGGCGTCAGGCCCGCGAAGGCGTGCCGCCAGCGTACGGGGCGCCCGGCCGCGGCGAGGTGCTCCGAGAGCAGCGTCTCGTTGGCACTCTGCTCAAGGACGTGCAGCCCGGGAAACGGCGTCAGCCCCTGTCCTAGGCGATCCAGCCGGACGGCGCCGAGCGTGCGCGACCCGACGCCGGGGCGGCCTTCGCGGACGAACACGGCGCGCTCCAACGCCGCGTCGGCGAGGCCGAGTTGGCGGTAGATCTCGACCGAACGGGACTGCAGGACGAGGGCCCGCGACTCGCGCGTGGGGCCGTCCTTGCCGTCCACGACCACCGCGTCGAGCCCGAGCTTCGCGCACCACGCGCCGGCCATGAGCCCGGTGGGGCCGGCTCCGACGATCAGCACGTCCGTCTCGTCCGGACGATCGACGAGGGGCTCGCCTGTCATGGCGCTCAGCCTACGCTGGCGGCGGCCTCGGATGCCGTCCCTCGCCGGCTCAGGCCCGCGGACCCGCGGTCGTCCGTTCAGGAGTGCGTGCATGTCCGTGCCGCCGGAACTGTTCGCGCTCGTCGGCCGCCGCGCACGCCTAGTCTGGAAGGACAGAACCGACCACGGGGTGCCACGAGCGAACCCTCTCGGCGGTCGCGCGTGGGCCCCGCAACGAAGAGGGGACCGTCATGACCATGTCTGTTCTCGCCAGCCCGTCTCGCTACGTGCAGGGGGCGGGCGCCCTGGCCGAACTCGGCACCCACCTCGAGCAGCTGGGCTCGAAGCCCCTGCTCGTCGCCGACGACGTCGTGTGGGGCCTCGTCGAGGAGCCCGTCACCAAGGGCTTCGGCGATGCCGACCTGCCCGTCAAGCGTGTGCAATTCGAGGGGTTCGCCACCCCCGAGACCGTGACGTCGCTCGCCTCGGCGATCAAGGACGGCGGCCACGACATCATCGTCGCCTTCGGTGGCGGCTCCGCGATCGACTCGGTGAAGGCCGCTGGGTTCGACGCCGGCGTCGCCTGGGCCAGCATCCCCACCGCGGCGTCCTCGGACGCGCCCACCTCGGCGCTGTCCGTCATCTACACGGAGGCCGGGGAGTTCCTGGAGTACCGGTTCTTCCCGAAGAACCCCGACCTGGTCCTCATCGACACCCAATTGGTCGCCGACGCCCCGGTGCGGTTCCTGGTCGCCGGCATCGGGGACGCCCTCGCGACGTGGCTCGAGGCACGCGCCACTCGCCGCGGCCAGGGGTCGACGATGGCTGGCGGACGCCCGACCCACGCCGGCACCGCGCTGGCGCAGCTCTGCTGGGACATGCTGTGGGAGAACGCGCTGCCCGCGCTGGACGCCGTCCGCGCCCACGTCGTCACGCCCGCGCTGGAGTCCGTCGTCGAGGCGAACACCCTGCTGTCGGGGCTCGGGTTCGAGTCCGGGGGACTGGCCGCGGCGCACGCCATCCACAACGGTCTGACGGCTGCGCCGCAGACCCACGGCCTCGACCACGGTCAGAAGGTGAACCTCGGCTCGATGACCCAACTGGTGATGGAGGGGGCGCCCGCCGAGGAGATCGAGGCCTTCGTCGAGTTCACGACGCGGGTCGGACTGCCGAACACGCTGACGGAGGTCGGGCTCCGCCCGGAGGACGCCGACGAACTCCACGCCGTCGCCAAGGCGGCCACGGCGGAGGGGGAGACCATCCACAACATGCCGTTCCCGGTCACCCCGGACCTCGTCGTGAACGCGCTGATCGCCGCCGAGGGGCTCTCTCGCCGCATCCGCGCCGACAAGGGCCTGCCGGAGCCGGTGATGTACTACGCCAGGCACTGACCTCGAGCCAGGGGGGCCCCGCCGGACCGGCGCCGGCGGGGCGTCCGTCCGCCCGCGTCATCCACCGCGCGACGTGGACGTGCCCGGTGGGCCGGGGGCCCCGAGGACGGGAAGAAATGCCGACTTGTCCATGTTTCGTACCATGGATGTGTCCGACGAGAGGAAACAGATGCCGAACAATCCCGTCTTCAACAAGCCGGTCGCCTTCCAGCCCGCGCAGGGGCAGCAGGGCGGCTACGACCCGTACCAGACGCAGCCGCACGGCGGCCAGCAGGGCTACCAGCCGCAGGGCTACCAGCCGCAGGGACAACCGGAGCGCGGCCGTGGGCTCGGGCTGATGACCATCGATGACGTCATCACCAAGACGGCCATCACGATGGGCGTGCTCATCGCCGCTGCCGCGCTGACGTTCATGTTCCTGCCGTCGACGCTGCTGGTGCCGGTCACGCTCGGCAGCGCCCTGGTCGGCTTCGTCACCGTCCTGTTCGTCTCGCTACGCCGCAGGGTCAACCCGGCCGGCGTGCTGGTCTACTCGGTCGTCGAGGGGGTCTTCATCGGCGGGTTCAGCGCGATGTTCGAGTCCCTCTGGGACGGCATCGTCGTGCAGGCCATCTTCGCCACGTTCGTGGCCGCCGCCGTGACGCTGGCCGCGTACAAGTTCTTCCGCATCCGGGTCACGCAGCGGTTCCGCCGTATCGTCGGAATCGCCACGATCGCCGCCGCCGTCCTGATGCTCCTGAACCTGGGGCTCGCGCTGGCCGGCATCGATCTCGGGATCCGCGGGGCCGGCGCCGGCGCCACCCCGCTGACCATCCTGGTGTCGATCGTCTTCGTGGTCCTCGCGGTGGCGAACCTCGTGCTCGACTTCGACTACGTCGAGCAGGGCATCCGCAACCACGCCCCCGACAGCGAGTCGTGGCGCGCGGCCTTCGGCCTGACCGTCACGATGGTCTGGCTCTACACCGAGATCCTGCGGGTCCTGTCGTACTTCCGCAGCAACTGACGCCCGACCACCAGCTACAACGGCCCGCCCCCTCCGGGGCGGGCCGTTCTCGCGTCCTCAGGCGAGGCGCTGCCGTTTCTCCCAGCGCCACAGCCGGATCTGGGTGGGGGCGTGGCGGGTCAGCAGGGACTTCGCGCCGGTCGACCACGGCAACTCGCGCCAGCGCTCGGGGCTGATCCAGGCCGAGTCGGCGGTGGTACCCCCAGCGTCGTGGACGACGGGGTCGTTGGGCCAGTGGCAGGTGGCGGCGTAGATCAGCCGGACCGCGTGGAAGTCCTCGACGGTGCCGTTCGGCGCCAGGCCGATCCAGTGATCGGTCTGGATATCGATGAATTGGCGGACCACCGCGTGCTGGCCGGTCTCTTCGTAGACTTCGCGCTGCACGGTCTGCGAGGGGTTCTCCCCGGCGTCGATGCCGCCGCCCGGCAGGCTCCACATGCCCGGGACGGCCGTCCGTTCGGAGAACTCGGTGGCCAAGATGCCGCGGTCGCTGACGATGAGCGCGTACGCCGCCAGGCGCTGTCGGCGCACCGGATCGATGTCGTCCAGCCTCAGTCCGCGCACCAGGGTGCGGGTGCGTTGGGGGCCGCGGGGGACGACGCGGCGTCCGTGCGGGGTGACCTGCAGGGTGACGGTCAGATCCTCCACCGTGCCCGTCGCGGACAGCGGGCGGGTGACCTTGTAGCCCTCTTCCCAGGCTCGCTGATGCGGATCTTCGCCGTGGGCAAGCGTGTAGGAGAAGACAGGTGACCCGCCTCCCACCTCCACGCCGACGATCTGCATACCTGCCACTATGCAAGGTCCTATGGTCACAATCCAGTCGACTCACGCCCTGGTGGGAGAGCGACCTCCGATTGTGACGGCCCCGGGGGGTAGGCTCCCGACGTCGGATCGGCACGTCACGGAGGACGTTATGCAGTACAACTCGGGGGCCCAACTGGATCCCTCTCAGATGGGCGGAGGCGGCGGCGGAGGCCGCATCGCGGTCGGCGGCGGCGTCGGTTTGATCGTCGTGCTGCTCGCCCTGTTCCTGGGCATCGACCCGGGCGTCATCCTGGGCGGGGCCCAGCAGGGCCAGCAGCCGTCCGGGCGGGGGAGCGCGCCGAACCCGTACGCGCACTGCACCTCCGGGGCGTCCATCGAGCAGGATCGCAACTGCCGCTTCGTGGCCTACACCAACTCCGTCCAGGGCTACTGGTCGCAGGCGATGGGCCAGAACTATCAGCGGGCCACGACCAAGACGTTCGACAGCCAGATCTCGACGGGCTGCGGCACGGCGACGTCTCAGGTGGGCCCGTTCTACTGCCCGAACGACATGACGGTCTACCTCGACCCCACGTTCTTCGACCAGATGCTCAAGGGCGAGCTCGGCGCCCAGGGCGGCGACGCGGCCGAGGCGTACGTGATCGCCCACGAGTACGGCCACCACGTGCAGAACCTCACCGGCGTCATGGAGAAGGTGCAGTCGCAGGGCCGCCAGACCGGCCAGAACTCGGCCGGCGTCGCCCTCGAGCTCCAGGCCGATTGCTACGCGGGCGTCTGGCTCAAGCACGCCACCGACGACCCCCACTCGGTGATCACCTCCATCACCCAGGACGACCTCAACCGCGCCATCGACGCGGCGGTCTCCGTCGGCGACGACCGTATCCAGCGGAAGAGCGGCGGCGGGGTGAACCCGGACGCCTGGACGCACGGCTCGTCCGCGCAACGCAAGAAGTGGACGGCGACCGGCTTCTCCACCGGCGACCCGCAGCGTTGCAATACCTTCGGGTCGGGCGCCTGACGCTCAGCGAACCGAGTTGCCGGAGAGGTCGGTGACGACCTGCTTGGAGCCGATGGTGAAGCGCATCCGTGGGCTCCCGGTGCCGGCGCGGTCGTCGACGACCACCGACCACTGCTCGCCGTAGGGCACGCTGGCGCGGTTCTGCCCGGCGGTGAGCACGCGCCAGATCACGTCGGGGCGCACCATGCTGGGATCGAACGCGGGCATGGACGGCCGCTCGTTGCGCTGATTCAGCGTGACCGGGAAGCGCGGGGTGCGCTGGCGGCGCGTGATGGTCTGGTCGGGGCCGGCGAAGTCGAGGTAAGCGCCGGCCTGCGAGCCGACACCGACCTGGATCGCCTGGGAGTGCTGGGCGACGACGTTGTTGAGTCCCTCCGCGATGCCCCACTGGGTGCGGAAGTCGAGGGTGGGGAGCAGCGACCCGTCCTTGTGGAAGAACACGGTGCGGGTCTCGGGGTTGGTGGAGACCGCCATCAACACCTCCGACGACGCCGGGTCGATGGTCTGGCGATCGACGATCTGCAGCTCCTGCTGCTCATCGGAGCCGGACACTGACGCGGCCGCGCGGAACAGGGCCCCGACGTTGTCGAGGTCGTAGTCGGACGGGTCGAACACCGCCTGATCGACGTAGGTGAGGTCGGAGGCGATCTTCTCCGGGCGTCCGTCGCGGGACGACCACGTCTCGGCCTGGTCGGTCGCGTTCAGCACGCTGACGGAGGCGTCGTGCGCGCGCACCTCGACCATGATCACGCGGTTGCTGCCGGACGCCTTGATCAGCTGGTCGACGACCGCGCGCGCCACCCGGGGCTGGGTCAGGTCGGGCAGTGGCGACGCGCTCGGACTCGAGGTGCCGGCCATCGTGGTGGGCGAACTGACCACGGGACCGTCGCTGACGCAGCCGGACAACAGGAAGCACGCCGCCACGATCGCGCAGCAGCTCCGACGCGCGACGTGGAACACAGGCACGCTAAAGAGGTTACCCAAAATCGCCGTTAAATTACGACCAGGTCACGGGTTCCTGTATGTGTCTCACGCCTTCGAGGAGTGTGCCGTGGGAAGGTGCCGCGCCCAGAAGGCGAGAATGGCATCGAAGCGCTGCAGCCGGTGCTGCGGGGTGCCCGATCGGGACAGTTCGTGGTTCTCGCCCGGGAACACCAGGAGTTCGGCGTCCGCGCCCGCCTGCTTCAGCCGCGTGTAGTAGCGCAGCGCCTGGCTGAGCGGGCAGCGCAGGTCGTCCTCGGAGTGGATGACCAGCGTGGGCGTGGTGACCTGGTCGGTCAGCAGGGTCGGCGACTGGGCGTTCAAGCGGTCGAGGTCGGCGCCGTTGTACTGGGCGACGAAGAACGATCCGATGTCGGACGGTCCGATGAAGGAGGCCGGGTCGAGGAAGCCGCGCTCGACGATGGCACCCGCGAATCGGTGGTCGTGGGCGATGATCCAGGCCGTCAGGTACCCGCCGTAGGAGCCGCCCATCACGCCGACGCGGGAGGCGTCCAGCCCGGGGGAGACCTCGAGCGCGTGGTCGAGGAAGGCGAGGACGTCCGCCGCGTCCAGGTTGCCGAAGTCGCCGCGGGTCGCGCGTCCGTGCTCTTCCCCGTAGCCGGCGGCACCGCGGGGGTTGCAGGCCACCACCGCGTAGCCGGCCTCGACCAGCACCTGGAACTCGTCGAAGAAGTCGGCGCTGTACGAGGCGAACGGGCCACCGTGGATCGCGAGCACCACCGGGTGCGGCCCCGGCCCGACCGGCGTGAACACCCAGCCGTGCACCGGGTAGCCGTCGCGGGAGGACGCCTCGAGCTCGGCGGGGACGACCGGCTCGCACGCCGCTCGCAGCGGGCCGTTGACGTCGGTCAGGCGGGTCTCGCCACGGTCGTCGAGGAGCGCCAACTCGGCCGGGGTGCTCGGGTCGGTGACCGTGGCGAGGACGCCCATGCTGCCGGCGTCGGCGGCGGCCAGCACCGCCGAGTCTTCCTCCCACACGTCCACGTCGCCGCCGGCGCTCACCCGCACGAGGGTGCTGTGGCCGCGGACGTTCGCCAGCGCGAGGACGCCGTCGGGGCCTGCCGGGCGAAGCGGGCCGGAGACGTGCAGGGCGGTGTCCGTCAGCCGGCGGGCCTCGCCGCCGTCGGCGGGCATCGCGAAGACTCCTGCGGAGTGTCCGACGAAGTCGAGGCCGTCCGCGCCGAGGTCCTCGCCGATGAAGAACAGGGTCTGCCCGTCGGCGGAGAAGCAGGCGTCGTCCGCGGTCGACGGCGTCTCGATGAGGGTGGGGTCGTCGCCCTTGCGCAGCCGGTACAGATTTGTGACGAGGTCCAGGTCGCGGGTCTCGTGCCGGGCGGAGGTGACGATGAGCGCTTGGCCGTCGGGGGTGAAGCACGGCGCCCAGTGGTCGTAGTCGCCGTCCGTGATCTGCCGGGCGTCGGGCACAGCGGAGGGCGGGGTGTCCGTGCCCAGGTCGCGCGCGGCGCGTCCGACCGGGGTGACGGCGGGCGCGCCGAACGGGTCGGGGGTCTCGACGACGAAGACGTGCCGGCGGCGGTCGTTCGTCCAGCCCAGCCCGTTGGCGGAGTACTTGAGGGTGGTGATGTGCCGCGGGTCCTCGGCGCGGGCCTCGACCCCCTCGAGGGTGCCGTAGCGGCCGTCCTCGGGGACGCGGGCGATGAACGCGATCGTGCCGCCGTCGGGGGAGAACTCGAACTCGAGCACGCCGAGCTTCTGGTCCGTCACCTGGACGGCCTCGCCGCCGTCCGTCGGCAGGATGTGGACCTGGGGTGCACCGCCCGGCTGGGAGCGCAGGAACCCGACGAGGGAGCCGTCCGGGGACACCCGGGGGCGGACGTCGCTGAAGCCGCGGGTGAGCCGGCGCGGTTCGCGCTCGCCGGTCAGGTCGACGCGCCACAGCTGGCCCACGTAGGCGTCCGCCGCCAGGTCGGGGTGGGTGACCGAGACGACCGCCCACGCGTGGTCCGGCGCGACGAACGGGGCGGAGACGGAGGTGAACAGCGGCAGATCGACAGGGCGCATGGGGTCAGGCTAGACCGTCTGGGGCGCCAGGCCGCCCTCGCCCGGGTAGACCACGCCGAGGGCGCCACGCGCGTCGTCCAGGATCGTCATGACGTCGAGGGTGTCGGCGTGCGGCATGATCGGCGACTCGGGCAAGCCGGCCGCGACGCAGCGCGATGCCTCGGCGATCTCGAACTGGTAGCCGCCCGCGACGGGCGGGTGGACGACGACGGGCGCGGCGTCGCCGAGGGTCACCTCGAGCGGGCCGGGGCTGTGCAACGGGGCCGGGAAACGGAGCCGCCCGCGGGTGCCGGAGACCCAGCCGCTGTTCGAGGTGGTGGCCAGCATCGTGGACGCGGCGACCGCGCGGGCATCCCCCCGGCGCATGACGACGATCGACGAGGCGTCCACGCCGGTGGGGTAGAGCGTTCCGTCGGTGTGCACCTCGTCAGGGGTGCCGAACAGCGATTGCAGCAGCGAGATCGGGTAGACGCCGAGGTCGAGCAGCGCGCCGCCGGCGAGTGCGGGGTCGTGCATGCGGGGGACGTCGGCCAGCCGATCGCCGAGGTCGGCGCAGGCCTGCACGAGGTCGCCCAGGGCGCCCGTCTGGACGAGATGCCGGGCCACCCGATGGTGGGGCAGGAAGCGCGACCACAGGGCCTCCATCGCGAACAGCCCGGCGAACCGGGCCGCCTCGATGATCTCGACGGCCTCCTCGCGGTTGCGGGCGAACGCCTTCTCGACCAGCACGTGCTTGCCGGCCTCGAGGGCCAGCAGGGCGCAGCGGCGGTGCTCGGAGTGCGGGGTCGCGACGTACACGGCGTCGATGCGGTCGGACGCGGCGAGCGCGTCGTACCCGCCGACGGAGCCGGGCACCCCGTGCTCGGACGCGAACGCGGCGGCCCGGTCGGCGTCCCGGGAGCCCACCAGCTCGACCGAGGCGCCGCTGCGCCGGACGTCCCGGGCGAACGCCGCGGCGATGGTGCCCGCCCCGAGGATGCCCCAGCGCACGGGCGGGCACTCGGCCGGGTCGGCGACCAGATCATCGGGCACCAGCGGGCGCAGGGACGGCGGCAGGGCGAGCGGGTACGGCATGGCGTCCTCCGGAATCGGGTTCGAGCCCACTGTAGGACGGCCCGAGCCGCGGTTTCCCTCCCGCGGGCGGCGCACACCCGAAAGGGCCGCCGCGGTGACGATGACGTCACAGTCTTCTCGCCCCCTAGCCAGAACGACGTTTGCAAGGCACAGTGCCGCCAACCGCACCAATGAGGGGAGCAGTCATGACCGTCTATGCGTCTCCGGGATCCTCCGATTCCGGCATTGAGGTCAAATCTCGCTACGGGCATTACATCGGCGGCGAGTTCGTCGATCCGGTCAAGGGCGAGTACTTCGAGAACATCACGCCTGTCACGGGGCAGGCCTTCACCGAGGTGGGCCGCGGCACCGCCGAGGACATCGAGAAAGCCCTCGATGCCGCGCACGCGGCCGCGGACGCCTGGGGCAAGACGTCCCCAGCCGAGCGCGCGGTCATCCTGAACAAGATCGCCGACCGCATGGAGGAGAATCTCGAAGACATCGCCGTTGCCGAGACCTGGGACAACGGCAAGGCCGTCCGCGAGACCCTGAACGCCGACATCCCGCTGGCGATCGACCACTTCCGCTACTTCGCGGGCGCGATTCGCGCCCAGGAGGGCCGCCTCAGCCAGCTCGATGAGGACACCGTCGCCTACCACTTCCACGAGCCGCTCGGCGTCGTCGGCCAGATCATCCCGTGGAACTTCCCGATCCTGATGGGCGTGTGGAAGCTCGCCCCGGCGCTGGCCGCCGGCAACGCCGTCGTGCTGAAGCCGGCCGAGCAGACGCCGTGGTCGATCCTCAAACTCATCGAGCTCATCGGCGACCTGCTGCCGCCCGGCGTGGTCAACATCGTCAACGGCTTCGGCGTCGAGGCGGGCAAGCCGCTGGCATCAAACCCCCGCATCGCCAAGATCGCGTTCACCGGCGAGACCACCACCGGACGGCTGATCATGCAGTACGCCAGCCAGAACATCATCCCGGTCACCTTGGAGCTCGGCGGCAAGAGCCCGAACGTCTTCTTCGAGGACATCGCCGACAAGAAGGACGCCTTCTACGACAAGGCGCTCGAGGGCTTCGCCTTCTTCGCGCTCAACAACGGAGAGGTGTGCACCTGCCCCAGCCGCGCGCTCATCCAGGAGTCGATCTACGACGAGTTCGTCGCGGACGGCATCAAGCGCGTCGAGGCGGTCAAGCGGGGTCATCCGCTCGACACCGACACGATGATGGGCGCGCAGGCGTCCAACGACCAGTACGAGAAGATCATGTCGTACCTCGACATCGGCAAGCAGGAGGGCGCCAAGATCCTCACCGGCGGCAATCCCGTCGACCTGGGCGGTGAGTTGTCGGGCGGCTACTACATCGAGCCGACGGTCTTCGAGGGCGTGAACTCGATGCGCATCTTCCAGGAGGAGATCTTCGGCCCCGTCGTCTCGGTGACGAAGTTCGCCGACGACGCCGAGGCGCTGCAGATCGCCAACGACACCCTCTACGGGCTGGGCGCCGGCGTCTGGTCGCGCAGCACCCACCGCGCCTACACGATGGGCCGGGCCATCAAGGCCGGGCGCGTGTGGACGAACTGCTACCACCACTACCCGGCGCACGCCGCGTTCGGTGGCTACAAGCAGTCTGGCATCGGCCGCGAGAACCACCTCATGATGCTCGACCACTACCAGCAGACGAAGAACCTGCTCGTCTCCTACTCGCCGGATAAGCTCGGCTTCTTCTGAGCCGATGACCGAACCGACGACGCCCGCGCCGGGGGAGATGTGTCCTCCCCCGGCCGCCGGGTACACCGAACTCCCGACGCAGGGGCCCGCCCGGGTGGCCGTCACGCCCGCGGCGGCGGCGCTCATCGTCGAACTGGTGGCCCAGCACGGCCCCGTGATGTTCCATCAGTCCGGCGGCTGCTGTGATGGCTCCGCCCCGATGTGCTACCCGGAGGGCGACTTCCTCACCGGGGACTCCGACGTCCACCTCGGCGACGTACACATCCCTGACATCGACCCCGTGCAGGTGTGGATCTCCCGCAGCCAGTTCGCCGCCTGGAAGCACACCCGCCTGACGATCGACGTCGTCCCCGGACGCGGCGCGGGCTTCTCGTTGGAGGGGCCGACGGGCAAGCGGTTCCTGACCCGCAGCCGGCTGTTCACCGCCGATGAGAAAGACGCGCTGGACGCCTGAGCGGCAGCTGACCACCCATGCTCGGCCCTGCTGCCCCGCGGCGTGGCCCAGGTACGCAATCCCCGGGGTTTCCCGTCGACCACGAAAAGAACTGAAGCTCGACCGATCTTCTTGCGCCAGCGCGATCCTCGGCCCCGACGTCTCTCCGCTCCCAGGCACCCCCCAGGGCGGAGAGCTCGCCAGCCCCGAGTACACCCTCGACCACATGTAAACCGACAGCGGCATGAGCGCGCGCGTCAGAGGTCGATGAGGAGCGCGATGGTTTCGCGGACCTCGCCGAGGATGACGGCACCGACATTGCCTTGTTGAGCGACGATGCGGCTCATGGCCACGGAGCGCACGTGCTGACACTGAGCGGCTGAAGGGGCCCAGAGACGATTCCCTTCGTCAGGCTCGACGCGCACCTCGACGCTGCCTCGGCGGATCGTGCGGGTCAGTGGCACGACCTGGACGACGTTCGGGCCGCCGCACAGGATTCGTCCCGCTGTGACGACGATGGCCGGGCGGCGAAGGCCGGCTTCGCTGCCAATAGGCGTGCCGAGGTCCACCTCGACGACGTCACCCGGCGTCAGCATCGAGCCACTCCGACTCGTCCTCTTCGAGGTCGGTCGACAGGTCAACCGCCATCGCATCCTGACGAAGCGCCCGCAGGGCCGCCCTGACGGTCTGGTCCACGGTCTCGTGCCGCTTGTCGGCAAGGAGCGCGATCTGGGCCTGCGTGCTCTTACTCACCCTGATCGTCGTGGTCTGTATCATGCAACGAGGATAGGCCTGTGTAGACGGAATCGTCTACACGTAGCTGGCGGCATGTGCTCGATGGCGCACTGCTTAGCCGGCTCGGCAGGACCGGGGCGCGCCCAGCTTCCGCGACATGCGATCACCTTCGCCGACACCCACCGCAGATTCGGGAGACACGCCCTAGCCGATGCTCTCCACATCGATGGCGTATCCCATCACTTCACCGACGTCCGTGACCGTGCCGATGGCGGTCACAGACTGGCCGTCTTTGAGATTGGCGACCTTGTCCTTCAGATCAGGCTCGATGTTCATGAGGATGCTGTGGAAGCTTATGCGTCCATTCCTGGGGCCAATGCTGAAGTACGCACCTTGGGCGTCGATGTTGTCGACCTTGCCGGTCACCTTCACCCTCTTATCGATGTAGGTGTTGTTGGCCTTGAGAGCGTTCGCTTCGAGGTCGCGAAGCAGCTTGTCCGCGGTGACCACGAGCGGAGCAGCCGCGGGAGTGGTAGCAGGCGCGTTGTTGGCCGGAGCGTTGGTCTGTGCCGGAGCGTCTCCACCATTGCCCATCTGGAAGATGCCGACGATGAAAAGGAGCGCGAGAAGTCCGAGAAGCCACGTGCGCTTCTTGGCGTACCAGGGCCGCGTCGACTTGGCGTAAGCCCTCGCAGCCTTCGCTTGTGCCTTCGCATCACGGTGATTGGGCGGGTAGGGCGGCCGGTTCTGCTGCGGGTAGGGCGGCTGGTTCTGCGGCGGGTACGGGGGCTGGTTTCGCGGCGGGTACGGCGGCTGGGTGGGTTCGTTGACGCTGTGCGACATGAGGTCGTGCCTTCTTTGGTCAAGGGGTAGTGACAGCGGACACGACACCCTTGTCCGCGAGAAGGTCACGCTAGCATCACGCCGGTCTTTTTGCGACTAGCTGTCCCGAAACTTGTCCTCGTCGAGGAGATCGTGGACCCGCGTCGGCTCGGACTGCCAACCTTCCCGCACCCTCACCCCGGTCGAGTGGTTCGGGCAGTAACCACCCGGGTTCTTGTTCAGGTACTGCTGGTGGTAGCACTCAGCGAAATAGAACTCGCCGGCCGGGGCGACCTCCGTGGTGATCTCGCCGTAGCCGGCCTCCGAGAACGCCTGCTGGAACTCGTCGCGGACGCGCTGCACCGTCTCGGCTTGCTCGTCATCCGTGGTGTAGATCGCCGAGCGGTACTGCGTGCCGATGTCGTTGCCTTGGCGCATGCCCTGTGTGGGGTCGTGCACCTCGAAGAACACCCGCACCAGATCGGCGTAGCTGATGCGCTCGGGGTCAAAACACACCCGGACGGTCTCGGCATGCCCGGTGCGTCCGGAGCAGACCTCTTCGTAGGTGGGGTTCGGGGTGAACCCGCCCATGTACCCGACGGCCGTGGACGTCACGCCCGTGCGCTCCCAGTACTCCTTCTCGGCGCCCCAGAAGCACCCCAGCGCGAAGTACGCGACCTGCGATCCCTGCGGGACCTCCCGCACGTCCGTGCCGTAGATCTCGTGCACACACGTGCCCAGCACCGACTCGTCACGGCCCTTGAGCGCGACCCGCGGATCGACCTGCCTCGTCATGCCGAACATCGGCACCACCTCCTCGTTCCTTCAGCCTAACCAGCGACCGGCCCCGGACATTCCCGCCGAGGGTGCCGTCCCGCGCCAGCGTCCGCGGGGTTGGCATGATGACCCGGTGGACGCCCCCAGCCCCGGCCCGTTCGACACGGACGCCGACCGTTACGACGCGCTGCGTCCCGGCTACCCGGACGAGGCGATCGGTTGGCTGCTGGAGTCGCCCAGCGACGTCGCGGACGTCGGCGCCGGCACCGGCAAGCTCACTGCGGCGCTGCTCGCCGCGGGGCACCGGGTGGTCGCCGTGGAGCCGTCCGAGCCGATGCTCGCGACGTTGGCGGCGCTGCATCCCGAGGCCCGCCGCGTCCGGGCGACGGGGGAGCGCACGGGCCTGCCGGACGCCTGCGTGGACGCCGTTTGCTACGGCCAGTCCTGGCACTGGACGGACCACGCGGCCGCAGCCGTCGAGGCGCTGCGCCTGCTTCGGCCCGGCGGGACGCTCGCCATGTTGTGGAACGACGCCGACACCGAGGTGGACTGGGTCGCCCGGTACCAACTCGCGCAGCGCGGCCTCAAGCAGCGACGGGCCGTGACGCGACGGCTCCCGCGGTTCCTGCACCCCGACCTGCAGCCGCGCGAGGAGCACGTCGTCGCCTGGACGCGGCCGATCTCCAAGCGCGACCTGCGCGACCTGGTGACGACGTTCAGCTATTGGCGCACCGCATCCGACGAGGCCAAACGCCGACGGCTGGACGCCGTCAGTGAGCAACTGGACGCCGACTGGCCCGGCCCGGATGACCGCGAGATCCCCTACCCCCTGCTCACCCGTCTCACGCGCTACCGACTGACCGCGCGCGCCGGCCTGGCCAAGCAAGGGCTGCCGCCGGCGCGCCGCAAGCACCGGAGCAGCCCAGACGCCTGAGGCGTCCTCAGGACTTCAGCTGCCTGGTCAGGAACGTGACCACCTTGGGCCAGCTGTCGGCCGCGGCCGCGTTGTTCGCGTCCGGCGTCCCGCCGAGCACGCCGAGCTTGTCGTAGAACTCGATGTTCGTCGGCACCGGCGGCCCGAAGATCATGTGCCCGGCGTCCGCGTAGGCGAGCACCGTGACCGCGGGGTGGCCATGCTCGGTGGCGCGCTTCTTCACGTCGGCGGACATCGCGCACGACGGCCACATCGTGTCCTTCTCGCCGCAGATCAGCAGCAGAGGGCCTCGCGCCTTCTCGACAGGGATGACGGCCTCGGGGTGCGCGGCGAGGTTGTCCTCCAGCGACATGCGGTAGAGGTCGACCAGGTCGCCGCCGCGGTACCGGCTGCTGTACGGCAGCGGCGGCACGGGCTGGCCGCCGGCGCTCCAGGTGGACTCCATCCCGAACGCCATCCGCCAGGGCTGCGCCTGGTCGAACCCCTGCCAGACCACGCTGGACGGGACGTAGCCCACGGCCGCTCGAACCTGCGGGTTGCGGGACGCGACGAGCAGCGACGCCTCGCCGCCCTTGGAAGCGCCCATGATCCCGAGCCGCTGCGGATCCACGCTCGGCTGCCGGCCCAGCCAGCCGAGCGCGGTGTCGAAGGTCTCCAGAGGCACCTTCTCCATGCGCGGGTTCTGGCCGGGGCCGCCCCAGTAGGAGATCGCCAGCGCGGAGAATCCCTCCTTGCTGAGCGTACGAGCGATGCGGTCGCTGCCCTGGCTCAGCCCGCCTTCGGAGCCGCCGAACACGAGGACGCCGGGCCGGCGCTCGGCGCCTACGGCTGGGTAGTAGTTGCCGAGCAGGCCGTTCTCGGTGATGCGCGTGCCACCCTGACCGGGATCGGTGACGGTGACCTTGGGCGCCCACGGGTTGAAGAACATCAGCACGACGGCCGCGTTCACCACCAACGCGAGCAGCCCGCCGCACCCGATTGCGAGTCGTTTGACGATCCGGCGACGATCGGCCATGGCTGCTCCTCGGTACCAAAAGGGTGGGAGACGTTTTTCTAGCTAACCGCAGCCTCCGCGGTCTTCGCAACCGACCAATGCCGGGGTGGTCATCCCGGATCTCGGTTTGCTAACGATGGCTAGCGGCTCGGCGTCGGTTCGAGGCGGCGACGGGGCAAGTCAGGGTTCCTCCAGGGCCAACCCTGGCGTCCGAGGGGTTGTATCTGCTAACTCTTGCTAGCACCATGGTGGGCATGGAAGACGACGAGCGAACCGAGGACGAGGCGGCCCAGCGCGCCACTCTCGGCGAGTTCATCGCCTCCCAGCGTCGCGCGGCGGAGATGTCGTTACGCCAACTGGCCGAGCGCGCCGGGATCTCGAATCCCTATGTCAGTCAGATCGAACGGGGGCTGCGCAAGCCGTCCGCCGAGGTGTTGCAGAGTCTGGCCACCGCACTGTCGGTGTCCGCAGAGACCCTGTTCCAACGCGCCGGCCTGCTCGACCCCGGACAGGAGCGGTCCACGTCGGTGCCCGGCGCGATCCGCAACGACGGTCGGCTGTCTGAAGCACAGAAGCAGGCGCTCCTCGAGATTTATACGGCGTTCATCTCCGGCTCCGGGCAACGTGACGGAACCCAGGGGTGAGCCGGGCATGATCCAGCACGACGAGCAGAATCAGCCGGAACCACCCACCGGCCCGAACCAAGGAGTAATCGGATGACCGAGCAGAACAACTTCGACAACACCAAGAACGAGCAGCCGCGCGTCGACGAGTCGCGCCTGGACGACACCGAGGGCGGCGCGGAGCGCGGCACCACGGGCGACCAGAACAACGGCGGCCGCCTCGACACCGAGAAGCTGGGCGAACAGGCCATGAAGTTCGCGTCGGAGACCGCCTACGCTGCCGCCGGTTTCGCCAACACGGTGGCCGACAAGGCCAAGGCGTTCTTCGAGAACCAGAAGACCCAGTACCAGGAGACGCACCCGAACAACACGGGGGATCCCGCTGGGAAGCAGTTCCTCGACCAGCTCTCCGAGCAGGTGAACCGCTTCGTCGAGGAGGCCACCAAGGGCTACCGCGACATGGCCGAGCGCGGCCGCAACCTGATGAACCGCCCGCCGGCCGCCGCGCAGCCGAAGGACGGCCGCGGCCCGTTCGACTTCGACGACGTGGACGCCGACCCGCAGACCGTCGCCGAGGAGAAGGCCGCGACCGACCCGGCGAAGGCGAGCGGCGAGGTCCCGCTCGAGCAGGAGGTCATCGAGGAGACCGTCATCGCCGACGCGCCCGTCGACGAGCACCCGACCGACACCCCCGAGCCGCCGCGCGTGTGAGCTGACGCGCCCGGCTGTCCGTCGCCGCGCCGCAGAGCGTGCGCGAGTGAGGGTGGTCGATCGAGTTCAACCCGGCCAGCGCCCCCGAACCACCCGGTTCGGGGGCGCTTCCGCGTCCGGGACGCCGCGGCGGCGGGTCATCGGGGGACGCCTCGGACCGGTAGGCGTCCTCAAGATCGGGCGGCGAGGAGACCGCGTCAGGCCGGGTCCTGGCTGTAGATCAGGACGGTGTAGGGCCCGATGTTGAGATCGGTGTGGAGCGCCATGCCGTCCTCGTCCTCGTCGAACGGCTCGAAATCGAAGCTGTCGTAGTCGCCGAAGATCGAGCTGTACAGGGACGCATCGCTGTTGAAGCGCAGCTTCCACAGCCCGCCGCTGGGGACGCCGACGCGGTACCTCTCGCGCGGCTCGTGGTGCAGGTTCACGACCACGAGGATGTCGTCGCCGGGGCCGTGCTCGGCCCAGCGCTGGAAGGCGATGACGTTGGCGTCCTCGTTGACGTGGAAGACGTTGAGGCCGTGGCCCGTGAGCCCGCGCGTGACGCCGCCGCGGTTGAGCCTCAGATCGATCAGGTCCTGGTAGAGGCGGGCGATACCGGAGAAGTTCGCGTTGCGGTCCCAGTCGATCGGGTCGGTGTCGGAGAACCAGCCGCCCTCCAGCGCCTCCTGTCCCTGGAAGATCATCGGGATACCCGGCGACGTCATCACCAGCGCGCCGCCGATCGTCGAGCGCTTCTGCGCCCACCAGCCGGTTTCGTCGCCGGGGTCGATCTCGTTCGGCACCCGCGCCGAGCCGTTCGCGACATCGTCGTGCGACTCGGTGTAGATGACGCGCTGGAAGCCGTCGCCGTTGTAGTCGTGCCGGATGGCGTCCGCGATCGTCGACAGCGAGCGCACATCGTCCGACGGGGTGATGATGGCCTGCCGAACGGGGTGGACGAACTCGCCGTCCCACTGGGCGTGGAAGCCGGCGCCGTCGTCGTCGCGGCCGGTGAGGCGGTCGTAGCCGTGCAGGTCCTCGGCGATCGTGATGCGGCCGGGGAACTCCTCGCGGACGGAGTCGGTGATCCAGCGCATCAGCTGCCAGCCCTCGGCCAGGTCGAAGCCGCCGCCCGAGACGCTGCGCATGTAGGGCGTCATGTCGAAGCGCAGGCCGTCCAGGTGGTAGTCCGCGAGCCACATCATCGCGTTGTCGCGGATGAACTGACGCACCTCGCCGCGTCCGTAATCGGGCCGGGTGTCGCCCCAGGGAGTGGCGCTGCGGTCATCGTTGTAGAAGTAGATGCCGCCCTTGCCGTTGTCGCTCCAGCCGTCGAACGTCCACAGGTCGAGGTCGGAGGGACCGAAGTGGTTGTAGACGACGTCCTGGATGACGGCGAGCCCGCGGCGGTGCGCCTCCTTGATGAGGGTCTTGTAGGCGTCCGGGCCGCCGTAGCCGCTCTCGACGGCGAAGATGTGCGCCGGGTTGTAGCCCCAGGAGCGGTCGCCGGCGAACTCGGTGACCGGCATCACCTGGATGGCGTTGATTCCGAGCGACTTGAGGTAGTCGAGCTTGCCGATGACGTCGTCGAAGCGGCCGACGTCGCCCTCGCCGGTGGCGAACGAGCCGACGTGCATCTCGTAGATGACGAGCTCGTGGTGCGGCGGGCAGTTCGCGGAGTCGCCCTCCCAGTCGAAGGAGGCGTGGTCGTAGATGATGCCGTTGCCGATCGAGTTGGTGACCTGGCGGGCGTACGGGTCGACGCGGGCGAAGGAGTCTTCGCCGTTGGTGAGCCAGAACTTGTACTCGTCGCCGGTCTTCGCGGCCGGGACGAAGCCGTACCAGTAGCCGTTTCCCTCGCTGGTGAGCGGGTCGGCGTCCGTCGACCAGTCGTTGAACTCCCCGAAGACGGCGACCGAGTCGGCGTTGGGCGCCCAGACCCGGAAGCCGGTGCCCGAGGAGGTCGGGATCGCCCCCATGCCCTCGACGACGGGCGTGCTGGTGGTGTTCGTCACAGATTTCCTTTCATCGGCTGACGCGGACGCCGTCTGGCCTGAGCGTGACAACGCGCGTCGGCGTCAGAACGTATCCGTCAGGGCGGGCATGACGCCAGCCAGCGCGCGTTGGGCGGCCGAGCCGTTATTGTCGGCACACACCCGCCGGACGAGAAGAGACCCGATGACCCACGCCCACGCTCGTCGCGTATTGAAGACCGGCGTCCTCGCGGCGCTGACGTCGTTGGCCCTGGCCGGCTGCTCTCAGGGGACGGCCGGGACGGCCACGCCGAGCGTCCCGTCGATGCCGGCCCAGAGCCCGACCGAGACGGCCCCGACCACGCCGCAGATGCCTGCGCCCACCGACACGCAGACCACCGAGACCCCGCAGCCGACCGTCACGCAGACCACGACGGTGACGGCCACGCCGTCCCCGTCACCGACGCCGACCCAGACGGACACGGCGAGCACGCCGAGCCCGACGCAGCCCTCGGCGCCCGCGTCGCCGTCCCCGACCCCCGTGGATGCCCCGGCGACCGTCCCGGCGAGCCTCGGGACGCTGCCCGCCGGCGTGAAGCTCCCGCACGAGGGCCAGGACGGCTACGCCGAGTCGCGGAACGCCCCGGTGCTGTCGCTGTGCAACCGTCCGCCGTCGCTGGACGGCCGCCGGTCGAGCCGCTTCCTGGAGAAGGACGGGCCGGAGATGCTGCAGATCGAGGGCGCGATCGTGTTCGGCGACGAGGCGACGGCCCTTCGCTACGTCGAGGACGTCGCGACCGGCGAGCGCGGTTGCCCGTTCCGCGGCCCCGACGCGCAGGACACCGAGAACCGCTACGCCAACGTGGTGCAGCCGGTGAAGACGGCCGGCGGCGTCGGCTACCGCGTCAACTACGTGATGCAGGGCAAGCAGGGTGACAAGTGGACCGACCGTCCCGGCGGCACGGTGTACCTGCTGATCCGCAACGGCGCCACCGTCGCCTACGCGGAGGAGTCCTCGGAGGCGATCGTCGGCCTCACCGCACCGAGCACCGTCGAGGCCGTGGTGAACATGCGCAACGTCACCAACCAGATCCTGGGCGGCTGAGCAGGCGTTCGCGTCGGTCAGGCGTCCTCGCGGTGCAGCCGGAGCGTCTCCAGCGCCCGCGCCAAGGCCAGCGACGTCTCCGGTGAGCGGACGGCGACCCTGACCCAGGACGGCCCCAGGCCGGGGAACGTCTCGCCGCGACGGACGGCGAACCCGGCGTCCAGCAGCGGTTGGCGCACCGACGCCGGGCCCGCGGGCGCGGTGTCCACGAGGACGAACGGCGTCCTCGGGTCGCCCGGCACGCGGTAGCCGGCCTCGCCGAGAGCGGCGACGAGGTGGGCTCGGTCGGCCTCGACGCGGGTTGCCACGGCGTCCGCCTCGGCGAGCGCCTCCGGGGTGCTGCAGGCGATCATCGCGTCGAGCGCTGGGGTCGGGACCGCCCACGGTCCCTGCTGCGCGGCGAGCCGCTCGATCAGGGCGGGATCGCCGACGACGTAGCCGGCGCGCAGCCCGGCGATGCCCCACATCTTCGTCAGCGACCGCGCCACGAGCAGCCCCGTGAGGTCGCCGCTTATCAGCGACTCCGGCTCGCCGGGCACGAAGTCCATGAAGGCCTCGTCGACCACGAGCGTGCGGCCGGGGCGGCGCAGTGACTGCAGCGCCGAGGCCGGGTGCAGGACGCCGGTCGGGTTCGTCGGGTTCCCCACGACGACGAGGTCGGCGCGTGATGGGACGAGCGACGGGTCGAGGGCGAAGCCGGCGGCGGGGCACAGGTAGACCCGCCGGACGCGCGCGCCGGCCTCGCGGAGCGCCGCCTCCGGCTCGGTGAACTGCGGGTGGACGACGACGGGGACGGCCGGGGTCAGGGCCCGGGCGATCAGGGCGAACGCCTCCGCGCCGCCAGCGGCCGGCAGGACGCACGCGGGGTCGACGCCGTGCCGGGTCGCCAGGGCGTCCCGGGCTCGCGTCGGGTCGGGGTAGGCCGCCCAGGCGTCCGGGTCGGCGACCACGGCGCGGACGAGCCAGTCGGGCGGGGCGCCTTCGCGGACGTTGACCGCGAGGTCGACCGCGCCGGGGCGCAGGTCGGCGTCCCCGTGGTGGTCCAGGTCGGGCGGGGGCGTCCGGACCGCGGCCCGCGGCGTCCAGGAGGTGCCGGAGGAGGCGAAGGCGGCGGCCGCGTCGGCGAACCGCTGGGCGAGCCGCGGGTGGCCGGCCCAGTGGACGTGCTGGTAGGACGCCAGGACGCTCGGCCCGGCGGAGCCCTCCGGGTGAGCCGCGAGGCCGCGGGCGGGATCGGCGACCGTCCACGCGGTGCCGAGCGCCGGGATGGGCGGCGAGGCGTCCGCGTCGGGGCCGTCGGCGGAGGGTTCGGTCACCGTGCGGTGGAACTCGTGCGCACGGACGCGTTCGCCCGCCCGGGTGACCACCGAGTCGGACGCCGCGACGGCCTCGTGGTAACCGAGCGTCAGCCGCGGGGCCATCCGGGCGTCCACCGGCAGCGCCCCGGCCATCGGTAGCCCGTCCAGGGTGCGCGCCAGATAGAGCAGCCCGGCGCATTCGGCGTAGGTGGGCAGGCCGGCGGCCACTGCGGCGCGGATGTCCTCGCGCAGCGGCGCGTTGCCGGCGAGGTCCTCGGCGTGCAGTTCGGGGAAACCACCGCCGAGGTAGAGCGCGGACGTCCCGGCGGGCAGCGCGTCGTCGGCGAGCGGGTCGAACGCGACGACGTCGCAGCCGGCGGCGTCCAGCAGCTCGGTGGTCTCGGCGTACCGGAACGTGAAAGCGCGGCCGCCGGCGACGGCGACGCGGGGCCGGCCGGGGACGCGCGTGGTGACGGCGGCCGGGTCCCAGGGCCCGACGTCGAGGACGGGGGCGGACGCGGCGAGCGCGCGCACGGCGTCCAGGGCGACGTGGTCGGCGACGACGCGGCCGGCGACCTCGATCGCCTCGCGGGCGTCGCGCCACTCGGCGGCGGTGACCAGGCCCAGGTGGCGCGACGGGATGACCAGGTCGGGGGTGCGGGGGAGCGCGCCGAACAGCGGCAGGCCGACGTCGGCGAGCGCGCGCTCGGTCTCGGCGATCGCGCGCGGGGAACCGGCCCGGTTCAGCAGGACGCCGGCGATCCGGGGAGCGCCGGGGTACGTGGCGAGGCCGTGCGCGACGGCCGCGGTGGTGCGGGACGCGTGCGCGGCGTCCAGCACGAGCAGCACGGGGGCGTCCAGCAGGGTGGCGACGTGGGCGGTGGAGCCGAAGCCGCGCACCGGATGGCCGCCGCGGCCGGGGGTCTCGCCGAGGCGTCCGTCGTACAGACCCATGACCCCCTCGATCACCGCGACGTCCGCGCCCGCGGCACCGTGCAGCAGCAGCGGGGCCATCAGGTCCTCGCCGCAGAGGTAGGGGTCGAGGTTGCGGCCGGGGCGTCCGGTGGCGAGGGCGTGGTAGCCCGGGTCGATGTAGTCGGGGCCGACCTTGAACGGCGCGACCCGGTCGCCCGCGGCCCCGAGCGCGGCCATCAGCCCGAAGCTGACGGTGGTCTTGCCGGCGCCCGAGCCCGGCGCGGCGAGGACGATCCGCGGGACGGGCGCCGGCGGCGGCACGGTCGGTCCGGGCATCACCACTCGATCCCCGGCTGGCCCTTGGCGCCGCCGTCGAACGGGTGCTTCAGCTTGTGGACGTCGCTCACGAGGTCGGCGGCCTCGATCAGCTCGGCCGGGGCGCGGCGTCCGGTGATGACGACGTGCTGGGTGCCGGGCCGGGACGCCAGCGCGGCGAGCACCTCCTCGGTGCCGACCCAGCCGTTGGCGAGGACGTAGGTGAACTCGTCGAGGACGTAGAGCTGGTGGGCCTCAGCGGCCAACTGTCCGGCGACGCGCTCCCAGCCGGCCCGGGCCAGCGCGGCCTGGTCGACGCCCGCCGTCGAGCGCAGCCACGTCCAGCCCGCGCCGAGCGACTGCCACTCGACGGGGCCGCCTTCCCCGGTGCGGCGGTGGTGTTCGTCCAGCGCGGCGAAAGCGGCCCGCTCGCCCGTGCGCCACTTGGCGGACTTCACGAACTGGAACACCCCGATCGACCACCCCTGCGCCCAGCCGCGCAGCGCCATCCCGAACGCGGCGGTGGATTTGCCCTTGCCGTCGCCGGTGTGGACGATCAGCCGCGGCGCCAGGCGCAGCTCGCGTCCGCTCTGTCCGGCACGACCCGCCGGCGGGACGCCGTGGCTCATCGGTCCTCCTTCTGGTCTGGTCGGGCGGGACGCCTCGTTCGCTCTCCGGGCGCTGCCGGGCGGCCGGGCGTCCTGCGGCCGGCTCCGGCGGCCAGCCTCAGGACCGCGTCGAGGTCGACGTGTTCCTCGACGGCGTCGGCGAGCGTCTCGATCATGGCCTCGCGGGCCGCGCCATACCCCGGTGCCGGCCGGGGACGCCACGGGTGGCCGGCGTCGTGCGCGAGCCGGGTGAGGAACGCGCGGCGGAACGCATCGTCCTCGAGGCTCCCGTGCAGCATGGTCCCGAACGTGGGGCCGACCCGCCAGCCGTCGAGGAAGGGCGCTGGATCCCCGTGCCCGGCGGGGTGGGCGAGCGGATCCTCGTGCCCGGCGGGACGCACGAGCCGGCCCGAGCCGGCGAGGGGCACGCAGCGTCCGTGGTGGATCTCGTAGCCGGGCACGTCCAGGCCCTCCCAGCGATAGGACGCCCTCGTGGTCACCTTGTCGGCGAAGGTGACCTCGATGGGCAGCACCCCGAGCCCCGGCACCGCGCCGGCGCCGGATTCGACGTCGTCGACGATGCGCTCGGCCAGCATCTCGTAGCCGCCGCAGATGCCCAGCGTCGGCCGGCCCCGCGCATGCCGTGCCAGGACGGCGTCGGCCAGACCGCGCTCGCGCAGCCAGGCGAGATCGTCGACGGTCGCGCGGCTGCCGGGCAGCACGAGCAGGTCGGCGGACGCGGCGACGGACGCGTCCTCGGTGACCTCGACGCGGACGCCGGGCTCGTGCGCGAGGGCGTCCACGTCGGTGGCGTTCGAGATCCGGGGCAGCCGCACCACGGCGACACGCAGGTCGTCCGGCGCGGGCTCGGCGGCGTCCCAACGGTCGACGCGCAGGGCGTCCTCGCCGTCGAGCCACACGCCGGCGAGCCACGGGAGCACGCCCAGGCAGGGCAGGCCGGTGCGGCGGCTGATCTCGGCGAGCCCCGGTTCGAGGACGGACCGGTCGCCGCGGAACTTGTTGATGACGTAGCCGGCCAGCAGCGCGCGGTCGTCGTCGCCGAGCAGCGCCCAGGTGCCGTAGAGGCTGGCGAGGACGCCGCCGCGGTCGATGTCCCCGACGACGACGACGGGGAGGCCGAACTCCCTGGCCAGACCCATATTCACGTAGTCGCCGTCGCGCAGGTTGATCTCGGCGGGCGAGCCCGCTCCCTCGACGACGACGAGATCGTGCGCGGCGGCGAGCTCGCGGTAGGCGGCGAAGGCCGACTCCGCGAGGTGCCGCCGCCCGGTGGCGTACTGTCCCGCCTCGAGGACGCCGTCCGGACGCCCGCGCAGCACGACGAACGCGCGCCGGTCGGTGCCCGGCTTGAGCAGCACCGGGTTCAGCAGCGCTGACGGCTCCACGCCCGCCGCCTGCGCCTGCAGGTACTGCGCACGGCCGATCTCGGCGCCGTCCGGGCACACCATCGAGTTGTTCGACATGTTCTGCGCCTTGAAGGGCGCCACCCGGACGCCGCGGCGGGCCAGCGCACGGCACAGCCCCGTGACGACGAGGGACTTTCCCGCGTCCGACGAGGTGCCCGCGATGAGGATGCCCGTCATCTGACGGCCCGCCTGCACCGCTCGCCCACGCCACCGGGACGCCCGGAGTGCCCGAGGCGGGACGGTCGAGCCCGGCGCCGATCGGGGGCGACCCGGCCCGGCCGCGCCACCGCCGCCCCGGCGAGCAGCGTCGCGGCGGCCGTCACCCAGGTGACTAAGCGGGACGCCTTCCTGACGGCCGCGGCGTCGGGCCGGGGCGCGTCGGCATCGCCGAGGGTGCCACGCACCTCGACGTGGTCGCCGTAGACGTTGGCCCCGCCCAGCCGGACGCCCAGCGCGCCGGCCCACGCCGCCTCGCACCAGCCGCCGTTGGGGCTCGGGTGGTCACGGGCGTCGCGGCGCATCACGTGCCAGGCGCGGCCGCTGGACCCGCCGACCAGCGGCGCGGCGGCGCAGGCCAGGGCGCCGGTGATCCGTGCGGGGAGCCAGTCGAGGGCGTCGTCGAGCCGCGCGGACGCCGTCCCGAACCGGGCGTAGCGCGGCGAGCGGTGCCCGACCATGGCGTCCAACGTGTTCGCCCCGCGGTGCACGAGCAGCCCCGGCACGCCGGCCAGCGCCCCCCACGCCAGCGAGGCGACGGCGCCGTCGGCGGTGTTCTCCGCCAGCGACTCGACCGTGGCGCGGGCCAGCTCGGGCGCGTCGAGCGCGCGCGGGTCGCGCCCGCACAGGTGGGGCAGCTGGGCTCGGGCGGCGTCCACGTCGCCGGAGGCGAGCCGGTCGGCCATGGCCAGGCCCTCCGTGCGCAGGCTGCGGGCGCCGAGGACGGCCCAGGTGGCGGCGGCCGTGACCGTCGCAGCGGCGACCGGGCGTCCGGCCGTCGCGCGCTCGGCGACCAGCCCCAGCGTGGCGACGGGCGCCAGGGCGGCGGCCGTGAACGCGGCGCCCCGCGGGCGAGAGTCCGCGTAGAGGCGGCCCTCAAGCCAGGACGCCCACGCGCCGAACGCGGCCACGGGATGCCCGCGCCGCGGGTCGCCCAGCACGGCGTCCGCGGCGACGCCGGCGAGCAGCCCCAGCGCGCGGGCGATCATCGTCGGCCCCCGGAGTCCGCTCCCCGGCGGCAACGCGGCGAGGTCGCCGGGATCGTGCGGTGATGCGTCATGGCTACGCCCTTCGCGGTGGCGGGTCAGGGCGGGGGCAACGTCCGGCCGTCCTTCTCCCGAGGCGGGTACGGGGCGTCGCGTCAGGCGACCGGGCTCGTCCCCGTCGCCGGGGCATCACCGTTGCGGGACAGCGCCGGGTTCGCACCGGCTTCGCTGAGCAGCGACGCGCCGGCCGAAGCCGGCCTGATCAACCTAGCATCGGACGCCGCTGCGCCCTGGATGTTGCGGGCGATCCGGGCCCGGCGACACCCCACGGGGACGGGCGCCCGGCTCAGCGCGCGGTCGGCTCCGCGGCGACGCGCTCGAGGATGGCGTCCAAGTCGTCCTTGTCCCACCAGCCCCCGCCGCGCACCACGCCGTGCAGGTCGCTGAGCGCAGCGACGTCGCGCGTGGGGTCGCCGCCCAGCAGCACCAGGTCGGCGGCGAACCCCTCGCGGACCTGCCCGTGGGCGTCCTCGATGCCGAGGAAGCGGGCGGGGGCGGCCGTCGCCATCCGCAGGATCTGAAGCGCGGAGAGCCCCGCGTGGGCCAGCAGGGCGAACTCGTCGTGCAGGGCGAGGCCGGGGATCACCCAGCCGGCGCCGTTGGCGTCCGTCCCGGCGAACATCGCCACGTCCGCGTCCGCCAGCGCGCGCAGGAAGTCCACCTGGACGTGCCAGCGGCGGTCGAACGCCCGGCGGGTCGCGTCGGGCAGCCGGCGGAACCGGCGCGTCATCAACCGCCAGCGCCGCACTTCGGCCGGGTCGACGTAACGCACCCCGGCGTCCCGGGTGTGCTCGTGGGCGTCCGCGAACTCCATCGTGTGCAGCCGGATCAGCGTGGGGCACTGCCAGGTCTCGTGCTCCCGGTAGACCTGCGCGAGTTCGGCGGCCAGCGCGGGGTCGTAGCCGTCGTCGGCGATGCGCATCGCCACGGCGTCGTCCGCGCTGGTGGCCATTTGCGGGTTCACCACCACCCGCGTGATCACCTTCTGGACGAGCGGCTCGAACCGTCCGGCGAAGGGCGGCAGCGACCGCGGCCGCCCGTGGCGCCGCGCCTCGTCGCCGCGCCGCGAGACGGCCGAGAACACGCCGTTGCCGGGGCCGAGGTGCTCCACACAGCGCAGCCCCGCGGCGGACGCCTCGCGCGGGTCGAGGTCGTCGGGCAGGTGCCCCACGACGGGCAGGCCGAGGGTCGCGGCCTCGTCGATCGCGGCCAGGCAGGTCTCCCGGTTCGTCATGGCGACCTTGATGAAATCGGCGCCCCGGGCTGCCTGGCTCCGCACTGTCTCCCGGGTCTGCGCCTCGTCGCCGGCGTTCAGCGGTGTCAGCACCTGGCCGGGCATGGCCAGCAGCGCGGGGGAGCCGGGGTAGGAGGGCAGGCGTCCGGCGCGGCGGGCGTCCAGCAGTTGGTTGTCGCCCGACAGCTGCCGCCAGCCCCAGATGCCCGACGCGAGCATCAGCGCGTGCGACGCCTCCACCCCCGAGGGGGAGTTGAGCACGTGGGCGTGCCCGTCGACGTAGGCCGGCGCGAGCCAGCGCCCGTGCCCGTCGACCTTCACATGGTGCGTCGCGACCGGTTCGCCGTGCGGCCGGACGGAGGCGATGACGCCGTGGTCGATCGTGACGTCCTGGCCGGGGATCGCGGCGCCGCCGGCGACATCGACGACCGCCACGTCGCTGATGACAAACCGCCCGGCCCGGGTCGGAGGCAGGACGTAGCCGTGCTCGCTCATGCTGCAAGGGTAGGCCCGTGCGACGCCGCCGAGCCCGGCGGTGTCCGGTCTTTCTCTGTCGAAGGGACGGCGGTCGGGCGGGAATATTCGTCACCACACCGTGGTTGAGTCAGACGTACTCAACTTGTAGATTGAGTCCGCACGACTCAACCGGAAAGCTTGAGTCTGGTAGACTCAACTAAAGAATCGCACCCGGCGGCGACCAGCGAGTTCGCCACCGGCCTTATAGCTAGACATTTGGAGGAATCACATGGCACGCGCAGTCGGCATCGACCTGGGCACCACCAACTCCGTCGTCGCCGTTCTCGAGGGCGGCGAGCCCACCGTCATTCCCAACGCCGAGGGTTCGCGCACGACCCCGTCGGTCGTCGCTTTCGCCAAGGGCGGCGAGATCCTGGTCGGCGAGGTCGCCAAGCGCCAGGCCGTCACCAACGTCGATCGCACCATCCGTTCGGTCAAGCGCCACATGGGCACCGACTGGAAGGTCGACATCGACGGCAAGGACTACCGTCCGCAGCAGATCAGCGCCTTCGTGCTGCAGAAGCTGAAGAGGGACGCCGAGGCCTACCTCGGCGAGAGCGTCACGGACGCCGTCATCACGGTCCCGGCGTACTTCTCGGACGCCGAGCGCCAGGCGACCAAGGAGGCCGGCGAGATCGCGGGCCTGAAGGTCGACCGCATCATCAACGAGCCGACGGCCGCGGCGCTCGCGTACGGCCTCGACAAGGGTGAGACCGAGCAGACGGTCCTCGTCTTCGACCTCGGTGGCGGCACCTTCGACGTGTCCCTGCTCGACATCGCGGACGGCGTCTTCGAGGTCAAGGCCACCAAGGGCGACAACCGCTTGGGCGGCGACGACTGGGACCAGCGCATCGTCGACTGGATGGTGCAGCAGTTCAAGAACGCCAACGGCATCGACCTCAGCAAGGACAAGATGGCCCGCCAGCGCCTGCAGGAGGCCGCCGAGCGCGCCAAGATCGAGCTGAGCGCCACGCAGGAGACGCAGATCAACCTGCCGTACATCACGGCCGGCGCCGAAGGCCCGCTCCACCTCGAGGCCACGCTGTCGCGTGCCGAGTTCCAGCGCCTGACGCAGGATCTGCTCGACCGCTGCCGCGCCCCGTTCAACGCGGTGCTCAAGGACGCCAACATGTCCGTCGACAAGATCGATCACGTCATCCTGGTCGGCGGCTCCACCCGTATGCCGGCCGTGGCCGACCTGGTCAAGGAGCTCACCGGCGGCAAGGACGCCAACAAGAGCGTGAACCCGGACGAGGTCGTCGCCCTGGGTGCCGCCCTGCAGGCCGGCGTGCTGAAGGGTGAGGTCAAGGACGTCCTGCTGCTCGACGTCACCCCGCTGAGCCTCGGTATCGAGACCAAGGGCGGCGTGATGACGAAGATCATCGAGCGCAACACCACCATCCCGACCAAGCGTTCGGAGGTCTTCACGACGGCCGAGGACAACCAGCCGTCCGTGATGATCCAGGTGTACCAGGGCGAGCGTGAGTTCGCGCGGGACAACAAGAGCCTCGGCAACTTCGAGCTCACCGGCCTGATGCCGGCGCCGCGCAACGTGCCCCAGATCGAGGTCACGTTCGACATCGACGCCAACGGCATCGTGCACGTCTCCGCGAAGGACAACGCCACCGGCAAGGAGCAGTCCATGACGGTGACGGGCGGCTCGGCCCTCGGCAAGGACGACATCGACCGCATGATGAAGGACGCCGAGTCGCACGCCGAAGAGGACAAGAAGCGCCGCGAGGGCGTCGAGATGCGCAACGAGGCCGACGGCCTGGCGTTCCGCACCGAGAAGCTGCTCGCCGACAACGCCGACAGCATCACCGACGACGTCAAGGCGCCCGTCCAGGAGTCCCTCGACAAGCTGAAGGAGGCCCTGAAGGGCACCGACAACAACGACGAGGTCAAGGCCGCCATGGACGACCTGAACACCAAGGCGTCCGCGATGGGCCAGGCGATGTACGCCGCCGCCCAGGCCAACCAGCAGCAGTCCGCCCCGTCGGACGAAGCCGGTTCAGCTGACGCCGGCGACGCCTCCGCCCAGGACGCGTCCGCAGACGACGTGGTGGACGCCGAAATCGTCGACGACGAGAACGACCAGAACAACAAGTAATTCGGTGCCGCTCGGCCGGTCACTGGGATACTCCCGGTGACCGGCCGTTGGTTCACACCTAGGAGGAGAACGCGTGAAGGACAACGAGGAGTTCGCTCCCCACGAAGACGACGACATCGCCCAGGGTGAGGCACCCCTCAGCGAGGCCGACGGCACGCAGGCTCCTGACCTGCCCGAGGATGAGTCGGTCGCCACGAGGGACGACGTCCCCGCCGAGGACGCCGACCCGGTCGTCGCGGCGAAGATCAGCGAGCTGGAGGAGATCGCCACGGAGCGCACCGCCGACCTGCAGCGGCTGCAGGCCGAGTACGCGAACTACAAGAAGCGCGTCGACCGCGACCGGTCGCTGGCCCGCGCCGGCGGCATCGAGTCGGTCGTCACCGACCTGCTCCCCGTGCTGGACGCCGTCGAGGCGGCGCGCGAGCAGGGCGACCTGACCGGCGGGTTCAAGCTCGTCGCCGACGAGCTGTCGCGGCTCGGCGCCAAGTACGGCCTCGAGCTGTACGGCGAGGTGGGCGAGCCGTTCGACCCGACCATCCACGAAGCGCTGATGCAGGTGCCCGCCGAGGGCGACCACGACGTGACGGTGGTCTCCGCGGTCATGCAGAAGGGCGTGCGCCTGGCCGACCGGATCGTCCGGCCGGCGCGGGTGGGCGTCGCCGATCCACAGTAAGGAACGAGTGCCACAGGCAAAGAAGAGGACGCGATGAGCAGCAAGGACTGGCTGGAGAAGGATTACTACAAGATCCTGGGCGTCTCCAAGGACGCCAAGCCGGAGGAGATCAAGAAGGCGTTCCGCAAGCTGGCCCGGGAGAACCACCCCGACCAGCACCCCGGCGATGCCGAGGCGGAGAAGCGCTTCAAGGAGATCTCCGAGGCCAACTCCGTGCTGTCGGACGCCAAGAAGCGGGCCGAGTACGACGAGCAGCGCAGCGTGTTCGGCGGCGCCGGCGGCTTCCGGTTCCCCCGCGGCGGCCAGCCCGGCGGGTTCGGCGGCGGCCAGGGCGGCCCGTCCGTGGAGGACCTGTTCCGCAACGCCACGGGCGACTCCAACATCGGCGACCTCTTCGGGAACCTGTTCGGCCAGAGCGCCACGCGGCGACCGGGCGCGGGCCAGCGCGGCCCGCGCCGCGGTCAGGACATCGAGGGCGAGGTGACGATCGACTTCGAGCAGTCCGTCGACGGCACCACGGTCTCGATGCAGACGGTCTCGGACGCGCCCTGCTCGTCCTGTCACGGGACGGGCGCGCGCGCCGGGACGGTGCCGCGGGTCTGCCCGACCTGCCAGGGGTCCGGCATGGTGACCGGCACGTCCGGCGGCGTCTTCGGCATCAACGACGTCTGCCCCGACTGCCGCGGACGCGGCCTGATCGTGGACGACCCGTGCCCCGACTGCCACGGTTCGGGCCGGCAGATGTCGACCAAGACCATGCAGGTGCGGATCCCCGCCGGGGTCACCGACGGGCAGAAGATCCGCATCAAGGGCAAGGGAGGCGCCGGCGAGAACGGCGGAGCCACCGGTGACCTCTACGTGGTCGTGCACGTCCGCCCGCACCGGCTGTTCGGACGCAAGGGCGACAACCTGACGCTCACGGCCCCGGTGCTGTTCACCGAGGCCGCGCTGGGCGCCGACATCGAGGTGCCCACCCTGCAGGGCCAGCGCGTGAAGCTGCGGCTGCCCGAGGGGACGCCGAACGGCCGCACCTTCCGGGTGCGCGGCAAGGGCGTCAGCAAGAAGGACGGCTCCCGCGGCGACCTGCTCGTCACCGTCGAAGTACAGGTTCCGACGACGCTCACGCCCGAGGCGCGCGGAAGCCTCGAGGAGTTCCGCGACGCCGCGGCGCCGGCTGACCCCCGGGCCGGGCTGTTCGGCCGGTGAGCGCGATGACCGACACCCGTCGTACCGAGAACCTGCCCGCCCTGTTCGACGCGGAGGCGCCGATGTTCACCGTGACGGTGGCGGCGCGGCTCGCCGACATGCACCCCCAGACCCTGCGCGGCTACGACCGCCAGGGGCTGGTGGTGCCGCGGCGGTCGTCCGGCCGGGGCCGCCGGTACTCGCTGCGCGACATCCAGCGGCTGCGGCACATCCAGCAGCTCTCGCAGCGGGAGGGCATCAATCTCGAAGGCATCCGCCGCATCCTCGAGCTCGAGGCGCAGCTGGAGGCGGCCAACGAGCAGGCGGCCCGGCTCGTGACGCTGCTGGAGGAGGCACGGGCGACCGCGCCGAGCCGACTGTTCACCGCTGGGTCCGCCGGCCAGGTCGCCCTCGGGCGACACGCCGTCCGCACCGCGCGGCTGCCCGCCCTCCCGTCGGGACGGTGAGCCCGCCGTCGACGACGCGGCCTGCCTGGCCGCAGGACGCCGCCGGCAGACCGTCTGGAGCCGGTCAGTTGACGCCGGACCCGTTGGTGCCGAAGAACTTCTTCCACGGCATGTCGACCTTCTGGTCGAGCCCGACGACCTCGTAGAGGTGCCTCAGCAGCGGGAACTGCTCGGGGGGGATGACCCCGCGCTCGGTCAGCCTCTCGACCGCCTTGCCCATGACCACGATCGCGGCCGCACCCTCGAGCGTCACGCCGGGCATCTTGGCCTTGGCCTCGGAGAACGTCAGGCCGGAGCCGACGAGGCGTCCGACGCGCACGTTGCGGCCGCCCATCGAGGTGACGAAGCAGTCGCCGATGCCCGGAAGGCCCATGACCGTGCGGGGGTCGCCGCCGAAGTAAGAGACGAACTGCTGCATCTCGATGGACGCCTGGCCGAACAGCGCGGCGCCGTAGTTGTAGTTCACGTACAGGTCGCCGGCTTCTTCGCCCATGGCGTCGAGCAGGCCCTGCATGAAGCCAGCGCCCAGCGCGTAGCAGTTCTTGGTGCAGGCGCAGACCTCGACGCCGACGAAATCCGTGCTCGTCCAGACGTGGTAGAAGTCCGTCTCGAACATCTTCTTCCACATCTCGGCGATCGCGATGTCGGGGTTCGTGAAGACGACCGAGGTGTGCCGGTGCACGGCGACCTCGCCCGCGATGGACGGGCCGGCGATCGCGGACCAGGTGACCTGGCTGCGGACGTCCTCGGGAACCTGCGCCGCGAGGGCGTGGGGGAGGATCGTGAAGTTGCCCTCGTCGTCCGCCTGCATGCCCTTGGCCAGCGCGATGACGTGCATGCCCGGCTTGAGCAGGGTGGCCAACTGCTGGCCGGCCCAGTCGACGCCGAACGAGTTCACGCCGCTCATCACGTACTCGGCGCCCTCGAAGGCCTCCTGTGCCTCCTCGAGCTGGTAGGCCTCGGTGCCCTCGGGAACCTGGAGCTTCAAGTTCGGGTGCACACCGGTGCTCTTGATCGAGTCGATGATCTCGCGGTCGAGGTGGGTGCCCACCAGGCGGACCTGGTGGCCGTTGTCGTGCAGGGGGGTTGCGAGGGCCGTGGCCATGATGCCCGAGCCCAGCACCACGATGGTGCTCATAGTTCGTCCTCTCGAAGTAAGCGGTTGGTCAGACGACCGGGACCGCTCATGGCTTCCGCGTCCTTGCCGGACTGCTGACCACGTCCAACCTAGAGCCTCGCTCAGACAAAAGGGAGGGTCCCCGGAAGGGTTGGCCACCTTCCTCAGGGCGGGTCACGGGCGGCGCACGTCCGTGCACCCGGGTTGGCGGAGCTGACCCCTCAACAGCCCGCGACAAGCCGTTCTTCGGAGTCCACGATCTTGAGGGCGCCCCCGACGCGCTTGAAGTAGACGTTGCCGGCGACCGCGAAGCCCTTGTCGTCGACCACCTGGTCGCCGCGTTTGAGCTGGACGGACGTCGCGTCGATGCACATGTCGAGGCCGGCGTCGAAGCCCTTGTCCTTCACCTCGGGATCCGGCTTGGTGCGCACGAGGCGGATGTTGCCGCCCACCGCCTGGACGCCGGAACTCTTCAACTGGGCGAACTCGGCCTGCTTCGCCTGCAGATACTTCTCCGCGGTCGTGGCCTTCAGCACGTCGGTCGCCTGCGCGGCGCCGCCCGCGCGGTACAGCCGGGACGCCTCGTTGAAGTAACGCGCGAACACCTGCCGCGTCGAGTCGGTGAGGACCTTCTGCTTCTCCTGATCCGTGTACTGCTGGCCGGTGCAGGCGTACGGCTGGCCCGACGCCGGCGTGCACACGTAGGTCGGTGACGCGACCGGCGGCGCCGGGGACGGCGTCTCGACGGCAGGCTGGCGTGAGCATCCCGCGAGGACGGCCAGCGCGACCGCCCCCCACAACGCACGTGTCCTCATCGTCGTCCTCCTCAGCCTCCCACTGTTCCACGCCGCGGCCGCGGGGGCGGCCTGCCACGCGGGGCCGGCGGGCCAACGGAGCGACGGGACGAACGGACGTGCAAACGCATCGGCGCGACGGCCCTGCCACCGGGGGAGCGGACGTCTTAAGGTAACTCCGCATGAAGCCACTTGTGATCCGGAGCGCCATCGTCGCCTCCCTCGGTGGGCTGATCTTCGGGTTCGACACCGCTGTCATCTCGGGGACCACCGAATCGCTCAAGCGCGTGTTCACCCTCGACGATGCCGGGCTCGGCATCACGGTGACGACCGCCCTCGTCGGCACGATCATCGGTGCCGCCACCGCCGGCAAGCCCATGGATCAGTTCGGCCGTAAGAAGGTGCTGACGGCGATCGGCATCCTCTACGTGCTCGGCGCACTCGGCTCCGCCTTCGCCCCCAGCTACATCGTCTTCGTCATCGCGCGCGTGCTCGGTGGCATCGGCGTCGGCGCCTCGAGCGTGTGCGCCCCCGTCTACACCGCCGAGGTCGCCCCGCCGGCCCATCGAGGACGTCTCGTGGGCCTGGTGCAGTTCAACATCGTCCTGGGCATCCTCGTCGCCTACCTGTCGAACTTCATCATCCGGCTGCTCGTGCCCGAGGCTGTGGCCTGGCGCTGGATGCTCGGCGTGATGGCCGTCCCGGCGGTCATCTTCTTGGTGCTGCTCGCCACCGTCCCCGAGACGCCGCGCTGGCTGATGGCCGTCGGACGCGAGGACGAGGCCAGGGCCACCAGCCTGCGGCTGTGCGAGACCGAGGAGGAATCGGCCACTCAGATCCAGGAGATCCGCGACCAGATCGCCGCCGACGCGGACATGAAGAAGGCGCCGTTCTTCGTGCGCCGCAACATGAAGGTCATCTTGCTGGCCTTCGCGATCGCGATGTTCAACCAGTTGTCCGGTATCAACGCGGTGCTGTACTACGCGCCGGTCGTCATGGAGCGCGCGGGCGCCAGCGCCAACAGCGCTTACCTGATGAGCGTCGGGGTCGGCCTGATGAACCTCGTCGCGACGATGGCCGCCCTCACCGTGATCGACAAGATCGGACGCCGCACGCTGATGATCGTCGGGTCGATCGGCTACCTCGTCAGCCTGGGCTTCCTGTCGGCGATCATGTTCTCCTACGAGGGGCACTTCGACGCCACGTCGAGCGTGCTCGTCCTCGTCGGCCTCATGGCCTTCATCGCGGCGCACGCCTTCGGCCAGGGTTCGGTCATCTGGGTGTTCATCTCGGAGATCTTCCCCAACCGCATCCGCGGCCGCGGGCAGTCCTTGGGCTCGATGACGCACTGGGTGTTCGCCGCCATCGTGTCGTTCGCCTTCCCGCCGATCATCGGCGCCCTGGGCGGCGGCGTCGCGTTCCTGATCTTCTTCGTGTGCATGGTGGGACAGTTGATCTGGGTGCTGCGGGTGATGCCGGAGACGAAGGGCGTCCCGCTGGAGGAGATGGAGGCCAGACTCGGCCTCACGGGGATGGAGGACTGACATGGCTGACGGCACGGTGCTGGCATTGGGCGAGGCGCTCATCGACGCGGTGCATCAGGACGACGAGGTCACCGAGATCGTCGGCGGCAGCCTGCTCAACGTGGCCTGCGGGCTGTCCGCGTTGGGCCACGAGGCGCGGATCGGGTGCTGGATCGGCCAGGACGACCGTGGTCGCCGCATCGTCGACTATGCCCGGGAGCGCGCCGTCGAGATCGTCGAGGGGTGCGACCGCGCCGGCCGCACGCCCGTGGCCTACGCGCAGATCGACGACCAGGGCAAGGCGACCTACACGTTCGACCTCGAGTGGGACCTGCCCCCGATCGCCGACCTGGACGGCTACGCGCACGTTCACACCGGCAGCATCGGCGCGACCCTGGAGCCAGGGGGCACGAAGGTCGTCCAGGCCCTCGATGCGGCCCGGTCCGCGACGGTGTCCTACGACCCGAACGTCCGCCCGGCGTTGATGGGCAGCCCCGCGGACGTGGTGGGCCGCATCGAAGAGATCGTCGCCCGCGCCGACGTGGTCAAGGCCAGCGACGAGGATCTCGCCTGGCTCTACCCCGGCCGCGGCTACGCCGACGTGCTGCGCGACTGGGCGACCCGCGGACCGCGGGTCCTGCTGACCACGCGGGGCGCCGAGGGCGCGGCGGTGGTGATCGCCGGCGAGGACGAACTGCACGAGCTGTCGGCCCCGAGCGTCGCCGTGCGCGACACGGTCGGGGCCGGCGACTCGTTCATGGCGGGGCTCATCTCCGGCCTGCTGGACGCCGGGCTGCTCGGCGGGCCGGACGCGCGCGAGGCGCTCAAGGCCGCCACGTGGGACGACGTGGCGCCGGCGGTGGACCGGGCGCTGGCCACGTCCGCGATCACCGTCGGGCGTGCGGGCGCCTACGGCCCGAGCCGGGACGAGGTGGGACGGACCCAGGCCGAGAAGCAGGCCTGAGCCCGGCTCAGCCCCGGATCTCGAACTCCTTGAGCCGCTTGCGGTCTGCCTTGCTCGCGGACGCCTGCAGGGCGAGCAGCTCGGCGTAGATGCCGCCGCTGGTGGCCAGCTCGGCCGGCGAGCCGATCTCGTCGACGCGTCCGTCGCGCAGGGTGATGATGCGGTCGACGCTGGAGATCGTCGAGAGGCGGTGGGCGATGATCACGCTGGTTCGCTCGTTCATCAGGTCCCGCAGGCCCGCCTGCACCAGCCGCTCCGAGCGGGAATCGAGCGCGCTGGTCGCCTCGTCGAGGACGAGGATCGGGGCGTCCTTGAGCATGGCCCGGGCGACCGCGATGCGCTGGCGCTGGCCGCCGGACAGCTTGATGCCCCGCTCGCCGATCTCGGTGTCGTAGCCGTCGGCGAGCTTGTCGACGAACTGGTGGACGTTCGCGCGCCGGGCGACCGCCTCGATCTGCTCGTCGGTCGCGTCGGGGCGTCCGTAGGCGATGTTCTCCCGGATGGTCCCGGAGAAGAGGGCGGCGTCCTGGAAGACGACGCCGGTCTCCTGGCGCAGGGCGGTCGTCGGGGTGGTCATGATGTCGGTGCCCTGGATCGCGATGGTGCCGCCGCGCGGCCGATACAGGCCGAGCAGCAGGTTCACCAGCGTCGTCTTGCCGCCACCCGACTCCCCGACGAGCGCGATGTGCTCGCCCTCGGCGACGTCGAACGTGATGCCGTGCAGCACGTCCTCGTCGTCGCCGTAGCCGAAGTCGACGTGGTCGAGCGCGATCATGGGCGCCCCCGGCACCACCGGCCAGGGCCGGCTCGCCTCGTCGCGGAGGGCGACCTCGCCGCGGCGCTCATCGCGTGCGAAGCTCAGGGCGTCGTCCATGGTGATGGAGGTATGAGGCTCCGGCGTCTCCTCCATGGCCTCGAAGTAGGAGCGGCTGCCGGCGATCGCGCGCTGGGAGGCGTCCACGTAGAAGCTCATCGACTGCACGGGCTGCTTGGCCATACCCACGAGCTGGATGAGCAGCACCATCACGCCGATCGAGTACCGGCCCTGGGCGGTGTCGAGGAAGATGATCAGGTAGATGCCGAAGAAGACCACGTTGAGCGCCGCGCGACGGGCGACGTCCATCGTGTGCCACCAGCGCGACTGCGTCGAGGTGAGCTGGGTCGTGGTGACGTAGCGGTCGTTGAAGCCGCGCAGCTCGCGGAGCTCCTGGACGAAGCTCTTCACGACGCGGATCTGTCCGATCGCCTCGGCGAACCGCCCTCCGGCGATGTCGAGCTGATGGTTCTTCTCCTGCTCCAGCTTCAACCAGCGCTTCGACGTCAGCGCCGTCAGCCAGGCGAAGACCGGGTAGATGATGACGAGCAGCAGCGAGATGACCCACGAGTAGCTCGCCGTGATGACGAGCGTCGCCACCAGGGTGATCACCATCGGGAAGAAGCCGTTGCTGAACATCTGCAGGAACTGGGTCGTCTCGGTGATCGAGCGCTGCAACCGGTTGATGACCGTTCCGGTGAGCTGGCTGTCGAAGTAGCGCTGCGGCAGCGACAGCATCTTCGCGAAGTAGCGCGACGAGAGGATCGAGCGCAGCCGCACCGCCATGCAGTCGCCGAGGTAGCCGCCGACGTTGGTGAAGACGGAGTTGCACAGCTCCGCCGCCAGGACGCCGACCGCCAGCCAGACCAGCGTCTGCAGGCCGCGGCCGTGACCTTGTGCCTGGGCGACCACCTCATCGGTGGCGGCGCTGATGATGAACGGGGTCAGCAGGCTGGTGCCGGCGACGACCACCGCCGCCAGCGTGATCCCGAGGTAGTACGGCCACAATTCGCGGGCCGCAGCGACGATTCTTCCGAGACTGCGCACGTGGCCCAAGTCTGTCACGCGCGCAGCGTGCGGCGGGACGCCTGTCCGCCAGGGTCACCCCGGCCTATCGCCGCCGCCGGGCTCTGCCGGGAAGCCGGACCGACACAGGGCGGGACGCGCCCGGGTGGCGGCGCGCCGTCCACTAGTCTGGAGAACTATAACGGCCCGATCACGGCCGCCCTCGAGGCAGCCCGGCAGGCCGTACCCACAGTTTCGAGACACCCTCCCGTCTCACAGCCAACGAGGATCTACGAGGTATCAATCCATGCTGAAAGTAACCCGCGACACCAAGAGCGGCGGCCAGAAGCTCACCTTCACGCTGCCCGCCAACCACGAGGCCGGCGCCATCTCGGTCGTCGGCAACTTCAACGACTGGACGCCCGGCGAGCTGCCGTTCAAGAAGCGCGGCGACAAGCAGAGCGCGTCCGTCGTCCTGCCCGCCGACTACATCGCCGTGTTCCGCTACCTGGGCGAGGGCGGCAACTGGTTCGACGAGCAGGACGCCACGTTCGTCGACGCCGGCGCCAGCGTCTACGTCCCCGCCGCCGCCCGTGGCGATGAGGACAAGCCCGCCCGCAAGGCCGCGTCCGCCCGCGCCACGAAGACCAAGGACGTGCCGGCCGACGTCGCGACGCCCGCGGCGGACGAGGCCCCGAAGCCGCGCCGCGCCGCGAAGAAGCCGACCGTGAAGAAGGTCGCCGAGAAGGTGGCCGACGTGATCGGCGACGCCGTCGACGCGGTCGAGGAGAAGGTCGCGCCGAAGAAGACCACGCGCGCGAAGAAGAGCACCGCCAAGTAGGCCGGTGCCGCGGGCTAGCGTGAGCCCGTGGACGGATTTGCGGTGGGACGCGTCCTGCTGGCGGTCGAGGAGATCCCGGCGGGGTGCGTCGCTGCGTATTCGGACGTCGGACGCGTCGTCGGACTGGCGCCCCGCGTCGTCGGGGCGATCATGGCGCGGCACGGTCACGATCTGCCCTGGTGGCGGGTGGTCAACGTCGCCGGGGCGCTGCCGGCGCCCTTGCTCCCGGACGCGTTGGCGCACTGGCGCGCGGAGGGCACGCCGGTGCGTGCCGACGGCTCGGGGTGCCGCATCCGGCAGTGCCGGGTGGATGTCGACGCGCTTGCGGACGCCTACCAGCGCCGGTTCCTCTCGGGTTGAGGACGCATCCGGCGGGGAGGCGCCTCGGTGGGGGGAAACCGCTTGAATGCGGGAACCCCGCGCCACGTCGCTGTGGCGGGGGGTTCGGATTATCTCGGCAGATGGCCTACGGCCTTGCTCCGGTTGCCGGCGTCCGGGGACCGCTCGGTCAGTTGATGTCGCTGCGCCCGATGCGTTCCTCGGCGTCGGCCTGAAGCTGCATGGCCTTCTGCCACTCATCGATGAAGTTGAACATTGTGCTCCTTGGTTGATTGATCGGTTGGTGCGGTGCTGATGCCGGTGACGGCGCCAGATCAGTTGATGTCGCTGCGCCCGATGCGCTCTTCGGCGTCGGCCTGAAGCTCCATGGCCTTCTGCCGCTCGTTGAAGATGTTGAACATTGTCATCGTCCCTTCTGCTGTGTTGGCCGGTCCCTCCGTCCAACGATCACTGCATTAGTCGGGATGACTAATAATCCCACATCCTCCGCACCCGCATGGCAACCGATGGCACGGCGGTTGCGGCGAGCGGGTCATCGTCACGTTCCGTCGGGGTCTTTGATCTCGGCGCCAGGCGCCCGCGCGTGACCGAGTGTGGCTCTGGCGAGGGAATAGTCGAGGCCGTAGAGTAGTTGAGTCTAGTGAACTCAACTTTGGCTGCGCTCGGCTCGTGGGCTGAGGACGATGGCACGGGCGCCGAGCTAGGAGGTAACACATGGATTCTGCGAAGCTCACGACGAAGAGCCGCGACGCCGTCTCGGCCGCCCTTCGTCACGCTTTGGCCAACGGCAATCCCAATGCCGAACCGTCCCACCTGCTGCACGCGCTGCTCATGGTGCCGGACAACACCGTCGGGACGCTGCTGACCGACGTGGGCGCCGACCCGCAGGCGACGGACGCCGCGGCGCAGGCCGCCATCAAGAAGCTGCCCAGCTCGACCGGATCGTCGGTCGCGCAACCGCAGCTGTCGGGCTCGTTCGCCCGCGTGCTCGCGGACGCCGAGACCCGTGCCGAGCAGATGGGCGACTCGTTCGTCGCTACCGAGCACCTGCTCATCGCGCTCGCCGCGATCGAGAGCGACGCCAAGCCGATCCTCACCAAGGCGGGCGCGACCGACCAGGCGCTGACGAAGGCGTTCAACGACGCCCGCGGCAGCAAGCGCGTCACCAGCGAGGCCGCCGAGGGTGGCGAGTCGGCGCTGGAGAACTACTCGGTCGACCTCACCGAGGCGGCCCGCGAGGGCAAGCTCGACCCGGTGATCGGCCGCGATTCCGAGATCCGCCGCGTGGTGCAGGTGTTGAGCCGCCGCACGAAGAACAACCCCGTGCTCATCGGCGAGCCCGGCGTCGGCAAGACCGCCGTCGTCGAGGGCCTGGCCCAGCGCGTGGTCGCCGGCGACGTCCCGGATTCGTTGAGGGGACGCCGCGTCGTCAGCCTCGATCTGGCCAGCATGGTGGCCGGCGCGAAATACCGCGGCGAGTTCGAGGAGCGGCTGAAGGCCGTCCTCAACGAGATCAAGGAGGCCGAGGGCCAGGTCATCACGTTCATCGACGAGCTGCACACGGTCGTGGGGGCGGGCGCCTCGGAGGGCGCGATGGACGCGTCCAACATGCTCAAGCCCATGCTGGCCCGCGGCGAGCTGCGCCTGATCGGCGCGACCACCCTGGACGAGTACCGCGAACACATCGAGAAGGACCCGGCCCTGGAGCGTCGGTTCCAGCAGGTCTACGTCGGCGAGCCGTCGGTGGAGGACACCGTCGCGATCCTGCGTGGCCTGCGCGAGCGCTACGAGGCGCACCACAAGGTGCGCATCACCGACGGCGCGCTCGTCGCGGCGGCGTCCCTCTCGAACCGGTACATCACGAACCGTCAGCTCCCCGACAAGGCGATCGACCTCATCGACGAGGCGGCCTCAAGGCTGCGCATGGAGATCGACAGCTCGCCCGAGGAGATCGACGCGCTGCGCCGCCAGATCGACCGGCTCAAGATGGAGCACTTCGCCCTCGAGAAGGAGGAGGACGCCGGCTCGCGTGAGCGGCTCAGCCGTTTGGAGGCCGACCTGGCCGATGCTGAGGAGCAGTTGCGCGGGCTGGAGAGCCGCTGGGAGTCGGAGAAGAACGACCTGAACCGCGTGGGCGACATCAAGAAGGAGATCGATGGCCTGCGCGCCGAAGCCGACCGCGCCCAGCGCGAGGGCGACCTGACGCGAGCGTCCGAGATCCTCTACGGGACGATCCCGGCGCTGAACGAGGAGCTCGAGTCGGCCTCGGCGGCCGAGAAGAACGTGACGCCGATGGTGGCCGACGAGGTGAGCGCCAACGACATCGCCGAGGTGGTGTCGAACTGGACGGGCATCCCGGTCGGCAAGATGCTTCAGGGCGAGCGGGAGAAGCTGCTCGACATGGAGGGTTACCTCGGCGAGCGGCTCATCGGCCAGCGCGAGGCGGTCAAGGCCGTCTCGGACGCCGTCCGGCGTAGCCGTGCGGGCATCAGCGACCCGAACAAGCCGACCGGCTCGTTCTTGTTCCTCGGCCCCACGGGCGTCGGCAAGACCGAGTTGGCCAAGGCGCTGGCGGAGTTCCTCTTCGACGACGAGCGCGCGATGGTCCGCATCGACATGAGCGAATACGGCGAGAAGCACACCGTCAGCCGGCTCGTCGGCGCCCCTCCGGGCTACGTCGGTTACGAGGAGGGCGGCCAGCTGACCGAGGCTGTGCGGCGGCGTCCGTACTCGGTGGTGCTGCTGGACGAGGTCGAGAAGGCGCACCCGGACGTCTTCAACATCCTGCTGCAGGTGCTCGACGACGGACGCCTGACCGACGGCCAGGGCCGCACGGTCGACTTCCGCAACACCATCCTCATCCTGACGTCCAACCTGGGCAGCCAGTACCTGGCCGACCCGAAGCTGGACGCGGAGACGAAGAACGAGGCCGTGATGAACGTCGTGCGCAACGCGTTCAAGCCCGAGTTCTTGAACCGGCTCGACGACCTCGTCATGTTCGACCCGCTCTCGCAAGAGGACTTGGCGCAGATCGTCGGCATCCAGCTGCGCCGGCTCGACGACCGGCTGGCTGACCGTCGCATCACCATCGAGGTGACGCCCGCCGGGCAGGAGTGGCTCGCCGCGACCGGCTTCGACCCGGTGTACGGCGCGCGTCCGCTGCGTCGGCTGGTGCAGACCGCGATCGAGGATCAACTGGCCCGCAAGGTGCTGTCCGGCGAGGTGCACGAGGGCGACACGGTCGTCTTCGATGTCGCGCCGGACGGCCAGGGACTGGAGATCCGCGACCCGGGTCACGAGGCCGAGGGGACGGATGACCGGCTCCGCGTCGACGAGCCGCCGGTCGACGACGGCCAGCGCTGACGACGGACGAGGTGACTGACGGCGGTCCCGCTTCGGCGGGGCCGCCGTTCGGCGTCTCGTGTCCTGTCGCACCGAGCCCGACGTCCTCGAGGCGACGACCGGGCTCGGCTTCGACGCCGAATTGGACGTCGCCTGCATGGTGACAGGCAGTGCGCACAACCGTGGATGTTGCTAACGTCGTGCCCAAGAGAACCACGGGGGCCCCAGCAGGGGCTGAGATCAGGCTGATGCTGCCGACCAACCGTTGAACCTGCCCGGGTCATGCCGGCGAAGGAAGGGGCCAATGATGGCGCGCACGAACGACCCGTCGCTCGCACGAGCGACCGACACCAAGGACTCCACCACCGAGTGGACGTTCCCCGAGGCGTACTCCGTCGCCTCCCGCACCGACGGCGAGCTGAGAGTGCCGGTCACCGAGATCGCGCTCGCGCCCGCCCCCGACGGGACGCCGCACGAGCCGGTGCAGGTCTACCGGACCGCCGGCCCGGACTGCGAGCCCGAGGCGGGCCTGCCCGACCAGCGCAGCGCGTGGATCGAGGACCGCGACGACACCGAGGCCTACGAGGGCCGGGCCCGCACCTTGGCCGACGACGGCCGTTCCGCCCAGCGGCGGGGCGAGGCGTCCGAGGAGTGGCGCGGGGTCCGACGCCCTCCGCGCCGGGCCAAGGCCGGACGCCGGGTCACGCAGATGCACTACGCCCGCCAGGGCATCGTCACCCCGGAGATGCGCTACGTGGCGCTGCGCGAGCAGTGCGACCCCGAGCTGGTTCGCGCCGAGGTCGCGGCCGGGCGCGCCATCATCCCTAACAATGTCAACCATCCCGAGTCCGAGCCCATGATCATCGGCCGCGCGTTCCTGGTGAAGGTCAACGCGAACATCGGCAACTCGGCCGTCACCAGCTCGATCGCCGAGGAGGTCAGCAAGCTGCGCTGGGCCACCCAGTGGGGCGCCGACACGGTCATGGACCTGTCCACGGGTGACGACATCCACACCACCCGCGAGTGGATCATCCGCAACGCGCCCGTGCCCATCGGCACCGTCCCGATCTACCAGGCGCTGGAGAAGGTCGACGGGCAGGCCGACAAGCTGACGTGGGAGATCTTCCGCGACACCGTCATCGAGCAGTGCGAGCAGGGCGTGGACTACATGACGATCCACGCCGGCGTCCTGTTGCGCTACGTGCCGCTGACCGCCGACCGGGTCACCGGCATCGTCTCCCGCGGCGGTTCGATCATGGCCGGCTGGTGCCTGGCCCACCACGAGGAGAACTTCCTCTACACGCACTTCGACGAGCTGTGCGAGATCTTCGCCCAGTACGACGTGGCGTTCTCGCTGGGCGACGGCCTGCGCCCCGGCTCGATCGCGGACGCCAACGACGCGGCCCAGTTCGCCGAGCTCGACACCCTCGCGGAGCTGACCAAGCGGGCCTGGGAGTTCGACGTGCAGGTGATGGTCGAGGGGCCGGGCCACATCCCGCTCCACAAGGTGCGGGAGAACGTCGAGCGCCAGCAGGAGCTGTGCGACGGAGCGCCGTTCTACACCCTCGGCCCGCTCGTGACCGACATCGCGCCCGGCTACGACCACATCACGTCGGCGATCGGCGCGACGGAGATCGCCCGGTACGGCACCGCGATGCTGTGCTACGTCACCCCGAAGGAGCACCTGGGGCTTCCGAACCGGGACGACGTGAAGACCGGCGTCATCACCTACAAGATCGCCGCGCACGCCGCCGACGTCGCGAAGGAGCACCCCGGCGCCCAGGATCGCGACGACGCGCTGTCCAAGGCCCGTTTCGAGTTCCGCTGGCGCGACCAGTTCAACCTGTCGCTCGACCCGCAGACCGCCGAGGCGTTCCACGACGAGACGCTGCCCGCCGAGCCGGCCAAGACCGCGCACTTCTGCTCGATGTGCGGCCCCAAATTCTGCTCGATGCGCATCAGCCAGGGCATCCGGGACACCTATGGATCGGCCGAGGCGCAGGCCGCGATCGCCGGCATGCAGGAGAAGTCGCGGGAGTTCGTGGAGCGCGGCGGAGCGGTCTACCTGCCGGAGCCGACCCGGGCCGGCTGAGTCGTCCTCGCTGCCGCGCGCCCTGCGCCGCGGTGGTGCGCGTCCGCTGCGCCCGCTGGTGCGGACGGCGATCGAGGATCAGTCGGCCCGCACGGTGCTGTCCGCCGAGGTGCACGAGGGCACGCCGATGAATCTCGCGATTCGCCCGTGGCGCGGATCGCCTGACCCTAGGCTCGGCGCCATGGAGCCGGCTCATCGTGAGGGCGGTCCGCGCCCCGTGAGCGGGGCCGAACTGTCGCTGGCGCGCGGGCGCATTCTGCGCCTGCTGCGCTCCTCCGACCGGGCGTGGACGGTCGCCGACGTCGCAGCCCACACCGGGAACCATCCGAACACCGTCCGCGAACACCTGGAGGCGCTCGTCGCCGACGGGCTGGCGCACGTCGCCACGAAGACGTCGGAACGCCGCGGGCGCGGCCGACCGCCCGCGAAGTTCCGGGCGGCCAGCGCCTGGGAGACCGGCATCACCGGCGACCAGCTCGTCGGCGCGCTGCTGCGCGAGATCGCCGAACGAGGCGACGCGGACGCCATCGCCGAGCGGGCGGGGCGGCGTTGGGGCGACGAGTTGCTCGCCGAGCGTCCCGCCGAACTCGGCGAGTCCGACTTCTTCGAGGCGATGACCGGGCTCGGCTTCGACCCCGAGCCGGACGCCGACGACGACCGGCTGCTCATCCTGCGCGCCTGCCCGTTGCGGAGCGTGGCGGAGCACGAGCCGTCCCTCGTGTGCGGCGTGCACCTGGGCGTCGTCCGGGCCCTGGTGGGGGAGTCCGAGCCCCTCGAACTCCTGCCGATGGCGCACCCGCGGGGCTGCGTCCTGCGCCGCGGTTCGTGATCGTCCGGGCCTTGTTGGGGCGGTGGCGGGCTGGTTAGGGTCGGGAGAAACCCGACATGGAGGAGCATCATGCCCGACATCACCGTTCCCGGCGAAAGCCCGGTCAAGCTGCACTACACCGACACCGGAGGCGACGGCCGCCCGGTCGTCCTCATCCACGGCTGGCCGCTGTCGGGGGAGTCCTGGGCGCACCAGACCGATGCCCTCGAGAGCGCGGGCCATCGGGTCGTCACCTACGACCGACGCGGCTTCGGGCGCTCCGACCAGCCGGGCACCGGCAACGACTACGACACCCTCTCCGATGACCTCGCGGCGCTGCTCGACCAGCTCGACCTGCGCGACGCCGTGATCGTCGGGTTCAGCATGGGCGGCGGCGAGGTCGCCCGCTACATCGGCAAGCACGGCACCGACCGGCTGGCCGGCGCCGTCCTGGCCGCCGCGGTCACCCCCGCGCTGGCGCAGACCGACTCCAACCCCGACGGCGCGATGCCGCAGTCGGGCTTCGAGGAGATGCAGGAGCAGTGCCGTGCCGACCGCGAGGGGTTCCTCAAGGAGTTCATGACGACCTTCTTCTCCACCGAGAAGGGCGGGCTGCAGGTGTCGGCGGAGGAGCTCGACCTGGCCCTCGACATCACGGAGCAGGCCGAGGACACGGCGCTGGTCGAGACCATCGGCATCTGGGGCACCGACCTGCGCGCCGACCTCGAGAAGTGCGACGTCCCCCTGTTGGTCATCCACGGCGACAGCGACCAGAACGTGCCGTTCGCCGCGTCCGGGCAGCGGGTGCCCGAGTTCGTGCCGCAGGCCAAGGTCGTCGAGATCGCCGGCGGCCCGCACGGCATCAACGTCTCGCACGCGCACCAGTTCAACGTCGCGCTCCTCGACTTCCTGCGTAACCTGTCCTGACCGGTCGGGCCCTCGGCCCGCCAGCCGACAGCACGTCGACGCCGTCACCGCCCCGGTGGCGGCGTCGCCGTCCCTGCGCCGTCCCCGCGGCGGCCCGTCCCAGGAGGAGCCCAATGAGCGAGCGACTCGTGCCCGACCCGAGCACGCCGGGTGCGTTCCGGGTGATGACGGGGCCCACGTCGCAGTCGTGGGTCGACCCGGCCGACCCGACGCGGCTGGAGTTCGAGTACGTCCAGCGCATCGCCGACGGGCTGGACGCCACCGTGCTCACCGCCGACCCCGAGCGGCGGCTGCGGGTCGTCCACATCGGGGGCGGCGGGCTCAGCCTGCCGCGCTACGTCGAGGCGCGGCGTCCGCACACCGCCCAGATCGTGCTGGAACCCGACGGCGACCTCATCGAGGAGGTGCGCCGCAAGCTGCCGCTGCCCAGGCGCACCGGCATCAAGGTACGCATCACCGACGGCCGCGCCGGACTGGAGTTGATGCCCGCCGACTACGCGGACGCGATCATCCTGGACGCCTTCGACGGCAGCACGGTCCCGCCGAGCCTGGTCACCGACGAGTTCTTCGACGAGGTCGTGCTGCGGCTGCGTCCCGGCGGCGTCTTCTTCTTCAACCTGGCCGACCGCGCGCCGTTCGGCTGGGCCAAGCGGGTGGTCGGCGGCGTGGCCGAGCGGCTGCGGCACGTGCACCTCGTCGCCGAGCCGGCCGTGCTCAAGGGACGCCGCTACGGCAACCTCGTCGTCGCGGCCAGCGCGTCGCCGCTGCCGCACGGCGACCTCGACGACGGCGCCCACCACGCCGTCTTCCCGCAGCGCTCGCTGTTCGGGCGCGAACTCACCCGCTGGATCGGCGGAGCGCAGGCCTTCACTGATGCGGACGCCGCCGCCGCGCCCGTCCCACGCGAGGGCGGGTTCTGGTTCCAGTGAGTCCGTCCCTTACGCTGACGCCCATGGCTGAGCGCGAACAACTCCTGCAGCACATCGTCGACCTGGCGGTCGTCCGGGGCCGGGTCACCCTGGCCTCCGGCAAGGAGGCCGACTACTACGTCGACCTGCGCCGCGTGACGCTGGACGGCGCCGCCGCGCCGCTCGTCGGACGCGTGATGCGCGACCTGACCGCCGACTGGGCGTTCGAGGCCGCGGGCGGCCTCACGCTGGGCGCCGACCCGGTGGCGGTCGCGATGCTGCACTCCGCGGCGGCGGACGGCCAGCGGCTGGACGCCTTCGTCGTCCGCAAGGAGTCGAAGGCGCATGGGCTGCAGCGCCGCATCGAGGGCACCGAGATCGCCGGACGCCCCGTCCTGGTGGTCGAGGACACCTCGACCACCGGCGGCTCCGTGCTGACCGCCGTCGAGGCCGTCCGAGAGGCCGGTGCCGACATCGTCGGGGTGGCCGTGATCGTCGACCGCGACACCGGTGCCCGCGAGCGCATCGAGGCCGAGGGCCTCGCGTACCGCGCCGCGTTCAGCCTGGCCGACCTGGGTCTGTAAGCGGGCGCCGCGCGGGGGTCGCCCTCGCTGTCCGGGCGAGCCGCCCGTTAGGCTGGGGCGCGACACCTACTGCAAGGAGACCACTCATGCCTGGTTTCGGCTGGATCCTCGTGATCCTCGTCGTCCTCGTGATCGCCGCCGGTGTGTGGGCGCTCAGCGCGTACAACGGCCTCGTCCGGCAACGCAACATGATCCAGGAGTCCTGGCGTCAGGTGGACGTCGAGCTCAACCGGCGCTACGAGCTGCTGCCGAACCTGGTCGAGACGGTCCGCGCGTACGCCGCCCACGAGCGCAATACGCTCGAGAACGTCACCCGCCTGCGCACCGAGGCGCAGTCGCTGGCCGGTCGCAGCGGCGAGGCGCCCACCGAGCAGCGCGCCAACGTCGAGGCCGAGCTCTCCGGCGCCGTCCGCAACCTGCTGGTGAGCGTCGAGGCGTACCCCGAGCTGCGCAGCAACCAGAACTTCCTCGAGCTGCAGCGTGAACTCTCCGAAACCGAGGATCGCATCGCCGCCGGGCGCCGTTATTACAACGCGAACGTCCGCAACTACAACACCCGCATCGAGTCGGTGCCGACCAACATGATCGCCAACTCGTTCAACTTCCAGAAGGCCACCTACTTCGAGGTCAACGACCCCGAGGTGCGCCGCGCGCCCGACGTGAACTTCGGCGAGATCAGCCACCGCGGCGACGAGCCGAACCAGCAGGCGCCGCGGGAGCAGCAGCGCCAGATCCCGAGCAACCCGAACGACCTGCCCAACCCGCAGGCCTACGACGCCCGCACCTACGAGCGGCCGGCGCAGGCGTCCGACTTCGGCGACGCCCAGCAGCCGACCTACCAGCCGAACCAGAACCAGAACCCGCCGCAGCAGGGCGGCCCCGGTTCGAACCCGGCCAACTGAGCAGCATCACGGGTCCGGACGCCACCGGCCCGACAAGCCGCGACACCGTGCCCCTCGACCCCGTCGCCGCCCTCATGCTCGATGAGGCGGCTCCGGAGCCGGGGGGCACCGTCGTCGTCGTGGACGACCGCGACGGCGCGCTCTGCCGGGCGCTGCTCGAGCGCGGCTGCCGCGTCCGGGCGTACTGCGACGACGTGCGCGACGAACGGGACCTGCCCGTCGGGGCCGAGCGCCTCGTCGCGCTCGGCCCCGACGCGCTGACCGGCGTCTCGACCGTCCTGCTGCGGTTGCCCACCGCCCTCGGCGGCCTCGAGGAGTACGCGCAGGCGTTGGCCGCCGGGGCGTCCGGGCCGCTGCACGTCGTCGCGGGCGGACGCGTCAAGCACATGACCCGGGCGATGAACGACGTGCTGGCCGGCAGCTTCGCCGACGTCCGGGCCAGTCTGGGGCGGCAGAAGTCGCGCGTGCTGCACGCCGAGGGCCCGACGCCGGGGGAGCGCACCTGGCCGCGCACCGTCCGCGTGGACGAACTCGGCCTCACGATGGTCGCCCACGGTCTCACCTTCAGCGCGGCCGGCCTGGACGCCGGCACCCGGCTCCTGCTCGCGCACCTGCCGCCCACGAGCGCGGACGCCGCCCGCGCGCTCGACGTCGGCGGCGGCACGGGCCTCATCCCGGCCACCCTCGCCCGCGGCGGGTACCGCGTCCGCGCCACCGACGTCTCCGCCGCGGCGCTCGCGTCCACCGCCGCCACCGCCGAGGCCAATGGGCTGGACGTCGCCGCCGTCCGCGCCGACGGGCTGGAGGCCGAGCCGGAGGCCTCCGCCGACCTCATCGCGTCCAACCCGCCGTTCCACCGGGGCGCCGCCAAGGACTCCACGCCCACAGCCCGCATCATCGCGGACGCCGCGCGCGTCCTCGCCCCCGGCGGGCAGCTGTGGCTGGTGTTCAACTCCCACTTGCCCTACCTGGGCTGGCTGCGCCGCGACGTCGGCCCCACCGAGATCGTCGCGCGCGACCGGGCGTTCACCGTCACCTGCAGCACCCGGCGGCCGTGAGCGTGACTGTCCGCGGCCGACCGCAATTTTTCCAGGGCCGACCGGAGTAAAGTGCCGGGCGTGAGCTCACGTCGGCGTCCCCAGGCCAAGAAGGCCGGCTGGATTCCCCAGCAGCACGGCGCCTGGGCGATGCTGTTCGTCCCGTACGTGGCCGGCTCGCTGCTGTGCGTGCGGCACGGGACGGCGATCCCCACCTACGCCTGGGTGCTGCTGTTCTTCTGGCTGGCCGGCTATTTCTGCTTCAACGCCGCGTCGCTGTGGCTCAAGGCCCCGTCCTCCCGTCGCGGGCCGCTGCAGCGCCCGTTGCTCGTCTACGCCGCCGCGGCGGCGGTGTTGGGGCTCGGGACGCTCGCCCTGGCCGGCTGGCCCATCCTCGGTTGGGTGCCCGCCTACCTCGTGGCGCTGGTCCCGGCGATGGTGCTGGCGTCGCGCCGGCACGAACGGGCCACGCTCGGCGGCGCGCTGACCACCGCCGGGGCCAGCCTGATGACGGCCGTCGTCGTCTACCGCTCCCCGGCGGACCTCGCCGCGGCGTCCGGGACGCCGCTGGGTGCCGCCGTCCTCGCCACCACGTGCTTCTGCTTCGCCTACTTCTTCGGCACCGTGCTCTACGTCAAGACGAACATCCGGGAGCGCGACAGCGTCGGCTACCTCGCGGCGTCCATCGGTTGGCACGCCGCCGCCACCGTCGCCGCCGCGCTGGCCGCCGGGCTCGCCGGGACGAGCTGGTGGTGGGCGGTGTTCTTCGCCGCGGCCACCGTCCGCGCGGCCGTGGTGCCGCGGGTGCGTCCGCGATGGAGTCCGCGCCGCCTGGGCCTGGTCGAGGGCGTCGCCTGCCTGGCGCTGCTGGTGGTCGTCGGCCTGGGGTGAGGGCGGCCACCCGGTCTCGCTCGGGGACATCCCGGAATGTCACCCGAGCCTGCGGTTCGATCATGGCGACTCTCGATAGAGTGGCCGACGGTTTTCCCGCCGGCCACTGATTCCGGCAAGCCGTTCACCGGAAAGAGAGTTGGTCGATGTTCGACAACATCGTGCAGTGGGTCGTGAACCTGATGCAGACGATCGGGGGGCCCGGCGTCTTCCTGGCGATCCTGCTCGAGAACGTCTTCCCGCCCATCCCCAGCGAGGTGATCCTCCCGCTGGCCGGCTTCACCGCGGCACAACCGAACCCGCCCTACTCGCTGCCGATCGCCATCGTCTGGGCCACCCTGGGCTCGCTCCTGGGCGCCTACCTGCTCTACTGGCTGGGCGCCGCGTTCGGCGCCGACCGGCTGCGGCGCATCGCCGACAAGATCCCGCTGGTGGACGGAAACGATGTCACCAAGTCCGTCGATTGGTTCCACCGGCACGGCCCGGCCGCCATCCTCTTCGGACGGCTCATCCCGGGCATCCGCTCGCTGATCTCGATCCCGGCCGGCGTGGACCGCATGCCGCTGCTGCGGTTCTCGCTGTTCACGGCGCTCGGCAGCGCGGTGTGGAACACGATCCTCGCCACCGCCGGCTACCTACTCGGCGACCAGTGGAGCAAGGTCGGCGACGTCGTCAACCAGTACTCGAACGTCGTCTACGTCATCCTCATCCTGCTCCTCGTCGCGTTGCTCGTGTGGCTGGTGCGCCGCGCCATCGTCCGTCGCAAGAAGGGCGACGCCGACGGGGACGGCGCCGGCGGGGAGTCCCGGCGCGACGACGGCGGCCGCGGGGCGCACGCCGCCGGCGACCAGGAGCTGTGACCGCGGACGACGACCGGCAGGCCGCGTCCGCGGGACCCGGAGTCGGACCGCACCCGCGACCCTGGCCGGACGACCCTCGGCTCGACCCCGACCTGCTGGAGCACGGCGACCGGCGCAACGTCGTCGACCGCTACCGCTACTGGAGGGTCGAGGCGATCGTCGCCGACCTGGACTCCCGCCGGAACCCCCTGCACGTCGCGATCCAGAACTGGGAGCACGACTTCAACATCGGCTCCATCGTCCGCACGGCCAACGCGTTCAACGTCGAGGGCGTGCACATCCTCGGACGCCGGCGCTGGAACCGCCGCGGGGCCATGGTGACCGACCGCTATCTGCACGTCCACCATCACGAGAGCGTGGCCGCGTTCGCCGGGTGGCTCGCCGAGCGCGCGATCGTCCCCATCGGGGTCGACAATCTGCCCGGCTCGGTCCCGCTCGAGACGGCCCGGCTGCCGCAACGCTGCTGCCTCGTGTTCGGCGCGGAAGGTCCCGGCCTGACCGACGAGGTCGTCGCCGCCTGTCAGGGGCTCGTCGCGATCAGCCAGCACGGCTCGACCCGGTCGATCAACGCCGGCGCCGCCGCGGCCATCGCGCTGTATCAGTGGGGGCTGCAGTGGGCGCCGCCCGGCCGCGACGGCGCCGCCGGCCCGGGCCGCTAGGCTGGCGGTATGAGCGCGTCCACCACCGCCTATCCGGTGTTCTACAACCCCGCGCTCGCCGAGGAGCGCCGCCAACTGGCCAAACGCGCCCTCATCGGCCGGTTCATCTCGTTGGGCATCTCCGTGATCATCTCGGGGGTGCTGTGGTGGTTCCTGCGCGATCAGATCGGCGGGTTCGTCTGGCTGCTGGTGCTGGGGCTCGTCGTGCCGCTCGGGTTCATCGTCAAGGCGCTGGTGAATCTGCGCCGCGCGGGCCAGGAGTTGCGCGCCATCCACGAGGGCGTCGCGCTGGTGCTCGCCCGCGACGGCCTGCAGGTCGAGGACGCCTGGCTGCCCTGGACCGAGGTGGGGCGCCTCCAGGCGCAGCCCCGCTCGGGCCGCAGCAACCGCCTCGTCGTCTCGCCCCGGCAGGGGCAGTCGCTCGAGGTACCGCTGGACTACCTCACCGTCCTGCCGGCGACGCTGGACGGGGGCGTCCGCGCGATGTCCGGCGGCCGCTGTCACGTGGACTTCGGCCCGCTCGGCCTGTGAGTCCGTGCGGGATTCCCGCAGCATCGACGCGCTCGCGCGGAGTTTGAAACAATGGACGCGTTCGGTGCAGGCCCGCGAAACCCGCGGGCGCGTGTCATTCCACTAAGGAGAGAACAATGCCCATTGCAACACCCGATGCCTATGCGGAGATGATCGACCGCGCCAAGTCGAAGGGCTTCGCGTACCCGGCCATCAACGTGACGTCCTCCCAGACCCTGAACGCCGCTCTCGCCGGGTTCGCCGAGGCGGGCTCCGACGGCATCATCCAGTTCTCCACCGGCGGCGCCGAGTACGGCTCCGGCCAGGGCGTGAAGGACATGGTCACGGGCGCTGTCGCCCTCGCCGAGTTCGCGCACGTCGTGGCGGCCAAGTACCCCGTCAACATCGCCATCCACACCGACCACTGCCCCAAGGACAAGCTGGACACCTACGTCCGCCCGCTGCTCGAGGTCTCCGCCGAGCGCGTCCGCAACGGCCAGGACCCGCTGTTCCAGTCGCACATGTGGGACGGGTCGGCCGTGCCGCTGGACGAGAACCTGCAGATCGCCGAGGAGTTGCTCGCCAAGACGTCCGCGAACCACCAGATCCTTGAGGTCGAGATCGGCGTGGTCGGCGGCGAGGAGGACGGTGTCGCCAACGAAATCAACGAGAAGCTCTACACCACCGTCGAGGACGGCCTGGCCACCGCCGAGGCGCTCGGCCTGGGCGAGAAGGGCCGCTACATCACGGCGCTGACCTTCGGCAACGTGCACGGCGTCTACAAGCCGGGCGCGGTCAAGCTGCGTCCCGAGGTGCTGAAGAAGATCCAGGACGAGGTCGGCAAGAAGTACGGCAAGGACAAGCCGTTCGACCTGGTCTTCCACGGCGGCTCCGGCTCCTCGGAGCAGGAGATCTCGGACGCGGTGTCCTACGGCGTCATCAAGATGAACGTGGACACCGACACCCAGTACGCGTTCACCCGCCCGGTCGCCGGCTGGATGCTCGCCAACTACGAGGGCGTCCTCAAGATCGACGGCAACGTCGGCAACAAGAAGCAGTACGACCCCCGCTCGTGGGGCAAGGCGGCTGAGGCCGGCATGACCGCGCGCGTCGTCGAGGCCTGCAAGAACCTCGGCTCGGTCGGCACCCACGAGGGCTGACCCGGGTTCTCCCGTTCGCGTGACGACGGCCCGCAGGGCAGCAGCCCTGCGGGCCGTCGCGTCATCCGCACGGACGCCTGCGTCCAGCGCGCGGTGCGGGACGGACGTGCCGCCCGGAACGGCGGGGGCGTGTTGTGTGTCCGGCCGGGCGCGGCAAGACTGAGGGAAACCGACCACAGGAGGGTCGTATGTCAGAGTTGATCGAACAAGCGCTCCAGACCGCGACGGACACCAAGGACATCGTGACCGGCAGCGGCGTCGTGGACCGTGCCGGCGAGGTCTTCGTGAAGAACTTCCCCGGGAAGCGCGCGATCATCGTCGCCGACGAGAATACGTGGGCGGCCGCCGGGGAGGCCGTCCAGAAGTCCCTGACCGACGCGGGCGTCGAGCAGGAGGAACCCTTCATCTTCCCCGGGACTCCTACCCTGTACGCCGGCTACGAGAACGTCACCACGGTGCGCGAGCACCTGAAGCCCCTCGACGCGGTCGCATGCTCCGTCGCGTCCGGCACGCTGAACGACCTCACCAAGCTGGCCTCCGGCGAGCTGGGCCGGCCTTACATGAACGTGTGCACCGCGGCGTCCATGGACGGCTACGCGGCGTTCGGCGCGTCCATCACCCGCGACGGCTTCAAGATCACGCGCAACTGCCCGGCGCCGGCCGCGCTGGTGGCCGACCTCGACGTGATGGGCGCGGCGCCCAAGCGGCTGACCGCGACCGGCTACGGCGATCTCATCGAGAAGATCCCGGGCGGTGCCGACTGGCTGGTCGCCGACGAGTTGGGCGTCGAGGCCGTGGACGACTACGTCTGGAACCTCGTCCAGCCGGGCCTGCGCGACGCGCTCGCCGACCCCGAGGGCTGCGCCGCCGGCGAGCCCGAAGCGATCGGCCGGCTCGCCGAGGGCCTGCTCATGTCGGGCCTGGCGATGCAGGCGCATCAGTCGTCGCGCCCGGCGTCCGGCGCCGGCCACAACTTCTCCCACCAGTGGGAGATGGAGGGGCACGGGCTCGACTGGGAGCCCCCGTTGAGCCACGGCAACAAGGTCGGCATCGGCACGGTGGCCTCCTGCGCCCTGTACGAAAAGGTGTTGGAGCTCGACATCGACTCGGTCGACCTGGACGCCGCGGTGGCGGCCTGGCCGGACCCGGACGCCAACGACGCCCGCGTCGAGGCGCTGCAGGACATCCCGGCGATCCGGGAGGCGGCGCTGCAGCAGTCGCGCGGCAAGTACGTGGAGCCCAGCCAGATCCGCGAGCGCGTGGAGCAGATCAAGCAGCACTGGCCGGCGATCATCCAGCGGGTCCGCGAGCAGCTCATCACCGCCGAGGAGGCGGCGTCCCTGCTCAAGCGCGTCGGTGCCCCGTACCACCCCGAGATGATCGGGATCGACCAGGACAAGCTGAAGAAGACCTACTTCCAGGCCCAGACGATCCGCAGCCGCTACACGATGTTCGACACCCTGCAGGAGCTCGGCATCTTCGGTGATGTCGTCGAGTCGCTGTTCCAGCCCGGTGGCTACTGGCACGAGCACCCGACGCCCCAGTGATCCTGGTGGGTCGCTGAGCGCCCGCAGGGCCCCGGACGGACAGGTCGCCGTCCGGGGCCCTGCGTCGATCCCGGGTCAGGACTGGTGGCGGCGCAGGAACTCGTCGCGCGCCTCGAAGACGTCCGTCAGACCGGCGTAGATGCGGCCCTGGACGTCGGAGAGCTCCAGGTAGGTCTCGTGCGCGGCCGGATCGGGCTCGCTGACGTCGCCCAACCGGGTCATCGCCTTGGCCGCCGTGGGAATGTCGGCGTGCGCGCCGGTGGCGGCCATCGCCATGACGGCCGCGCCCATCGCGGAGATCTCCTCCTGCTCACACGCGGTCAGCGGCAGCCCGACGCAATCGGTCATGATGCGGCGCCACAGCGGGCTGCGCTGGCCGCCGCCCATCACCCGGACGCTGGCCAGCGGCGTGCCGGTGTCGTCCTGCAGGCCGCGCAGGTTGCGGGCCATCTCGAGGCTGAGCGCCTCCAGGATCGAGCGGTACATCTCGGGGCGACCGTCCGAGCCGGAGAAGCCGACCATCGCGCCACGGGCCAGCGGGTTCCAGTAGGGGCTCTGGACCGCGTTGAAGTAGGGCAGCGTCATGAGGCCGCCGGAGCCGATCGGCACCGCGGCGGCGGCCTCGTCCAGCGCCGGATCGGGCTTGCCCTGCAGCGCCGGGTCGCCGAGCTCGCTGCGGAACCAGCCCGCCAGGTAGGCGCCGGAGTTCTGGACGATCTCCAACACGTAGTGGCCGGGCAGGCCGGCGGCGTCCGTGCGGTAGACGTCGCCCGCCTCGTAGACCGGGGAGTGGACGCCCGCGACCAGCGCGGTGCCCATGTTGAGATAGGCCTCGTCCGGGCCGATGGCGCCGCAGCCCAGCCCGGCCGCCTGGCCGTCGCCGCAGCACGCGACGACGGGGATCGGCTTGGCGAGCCCCCAGGCATTCGTGACCTCGGCGGTGGTGTCGGCGATGACGGTGCCGGACGGGACGAGATCGGGCACCTGCTCGCGGCGCAGGCCGGCGAGGTCGAGCAGCCGGTCGCTGAACTCGAGGGCGGCCATGTCGAACAGGCCCAGGCTGTCGGCCGTGCCCTGGGAGTCGACCCACTCGCCGGTCAGCGCGTGGACGAGGTAGCCGTGCACGCCCGCGACGCGCGTGGCCTTGGCGACGTTCTCGGGCTCGTGCTGGGCGAGCCAGGCGATCTTGTAGATCGACGGCGTGACGTCGGGTTGGAAGCCGGACAACCGGTGCACGTCCTCGGAGCCGATCGCCCGCACCTGCTCGGACGCGCGGCCGTCCAGCCACAGGATGCCGGGCCGGATCGGTTCGCCGGCGTCGTCGACGAGGGCGAAGGACTGGCGCTGCGGTGTGACGGCGAAGGCCTCGATGCGGCCGCGGTCGGCGTCGCTGAGCGCGCCGAGGGCCTCGCGGACGGCGGCGTCCGTCGAGCCCCGCCAGTCGCGCGGGTCGTGCTCGTAGCGGTCGGGGCCGGGCTGGGACATCGCGATCTCGCACTGCCCCGACGCGAGGACCGCGCCGGAGGCGTCCACGACGATGGCCTTGGTGCTCGTCGTGGACGAGTCCACGGCGATGACGAGGGGATCGGAACTCATGACGCCTCCTTGCGTGCTGGGCGGACGGCCCCGGGTGGCGCCCGCTCCGCCCAGCCTAGGACGGCGGCCGCCGGGGCGTCCCGGGGCCGGGCCAGGTGGAACAAACGACCACCTGACCAGGCGCCACGGGCCGGCCGTGCAGGGCAGGCGCCGCCACCGCCCGCGGGACGGACGCGATGCCCGGGGCGGAACAGCCCGGCGGGACGGTCACGCGAGACTCAGCGGGCGTCCTTCGCCGCCGGCTTGTCCGCCGGCGCGGTGCGCTCGTGCAGCTCGATCCACTCCGAGTCGCAGCCGGGGCAGCGGTAGACGGGGGCGCCCTCGACGGTGCGGTCGGTGGTGATCTCGCCGCAGGCGTCCTCGCAGGGGTTGGCGACCAGGTGGCGCATCATGGGCGGCTCCCCGTCGTCAGCGCTCGACGTGGTGCTGGTGCAGGATCTCGTCACGCCGGGACGGGACGAACCAGCCCGAGACGTCCGGGCCCTTCGGGATGATGCCGTGCGGGTTCTGCACCGGGTTCCACAGGGCGTTGCCTCGCTTGATCGACTCGAAGTCGGTCGTCGTGCCGAACTGCGGCTGCTGGAACAGGTCGCGTGCGTACTCCCACAGGTTGGGAAAGTCCGACAGCCGGCTGCGGTTCACCGCGAAGACGGTGTTGTACACGATGTCGAACCGCACCAGCACGGTGAACAGGGTGATGTCGGGGTCGGTGATCTCGTCGCCCATCAGGTAGCGGGCGTTGCCGAGCTGCTCCTCGAGGTCGTCCATGCGGGCGAACAGCCGGTCGAACGACTGCTCGTACTCCGCCTGGGACTCGGCGCCGCGGATGCGGAACACCCCGTCGTGCAGCTCGTCGACGAGCAGCTTGTTGAGCTTGTCGATGTCCTTGCGGAGAGGCTCGGGGTAGAGGTTCGGCGCGGTCGGCGACTGGTAGGCCGTCCAGGCCAGCTCGAACTCGTTGCCGAGGTACACCTCGTCGTTGTTGACCACCTGCCCGGTCTCCAGATCGATGAGGGCCGGCACCGTGACCGCGCCGTCGTAGCCGGGTGACGTGGCGAAGTACGCCTCCGAGAGGAAGCGGATGCCGAGCTCCGGGTCGACGCCGTCGGGGTCGGCCGAGAACTGCCAGCCGCGGTCGCCACGCACGGAGTCGACCTTGCCCAGCCCGATGACCTGGTCGAGGCCCAGCAGATTGCGCACGATGAGCGCGTGGTGGGACATCGGGCACATGTCGGCGACGATCAGCCGGTAGCGGTCGGCGGCCACCGGGAGCTCCCCGGTGCTGAAGCGCGCCGTGAAGGCGTTGCGCTGTTCCGGCTGCGGGGAATCGGCGGGGGGCGTGGCGGTCGGGGTCTGCGCGTCAGTCATGTTCAGTCCTTCCGGGGTCCCGGCGAGCCTAGCGGACGCCCCCCGCGGGGACGCCACGCCCACGGAGGCGGTCGGCCGGTGGTCGCCATTGTCTCGCGAAGCCCACGACGGTGGCTAGCGTGTCCGGTCGTCGTCAGCGGCGTGCGGACGGCCGGCGGCGTCCGCCGCTCGGTTGCGGCGCCGGCCGACGATGCGGCCGCCCGCCTCGCCCGCGCCGGGTCCGAGTTCGACGACCTCGTCGGCGGTGGCGATCGCCGCCGCGTCGTGCTCGACCATGATGACGGTGTTGCCGGCCGCGGCGAGGCCGTCGAGCTGGTGCAGGAGCAGGTGGACGTCCGCGGGGTGCAGCCCGGCGGACGGCTCGTCGAGCAGGTAGAGCGTGTGCCCGCGCCGCTTGCGTTGCAGCTCGCTGGCGAGCTTGATGCGCTGCGCCTCACCTCCCGAGAGCTCCGTCGCCGGCTGGCCGAGGGTCAGGTAGCCGAGGCCGAGGGCGTCCAGCGCCGCGAGGGCGCGAGCGACGACGGGTTCGTCCGCGAAGACGGGGACGGCGTCTTCGACGGTGAGGGCGAGGACGTCCGCGATCGTCAGATCGTGCCAGCGCACCCGCAGCGTGTCGTCGTTGTAGCGGGTACCACCGCAGTCGGGGCACACCGAGTAGGTGCCGGGCATGAACAACAGCTCGACGGCGACCACGCCCTCGCCGGAGCAGGTCGGGCAGCGACCCTCGGCGACGTTGAAGCTGAAGCGGCTCGGCGTGTGCCCGAGCTCGCGGGCCCGCGGGGTGTCGGCGAACAGCTTGCGGACCCGGTCGAACAGGCCGGTGTACGTGGCCAGATTCGACCGCGGGGTGCGGCCGATGGGCTTCTGAGTGATCTGGACGACCCGGTCGGGCCGGCGCGGGCCGGTCATCGTCGCCGTGCCCCAGGACGCCTCATCCTGGCCGACGCCGTCCAGGTCGTCTGGCTCGGCGTCGCCGCCGTCGTCGCGGGCGGCCGGGTCCTGGCCGAGCAGGACGCCGACGGCGCGTCCGGTCGCGGTGAGCAGGGACGTCTTGCCCGAGCCCGACACGCCCGTCACCACGGTGACGACGCCGAGCCCGAACTCCACGTCCAGGTGACGCAGGTTGTGCACCGTCACCCCCGACAGGCGCAGGGTGCCACGGGGGTCGCGCCCGGCGTCGTCGCGGATCTCCTCGGGGTGAACGGTGCGGTCGAGGTAGCGCCGGGTCACGGACGCCCCGACGTCGCGCAGCCCCGGCACTGGCCCGGAGTACAGGACGTGTCCGCCGTGCGAGCCGGCGCCCGGCCCGACGTCGACGACCCAGTCGCAGGCGCGGACGATGTCGAGGTCGTGCTCCACCACCAGCACGGAGTTGCCGGCCTCGACGAGGCGGCGCAGCACGGTCATCAGCGGCTCGACGTCGCGGGGGTGCAGCCCGGCGGACGGCTCGTCCAGCACGTACACGACACCGAACAAGCCCGAGCGCAGCAGCGTCGCGAGCCGGAGCCGCTGCAGCTCGCCGGCCGACACCGTCGGGGTCGCCCGTCCCAGCGCCAGGTGGCCCAGCCCGAGCTCGGCCAGCACGCCGAGCCTGGACACGAGGTCGTCCAGCAACATCGCCTCGGCCTGCGCGGTCGCGCCGAGCTGTCGCGGGTCGCCGAGCGTCACCCGGCGCTCGCGCAGCCGCGGCAGCAACGCGTCGATGGGCAGGGCGGTGGCCTCGTCGATCGCCAGCCCCGACCAGGTGACGCGCAGGGCGTCCGGGTTGAGGCGGCGGCCGTGGCAGGTCGGGCACGGCGAGGTGATGACGAAGCGCAGCGCCCGCTCCCGGGCGGGGGCCGACTTCGACTCGCTGAGCACGTGCAGCACGTGCCGCGCGGCCGAGCGGTACTGGCCCTGGTAGGGGCGCTGCACGCGGCCCGCCGCCCGCTCGGGATGAACGGTGACGATGGGCTCCTCGTCGGTGAAGAGGATCCAGTCGCGCTGGTCCTGGGGCAGCGTCCGCCACGGCACGTGGATGTCGTAGCCCAGCGTGCGCAGGATGTCGCGGTAGTTCTTCCCCAGCCAGGCGCCCGGCCAGGACGCGATGGCGCCGTCGGCGATGGACAGGTCGGGGTCCGGCACCATGGACGCCTCGGTCGGCCGGTGGACGCTGCCCAGTCCGGAGCACTCCGGGCAGGCGCCGACGGCGGTGTTGGGAGAGAAGTGGTCGGAGTCGACGCGGGCCATGCCCTCGGGGTAGTCGCCGCAGCGGGACCACAGCATCCGCAGCGTGTTGGAGGTCTGGGTGATCGTGCCCACCGATGAGCGGGCGTTGGTGGAGTGGCGCTGCTGCAGCGCGACGGCCGGCGGCAGCCCCTCGATGGAACGCACCTGCGGGCTGGACGCCTGCTGCATCAGCCGCCGCGCGAAGGGTGCCACCGACTCGAAGTAGCGGCGCTGCGCCTCGCCCTGGATGGTGCCGAACGCCAGCGACGACTTGCCCGACCCCGAGACGCCGGTGAAGGCGACCAGCGCGTTGCGGGGCAGGTCGACATCCACGTCGGCGAGGTTGTGCAGGTGGGCGCCACGCACCCGGATGGAGTTGTCCACCCGGCCATCCTTCCACGGGCCCGAAGGCGTGCCGGTCACCCCCGGCCGAGCTGGAGACGGCCCCAGGCGCGCGCGGTGGCGAGCGCCCCGAGAGCGGCCACCGCGAGCGGGAAAGCCAGCAGGGCCGCCGGCACCCGGCTCCCGGGCGTGGCCCAGAGCACCGGGACGGCCCAGGGCAGCCAGGCCCCGAGCCCGAACCCGGCGGCGACGTTGCCGGGTGCCGAGCGAGAGGCGTCCCACGCGGGTGTCGAGCCACGGGCCGAGCCCCAGCGTCTCGGCGAGCTCGCTCGCGCGCCGCGCTGCGCGGAGCGGGTCGGCGCCGTGCATGGCCGTGGTGGCGGCGATGTTCTCCCGAGCGGTCAGCTCGGGGTAGGCCGACGGCGATTCGACGAGGTGACCGACGCGTCCCCAGACGTCGCGCGGCTCCCCGCCCAACTCGTGGCCGAGCAGCAGGACGCGCCCGGCGTCCGGGCGGAGCATCCCGAGGATGACCCGCAGGGCTGTGGTCTTGCCGGCGCCGTTGAGGCCAACGAGGGCCCGCACCTGGCCGGGCGCGAGGGTGAGACCGAGGCCCGCCAGCACGTCGGCGTCCCTGAGCCGGACGCGGACGCCCGCGACGTCCAGCGCGGCGGTCACGAGGCGTCCTCGAGGAGGCTCGTGAGTCCGTGGCGCAGCGCGGATGCGGGATCGTCTTCCGCCCCGGAGGACGCCCACGCGAGCAGGACCGCCGTCGCGGCGCCCATCACGGCGCCCGCTGCGGCGCGCGCGTCCCTGGCCGGTGCCCCCGATGCGGCCAGCGCGGCGCTCAGGGCATCTTCGGTCGCCCGGCTGGACGCCCAGATCGCCCCGCGCAGGGACGGCGTGGCGCCGGCGAGACCCACCCGTTGGGCGAACTCGTCCGAGGCGAGCTTTGCCATCGCCTCAGGAGCGGACATCGCGGCGACGAGCCCGGTCACAGCCCGGCGCAGGGGGGACAACCGCGCGGGCTGCGCCGCGACCGCCGCGGCAAGGGCCGGGTCGAACAGGTCGTCCGTCACCACCGATTCCTTGGTGGGGAAGTACCGGAAGAACGTCATGTGCGAGACGCCCGCGGCCTTGGCGATCGCGGTCACCGGGACGGCGTCGTACCCCTGCTCGGTGAACAGGCGCAGAGCTGTGCGCTGCAGGGTCGTGCGGGTGGACACGTTGGCCATGACGTCATGTTACTCCCTAACAGTTAGTGAATAACAGAGGGGGTGGACGACGGCGCCGGACCCGCCCGGCGCTCAGGGGTGCGTCGGCGGCTGCGGCGAGCCCGGGGCGAGCGACGGGACGCGACGCATCCCCAGCGCGGCCAGGATGCCGAGCACGATCAACGCGGACGCCCACGCCGCCGCCGCCGGCCAGCGGCCCCAGCTCCAGGCGACGCCGGCGACCGCCCCGCAGATCGACGAGCCCATGTAGTACGCGGACAGGTAGAGCGAGCCCGCCATGCCGGTCCCGCGCCCGCGCAGGGCGGCCCGCGCGGTGACCCAGGCGTTCGTGGTGCCGTGGGCGGCGAAGAAGCCGACGTTGATCACCGCGAGCCCGAGCACGACGAGGGGCAGGGGCTCCGCGAGCGTGATCAGCACGCCGGCCAGCTGGATGCCCAGCAGCACCGGCACCATGACGCGGTAGCCGTAGCGCTGGGCGACCCTTCCGGCGATGGGGGACGAGAACGACCCGAGGATGCTGGTCAGGTACACCATCGATGCCAGGCCGATGGGCAGCAGATAGGGCGGCACCGCGAGACGGAACGCGGTGGCGTTGAACACCGACACGTAGGAGCCCATCGCGGCGAAGCCGATGCTGTAGAGCAGCAGCAGGCCCCGGTCGAAGAACATCCGGTGCACGGTCGCATTGAGCTCGGCCGGGCGCAGCGGCGTCGGCTCGAAGCGGCGCGACCGGGGCAGCAGGTACCACGCGACCAGCGCGCACAGCCCGGCGACGACGCCGATGCCGCCCATCGCGACGCGCCAGTCGAACAGGTCGGCCAGGACTCCGGAGATGAGGCGTCCGGCCAGCCCTCCGATCGCGGTGCCGCCGATGTAGAGGCCGGTCGCCGCACCGGCGTGCCGGGCGTGGATCTCCTCGCGCAGGTACACCGCGGCCACGGCCGGCAGCCCGGCGACCACGAAGCCGAGTAGGCCGCGCAGGAGCAGCAGCACGGTCCAGTTCGTCACGAACGCGACGGACAGGCACACCGCCGCCGAGGCCACCAGGGACGCGATCATCAGGGGCTTGCGGCCGTAGGCGTCCGAGACGGGGCCGAAGACGAGCAGCGAGAACGCCAACGTCACCGTCGTCGCCGAGATCGCCAGGGTCGCCGAGCCCGGCGCGATCCCGAAGTCGTGGGCCAGCACCGCGAGCAGCGGCTGTGGGCAGTAGATGGTGGCGAACGTCGACAGGCCGGCGAGGAAGAGGGCGACGGTGATGCGGCGGTACGCGGGGTCGGCGGGGCGGTGCCCCTCGAAGGGCTGGTCTGTCACGACTCCGCAGTCTGCCACCGGAGGGCGCAGCCGGCAGGGCACTGTCGGAACGCCCTGCTCCCGGGGGCAGGGGCCGGTGGCACGTGGCCGCGGGGACGTCGGGTCGGCTCGCGGGCGGCCGATGTGCGAAAAGGGTCGACGGGGAATCAATGTTCGGTAGGATTTGCGGGTAAGAGCCCGGGCGATTACGCGCCGGGCTTCGCGTTTTTCGGAAGGTGACGGATGCCGGGCATCGTGGTGATCGGAACGCAGTGGGGCGACGAGGGGAAGGGCAAGTGCACCGACCAACTCGGCGATCGAACTGACTACACCGTCCGCTATTCCGGCGGCAACAATGCCGGTCACACGCTCGTCGTCAACGGCGAGAAATACGCGATGCACCTGCTGCCGTCCGGCGTGCTCAACCCGGGCATTCCGGTGATCGGCAACGGCGTCGTCATCGACCTCGACGTGCTGTTCGAAGAGATCGAGACCCTCACCGCGCGTGGGGTCGACGTCAGCAAGCTGATCATCTCGGCGAACGCGCACATCATCGCGCCCTACCACCGCACCCTCGACAAGGTGACCGAGCGGTTCCTGGGCAAGCGCAAGATCGGCACGACCGGGCGCGGTGTGGGCCCGACCTACGCCGACAAGATCAACCGCATCGGCATCCGCGTGCAGGACCTCTTCGACGAGGAGTTGCTGCGCGAGAAGGTCGAGGCGTCCGTCGCGCAGAAGAACCAGCTGCTGGTGAAGCTGTACAACCACCGCGCGATCGAGCCCGTGGAGGTCGCCGACCACCTGCTGAGCTTCGCCGACCGCATCCGCCCGATGGTCCGCGACGTGGGTCGCGAGCTCAACGAGGCGTTGGACGACGGCAAGCTCGTCCTGTTCGAGGGCGCTCAGGCGCACCACTTGGACGTCGACCACGGCACCTACCCGTTCGTCACGAGTTCCAACCCGATCGCCGCGGGCGCCTGCACGGGCACCGGCGTCGGCCCCACCAGGATCGATCGGATCATCGGCATCGCGAAGGCCTACACGACCCGCGTCGGCGAGGGCCCGTTCCCCACCGAGCTGCTGGACGCCGACGGCGACCGCCTGCGCGAGGCCGGCGGGGAGTTCGGCACCACCACGGGACGCCCGCGACGCTGCGGCTGGTTCGACGCCTTGGTCGTCGAGGTGGCCGCGACCTACAACGGGCTGACGGACGTCTTCTTGACCAAGCTCGACATCCTCACCGGCTGGGAGAAGATCCCGGTGTGCGTGGCCTACGACATCGACGGCGAGCGCGTCGAGCACTACCCGGTGCTGATGAGCGACCTGATGAAGGCCAAGCCCATCTACGAGTTCCTCGACGGCTGGACCGAGGACATCTCGGAGTGCCGCACCTTCGAGGAGCTGCCCGAGAACACGCAGCGCTACGTGCGCCGGCTCGAGGAACTGATCGGTTGCCGCATCTCCGGCATCGGCGTGGGCCCCGCCCGTGAGCAGACGATCACCCTGCACGACCTGATCGACTGAGCACGACCTGATCGACTGAGCCGGCACTGGCTGTCGGGAGAGGAAGCCTGCGCGATCTGGCCGACTGACCCTGCAGCGGGTCCCCGTTCAGCCGACCAGATCGCGGGGTAGGGGCGCACGTCGGGCGACGTGCCCCGGGTCAGTAGACGACCACGCGTGACCCGACCGGGGTGTTGCGGTAGATCCAGGCCGCCTCGGACATCGTCCCGACGTTGATGCAACCGTGGCTGGACTTGTTGTAGCCGTTGCGCGCGAAGTCACCGGAGTAGTGGACGTACATGTTCGGGTCGAACTTCACCGAGTAGGGCATGTGGGCGTCCCAGCGCGTGGAGAACGCCTTGGCGTCCTTCGCGTAGACCCGGTACGTGCCGTTGACCGTGGGGAACAGGCGCGGGGGTTTGCCCTTGTCGTTGCTGGCGAAGCCGCCGAACCGCACGGGGATCGCGCGCTGCACGACGCCGTTCTTCAGCAGGTAGATCGTGCGCCGGGCCTTGCTGGCGCACAGGACGGTGCCCTTGACCTTGCACGACGCCGGCAGCGGCGCCGCGATGCGCGGCTTGCCCGCGGCCAGGGCCGTCCACGTGGCGCCGCCGACGACGCCGTCGTCCTTGATGCCGTGGGCGCGCTGGTAGTTGAGGGTGGCGTTGACGGACGCGGTGCCGAAGCGGCCGTCCACGGCACCGCTGAGGTAGCCGCGCTTCTTCAGCAGCGCCTGGGCCTCTTTGGCGCAGGTTCCGCTGCTGCCGTAGCCGACCTTGACGCTGCTGCAGGAGGCGGCGCCGCTGACCGGGGCGGGGGAGCTGGCGGTCGGGGCGGCCGTGGCCGGGATCGCGAGGAGGGTGGTGAGGGTGAGCGCGGAGACGCCCGCGCCGGCGGCGATTCGATGCATGGTTGGTCCCTTGCAGACAGGGGAGGCGCTGGTCCGGTGCTCCTCCCTGGACTGCCACCTTCCCGCCCGCGAGGTTCACCGCGCGTTAACGTGGTTGAGAAAGTGTTGAAACCTTCCGAAGACCGCCCAGCGGGCCTCCGGAGCGTCCCACCCTGGCGGCGCGCGGGCAGCGCCGTCGCTAGGGTGAGGCGCGTGACGGCTGAGCTGAACGTGTTGGTGGTGGGCAACGGAGGTCGCGAGCACGCGCTCGCGCTGGCGTTGAGCAAGGACCCTGCGGTGACGGGGTTGCACTGCGCGCCCGGGAACCCCGGGACGGCGGCGGTGGCCAAGAACCACGCCGTGGACGCGACGGATGGGGACGCGGTGGTCGCGCTCGCCCGGGACCTGGGCGTGAACCTCGTCGTCATCGGCCCCGAGGCGCCCCTGGTCGCCGGGGTGGCGGACGCCGTCCGCGTCGCCGGGATCGCCTGTTTCGGTCCGTCCGCCCGCGCCGCGCTGATCGAGGGCTCGAAGCAGTTCGCCAAGGAGGTCATGAACGCGGCGGGGATTCCGACGGCGGAGTCCCACTACTGCACCTTCGATATCGAGGTGGCCGCCGCGCTGGACGCCTTCGGACCGCCCTACGTCGTCAAGGCGGACGGGCTGGCCGGCGGTAAGGGCGTCGTCGTCACCGAGGACCGCGAGGTCGCGCGTCGGCACGCGGAGTCGTCGCTCCCGGTCGTCATCGAGGAGTTCCTGGACGGCCCCGAGGTCTCCCTGTTCGCGATCACCGACGGCACGACCGCCGTGCCGCTGCAGCCCGCACAGGACTTCAAGCGCGTCGGCGACGGCGACACCGGGCCGAACACGGGCGGGATGGGCGCCTACTCCCCGCTGCCGTGGGCGCCGGACGGCCTCGTGGACGCGATCATGTCCCGGGTCGTCCAGCCGGCGATCGACGAACTCGCCCGGCGCGACACGCCGTTCGCCGGGCTGCTGTACGCGGGGCTGGCGCTGACGTCGCGCGGGCTGAAGGTGATCGAGTTCAACTGCCGCTTCGGCGACCCCGAGACTCAGGCCGTGCTCTCGCTGCTCGAGTCGCCCCTGGGGCAGGTGCTTTACGCGGCCGCCACCGGGACGCTCGTCGACGTCGGGGAGCTGGAATGGAAGGACGGATCAGCGATCACCGTGGTGCTCGCCGCCGAGGGTTATCCCGGCAGGGCGGTCTCCGGCGGCGCGATCACCGGACCGCGGCTGGCGGGCTCCGACGACAACGTGCACATCGTCCACGCCGGGACGGACATCCGCGACGGGCACCTGGTCGCCGCCGGCGGCCGCGTCCTCGGCGTCGTGGCCCAGGCGTCCACCCTCGCCCGCGCGCGGGAGGACGCCTACGCCGCCGTCGACGAACTCGACTTCCCGACGGGCTTCTGCCGCCGCGACATCGCGCTACGCGCCGAGCGGGGGGAGATCCCGACGCCCACGCTGTGACGCGCGGTCAGGCGCTGCGCCGATCGGCGGCAGCGCTGGAGTCAGCGCTTGCGGGACGCCTCGATCAGCAGGCCGCCCAGGACGGACATGTTCGACCAGAAGGACGTCTGGTGGCGGCGACGGTCGGCGTCGTTGTCGGCGTCCCAGAAGGGGTGGCCGACCAGCGTGGTCGGCACCAGCGAGAGGGCCAGCCCGGTGGCGGCGACGCGCGGCAGGATGCCCAGGGCCATCGCCGTCCCACCGGCGACCATCGCGGCGCCGTTGAACGTGACGAGGTCCTCGCTCTCGACCGGCAGGTACGCCAGGCCGTAGCGGTCTCGGGCGGCGTCCAAGGGCTTGGCGACGGCGCCCGGGGACTTCAGCTGGTTGAGCCCGCCGTGGACGAAGATGCCGCCGAGCAGGGCGCGGCCGAGGACGGTGATGACCGACATGGGTCTCCTTTGCAGGTCGTGAGATCGGGCTGATCCAGAGGTCGAGCCTACTCGTGCCCGGAGCACGGGCCGCCGGGCGGGCCCTGGTGCCGTCTGCGACAATGACGCTGCCGTCGACCCGAGGAGTTCCGTCGTGACCGTCCCCAACGTGCTGGCCAGCCGCTACGCGTCCGCCGCGATGCAGGCCATCTGGAGCCCCGAGCAGAAGGTGGTGGCCGAGCGGGGACTGTGGCTGACCGTCCTGGAGGCGCAGCGCGACCTCGGCGTCGACTTCGGCGGGGACGACGCGGACACCGTCATCGCCGATTACCGCGCGGTCGTGGACCGGGTCGATCTGGCGTCCATCGCCGAGCGCGAGCGGGTCACCCGCCACGACGTCAAGGCCCGCATCGAGGAGTTCAACGCACTGGCCGGCCACGAGCACGTCCACAAAGGCATGACCAGCCGCGACCTCACTGAGAACATCGAGCAGCACCAGGCGCTCGAGGCGCTCAAGCTCGTCCGCGAGCGCATCGTCACCGTGCTGGTGCAGCTCACCCGACTCGCGGTGCAGTACCGCGACCAGCCGATCGCCGGACGGTCCCACAACGTCGCCGCGCAGATGACGACGCTGGGCAAGCGGTTCGCCACCGCCGCCGACGAGTTGCTCATCGCCTTCGCCCGCGTGGACGACCTCATCGACCGTTACCCGGCGCGCGGCATCAAGGGCCCGGTCGGCACCGCGCAGGACATGCTCGACCTCCTCGGCGGGGACGCGGCCAAGCTCGCCGAGCTCGAGAGGCGGGTCGCTGAGCACCTCGGCTTCAACCATGTGCTCACCTCGACCGGACAGGTCTACCCGCGTTCGCTCGACTGGGACACCCTCACCGCCCTCGCCCAGACCGCCGCCGCGCCGTCCAACGTCGCCACCTCGATCCGGCTGATGGCCGGCGCCGAGCTCGTCACCGAGGGCTTCAAGGAGGGCCAGGTCGGTTCGTCCGCGATGCCGCACAAGATGAACACCCGCTCCTGCGAGCGCGTCAACGGGCTGGCGGTGGTGATCCGCGGGTTCACGTCCATGGTCGGAGAACTGGCCGGCGACCAGTGGAACGAGGGGGACGTCTCGTGCTCCGTCGTCCGGCGCGTCGCGCTGCCGGACGCGTTCTACGCGATCGACGGCCTCTTCGAGACGTTCCTCACCGTGCTCGGCGAGTTCGGCGCGTTCCCGGCTGTCATCGAGGCGGAGTTGCAGCGCTACCTGCCGTTCCTGACCACGACGAAGGTGCTGATGGCGGCCGTCCAGCACGGGGTGGGACGTGAGCAGGCGCACGAGGCCATCAAGGAGCACGCCGTGGCCGTCGCCCTCGACATGCGCCGCCAGGGACTGCGTGACAACGACCTGTTCGACCGGCTGGCCGCCGACCCGCGCCTCGGCATCACCCGTGAGCAGTTGGACGCCGCCGTCGCCGAGCCCCTCGACCTCACCGGATCGGCCCGGCACCAGGTGGACGTCTTGGCCGAGCGCGTCCAGAAGCTGGCCGAGGAGTACCCGGCCGGGGCGTCCTACACGCCCGGCGACGTCCTCTGACCGGTGGCGTCTGCGCGGGGCGCGGGGGCCTAGGCTGATCGGGTGAACGATCCAGACGGCCTCCACCTCCCGCTGCTGCACGCCGGCAAGGTGCGCCGGCTCTACGACTGGCCGGGCGACGAGCCCCGCATGCTCATGGTGGCCACGGACGCCATCTCCGCCTTCGACCAGGTGCTGGTCACCGCGGTCCCCGACAAGGGCGCGGTGCTCACGCAGTTGTCGACCTGGTGGTTCGACAGGCTGGCCGCGCTGGTCGAGAACCACGTCGTCTCCACCGACGTCCCGGACGCCGTCCGTGGCCGCGCACTCATCGTCGAGAAGCTCGAGATGGTGCCGGTGGAGTGCGTCGCCCGCGGCTACCTGACCGGCTCGGGCTGGGCGGAGTACCAGGCGGACGGAACCGTCTGCGGCATCCCGCTGCCGCCCGGGCTGCGCGACGGCGACCGGTTGCCCGAGCCGATCTTCACCCCCGCGGTGAAGGCGCCGCTGGGTGAGCACGACGAGAACGTGCCCTACGAGCGCATCGTCGAACTCCACGGCGAGACGATCGCGGCCGGGCTCCGCGACCTGACGCTGGCGATCTACTCCGCCGCCGCAGAGATCGCGCACGGGCGCGGCATCATCTTGGCCGACACGAAGTTCGAGTTCGGACGCCGCCCCGACGGCACGATCGTCCTGGCCGACGAGGTGCTCACCCCCGACAGCTCCCGCTTCTGGGACGCCGCGGCCTGGCAGCCCGGACGTTCGCTTCCGAGCTTCGACAAGCAGTTCGTCCGTGACTGGCTGGTCCACGACTCCGGATGGGACCGCGACTCCGGCGAGCCCTGCCCGCCCCTGCCGGACGACGTCCGCGACGCCACCCGCGCCCGCTACGTGGAGGCGTACGAACGCCTCACGGGGGCGCCCTTCGCAGCCGGGGGCGTCCCCGCCTGATCAGGACGCGGCGCTCGGCGCCTTGGATGCCCGATGTGCGTACGACACCTGGGTGAACAGCGGGTGGTGCGTGTCGAGGCCGAGCAACGCGGCCGTGCCGTCGAGGATGTCGCCGACGCACGGCGCGAGCGCGAAGTCGGGCCACTGCAGCCGCAGGAAGTCGACGAACTGGCGGTGGATGCGCTCGGAGTCGAACACGCGTCCCAGCACCGCGACCCGGGGGACCGACGGGCCGCTCAGCCCCACCCGCCGGATCGCGGCCAGCGCCGCCTCGGACAGGTGCGCCGCGGCCTTGTCGACGATGATGCGCGCGACGCGGTCGGTGTCGGCCAGGCGGTTGACCTCGCCGGCCAGGGCGGCGATGCGCGCGACCTTGTTGGGGTCGGCCTGAAGTTCGAGGTAGGCGTGCTCGAGGTCGGTGAACTCGTCGGCGACCATGTCGGTCAGGGCGGTGAGCTGGCGGCGTCCATCGTGGCCGCGCATGGCCGCCTCGAGCGCGGTGCGCCCGATCCAGTAGGCGCTGCCGGCGTCGCCCATGATCCAGCCCCAGCCGTCCACCCGGGCGAAGCCGAGCGGCCCGACGCCGAGGCAGATCGTGCCCGTCCCGGCGGCGACCATCACGCCTTCGTTGTGGGCCAGCGAGCCCAGGTAGCAGGTGACCGAGTCGTGGGCGAGCGCGATCTCGGTGAAGCCGAGCTTCGACAGGGCGGGCGCCAAATCGTGCGCGGTCTCCCTGCCCAGCCCGCTGGAGCCGACCGCGAGCGACGACGCCTGCACCTGGGGGTGGTCGGCTAGGAAACTCTCGATGATCTGGATCCATTGCGGCGGCAGCGGCCGATCCGTGCGGACGCCGGGGAAGGTCGCCTCGAGCACGCCATGCGCGCCGACGGCACGGATCTTGCTGGTGGACTGGCCACCATCGAGGGCGATGAAGCTTTCCATGGCTCACCTCATAGGCTTGGCCGGGCGGCGTGGCCGGACGGAATCCGTTTGCTTCACGGTACTCGCGGCGGCTACCCCGGGGCCAGATCCGCAGGGGACCGGAACCCCCCTCCCGCGGCGTCGCAGCGCGATAGATGCGCTTTCTTGATCGGCGTTCGGACGCCGCGGGGCTGACGTTGTCGGGGCCGCGCTTTAGGGTGGGTTCGATACGGACAGAAAGTGAGGCTCGACCAATGGAACCGTGGATGTGGGCAGTGCTCGCCATCGTGGTGATCCTGATCGTCGTCATCGTGGTGCTGCGCCGCGGCCGTTCCGCCAACCAGGTGGACGCCGCCGACCGGCGGGAGACGAACCGGGACGCTGCGACCTCCCCCGTCGCGCAGCGTGAGCGCGACGAGCAGCAGACCATCGAGCGTCGCGAAGACGTCGCGCAGGCCACCGACGCGGGCAGCGCGGACGCCGCCGAGACCGCCGGCAGGCCGCGGCGCGCCATCGATGACACCGATCCCGATGTGCGCAGCGACGCCGACCTGGGCGGCGACCGGCGCACCGGCTCGAGCGCGTGGCGCGACACCTCCACGGACGAGGCGCGCCAGAGCACGGAGCAGACGCCCGACGGCGAGAGCGCCGAGCGCCGGACCGTTTCCGGTCTGAGCGACGCAGGCGCCGAGACGGATGTGCGCGACGACGAGTTCGACAACGACGTGACTGACGCGACCCTCGAGGAGGGCGGCCACTCGCCTCGCCTGCGCCGCGCCGAGAAGGACACGTCGGAAGCCGACGAGGAGCTGCGTCGCGCCGAGTACGACCCGACCCTCAGCGACGAACTGCGCCGGCGTCCCGAGGACGTGGCGGACGAGTCGGACGAGGCGGGCCGGCGCGACGAGTTCGCGGGCGAGAGCCCCAACACGGACGATCCCTTCGCCCGTTCGGACGACGACTCGTGGCGTCACGCCGACGCCACCCAGGCCGAGGTCGGCGACACCGCGCCGGTTGACGTCCACGGCAAGGGCGTCGCGGACGAACGGGCCGCCCAAGAAGATGCGGCGCAGCGGCACGGCTTCGTCGCCGGCGCGGGCGCGGGCGCGGGCACGATCGGCCAGCGCGCCGACCTTGGGCACGATCAGGGCGACCTGGGTCACGAGCAGGCCGCGCCCGGCACCGAGGTGGCCCCCGAGGAGACCGTGCGTCCCGACTTCGAGCAGGGCGACGTCACCGAGCAGTCCTACGATGCGCTGGCCAACGAGGAGGATCACGTCCCCCTCGAGGCGGCGAAGGCCGACCGCGAGTCCGGCGGCCACACCGACGAGCAGCGCGCCGAGGCCACGCAGGCCGAGGACGATCTGAGCCCCGCCGGGGCGGCTCCCGTGGGCGCCGCGCTCGGCCAGCAGGATCAGCCCCAGGCGGCCGAGGACGCCGACCCGAGCGACGACGTCCCCACCGAGCAGGGCCCGGCGCACGTCGCGACGCCCGAGTTCGTCACCGAGGACGGCGTCGGTGGCGATCCGCTGCACGACGACGATGGCGACGACGAGTTCGAACAGCACGGCGAGACCGCGAGCCTCGGCTCGGGTCAGCAGGAGCCGGCCGTCATCGAGGCCACCGCCGAAGGCGAGACCGCCAACCTGGAGGCGGCGCCGACGTCCGACTTCGACGCGGCCGTGCCGTCCTCCGGCCCGTCGGTCGAGCCCCAGGACGAGGAGCCGCTGGCCGCCGGCTGGGACGGGCCTTTCGGCCCCGGTTCCGCGGACGCCGGCCCCGACGGCTCCGGCCCCGAGGGCTGGACGGTGAAGGGCGCCAAGACCACGAAGGTGTACCTGACGCCCGATATCCCGGTCTACGACCAGGCCAAGGCGAACGTCTGGTTCATCGACGAGGCCCGCGCCCAGGACGCCGGCTTCCGGCGCTGGGACCTGCCGAAGAACTGACCCGACGCATCGCCCGACGGGGCCCGCGCCAGCCATGGCGCGGGCCCCGTCTCCGTCCGCGATGGCGGGACCGCTAGCCTGGGCCCATGAGCAACGCCCCTCGTCAGCCGGACGACCCCAGGCCCGACTTCGCGCCGCCGGTCACCGAGCCGGTCTGGCCGTCCCCGGCGCCGGACGCGGTCCCGGTGTACGGGCCCGCGGCTTTCGGCTGGCAGAACGGCCCCGACCGCCTGCACGCCTGGCCGCCGCAACCCGAGCCGGACCCGGCCGAGCGCACCGCGATGGCGCGGGCGCACTGGATCGGGGTGCTCACCCACTGGGTCGGCCCGCTCGTCACGCTCCTGACCGCCGGCAAGCGCAGCGCGTTCGTCTGGGACGAGGCCGCCGAATCCCTCAACTGGGAGATCACGGTCGCCTGCCTGGTGGCCCTCAGCGTGGTGCTGATGATGGTGTCGCGACTGCTCGGGCTGAGCCTGCTGCTGCTCGTGGTCGCGGCGTCCGTCGTGTTGCGGCTGCACGCCGCGTCGGTGGCGTCCCGGGGCATGCACGCGCGCTACCCGGTGGCGCTGCGCCTCGTCCGCTGACCCCTGGCCGGCCGAAAGCGTCGCCGCGGTCGGGCCGCTGACCGTGGAAACTGGCCGCCGCCGCTGTCCCGAGCGGAGATTTCGGGGGCGAATCAGGATCCATCGCGTGGGAAATGCTTGACATCGTGACGAGTTCTGAAAAAGTTCAGCCACCATTCCCGCCGCGGACGACCTGAGCCGTCCCCCTGCGAGAGGACTCCGTATGGAGGCTTTCACCGAATTCCTCAACGCCCTCGACAGCTTCGTCTGGGGTCCCTTCTTCCTCATTCCCCTGCTGCTCGGAACGGGACTGTGGCTCACGATTCGCCTCACCGGCCTGCAGTTCCGCAAGCTCGGCAGCGCCCTGCGCCTTGCCCTCGTCGACCGCCACGACGAGGGCGTCGACGCCGGAGCCGGCGAGATCTCCCAGTACCAGGCCTTGACGACCGCGCTGGCCGCGACCGTCGGCACCGGCAACATCGTCGGCGTCGCGACCGCGATCTCCGTCGGCGGCCCCGGCGCTCTGTTCTGGATGTGGGTCACCGGCCTGCTCGGCATGGCCAGCAAGTACTCCGAGGCGTTCCTGGCCGTCCGCTTCCGGCACCGCGACGTCTCCGGCGAGGTCACCGGCGGCCCGCAGTACTACCTCAAGGACGCCATCGGCGGGAAACTCGGCACGTTCCTGTCGGTCTTCTTCTCGATCGCGGCCGTCATCGCCACCTTCGGCATCGGCAACGGCACGCAGGCGAACTCGATCGCCGGCAACATCCACAACTCCTTCGGCGTCCCGACCTGGATCACCGGCGTCGTCATGGCCATCGTCACGCTCGTCGTGCTGGTCGGCGGCATCAAGTCCATCGGAAAGGTCACCGCCGGCTTCGTGCCCATCATGATCATCCTCTACGTCGGCGCGGCCCTCGTCCTGCTCGGCATGAACGCGGGGCAGATCCCGGACGCCTTCGCGCAGATCTTCGCGGACGCCTTCACCGGCACCGCGGCCACCGGCGGCTTCCTCGGCTCGTCGATCATGATCGCGGTGCAGATGGGTACGGCGCGCGGCATCTTCTCCAACGAGTCCGGCATGGGCTCGGCCGCCATCGCCGCCGCGGCCGCGCAGACCAGCCACCCGACCCGCCAGGGCCTGGTATCGATGACCCAGACCTTCATCGACACCATCATCGTCGTCACGATGACGGGCCTGGTGCTGGTCATCACGGGTCAGTGGACCGGGGGCCGCGCCAACGCGTCCGTCCTCACCTCGCAGGCCTTCGACGTCGGCCTAGGCGTCAGTTGGGGCCACTACATCGTCACGGTCGCGTTGGTGATGTTCGCCTACTCCACGATCCTGGGCTGGTGCTACTACGGCGAGCGCAACATCGAGAAGCTGTTCGGACGCCGCTGGGTCATGCCCTACCGCGTCGTGTTCTCGCTGGCCGTGTTCGTCGGCTGCGTCGCCTCGCTGGATCTGGTGTGGACGTTCTCCGACCTCGCCAACGGCCTGATGGCCACCCCGAACCTCATCGGGCTGCTCATCCTGTCCGGCTTCATCGCGCGAGAGACGAAGTACTACCTCGACCACGACCCGAAGCTGAAGGCGAACAAGGCCGAGGTGGACGCCTTCATGGCGGGCCACGAGGGCGCCATCGACGCCCACTGGCACGGCATCAAGCACTCGGCGCGTCACCGCTGAACGCCTGCCGTCCAACCCCGACGACGTGCCGGGCCGCTGACTGCGGCCCGGCACGCCTGTCATAGACTGCCCCCGTGACGTTCTCCGACGGCCGCTCCGGCCGTGCTCTGGACCCCTGCGGCGACCCCAAGCCCAACGAGGAATGCGGTGTCTTCGGCGTCTGGGCCCCCGGCGAGGACGTCGCCAAGCTCACCTACTACGGGCTGTTCGCGCTGCAGCACCGCGGCCAGGAGTCCGCCGGCCTCGCGGTCAGCAACGGCGACCGCATCATGGTCTTCAAAGACATGGGCTTGGTTTCCCAGGTCTTCGACGAGAACGCGTTGAACTCTCTCACCGGCCACCTCGCGGTGGGGCACACCCGATACTCGACGACGGGGGCGTCCGTCTGGAAGAACGCCCAGCCCACCTACCGCGCCACCGGCTTCGGCGGCCTGGCGCTGGCCCACAACGGCAACCTCACGAACACCGACGACCTGGTGGCCTGGCTGCACGAACGCGATGCGGACGCGGACGTGAAGCCGAAGGAGGCCATGGACTCCACGAACGACACCTCGCTGATCACCGCGCTGCTGGCCACCTTCCCGACGCTGGAGGAGGGCGTCCGCGCGGTGCTGCCGCGGCTGCAGGGCGCGTTCTGCCTGGCGTTCATGACCGGCCGGACGCTTTATGCCGCCCGCGACCCGCAGGGCATCCGCCCGCTGGTGCTCGGACGCCTGCACAACGGCTGGGTCATCGCGTCCGAGACCGCCGCTCTCGACATCGTCGGCGCGGCGTTCATCCGCGAGGTGGAGCCCGGGGAGTTCGTCATCGTGGACGAGGCCGGCCTGCGCACCGAACGGTTCGCCCAGGCCGACCCCAAGGGTTGCCTGTTCGAGTACGTCTACCTGGCCCGCCCCGACACGACGATCGCGCAGCGTCGCGTCTACTCGGTGCGCGTCGAGATCGGCAAGACCCTCGCCTCCGAGGCGCCCGTGGACGCCGACCTCGTGATCCCCACGCCGGAGTCCGGCATCCCGGCCGCCATCGGCTACGCGGAGGCGTCCGGCATCCCGTACGGGCTGGGCCTGGTGAAGAACGCCTACGTCGGACGGACGTTCATCCAGCCCTCCCAGACCATCCGGCAGCTGGGCATCCGGCTGAAGCTGAACCCGATCCGGGACGCCATCGAGGGCAAGCGCCTCGTCGTCGTGGACGACTCGATCGTGCGCGGCAACACCCAGCGCGCGCTGGTGAAGATGCTGCGCGAGGCGGGCGCCGCCGAGGTGCACGTGCGCATCAGCTCGCCGCCGGTGGAGTGGCCCTGCTTCTACGGCATCGACTTCGCCAGCCGCGCCGAACTCATCGCGCCCGGCCTCTCCACCGAGGAGATCTGCCGTTCCATCGGCGCCGACACGCTCGGCTACATCAGCCTCGAAGGGCTGGTCGCGTCGACCGGCGTCCCGGGCGGGCGGCTGTGCCGAGCCTGCTTCGACGGCCGGTACCCCATCCCGATCCCGGCCGGCCAGGCCGAACTGATGCACCTCAACGCAGGAGACCGACGATGACCGAGCAGTCCGCCTACGCCGCCGCCGGTGTCGACATCGAGGCCGGCGACCGCGCCGTCGAGCTGATGAAGGCGCACGTCGCGCGCACCCACCGCCCCGAGGTGCTGGGCGGCCTGGGCGGCTTCGCCGGCTTCTTCGACGCGTCGGCGTTCAAGAACTACGCGCACCCTGTGCTGGCCACCTCGACCGACGGCGTCGGCACGAAGGTCGCGATCGCGCAGGCGATGGACGTCCACGACACCGTCGGCTTCGACCTCATCGGCATGCTCGTGGACGACCTCGTCGTCGTCGGCGCGGAGCCGCTGTTCGTCACCGACTACATCGCCTGCGGGCGCGTCGTCCCGGAGCGCATCGCCGCCATCGTCCAGGGCATCGCCGCGGCCTGCGAGGCGGCGGGCGCGGCACTGCTGGGCGGCGAGACCGCCGAGCACCCCGGCCTGCTGGGCGCGGACGAGTACGACATGGCCGGCGCGACAACGGGCGTCGTCGAGGCCGATCGCATCCTCGGCCCCGACCGGGTGCGGCCGGGTGACGTCGTCGTCGGGCTGGCGTCCTCGGGGCTGCACAGCAACGGCTACTCGCTGGTGCGGCACGTGCTGCTGAACCGCGCGGGCTGGAGGCTCGACCGGGACGTCCCCGAGTTCGGCCGGACGCTCGGTGAGGAACTGCTCACGCCCACCCGCGTCTACGCCCGCGACATCCTCGCGCTCATCGACGCCGCCGAGGTGCACGCGATCAGCCACATCACCGGGGGAGGGCTGGCCAACAACCTGGCGCGGGTCCTCCCGGACGGTGTCGCCGCGATCCTGCAGCGCCCCAGCTGGACGCCGGGCCCGGTCTTCCAGGTCGTCCAGGCCGTCGGCGAGGTCAGCCAGGCCGACATCGAGGCGACCCTCAACATGGGCGTCGGCATGGCGCTCGTCGCCCCGCCCGAGTCGGTGGACGCCCTGCTCGGCGCGTCGCAGGCTCGCGGGCTGGACGCCTGGGTGCTCGGCGAGACCGTCGCCTCGTCCGGCGCCGCGACCGTCGAGCTCACCGGTGCCCATCCGCGCACCTAGGCGCCGCCACGGCGGTCGAACGAGCTTTGTATTACGCGTCGGATTGGGTACCCTGACTTCACGATTAATTGACAGATACCCGCGGCGTTGACCGCTTTGAGTAGCTAAGGGGGTCGACCCGGATGGGGCGCGGCCGTGCTAAAGCGAAGCAGACTAAGGTCGCTCGCGATCTGAAGTACCGGACCTACGAGACGGACTTCTCCTCGCTCGAGCGAGAACTTCGAGGCAACCAACCCGAAGACCTCCCACCGCAGGAAGACGATCACTACGCGGAGTATGCGGATCGCTACACCGACGGCGAGGACGACGAGCCCGGCGATTACGGACGCCGCTACGGTTGACGACCGCTCTTCCCATCCCCGATGGGGCGAATCGCACGGACGTGGTCGAGGAGTGGCGACCTGACATCCTCGACGGGTTCGAGCGCCGCGATCTGCCACTCACGGCCGAGCCGCTGGACGAGGAGCCCGACGTTCCGCTGGTGGCGACGCTCGTGCGGCACACGTTGGCGGCAGACCCGGAGCGCGACGAACGCGAACGCGCGGTGCTGTACGTCCACGGCTGGAACGACTACTTCTTCCAGGCGCACCTGGCGGAGTTCTTCGAGCGGCAGGGCATCACGTTCTACGCCGTCGAGCTGCGCCGCTATGGGCGCAGCTATCGGACGGGCCAGCTCGCGGACTACATCGACGATCTCGCCTCCTACGCGGAGGAATTCGACCGCGCGTTCGCGGTGATGGGCGAGCACCACGCGTCGCTGTCGCTGATGGGGCACTCGACGGGCGGCCTGAGCGGCGCGCTGTATGCAAGCACCCACCCGCGGCGCCTCGATTCGCTGATCCTGAACTCGCCGTGGCTCGACATGTGGGGACCGCCGGGGCTGATGACCGTCATCGAGTCGGTGATCCGCGGTGTTTCGATGGCCCGGCCGACGTCCGCGCTGAAGCTGCCCGAGATGCGCGGCCTCTACGTCACGGACGTCCAGCACGAGGACGGCGGCGAGTGGGACTTCACGATGGAGCGCATGCCGTCGCCACCCGTACCGGTGCGGTTCGGCTGGGTGCGCGCGGTGTTCCGCGGACACGCCCAGGTCGCGGCCGGGCTCGACATCACCTGCCCGGTGTTCATCGCCTGCTCGACCCGCAGCGCGCTGACGCCGCCGGAGACGGAGAAGCTGTCCGGAATCACCGACACCGTCCTCGACGTCGACAAGATCGCGGGGCGCGCCGCGAAGCTCGGTCCGTTGGTGACGCTCGTGCGCATCCCGGACGGCATCCACGACCTCACGCTGTCCCGGCCGCCGGCCCGGCAGCGATTGTTCCGGGAGCTGGCACGCTGGCTCGGCGCCTACGTCAGCCTGGACGCCGTGGACGATCTACGCCACGACGACCGGGACGCCGCCCGCGACAGCGCTGGCGAGGACGACGAGCGTCAGAGGTAGCGACGCGCCGCCGCGGCGGCCTGCGAGCCGTACCCGCCGCCGAACAGCACCGCGTGCACGAGCAGCGGGTGCACCTGGTGCAGGTCGATCACCTCGCGCCAGTCGTCCGGGAGGTACGTCGACGTCGCGGCGTAGCCGTCCAGGATGTCGCCGAGGTGCGGCGTCCCGAACAGCGCGAGCATGGCCAGGTCGGTGACCCGGTGTCCGCCGTGGGCGGCCGGGTCGATGAGGCCGACTCCCGTCGGCGTCCACAGCACGTTGCCGCTCCACAGGTCGCCGTGGATGCGCGCCGGCGGGGCCTCGTCGTCGAAGTCGCCGTCGTCGAGCCGGGCGGCGAGCGCGACGATCACGTCGAACTCCGCCGTGCTCAGGGCACCCTGCGCCCGAGCTTGCTCCGCGTAGGGCAGGCAGCGCTGGTGGGCGTAGAAATGGCCCCAGGCGTCCTCCGGATCGAGGCTGAGCGGCGCCTCGCCGATGTAGCCATCGCTGTTCCAGCCGTCCGGTCCGACGCCGAACGCGGACGCCCCCGCGTCGTGTAACCGCGCCAGCCCGGCGCCGAACGTCCGCGCCGCCTTCCCGCTGGGGGAGGCCGAGTCGAGCCGCTCGATCTCCAGGTGGTCCGGCCCCACGTCGACGACCTTCGCCACCCGGACGGCCTCCGGCTCGGCCAGCCACTCCAGCCCGGCGGCCTCCACCTCGAAGAAGCCGGACGGGGCGTGGGCGCGGTTCTTGGTGATCGTCTCCATGCGCTCCATTCTGCTGCGCCACCGCGCCTCCGTTCGCTTGTCCGGTGTGGTGGACTAGCTCGCATGGCGAACAGGGCGGACCAGGAGCGGGCGCTGGATTGGTTCACCGGACCGCAGCGCGCCGGCATCGTCCGCGCGGCCCTGGCTGCCCTGGGCCGGCCCGACCCCGAGCACCTGCTCGTCGGCGTCGACCGGGTACACCACCGGCCGGAGGTCGACACGACGGTCCTGTACTCGCTGAACCTGACGTCGGCCGATCCCGCCGTCGCCAAGCCCGAACTCGTGCTCATCGTGACCACCGCGGCGCTGCCCGAGGGGGTCGCGTCCTTCGAGTACGACGGGCTGACGCTGCGCACCTGGAAGCACCCCGACGACCCGAGGCTGCCCGCGCTGCAGGCGGTGGACGACCCGGAGCGGCTGCGCGCGTGGCTGCCTTCGGAGCGCCGCGACGGCGGCGCCCGGGGTCAGCTGCTGTCGTACCGGCCGCTGCGCCGGGCCGTCGTGCGTCTCGACGGGGGAGGGAAGCGCTACTACGTGAAGCTGATCCGCGCCGACCGGGCCGCGGGACTCTCCCGGCGCTACCGGCTGCTGGACGCGGCCGGGCTCGGGCCGGTGGTCGCCGGCGAACCCGAGGACGGCGTCCTGGTCGCCGAGAAGGTCCCGGGTCGCTCGCTGGCGCACGCCCTGGTGGCCTGGCACGACAACCCGTCGGCTCTGCCGGCGCCGCAGGAGGTCGCCGACCTGCTCGACCGCATGCCCGACGGCCTGCTGGCGCTGCCGCGCCGCGAGTCGTGGGCCGAGCGCGCCGACTTCCACGGCGCCACCGCGGCGGCCGCCCTGCCGCAGCACGCGGGGGAGATCCGTTCGATCACCCAGCACCTCCAGCGGCTCGTCGCGGACGCCCCGACCGGCCCGGTCGTTCCGACCCACGGCGACTTCTACGAGGCCAACGTCTTCGTCGCGAAGGGGCACTTCACCCGCATGATCGACGTGGACGCCGCGGGCCCCGGCCTGCGCGAGGACGACCTGGCCTGCCTCCTCGGGCACCTGGCGGTGCTGCCGGACCTCTCGCCGAGCCACTACCCGCGGATCGTCGAGGTCACGCAGTCGTGGGGCGCGGCGTTCGAGCAGATGGTGGCCCCGGCCGCACTCCGGGCGCGGACCGCCGGGGTCATCCTGAGCCTGGTCGCGGGGACGACGCCCGCGCACGCGCTGGCCCGACTCGACCTGTGCCGGGCCTGGCTCTATCGCGCCGAATCGTGCTGAGCGGAGGCCGAGGAAAAAGAAGAGGGACGCCTCGCGGCGTCCCTCTTCGCTTGTGGCCAGGGCCGGGGTCGAACCGGCGACCTTTCACTTTTCAGGCGAACGCTGCTACCAGCTGAGCTACCTGGCCGTGTCCTGACGGACAGTCAAAAGCGAGAAGCTCGCCTCTGCAGCGACCCCGACGGGACTCGAACCCGCGACCTCCGCCGTGACAGGGCGGCGCGCTAACCAACTGCGCTACGGGGCCAGATTTCTGGCCGCTGACCCGCGTGGGCCAGCCGTGAAACTATAACGTACCCGGCGCCTCGGAACGAAATCGACGCGTCCCGGGCCCCGGAACCGGCAGCGACCAGCGTAGGGGCACAGCCTGGCGCCCCAACGGGATGTGCAACGCAGCGCCCATGTCGATGAGGTGACAGCTGCGTGAATGCGCGGAGATGTACATTTCTGTCACTAAGTGACACTCTGTGGGCATGACCGAACTCACTGTGACCGATGCGCGGGCTCGGCTCGCCGACGTGGTCGATGAGGCTCGCGTGAAGCACGACCCCATCTACCTGACGCGCCGCGGACACCGGGTTGCTGCCGTCATCGATGCGGACGACCTTGAGCGCCTCATCGAAGCAGCCGAGGACCTGGCCGACATCAAGGCTGCCCGCGCAGCGCGCGAGGAGGTCGCGACCGCGGGCACGATTCCCTGGGACGTGGCGAAGGCTGACTTGGGCCTCGCGTGACGTACAGCATCGAGATCAGCCCCGGTGCCGCCCGCCAACTCAAGAAGCTCGACGGGGTGGCGCGGCGGCGCATCCAGGCCGCCATCGAACTCTTGGCCGAAGAACCGCGCCCGGCAGGGGCGAAGAAGCTCGTGGGCGGGGGCGGCGAGTGGCGCGTCCGTACGGGTGACTTCCGCATCGTGTACGAGATCAACGACGGAGTGCTGGTCATCCTCGTGCTGGCCGTCGGGCATCGCCGAGAGATCTACCGCACACGCTGACGCGCAGCCCATATTGTCGCGCTCCACGCGCGATTCTCAGCGCGGCGCGATGGTCAGCGAGAGCGTCTGTCCCGCCAGGGTGACATCCGGGCCAACGATGTCCAGGAGCCCAGCAAACAGATCTGTGGGCACAGGGTTCGCGACGGCGAATTTTGCACCGGAAAGACGACAGAAGCCCCTGACCCGGCTCAATGCCTTGTCAGGGGCTTCTTGGTCTTGGCATCCCCAACGGGATTCGAACCCGTGCTGCCGCCGTGAAAGGGCGGAGTCCTAGGCCGCTAGACGATGGGGACTCGCTCGCAAGATCATAGGGCATCGCGGTGGTTCACCCAACTTGCGCGCGTGCTGTCGCAGCCCGTCAGGCGTAGAAGCCCGCCAGGTCGGCGATCAGCTGGATCGTGCCGCTGCTGTTGTTGCGCAGCGTCACGAGCCGTCGCTGCCCACCTTCGTCATCGCCAGGCTCGGCACGGTGGCGCCGGGGGCGAAGACGCGGGGGATGCGGAAGGAGCCGAGCGCGCTCAGCGTAGGCAGGAAGAGAGGCGCTATGCGACACCTGTCTCAACGTGTCGCGGCGGGATCTTCCGATCCCCCTCAATCGTTATCGGCGGACGCTCGGCGTCCTGGCTGGGCCGGGACGAGTTTGAGCCCGGCCACCGCGCCGATGATGCCGGCGATGAACACGACCTTGGCGATCGAGATCGGCTCTTCGCCGGTCGCCATCGCGTAGGTGACGGTGAGCGCGGCGCCGACGCCGGTCCAGACGGCGTAGGCCGTCCCGATCGGGATGTGCTTGGCCGCCCACCCGAGGCCGAGCATGCTCGCCACGTTGGCGACGAGGAAGACCGCGGTGGGGCCGGGTTCGGTCAGGCCGTGGGACATACCCAACGCGGTGGCCCAGATCGCCTCGAAGACCGCGCTGACCAGCAGGACGAGCCACGCCATGTCAGCTCACCGCCTTCAGTCCGACGACGCAGCCGACCAGCAAGATCAGCAGAAGGACGCGGGCGAGCGTCGGGCGCTCCTGGCTGGTGGCGAACCCCCACACGACGGTGAGGGTGGCGCCGATCCCGCCCCAGACGGCGTAGGCGGTGCCCGTCGGGAGCGTCCGCATGGCGTAGGCGAGTCCGGCCATGCTCGCGACGACCGCGACGACGAAGAGGAGGGTGGGCCGCCAGCGACGGAACCCGTGGGACGCGGAGAGTGCCGTAGCCCAGACGGCCTCGAGCATCCCCGACGCGATGAGGACCAGCCAGTCCATGATGAAAACCCTTGCTGGCAGTCTTGTCGTGGTGCGGGTACTGCTCCCTCGTCCGCGAGCCCGATCGCCGGGTTCCGATGTCCACTCTAGCGCCGGGGGCGACGGACGCCCGCGTGGTTTCTGGGCCTTGTCGCGCGCGGCAGGGCAGTCAGCGGGGCGGGCGAGAGAGGTCGCCGGCGTCCGTGATGAGCCAGGAGTCGTCCAGGTCGCTGATCCAGCCGGCGCAGGTGCCCCAGACGCTGTCGGGCAGGTAGCCCGCGGCGGCGTCCGACGGCTCGATGACGCGGCCGCCGGTCTGGGCGGCGATCGTGCGCAGGTGGCCGGGGTCGAGCAGGCTGATGGGCAGGCACTGCAGCTTGCCGGTGATGGTGTTGGCGCGGAGGGTGTCGAGGGTGCGGTCGTCGAAGTCGGCGGCGACCCAGACGAAGGGACGGCCTTGCTTGGCGGCGATCCCGAGGACGTTCAGCGTGGCCGACAGTTCGGTCACCTCGCCTTCGCAGACCAGCACGAGGGGGTCGGCGAGCACGGCCAGTCCGAGGGAGCCGACGTTGAGGAACTCCGGGTCGGGCGCGCCCGCGGGGATCGTCTGCGATTCGTCGCGCCGGGCGATCAGGGCGGACTGGCTGCTCGACGGCGCCGCGGACTGCTCGGCGGCGTTGCCGCGGAGTGTGACCTCCGGGAGGTAGCGGACGTCGCTGCCGTCCCAGCCCGGAACGTCCCCGGGGGGCGCCTCGGTGAGGTCGCGCAGCGTCTTGCCCTGCCTGGACTGGTCGCGCGCCCAGCCGATGGCCACGACCACGCCGCCGACGGCGATGATCGCGATGATGATGATCTCGGGGCTCACGTTGCCTCCTGCGTGCCCGGGTGGCGTTGTCCGCCGAGTCGAACGTAGCGGATGCGCGCGGTGCGGTGGACGGGGATCGCCGGGCTCGTCGGCTCGGCGGCGTGGATCGCCGAACCGGCGGGGCGGGCGGACGAACGGCTACAGTGTCCGCTGCGGAGCTCGCCGGTACGACGTCGCACGCCGACGTCAGTTCTGCCGGTGGATCAGCGAGGGCCTATAGCTCAATTGGCAGAGCAGCGGACTTTTAATCCGCGGGTTCTGGGTTCGATTCCCAGTGGGCCCACCAGCAAGGTCACAAGTTTTCGGGCGTGCGGGCCTCCGGCACAGGGCCGGACTCGTGCACCTGTGACATTTGACACCGAGCCCGATTGGTTTCTCGGGCTGAGCCGACCACTAGCGCGGGGACGGTCGTCGGATGAGTTGGTGGCGCCTGGCAGACGCGGCTACTCAAAACGGCGGCCGACTGTTCTGACGAGCCTGTCACTTGACTCTCATGGCTGGGAGCGACGTGGCCACATGCGTCTTCCGTCCAGCTCGTCACGTGCAGCATTAACGAAGAGAGCTCGGACGGTGAGTACCTGTTGAATCTCAACACCGTTTCCTAAAAGGATCAAGGAATCCACGAGATCTTGAGCCGCCTCAGAACATCTAAGGGAACAGAGCAATGCCACTGCGGCGAACGCGCGCGTGATGGGGAGCTGATCCGTCGAGACCTCGTTGCCACGGGGGCTGAGGGTTGGATTGACCGGGATCTTCGATTTGTTGAGTGTGCCATCTGGCGCCCGACGAATGAGATCATCAGCGGTGCTCAGAAACGTTACGCAAGCGTCACGTTTCGCATCAAATCGAGTGTCATCGCGGGCACGGGCGGAGTTGAGCCAAAAACCGACGATCACACCGATGAACCCGATGATTGGCGAAATCCAAAGCTCCATCTGTGCTCTCCTACCTCTAACCGGTCGCGGTCGCGGCTACGTAACGAGTAACAACGCGTGGCGAAGTCGCACCTTCGACACCTTACCTTTGTCGGCTCTCAGCGCGGACAAAATCCGGCGCTGTCTGGGCTCCACAGATCACCCAAACTGGCTTGCAGTTGTGTTGCGGGCCCGAGCTGCCCTTAGAAATCCGCCTCTGGGTATGTCTGCTGACCTCTGGGGCTCACGAACGCGTGAATCTAGCCTCCCTCCGTTTGGCTCCCCTTTCGTTGGGTCCGTCCTCACGCCAGCAGGGACACCCACTCGTCTGGGGCCACGCGTCGAGGGGGCATCTGCTCGGATCTGTGCTTTGATCGCAGGGCACGTCGAGTCGAGGGGACGCGTTCTGCTGTCGTCGCCCATGTCTTTGCGGCGGCGCTGCCTGGCGCGGCCTCGGGCTTGGCCGCGGGGGAGGAAGCGGCCTCGCTGGTCAGCGGTACGACGGCCTTCGCCAGGTCGGCTTGGTTGTGAGTTGCACCTCGAAGTCCTCGTAGTTGGTGACGTCGACGAAGACCGGCCCGTGGTCTGGTGTCGAACTGGTCAGCGTCGCCGCTTCTCGGGCCGCAGGCATCGCGCGAGCTGCAGGAATCACGGGGTTCTGGGGCATGCAGTGAGGCGCTTCGGCTGGCCTCTCGCCATGCGAGGCTGTGCATCTAATGTGATTAGGGAGGGCCACATGGGTGAGGCTCAGCGCCTGGCAGACACAGTATGGAAGGCGCTCGATAGCTCAGACCTCGACGAGGAGGTGAAGTACCTCGTGGCTGCCGCGGTCGAGGGCCAACAGGCCTTTGACAGTTACCTGGGCGGCGGGGCCTTGCCGGCTAAGCCCGACGACGCTCTGACGGAGGCCGTGGAGGATCCGGCGGGTGCGTATCTGACGCGGATAGGCGTCGAAGGGTTCCGTGGGGTCGGCCCGCACGCCAAGCTGCCATTGGCGCCGGGCCCCGGGCTGACGGTGGTGACCGGACGAAACGGTTCGGGGAAGTCCAGCTTCGCGGAGGCAGTCGAGATCGCTCTGACCGGCCGCTACTCACGGGCCGCGGACCGCCCCGCGGAGTGGAGTCGAGGCTGGCGCAACTTGCACCACGACACGGCTTGCGTCGACGTCGGGTTGGTGATTGAAGGCGGCGCGGATGCCGTGGCCACTGTGCGGTGCACCTGGGCTAAGGAAGCTACGTTGGTCGAGGAAGCTACCGTCGTCCTGCAGAGAGGGCGAGGCCGGGCAGAAGCACTCGCCGCTTTGGGATGGGCCGATGCGCTGACGACCTATCGCCCCTTCCTGTCGCACAACGAGCTCGGTCAAGTGCTCGTCAAAGAGCCCAAGGTCCTCTTCGACTCGTTATCGGCGATCCTCGGCCTCGGCGCGGTCACTGACGCCCTCGAGCGACTGGCAGAGGCGTCGAAGGCTCTGCGGGAGCCCTTGATGCGGGCCAAAACAGACGCCAAGGAGCTGGCGGAGGAACTGACTGGTGTCGAAGACGAGCGGGCTAGTCGGGTGGCGGCCCTGCTGCGGAGTCGCACCTGGGACCTCGATGCCGTGCGCGACATCGCCTCCGGAGGGGCGAGGGCGGTGGGCTCGGAAAGCGAGGTAAGACTGCTGGACCGCGTGGCGCTCATCCAACTCCCCTCCCCGGATCGGGTGGATGCTGTCTGCAGCGAACTCACCGATGCGCTTGCCGGCGTGTTGGCGCAGACGCTGGCTTCCGGGCCGGACGAGGAGGTTGCCGAGCTACTCCAACGCGCACTGGCATGGCAGAGCCATGCGGGTGAGGACCCCGTCTGTCCCGTGTGCGAGCAGGGTGTACTGACGGGGTCCTGGGTTGAGGACGCCCAGGCGAAGTTGGGGCGGCTCACCGAGGCGTCCAACACTGCCCAAGGGGTGAGGCGCCGGGTCACCGTGGCAGAGCGTGCCTGCCGTGATCTCATACCGCCCGTCCCTGAATGGCTCGCGGACGTCCCGGTTGCGTCGGCCCAATCTCTGTTGGACGCCTGGATGGGGTTGGCGGCGTTGCCAGATGGCGTGTCCGCGCTGCCCGAGCATATCGCGCTATGGATGCAGGAGGTGCGCCACCAGTTGGATGACTGCACCGCTGAGGCAGACGCCGAGCTCCGTCGTCGCGAGGGTATCTGGCTTCCCATCGCTGCGCGCTTGTTGGAGTGGGTGGCCCTCGCACAGGTCGTTGAGGACGACGCGCCCAGGCGCGAGCGTACGCTGGCAGCCCAGAAGTGGCTCAAAGAGACCGAGGACGGGATTCGGAACGCGCGGCTGCGGCCGCTAGCCACACAGGCCGCACAGATCTGGTCGATGCTGCGCCAGGAGAGCAACGTCGAATTTGCGGGCATCAAGCTGGAGGGGGCGAAGACCCGCCGTCGCGTTGACCTGGACGTCCGCATAGACGGCAGCGGCTCGTCCGCGCTCGCTGTGATGAGTCAAGGCGAGCTGAACGCGCTCGCACTGAGCATCTTCCTGCCGCGGGCGACCGTTCCGCAGAGCCCGTTTCGCTTCCTGGTGATCGACGATCCGGTGCAGGCGATGGATCCGAGCAAGGTCGATGGACTAGCCCGCGTGCTGCACGCCGCGGCTGAGACCCGGCAGGTCATCGTCTTCACCCACGACGACCGGCTACCCGAGGCGCTGCGCCGGCTACAGCTCGACAGCACGATTCTGTCGGTCGCCCGCGGCTTGAAGTCCGTGGTGGAAGTCGAGACGGTCCTGACCCCGCCCCGACGCTACTGGTCTGACGCGGACGCGCTGTTGCGCGATGACAACGTGAGCGATGCGGTAGCGCAGCGGGTAGTACCTGGGGTTCTGCGGTTGGCGCTAGAGGCGGCTTGCCAGCAGAAGATCAGGCAGGCGCGGCTCAGCCGGCCTGGATGCTCGCACGCGGCCGTCGAGGAACTGTTGCGGCAGCACAAGATGCTTTATCCGTTGATGGCACTCGCCCTGTTCGACGACGCGAGCAGGACTGGCGACGTGCTGAACCGGCTCAACGGCTGGGGGCGCTGGGCGGCAGACACGTTTCGCGAGCTGAACTCCGCCGCGCATCGGGGCGCCGACCGGCGCCTCCTCGACGAACTCAGGTCCGGCACCCGAGGCCTTATCAAGAAACTCGACCAGTGGGGGGCGGAGTGAGCGACGGGATCGAGACGGCGCGGCTGATCCTCGCCGACGGCGTCCGCGGCTGGCCGCGCGGCTGTGCGTTCGTGCTGCGGATGGAGCTCGAGGGCTGGGTGCGCGAGCAATCGCAGCGTCTCGACAAGCGCCTCCCTGACGCGACCATGCGTTCTCAACTGCTCTGCCTCAGCCAGACCGTTTCCCTCGAGACGGCCGGCCGAGCGACCTACGCCTGGCACCGACTCAGCGAGGCCTGCCACCAGCACGCGTACGACCTGGCACCCACGGGAACGGAGTTGAACGCTCTGCTCGCCGAGGTGGAGTCGCTCATCGCCGCCGACGAGACCTGATGCACCCTTGGCCTCCCGCGCCGCCGCGGGACGTGGCGGTTCCGGACAGCGGAACGGCCCGGGCCCACGCGGAGGTGAACCCGGGCCGTCCGGCATCGGTCAGCGGAAGACGCGTCCGAGCTTGAGGAACACCGTCTCACCGGTGTTGTCCTGCAGGGCGTCGTTGTCGGTGATGACATAGACGTCGCCGCGCTCGTCGACGGTCATGCCCTCGAGCTTCTCCTGCACCCAGCCCTTCGGCTTGGCCAGGTCGGGCAGCACGTCGTGGGCAAGCTTCTTCGTCAGCACCGGCAGCGGCTGGCCGTCGGCCACCCCCGGCTGGTCGAGCGTGACGGTGTAGAGGCGCTTCACCTTCGCGGCCGGCCCGCTCAGCTTGTCGCGCTCGATGACGGCCAGCTTGTTCTTGCCGACCCACGTGATCTCGGACAGGCCGATCCAGTCGCCCTTCGCCGAGGGGGCCTCCAGCGGGTAGCCCCACCACGTGAACGCGCCCGACGCGACGTCGTAGGCGCCGATGCGGGTCACCTTTTCGCCCTTGGCCTCGCGCTGCATCGCGATGTAGAGCGTCTTGCCGTCCGGGGTGCCGGTGATGCCCTCGATGCCTTGCTTGCTGAGCTTGTCCGTGTAGGACGCCGGCAGCGCGACCTCCTTCAGCACGGCGCCCTTCTCGTCGAGCTGCACCAGCTTGTTCTCGGGGCCGGTTGCGCCCTCGACGCCGAGCCAGAAGCCGCCGCGGGGGTTGTGCCAGATGCCCTCCGCGTCGTAGCTGGCCTGCTTGCCGTCCTTGGTGACGGGCAGTTGGGCGACGATGTCGGCCGGGGCACGGCGGGCGTCCACGGTCAGGATGCGGGTGTTCTTGTACGCCGAGTCGGTCGTCGTGTAGAGGACGCCGGGGCGTCCGGACGCCGACAGCGCGCCCAGGGCGCCCCAGCCGATGCCCTTGGACGACGTGAGCTGCGGGTAGTCGGCCGGGCCGCGCTCCAGCCGGTAGAGCTGGATCCCCGCGCGGATGCCGGTCTCCGGGTCGTCGGTCTCGGACGACACCAGGAACAGCCCTCGCGTCGGGATCGGCAGCAGGCCCTCGGGGCCGGGCAGGGACGGCAGCATCTGCACGAACCGCGGCCTGGCCGGGTTCTCGACGTTGTAGACGTTGACGAAGTTCGACCGCTCGGAGCCGACGAACGCGTACCGGGTGCCCTTGTAGGTGGCGACGGCCAGGCCCTCGGGCTCGGTGCCCTTCTTGGCGGCGCGGTCTTCGTTCCACTGGCCGTTGGCGATCGCGGACCGCTCGAAGGAGTTCCCGGCGTCCCAGGTGATCTTGCCGCTGCGGGAGTCGAAGATCGTCCAGCCGCGTGTGCCGCCCTTCCAGTCGCCCTCGTTGGCGGTGGCGACGTGGGTGTTGTCGATCCAGCCGATGGAGTCGGGCTCGCGGGGGACGTCCGTGATCGAGCCCGTCGGGTCGATGACCCCGTCCTTCTTCGTGTCGATGCCGGTGACCGTGTTCGTGCCCGCGGAGAACGACGAGACGACCTTGCGGGAGCGGATGTCGACGATCGCGACGTGGTTGTTCTCCTGCAGGGTCACCGCGACGCGGCGTCCGTCGGGGGACACCTTGACGTACTCGGGCTCCGGATCGGTCGGAGCGACCATGCCCGGCAGGTTCGCGAGGTTGACGTGCTCGACGGACCAGCCCGACACCGGCCCCCGCAGGGAGACGACGGCGAGCTCGCCGCCGGGCAGTTGCGGCAGGTCGCCCTTCTTGCCGCCCGCAGGGGTCGCGTCCTCGTCGCGCTGGTTCTCGATGGCGATGACGGCGGTGTCGCCGTTGGGGGTCACGTCGATCGAGTCGGGCTGGCCGCCCAGGTCGATGGTGCGCAGCAGGACGCGCGTCCGCGGGTCGAAGACCATCATCTTGCCGCTGGGCTTGGTGAAGTCCGTCGTGGTGTCGACGCAGACGATCAGGTGGCGCGCGGTCGCGTAGACGGACGTGGGCTCGCCGTCCACCGCGACGGTGCCGGTGCCGCGCGGGTGGTTCGGGTCGCTGATGTCGACGAAGCCGATGCGCTTGCCGGCGGCGTCGGTGTAGATCGCGGTGCGGCCGTCCTTCGTGACGGTCGAGATCTCCGAGACCGCCTCCTTCGTCGGGTCGGCAGCATTGCTGTAGGCGCCGAAGGTGGAGACGCGGTTGAAGACGCGCTCCTGCCTGTGGTGCCGGCCGTGGTCGCGCCCGTGGGCGTCCGCGGTCGTCGTCGACAGCCCGATGCTGGGCACGGCAACCACGCCGGCGGTCAGCAGCGCGGCGGTCCAGCGCTTGGCCCGAGTGGGGCCGGTGGTCTCGTGGAACACGTCAGATCCTCCATTGGTCCGGATAGGGATGCATCGGTTCGGGGTAGGGATGCCCCGTCAGCTTCGCCGGTGCGTCGTTCATCCAGGAGGCGGAGAGGTGAACGGGCGGTTAAGCCTCCGGTCAGCCCGGCCGTACGTCGCCGCCGTGGGGAAGGCTGTCAGGAATGGGCGGCCCAAAAGGCCAGCAGCTCGAGGTCGAGCCGGTCCTTCTCCTGCATGGGTAGTGAGTGTGTCGCGTCCGGCCAGACGACGACGGACGCCCCGGGCAGGAGGGCGCGGATGCGGTCCGCGGCGCCGTCCCCGCTGAGCGACGCCTTCCCGCCGAGGTCGACGCGCACCGGCATGCGCAGGCTGCGCCACTCGTCGTCGCTCAGGGTGCGGGGCAGTGGCAGCGCGGTCGCGTAGTGCGCGGCAGCGGCGTCGATCATCTCCGTCATCGGGGTCCGTTGCTGTACCTCGGCGACCGTGGTGCCGCCGACCTCCGCGAATGCCCTGTCCTTCCAACTGCGCGGGACGGGCAACTGCGTCAGCGTCAGCCAGAAGAAGGTGGACGCCGGCACCGGCCGGATCGCGAACACGGGCTCGAGCAGCGTCAGCGTCGCGACGCGGTCTGGACGCCGCAGCGCGAGGATCGCCGCGGTGGCGCCGCCGAAGCTGTGCCCCACGACGTGGGCCCTGCTCACGCCGAGCTCGCGGAGCGTCTCGTCGATCCAGGAGGCCTGGTCGTCCACGCTGCGCAGCGGCAGCCGCTGGCTGTTGAGGCCGGCGTCGCCCAGGGGGTCGAGCGCATAGACGGTGCGCTGGCCGATCCAGCCGGGCAGGTTCTCAGCCCACATCGGCGCCCCGGAACTGTGCCCGGGTAGGAGCACCACGGGTGGGCCGGATGCCGAGCCGTCCCAGCGGAGGACGTGGATCGTGCCCCACGACGTCGTCACGTCCCGGGTCGCGCTGGGCGCGGGGAGCGTGCCCATCAGTTCGTCGTACGCGCGGGTGTAGCGGCGCTGGCCCTCGTCGGATTTCCAGTGCCCGACCGCTGGTTCCGGGTTGAGGATGACGGCCACCTTCTCGGCCAGCAGCGCGGACAACAGTGCCAGCGCGAGGACTCCTACGACGGCGCGGAGCCGACGCGGCCTGGATGCCTTCGGTGTGCTCATCACACCCTCCAATACAGTCGTATCGATCTGGACGATACGACTGTATTGCTAAGGTGTCAACCGTGAGCATGGACGAGCGGGGGGCCAAGCGGGCCGAGATCCTGGACGCGGTGCTGCGCGTCATCGCGGTGCAGGGGATGGCCGCGGTGAGCGTGCGGGTCGTCGCCGCGGAGGCGGGCGTGTCCGCCGGCCGCGTCCAGCACTACTTCGCCACCAAGACAGACCTGGTCCGCGCGGCCGCCGCCCACCTCATCGACGTCGCCGAGCGCGTCCACGTCGCGGCGGCCGGGTCCGCGGACGCGCGCGCGAAGCTGCTCGACCTGCTGTGCCAGCCGATCCGGCAGGCCGGGACGTCGCGAGAGGGGGTCGGGGTGTTCTACGCGTTCGTCACCGCCGGGATCGGCGACCCCGTGATCGGCGACCTCCTCGCCGAGACCAAGGCCGGCGCCCTCCGCGAGATCACCCGGCTGCTCGGCGAGGTCGCCCCCGGCCTGCCCGACCCGGACGCCGAGGCCCAGACGCTGCTCTGCCTGTCCGACGGCGCGACCCAGAACGTCTTGGTGGGGGCGATAACCCCCGAAGCAGGGGCGTCGTGCCTCGAGCGAACGCTCGACCGCCTCGTGCCGTGACGCTCCGCCGGCGCGATCGTCCCCGGGCATGACGAGGCCCCGGCGTCCGAAGACGCCGGGGCCCTGGCCTCTCTCACCCCCGGTCGCGCCGGAGGTCGCGCGAGGGGGTGATCAGAAGACGGGCTTGCCCCCGGTGACACCGATCACAGTGCCGGAGACGTAGGACGCGTCCCGCGGCGAGGCCAGGAACACGAACGCGCCGGCCAGCTCGGACGGCTGACCCGGACGCCCCAGCGGGGCGTCGGCGCCGAACGACTCCATCGCCTCGCCCTCCTTGGTGGCGGGCTGCAGCGGCGTCCAGATCGGCCCGGGAGCGACCGCGTTGACACGGATGCCCTTCTCGCCGACCTGCTGGGCCATGTTCACCGTGAAGTTGTTGATGGCGGCCTTCGTGGCGGCGTAGTCCACCAGCGCCTCCGAGGGGTCGTAGGCCTGGATCGAGCTCACGTTGATGATCGAGGAGCCCTCCTTCAGATGGGGGATGGCCTCCTGGGTCACCCAGAACAGGGCGTAGAGGTTGGTCTTGAAGATGCGGTCCATCTCGTCGGTCTTCAGGTCGGCCAGGCCGTTGGGGCGACGGGCCCACTGCGCGCCGGCGTTGTTCACGACGATGTCGAGGCCGCCGAGCTTCTCGACCGCGTCCCGGACGACGCCGCGGGCGACGTCCTCGTCGCGGAGGTCGCCGGGCACCAGGACGCACGCGCGCCCGGCCTTCTCGACCCACGCCTTGGTGTCCTCGGCGTCGGCGGACTCCTCGTCCAGGTAGGACAGCGCGACGTCGGCGCCCTCGCGCGCGTACGCGATCGCGACCGCGCGGCCGATGCCCGAGTCGCCGCCCGTGATCAGAGCCTTGAGCCCGGCGAGCTTGCCGGAGCCGACGTACGTCTCCTCCCCGTGATCGGGCACAGGGTTCATCTGCCCGGTCCAGCCGGGCGGGTCCTGCGTCTGGGCCACGAAACCACCCTCGTCGGAGTTGACGAGCTTCTCGGCGTTCTTGGACACATCGTTGAGATCGTTCATGCCCCCACTCTTCCAACGGACGCCCCGGTCCGACACACCTCGCGGGGTGCGCGCGGCATCACGACTCTATAGAGATGCGGACGTCCGCCCGGCGCGGCTACAGGACGGCCTCGATGGCGCGCACTGCGCCGTCGGGGCCGGGGGCCGTCCGGAAGGAGTGCCGCAGCTCGAGCAGCCCCGTGGACGGCCCCTCGGTCATCGCCTTGTCGAACGCGGCCCGCACGGTCGGCACGGAGAAGTCCTTCTTCGCCAGGACGCGCCCGGCGCCCAGCTCTTGGATGCGGTAGGCGTTGAAGAACTGGTCGGCGCCCATCGGGGTCAGGATCGGAATCGTGGCTGCCACGGCGTCCGTCGCGCTGCCGAAGCCTCCGTGGGTGAAGCAGACGTCCGCGTGGGCGAGGATCTCTGACTGCGGGACGAACGAACGGGCGATGACGTTGTCGGGGAACCCGCCGCCGGCCTCCAGTTCCGCGAGGTGCTCGCGGCTGCCGGTGGTCAGGACGACGAGGGCGTCGGTGCCGGCGAAGGCGTCCGCGATGATGCGGAAGTACGGCAGCCAGCCGTTGAACACCGTGCCCAGCGTCGCGTAGACGACCGGGCCGTCGTGCGAGGCGACGCGGTCGAGCGGGAAGGTGTCGTCGGGCGCCGAGATGGTCGTGGTCGGGCCGGCGAACACGGTGGTCGCCGGGTCGAAGTCGTCGGGGAAGGGCTGGTAGGAGCGGCTGGCCGGGGTGATGTTGAGCGTGTCCGAGACCGCCCCGACGAGGTCGAAGAAGTCCTCGGGGCGGGCGTCCATCACCAGCGGCCCGATGACCGACATCAGCGCCCGGCGGAGCCATCGGCGTCCCATGAGGCTGCGCATCGGTCCGGGGATCTCGGTGCAGATCGACAACAGATGGTCGAGCACCCGCTCGTTCTGCAGGAACACCGGGGAGAGCAGGATCATCGGGACGTCGAGCTCGCGCTGCACCTGCTTGAACGACGGGTTGAAGCCGGCGATGACGGCGTCGTAGCGGTTGCCGAAGCGGCGGATGCCGTCGTTCATGCCGGCGAAGAGGTGCCGGAAGGCGGGCAGCATCTTCGGGGTGCTGATCACCTTGTCGCCGAGCGGCGCGCCGTAGGGGATCAGCCGCGCGCCGCACTGTTCCACCTTGCCGCGGAAGCCTTCGGTGAGCAGGTAGTCGACCTCGTGACCGGCGGCAGTCAGCGCGCGGGTGAACGGGAAGGACGGGTTCGCAACGCCGTAGGCGGGGACGGTCGCCATGAGAAATCGGGACATCGGTGCGGGGCTCCTTGACTCGACCGCGGCCAGAACACAACCGGCGCCAGCCTAGCCCCGCCGTCCGCTGTGCAGAACGGTGGTTACCCTCGCTGCGTGGACTCCCTGACCCTGCGCGCGATCGCTCACATCCGCACGGACTTCCCCGCGAAGTTCGGCATCCCCCGCCAGAGCGGTCTGGTGCCGCAGCTGGAGGCGCGCGTGGTGTTCGAGCCGGAGTTCCGCGACCCGGACGCCGTCCGCGGCCTGGACGGCTTCTCACACCTGTGGCTGCTCTGGGTGTTCTCCGCGTCGCGCCGGGACGCCTGGTCGCCGACCGTCCGCCCGCCGCGGCTGCGCGGGAACCGGCGGATGGGGGTGTTCGCGACGCGGTCTCCGAACCGGCCCAACCCGATCGGGCTCTCCTCGGTGCACCTGGAGCGCGTCGATCTGGACGGAGGGCCCGGCCCGGTGCTGTGGGTGCGGGGCGCCGACCTCATGGACGGCACGCCCATCCTCGACATCAAGCCCTACGTCGCCGGGGACATCCACGCCGACGCCACTCTCGGGTTCACCGCCGAGCGCGCCGGGGAACGGCTCGACGTCGCCGACCCCACGGGCCTGCTGGGCAACCTCGGTGGGGAGCGCGCCGAGGCGCTGCGCGGCGTCCTGGCCCAGGATCCGCGGCCGCAGTACCACCACGATCCCGAGCGGGTGTACGGGCTGTCCTTCGCCGGCTGGGACTGGAAGTTCACCGTCGCCAACGGCGTGCTGACCCTGGTGGACGCGGTCCCGCTCGGCTGAGCGTGAGGGCGGCGTCGACGCCTGACGGGGACCGGGACGGGTGGGGCGCCCGCGGGCCGGGCGAAGGCAGGGGGACGCCGGGCTCGTCCAGCGTGGTTGCATGGGGGCATGACCACCGCGCCCGGACGTGCTGAGACCGTCGACGCCGTCGTCGTCGGCGGGGGCCACCACGGGCTGGTCGCGGCGACGCTGCTCGCCGATGCGGGGTGGGACGTCGTGGTCTGCGAGGCCCGGGACAAGGCGGGCGGCGCGGTCGCGTCCCGCCGCGTCGACGGCTGGGTGCTCGACGAGTACAGCGCGTTCTACCCGCTGGCGAAGGCGTCCCCGGCGCTGGCCTCGCTCGACCTGACCTCGCACGGGCTGCGCTGGGCCGAACGGGACGCCGTCGTCGCCCACGTCGCCGCCAGTGATGACGGCGTCGGGACGGTGCTGTGGCGCGATCCGGCGCGGACGGCCGCCACCCTGGAGGCGGACCACCCCGGCGACGGCGACGCGTGGCTCGGCCTGGTGGCCGGGTTCGAGCGCGTCCGCGAGCCCCTGCTCGCCGCCCTGCTCACCCAGTGGCCCCCGACGACGTCCGCGCTGGCCCTGCTGCGCCGGGTCGGGCTGCGCGACGCGCCCGACTTCGCCCGGATGCTCGCCCTGCCGCTCGAGGCGTTCACCCGCGAGCGTTTCGGCGGACGCCGCGCCGCCGACCTGCTCGCCGGCAACGCCCTGCACGCCGACATCCCGCTCACGTCCCCGGGCAGCGGGCTGTTCGGCTGGCTCATGGCGATGCTCGCCCAGACCTACGGCTTCCCCGCGCCCGTCGGCGGCGCGGGAGAGCTCGCGCGGGCGCTGGTGCGCCGCGCGGAGGCGTCCGGGGCGCGGGTGCGGCTGTCGTCGCCGGTGGAGCGGGTGGACGTCCGCGGCGGCCGGGCGATCGGCGTCCGGCTGCGCGGCGGCGGGACGCTGCGCGCGCGACGGGCCGTCATCTGCGACACCAGCGCCCCCGACCTCTACGACCGGCTGCTCGCGCCCGGCGTCGTTCCGGCCGGGCTACGCGCGCGGCTCGACCGCTTCCGCTGGGACCCGCCGACGCTCAAACTCAACTGGCGGCTGGCGGCCCCTTTGCCCTGGACGGCCGCCGGCGCCCGGACGGCTCCCGTCGTCCACGCCGGCCTGGACGCCGACAGCCTGGCTCGCTGGTCGGACGACGTTGCGACCGGAAGGTCGCCGGGGCGCCCGTTCGCCCTCGTGGGGCAGATGACGACCGCCGATCCCAGCCGCTCGCCCGCGGGGACCGAGTCGCTGTGGCTCTACACCCGCCTGCCGCGCGGGGCCGGTTCGGGGGCGTCGGAGGAGGCGGTGCGGCGCTGCGAGGAGATGCTCGACCGCCTCGCGCCCGGCTGGCGGGACGCGGTGCTCGACCGGTGGGCGCAGACCCCCGACGACCTGCACGCCGCCGACGCGAACCTCGGGGACGGCGCCCTCGCCGGCGGCACGAACCAGCTCTTCCAGCAGGCGTTCTGGCGGCCCGTCACCGGGCTGGGCGGCCCCCGGACGTTCGTCGAGGGGCTGTTCCTGGGCAGCGCGGCGATCCATCCCGGCGGGGGAGTGCACGGGGCGGCGGGCCTGCTGGCCGCCCGGGCCGCGCTGGCGGACGCCGGCTGGCTCGGCGGGCCCCGGCGGCGGCTCGCCACCGCCGCGCTGCGCGGGCTCTATCGGCGTCCGCCCGCGTACTGAGGCGTCACAGGAGGAAGCGGAACGGCCAGGTCACGACGCCCAGGATGCGCAGCATCACGGCCCGCCGGGCGGGCAGCGGGCGCGGGGCCTCGCCGGAGGGGGTGTCGTAGGTGCCGTCGGGCTTCACCCGGGCGGCCTCGGCGAACGCCGCGTCCATGTGCCCGCGCAACGCTGCGTTGAAGTCCTTCCCGGCGATGACCAGCACGCTCTCGGTGTTGCCGTAGGCCGACAGCTGATCGAGGTTGAACGAGCCGATGACCGACAGGTCGTCGTCGATGGCCGTCGACTTGGCGTGGGAGGAGTCCGGACCGAAGAACTCCCACACCTCGGCGCCGGTCGCGAGCACGTCGGGCCGGGCGTAGCGGTAGTCGCCGGACGCCACCACGTTGTCGCCGGTCACCGCCGAGTTCAGGATCAGCCGCACGCGGCGTCCGGGTCGCTGGGTGAGGCGCGCCACGTCCGCGGTCATCGCCCGGTTGGCGACGTAATAGGGGGTCTGCAGCACGACGTCGGTGCGCGCGGTGTCGGCCAACGCCATCAGCTGCGTCCACACGACGGGCTTCTTCGTCCCGGGATGCGAGGGGTTGCCCAGCAGCGTGACCCGGTCGACCGCCATGGTCTTTCCGCGCCAGAACGCGTCGTCGAGAACGGTCGGATCGTTGGCTTCCTGCGCGGCGGCGTGGCTGCGCAGCCCGGCGGCCGCCACGTCCACCTCGCGCTGGGACATGCCCCAGGTCAGGTGCGTCAGCACGGTCGGCGCGTCCGGGCCGTACCAGACCGCGTCGGCGTAGCGCCGAACCTCGGGGATCACCGAGGTTCGCGGACCGCCGATGGTGCCGGTGCCGTCGGGGGCGTAGACGAGGGTCTCGCGGTCGCCGCTGGGGTGGTCGGTGGGGTAGCCGCCCAAGAAGAAGTCGTAGGTGTTGCGACCACCGAGCAGCAGCAGCCTGTCGTCGACGACGACGATCTTGTCGTGGTAGCGGCCGAAGATCGTCCAGGGCGCGATGCCGGACGGCGGGCTGTACGCCTTGATCTCGACGTTCGGGTGCTGGGCGAGCGCGTGGAACTCCGGGGTGCTGCGCATCCGCAACAGCTCGGCCTGTCCGTCGGTCAGGAGCCGGACGCGCACCCCGCGGTCGGCCGCGGCAAAGAGGGCGGCGATGACATCGGTGCCGCTGTTGTCGGCGCGGATGTCGAAGGTGGTGACCAGCACCTCGCGCTGCGCCGAGCGGATCATGTGCAGCCGGGTGATCAGCGCGTCGATGTTCGTCTCGACGATGGTGGCCCGGTCCGTCGAGCCGTCCTTGGCCCGATAGGTCCCGACGGACGGCAGCGCCGCGCGGTCTGCGTCGTCCATGCCCGGCTGGTGCGCGAAGGGGAGGACCGCGGCCCCGACGAGATAGCACAGCCCGCACAGGATGGCGAGGCCCGGCCGGGTGAACGGCCTGCGGGGCCGCGTGCGTGACGCGGAGCGGCCCCGACGCCGCGCGGGCGGACGCCCGGGTCGGCGGGGCTCGGGGGCGGGTCGCGCGTGCATGCTGTCGACCCTACGTCCGCTCGACGCGGCCGCTGGGACGCCACCAGGAAATCGGGCGGCGCGCGTCGTTGACAGCGACCCCAAGTGGTGTAAAACTCCACGCCATGCCAGCCAAGCCGGAGAAATCCTCCGACGTCTCGTTCGAGTCGCTTCTGCCTCGCATGCGTGCCCTCGAGCCGACCTTGTCCGCGGGCCCGCGCCGGGTGGCGTCCTACATCTTGGCCGACCCGGGCGCCGCGTCCCGGCTCACGATCGCGCAGCTGGCGTCGGCGACGTCCACCAGCGACGCGACGATCATCCGGCTGGCCAACCAGGTCGGTTGCTCCGGCTACAAGGAGCTTCGGCTGCAGCTCGCGGCGGCGGACGCGGCCACCGTCGCCAACGGGCACGCGCGGGTCACCCCGGACATCCGCCGCGACGACCCCGCGGAGGACGTGATCGCGAAGCTGGCCTCCGAGGAGCAGGCGGCGATCGCCGAGACGGCGGCCTGCCTCGACCCCGCCGGGCTGACGGCGATCGCCCGCCGGATCGTGGGGGCGCGCCGCACCGTGCTCGTCGGCGTCGGGGCGTCCGGGCTGGTCGCCCTCGACCTCGACCGCAAGCTCGAGCGCATCGGCCTCATCGCGGACGCCGCCCTCGACGCCCACCAGGCGCTCACCCTGGCCGTCCTCCTGGGTCCCGGCGACGTCATGATCGGCATCTCCGCCAGCGGGACGACCGCCGACGTGATAGAGCCCATGGAGGTCGCGCAGTCCCGTGGCGCGCACACGATCGCCATCACCAGCCGCCCGGGCAGCCGCATCGCGGACGCCGACGACGTCCTGCTGAGCGTCGCCAGCCACGAGACCAGCCTCCGCCCCGCGGCGATGGCGTCGCGCACGGGCCAGCTTTTCGTGGTGGACGCCCTGTTCACCGTTGTCGCGCAGCACTGCTTCGACACGGCCAGCCGCGCCATCCACGACTCCTACGAGGCGCTCGTGGGGCGGCACACGGTCCCGTCCCGGCGAGCCCACGACGAGGACGCCACCACCGACGGGGACGATCCCCAGAAGGAAGACCGATGACAACCCTGCCCGACCTGTCCGGGCTCACCACGGAGCGGTCCGATCCGCGCTTCGGGGAGCTCGACCGGCTGACCACCCGCGAGGCCGCCGCCCTGATGAACAGCGAGGACGCCGGCGTCCCCGCCGCGGTCGCCGAGAAGCTCGACGAGATCGCCGCCGCCGTCGACGCCATCGCCGAGCGCATGGGACGCGGCGGCCGCCTGCTGTACGCCGGTGCCGGCACCGCCGGCCGCCTCGGCGTGCTGGACGCCTCCGAGTGCCCGCCCACCTTCAGCACCGACCCGACCCAGGTCGTCGGCATCATCGCCGGCGGCCCGACCGCGCTGACCACCGCCATCGAGGGCGCCGAGGACGACCGCGACCTCGCCGTCGCCGACGTGGCCCGCCTCGAGGTCGGCCCGGACGACTCGTTGGTCGGCATCTCCGCGTCGGGCCGGACGCCGTACGCGATCGCCGCCGTCGAGGAGGCCCGCCGCCGCGGCGCGTTCACCGTCGGGCTGTCGTGCAACGGCAGCTCGAGCCTCGGGGACGCCGCCGAGGTCGCCATCGAGGTGGTCACCGGCCCCGAGATCGTCACGGGCTCGACTCGCCTGAAGGCCGGCACCGCGCAGAAGCTGGTGCTGAACATGCTCTCGACGCTGACGATGGTGCGCCTCGGCAAGACGTACGGCAGCCTCATGGTCGACGTCCGCGCGACCAACGAGAAGCTCCGCGCCCGCGCCCACGGCATGGTGGCCGCGGCGACCGGGGCAGCCGACGACGAGGTCTCTCGCGCACTGTCCGCGAGCGCGGGGCGCGCCAAGGTCGCGATCCTCATGCTCACCGCCGGCATCGACGTCGCCGAGGCCGACACCCTGCTGGACGCCCACGGCGGACGCCTCCGCGCCGCCCTGGCCGCGGCGTCCACCCTGCCCGACACCGATCCGCAAACCGACCACCACGCTGACGAAGGAGTTACGCGCCCATGACCCAATCGAAGGAACTCGCCGAGCAGATCACCCAACGGCTGGGTGGCTCGGACAACGTGCTCGACGTCGAGAACTGCATCACCCGGCTGCGCATCGGGGTGCGCGACCTCGACGCGGTGGACGTCGACGGACTCAAGGCCATCGACGACGTGCTGGGCGTCGTCGCGGACGACACCATGCAGGTGGTGCTCGGGCCGGGCAAGGTGGACGACGTCGCCCGCCTGATGAGCGCGGCCGGCGTCGCGACCGTCTCCCACAGCGCGGCCGAGGACCTCTCGCAGCGCGGCGAGGGCATCCGGGCCGAGAACAAGGCCCGCAACCAGACGCCGCTGAAGATCTTCCTGCGCCGCATCGCGAACATCTTCCTGCCGCTGATCCCCGCCCTGATCGCCTGCGGCATCATCGCCGGCATCAACGGCATCTTCGTGAACCTGGCCACCAACGGCACCGCTCCGTGGGCCGCCGCCTGGACGCCGGCCCTGGCCGCCATCGCCAGCGGCTTCATGTCGCTGATCTCCGTGTTCGTCGGCATGAATACCGCCAAGGAGTTCGGCGGCACCCCGGTGCTCGGCGGCGCGGTGGCCGCGATCATCCCGTTCGCCGGGGTGGCGAAGGTGTCCATCCTGGGCAACACGCTCGCGCCCGGGCAGGGCGGCGTCATCGGCGCGCTGCTCGCCGCGGTCATCGCCGCCTACGTCGAGCGCTGGACCCGTCGGTGGGCCCCGCAGTCGCTGAGCATGCTGATCGTCCCGACCGTGACGGTGCTCGTCGCCGGCGGACTGACGCTGTTCCCGATCATGACCGTCGCCGGCGCCGTGTCGACCGCGATCGGCGTGGCGGCGAACTGGCTGCTCGGCACCGGCGGCGCGCTGGCCGGCTTCGTGCTGGCGGGCCTGTTCCTGCCGCTGGTGATGATGGGCCTGCACCAGGCGCTCATCCCGATCCACACCACGCTCATCCAGCAGACCGGCTACACGATCCTGCTGCCGGTGCTGGCCATGGCCGGCGCGGGCCAGGTCGGCGCGGCCATCGCGATCCTGGTGAAGGCGCGGCGCAGCCCGTCCATGCGCAAGGCGATCTCGTCCGCGCTCCCGGCCGGCCTGCTCGGCGTCGGCGAGCCCCTGATCTACGGCGTGACGCTGCCGCTGGGGCGTCCGTTCATCACGGCCTGCGTGGGCGGCGCGTTCGGCGGCGGCTTCATCGGCCTGTTCAGCCAGCTCGGCACCACCGTCGGCTCGACCGCGATCGGCCCGAGCGGCTGGGCGCTGTTCCCGCTGGTCAACGGCAGCCAGGGCATCGGCCCGGCCGTCGGGGTCTACGCAGGCGGGCTGCTGGTCGGATACGTGGCCGGTTTCCTCGCTACCTACTTCCTGGGACTGCCGCCGGCGGTGATGGCCGAGATCGCCGACAACGACGACAAGGTCACCCGGGAGACCCACCTGGCCGCGGCGCCGGACGCCGGCGAGGGCACCCGGGCCTCCTCGGCCCGCGGCGAGATTAAGGAGGTCGCCGACCGCGGCTGACACTCCCACTACCCACCCCCACCTGACGCGAACCCGCCCAGACCGAAAGGTCGGGGCGGGTTCGTCGCGTCGGGTGCGGGGAGCGTGTCGCCGGGGTGCGGGCCCGGCCTAGGCGCTCGCCGCCCGGAAGGCGGCCCGCACCCCGGTCGTCAGGAGCGTCGTGACATCGGACGTCACATCCGCGGTGAGGCGGTCGAGGTCGTCGAGGTCGCCCAGGCCCAGGGCGGTGAGGGAGCGCTCGACCCACGCCCGGGGCTCGTCCGCGTCGAAGCCGTCGGCGATCGCCCGGACGAGCTCCGCGTCGTCGTGCGGAACGAAGCCGTCCGCCGCCGAGTGTCCGGAGTAGAGCACCAACAGCGCGGCCAACGTCAGGGTCACCCGGGGCGCCTCGCGTCCCACCCGCCACCGGTCCAGCAGCACCGGCAGGTTGCGCGCGGACCACTTGGCGCCCGAGTTCAGGCTGATGTCGGCCAAGCGATGGTGGAGGGAGGCGTTGTCGAAGCGCTCGAGGATCGAGGCCGCGAACGCGTCCAGCTCGGCGCGGTCGGCGTCGATGGTCGGCAGGACCTCCTCGCTGATGAGCTCGTCGATGAAGCGCCGCAGGTCGGGGTCGCCGTAGGCCTGGTCGACGGTTTCGGCCCCCAGCTGCAGGCCGAGGAGCGCCAGCGCGGTGTGCGCCCCGTTGAGGACGCGCACCTTCTTGCTGCGGAACGGGCCCACCTCGTCCGCGTCGACGAACGAGACGCCGACGTCGAGGCGGTCCAGCGGCAGCAGGGTCCGCAGCGGCTCCGCGGGGCCGCCGATCACCCAGAGACTGAACAACTCACCTTTCACCAGGGCACGATCCTCGACGCCGAGCTCGCGGGCGACCTCATCCGCCTCGGCCTCGGGGAACCCGGAGACGATGCGGTCGACGAGGGTGTCGTAGAACGTGTTCGCGCGGTCCAGCCAGGCGAGGAAGTCTCGGTCCCAGCCGGCGGCCTCGGCGTGGCGGACGACGAGGCTGCGCAGGGTGCGGCCGTTGTCCTCGATGAGCTCGCAGGGCACGATGGCCAGCCCGGCGTCGTCCGTGCCGTCGAACGCGAGGTACCGCTCGTGCAGCACCTGGGCCACCTGGGCCGGGAAGCTGACGGGCGGCCGCGCGGTCAGATCGTCGTCGCGCCAGACGATGCCCGCCTCCGTCGTGTTGGAGACGACGATCTTCAGCTCGGGGCTGACCGCGATCGCGTGGTAGGCGTCGTAGTCGGCGAAGGGGTCGACGATCTCTTGGACGACGTCGATGCGGTCGAGGCGGCGCTCGGCCTGGCCGTCGCGCACCCCTTCGAGGAGCACGTGGTAGAGCCCGTCCTGGTCGGCGAGCGGGTCGTGGCGGGACGGCTTGTTCGTGGCGTAGGCGACGGCGACGCCGTGCTCGGTCAGCCCGGCGTCATTGGACTGTTGGATCATCCAGTCGACGAAGGCGCGCAGGAAGTTGCCCGATCCGAACTGGAGGATGGTGCTGGGACGCGGCGGCGCCCCAGACACGGAGCGGCTGAGTTGCTGCATGGTCGGTTCCCTTCGTGGGTCAGACAGGTGGAGGGGCCGGGACGGCCTAGGTGACGGCGCCGAGCTGCCAGGGGACGAACTCTTCCTGGCCCAGCCCCATCTCTTCGCTGACCGTGTGGCGGCCCGAGGCGACGGCGATGATGTCCTCGAGCAGCTCGACGCCCAGCGTGTCGACGGAGGCGTCGCCGTCGGCGATGCGGCCGGCGTTGACGTCCATGTCCTCGCTCATGCGTTCGTACATCTCGGTGTTGGTGGCTACCTTGAGGATCGGGGTCGGACGGGCGCCGATGACCGAGCCGCGGCCGGTCGTGAAGACGACCACGGTCGCGCCGCCGCCCACCAGGCCGGTGACGGACACCGGATCGTAGCCGGGGGTGTCCATGAGCAGCAGCCCGGGGCCCGCGATGGGCTCGGCGTAGCCGATCACGTCGGTCAGGTCGGCGTGCCCCGCCTTCGCGACGGCGCCGAGCGACTTCTCGAGGATCGTCGTGAGCCCGCCCGCCTTGTTGCCGGGCGAGGGGTTGTTGTCGAGGCTGCCGCCGCCCTTCTCGGCGTAGTCGCGCCACCACGCGAGGCGGTCGAGCAGCTTGCGCCCGACGTCCTCGGAGACGGCCCGCCGCGTCAGCAACGCCTCGGCGCCGAAGACCTCGGGCACCTCCGCCAGCACGGACGTGCCGCCCGCGCCGACGAGGAGGTCGGACGCGTGGCCCAGCGCCGGGTTGGCGGTGATGCCGGAGTAGCCGTCCGAGCCGCCGCAGTTGAGCCCGAGGACGAGTTCGGAGATCGGGGCGGGCTGCCGGCGCCGCTCGTTGAGCTCGGGCAGCATCGAGCGGATCGCCTCGACGCCCGCCCGCACCGTGGCGCGGATGCCACCTTCGTCCTGGATCTTCAGCTCCTGCACGAGGGTGTCGGACGGGATGGGCGCGTTCGCCGTGATGGAGGCCACCTGGATCATCTCGCAGCCGAGCCCCAGCAGCAGCACACCGCCGACGTTCGGGTGGGACGCGTAGCCCGCGAGCGTCCGCTGCAGGGTGGAGCCGCCCGGCGACGAGGGGATCATGCCGCAGCCGGAGCCGTGGGTGAGCGCGATGACGCCGTCGACGCCGGGGAACTCGGCCAGGTAGGGGCGCGTCTGCTCGGCGATCATCTTCGCCGTGGACGCCGAGCAGTTCACCGACGCGAGGATGGCCACGTAGTTGCGCGTCCCGACGCGGCCGTCGGCGCGGCGGTACCCCTCGAACGTCCGGCCGGCGAAGTCGTCCGGCAGGTCGGTGTGGCTGGTGGCGAACTCGTAGCTGTTCTCGTCCTCGGTGTAGCCCAGGTTGTGCGAGTGGACGTGGTCGCCGGCGGCGATGGCGGTGGTCGCGACGCCGATCGACTGCCCGTACTTGTGCACGTGCTCGCCGACGGCGATGTCGTGCAGGGCGACCTTGTGCGCGCGGGGGATCTCGCGTCCGATCGTCAGCACCTGGCCGGCGGGGGTGGTGACCTCGCTGCCGGCCGGCAGGGTGGCCATCGCCACGGCCACGTCGTCTGCGGGGGCCAGCACCAGCAGGGGGCTGGGATGCTCGTTGGTCATGGTGCTCCTCAGGGGCGTCGCCGGTCGTCGCCGGCGTCCGGGTCGGTGGGACGGGTGCTGTCGGCGGGACGGTCACCGGTGACGGCCTCGGTCACGGTCGCGGGAGCCTGACCGTCCAGCTCCGAGATCGTGACCTCACCGCGGGCGATCTCGTCGGCGTCGCGCTGGTGGATCTCCGCCAGCACCTGCAGCAGCTTCTGCTCCGTCAGCGGGTAGAACAGCAGCAGGGTCAGCGCGGCCAGCGCCAGCGCGATCGCGGGGTACAGCGTCTGCAACCCCTTGATGCCGTTCAGCACGCCGTTCACCTGCTCGGGCGGCATCGAGCCGTCCGTGAAGTTGTTGCGGTAGCCGATGATGTTGAGGCCGAGACCGGCCATGCCCGCGGCCAACGCCTGCGCGATCTTGCGGGAGAAGTTGAACATCGAGTAGGTGATCCCCTCGCGCCGCACCCCGGTGCGCCAGTGGCCGTAGTCGATGACGTCGGAGACCATGGCCCAGGTCACGCCGTTCGGCAGGGCCACCCCGATGAACGTGAGCGCGTAGAGCGCCGTGAAGATGTAGGGGTTCGTCGGAATCAGGAAGTTGAGGAGCGCGGCCACCGAGGCGATGCCGAAGCCCAGGAGCGCGGTGTTCCGCTTGCCCAACCGCTTGACGAGTGCCGGGATCGCCAGGATCGCGATGATCGACGAGCCGATCCCGAAGAAGTTGATCACGCTCAGCAGCTCGATGCTGTGCAGGTTGTACTTGCTGAAGTACGCCATCATCGCGGGCATGATGTTGTAGGCGGAGATCGAGAACACCGTCATCAGAATGAGGGTGAGCAGCGCCCGGTTCGTGAAGACGGTGCGGACGAAGGTCGCCGGGGTGATCTTCTCGGACGGGTCACGGACGACCGTGACGGCCTCCGTCGTCCCGCGGTAGCAGGCGAAGAAACCCAGCACGCCGACGACGGCCATCGCGACCGCGGCGGCGATGTAGCCGGCCTGGGTCAGGTGGGCCGCCCCGCCGCTGACGGCGACGACGATCGGCATGAACGCGACGCCCGTGATGAGCAGGGCGCCGACCGAACCGGCCTGCCGGAACGCGGCCAGCTGGGCGCGCTGCTGGGAGTCCTGCGTCATCACCGAGGCCAGCGAGCCGTAGGGGACGTTCGTGAAGCTGTAGAGCAGGCCCCAGGCGGCGTAGGAGACGTAGGCGTAGACGAGGTTGACGTCGTGGCCGGCGTTCGGCGTGACGAAGGTGGCGACGGTCAGCACGGCGAGCGCGATGGAGGAGTACATCATCACCGGACGGAAGCGCCCGTTCTTGCCGACGTTGCGGCGTCCGTCGACGAAGGTGCCGGCTACCGGGTCCATGAAGGCGTCGAAGATCTTCGTGAAGGCGAAGACGCCCGCCGCCGCGATCGGCGTGATGCCGGCCATCTCGGTGTAGAAGTACAGCAGGTAGGCCTGCCCGAGGTCGAACATGAAGCCGTTGCCGAAGTCGCCCAGCCCGTAGGAGATCTTCTCCTTCAGGGAGAGCTTGCGCATGCCGGCGCGGGTGAGGTCGTCTGCCAGGCCGGCGCTGGCCTGTGGAGCAGTGGTCATCGGAGTTCCTGTCGGTGGGACCGGGGTCAGACCCGGAAGGCGAGCTTGGGGAGGTGGTAGGCCAGATCGGTGGCCACGGAGACGGCCTCGTCCTGGCGCAGGCGGTGCTCGCCCACGAGCCGGGACAGGTAGTGCGCGCTGATGCGGCGGTAGAGGTCGTGCCGCGCGGGGATGGAGCAGTAGGCGCGGGTGTCGTCGACGAAGCCGGACATGTTGTAGAAGCCGGCGGTCTCGGTGGCGCTCTCGAAGAAGCGCAGCATCCCCTCGGGCGAGTCGATGAACCACCAGGGGGCGCCGACGCGCATGGACGAGTAGACGCCGGCCATCGGCGCGAGCTCGCGGGTGTAGACGTCCTCGTCGAGCGTGTAGACGATGCAGCCGAACCTCGGATCGGTGCCGAAGGCGTCCAGCAGGGGCCGCAGGCCGCGGGTGTACTCCGCGGCGACCGGGATGTCGTAGCCCTTGTCCTGGCCGTGCGCGCGGTACGTGGCGCTGTGGTGGTCGCGCAGCACGCCGGGGTGGATCTGCATCACCAGGCCGTCCTCGCACGACATGGCCGCCATCTGGAACAGCATGTGCGCGGCGAAGGCGTTGACCTCGTCGACGCTGAGCTGCCCGCCGGAAAGCCGGCGCTCGTAGATCTCGGCGGCGGTCGCCTCGGGAAGCGGGGTGGTGTCGGCGGTGAAGTGCCCGTGGTCGGTCGCCTTGGCGCCCATCGCCACGAACGCGCGGCGCCGCTCCCGCAAGGCCTTGAGGTAGCCCTGGTAGCTCGCGACGTCGCTCCCGGAGACCTCGCCCAGGGTCGCGATGCTGGCATCGAAGTCGTCCCGGTCGAGGTAGACCACAGAGTCGGGGCGGAACGTCGGCAGGACGCGCTCGCCGAGCCCCTGCTCGGCCAGCTTCTGTTGCTGGGACAGGTCGCTTTGGGCCGGATCGGTCGTCGAGATGAGTTCGATGTTGAAGCGGTCGAGCAGTTGCTGGGGGCGGAAATCGTCGGACGCGATGACACCGGCGATCTGGTCGTAGATCGCGTCGGCGGTCTCCTCGCTGGGCTCGTCCTCGACGCTGAAGACGGTGACGAGTTCGTGCTCGAGCCAGTACCGCGAGGGAGTCCCGCGGAACAGCTTCCAGTTGCTCGCGAACCGTCGCCAGATGGTGCGCGAGTCGCCTTCGGTGGCGCCGCCGTCGACGCGCGGGACGCCGAGTTGCTCGGGCGTGAAGCCCTGCGAGTAGAGCATGCGGCACACGTAGTGGTCGGGGACGATCAGCAGCTGGGCCGGGTCGGCGAAGGGCTGGTTGTCGGCGAAGACGGCCGCGTCGACGTGACCGTGCATCGAGATGAGCGGGAGGGCGGCCGTCTCGGCGTAGATCTCGCGGGCGATCCTCCGCTGCTCGGGATCGACCGGCAGGGCGCGATCCGGGTGCAGTGTCAACTTCTGTGTTGGCATGAATCCTTCTTCATTGAACGAATACCCGGCTTATGCGCCGCGGTGAGAACCAGTGAAGCACGGAATGCACACGGTTGCAAGGGCTTTGTCAAGCGTGATGGGGCGGACCATGCGCTCAATTGAGGCGGGTTACTGCACACGGATGCATCGAGAGCGGCGTGTTAGCCTGACCACGCTCCCGGGCGGTCAGCGCCCGGGCCCGGTCGACGGAGAGGGAAGCGTGTCAGTCACGATCAAGGATGTGGCCGCCGCGGTGGGCGTTTCCCCGTCCACCGTGTCGCGGGCGTTCAGCCGTCCCGACGTGGTCGACCAGGTCACGAGGCGGCGCATCATGGACGCCGCCGAACGGCTCCACTACCGGCCCAACAAGGCCGCGCAGATGCTCAACACCGGCCGCACCGGCTGCCTGGGGGTCGTGCTGTCGGATCTGGAGAACCCCTTCTTCGCCGCCATCCTCAAGGGCATCGAGCAGACGGGGGACGGCCTCGGCTACCAGACCCTCATCGCCGACACCGGCGAGAACGCGGACGCCGAGCGCCGCGCGATCGAGGCGCTCTCGGGCCGCGTGGACGGCCTCGTCCTGTGCGCCTCGCGCCTGGAGGACGCGGAGATCGTCGCGCTGGCCGGGCGTCGCCCGCTGGTGCTCGTCAACCGCGCGGTCGAGGGCGTCGGCCACGTCAGCTTCGACAACCACGAGGGCATGAGGCAGGCGGTCGGCCACCTCGCCGGGCTCGGCCACCGGGCGATCGGGTACGTCGGCGGCAAGCTGCAGAGCCGCTCGGCGCGGCAGCGTGTCGACGGCTTTCATCAGGCCGTCGCGCAGGCCGCGGGCGTCCGCGGCGTGATGCTGGGGGACTACGAGCCCACCTTCGACGGCGGCCGACAGGCGACCGACGCGACTCTGGGAGCCGGGATCACCGCGGTCGTCGTCTACAACGACCTCATGGCGATCGGGCTCCTCAACCGCCTCCTCAGCCACGGCGTGGCGCTGCCGGAGCGGTTGTCGGTGGTGAGCTTCGACAACATCCCGGTCGCGTCCATGGTGACGCCCGCGCTGACCACCGTCGATCTGCCGAAGTACGAGGCCGGACGGCTGGCGGCGCAGCACCTGCACCAACTGCTCACCGAGCAGGGCTCGGACTCGCAGCCCGCCGAGGCGGTGCTGAGCCCGCGCCTGGTGGCCCGCCAGTCGACGGTGGCCTTCGTCCCGAGGGACTAGTCGGCGGCGGTGGCGCTCCCGCCGGCTCCCTCGGCGTCCTTGGCCGGGACGACCGCCGCGGCGTGCGGCTCGATGCGCCCGGCGGCGATGGTTTCGGCCCAGTGGCAGGCGACGCGCCGTCCTGGCGCGATCTCGCGCAGGGGCGGGTCCTCGGTCGCGCAGAGTTCGTCGCGGCGCCAGGGGCAGCGGGTGTGGAACCGGCAGCCCGAGGGCGGGTTCGCGGGGCTGGGCAGGTCGCCGTCGAGCAGGACGCGCTCGCGGGCGTCCTCGACGACGGGGTCGGGCACGGGGATCGCCGACAGCAGCGACGTGGTGTACGGGTGCAGCGGCTCGCGGTAGAGGTCGTCCGCCGGTGCCTCCTCGACCATGCGGCCCAGGTACATCACGCCGATGGTGTCGCTGATGTGCCGGACGACAGCCAGGTCGTGCGCGACGACCACGTAGGTCAGCCCGAAGCGGTCCTGCAGGTCGGACAGCAGGTTCAGCACCTGCGCCTGCACCGACACGTCCAGGGCCGAGACGGGCTCGTCCGCGATGACCAGCTCGGGGTTGAGGATCATCGCGCGGGCGATGCCGATGCGCTGGCGCTGACCCCCGGAGAACTCGTGCGGGTACTTGCCCAGCGCTGAGCGGGGGAGACCCACGAGTTCCAGCATCGAGGCGGCCTTCGCGGCGTGGGCCTTCGCAGAGTTCTTGCCGAACTCCGCCCGGTCGCTCTCCGCCAGCCCGTGGACGCGCAGCGGCTCGGTCAGCATCGACTGCACCGACTGGCGCGGGTCGAGGCTGGCCATCGGGTCCTGGAACACCATCTGGGCGTGGCGACGCAGCTTGCGCAACTCTTCGCCGCGCAGCTTCGTGATGTCGCGACCCTGGAACGTGACGGTGCCCGCTGTGATGTCCTCCAGCCGCAGCAGCGCCCGGCCCAGCGTCGACTTCCCGCAGCCCGACTCGCCGACGAGCCCGTACGTGCTGCCCCGCGGCACCGCGAGGTCGACGCCGTCCACGGCTTTCACGTGCCCGATCGTCCGGTTGACGACCATCCCCGAGCGGATCGGGTAGTGCACCATCAGGCCCGCGGCCTCGAGCAGGTTGTCGGTCACGAGCGCTCCTTCGGAGGTTCGGGGGAGCGCCCAGCGGCCGACGCCCCGCCGGTGGCTCCTGAGGACGCCGCCCCCGCCGGGTGGACGCAGCGGACGTCGTGGTGGGGGGCTAGCTGGCGCAGTTCGAGATCGGGTCGCAAGCACTCGTCGGTGGCGTGCCGGCAGCGGGGCGCGAACGCGCACGCCTTCTCCCAGCCGATCGTGTCGCGCGGCGTCCCCGGGATGGGGTGCAGCGGCTCGTCGCGGTCGCCGTCGAGGCGGGGGATCGAGTTCAACAGCCCCTCGGTGTAGCGATGCCGCGGGTGCGCGAACAGCTCGCGGCGCGGCGCCTGCTCGACGATGCGTCCGGCGTACATGACGTTGACGCGGTCGCAGAGCCCCGCGACGACGCCGAGGTCGTGGGTGATCATCACCATCGCGGTGCCTAGGCTGGAGACGAGCTCGGCCAGCAACTCCAACACCTGGGCCTGGATCGTCACGTCCAGGGCGGTGGTCGGCTCGTCGCAGATCAGCAGCTTCGGCTTGCACGCCAGCGCCGTCGCGATGAGCGCCCGCTGCCGCATGCCGCCCGAGAGCTGGTGCGGGTACTCGCCGAACCGGCGGCCCGGGTCGGGGATGCCGCAGCGGCGGAGCAGGTCGATCGCCTCTGCCTTGGCGTCCGCGCGGGACAGCTTCTGGTGGGCGTGCAGCACCTCGGTGACCTGGGTGCCGACGGTGACGACCGGGTTGAGCGACGACATCGGATCCTGGAACACCATCGCCAGCTGCGAGCCCCGGACGCGGCACAGCTCGCGCTGGGACAGGTCCAGCAGGTTGCGCCCGTCATAGAGCGCCTCGCCCTCGACCCGGACGCCGCGGGTGGGCAGCAGGCCCATGATCGCCATGGACGTCACCGACTTGCCCGAGCCGGACTCGCCGACCAGGCCGATGACCTCGCCGGGACTGATGTCGAAGCTCACGCCATCAACGGCCCGGAAGCCGGTCTGGCCGCGGCGTCCGAACGTGACCCGCAGGTCGCGCACGGACAGCAGCGGCGTGCGGGAGCCGGGGGACGCCTCGTCGACGCCGGGATACGTGGTGGTCATGTCACTTCCTCGTCTTCGGGTCGAGGGCCTCGCGCAGAGCCTCGCCCAGCAACGTGAAACCGAGCGCGGTCACCGCGATGCAGAGGCCGGGCAGGATCGTCAGGTGCGGGTAGCTCTCGAGCCGCTCCTGGGCCTTGACGAGCATGCGGCCCCACTCGGCGACCGTCGGGTCGGGCGAGCCCATGCCGAGGTACGACAGGGCCGCGACCTCGATGATCGCGGTCGCGAGGATCAGCGTCGCCTGCACGATGACGGGGCCGAGCGAGTTCGGGAACACGTGCCCCATCACCACCGAACGCCGGCGCAGGCCGAGCGACGTGGCCGCGAGCACGTAGTCCTGCCCGCGCTGCTTGAGCATCGAGCCGCGCAGCAACCGTGCGAAGACCGGCACCTGGGCGGCCGCGATGGCGATCATCAGTGACTCGGGACGCCGCCCCACGATCGCGGCGACGCTCACGGCGAGCAGCAGCGACGGGATCGAGAGCAAGATGTCGACCAGCCGCATCACCAGGGTGTCGACCCAGCCGCCGAACGCGCCGGCGAGGATGCCGAGCAGCGCGCCGCCGAGCAGGCCCAGCACGGTGGAGACCACGCCGATGATCAGCGACTGGCGCGCGCCGTAGATGAGCTGGGTCAACAGGTCGGAGCCGAACGGGTCGAGTCCCAGCGGGTGCTGCGGCGAGAATGCCGGGAGCCGCGACGGGGTGACCTGGTTGGCCCACTCCGTCGTGCTGGGCCGGTACGGCGCCAGGACGGGGGCGAGCAGGGCGACGATCAGGAACGCCGCGACGATGACCGCGCCGACGATGGCCGAGGGGTTGCGGACCAGGCGCTTGAGCGCCGCCGTCCACAGGCTCGTGCCGCCCTCGTCGGTCTCGACCCCCCCGGCCATGGCGGCGGCCAGCGCAGGCGGACGCTCGGTGGGGGTGACGCCGGCGGCGTCTTGTGGCAGCTGGGTCATTGCACACGCATCCTCGGGTCGAAGACGCCGTAGAGCAGGTCGACGATCAGGTTCACCAGCGCGAAGACGATCGCGATGAACAGGATGAACCCCTGCAGGACGGCGTAGTCCAGGGTGGAGATGGCCTCGAACAGATAGGAGCCGATGCCGTTGAACGCGAACACGCTCTCGGTGAGCACCGCGCCGGACAGCAGCTGTCCGGTGAGCAGGCCGATGGTGGTGATGACCGGCAGCATCGCGTTCTTCATGACGTGGCGCCACGTGATGAGCGTCTGGGAGAGGCCCTTCGCGTTCGCGGTGCGGATGTAGTCCTCATTCAGCACCTCGAGCACGGACGCCCGCGTCATGCGCGTGATCGACGCCAGCGGGATCGAGCCCAGCGCCAGCCCCGGCAGGATCAGGTGTTTGAAGGCGTCCCAGGCGGCGTCGAACTCCCGCGTCATCAGGCCATCGAGGATGTAGAAGTCGGTGATGTGGGTCGCGAACATCCGCACGTCCTGGCGTCCGGACGAGGGGAGGATGGCCAGGAACTCCAGCCCCGGCAGCCCGATCGCGAAGACGATCTTGAGCAGGTAGGCGAGCACGAAGACCGGGATGACGACCCCCAGCAGCGAGCTGCCCACCGCGAACAGGTCGAGGACGCCCCCGGCGCGCTTCGCCGCGAAGTAGCCCAGCGGGACGCCCACCACGATCGCGAACAGCAGCGCCACGAGCGCGAGCTCGACGGTGGCGGGGAAGCGGTCCAGGAACGTTTGCAGCACGGGCTCGCCGGTGCGTGCGGACGCCCCGAAGTTGCCCTGGGCCAGCTGGCCGACATAGGTGAAGAACTGGACGATCAGTGGCTGGTCGAAGCCGTACTGCGCGTTGAGGCGGGCGATGGCCTCGGGGGTGGCCTTGTCGCCGAGCAGCGCCCGGGCCGGGTCGCCCGGCAGGGCGCGCAGCCAGGCGAACAGCAGCACGCTCAGGCCGACCAGGACCGGCACCAGCAGCAACAGCCGGCGCACGACGAAGCGGAGCATCCGGTTCCTCTCGAATTGGTGGAAGGCGATCCGGGCGGGGCCTGGGGTCGGGCCCCGCCCGGACGGCGGCTCAGCGATCGATGCTGACGGTGTTCCAGACCTCGTCCTGGACGGGGCTGGGCTCGTAGCCCTTCACGCCCTTGCCGAACGCCAGCGACGGCGCCGGGTGGGCGATCGGGACGCCCGGGGCGTACTGGGCGATCTGCTCGCTGATCTTTGTGTAGACAGCGGCCTGCTTGTCCTTCGTGGGCACCGCGCGGGCGTCCTGGAGGGCCTTGAACAGCGCCTGGTTGTCGAAGCCCCACTCGTTGGACTTCTTGCCGAAGAACACCCCGATGAAGTTGTCGGGATCGTTGTAGTCGCCCGTCCAGCCGAGCATGTGGATGTCTCGCTTGTCGACCCCGTCGGGACCCTGGGCCATGTCGAGGTAGTCCGGGCTCCACTTGGCGGTCACCGGCGTGACCTTGATCCCGACGGCCTCGAGCTGGGCCTTGATGGCGACGAACGTGTCCTCGGGCGACGGCATGTAGGGACGCGAGACGCCTGTCGGGTAGGCGAACTTCAGCGTGAGGTTCTCCTGGCCGGCCTGCTTCAGCAGCGCCTTCGCCTTGTTCGGGTCGTACTTGTACTGCGTCACGTCCGGGTTGTAGCCGCTGACCGTGTCGGGCATGAACTCGATGGCCGGCTTCGTGCCCTCGGGCAGGGACTGGCTGATGACGGCGTCCTTGTCGATGGCGTAGTTGATCGCCTGGCGCACCCGGACGTCCTTCAGCGCCGGATTCTTCTGGTTGAAACCGAGGTAGAGGATGTTGAACGCGGGCCGGTTCATCACCTGCAGGCCCTTGTCCTTCAGCGCCTGGACGTCGGCGGGCGCGACGAGGTCGTAGCCGTCGATGTTGCCGGCCTCGAGTTCCTGGGTGCGCGCCTTGGCGTCCGAGATGATGCGCACGATCGCCTTGCTGACCTTGGCCTTGTCGCCCCAGTAGTTGTCGTTCCGATTCAGGACGACCTGCTGGCCGCGGTCCCACTTCTCGAACGTGAACGGGCCGGTGCCGGTCGGGTGCGCGGTGGCGTACTCGGAGAACCGCGGGTCGGACTCGGTGCCCTTGGTGTCGTCCGCGTTGTACTTCTCCATGGCGGCGGGCGATTGCATCGAGAACGCGGGCAGCGTCATGGCGTCCACGAAGGACGCGAACGGCTTGTTGAGCTTCACGACGGCCTTGTCCGCGGACGGTGCCGAGCAACTGTCGTAGATGCCCTTGCTGCCGCCCTTCTCCGGGTTGCGGTAGCCCTCGAAGAGCTTGCCGTAGTAGTAGGTGATGTTCTCGTTCTGGTTGAGGCCCTTCCAGTTGGCCCACCGCTCGAAGTTCTTGCAGACCGCCTCGCCGTTGAAGTCCGTGCCGTCCTGGAACTTGACGCCTTGGCGCAGCGTGAACGAGTGGGTCTTGCCGTCCGCGGAGCTCTCCCACGACGTGGCGAGGAGCGGCTCCAGCTCGGTGCTGTGGGGCTTGACCGTGACGAGGCCCTCGAAGATCTGGCGCGCGACGCGGAAGCTCTCGCCGTCGGACGCCATGGCGGGATCGAGCATCACCGGGTCGGACGATCCGGCGAAGACGAACGTGTCGGCCGCGGCGCCGGTGCTGGCGCTGGAGTCGGACGCGGGGCGCTGGCTCTGGGCGCAGGCGGACATGCCGAACGCGAGGGCCACGGCCGCCACGGCGGCCAGCGGCTTGCGGTGCAGGGGTTTCACGGGGGCTCCTTCGCTCTGTGTCAGGACGATGGCGGGACATTAGCCCACATCGGGGGGCAGCGGGGACCCCTTGCGCGCGACGCCGCTCCGTCGGCGCGCTAGCATAGCCGCTGCAAGCAACGTGCTCCGGGGTCGGTGCAAGTCCGAACCGGCGGTGAGAGTCCGCGACCCAGAGGCTTCGGCCCCTGGCTGATCCGGTGGAATTCCGGGACCGACGGTGAAAGTCCGGAGGGGAGGCGCACGTGGCCGGGCGACTGTGCCGTCCGGCGAGCGCGCGGTCCGCGCGCCCTCAAGCGTCCCCCTCGTCACGGCCCCGGTTCACTCGACCGGAGGCTGAACGTGACGACAGTGCAGCGCACCCGCCCCGAGCGGGACGTCGGCGACCTCGCCGCCGCGCCCGCCCGGCGCCGGCCGGGGGCGGGGGCGACGCGCTTGGCGCCCTGGGCGCTGGCGGCCGTCCTCGTCCTGGGCTGGCAGCTGACGATCTGGCTGGCGGACCCGCCCGCCTACGTCCTGCCGGCGCCGGGCGCGGTGGCCGCGCGGCTCGCCGATCTGCTGCTGGGCAGTGTGTGGCCCTACCTGACCACGACGGTGATCGAGTCGCTGGGCGGGTGCCTGCTCGGCACGGTGGTGGCGCTGCCGCTCGCGATCTGGATCCATCGCTCCCGGTGGGTGAACGCCGCCGTCACCCCGTTCCTCGGCGCCACCCAGGCCATCCCCGCCATCGCTCTGGCGCCCCTGCTGGTGCTGTGGGTGGGCTACGGCTTCGTCGCGATCGTCCTGCTGTGCGCGCTGATGGTGTTCTTCCCGATCCTTGTCGCCTCCGTCGTCGGGCTGCGCCACGTGGACGCCTTCGTGGTCGATGCCGCCCGCATGGACGGCGCGGACGGCCTCCGGCTGCTGACCGAGATCGAGCTCCCGCTCGCACTGCCGAACGTGCTCGGCGGCCTGCGCAACGGGTTCGCCCTGTCGGTGACGGGCGCGGTGGTCGGCGAGATGGTGATGGGCGGACGCGGCCTCGGCCAACTGCTGACGGTGCAGCGTGACGCGCTCGACACCACCGGGATGTTCGCCACGATCGCCATCCTGGGCACGCTCGCGTCCCTGCTCTACACGCTCATCCACGTGATCGAACGTCGCTCGCGTGTCATGGAATCGCTCCGGCCGACCTCCGGCCGCTAGGAAAGGAACCCCATGCGCTCCGCGCCCCTGCCTCACCTGGCCACACTGTTCACGCTTCTCGCCCTCCTCGTCACGGGCTGCTCGAGCGGGACGGCCACGTCGGGCGCGCCAGCGGCGTCCGGCCCCAGGAGCGCGACGGTCGGGCTGACGTACATCCCCAACGTCCAGTTCGCCCCGTTCTACGTGGCCAGCAAGCGCGGCCTGTTCACCGGCGCCGACGTGACGCTGCGGCACCACGGGGCCAACGAGGGACTGTTCACCGCGCTCGCCGCCGGACAGGAGCAGTTCGTCATCGCGGGCGGCGACGAGATGCTGCAGGCCCGCGCCGGCGGCATGGACCTCGTCGCGGTCGCGCAGTACTACCAGACCTACCCGGTGACGCTCATCGTCCCGGCGTCCTCGCCGATCCACACCGCCGCGGACCTCAAGGGCCGCACCGTCGGCGTCCCGGGCCGGTTCGGCGAGACCTGGTTCGGGCTGCAGGTCGCCCTGAAGAGCGCGGGGCTGTCCGAGTCCGATGTCAAGATCCAGGAGATCGGTTACACGCAGCAGGCCGCGCTCACCACCGGCAAGGTGGACGCCATCGTCGGCTTCACCAACAACGACGCCGTGCAATTCGACGCGGCGGGCGTCGCCATCCGCGAGGTGGCGCTGACCGGCGGGGACGTCCCGCTGGTCAGCATCTGCCTCATCACCAACCGGGCCACGCTCGATTCCGACCCCGCGCTGGTCAAGGCCGTCGCCGAGGGCATGGTCGCCGGCGTCAAGGCGACGGTGGACGACCCCGCCGCCGCGATCACCGACTCGACGTCGTTCGTGCCCGCCATCGAGACCGACAAGACCGCCCAGCAGCACGCGCGCGCCTCCTTGGACGCGACGTTGCCGCTGTGGCGCGGCGACGGCACGATCGACGGCCGGCTCGATGCCTCCCGGTGGTCCGCGATGGCCAGCTTCATGGCCGACCGGGGCCTGCTCACCAAGCCCGTGGACGCCTCCGCCGCGGTCGCCCCGGACGTCCTCGGCTGACGCGCGGCGGCGGCGTGCGCCACGGACCGGGTTCACGTGGGGGTGTCCGGTCGGGGAGCGTAGCCAAGAGTTCGCCAAACTTCTGCCATGAAAGGGGAGTCAGCACCCACCCGTCCGACCTACACTGACCGGACGTGAGTAGGTCGACGCCGGCCCCGCGCCGGCAAGCCCGGTGAGAGTCGCCTGTGCCGACCTGGGGGATGGGCCGACGGGCCTTCGGAGGAGACCGGTGACTGCCGAGCGACCAGGCGACGCCATGATCGCTGCTGACGCTGTCCCGGAACGTCCGGAAGCCCTCCCCGCCGTCGACCTCACGACCGCTGGCTTCGGGCGCTGGATCGACTGCTCCGTCGCGGTCTTCTGCATCGTCACGCTGCTGCCGGCGATCGCGTTCGCCAGCGACCAGCTCGGCTCCCTGCACAGCGTCTGGCTGGCCGTCATCGGCGGGGGTCTGCTCGCCGTCAGCTTCCTCATGCCGCTGTATGCCTGGTCCCGTCGCGGCATCGGCGCGCTCGCCGCGCTGTACGCCGCCTTCGTCCTGGTCGGCCTGGTCACGTGGCCGCTCGCATGGCGCCCGGGTGCCGAGCTCGTCGGCACCCCGTGGCTGTGGATGTGCCTGGGCCTGGGCACGGTCTGCGCGGCGCTGGCCTTCACGATCCGGGCGGGCGTCTTCTACGCCGCCGTCCTCAGCGTCGTGCTGTTCGCCGTACGCCTGACGCCGAGCGGCGGCCAGGTCGACTGGAGCATCGCGCTGCAGGACGCTCTGCTCCTCGTCGTCCAACCCGCGACCCTGCTGTTCGTGCTGGCGTTGTTGCGACAGGCCACCCGCGAGCTCGACGACTCGCTCGTGCAGACGCAGAACCAGCGCATGGAAACGGCCGTCAACCAGGCCCTGATCGACGAGCGCACCCGGCTCGACGCCCTGGTGCACGACGAGGTGATGACGACCCTGGTCGCCGCCGCCCGCACCACGGAGCGCGACGACACGCTCGCCGAGCAGGCGTCCCTCACGCTGGAACGTATCGCCGCGTCCGGGCTGGGGGCCGACTCCACCGCCGAGGTGCCCGCCGCCCAGGTGGTCGCGTTGGTCACGAACGTCGTCTCGAGCGTCTGCCCCAAGGCGCAGGTGCACGGCGAGGTGCCCGACCTCCCTGTGACGCTCCCGCAGCCCTCGGTGCGCGTCCTCGCCCAGGCGGCGCGCGAGGCGGCGCTGAACGCGGAGAAACACGCCCAGGCCACCGACGTGGAGGTGGAGGTCTCCATCGAGGCCGTCGGGCGGCGCATCTTCCTGCAGATCGACGTGATCGACGACGGCGTCGGCTTCGATCCCGACGAGGTGCCCGGTGAGCGGCTGGGCATCCGGGTCTCGCTGCACGAGCGCATGAAGTCGATCGGCGGCAACGCGAACGTGAGATCGGCCCTCGGGCAGGGCACCGCGGTCCGGCTCGACTGGGCCGGCGAGCGGAGCCAGCCCGCGCCGACCCCGCGCATGAAGGCCCTGGCGAGCCCCGACCTGCACCCGCTGCTGTCGCGGATGGCGCTGCGTCCGTTCGGCCTGGTCGCGGCCGCGCTGCTGGTCATCTACCTGCTCGTGGGCGCGATGTCGCTCCCGCTGCTCGCCCTCCCGGTGCTGGGTGCGGTCACCCTGGTGCTGACCGTCATCGCCGTGGGGCTGTGTCTCTGGGGATCGGAGACCTGGCAGATGCCCGACTGGGTCGCGTGGACGATCGTGGCGGTCACGTTGGCGATCACGGCGATGAATCTCCTGGCCATGCCGCCCGGCGGGTGGCCGGGTCACACCTCATGGTTCGCCAACGCGGTCATGCTGATCCTGATCATGCTGATGGTGCGCGACAAGCCCGTGCAGGCCTGGACAGGCGCGGGCGACTACGCAGTCATCGTGTGCATCGCCGGGATCCTGCAGCGCCCGGCCCTCGGCGACCTGATCCTCGTCACGATCATGCCCCCCGCCTGGCTGGCCATCCTGGCGTTCCTTCTGTGGTGGTTCGACTCGATCGCGGCCGAGCTGGAGAGCGCGCAGTTCGCCTCGAAGGAGGCGGTGGAGGCCAACGCGGCGATGTTCAGCAACCTGGTGCTGCGCGAGGTGTGGCTGAGCGACCTGCAGGCGCTCGTCGGAGCCATGCTCGGCAAGATCGCCGACCCGGAGTACATGCTCACGGCCGAGGAGCGCAGCCAGTGCCTGCTGATGGAGGGCACCCTGCGCGACAACATCCGTGCGTCGAACCTGAAGTCTCCGGCCCTGTCGGCGGCGATCGCCCAGGCCCGGCTGCGCGGCGTCGACATCACGCTGGTCGACAATCGGGGTGGACGGCTGCCGCCCGCTGTGAAGCGGAACACGCTGGAGCACCTCGAATGGCTGGTTCGCGGTGCCCAAGGGGGCAGAATCGTGGCAAGAACCGCCCCGGAAGGATATAAGGACGTTGTTACTATTCTGCGGGTGGATCCAGCGGGACAGACCCAACTGACCACCATCGACAACAACGGAATGATCGCGACGAGCACCCCATGACAGAGAACCTCCACGCACCCATCCGCACCGCCATCATCGACGATCACGAAGCCATCAGGTTCGGCATGGCCGCCGGGCTTGCCCAAAGCGGGGACGACCGCGTCCAGTTGGTCGGCTCCAACAGCACGGTCGTCGACTTCCTCTCCGGGGCCGGCGACGCCGACGTCGTCCTGCTCGACCTGCAGCTGGCCGACGGCTCCGATCCCAAGGACAACGCCGAGGCGCTGCGTTCGGAGGGCTACAAGGTCGTCGTCTACTCCATCGCCGACAATATCAGGCTGCTGCGCCGCGCGCTCGCCGGCGGGGCCGAAGGCGTGTGTCGCAAGGCCGAGCCCATCCAGCAGACGATCGAGGCCATCGTCGCCGTCGCCCAGGGCCAGCACGTCATCAGTCAGGAGATCCTCGCGGCGATCGAGGGCGACAAGGACTACGTCGCGGCCAACCTCGGCGCCCGCGAGCGGCAGGTGCTCAGCCTGTACGCTGCCGGCCTGGAGATCCCTGAGGTGGCGCGGACGCTCTACATCACCGAGAACTCGGTCAAGGAGTACCTCAAGCGCATCCGCGCGAAGTACACGCAGGTCGACCGGCCGGCGGCGTCCAAGCTCGAGCTGTTCCGGCGGGCCATCGAGGACGGCATCGTTCCGCCAGTGGAGCCGCGACAGTAGCGTCCGCTCACAGCCCCCGCAGGAAGTCGGGGTCGTCGTCCGGTGCGCGCGGCGGCTTGGGCGGGCGGCCGCCCGAGCTCACCGGCGGCGTCGGGCGTCCGAGCACAAGCCAGCCGAGCGCCCCCACGCCGGGCTTGGGCGGGCGGCCGCCCGAGCTCACCGGCGGCGTCGGGCGTCCGAGCACAAGCCAGCCGAGCGCCCCCACGCCGGGCAGGCACAGCACGGCGGCGAGCCACAACCACCACGGCATGAGGCGCGTGGTGTCGCGTTCGGCCTGGTGCAGATCGACGAGGGCGTAGATCACCAGAGCGACGACGAGGACGATCAACACCACGCGGGCCATGGACTCACATTACCCGCCGGTCAGGCGCGCGCAGGGGTGAACCGGCAGACCCCGACGGGCGTCCCGCCACGGCGGGTTGATCCGGAATGGGGCGGGCGCCGATGGGAGAATGGGGCGATTTGCACGAGCGTGAGACGGGAGTACGCGTGGCGACGGTGGCCGACTGGATCGAAGGGGCTCGCCTGCGGACGCTTCCGGCGGCGTTCTCGCCTGTCCTCGCCGGCACCGCGGTGGCGGTTTTCTACGACGGGTTCCGCTGGGAGCGGGCGTTGCTGGCGCTCGTCGTCGCCCTCGCGCTGCAGGTGGGGGTGAACTTCGCCAACGACTACTCCGACGGGGTGCGGGGGACGGACTCCGCCGAGCTCCGGTCGGGTCCGCAGCGGCTCGTCGGCTCGGGGGTGGCCAGCCCGGCGGTGGTGAAGCGGGCTGCGTTCGGGTGCTTCGCGATCGCGGCCGCGGCTGGCCTCGCGCTGACGCTGATGACGCAGGCGTGGTGGCTGCTGGCCGTCGGGGCGGCCGCCATCGTGGCCGCCTGGTTCTACACGGGCGGCAAGCACCCGTACGGCTACGCGGGCCTGGGGGAGGTGTTCGTCTTCGTGTTCTTCGGCCTCGTCGCGGTGGCCGGCACCACGTTCGTCCAGCTGGGCCGGGTGCCGGAGGCGTCCTGGTGGGCGGCGCTGGCCGTCGGGTCGCTGGCCTGCGCGATCTTGGTCTGCAACAACCTGCGCGACATCGCGGGCGACGCGCAGGTCGGCAAGAGGACGCTTGCGGTGCGGCTCGGCGACCGGAACACGCGCTGGTTCTTCGTCGTGCTGATCGCCGCGACGTTGTTCGGCGTCGTCCAGGTGGCCGCGGCGACGAGCTGGTGGGCGTTGCTCGGCCTCGTGGGCGCGGTCTTCCTGATCGGTCCCGTGCGGCTGATGCTGGACGGCGCGAGCGGCCTCCTCCTCATCCACGTGCTGAAGCTCGTCGGCATCGCCGAACTCGTCTGCTCCGCGGGCCTGCTCGTCGGCCTGGCGATCGCCTGAGCCGCACCCCCCTTCTCTTCTCCTCGTACTGGCGTGGGGCGGCCGACCCACGGTTGGGGTCGGCTTCATCCCTGATCAGGCCCGAGCGCGAGCACCGTGGCCACGGATTCCCCAGCGTCCAGGCGGGCCAGCAACCCGGGCTCGGCCGCGTCCGAGGCGCACGCCTCGTCGATCACCCCGTCGAGAGCCTCGGGTCGACCGGCCCAGACGCCGTTGCGGTCCAGCAGCACCGGGTCTCCCGGCTCGATCCGGACGCCGCCGACGTCCACCGGGACTCCGATGGCGCTGACAGCCGATGCCCTGCGCTTCGTCGTCAGGGCCGTCGTGCCGCGGGCGGCGACCGGGACGCCGATGCGGCCCAAGGCGTCCAGGTCGGTGACGAGGCCGTCGACGACGATCGCGGCGCAGCCTCGGGCGCGCGCCGCGGTTGCGGTCACCGCGCCGATGCAGGCGTGTCGGTGGTCCCCGGTCATGTCGACGACAAGGATCTCGCCCGGCCGCAGGGCGGCGATCGCACGGTTGACCGCGAACGCGTCGGCCTCCCCGACGCGGCACGTCGCGGCCCGCCCGATCACCCGCCGGGGACCCGTGAGCAGGCCGACGGCCGGGGCGAGGAAGCCGTCCTCGAGGAAGTGTCCGAGCGTGGGCACTTCCACGGCTGTGAGCTTGTCCGCCAGCCCGGCCGGCAGGCCGACGGCGAGTTCCGGGGGCAGCGGGTCGGACGGGAGATCTCCGGGCACGGTGGCGACGCACTCGATCTCGAGGCTGACCCCCCACAGGTCGACGCACACGCTCGTGCGGGCCGGCAGGGCGTCGGCGAAGTACTCGGCGTACACCTCGTTGTACGGCGCCAGCTGGTCGAGGCTGGTGAGGAACGTGTTGACCTTCACGACGTGCCGCAGCGACGAGCCGGCCTCGGCGAGGGCCGCGGCCAGGTTCTCGATCGCCTGCCGCACCTGGTCGGCGAAGGCGTCCGGCTGCGCCCCGGAGGCGTCCTGGGGCACCTGGCCGGCGGTGTAGACGAGTCCGTCGATCACAACAGCCTGCGAGTACGGCCCGACCGGGGCGAGGTGCCCCGGCGCGGACCGCACCCGTCGCAGCGCGCCGGTCATCAGTCAGTCCCCTCGGCGGGAGCTTCATGGACGGCGTTGATGTCGGACCTGCTGGTCTCGGACAGCATCAGCAGCGCGATCAACGACAGCGCCGCCGTGCCCAGCATGAACCACGAGAACGCGTAGCCAGAGTGAGTGACGCCGAGCAACCAGGTGGTCACGGGAGCGGTGGTGGCGGAGCCGAGGAGGCCCGAGAGCATGTAGGCCACCGAGAGCCCCGAGTAGCGCACCTTGGCGCCGAACTGCTCGGCCAGGAACGTCGCGATCGGTCCGTAGTTGGCGGCGAAGGCCACGATCATGATCACGTAGCCGAGGATCGTCAGGGCCATCGACCCGTGGTCCATCAACCAGATCAGCGCGAAGCCGGCGACCATCTCGGCGACGATGCCGGCCAGGATGATGGGCCTCCGGCCGATGCGGTCGGACCAGGCTCCGAACAGGGGCAACAGCAAGGCTCCGACGAAGCAGGCGACCATCACGGCGATCAGCATCTGGGTGTTGGTCAAGCCCTGTTGCTTGCCGTAGTTGAGGCCGGATCCCACGAGGATGTTGAAGGACGAGCCCGTCGACAGCGTCGCGAAACCGCCCAGGACAACCTGCTTCCAGTACCTCTGCATGAGCGTGGCGAACGGGATCTTGGCCTCGGCGCCTTCCTCGCGAACACGCTGGAAAGCCGGGGTCTCCTCCAGCCGCAGGCGGATGTAGAAACCGATGGCGATCAGGATGATCGAGGCGAGGAACGGCACGCGCCAGCCCCAGGCGACGAGGGCGTCCTCGCTGAGGTTGGCCGCCATGGCGAGGAAGACCAGGTTGGCGATCAACGTGCCGACGGGAACGCCCAGTTGCACCAGCGAGCCGAAGAAGCCGCGGCGGTCGGCCGGGGCGTGCTCGACGGTCATCAGCACCGCGCCGCCCCACTCGCCGCCCAGTGCCAGGCCCTGGATGATGCGCAGCGTCAGGAGCAGGAACGGCGCGGCGGCGCCCCAGGCGTCGTAGCCGGGCAGCAGACCGATACAGAAGGTCGCCGCGCCCATGCCGATGAGCGAGATCAGCAGCATGGACTTGCGGCCCAACCGGTCGCCGAAATGTCCGAACAGGATCGCGCCGACGATGCGGGCGACGTAGGCGGCCGCGAAGGTGCCGAACGCCAGCATCGTGCCGACGAGCGGGTCGAAGTTCGGGAAGAAGGCCTTGTTGAACACCAGCGCGGACGCGGTGGCGAACAGGAACAGGTCGTACCACTCGACGGTGGTGCCGATCACGGAGGCCACAGCGATCTTGCGCATCTGCTCCGGTGAGACGTGGTGCTGCTGAGGCAGGGCTGAGGAGGCGGACGAATGCGACACGGGGCTTCCTTTCACGCGGTCGCGTCATCTTTGCATCGCCCTCACCCAACGGGATGCGCTAAGTGAAACGGACTGTTTGAGTCTGAGCGGCTACTTGAGGGTGCGCAACCAGGCGCGCAGGTGCCACGTCGCTCGCACGTCGTCCTCGTTGTAGTCGAGCACCCGTCGCCGCGAGGTCTCCCGCACCAGCGGATCGGGATCGTGGGCGGCCTCGTCGAACCAGCTCTGGGAATTGAGGCCGGACGGGTCCTCGTCGCGCCAGCGGAAGGGCGTCGTCGCGGGGGCGACGACCTTGAGGCCGAGCCCGTTCGCGCCGAAGAAGTTGGTGCGGACGGTGGTGAACAGGTCGACGAAGGCGTCGGCCGCGAACCCGCGTGCCCACTCGGCCAGGTCGAGTTGATCGCCACGCATGGCTGACAGGAGCCGCTTGAGCCGGACGACCTCGTAGTCGGAGTAGTGATAGACGGCGGCGTCCCGGCCGTCGACCAGCGCGCGCAGCCACGACATCGCGGCGAAGGCGAGGTCGCGCTCCTGGGTGCGGTCGAGCGGGGCGAACGCGCTCACGTGGTGGTAGTAGCGCTCGCCGGTGCGACGGTCGTCGACGAGGAAGCCCCACAGATAGACCCGATCGTCGGCGGAGGTCTCCACGTCGAGGTCGATCTCGAGGTCGTGCCCCGCCAGGTCGAGCGGCCCCGTCGTCTGGCGCTCCAGCTCGACGCCGGCCGCGATGAGCCGGGCTCGCCGCTGGACGAGCCGCAGACGCTCCGCGCCGCCGACGCGGTGACTGACGCGTGGCAGGTAGTCAGGTTCGAGGGCGTCCAGGTCGGCTGTCGCGAGGTCGTCGACCGTCGCCAGGCCGAGGGAGCGCAGCGTGCGCACCTCGTGGACGTCCAGCGGAATCTTGGTGAGCCGAACACTGAGGTCGTCGGCGTCGAGACGCTCGGTGCAATGCGCCAGCCACGGGCAGAACGCGCACTCGCGGTGGATGACGGGCAGCAGCGTCGCGGCGGGCGGCGTGCCCTCCATCGCCGACGTGGCCAACTCGACGCGGCGGGCGTGCTCCGCGTCGTAACGCTGGAGCGTGCTGAGGGGCTCGGCGTCCTCCGGGACGGGGACGGTCTCGGGGTTCGGCGGGACGACCGGTTCGTCCAGGTCGAGCCAGGTGATCACCGGCAGGGGGTTCGAGGGATCCCCGCCGGGCACGACGACCCGCTCCAGGCCGACGACGCCGCCGATGGCCCGATCGGACGCCGCCCCCATCGCCTCGAGCATGCGGCGGTAGTGGGCGAGCTGCAGCGCCGCCCGGAGCCGCTGCGCCCAGCGGAACCGTCGGCCGTCGTGCGTGCGGACGTCGCGCGGGGCGTCCAAGGTGGAGTACTCGAGGCGGACCTCGTCGGTCGGCCGCGACTCCAGGACGCGGTGGAACTTCACCTGCACGGGCCGGTAGCCGGAACGATCGGGGTCGAGCAGCAGCGCGGACGGCCGGCCACTGCGGTGGCGCTCCCAGTCGCGGGGGAGGAGGCCGCCCACGATGAGGGGGGCGCGCGCAGCGATCGCGGCCGCGGTGGCGGCCTCCCGCGTCTCGGAGTCGGCGAGGTCGCGCAGGTCGACGGCACCATCGACGCCGGCGAGCAGCCTGCCGAACACCTCGGCCTCGATGCCGTCGGCGTCGTGGAAGAACATCGGCGTGGGGACGTCCGCCGACGAGGGCGGCGTCAGGCCGGGGGTGAAGGCGTTGACCGTCTTGAGGCTGCAGCTGCGGGCTGCGTAGGCGTCCAGGGTGAAGGGGTGCGGCATGGAGCGCTCAGGCCACCCCGCGATGCAGTGCGACGATGCCGCCGGCCATGTTCTTCCATTCGACGTCGCGCCAGCCGGCCTCGGCCATGGTCGCCGCGAACGTCGACTGGTCGGGCCAGGCCAGGATCGATTCGGCCAGGTAGCTGTAGGCGGCCGGGTTCGAGGACGCCAGCTTAGCCACCGCCGGGATCGCGCCCAGCAGGTACTGCCGGTACACAGTGCGGAACGGCGCCCACGTCGGCGTCGAGAACTCCAGGCTCACCAGGCGCCCGCCCGGCTTCGTCACCCGGCGGATCTCCTCCAGCGCGTCGGAGGTGTGCTCGAAGTTGCGCATCCCGTAGCTGACGGTCACGGCGTCGAACGTGTCGTCGGCGAACGGGAGCGCGAGGGCGTCCGCGTTGACGAAGCCCAGCTCGGGGTGCCGACGCTTGCCCTCGGCGAGCATCGCGTAGGACAGGTCGGTGGGGACCACGACGGCGCCGGCGTCGGCGAACGGTTTGCTGGATCCGCCGGTGCCGGCGGCCAGGTCGAGGATGCGCTCGCCAGGGCGGGGCGCCACCGCGCGCACCACCTCGCCGCGCCAGCGGCGGTGATGGCCGGCGGTCATCACGTCGTTCATCAGGTCGTAGCGCGAGGCGACGCCGTCGAACATGGCGGCGACGTCGGCGCGTCGCTTGGCGAGCGTGGCACGGGCATCCTTCTTCGTCACGGCGGCCATCCTCCCACTTAAGTCCGACAGTTTCCCGTCGGGCTGTCGCGACCCGCCGCGGCCGCGGGCGTCCCGGGACGCGCCGGTGATTCGGAACCGGGTTGCGATGTGGGGGAGAATCGCCCCATGGCCAAACGCACGCCGCTGCTCACCGCGTCCGGGATCACGAAGTCCTTCGGGCCCGTCACGATCGTCGACAACTTCAACCTCGAGGTCTACCCGGGGGAGGCGATCGCGCTCACCGGACGCAACGGTGCCGGCAAGTCGACCATCCTGCGGCTCCTCATCGGCGCCGACCGTCCCGACGAGGGCCGCATCGAGTTCGAGGGCCTGCGGATGTCGGAGACGAAGCCGGAGATCCGCCGCGGCATGGCCACGGTCATCGACGACCTCGACTTCTTCCCCGACCTCAGCGTCGTCGAGCACCTCGACCTGCTCGCCCGCGCGCACGGCGTCCCCGACCCGGAGGCGATCGTCGACGACATCCTCGAGGAGGTGCAGTTGGTCCCGCAGTCGGGGCAGCTGCCCGGCACGCTCTCGTCCGGTCAGCGCCGCCGCCTCGCCCTGGCGACCGCGTTCGTCCGCCCCCGCAAGTTGCTGGTGCTGGACGAGCCGGAGCAGCGCCTCGACGTCGAGGGCGTCGCGTGGCTGGCCGCCCGGCTGAAGGAGGAGCGTCAGCGGGGGCTGGCGATCATCATGGCCAGCCACGAGCCCCACTTGGTCGACACCGTCGCCACCCGCACCGTTCGGCTGATGGGCCCCAAACGACAGCTCGACGACGAGGACGCCGACGTCGCCGACGCGGACACGGCCGCCGACGAGACCGAGGACGCCCGGTGAGCAAGAAGTCCAAGAAGCTGATCCGCGCCCAGGCCAACGCCACGCCCGAGGACGTGGCAACCGGGGCGACGGCCGCGTCCGAGGTCGACGCGGGGGAGGAACGCACCTGGACGTTCACGTTCCTCGGCGACGTCGAGCCCGAACCCGTGGACGAGAAGGCCCTGCACACGTTGATGCAGCAGTGGCGGCACGGCCGCGCCTCCCGGACGCTCGGCCAGGTGCTCGGGGACGCCTACTTCATGATCTTCAGCCTCGTGCTCATCGGCGCGATGGTGATCAACCTGCTGCTCAACAGCCAACACGGCGCCGCGGGCTGCAACACCACCGCGTGCCAGTCCGGCCGGACGCTGCTGCCCTGGGTGCTGCTGGCCGGCACCGCCGCCCTGACGTTGGCCGCCGCGCGCATCTTCGGCCCGGTCCTGGCCTCGGCGGCCGAAGGCTTCTGGCTGATGGACGCCCCCGTCTCCCGCACCCGCCTGCTCGGCGGACGCCTCCGCTCCGCGCTGGGCCTGGCGTTCGGTCTCGCCGCGGTGGTCGCGGCGCTGGTCGCTGCACTCTCGGGCATGACGCTCCTGCTGGGGGGCGCCTGGACGCTGGCCATCGCGCTCACCGCCGTCGCCATGATCGCGCTGGCGGCGCTGGAGCAGACCTATGAGCGGACGGCCGTCCTGCGGGTGTTGCAGGCGCTCTTCTCGGTCGTGGCCGCGGCGGTCGTCGTCTGGATGGTCCTGGTCGCCGCGTCGATCGTGCCCCTGCTCACCCCCGCCTGGATGGCGGAGGCGCCGTGGGTGCTGGCGATCGTCGCCGGCGTCGTCGCCGTCGTCTGCGGCGTCCTGGCGTACCGCCGGCTCTCCCAGATCCGCCGCGCCCGCCTGCTGAGCGGCGGCTCGCTGGTCAGCGGCATGCAGGGCGCGGCCTTCGCGCTCGACCTCGGCCTGGCTCGCGACATCCTCGTCGAGCGGGACGCCGTCGCGCGCGGCCACGTGAAGCCGACGCCCGGCCGCGGCCTCGGCGTCCAAGCCCTGATCTGGCGCGACCTGCAGCGCATCGCGCGTTTCCCCAAGCCGCTGCTCGGCCTCGTCGCGGCGGCGCTCGTGCCGTACGCCGCGGACGCGCTGGGCCTGGGCTCTTTCATGCCGTTCGTCACCGGGCTGGCGCTGTTGGCCGCCATGGTCCCGTTCCTGGGCAGCATGCGCGTGCTGAGCCGCACCGGCGGCCTGGCCCGGACGATGCCGTTCTCCACCGCGGAGATCCGTAACGCGACGATGGTGGTGCCCGCGGTGCTCGCGCTGCTGTGGTCGGTCGCGGTCTACCCGGCCGTGCTCGGCATCGCCGGCGGCACGAGCCGCACCCCCCTGGACGCGCTGATCGTCACCGTGTCGATCGCCGCGGCCGGCCTGCTGGGTGCCGTGCGCTGGCAGACCGCCAAGCAGGTCGACTACAGCCGCCCCATGATGGCGACCAACGCCGGCGGCATCCAGCCGTCCCTGATCTTCAACCTGTTCCGCGGCATCGACGTGGTCGTGGTCGTCACGGCGCCGCTGCTGCTCGGCGCTCCGATCTGGGTCTCCCCGGCGATCGCGCTGGTGGTCTACATGCTGCTCCGCTCGGGCACGAGCATGGAGGAGCTGCAGGACGAGGCCAAGGAGCAGCAGAAGCTCGCCGAGGCGCAGCGCGCGACGGCGTCCAAGGAGAAGATCAAGGTCCAGCGGCCCACACGCTGACCCCGTTGCGACGCCGCGTCCGGCATCGGGTCTCGCCCGGCGCGCTCGAATGGCTCTATCGAAACGTTACGCCTAGACTGTGGCCCGGTTCGGCCCCCTCAGGCGGCCAGGGATTCCAGGGAAGGAAGCATCGGTGGACGTTGACCAGGCTGCGCTTGGCCGCGTCGTGGAAGCCGACGCGATCGTCGTGGGTGCCGGTCCCGGCGGCGCGGCGACCGCCCGCCACCTCGCGAACCGCGGTCTGGACGTGGTGCTGCTCGAGAAGGCGACCTTCCCCCGCGACAAGATCTGCGGCGACGGCCTGACCCCCCGCGTCACCAAGCAGTTGATCCGGCTGGGCATCGACACGTCCGAGGAAGCCGGCTGGCACCACAACACCGGCCTCCGCGTCTTCGGCGGCGGCACCGGCGAGTTGATCCTGCCGTGGCCCGAACTGAGCGAGTTCCCGTCCTACGGCCTGGCCCGCGCCCGCACCGAGTTCGACGAGATCCTGGCCCGCCACGCGGAGGCCGGGGGAGCGACGCTCGTCGAGGACGCGAACGTCTCCGAGCCCATCCTCGACCCGCGCACCGACCGCATCGTCGGCGTCCGCTGCAAGGACGGCCGCGAGTTCCGCGCCCCCTTCGTCGTCGCGGCCGACGGCAACAGCTCCCGGCTGGCGCTCGCGATGGGTCTGGCGAAGCGCGAGGACCGCCCGATGGGCGTCGCCGTGCGCACCTACGTCGAGTCGCCGCGCTCCGACGAGCCGTACCTGGACTCCTGGCTGGAGCTGTGGGACGGTCGTCCCGGCCAGTCGAACCTGCTGCCCGGCTACGGCTGGGCCTTCCCGCTCGGCAACGGGCTGGTGAACGTCGGCCTGGGCACCGTCGCGGCGAAGCCGTCCGACCTCGGCAAGGTCGACTACCGCGCGCAGCTGCGGCGTTGGCTCGAAGGGACGCCCGAGGAGTGGGGCTTCCGCAACATCGTGGGCCCCGTCCGCGGAGCGGCGCTGCCGATGTGCCTGAACCGCCAGCCGCTGTACAGCCGCGGCCTGTTGCTGGTCGGGGACGCCGCCGGCATGATCTCCCCGTTCAACGGCGAGGGCATCGCCTACGCGCTCGAGGCGGCCGAGTTCGCCGCCGACGCGATCGCCGAGGCCCACTACCGCGGCGTGGGTACCGCGTCCGCCGAGAAGGCGCTGCGCGGCTACGCCACGCAGGTGAAGGCGTCTCTCGGCGGCTACTTCCGCCTCGGCACCATCTTCGTCAAGCTCATCAACGACCCGCGGGTGATGCACGTGTGCGTGCAGTACGGATTGCCCCGGCCTACCCTGATGAAATTCACGATGAAACTCCTCGCCCACCTGTACGACACCAAGGATGGTGATTGGATGGACAAGGTGATCACGGCCGCCACCAAGGTGGTCCCCTCGGCATGACCGATTCGCACCAGAAGGGATGGGGTTGGCGATGAGCCCCTATGTTCCGATCCTCGGGGTCTTGTTCTTCTCGGCCTTGCTCTTGGGCGTGATGATCCTCGCGTCCCTGTTCATCGGGCCGAAGCGCTACAACAAGACGAAGTACATGCCCTACGAGTGCGGCATCGACCCGACACCGAAGCCCCGCGGCGGCGGGCGCTTCCCGGTGAAGTACTACCTGACCGCGATGATGTTCCTGGTGTTCGACATCGAGATCGCCTTCCTCTACCCGTGGGCGGTGGCCTTCGACCAGCTCAGCATCTTCGTCGTCTTGGCAATGATCGTGTTCGTCCTCCTGCTCTGCATCGCGTACTTCTACGAGTACCGGCGCGGCGGCATGGAGTGGGACTGAAAGGGAGGCGGATCACCATGGGTCTCGAAGACAAGGTTCCTGAGGGCGTCCTGCTGACGACCGTCGAAGGCATCGCCGGGTGGATGCGCAAGACGTCGTTCTGGCCGGCCACCTTCGGCCTGGCCTGCTGCGCCATCGAGATGATGACCTACGGCGCCCCGCGCTTCGACGCCGGCCGGTGGGGCCAGGAGGTCTTCCGCGCGTCGCCGCGCCAGGCGGACCTGATGATCATCTCCGGCCGCGTCAGCCAGAAGATGGCGCCGGTCATGCGTCAGGTCTACGACCAGATGCCGAACCCGAAGTGGGTCATGGCGATGGGCGTGTGCGCCAGCTCCGGCGGCATGTTCAACAACTACGCCGTCGTGCAGGGCGGCGACCACATCGTCCCCGTCGACATCTACGTCCCCGGGTGCCCGCCGCGTCCAGACATGCTGATCGACGCGATGTTCAAGCTGCGCGACATGGTCGCCCACGACCCGATGGGCGCGCACCGCGAACGCCTGCAGGAGGAGGCCGAGAAGGCCGCCCTGGTCGCCCCGTCCACCCTGGAGATGAAGGGGCTCATGCGATGAGCGACAAGCCCGAAAAGCCCATGGCCGGGGGCGATCCCAAGGCCGCCGAGCGCGAGGCCCAGAGCCGGCCGGGCGAGCCCGGCGCCAGGCCCGACTTCGTCGGCGACGAGAAGCCGCGTCCGGCCGACGAGTCCGTGGGCGAGGAGAAGAAGGACGAAGCGGTCGGCTCCGCCCCCGAGGAGGGCGTCGAGCGTGAGGACGCCCAGGCGGACGACGCGCCGGGCGAACAGCTCGCCCGCCGCCAGGCCGCCGAGTGGCAGCGCCCCGAGATCACCCGCCGGGGCATGTGGTCGGATGGCTCGCCCGATACGTCGGGCTACGGCGAGATCGTGCGCACGATCGAGTTGCCCGCGGGCCAGCAGATCCCGTCGGGGTCGTGGCAGGAGGCCGTGCGCGACCGCCTTGAGCTGGTGGCGCCGGACGGCGTCGCCCACGTCCTGTTCGACCGTGGCGAGCTGACGTTCTACGTACGCCGCGAGCGGCTGGCCGAGGTGATGCAGGCGCTGCGCGACGACGCCATGCTGCGCTTCGAGTTCTGCGCCAGCGTCTCGGGCGTCCACTACCCCCAAGAGACCGGGTCCGAGTTGCACGTCGTCTACCACCTGCACTCGTACACGCACAACCGCCGGCTCCGGGTGGAGACCGCCTGTCCCGACGCCGACCCGCACGTGCCGAGCGTCGTCGGCATCTACCCGGCGGCCGACTGGCACGAGCGGGAGACCTGGGACATGTTCGGTGTCCTCTTCGACGGGCACCCGGCGCTCACCCGCATCCTGATGCCGGACGACTGGGTCGGCCACCCGCAGCGCAAGGACTACCCCCTCGGCGGCATCCCGGTCGAGTACAAGGGAGCGGTCGTGCCGCCCCCGGATCAGCGGAGGAACTACCGATGAGCAACGCCACCGAGCACGACTTCTACGCCGGCCCCGGCGAGGAGGCGACCGGCGCGGTCTACACCTCGACGGGTGGCGACTGGGACTCGATCACGCAGGAGCAGGCCGACCGCCAGGACGAGACGCTGGTCATCAACATGGGCCCGCAGCACCCGTCGACGCACGGCGTTCTCCGCCTCATGCTCGAGTGCGAGGGCGAGACCGTGAAGTCGATCCGTCCGGGCATCGGCTTCCTGCACACCGGCATCGAGAAGAACATGGAATACCGGACGTGGTCGCAGGGCACCGCGTTCGTGACCCGCATGGACTACGTGGCCCCGCTGTTCAACGAGGCCGCCTACTGCTTCTCGGTGGAGCGGCTGCTCGGCATCGAGGACCAGATCCCGCAGCGCGCCCAGGAGATCCGGGTGCTCGTGATGGAGCTCAACCGCATCGCCTCCCACCTGGTGGCCATCGGCACCGGCGGCATGGAGATCGGCGCGCTGACCGTCATGACGATCGGCTTCCGCGAGCGTGAGGTCATCCTCGACTTCCTCGAGGCCCTGACCGGGCTGCGCATGAATCACGCGTACATCCGTCCGGGCGGCGTCGCGGTCGACCTGCCCGAGACCGGGCTGACGCAACTGCGCGGCGTCATCGACTGGCTCGAGAAGCACCTCCCGGAGTACGCGGGCTTCTGCAACGAGAACCCCATCTTCAAGATGCGCATGGAGGGCATCGGCTACATGAGCCTGTCCGCCTGCATGGCGCTCGGCATGACCGGGCCCGTCCTGCGCTCGACCGGCTACGCGTGGGACCTGCGCAAGCAGCAGCCCTACTGCGGCTACGAGACCTACGACTTCGACGTCCCGACGTGGGACACCTGCGACAGCTATGGACGCTTCCGCATCCGGCTGCAGGAGATGTGGGAATCGCTGAAGATCGTCAAGCAGTGCGCCGAGCGCCTCGAGAAGAGCGTCGGCCAGCCGGTGATGATCACCGACGCCAAGATCGGGACGCCTGCCGACCTGGCTGTCGGCCCCGACGGGCAGGGCAACAGCCACGAGCACATCAAGCACATCATGGGCGAGTCCATGGAGGCCCTGATCCACCACTTCAAGGTGACGACCGAGGGGTACCGCGTCCCGGTCGGACAGGCCTACGTCCCGATCGAGTCGCCGAAGGGGGAGCTGGGCTGCCATGTCGTCTCGGACGGCGGCACGCGCCCCTACCGCTCGCACATGCGCGACCCAGGGTTCAACCATCTGCAGTCGATCCCGATCATGTGCGAGGGCGGCATGATCTCCGACGTCGTGGTGGCCATCGGCTCCCTCGACCCCGTCATGGGAGGTGTTGACCGGTGAGCGTCGACCAGAACAGCGCGCACGGCCCGGTGGGCCACGAGTTCGAGTCGCACTTCCCGGAGTCGGGCGCGGTCGACTACTCCGACCAGAGCACGAACATCGGCGAGACGACGCTGGAGGAGATGCGGCAGATCGCCGAGCGCTACCCGCAGCCCCGCTCGGCGCTGCTGCCGATGCTGCACCTCGTGCAGTCGGTGGACGGCCGGATCTCCCCGGCCGGCATCGAAGCCTGCGCCGAGGTGCTCGGCATCACGCCGGCGCAGGTCTCGGGCGTCGCGACGTTCTACACGATGTACAAGCGGCGTCCGGCCGGCCGGCACCACGTCGGCGTCTGCACCACCGCCCTGTGCGCGGTGATGGGCGGCGACTACCTGCTGGAGCAGGCCGAGCAGCGTCTCGGCATCCACGAGGGCGAGACCACCCCCGACGGCGCGGTCTCGCTGGAACGCATCGAGTGCAACGCGGCCTGCGACTTCGCCCCGGTGATGATGGTCAACTGGGAATTCATGGACAACATGACCCCCGAAAAGGCCGACGCGCTGCTCGACGACCTGGTCGCCGGCCGCGAGGTGCACTCCACCCGCGGCGCGACGATCACGTCGTGGCGCGAGGCCGAGCGCGTGCTGGCCGGGTTCCCCGACGGCCGCGCCGACGAGGGCCCGACGGCCGGCCCGGCGTCGCTGCTCGGGCTCGACATCGCGCGCGAGCGCGGCTGGAAGGCACCCGATGTCCCGCCAAAGACCGCCACGGACGAGGCCGAGGAGCAGAAGTGACCGACGTGTTGACCCCTGTCCTGAGCGCCAACTGGGCCGACGAGCGGGCGTGGAAGATCACCAACTACGAGCGCCGCGGCGGCTACGCGGGCCTGCGTAAGGCGCTGCAGCAGTCGCCGGCGGACGTCACCGCCCTGGTGAAGGATTCCGGGCTGCGTGGACGGGGCGGCGCCGGCTTCCCGACGGGCATGAAGTGGGGCTTCGTCCCGAAGGACAACCCGAACCCGAAGTACCTGATCGTGAACGCGGACGAGTCCGAGCCCGGCACGTGCAAGGACATGCCGCTGCTGCTGGCGTCCCCGCACACGCTGGTCGAGGGCGTCATCATCTCCGCCTACGCGATCGGCTGCCGCTACGCCTTCATCTACGTGCGCGGCGAGGTGCTTCATGTCATCCGGCGCCTGCAGCAGGCTGTCCGGGAGGCCTACTCGGCCGGCTACATCGGCAAGAACATCCTCGGCTCGGGCTACGACCTGGAGGTCGTCGTGCACGCCGGGGCCGGCGCCTACATCTGCGGCGAGGAGACCGCGCTGCTCGACTCGCTCGAGGGACGCCGCGGCCAGCCCCGCCTGCGCCCGCCGTTCCCGGCCGTCGCCGGCCTGTACGCCTGCCCGACCGTGGTGAACAACGTCGAGACCATCGCCTCGGTGCCACAGATCGTGGACAAGGGCGCGGCCTGGTACCAGACGATGGGCACGGAGAAGTCGAAGGGCTCCACCATCTACTCCCTGTCGGGCCACGTCGCCCGGCCGGGCCAGTTCGACGCCCCGCTCGGCATCACGCTGCGCGAGCTGCTGGAGTTGTCCGGTGGCGTCCGCGAGGGTCACCAGCTGAAGTTCTGGACGCCCGGCGGCTCGTCCACGCCGATCCTGACCGCCGAGCACCTCGACATCCCGCTCGACTACGAGGGCGCCGCCGCGGCCGGCTCGATGCTGGGCACCAAGGCGCTCCAGATCTTCGACGACACCACGTCGATCGTGCGCACGACGCTGCGCTTCGTCGAGTTCTACAAGCACGAGTCCTGCGGCAAGTGCACCCCGTGCCGCGAGGGCTCGTGGTGGCTGGTGCAGATGCTGAAGAAGTTCGAGGCGGGCGAGGCCGAGGAGGGCTCGGTCGACACGATGCTGGACGTCTGCGAGAACATCGGCGGCCGCTCGTTCTGCGCGCTGGCCGACGGCGCGGTCGCGTGCGTCACCTCCGCGGTGAAGCACTTCCGCGAGGAGTTCGAGCAGGGCTACCACACCCCGGCCTGGGAGTTGTTCCCGTACGAGCGCAGCGCGCTGTTCCCCCCTCGAACGGCTCCGGCCGAGTACCCCGAGCGCGATTCCAACCCCGGTCAGGGCGCTCTCGAGCAGACGACCGGCAGTGAAGGAGGCCTGGCATGAGCGTCGACACCAAGGCGGAGACGGGCGTCGAGAAGTCCGATCTGATCAGCGTCTTCATCGACGGCACCGAGGTGAAGGTGCCCAAGGGGACGCTGGCCATCCGCGCCGCCGAGATGATCGGCGTCGCGATCCCGCGATTCTGCGATCACCCCCTGCTCGACCCGGTCGGCGCGTGCCGCCAGTGCCTCGTCGAAGTCCCCGACGCCGGCAACGGCCGGGGGATGCCGAAGCCGCAGGCGTCCTGCACGCTCGAGGTGGCGCCCGGCATGCGCATCGACACGCAGCGGACGTCCGAGGTGGCCACGAAGGCCCAGAAGGGCATGATCGAGCTGCTGCTCATCAACCACCCGCTGGACTGCCCGATCTGCGACAAGGGCGGCGAGTGCCCCCTGCAGAACCAGGCGATGGCCAACGGCCCGAGCGAGAGCCGCTACCTCGGCGTCAAGCGGACGTACCCCAAGCCGGTGTCGGTATCGGCGCAGGTGCTGCTCGACCGCGAGCGCTGCGTGTTGTGCGCGCGCTGCACCCGGTTCTCCGAGCAGATCTCCGGCGACCCGTTCATCACGCTCGTCGAGCGGGGCGCGCTGCAGCAGGTGGGCTTCTACGAGGACGAGCCCTACGACTCCTACTTCTCCGGCAACGTCATCCAGATCTGCCCCGTCGGCGCGCTGACCAGCAGCGACTACCGCTTCCAGAGCCGGCCCTTCGACCTCGTGTCGACGACGACGACGTGCGAGCACTGCGCCGCCGGCTGCGAACTGCGCACCGACCAGCGGCACTTCCAGGTGAAGCGTCGCCTCGCCGGCAACGCCCCCGAGGTCAACGAGGAGTGGAACTGCGACCGCGGTCGCTTCGCCTTCCGCTCCGGGCGCGGTGAAGACTGCCTCAGCCGCCCGCTGATCCGCGAGAACGGCGTGCTGCGCGTCGCGTCCTGGCCCGAGGCCATCGACGCGGCCGTCGCGGGCCTCAAGCGCGCGGGCAACTCGGTCGGCGTGGTCGCCGGCGGACGCCTGACCCTCGAGAACGCCTACGGCTACAGCAAGTTCGCCCGGCTCGCCCTGGGCACGAACAACATCGACTTCCGCTCCCGTCCGCACTCGGAGGAGGAGGCGGCGTTCCTGGCGCACGCCGTCGCCGGACGCCGGGTCGGCGAGGACGGCACCTACCGCGGGCTCGAGGAGGCCAAGCAGGTCATCTGCGTGGCGTTCGAGCCCGAGGAGGAGTCCCCGATCGTCTTCCTGCGGCTGCGCAAGGCCGTCCGCAAGCACGGGGCGTCCGTGGTCACCGTCGCGCCCTGGCTGTCCAACGGCGCGCGCAAGCTGGACGCCGCGCTGATCGCGACCCAGCCGGGCCGCGAGCCCGAGGCGGTCGCCCAGCTCGAGGCGGACGCCAACTCGGTCATCCTGGTGGGGGAGCGGGCCGCGACGCTGCCCGGCACACTGCCGGCCGTCCTCGACCTGGCGTCCCGCACGGGCGCCACGCTCGCCTGGATCCCGCGCCGCGCCGGCGAGCGCGGCGCTCTCGAGGCCGGTTGCCTGCCGGGCCTGCTGCCCGGGGGACGCCCCGTCGCCGAGTCCGCCGCCCGCGTCGACGTCTCGACGGTGTGGGGTGGCGCGACGCTGCCGCAGCGCCCGGGCCTCGACGCGGATTCCATGTTCACCGCCGCCGCGAACGGAGAGCTGGAGGCGCTGGTGATCGCCGGCGTCGAGCCCACCGACTTCACCGACGCGAAGGGCGTCCGGGCCGGGATCGAGCGCGCGGGCTTCGTCCTGAGCATCGAGCAGCGCCTCAGCGAGGTCACCGAACGGGCGGACGTCGTCCTCCCGGTCGCCCTGATCGAGGAGCAATCGGGCACCTTCGTCAACTGGGAGCACCGCCACGGCCGCGTGAACCGGGTCATCAAGCAGGGTGGCTCGCCGATGACCGACCTGCGCGCGCTCGCCGCCCTGGCGGACGCCCTCGGCGTCGACCTGGGCGTGCGGCTGGCCAAGCAGGCCCGCGCCGAACTCGACGAGCTCGGCGTCTGGGACGGTGCCCGCGTGCCGCGTCCGGTGGGGGGCGTCTCGTTCGAGTCTGCCGACCGGAGGGCCGAGGGCGCGCCGCGCCGGCTCTTCGAGCGGCACAAGCACCCGGTGGCCGACCTGGGCTTGGCGCACGGCACCACCGGCGACGGCGTGGTGCTCGCCAGCTGGCGCCAACTCATCGACGGGTCGGCGTCCAACGACCACGCCCCGGCGCTGCGGGCGACCGCCAAGCCGGCCGTGGCCCGCATCAGCCCTCGCACGGCCGAGCGCCTCGGCCTCGTCGACGGCGAGGACGTCTCGGTCAGCTCGCAGCGGCACGCCGCGGTGCTGCCGCTGGTCGTGGAACCCACCATGGTGGACGACACCGTGTGGGTGCCCGGCAATCTCTGGTCCGTGGGGCTCGGCGAACTCGCCGTGCTCCCGGGCGATCAGGTCAACGTCTCCGCTGGAGGTGCGGCATGAACCCGGAAGCCCCGCTGGTGATGAACGATCCCTGGTGGCTCGTCCTGATCAAGGTCATCGGCGTCGTCGTGCTGCTGCTGACCTGGACGATCTTCAACGTCTGGTACGAGCGGCGCCTCGTCGGCAAGATGCAGCACCGCCTCGGCCCGATCATGAACCCCACGTGGCTGGGCGGCCTCGGCCAGGCGCTCGGCGACGGCATGAAGCTCCTGTTCAAGGAGGACTTCGCGCCGGGCATGGTCGACCGGGTGCTCTACACGCTGGCCCCGCTCGTGGTCGGGGTCTCGGCGTTCACCGCCTGGTCGGTGATCCCGCTCGGTGGTCAGGTGTCGATGTTCGGCGTCCAGACGCGCCTGCAGGTCACCGACATGGACGTCTCCGTGCTGGTCTTGCTGGCCTGCGCCTCCGTCGCCGTCTACGGCTTCGTGCTCGCGGGCTGGTCGTCCAACTCGCCGTACTCGCTGCTGGGCGCGCTCCGCTCGACCGCGCAGATGATCTCGTACGAGCTGTCGATGGGCCTGTCGTTCGTGGCGGTGTTCCTGTTCTCCGGCACGATGTCGACGTCGCAGGTCGTGGAGGCGCAGGCGCGTCCGATCTCGTTGTTCGGGCTCGACCTCGGGGCGATAGGCCTTCAAGGGTGGTACTTCGCGTTGCTGCTGCCGTCGTTCGTGATCTATGTGATCTCGATGGTCGGCGAGACCAACCGCGCCCCGTTCGATCTGCCCGAGTGTGAGTCCGAGCTCGTCTCGGGCCACCTCACCGAGTTCACCGGCTTCCGCTACGCCGTGTTCTTCCTGGCCGAATACATCAACATGGCCACCGTCTCCGCGATCGCCACCACGATGTTCGTCGGCGGCTACCACGCCATCTGGCCGTTCGAGCCAATCGCCAACGCGCTCGGCTTCTCGGTCGACCACGGCTGGTGGGGCCTGCTGTGGTTCGTCATCAAGGTGCAGCTGTTCATCTCGCTGTTCGTCTGGCTGCGCGGCACCCTGCCGCGGTTCCGCTACGACCAGTTCATGAACCTGGGCTGGAAGTGGATGATCCCGATCTCGCTGGCCTGGATCATCCTGATCTCCCTGGTGCGCGGGCTGCAGAACGCGGGCCTGCTGAGCCCGGTGATGCTGGGCGGTCTGCTGATCGTCCTGGGCTTGGCCGTCATCGCCTTCTGGTTCCTCGGCACAGAGAAGGACGCCGAGGTGCGCGAAGCGGACATCGAGCACTTCGACGCCTTCGCCGGCGGTTACCCCGTTCCGCCGATGCCCGGACAGACGCTGCCCGAGCTGGCAGGCGTCGTGCACGGCGTCCCGGCGGACGACGACATCGACGACGACCCGACCACCTACGACCTCCCGCGCCGGGCGGTCGTGACCGACGAGGAGCGATAGATGGGATTCTTCGACGCATGGGCCGGCTTCGGTATCACGTTCCGAACGATCTTCCGGCCGACCTTCACGCAGGGCTACCCGCAGAAGGGGCAGGAGAAGATCACGGCTCCGCGGTTCCACGGCCGCCATCAGCTCAACCGCTGGCCCGACGGGCTGGAGAAGTGCGTCGGGTGTGAGCTGTGCGCGTGGGCCTGCCCCGCGGACGCCATCTACGTCGAGGGTGCCGACAACACCGAGGACGAGCGCTACAGCCCCGGCGAGCGCTACGGCCGCGTGTACCAGATCAACTACCTGCGCTGCATCCTGTGCGGGATGTGCATCGAGGCCTGCCCGACGCGCGCCCTGACGATGACCAACGACTTCAAGCTCGCCGACACGACGCGGGAGAAGATGATCTACACCAAGGATCGTCTGCTGGCCCCGCTGCTGCCCGGCATGGAGGAGCCGCCGCACCCGCGGCGTCTGGGCAACGACGAGCGCGAGTACTTCCTGGGCCTGCCGAAGACGGGCCAGCCCGACACCCGCACCGGCGTCAATGAGGGAGCCAAGAAATGAACCCTGCGCTGATCCCCCTGGTCACCGGGACGGAGGTGACCTTCTGGGTGTGCGCCACGATGATGGTTCTCGGCGCGCTCGGCCTGGTGCTGTTCCGCAAGGCCGTCTACTGCGCCTTGTCGATGGTGGTCGTCATGGTCAACCTCGCCGTGCTGTACGCCGCGATGGAGGGGCCGTTCCTGTTCGTGACGCAGATCATCGTCTACACCGGCGCCATCATGATGCTGTTCGTGTTCGTGATGATGCTGGTCGGCATCGACCGGCCGGACTCGACCGTCGAGACGATCAAGGGCCAGCGCGTCCTCGGCCTCATCGCCGGCGTCCTGCTCGCGGCGCTCCTCATCTACGCGATCGCCGGGGCGGTCACGGTGGGTCCCGCCGGGCTCGCCGGACCGAACGCCGCCGACGGCGGGAACGTCCAGGGCCTCGCCGGCCTGCTGTTCGGCCGCTACATCTTCGTGTTCGAGCTGACCGCGGCTCTGCTGATCACCGCGGCCGTCGGCGCCATGGTGCTGGCGCATCACCAGCGCATCCATCCCAAGGCGAAGCAGCGCGACCTCGCCGACGAGCGCATGCGGGCCTACGCCGCCACGGGCGAGCACCCCGGCACGCTGCCGAACTCGGGCATCTTCGCCACCCACAACTCCATTGGCGCCCCGGCGCTGCTGCCCGACGGCTCGGTCGCCGAGAAGTCCGTCAGCAAGACGCTGGTGGCCCGCGGAGCGACGATCGACCCGGCCGGGCTGCAGGAGGGGACGCGGCGCAACTTCGAGGAGCTCGAGCGGGTGCGCGACGCAGACGAGGAGGACGACGAATGAACCCCGAGAACTACCTGATCCTGGCGGCGATCCTGTTCGCCATCGCGGCAGTCGGGGTCCTCGTCCGCCGCAACGCGCTCATTGCGTTCATGTGTGTCGAGTTGATGCTGAACTCCTGCAACCTCGTCCTGGCCGCCTTCGCCCAGATGCGGGGCAACCTCGACGGGCAGGTCGCGGCCTTCTTCGTGATGGTCGTCGCGGCCGCAGAGGTCGTCGTGGGGCTCGCCATCGTCATGATGATTTACCGGACGCGCCGGTCGACCTCGGTCGATGACGCCAACCTGCTGAAGCTCTGAGAGGTCGGCCGTGTTTCTTTTGGAGACTGTTCAACCGATGGCCGCCACCGGGTCCTTCCTGTACGCCTGGCTGATGATCGCCGCCCCGCTGGTGGTGGCGGGCATTCTGCTGGTCGGCGGGCGCGTCACCGACGCCTGGGGACACTTGCTGGCCACCCTGGCGATCTGGGTGTCGTTCGCCGTCGCCGCCGTCATCTTCGCCGAGATGTGGTCTCGCCCGGTCGGCGAGCGGGTCGTGGAGTCGCACCTGTACGAATGGTTCAGCGTGGGATCCTGGTCGTTCCCCGTGGGTCTGTACGTCGACCCGCTGTCGATCCTGTTCGCCCTGCTGATCACCGGCGTCGGCGGCCTGATCCACATCTACTCGATCGGCTACATGGCGCACGACCCGCGCCGCCGCCGCTTCTTCGCGTTCCTGAACCTGTTCGTCGCCGCCATGCTGATCCTGGTGCTGGCCGACAACTACCTGGTGCTGTTCATCGGCTGGGAGGGCGTCGGCCTGGCGTCCTACCTGTTGATCTCCTTCTGGCAGGAGCGGCCCGCGGCGGCCGCCGCCGGCGTCAAGGCCTTCGTGATGAACCGCGTCGGTGACATCGGCATGACGCTGGCCATCTTCTCGATGCTGGCGATGTTCGGCTCGGTGCGGTTCCAGACCGTCACGGAGGGCGCCGCGCAGCTGCAGCCGCTGTGGGCGACGATGATCGGCCTGTTCCTGCTGCTCGGGGCCTGCGGCAAGTCCGCGCAGGTGCCGCTGCAGGCCTGGCTGCTGGACGCCATGGAGGGCCCGACCCCGGTGTCGGCGCTCATCCACGCCGCGACGATGGTGACCGCCGGCGTCTACCTGGTGGTGCGCAGCCACGCGATCTTCGAGGCCAGCCCGGTGGCGCAGCTCGCCGTGGTCATCGTCGGCACCGTCACCCTGCTCGCAGGCGCCTGGATCGGCTGCAGCAAGGACGACATCAAGAAGGTGCTGGCCGGCTCCACGATGAGCCAGATCGGCTACATGATGCTCGCCGCGGGCATCGGCCCGGCCGGCTACGCGTTCGCGATCTTCCACCTGCTCACCCACGGCGCCTTCAAGGCCAACATGTTCCTCGGCGCCGGCTCCGTGATGCACGGCATGAACGACGACGTGAACATGCGGCATTTCGGCAACCTGAGCAAGTACATGAAGGTGACGTTCGCCACGTTCGGGATCGGCTACCTGGCGATCATCGGCTTCCCGTTCCTGTCGGGCTACTTCTCCAAGGACCACATCATCGAGGCGGCTTTCCACGCGAACGCCGTGGCCGGAGTGTGCGCACTCCTGGGCGCGGGCATCACCGCGTTCTACATGACCAGGCTGATGCTGATGACGTTCTTCGGCGAGGAGCGCTGGCTCGCCGGCGTCCACCCGCACGAGTCGCCGAAGGTGATGACGATCCCGCTGATCATCCTCGCGGTACTGTCGATCGTGCTCGGCGCCCTGATGAACTCGTGGATCCAGGGCTGGCTCGAGCCGGCCGTGGGCAATCACCCGCACGAGGTCTCGCTGATCCCCACCCCGATCGGCTGGGCGACCCTGATCGTCGTCGCGCTCGGCGTCCTGGTCGGCTGGATGGTCTTCGGACGCCGCCCGGTCCCGGCCGTCGCGCCGTCCAGCAGCAACCCGCTGACGGTCACCGGCCGCCACGACCTGTTCGGCGACGCCATCAACGACGTCGTCGCGGTCGCGCCGACCATGGGCGCGGCGCGGGGCCTGGCTCACTTCGACAAGCACGGCCTGGACGGCGCCGTCGACGCGACGGCGTTCGCGTTCGGCGGCCTGTCCAAGCAGATGCGCAAGCTCCAGAACGGATATGCACGCAGCTACGCCCTCACCATGGTGCTCGGCTTCGTGGGCGTCGCCGTCCTGCTGATCCTCACCCACCTGGCCTGAGTTAGGAGTTTCCACCACCATGACTTTCCCCTGGCTCACCATCCTCGGCCTGGTGCCGCTCGTCGGCGGGTTGCTGCTGTTCCTGCCGATGCGCGAGGCGTCCAAGTGGCTCGGCATGTTCTTCGCCCTGCTCACGCTGGGCTTCGGCATCGGCGTGGCCGTCATGTACACGGGAGGTGCCGACCTGTCGGTCCAGGTCCCCTGGATCCGTCCGCTCGGCGCCTACTGGGCTCTCGGCCTCGATGGCATGGGGCTGGCCATGGTCATGCTGACCGTGATCCTGACGCCGATCGTGTTGCTGGTGGAGTGGCGCTCGTCCGGCCTCGCGGGACGCTGGAGCTCGCAGGCATTCTTCGCGCTCGTGCTGATCCTCGAGGGACTGTCGGTCTTCGTGTTCACCGCGAACGACGTCCTGCTGTTCTACCTCTTCTTCGAGGCGACGCTGATCCCGATGTACTTCCTCATCGTCGGCTACGGCGGCCCGAAGGCCGGCCGGGCGGCGCTGAAGTTCCTGCTGTTCAGCCTCGCCGGCGGCCTCATCATGCTGGCGTCGGTGATCGGCGTGTTCGTCGTGTCGGCGAGCGCGGGGCGTCCGACCTACCTGCTGTCCGAGCTGGCCGCCGTCCCGCTCGGCGGTGACGTCGGTCGCTGGCTGATGCTCGGCTTCCTGATCGCGTTCATCGTCAAGGCGCCGATGGTGCCCGTCCACACCTGGCTCCCGGACGCCGCGGAGCAGGCCACGCCGGGGTCGGCGACGCTGCTCGTGGGCGTCCTGGACAAGATCGGCACGTTCGGCATGATCAAGTTCTGCATCGGGCTCTTCCCCGAGGCGAGCCGCTGGGTCGCCCCCGCGATGGTCGTGCTCGCGCTGGTCTCGATCGTGTGGGGCGCTCTCGCGGCGATCGGTTCGAAGAACATGATGCGGCTGGTGTCGTACACGTCGGTCAGCCACTTCGGCTTCATGGTGCTGGGCATCTACGCGTTCACCACGACCAGCCTGTCCGGCTCGATGTTCTACATGCTCAACCACGGCTTCAGCACCGCCGCGCTGTTCCTGGCGGTCGGCTACCTGGTCAGCCGCCGCGGCACCGCCGACATCGACGCGTTCGGCGGCATCCAGAAGGTCGCCCCCGTGGCCGCTGGGATGCTGATGGTCGCCGCGCTGTCGTCGCTCTCCCTGCCCGGCATGGCGACGTTCCCGAGCGAGTTCATGGTGATGTCCGGCGCGTTCGGCCGCTACCCGGTGATCGCTGGCCTGTCGACGCTCGGCATGGTGCTGTCCGCGGTGTACGCGTTGCGGCTGTACCGCCGTCCGATGACCGGGCCGGTCAACCAGGAAGCGGCCGCCCCCTTCGAGGGGCGCGACCTGAACGTCGTCGAGCGGTTCGCGATGGTGCCGATCATCGGGGCGCTGCTGCTGTTCGGTTTCTATCCTCAGCCGGCCGTGAAGCTGGTTGAGCCAACTGCCCAGGCGGTCATGCAGCGGGTCCAGCTCGCTGATCCGGCGCCGGCTGTAGAGGGAGTCAAGTGATGACGTCGTTGCTGCCGCTTTACCAGATCACCGTCCCCACGCTGGAGTTCCGCCAGCTGGCACCGGTGCTGCTGTTGTTCGGCGCGGCCTGCGTAGGCGTCCTCGTGGACGCGCTCATGCTCGGCCGGTCGCGGCGCTTCCGCTCCGAGGTGCAGATGGGCCTCGTGCTGGGCAGCATCGTCGCGGCGCTGGTCTACACCGTCTACAACTGGCGGGTCAGCGGAGGCGGCGAACTCGTCGCCATGGGCGCGCTCATGCTGGACGGCCCCACCTATCTGATGTGGAGCCTGCTGCTTTTCTTCGGACTGCTGGCCGTGATGCTGTTCAAGGAGGAGAAGCTCGGCGGGGGAGCGAACGCGTTCGCCTCGTCCGCGGCCGCGATCCCGGGCAGCGTCGACGAGGCCGAGGCCGACCGCTACCGGCTCGAACAGACCGAGATCTTCCCGCTGACGCTGTTCTCGCTCACCGGCATGATGGTGTTCGTCGCCGCCAACGACCTGCTGACGCTTTTTGTCGCGCTCGAGGTGTTCTCGCTGCCGCTGTACCTGATGTGCGGCATGGCTCGTCGCCGGCGGTTGCTGTCGCAGGAAGCCGCGCTGAAGTACTTCCTGCTGGGCGCGTTCAGCTCGGCGTTCTTCCTGTTCGGCGTGGCCCTGCTGTACGGCTACGCCGGGGCCTTCGACCTGCGGGCGATCGACGCGGCGGTGTCGAACCCGGTCTACGGGCGCGGCCTGCTCTACGCCGGCCTGGCGATGTTGGGCATGGGCCTGCTGTTCAAGATCGGCATCGTGCCGTTCGCGAACTGGATCCCCGACGTCTACATGGGCGCCCCGACCCCGCTGACCGGCCTGATGGCAATCTGCACGAAGCTGGCCGCCTTCGGCGCCACGATGCGCGTGTTCTTCGTCGCTCTGGGTGGCGAGGCCTGGACGTGGCAGCCCATCTTCGCGGTGCTCTCGCTGCTGACCATGGTCGTCGGCTCCGTCATGGCGCTGACCCAGCACGACGTGAAGCGCATGCTGGCCTATAGCTCCATCGCGCATGCCGGGTTCATCCTGACCGCGATCACCGGCGCCAACCAGAACGTCCCGGGCGGGCAGCCCACGGCGGTGTCGTCCGCGATGTTCTACCTGGCCGCCTACGGCCTTGCTACCGTCGGGGCCTTCGCCGTCGTCACGCTGGTGCGCAACGCCGCCGGCGAGGAGAACGACATGGCGGGGTGGAGTGGCCTGGCCGCGAAGAACCCGTGGGTCGCGGGCGCGATGGCGCTGTTCCTGCTGAGCATGGCCGGCATCCCCCTGACCGGTGGCTTCATGGGGAAGTGGATGGTGTTCTCGTCCGCCTGGTTCGGGGGCTACTGGTGGCTTGTCGTCGCCGGCGTCCTGACGAGCCTCGTGGCCGCGTTCATCTACCTGCGCCTCATCGTGACCATGTTCGGACAGGCGCCCGCGCGCACGACGTTCGTGGGCGACGCGTCCTACTGGACGTGGATCCCGATCATCGTCGGCGCCCTCGGCACGGTGGTGCTGGGCGTCGCCCCCGACCTCGTGCTCGGGCCGGCGACGATGCTCGGCTCGTTCCTGCGCTAACCTACGGGGCGATCGAGTGAGGAGCGATGTGGCGAGCGACTACCAGGATGATTTCGACTCCGCCTTCCAGGCGACCGTCCGTGAACGGCTGGAGGCTGTCGAAACCCTCTTGATGGAGGCCGCACGGGCGGAGACGGACTTCGTCACGGAGGCGGCGAGCCACATCATCCGGGCCGGCGGAAAGAGGTTCCGTCCGATGCTCGTCGTCCTGGCCTCGCAGCTGTACCCGGGCGCGGAGCCGGAGCGTGTCGACAAGGCCGCGATCGTGATGGAGCTCACCCACGTGGCGAGCCTCTACCACGACGACGTGATGGACGACGCGGATGTGCGCCGCAACGTGCCGAGCGCGAACACGCGCTGGGGCAACAGCGTGGCCATCCTGGTGGGCGATCTGCTGTTCGCGCGGGCGTCCTCGACGGTGGCGACGCTGGGTCCGGAGTACGTGCTCCTGCAGGCCGAGACGTTCGCCCGGCTGGTGCAGGGGCAGATCGCCGAGACACAGGGCCCGGCCGAGGGTCAGGACCCGCTCGAGTTCTACCTGAGCGTGATCGCCGACAAGACGGCGTCGCTGATCGCGGCGTCTGCGGTGTTCGGCGGCATGGTCGCCGGCGCCTCGCACGAGGAGCTGGACGCGCTCGCCCGCTTCGGCGAGGAGATCGGCACGGTGTTCCAGCTATCCGATGACATCATCGACATCACCTCGACGTCGTCCGGGAAGACTCCGGGGACCGACCTGCGGGAGGGCGTCCCGACGCTGCCCACGCTGATGCTGCTGTCCTCCGACGATCCCGCCGACTCGCGGCTGCGGGACCTCGTGTCGCGTCAGCTCGACAACGAGGCGGAGGTGTCCGAGGCGCTGGAGTTGCTGCGCGCCCATCCGTCCCTGGCCGCCGCGCGCGACGAGGTCGCGCGGCGCGCGGAGGTCGCGCGGTCCTACTTGGAGCCGCTGCCCGAGGGCCCCGCCCGGGACGCCCTGTCGGCCCTGTGCGACCAGGTGGTCACCCGCTCGAACTGAGGCTGGCTCGAGACAGGGGCGGCCGCGCCTCCCACTGCCGTCCATGATCGTCCGTGGGTCGGGGAGGGCCACCGGGGTTGGCGAGAAGTGCGTTCGCCCAGTGCGACCCAGCCGCGGGCGGCGTCCCCGGGCGGCTTCGCATTGACGGCCTCTCTCAGGGCCTCGCTCGGCTCCCGGAAGGAATCGCACCGCGACGAGGCGCCACCGTCGCGCGGGGTGCATCGCCAGCCAGCCGTAGCATGACCCTCGTGACTCTTTCTGCCTTCGACATGGTCGCCGCTGTCCGCGCCAGGAGCATCAGCGCATCTGAATTGGCCGCCGACGCGCTCGCTCGCGCCCGGGCGGCCGCCCATCTCGGTGCGTTCGCCCATCTGAGCGACGAGCTGGCCCTGAGCCAGGCGCGCGCCGTCGACGACACGATCGCCGCGGGCGGTGCCGAGGACCTCGCGCTGCCCGGCGTCCCCTGCCCGATCAAGGATCTCGCCGAAGTCGAGGGGCTGCCGTTCGAGGCGGGGAGCCGCGTCCTCGCCGGCAACGTCGGCAAGCACACCGACGCGGTTGCCGCGCGGCTCATCCGCGCCGGCACGCTCACCGTCGGCAAGACGTCGGCTCCGGAGTTCGGCTTCCCGTGCTACACCGAGCCCGCGGGCGGCCTTGCCGCAGTCACCCCGTGGGACCCCACGCGCGGGGCAGGGGGCTCGAGCGGCGGTGCGGCGGCTGCCGTCGCGGCCGGCATCGTCCCGATCGCCCACGCGTCCGACGGCGGGGGCTCGATCCGGATCCCGGCGTCCAGTTGCGGCGTCGTCGGCATGAAGCCGTCGCGCGGACTCGTCTCGACGCTTCCCACCAGGACGCCCGGCCCCGGCCTCGTCTGCGACGGCGTGATCAGCCGGACGGTCCGCGACACCGCGCTGGGGTTGGAGGTTGTGGCCGGCAACCGGCCGGGCGACACCTATGTGCTCCCGCACCGCCGCGGTTCCCTGCTGGCGGCCTGCGACGGCCAGGCGCCATCGCTGCGCGTGGGCGTCCTCACCACCCCGGTGATCTCGCGGACGGCGTCCGTTCACCCCGTCTGCCTGGACGCGGTCGAGCGCGCGGCGCGCCTGCTAGAAGACCTCGGCCACCGCGTCCAAGAGGTCGGGGTGCCGTTCCCCGCCGAGCGATGGGACGCCTTCCAGGCCGTGTGGACGACGGGTGCTGCGCTCCTGCCGATCCCCGACGGGGCGGAGACGCTGCTGACGCCGATGACGCGCTGGCTCCGAGAGGAAGGCCGGCGGGTCAGCGGCACGGAGTACGCGACGGCGCTGTCAGCGATCCAGGAACTGACGCTCGAGACGGCGCTGTCGTGGGCGGACGTCGACGTCGTGCTCACCCCGACCCTGGCGCAGCCGCCGGCGCGCCTGGGGGCCCTCCGGAACGACGACGATCCCGCCGCCGACTTCGCGGCACAGATCGACTACACCCCGTGGACCTCCATCGCCAACCTCACGGGGCGTCCGTCGATCTCGCTGCCCCTCCACCGCGCCGAGGTGGACGACACGGTGCTGCCAATCGGCGTCATGCTGACCGGACGGACCGGCTTCGACGCCGACCTGGTGCGGTTGGCCGCGCAGTTGGAGACCGCCGACCCGTGGCCGCTGGAGCTTCCTGCCTGATCCTCGTGCCGGGGCATGCGGGCGTGGCCAGGACGCTTGTCCCCCGGGAGATGCTGCTGCGTGGGCGTGGTCAGCCGAACCTCCCCGTTCGAGGTACGTCGGGAGGGTGTCCAGCAGGTCGCCACCGTGCTCGCGCGGCCTTCACGGAGCGCCTTGGCGCCCGCCTGCCGTGGATCTGCCGCGATTGCCGACCCACGGTCTTGCGCACCGCCGATTCACCTTGCTTTGCGCCAGGAGCGCCTCCGCGTCGGACTGTGCGGCGTCCGTCTTCGCGGGCTCGCGACGTCACAGGAGCAACGCTCGGTGCGTGGATGGGCGGCATGGCCCCTAGCCGCCAACACCCCGACGACACCGGTCGTCGGTTCCGTGACACGAGAGCTGTGTGAATTCCCATCGTGGGGGCATGAGGCAAGGCAGTCTGCTCGATCCAGCCACCGGAGTCGTCGACACGCGGGGCATGGGCGCTGCCCGCCGTCAGGCCGTTTCGCGAGCCGGTCGCCGCGGCGTCCTCAGGCGGGTCCTGCCCGGCATTTGGCTGCCCGCCGGCCACGAGATGGAGCTTGACTCGCGGGCCCGGGCGCTCTCGGTGGCCGACCCGGACGCCGTGATCACCGGCAGGGCGGCGGCGCACCTCACGTGGTGGCCGCAACTCAGCGCACGAACGCTGTCGGCGACACGAGCGTCCGCAGCGGCACGCGCCCCAGGATTCGACTTCCACCGTCGGCGGATCGACCCGGAACTCGTGACCCAGTACGGCGGTCTTCGTGTCACGACGGTGGCACTCACGGTGCTCGACCTCATCCCCGAGCTTGGGGGCGCGGCCATCGATGAAGCGCTGAGACGACGTGTGGTGACGCTGCAGGAATTGTGGGTGGCCCTGGACGCGACGCCGAACCGCCGGGGGAACGTACGCCGGCGGATGCTCCTGCACGATTCCCGCGATCAGCCCTGGTCAGAAGCTGAACGGCTCCTGCACCAGGTGATGCGCGGCGTGACGCTCCCGTGCCGATGGGTCAGCAACCACCGGGTCGATGTCGCCCACGAGGGAAGCGCCGGTGCCCCACCGACCATCGCCCACTACTACCTCGACGTGGCTCTCCCAGATCTGCTCCTCGACATCGAAGTCGACGGTCATGAGTTCCATTCGTCGAGGGAATCGTTCAGCCGTGACAAGCGTCGAGACGCGCACCTTGCCTCCGACGGCTGGCAGGTCGTGAGGATCTCTGCCCTTCAGCTCATGACGGAGCCGGCCGAGGTCCGCGCCCGGGTCCAGTCCATCGTGAGGCAGCGGCACGCGCTCTTCCGGCAGGGCCAGCCCGTGCTGGCCGCCGCTTGACCGCCGCGCCGACCGGCCTCGTGCTCGGGGACGATCAAGCTGCGCCCCGGGTCCGAAGGCCGGGCAGGGGAGGGGCCAGCGAGATTCCTGGGGGCGAGGGCTGGGAGCCACGCGGCCCTGTGTGTCCGCCCGGCCGACGCTGTGTCGCGACCAGAACCATCGGACCGGAGACCTCCACCCCCGCGCGGGCGAGGAGCGTCTCGCTCATGGGCGCTCGATCGTCCCGGGGGCGTGCGCCGTTAGGCTGGCCGGGTGAAGTACGTCTCCACCCGCGGCACGGCAGATCAGACCCCCCGTTCGTTCTGCGACATCCTCCTCGAGGGGCTCGCGCCCGACGGCGGCCTCTACGTGCCGGAGCGCTACCCGCGACTCGACAAGGCGACGCTGGCCGACTGGCGGCGCACGCTCACCGAGGACGGTTACCCCGCGCTCGCCTTCGAGGTGCTGAGGCTCTTCATCGACGACATCAGCGACGCCGACCTGCGCCGCCTCACCCAACACGCCTACGCCCCGGGCAAGTTCTCCGACCCGAAAGTCGTGACCACGGCCGACATCGGCGACGGGATGGCCCTCGGTCGCATCTCGAATGGCCCGACCGCCGCGTTCAAGGACATGGCGATGCAACTTCTCGGCGAGCTCTTCGAGTTCGAGCTGGGCCGCCGTGGCCAGGTGATCACCATCGTCGGCGCGACGAGCGGCGACACCGGGTCGGCTGCCGAATACGCGATGAAAGGCAAGCGCGGCGTCACCACCTTCATGCTCACGCCCCGCGGCCGGATGACGCCGTTCCAGCAGGCGCAGATGTTCACCTTGGACGATCCCCGCATCATCAACGTCGCGGTGGACGGTGTGTTCGACGACTGCCAGGACCTCGTCAAGGCCGTCAACAGCGACCTCGCCTTCAAGGCCGAGCATCACCTGGGAGCGGTCAACTCCATCAACTGGGCGCGCCTCGTGGCCCAGGTCGTCTACTACGTCGCCCTCTGGCTCCGCGTCACCGACAGCGACGATCAGCGGGTCAGCTTCGCCGTCCCGTCGGGCAACTTCGGCAACATCTGCGCCGGGCACGTCGCCCGCGAGATGGGCCTGCCGATCGACACGCTCGTCTTGGCGACCAACGAGAACAACGTGTTGGACGAGTTCTTCCGCACCGGCGTGTACCGCATCCGGACGGGCGCGGAGACCCACGAGACGTCGAGCCCCTCGATGGACATCTCCAAGGCGTCCAACTTCGAGCGGTTCGTCTTCGACCTTCTCGGACGCGACGGCGAGCGGGTGCGTCAGCTGTTCGTGGACGAACTCTCCGCGACCGGCGCGTTCGACCTCTCAGGCCTCCCCGAGTTCGGCACGTTGCGCGAGCGGTACGGGTTTGTGTCGGGCTCGTCGACCCATGCCGATCGGCTGGACGAGATCCGCCGGCTGTTCGAGTCGCGGGCGATCATCATCGACCCGCACACCGCGGACGGCGTTCACGTTGTCCGCACCTTGCGGGCAGAGGGCGTCGCGTTCGCCGAGCCAGCGGTGGTGCTGGAGACGGCGCTGGCCGTGAAGTTCTCCGAGACGATCAACGAAGCTCTCGGGCACGACGTCGAACGTCCGGCGTCCTTCGCCGGCCTCGAGGATCTTCCCCGCCGGGTCGTCGACCTCGACAACGACGAGGACGCCCTGAAGGCGCTGATCCGCGACACGCTCGCCGCGCTGCGAGCCGCCCCGGCCGCGGAGGCCTGAGCCGGGACGCGGAGGCTGCAGGGCCCCCGCGTCCCGCGGTCGTCACCAGATGCGGACGCGATCGGCGGGATCGAGCCACAACCCGTCGGACTCCCGCACCCCGAACGCGTCATAGAACGCGTCGATGTTGGCGACCACCTGATTGCACCGGAACTCCGCGGGGGAGTGTGGATCGGTCGCGATCTGCTCGGACAGCGCCTCGTCGCGCACCTTCTCAGCCCACGCGCGCGCCCAGCTCAGGAAGAACCGCTGCTCGAGGTTCGGCTCAGCCTGCCCGGAAGCCTCGGCCTGCGGGGACGGCTCGGAGGTGGCAGCAAGGTTCGAGGGCGCGGGATTCTCCGGGAGCCCGGCGGCCCCGGGCCGGTCGACATCCTCCACGCGAGCCCCCGTGGCGCCGTCCCCCTCCGTGGACGCCTCGGCCCCGTCACCGGCAGCGCCGCGGGACAGCTCCCACGCCCGGTGCGCGATCGCCAGCCCACCGAGATCGCCGATGTTCTCCCCGAGGGTCAGCTGGCCGTTCAGGTGGCGTCCGGGAAGCTGGGCGGGGCTCAGCGCGGAGTATTGGTCCACGAGCCGGTTGGTGCGGGCGGTGAACGCGGCGCGGTCGTCGTCGGTCCACCAGTTCCGCAGCCGGCCCTGCCCGTCGCACGTGGACCCTTGGTCGTCGAAGCCGTGCCCGATCTCGTGCCCGATCACCGCCCCGATGGAGCCGAAGTTCTCGGCGTCGTCGGCGTCCGGGTCGAAGAACGGCGGCTGCAGGATCGCCGCCGGGAACACGATCTCGTTGCGCAGCGGGTGGTAGTAGGCGTTCACGGTCTGCGGCGTCATGAGCCACTCCCAGTCGCGGACCGGCCCGGACGCCTTGGCGATGTCTTCGTCGAAGTGGAACTCGCTGGCCCGCTCCACGTTGCCGAGGAGGTCACCCGGCTCGACGGTGAGCGCCGAGTAGTCCTGCCACCGGTCCGGGTAGCCGATCTTGGGGGTGAAGTTCGCCAGCTTCTCCAGCGCCTCGGCGCGCGTCTGCTCTCCCATCCACTCCAGCGACCGGATCGACTCGCCGTAGGCCTGCAACAGCCGGTCGACCAGGACGCCGACCTGCTGCTTGGCGTCGGCGGGGAAGTGGCGCTCGACGTAGAGTTTGCCGACGATCTCTCCGAGGTAGCGCTGCACCACCTGGACGCCGCGCTTCCAGCGCTCCCGCTGCTCGGGGATGCCCTGCAGCGTCTTGCCGTAGAAGTCGAACCACGCGTCGTACACGGCCCCGGGCAGCGCGAACGCCCTGTCCTTCACCAGGTGGAACCGAGCCCAGCTGCGCCACACGCCGAGGTCGACCGCGTTCAGCAGTTCGGGCACCCCTTTGAAGAAGGACGGCTGGCTGAGCACCAGGCCGCCCACGCCGTCCGCCGCCGCGGCCAGCAGGATCGCGTCCCACGGCCAACCGAGGTCCGCCTGGTCCACCGGGTTGTAGGACGCCACCAGGTCGCGGCAGCGCACCTTGTCCCAGTGCAGGGCGGCGATGCGCGTCTCGAGGTCGAGCACAGCGTGCGCGGCGGCCGGGTCGTCCCCGGCGAACTGGAGCAGCCGCTCGATGAGCCGCAGGTAGGCCCTCCGAATGTCGGCGTGCTCTTCGAGGCGGTAGTACTCCTCGTCGGGCAACCCGATGCCGTCCTGGCTGAGGAACAGGCGGTAGTGCTGCGGATCGCCCGGGTCGGCGTCCACCCCGACGCTCAGCAGGCTCGTCACGCCCGAGCGCAGGCACCACCCCAGATACGAGGTGAGCTCGTCGACTGAGTCGAGGGACTCGATGCGCTCCAGCCCGAGCCAGTCGAGCCCGGCGCGTTCGATCTGCTCGGTGTCCATGAAGGACGCGAACATGTTTCCCACCCGCGCGGCGTCGGTGCCGGGCTCGGGCGACCCCTCGCCGAGCTCGGTGATCAGGTCGCGGACGTCCGCCTCCGCATTGTCGTGCAGCCGGTGGAAGACGCCGTAGCGGCCCTTGTCGGCCGGGATCTGGGTCGCCTGCAGCCACCGCCCGTTCGTGTGGCGGTACAGGTCATCGGCCGGCCGGACGGCGGGTTCGGTGTCGAAGGTGCTCATCACCCCAGACTAATCGGGGTCCCCGGGGCCGGACACGATTCCTCGCGCCGGACCCGGGGACCCCGATGACGGTGGTGCCCCGACGGTCAGTCCTTGTCGGGGTAGTGGTCGACCGGACGCCGCGGCGGAAGGTCCTTCGGGTCGGGCGCGTCGACGTCGTAGCCGAAGTGGTCGCGCGGGTGCGTGGAGGACTTCGCGGCCTCGCGCCGGCGCTTCTCGGCCTCCTTCTCCTTCTTGTCGAGCTCCTTCAGCTGGGCCGAGGACACCTTGTGGCTGCCCTTGCTCGGCGACTGGTCGGTTCCGGCGCGGTGGGTCTGGACGGTGTCCTCGTGCGCGCCCACGACGTCGTTGCCGTGTGTGGCCTCGAGCCGCATGCGGCGGCCGTCGGCGTAGTCCTTCTCGGCCTTCTTCTCCTTCTTGTCGGAGGCTGCGGTGTCGCGCTGGGGCAGCTGGATGTCCTCCTCGGCCTTGATGCCGCCGCGGAGCTCACGGGCTCGCTCCATCTCGGCATCGAACTCGGCGCCGAACAGCAGCGCGAGGTTGATGATGTTGAGCAGGAACAGGAAGATGATGACGCCGGCGAGGGCGCCGTACGTGGCGTCGTAGCTACCGAAGTTGCCGGCGTACAGCGCGAACGCGCCGCCCGCGACCGCGGCCATCACGAGTCCGATGACGGCGCCGGGGCTGATCCAGCGGAACTTGGGCTGGCGCACGTTCGGGGTGAAGTAGTACAGCATCGCGACGATGAGGATGGCCACGATCAGCAGGATCGGCCACTTGATGATCGAGAACACCGTCAGGAAGAGCGAGCCGAGCCCGAAGAGTTGCCCGATGGTGTCGAGGATCGGCCCGGAAGCGGTGATCAGCACCAGCGCGACGGCGACGAGCACGAGGATGGCGGCGGTGAGCAGATACTGCGTCAGGTTGAGCTTGATCGGGCCCCGTCCCTCGGGCACCTCGTAGATGCGGTTCAGCGCGCGGCCGAACGCCTTCACGTAGTTGGACGCCGACCACAGCGCGGTCAGGATGCCCAACACCAGGCCGAGCCCCGGCGCGGGCGCCGTGAGCAGGTTCTGCAGCACGGGCATGATGGTCGCCATCGTGTCCTGGGGGACGATGCGACCGACCTCGCCGAGCAGGGAGTTGACGGCGTCGGCGTTCTGTCCGAACAGGCTCAGGATCGACACCAGGGCGATCAACCCCGGGAAGATCGACAAGACGGTGTAGTACGTGAGTCCGGCGGCGAGGTCGGACAACCCGTCATCGCCGAACTCCCGCATCGTGGTGCGCAACACGTACTTCCAGTCACCGCCCTTGAGCTTCGCCGGCGAGTCCGGCTTGGCTGGATCTTCTGGGGCAGGGGCGTTCTTCGTGTCGGCCATCGCGTTCCTTTCGAGGGGGAAGGGGGAGTCGGGTCACCCTAGCCTAGAACGGACGGCCCGTCCCCGGCAGTTCCTGCGCCGGTTACGCGTCGAAGTTATGCAGACGTGCTGTGCGGACGGCCGGGCGCGAGGCCGCCACAGGCGCTGGTCAGGCGTCGAACAGGACGCCGCTGATGGCCGCGGCCTCCCCGCGGAGGCGCTCGGCGCGGACGGTCTCGCCCTGGGCGAGGCACGCGGCGGCCTCACGCTCGCGTCCGTCGCACTGCTCGAGCAGGATGCGCCGGACCTGGTGGTCGCCGACGGGGATCCTGGTGGGGGTGCAGGACGCGGCCAGGATGGCGAGTGCTTCTCCGGGGAGCTGGATGCTCTCGGCCTCGGCCAGAGCGGTGGACGCGCCGGCGAGACCGGCGACGGCCGTCAGGTCTCGTCTACGGCGCGCATCGCGCAGCGCCGAGGCCAACCGCGCGTGCAGACCTGATTCGGAGGAATTCGAGGACACCGTGTAACGATAAGGCAGCTCGATCACACAGTCCATGTGTCGTGACCCGTAACGAGACGCTGTAATTCACTTATTCGATTGTTAGCATCCGGAACCGTCACCTGGGCGCGCGCCTCGTCGTCGTAGACCGGCCGGTCGACGTCGCGGAAGATGCCGATCGGGGCCGACGACAGCGCCTGGCTGTCGGTCAGCTGTGCGATCGCCAGGGCCTGGGCAGCGTCCTCGCTGCGCGCGTCGTGGACGATGAGGTTCTCCTCGCCGACGTCCGCGACGGTGACGACCTCCAGGCTGCCGGTGCGGTGGTCTCGGGCCACGCCGAGATGCTGCTGGGCGCCGAAGATGATCGGCTCGCCGTCGCGCAGCGGGATGAGGGCGGGGGAGTTCTGCTCCTTGAGGCCGTCGAACGCGCCGTCGTTGAAGATCGGGCAGTTCTGGTAGATCTCCACCAGGGAGGCGCCGCGATGGTTCACCGCGGCGGTCAGCACCTCGGTCAGGTGCTTGCGGTCGGAGTCGACCGTGCGCGCGACGAACGTGGCCTCCGCGCCGAGCGCCAGCGCGACGGGGTTGAACGGGTGGTCGATCGAGCCGTTGGGGCTCGACTTGGTGACCTTGCCCTCCTCGGACGTCGGCGAGTACTGACCCTTCGTCAGCCCGTAGATGCGGTTGTTGAACAGCATGATCGTGATGTTCACGTTGCGCCGCAGCGCGTGGATCAGGTGGTTGCCGCCGATCGACAGCGCGTCGCCGTCGCCGGTGACGACCCAGACCGCCAGGTCGGGCCGCGTCATGGCGAGCCCGGTCGCGATGGACGGAGCGCGCCCGTGGATCGAGTGCATGCCGTACGTGTCGAGGTAGTACGGGAAGCGCGAGCTGCAGCCGATCCCGGACACGATGACGGTGTTCTCACGCTTGAGGCCCAGCTGCGGCATCAGCGACTGGAACGCGGCGAGCACGGCGTAGTCACCGCAGCCGGGGCACCAGCGCACCTCCTGGTCGGAGATGAACTCCTTGCGGTTGAGCGGGGTGAGGCTCAGCGGGACGCGGGTCAGCCCCTGGGGGGCGGCGGCCGCGTCCTCGATGGCGGCCTGGTGCTCGGTGGTCGTGGTCATCGGACGTCCTTTCCGTCGACGATGTCGATGAGGTCGGGCTCGAACTCCGCCGGGGAGATGGGCAGGCCGCGCACCCGGGAGTACACGCGGGCGTCCACCAGGTAGGTCGAGCGCAGCAGCGACGTGAACTGGCCGAGGTTCATCTCGGGGACGACGACGCGGCGGTAGGCGCGCAGCACGTCGCCGAGGTTGCCCGGCAGCGGGTTCAGGTGCCGCACGTGCGCAACGGCGACGTCACGGCCGCTGAGCCGGACGCGGCGGGCGGTCTCCGCGATGGGGCCCCAGGTGGAGCCCCACCCGACGACGAGCGTGTCGGCTCGTCCGCTCGGGTCGTCGACGACGACGTCGGGGATATCGCGGACGATACCGGCGACCTTCTGCTGGCGGAGGTTCACCATCAGCTCGTGGTTGGCGGGTGCGTAGCTGATGTTGCCGGTGCCGTCGGCCTTCTCGATGCCGCCGATGCGGTGCTCCAGCCCGGGGGTGCCGGGGACGGCCAGCGCGCGGGCCAGGTTGGCGTCGCGCAGGTAGGGCAGGAACGTGTCGTCCGGCCCGTTGGCCTCGGTCGCGAACCCGGGATCGATGGCCGGCAGCGCCTCCAGGTCGGGCACCAGCCACGGCTCCGCGCCGTTGGCGAGATAGCCGTCGGTGAGGACGATGACGGGTGTGCGGTACTTCAGCGCGATGCGGCACGCCTCGAACGCGGTGGTGAAGCAGTCACCCGGAGACTGGGCGGCCAGCACCGGCACCGGGGCCTCGCCGTGGCGTCCGTAGAGGGCCTGCTGCAGGTCGGCCTGCTCGGTCTTCGTCGGCATGCCGGTGGAGGGGCCCGCGCGCTGCACGTCGCAGATCACCAGGGGCAACTCCAGCATGGTCGCGAGGCTGATGAACTCGCTCTTGAGCGCCATGCCCGGACCGGACGTCGACGTCACGCCCAGGTTGCCGCCGTAGGACGCGCCGAGCGCCGCGCCGATGGCGGCGATCTCGTCCTCGGCCTGGAACGTCATGACGCCGTGGTTCTTGACCTTCGACAGTTCGTGCAGGATGTCGGACGCCGGCGTGATCGGGTACGCGCCGAGGAAGAGCTTCAGGCCAGCCTTCGCCGCGCCCGTCATCAGGCCCATCGCGAGCGCCTTGTTGCCGGTGATCTGCCGGTAGAGGCCGGTCTCGAGCGGTGCGGCCTTGACCTCGAAACGGACGGCGAAGCCTTCGGTGGTCTCGCCGTAGTCGTAGCCGGCCTTCAGCGCCGCCTTGTTGGCGTCGCGGATCTGAGGCAGATGGTCGAACTTCGCGTCGAGGAACTCGATCGTCCTGTCGAGCGGACGGGAGTACAGCCAGCTGAGCAGGCCTAGCGCGTACATGTTCTTCGCGCGGGACGCCTCCTTGCGGCCGAGCCCGAAGTCCTTGACGGCGGCCACGGTCTGGCCAGTGAGGTCGAGCGCGTGCACCTGGTAGGCCTCCAGGGTGCCGTCCTCGAGCGGGTTCGACTCGTAGCCCACCTTCGTCAGGTTGCGCTTGGTGAAGTCGGTGGCGTCGGCGATGATCGTGCCGCCGCGCGCGAGGTCGGGCAGGTTCGCCTTCAGGGCGGCCGGGTTCATCACGACGAGCACGTCCGGCGCGTCGCCGGGGGTGCGGATGTCGGTGTCCGCGAAGTGCAGCTGGAAGCTCGACACCCCGGCGATCGTTCCCTGCGGGGCGCGGATCTCCGCGGGGAAGTTGGGCAAGGTGGCGAAGTCGTTGCCCAACGCGGCGCTGTCCGCGGTGAAGCGGTCGCCGGTGAGCTGCATGCCGTCGCCGGAGTCGCCGGCGAAGCGGATCACGACGCGGTCGAGCGAGTGGAGAGTGGACGTCACGGGATCTCTTTCAACGGGTTCGCTCAGGATATCTACAAGGGTTCAGTTACGAAAATACACGCGTCCTCACATGGCGAGGGCGGGAACCTTCGAACGGTACCGCTGAGCGATGGCGGTCACGAACTCGGGGTGAAGGCCCACCGGCCTGGCGACCGCACGGACGTCCAGGGCCGCGAGGCGGTCGGCGTAGAGCCCGGGGGCGAGGGCGTAGGTCCCCACCGTGAGGTCGGCGAACCCCTCGGCGCGCAGGCCGGCCACCGTCTCCTCGACGCTCGGGTGAGCGGCGTAGAGGTAGCCGACGCGGACGGGGCGGTCGATCCAGGCGGCCAGGACGCGCGCGGCGTCCTGCACCTCGCCCAGCGCCCCGACCCGCTTGGACCCGGCGGCAGCCAGCACGACGGCGTCGCCCAGCGGCCCGGCCTCGAGCAGCCGATCGCGCACGGCGCCCAGGACACCCAGGCCGATGTGCTCGGACGCCACGGCCCGCCCGCCGACCGTGGCGATGGCCTCCGGCACGTCGTGCTCGACGTGGTAACCGGCGGTCAGGAACGCCGGCACCACGACCGCCGGGCCGAGGCCGGCGAGGGTGGTATCGAGCAACTCGTCGTGGATGTCGACCCAGCCCAGGTGGATGTCCACGCCGGGTAGTTGCCGGGCGACCTCGTCGCGCAGCTCGCCGGCGACGGTCAGCCCGGCGGCGTGCCGGGTCCCGTGCAGGGCGATGACGAGGGACGGGCGGGTCATACGCGCTCCACCTCCGCGGGCACGTCGTCGGCCGCGGCATGCTCGGTCGCCCGCTGGCGGCGGTGCTGCACGACGGTCCAGGCGACCAGGGCGGCCCAGACGGCGATGGTGAGGGCGTAGGCCACCACGGACGCCGCGCCGGTCACGCCGGCGCTCGCCAACACCGTGCGCAGGTTCGTGAGCACGATCAGGCCGCCGACGCCGACGCCCAGCACCTGGGCGGGGAGCCGGCTGACGAGCCACGCCGCGATCGGGGCGGCGATGATGCCGCCGAGGAGCAGCGCGAGCACGATGCCCAGGTCGATGCCGGCGGTGCCGAGCGCGACGAGGAAGCCGACGCTCGCGGCCGTCGAGACCATGAACTCCGACGTGTCGACCGAGCCGACGACCGTCCGGGGCGCGGTCTTGCCGGCGCTGAGCAGCGTCGTCGTCGCGACCGGTCCCCAGCCACCGCCACCGGTGGCGTCCACGAAGCCTCCAACGAGCCCGAGCGGAACCAGGAAGCGGCTGCCGTGCGGGGAACGCCGGTTGTGCGCCTGGGCCGGGGCGCGGAAGGCGAACCGGAACAGGATGTAGACGCCCAGTCCGCCGAGCAGCACGGCCATGACGGGCGTGGCAGCCTCGGTGGACAGCTTCGAGAGGAACGTGGCACCGGCGAACGCGCCGATCGCGCCCGGGACGCCGAGGCGTCCGACGAGCTTCCAGTCGACGTTCCCGAGCCGCCAGTGGGACGCGCCCGAGGCGATGTTGGTGCCCACCTCGGCCAGGTGCACCGAGGCGCTGGCCAGCGCCGGGCTGAGGCCGACCATCAGCAGCAGGGACGACGACGTGACGCCGTAGCCCATGCCGAGCGCGCCGTCCACGAGCTGGGCCAGCAGGCCGACGACGCCCAGCAACAGCAGCCGGCGCATCAGATCGACCAGTTCAGGACGGAGTCTGCCTCGACTGCGGCGCCGTCGGCGAAGGCCTGCTCGCCGCGCACCATGCCCGCGGCGAGGTTGCCGCCGGTCTGGGGATCGATCAGCAGGAAAGAGCCTGTGCGGCGCGACGTCGTGTAGTCCTCGGCCATGACGGGGGCGGCCAGCCGCAGCCGGACGCGTCCCAGGTCGTTGAGCTCCAGGGTCTCGGACGCCGCCGGAGCCAGCGTGTCGAGGTCGAGCTTGCCGTAGATGTCGCGGACGATCCCCTGGACGGTGCGGGTCGTGTGCTTGACCAGCACCTTCTGCCCGACGCGCAACGGGCGCTCGGAGAGCCAGGCGACCATCCCGTCGAGGTCCTGGGTCGGGGTGGGCGCGCCCGCGACGGACGCGATGAGCTCGCCGCGGCTGATGTCGATGTCGTCGTCGAGGCGCAGCGTCACCGACTGGGGCGCGAACGCCTCGTCCAGAGGGCCGTCGGCGGTGTCGATGCCGGCGACGCGGGTGCGCCGTCCGGACGGCAGCACGACGACCTCGTCGCCGGGACGCACGACGCCCGAGGCGATCTGGCCGGCGTACCCGCGGTACTCGCGGTACTGCGGGTCGACGGCGGCCTCCTGCGGGCGGATCGTGAGCTGCACCGGGAACCGGAACGGCTGGTCGTCCACCTCGGTCTCCGGGGGCACGGCCTCGAGAAGCTCCAGCAGCGACGGGCCGCCGTACCAGGGGGTCTTCTCGGAGCGGTCGACGATGTTGTCCCCGTTCAGGGCCGAGACCGGCAGCGTCACCAGGTTGGGCACGCCCAACTCGGCGGCGACGTGGTCGATCTCGGCCGCGACCTCGCGGTAGCGGGCCTCGTCGTAGTCGACGAGGTCGATCTTGTTCACCGCGACGATGACGGTCGGGACGCGCAGCAGCTGGCCCACCGAGAGGTGCCGGCGCGTCTGCTCGAGCATGCCCTTGCGGACGTCGACGAGCAGCACCAGGACGTCCGCGGTGGACGAGCCGGTCACCGTGTTGCGGGTGTACTGCACGTGCCCGGGGCAGTCGGCGAGGATGAACGTCCGCTGCGGCGTGGCGAAGTAGCGGTACGCGACGTCGATGGTGATGCCCTGCTCCCGCTCGGCGCGCAGCCCGTCGGTGAGCAGCGCCAGGTCGACGTGGCCGAGGCCCTTGTCGCGGGAGACGCGCTCCACGGACTCGAGCTGGTCGGCCAGCACCGACTTCGAGTCGTACAACAGGCGGCCCACCAGCGTGGACTTGCCGTCGTCGACGGACCCCGCCGTGGCGAGGCGTAGCAGCGTGCTCATCAGAAGTAGCCCTCTTTCTTGCGGTCTTCCATGGCGGCCTCGGTCAGGCGGTCGTCCGCCCTCGTGGCGCCACGCTCGGTGATGCGGGTGACGGCGACCTCGGCGATGACGTCGGCGACGGTGGCCGCGTCCGACTCGACGGCGCCGGTGCAGGACATGTCGCCCACCGTGCGGTAGCGGACGCGCTTGGTCTCGACCTGCTCGCTGCCGCGCGGCTGGCTCACCTCGCCGACGGCGAGCCACATGCCGTCGCGGAGGAACACCTCACGGTCGTGGGCGTAGTAGAGGTCGGGCAGGTCGATCTTCTCGGCCTCGATGTAGCGCCAGACGTCGAGCTCGGTCCAGTTACTCAGGGGGAACACCCGGACGTGCTCGCCGGGCCGGTGCCGCGGGTTGTAGAGGTTCCACAGCTCGGGGCGCTGGTTGCGGGGATCCCACTGCCCGAACTCATCGCGCAGGCTGACGACGCGCTCCTTGGCGCGGGCCTTCTCCTCGTCCCGGCGGCCACCCCCGAAGACGGCGTCGAAGCGGTGCTCGGCGATCGCGTCCAGCAGCGGCTGCGTCTGCAGCGGGTTGCGGGTTCCGTCGGCGCGCTCCAGCAGGCGTCCGTCGTCGAGGTAGTCCTGGACGCGGGCCACCTCGAGGCGAAGCCCGAGCCGCTCGACCGTGCGGTCGCGGAACTCGAGGACCTCGGGGAAGTTGTGCCCGGTGTCGACGTGCAGCACCGGGAACGGCACGGGCGCCGGCCAGAACGCCTTCACCGCCAGGTGCAGCATCACGACGGAGTCCTTGCCGCCCGAGAACAGCAGCACGGGGCGCTCGAGCTCGCTCACGACCTCGCGGAAGATGTGGATGGCCTCGCTCTCGAGGTCCTGCAGGTGGCTCAGCTGGTGGGTCGGCGCCTCGGGCTGGGTCACGCCCGCGGCGGTCGGAAGTTCGGTATCGATGCTCATGTGTGCAGTCCGCATTCTGTCTTGGCGAGGCCGGCCCAGCGGCCGGCCCGGGGGTCCTCACCGGGGGCGACCGGGCGCGTGCAGGGCGCGCACCCGATCGAGGGGTAGCCCTCGGTGAGCAGGAGGTTCACCGGCACGCCGTGGCTGCCGGCGTAGTCGAGGACGTCGTCGAACGTCCAGGCGGCGAGCGGGTTGATCTTCACCATCTGGTGCTTCTCGTCCCACTCGATGAGCGGCGTGTTGGCGCGCAGGGCGTTGTCCTCGCGCCGGACGCCGGTCACCCAGGCCTCGTAGCTGGCGAGCTCGCGGTTCATCGGGTCGACCTTGCGCATGGCGCAGCAGGCCGCGGGGTCGCGGTCGTGCAGCTTCTCGCCGTACTCGGCGTCCTGCTCGGCGACCGTGAGGTCGGGCAGGACGTCGACGATGTTCGCGTCGATGGTGGCCGCCAGGGCGTCACGCGTGCCCAGGGTCTCGGGGAAGTGGTACCCGGTCTCCAGGAACAGCACGTCGACGCCGGGGTGGGCCCGCGCCACCAGGTGCGGGACGACCGTGTCGCCGGCCATCGAGCACGCGACCGCGACGGCGTCGCCGAAGGTCTCGGCGGCCCAGCGGGCCACGTCGTCGGCGGAGGCGTCCGGGCCGAGGGTCGCGTTGCCCTCGACGACCAGGGCCTTCAGCTCGTCCGCCGAGCGGGCGCGGCCCGGGCCGTGCGGCTTCTGCTGTTGTACGGCGGTCATCGCAGCTCCTCGTCGTCGGCGCGGTGGGCCCAGGACGCGAACGTCTCGCCGTCCGCGCGCCCGGCCAGGAACGATCGGGTGACCCGCTCCACGTAGTCGGTCAGGTCGGCCGCCGGCACCTTCAGCCCGCGGACGGTGCGGCCGAGGCCGGGGTCGTCCCGCGTCTGGGACGCCAGCCCTCCGCCCAGGTGCACCTGGTAGGCGAACTCGTCGGCGCCGTCCGGGCTCTTCATCAGCTGGCCCTTCAGGCCGATGTCGGCGGTCTGGATGCGCGCGCACGAGTTCGGGCAGCCGTTCACGTTGAGGGTGATCGGGGTGTCGATCTCGACGCCGTCGAGGCGGCGCTCGAGCTCGGCGATCGTCTCGGCCGCGGTGTCCTTGGTGTTGACGAACGCGAGCTTGCAGTACTCGATGCCGGTGCAGGCCATCGTGTGCCGGCGGAACGGCGACGGGGTCGCGGTCAGGCCGATCTCCTCGCCCGCGGCCAGCAGGGCGTCCAGCTCAGCGGGCTCGACGTCGAGGACGAGCACCTTCTGGTGCGGGGTCAGCCGGATGCGCTGGGATCCCGCAGCCTCGGCCGCCTCGGCCAGCGCGGTCAGGGTCTCGCCGGAGACCCGGCCGACGGTCGGGGCGAAGCCGACGTACTTGCGGCCGTCCTTCTGGTCGTGGACGCCGACGTGGTCGCCGACGCCGGTCGCCACGGCGGGGGCGGGGCCGTCCGCGAGCTCGTAGCCGAGGTAGTCGTCCTGCAGCACCCGGCGGAACTTCTCGGCGCCCCATTCGGCGAGCAAGAACTTCAGCCGCGCCTTGTTGCGCAGCCGGCGGTAGCCGTAGTCACGGAAGATGCGCACGACCCCGTACCAGACGTCGGGGGCCTGCTCGGCGGTGACGAACGCGCCGAGGCGCTCGGCCAGCCGCGGCGACGTCGACAGCCCGCCGCCGACCCACAGGTCGAAGCCGGGACCGAGCTCGGGATGGACGACGCCGACGAGGCTGATGTCGTTGATCTCGTGCACGACGTCGAGGCTCGGGTGGCCGGTGACCGCGGTCTTGAACTTGCGCGGCAGGTTCGCGATCTCCTCGCTGCCCAGGTAGCGCTCGAGGATCGTCTCGATGACCGGGGTCGGGTCGATGATCTCGTCCGCGGCGATGCCGGCGACCGGCGAGCCGAGGAACACGCGCGGGGTGTCGCCGCAGGCGGTCGTGGTCGACAGGCCGACGGCCTCGAGGCGGCGCCAGATCTCGGGGACGTTCTCGACCTCGATCCAGTGCAGCTGGATGTTCTGCCGGTCGGAGATGTCCGCCGTGCCGCGGGCGAACTCGGTGGAGATCCCCGCGATGACGCGCAGCTGCTCCGTGGTCAGCGCGCCGCCGTCGCAGCGGACCCGCATCATGAAGTAGCGGTCGGAGAGCTCGTCCGCGCTCAGCGTGCCGGTGCGGCCGCCGTCGAGGCCCTGCTTGCGCTGGGTGTAGAGCCCCCACCAGCGCATCCGGCCGTGCAGGTCGTCGTCGGGGATGGAGTCGAACCCGTCGCGGGCGTAGATGGTCTCGATTCGGGAGCGGACGGCGAGGGGGTTCTCCTCGGCCTTGAACTCCTCGTTGTGGTTCAGCGGCGCCTTGCCGTCGACGAGCCACTGGCCGTTGCTCCGGCCAGGGGACGCCGCGCGGACGCGCTCGGTGGTTGCGGGGGGAGTGCTCACTGGATCGCCTCGTTCGTGGTCCTGGGTAGTGGAGGGCCGAGGCGCGTGCGGCGTCAGAAACGACGAAACCGGGCGTCTACGGCCCGGTTAGCGAAAGCTTGTGCTGATGCGGGCGCGTCAGGACGCGCAACACATCGAGGACAGGACACGACCGAAATCCACGTGGGGGCGACCCACGAGGTTCAGCTGCTGTCCGATACGCATGCGTTCACTGTAACTGCTCCGACAGGCCCGGACGCCGCGGCGAGAGTCCCGCGGGCCGGGGTGCTGACGCCCAAAATCGCTCCAGCTAGGGGGAACGCCGGCCATCGGGTTTGTTGAAATTGACCGAAAGTACCGGACCGCGTGTCCATCCGGTGAGATGTGGCGTCCGGGAATGGACGGGAGGAGCGCCGGGCCTGGGGTCCGGCGGTGGGGCGCAGGGCTTGGGGGCCGATCCGCCGCCCGAGGGTCAGCGCAGTTGGTCGCGTCCGTGTCGCAGGCCGCCCAGGACGTCCGCGGCGGCGACGTTCGACCCGGCCCACTCCAGGGCGTCGAAGGGGCACTCTTCAATGCAGATGCCGCAGTACAGGCACAGGGACCAGTCGAGGACGAACGAGTCCAGCACGTTGCGGGTGCGCTGACGGGGCCCGGGCGGTGAACCGGGCAGCGGTTCGGTGTGGCTGTCGATGGCGATGCACCAGGCCGGGCACTCCCGCGCGCAGATCATGCACGAGGTGCAGCTGTCCTCGATGAGCCGGATCGACGAGTGCGGGACGACGCTCATCGGCGCCTCCGCACCCGGCCGCCGACGACGGACGCGGCCACCTCGTCGGCGGAGGCCGGCGCGCCCTCGCGGTCGCCCCACACCTCGGGGTCGGGGACGCCCGGGGGCACCATGCGGCGGCGCCCGGCCGCCTTGGCGTCCCCGGGCTCCTTGCCGCCGGGCCAGGCCTTGATCACCCGGGCGCCGAGGACGAAGTCCTTGCGCAGCGGGCGTCCGCCGAAGCCGTCGCGCAGCAGGAGCGGGCGGTTGTCGCCGCCGGTGAACGCGATGCCGAAGAAGTCGCGGGCCTCCCGCTCGTGCCAGGAAGCGCCGGGGTAGACCTCTGCGATCGAGTCGAGCCGCGGGTCGTCCCGGTCGATCAGGGTCTCCAGCCGCAGCGCGTCGCCGCCCGTGGCGCGCAGCCGGCACACGACGCGCAGGTGGTTCGAGCGCCCGATCTCGTCGGCGGCCCCCAGCCAGTCGAAGGCCCGGCCGGACGCCGCCGCGCGCACCACGGCCAGCCACGAGGACGGCTCGACCCGGCGGACCTCGTCGGCGGGGAAGCGATCAGCGGGCATGGGCGGCGAACACCTCGTCCAGCGCCCCGGGGCTGGGTGGGCAGCCGGGCACGTAGTGGTCGACGGCGACGAGCTGGTCGACGCCCTTGGTGACCACGGGGGAGTCCCAGTAGGGGCCGCCCGCGGACGCGCACGCGCCGAACGCGATGACGATCGGGTCGCCCGGCTGGTCGGCGACCCGCTTGCGGACCAGGGGCGCCACCGCGTCCGTGACGGTGCCCGCGACGACGACCGCGACCTGGGCGCCGTCGGGCGCGGCGTCCAACCGCACGCGCCCCAGCGCTGCGGCCTCCAGCTCCACCACGCAGCACGCCAGGCCGAGGTCGCAGACGACGAGCGAGCCGTCGCCGAACCAGTCCCAGTAGCGCATGGGGACAGCCTGCCACACCCGCCGGAGTCCGCCGCGGCGGGCGGACCGGACGGCCGAGCGCGCGGGGCCGGACGCGCCCGCGCCGGACGGGCGCCCTCGCGGGCCCACGGACGAGGCGCGTCCACCCCCGCACGCACTAGGCTGTCCGCCACCTGCCCACCCGAGCCGCGTCGGCCTTGCGCCGTTGCCGGCCGGCCCTGGAGAACCGAGGAGGATCCCGGGTGTCTCACCGCGCCGCCTACACGCCGCCGGCCAGCCCGGCCGTGGGCGGCGGAGGCGTGTTGGCCCGCTTCGGGCGCGACATGGCGGCGGCCTGGCGCTATGGCGCCGTCCGGCAGGGGCTGCTCGGGACGATCCTGCTCGTCCTGGGCTCGCTGACGCCGGCCTACCTGCCGCAGAGCAGCCCGTACTGGGGTCCTGCCCGCGCGCTCGGCCTCGACAGCACGTGGGCCAAAGTCGTCGGGACGGCCATGGTCCTCGCGGCGGTGGCGCTGCTGATGGTGGCGTGGTTCCGGCTGCGGCCCCTCGTCTACGTCCGGGTGAAGCACTGGGCGGTCTTGCTGTGGTGGTCGCTGCCCCTGCTGCCGGCTCCGCCGATCTTCAGCCACGACGCCTACAGCTACGCCGCGCAGGGCTGGTTGATCCACAACGGCTTCAACCCCTACGAGTCGGCGCCGGGGTTCCTGCCGGGCGCCTTCGCCGATCAGGTCGCCTGGGTGTGGCGCTACACGACGGCGCCGTACGGCCCGCTGGCGCTGCAGATCAGCCACGGGATCGTCCTGCTGGCCGGGCTCAACCCGTACTACTCGGCGGTGCTGATGCGCGTCCCGGCCGTGATCGGGGTCGCGCTCATCGTCTACTTCCTGCCCCGCATCGCGCACGAACTGCGCATCAACCCCCGCGACGTCGCGTGGTTCTCGATCATCAACCCGCTCGTCGTCATCGACTACGTGGGCGGCGCCCACAACGACGCGCTGATGATGGGCCTGGTCGTGTGGGGAATCTACCTGGCCTACCGCGGCCGGTTCCTCTACGCGTTGATCGTCGTGGGCGTCGCGATGGCGGTGAAGCAACCGGCGCTGCTGGCCGCGTTCCCCGTCGCGATCGTCCGGTCGGGCTGGTCGAGCTGGGAGCCGAAGCGGGTCGCGAAGTTCGTCGGGCGGGCGCTGTTCGCGTTCGCCGTGGTCATCGGGGTCTTCTCGTTGATCTCGGTGCTGAGCGGCCTCGGCTTCGGCTGGATCCGTGCGGTCTCGGTGCCCGGCTCGATCATGACGATGGCGCCGTTCAGCCTGCTCGGCTTCGGCCTGCAGGCGCTGGTCAACCTGGCCGGCGTCGACCCCACCGGACGCGCCGTCATCGGCGGCTCGCAGACCGTCGGAGTGGCGCTGAGCTTCCTCCTGATCGGCTACCTGGCCATCAAGAAGGCGCGCACGGAGCCGATGACGTTCCTCTCCTGGTCGTACCTCGCGTTCGCGTTCTTCGGTCCCGCCCTGCACCCGTGGTACCTCACCTGGGGCGGCCTGCTGCTGCCGCTGACGAAGCCCTCGCCCCGGGTGTGGAAGGTGGCCGCCGGCGTCACGTCCGTCCTCCTCGTCTATGGTGCTGGCAACCTCGCGTGGCGCAACGACGCGGTGGCTCTGGCGTTCGCCGCGCTGGCCGCGGCCGGCATCGTGATCGACCGGCGCCGCCATCCCCGCAGAGAACTCGACAAGGAGTTGGAGTCATGACGCAGAGCAGCGGTCCCGAAGCGGACGTCCTCATCGAGGTGGCCGACGGCGTCGGCCACCTCACGCTGAACCGCCCGCGGGCCATCAACGCGCTCACCCAGCAGATGTGCGTCGACATGGCCGACGCGCTGACCGCCTGGGCGGGCGACGACGCCGTCACGTCCGTCGAACTGCGCGGCGCCGGCGAGCGGGGCCTGTGCTCCGGCGCGGACGTCCGCGGGCTGCGCCAGCTCGTGCTCGACGGCGGCGACCACCAGCGCTTCTTCGAGGTCGAGTACCGACTCAACGAGCTCATCGCGTCGTATCCGAAGCCGTACGTCGCGCACATGGCCGGCGTGACGATGGGCGGCGGGCTGGGCGTCTCGGCCCATGGCTCGCGTCGCGTCGCCTACCCCGACTCCACGTTCGCGATGCCCGAGACCAACATCGGGTTCGAGCCGGACGTCGGGATCATGTTCCTGCTCGCTCGCGCACCCGGCGAGCTCGGGACGCACCTGGCACTGACCGGCACCTCGGTGGGGGCCGAGGACGGCGTCCTGGTCGGGCTGGCCGACGAGGTGGACGGCGACGCTCCGCCCGGTGTCCTGGCCGGCCAGCGGGGCTGGATCGACGAGTGCTACCGCGGCCACGACCCGGTCGCGATCGTCCGGCGGCTCGAGCAGCACGACGACCCGGCGGCCCGCGCGGCCGCCGACGACATCCGCCGGCGCTGCCCGCTGTCCGTGGCCGTGTCGCTGGAGGCGCTGCGGCGCGCCGCGCGCATGGACAACGTCGCACAGGTCCTGGCCCAGGATCTCGTCCTGGCTGATCACCTGATCGGCGGCCCCGACTTCGTCGAGGGCGTCCGGGCGCAGCTCGTGGACAAGGACAAGGACCCGCACTGGAGCCACGCCCGCCTCGAGGACGTCACGCGCGACGAGGTGTTGGCCGCCTTCGGCGAGGCCTGACCGTCCTCACCCGAAGTCGTAGTCGACGACCACCGGCGCGTGGTCGCTGATCCGCGCCTCGGCGGTGGCGTCCCGGTCGGTCCCGGCGGCCACGGCGGCGCGGGCCAGCCCCGGGGTGACCAGCTGGTAGTCGATGCGCCAGCCGGTGTTCCGATCGAACGCCCCGGGCATCCAGCTCCACCACGAGTACGGCCCGTCCTCGTCCGGGTGCAACGAGCGGACGACGTCGGTCAGCGTCCGCGCCGAGAGCAGCGTCCCGAACCATTCGCGTTCTTCGGGCAGAAATCCCTCGGTCCGGCCGGCGCCGCGCCAGTTCTTGAGGTCCTGTCGCGCGTGCGCGACGTTGAAGTCACCCATCACGGCGAACTCGCGGCCTGCTCGCTGGGCGTCCCGCCGCGCCCGCGTCAGGTAGGCGCGCAGGGACGCCATGAAGCTCATCTTGCGGCGGTACCTGGTCAGGTCCGGGTTGTCGTCGAACGGGCTCGCGCCCTTGGGCAGGTACAGCGAGCCCAGCGTCAGCGGCGGCCCCGTGGGCAGGTCCAGGTCGATCTCGATGTAGCGGCCCTCGGCATCGAAGCGCCGGTTGCCGAACCCCTGCCGGATCGCCGTCGGCGCCTGGGTGGTGAGGAAGCCCACACCGTTGCGGCCGGCGAGGTTCCCCGGGTGATAGCTCAGGTGGTAGCCGCCGAGCGCCTCGGCCGGGACGGCGTCCGCGTCGCAGCGCACCTCCTGCAGCGCGACCACGTCGGGACGCCGCGCGTCCAGCCAGCGGAGGAAGCCGCGCCGGTGGGCGGCCCGGATGCCGTTGACGTTGAAGGTGGCGATCCTCACGCGTCGCGCTCGCCATCGGGCAGGGCGGCCACGGCGGCGAGCAGCCCGAGCGCGACGGCCTGGCGCGTGTGTGCTCCGCGGACTCCCTGCAGCCGCCGTCGCTCACCGCGGCGGAAGATCGCCCTCTCCGCCCGCACCGTCAGGGCCGTCGACGCCGCCGTCACCCCCACCGCGGTGGCCACCGTGGCGACCGGGTGCGCGCGCAACAGGTTGGTCAGCGCCTCGGGCACCTCGGACGCGTGGTCGGCGTGCAGGCGGGGGCCGGCGGCAATGACCCCGGCCAAGCTGCCACCGAGCAGCGCTGACTTGATGGCCGCGCGCGCCCCGCGGGGGCGGACGACATCGGGCAACGCGTACCAGGCGAGGGTGACAGCCCCGGCCGCGAGGGACACCAGGGCTCGTTCAACGGTCGTGGTCATGGCCCCAGTCTGCCCGAGCGCCCTCCACCGGGCTCCGGGCCGCCGCGTCCGGAATAAACCCGGGATGTTGAACCTTCAATGACCGGACGATTACTGCCACGAGGAGGACCTCACGATGAACACCGACAGCCCCGGACGCCGCTTGCAGTTCGGACTCGACACCTTCGGCGAGGCGCCGGTCGACGGTCACGGCGCGCCGCTGAGCGCCAGGGCGTCCCTGCGCCAGGTGGTCGACGAGGCAAAGCTGGCCGAGGATCTAGGCATCGACATCATCGCGCTGGGGGAGCATCACCGCGACGACTTCGTCATCAGCAGCCCCGAGACCGTGCTGGCCGCGATCGCCTCGGTGACCGAGCGCATCCTGCTGGGCACCGCCGTGACCGTCCTCAGCTCGGATGACCCCGTCCGCGTCTACGAGCGCTTCGCCACCCTCGACGGGCTGTCGAACGGCCGCGCCCAGGTCATGCTCGGACGGGGCTCGTTCACCGAGTCGTTCCCGCTGTTCGGCTACGACCTGCGCGACTACAACACTCTGTTCGAGGAGAAGATCGCCCTCTTCGCCGAGTTGCTGAAGGAGCAGCCCGTCACCTGGAACTCCGGCGGACGCACGCTGGACGCGGCCGACGTCTTCCCAAAGACCGACGGCGGCCCGATCGACACCTGGGTCGGGGTGGGCGGCTCGCCCGAGTCGGTCGTCCGGGCGGCGGCCTACGGCTTTCCGATGATGCTGGCCATCATCGGCGGCGCCGCGGACCGCTTCGCGCCCTACGCCGACCTCTACCGCCGGGCGTTGGCGCAGACGGGCCGCTCGGGGCAACCGCTCGGCATCCACTCGCACGGGTTCATCGGGGCGGACGAGCGAGAGGCCCGCGAGACCTACTTCCCGGGCTTCAAGGTCCACCGCGGCCGGGTCGGCGCCGAGCGCGGCTGGGGGTCGTTCAGCCGGGCACAGTTCGACGGTGAGGTCGACCACGGCGCCCTGTACGTCGGCACGTCCGAGCAGGTCGCCCGCAAGATCGCCGACACCGTCACCCTCCTCGACCTCGACCGCTTCGACCTCGTCTACAGCGCCGGAATCCTCACGCCCGATCAGCGGCTGGCCAGCATCGAGCGCTACGGCCGGGAGGTCGTCCCGCTGGTGCGCGAGATGGTCGGACGATGAGCGATCTGGCGATCCTGGGGGCCGGCAAGCTCGGCACGACGGTCGCTCGGCTCGCGCGCTCCCAGGGGCTCGCCGTGGACGTCGCGCGCTCCGGCGACCCGGCGAGCATCCGGCTGATCGTCGAGGTGCTCGCGCCCGGCGCCCGGGCCGTCGCGCCGCCCGAGGCCATCGCCGGAGCAGAGATGGTGATGCTCGCCCTCCCGCTGTCGAAGTACCCCAGCCTGGACGCCGACGCGCTCGCCGGGAAGCTCGTCATCGACGCCATGAACTACTGGTGGGAGGTGGACGGCCGCGACACCGAACTGGCGCACGCGGAGCCCTCGTCCAGCGAGGTCGTGGGCTCGTTCCTCGCGGGATCCACGCTGGTGAAGGCGTTCAACCACATCGGCTACCACGACCTGGCCGACCAGGCACGGCCCGTCGGCACCCCCGGCCGCGTCGCGATGGCGCTGGCCGGCGACGACGCCGCGGCACGCCACCGGGTCGCGGAGCTCGTCGATCGCCTCGGCTTCGACCCGGTCGAACTGCCCACCCTGCACGCCGGCAAGGCGCTCGAGCCGGGCCATCCCGCCTTCGGCGCCGCCCTGCCCGCCGACGAACTGGACGTCCTGTTGCGCTGAGTCGGGGCTGCCCACCGTCGATCGACGCGCTGAGCCGGCCTGCGCGGCGTCCCCGTCAGGTCAGTCAGCCTGCCGGGAGAAGCCGCGGGACCTTATCGGCCCGCTCCGGCGTCCTGCGCGTGCTCGTGGACGTCACCGGGTGATGACGGTCTTTCCCGCGGCGTGCCCGGACGCGACGGTGCGGGAGGCTGCGGCGGCGTCCGGGAAAGGATGGACCTGGTCGACGACCGGCGTCACCACGCCGTCGGCCACGAACTGCGCGAGTTGCGCGTACACGCGGGAGTCCCGGCGCCGGGCGACGCCGCTCCCCCCGAGCGTGCTGGCGAGGGCGAGGTCGTCGGCCGACCGGAGGCGGCTCGGGTCCTTGATGAGGGTGGCGGCCGCGCGAAGCGCGTCTCCGCCGACCGCGTCGATGACCACGTCCACGCCGTCGGGGAACCGCTCCCGCACGGCCGCGACCCAGTTGCCGTCGCTCGGCAACGAACGGCACGTCGTGCGCGGCGAGGAAGTCGCGCCGGGCCGGGCGGGCCATGCCGAGCGGCCTGGCGCCCAGGAAGCGAGCGAGCGGCGCAGCGTGGATCCCGACACCGCCTGCCGCGCCGAGGATCAGGACGACGTCCCCCTCGCCGGTGCCGGTCTCTTCGAGCGCGTCCCAGGCGGTGCCGATCGCCACCGGGACGCACGCCGCCGCGACCGCGTCGACCCCTTCGGGCACCCGGGCGGCCTGGCCCGCGTCCAGCACGACGAGGTCGGCCAGCGCGCCCGTGCCGCTCGCGCACGACCCGAACACCAGGGTTCCCGGCTCGAACGTTCCGGAGGGATCGTCGACCACGGTGCCGGCGGCCTCGCGTCCCATCGGCATGGGGAAGTGCACCTCGAACTTGCCCTGCCGCTTGCCCGATCGCACCTTGATGTCGCCCGGGTTCAGCGACGCGGCCACGAACTCGGCCACGATCCTTCCCGGACCCGGGGTGGGATCCGGAGCCTCGAAGAAGCCCTCGACGTCGCCGTCCCCCTAGCGGTCGTACCCGTAGATCCGCATCTCATCCCCACGCTTTCCGGCAGCTCAGCGGTAGTTGGTGAACTGAACCGCGAAGTCGTAGTCCTGTCCCTTGATCAGCGACTGCACGGCCTGAAGGTCGTCGCGCTTCTTCGACGAGACGCGCAGCTCGTCGCCCTGGATCTGGCACTTCACGCCCTTGGGCCCCTCGTCGCGGACCAGCTTGCTGATCTTCTTCGCGTTCTCCTGGCTGATGCCCTGCTCGATGGACGCGGTGATCTTCCACGTCTTACCCGACAGGCGGGGCTCGCCGACGTCCAGGGACTTCAGCGAGACGCCGCGCTTGATGAGCTTGCCCTGGAAGACGTCCAGGACGGCCTTGACGCGCTCCTCGCCGTTGGCTTCCATCTCGACGACCTCGCCCGACCAGCGGATCGACGCATCGGTGCCCTTGAAGTCGAAGCGCTGACGGACCTCCTTCGCGGCCATGTTGAGGGCGTTGTCGACCTCTTGGTGATCGACCTTGCTGACGACATCGAACGAGTTGTCGGCGGCCATGGGGCGTTCTCCTCAGACTGGGCGGCTCGCGCCGCGGGGTGGACGTCGATTGGGCGCACGGCCCAGAAGTTGCTATTGTAATTTCCCGCTGGCAACGCCAGCACGGCAGGTTGCCCGAGTGGCCAAAGGGAGCGGTCTGTAAAACCGTCGGCACAGCCTACGTAGGTTCGAACCCTACACCTGCCACCCATCGTGGGCCCGGAGAGATCTCCGGGCCCATGTGCTTGTCACGATCCCGACGGTCGGTTTTCGGGACGGCGGCCACTGTCCTCCGCTGCGGCGACCGGCGTCGCCGCTGGATTCCCTCGAAGGGCCTGCTGGCCACGCATTGGCGGACTCCGATTCCGCGCCCCCAGACAGAGGCTTCCCGCACCCCAATCGCGCGTCGGTCCTGTGACCCGGATCGTTCAGGACGCCGTCGCCCGAGCGTCGAGCTGAGTTGGCGATCGGGCCGAGCGCCGTCCTCTTTTGTCACAGAACCGGCACTCGATCGCTGCGGCCATCCCGGGACGCGGGGAACCCCCTTGTCACAGAGCTATGCGGAATCGACCTCTTCATCGAGTGCTCGGTCTGTGACGTCGCGGGGCGGCCACCGGGTGCCGAGGGTCAGGGGAAGCGCCGAGGGCTCAAACACGATCCTCGGCGGAGGGGGGCTCACGCCCCGAGGATGCGCTCCTCGGTCAACGCCAGCGTCCGATTGACGTGGAGCAGCGTCCCGGGCTCCAGCAGGCGCCAGTCATCGGCGTCGAGGGGTTCGCTGGCGACCACCACGCTGGGTACCTCGCCGAGGTGATCGCTGGTCACTCTGGTGCCGGCAGCGCTCTCGTGTCGCAGCGGCGCGTCCGGGCTGCGCCTGTCGAGGACGTAGAGCTCGTGCGTGGCGGGCCAGCGCAGCGCCCACAGGTCCTCGGGGGTGACCAAGACGAAGTTCGCCGACATCACCGGTAGGTTCGAGGCGATCCAGCCCATCGCCGCGGTGATGCCCGCCGCCACGTCGCCTCCCGCGCGGGCGATCTCCGCCGAGGTCAGCGCGAAGACCCGCTCGGAATCGGTGTCGCCAGTCACGCGCTGCAACGCGGCACCCAGGTGGGCCTCCAGCCGCTCGATGTCGCCGACCACGCCGTTGTGGGCGAAGATGCGCCCGTCCAGGGCAAAGGGGTGGGTGTTCGCCTGGGCGACGGGGGTGCCGGACGACTTGCGCACGTGGGCGACGAACGTGGAACTCGTCCGGTCGCGCGCCTCGCGGGCGAAGTCGCGATCGTCGAACCCGGCCAGCGGCTGCTTCTCGATCACGGGATCGCCGGACGCGGAGAACGTGCCCAGACCGGTGCCGTCCGGGTTGGCATGGGACTGCTCCCGCAGGCTGTCCGGCGCGTCCAGCAGCCAGAACGTGGCCCGCACCCGGCGGCTCCCGGCGGAGAGTCCGAACAAGCGGCACATTAGCGTCCTCCCTGGTTGTCGCGGCGGACCTACCGCTCAGTCGGTCTCCGCAACATAGTCCCAGCCGGCCGCGGCGACCGAGCCGGACGGGTAGAAACGCAGCAGGCCCTCGCCGCTGGGGACGGTGGCGCTCAGGCGCGTGCGCACGGTCTGCCCCGGGGCGATCGTGCGGGGCAGCGCCGGGTCGGCCGTGCACCGATGCACGGTGCCGAGATGGTCGAGCACGTCGAACGAGGCGTCGGCCAAGTCCAAGCGCGCCGTCGCCTTGGAGAAGGTGACCGTGAAGGTGGCTTGTACCTGCTCGGCGCCGACCTTGGTCCCGGCGGGGACGGACGGGCCGTCCACCTCAACCGTGACGGCACCCCTGCCGCTGGACACGATCACAGGCGATCCGGGGTACGACAACGCCGGACGGGAAGTCGATCCGCGGGCGGGACCTTGGGCGGTCGCGCTCGGCAGGAAGGTCGGCATCGGTCCCAGGCCGGCGTCCGCGGGCGTGACGGACGCGGTGCCGGCCCCGGACGCCGTGGCGCCGCCACGGGGATCAGGGGAGGGGGTGCCGGACGCGGCAGCTTCGACGGTGGGGGCCGCGGTCGGCACGGCGCTCGACGCGGCTCCGCCGGCGCAGCCGCTCAGCGTGACTGCCGCGAGGAGGCCGGAGCCGAGGGCCAGGAGCCATCGCATCGGGAGCGCCGGTCGGTCGGCGGTGCGGGAACGGGGCAGGCTCATGGGTTCAATTCTCCAGGCAGGTGACTGATGGCGGGGTGGTGTCGGACGCGGCTCCGTGATCCGGAGGGGGCGTCCGACAGCCGGACGCCGACCGGCCACGGGGATCCCGGGCCGACCGGCGTCCGGCCGAATCGTTAGGCGGACTCGTGCAGATCAGGCGAGCTCACCGATGGTGGTGGTGCCGGCTCGGCCGGGCGTTGGTGAACACGTCCGTGCCGAACGGGGTCAGCCCACGCTGGGCGGCGAAGCCGAGGTGTCCGTCGCCGTCGAGGCCGCCGCTGACGGTGCCGGCCGTGAGGGCCCCCGTCCCTCGCCCGTTGCTGACCTGGAAGATGTCCTCCATGGTGCGCAGCCACGAGTAATGGTTGTAGGCGGTCGTCGACACGGTGCCGGGCTTGATCAGCGGCGAGATGAGCACCGATCCGGTGATGCCGCCGCCCGGGGTCGCGGTCCGGGCGCCGAAGGTCGACAGCGGGGTCTGTCCCGCGGCCAGGTGTCCGGGGACCCCGGTAGCAGACAGGTTGACGCTCGTGACAACGCCCGTGGTCTTCACGGTCTTGCCGGCGGAGTTGACCAGCGTGAACGAGCCGTTCGACACCGGATCGCTGGCCTGGGCGACCATGTTGGGGCCGGAGTTGGTGACCGGGCCGACGAAGGAGCCGGCCGGGATCCCGGCGCCGGTGACCGCGCGGCCCTGATCGGCGACCGTCACGGACGCCGCAACCGTGCTCGAGCCGCTCGTCGCGTTCGCCTTGATGGTCTTGGTGCCCGAGTAACCGTAGTCAGCGCCGGTGTTCTTGGCGCCGGCCACGCAGTTGCTCTTGTCGGCGTTGACCAGGGCGCCGTCTTGCTCGCAGGACGGCGGCCGGGTGATGTAGCCGTTGTTGCCCGGTCCGGGGAACAGCTGGTTGCCCTTCGCGTCGGTCGCGAGGGTCGAGTTGGGGCCGGTCGGCTCCCAGTTCACCCGGCGCCCGTTGATCGTCTGGCCCGCGAGGTCGGCCTTGAGGTAGTTCTTGGCCATCGGCCCGGCCTTCGGGAACGTGCCCGCGGGGTACGAGCGGTAGCCGCGCTTGAAATCCTTGGCGCTGGGATTGCGGTAGCGGTAGAGCTCGTTCTTGCGGGCCGCCTTCGCCACCGGCGTCGAGTCGGTCGCGTTGCTGAAGCTCATGTTGTGGAAGGGCGGGTTCGCCTCGTCGAAGGTGATGTCGATGAGGCCGCCGTCCTTGAACGCCGCGGACCGCTCGATGAGCGGGATGTAGTAGCGCAGCCACAGATCGGACGCGTACAGGCCGCCGGTGTGGTTCTTCGGGGGCGTGTTCAGCGGCTTGGAGTAGTCCGGGTTGCCCTTGTCGTCGAACAGCCCGGAGAGGTTGTTGCCCTTGCAGGTGGCGTCGTGCGCGTCCGAGCAGTTGTTCGGGGTGATCCAGTTGAACGCCGGGACCTGGTTCGCGGGCTTCTTAAGGTCCGTGAGCAGGCCGTGCGACGGGTCGTCGAGGTTGGCGATGTGCTGGGCGTCGGTGTCCGTCCCGCCGCCGGCCGGCGTGGTCAGGGCGTCCTTGCCGGTGTTGTCGTCGCCGATGATCGAGTGGAACCACGGGAACGGGAAGTGCTTGGCGACGTACTGGTCGTCCGGCTGCGCCCCCGTGAAGGACGTGATCCCCGCCGCCTTGTCAGCGGCGGTGGGCGTCATGTTCTTCGGGTTGTGGGTGGGATCGTTGGCCCGGGTTCCGGGGGCACCACCGAGGCCGTCTTCGCGCCCGGGATGGTTCCACAGGTCCTGTGCGTAGCCCTTCCAGCTGACGCCCGCGGCGTCGAACTGGTTGAACAGCGTGGCCACGTGCTTGGGATAAGTGCATCCGTTCTTGCCGTCGGGGGCATTGGCCCCCGCGGGGGAGAGCAGCTGCCCGAAATTGTCGGTGCGGCCGCCCCAGCGTCCGGTGTGCGCCGTGATGATGTTGCTGTTGGTCCCGAGGTCGGTGTTGGCGACGTCGCAGTCCTCTTGGAGGTCGTACGACGGGGACTGGCCGGAGACCAGCGAGGTGTAGTTGTCCTGGCTGTAGTGGCCGGTGCCGTAGTAGTCCTTCAACAGCGCGCCCTGCGCAGGCAGGGTCTTCCATAGGTAGCTGTTCTGGTTGAGCCCGGTGAACGTCGAGTCGTACGACTTGTTCTCCAGGATGATCAGCCACACGTGCTTGATCTGGCCGGGACGAAGGCCGGTGGTCGTGATGGTGCGCGACGAAGGTCCACGGTGATGATCCGGGCGATCCTGCTGGTTCCGGGAGTTGGCACTCGCCGGGGCGGAGGACGTGCCCGCGAGGGCGGGGAGGCAGGCCATACCAGTGGCCAATACGCTGACGGCCGCGACGGAAACGGCGCGGGCGACTCGATGTGTTCGCATGGCGATTGGTCTACGCCCGATTCTCAGAATCGCTCAACGGCACTTTCATAGACGCACGATGAACAGAGGGCGAACGCGGGCGTGACCCTCTGGCAAGGGCGGTCGGGCGCGACGACTCCTGAGAACGCCCGCCGGCGTGCAGAGCCCCGCGTGCCGGCCCGCGGGCGTCGCTCGATCGCTGGGACGGCCGAGCGCGCGTTCGGAGCCCGGCCTCTCTGCCCGTCCGGCAGGATGGGGGCATGACCTCCACAGACCTCGGGTTCCTCACCATCGGCGTGCTGGCGCTCCTGCTCGTCATTGTGGCGCGGGCCGTGGCCCGCCAATTCCACCGCGACCAGATCTTCGCCGACGTGCCGCCGGGCGTGATCCCGGCGGACGCCGAGCATGCCCGGCGCGAACGCGTCCGCGGTGGGCAGGAGTACGACGGGGAGGTCGCGGTCGCGTTCGCTCCTCCCCGGGGCGTCCGGCCGGCGCTGGTCGGCACGGTCGTCGACGGGATCGTGGAGTCGCGCGACCTGACGGCCATGCTCGTCGACCTGGCGGTCCGCGGGCACCTGCACATCACCGCCGTCCCCGCGGACGAGAAGCCGAACCCGGCCCTGAAGAAGTTCGCGCGGCGTCCGGTGGAGGAACAGCCCAAGGTCGACTGGCGGCTCGAGCTCAGCTCCGACGTCGTCTACGACGAGCTGGACGCGATGGAGTCCCGCCTGCTGAACGGCCTCTTCCCGCCCGGGATCACCGAGGTGCGCATGACGCAGCTCGACTACGCGGCCTTGCAGGCCCTGCGCGAGACCCAGGTCGACCTCTACCGCGAGGCCGTGAAGCGGCACTGGTACCGACGACACCCCCAGCAGAAGAACGCCGGCCCGGGCTGCGTGTTCGTGGGGCTCGGCATCCTCTTCGGCGTGCTCTGCGTCGTGGCCCACCCAGCCTGGAGCGGCGTCGCGGCCGGCGTGATGGTGGCCGCGGCGGGCATCCTGCTCACCCGAGCCCTGCGGGGACGCACCGCCCGGACGGCCGAGGGCACCGCCGTCCGCGTCCAGGCGCTGGGCTTCAAGAAGTACCTGGCCACCGCCGAGTCCGACCAGTTCAAGTTCGAGGAGGCGGCCGGCATCTTCAGCCGCTACCTTCCCTACGCCATGGTCTTCGGGGTGGCCGATCATTGGGCCAAGACGTTCGGCACGCTGGCCCGCCGGGCCAACGACCTGCCTGGCCAGGACGTCTCGTTCGACCTCACTTGGTTCGACGTCGCCGCATTGCAGGGACTCGACTTCGCGACCGACCTGCTCTGGCTGGACGCCCTCGACGGGTCCTTCGACCTGTTCGACGGCGAGATGTTCGCCGCGTTCGGCGGGGACGCGGTCGAGGGGCTCTCGGCGTTCGCCACGTCCCTGGGCGACTTCATGGGCAGCCTCGACTTCATGGACGGCCTCGGCGACGGCTGCGGCGACTTCGACGGCTGCGGTGACCTCTGAGCTGGGTTGCCCGGCGCCCTCTGGAGGATTTGGGCCGACCCGCGCGGCTCGTGTATGTTAGTGCGTCGCTGGCCCCGATAGCTCAGTGGTAGAGCGCGTCCTTGGTAAGGACGAGGTCTGCGGTTCAAATCCGCATCGGGGCTCGGGTCCCAGAACCTCCGGAACATTCGTGACCCCGGTGGTGTTGAGGCCTAGGGCGGGATAGCTCAGACGGTAGAGCAAGCGGCTCATAATCGCTGTGTCACGGGTTCAAGTCCCGTTCCCGCTACCCAGAGTCGAAGGTATCGAGTGCGAGAGAGGGGGCCCTAGCATGGCTAAGAGGTCTGAAATTCGTCCCAAGATCACGTTGGCGTGCACCGAGTGCAAAGAGCGCAACTACATCACCAAGAAGAACAAGCGCAACAACCCCGATCGCATGGAGTTGAAGAAGTTCTGCCCGCGTTGTCACACGCACACCGCGCACCGCGAGACGCGCTGATTTTTCGTTTCCGCACAGGGCTGTCCCTCGAAGGGGCAGCCCTGTGTTGCGTCCGGGGCTGGCCGAGCCCCGGACGTTGTCGCCGTCGGTTACCGGTCGACGAGCGTCAGGTACAGCTCGGAGAGCCGGCGCGCGGCGTCGTTCCAGGTGAAGCGTCGGGCGTGCACCCGCGCGACGGTGCCCATCCGGGCGCGCAGTTCGTCGTCGGCCAGCATCCGGGAGAGGCCGGACGCCCAGGCGGAGGGTTGCCGCGTCTTCATCAGCAGCCCGGTCTCCTCGTCCACGACGACCTCGCGCAGGCCGCCCGCGGCGGAGGAGATCACCGGTACCCCGGACGCCGCCGCCTCCAGCGCGACCAGTCCGAACGTCTCCGAGTGCGACGGCACCATGAACACCTCGCAGTGCCGCATCAGCCGGGCGAGTTGCTCGCGCGGCTGCCCGCCGACGAACGTCACCGATCCCGTCAGGCCGAGGGTGTCGATCATGCGGTCGAGGTCGGCGCGGTAGGCCTTGAAGTCCTCGGAGATGTCGCCTGCGATCACCAGGTGCGGACGCAGCCGGCGCGACACGGCCGCGATCGAAGCGATCGCCAGGTCGGGACCTTTCAGCGGCTGCAACCGCGCGGCGAACAGGGCGTAACCGTTGGGGTGCTGCGCCCACGCCTCGTCGGGCCGCGCCTCTGTCGGCGACGCCGGGCGGAACACCTCGCTGTCCACCCCGGGGGTCGTCACGAACACTCGTCGCGGATCGGCGCCGCAGCGCTCGATGACCGTGCGGGCCTCGGCGGTGCTGACGGCGACGATCGCGTCCGAAAGGCGTGCGGTCATCGCCTCGCCGGGGACGCGCGCGGGCGACTCCGGCGGCTCCCCGTCGCCGAGGGGAGAGCCGGGCAGCGCCGCGACGGAGTGGTAGCTCTGCACGTGTGGAACGCCCCAGGTGTGCGCCACCTCCAGCGCCGAGACACCCGACATCCAGTGGTGCGAGTGCACCAGATCCGGTGGCTCGAGCCGGCTCAGCTCCTCGGCGAAGTCGGCGCAGTAGGCGTCGATCGCGCTCTTGGCGAGCGGACGCGCGGGCCCGGCGTCCAGGTGCCGCAGCGTGACGCCGGGGGCGAGCTCCATCACGTCGGGGGAGTCGGGGTTCGCGCGCCGCGTGATCAGCTCGACGCTGTGGCCCATGGCGGCCAGGGCCATCGCCTGCTGGCTCTCGACGACGTTCATCCCGCCGGCGTCGCCCGCACCGGGCTGATCGGCGGGGGACGTGTGCATGGACACGAACGCGAGGCGGAGTTTGCGCACGCGCAGACACTACCCTGCGGCGTCGTTCGGGCTGCGGTCGCCCGAGTCCCTCGCGACCGGCGGGTGCCGCTGCACTAGCCTGTTTCCATGCCGATCAGTGAAGCCCACGTGGGCCGGACGTATCCGCCCACCCAGCCGTACACGGTCACGGGCGTGAAGATCGCCGAGTTCGCCCGCGCGCTCGGCGACGACAACGCCGCCTACGCCGGGGGGACGCCGCAGGCGCCGCCGACGTTCGCCGCCGTCCTCGCGGCGGACGCCTGGGGCCCGCTGTTCGCGGACGAGGAGCTCGACCTGCGCCTCGACCAGACGCTGCACACCGACCAGAAGTTCGCCTGGCACCGTCCGCTCCGGGCGGGCGACGACGTCACCGCGACGCTGACGATCGACAAGGTGCGCACGCGCGCCAACACCGCGTTCGTGACGATCTCGGTGCTGTTGGCGACGACGGCGGGGGAGAGCCTCTGCACCGCCTCGTCGACGTTGCTGCACACCTGGCCGGTCGAGAACGAGGAGGAAGCGTGAGCGACGCGATCGACGCCGAGGTGGGCACGGAGTTGCCTGGCCTGGCCGTCCACCTGACCCGCGAGACCCTCGTGCGCTACGCAGGCGCCTCGGGGGACTTCAACCCGATCCACTACTCCGATTTCTACGCCGGACGCCTGGGCCTCGGCAGCGTCATCGCCCACGGCATGCTGACGATGGGGACGGCTCTGCGCCTCGTCACCGACTGGGCCGGCGACCCGGAGCGCGTGCAGAGCTACGGCGTCCGGTTCACCAAGCCGGTTCCCGTCCCGGACGACACCGACGGGGCGCTCGTCGAATTCGCCGGCTCCGTCACGAGGCTCGCCGACGGCGTCGCTACCGTGAGCATCCAGGCGACCTGCGACGGGGTGAAGGTGCTCGGCTCCGCGACCGCCGAGGTCCGCGTTGACTGAGCTGCTGGCCGATCACACCACCTTCCGCGTCGGCGGCCCCGTCCGTGCCTGGGTCGATGCCACCACCACCGAGGAACTCGTCCACGCGGTCCGTTCCGCCGACGAACGCGGCGAGCCCGTGCTGGTGCTTTCGGGCGGGTCGAACATCCTGGCGTCCGACGACGGCTTCGAGGGAACGGTCGTCCACGTCGCCACCCGCGGCCTGAGCGTGGACGGCTCCTTCTGCGAGTTCGACGCGGACGCCGGCACCGCCGCCAACCCCGCCCCCGCGGCCTGCGGCGGAATGCTCGCCGAGGTGCAGGCGGGGGAGAGCTGGGACCGATTCGTCGAGTACGCCGTGCGGCACGAACTGGTCGGCATCGAGGCGCTGTCCGGCATCCCAGGACTGGTCGGCTCGACGCCCATCCAGAACGTCGGCGCCTACGGCCAGGAGGTCGCTCAGACCATCTGGTCGGTCCGCACCTGGGACCGCGCCGAGGGCGCCTACCGCACCTTCGCCAACGCGGACTGCCACTTCTCCTACCGCATGTCGCGGTTCAAGGCGGACCCCGGGCGCTACGTCGTCCTGAGCGTCACGTTCCAACTGGCCCAGGGGACGCGGTCGGCGCCGCTGCGCTACGGCGAGCTCGCCCGCCGCCTCGGCGTCGGGGACGGCGGCCGCGCGCCGCTGGGGGACGTGCGCCGCACCGTCCTCGAGCTGCGCCGGGGCAAGGGCATGGTGCTCGACCCCGCCGACCACGACACGTGGAGCGCCGGCTCGTTCTTCACCAACCCGCTGCTGACGGCCGAGGCCGCCGCGACCCTGCCCGAGGAGGCCCCGCGCTTCCCGCAGCCGGACGGACTGGTGAAGTCGAGTGCCGCCTGGCTCATCGACCACGCCGGCTTCGGCAAGGGCTTCGGGGAGCCGCCGGCGACGCTGTCGACCAAGCACACCCTCGCGTTGACCAACCGTGGGGGTGCGAAGGCCGCCGACATCGTGGCGCTGGCCCGCCGCGTCCGCGACGGCGTCCGGGACGCGTACGGCGTCGAGCTCGTCCCAGAGCCGGTGTTCTTGGGGGTGTCGCTCGACTGAGCAGGACGCCCCGCCGGGTCCCGGTTCGACTCAGCCCCGCAAACGCAATACACTCCTTGTCTTGGCGGCCTAAGCGCCGGACGTCTGCGCGACGCTCCCGTGGGTCGCCGGAGGGCAATAGCTCAATTGGCAGAGCAGCGGTCTCCAAAACCGCAGGTTGGGGGTTCAAGTCCCTCTTGCCCTGCTGAGTCGGCACGTAGGCTGGCCTCAGCGATCAATCGAAGCGAAGGACGTGGCAGTGGCGGAACGAGCGAACGGTCAAGGCCGACGCGACGAGTCCTCGCCAACCCCCGACGAGCTTCGGGCTGAGCACGTGGGCGACGACGGTCTCGCCGGCGAGGATCTGGCCGAGCCGATGGCTGGGGACGCGCCCTCCTACGAGGTGGTCGACGACGAGGCCGAGGAACTGACCGATGCCGAGGCGCCTGCCGGGCAGGGTGCGACCGCGGCCAGTTTGGTCGAGGCCGGCGACGCCGAACCCGACGCCGTCGTGATCGACGACCCGGAGCAACTCGCTCAGGCGGAGTCCGCCGCGGCCATGGCGCGCAACTCGCGCCCGCGCCGACGCGTTGCCGCCGAGACCGCCGACACGGTCCCCGTCGCCACCAAGCCTGGCCGCTCCGGCAAGGCGGTGGTCAAGAAGCGCACGACGCCCGCCCAGTTCGTCAACGAGTCCGTCGGCGAGTTGAAGAAGGTCATCTGGCCCTCCGGCGCCGAGGTGCGTCAGTACTTCGTGGTGGTGCTGGTGTTCGTGTTGTTCATCATCGCCTACGTGGGTCTGCTCGACCTCGGTCTCGGCGCCGCGCTGCTGAGGCTCTTCGGCTAAGTCGATTCTGGATAACGGAGAAGGTTTGTGACCCAAGACAATGAGACTCCTCGCGATGAGGAGAACGACGACTTCGAGATCGACCTCGGCGTGGCCGAGGCAGATGAGGCCGCGTCCGACGACCTCGACCTGAACCTGGACTTCGGCGACGAAGAGACCACCGTCGGCGAGGACGAAATGCTCGCCAACCTCGGTGGCGTGGACTCCGACGAGGACGAAGAGGCGCCGGCCGACGAGGGCGACAACTCCGCCGAGGAGGAGGCCGCCCTTGAGGAACTGCGGCAGCGCCTGAACGGCGAGCCCGGCGACTGGTATGTGGTGCACACCTACTCCGGCATGGAGAACAGGGTCAAGCAGAACCTGGACAACCGGGTGAAGACCCTCGGCATGGACGACTACATCTACGAAGCGGTCGTCCCCACCGAGGACGTCGTCGAGGTGCGCAACGGCGCCCGCAAGACGGTCACCCGCACGGTCCTGCCCGGCTACGTCCTGGTCCGCATGGAGATGACGGACGAGTCGTGGGCCGCCGTTCGGCACACGCCGTCGGTCACCGGCTTCGTCGCGCACGCCAGCTCGCCGGTCCCGCTCTCGCTGGACGAGGTCGAGCGCATGCTGGCGCCGTCCGTGATCGCGAAGGTCGCCGCCCAGTCGAGCGGCACGTCGCAGCGGAAGAAGAAGGTGGAGGTGGCTGACTTCAACGTCGGCGACTCCGTCATGGTGGTGCAGGGCCCGTTCTCCGGCGTCCACGCCACGATCACCGAGATCAATGCGAACAGCCAGCGGCTCAAGGCCCTGGTCGAGATCCTGGGGCGGGAAACCCCCGTGGATCTCACGTTCTCCCAGGTTCAGAAGGGCTGACGCCCGCACTATCCTGGAGTGTTGTTCGCAGCGGCCCGGCCTCGTGCCGGGCCACCGCATTGATAGAGGAGGGGCGACCCGGCCCCTCAACGAGAAAGCAAGGACCCAGTTATGCCTCCCAAGAAGAAGGTAGCGGCGCTCGTCAAGGTTGCCTTGAACGCGGGCGCGGCGACTCCTGCACCTCCCGTCGGTACCGCTCTCGGTCCGCACGGCGTCAACATCATGGAATTCTGCAAGCAGTACAACGCTAAGACAGAAGCCATGCGCGGCAACGTCATCCCCGTCGAGATCACCATCTACGAGGACCGGACGTTCACCTTCATCACGAAGACGCCGCCGGCCGCCGAGCTGATCAAGAAGGCCGCGGGCCTGCCCAAGGGTGCCGCCAAGCCGCAGGAGAAGGTCGGGAAGATCACCAAGGATCAGGTGCGCGAGATCGCCACCACCAAGATGCCCGACCTGAACGCCAACGACGTCGAAGCCGCCATGAAGATCGTCGAGGGCACCGCCCGCTCGATGGGCATCGACGTTCAGTAGCTCACGCGTCCCGCACCCGGGACGTCCCGTGGCAGGGCCAGCGCGGCCCGCACCACACCTGGTCAGATGAAAGGAAACCAGTCATGAAGCGCAGCAAGGCTTATCGCGCCGCCGACGAGAAGATCGACGAAGCGAAGCAGTACTCCCCGGCCGAGGCCCTGAGCCTGGTCAAGCAGAACGCGTCGGCGAAGTTCGACGAGACGGTCGAGGTCGCGATGCGCCTCGGCGTCGATCCGCGCAAGGCGGATCAGATGGTCCGCGGCACCGTGAACCTCCCGCACGGCACTGGCAAGACGGCTCGGGTCCTCGTCTTCGCCACCGGCGAGCGGGCTCAGCAGGCGAAGGACGCCGGCGCCGATGAGGTCGGCGCGGACGAGCTCGTGGAGAAGGTCCAAGGTGGCTACCTGGACTTCGACGCGGTCGTCGCCACCCCGGACATGATGGGCAAGGTCGGACGCCTCGGTCGCGTCCTCGGCCCGCGTGGGCTCATGCCCAACCCGAAGACCGGCACCGTCACCATGGACGTCGCGAAGGCCGTCAGCGACATCAAGGGCGGCAAGATCGAGTTCCGTGTCGACCGGCACAGCAACCTCCACTTCATCGTGGGCAAGGCCTCGTTCGACGAGAAGGCGCTTCTCGAGAACTACGGCGCCGCGATGGACGAGGTCGCTCGCCTGAAGCCGTCCGCAGCCAAGGGTCGGTACGTGCGCAAGATCACCGTCTCGTCGACGATGGGCCCCGGGGTCCTCATCGACGTGGCGAAGAGCCGGCCCGGAAAGGAAGAGACGCCGGGCGCCTGACGCGTCTGTCCCCAACGCAGCAAACCCGGAGCCCCGCACCACGTGTGCGGGGCTCTGTTGCGTGCTCAGCGGCGAGGGTAGGTCATCACCATCCCGCACCCCGTCAGCGAGTTCCGGCCGCCACGGGTGAGCGCGAGGTGGCTCGCGCTCACCGTGTGAGGCGAACCCAGCGCAACAGCGCCGCGACCGCCAAGCTGTGCGATCCTCGCGAGGGCCGCGTGAGCGGCTCGCCCGCATCCGCCGGCCCATCGCACGTCGCCCAGATCCGCCATCTCAACCTCACCGCCCGCTCGATGCCGGGCGACTTCCCTCCTCGGGGGGGCGCCCCAGCGCGTTCACGCAGCCGCGCCGTTTCAGTACGGGATGCGCCGCCTCGGCAGGGGTGGCCGCCTCTTGCTCGATCCGGAATGAGCCTGGCGCGACCGCACGCTGACGTCCGCTTTGCAGACCGGCTCAGCGCGGTGTAGAGTCAGGATTCCCTTCGGGCGCTGCTCGAGGGGCGCCTCCAGGGCAACGACCTGATCGTCCAGCACGATTTGGACTTCGCGATCAGGTCGGGTAATGTTCTCTGAGGCGCAAGCCACTGGGACTCCCGCTGGAAGAGCACGTCACGCGCTCACCAGATCGACCTCCTCATCAAGAGAATGATCGATTTGACAGGGTGGGTCCCGGAAAGTAAAGTAAATCGAGTTGCCCCAAGCGGTAGGAATTAGTTCCTCGGCTTCGTGTGCTTCGGAAGTTTGAGAACTCAACAGCGTGTCTATAAGTCAATGCCATTTTTTTGCACAGACTGTTTGTCAGTTTGTGTGTTGCCTCGTGCCTGGCTTTTGGGTTGGGTTACAGGTTTCTTTGAGTGATTGATTAGTGATTGATGCCAGTTTTTCTGGTTTTTTGTCATGGTCTTGCTCTTTGTTTTTTCGATGGAGAGTTTGATCCTGGCTCAGGACGAACGCTGGCGGCGTGCTTAACACATGCAAGTCGAACGATGAAGGACTCTTCGGGGTTTGGATTAGTGGCGAACGGGTGAGTAACACGTGAGTAACCTGCCCTTCACTTTGGGATAACCGCCGGAAACGGTGGCTAATACCGGATATGACCTGTTGCCGCATGGTGGTGGGTTGAAAGATTTTTTGGTGGGGGATGGGCTCGCGGCCTATCAGCTTGTTGGTGCGGTGATGGCGTACCAAGGCTTCGACGGGTAGCCGGCCTGAGAGGGCGACCGGCCACACTGGGACTGAGATACGGCCCAGACTCCTACGGGAGGCAGCAGTGGGGAATATTGCACAATGGGCGGAAGCCTGATGCAGCAACGCCGCGTGCGGGATGACGGCCTTCGGGTTGTAAACCGCTTTCGCCGGGGACGAAGCTTTTGTGACGGTACCTGGTAAAGAAGCACCGGCTAACTACGTGCCAGCAGCCGCGGTGATACGTAGGGTGCGAGCGTTGTCCGGATTTATTGGGCGTAAAGAGCTCGTAGGTGGTTTGTCGCGTCGGATGTGAAAACACGGGGCTTAACTCTGTGCTTGCTTTCGATACGGGCAGACTTGAGGAAGGTAGGGGAGAACGGAATTCCTGGTGGAGCGGTGGAATGCGCAGATATCAGGAGGAACACCGGTGGCGAAGGCGGTTCTCTGGACCTTTCCTGACGCTGAGGAGCGAAAGCGTGGGGAGCAAACAGGCTTAGATACCCTGGTAGTCCACGCCGTAAACGGTGGGCACTAGGTGTGGGGGACTTCCACGTTCTCCGTGCCGTAGCTAACGCATTAAGTGCCCCGCCTGGGGAGTACGGCCGCAAGGCTAAAACTCAAAGGAATTGACGGGGGCCCGCACAAGCGGCGGAGCATGCGGATTAATTCGATGCAACGCGAAGAACCTTACCTGGGTTTGACATATGCCGGAAGCAGCCAGAGATGGTTGTGCCTTTTTGGCCGGTTTACAGGTGGTGCATGGCTGTCGTCAGCTCGTGTCGTGAGATGTTGGGTTAAGTCCCGCAACGAGCGCAACCCTCGTCCTATGTTGCCAGCGGTTCGGCCGGGAACTCATAGGAGACTGCCGGGGTCAACTCGGAGGAAGGTGGGGATGACGTCAAGTCATCATGCCCCTTATGTCCAGGGCTTCACGCATGCTACAATGGCTGGTACAGAGGGTTGCGATGCCGTGAGGTGGAGCGAATCCCTTAAAGCCAGTCTCAGTTCGGATTGGGGTCTGCAACTCGACCCCATGAAGTCGGAGTCGCTAGTAATCGCAGATCAGCAACGCTGCGGTGAATACGTTCCCGGGCCTTGTACACACCGCCCGTCAAGTCATGAAAGTCGGTAACACCCGAAGCCGGTGGCCTAACCCTTGTGGGGGGAGCCGTCGAAGGTGGGATCGGTAATTAGGACTAAGTCGTAACAAGGTAGCCGTACCGGAAGGTGCGGCTGGATCACCTCCTTTCTAAGGAGCCCTTTTTGATCGCCACGCATCCTTGTGGGTGGGTGGTGGTTAGTTTGCACTCTTGGTTCCACCGTTGTGTGTGGGCGGGGTGGGGGTTTGTTTTTGTGGAGGCATTGATGATGCAGGCTTGTGTTTGTTGTTGGCGCGTCTAGTACTGCCGGCCCTTGTGGGGTGGGTGTGGAACGGGTGGCCGGTGGCGGCATGGGTTTGTGGGGCACGTTGTTGGGTTTTGAGGCTTCCGCAGCCGTTGGTTGTGGTTGTTTCTGTGGCGGATCTTCGCTGGCTGGCCTAAGGGTTGGTCGGGTTGGTTTGTGTGTTGTTTGAGAATTGTATAGTGGACGCGAGCATCTTTTGTAGTTTTTTGTCTGTGTTGGATGTTTTTTGGTGACAAGCTACTAAGGGCGATCGGTGGATGCCTTGGCATCAAGAGCCGATGAAGGACGTTGTAACCTGCGATAAGCCACGGGGAGTTGGTAAACGAGCTGTGATCCGTGGATGTCCGAATAGGGAAACCTCGAAGGTAACCGGAGTTGTGTCCGGCGACCCCTGTCTGAATGTATAGGGCAGTGGGAGGGAACGTGGGGAAGTGAAACATCTCAGTACCCATAGGAGAAGAAAACAACCGTGATTCCGTGAGTAGTGGCGAGCGAAAGCGGAGGAGGCTAAACCGCGCGTGTGTGAGAGCTGACAGGTGTTGCATGTGTGGTGTTGTGGGGCCGTTCGTGGTCGGGCTGTTGACCGGCCGGGGAGTGATAAAACTGCGTCGAAGTTGAACTGTCTGGAATGGCAGACCAGAGTGGGTGATAGTCCCGTAGGCGTATGGTGTGGTCTTCCTTGGATGGACCCCAAGTAGTACGGAACCCCTGAAATTCCGTGTGAATCTGGCGGGACCACCCGCTAAGCCTAAATACTCCTTGATGACCGATAGTGCACGAGTACCGTGAGGGAAAGGTGAAAAGTACCCCGGGAGGGGAGTGAAATAGTACCTGAAACCGGTCGCCTACAATCCGTCGGAGCCTTGCGGGGTGACGGCGTGCCTTTTGAAGAATGAGCCTGCGAGTTAGTGGTGTGTGGCGAGGTTAACCCGTGTGGGGGAGCCGTAGCGAAAGCGAGTCCGAATAGGGCGGTTGAGTCGCGCACTCTAGACCCGAAGCGAAGTGATCTATCCATGGCCAGGGTGAAGCGACGGTAAGACGTCGTGGAGGCCCGAACCCACTTGGGTTGAAAACCGAGGGGATGAGCTGTGGATAGGGGTGAAAGGCCAATCAAACTTCGTGATAGCTGGTTCTCCCCGAAATGCATTTAGGTGCAGCGTCGCCTGTTTCTTGCCGGAGGTAGAGCACTGGATGGTCTAGGGGGCTTAACAGCTTACCGAAATCAGCCAAACTCCGAATGCCGGTAAGGTTGAGGGCGGCAGTGAGACTGTGGGGGATAAGCTTCATAGTCGAGAGGGAAACAGCCCAGATCATCAGCTAAGGCCCCTAAGTGGTTACTAAGTGGAAAAGGATGTGGAGTTGCGAAGACAACCAGGAGGTTGGCTTGGAAGCAGCCATCCTTGAAAGAGTGCGTAATAGCTCACTGGTCAAGTGATTCTGCGCCGACAATGTAGCGGGGCTCAAGTAATCCGCCGAAGCTGTGGCGCCGCACGTTATGTGTGGTGGGTAGGGGAGCGTCGTGTGTGCGGTGAAGCGGTGGGGTGACCCGATCGTGGAGTTCACACGAGTGAGAATGCAGGCATGAGTAGCGAATGACGGGTGAGAAACCCGTCCGCCGAATATCCAAGGGTTCCAGGGTCAAGCTAATCTTCCCTGGGTAAGTCGGGACCTAAGGCGAGGCCGACAGGCGTAGTCGATGGACAACCAGTTGATATTCTGGTACCGGCGAAACAACGATCCTGCCGAGGCGAGTGAGACTAAGCATGCGAGTCTGTCGGATCCTTCGGGTGATGGCGGGTGAGTCTGTGACCTGATCTTGTAGTAGGCAAGCTGCGGAGGGACGCAGGAAGGTAGCCCATCCCGGGCGATGGTTGTCCCGGGCTAAGAGTGTAGGACGGCGTGTAGGTAAATCCGTGCGCTGTGTGTCTGAGACTTGATGGCACTGCACACGTGTGTGTGGTGTGGGTGATCCTATGCTGCCGAGAAAAGCTTCGTGAGCGAGTTGTGAGCCGCCCGTACCCTAAACCGACACAGGTGGATTGGTAGAGAATACCGAGGCGATCGAGAGAATCGTGGTGAAGGAACTCGGCAAAATACCCCCGTAACTTCGGGATAAGGGGGACCTGATCCGTGACAGCCCTTTGCGGTTGGTAGCGGTGATGGTCGCAGAGACCAGGCCCAAGCGACTGTTTACTAAAAACACAGGTCCGTGCGAAGTTGTAAGACGATGTATACGGACTGACTCCTGCCCGGTGCTGGAAGGTTAAGGGGAACTGTTAGCGTGAGCGAAGCGGTGAACTTAAGCCCCAGTAAACGGCGGTGGTAACTATAACCATCCTAAGGTAGCGAAATTCCTTGTCGGGTAAGTTCCGACCTGCACGAATGGAGTAACGATTTGGGCGCTGTCTCCACCACGAACTCGGCGAAATTGCATTACGAGTAAAGATGCTCGTTACGCGCAGCAGGACGGAAAGACCCCGGGACCTTTACTATAGTTTGGTATTGGTGTTCGGTACAGCTTGTGTAGGATAGGTGGGAGACTGTGAAGCGGTCACGCTAGTGGTTGTGGAGTCATCGTTGAAATACCACTCTGGTTGTTCTGGATATCTAACTTCGGGCCATGATCTGGTTCAGGGACAGTGCCTGATGGGTAGTTTGACTGGGGCGGTCGCCTCCTAAAAGGTAACGGAGGCGCCCAAAGGTTCCCTCAGCCTGGTTGGCAATCAGGTGTTGAGTGTAAGTGCACAAGGGAGCTTGACTGTGAGACTGACAGGTCGAGCAGGGACGAAAGTCGGGACTAGTGATCTGACGGTGGCATGTGGAAGCGCCGTCACTCAACGGATAAAAGGTACCCCGGGGATAACAGGCTGATCTTGCCCGAGCGTCCATAGCGACGGCATGGTTTGGCACCTCGATGTCGGCTCGTCGCATCCTGGGGCTGGAGTCGGTCCCAAGGGTTGGGCTGTTCGCCCATTAAAGCGGCACGCGAGCTGGGTTTAGAACGTCGTGAGACAGTTCGGTCCCTATCCGCTGCGCGCGTAAGAGTCTTGAGAAGTGCTGTCCTTAGTACGAGAGGACCGGGACGGACTAACCTCTGGTGTGCCAGTTGTACCGCCAGGTGCACGGCTGGTTGGCTACGTTGGGAAGTGATAACCGCTGAAAGCATCTAAGCGGGAAGCACGCTTCAAGATGAGGACTCTCACAACATTTTGTTGGTAAGGCCCCCGGGAGACGACCGGGTTGATAGGACAGATGTGGAAGCACAGTAATGTGTGGAGCTGACTGTTACTAATAGGCCGAGGGCTTGTCACACCACCAAAAACATGTCTTGACGCAGATGATTGCTGCAAGATGTTTCGCGTCCGCTATACGATTCCCAGACAACACACCACCCCGGTCCGGGGTGGCCGGAGTGTCTGTGATGTTCCCCCCACCCGGCGGGTGGGGATTGATAAATGAATAGTCGTTTCGGTGATAATGGCGAAAGGGAAACGCCCGGCCCCATTCCGAACCCGGAAGCTAAGCCTTTCAGCGCCGATGGTACTGCACACGCTGGTGTGTGGGAGAGTAGGTCATCGCCGGACACACAACAACAGTCCCCCGTAACAACCGTTACGGGGGACAGTTGC
>NZ_CCYM01000001.1 GCF_000826085.1 Nigerium massiliense | reverse complement strand
GGTTGGGTTACAGGTTTCTTTGAGTGATTGATTAGTGATTGATGCCAGTTTTTCTGGTTTTTTGTCATGGTCTTGCTCTTTGTTTTTTCGATGGAGAGTTTGATCCTGGCTCAGGACGAACGCTGGCGGCGTGCTTAACACATGCAAGTCGAACGATGAAGGACTCTTCGGGGTTTGGATTAGTGGCGAACGGGTGAGTAACACGTGAGTAACCTGCCCTTCACTTTGGGATAACCGCCGGAAACGGTGGCTAATACCGGATATGACCTGTTGCCGCATGGTGGTGGGTTGAAAGATTTTTTGGTGGGGGATGGGCTCGCGGCCTATCAGCTTGTTGGTGCGGTGATGGCGTACCAAGGCTTCGACGGGTAGCCGGCCTGAGAGGGCGACCGGCCACACTGGGACTGAGATACGGCCCAGACTCCTACGGGAGGCAGCAGTGGGGAATATTGCACAATGGGCGGAAGCCTGATGCAGCAACGCCGCGTGCGGGATGACGGCCTTCGGGTTGTAAACCGCTTTCGCCGGGGACGAAGCTTTTGTGACGGTACCTGGTAAAGAAGCACCGGCTAACTACGTGCCAGCAGCCGCGGTGATACGTAGGGTGCGAGCGTTGTCCGGATTTATTGGGCGTAAAGAGCTCGTAGGTGGTTTGTCGCGTCGGATGTGAAAACACGGGGCTTAACTCTGTGCTTGCTTTCGATACGGGCAGACTTGAGGAAGGTAGGGGAGAACGGAATTCCTGGTGGAGCGGTGGAATGCGCAGATATCAGGAGGAACACCGGTGGCGAAGGCGGTTCTCTGGACCTTTCCTGACGCTGAGGAGCGAAAGCGTGGGGAGCAAACAGGCTTAGATACCCTGGTAGTCCACGCCGTAAACGGTGGGCACTAGGTGTGGGGGACTTCCACGTTCTCCGTGCCGTAGCTAACGCATTAAGTGCCCCGCCTGGGGAGTACGGCCGCAAGGCTAAAACTCAAAGGAATTGACGGGGGCCCGCACAAGCGGCGGAGCATGCGGATTAATTCGATGCAACGCGAAGAACCTTACCTGGGTTTGACATATGCCGGAAGCAGCCAGAGATGGTTGTGCCTTTTTGGCCGGTTTACAGGTGGTGCATGGCTGTCGTCAGCTCGTGTCGTGAGATGTTGGGTTAAGTCCCGCAACGAGCGCAACCCTCGTCCTATGTTGCCAGCGGTTCGGCCGGGAACTCATAGGAGACTGCCGGGGTCAACTCGGAGGAAGGTGGGGATGACGTCAAGTCATCATGCCCCTTATGTCCAGGGCTTCACGCATGCTACAATGGCTGGTACAGAGGGTTGCGATGCCGTGAGGTGGAGCGAATCCCTTAAAGCCAGTCTCAGTTCGGATTGGGGTCTGCAACTCGACCCCATGAAGTCGGAGTCGCTAGTAATCGCAGATCAGCAACGCTGCGGTGAATACGTTCCCGGGCCTTGTACACACCGCCCGTCAAGTCATGAAAGTCGGTAACACCCGAAGCCGGTGGCCTAACCCTTGTGGGGGGAGCCGTCGAAGGTGGGATCGGTAATTAGGACTAAGTCGTAACAAGGTAGCCGTACCGGAAGGTGCGGCTGGATCACCTCCTTTCTAAGGAGCCCTTTTTGATCGCCACGCATCCTTGTGGGTGGGTGGTGGTTAGTTTGCACTCTTGGTTCCACCGTTGTGTGTGGGCGGGGTGGGGGTTTGTTTTTGTGGAGGCATTGATGATGCAGGCTTGTGTTTGTTGTTGGCGCGTCTAGTACTGCCGGCCCTTGTGGGGTGGGTGTGGAACGGGTGGCCGGTGGCGGCATGGGTTTGTGGGGCACGTTGTTGGGTTTTGAGGCTTCCGCAGCCGTTGGTTGTGGTTGTTTCTGTGGCGGATCTTCGCTGGCTGGCCTAAGGGTTGGTCGGGTTGGTTTGTGTGTTGTTTGAGAATTGTATAGTGGACGCGAGCATCTTTTGTAGTTTTTTGTCTGTGTTGGATGTTTTTTGGTGACAAGCTACTAAGGGCGATCGGTGGATGCCTTGGCATCAAGAGCCGATGAAGGACGTTGTAACCTGCGATAAGCCACGGGGAGTTGGTAAACGAGCTGTGATCCGTGGATGTCCGAATAGGGAAACCTCGAAGGTAACCGGAGTTGTGTCCGGCGACCCCTGTCTGAATGTATAGGGCAGTGGGAGGGAACGTGGGGAAGTGAAACATCTCAGTACCCATAGGAGAAGAAAACAACCGTGATTCCGTGAGTAGTGGCGAGCGAAAGCGGAGGAGGCTAAACCGCGCGTGTGTGAGAGCTGACAGGTGTTGCATGTGTGGTGTTGTGGGGCCGTTCGTGGTCGGGCTGTTGACCGGCCGGGGAGTGATAAAACTGCGTCGAAGTTGAACTGTCTGGAATGGCAGACCAGAGTGGGTGATAGTCCCGTAGGCGTATGGTGTGGTCTTCCTTGGATGGACCCCAAGTAGTACGGAACCCCTGAAATTCCGTGTGAATCTGGCGGGACCACCCGCTAAGCCTAAATACTCCTTGATGACCGATAGTGCACGAGTACCGTGAGGGAAAGGTGAAAAGTACCCCGGGAGGGGAGTGAAATAGTACCTGAAACCGGTCGCCTACAATCCGTCGGAGCCTTGCGGGGTGACGGCGTGCCTTTTGAAGAATGAGCCTGCGAGTTAGTGGTGTGTGGCGAGGTTAACCCGTGTGGGGGAGCCGTAGCGAAAGCGAGTCCGAATAGGGCGGTTGAGTCGCGCACTCTAGACCCGAAGCGAAGTGATCTATCCATGGCCAGGGTGAAGCGACGGTAAGACGTCGTGGAGGCCCGAACCCACTTGGGTTGAAAACCGAGGGGATGAGCTGTGGATAGGGGTGAAAGGCCAATCAAACTTCGTGATAGCTGGTTCTCCCCGAAATGCATTTAGGTGCAGCGTCGCCTGTTTCTTGCCGGAGGTAGAGCACTGGATGGTCTAGGGGGCTTAACAGCTTACCGAAATCAGCCAAACTCCGAATGCCGGTAAGGTTGAGGGCGGCAGTGAGACTGTGGGGGATAAGCTTCATAGTCGAGAGGGAAACAGCCCAGATCATCAGCTAAGGCCCCTAAGTGGTTACTAAGTGGAAAAGGATGTGGAGTTGCGAAGACAACCAGGAGGTTGGCTTGGAAGCAGCCATCCTTGAAAGAGTGCGTAATAGCTCACTGGTCAAGTGATTCTGCGCCGACAATGTAGCGGGGCTCAAGTAATCCGCCGAAGCTGTGGCGCCGCACGTTATGTGTGGTGGGTAGGGGAGCGTCGTGTGTGCGGTGAAGCGGTGGGGTGACCCGATCGTGGAGTTCACACGAGTGAGAATGCAGGCATGAGTAGCGAATGACGGGTGAGAAACCCGTCCGCCGAATATCCAAGGGTTCCAGGGTCAAGCTAATCTTCCCTGGGTAAGTCGGGACCTAAGGCGAGGCCGACAGGCGTAGTCGATGGACAACCAGTTGATATTCTGGTACCGGCGAAACAACGATCCTGCCGAGGCGAGTGAGACTAAGCATGCGAGTCTGTCGGATCCTTCGGGTGATGGCGGGTGAGTCTGTGACCTGATCTTGTAGTAGGCAAGCTGCGGAGGGACGCAGGAAGGTAGCCCATCCCGGGCGATGGTTGTCCCGGGCTAAGAGTGTAGGACGGCGTGTAGGTAAATCCGTGCGCTGTGTGTCTGAGACTTGATGGCACTGCACACGTGTGTGTGGTGTGGGTGATCCTATGCTGCCGAGAAAAGCTTCGTGAGCGAGTTGTGAGCCGCCCGTACCCTAAACCGACACAGGTGGATTGGTAGAGAATACCGAGGCGATCGAGAGAATCGTGGTGAAGGAACTCGGCAAAATACCCCCGTAACTTCGGGATAAGGGGGACCTGATCCGTGACAGCCCTTTGCGGTTGGTAGCGGTGATGGTCGCAGAGACCAGGCCCAAGCGACTGTTTACTAAAAACACAGGTCCGTGCGAAGTTGTAAGACGATGTATACGGACTGACTCCTGCCCGGTGCTGGAAGGTTAAGGGGAACTGTTAGCGTGAGCGAAGCGGTGAACTTAAGCCCCAGTAAACGGCGGTGGTAACTATAACCATCCTAAGGTAGCGAAATTCCTTGTCGGGTAAGTTCCGACCTGCACGAATGGAGTAACGATTTGGGCGCTGTCTCCACCACGAACTCGGCGAAATTGCATTACGAGTAAAGATGCTCGTTACGCGCAGCAGGACGGAAAGACCCCGGGACCTTTACTATAGTTTGGTATTGGTGTTCGGTACAGCTTGTGTAGGATAGGTGGGAGACTGTGAAGCGGTCACGCTAGTGGTTGTGGAGTCATCGTTGAAATACCACTCTGGTTGTTCTGGATATCTAACTTCGGGCCATGATCTGGTTCAGGGACAGTGCCTGATGGGTAGTTTGACTGGGGCGGTCGCCTCCTAAAAGGTAACGGAGGCGCCCAAAGGTTCCCTCAGCCTGGTTGGCAATCAGGTGTTGAGTGTAAGTGCACAAGGGAGCTTGACTGTGAGACTGACAGGTCGAGCAGGGACGAAAGTCGGGACTAGTGATCTGACGGTGGCATGTGGAAGCGCCGTCACTCAACGGATAAAAGGTACCCCGGGGATAACAGGCTGATCTTGCCCGAGCGTCCATAGCGACGGCATGGTTTGGCACCTCGATGTCGGCTCGTCGCATCCTGGGGCTGGAGTCGGTCCCAAGGGTTGGGCTGTTCGCCCATTAAAGCGGCACGCGAGCTGGGTTTAGAACGTCGTGAGACAGTTCGGTCCCTATCCGCTGCGCGCGTAAGAGTCTTGAGAAGTGCTGTCCTTAGTACGAGAGGACCGGGACGGACTAACCTCTGGTGTGCCAGTTGTACCGCCAGGTGCACGGCTGGTTGGCTACGTTGGGAAGTGATAACCGCTGAAAGCATCTAAGCGGGAAGCACGCTTCAAGATGAGGACTCTCACAACATTTTGTTGGTAAGGCCCCCGGGAGACGACCGGGTTGATAGGACAGATGTGGAAGCACAGTAATGTGTGGAGCTGACTGTTACTAATAGGCCGAGGGCTTGTCACACCACCAAAAACATGTCTTGACGCAGATGATTGCTGCAAGATGTTTCGCGTCCGCTATACGATTCCCAGACAACACACCACCCCGGTCCGGGGTGGCCGGAGTGTCTGTGATGTTCCCCCCACCCGGCGGGTGGGGATTGATAAATGAATAGTCGTTTCGGTGATCATGGCGAAAGGGAAACGCCCGGCCCCATTCCGAACCCGGAAGCTAAGCCTTTCAGCGCCGATGGTACTGCACACGCTGGTGTGTGGGAGAGTAGGTCATCGCCGGACACACAACAACAGTCCCCCGTAACAACCGTTACGGGGGACAGTTGCATTTAAGCGCTTTTACTTTGGTGTGTTTGCGACCTGGGCACCCAGGGCCAGGGACGCGGCACAACATCGGATGCGACGGGGCCTGTTAGCGCACGGCGGTCGGCCAGAGTCGGCAGAGCTTTGACGGGTGCAGGCTGAGTGCGAGCCCTCGTTCGGGGTATTGGGGCGGGCCTCGACGCGGGGATCTGACTCCCCCGGAGACCCCGCGGCGCAGGGCCGGCGCGGTTCTACGCCGCGTTTGGCGGGCGCTGGACACGTGTAAGGGGAGAGTCCGTGCGGTGCTGCCAGGCGCTGTCGGGGCTGGGGCACGGACGGGGAGAGCAGTTCCGTTCTGCGATGCGCCGGCGGCTTCGAGCACGCGCCGGCGAGCAGAGAGGGCCTGGGGCAAGTGCGGGCGGTAGCCAAGTGCGGGCGGTAGCTCAGTTCCGGGGTGGCCTTCCAGTCCCCCTGGGACAGTCGGGGCGTGCGCGCGAACTGTCCCAGGGCCCACGGGAGGTGTGGTGGGGACGGGAGTATCCCCATGCTGTGCCGTGTGTGTCCGACGGGCGATGAACGCCGATCAGCGGACGGGCTCCCAGCGTCCGTGACGCAGGACTCGCTCCACCTGGAGATCTTCGTCCAGAACGAGGACGTCTGCGAAGGCGCCCACGGTCAAACGGCCCACGTCAGGCAGACGCAGATACCGAGCGGGGTTGAGCGTCGCGGCCCGAACCGCCAGCTCGAGGGGGACGCCGGCCGCGACCATCGTGCGGACAGCGACGTCCAAGGTCAGGGTGCTCCCGGCGATGGTGTCGGTGCCGGTGAGCTTCGCCACCCCGTCGCTCACCGTGACGGGGAGTTCGCCCAACACGTACTCGCCGTCGGGGGCGCCCGCGGCGGCCATGGCGTCGGTGATGAGGACGACGCGGTCCGGGAACGAGCGCAGCACGTAGGCCGCCAGTTCGCGGTGGACGTGGATGCCATCGGCGATGAGCTCGAGGAAGGCCGACGAGTCCCAGAGCGCGAGGATCGGCCCCGGGTCGCGGTGGCGTAGGGGCGGCATCGCATTGAACAGATGGGTGCCGCCGCGGGCGCCCGCGGCGAGGGCTTCGCGCGCGACGGGCAACGTGGCGTCGGTGTGGCCGATGGCGGCGACGATGCCTCGCCCGGCGAGCTCGTCGATCGCGTCCATGGCGTCAGGCAGTTCCGGTGCGATGGTGACCATCCGCACGGTGCCGCCGGCTGCGTCCACGAGGTCGTTGACCTCGGCGGGGTGGGGCGCGGTCAGCAGCGCGGCGTCGTGGGCCCCCTTGTGGCCTGGGGAGAGCCAGGGCCCCTCGAGGTGGATGCCGGCGAGGTCCCCGGCTTCGACGCGCGGGCGCAGCAGCTCCATCTGCTCGGTCAACACCTGTGCGGTGGCGGTGACGAGGCTCGCAACGACGGTGGTCGAGCCGTGTGAGCGGTGGACGGAAAGTGCCCTGTCCACGTCGCCTGGGTCGCTCGTTCCGAACGCGGCGCCGCCACCACCGTGACAATGCACGTCCACGAAGCCGGGGACGACCCAGCCTGCCGTCACATTGACGTGGGGGAGGCCGGGCGGGGGAGCGTCAACGCCGATCTCCACGATGCGGTCGTCCTCGACACGGACCCAGCCGGGGACGAAACGGTCGTCGACGTACAGCCTGGTGGCGGCGATCAACACGGGGGACCCTCAGTTCTCGAAGCGCTGCCAGGACGGCTTGTGCGCGTAGGTCTCACGGTAGTAGTCGGCGTGCTGCAGTTCTGCGGCGGCCGCGTCGTCGATCACGACGGTGGCGTAGCGGTGGAACTGCAGGACGGAGCCGGGGCACATCGCGGTGATGGGCCCCTCCACGAGATTGCGGATCGCCCGCGCCTTCCCCCCGCCTTGGGCGATCAGGACCACTGCACGGGCGTCCATGATCGTGCCGAGGCCCTGGGTGAGGCAGTGGCGCGGGACATCGTCCAGCTCGGCGAAGAAGCGGCGGTTGTCCTCGCGGGTGCGGTCGGTGAGCGTCTTGATGCGCGTCCGCGAACTCAGCGACGAGGACGGCTCGTTGAAGCCGATGTGGCCGTTCGCGCCCACCCCGAGGATCTGCACGTCCACGCCGCCCGCTCCGGCGATGCGGCGCTCGTAGTCGGCACAGGCGGCCTCGAGATCGTCGGCGAAGCCGTCTGGCGTGTGCACGCGCGCCGGGTCGAGCCCGAGGGGTTCGGTGACGGTCCGGCGGATCACCTCGGCATAGCTCTCCTCGTGACCCCGCGGCAGCCCGACGTACTCGTCGAGGGCGAAGGCAGACGCGCGCGACAGGTCCAGGGAGCCTGAGCGGACGCGCTCGGCGAGCCCCGTGTAGCACGACAGCGGCGAGCTCCCGGTCGCCACCCCCAGCACGGCGTTCGGCCCCGCGGCGCGGCACACCTGGGCCACGCGGGCAGCGGCGACGTCGCCGACCTGTTGGGTGCTGGAGCAGATCACGATTTCCATCGGGGGTCACTTTCGGGACGGAGGGTTTGTGGTCGGGCGGTGTCGCATCGGCGTGGTGCTCGACGCGAGGAGAGTAGCGTCCGTGGCGGGACAGGAACGTGGGCGGTGCCGCGGCCCGGCGGCGCCGCACCGCCCACGTCCGGTTCACTCCGCGGTCGGGTCGGCGCTCACGTTGGCGACTTCGCCCTCTTCGCGTCCCGGCGTCTTGAGGTTCCACAGGCGGATGACCGCGCGGAACAAGACGTAGTAGATCGCCGCGAAGATCAACCCCATCAGGACGACCATCCAGGGGTTCGTCGAGATGCGCCAGTTCAGCACCATGTCGAACAAGCCGGCGGAGAAGCCGAAGCCCATCCTCAGGCCGAGCGCGTTGCAGACGGCCAGCGAGACGCCGCTCAGCACCGCGTGCATGACGTAGAGCGGGAAAGCGACGAACATGAACGCGAACTCGATGGGCTCGGTGATGCCGGTGAGGAAGGCGGTCAGCGCGACCGAGATCATGATGCCGCCGACGGCCTTCTTGTTCTCAGGGCGGGCCTCCTGCCAGATGGCGAGCGCCGCGGCGGGCAGAGCGAACATCATGATCGGGAACCAGCCGGTCATGAACGCCCCGGCGGTCGGGTCGCCTGCCAGGAAGCGGGCGATGTCGCCGTGCACGACCGTGCCGTCAGCCTTGGTGAAGTCGCCGATCAGGAACCACGGCGGGTTGTTGATGATGTGGTGCAGACCCAGCGGGATCAGCAGTCGGTTCAGGACGCCGAACACGAAGCCACCCACGATCGCGTTGCCGGCCACCCAGGTGCCGACGGACGTCAGGCCGCCATTGAACGCGGGGTAGACGAACGACAGCGCGACGGCCAGCAGCATGCCCGAGAGCGCCGTCAGCATCGGCACGAAGCGGCGTCCACCGAAGAACGCCAGGTACGGGGGCAGCTTGGTGCGGTAGAACCGCTGCCACAGCCAGCCCGCGATGAGGCCGATCAGAATGCCGCCGAGGACGCCATAGTTGATCAGCTTCTGCTTCTCGCCCTCGGCAGCCTCGCCGAGGATCAGGGGCGACATCGCGTCGCTGACGCCCTTGAACACGAGGTAGCCGGTGAGGGCCGCCAGCGCGGTCGATCCGTCGGCCTTGCGGGCGATGCCGATCGCCACGCCGAGCGCGAACAGGATCGGCAGGTTGTCGATGAGCGCCCCGCCCGCGGCGGCCAGCACGGTGGCGACGGGTCCCCAGTTGAGGCCGTCTTCGCCCAGCATGTCGGCGGAACCGAGCCGCAGCAGCAGGGCGGCGGCCGGCAGTGAAGCGATCGGCAGCATCAGGCTGCGCCCGAACTTCTGCAGCGGGGCAAGGTTGAACCGCGACGTCTTCTCTGCCGGCGCGGTGGATGCGGAACTCATGGGGCCTTCCTTCGGTGTGTGGATCCTGCTGGGCCGGTCCGACGAAGGCCGGGCCGGTGGTTCGTGGGTCATAACTCGGGGGATTGCTGAAGGTCGAGCGAGACGGTGACCTGATAGCGGTCGCCGCGGTAGCGCGAGTACATGAACTCGACCGGCCTGTCGCGGGCGGTCGAACGGCGGCGGAAGACGAGCAGCGGCGTCGCGGCGGGCGCGTCGAGCCGGCGCGCTACCGCGGCTGAGGCCGACTCGGCCCACATCGTCTGGACGGCGGCGTCGATGGTCACCCCGTAATGCGCGGTGAACAGTTCGTACAGCGACTGCTGCAACGGCTGACGGTCCAGATCCGGGAACACCTCGACGGGATACCAGGCCTTCTCGAGGGCCATGGGTTCCCCGTCGGCCAGCCGGACACGCTCGAGTTGCCACACCCGGGCGTCTGCGTCGAGCCCGAGGGCGGCCGTCACCTCGGCCGGCGGCACGCACGCCCGCGCGTCGAGGAGGACCGTGGACGGTACCCGACCGCGCCGCCGCATGTCCTGGGTGAAGGACGCCAGGTGCAGCCGGCTCTCCACGGGTCGCGCGACGGCGAACGTCCCCTTGCCGTGGCTGCGCCGCAGTTGGCCGTCCGCCACGAGGGTGTCGATGGCCTTGCGCACGGTGGAGCGGGAGACCTTGTAGGCCGCCATGAGATCGCGCTCCGACGGGATCGCCTGGCCGGGACGCGCTTGCTGGGCGATGAGCAGGCGCAACTGCTCGTGCTTCGGCATCGGCCCGTCATCGACCGTTCCGGGGAGCTCGACCTCGCGCGCCATTGCGTCCTCTTCGTGGATAATCCGTCCGGACCGCCCTGGTCCGGACCAGTTACGGATAGGATGCACCTTGCGAGTGGCAATCGACAAGCGGGGGCGCGTCGGGCCTCAAGAGTCGGTGCGCGTCGGCCGCCGGCCCGGCGTCGAGGGGCCTGGGCACCGGAGGCCCGTGCTGATTCCGGGCCGACCGCCGACCGCGTACCATGCTGGCCAGATTCCGCTCTCGGCAGCTGACGGACAGAGGGCGACGACGCCCGAACAGAAAGGTGACGGATGAGCAGCAAGGCTGAACAGATCGTGAAGGGGCTCGGCGGTGCGGACAACATCGTCGAGATCGAGCCCTGCATCACGCGGCTGCGCACCGAGGTGCGCGACCCGAACAAGGTGGACGAGGCGGCCCTCAAGGCCGCGGGCGCGCACGGCGTGATGAGCGCCGGCACGATCATCCAGGTCGTGGTCGGGCCCGAGGCGGAGAACCTCAACGACGACATCGAGGACCTGCTGTGACCGACGTCGTCGCGCCCTGTCCCGGCCGCATCCTGCCGATCGGCGAGGTGGACGACCCCGTCTTCTCCGGTCAGATGCTCGGCCCGGGCGTCGGCATCGAGCCGTCCGGGGGCCGGACGACGACCGTGGCGCCCATCGGCGGCAAGGTGGTCAAGATCATGCCGCACGCCTTCGTGGTGCTGGGCGACGACGGGGTTGGCATCCTGACGCACCTGGGCATCAACACCGTCGGTCTCAAGGGTGAGGGGTTCGAGGTGGTCGGTACGGAGGGTTCCACGGTGGCCGCCGGCGACCCGATGGTGACCTGGGATCCGTCGTCGATCACGGGCGACACCATCTCCACGACCGTGATCGTCGTCGCGATGGACCGTAAGCCCGACACCGCGGACATCGTCGCTGACGGCGACGTGGCAGCGGGCGACGTGCTCTTCCGCGTCGGCTGAACCGCACGACAGGCGAGCCCCGGCCGCGGATTTGGTCCCGGCCGGGGCTTGCCGTAAAGTGGTCAGAGCCGAAGACCGCTGGTCGCGCCCCGCACGGGGTGTCGTAAACCCCGCGCAGGTGAACCGTGAAGAGTTACCCAGCCCCGAGCTGTTGTGTCTTGCCCCGTTCGCCGTGTGCGGTCGGGGTTTTTTCGTCCAGGTGAGGTCTTCGGTCTGACGATACGAAGTGGGAAGGAGACCCATGGCGAGGCCGGACAAGGCAGCAGCCGTCGCAGAGCTGAAGGAGAGCTTCACCTCTGCGGGCGCGGCTGTGCTGACCGAGTACCGCGGCCTCAGCGTCAGCGAACTGAAGGAACTCCGCAGGTCGCTGGGCGAGGACGCCACGTATGCCGTCACGAAGAACACGCTGACCCAGATCGCCGCCAAGGAGGCGGGCATTGAGGGGCTCGACGAGCAACTCACCGGCCCGACCGCCATCGCGTTCATCCGCGGTGACATCGCCACCGTGGCCAAGGGCATGCGCGAATTCGCGAAGGCCAACCCGCTTCTGGTCATCAAGGGCGGTGTCATGGACGGCCGCGTCCTCGACGCCGACTCCGTGAAGAAGCTCGCCGATCTCGAGCCGCGCGAGGTCCTGCTCGCCAAGCTCGCCGGCGCGATGAAGGGCTCCCTGCAGCAGGCCGTGTACCTGTTCGCCGCCCCGCTGTCCCAGGCCGCCCGTGCGATGGGCGCCCTGCAGGCGAAGGCGGGCGAGGATCCCTCGATCATCGGTGGGGCCGGCTCGGCTCCCGCCGCAGACCAGAAGCCCGACACCGCGGAGGCCGAGGCCTCCGCACCCGCCGCGACCGACGAGGCCGCGGCAACCGATGCAGCACCTGCTGCTGAGGCCCCCGAAGACGCGGCTGACGCTGCATCGAACGAATAATCAGAAAGGACGCCCCATTATGGCGAAGCTCAGCAACGACGAGCTCCTTGACGCCTTCAAGGAGATGACCCTCATCGAGCTCTCCGAGTTCGTGAAGCAGTTCGAGGACGCCTTCGGCGTCACCGCCGCTGCCCCCGTGGCCGCCGCCGCGGCTCCGGGTGCCCCGGCCGCTGGTGGTGCCGACGGCGGCGCGGCCGAGGAGGAGGCCTCCAGCGAGGTCGACGTCATCCTCGAGTCCGCCGGCGACAAGAAGATCCAGGTCATCAAGGAGGTGCGCGGTCTCACGAGCCTCGGCCTGAAGGAGGCCAAGGACCTCGTCGAGTCGGCCCCCAAGGCCGTCCTGGAGAAGGTCGCTCGCGACCAGGCCGAGAAGGCCAAGGAGGCCCTCGAGGGCGCCGGCGCCACCGTCACCATCAAGTGACCCTGCGCTAGTCGCGAACACACGCCGAAGGGCGGCGGGATTCGTCCCGCCGCCCTTTTGCTGCCCTCGCGGCGTCCGGCTCGCGGCGCGCCCCAGCCTTGTCAGCGCAGGTGGGTGCAATCGCCCGCACCGCGCTGTATGCTCAAAGCGTCCTTGAGAGCAGTGACCTGAGCGACACGACGTAGTGGCGCTAGGACGATGCCCCGCAGACGTGAGAGCCTGTGCCTTGGCCTTTACTTCTGTGCGGGGGCGGGCTACCATCGAGTCTTGCCCCATTTGACGACCCGTGATTGAGGATTTGACGCGGGTCGTTTCGCACGCAAAGAACCACTTTGCTGGGTTCTCTTGGAAGGACAAACCTTGGCCGTCTCGCGCGTTGCGTCGAAGAACACCAATGTCATCTCTCCCAGTGGCCGCATCTCTTTCGCGAAGATCGCTGAGCCGCTGGAGATCCCCAATCTGCTGGATCTGCAGGTTGACTCCTTTGATTGGCTGATCGGGAACGAAGTGTGGCGCGACCGCGTCGCGCAGGCCCAGGCCGAGGGCCGGACCGACATCAACACCAAGTCCGGCCTTGAGGAGATCTTCGAGGAGATCTCCCCGATCGAGGATCTCTCCCAGACGATGTCGCTGAGTTTCCGCGACCATCGCTTCGAGGAGCCGAAGTACTCCGTCGACGAGTGCAAGGACCGCGACGTCACCTACGCCGCGCCGCTCTTCGTGACGGCCGAGTTCATGAACAACGACACGGGCGAGATCAAGAGCCAGACCGTGTTCATGGGCGACTTCCCCCTCATGACCGACAAGGGCACGTTCGTCATCAACGGCACCGAGCGCGTCGTCGTCAGCCAGCTCGTCCGTTCGCCGGGCGTCTACTTCGAGCAGACTCCCGACAAGACGTCGGACAAGGACATCTTCACCTGCAAGGTGATCCCGAGCCGCGGCGCGTGGCTCGAGTTTGAGATCGACAAGCGCGACATGGTCGGCGTCCGCCTCGACCGTAAGCGCAAGCAGAACGTCACCGTCCTGCTGAAGGCGCTGGGCTGGACGAACGAGCAGATCCTCGAGGAGTTCGGCGAGTACGAGTCGATCCGGCTCACGCTCGAGAAGGATCACACCGCAAACACCGACGAGGCGCTGCTCGACATCTACCGCAAGCTGCGCCCGGGCGAGCCGCCGACGCGTGAGGCGGCGCAGGCGATGTTGGAGAACTACTACTTCAACCCGAAGCGCTACGACCTCGCCAAGGTCGGCCGGTACAAGATCAACAAGAAGCTCGGCCTTGAGCAGCCGTTCGATCAGCAGGTGCTGACGATGGAGGACATCGTCTCGGCCATCCGCTACATCGTCGCGCTGCACGAGGGCAAGGAAGAGCTCGACGGTGTCCCGGTGCAGACCGACGACATCGATCACTTCGGCAACCGTCGTCTGCGCACGGTCGGCGAGCTCATCCAAAACCAGCTGCGCATCGGTCTCGGCCGCCTCGAGCGCACCGTCCGCGATCGCATGACGACCCAGGACATCGAGGCGATCACGCCCCAGACGCTGATCAACATCCGGCCCGTGGTCGCCGCCGTGCGCGAGTTCTTCGGCACGTCGCAGCTGTCGCAGTTCATGGACCAGAACAACCCGCTGAGCGGCCTGACGCACAAGCGCCGCTTGTCCGCGCTCGGCCCGGGCGGCCTGTCCCGTGACCGCGCCGGCATGGAGGTCCGTGACGTCCACCCGTCGCACTACGGCCGCATGTGCCCCATCGAGACCCCTGAAGGCCCGAACATCGGCCTGATCGGCTCGCTGGCGTCCTTCGCGCGCGTCAACGCGTTCGGCTTCATCGAGACGCCGTACCGGCGCTGCCAGGACGGCCAGGTCACCGACAAGATCGATTACCTGACCGCCGACGAGGAGGACCGCTACATCATCGCGCAGGCGAACGCCGTGCTCGACGATGAGGGCCGGTTCGAAGAGGAGCGCGTCCTGGTGCGCCGCCGTGACGGCGAGGCCGATGAGGTCCCGCGCGACATGGTCAACTACATGGACGTCTCGCCGCGCCAGATGGTGTCGGTGGCGACCGCGCTGATCCCGTTCCTCGAGCACGATGACGCGTCCCGTGCCCTGATGGGCGCGAACATGCAGCGCCAGGCCGTGCCGCTGATCCGTAACGAGGCCCCCTACGTGGGCACCGGCATGGAGTACCGCGGCGCGATCGACGCCGGCGAGGTGACCGTCGCGGCGAAGGCGGGCGTGGTGACGGCGGTGTCCGCCGACATGATCGACGTCATGAACGACGACGCCACCCAGACGACGTACCGCCTGGCGAAGTTCCGCCGGTCGAACCAGACGACCTGCATCAACCAGCGCCCGCTGGTCGTCGACGGGCAGCGCGTCGAGGTGGGCACCCCGCTCGCCGACGGCGCCTGCACCGACAGCGGCGAGATGGCGCTCGGCCGCAACCTGCTCGTCGCCTTCATGCCATGGGAGGGTCACAACTACGAGGACGCGATCATCCTGAGCCAGCGGCTCGTGCAGGACGACGTCCTCACCTCGATCCACATCGAGGAGCACGAGATCGACGCCCGCGACACCAAGCTGGGCGCCGAGGAGATCACCCGCGACATCCCGAACGTCGGCGACGACATGCTCGCCGACCTCGATGAGCGCGGCATCGTGCGCATCGGCGCCGAGGTCGGTACCGGTGACATCCTCGTCGGCAAGGTGACCCCGAAGGGCGAGACCGAGCTGACTCCCGAGGAGCGCCTGCTGCGCGCCATCTTCGGCGAGAAGGCCCGCGAGGTCCGCGACACGTCCATGAAGGTGCCGCACGGCGAGACCGGCACGGTCATCGGCGTCCGCGTCTTCGATCGCGACGAGGGCGACGAGTTGCCCCCGGGCGTCAACCAGCTGGTCCGCGTCTACGTGGCCCAGAAGCGCAAGATCTCCGACGGTGACAAGCTCGCCGGCCGTCACGGCAACAAGGGCGTCATCAGCAAGATCCTGCCGGTGGAGGACATGCCGTTCCTCGAGGACGGCACGCCCGTCGACATCGTGCTGAACCCGCTGGGCGTCCCCAGCCGAATGAACGTCGGCCAGGTGCTCGAGATGCACCTGGGCTGGATCGCTCACGCCGGTTGGAACCTCGACGGGGTCGCCGAGCCGTGGGCCGAGCGGCTCTCCGAGCTGGGGCTCGGCCACGTGGACGGCGGCGCCCGCCTGGCCACGCCCGTCTTCGACGGCGCGAACGAGGAGGAGATCTCGGGCCTGCTCGAGCACGGGCTGCCGCAGCGCGACGGCCTGCGCCTGGTGGACGGCGACGGCAAGGCGCAGCTCTTCGACGGACGCTCCGGCGAGCCGTACCCGGAGCGGGTCGGCGTCGGCTACGTCTACATGCTGAAGCTGCACCACCTGGTCGACGACAAGATCCACGCGCGTTCGACCGGCCCGTACTCGATGATCACGCAGCAGCCGCTGGGTGGTAAGGCGCAGTTCGGTGGCCAGCGCTTCGGCGAGATGGAGGTCTGGGCGATGGAGGCCTACGGCGCCGCATGGGCGCTGCAGGAGCTCCTGACGATCAAGTCCGACGACGTCCCGGGCCGCGTGAAGGTCTACGAGGCGATCGTCAAGGGCGAGAACATCCCCGAGCCTGGCATCCCTGAGTCGTTCAAGGTGCTCGTCAAGGAGATGAAGTCCCTCTGCCTGAACGTCGAGGTGTTGTCCTCCGACGGCGAGGTGGTGGAGCTTCGCGACTCCGAAGACGACTACCACCGTGCGGAGGAGTTCGGTATCGACCTCTCCCGTCGTCCCGGCGCCGACTCGTTCGGCTCCGTCGACGAAGTCTGAGTCAACGCTCAGTCCACAGCCCACTCAGACGAACACCATGCATGCCTGCCGGTGAGGCAGGAGAAAGCGATACAACGTGCTGGACGTTAATTTCTACGACGAACTGCGCATCGGCCTGGCCACGGCCGACCAGATCCGCGAGTGGTCGCACGGCGAGGTCAAGAAGCCGGAGACCATCAACTACCGCACGCTCAAGCCGGAGCGTGACGGCCTGTTCTGCGAGAAGATCTTCGGTCCCACCCGGGACTGGGAGTGCTACTGCGGCAAGTACAAGCGGGTGCGGTTCAAGGGCATCATCTGCGAGCGCTGCGGCGTCGAGGTGACCCGGTCCAACGTGCGCCGCGAGCGCATGGGGCACATCGAACTCGCCGCCCCCGTGACCCACATCTGGTACTTCAAGGGCGTCCCGTCCCGGCTGGGCTACCTGCTGGACATCGCCCCGAAGGACCTGGAGAAGGTCATCTACTTCGCGGCCTACATGATCACCTCGGTCGACGAGGACGCGCGGCACCGCGACCTGCCCTCCCTGGAGGCCAAGGTCGAGGTCGAGCGCAAGCAGATCGAGAGCCGGCGCGACGCCGACATCGAGGCGCGCATGCAGAAGATCGAGGAGGACCTCGCTCAGCTCGAGTCCGAGGGCGCCAAGGCGGACGTCAAGAAGAAGGTCCGCGACGGCGGCGAGCGCGAGGCCAAGCAGCGCCGCGACCGCGCCCAGCGTGAGCTGGACCGTCTCGACGCCGTCTGGAGCAGGTTCAAGGGCCTGAAGGTCCAAGACCTCGAGGGCGACGAGATCCTCTACCGCGAGATGAAGTCGCGCTTCGGTAAGTACTTCGAGGGCTTCATGGGCGCGGAGGCGATCAAGCGCCGCCTGCACGACTTCGACCTGGACGCCGAGGCCGAGTCGCTGCGCAACACCATCCAGACAGGCAAGGGCCAGCGCAAGACGCGTGCCCTGAAGCGCTTGAAGGTGGTGTCGGCCTTCCTGAACACCACCAACAGCCCCGCCGGCATGGTGCTGGACGCCGTCCCGGTCATCCCGCCGGACCTGCGCCCGATGGTGCAGCTCGACGGCGGCCGGTTCGCGACGTCCGACCTCAACGACCTGTACCGCCGCGTCATCAACCGCAACAACCGCCTCAAGCGGCTGCTCGACCTGGGCGCGCCCGAGATCATCGTCAACAACGAGAAGCGGATGCTGCAGGAGGCCGTCGACTCGCTGTTCGACAACGGTCGTCGCGGTCGTCCGGTCACCGGGCCGGGCAACCGTCCGCTGAAGTCGATCTCCGACATGCTCAAGGGCAAGCAGGGCCGGTTCCGTCAGAACCTGCTCGGCAAGCGCGTCGACTACTCGGGCCGTTCGGTCATCGTGGTCGGCCCGCAGCTGAAGCTGCACCAGTGCGGCCTGCCCAAGACGATGGCGCTGGAGCTGTTCAAGCCGTTCGTGATGAAGCGCCTGGACGATCTCAACCTCGCCCAGAACATCAAGAGCGCCAAGCGCATGGTCGAGCGCCAGCGCTCGGTGGTGTGGGACGTCCTCGAAGAGGTCATCCAGGAGCACCCCGTGCTGCTGAACCGCGCGCCCACGCTGCACCGTCTGGGCATCCAGGCGTTCGAGCCGCAGCTCATCGAGGGCAAGGCCATCCAGTTGCACCCGCTCGTCTGCACCGCGTTCAACGCGGACTTCGACGGTGACCAGATGGCCGTGCACCTGCCGCTGAGCGCGGAGGCGCAGGCCGAGGCGCGCATCCTGATGCTGTCGACGAACAACATCCTGAAGCCCGCCGACGGTCGCCCCGTCACCCTGCCGACGCAGGACATGATCATCGGCCACTACTTCCTCACGACCGTCGTCCCCGGCGGCGAGGGGGACGGGCGCGCCTTCACGTCCAAGAACGAGGCCTACATGGCCATGGACGCGGGCGAGATCAAGATCGGCACCCCGATCAAGCTGCGCCTGACCGACGGGAAGGCGCCGGCCGGCACCGAGGTCCGCGAGGACGGCTCGTACCTGCTGGAGACGACCCTGGGTCGTGCCCTGTTCAACGAGGCGCTGCCCGAGGACTTCCCCTTCGTGAACGGCGAGGTCGGCAAGAAGCGGCTCGGCCAGATCGTCAACGAGCTGGCCGAGAAGTACCCGAAGGTGACCGTCGCGCGCACGCTCGATCGCCTGAAGGACATGGGCTTCAAGTGGGCCACGCGCTCGGGTGTCACGGTCTCGATCGGCGACGTGCAGACGCCGCCGAACAAGCCTGAGATCCTGGCCGCGTACGACGCGAAGGCCGAGAAGATCACCCGCCAGTTCGAGCGCGGCAAGGTGACCGAGGAGGAGCGCCAGCAGGAGCTCGTCCAGTTGTGGACGGACGCCACCAACGAGCTGACCGCGGCGATGGAGGCCAACTTCACCACCGACAACCCCATCTACATGATGGTGCACTCGGGTGCGCGAGGAAACATGACGCAGATGCGTCAGATCGCCGCCATGCGAGGCCTGGTGGCGAACCCGAAGGGCGAGATCATCGCGCGTCCGATCAAGTCGAACTTCCGCGAGGGTCTGTCGGTGCTGGAGTACTTCATCTCCACGCACGGTGGCCGTAAGGGCCAGGCCGACACCGCGCTGCGGACGGCCGACTCCGGTTACCTGACGCGTCGCCTCGTCGACGTCAGCCAGGACGTCATCATCCGCGAGGAGGACTGCGGCACCGACCGCGGCCTCACCAAGGTGATCGCGGCCGAGGGCCGGGACGGAAAGCTGGTGCCGGGCCGCGACGTCGAGTCGGCGGTCTACGCCCGCACGCTGGCCGTGGACGCCACCGACGCGGACGGCAACGTCCTCGTCGAGGCGGGGGTCGACCTGGGCGACGTCGAGATCGGCCAGTTGGTCGAGGCCGGCGTCACCGAGGTGAAGGTGCGTTCCGTGCTGACCTGCGAGTCGGCGATGGGTACCTGCGCGAAGTGCTACGGCCGCTCCCTGGCCACGGGCAAGCTCGTGGACGTCGGCGAGGCCGTCGGCATCGTCGCGGCGCAGTCCATCGGCGAGCCCGGCACCCAGCTGACGATGCGTACCTTCCACACCGGCGGTGTGGCGGGCGACGACATCACGCAGGGTCTGCCGCGTGTGGTCGAGCTCTTCGAGGCGCGTACCCCGAAGGGCAAGGCCCCGATCGCCGAGGCGGCAGGCCGCGTCCGGATCGAGGAGGGGGAGCGCGCCCGCAAGCTGATCGTCGTCCGCGACGACGGCGAGGACGACCTCGAGTACCCGCTTCCGCGCCGCGTGCGGCTGGAGTGGGAGGACGCCTCGATGGTGCGCCACTCAATCAACGACGGTGACCACGTCGAGGCCGGGCAGCAGCTCTACGCCGGCACCCTCGACCCGCAGGACATCCTGCGCGTCAACGGCCTGCGTCGGGTGCAGGAGCACCTCGTCAACGAGGTGCAGGCCGTGTACCGGACGCAGGGCGCTCCGATCCACGACAAGCACATCGAGATCATCATCCGGCAGATGCTCCGCCGGATCACGGTGATCGAGTCGGGCGACACCACGATTCTGCCCGGTGACCTGGTCGATCGTGCGCACTTCGAGGCGGAGAACCGTCGCGCGGTGACGGAGGGCCAGCGTCCTGCGCAGGGCCGTCCGGTGCTCATGGGCATCACGAAGGCGTCCCTGGCGACCGAGTCGTGGCTCTCGGCGGCCTCCTTCCAGGAGACCACCAAGGTGCTCACCGACGCCGCGATCCACGCGAAGTCCGACTCCCTCGTCGGCCTGAAGGAGAACGTCATCCTGGGCAAGCTCATCCCGGCCGGTACCGGCCTGGAGCGCTACCGCAACATCAGGGTGGAGCCCACCGCCGAGGCCCGTGCCGCCGCGTACGACCTCAGCTACGACCCGTACGACTACGACATCGCCGGGACCGACCCGGAGGTGCAGCTCGACGAGTTCGACATCGGCGATCTGCGCTGACGTCGTCCCCAAGGGGTCGTCCTCGCCGCCCACGCGGCGGGGACGGCCTCCCCACGGTGGGCCTCCCGCCCGCCGCAATCCGCCAGTCACTATTTTGCGCAGGGCCGGTCCAGCGACTAGCCTAGGTAATTGGGTCCGGGCGACCGGGCCATCGCGCTTGCCGCAGCATCGCTCCACGGAGGAGATGCGCGGGCGGGCGCACGCAATCTCTCGCGCGGGACGCTGACCCGTGTCGCGACCGCAGCCGAGACGTTGCACCAAGCCTGGCATCCCCGCGGGGATGTCCTCGTAAGACCACGACGAAAGAGATACCAGCCGGTGCCCACCATCCAGCAGCTGGTCCGCAAGGGCCGCACTGACAAGGTCAGCAAGAACAAGACGCCCGCGCTCAAGGGTTCCCCGCAGCGCCGCGGCGTGTGCACGCGCGTCTACACCACGACGCCGAAGAAGCCGAACTCCGCGCTGCGCAAGGTGGCCCGCGTCCGGCTCTCCTCGGGCATCGAGGTGACCGCCTACATCCCCGGCGTGGGGCACAACTTGCAGGAGCACTCGATGGTGCTGGTGCGCGGTGGTCGTGTGAAGGACCTGCCGGGCGTCCGCTACAAGATCATTCGCGGTTCCCTCGACACCCAGGGTGTCAAGAACCGCAAGCAGGCTCGCAGCCGCTACGGCGCGAAGAAGGAGAAGTAATGCCTCGCAAGGGACCGGCCCCGAAGCGGCCGATCGTCGTCGACCCGGTCTACGGGTCCCCGCTGATCTCCCAGCTCGTCAGCAAGATCCTGCTCGACGGCAAGAAGACGACGGCGCAGAGCATTGTCTACGGCGCTCTTGAGGGCACCCGGGCCAAGACCGGCGTTGACCCCGTGCAGACCTTCAAGAAGGCCCTGGACAACATCCGTCCCGCCGTCGAGGTGAAGAGCCGCCGCGTCGGCGGTGCGACCTACCAGGTCCCCGTCGAGGTGAAGCCGGCCCGCTCCACCACGCTGGCCCTGCGCTGGCTGGTCACCTTCTCGCGCCAGCGTCGCGAGAAGACCATGACCGAGCGCCTGATGAACGAGATCCTGGACGCGAGCAACGGTCTGGGTGCCTCCGTGAAGCGGCGCGAGGACACGCACAAGATGGCCGAGGCGAACCGCGCCTTCGCTCACTACCGCTGGTGATCAGACCTCGAGCTCTCCTTCGCCTCGGCGGGGGAGAGCTTCGTGGCGTCCGAGTCGAATACGAACGTTAGACAAACTTGAGGGAGACAACCCGTGGCCATTGACATGAAGATCGACCTGGCCAAGGTCCGCAACATCGGCATCATGGCCCACATCGACGCGGGCAAGACCACCACGACCGAGCGCATCCTCTACTACACCGGCATCAACTACAAGCTCGGTGAGGTTCACGATGGCGCCGCCACGATGGACTGGATGGAGCAGGAGCAGGAGCGCGGCATCACGATCACGTCGGCCGCGACGACCTGCTACTGGCACGACAACCAGATCAACATCATCGACACCCCGGGCCACGTCGACTTCACCGTCGAGGTGGAGCGCTCGCTGCGCGTCCTCGACGGCGCGGTCGCCGTGTTCGACGGCGTCGCCGGCGTGGAGCCGCAGAGTCAGACCGTGTGGCGTCAGGCGACCCGCTACGGCGTCCCGCGCATCTGCTACGTGAACAAGCTCGACCGCACGGGCGCGTCCTTCGACTACTGCGTCAAGACGATCCGCGAGCGCCTGCACGCGACCGCCGCTGTGATCCAGCTGCCGGTCGGCGCCGAGGCCAACTTCCAGGGCGTCATCGACCTGGTCAAGATGCGCGCGCTCATGTGGCGCGGCGAGACGGCGATCGGCGAGGACTACACCGTCGAGGAGATCCCCGCGGACATGGCCGACCAGGCCGCCGCCGCGCGCGAGGAACTCATCCAGGTGCTCGCCGACAACGACGACGAGTTCGGCGAAGAGTGGCTGCTGGCCGAGGATTCGGGCGAGCAGCTGTCGGTCGAGTCCATCAAGGCGGCGATCCGCCGCGCCGTGATCGCCAACAAGATCACCGCCGTGACCTGCGGAACGTCCTTCAAGAACAAGGGCGTGCAGCCCATGCTCGACGCGGTCATCGACTACCTGCCGTCGCCGCTGGACATCCCGCCGGTCGAGGGCTTCAAGCCGGGCAACGAGGACGAGGTCGTCACGCGGCACGCGGACACCGAGGAGCCGCTGGCGGTGCTGGCGTTCAAGATCGCTGCCGACCCGCACCTCGGTCGCCTCACCTACGTCCGCGTGTACTCCGGCGTCCTGAAGGCCGGCACCCAGGTGCTGAACGCCACCAAGGGCAAGAAGGAGCGCATCGGCAAGATCTACCAGATGCACGCGAACAAGCGTCAGGAGATCGAGAGCATCGGCGCGGGCATGATCTGCGCGGTGATGGGCCTGAAGGACACCACCACCGGCGAGACCCTGTGCGACGCGAACGCCCCGATCGTGCTCGAGTCGATGGAGTTCCCCAACCCCGTCATCGAGCAGGCGATCGAGCCGAAGACGAAGTCCGACCAGGAGAAGCTGGGCACCGCGATCCAGCGTCTCGCCGAGGAGGACCCGACCTTCCGCGTCCACACCGACGAGGAGACCGGTCAGACCATCATCGCTGGCATGGGCGAGCTGCACCTCGAGGTGCTGATCGACCGCATGAAGCGCGAGTTCCACGTCGAGGCGAACATCGGCAAGCCGCAGGTCGCCTACCGCGAGACCCTCCGTCGCCCCGTGGACAAGGTCGAGTACACCCACAAGAAGCAGTCGGGTGGCTCGGGTCAGTACGCCCGCGTCATCATCTCGCTGGAGCCGCAGGAGGCCGGCAAGGGCTACGAGTTCGTGAACGCCGTCACCGGCGGCCGCATCCCGCGCGAGTACATCCCGGCCGTCGACCAGGGCATCCAGGAGGCCATGCAGTTCGGCCCGCTGGCGGGCTACCCGGTGGAGGACATCAAGGTGACGCTGCTGGACGGCGCCTACCACGACGTCGACTCCTCGGAACTCGCCTTCAAGATCGCCGGCTCGATGGTTTTCAAGGAGGCGTCGCGCAAGGCCGATCCGGCCCTGCTCGAGCCGCTGATGGCCGTCGAGGTCACGACCCCCGAGGACTACCTCGGCACCGTGATCGGCGACCTCAACTCCCGCCGCGGGCAGGTCCAGGGTATGGAGGAGCAGCACGGCAGCCAGGTCGTGCGCGCGCTCGTCCCGCTCTCGGAGATGTTCGGCTACGTGGGTGACCTGCGGTCGAAGACGTCCGGCCAGGCCTCGTACTCGATGGAGTTCGACTCCTACGGCGAGTGCCCCAAGTCGGTCGCTGACGAGATCATCCAGAAGGGACGTGGCGGCTCCGACGAGTGAGTCGGCCCTGCGTCTCCCCCTACCATCCCCGTGCGCGGGTGGCGAGTTTGACTCACCCGCGCACAGTGGAGGAAACTTGGAAGGTACGCGCGCTCCCGCGCGCCCTTCCTGTAGTCAGAGTTCAACCCGTTGCCGAGCGAAATCCGCGCGGCAATCACCGAAAGAGGAGCCCAAGTGGCAAAGGCCAAGTTCGAGCGGACTAAGCCGCACTGCAACATCGGCACCATCGGTCACATCGACCACGGTAAGACCACGCTCACCGCGGCGATTACGAAGGTGCTCCACGACAAGTACCCCGAGCTGAACGCAGTCTCGGCCTTCGATCAGATCGACAAGGCACCGGAAGAGCGGCAGCGCGGCATCACCATCTCCATCTCGCACGTCGAGTACCAGACGGAGAAGCGTCACTACGCTCACGTCGACTGCCCCGGTCACGCTGACTACGTGAAGAACATGATCACCGGTGCCGCGCAGATGGACGGCGCGATCCTGGTCGTGGCCGCCACCGACGGCCCGATGCCGCAGACGCGCGAGCACGTGCTGCTCGCCCGCCAGGTCGGCGTCCCGGCGATCGTCGTCGCGCTGAACAAGTGCGACATGGTCGACGACGAGGAGCTCATCGAGCTCGTCGAGATGGAGGTGCGCGAGCTCCTCGATTCGCAGGACTTCGACGGTGACAACTGCCCCGTCGTCCGCGTCTCCGCCTTCCAGGCCCTGCAGGGCGACGAGAAGTGGGGCGAGACGATCCTCGAGCTCATGAACGCTGTGGACGAGTACATCCCGCAGCCGGAGCGCGCCACCGACAAGCCGTTCCTGATGCCCGTCGAGGACGTCTTCACGATCACCGGCCGCGGCACCGTCGTGACCGGCCGTATCGAGCGCGGCGTCGTCAAGACCGGCGAGACCGTCGACCTGATCGGCATCCGCGAGGCCAAGCAGACCACCACCATCACTGGTGTTGAGATGTTCCGCAAGATCCTCGACGAGGGTCGCGCTGGCGAGAACGTCGGCCTGCTGCTCCGTGGCACCAAGAAGGAAGACGTGGAGCGCGGCATGGTCATCTGCAAGCCGGGTTCGGTTACGCCGCACACCGACTTCGAGGGCAACGTCTACGTGCTGACCAAGGAGGAGGGTGGCCGTCACAAGCCGTTCTTCTCGAACTACTCCCCGCAGTTCTACTTCCGCACCACCGACGTCACCGGGGTGGTTCAGCTGCCCGAGGGTACCGAGATGGTCATGCCTGGCGACAACACCTCGATGACCGTCCACCTGAACAAGCCGATCGCCATGGAGGACAACCTCAAGTTCGCGATCCGTGAGGGTGGCCGCACCGTCGGCGCCGGCAACGTCACCAAGATCATCAAGTGACGAGCTGAACGCAAACCGGGCAAAGGCCCCGCACTCCATGCGAGCGCGGGGCCTTTCCCTGTGTCCGGGGGCGGCGCGGTCGCGTGGACGCGCCCGTGGCCACGGCGGAGCGTCCTAGGGTGGGCGCGTGAGCATTCACTCCGAGCACCCGTTCCTCGTGCCCCCGGCCGAGCGCGACCTCGTCCGGAGGCTGCGCGGGCACCTGGCCAGCACCGTGACGCTGTGGACCGCCGGCGAGGGACGCGACCGTGCCGGGCTGACCGTCTCGTCGATGCTGGTCGCCGCTGGGGAACCCGGCCGGGTCATCGGCTTGATCGACCCCGACTCGGACCTCGCGGACGCCCTGCACGAGACTGGCCGGTTCGTGGTGAGTGTGCTCGGCCCGGGGCAGCGCCCGCTGGCGGACGCCTTCGGAGGCGTCGACCCGGCCCCAGGCGGCGGCTTCGCCCAGGCGCCGTTCGTGCAGACGCCGTGGGGGCCGCGACCGGAGGCGTCCGCGGTGTGGGCGGGCTGCACCGTCGAGGACGAACGTGTGGCGGGCTGGTCGTCCGTGCTCACCGCGGTGATCGACGGGGCGGCCGTGGGCGCCGGGGAGCCGTTGCTGCACCTGCGCGGACGCTACGGGCACTGGGAGGCGGGCCTACGTTGAGCCGGAGGCGCCTCGGATAGGCTGGGGCCATCATGACTGATCAGCTCTCGCCCGCACGGTTGCGCGTGGCGCCGTCCCCGACGGGGGATCCGCACGTCGGCACCGCCTACATGTCCCTGTTCAACCTGGCCTACGCCCGCAAGACGGGCGGCCAGTTCGTCCTGCGCATCGAGGACACCGATCGGGCCCGCTACCGTGCGGACTCCGAACAGCAGATCTTCGAGACGCTGCGCTGGGCCGGGTTGCCGTGGGACGAGGGTCCCGATGTGGGAGGGCCGTACGCGCCGTACCGCCAGTCGGAGCGGCTGGACACCTACCGTCCATACGTTGAGCGGCTCATCGCCGACGGGCACGCCTACTACTGCTGGTGCAGCGCTGATCGGCTCGCGCAGATGCGGGCCGAGCAGCAGGCGTCCAAGCAGGCCACGACCGGCTACGACCGGCTCTGCTACGGCAAGACGCGCGAGGAGCGGGCCGAGCTGCCCGGCTTCACCGACGAGCCGGTCGTCCGCATGCTCGTCCCCGACGACGTCGACCTGCACTTCGACGACCTCGTCCGCGGCCCAGTCAGCGCCCCGCGGCCGGACGACCAGGTCATCCTCAAGGCGGACGGCTTTCCGACCTATCACCTCGCGGTCGTCGTGGACGACCACCTGATGGGGATCACCCATGTCGTCCGCGGCGAGGAGTGGATCAGCTCGACGCCCAAGCACCTGTTGCTGTACCGCTGGCTGGAGTTCCCGGAGCCGCGGTTCGCGCACATGCCGCTGCTGCGGAACACCGACAAGTCGAAGATCAGCAAGCGCAACAATCCGGCCGCCCGGCTGACGTGGTTCCGCGAGGAGGGCTACCTGCCCGAGGCGTTGCTGAACTTCCTGCAGCTGCTGGGCTACCCGCCCGTCCACGAGGAGACGGAGGTCGCCACCTTCGACGAGTTCGTCGCGTCGTTCGAGTGGTCGCGCGTCAACACCGTCGGCCCGGTCTTCGACATCGACAAGCTGAACTGGCTCAACGGGCACTACATCCGTTCGCTGACGCCCGACGATCTCGCGCGGCGCATCGTCGAGCATCTGCAGCAGACCGGCGTCTGGCCCGCGGAGCCGGACCCGGCCGACGTTGAACTGCTGACCGCCGCGACCCCGCTCATCCAGGAGCGGCTCGGCCTGCTCAAGGAGGCGCTGCCCAAGCTGCAGTTCCTCTTCACCGCGGACGCGGACCTCGTCGTCGCCGACGACGCACGCGCCCAATTGCGCGACGACGCCGGACAGGTGCTGGACGCCGCCCTGGCCGCGCTGGGCGGGCTCGACTCCTGGGACCACGCCTCCATCGAGGCGACGCTGCGCTCGGCCCTGGTGGACGGCCTCGGCATCAAGGCGAAGTTCGCGTTCGGGCCCGTGCGGGTCGCGGTGACCGGTCAGCGGGTGTCCCCGCCGCTGTTCGAGTCGCTCGAGCTGCTCGGCCGCGAGTCGAGCCTGAACCGCATCCGGGCGCTGCGCGAAACGCTGTGAGCGGCGTCCTGGCCGTGTTCGGCGGTCGCTCCGAGATCGGGCTGGCCATCGCCGAGCGGCTGGCCGCCGAGGCGTCCTGCGTCGTGCTGGCGGTGCGCCCCGGCACGGACGCCGCCGCGGCCGCCGCGCAGGTTCGGGACGCCGGCGCCCGGCGGGTGGAGGTCGTGGACTTCGACGCCGACGACACCGCCGCCCACCGCGCGGTCGTCGCCGGCATCGAAGAGCGCGTCGGGCCGATCGAGACCGCGATCCTGGCGTTCGGCGTCCTCGGAGACCAGGAGCGCGCCGAACGCGACGAGGGCGAGGTCGTCCGAGTGCTGCACACCGACTTCGTCGCCCAGGCGTCCCTGCTGACGGTGCTGGCCGCGCTGATGCGAGCTCGCCGGCGCGGGCGGATCGTCGCGTTCAGCTCGGTCGCCGGGGTGCGGGTGCGGCGCGCGAACTACGTCTACGGGTCCGCGAAGGCCGGGCTGGACGGCTTCGCGTCCGGGCTCGCCGACGCGCTGCACGGCACCGGGGTCGACCTGATCGTCGCGCGTCCGGGCTTCGTGGTGGGCCGGATGACCCGCGGCATGAAGCCCGCGGTCTTCGCCAGCACGCCCGGGCAGGTCGCGGACGCCGTCGTCGCGCGCCTGCGCGCCACGGGGCGGGCCGCCCGCTCGCCCGAGCTGTGGATCCCCTGGCAGTTGCGGGCGATGTTCTCGGTGGCACCCTTCGTCCCGCGCGCCCTGTGGCGCCGGATGCCACGCTGAAAGCGGGTCACGACCTAGCCTGGACACCATGGACTCCGTCTCGACCGCCCCGCTGCCAGCCTCCGCCGGACCGACCTGCTCGGACGCCTGGGCCGGTCTGTCCGCCTGGGGGACGGCGACGCAGGCGTCCTTTTGGATCGCGCTCGAACAGCCGGGCCCGTGGGGAGCGAAGGCGTTCACGCAATCGCGGCTCGACCCGACGCTGGGGGGCGAGGTCGAACGCCGAACGTTGGAGGCCGGTGGACGCGCCCTGCTGATCCGGGCCCCCGGGAACAAGGCGAGGCCTGCGGGGCGCCGCCGCGTCTTCGTCGCGGGGAACCTCGCCGGGACGCCGTGGCTGCGCACCGGCGAGGTGGACGATCCCGCCGAGATCCTCGACCTGCCCTTCGAGGTCCTCGACCGGCCGGATCCCGTCGACGCCGACTGGCTCCGCCCGTCTGATCCCGTGCTGCTCGTGTGCACCAACGCCAAGCGCGACCGTTGCTGCGCGCTCAAGGGGCTCCCGCTCGCCGAGCAGCTCGCCGCCGAGGGCCTCCCTGTCTGGGAGTGCTCGCACACCGGGGGACACCGCTTCGCGCCCACCGGCGTCGTCCTGCCCACCGGCCAGCTGATCGGGCGTCTCACCGCCGACCTCGGACGCCAGGCGCTCGAGGCCGCAGCGCGCGACGAGCTGGCGATCGGCACCCTCAACGAGGAACACGACCGGGGACTGAGCCACCTGCCGCCCCGGGAGTCGGCGGCCGTGTCGTGGGTCCGGTCGCATACGTTCATCACCCCCGTCGTCGGGCTGGCCACCCAGGACACCGGGGACGCGGTGGTCGTGACGCATCTGGACGGGCGGCAGTGGCGTCTCGACGTCACCCAGGAGACGGGGCCTGATCTGATCGACTCCTGCGCCAAGCCGCCCAAACCGAGCCAGACGTGGACGGTACGTCCCGCCACGTGAGCACGCCGGCACCCTCCCGAAGGGGAGTCGCGAGGCGAATCGCCGCCGTGGTAAGCATGGGCGCATGCACGCCTCCACCCCGTTCTCGGCCCTGGACGACTACATCGCGCTGCCGCGGGTGTCGTCCCTGCGGCTGTCTCCCGACGGCTCGGCGCTGGTCGCCGGCGTCGGCCTGCTGAACTCCGACCGCACCGCCTGGACCACCAGCCTGTGGGACGTCGATCCGGCCGGTGAGCGTCCGGCCCGTCGCCTCACCCGGGGCGCGAAGGGGGAGTCGCCGGCCGCGTTCACCCGGGACGGCGACCTGCTCTTCCTCGCCCAGCGCCCGGAGGACGACGACGAGGACGACGCCCCGGCCGCGCTGTGGCTGCTGCCCGCCGGCGGGGGAGAGCCGCACGTCGTGGCGACCCATCCCGGCGGCTTCGGCGCGGTGCGGGTGTGCGGCGACACGATCGTCGTCAGCGCCGGCATGATGCCGGGGGCGTCCAGCATCGAGGAGGACGCGCGCCTGCGCACGCTGCGCAAGAAGACCAAGGTGGACGCCATCCTGCACACCCGCTACCCGGTCCGGTATTGGGATCACGACCTCGGCCCCGACGCGCCGCACCTGCTGGCGGCGTCTTTGACCGAGCTCGTCTCCGCCGAGGACGCCGCGGCGGGCGACGCCGAGCCGCGGCTCACGCCCCGCGACCTCACCCCCGACGCCGGGTCCTCCCTGGTGGAAGCGAGCTTCGACCTGGCGCCCGACGGCTCCTTCCTGGTCTCCGAATGGCGCGTGACCGAGGCGCTCGCCGACGAGCGCACGGTGCTCGTCCGCATCGACGTGACCAGTGGCGCGCGGCTCGTCGTCGCCGGCCAGCGCGGCTACGAGGCCTTCGCGCCGGTCATCGCGCCCGACTCGCACCGCGTCGCCTACACCTTCGAGCCGATCGCAACGTCGCGGCGCATCCACCAGCCGGAACTGCACGTCATGGCTGCCGACGGCCGCGCCGACAGGCGGCTCGCGCCCGGCTGGGCGGGCTGGCCCGGCGAGCTGCGATGGCTGCCGGACGACGATGGCCTCGTCATGGCCACCGACGCGGACGGCCGCCGGCCCCTGTTCCGGGTGCCGCTGAACGGGGAGGACCCGCTGCGCCTGACCGAGGACGGCGCGTTCAGCGACCTCCAGGTGTGCGAGGACGGCTCGGCTGCGTACGCCCTGCTCTCGTCGTACGAGTTCCCGGCCGAAGTCGTTTGCGTCGACCTGCGGGGCGCGCCGGCGACCGTCCAGCCGCTGCGCGGACCGGCGCCCAGGCCCGCCCTTCCCGGCCGGCTCACCGAGGTCGAGGCGACGGTCGAGGACGGCTCCCGCGTCCGCGGATGGCTCTGCCTGCCCGAGGGGGCGTCCGCCGAGGAGCCGGCGCCGCTGCTGCTGTGGGTGCACGGCGGCCCGCTGAACTCGTGGAACGCCTGGAGTTGGCGCTGGTGCCCGTGGGTCATGGTGGCGCAGGGTTACGCCGTGCTGCTGCCCGACCCTGCCCTGTCGACCGGCTACGGCCACGACTTCGTGCAGCGCGGCTGGGGTGCCTGGGGCGGCACCCCTTACACCGATCTCATGACGATCACGGACGCCGTGGAGGCCCGCGACGACATCGACGCCGGTCGCACCGCGGCGATGGGTGGCTCGTTCGGCGGGTACATGGCGAACTGGATCGCGGGGCACACGGACCGGTTCCGCGGCATCGTCACGCACGCGTCCTTGTGGTGCCTGGAAGGCTTCGGCAAGACGACCGACGTGGCGTCCGAGTGGTCCCGCGAGCTGTCGCCGCGAATGTCGCAGGAGAACTCTCCGCACCGCTTCGTGGACCAGATCCGCACCCCGATGCTCGTCATCCACGGGGATCGGGACTACCGGGTCCCGATCTCAGAGGGGCTGCGGCTGTGGTACGAACTGCTGAGCGCGTCCGGGCTGCCCGCCGCGGAGAACGGCGACAGCGAGCATCAGTTCCTGTACTTCCCGCACGAGAACCACTGGATCCTTTCGCCGCAGCACGCGATCATCTGGTACCAGGTCGTGCTCAACTTCCTGGCCCGGACGGTGCTGGACGAGACCGAGATCACCGACCCCGCCGCGCTGGGGCTGAGCGTGGCCGACGAGTCGGTGGGCTGAGTTCAAGGCCGCGACGCCCGATCCTCGGCGCCCTGCCGTTCCGGCGGCAGGATCCTGTCGAGGTGGTAGTCCACCATCGCGACCGCCTCCGCGCGCGTCCACGCTCCGGCGACGGTGCTCGCCGGCTCCAGCAGCGACCACAGCACGCGGGCCTCGATCGCGGGATCGACGCCGTCGGCGAGGCGCCCGCGTTCCCGAGCGCCCGCCAGGATGCCGCGCAGCAGTCCCATCACCTGCTGCGGCCCGCTCGCCATCAGCGCGCGGGTCTCCGCGTGGTGGGAGGCGCGGATGTAGAACGCAGCCCCGACGAGCGCCTCGAACCGCGACTGGTCGGTCAGCGGCAGCACCTCGAGGAAGATCGTGCGCAGCGTGTTCCGCTCGCTGGGACGCTCGCCCAACTCCGCCAGCGCCCGCTGCACGCGTGCGGCGCGGCGCTCGGACTGCCACGAGAAGGCGTAGGTGAGCATGTGCTCGCGGTCGTCGAAGTAGTGCTGGACGGTGCCCATCGCGACGCCCGCTTCGGCGGCCACCTTGCGCAGGCTGACGGCCTCGGCGCCCTCGCGCACGGCGATCGTCAAGACCGCCGCGGCGAGCTCGCCGCGGCGCTGCTCATGGTCGACGACTTTCGGCATCGGGCCCTCCAGTCTTTGTCATGCGGTCGCATGACAACGTGCTAGCGTGATGTCATGCGATCGCATGATAACCGCCCGGGGCGGAGCGCGCTCCGGATCGCCGCGTGCGGGCTGGCCGTCGTCGTGGTGGGCGCTCTGGCCGTGGGCGGCGGCTGGCTGCTGTATCACCGCACAGCCTTCGACCGGGCCATGGCGGCCGTCTGGCGCGCCGGCTACACCGAGAGGGACGCCGACGTCGACGGTGCCCGCGTCCACTACGCGGAGGGGCCGGCCAACGGGCGCCCGCCGCTGCTGCTGATCCACGGCCAGACCGGCGACTGGAAGTCCTACGCCGCCGTCCTGCCCGACCTCGCCCAGGACTACCACGTCTTCGTCGTCGACTGCTTCGGCCACGGGGCGTCCGCCCACGACCCGGTCTTGTACTCGGCGACCGCGCACGGCGAGGCGCTGGCCCGCTTCCTCGATCGGGTGGTCGGGGAGCCCGCGGTTGTGTCGGGGCACTCGTCGGGCGGCGTCCTCGCCGCGTGGCTGGCGGGTCACGCGCCCGAGCGTGTCCGGGCGGTGGTGCTGGAGGACCCGCCGCTGTTCACCACCCAGCTACCGCGCGCGCGAACGACGTGGAACTACGTCGACCTGGCCACCGCGTGCCACGGCTTCCTGACGTCCGGTGCCACAGACTGGATCGCCTATTCCTGGGAGCACCAGCGGATGTGGAAGTTCTTCGGCGACGGCGCGCGCGGGCTCATCGACGCCGGCCTGGACTATCACGCCAGGCATCCCGGCGAGCCGATCAGGATCTGGTTCGTGCCCCAGTTCGACGAGGTCAACCGGTCGATGCCGGCCTACGACCCGCGCTTCGGCGAGGCGTTCTACACCGGCACCTGGGACGCCGGGTTCGACCTCGAGGCCACGCTTCGGGCGATCCGGGCGCCCGCGGCGCTCATCCACACGAAGGTCGCCTACGACACCGACGGTGTCCTGATGGCGGCGATGGGGGACGAGGAGGCGTCCCGGGCGCGCTCGTTGATCCGCGGCGTCGAGTTCGAGAAGGCCGAGACCGGCCACGGGTTCCACATGGAGGACCCGCGACGCTTCGTCGAGATCGCCCGCCGGCTCGGCCGCTGACCCTCACAAGTCCTTGTAGAAGGCGTCCAGGATCTCGCCGGCACCCTCGACGGCGCTCAGTTCGCCCTGCTCGACGGCGCGCTCGAGATCGCGGGCGATCGCCTTGACCGAGGGGCTGCGCCGCAGCGACGTGGTGAGGTCGTCGGTGACGAGCGACCACATCCAGTCGCGCTGCTGCAGCGCGCGCCGCTCCGAGAGCGACCCGGTCTCTTCCAGGTGGTGGCGGTGGTCCAGGACGGCCTGCCAGACATCGTCGAGGCCGTCCCCGGTGAACGCCGAGCAGGTCAGCACCGGGGTGCGTCGCCGATCGGCGTCCTCGGACCGGATGAGCTTCATCGCGATCGTGAGTTCGCGCGCGGTGACCCGGGCCTCGCCCGCGTTCTCGCCGTCGGCCTTGTTGACCGTGATGACGTCCGCGAGCTCCAGGATGCCGCGCTTGATGCCCTGCAGCTGATCGCCGGAGCGGGCCAGCATCAGCAGCAGGAAGGTGTCGACCATGCCGGCGACCGCGACCTCGGACTGACCGACGCCGACGGTCTCGACCCAGATGGTGTCGAAGCCCGCGGCCTCCATGATGAGCATGCCCTCGCGGGTGGCGCGGGCGACCCCGCCCAGATGGTTGCCGCTGGGGGAGGGCCGGATGAACGCCTGCTCGCTCTCGGCGAGCGCGCCCATCCGGGTGCGGTCGCCCAGCACCGACCCACCGGAGCGGGACGAGCTGGGATCGACCGCGAGCACCGCGATGCGGTGGCCCTTCGCGATCAGCCGGGTCCCCATCGCGTTGATGAAGGTGGATTTGCCCGCGCCCGGGACCCCGGAGATGCCGACCCGCACCGCGTTGCCCGTATGGGGACGCAGCAGGGTCAGCAACTCGCGGGCGGCGTCCCGATGGTCGGGACGCGAACTCTCGACGAGCGTGAGAGCCCGGGCGATGTGGGCACGGGATCCGGCGACGACCTGTTCCGCGAGCGTCGCCGGATCGAGGCGCTGCCTCATGCCTGGGTGTCCTCCAACCGCTGCAACAGGCCCTCGAGCAGCTCCTGGGCCGACTCCGGGATGCGGGTGCCGGGCGGGTAGATCGCGTCCGCGCCGTGCTCCCGCAGCTCCTCGAAGTCCTGGCTCGGGATGACGCCGCCCACGATGATCATCAGGTCCTCGCGCCCGAGCTTGTCGAGCTCTTCGCGCAGGGCCGGGACCAGGGTGAGGTGGCCGGCGGCCAGCGAGCTGACCCCCACCACGTGCACGTCGGCCTCGACAGCCTGACGCGCCACCTCGGCCGGCGTCTGGAACAGCGGGCCCACGTCGACGTCGAAGCCGAGGTCGGCGTAGGCGGTCGCGATCACCTTCTGACCTCGGTCGTGTCCGTCCTGGCCCATCTTGGCGACGAGGATGCGCGGACGGCGTCCCTCGGTCTCCTCGAACTTCTCGACGAGGGCCTTCGTGGCCTCGGTCACCTGGGTGGAACCGGTCTCCTTGCTATACACGCCACTGATCGTACGGATCTGCGCCGTGTAGCGCCCGAACTCCTTCTCGAGCGCGGAGGAGATCTCGCCGACGGACGCGTGCGCGCGGGCCGCGTCGATGGACAGCTTCAGCAGGTTGCGGTCGGGATCGGTCGGATCCGGGTTCGCCGCGGCCCAGGTGAGCTTGTCGAGGGCGGCCTGAGTGGCCTCCTCGTCGCGCTCGGCACGCAGCTTCTCCAGCTTGGCGATCTGCTCGGCGCGCACCCGGGCGTTGTCGACCTTGAGGACCTCGAAGGTGTCCTCGTCGTCCACCAGGTACTTGTTGACGCCGATCACGGGCTGGCGACCCGAGTCGATGCGGGCCTGGGTGCGGGCCGCAGCCTCCTCGATGCGCATCTTGGGGATGCCGGCTTCGATGGCCTTCGCCATGCCGCCGTGCTCCTCGACCTCCTGGATGTGCGCCCACGCCTTCGCGGCCAGCTCTGCCGTGAGCCGCTCGACGTACGCCGAGCCGCCCCACGGGTCGATCGGGCGCGTCGTGTTCGACTCCTGCTGGATGAACAGCTGCGTGTTGCGGGCGATGCGCGCGGAGAAGTCGGTGGGGAGCGCGATGGCCTCGTCGAGCGCGTTCGTGTGCAGGGACTGCGTGTGCCCCTGGGTGGCGGCCATGGCCTCCAGGCAGGTGCGGGTCACGTTGTTGAACACGTCCTGGGCGGTGAGTGACCAGCCCGACGTCTGGCTGTGCGTGCGCAGCGACATCGACTTCGGGTTCTTCGCGCCGGTGTCCTTCACCAGGCGGGCCCACAGGATGCGCGCTGCGCGCATCTTGGCGACCTCCATGAAGAAGTTCATGCCGATGGCCCAGAAGAACGACAGCCGCGGGGCGAACTTGTCGACGTCCAGGCCGACGGACTGGCCCGCCCGGATGTACTCGACGCCGTCGGCCAGCGTGTAGGCCATCTCGATGTCGGCGGTCGCACCCGCCTCCTGCATGTGGTAGCCGGAGATCGAGATCGAGTTGAACCGCGGCATGTTCGCGCTGGTGTAGGCGAAGATGTCGGAGATGATCCGCATCGACGGCAGCGGCGGGTAGATGTACGTGTTGCGGACCATGAACTCCTTGAGGATGTCGTTCTGGATGGTCCCCGCCAGTTGCTCGGGCTTCACGCCCTGCTCCTCGGCGGCCACGACGTACAGCGCCAGCACCGGCAGCACCGCGCCGTTCATGGTCATCGACACCGACATCTGATCGAGCGGGATGCCCTCGAACAGCTGCCGCATGTCGAGGATCGAGTCGACCGCCACACCCGCCATGCCGACGTCGCCGGCCACGCGCGGGTGGTCGGAGTCGTAGCCGCGGTGGGTCGCCAGGTCGAAGGCGATCGACAGGCCCTTCTGGCCGGCGGCGAGGTTGCGTCGGTAGAAGGCGTTGGACTCCTCGGCGGTCGAGAAGCCCGCGTACTGGCGGATCGTCCAGGGGCGGTTCACGTACATCGTCGCGTAGGGGCCGCGCAAGAACGGCGGGATGCCCGGACGCGTGTCGAGGAAGTCGAGTTCCTTGAGGTCATCGGTGGTGAACAGGGGCGGGACGGTGATCAGCTCGGGCGTCTCCCACGCGGAGCCGGCGGCGCCGAGGCCGGCGAGCGCCTCCTCGTAGCGCTCCTTGGCGCCCGCGTCGGGACGGCCGTCGCCTAGATCGACGGAATCGAAACGGGGAATCATCGGGTCACTCCCAGAAGGTCGAAGGTGGAGTCGAGGAACTCGACAACGTTCATGCCGAGGCTGATGGTGCCGTCGATGAGGCCCTCGGGAACCTCACCGGCCTCCTTGAGGTTGCCCGCCAGGTAGATGCGCTCGACGCCGGCGTCCCTGAGCGCCTGCGCGACGGGAACCGCCTGCTCGGCGTACACCTTGGCCGACGAGCACAGCACCACGATCTTGGCGCCCGCGTCGGTGGCCTGCTTCGCGATCTCCGCGGGCGTCCCGCCGTGCGACTCGACGATGCCGAGCCCGCCGACGAGCACGACGTTGGACGCGAAGCCCTGCCGCGCACCGAAGTCGCGCTGGGCGCCCAGGCAGGCCAGGAACACCTGCGGGGGGTTGCCGGTGGCGTCGGCGTGCTTCCAGGACGCCTCGCGCAGGTGTTCGAAGACCTCCGCGTCGCGGATCTGCTTCAGACCGCCCAGCGCCGGGGCCTCGGGGCGAGGCTTGGCGTCGAGGGGCTTCTCGCCGGAGGCCGGGAACATGCTGACCCCCGTCAGGCCGATGCTGCGGTTGGCAAGGCCCTTGGAGCGCTCTTCGTTGACGGTGGCGATGCGGTTGGCGACCTCGCCGGACGACAGCGCCTGCACCATGCCGCCGTTCGCCTCGATCTCTTGGACGTCCGCCCACGCCTTCTTCGCCAGCTCATCGGTCAGCGACTCCACGTACCACGAGCCGCCCGCCGGGTCGCTCACGCGGCCCAGGTGCGACTCTTCGGCGGCGATCACCTGCACGTTGCGGGCGATGCGGCGGGAGAAGGGCGTCGGGAGGCCGTTGGCGTGGTCGAAGGGGAGCACGGTGATCGCGTCGGCGCCGCCCGCGGCCGCGCCGAACGTGGCGATGGTCGTGCGCAGGATGTTCACGTAGGGGTCGACCTTGGCCATCATCCGCGGGCTGGTGACGGCGTGGACGTGCGCGCCACGCAGGTTCTCCGGCACGCCGCATTCCTCGGCGACCCGGGCCCAGATGCGGCGCAGGGCGCGCAGTTTGGCGATGGTCTCGAACTGGTCGGTCGTGGCGGCCACACGGAACTCGAGCTGGGTGATCGCCTCGGCGGGGGCCATGCCCGCCTCGTCCAGGTCGCGCAGGTACTCGATGCCGGTGGCGACCGCGAAGGCGATCTCCTGGGCGTCGTTGGCGCCGGCGCCGTGGTAGGGCAGGACGTCGACCGTCAGCGCGACGACACCGGGGAAGGCGTCCTTGACCTCGGCCACCCAGCGGCGGTGGGGGGAAAGGTCGGGCACGGTGCCGTGCTGCGCGGCGAACTTCAACGCGTCGATGCCGAGGTTGCCCTTCAAAGACGCGGCGTCCAGACCCGATCCGCGCAGCACCTTCAGCAGCGCGTCGGCCGCCGCGTCCTGATCGTAGGTGCTGGACACGCGGACGGCGGCCAGGTCGAGCTGGACGCCCTCCAGCGCGGTCGCCAGCGAGTCGCTGGGCACGGCGTCGGGATCCACACGCAGCCACACGGACGTGGCGCCGCGCTCGAGATCGTCCAGCACGGCGCGCTTCGTGACGTCCAGGTCGGGGTCTTCGTGCAACTGGCGGACGCCCCAGGCGATCGCCTCACCGGTGCGCGGCGCGGAGCCGCGCGTGAACGGCATGACGCCGGGGAACCCGAGGGGGCCCTCCGCATCCTCGCGCGTGTAGAGCGGCGGGATCTGGATGCCGTCGAGCGTCGTGGCCGTCAACCGCTTGAGGGCCTGCTCGATGTCGAGTTGCTTGTCGTCGGGACGGCCTCGGTTGAGGACCTTGAGGACCTCGGCCTCCCATTGTTCATCTGTGGCCTTGCTGAAAGCACCGGCCAGGTTGAGCTGTTCGGGATCAACCGACATGCGGGCCTACCTCTGCGTCGAGTGATGCGTCGCCGGCTCCCGGTCTGGGGCCGGATTCGCAATTACCTTAGCCCTTGGCGCCCGCCGGCGTGCGCCCTTTGCCGAGCGTGAGGACCCTCTCAACCGGCGAGGAGAGCGTGCACGCCCGTTCGGTTCTCGTCGGGTCGGGTCAGCCCTGCACGAACGCCTTGGTGATGATGGCGGTGGTCGCGTCGGTGCACTTGCCGCGCGGGCGGGCCTGCACCTTGAGCACCGTCACGCCGTTCAGTGACGCGGTCAGATCGGCCTTCTGCTTGAACGTCACCGGTCGGTTCGCCACCTGCTTGCCGTCGGCGAGCAGGACGAACTCGATGGTGTTGTCGGCCGAGTCGGACATGATGTCTTGCGCCACCGACATCCGCACGGTGCCGCGCCCGTTGGCGAGGCGGTACTCGAGCTCGGGAGCCGGCTGGCCGCAGGTGATGAACGCCCCCATGGCCGTGGCGGGCTGCCCGCCGGGCGCCTGGAACTGGTCCTCGGCCCAGCCGTCGGTGCGGAATGCGTTGGCGACGGTCAGCGGGGTCTGCTGTCCCGGCGTGACCTCGAGCAAGGTGGGGCCCTGTGCCCCGGCGCTCGGCGAGGCGGACGGCTCGGGGGAGGCCGACGCGTCGGGGGAGGCGGAGGCGGACGCGTCGGGGGAGGCGGAGGCGGACGGGTCGGCCGACGCGCTCTCGGAGGGCGAGGCGTCTGGCGAGGCGGAGTCCTCCGGAGCCGCAGACTCGTCCGGGGTGACGGAATCACCGGGGGAGACGGACGCGTCCGGGGCGAGGCTCTCGGTGGCGGCCGGCGCCGCGGTCTGGCCGGGTGGGACCACGGTGCAACCGGACAGCATGGCGGCCACGGCCACCCCCGCGAACGAGTAGCGGATGAGCGGGCGAGCAGACATCGGTGGTTCCTCTCGGGCGGCCTTCGTGGTGACCGCAGTATCTAACGACAAGGCCGAGCCCGCCTACCCCTTCGGACGGTTTGTGCCCGAGGGAAGCCGTCCGGGCCCCGCCGCCCGGCGCGATGGGCTAGAGTGTGAGGACCGGTTCGGGCCTGATGAGACCGCGCCTGGGGCTCCCGCGGATTTGCGCCGCTTGGTTGAGCGTGAAAAGATGGACAAGTTGCTTTGGCACGGGCTGCGGCGAGGGTGGACGTCTTCGGACGGTTCATTCCCCCGCGGGTCAACCCACCGGCACGCCAGGCGTTCGCCGCCGGGCCCTACACAAGACACAGACAAGGTGATCTTGCGCGGCCCTGATAGGCGCGACACGCCCGGGCGCGGGGGTCGTAGCGACAAGGACTTTCCACCCGGAAGGCCCGACAGAAACGGGGAGCAGATGCTGGCTCCACCAACGACTGTGAAGGAAATCCATGGCGGGACAGAAGATCCGGATCCGACTCCGGGCCTACGACCATGAGGTCATCGACACGTCGGCGAAGAAGATCGTCGACACGGTTACCCGCACCGGCGCCCGCGTTGCTGGGCCGGTGCCGCTGCCGACCGAGAAGAACGTGTACTGCGTGATCCGGTCGCCCCACAAGTACAAGGACAGCCGCGAGCACTTCGAGATGCGTACGCACAAGCGGCTCATCGACATCCTCGATCCGACGCCGAAGACGGTTGATTCGCTCATGCGTCTCGACCTTCCGGCCGGTGTCGATATCGAGATCAAGCTTCCGTGAGGTCTGCAGCCATGAACAACGAACGTATTGTCAAGGGCATCCTGGGCTCCAAGCTCGGCATGACCCAGCTCTGGGACGAGAACAACAAGGTCGTCCCCGTCACCGTGATCCAGGCGGGCCCGTGTGTGGTCACGCAGATCCGTACCCCCGAGAAGGACGGTTACAACGCCGTGCAGCTCGGCTTCGGCGCGATCAAGCCGAAGAACGTCAACAAGCCGACCGCGGGCCACTTCGAGGCCGCCGGCGTGACCCCGCGCCGTCACCTCGTCGAGCTGCGCACCGCTGACGCCTCCGAGTACACGCTCGGCCAGGAGGTCAGCGCCGACTCGTTCGAGGCGGGCCAGTTCGTCGACGTCACCGGCGTCAGCCGCGGCCGCGGCACCGCCGGCGTCATGAAGCGGCACGGTTTCGGCGGCCTGGGCGCCGGCCACGGCGTGCACCGCAAGCACCGTTCTCCCGGCTCCATCGGCCAGAGCTCGACCCCGTCGCGCGTCTTCAAGGGCATGCGGATGGCCGGTCACATGGGCGTGGAGAAGATCACCGTCCAGAACCTCACGATCCATGCCGTGGACGCCGAGCGCGGGCTGATCCTGGTCAAGGGCTCCGTGCCCGGCCCCAAGGGCGCCCTCGTCGTCGTGCGCAGCGCTGTCAAGAAGGGAGCCAAGGCATGAGCGAGTCGCTCAACGTGAAGGTCATCGGCACCTCGAAGTCCGCCGAACTGCCCGCCGACCTGTTCAACGTGCAGGCCAACGTGCCGCTGATGCACCAGGTCGTCGTCGCGCAGCAGGCCGCCGCCCGCCAGGGCACCCACGCGACCAAGACCCGGGGCCTCGTCTCCGGCGGTGGCGCGAAGCCGTGGCGCCAGAAGGGCACGGGCCGTGCCCGTCAGGGTTCTCGCCGCGCCCCGCAGTGGACCGGTGGTGGCACCGTCCACGGGCCGCAGCCGCACGGCTACGCCCAGCGCACCCCGAAGAAGATGATCGCCGCCGCGCTGCGCGGGGCGCTGTCCGATCGGGCCCGCGACGGCCACATCCACGTGGTGGACGCCTTCGGCACCGACAAGCCGTCGACCAAGACCGCGCTGTCCGCGCTGTCGACGATCGAGGGTCGTCGCGTGTTGGTCGTCCTCTCCCGTGACGAGGACATTGCGTGGCTGAGCCTGCGCAACGTTCCGAGCATCCACATCCTGTCCGTCGACCAGCTGAACGCCTACGACGTGCTGGTGGCCGACGACGTCGTGTTCTCCAGCGTCGCGCTGGACGCCTTCGTCGCCGCGCAGTCCGCCAAGGGCGGCCGCCAGGCCGAGGCGCAGACCGAGGAGTCCGAGAATGAGTGACCTGAAGATCAAGGACCACCGCGACGTCCTGCTGGCCCCCGTGGTCAGCGAGAAGAGCTACAGCCTCCTCGACGAGAACAAGTACACGTTCCTCGTCGCCAAGGGCGCGAACAAGACCGAGATCAAGATCGCCGTCGAGCAGGTGTTCGACGTGAAGGTCGTCTCGGTCAACACCATCAATCGCCTGGGCAAGAAGCGCCGCACCCGCGCCGGCGTCGGGAAGCGTCCCGACACCAAGCGCGCCATCGTGACGGTGGCCGAAGGCCAGCGCATCGACATCTTCGGCCAGGCGAACTGACCCGGCTGAGACAGGGATAACGAGACATGGCTATTCGTAAGTACAAGCCGACCACCCCGGGCCGTCGCGGCTCGTCGGTGGCGGACTTCGCCGAGATCACCCGGTCCACCCCGGAGAAGTCGCTGCTGGTTCCGATCAAGAAGACCGGCGGCCGCAACAACCAGGGGCGGATCACCACCCGCCACATCGGCGGTGGCCACAAGCAGGCGGAGGTCCACCCCGGAGAAGTCGCTGCTGGTTCCGATCAAGAAGACCGGCGGCCGCAACAACCAGGGGCGGATCACCACCCGCCACATCGGCGGTGGCCACAAGCAGGCGTACCGGATCATCGACTTCAAGCGCTACGACAAGGACGGGGTCCCCGCCAAGGTCGCGCACATCGAGTACGACCCGAACCGCACCGCTCGCATCGCGCTGCTGCACTACCGCGACGGCGAGAAGCGCTACATCATCGCCCCCGAGGGCCTGAAGCAGGGCGCGGTCGTCGAGGCCGGTGCCGAGGCCGACATCAAGCCCGGCAACAACCTGCCGCTGCGCAACATCCCCGTCGGCACCACGGTGCACGCGGTGGAGCTGCGTCCCGGCGGCGGCGCCAAGATGGGCCGCTCGGCCGGCGCCGGCGTCCAGCTGGTCGCCCGCGAGGGCAAGATGGCCACCCTGCGCCTCCCCTCCGGCGAGATGCGGATGGTCGACGTCCGCTGTCGCGCCACCGTCGGTGAGGTCGGCAACGCCGAGCAGAGCAACATCAGCTGGGGCAAGGCCGGTCGCAGCCGCTGGAAGGGCGTCCGCCCGACCGTCCGCGGCGTCGTGATGAACCCGATCGACCACCCGCACGGTGGTGGCGAGGGTCGCACGTCCGGCGGTCGTCACCCGGTGTCGCCCTGGGGCAAGCCCGAGGGTCGCACCCGCAAGAAGAACAAGGCGAGCAGCAGGCTGATCGTCCGCCGCCGCAAGTCCGGCAAGAAGCGCTGATCGGGGAGTTGAGAGGAAGACATGCCACGCAGCCTCAAGAAGGGTCCCTTCGTCGATGAGCATCTGGCCAAGAAGGTCGATGCCCAGAACGAGAAGAACACCCACACCGTCATCAAGACCTGGTCGCGCCGCTCGATGATCACGCCCGACATGATCGGACACACCATCGCGGTGCACGACGGCCGCAAGCACGTCCCGGTGTTCATCACCGAGGCCATGGTTGGGCACAAGCTGGGCGAGTTCGCCCCGACGCGCACCTTCCGCGGCCACGTCAAGGACGACAAGAAGTCCCGCCGCCGCTGAGCGTCACGAGAAGAGGAAGAGACAGTATGAGCAACACCAACACGCGACCCAGCCGTCGCGCTGCCTTGCTCGGCGATCGTCCCGGCTCGTACGCCATCGCGCGTCACGTCCGGATGTCGCCCACCAAGGTCCGTCGAGTCATCGACGTCGTCCGCGGGATGGACGTCAGCGAGGCCCTCGCCGTGCTGAAGTTCCAGCCGCAGGCCGCCGCCGAGCCCGTCTACAAGGTGGTGGCGTCCGCCGCCGCCAACGCGGAGAACACCGACAACCTGCGCGCCGATGACCTGTTCATCAGCCAGGCATTCGTCGATGAGGGCGTCACGCTTCGCCGCATCCGCCCGCGGGCCAAGGGCTCCGCGAGCCGCATCATGAAGCGCGCCAGCCACATCACCGTCGTCGTCGAACCCAAGAGCGAGAAGGGAGCCTGAGCATGGGCCAGAAGATCAACCCCAACGGCTTCCGCCTGGGAGTCACCACCGACCACGTCACCCGCTGGTACTCGGACAAGAACTACTCCGAGCTGGTCTCGGAGGACGTCAAGATCCGGGACTGGATCACGAAGAACCTCGAGCGCGCCGGCGTGAGCAGCGTCGAGATCGAGCGCCGCAGCGAGCGCGTCACGATCTTCCTGTACGCCGCTCGTCCGGGCATCGTCATCGGCCGTAACGGCGCCGAGGCGGAGCGCGTCCGGGGCCAGCTCGAGAAGCTGACCGGCAAGCAGGTGCAGCTGAACATCCTCGAGGTCAAGAACCCCGAGACCGATGCGCAGCTCGTCGCCCAGGGCGTCGCCGAGCAGCTGAGCGCCCGCGTGGCGTTCCGCCGGGCGATGCGCAAGGCGCAGCAGAGCGCGATGCGCTCGGGCGCCCTCGGCATCCGGATCCAGTGCTCCGGCCGTCTCGGCGGCGCTGAGATGAGCCGCTCGGAGTTCTACCGCGAGGGTCGCGTCCCGCTGCACACGCTGCGCGCGGACATCGACTTCGGGTTCTACGAGGCCCGCACGACCTTCGGCCGTATCGGCGTCAAGGTCTGGATCTACAAGGGCGACGTCTCCGGCACTCGCGCCGAGCGCGCGGCTCAGAAGGCCGCCCGCCAGGCTGCCGGCGGCCAGCGCCGTCCTTCCCGTGGCCGTCGTGACGGACGCGGTGATCGTCCCGAGCGCGGCGGACGCCGTCGCGCTGAAGCCGCCGCCGAGGCCCCCGCGGCCGCGCCGGCTACCGAGAACGCAGGAGCCTGAGCATGCTGATTCCTCGTCGCGTCAAGCACCGCAAGCAGCACCACCCGAAGCGCACCGGGATGGCCAAGGGCGGCACGAAGCTCGCCTTCGGCGATTACGGCATCCAAGCGCTCGAGGGCGGGTACCTGACCAACCGTCAGATCGAGAGTGCCCGTATCGCCATGACCCGCCACATCAAGCGTGGCGGCAAGGTGTGGATCAATGTCTACCCGGATCGTCCGATGACGAAGCACCCCGCCGAGTCCCGCATGGGTTCCGGTAAGGGTTCGCCCGAGTGGTGGATCGCCAACATCCGTCCCGGCCGGGTCATGTTCGAGCTGTCCGGTGTTACCGAGGACGTGGCCCGCGAGGCCATGCGCCTCGCCATCCACAAGCTGCCGATGAAGGCTCGCTTCATCAAGCGGGAAGCAGGTGAGATCTGATGGCCAAGTCCGTCGCCGCCGATCTTCGTGGTCTCAGCCGCGAAGAGCTGAACAACAGGGTCCGTGAGCTGAAGGAGGAGCTGTTCTCCCTCCGCTTCCAGGCCGCCACCGGCCAGCTGCAGTCGAACGGCCGCCTGCGCGAGGTCCGCAAGGACATCGCCCGGGTCTACACCGTGCTGCAGGAGCGCAACCTCGGCATCGTTCCCGATCCCGACGAAGACAAGTGAGACTGATTCATGACTGAAACGCAGAACGAGCGCACCACCGCGCGCAAGGTTCGTGAGGGCGTCGTCGTGAGCGACAAGATGGACAAGACGATCGTCGTGTCCGTCGAGGAGCGGGTGAAGCACCCCCTGTACGGCAAGGTCATGAAGAAGACCGAGCGCCTGAAGGCTCACGACGAGCAGAACACCGCCGGCATCGGCGACCGGGTTCGCATCATGGAGACCCGGCCGCTGTCCGCCACCAAGCGGTGGCGCCTCCTCGAGATCCTCGAGCGCGCCAAGTAACACGTTGGTCGTCGTGGACGAGCTGGATCCGGCTTGGAAACCCGCCCAGTGGACACCCACGACGATCTCGCCGCCGACGGCGGTGAACAACACAGTGGTTCCGCCAGGCCCGCGGCTGCGGGAACCAGCGAAACGCAAGGAGAGAAAATGATCCAGCAGGAGTCGCGACTCAAGGTCGCCGACAACACCGGTGCCAAGGAGCTCTTGTGCATCCGCGTGCTCGGCGGCTCGAAGCGTCGCTACGCCGGACTCGGCGATCGCATCGTGGCCACGGTCAAGGACGCGATCCCCGGCGGCAACGTGAAGAAGGGCGAGGTCGTCAAGGCCGTCATCGTCCGCACCGTCAAGGAGACCCGTCGTCCCGACGGCTCCTACATCAAGTTCGACGAGAACGCGGCCGTCATCCTCAAGAACGACGGCGAGCCCCGCGGCACCCGCATCTTCGGCCCCGTCGGCCGTGAGCTGCGTGACCGCCGCTTCATGCGCATCATCTCGCTGGCTCCGGAGGTGATCTGACATGGCACATTCGCTGCACGTCAAGAAGGGTGACCGCGTCAAGGTCATCGCGGGCGACGACAAGGGCAAGATCGGCGAGATCATCTCCGTCGACCCGCGCGCCCAGAAGGTCGTTGTCGAGGGCGTCAACCTGGTGAAGAAGCACCGCGCCGCGAACCCGCAGGCCGGGCAGAGCGCCGGCAGCATCGTCACCACCGAGGCTCCCATCCACGTCTCCAACGTCCAGCTGGTCGTGGGGTCGGGTGCGGACGCCGAACTCACCCGAGTCGGCTACGAGCGTCGCGAGGTCACCAAGCGCCGCGCCGACGGCTCCGAGTACTCGGGCGAGCGCAGCTACCGCATCGCCCGCAAGACCGGGAAGGAGATCTGAGCATGACCGACACCGCAACGACTGCCGAGACGGCTCAGGCGCCCGTGCGTGAGCTTCCGCGGCTCAAGCAGAAGTACCGCGACGAGATCCGTGGTGCGCTGAACGACGAGTTCAAGTACGCCAACGTCATGCAGGTCCCCGGCCTGGTGAAGGTCGTGGTGAACATGGGCGTCGGCGAGGCGGCCCGCGACAGCAAGGTCATCGACGGCGCTGTGCGCGACCTGACCGCGATCACCGGCCAGAAGCCGCAGGTGACCAAGGCCCGCAAGTCCATCGCGCAGTTCAAGCTGCGTGAGGGGATGCCGATCGGCTGCCACGTGACCCTGCGCGGGGACCGGATGTGGGAGTTCACCGACCGGCTGCTGTCCCTGGCGCTGCCGCGTATCCGTGACTTCCGTGGTCTGTCCGCCCGTCAGTTCGACGGTCAGGGCAACTACACCTTCGGTCTGAACGAGCAGGTCATGTTCCACGAGATCGATCAGGACAAGATCGATCGCGTGCGCGGCATGGACATCACGTTCGTGACCTCGGCGACCACCGACGAGGAGGGCCGCGCGCTGCTGAAGGCGCTCGGGTTCCCGTTCAAGGCCCCCGAGAACGACCCGAAGAAGCCGACTCAGCGTAAGCGGGCCTTCACCGGCTCGAAGAGCCAGATCAAGAAGTCCCTGAGGAAGTGAGCTGAACCATGGCGAAGACTGCTTTGAAGGTGAAGGCGGCGCGCAAGCCGAAGTTCGCCGTCCGCGGCTACACCCGCTGCAACCGCTGCGGGCGCCCGAAGTCGGTGTACCGCAAGTTCGGCCTGTGCCGGATCTGCCTGCGCGAGCTCGCTCACGCCGGCCAACTGCCGGGCGTCACCAAGTCGTCCTGGTGACCCAGCGCCCCGGCGCTGCGGCCACTCGGCCTGCGGACGCGGCGACGCGTCGCGTCCGCACCTGAAGTTCAAACCCGCCGGAGTTCGTCCGGCACGAAACGGGGTAGGTCACGGTCGCGGTGGATACCACCGCGGGCGTGAAACCGCCGCGAGAAAGAGGCCCAACAAGCCATGACAATGACCGATCCGATCGCAGACATGCTGACGCGTCTGCGGAACGCGAACCAGGCCTACCACGACGAGACGACCATGCCGTCCTCGAAGATCAAGGTCGGCATCGCCGAGATCCTGCGCGAGCAGGGCTACATCGCCGACTACAAGGTGAACGATCCCGCCGAGGGCCAGGTCGGCAAGACGCTGACCCTGACCCTGAAGTACGGCAGCGACCGCGAGCGCGCGCTCGCCGGCGTCCGTCGTATCTCGAAGCCGGGCCTGCGCGTCTACGCGAAGTCCAACGCCCTGCCGAAGGTCCTCGGTGGCCTGGGCATCGCGATCATCTCCACGTCCCAGGGTCTGCTGACCGATCGGGACGCCAACACCCGCAGCGTGGGCGGCGAAGTGCTCGCCTACGTGTGGTGAACCGGAAGGAGCTGAACAACTAATGAGCCGAATTGGCAAGCTTCCGATCACCGTTCCGAGCGGTGTCGAGGTGAAGCTGGACGGTCAGCACGTCGCGGTGAAGGGCCCCAAGGGTGAGCTTTCGCTGACGGTCGCTGATCCGATCCGCATCAACAAGAACGACGAGGGCCTCATCGAGGTCACCCGTCCCGATGACGAGCGCGAGTCGCGCTCGCTGCACGGCCTGACCCGCACGCTGGTCAACAACATGGTCATCGGCGTCACCGAGGGCTTCAGCAAGCAGCTGGAGATCGTCGGCGTCGGCTACCGTGTGCTGTCCCGCGGGCCCCAGCAGCTGGAGTTCCAGCTGGGCTTCAGCCACCCGGTGATCGTGGACGCCCCCCAGGGTGTGACCTTCTCCGTCGAGAAGCCCACGTCCTTCACCGTGTCGGGCATCGATAAGCAGGTTGTTGGCGAGGTTGCTGCCAACATCCGCAAGCTCCGCCGCCCCGAGCCCTACAAGGGCAAGGGCGTGCGTTACGCAGGCGAGCGCGTTCGCCGCAAGGTTGGAAAGGCGGGTAAGTGATCATGGCGATCTCTTTGTCGAACAACAGGGGCACGGCCTCGCGCACCAAGGCGCGGCTGCGGCGGCAGGTGCGTGGCCGCAAGCACGTCTTCGGCTCGCCGGAGCGTCCGCGTCTCGTGGTCACCCGTTCCTCGCGGCACGTGTTCGCTCAGGTCATCGACGACGTCGCGGGTGTCACCCTCGCGTCCGCGTCGACCATGGAGCCCGAGCTGCGTGAGACCGAAGGCGACAAGACGGCCAAGGCCAAGAAGGTCGGCGCCCTGCTGGCCGACCGCGCCAAGGCGGCCGGCGTCGAGCAGGTCGTCTTCGACCGCGCCGGCAACAAGTACCACGGGCGGATCGCGGCGCTGGCGGACGGCGCCCGCGAGGCCGGTCTCGGACTGTAGATCGAAAGCGGAAAGGTAAGAAATGGCGAACGAAAACGCGAACCAGCAGCGCCGCGGTGGCGGCGCCGGTGGTGGCGAGCGTCGCGGCCGCGAAGATCGTCGTGGCCGGGACAACGACCGGGACAAGAACCAGTACCTCGAACGCGTCGTGGCGATCAACCGCGTCGCGAAGGTCGTCCAGGGTGGCCGCCGCTTCAGCTTCACCGCGCTCGTCGTGGTGGGTGACGGCAACGGCACCGTCGGCGTCGGCTACGGCAAGGCCAAGGAGGTGCCCGCGGCGATCGCCAAGGGCGTCGAGGAGGCCAAGAAGCACTTCTTCCGGGTTCCCCGGATCCTCGGCACCATCCCGCACCCCGTGCAGGGTGAGAAGGCCGCGGGTGTCGTGCTCCTGCGCCCGGCGTCCCCCGGTACCGGCGTGATCGCCGGCGGGTCGGCCCGTGCGGTGCTCGAGTGTGCCGGCATCTCGGACGTTCTGGCGAAGTCGCTGGGTTCCAGCAACGCCATCAACGTCGTGCACGCCACCGTCGAGGCGCTCCAGAAGCTCGAGGAGCCCGAGCAGATCGCCAAGCGTCGCGGGAAGACCGTCGAGGACGTCACCCCCGCCGCGATCCTGCGGGCGCGGAAGGAGGGCGCTGCCTGATGGCTACGCTGAAGGTGACCCAGATCAAGAGCGCGAACGGCGCTCGCAAGAACCAACGCGAGACCCTGCGTACGCTCGGTCTCAAGCGCATCGGTGACGTCGTGGAGAAGGATGACCAGCCGCAGTTCCGCGGCATGGTCAACACCGTCTCTCACCTCGTCTCCGTCGAGGAGGTCGACTGACATGGCGATCAAGCTTCATGACCTTCGTCCCGCTCCCGGGGCGAAGACCGACAAGACCCGCGTGGGTCGCGGCGAGGCGTCTAAGGGTAAGACGGCCGGTCGTGGCACCAAGGGCACCGGCGCGCGCAAGAACGTCGGACCCAACTTCGAGGGTGGTCAGATGCCGCTGCACATGCGTCTGCCCAAGCTGCGGGGCTTCCGCAACCCCTTCAAGGTCGAGTACCAGGTGATCAACGTCGGCAAGCTGGGCGAGTCCTTCGCCGCCGGCGACGAGGTCACCGCCGAGGCGCTCGTGGAGAAGGGTTTGGTCCGCAAGGGCCAGCCGGTCAAGGTGCTCGGCAACGGCGAGCTCTCGGTCGCGCTGACCGTGACCGCCGACGCCTACACCGCGTCGGCCAAGAGCAAGATCGAGGCGGCGGGCGGCAAGGCCAACGAGGCCTGATCCGTTCCCTCCTCTCAAGGCCGGGCGATCCCTTCGGGGTCGCCCGGCTTTGTCGTGCGCTAGCTTCGGGGGTATGTGCGGACGTTTCGCGGCATCGGCCAGCACCGACACCTACGTGGAGCTCTTCGGCGTCGACGAGGTGGTGGACGAGCCCACGCCCACGTTCAACGCCGCCCCCACCGATCCCGTCGCAGCGGTCGTCGACCGCGTCGACAAGGAGTCGGGCGAGGTCGTCCGCAAGTTGGTGACGCCGCGGTGGGGGTTGGTGCCGTCGTGGTCGAAGGATCCGTCCGGGGGAGCGCGCCTCATCAACGCCCGTTTCGAGACCGTGACGAAGAAGCCGTCCTTCCGCAAGGCGATGGCGGCTCGGCGCTGCCTGATCCCCGCCGACGGCTTCTACGAGTGGTACGCCGGCAGCCGCACCAACGCCAAGGGCAAGCCGATCAAGCAGCCCTACTTCATCCACGACGCCCACGGCGGGCCACTGGTGATGGCCGGGCTCTACGAGTTCTGGAAGAACCCCGAGCTGGAGGGGCCCGAATCGTGGCTGACGACGTGCACGATCATCACCACCGCGGCCACCGACGCGATCGGACGCCTCCACGACCGGATGCCGATGACGGTGCGGGCGGCCGACTGGGACGCCTGGCTCGACCCGGCGCTCGACGACGGCGCGCGGGCCAAGGGGCTGCTCGGCGTGGCCGAGCCGGCGGATCTGGCGGCGTATCCGGTGACGACGCGCGTCAACGCCGTCCGTAACGACGGTCCCGAACTGCTCGACCGCGATCCGGACGCCGACAAGGCGGGACAGGTTACTGAATAGTCACGCCCTCTTGGTAGAGTCGGCGAGGTTGAGCGCAATGCCCAGCTGTCCCAGCTCTCCACCATGGAAATGAGAACGGATGCTTTCCGCTTTCGCTAACGCCTTCCGGACACCGGATCTGCGAAAGAAGATCTTCTTCACCCTGTTCATCCTCGCGGTGTTCCGGTTGGGGTCGGTGATCCCGTCCCCGAACGTCAACCTCGAGAACGTGAACCAGTGCCGCGTCCAGGCGACGACCGGTGCGAACGCGGGTCTGTACTCGATGATCAACCTGTTCTCGGGCGGTGCCCTGTTGCAGTTGGCGATCTTCGCGCTGGGCATCATGCCCTACATCACGTCGAGCATCATCCTGCAGCTGCTGACGGTCGTGATCCCGCGGTTGGAGAAGCTGAAGAAGGAGGGGGCGTCCGGGCAGAACACCATCACCCAGTACACCCGGTACCTGACCATCGTTCTGGCGGTGCTGCAGGCGACGGCGTTCGTGACGCTGGCCGTGAACGGGCAGCTGTTCCAGGGCTGCGCGCTGCCGGTGGTCTACGACTCGTCGTTGTTCCCGCTGATCGTGATGGTGCTCACGATGACGGCCGGCACCGGCCTCATCATGTGGATGGGCGAGCTCGTCACCGAGCGCGGCGTCGGCAACGGCATGTCGGTGATGATCTTCACGCAGGTCGCCGCGCAGTTCCCGACCCAGCTGTGGGGCATCGCGCTGCACAAGGGCACCCAACCCGACAACCCGACGATGCCGAACGGCGCGGGCTGGGTGGCGTTCATCGGGGTCCTGGGGGTCGGCCTGCTGGTGATGGCGGGCGTCATCTTCGTCGAGCAGGCACAGCGCCGTATCCCCGTCCAGTACGCCAAGCGCATGGTGGGTCGGCGCCTCGTCGGCGGGACCACGACGTACATCCCCCTCAAGGTGAACCAGGCGGGCGTGATCCCGGTCATCTTCGCGTCCTCGATGCTGTACCTGCCGATGCTGTTCTCCCAGTTCAACCCGGACAACCCGGTGTCGAGTTGGATCGCGGGCAACATGGCCAGCAGCGCGTCGCCTTGGTACAACGTCGTCTTCTTCGTCCTGATCGTTTTGTTCACGTACTTCTACGTGTCCATCACCTTCGATCCCGTCGAGGTCGCCGACAACATGAAGAAGTACGGCGGTTTCATCCCCGGCATCCGCGCCGGACGCGCGACGCAGAAGTACCTGTCCTACGTGCTTTCCCGGTTGACGGCCCCCGGTTCGCTCTATCTTGGGTTCATCTCGCTGTTGCCGGCGCTGGCATTCGTCGTCCTCGGCGAGCAGGCTGCGCAACGATTCCCCTTCGGCGGCACGTCGATCCTCATCATCGTGGGTGTGGGGCTCGACACCGTGAAGCGGATCGAAAGCCAGCTCCAGCAACGAAGCTACGAAGGATTCCTTAAATGAGGATGCTCATCATGGGTCCGCCTGGTGCAGGCAAGGGGACCCAAGCCGGCAGCGTCGCCGCGCACTACCACGTCCCGACCATCTCCAGCGGGGAGATCTTCCGCGACAACATCAAGCGCGGGACCCCGCTCGGCCGCAAGGTCGACGAGCTCATCGCCGCGGGCGACTTCGTCCCCGATGTGCTTACGACGTCCCTGGTCTTCTCCCGGCTGCTGTGGCCCGACTGCGACGACGGGTGGCTGCTCGACGGCTACCCCCGCACCGCGGCACAGGTCGAAGCGCTCGACATCGTGCTGAGGGAGCGCGGCGTCGCGATCGACGCGGTCATCTGCCTCATCGCCGACAGCGACGAGCTCGTCAAGCGCATGCTGCTGCGCGCCGAGATCGAGGGACGCAAGGACGACAACGCCGAGACGATTCGGCACCGCATCGACGTCTATCACGAAGAGACCGCCGAGTTGATCGACCTGTACCGCGAGCGCGGCCTCTTGGTCGAGGTGGACGCGATGGGCGACGTCGACGAGGTGCGCGACCGGGTGATCGAAGGGCTCGAGAGGAAGTTGGGCCGGTGATCGGTCGCCGGCGGGGCGTCGAGCTCAAGACGGCCGACCAGATGCGGCAGATGCGCCGGGCCGGGCTCGTGGTGGCCCAGGCGCACGCCGAGCTCGCCGAGGCCGCGGCTCCGGGCGTCACCACGGGGGAGTTGGACCAACTGGCTCGGGAGGTGCTCGCGCGCAACGGCGCGTCCTCGTCGTTCCTGGGATATGGGGCCGGCTTCGGGCTCCCGCCCTACCCCGCGGTGGCGTGCATCTCGGTGAACGAGGAGATCGTCCATGGCATCCCGGGCGAGCGGGTGCTGGCCGACGGAGACCTCGTGTCGTTCGACTTCGGCGCCATCATCGGCGGCTGGCACGGCGACGGTGCGGTGACCTTCCCCGCGGGGGAGTGGACGCCGGAACGACGCCGGCTCAGCGACGTCACCCGGGACGCCCTGTGGGCCGGCATCGGTGCCGCCCGGCTCGGCGGCCGCGTGTCGGATATCTCGCACGCGGTGGAGGAGTTCATCGAGTCGTGCGACGACCACGAGTTCGGCATCGTCGAGGAGTACACCGGCCACGGCATCGGCTCCGCGATGCACCAGCCCCCGGACGTCCCCAACTACGGACGCCCCGGGCGCGGCCCGAAGATCGTCGAGGGCCTCTGCCTGGCCGTGGAGCCCATGATCACGTGGGGCTCCGCCGAGACCGCCACGCTGGATGATGAGTGGACCGTGGTGACCCGTGACAGCTCCGACGCCGCCCACTGGGAACACACGATCACGGTCACCAAGCGGGGACTGTGGGTGTTGACAGCTCTGGACGGCGGCGAGGAAGCCCTCGGACGCCTGGGGCTTCCGTTCGGTCCGCTGGCCGACTGAGTCCGCAGGCGCGTCTTCCTGTTGAGCCTGGCGCCGTCAGCGCTGATCGAGCCCCAAGGGGGTGAGCGAGGAACGTGCCGTGCTCCCATGATCCCGTGGCGCGTCTGACGTCCCAGGTTCTGCTGAGTGGCCCGCCAGCACACCGCAGGCGACCACCCCTTCTCGCTCAGCCGAGGCTCGACCGTGGGTTATCCACAGATCTGGGTCGCATCTAGCAATCGGTCAGACGTTCGATTATTCTGGAGTCATGAACGAGATGGTGCTCACCGATCAGGCGGCTGCGGCCGAGGCGTTGTTGCACGCCGATCGGGCCGAGCGTGCCGCCACGATCGGCAAAGCGCTCGCGATCCTCGCGCTGTGCGACCAGGCCCGGGTCAACGAGGACGCATTGGCCGTCGGCGCCGAGCGTTGGTTGCAGGTCGGCGCCGACGGGACGCCCACGGTGGCTGAGTTCGTGGCCGGGGAGATCGCGGCGTTGATCGGCGTGAGCGTGGGCGCGGTGTTCGCGCGGATGGCCACGCTGTTGAACCTGCGGCACCGTCATCCGACGCTGTTCGAGCTGGTCACCGACGGCACGATCGCGTTGTGGGAGGCGTGTCGGGTGGCTGATGAGGCCTCGCTGGCGGGTCTGGATGCGGCCGCCTGCCGCCAGCTGGATCGGCATTGTGCGGTGGCGCTGGCGCATCAGTCGTGGCAGCGAGTCCGTCCACAGATCGCGGGGTGGATCATCCGGGCGGATCCGCGGGCGGCGGCGGAGCGTGCCGAGCGTGCGGCGGCGAGCCGGTACGTCAGCGTCGATCAGATTCGCGATGGGCATTGTGACGTGTGGGGCCGGTTGGACGCCCGCGACGGCTTGGATCTCGATCAGGCGCTCGACCATGTGGGCGGCGTGGTCGCGACGGAGGCTCCGGTGGCGGTTCGTCGCGCGATCGCGCTGGGAGCGTTAGCCCGTTACGCGCTGGGGCAGGAGTCGCTGCCCCCCGCTCCGTGCGCAGGCGAGGCCGGCGCGCCGGGGGCGACTGATGCCGGCGTGCGGCCGTCCTCCCTTGACGGTCTAGCCGCCGGTCCGCTCCATCCTCGGGTGGGGCGGTCCGCGGAGTTGATCGTGCGGCTCGACGGTGAAGCGCTGCGTGATCCGGCCCGCGGGGTAGCGGCCATCGAACGGTGGGGCAGCCTGCTGGCCGGCCAGCTACCGGAGCTGTTGCGCGGTGCGAAGGTCACCGTCAGACCCGTCGTCGTCGCGGACGCCATGACCGGCGTCGACGGCTACGTCCCGCCGGCGACGATGCGCCTGGCGGTGCAGGAGCGCAACCCGGTTGATGTCTTCCCGTTCGGCAGGACGGCTTCCCGCCGCTGTGACCTCGATCACACGGTCGCCTATGACCCGTCGGCGCCGCCGGGGAGCCGTCAGACGAGGCCGGGGAACCTGGCGCCGTTGTCGCGGTTCGCGCATCGCTTGAAGACGCACGGTGGCTGGCGCATGTCGCAGCCCGAGCCGGGGGTGGTCGAGTGGGCATCCCCGCTCGGGTACCGGTATCGGTGCACCGCCACCGGGAGCGTGCTGATCGGGCAGCCCCCGCCGAGGACCTATCAGTGGTGGCATCGCGAGCCCCCGGACGATGGTGTATCGGAACCGGAAGCGTGTGAGGGGAACGAAGGGCCTGACCGGCTCGACGGGCTGCCTCGACGAGCGGATCCTCGACGGGCGACCGCTGAAACACCTCCGTTCGCGGCCGAGTTGCTCCAGTCGTCGGCCGCGGCGGCCTGACTCAGGGAGTCGCCCAGCGGTTCCCTGTGCCATCACCGAACACCCCGCCTTGGCGGGGCGTTCGGCATGCCCGCCTTCGGGTGGATGGCCCGCGCTAGTTGTGCTTGGGAGCGGTGCATGCCTGCCTTGGGCAGGATGGCCCGCGGGTGGTGTCAACGACACCCCAAGAATGAAGCAGAAATCGACGTCCGAAAGTTGAGCACCCGCGAGGCACGGGCAGCGGCCAAGTACTACGTCCGTTCAGTGCGTCAGCCGTGGGCCGGCGTGGCCTGCCAACAGCCGCCATGCCCCCTGCGTGTGGACCCAGGTCATGGTGATCAGCAGCCGGAACTCTTCGCCCGTGTCGAGGGCGTCAACGACTGTGCCCGTCACGATGGCCGTGTCATCGACGACCCGGACGTCAGGGTCTTCAAGCGCTGGGCAGCGAAGCTTACGGCGGTCGTGTTGCGGCTGACGTACTCATCACGGTCGAGCACGAGGCCGGCATGACTAGTCCACACGCAGCAGGGATGCATAAGCCTCGACAAGGCGGTCGGATCTTGGCGTTCCAATGCGCGGGCCCGAAGTGAAACGGCTCTCAGCACCTCGTCGGTGGAGTTCACGCCTGCACGCTACCAGTGTGCTGATCGGACAGGTCGCGGCAGATCCGGACGTTCCTCCCCCTCTCACGCGACGGCTTAGTCCTGGTGGCTATCGTCCATTGTGTGGTCCCAGAGCCTGAGTCGTTGCCCATGCCGCCATCGGTCCCGACCGGCATGCGGCTGGGGCTTCGCGGGCCAGAGTGCGGCCTGGCGCCGAGGAGCTAGCCCGGGAGTGGATGCAGATGCTCAACCGACGCCAGGCTGAGTGCGTTGCCACTATGCCTGCTGAGCGCTCGGCGTTCGAGGCCTGGTTCCTCCACGCCGAGAGCGATGGTGTCACCTGGATCTACTTGCTCTGCCGCTTCGGCTGTTAGGACGGCTTGGTCCATGCGACGGTGTGCCGAAAGCCGAGGTGGCGCCGCAGTGAGGCTCCTGGCATCACAGTGGCCAACCCTGCCTGGATCTCCTGGATCGTTCGTGTCGGCTCGACGACCGGGAACGGAGCCAGGTCGGGGGGCTGATCCGCCACCCACGGATGGCGAATGAACCCGATCACCGGGTTGGTCAGGATGGACGCCGCGTCCCGCGCGTGGTCGGTGATCGAGGCCGGTCGGGCGAGGCCCACGCAGAGGAACCGGCCCCCCGGGCGGAGGGCGTCGCGGACCGTCGACAGCGCGGGGACCAAGTCCATGTGGTGCAGTGCGGCGATCATCGTGATGAGGTCGGCGCTGCCGGGTTCGGGGCCAGACCCGCTAACGGTCACGTTGGTCAGCCCGGCGCAGCGGCTCGACGCGGCCTGTCGCATGGCGGCGTCGATGTCGATCCCGCGTACATGGTCGAAGTAGGGCGCCAACGCCGCTAGGAGGTCTCCGCGTCCGCACCCGATGTCGACTGCGTCGTGACGTTGCGCAGGTAGCCGGGTGAGGATCCAGGAGTGGAATGCGTCGTTGTGGCTCCACGGGTGGCGTGCGTTGAACTCCTCAAGCGCGCGTGCCGAAGCCCCGCCCCACCGCGTGTCTGCAAGGTCGCGAATCCCCACGACCCCAATCTCACATGCCGCCGGGCCTCATCAAAGGACCATCCCGACCGAGGCGCCCAGCGGCATGACCGAATGCTTTGCCCAACAACTGCCTCTGTCGACGGTTACAGCGGGAGGGGGAGAACCACTTGGTGAGCTTCACGACTTTCAAGAGATGGCGGCTGCTTCCCTCAACCTCGGTGGAACAGGTCGCTGAACTGGTCCGCAGGGAGATCGCGCCTCATTACGCGACCTGAATGACCGCGTCGAACTCGGACTCGATCGCGTGGTCGATCGAACGGTGAGCCCATCGCGGTCATCACGACTCAGCGGTGGCAGGATCGCGCCAGCTTCGACGCAGCCTTCGCCTCCGATCGCTTCGCCGCATGGTGGGCGCGTTATCAGCCCACCCTGGAGCGATGGGGATCCCTCGTCGCGTTCGACGATGAATGGGAAACTGAGACCGTCCTCTAGCGCGTCGCTGGGCGGCAGAGGCGGACGTCTCAGTGATCTTCGAGAGCACGCCAGTTGCGGAGCCCGGCACCGGCAAACCCCGTGAAGCCCAGGTGCTCGTAGTAGGGCACCAACTCGGGGTCGCAGCAGGTCGATTGCATACATGTCCTGCAATTCGGCGACAAGGCGAGTCACGAGCTCGCGTCCGATCCCGCGCCCTTGATAATCGGGGTGGACCTCGAGCCACGGGATGAACGCATTGAGGACACCGTCGCTGATGGCGTTGATGTAACCGACCACGCGTTGGTCCTCGATGGCCCAGACGCGGCGGAAGCTGCCCTCCATGACGCGGATCAGCGTGGCGGGCGACGGCGGTGCGGGCCAGCCCACGAAGAGGCCACGAATCATGTCCTCAGTGACGGCGCTGGGCTCGGTTCGGTAATCAACCACGCAGCAAGGGTGCCACTCACGCCTGCCGAGGCACGCGGCATGACATGACGTGCCGCCGATCGCCGACGTGGGTGCCGGGCACTCGTCCGCAGGTGGACAGGATGTGCCACATGCCGGCGAGGATGTCGCCGGCCGTGCGGGAGCAGATCATGATTGCGGCGGTCCAGCGGGACTAGGCGCCGGTCATAACCAGGACCCGCAGGATGCGGTCCTGCCCGTCTCCGACAGGTGGCGTGCGCTGGGGCGCAGTGGCATGCCGGCCATCGGGAGGGTGGCCCGCGTTTGGTGTGCGCTGGGGAGCGGTGACATCGCTGCGTTCGGGGCGACGAGTTCGCACGAAGAGCATGCATCCGGAGCGAGGGGTGGTGAGAGCGTCACCCGCGCAGGCGGGGTGCGGGCGGACGGCGCCTCTTGAGCGAAGCTGGCCGAGATGCGTGACCCGCACTGGCCGGGTGCATGCTGCTCCTGCCAAGGGCGGCCACGGGGTGCAGAGCCCCGCATGGTTGAGCTGACCGGATCAACGCGGCGGGGGCTCCCGAGATGACTCGGGAGCCCCCGTCCGGGGAGGTTGGGTGCCTGGGGCGGGGCAGTCCCCGTTCAGGGAGGTTCGGTGCCCGTGGCAGCGCAGTCCCTGTTCAGCGGGGAACAGTCCCTGTCCAGCGAGCAGTGGTCAGCGCCGGTGGGAGGCGAGGGTGATCGCGACCCGGTCCTCGACCGGTCGCGGCGAGGTGCGGCTGTACGTGCTCAGCATCGAGAAGATGTACTGACGGCCGTCGGCCCCCTGGGCGTAGCCGCTGAGCGCGGTGACGCCCGTGAGCGACCCGGTCTTGGCGGACACCTTGTTGGCGGCGGCCGTGCCGACCATCCGCGTGCGCAGCGTACCGCCGGTCATCCGGTCGGGGTTCCCGGCGAGGGGGAGAGCCGAGCGATACGTCGAGGACCACGGCTGGGTTTGCGCGTAGCGGAGCACCCGGGTGAGGGCGCGCGGGGTCATCCGGTTCGCTCGGGAAAGGCCGGAACCGTCCTGGATGACGACCCCGCTGAGCGGAGCCTTGGCCGCGGTGAGCGTGGACCGGAGGTATGCGGCGCCCTTGGCGGTCGTGCCAGCGCCGCCGGACCGCGCGCCCATGGTCTTGATGAGGTGCTCGCCGATCGCGTTGTTCGACAGCTTGAGGAACGACCGGGTGACCGTCGACAGGGCCGGCGAGTAGTCGGTGGCCACGATGACCCGTGAGGTGCTGGGCGTCGTCCCGCTGACGGTCCCCCCGGCGACGGAGATGCCGGCCCGCGCCAGCTCGGCGCGGAACACGTGCGCGGCCAGCAGGTCCGGTCGGTTGACCGTCACCCACTTCTTCGCGCCGGTGGTCGCCGTGCGGGCGATCGTGCCCGTGACGGTGATGGTGTTCGTCCCGGCGGCGCGTGACGCCTTGATGGACGTGGCCGACCCTTGCTTCACTTTGTTCACCAGGCGCACGTAGCCCGTCGCGGTCGAGGGGGACACCGTGAGCTTCGTCCCGGACCCGTTGCGGTAGGTGTTGACGATGATCGTCCCGGCGTCGAAGTCGGCGTTGGGCGCCATGGTCAGCCCCGAGATCTGGGGCGCGTAGTACTCCGACGCGTCGTCCGACGACCAACCCGGGTTGTAGCGCACCGAGTCGAAGAACGACGCGTCCGCCACGAGGTTGCCGGTGAAGCGCGTCACGCCTCGTCCGCGCAGGTTCTGGGCGAGGGCGCGCAGGTCCGTGTCGAGCACGGTCGGGTCGCCGTACCCCTTCAGGTAGACGCTGGACGGCACGGATCCGTCGGCACGTTTGCCCGCGCGGGCGATCGCCTCGGTCTTGAAGGTGTAGGACGCGCCAAGCGTCCGCAGCGACGCGGCGGAGGTGACCAGCTTCATGTTCGAGGCGGGCATGAGCGAAAGCGCGCTGTTGCGGATGTGCAGATCACTTCCGGACGCGGCGTCGACGACGAGCGTCCCGTTGCGGGACGCCGTGACGCGCGGATCGCGCAACACGGAGGCGAGTTTGGCCGAGAGCGCGGCGTCGGCGGCGTGGGCTTGCGTCGGGACGGCCGTCAGGACGGCGAGCGCCGCGATGGGGACGACGGCGAGACGGCGAGCGGGGACGTGCATGGGGGATTACCTTCCGGGGGAGAAGCGGGACGGAGCGGCTCGGGGAAGAAGCGAGGCGCTGAGCACGCGAGGGCAACCGTAAGCGACGCATGTCGCAAAAGCTAGAGGGTTCCTCAGGTCCGTCTCAGCCGTGGACTGAACAAGTGGTGGTCCCTGTGAAGATCCTGGGCCACCCTGCGGTGTTGGATGAGGTATGGCCACCGACCTTGAGATCGCTCAGCAGTCCACCCTCAAGCCCATCGAGGACGTCGCCGCCACCATCGGCTTGGCCGCAGACTCCCTGGAGCCCCGCGGACGCCACCTCGCCAAGGTCGGCCTGGTCGACGCGCGCCCTGCCCCCGGAGCCAAGTACGTCGTCGTCACCGCCGTCACCCCGACGCCGCTGGGCGAGGGCAAGACCACCACCGTCATCGGCCTGGCAGACGGCCTGGCCCGCCAGGGACGCCGCGCGGTCTGCACGCTGCGCCAGCCGTCCCTCGGCCCCGTCTTCGGCATCAAGGGCGGCGCGGCCGGCGGGGGCTACGCGCAGGTGCTGCCGATGGAGTCGATGAACCTGCACCTGACCGGCGACTTCCACGCGGTGACGTCCGCGCACAACCTGCTGGCCGCGATGACCGACAACCACCTCTACCAGGGCAACGCCCTCGACCTCGCGCCGCACTCGATCAGCTGGGGGCGCGTCCTCGACATGAACGACCGCGCGCTGCGCCACCTGGTGCTGGGCCTGGGCTCGCGGCTCGACGGCGTCCCGCGCGAGAGCCGCTTCGACATCACCGCGGCGAGCGAGGTGATGACGGTGCTGGGCCTCGCGACGTCCGTTCGCGACCTGCGCCGCCGCCTCGGCCGCATCGTCGTGGGCTTCACCAAGACCGGCGAGCCCGTCACGGCCGACGACCTCAAGGCGGCGGGCGCGATGGCCGTCCTGCTGCTGGACGCATTGCGCCCGAGCCTGCTGCAGACGATCGAGGGCACCCCCGCCTTCGTCCACACGGGCCCGTTCGGCAACATCGCCACCGGCAACTCCTCGATCGTGGCCGACGACGTCGCCCTGTCTCACGCCGATGTGGTGGTCACCGAAGCAGGCTTCGGCGCCGACCTGGGGCTCGAGCGGTTCGTCAACGTCAAGTGCCGCACCTCGGGGCGTCAGGCGGACGCCGCGGTCGTCGTCGTCACGGTGCGCGCCCTGAAGGCCCATTCGGGCCGGTACCGCATCGTGGCGGGCAAGCCGCTGCCTCCCGAACTCCTCGAGGAGAACCCCGGCGATGTCGCCGAGGGCCTGGCGAACCTTGCTCACCACCTCGACATCGTCGAGGGCTTCGGCCTGACGCCCGTCGTCGCGATCAACGCCTTCCCCCAGGACCACTCCAGCGAGCACGCCGTGATCGCGGAGTTCGCCGCCTCCCGCGGCGTCCGGTGCGCGGTCACCGAGCACGTCGCCCGGGGCGGCGCCGGCGCCGCCCAGCTGGCCGACGAGGTCTGGGCGGCCTGCCAGGAGAAGTCCGCGCTGCGGTTCACCTACGCGGGCGGCGCGACGCTGACCGAGAAGATCGAGGCGCTCGCCACCCGCGTCTACGGCGCCGGCGACGTCGCGATCGAGCCGGCCGCGGCCCGCGAGCTCGACCGGCTGCAGGCGCTGGGCTACGGATCGCTCCCGGTCCTGGTGGCGAAGACGCACCTGTCCACGTCCGCCGACCCCAAGCTGCGCGGTGCCCCGACGGGCTGGACGCTCCCGGTCCGCGAGGTCCGCCTCGCCGCCGGCGCCGGGTACGTCTACTGCCTCACCGGCGACATCCAGACGATGCCGGGCCTCGGCGTCCACCCGGCGGCGGAGCGCATCGACATCGACGAGCAGGGCAGGGTCGTCGGGCTCTCCTGAGCGCGCAACGCGCGGCGGATTTCCCCGAACCCGACGGGCGCGGTGGGGTTTTTGATAGGAAAGACCCCATGATTGAGGCGACCGTGCCCTGGTGGGGGATCCTGCCCTTCGTGGCGATGCTCGCGTGCATCGCCATTCTCCCGCTGGTGCCGTCGCTGGAACACCACTGGGAACGCAATTCGGTCAAGCTCGTGGTGGCGCTCGTGCTGGGCGTGCCGGTCGCGATCTGGATGTGGAGCATGTTCGGCCCCACGCCTGTCACGCATGCCCTGTGGGAGTACGTCCAGTTCATCTCGCTTCTGCTCGCGCTGTTCGTCGTCAGCGGCGGCATCTTCCTGTCCGGCGACATCGAGGCGACCCCGCGCAACAACGTCACCCTCCTGTCCATCGGTGGGGCTGCGGCGTCCTTCATCGGGACGACCGGGGCGGCCATGCTGCTGATCCGGCCGCTTCTGCGGACCAACTCCGAGCGCAAGTTCCGAGCGCACACGGTGGTGTTCTTCATCTTCATCGTCGCCAACTGCGGGGGCCTGCTGACCCCGTTGGGCGACCCGCCGCTGTTCCTGGGCTTCCTGCGCGGCGTCCCGTTCACCTGGACGTTGTCGCTGTTCCCCGAGTGGCTCTTCGTCAACGCGTTGCTGCTGCTCACCTACTACGCCCTCGACTGCCGCCGCCACGCCCAGGAGTCCCCCGAAGCGATCGCCTTGGACGACTCGAACGTGGAGCCGCTGCGCGTGCACGGCAAGCTGAATTTCCTGTTCATCGCGGTGATCATCGTGGCCGTGGCGGCCCTCCCGTCGATCGACCTGGAGGCCATCGAGCACGGCACCGCGTCCTGGGTGGGCCTGGTGCCGTGGCGCGAGCTGGCGATGTGGGCGGCCGCCGCCGGATCGCTGGCCTTCGGCGACAAGGACGCCCGCTACCGCGGCAACGGCTTCGAGTGGGCGCCGATCCTCGAGGTGGCCGCGCTGTTCATCGGCATCTTCTTGACGATGATCCCCGCGCTGCGCTTCCTGGAGCGCATCGCCCCGTCGCTGCCGCTGAACGAGGTCACGTTCAACCTGTTCACCGGCGCGCTGTCGTCCCTCCTGGACAACGCCCCGACCTACGTGACGTTCTTCGAGATGGCCCGGGCGCTGGGCGCCGACATCCCGGGGCACATGCTGGTGGCGGGCGTGCCCGAGTACTACCTGGCCGCCATCAGTACGGGCGCTGTGTTCTGGGGAGCGGTGACCTACATCGGCAACGGGCCGAACTTCATGGTCAAGGCCGTCGCGGAGAACGACGGCGTGGACATGCCGTCCTTCGGCGGCTACATCGTCCGCTCCTTCACCTACCTCGTGCCGACGCTACTGGCCCAGATGTGCCTGTTCATCGCGGAGTCGCCGGTGCTCAAGGCGATCGGCGTGGCCATCACGCTCTTCCTGGTCGTGCGGGCCGTGCTGATGATCCGCTCCGCTCGCGGCCAACGCCCGGCGGCGACGACGAAGCCCTGACAAGCGGGGTCGGACCTGCCACGATGAGCACATGATCCGCACGCGACGCGTCAGGCCCGAGGACGCCGACGCGCTCGCCGCCCTCGTCCAGCGCAACCGGGAGTTCCTCAAGCCGTGGGAACCGCAGCGCGACGAGGCGCACTACACGGTCGCCGGGCAGCGGGCGGGCATCGACGCGGCGCTCGAGCAGTACGAGCGCGGGCTGATGGTTCCCCAGGTCATCCTGGACGACGTCGACATCGTCGGACGGGTGTTCCTCACCGGGATCGCCTACGGGGCGGCGCGCAGTTGCGACATCACCTACTGGGTCTCGGGGGAGGCCAACGGACGCGGCATCGCCACCGACGCCGTGGGACAGCTGCGCCAGTACGCGTTCGACGTCATGGGCCTGCACCGGGTGCAGGCGGCGTCCCTGGTGCACAACGTCGCGTCCCAGAAGGTGCTGGAGCGCAACGGGTTCCGGCGCTTCGGCCTGGCGCCGAGCTACCTGCACATCGCCGGGCGCTGGCAGGATCACGTCCTGTTCCAGGCGCTGGCACCCTAGTGCAGCGATTTCGCAGGTTACACCCAGGTGACAGGCGTGAACGGACGACGGTGTTACCAATAGGGTGGCGGCCGTGAGCACCGGACTGTTCGACGACTATGCGGGGGACCCGGCCGCCTTCGACGAGATGGCGGGCCGGGACGGGATCCGTCCGGCCTACAGCTCGATCGTGCGTCAGATGCGCAAGCTCCCCGAGCCCGAGATCCGCGCTCGTGCCGACTACCTGCGTTCGACGTACGTCGACCAGGGCGTGACGTTCGACTTCAAGGGCGAGGAGCACCCGTTCCCCCTCGACATCGTTCCGCGCGTCCTGCAGGCCGACGAGTGGGCCGGCATCGAGGCGGGCGTGCAGCAGCGCGTGAAGGCCCTGGAAGCGTTCCTCGAGGACGTCTACTCCAGCGGCCAGATCTTCTCCGACGGGGTGCTGCCGCGACGCGTCGTGGTGAGCTCGCCCCACTACCACCGCGCCATGTTCGGGGTGAAGCCGCCCAACGGCGTCCGGGTGCAGGTCTCCGGCATCGACCTCATCCGCGACAGCGACGGGGTCTTCCGGGTGCTGGAGGACAACGTCCGCGTCCCCTCCGGCGTCTCCTACGTCATGACGAATCGGCGCGCGATGTTCTCCGCGCTGCCCGAGGTGGCGAACCGGCACCGCATCCGTCCGGTCGAGAACTACCCTGCCAGGTTGCTCGCCGCGTTGCGGGCCGCGGCCCCGGCGGGCGTCGTCGACCCGACAGTCGTCGTCCTCACGCCCGGCGTCTACAACTCGGCCTACTTCGAGCACACGCTGCTGGCCCGCACCATGGGCTGCGAACTCGTGGAGGGGCGCGACCTCGTCTGCCACGGCGGCCACGTGTCCGTGCGCACGACGCGCGGCCTGGCACCCGTGCACGTCATCTACCGCCGGGTGGACGACGAGTTCCTCGACCCGGCGACCTTCCGCTCGGACTCGCTGCTCGGCTGCGCCGGCCTGATCAACGCCGTCCGCGCCGGCAACGTCACGCTGGCCAACGCCGTCGGCAACGGGGTGGCCGACGACAAGCTGATCTACACCTACATGGGCGACATCATCCGCTACTACCTGCACGAAGAGCCGCTGCTGCCGAGCGTCGACTCGTGGCGGCTGGAGGACGACGACCAGCGCGAGGAGGTGCTCGATCGCCTCGACGAGCTGGTGCTCAAGCCGGTGGACGGTTCGGGCGGAAAGGGCATCGTGATCGGCCCGGTCGCCAGCCGCGACCAGCTCGACGCCCTCCGCGTCAAGATCCTGGAGAATCCGCGCGGCTGGATCGCCCAGCCGGTGGTGCAGCTGTCGACCGTTCCGACGATGATCGGCGACGCGGTGGCGCCGCGGCACGTCGACCTACGGCCGTTCGCCGTCAACGCCGGTGGCGGGGACATCTTCGTCCTGCCCGGCGGCCTGACCCGGGTCGCGCTGCCCGAGGGCGAACTCATCGTCAACTCGTCCCAGGGCGGCGGCTCGAAGGACACCTGGGTGCTCGACCGCGACGGCGTCCGAAGCCGGCAGCGGCAGTCCCAGTCGCGGGGACGCCGCCTGCGCCAGCGCGTCTCGCAGTTCACGCCGGCCGGCACGTCCCGCGGCGAGGACGCCGTGCATCGCCAGGCCGAGCAGCAACAGCAGACGAGGACGGGGGCGCCGCCATGCTGAGCCGGATCGCCGAGTCGCTGTACTGGATCGGCAGGTACCTGGAGCGCGCCGAGGACACCTGCCGCTCCGTGGACGTCCACCTGCAGTTGCTGATCGACGACCCGCTCGTCGACCAGGCGTCGGCCGCGCGGTCGCTGCTGACGGTGATGGGGGCGCCGGAGCCCGAGCCGAGCGCCAACATCGAGAGCGAGGTGCTGAGGCTGCTGTGCTTCGACGACGGCTCGCCCTCCTCGATCGTCACCGCGATCGGGGGAGCCCGCGAGGCGGCCCGCCGGGCCCGGGAGACCGTGTCGGCCGAGATGTGGGAGGCGATCAACACCACGTGGAACTCGGCGAGGGGCGGACGCCTGCAGCGCATGCGTCCGTCGAACATGTTCCGCATGGTGAAGGAGCGCTGCGCCGTCATCGCGGGCATCTCCGACAACACGATGAGCCACGACGAGGGCTGGCACTTCCTCGTCCTGGGCCGCAATCTCGAGCGCGCCGACATGACCGCACGGCTGCTGACGACGATCGCCGCGTCCAGCGGGAGCCAGGTCGCCTGGGCGAACGTCCTGCGCGGCTGCGGGGCCTACCACGCGTTCGTCCGCACGTACGGCGGCAACACCAACGACCGGGAGGCGGCGGAGTTCCTGATGCTCGACCGGCTCTTCCCGCGCTCGCTGGTCTACACGCTGGCCGCCGGGGAACGGGCGCTGGCCGAACTCGACCAGGGGGAGCGCCGCACCGGTTTCGAGAGCGAGGCGCAGCGCCAGCTGGGCCGCGCCCGGATGGCGCTGGAGTACCAGCGTCCCAGCGAGGTGCTGGAGGACCTGCCGTCCCGCATGGCGCAGCTGCAGGCGACGCTGAACCAGGCCGGCACCGAGATCTCGCGACGCTACTTCGAGGGCGCCGCGCCGGCGCTGTGGAGGGGGGGAAGCCGGTGAGCCGCCTCATCCGCATCGTCCATACGACCGGGTACCGCTACGAGGAGGGGGCGACCTCGTCGTTCAACGAGGCCCGCATGACGCCGCGCTCGACGCGTGAGCAGCTGGTGCTGAGCTCGACCGTCGCGATCACGCCCACGCCCTGGGTGCACCGCTACGTCGACTACTGGGGCACGCAGGTGGACTCCTTCGAGGTGCACGAGCGGCACACCCGGCTCAACGTGGTCGCCACGAGCACCGTCGAGGTCGAGCGCCACGCGGCCGACCCGCGGCGCCTGAGCTGGGACGAGATGCGCGACAGGGCGCTCCTCGACGCCTCCAGCGAGTGGCTCGAGGTGTCGGCGCGCGTCGACCCCGGTCCCGAGCTGGCTGCCATCGCCGAGGACGCCGCCGCGCGTGCCCCCAGCCCGGCCGACTGCGTCGCGCCGATCCTCGCCGCCATCGCCGACCGGGTGCGCTACGTGAAGGGCTCGACGGACGTCCACGCCGAGGCGCGGACGTCGTGGAACGCTCGCGCCGGCGTCTGCCAGGACATGGTGCACCTCATGCTGGGCGCCCTGCGCAGCGTCGGGATCCCCGCCCGCTACGTCTCCGGCTACGTCATGCCCGGGGACCGCCTCGTGGTGGGGGAGCGCTGCACGGGGGAGTCGCACGCCTGGCTGCAGTACTGGGACGGCGCGTGGATCGGCCTCGACCCCGCGAACGAGGGCGAGGCTCCCGGCGAGTCGCACGTCGAGGTGGGCGTGGGACGCGACTACGGCGACGTCCCGCCGCTGCGCGGCATCTACACCGGCAGCGGGGAGAGCGACATGTACGTCGAGGTGGAGATGACCCTCGTCGGCTGAGCGGACGCCTCAGGCGCTGCGACGCCGCCAATAGCCGACCAGCGCGGGGGTGATCGCGACCGGCCAGAGGAAGAACGGCACGTAGCAGACGAGCAGGACCGCGCGCTGGCCGGAGTCCATGCCGCGATCAGGCGTCCAGCCGGCGCGCTGGCCCAGCCACACAGGGACGAACGCGGCCGCCAGGCCGGCCATGATCGCGTAGAGCGTGACGTTGCCAACGCCGCCGATGACGGTGGGCACGAGCCGGTGGATCACCCGCCCCCCGAGGCCCGGCACCCAGCGGGGCACGACCTCGCCCCAGCGCATGATCAGGCCGAGGCACAGCACGCCCACGGCCACCTCGGTGACGTCCAGCCCGAGGACGTAGGCCGTCAGGCCCGGGTCGCCGCGGAAGGCGTCGGCGTCCGCGAAGCCGACGTCGGCTCCGAGCAGCATCGCCACGCGCCAGATCACCGAGGGCATCGGCAGCAGCAGGCAGGCCCAAGCGGCGGCGCGCGCCCACGGTTGCACGGGGGCGCCGACGGCGCCGGGGTCGCGCCAGGCGTGTCCTGGGGGCACGGCTCGACTCTAGCGGCGGGCTGGGGCGCCCGACGACCCCTGGCGTACCCTGGAGACATGAGCAACCTGCCGATCTCGTCGAAGTACAGGTCGACGCCCCAGGCGCCCGTCGACGACCGTGAGCGCGAGTCGATCGTGGCGCGCGTCAACGCCGCGTTCGAGCAGGGCAAGCTGGACGACTGGACCTACCGTCGCGCGTTGGACGCCGCCTTCGCCGCGCAGACGCTCGGCGAGCTCGCCCCCGTCGTGGAGCAGCTCCCGCCGCAGGCCACCTACGATGTTCCGGCGATCGTCGACCAGGGCACCCGCCCCCCGGGCGAGGTCAGCGAGATCCGCGCCCCGGCGAACAAGACCGTGATGACGGTCGTGGGCGGCGTCGCCGCGGCGATCGTCCTGCTCGTGGTGCTGCTGGTCGTGCTGCTCTGAGCTCCGGCAACTGATTTGGCCCGCTGGGCGCGCTGAAGTAGAGTGGGTCGTCGGTCACGTGTGTCTTGTGGCCGATGTCCTCGTTCACCAGCAGGCAGATTGGGATCAATGGCTAAGAAAGAAGGAGCCCTCGAACTCGAGGGGACCGTCGTCGAGGCTTTGCCGAATGCGATGTTCCGTGTGGAGCTGACCAACGGCCACAAGGTGCTCGCGACCATCAGCGGCAAGATGCGGCAGCACTACATCCGCATCCTTCCCTCCGATCGTGTGGTCGTCGAGCTGTCCCCTTACGATCTGTCGCGCGGGCGCATCGTCTACCGACACAAGTGATCGGATCGATCACATCCACCAATCGTCGGCCCGGGTTCGTCCCGAGACCGGCAACGAGTCAGAAAGCAGCTCGATGAAGGTTCAGCCGAGCGTCAAGCGGATTTGCGAGAAGTGCAAGGTCATCCGGCGGAACGGCCGCGTGATGGTGATCTGCGACAACCCGCGCCACAAGCAGCGCCAGGGCTGAGCGCCCGACGCGCACAGGGGCCGTCCCCGGACGGCCCCGCCCACAACAAGACAACGTGACAGCAGACCCCGATCGGTGCTCAGCGGCTCAGCCCGCGGCGCGCCAGCCGATCGGAACCGACCCCCGGACGAAGGCCGGGGCCCGCGCTTGGCGGCACGGGACGCGTCACGCCAGACACCTTCGCGGTCCACGGGCCGACTGTTCAGAAAGGTAACCGCCGAACATGGCACGACTCCTCGGTGTCGACCTGCCGCGCGAAAAGCGCCTCGAGGTCGCACTCACCTACATCTTCGGGATCGGCAAGACCCGAGCCAAGGAAACCCTGGACGCCACCGGCGTCAGCGGTGACATCCGCGTCAAGGACGTCACCGACGAGCAGCTGGTGCTGCTGCGTGACCACATGGAGAGCAACTACGAGACCGAGGGTGACCTGCGCCGCACCGTGGCCGCGGACATCCGCCGCAAGATCGAGATCGGTTCGTACCAGGGCCGCCGTCACCGTCAGGGCCTCCCGGTCCGCGGTCAGCGGACCCGCACCAACGCGCGCACCCGTAAGGGCCGTAAGAAGGCCGTCGCCGGCAAGAAGAAGGCTCGCTGATAGCGGGCCCCGGGCACTGAACCAGGAGAGTACGAAAACAGATGGCTACTGCAGGCCGTAACACGGCGAAGACCAAGGTCCGCCGCAAGGAGAAGAAGAACGTCACCGCCGGCCAGGCGCACATCAAGAGCACGTTCAACAACACGATCATCTCGATCACCGACCCCAACGGCCAGGTGATCTCGTGGGCGTCCGCCGGCACCGTCGGCTTCAAGGGCTCCCGTAAGTCCACCCCGTTCGCCGCCCAGATGGCCGCCGAGGCCGCTGGACGCCGGGCCATGGAGCACGGCATGAAGCGCGTGGACGTCTTCGTGAAGGGTCCCGGCTCCGGCCGCGAGACCGCCATCCGTTCGCTGGGGGCCGTCGGCCTGGAGATCGGCCCGATCTCCGACGTCACGCCCGTTCCCCACAACGGTTGCCGCCCCCCGAAGCGCCGTCGCGTCTAATCCCGAGCCCCTGAAAGGACGAATGAATCATGGCCCGTTACACCGGTCCTCTTACCAAGAAGTCTCGCCGGCTCGGCACCGACCTCGTCGGTGGCGACAAGGCGTTCGAGCGTCGCGCCTACCCGCCGGGTGTCCATGGCCGCGGCCGCACCAAGGAGTCGGAGTACCTGCTCCAGCTCCGTGAGAAGCAGAAGGCGCGCTACGCCTACGGCGTCCTGGAGAAGCAGTTCCGCCGCTACTATGACGAGGCGAACCGCAAGGCCGGCAAGACCGGCGAGGTTCTGCTGCAGATCCTTGAGTCGCGCCTCGACAACGTCGTGTACCGCGCCGGCTTCGCGCAGACGCGCCGCCAGGCCCGTCAGCTCGTCGTGCACGGTCACTTCCTCGTGAACGGCAAGAAGGTGAACATCCCGTCGTACCGCGTCTCCGCCTACGACATCATCGACGTGAAGCCCGCGTCGCTGAACCTGGACGTGTTCATCATCGCCCGCGAACTGCACCACGAGCGCGAGATCCCGGGCTGGCTGACCGTCCGCCCGAACAAGATGCGCATCCTGGTTCACCAGCTGCCGACCCGCGAGCAGATCACGATCGACGTTCAGGAACAGCTGATCGTCGAGCTCTACTCCAAGTAGCACCCCTGTCCGGCGTGCGGGGCCGTCTCCCGACGGTCCCGGCGCCGGACGCCGCACGTCGCCACCCGCGTCCATCACGGTCGGGGGTGGCACATCCTGGGGGCCGGCAGGGCGCCGGTCCCCGCTGTCACCGTCATATAGCGGGCGGTGGAGAGGAAGAACACAACCCATGCTGATCGCACAGCGCCCCACGTTGACCGAAGAGGTCGTCGACGAGTTCCGCTCCCGGTTCGTCATCGAGCCGCTCGAGCCCGGTTTCGGCTACACCCTGGGCAACTCGCTGCGTCGCACCCTGCTGTCCTCCATCCCGGGGGCGGCCGTGACGAGCATCAAGATCGAGGGCAACCAGCACGAGTTCTCGACGCTGCCCGGCGTCGTCGAGGACGTCACCGAGATCATCCTCAACCTCAAGCAGCTCGTGCTGAGCTCCGAGGAGGACGAGCCGGTGGTCATGTACCTGCGCAAGGCCGGCGCCGGCGCCGTCACGGCGGCCGACATCGCCCCGCCCGCGGGTGTCGAGGTGCACAACCCCGACCTGCACATCGCGACGCTGAACGAGTCCGGTCGCATCGACATGGAGCTCGTCGTCGAGCGCGGCCGCGGCTACGTGTCCGCCGCCCAGAACAAGGGCATGGACTCCGAGATCGGCCGCATCCCGGTCGACTCCATCTACAGCCCCGTGCTGAAGGTGACCTACAAGGTGGAGGCCACCCGCGTCGAGCAGCGCACCGACTTCGACCGTCTGGTCGTCGACGTCGAGACGAAGCCGGCCATCGCGCCGCGCGACGCCGTCGCGTCCGCCGGCAAGACGCTCGTCGAGCTCTTCGGCCTGGCCCGGGAGCTCAACGTCGAGGCCGAGGGCATCGAGATCGGCCCGTCGCCGGTCGACGAGCAGCTCGCCGCCGACCTGGCGCTGCCGGTCGAGGAGCTCAAGCTGACGATGCGCTCGTACAACTGCCTCAAGCGCGAGGGCATCCACACGGTCAGCGAGTTGGTGTCCCGCTCCGAGCAGGACCTGCTCGACATCCGCAACTTCGGCTCGAAGTCCATCGAAGAGGTCAAGCTGCGTCTGCACGAGATGGGGCTCTCCCTGAAGGACAGCGCTCCCGGTTTCGACCCGATCGCGGCGCTGAACAACTACGACGACGCCGGCTTCGGCGACGACGACGCCGAGCAGTACTGATAACCCGGAAAGAGAAGATTCATGCCTAAGCCCACGAAGGGTCCCCGCCTCGGCGGAAGCCCGGCTCATCAGCGGATCATCCTGAACAACCTGGCCAGCCAGCTGTTCGAGCACGGTCGCATCACCACGACGGTGACGAAGGCCCGGCGCGTGCAGCCGCTCGCCGAGCAGCTCATCACCAAGGCCAAGCGGGGCGACCTGCACAACCGTCGCCTCGTCCTGGCCAAGATCGGCGACAAGTCGGTGGTGCACACGCTGTTCACCGAGATCGCGCCGAAGCTGGCCGATCGCGAGGGTGGCTACACCCGCATCACGAAGATCGGCAACCGCCAGGGCGACAACGCCCCGATGGCCGTCATCGAGATCGTGACCGAGACGGTGGAGGAGTCCCGCGCCGCCAAGGCCAAGGGACGCCCCGCCGCCAAGCAGGCCCCGGCCCGGAGCGAGCAGGCCGCCCAGCCGGCCGCGACGGCCGCCCCGGTTGAGACCGCGGACGAGCCCGTGGTCGACGCCGACGCGCCGGTCTCTGACGGACAGGTCGAGGAGGGCGCCGAGGCGCCCGCCGCCGACACCCAGGTCGAGGACGCCGACGCGCAGGTCGAGGACGCCGAGGCCGACAAGGCCTGACGGCTCGCCGTACGCAGACGAAAGGCCCCGGGGAATCCCCCCCGGGGCCTTTCGTGGCTTCCCGCCGGAAACGTGCCTCGCTCAGGCGGCGTGTGCGCAGCCCCACGGCTGCAGGCCGCGCTCCGCGTAGAGCCGGTTGGCCACCGTGATCTGCTCGGCGCGGCTGGCCTGGTGAGGCAGCGCGGCGAAGTCGCCGCCGCCGGCCGAGCGCCAGGTACCCGCGTTGAACTGCAGGCCTCCGTAGTATCCGTTGCCGGTGTTGATGCTCCAGTTCCCACCGGACTCGCACTTGGCGATGCGGTCCCACATGGCCGCGCGCGCCAGGTTGAGACCCCGGGCGGACTTCTTCGGCTGCGACAGCACCGGGGCCTTCTTCTTGGCCGCTGCCGCCTTAGCCGCTGCGGCCCTCTTTGCGGCGGCCGCCTTCTTGGCCGCTGCCGCCCTGGCCGCCGAGGCCTTCTTCGCGGCGGCCGCCTTGTGAGCCGCGGCCGACCGCGCTGCTGCGGCCCTCTTCTTGGCCGCTGCCGCCCTGGCCGCTGCGGCCTTCTTTGCAGCAGCAGCCTTGTGCGCGGCCGCCTTCCGCGCGGCGGCGGCCTTGGCGGCCGCGGCCTTCTGCGCGGCGGTCTTCTTGGCGACCGCGTGCTTGTCGGCCGACTGCGTGAGGCGCACGCGGGCCTGCACCCTCCGCTTCGACGGGGCCACCGTCGCGGACTTCTTGGGGGCGGCCACCTTGGTGGGGGCGGCGCTGGGGGTAAGGCTGACGGTGGCGGCCCAGGGCCGCGCGAACGACTGACGCGCTGGGGGTAAGGCTGACGGTGGCGGCCGGTCGGGGCTTGACGGTGGAGACGTGGCCCGAGACCTGCTGCGGCGTGACCACGGTCGACGGGACCGCGACCGCGGTGGTGTTGGTGGGTTCTGCGTTGAGGTACAGGGCGGCGCCCCCGACGAGAACGGCCGCGCTGGCCACGGCCGCCACGGTCTGTTTGGCGATAGCCACGAGATTCTCCTGAAAGATTCGGTCCGAAAAGCTTCGGTTAACGAATCTATAGAAATTTCTGAGAAATCACAGCCGATCGAGCGAAGTTGCCGCGGATCCGGGCGCCCCAGCCGGGAACGGTCGCAGGGTTTGCTCAGCTTTGTCTCAGGTATTGGGGCTACTCGAGGGCCTCGTCGATCATCTCGTCCTCGGTCAGTTCGCCCTCCGCGCGGGCCTCCTTCCAGACCTCCCGCGCGGCGCCGACGTTCACCGCCGCGATGACGAGCCCGACGACGATGTCGAACCAGGCGGTGCGCACCCACAGCGTCGCCAGCCCGGTCGCGATCATCAGCAGGTTGGCCAGCGCGTCGTTGCGTGCGGCCAGCCAGGCGGCTTTGACGAGGCTGCCGCTGCCGCCGCGCAGGCTCAGCAGCAGGGCGGCGCAGGCGAGGTTGACCACGAGCGCGCCGACGGCCGTGACCGTCAGGGTGGACGGCTCCGGCGGCACGGGGTTGAGCATCTTCGCCACGGCCGTCCAGAGCGCGGCCACGCCGGGCACCAAGATGATGATCGCCAGGAGGGAGCCGACCGTCCGCCGCCGGGACGCCGGCCACAGCACCGCGAAGAAGATCAGCAGGTTGATCGCGGTGTCCTCGAGGAAGTCCACGCTGTCGGCGAACAAGGAGACCGAGCCGATCGAGACGGCCACCGCGAACTCCACCCCGAAGTACGCGAGGTTGAGCAGGGCGACGATGAGAAGCATGTGGCGGATTCTGGTCACGGAAGCCACCCTAGACGCGGCCGACGTCGGGCCCGGCGCGCCCACACAGGCGAATGCCCCGCCGGTGACCCGACGGGGCATTCGAGGCGTGCGGCTTTCGCCGCGGGCGAGGATCAGTAGTTGATGTTCGCCCCGCGCGCCTGGTTGAAGCGATCGGTGACGCCCTGCCAGCTCACGACGTTCCACCAGGCCTTGACGTAGTCGGCCTTCACGTTCTGGTAGTCGAGGTAGTAGGCGTGCTCCCACATGTCGAGCTGCAGCACGGGCAGCTGGCCGACCGGGAGGTTGCCCTGCTGGTCGTAGAGCTGCGCCAGGTTGAGGCGCTTGCCCAGGGTGTCCCAGACCAGCATGGACCAGCCGGAGCCCTGGATCGCGGTCGCGTTGTCGGCGAACTGCTGCTTGAAGGCGTCGAACGAGCCGAAGAACTCGCTGATCGCCGCCGCGAGCTCACCCTCGGGCTCGCCGCCGCCGTCAGGCGACATCGTCTTCCAGAAGACGGAGTGGTTGATGTGGCCACCCAGGTTGAACGCCAGATCCTTCGACAGCTTGCCGACGGTGGCGTTGTCGCCCTTCTCGCGGGCCTCGGCCAGCTTCTCAAGCGCGGTGTTCGCGCCCTTGACGTAGGTGTCGTGGTGCTTGTCGTGGTGCAGCTCCATGATCTTCGCGGAGATATGGGGCTCAAGAGCGCCGTAGTCGTAGTCAAGGTCAGGCAACGTGTAGATCGCCATGTTCTCTCTCCTCTTCGCTCGGTTGTTACGTGCGTCAACAATCCTTCCAGGCTCTTTATTCCTCGGGAGCGCCAGGGCCCTCACGCTTCGGTAACACCTTGTCCGCTCGCACGAAGGCCGCCCGGCGGGCCGCTCTGCGCAGCACGTGCAGCAGCCCCGGCGCCAGCAGGACGATCAGCACGACCGAGGTGAGGCCGCGTCCCAGGTTCCAGCCCATCGACGTGGCGACGTTGTACAGGACGAACGTGTGCAGGTTCGCGAGCGCTCCGGCGTCCGGGTCGAAGGAGAACTGCGTGGACGTGCCGAGCGCGAAGGGCCAGAAGGCGAAGTCCATCGCCCAGCCGTAGGCGAAACCGGTCACCAGGCCGTAGGCGGCGAGCATGGTGACCTCGGCGCGGCCGCGCAGGCGTGCGGGGAGCAGCCCCGCGCCGAGCCCCACGAACCCCGCGGCGAGCATCTGGTAGGGCAGCCACGGCCCGACGCCGCCGGTCAGCAGAGCTGACGTGAACATGGTGACCGCGCCCTGCACGAAGCCGAAGCCCGGACCGAAGACGCGCCCGCCCAGGATCAGCAGGAAGAAGATCGGCTCCATGCCCGCCGTGCCGGTGCTGAGCGGGCGCAGGACGGCCCCGACGGCCGACAGCACGCCCAGCATCGCCAGCCCCTTCACGTCCAGGCCGTTGCCCGAGAGCTCAGCCACGACCACCGCGAGCAGCAGCGGCAGCACCAACGCGAAGACGAGCGGCGCCTGCACCGGCGACAGCGGGCCCGTCGGCGAGACGAGCAGTGGCCAGCCGAACGCGACGAGCCCGGCCAGCCCGGTGACGGCCAGCATGACGCCCGACCGGACGCCGAGGCGCCTGCCGGGGGGTCGGGTGCGTTCCGGAGACGGGGTGGAGGGGCGACCGGGCGCCATCGGCCGGGTGGGCGCGCTCATCGCAGCCCCTCGGCGACCTCGGCCACGGTCAGCACCGGCGTCGGCGCGAAGACCTTGGTGACCTGCGGGGCGAACACCGGCGACGATGTCGCGATCTCGCGGGTGGGCCCGTCAGCGATGACGTCCCCGTCGGCCATCACGACGAGGCGGTCGGCCACGGACGCGGCGAACTCGACGTCGTGGGTGCTGACCACGATCGTGCGGCCCTCGGCGGCCAAGGTTCGCAGGATCCCGCGCAGCCGCGCCTTCATCGCGTAGTCGAGGCCACGGGTGGGCTCGTCCAGCAGGACGACGCTGGGGCTCGCGGTGAGCTGGATCGCCAACACCAGCGAGAGGCGCTGGCCCTCGGACAGGTCGCGCGGGTCGGCGTCCGGCGGCAGCGCGGAGCGCAGTCGGGCGAGCATCCCGGCGGCGGTGCCGGGCTCGGCGCCGGTCTCGGCGTCCGCCTGCTCGAGCTCGCGCGCGACCGTCGGCAGGTAGAGCAGGTCGGCCGCGGTCTGGGGCACGAGGCTGACGGCGCGGCGGGCGTCCGCGGGGGGAAGCGCGCGGGGATCGACGGTCCCGTCGGCCAGCACGTCGCCCGCGCTCGGGACGCCGCCCTGGACGGCCCACAGCAGCGACGACTTGCCCGCCCCGTTGCGCCCCATCAGACCGGTGACGGTGCCGGCGGCGAAGTCGAGGGTGACGCCGTTGACGGCGCGCGTCCGGCCGTAGCTGACCGACAGGTCGCCCAGGTGCAACCCGACGGGCTCGGCCGGCACGGGCGGGTCGTGCGGCGCGGCCGGGGTGAGTTCGAGGCGCTGGACGTGGCGGCGGGCGTCCCGGACGGAGCGGTGCACGCGCGGCCACCCGAGCGCCCGGGCGAGGTCGGCCAGGGGCGGCGTCACGTCGCAGCGCAGCAGGATCTCCCCGGGATCGCCGACCTCGACGGTCCCGCCGGGCGTGACCCAGGCAATGGTGTCCGCGGCGTGGATGACGCGCTCGAGCCGGTGCTCGGCGAGCACGACCGTGAGGCCGACCTCGTGGACGAGCGTGGTGATCGCGCCCAGGACGTCCTGGGCGGCGGTCGGGTCGAGCGCGGACGTCGGCTCGTCGAGGATCAGCACGCGCGGCTGGGCGGCGAGGACGGCGGCGATCGCCACCCGCTGCTGCTGCCCGCCCGACAGGTCGAGCAGGGGACGGTGCCGCAGCTGCGCGATGCCCAGGAGGTCGAGGGTCTCCTCGACGCGCTTGCGCATCGCGGCGGGCGCGAGGCCGAGTTGCTCCATGCCGTAGGCGATCTCGTCGGAGACGTTGTCGGTGACGAAGCCGGTCACCGGGTTCTGGCCGACGTAGCCGACGGCGTCGGCCAGGTCGCGCGGCCGGCTGGCGCGCGTGGTGCGGCCCGCGACGGTGACGGTGCCGGCGAGGGTGCCGCCGGTGAAGTGGGGGACCAGTCCGTTCAGCGTCCCGAGCAGCGTCGACTTGCCGGTGCCGGTGCGGCCGACGACGACGCACAGGTCGCCCTCCTCGATGGCGAAGGAGACGTGGCTCAGGGCGGGGGCGGCCGCGTCCGGGTAGGTGACGGTGACGTCGTCGAGGACGATGGCGGGGGCGATCACGCGGGCACCCCCTCGGCGACGGGCTGCGGCGCGGGCGCCAGCATCAGCGGGGCGAGGCACGCGGCCAGCGCGGCGAGGAAGCCGGGGTGCAGTGCCGGCCAGCTCAGCGGGTCGGTGCTGGGGTGGACGGCCGCGAAGTTGAGCTGGGTGACGACGATGACGACGGCGGCGGCCGCGAATCCGGACGCGACGATCCCGGTGTCGCGCGCGGTCCAGGGGTCGGGGCGGTAGCGGGTGACGCCCTGACGGCGGCCGGCCGCGCGCAGGCCCAGGCCGACCGCGACCGCGCCGACGGCCAGGCACGCGACGGCCGTGGCGACGACGTCGGCGCTGTTGAGCAGCAGGAAGGCGCCCAGGACGAGCAGCATCATCCCGCCGACCAGGGCGGCCGTCAGGCTACGCGGCGGCGGGCCGTCCCGCTTGGTGCGGCCGAAGCCGCGGGCCTCCATGCCGGCGGCGAGCGCGAGGGAGCGGTCGACGGCGTCCGCGATGACGGGGATGACGACGGCGACGACGGCCGTCCAGCCGGTCCGCGCGCCACCGCGCAGCCGCCGCGCCCGCCGGATGCGCTGGGTGCTCTCGATGAGCTGCGGGGCGACGCTCAGCGCGATGACCACCGCCACGGAGGCGTCGTACAGCGCCGCGGGGACGGACCGCAGCGCGCGCCGCGGGTTCGCGAGCGCGTTCGCCGCGCCGAGGCATACCAGCATGACGACGAGCCGCAGCGCGTCGTAGAGGGAGTAGGCGAGCGCCTCGGCGGTCACCGCCCCGCCCAGCCGGATGCCGGCCGCCCAGGCGGGCAGGTGCAGCTCCGGCAGCCGGAAGAGGACTGTCTGCCCGATGCCCGCGCCCATGATCACCTGGAAGAAGAGCCGGATCGCGAGGATGAACCCGGCCAGCGCGAAGTACACGCCGAGGCTGCGAGCCCACGGGGCGTCCGTGCGGCGCAGCAGCACCACCGCAACGACGCCCAAGGTGAGCAGAGCCAGCAGCAGCGGGTTCGTCGTCAGGGACGCCGCGGTGGCGACGCCGATCGCCCACCCCCACCACGCCCAGGGATGGGCGCCGCGGGCACGTCCGCGGCGCGCGCTCAGGACGCCCTCCGGCGCCGCACCAGCGCCACGGCGACGAGCGCTCCGCCCACGACGAGGATGCCCAGCGTCGTGAGCAGCCCGGTCAGGCCGCCGTCGCCGGTGGCCGCCGGGGCCGCGGGTGCCGGGCTGGCCGCGGCGGTCGCGGGGGAGGCCGGCGCGGGCGGCCCNACGCCGCGGTGGCGACGCCGATCGCCCACCCCCACCACGCCCAGGGATGGGCGCCGCGGGCACGTCCGCGGCGCGCGCTCAGGACGCCCTCCGGCGCCGCACCAGCGCCACGGCGACGAGCGCTCCGCCCACGACGAGGATGCCCAGCGTCGTGAGCAGCCCGGTCAGGCCGCCGTCGCCGGTGGCCGCCGGGGCCGCGGGTGCCGGGCTGGCCGCGGCGGTCGCGGGGGAGGCCGGCGCGGGCGGGGGCGTCGCCGGCGAGATCGAGCCCGCGGCGGGACGCACGGGGGGCGGGTTCTTGCCGTCGCCGAAGCTCCAGCCCTGCGCGTCGCCGTAGGCGGGTTGGAACTGGGTGTCGCCGGTCGTGGCGTAGGTCCAGGGGCCGTAACTGCCATCGGCGCGCCGCTCGGCGTACCAGTACGACCAGTAGGCGTCGTTGCGGATGACGCAGTTCGCGGGACGCGCGTCGATCTGGCAGATCATGCCGCCGGAGCGGGTGACGTCGAACCCGGCGCTGGTCAGCACCTCGGTGCCCGTGCCGTAGGCCGGGGCGCAGCGCTGGTCGGTGCCGACGAACACCCACACGCCCGCACAGGTGGCCGGCGCGGACGCGCTGGGCGCGGCCTGGGCCGGCGCGGGGGCGAGCAGGGCCACCAGCAGCGCCCAGACCGCCCCCGCCAGCAGGCGCCTCACTCGGAGTCGCCCCGGCGCGCGTCTCCCTCGTCGGAGGCCTGCTCGCTGCGGGTGGCGCCGGTGGACGGTGCGGCGTTCGCCTCGGTGCGCTCGCCAGCGGCAGCGCGCGCGGAGGAGCGGCGGCGTCCCATCAGGAAGGCCACCACGGCGATGACGACCAGCACGAGCAGCGCCCAGGGCAGCCAGCTGAAAACGCCCGACTGGTTCTGCGCGTCCGTGGCGGTCGGGGTGGGCGTCGCCGACGGCGTGGCGGCCCCGGCGGGACGGTAGCTCGCCGGCGCCTCGACGTCGGCGTACGAGGCCTCGGCCAGCGCGAGGGCGGCCTGCTGGGTGGCCAGCAGGTTGGGCTTGTTCCCGTCGCCGGGCATGGCCCCGTCGGCGAGCTGATGGCCGGCCAGGAAGTCGACGGCCTTCTGCTGCGGCTGGCCGGCGTTCTCCAGCGCCATGGCCATGATCGCGGTGGAGTTGATCTTGTTGTACCCCGCCCACGAGCCGTCAGCGGCCTGCGCGGAGGCGGCCCATTTCTGGGCCCGGTCGATGGCCTGGGACGCGCCCGGCGCGTTCTCGGCGGCAGACAGCCCGAGCAGGGCCATGCCGGTGTTGTCGGCGTCCGAGGGCTTCCCCTTCTCGAAGGTGAAGCCGCCGTCGCTGTTGGCGAGTCCGGTCAGGTAGGTGACCATGGACGCCGGGACGTCGTTGCCGCTGCGCTGCAGCGCGATCATCGCCATGCCCGAGGCGAAGGGGCCGGGGTACTGGCCGAACGCGCCGTTGTCCTTGATGCCGGCCTTGAGCGCGGCGATCGCGTCGACGCCGTTGACGTCGGTCGGATCGAGACCGTACGCCTCGGCGACCAGGGCGAGCTTGGCGGCGCCCTCGGGGGTCTTCGCGTACGCGGCCGCACCCTTGTCCACGGCGTCGAGCAGCGCCTTCGCGTCCTCGGCCTGCGCGTCGTCGCCGACGGCGGCCAGCGCGAGGAGGGAGTCGATCGCGGAGCCGACGTCGGCGGACGCGGCCTGGCGCTGCGAGGCCAGGTAACCGGCGGCCTTGGCCGCGGCCTCGGCGTTGCCGACCGCCTGCGCGGGCGCGGCTGTGGAGACGAGGGCCGTCATCATCGCGACCAACGCGACGACCAGGCGGGTCAGGCGAGACATGGGCTGTCCTATTCCCGAGGCGCGAGGCGAACGGGACCCGGAGGACGCCGTCCCCACCCGCGTTCCTCGACGGGTTCTTCTGGAACGTGCCCGCGGGTCGGTCCGGCTCCCGGCTCGCGCCGGTCACGGTTGCGGGTCAGCCTCGGAATCTCGCCGAGTTCTTCCACGCAGGCAGGGCCACAGCGTAGCGCCGCGGCGGGAGAGGGGTGAAGACGGGGGAAGGGGTGGACACGCGCCGACGGCGGGCACCCGAGTAGGGTGCCCGCCGCCGGACTGTCTGAGGAAGGGTCGGTCAGTCGACGTTCTTCTTGACGTCGGGGTGAAGACGGGGGAAGGGGTGGACACGCGCCGACGGCGGGCACCCGAGTAGGGTGCCCGCCGCCGGACTGTCTGAGGAAGGTTCGGTCAGTCGACGTTCTTCTTGACGTCGTCAGCAGCGTCCTTGACGCCGTCCTTCACCTTTTCGCCCGCCTGCTTGGCGTTGGCAGAAGCCTGATCGGCCTTGCCCTCCGCCTCGAGGCGATGGTTGTCGGTGAGGTCACCGGCACCTTCCTTGATCTTGCCGCCGGCTTCCTGCGCGGCGTTGGAAATCTTGTCGCCGATACCCATGGACAACCTCCTAACCAAGGGGGCCCCGTGCCCTCTTTCCGTGTGTGGAACCTTAGCCGCGACGCTCGAGGCGCACCAGGGATGGGGACGTCACCGTCTCGTCACGGATGCGTCACGGCGAAGATCCGGAAGCCTTTGGCGGACGCGGTGCGCTCGCAGGCGTAGCCCTGCTCGATGAGCCAGCGCTGCAGCGAGTCGGCGCCGAGGTTGCGCCCGACGACGAGGCGGGCGACGCCGTCGGGCGTCAGCCGGGGCAGCCACGTCAGCAGCAGGTCGTGCAGCGCCTGCTTGCCGATGCGGATGGGCGGGTTCGACCAGAGTTCGTCGTAGCAGGCGTCCGGATCGGCGTCCTCGGGGCGCAGGACGCGCACCCGGTCGGCCACGCCGTGCGCGCGGGCGTTGTCGCGGGCGAGCTCGAGGGCGCGGTCGTTGACGTCCACGGCGTCGACGACGGCGTCCGGGCAGGCGGTGGCCAGCGCGAGGGCCAGCACGCCGTAGCCGCAGCCGAGGTCGAGGAGGCGGCGCGCGGAGGCGTCCGGGGTGTGGGTGCGCAGCAGGACGCCGGTGCCGAGGTCGAGGCCGTCGTGGGAGAACACACCGTTGGCGGTGGTGAACTCCCAGTCCTCTTCCCAGAACCGGGCGGTGATGGTGCGGCGGCGCTCGGCGCCCTCGGGGCTGGTGAAGTAGTGGCTCATGCCGGGTCCTCCTGGTCGCAGGGTAGCTCGTCGCGGCGCGCCTTGGCCTGCACGACCCGGGCCGCCAGCGCGTCGTCGGCGGGGTAGCCGACCTCTTCCAGCACGAGGCCGTGCGGCGGCATCACGGTCACCTCGCCGGCGCGGTCGGCGCGGTCGATCAGCGTGTCGATCCAGGCGGGTTCGCGGCGTCCGGACGCGACGGCGACCAAGGCGCCGACGAGCGAGCGCACCATCGAGTGACAGAAGGCGTCCGCGCGGACGGTGACCGCGACCGTGCCGGCGGTGGTGCCCATCCGGACGCGGTGGGCTTCGCAGTCGAGCAGGGTGCGGATGGTGGTGGCGCCCTCGCGCCGGCGGCAGAAGCCGCCGAAGTCGTGCAGGCCCAGCAGGCGAGACGCGGCGTCGTTGAGGCGGTCGACGTCGAGGGGGTCGTGGACGCGGACGACCTGGCGGCGCACCAGCGGGTCGAGGGGGCCGTCGGCGAGCCGGTAGACGTAGCGGCGCCAGACCGCGGCGAAGCGGGCGTCGAAGCCGTCCGGCGCGACGCGCACCCTGCGGACGACGACGTCGGGCGGCAGCACGCGGGCGAGGCGACGCTCGAGCTCGGCGGCGGTCGCCTCCCCGTCGGCCGCGGCGGGCAGGTCGAGGTGGGCCACCTGGCCGCGGGCGTGGACGCCGGCGTCGGTGCGGCCGGCGCAGGCCAGCTCGGCGGGCTCGGGCAGCCGCAGCACGCGGGTGATCCAGGTCTCCAGCTCGCCCTGCACCGTGCGGACCTCCCCGCGCTGGCCCGCCCAGCCGTGGAAGTCGGTGCCGTCGTAGGAGATGTCCAGGCGCAGCCGCGTCATGCGTCGGCTCCGGTGGCCGCGGCGCGGGGGAGGCGTCGGTAGGTCAGGTCGTGGACGCGGCGTCCGGCGTCCAGGCCCCGCTGCTCGTACTTGGTCACTGGGCGGGCGTCCCAGCGCGGCGCCCACCCGGCGTGCTCGTTCTGCAGGCCCGGGGCGGCGTCCAGCACGTCGCGCATGGCGAGGGCGTAGTCGTCCCAGTCGGTCGCCAGCCGCCAGCGGCCGCCGTCGGCGAGGCGGGACGCAGCGAGCCCCGCGAACGCCGGGCCGACTAGGCGGCGCTTGTGGTGGCGGGCCTTGTGCCACGGGTCGGGGAAGAAGGTCCACAGCTCGGCGACGGACGCCGGCGCGAAGAGCCGCTCGAGGCCCTCAGCGCCGTTGCCGACGACGACGCGGACGTTGGTGAGACCGTCGCGGGCGAGGCGTCCCATCAGCGAGGCGACCGCGGGCTCGAAGACCTCGAAGGCGACGATGTCGACCTCGGGGTGGGCGGCGGCGAGAGAGGCGAGGGCCTCGCCGCGTCCGGGGCCGATCTCAACGACGCGCGGGGCGTGGCGGCCGAACGCGGCGTCCCAATCCACGTGGGCGTCCTCGGCGATGGAGGTGGACGTCTCGCGCGTCGGCACCTCGACGAGGTAGCGGCCGGCGTGGGTCTCCCAGGCGCGGCGCTGGCTGTCGTTCATGCGCGCCGAGCGCCGCACGTACGACACGACGTCGCGGTGGACGCGGGCGCGAGGGACGGCGGGGGAGTCGGTGGGCATGACGGCCAGCTTAGCGACGGGGGCCCGCGCCCAAACTGTCGGCGGCGCCAGGCATGATGGGGACAACGCACGGAAAGGACCCCGATCATGCGCACCCTGCTCAACATCGTCTGGCTGCTGACCGGCGGCATCTGGCTCGCCCTCGGCTACTTCCTGGCCGGCATCCTCGCCTGCCTGGCGATCGTCACCCTCCCCGCCGGCGTCGCGTCGTTCCGGCTGGCCCGCTACGCGCTGTGGCCGTTCGGCAAGACCGTCGTCGACCGGCACGACGCGGGCGTCGGCTCCGCCGTCGTCAACGTGATCTGGCTCGTGCTCGCCGGCTGGTGGCTGGCGCTCGGCCACATCCTGTCCGCGGTCGCGCAGGCCGTGACGATCGTCGGCCTGCCGCTGGCCGTGGCGAACCTCAAGCTGATCCCGATCAGCCTCGCCCCGTTCGGCAAGCGCATCGTCGACTCGAACAGCCTCGCGGCCTGGGATCACCCGGTGCACTCGATGCGCAGCTGAGCGATCGCGGACGCCCGCGCGGCGCGCCGATCCACCTTGCCGATGCCGAGCAGGGGGAGCGCGTCGACGAGCAGCGCCTGCTTCGGCACCGCGTGTCGGGGCAGGACGCCCGCGCGCAGCGCCGCGGTGACGAGGCCGGGGAGCTGGTTCGCGTCCGTGCCCGGGGCGGGCACGACGAGGGCGACGAGGCGCTCGCCCCACTCGGCGTCCGGGACGCCGACCACGACCCGGTCGGCGACCAGGCCGGCGAGCCCGGGGCTGGCGTCGATCGCGGCCTCGACATCTTGGGGGAGCACCTTGCGGCCGCCGGTGATGACGACGTCGTCCGCCCGCCCGAGGATGCTGAGTTGCCCCCCGTCGAGGCGGGCGAGGTCGGAGGTGACGAACCGGCGCCCCGCCTGCTCGTCGGCGGTGAACGCGGAGCCGTCGGCGGAGCCGTCCGCGCACAGGTAGCCGCGGGCCAGCGTCGGGGAGGCGATGAGCAGGCGTCCGGCGCCGCCGTCGGCGTCGGCAAGCGCGAGCCGGACGCCGTCCAGCGGCACCCCGTCGTAGACGCAGCCGCCCGCGGTCTCGCTGGAGCCGTAGGTCGTGCGGACGGCCACGCCCGCGGCCCGGGACGCCTCGAGCGTCGCCGGCGTCGTCGCGGCCCCGCCCACCAGCACGGCGGCGAACTGGGCGAGCAGGCCGCGGGCACGGCCGCCGGCGGGTGTCTCGTCGGTCAGCAGACGGCCGAGCTGGGTGGGGACGAGCGAGGTGAACGCGGGGACGCCGGCGGCATCCGCCTGCTGCAGCGCCGGCGCGGCGACGGCGGCGAAGGCGTCGGCGTCGAAGTGCCCGAGGGCGGGGAACGCCTCGGGCAGGAGCGGGCGGTTCAGCCCGAGCGCCTGCGCCGCCCGGCAGGCGCGGGCGATCACCTGGACGCCAGCGATGTGCGTCGGCGGCAGCAGGGGCAGCCACAGGCCGTGCCCGCCGAGGGTGCGCGCGGTGGCGTCCTGACTCGCGACAAGGGCGGACAGCTCCAGCGCGACGGCCTTCGCCCGCCCCGTCGAGCCCGACGTGGGCACCACGAGGGCGGTCCGCTCGTAGCCGGCGGGCAGCTCCGCGGGGGGCGGGAACGGGCCGAGCCACAGCCGCCCGTCGCCGCGCATCACGGCGGCGACGGCGTCCGCGTGCTCGACCAGGGACGCGGGCGTCCCGTCGAAGGGCCGCGGCGTTAGCCAGGCGCGGGTTCCACTCACCGGCTCAGCCCTGCGGGTGGCCGAACGACGACCAGTCGGGGGCGCGGTGCTCGAGGAACGCGTCGCGGCCCTCGACGGCCTCGTCGGTCATGTAGGCCAGCCGGGTCGCCTCGCCCGCGAACACCTGCTGGCCCATCAGGCCGTCGTCGGCCAGGTTGAACGCGAACTTCAGCATGCGGATGGCCTGCGGCGACTTGGTGGCGATCGTCGCGGCCATCGCCAGCGCGGTGTCCTCGAGGTCGGCGTGGTCGACGACCCGGTTGACGGCGCCCCAGTCGTAGGCGTCCTGCGCGGAGTACTCCTCGGCGAGGAAGAAGATCTCCCGCGCCCGCTTCTGGCCGACCTGCTTGGCCAGGTAGGCCGAGCCGTAGCCGCCGTCGAACGAGCCGACGTTGGCGTCGGTCTGCTTGAACCGCGCATGCTCGCGCGAGGCGATGGACAGGTCCGCGACGACGTGCAGCGAGTGGCCGCCGCCGGCCGCCCAGCCGTTGACGACCGCGATGACGACCTTGCCCATGGTGCGGATCAGCCGCTGCACCTCGAGGATGTGCAGCCGCCCCGCCTGCGCCGGCCGGATCGACGCGGCGTCCTCGCCGTCGGCGTACTGGTAGCCCGAGCGGCCACGGATGCGCTGGTCGCCGCCGGAGCAGAACGCCCGGCCGCCGTCCTTCGGAGAGGGGCCGTTACCGGTGAGCAGGATGACGCCGACCTGCGTGTCGAGCCGGGCGTGGTCGAGGGCGCGGTACAGCTCGTCGACGGTGTGCGGGCGGAACGCGTTGCGCACCTCGGGACGGTCGAACGCGATGCGGACGCACGGCAGGTCGCGGGACGCGGCGTCCGGGCCCTCGCCGGTGCGCTCGACGGCGCGGTGATAGGTGATGTCGGTGAACGCGGGGCCACCCAGCTCGTCGGCGCCGATGTCGCGCCAGCGCGCGGGGTCGAAGGTCTCCGAGACGGAGCGGGGCAGCGGTGAGGTGGTATCGGGCACCGGCCCAGGCTAGCGCCGGGCGGCCCTGCCCCCGACGCTGGTGCGCCAGGGGGCCGTCGGCGTGGCACAGTGGCGTGCGTCCCCGTCCGTCCGCGTCGATCAGGAGCGCGCGTGTCCCAGCCGTTGTCCGGCCTTCCTCGTGAGGCGAGTCGTCCGAGCGCCGGGGTGGCGGTCCCGCCCGCCCTGCGCGAGCGCGGCATCGACGAGGCGGTGGCCTGGTCGATCCCGATGACCACCCGCTTCCGGCGCATCACCGTGCGCGAGGGGCTGCTGCTGCGGGGGCCGGCAGGCTGGGCCGAATTCTCCCCGTTCGCCGACTACGGCCCGGCCGAGTCCAGCGCGTGGCTCGGCGCCGCCGTCGCGGACGCCACCTCGCAGCGCCCCCGGCCCGTCCGGGACGCCGTGCCCGTCAACGTGACGATCCCCGTCGTCGCGCCCGGGGAGGCGCACCGCCTCGCCAGCGCCGGGGGAGCGCGCACGGCCAAGGTCAAGGTCGCCGATCCGGGCAGCACGCTCGCGCAGGACGCCGCGCGCATCGAGGCCGTCCGGGACGCCCTGGGCCCGGACGGCCGCATCCGCATCGACGCCAACGCGGCCTGGTCGCTGGACGAGGCGCTGGCCGCGATCGGCCTGCTCGACCGGGCTGCGGGCGGTCTCGAGTACGCCGAGCAGCCCGTCGCGTCGCTGGAGGACCTCGCTGCGCTGCGCCGCCGGGTGGACGTCCCGATCGCCGCGGACGAGCTGGTGCGCCGCGCCGAGGATCCGCTGCGGGTCGCGCGCGCCGGGGCCGCGGACCTGTTGGTGCTGAAGGTGCAGCCGCTCGGCGGCATCCGCCGCTGCCTCGAACTCGCCGAGCAGGCCGGACTGCCCGTGGTCGTCTCGTCCGCGCTCGAGTCGAGCGTCGGGCTGTCCGCGGGCGTCGCGTGCGCGGCCGCGCTGCCCGAGCTGCCGTACGCCTGTGGGCTGGCCACGGGCGCGCTGCTCACCGGCGACCTGGTCGCGGAGCCGCTGCGCAGCGCCGGCGGCGTCCTGCCCGTCACCCGGCCCGGCCCCGAGCCGGACCTGCTCGCCCGGTTCGCGCCCGAGGACGCCGTAGCGGCCGCCTGGGAGCGTCGGCTCGCCGACTGCGCCGCGGAACTCGAGGGGGCCGCGTCATGACCGGCCCGGACGACCTCGGGCGCGGGCCCGCGTCCATCGACCCGCCGACGCCCTGCGGCTCGGGCGCCGTCGAGGAGGCCGAGGCCATCTGGCGGGCGCTGGCCGCGCTGGGCGTCCGCGACGTCGTGCTCGCGCCCGGCTCGCGGTCGGCGCCGTTCGTCTACGCGCTACAGGACGCCACCGTCGCCGCCGCGCTGCGGCCCCACGTGCGCGTCGACGAGCGCGCCGCCGCCTTCACCGCGCTCGGGATCTCGCGGGCGAACCCGGCGTCGCCGGGCGTGGTCGTCACCACGTCGGGCACCGCGACCGCCCACCTGCACGCGGCCGTCCTCGAGGCGCACCATGCCGGCGTCCCGCTGATCGTCCTGACCGCCGACCGCCCCGCCGAGCTCCGCGACACCGGGGCCAACCAGGCGACTCGGCAGGCGGGGCTGTACGGGGACGCCGTCCGCTACGCGTTCGACCTGCCGGCGCCCGCCGCCGGGGGCGCCGCCGCGGTCGAGCTCCGCACCGCCGTCAACGCGGTTGCGCGCGCGTTCGCCGCCGCCACCGGCGAGGATCCCGGCCCCGTCCACCTCAACGTCTGCCTGCGCGACCCGCTGACCCCGGTCGCCGCGAGCCTGGACGCCGCCCCCGCCGGCGGCCCCATCGTGCTGACCCGGCGGCCGGCGCAGCCCGCCCCGGAGCCGGTCGAGATCCGCGTCACCGGGCGCACGGTCGTGGTGGCCGGGGACGGCGCCGGACCCGCCGCGCGCGCCTTCGCCGAGGAGCACCGCCTGCCGCTGTTCGCCGAGCCGTCCTCGGACGCCCGCGGCGGGGACGCGCTGATCGGCGGCTACCCGGAGCTGCTGCGCGAGGTGATGACCGCCGGGGCCGGGGCGCTGCGTCCCGACCGCGCGGTCGTGTTCGGCCACCCCACGCTGTCGCGCCCCGTCGTCACCGGCCTGCTCGGGGCGCCGGACGTGGACGTCGTCGTCGTCCACCCCGGTCCGCGCTGGCCGGACGCCGCCCGTCGCGCCGGTCTCGTCGTCCCTGCCGCCGCCGGCGTCGCGACGCCGGCCGCCGCGCAGGGGCAGCGAGCCTTCCTCGCCGCCTGGCGGGCGGCAGCCTCTGCCGCCCCGGGACCCGCCTCCTGGCAGGCCCGCGCCGCCGTGACGGCCTGGGACGCCTGCGGCCCCGACGATGTGCTGGTGCTCGGCTCGTCCTCGGTGGTGCGCGACCTGGAGCAACACGCCGGGGCGGCCCGCGCGACGGTGGTGGCCAACCGCGGCCTGGCGGGCATCGACGGGCTCGTCTCGACGGCCACGGGGGTGGCGCTGGCCCGCGCCGGACGGCCGGGGCGGGTGCGGGCGCTGATCGGCGACCTCACCGCGGTACACGACCTCACCGGCCTCGTGATCGGCCCCGACGAGCCGGCCGTGGGCCTCGACGTCGTCGTGCTGGACGACGGCGGCGGGCGCATCTTCTCGGGCCTCGAGCACCGGGCGGCGCCGCCGGCGGTGCTGCGGCGCTTCTTCACCACGCCGCACGGCGTGGACCTGGTGGCCGCAGGCCGAGCCCTGGGCGTCCCCGCCGCGGCCGTCACCCCCGGCGGGCTGGCCGCCGCGCTGGCCGCGCCCGCGACGGGGCGTCGGCTGCTCGTGGTGCGCGAGGGGTCAGCGGGCTGAGCCGTCCGCGCCGAACAGCGCCCGCAGCAGCGGCCGGGTCTTCGCGAGCGCCTCGGCGTGCTCGACCACGGGGTCGGACGCCGCGACGATCCCGCCGCCGGCCTGCAGCGCCACCTCGTGCGGGCCGCGCAGGTGCGCCAGGCGCAGCGCGATCGCCCACTGCCCGTCGCCGCGGGCGTCCATCCAGCCGACCGGGCCGGCGTAACCGCCGCGGTCGTGCGGCTCCAGCTCGGCGATGATCGCGTCCGCCGCGTCCCGGGGCGTCCCGCTGACCGCCGCGGACGGGTGCAGCACCGCCGCGACGTCCAGGCTCGTGACGCCCGGACGCAGCGCGGCCGACACGTCGGAGGCGAGGTGCTCGATGCCCGGCAGCCGCAGGATGAACGGTTCGGCGGACGCCGTGACGTCCTCGGCGACCGACCCCAGCCGCGAGGTCACCGAGTCGATCGCGAACGCGTGCTCGGAACGTTCCTTGGGGTCGGCGCGGAAGGCGCGGCGCTCGTCCTCCGACAGCCTGCCTCCCTCGGCGACCCGGCTCCCGGCCAGCACGCGGCTGAACAGGCGTCCGTGGTCGGTCTGGGCGAGCATCTCGGGGCTCGCGCCCAGCACGTCGGACACCTTGTACACCCACGTGGACGGGAAGCGCTCGGCAAGGCGGCGCAGCAGCACCGCGGGTTCGATGCGATCGTCCGACGTGACGGTGCTGCGCTCCGAGAGCACCACCTTGTCCGCGGCGCCGGCTGTGATGCGCGCGATCGTCTCCGCGACGAGCCGCTGGTAGGCGGCCGGCGTGTGGTCGGGGGTGACGGTGGCGGCGACGGAGGCGTCGGGGGGCGTCGGGCCGAACAGCTCGCGCCAATCCGTGGACGCCGCCGCGGAACCGTCGCGCGTCACGGTGGTCAGGAACGTCACGTCGCCGCTGCGGCCCAGGACCGCCTCGGGGATGACGAGCGTCGACGGCCGCGGCGAGCCGGCGGAGTACGAGAAGGATCCCAGCGCGACCAGCCCGCTGCCGCGCACCTGTGCCTCGTCCTCGACGTCGGCGGCGCCGGCCAGCGCGCGGAACCGGCTCGAGGCGTCCGCGAACCGGCTCTCGCCGGCGGTGACGATGCGTTCGGCGCAGCCCACGGCGATGAGCCCGTGGCCGTGCCGCAGCCACACCGCGGTGACGTCGGCCGGGATCCGGGCCAGCAGATCGACGTGCTCGTCGAGGCGCTGGGTGCGCACCCGCAGCCGCGGAAGCGGGGAGGCGGTACCGGGCGTGGCGGTGTGCTGGTGTGACGTGGACATATCACCGGCCATTATGCGACACGCCCGGAGCGCGCCGTGCCCACCCGCGCGGCGGGGCGGGCACGGCGCGGACGAGGGTCAGCCCTGGGCCAGGTACTGCTCGCTGATCTGGGCCGGCATCAGCTCGTACCCGTGGAACGCCCGGGTGAACGTCCCTCCGCCGTGGGCGATGCCGCGCAGGTCGATGGCGTAGCGCGCCAGCTCCGACTGGGGCACCAGCGCGCGGATCACCGCGCGTCCGTCCACGGCGTCCGTGCCGAGCACCTGCCCGCGGCGTCCGGACAGGTCGGTCATCACGGCGCCCAGGTAGGCGTCGCCGACGGTGACCGTCACCTCGTCCAGCGGCTCCAGCAGCGCCACCTTCGACCGGTCGGAGGCCGCCTCCTTCAGCGCGGCGGCCCCGGCCATCTGGAAGGCCATGTCGCTGGAGTCGACCGAGTGCGACTTGCCGTCGTACAGCGTGACGCGGACGTCCGTCATCGGGTAGCCGGCCAGGACGCCGCGCTGCATCTGGGCCTGGACGCCCTTCTCCACCGACGGGATGAACTGGCGCGGCACCGAGCCGCCGACCACCTTGTCGACGAACTCGAAGCCGGCGCCGCGCTCCAGCGGCTCGATCGTGAGGTTGCACACGGCGTACTGGCCGTGCCCGCCGGACTGCTTGACATGCCGGCCCAGAGCGTCCGCGGAGCCGACGAACGTCTCCCGCAGGTCGATCTTGACGTCCTCCTGGGCGACGTTGACGCCGTAGCGCTCCTTCAGCCGGCTCAGGACGAGGTCGGCGTGCGCCTGGCCGGTGGTCCACAGCACCAGCTGATCGGACGCCCCGCGGGCCAGCCGCACGGTGGAGTCCTCGACGGCGAGCCGCTGCAGCGCGGAGGCGAGCTTGTCCTCGTCGTTGCGGGTCGCGGCCTTGATCGCCAGCGGCAGAAGCGGCTCGGGCACCGGCCAGTTCGCCACGACGCCCGTGTGCTCGCGGTCGGTGATCGTGTCGCCGGTCTCGGCGGTGGTCAGCTTCGGCACCATGACGATCTCGCCGGCGATCGCCGCGGGCTTGGCCACCAGCTCGGTGCCGATCGCCTGCTGGATCTGGCCGACGCGCTCCTCGTCGTCGTGGTCGGCGTGGCCGGACTCCTGATCGGTGAAGAACGAGCGGTGGCCCGACACGTGCACCGGGGCGTCCGCCCTCAGCGTGCCGGAGAAGATGCGCACCATCGACAGCTTGCCGGCGAACGGGTCGCTCGTCGTGCGGATCACCTGCGCCACCAGGGGCGCCGCGGGGTCGGACGGCGTGGGCTCGGTGTCGCCGGTGAGGCGGGTGAGCTCGGGGTTGGGGTGCAGGCTCGGGGTCGGGAAGCCGTGCTCGATCAGCGACAGCAGCTCTTCGGTTCCGACGCGATTGGACGTCGTCACGGGCACCACCGGGAAGAGGTTGGCGCCCGCCGTCGCCTTCATCAGGTCGTCGAGCAGAGCGTCGCGCCCGGGATCGTCGCCCTCGAGGTAGCGCTCCATGAGGTCGTCGTCCTCGGCCTCCTGGATCAGCCCCTCGACCAGCGGACCGCGGTGCGGCTCGATGAGGTCGTCGTGGGCGTCGTCGCCCTCGTGCAGCACCGGCTCGCCGCCGCCGCTGTAGTCGCGGAACCGCCGCGAATGGACGCCGACGGTGCCGCTGATGTTCGCGCCCGAGCCGACCGGGACGTGCGTGGGCAGGACGCCCTCGCCGAAGGCCTGCTTGACCTGCTCCACGACCGTGTCGAAGTCGGCGGGCGCGGCGTCCATCTTGGTGAGGGCGATGACGCGGGGCAGGTTGACCCGGCGGCACTCCTCCCACAGCGCCTGGGCCGCGGGGTCGATCCCGTCGGCGGCCGACAGCACGAAGACCGCGGCGTCCGCGGCGCGCATGCCCGCCCGCAGCTCGCCGACGAAGTCGGGGTGCCCCGGGGCGTCCAGCAGGTTGACGACGACGTCCCCGGTGGCCAGCGACGCGAGATAGAGCTGGGACAGCCGCTCGGGGGAGTCCTTCTCTCCGCGATAGCCCGGCACCCGCGAACGCAGCAGCTGCTCGAACAGGGACGTCTTGCCCGACCCGGCCGTCCCGATGAGCACGACGTTACGAACGTCGTCGGGACTGTTCACCTGGGCCACCTGATTGTTCACCTTTGAACTCATGGGCATACCATGCCACTGTCTTCGCCCACGCGAGCCGAGCCGGGAGAATCCGTCCGGCGCTGGTCCCGGTGACCCGTTTTGACCGCCTCGCGAGCGCGGAGTAAAGTTTGTCGCTGTTGCGCTGGAGCTTTCGGACGCCCGATCGCCCCGCGCCGCGTTTCACGTCCTCAATCAAATGGAAGATGGTCAACGACCGTGTCTACGTACAGCCCCAAGCCTGGCGAGATCACCAGGAACTGGCATGTGATCGATGCCGACGACATCGTCCTCGGCCGCCTCGCGGTGACCGCCGCGACCTTGCTTCGTGGCAAGCACAAGGCCACGTACGCGCCGCACGTGGACGCCGGTGACTTCGTCATCGTCGTGAACGCTTCCAAGATCGCCCTGACCGGTGCCAAGGCCGAAGACAAGCTGGCCTACCGGCACTCGGGGCGTCCGGGCGGGCTCAAGTCCGTCCCCTACGGCGAACTGCTGAAGAAGGATCCCCGCTACGCCGTCGAGCGCGCGGTGTGGGGCATGCTTCCGAAGAACAAGCTCAGCCGCCAGCTCATGAAGAAGCTGAAGGTCTACGCCGGCCCGGAGCACCCGCACGCCGCGCAGAAGCCGCAGCCCTACCAGATCACCCAGATCGCCCAGTGACTCAAGGAACAGCCGTGACTGACACCGTTGACGAGACCCAAGACACCACCGACGTCGATCGGACGTTCACCGACGAGCAGGATCGCGAGATCGCGTACCGCTCCGAGGCGACCCCGTCCTCGGCGGCCCCGGGCGAGCGCCCCGCCGTCGTCGCCCCCGGCGCCGCAACCGGCCGCCGCAAGGAGGCCATCGCCCGCGTCCGCCTGGTGCCCGGCTCCGGCCAGTTCTCGATCAACGGCCGCTCGCTCGAGGAGTACTTCCCGAACAAGCTGCACCAGCAGACGATCAACGAGCCCTTCGTGACCGCTGCGCTCGAGGGCTCCTACGACGTCATCGCCAAGATCGTCGGCGGCGGTGTGACCGGCCAGGCCGGCGCCCTGCGCCTCGGCATCGCCCGCGCTCTGAACGCCATCGACGTCGAGGCCAGCCGCCCCGCGCTGAAGAGGGCCGGCCTGCTCTCCCGTGACGCCCGCGTCAAGGAGCGCAAGAAGGCGGGCCTCAAGAAGGCGCGTAAGGCTCCTCAGTACAGCAAGCGCTGATCCCGCGATGGCGCGTCTCTTCGGCACCGATGGGGTCCGAGGCCGGGCCAACGAGGCTCTGACCGCCGAGTTGGCGCTCGAGCTCTCGGTGGCGGCGGCCCATGTGCTCGGCGAGTCCGGGGTGTTCGAGGGTCACCGTCCGGTGGCCCTCGTGGCGCGCGACCCGCGTGCCTCCGGGGAGTTCCTGGAGGCCGCGGTGGTGGCGGGCCTCGCGTCGGCCGGCGTCGACGTGGTGCGGCTCGGAGTCGTCCCGACCCCCGGGGCCGCCTTCCTCGTCAACGATCGGGGCGCCGACCTCGGCGTCATGCTGTCCGCCAGCCATAACCCGATGCCCGACAACGGCATCAAGTTCTTCAGCCGTGGCGGGGTGAAGCTCGACGACGATCTCGAGGACGAGATCGAGAAGCGCATGAACGAGGACTGGCAGCGCCCGGTCGGTGACAAGGTCGGCCGCGTCGTCGACGATCCCGGCGCACTCGAGGGCTACGTCGCCCACCTGGTCGGTTCGCTCGGGGACGAGGCGAGCCTGCACGGGCTCAAGGTCGTCCTCGACCCGGCCAACGGGGCGTCGTCCACCACGGCCCAGGCGGCCTTCGAGGCCCAGGGCGCGGACGTCACCACGATCCACGCGGAGCCCGACGGCCTGAACATCAACGACAACTGCGGCTCGACCCACATGGGCGACCTGCAGCGCGCGGTCGTCGAGCAGGGTGCCGATGTGGGCTTCGCCTTCGACGGCGACGCCGACCGGTGCCTCGCCGTCGACCACGAGGGCAACCTCATCGACGGCGATCAGATCCTCGCGATCCTGGCGCTGGCGATGAAGGAGGACCAGTCCCTGCACGGCGACACGGTCGTCGCGACGGTGATGAGCAATCTCGGCTTCGTGAACGCCATGCGCGACAACGGCATCCGTGTCGACCAGACGAAGGTCGGCGACCGCTATGTGCTGGAGTCGATGAACGCCAACGGGTTCGCCCTGGGCGGCGAGCAGTCCGGCCACGTCATCATGAGCGAGTTCGCCACCACGGGCGACGGCGTGCTGACGGCGCTGCACGTGGCGTCCCGGATGGTGCACACCGGCAAGTCGCTGAAGGAGCTCGGCTCCGTCATGACCCGCCTGCCGCAGGTGATGATCAACGTCCCCGACGTCAACAAGGCCCGCGCCGGCATCGACCCCGAGGTCAACGCCGCCGTCACCGCCGAGACGCGCGAGCTCGGCGACGAGGGACGGGTACTGCTGCGCCCGTCGGGCACCGAGCCGCTGGTGCGCGTGATGGTCGAGGCCGACACGTCCGAGCGGGCGCAGGCCGTGGCCGAGCGCCTGGCCGCCGTCGTCCGCGAGCGGCTCTCGCTGTCGTAACGGCGGCAACCGACGACACGAGCCCGGGGTTTCCCCGGGCTCTTCGCGCGTTCCTGAAGTTTCGTTGAGACATCTGTCGCGGTCGCGGCGCGTCGGGTGCAGAGCACCGCCCCCGCGGTTATGTTCGCGGCGCCCCAGTCCGAAGGAACAGCCGCCATGTCCCAAAGCACCCTTCCCCGCACCGGACCATCCCGAGACGACGACGAGCAGCGCTTCACCGGCGAGCTCGTCCTGACCGCCGAGGACGCCCCCCGGCGGGCCGTCACCGCCCCGGCGCTCGTCGCGCTCGGATCCTTCGCGTTCGTCACGGCGAGCGTCGCGGTGGCGACGTGGCCGGGCCTGGCCGAGACCGGCCAGCTCATCGCGGCGCTGCCCGTGCTGCTGGGGGTGGCCGCCCCCGGCCTCGGTCCCGTCGCGACCTGGCTCGCCGAGACGTTCTCCGCCCGGTGGCGGTTGCTGCTGCCGCTGGCCGCCTATCCGCTGACCCTCCTGCTGGCCTCCGGGCTGCCCGGCCTGGACTGGCCCGCCTGGCTCGCCCCGCTGGTCGGCGCGCTGTGCGCGGCGCCGCTGTACGTCGCCGGCACGACCGGCGACGGCTTCGCCTCCCTGGTGCCCGAACCGGGCCGCGTGCTGAAGGGCGGTACCGCGATGGCCGCGCTGGCGGTGGTGGCGCTGGTGTTCTGCGCCGGGGCGGACCTGGGGCTGTGGACGGCGATCCTCGAGGTGATGTTGGTGGTCGGGCTGGTCGCCGGCGCGCTGAACGGCACCGGCCTGGCGAACGCCGCCTCGCGCTGGCGCCCGCGGCACTGGCTGGCCCTCGGTTGGGGAGCGCTGCTCACCTGGGGGGTGCTCCTCGCGCGTGCCGTCGTTCCGGTGCTGCCCTGGTGGGTCGTCCTCGTCGCGGCCGTCGCCGCGGGCGTCCCGTTGCTGCGCCTGGCGCGCCGCTGAGCCGCCACGGGGCTCGGGTCAGACCTTGCGGATCTTGATCCATTCCACGTCGTGCGACTCGTCCTTGCGGAGGACGACCGTGGCGCGCCCGCGGGTGGGCAGGATGTTCTCCACCAGGTTCGGCGCGTTGATGGTGTCCCAGATCTCGGAGGCCATCGCGAGCGCCTCGTCGTCGGTGAGGCTGACGTAGCGGCGGAAGTACGAGCGCGGGTTCCGGAAGGCCGTCCGGCGCAGCACCATGAACCGCTCCACGTACCAGCGGCGCAGGCTCTCCGGGGAGGCGTCCACGTAGACGCTGAAGTCGAAGAAGTCGCTGACCGCCAGCGTGGGGGAGCCGTCCCGGCTGAGCCGGCGCGGTGGCTGCAGGACGTTGAGGCCCTCGACGATGAGGATGTCGGGGCGCCGCACCACCACCTCCTCGCCCGGGACGATGTCGTAGACGAGGTGGCTGTACACGGGGGCCCGCACCTCGCGGGCGCGTGACTTGACGGCCATGACGAACTTCAGCAGGGCGCGCCGGTCGTAGGACTCCGGGAAACCCTTGCGGTTCATGAGGCCGCGGCGCTGCAACTCGGCGTTGGGGTAGAGGAAGCCGTCCGTCGTGATGAGGTCGACCTTCGGGTGGCCCGGGCCCTGCGCGAGCAACTCGCGCAGCAGGCGCGACGTCGTCGACTTGCCGACCGCCACCGAGCCCGCGACACCGATCACGAACGGGACCGAGCCGTGGTTGAGCTGCAGATAGTCGTTGCTGCGCCGGTGCAGCGTGTTCGCCTCGGCGATGTAGATGTTCAGCAACTGGGTGAGGGGCAGATACACCTGCTCGATCTGATCGACCTCGGTCGGGTCCTGGGTGGCGCGCAGCGCGCGGACCATCTCACCGGTCAGCCGGACGGGCGAGGACTCCCACAGGGAGGCCCATTCCTCGCGGGTGCGCGTGATGTAGGGGCCCTCGAGCTCACCGTGCTCGTCGGGTGCGGTTACCAAAGCACCTCCTGATCGTCGTTGGGCAAGCCTGCCACAGGAGGGTCGGGACGACACGGTAGTCTGACGCCCATGTGCGGAATCATCGGTTACGTCGGTCCCCGCGATGCAGAATCGGTCGTCATCGACGGGCTTCGGCGAATGGAATATCGCGGTTACGATTCCGCAGGGATCGCGGTGGTCACCGACGGCCAGCTCGCGCTGCGGAAGAAGTCGGGCAAGCTGTCCAACCTGGTCGCCGAGCTCGAAGAGCGTCCGCTTCCCAGCTCCCACACCGGGGTGGGCCACACCCGCTGGGCCACGCACGGGGCGCCCACCGACGACAACGCCCACCCGCACACCGGGGCCGACGGCCGCGTGGCGCTCGTGCACAACGGCATCATCGAGAACTTCGCCGCCCTGCGTGCCGAGCTCGAGGCCGACGGCGTCGTCTTCGCTTCCGAAACCGACTCCGAGGTGGCCGCGCAGCTGCTGGGCCGCGAGGTCGCGCGCGGGGCGTCCCTCGTGGAGGGCATGCGGGTCATCTGCAACCGGCTCGAGGGCGCGTTCACCCTCGTCGCGGTGGACGCCCAGGCCCCCGACCGGCTGGTGGCCGCCCGCCGCAACAGCCCGCTCGTGGTCGGCGTCGGCGAGAATGAGACCTTCGTCGCCTCCGACGTCGCCGCGTTCATCGAGTTCACCCGCGAGGCCGTCGAGATGGGCCAGGATCAGATCGTCGAGGTCACCCCGTCCGGCTACGAGGTGACCGACTTCGACGGCAACCCCGGCGAGTCGAAGCCCTTCCACGTCGACTGGGACCTGTCGGCCGCCGAGAAGGGCGGTTACGACTGGTTCATGCGCAAGGAGATCTACGAGCAGCCGCGCGCCGTGGCCGACACGCTGCTCGGCCGGCTCAGCGACGACGGCGAGCTGGTGCTCGACGAGATCCGCATCAGCGCCGACGACCTGCGCCGCGTCAACAAGATCATCATCGTCGCCTGCGGCACCGCCCACTACGCGGGCCTGGTCGCCAAGTACGCCATCGAGCACTGGACGCGCGTCGCCTGTGAGGTTGAGATCGCCTCCGAGTTCCGCTACCGCGACCCGATCATCACGTCGGAATCGCTCGTCGTCACGATCTCCCAGTCGGGCGAGACCGCCGACACGTTGATGGCCATCCGGCACGCTCGCGTCCAGGGCGCCCGGGTGATCGCGATCTGCAACACCAACGGCGCGACCATCCCGCGCGAGTCGGACGCGGTCATCTACACCCACGCCGGCCCCGAGATCGGCGTCGCCTCGACGAAGGGCTTCCTGACCCAGGTCGCCGCCTGCTACCTGCTCGGCCTGTACCTCGCGCAGGTGCGCGGGACGAAGTTCGGCGACGAGATCGCCGCCGTCCTGGACGAGCTGAACGGCATGCCGGCCAAGATCCAGCAGGTGCTCGACAACACCCAGCAGGTGCTCGACCTCGCGGCCCGGCTCAAGGACCGCACGTCGATGCTGTTCCTGGGCCGGCACGTCGGCTACCCGGTGGCGCTCGAGGGTGCGCTGAAGCTGAAGGAGATCAGCTACCTGCACGCCGAGGGCTTCCCGGCCGGCGAGCTCAAGCACGGGCCGATCGCGCTCGTCGACGACGGCATCCCGGTGTTCGTCATCGTCCCGCCCCAGGGCCGCGACCAGCTGCACGACAAGGTCGTCTCCAACATCCAGGAGGTGCGCGCCCGCGGCGCGAAGACCGTCGTCCTGGTGGAGGAGGGCGACCACGAGGTCGAGCCCTACAGCGACGAGATCATCCGGCTGCCGAAGGCGTCCACGCTGCTGCAGCCGCTGCTGGCCACCGTGCCGCTGCAGCTGTTCGCCTGCGAGCTCGCGACCCTGCTCGGCCACGACGTCGACCAGCCGCGCAACCTGGCCAAGTCCGTCACCGTCGAGTAGCCCCACCGCGCGATGATCACCGGCATCGGCGTGGACGTCTGCGACCTCGACAGGTTCGCGCGTGCCGCGGCCAACCCCGCGGTGCGCCGTCGGCTGTTCGCGCCCGGGGAGGACGACGCCCCACCGCACACCCTCGCGGGGCGTTTCGCCGCGAAGGAGGCCCTCGCCAAGGCGCTGGGGGCACCCGCAGGGCTGGTGTGGACCGACGCGGTGATCACGAAGGATGACAGTGGACGCCCCGGCGTCGCGTTGTCCGGGACGGTGCTGGCCCGCGCCCAAGAGCTGGGCGTGCGCCGCGTGCACGTGTCGATAAGCCACGACGCCGGAGTGGCCGTCGCGATGATCGTCTGCGAAAGGTGAGGACATGATCGACGTCTACAGCGCCGAACAGATCGAGGCCGCCGAGAAGGCCACGGGCGACCTGCTGACCTCAGGGGCGCTCATGCAGCGCGCCGCGGCCGGGCTGGCGGCGGTGATCCTGCGCGAACTCCGCGGGGCCGACAAGGCGCCGGCGCGCGGACGCCGCGTCCTGCTGGTCGTCGGCAGCGGCAACAACGGCGGCGACGCGCTGTGGGCGGGCGTGCGGCTGCGACGCCGCGGCGTCCGGGTGAGCGCGTGGCGGTGCGGGTCGGGCGTCCACGAGGAGGGCTGGGCGGCCTTCACCGCGGCCGGCGGCCGCGAGGTGGACGCCGTGACGGCGCTCGCCGACCTTCCCGCGACCGATCTCGTCGTGGACGGCGTCATCGGGCTCGGCGGCCGGGCCGGGCTCAAGCCGCCGGTCGCGCTCTTCGCGCTGGCCTGCCGGGACGCGGACGTGCCGGTCGTCGCCGTCGACCTGCCCTCGGGGCTCGAGGCCGACCGCTGCGGCGCCGACGAGAGCTTCCACGCCGCCGTGACGGTCACGTTCGGCGGACGCAAGCCCTGCCACGTCCAGCAGCCGGCGAGGGCGCGCTGCGGGCGCGTCGAGGTGATCGACATCGGCCTCGAGCTCGAGGACCCCGTCCTGCGCTGCTGGGAGGACGCCGACGTCGTCGCGCACTGGCCGACGCCCGGCGAGCACTCCGACAAGTACGCCCGCGGCGTCATCGGCATCGACGCCGGCTCGGCGCACTTCCCCGGGGCGGCCGTCCTCTCCGTCGGCGGGGCCGTCCACACCGGACCCGGCATGGTGCGCTACCTCGGCAGCGCCAAGGACGCCGTGGTGGCGGCGTTCCCCAACGTCGTGACCGCGGACGGCCGCGTCCAGGCCCACCTGCTCGGCAGCGGGTGGGGCGAACGCGAGGGCGGCGCCGAGCTCGTCGAGGAGCGGCTGGGCGCGGGCGTCCCGGTGCTGCTGGACGCCGACGCCATCGGCCTGGTCTGCGGACGCCGGCTCCGCGAGGACGTCCTGCTCACCCCGCACGCGGGGGAACTCGCCCGCTTCCTGGGCGTCGAGCGGGACGAGGTGGAGGCCGACCCGGTCGAGCACGCGCGGCGGGCGTCCCGGGAGTCCGGCGCGACGGTGCTGCTCAAAGGCGCCACCCAGTACGTGGCGACGCCGGACGGTTCGGTCGCGCTCGCCGTGCCGGGACCCGCGTGGACGGCGCAGGCCGGCTCGGGGGACACCCTCGGCGGGATCTGCGGGACGCTGCTCGCCGCCGGGCTGTCAGCTCGCGATGCTGCGCTCGCGGGGGCCTCGATGCAGGCCCTCGCCGCGCAGGCCAACCCGGGGCCGCTCCCACCCCAGGACCTCGGCGAGCGGATCCCGGAGGTGCTGGTTGAGATGCTCGCGGTTGCTGCGGATGGCTGAGCGGTAGTAGGCCACGAGCCGGGCGCAGACGGCGTCCCAGGCGCGGGGCTCCACCCACGCGCGGGCGGAGGCGCCGAACGCCTCCCGCTTGCGCTCGTCGCCCAGCAGGTCGACGACGTGGGCGCGCATGGCGGCGAGGTCGCCGGGCGGGTACAGCCAGCCGGTGTGGCTCGCGTCGACCAGGTCGAGCGGGCCGCCGCTGGCCGGGGCGACGACGGGGACGCCGGAGGCCATCGCCTCCTGGATGGTCTGGCCGAACGTCTCCAGCTCGCCGGGCGGGACGAAGACGTCGAAGGACGCCACCGTCCGGGCCAGCTCCTCGCCGCGCAGCTGGCCCAGGAACGTCGCGTTCGGCAGCTGCTCGGTCAGCTCGGAGCGGCACGGACCGTCGCCGACGATGACCGTGTGGACGTCGGGCAGGTCGGCCAGCACCCGCAGGTCGGCCACCTGCTTTTCGTGGGCGAGGCGTCCGACGAAGCCGACGATCTTCTTGCCCGGCGCCAGGCGCTCGCGCAGCGCTTCGTCGCGCTTGGCGGGGTCGAACAGCTTGCCGTCGACGCCGCGTCCCCACAGGTGCAGCCGGCCGATGCCGTGCGCGGCCAACTGCTCCATGCTGGCCCGCGACGGCGCCAGGTTCAGCGTCGCGGAGCCGTGCACCATGCGGACGCGCTGCCACAGCAGCGGCTCCAAGGCGGGCAGGTTGTAGCGGGCCGCGTACCCGGGGACGTCGGTCTGGTAGACGGCGACCGTCGGGACGCCGAGGTCGTGGGCCGCGAGCATGCCGCGGTAGCCGGCGTTGATGGGGGAGGCCAGGTGGACGACGTCGGGGGCGAAGCCCGCCATCGTCTTGACGAGCACAGCGCGGGGCGTGGCGGCGATGCGAACCTGCGAGTAGCCCGGCATCGGCAGGGCGCTCATCCCGACGACGGGCGCACCGCGATAGGCCGAGGGCAGGCCGTCGGCCTGGGGGGCGATGATCATCACATCGTGCCCCTGCTCCAGCAGGTGGTCGGCGGATCGAAGAACGGAGTTCGTGACCCCGTTCACGTGAGGGAGGAAGGATTCGGACAGCATCACCACGCGCACGTGACCACCATGTCTCCACGGGATGAGCGCAAGCTGGAGAGGGCGTGACGCGTGGCCGAACGGGGATCGAACCCTCCGCGGCCAGCGCTTGACGGGCGGGCGAGGTTCGGGTTACGCCCGTGTGAACGAAGGGACGTGAGTCTCTATGCCGGGTTTGGTCGGCGCCAGGGATGCTCCGTGGCGCGAGTAGAATCTGGCGAGTTTTCTGCGAGGACCGAGGTGACCATGTCGAACGCGCACGACCCCGTCGCGGGCGCACCCGCGCCGGGGTTCACCTTGCCCGAGGGCGAGATCGCCGTGGCGACGCTGCCCGGCGGCCGGGATTTCGTGCTGCGCCGCGCCACGGGCGACGACGCCGAGCGCGTCCTGGCGATCATGCATGCCGCGTTCGCCGCGCGCCCCGTGCACAACGTCCTGCCCAAGGCGCTCGCCGAGACCGTCGACACCGTGCGCGCGGTCATCGAGTCGTCCGGCGGCTACCTGGTGGAGATCGACAAGACGCCCGCGGCGTCCATCCTGATCAAGCCGGACGACCCCGGCGTGCGGCTCGGCCGGGTCGGGGTCCATCCCGACTTCCAGGGCCTGGGCGTCGCCGGAACGTCCGTGTCGGCCCTGCTGGAAGCGCTGGCTTCCGTCGGCGTCCCGCGGGCGTCGGTGCTGGTCCGCAAGGACTACCCCGAGCTGGCGCGCTGGTGGTCGCGGCGCGGTTTCGTCGCCGTCGGACACGAGGACGACCTGGCCGTGATGGAGAACTGGCTGCCGGTCGTCGTCGAGGTTCCGGACGCCGACGCGATGCGCGACCTCGGGGTCCGCACGGCCGCGCTGGTGCGCGCCGGCGACGTGATCGTCGCCACCGGCGACCTCGGCGCCGGCAAGACCACGTTCACCCAGGGGCTGGGGGCCGGAATGGACGTCGACGGCCCGGTGATCTCGCCGACCTTCGTGCTGTCCCGCATCCATCCGCCGCGCGGGAAGGGCCCGGCCCTGGTGCACGTGGACGCCTACCGGCTCGCGGACGCCGAGGAGCTGCTCGACCTCGACCTGGAGTCGTCCGTGCCCGACAGCGTGACGCTCGTCGAGTGGGGCGAGGGCGTCGCCGAGCCATTGAGCCCTCAGCGCCTCAGGATCGATATCCGGCGCGGCCTCGATCCCGCGGACGAGACCCGCTGGGTTTTCTTCACCGGCGTGGGCGAGCGCTGGTCGCACGACGACCTGGCAACGCTCGCCACCGCCCGACGACAGGACCGTTCATGACCCTCATCCTCGGGGTGGACACCTCGACCGACGTCTGCGCGGGCCTCGCCCGCGACGGCGAGGTCGTCGCGTCCGCCGCCATCCACGACCGCCGCGCGCACGCCGAGCAGCTCACCCCGCTGATCCGGCGGCTGCTGTCCGAGGCGGGCGTCTCCTTCTCCGACCTGGACGCCATCGCCGTGGGCGTCGGGCCGGGCCCGTTCACGGGGCTGCGGGTCGGCGTGGTCACCGCAACGACGCTGGCGTTCGTCGAGGACGTCCCGGTGCGCGGCGTCTGCAGCCTGGACGCCGTCGCCGCCGGCTGGACTGCCGCCCCCGACGAGTTCGCCGTCGTCACCGACGCCCGCCGCCACGAGGTCTACAGGGCCCGCTACGCCGGTGGCCGCCGCGTCGACGGACCGCATGTCGGGCCCGCCGGCGAGGTGCCGAGCCTGCCGCTCGCCGGCCCCGGCGCGACCCTGGTCCGCCCGGACGTCGCCGGCCCCACCGAGCTGGACGCCGGCGTGCTGGCCGCTCACGCGCTCAAGCTGCCCGACGCCGGGCTCGAGCCGCTGTACCTGCGCCGCCCGGACGCCGAGGTGCCCACGCGGCGCAAGTCGACGCTCGTCCAGCCGAAGCTGTCGCTGGGGAGGAAGCGGTGATCGTCGCCTACGCCCGGCCCTCCGACCTGGACGTCATCGCCGAACTGGAGGCCGGCGCCTTCGCGCATGCCCGGTGGAGCCGCGAGGCCTGGGCCGGGGAGCTCACCGCCGACGGGCACGCCGTGCTCGCCGACCGGGACGCCGACGACGAGCTCGTCGGGGTGGCGGCTTTCAGCGCGGTCGCCGACACCGCCGACCTGCTGCGGGTCATCGTGCGGCCCGAGCTGCGCGGACGCGGCATCGGGCGGAGGCTGCTGCTCGCCGGGTTCGAATGGGCGCGGGCGCGCAGCGCCGGGCAGATGCTGCTGGAGGTCGACAGCACCAACGAGCCCGCGCTCGCCCTGTACGCCGCGCTCGGCTTCGAGCCGATCTCGCAGCGGCCCGACTACTACGCGCCGGGGGTCGGCGCGATCGTGATGGCCCGTTCGCTGGCCGAAGAGACGACGGAGGTGCCGGCGTGAGTGAGCCGCTGATCCTGGGAATCGAGTCGTCCTGTGACGAGACCGGCGTGGCCGTCGTCCGGGGCAACGAGCTGCTGGCGAACGAGGTCGCCTCGTCCGTGGAGGAGCACGTCCGCTTCGGCGGCGTCGTCCCCGAGGTCGCCTCGCGGGCGCACCTGCAGGCGATGATCCCGACGCTGAAGCGCGCCCTGGAGGCAGCGGACGTGGACGCGTCCGAACTCGACGGCATCGCGGTCACCGCGGGCCCCGGGTTGGTCGGCGCGCTCGTCGTCGGCATCAGCTCGGCCAAGGCGCTCGCCGCCGCGCTCGACAAGCCGCTGTACGGCGTCAACCACCTCGTCGGCCACGTGGCCGTCGACCTGCTCGATCACGGTGACCTGCCCACCCCGACCGGCGCGCTGCTCGTCTCCGGCGGGCACACGAGCCTGCTCGTCGTGGACGACATCGTCACCTCGATCGCCGAGGTCGGCGCGACCATCGACGACGCCGCGGGAGAGGCCTACGACAAGGTCGCCCGCGTGCTGGGGCTGGCGTACCCGGGCGGGCCCGTCATCGACCGGGCCGCGCAGAAAGGGGACCCGGCCGCGATCCGCTTCCCGCGCGGGCTGACCACGCCCCGGGACCTGGCCAAGCACCGCTTCGACTTCTCGTTCTCGGGGCTCAAGACCGCCGTCTCGCGCTGGGTGGAACTGCGCCGCCGCGACGGGCTCGACGTCCCCGTGGACGACGTCGCCGCGTCCTTCCAGGAGGCCGTCTGCGACGTTCTGACCGCCAAGGCGGCCGACCTGTGCACCGAGCGCGGGCTGACGCACTTCCTCATCGGGGGCGGCGTCGCGGCGAACTCGCGGCTGCGCACCCTGCTCGAGGAACGGTTGGCAGAGCGGGGCGTCGAGCTGCGGCGTCCGCGCCCCGGGCTGTGCACCGACAACGGCGCCATGATCGCGGCGCTCGGCGTCGAGGTCGTCCGGGCGGGCCTGCGGCCGTCCGGGCTGGAGTTCAGCGCCGATTCCGGGTTGCCCGTCTCGACCGTCCTCGTCTGAGATGGCGGCGGCCCCCTCCCGCCGCGCGCTGGCCAACGGCGCCCTGCTCGTCTGTGCCGCGCTGTGGGGCTTCGGCTTCGTCGCGCAGGCCTTCGGCGCCCAGCACATGGGCGCGTTCTCGTTCAACGCGGCCCGCTTCGCCGTCGGCGCCCTGTCGCTGCTGCCGCTGATCGCGGTGCTGGACGCCCGCGGGAAGCGGCCCGCGCAGGAGCGCCGGCGGCGCTGGCGCGCGACGGTCGTCCCGGGTCTGGTCTGCGGGGCCGCGCTGTTCGCGGGCTCGACGCTGCAGCAGTTCGCGATGGAGACCACGACGGCCGGCAACGCCGCCTTCGTGACCGGCCTGTACATGGTGCTCGTGCCCCTCATCGGGCTCTTCCTCGGGCACCGGACGGGCTGGGCGACCTGGGTGGGCATCGCCCTGGCCGTCACCGGGCTCTACCTCCTGACGATCGAGCCCAGCGGCTTCACCATGGTGACCGGCGACCTGCTGTGCCTGATCGGGTCGGGTTTTTGGGCCGTGCACATCCTGACGATCGGGCACTTCTCCCGGCGGGTCGATCCGCTGCGGCTCTCCGTGGCGCAGTTCGTGGCGTCCATGCTGTACTCGCTGGTCTGCGCGCTGGTGGGCGAGCCGCGGCCGTTCGCCGGGCTGTCCGGCGGCCTGGGCGCGGTGGCCTACGCGGGCCTGGTGGCCGTGGGCATCGCCTACACCCTGCAGGTGTTGGGGCAGCGCGACGCGAAGGAGTCGCACGCGGCGATGATCATGTCGCTGGAGTCGGTCTTCGGCGTCCTCGGCGGCGCGCTGTTCCTCGGCGAGCGGCTGACGCTGCGAGGGCTGGCCGGCGCCGCGCTGATGCTCGCGGGCATCCTGCTGGCGCAGCGCCCACCCCGCGGGACGCGGGAGGACGACGGCATCGTCCCGGTGCCCGAGCCGCCGTCCGTCGCCCTGGAAGCGCCGGAAGCCCGTCCGGGGGGTCGGGAGCGATGATCACGCCGATCATCGGGACGCTCGCCTACGTCGTCCGCGGGGACGACGTGCTGATGGTGCACCGGACGTTCCGCGAGGGCGACCAGCACCGAGGCAAGTACAACGGGCTGGGCGGCAAGGTCGAGGCCGACGAGGACGTCGTCGCCGGTCTGCGCCGCGAGCTGCGCGAGGAGGCGTCCATCGAAGCGGACGCCCTGCGCCTGCGCGGCACGATCTCGTGGCCCGGCTTCGGCAAGGGCGGCGAGGACTGGCTCGGCTTCGTCTTCGTCGTGGACGCCTTCCGCGGCGACGTGCCGGAGGCCAACGCCGAGGGCACGCTGCACTGGGTCCCGAGATCGCAGCTGTTGAGCCTGCCCCTGTGGGAGGGCGACTACACGTGGCTCCCGCTGGTCTTCGACGAGTCCGTCGGCCAGTTCCACGGCGTCATGCCGTACGTGGACGGCCGCCCCGCGTCCTGGTCCGTCACCCTCTTGTGAGCCGCGAAACCCTCCGGACGCGCCGACGGCGCCCCCCGAAGGGGACGCCGCCGGTCGGACGAACGCGGAGGAGGACTCAGCGCACGACCTGGTCGGGGGAGGGCTCGTTGATCGTGACCGGCTGGTTCACGTTCGTGATGTCGCCCTCGTACTGCACGTTGAGGCCGCGGAACTTGTACTGCAGCGCGTTGCGCACCTGGCGGTTCTGGCCGTCGAGCCGAGGGCCTTGGAGTCGACCACGAAGCGGTAGTGGCCCGCGGAGACACCGTTGACGTTGTCGGTGCCCAGGTAGCGGGCGGCCTCGATGGAGGGCTCGACCTTCTGCAGCAGGGCCACGGCGTCGAGGTTCGTGGGCAGGATGGCCCACTTCGCCTTCACCTGATCCTCGGTGTACGCCTTGTAGTTCTCGCCCTGCTTGACGTAGTAGGTGTCGTCGACGACGGTCACGTCCTCGCAGCGGCCGAGCATCGAGCCCTCGAGGTGCGCCTGCGGGGATTCCGCGACGCGCTGATCGACGGTGGCGTCGACGTTGCCGCCGATGCGCAGGCCGTAGGCGCGCGCGGTGAGCGTGCCGTCGACCTGGAAGGTGTCGACGCTGTCCCAGCCCTCGGCGACGCGGTCGACGAGGCGCGCGACGTTGGTCGCCTTGCCCTGGTGCGCGCGGTTGTCCGCGTGGGCGTCGTCCGCAAAGGCGAATGCAGCACCTCCACCGAGGACCGCGGTCGCTGCGGAGGCGGCGACGATCTTCTACATCTTGCTCATGCTGTGTTGCTCCTGACGATTGATCGGGGTTCGTGGGAGGTCCTGGCCATTGCCATAACGCAGATAGAGACAGCTGTCGCAACAGGTCCTCGCCAAATGAATCCGTTCCTTGACCGGTCGCCACGTCACCCTGCGCCCGCCCGCTGGTCCCCGTGCGGCACACTGGGACCGGCCAGCATCGTCGACAGCCGGGAGCACCATGACCGCCGCGCTCCGTGATCGCCAGAAGGACCGCCTGTGCTCCGCGCTCGCCGCGGTCGAACCCGGGGCGCCAACGCTGTGCGAAGGATGGGACGCCCACGACCTCGCCGTCCACCTGTGGGTGCTGAAGCACGACCCGGCGTCGTGGCCGGCGATGGTGCTGCCGCCGCTGCGCGGGGTCGCGGACGAGCGTGCGCGCCGCATCCGCGAGCGGTGGCCGTACGCCGAGTTGGTGGACAGGCTCCGCGCTGACCCCGGCGAGATCGCGTGCATGCCGGGCGACGCGCGTGAGGGTCATCGGCACGCGCTGGGTGAGTACTACGTCCACACCGTCGACGTCACCCGCGCCAACGACCTCCCCGAGGACGCGCCGGACGCCGCCCTGCAGGAGGCGCTGTGGAAGCGGGTCCGGGTGGCCGCGCCCGCGCTGCGGTTCCTGAATTCCCCGGGGCTCGTCCTGCGCCGGCCGACCGGGGAGTCGGCCCGGGTGGGGCGTCCGCCGGCGCGGCCCGGCACGGTGGTGACGGGCGAGCCCACCGAACTCATGGTGTGGGCCTACGGGCGCGAGGACGTCGCCACGGTGTCCGTCGAGCTCGTCTCCTGACGGCCCGGGCGGCCTCCACGGCCGGCACCCCGGCTGTCCGCCTCGGCTGTGCGCCCCGGTCAGGGAGGCCCGGTGCGCTTCGGTGCAGGAGGGGCGTCCGACGCTGAACGTTCTGCGGTTCGGCCACGGTTCCGGGCGCCGACACGGCGTTGTCACCGGGCCCAGGTAGGTTCACGACCATGAGGCTGCGTCATTCATCGGTAACCGTGCTCCAACTCGACCCTCAGGTGCCGCTCGATCGCCTGGGCGCCTGGCTCGCGGACGAGGGCATCGTCCCCAGCATGCTGCCCCTGTGGCGCGACCCCGTCCCGGCCATCGACGAGGTCGAGGGCGGCCTGATCGTCCTCGGCGGGCGCATGAGCGCCCAGGACGACGCCGATCACCCGTTCCTCGAGCAGATCCGCGAACTCGTCCGCGACGCGGTCGCCGAAGATGTCCCCGTGCTCGGCGTCTGCCTGGGCCATCAGCTCATCGCGCAGGCGTTCGGTGGCGCCGTCACCGTGGGGGACGACCGCGGCGAAGAGGAGGGCGCCTACTCCCTCGCCTGGGCGGAGGACGCCGCCGCGGACCCCGTCCTGGGCCCGGTCGTCGAGGCCGGGCTGAACGTCGCGCCCGAGTCCCACCACGACGCCGTCACCCGGCTGCCCGAGGGCGCCACCGAACTCGCCCGCACCGAGACCTACCCGAACCAGGCGTTCCGGGTGGGATCGGCTTTGGGCGTCCAGTTCCACCCCGAGGCGTCCCCGGGGCTCATCAGCTCGTGGGCCGCGGGCCAGGGCCACGACGCCGGCCGGGTCTGGGAAGAGATGGCCGCGGTGGACGCCGACGTCATCCGGTTCGGCCGGCTGCTGATCGCAGGCTTCGTCGCCCAGCTGTCGGGGTCGAGGGCGGCGCAGCGGCGCTCGGCCTGACGGCGCACGGCTGATGGACGAGGCGGTAGCGCGCTGGCTGGTGTCCCCGGACGCCGAGGCGGCGTTGGCCCGCGCGATGGCCGAGCCCGACCCCACCTCGGTGGCGGCGGCTGAGCGGCTGCGCCGTGAGCTGACGCCCGAGCGGGCGGCGGCCGTCCTCGAGCAGGCCGCGCTGCGCGCCAGGGCCGCCACCAAGTTCGGGCCCGACGCCCCCGGGCTCTACTTCACCCACGACGGCCTCGAGCAGGCAACCCGTCCCCGTGTCGCCGCGGCGCGTGCCCGACGCCTGGCCGGCCAGGCCCGTCGCGTGATCGACCTGGGGTGTGGGATCGGCGCGGACGCCCGAGCGTTCGCCGCGGCCGGGGTCGAGGTGGTCGGCGTCGAGCTCGACCCGGCCACCGCCGTCCTCGCGGAGGCGAACACCGGGGCGCGCGTCGTCGTCGGGGACGCCGCCGCGGTGGCCGGCGGGCTGCTCGGTGAGGGCGATGCCGTGTTCTGCGACCCCGCCCGGCGGACGGCCCGCGGCCGCACCTGGCGCGTCGAGGACTTCACGCCGCCGTGGGACTTCGTCACCGGTCTGCTGGACGGCCGGCGCCCGGCCGCGGTGAAGCTCGGCCCCGGGCTGCCCACCGAGCTCGTCGCCGACGGCGTCGAGGCGGAGTGGGTGAGCGACCGGGGCACCGTCGTCGAGGCCTGCCTGTGGGCCGGCGGCGACGCTGTCCCGGGACGCCGCCGGGCCACCGTCGACGGCGCAGCGCTCTGGCGCGACGGTGCGATGGCCGCCCCGGAGGTGGCCGAGCTGGGCGCCTATCTCTACGAGCCGGACGGCGCCGTGATCCGCGCGGGGCTGATCCCCGCCGTGGCCGAGCGCGTCGCCGCCGCGCTGGTCGCGCCCGGCGTCGCCTACCTGACGTCGTCGCGGCTCGTCGCGACCCCCTTCGCGGACGCCTTCGCCGTCCGGGAGGTGCTGCCCGTGAAGGAGAAGGCCCTGCGCGCCTGGGTGCGCGAGCGCGGCGTCGGCGTCCTCGAGATCAAGAAGCGCGGCGTCGACGTCGATCCCGCGGCGCTGCGCAGGCGGCTGCGACCGCAGGGCAGCGCGTCCGCCACGCTCATCATCACGCCGACGCCCCGCGGCGCGGTGACGGTGGTCGCCGAGCGCGTCCCCCGGCATCCCGGGTCGGAAGCGCCCGGCGCCCTCGACGGTGGCGTCGCCGCCCGCCGCGGGCGCGGCTGAGCGTCAGCCGATCGCCCACCCGTGGGCGTCCACGTGCAGCTCCTGCGCGCTGCCGGGCAGCGTCAGCGGCCCGTCGGTGGCGTTCACCGCGACGGTGACCTTGTTGTCGCCGGACGTCAGCTCGATCGCGATCGCGCCGTTCTCGACGTGGGTCGGCTGCGCGTCGGCCGTCGCCACCCATCTGTGCCGGCGACGCAGTCCGATGAGTTCCTGGTGCATCCGCAGGACGTCCGCGCCGTAGGGGAGCAGGCCCTGGGGGTCGACCGGGAACGGCGGGCGCACGGCGTCGTCACCGTGGGGTGCGTGTACCTTTTCGCCGGTGAAGCCCTGCTCGTCGCCGGCGTAGATGGACGGCGTCCCCGGCAGGAACATCAGCAGCGCGACGGCCAGCGGCAGGTTGCGGACGTCCGTGAGCTGCGTCGCGATGCGGGTGACGTCGTGGTTGCCGATGAAGGTCTGCGGCAGGAAGTGCGCGCAGAACTCCTGGTGCCGCTTGAGGCTCCACTCCAGCTCGAACATGTTGGGGTCGTTCAGCGAGCTCCAGATGGCCTTCCAGAGCTCGTACTGGGTGACGGTGTCGACGCCCGACCGCTCGACGAAGTCGACGTAGTCGCCCTGGATGACCTCGCCGACGATCCAGGCGTCGGGGAAGCGATCGCGCACCCGGGCGATGATCGGACGCCAGGCGTCCGCGCCGGGGGAGTAGGCCGCGTCCAGGCGCCACCCGTCGATGCCCCGGGAGAGCCAGTGGGTCATCACGCCCGCCACGTAGTCCGCGACCGCGGGGTTGGCGAGGTTGAGCTCGACGAGGTTGAGCGAGCCCTCGAAGCAGTACGGGTCGTTGCCGCTCCACTTGATCCAGTCGCCGTCCGGCGTGCCGGGACCGGCGTCCAGCGCCTTGCGGACGATCTCGTGCCCGCGGGCCACGTGGTTGAACACGCCGTCGAACACGACCTTGATGCCGCGCTCGTGCGCCTTCCACAGCAGGTCGTCCAGGTCGGCATCGTCGCCCAGCCGCGGGTCGACGCGGTAGTGGTCGAGGGTGTCGTAGCCGTGGGTCTCGCTCGAGAACAGCGGGGCGAGCAGCAGGCCGTTGGCGCCCAGCTCGAGCAGGTAGTCGAACCAGTTCGTCAGACGGCCGAGGCGGTGCTCGACGTGGTCGATGGCCTCGTACTCGCCGTCGACGAAGCGCAGCGGGTACACGTGCCAGAAGATGGCGTCGGCTGGCCAGCCCATGGAAAACCTCCGTTACTGAGTCGGACTCAATAAGAGTACGGCCTCGGCTTCAGCGTTGCACATCGGCGCCGCGGCGGCGGCCGCCGACTCGCTTGAGGACAGGTGTTCGGTACATTGTCTCGCGCCGCCCGCCGACGCGCCAGGCCGTGGCCCGGCGAGAGAGAGGAGATCCACGATGACGCTCGACGCGCCCCTGCACATCCTGACCGTCTGCACCGGCAACATCTGCCGGTCTCCTGCCGCGGAGCGGTTGCTGGCCCGGGCGCTTGGGCCGGGGGTCGAGGTGAGCAGCGCAACGGTTGGTACGCCTGTATGTGCCGGAGTGGGCTGCGGTCGTCTTCGCTGTGCTGCTGATCGTCCTCGTGCCCAGGGCGGGCTCTCCGGAGAGCCTGTGGCTGCAGGAGCGGCCCACGGCGGTGACGCCGGGGGCACTGGTGCGGGACCTCACGCTCGTTGCGGGCAACGGCGGCCTAGCGAGCCCGTTGTGGTCTCTTCGATGGGAGGTGTTGTTCTCGCTGGCGATCCCGCTCTACATCGGATTTGCACGGAAGCTCGTCCGCGTTCCGGTCCCGCTGGTGGTGGGGTTCGTGGGCCTCGTCGCCGTCGGTGGCTTCTTTGACGAGAGCATCTTGCTTTATGCCCCGATGTTCATGGTCGGTGTCGTCATGGCGCTCCGAGTGAACGATCTCTTGGCCTTTCTGGGAAGGGTCCCCGCCGCCGCTTGGGCTTTGATATTCGCCGCGTCGATCGTTGCCTGTAGCGCACCCTGGCTGATGGTGTACGTGGGCGGTGGGGACCGGCTTGCGGGTGCGGCTAAGGGACTGGCGCTCGTCGGAGCGACCGGGGTTGTCTTGACCGCTCTGGGTTTCAAACCCCTGGTGCGATGGCTGGAGACGGGCGTCGCGCAGTGGTTCGGGCGGATCTCGTTCAGTCTGTACCTGGTGCATGAGCCGATCGTCGTCACTCTGGGCTACTCCCTGCCCAGTCCGGTGATGGCAATAGCTCTCGGAGTGCCGCTGAGCCTCTTAATGGGTGCGGGGTTTTACCGGTTCGTCGAACTGCCAAGTCATCGATTGGCCAAGCGTGTTCGTCGTCTTCAGCAGTCCCGGGTGTCTGAGCCCATGCTGAACGTGGACGCGACGTGACGACACCGTCAGTGGTGGTGCCGCCGGAGAAGACCTCCCGTGTCCTTGCCTGCGGGTGGGCTCTGTGCGCCCCCGTCCTCTGTAGTCTTGGGGCTCGGCGGTGACCGGGCGAGGGCACCGACTGCCGTTAGCACTCGAGTTGCCCGAGTGCTAGGGCAGGTATAACCTCGAATTAGCACTCACTCAGTGAGTGTGCCAGCCCCGGCGGCACCGCGACGACGCCAGGGAGACACAGAACCTGAACATGTCCGCCGGCGCCCGAACAGCGCCCGGTGAAGAGAGAGAAAGGGCACCATCGTGGCCGTCACGATCAAGCCGCTTGAGGACCGCGTCCTCGTCCAGCCCCTCGAGGCCGAGCAGACCACCGCCTCGGGGCTGGTGATTCCGGAGACCGCCAAGGAGAAGCCGCAGGAGGGCAAGGTTGTCGCCGTCGGACCGGGCCGGATCGACGACAAGGGCAACCGCGTCCCCGTCGACGTCGCCGAGGGCGACGTCGTCATCTACTCCAAGTACGGCGGCACCGAGGTGCGCCACGGCGGCGAGGACTACCTGCTCCTCAACGCCCGTGACCTCCTCGCCGTCGTTTCCAAGTAAGGACTGATACTCACATGGCAAAGATCCTTCAGTTTGACGAGGAGGCGCGGCGCTCGCTCGAGCGCGGCGTCGACACCCTCGCGAACACCGTGAAGGTGACGCTCGGCCCGAAGGGCCGCTACGTCGTTCTCGACAAGAAGTGGGGCGCCCCGACCATCACGAACGACGGCGTGACCGTCGCGCGTGAGGTCGAGCTGACCGACCCCTACGAGAACCTCGGCGCCCAGCTCGCCAAGGAGGTCGCCACCAAGACCAACGACATCGCGGGTGACGGCACCACCACCGCGACCGTTCTGGCCCAGGCGCTCGTCCACGAAGGGCTGCGCTCGGTCGCGTCCGGCGCCAACCCGGTCGGGCTCAAGCGTGGCATCGAGGTGGCCGTCGAGGCCGTCTCCGACAAGCTCCACGAGGTCGCCCGTCCGGTCGACACCGCGGCCGACATGGCCAGCGTCGCCACGATCAGCTCGCGTGACGAGGAGATCGGCAAGCTCATCGCCGAGGCCTTCGACAAGGTCGGCAAGGACGGCGTCATCACCGTCGACGAGTCGAACACGTTCGGCACCGAGCTCGAGTTCACCGAGGGTATGCAGTTCGACAAGGGCTACATCTCCGGCTACATGGTGACCGATCCCGATCGCCAGGAGGCCGTCCTCGAGGATCCGTACATCCTCATCCACTCCGGCAAGATCAGCTCGATGAACGAGCTCCTGCCGGTGCTGGAGAAGGTCATCGCGGCGTCCGGGACGCTGTTCATCGTGGCCGAGGACGTCGACGGCGAGGCTCTCAGCACCCTCGTGGTGAACAAGATCCGCGGCACCTTCACCTCCGTGGCCGTCAAGGCCCCGGCCTTCGGCGACCGCCGCAAGGCCATGCTCGAGGACATCGCGATCCTGACCGGCGGCGAGGTCATCTCCGCCGATCTGGGCCTCAAGCTCGACCAGGTCGGGCTCGAGTCGCTGGGCCGCGCCCGTCGCGTCGTGGTGACCAAGGACAACACGACCATCGTCGACGGCGCGGGCGACCGCGCGGGCGTCGAGGGCCGCGTCTCCCAGCTGCGCGCCGAGATCGAGCGCACGGATTCCGACTGGGATCGCGAGAAGCTGCAGGAGCGGGTCGCCAAGCTCGCCGGCGGCGTCTGCGTCATCAAGGTCGGTGCCGCCACCGAGGTGGAGCTCAAGGAGAAGAAGCACCGCATCGAGGACGCCGTCAGCGCCACCCGTGCGGCGATCGAGGAGGGCATCGTCGCCGGCGGCGGCTCCGCCCTCGTCCACGCCGCGTCGGTGCTGTCCGACGGCCTCGGCAAGTCCGGTGACGAGCTCGCCGGCGTCGAGATCGTCCGCAAGGCGGTCGTCGAGCCGCTGCGCTGGATCGCGGAGAACGGCGGCGAGCCGGGCTACGTGATCGTGGCGCGCGTCGCCGAACAGGAGCCGGGCAACGGCTACAACGCGGCGACGGGGGAGTACGTCAACCTCATCGACGCGGGCGTCATCGACCCGGTCAAGGTGACCCGGTCCGCGCTGGCGAACGCGGCGTCCATCGCGGCGCTGCTGCTCACCACCGAGACGCTGGTCGTCGACAAGCCCGAGGACGACGACGAGGACGATCACCAGCACTGAGTGACCTCCTAATCGGCGTCTGACAACGGGCCCGCCCCTTTGGGGTGGGCCCGTTCGCGCGTCTGAGGCGTCGGCCATGGCCTAGCATTCTTCCCGTGCCTGCCCCCCGAGTCCTGACGTTCACGCCCGCCGCGGCCCTGGGATTCTTGGCCACGGCCATGGTCGCCCTGGGCGGTTGCGCCAACGAGCTCAGCTTCAGCGCCCGCGGCTGGCCGAACCCGGTCGTCCAGGCGATCAGCGCCGCCATGCCGGTGCCGCTGAACCGGGTGTTGATCATCGCCGGCTGCGCCCTGCTGGCCTACGTCTGGTGGCGCCTGCATCCGCGCGAGGACGCGCCGTGGGTCGCCCGCCCCGGCCTGCTGCTGGCGCTGTGGTCGATCCCGCTGCTGCTCGTGCCCCCGGCGCTGAGCGGGGACCCCATCCTGTACGCCGACTCCGGCTACATGCTGAGCCAGGGGCACAACACCTACATCGAAGGCCTCACGAGCGCCGGTGGCCCGTTCGCGCCCTACGTCGACAAGCTGTGGGCCGGGCACGGCGTCGCCTACCCGCCGTTGACGATGCTCGTCAACGAGGCCGTCGTCGTCGCGACCGGGGCGCACCCCTACTGGTCGGTCGTGGCGATGCGCGTCCCGGCGCTCATCGGCGTCGCGTTGCTGGGCTTCAGCATCGCCGAGATCGCCCGGCTGGCCGGCCGCAGCGTCCCGCACGCGCTGTGGTGGGGGCTGCTGAACCCGCTGCTGGTCGTCCACTTCGTCGGCGGCGCGCACAACGACGCGCTGATGGCCGGGGTGTCCCTCTTCGCGATCTACACCGTCGTCCGATTCCCCACCGTGTGGGCCCGCTGGATCGTGGCGCCCGTGCTGGTCGGCCTCGCGATGGCGCTGAAGCAGCAGGCCGGGCTCACGGTGCTGGCCGTGGCCGGTTGGCCCGTGCTGCATCGCCTGCGCAGCGAGCGGCTCGCCCTGCGCCTATGGATCCTCGGCAGCCGGTCCGCGCTGGCCGCCGTGATCGCCGTGGTCGTGTTCGCGCTGGTCACGCTGGCGTCCGGGCTCGGGCTCGGCTGGACGAAGTGGCTCACCCTGATGGGGGCCGCCGGCACCGTCGCCCCGTTCGCCCTGCTCGGCGACCTGATCACGAGCCTGACGTCGTGGACGGGCCTCGACCCCCAGGCCGTCCGCCTCGCCTTGGGCATGGCCTCGAACGTGACGCTCCTGGCGGTGCTGGTGTGGATCCTGGTCAGGTGGAGCAACCGCCCGGTGCAGGCGACGGGGTGGGCGTCCTTCGCGATCGCCGTCCTCGGCCAGGCCCTGCATCCCTGGTACCTGCCGTGGAGCCTGGCCCTGCTCGGGCTCGACAAGCTCTCGCGCCGCCAGACGCGGGTGTTGTTCTGGTTCGTCGCCCTCTTCGTCGTGTGGAACGCGATCCAGACGTCGGTGTGGCACACCACGGAGCCGGGCAGCCGCGCGGGCGGCTGAGCCCCTGGGGCCGATGGGGACACGTCGCGGCGTGGCGCCCGGCCGTCGGTGCAACTGACGGGCAATCGTTCACCGCGGCGAGCCCGGCCGTCCGGACTCCGTAGAATCGCGCCATGAGGATCGCGATCGCTGGGGGGACGGGATCGCTGGGCACGCTGCTTGAGGCATCGCTGGCGGACGCGGGACATGGGGTTGTCAAGCTTCAACGCGGCGAGCCGACCGGCCCGAACGAGCGCCGGTGGGACCCGGAGACGGGACATATCTTCGGGCCCGGCCTCGACGACGTGGACGCGGTCATCAACCTCGCCGGCGAGTCCATCGGCCAGCGGTGGACGCCCGAGGTGCGGCGGCTGATCCGCGCGTCCCGCCTGACGTCCACCCTCACCGTGGTGGCCGCCCTCGATCCGAACGGCCGCTGCCAGCGCTTCCTCAACGCCTCCTCCTGCGCCATCTACGGGGACCGCGGCGACGAGGTCACCGACGTGGACGCCCCCTCCGGGCAGGGCTTCCTCGCCCGCACCTGCGTCCAGTGGGAGACGTCCGCGCGGCACTCGCCGGTTCCCACGGTGCTGCTGCGCTCCGCGCACGTCCTCTCCGCCGGCGACGGCGCGCGGGGCTCGGGGCTGGCGTCCACCATCGGGCTCGGCCTGCGGGTCGGCCGTCGCGACCAGTTCGTCCCCTGGATCCACGCCCGCGACTGGGTCGCCGCGGTGCGGCACCTCGTCACGTCCGACGTCGAAGGACCGGTCAACGTGACCGCCCCCGACCCGGTCCGCTACGGGGTGTTCCTCCGGTCGCTGCGCCGGGCGTCCCGCCGGCCGTCCTTCTCGCTGGTCTCCGCCCGCGCGCGCTTCGGCGCCCAGATGGTCGACGAGGTGCTGCGCCCCAGCATCCGCGCCGTGCCGGGCGACCTGCTGGCGTCCGGCTTCACCTTCCGGTTCCCGGGCACCGACGCGGCCATGACCGACCTCTTCGCCGGATCGAGCGTGGGGCAGCGATAAGCTCGACCTCAACGACTGCGAGAGGCAAGGCACATCCATGACGTTCGGCGACCTCACTCCCCAGGGAGTCCCCGCCCCCTTCGCTCGGCTCGGCCTGACGTTCGACGACGTCCTTCTGCAGCCCAACGAGTCGGACGTCATCCCCGCGGAGGTGGACACGTCAACGCAGCTCACCCGGCGCATCCGGCTGCGGTTGCCGCTGCTGAGTTCCGCCATGGACACCGTCACCGAGTCGCGCATGGCCATCGCCATGGCGCGCCAGGGCGGCATCGGCATCCTGCACCGCAACATGGCCGCCGAGGAGCAGGCCCACGAGGTCGACCGCGTGAAGCGCTCCGAGGCCGGCATGGTCGACCAGCCCATCACCACCACCGTGGACGCCACGATCGGTGAGGTCGACGAGATGTGCGGCCGGTACCGCATCTCCGGCCTGCCCGTGGTCGACGACGACGGCGTCCTGGTCGGCATCATCACCAACCGCGACATGCGTTTCGAGGACGACCCGGACCGTCGCGTCGGCGAGGTGATGACCCGCATGCCGCTGGTCACCGGCAAGGTCGGCATCGCCGGACCGGACGCCTTGAAGCTCCTCGCCCAGCACAAGATCGAGAAGCTGCCGCTCGTGGACGACGACGGCCGGCTCAAGGGCATGATCACGCTCAAGGACTTCGTCAAGAGCGACAAGTACCCGCTCGCGTCCAAGGACCCGCAGGGACGCCTCCGCGTCGGCGCGGCCATCGGCACCTTCGGCGACGCCTGGGAGCGCGCGATGATGCTCATCGAGGCCGGCGTCGACGTCCTGGTCACCGACACCGCGCACGGCCATGCCCGCAGCGAGATGGACCTCGTCCGCCGCCTCAAGGCCGACCCCGCCGCCCGCGACGTCGACATCATCGGCGGCAACATCGCCACCTACGAGGGCGCCAAGGCGCTGGTCGAAGCCGGGGCGGACGGCGTCAAGGTCGGCATCGGGCCGGGCTCGATCTGCACCACGCGCGTGGTGGCGGGCGTCGGCGTCCCGCAGGTGACCGCGATCCACGACGCCGCGCAGGCGTGCCTGCCGGCGGGCGTCCCGGTGATCGGCGACGGCGGCCTGCAGTACTCCGGCGACATCGCCAAGGCCCTGGTCGCGGGGGCGAGCAGCGTCATGCTCGGTTCGCTGCTGGCGGGCTGCGAGGAGTCGCCCGGCGACCTCGTCTTCATCAACGGCAAGCAGTTCAAGTCGTACCGCGGCATGGGCTCGCTCGGCGCGATGGCCGCGCGCGGGCGCAAGGGCTCCTACGCGTCCGACCGGTACTTCCAGGCGGCGGCGACCGCCGACGAGCAGTTCATCCCGGAGGGCGTCGAGGGGCAGGTGGCCTACCGCGGGCCGCTGGCCGGCGTCGCCTACCAGCTCGTCGGAGGGCTGCGGCAGTCGATGTTCTACTCCGGTGCCCGCACCATCGACGAGCTGCACGAGAAGGGCCGGTTCGTCCGGATCACGTCGGCCGGCCTGCGCGAGTCGCACCCGCACGACATTCAGATGACCGTCGAGGCCCCCAACTACACCCACAACTGACTCTCCAAAGACCCACCGAAGGAACACCATGATCGAGATCGGACGCGCCAAGCGCGCGACCCGCGTGTACAGCTTCGACGACATCGCGATCGTCCCGACCCGGCGCACCCGCTCCGTCGGTGACGTGAAGATGTCCTGGACGATCGACGCGCTGACGTTCGACTTCCCGATCATCGCGGCCCCGATGGACTCGGTCATGTCGCCGGCCACGGCCATCGCGTTCGGCAAGCTGGGCGGCCTCGGCATCCTCAACCTCGAGGGCCTGTGGACGCGCTACGAGGACCCGACGCCGCTGCTCGCCGAGCTGGCCGAGATCTCCGACCCGGTCTCCGCCACGCGGCGGCTGCAGGAGGTCTACGCGGAGCCGATCAAGGGCGAGCTCATCACCGAGCGCATGCGGCAGATCCGCGAGGCGGGCGTCCCGGTGGCGGGTGCGCTCTCGCCGCAGCGGGCCGTCGAATTCGGCCCGATCGTCGAGAAGGCCGCCGTCGACTTCTTCGTCATCCGCGGCACCACGGTGTCGGCCGAGCACGTCTCCTCGGTGGATGAGCCGCTGAACCTGAAGCAGTTCATCTACTCCCTCGACGTTCCGGTCATCGTCGGCGGCTGCGCGACCTACCAGTCGGCGCTGCACCTGATGCGGACCGGCGCCGCCGGCGTCCTCGTCGGGTTCGGCGGCGCGGCGACCCGCAAGACCCGCAACGTGCTCGGCGTCGAGGTGCCGATGGCCTCCGCGATCGCTGACGTCGCCGCCGCCCGGCGCGACTACCTGGACGAGTCCGGCGGCCGCTACGTGCACGTCATCGCGGACGGCGGCCTGGGCCGCTCGGGCGACATCGCGAAGGCGATCGCCTGCGGTGCGGACGCGGCGATGGTCTCCACGCCGCTCGCGCGGGCCGAGGAGGCGCCGGGCCACGGGCACCACTGGGGTCCCGAGGCGTGGCACCCGCGCCTGCCGCGCGGCGAGCGCGCCACGTTCGGCCCGGTCGGGACGCTCGAGGAGATCATGTTCGGCCCCTCGCACACTCCCGACGGCACGATGAACCTGGTCGGGGCGCTGCGCAAGTCGATGGCGACCTGCGGCTACACCGAGGTCAAGGAGTTCCAGCGGGTGGAGGTCGTCGTCCGCGACTGAAGGCCGGTCACCGTCGTGGGGCGGCCCGCTCGGCGGGGCCGCCTTCGGCGTTTCGTGGGGGTCAGCGGCCGAGCGGCAGGACGTCCACCGCCGCGGTGAGCAGGTCGATCACGGCGAGGCGCCCGATGAGCGGGTCGCCCACGCCGGAGAGCAGCTTCACGGCTTCGGCCGCCTCCCAGGCGCCGGCCGTCGCGGGGGCGGCCCCCATGATCTGCGGGGGCGTCGACGGCGCCGTCACGTGACCGAAGGCGTCCTGCCAGCGGACGTCGCCGGGAACGAAGACCGACACGATGGCGCTCCAGCCGTCGATCGCGGCCCAGACCCACGGGATCTGCAGCTCTTCGGCCAGCGCCGAGATGACGTGGCGCGAGGCGACGGCGTCCGTGCAGTCGATGAGCAGGTCGTGGCCCCGGACCAGGTCCACGTCGTCCGCGCTCAGGCGGTGCCGCAGCCCGGTGATGTCGCTCCACGGCGCCAGCCCACGCATGCGCGCGGTGGCGAGGTCGACCTTGGCCGAACCGATGTCCGCGGCGGTGAACAGCGTCTGCCGGTTGAGGTTGCTCTCGGCGACGACGTCGTCGTCCACCAGGGTGAGGCGGCCCACCCCCGAGGCGACCAGCGCCGGGATGCAGCCGGCGCCGAGGCCGCCGCAGCCGACCACCATCGCCGAGGACGCCCGCACCCGGGCCTGACCCTCCTCGCCGAGAAGCCGTTCCTGCCGGTTCCAGACCTCGCTCACGCCAGCCCCACCCACTCGTCGTCGCCGTCGGCGAAGCGTTGGTGCTTCCAGATCGGCCAGGCCCGGAGCGCGGGGATCGGCGTCAGCTAGCCCCCATGAGCGCCAGCAGGACGCCGCCGGCGACGACCGATGCCACCTGGCCGGCGGCGTTCGCGCCCATCGCGTGCATCAGGAGGAAGTTGTCGAAGTCCTCTCGCTGGGCCTCGCGCTGGACGACGCGCGCCGCCATCGGGAAGGCGGAGATGCCCGCGGCGCCGATCAACGGGTTGAACTTGCCGCCCGAGAAGACCCGCATCAGCTTGCCGAACAGCACGCCCATGACGGTGTCGAGCACGAAGGCGATCAGGCCGAGCACCAGGATCATCAGGGTCTGCAGGTTGAGGAAGCTGCCGCCGATCATCGTCGAGCCGATGGCCAGCCCCAGGAACAGCGTCACCACGTTGGCGAGCTCGTTGCTGGCGGCGCCGACCAGCCGCTCGACGACCTTCGACTCGCGCATCAGGTTGCCCAACATCAGCATGCCGATCAGCGGCGTGGCGAACGGCACCAGCGTGCCCACGACGATCGTCACGATGATGGGGAACAGGATGCGCGTGCGCTGCGAGATCTCCCGCGACGTGTAGGGCATGCGGATGGCGCGTTCCTTCTTGGTGGTGAGCGCCCGCATGATCGGCGGCATGATGATCGGCACCAGGCTCATGTACGAGTACGCCGCCACCGTGATCGGCGCCACCAGCTCGGGAGCGAGCTGGTTCGACACGTAGATGGACGTCGGCCCGTCGATCGCGCCGATGATGCCGATGGACGCGGCCTGGTTGTGGTTGAAACCCAGCACCAGGGCCAGAAGCAGCGTCAGGAAGATGCCGAACTGACCGGCCGCGCCGAGCAGCACCATCTTCGGGTTCTCCAGCAGCGGCCCGAAGTCGGTCATGGCGCCGATGCCGACGAAGATCAGCAGCGGGAAGAGCTCGTTGGCGACGCCGATGTCGTAGAGGATCTGCAGCGCGCCATGCTCGCCCACCAGCGGCGACAGTGGCAGGTTCGCCAGGACGGCGCCCGCGCCGATCGGCAACAGCAGCAGCGGCTCGTACTCCTTCTTGACCGCCAGCCAAACCAACAGCAGGCCGATGGCGATCATGGTGAGGCTCTGCCAGGTGACGTTGGCGAGCCCCTGCAACAGGTAGTGAACGGTATCCGGGCTCATGTCAGGCCTCGAACCTCACCAGTGTCTCGCCGTACTTCACCTGCTGGCCCGCGGACACGTAGACCTCGGCGATGACGCCGTCCTTGGGAGCCTTGAGCTCGTTCTTCATCTTCATGGCCTCGAGCACCATGAGCGACTCGCCGCGGGTGACGGACTGGCCGACGGCGGCGTCCACGGTCAGGATCACTCCGGGCATCGGCGCGGTCATCTTGTCCCGGCCACCGCCGGCGCCGGCCGGGGCACCGGACGCGGCGGGCGCCGACCCCGCCGAGGCGGGCGCGGTGGGCTTGGTGGGACCCTCGCCGGAGGGCGCGAGGGGCGCGCTCGCGGCAGCTTCCGGTGCCGACGCCGCGGTGGCCCCGCGGGTGGCGGTGGGACGCGGCGTGACCGCGGGGGTGATGGCCGAGTGGGCGAGGTCGCGATGGTCGTCGAGCGTGACGTCGACGAGGCGTCCGTCGATCTGGACGCGGAAGAGGTTGGCTCCGACGGCCTCGACGTCCACCACCTTCTGGACGTTGTTGACGCTGATCGTGTAACGGCGCATGACCTACCTCCGGGAAGACGGGCTGTTTTGGGTGCCACGGCCGACGGTGAGCCAGCGGCTCGCGAAGAGCTGGCTCCCCGGCGCGTAGGCGCGGGTCTCGGGAGCCGCTTGGCGGCGTCGGTTCTGCGCGTGGGTCATCACGGCCACGGTGATCGCTGCGACCTGGTTCTCGTCCAGCCCGTCGGCGAGGATCCGCACCTCCGGCGCGCCGGAACCCGCCTCGGACGCGGCGTCCTCGGCCGCGGGCTCGGCCGGTTCCGGCGCGGCGGCCGGGGCTTCGAGCCGGGGCCGATCGAGCCTCCCGATCAGCATGAGCACGAGCATCAGGGCGAGCAGCAGGGCGAAGACCACGCCCATGCCGACCACCATCATCATCAGACCCCAGGTGAGGTCGTCCATCGAGAACGTCATCGTCGCTGCCCTACACCGGGAAGAGGCCGTGCTTCTTGGGGACGGTCTGCGTCACCTTCGTGTGCAGCACCTCCAAGGCGCGGACGAGTCGGGCGCGGGTCTCGCGCGGTTCGATGACCTCGTCGATCTGGCCGACGTCGGCGGCCTGGTACGGGTTGAAGAACTTCTCCTTGTACTCCGCGATGAAGCGCGCCTCCTCGGCGGCCGGGTCGTCGGCGGCCTCGATGGCGCGCCGGTTGAGGAGCCGGGCCGCCCCCTCGGCGCCCATCACGGCGATCTGCGCGCTGGGCCAGGCGAAGGCGACGTCGTTGTTCATCTGCTTGGAGCTCAGCGCGACGTAGGAACCGCCCATGGCCTTGCGCGTCACGAGCGAGATCTTCGGCACCGTCGCCTGACAGTAGGCGTAGATGATCTTCGCGCCGTGCCGGATGACGCCGTTGTACTCCTGCTCGACGCCGGGCAGGTAGCCGGGGCAGTCCACGAACGTGACGAGCGGGACGTTGAACTGGTCGCACAGCGTGATGTGCCGGGCGATCTTGTCGGAGGCGTTGATGTCGAGGCAGCCGGACATGACCAGCGGCTGGTTGGCGATGAAGCCGACGCTCTGACCGTCGAGGCGGGCGAAGCCGACGAGGGCGTTCGCCGCCCACTCCTTATGCAGCTCGAACACCGAATCGTGGTCGAAGACGCGGGCGAGCACCTCGCGCATGTCGTAGGCGATGCCGTCGTCCTCGGGCACCAGCGTGTTGAGTTCCTCGTCCATGCGGTCGGCCGGGTCGTAGGGCTCGAGCGCCGGGGCATCCTCGGCGTTGTTCTGGGGGAGGTACGACAGCAGGCTCTTGGTGAGCGCCAGGGCGTGCTGCTCGCTGTCGGCGATGAGCTGGGCGACGCCGGAGGTGGCGTTGTGGACCCAGGCCCCGCCGAGTTCCTCGGCCGTGACGTCCTCGCCGGTGACCGTGCGGATGATGTCCGGGCCGGTGAGGAACATGTTCGACGTTTCGTTGACCATGATCGTCACGTCCGTGAGCGCGGGGGAGTAGACCGCGCCGCCCGCGCAGGGACCCATGATGAGCGAGATCTGCGGGATGACGCCGGACGCCTTGACGTTGCGCATGAACACCTCGCCGTAGGCGGCCAGCGACCGGACGCCCTCCTGGACGCGGGCGCCCCCGGAGTCGTTCAGCCCGATGATCGGGATGCCGGCCGCGATGGCGAGGTCGAGGATGCGCGAGATCTTGTTCGACTGAACCTCGGAGAAGGAGCCGCCGAGCACGGTGAAGTCCTGGGCGTAGACGGCGACGCGCCGGCCCTGGATCTTGCCGAAGCCGGTGATGATGCCGTCGCCCGGGTAGCGGTGCTTGTCGATGCCGAAGTCGCTGTGGTGGTGGGTGGCCAGCGCGCCGAGCTCCTGGAACGACGCTTCGTCGAGGAGGATGGACAGCCGCTCACGGGCGGTCAGCTTCCCCTTGGCGTGCTGCGCGTCGATCCTCTTGGCGCCGCCGCCCTCCAGTGCCTGTTGCCGCTTGGCCCGCAGGGCCGACAATTGATCGTTCATCCAGACCGCCTCGCCGTCCTTCGCGGGCATCGCCGCCCGCCTTCCCCTACCGACCGTAGTACATGCGTGAACGGCTGTGGGCGTCCTCGGGCAGGTTGCCACGGCATGCGACCGGCACCGGCGAGCCCGGCGAGGACAGCGGGACCGACCTGAAGAGCCTGGTCAGGCCCCCTCGCCCAGCGCCCGGAGGGCGCCGGCGACGTCGCGGGCGGTCAGGGCGCGGGCGGCGGCTTCCTGCTCGGGGTTGCCCCAGGCGATCGTGTCCAGGCCCGCGTCGGTCTCGGCGAGCACCTCGCGCAGACCGGCGGCCGAGATGAGGCCCAGCTCATACGCCGTGGTCGCGGCGCCCGGGTAGGTGTCGAAGAAGTGGATGCCGTGCGCGCCGTGTTCGGCGCGCACCGCCTCGGCGGTGTCGACCACGTCGTGGATGAAGACAGCCGTCACCGTGTCGGGGTACTCGCGGTACAGGCCCTCGGCGACCGTGACGTCACCCTGGCCGGAGTCGCCGACGAAGACGATGTCGTACTCGGGGTAGAGCAGCCGGTAGTGCCGAACGTTGAGCAGCTTGCGGGCCGCCATCAGGTCCTTGCTGAGCAGGCCGGTGAAGCTGCCCGAGAGCACCGAGCTCGTCCCGATGCCGGCGTTGATGAGGGCCCGGTGCGAGCTCGCCTCGATGAGCCCGAAGGCGTCCATGGGGCGGGCGGTGAGGAACGTCAGGTCGCCCATCGAGAACGGCTCGTCGTCGGGGCCCTCGTCCAGCGCCTCGTAGAACGCCGCGACGCCCGGGTAGACCGTGCCGCGCGGGTAGCGGTCGTCGTGCAGCTTCGCGAAGGCGGTGTCGTCGATGTCGGAGAGCACCTTCGCCTCGTGCGGCTGCACGGACGCGGCCTGGGCGGCGATGTGGTCGAGGATGCGCTTCCGGACGCCCTCGTCGCCGATGTCGGAGAAGACGAGGCCCTCGAGATCGTGGACGTCGCGGCGCGCGTTGAGGGTGTTCTTCAGGTGGGTGAGCGTCTCGCCGGTGACCCCGCAGATCAGGTCGGCGACGATGCGCTCGGCCCAGAGCCGCGTGGGCCCGGTCTGCAGCGCGTGGATCACCGCGGCGCGGGCCTTGAGCTCGAGTTCGCGCTGCCGGGCGACCAGCAGTTCGAACAGCTGGGAGCGGTGGTCCGGGAAGAACAGGTGGTCGTCCACGCCGGCGACGAACCGGTCGGCGTCGATCTCGGTGAGGATGAGGTTCAGGTCGTCGGCGTCGACGCCCCGCAGGATCTCGATGATGCGGGCCTCCTCGGCGACGCTGGTGCGCCCCGCGAGGAGTTCCTGGATGAGGTCGAGGTTGCGGCTCGGCATGCCCCCATCCTGCCAAGGCTCGGGTGCCGTCCGGCAATCGGGGTGGCCGAGCGGACGCGGACGGGCGCCCCTACCGGGCGGCGTCGGGGGCGTTCACCAGCAGGGCGCCTGGTCGCAGGTTCATGGTGATGTGGACGACGCCCTCCACGACGTCGCCGTCGAACTGTGCCGGATGCGGCCGCCGCGTGCGGACCTCCACCGTCGCGGCGCGCGCGTACCGCAGCGCCGGGACGTCCCCGGGCCAGCGCAGCACCCCCTTCGCGGCGACCTGGGCCCACTGCAGCGGGTGGCGGAGCGGCACCTCGAGCACCTCGAGGACGCCGTCGTCGGGACGGGCCTCCGGGAAGATGCGGACGCCCCCGGGCAGGCGTCCGCAGTTGCCGGCCAGCACGCACCAGGTTCGCACAGAGCGGGGCGGGGCGCCGTCCAGCGCGACCTCCATGGCGACCGGACGCCGCAGCGCGTGCCGCAGGCCCGTGCGGAAATAGGCGAGCCAGCCGAGCCGGCGCTTGGCGGCGGCGCCCGTCGCGCGGACGGTGGCGGCATCGTGTCCGATGCCGGCGACGACGAGGAAGACCTGCTGGGCCTCGGCCCCGTCGTCGGTGGCGTAGCGGGCGACCCCGAGATCGATCGGGCGCGCGGGGCCGTGCAGCGCGATGCCGGCGGCCTCGGTGAGGCGCGACGGCCGCAGCCCGAGGTTGCGGGCCAGCAGGTTCGCGGTGCCGTACGGCAGCAGCCCGAGCGGGACCCCCGTGCCGGCGGTCACGGCGGCGACCTCGCGGACGGTGCCGTCGCCGCCGCCCGCCACGACGAGCTCCGCGCCCGCTGCGAGCGCGGCGGCGGCCTGCTCGCCGCCCGGTGCGTCCCGCGTGGTCAGGTGGATGACCGGGGCGGGCCAGCCGGCGGCGCGCGCGCCGAGCTCGAGGGCGCGGCGCGCCAGCGGGTAGCGGCGACGCGCCGGGTTCAGGACGGCGTGCGCGAGCATGGCCCTAGCGGGTCTCGTCGCTGGGCGACTGTCGACTCTCGGCGATCTGCTCGTGGTGCCGGACGACCTCGGTGACGATGAACGCCAGGAACTTCTCGGCGAACTCCGGGTCGAGCCCGGCCGAGGACGCCAGCGCGCGCAGCGACCGCACCTGCTCCTCCTCGCGGGCGGGGTCGGCGGGAGGCAGGCCGCGCTCGGCCTTGAGCACGCCGACGGCCTGGGTGATGCGGAACCGCTCGGCCAGCAGGCAGACCAGCGCGTGATCCAGGTTGTCGATGCTGGCGCGCAACCGAGCGAGCTCGGCGGGGATCTCGGTCATGGCCGTACCTTACGGGAACGCAAAACGGGCGGGAGCCGTCTCGGCTCCCGCCCGCTCGTGCGCTACCGCGATGGGATACGTCACTCCATGAGGTCGGCGTACAGGATCGTCGACAGGTACCGCTCGCCGAAGTCGGGGATGATGACGACCAGCGTCTTGCCCTCGTTCTCGTCGCGCGCGGCCACCTGACCGGCGGCGGCCAGCGCGGCGCCGGCGGAGATGCCGCCCAGGATGCCCTCGGAGGTGGCGGCGCGACGCGACACCTCGACGGCGGTCTCGGCGTCGACGGGGAGCACCTCGTCGACGACGTTCGCGTCGTAGATCTTCGGGACGAAGTTGGCGCCGATGCCCTGGATCTTGTGCGGACCGGGCTTGCCGCCGGACAGGATCGGCGACTCGGACGGCTCGACGGCCACGATCTTCACCTCGGGCTTGCGCTCCTTGAGCACCTGACCGACACCGGAGACGGTGCCGCCGGTGCCGACGCCGGCCACGACGATGTCGACCGTGCCGTCGGTGTCGTTCCAGATCTCCTCGGCGGTGGTCTTGCGGTGGATCTCGAGGTTGGCCTCGTTCTCGAACTGGCGGACGAGGACCGCGCCCTCCTGCGAGCCGATCTCCTCAGCCTTGGCGACGGCGCCGCGCATGCCGTCCGGCCCCGGGGTGAGCACGAGAGTGGCGCCGAACGCCTTGAGCAGCGCGCGACGCTCCTTCGACATCGTCTCGGGCATGCACAGCACGACCTTGTAGCCGCGGGCCGCGCCGACCATGGCGAGCGCGATGCCGGTGTTACCCGAGGTGCCCTCGACGATGGTGCCGCCCGGCTTCAGCTGGCCGGAGCGCTCCGCCGCGTCGACCATGGCGACACCGATGCGGTCCTTGACCGAGTTCGCGGGGTTGTAGAACTCGAGCTTCGCCAGCACGGTGGCCTTCGCGTCCGGGAAGAGCTTGTTGACCTTGACCAGCGGGGTGCGGCCGATCAGTTCCGTCACGTCGTTGAAGATTCGCATACTCCCAACAACACCACCGGGGCGGTCCACTATTCCCGCTGTCCATCAGATGGTCCGCGCGCTCCGGGTTCCGGGCCCAGGGGGGTGCCGAGCGCACGTCCTCGCCCGCCCCCGGGGACCGCGCGGGTGGCCCCGTCCGTAGCCAGGGCGGATTATAAGGGGGCGCGACCCGCCACTAGAATGCGGCTCATGACAGACGCACCCGGCCTCATCGAGGCGATCCCCGAACGCGAACACGATGTGGTCATCGTCATCGATTTCGGTGCCCAGTACGCGCAACTGATCGCCCGGCGCGTGCGCGAGGCGCGGGTGTTCTCCGAGATCATGCCGCACACCGCGAGCGTCGAGCAGGTCATGGCGAAGCGTCCGGCGGCGATCATCCTGTCGGGCGGGCCCCAGTCGGTCTACGCCGAGGGCGCCCCGTCGGTCGACCCCGCGCTGTTCCGCCAGGGCGTCCCTGTCTTCGGCATCTGCTACGGGTTCCAGGCGATGGCCCAGGCGCTCGGCGGCACCGTCGCGCGCACCGGCCTGTCGGAGTTCGGCCGCACGCTGGCGCAGATCCGCGAGCGCGGGCGCCTGCTCGATGGGCTGCCCGAGTCGCTGAAGGTCTGGATGAGCCACGGCGACTCCGTCAACGCCAGCCCGGACGGCTTCACCGACCTGGCCCAGAGCCCCGGTGCCCCGGTCGCGGCGTTCGAGGACGTCGACCGCCGGTTCGCGGGCGTCCAGTGGCACCCCGAGGTGCTGCACAGCGAGCACGGTCAGAAGGTGCTCGAGGCGTTCCTGTTCGACATCGCCGGCTGCACGGCCGACTGGACGCCGGCGAACATCGTGGAGGACTCGGTCGCCGCGATCCGCGCCGAGGTGGGCGACAAGAAGGTGCTGTGCGCGCTGTCCGGCGGTGTCGACTCCGCGGTGGCCGCCGCGCTCGTCCACCGGGCGGTCGGCGACCAGCTCACGTGCGCGTTCGTCGACCACGGGCTGCTGCGCAAGGGGGAGCGGGAGCAGGTGCGCCACGACTTCGTGGCGCAGACGGGCGTCAAGCTCGTCGTCGCCGACGCCGAGGATCAGTTCCTCACGGCGCTGCGCGGCGTCAGCGACCCTGAGACCAAGCGCAAGATCATCGGCCGCGAGTTCATCCGGACGTTCGAGCAGACGGTCCGGCAGATCGACGAGTCCGAGGACATCGAGTTCCTCGTCCAGGGCACGCTCTACCCCGACGTCGTCGAGTCCGGCGGCGGCGACGGCGCTGCCAACATCAAGAGCCACCACAACGTCGGCGGGCTGCCCGACGACCTGCAGTTCAAGCTCATCGAGCCGCTGCGGACCCTGTTCAAGGACGAGGTGCGCGCCGTCGGCGCCGAGCTGGGTCTGGCCGACGAGATGGTCTGGCGGCACCCGTTCCCCGGCCCCGGCCTGGGGATCCGCATCATCGGCGAGGTCACCAAGGAGCGGCTCGACCTGCTCCGCGAGGCGGACGCGATCGCGCGCGAGGAGCTCACGGCGTCCGGTCTCGACCGGGAGATCTGGCAGTTCCCCGTCGTCCTGCTCGCCGACGTGCACAGCGTGGGCGTCCAGGGCGACCAGCGCACCTACGGCCACCCGATCGTCCTGCGGCCGGTGACCAGCGAGGACGCCATGACCGCCGACTGGGGGCGCCTGCCCTACGACCTGGTGGAGCGCATCTCGACGCGCATCACCAACGAGGTGCGCGAGATCAACCGCGTCGTCGTGGACGTGACGAGCAAGCCGCCGGGCACCATCGAGTGGGAGTGATCCCGCGGCGGACGCGGCGAGGGGCCGGCCGGTTCAACCCAGCAGGGTGAACCGACCGGCCCCTCGGCCATGTCAGGGCGGCCGGGTCGGGACCCGGCCGCGTCCGGGTCAGCGGCGACCGAAGAGTCGCTCGCCGAGGCGGGCGCCCAGGCCGGCGACGCCGTCCGGAGCGTTGCCGCGCCGGCGGCGTGGGGCCGGGGCCGGCGCGGAGGAACGTCCGCCGCCGCGCAGGGCCTCGCCGAGACGCGCACCCAGGCCGGCGACGCCGTCGGGGCGGTTACCGCGGTTGTTTCCACCGAAAAGTCCCATGATCTGATCCTTTCATCAGGCTCGGGCCGGTCAGGTTTCCGATGTCCAGAGTTTACCCAGGGCTGACAAGAGCATCTCCCGGGTCAGCACCCCGGTGAACGTGTTCTGCTGACTGACGTGGTAACAGCCAATCAGGCGCAGGGGCCGTCCGTCCCGCCGGAGCAGCGTGGCGACGGCTTCGTGACCGAACCGAGGCTTGGGCCGGGGCACATCCCACCCGATCCGGCGGGCCGCGGCCAGCGTCGCGTTCCAGGCCAGCGAGCCCAGGCACAGCACCGCGCGCAGCCGGGGCTCCATCAGTGCGAGTTCGCGGTCGAGCCACTGCCCGCAGGTGGCGGACTCCTGGGTCGTGGGCTTGTTCGCCGGCGGGGCGCAGTGGGCGAGCGCGGTGATGCGCAGGTCGTCCAGCTCGAGCCCGTCGCCCGCGTGCGTCGACGTCGGCCGGCTGGCGCGACCCAGGGCGTGCAGCGCTTGGTAGAGCCAGTCGCCGGAGCGATCGCCGGTGAACATGCGGCCCGTCCGGTTGGCGCCGTGGGCGGCGGGCGCGAGGCCGACGATGAGGGCGGTGGCGTCCGGGTCGCCGAAGGACGGGACGGGGCGTCCCCAGTACGGCTGCCCGGCGAAGGACGCCCGGGGCGCCGCGGCCACCTGTTCGCGCCACTGGACGAGCCGCTCGCACGCGCGGCACACCGACACCGCGGCGTCGAGCTCGGTCAGCGTCCGGGCGGCCGACGCCAGCCGCGCGACGTCCGCCGCGTCCTGGGCCACCGGCGTGGCCGCGTCCGCGGGGTCACCCGGCCACCCGGTCCCCGGCGGAACGGGGGAGACGAACTGTTGCCCCGTGACCGGGTGGGGCCTCGGGGCGCCGTCCTGGCCGCTCAGCGGAGTTGCTCCAGCGCCCGGTCGCGGATCTGGTCGCGCACCTGGCGCCGCAGGGCCTTGCCCAGCATCGAGGTGGGCAGCTCGTCGACGACGACGAACGTGCGGGGGACCTTGTAGGAGGCGAGGCGCTGCTTCGCCCAGGTCCGCAGCTGCTGATCGTCGATCGTGGCGCCCGCGGCGGGGACGACGGCCGCGACGACCCGCTCGGCGCCCGCGTCGTCCGTCACGCCGACCACCGCGCACTGGTCGATGGCGTCGCTGCTGCGCAGCACGTTCTCGACCTCGGTGGGCGACACGTTGAAGCCGCCGGTGATGATGAGCTCCTTGATGCGGTCGACGATCGTCGTGAACCCGTCTGCGTCCACGGTGACGATGTCGCCGGTGCGCAGCCAACCATCCTCCAAGAGGGCCTCCGCGGTCTCCGCGGGGGCGTTCCAGTAGCCCTGGAACACCTGCGGCCCCTTCAGCAGCAGCTCGCCCTCCTCGCCCTGCGCGACCTCCCGCGTGACGTCCTCGGGGTCGACCACCTTCATCAGCGTCGAGGGGAACGGCACCCCGATCGTGCCGGTGCGCCGCGTCGGCCAGAACGGGTTGCCGAGCGCGACCGGCGCCGACTCGGTCAGCCCGTAGCCCTCCACCAGCAGGCCGCCCGCCACGGACTCCCAGAGCTCGACGGTCGCGTCCGTCAGCGCCATCGCGCCCGAGATGCAGAACCGCGCGGACTTCAACGACACCTTGCGCTCGATGGCCCGCTTCGCGGTCTTCTCATAGATCGGCGGCACCGCGCAGTAGACGGTCGGCGGGTTCTTCTTCGCCTCCGAGACGACCATGTCCGCGTCGAAGGTGGGGAACAGCACGATGTGCGCCTGCTTCAGCACGCCGAACGTCAGGTACAGCGTCATGCCGAACGCGTGGAACATCGGCAGGACGGCGTAGATCACCTCGCGGCCGTCGACCGCGTCCTTCATCCAGGCCGCGCCCTGCACGGCGTTGGCGTACAGGTTCAGGTGGGTGAGCATGGCGCCCTTGGGGCTGCCCGTCGTGCCGGACGTGTACTGGATGACGGCCAGGTCGTCGACGGAGGGCTGCGGGTGCGCCTCGTCCAGCGGGTCGGCGTCCAGCAGCGAGCGCCACGGGGTGGTGCCGGGAGCGTCCGCGTGGAGCCGGTCGCGGTTGGCGCGCAGCTTCGGCACCGGCAGCGCCAGCGCGAACCGCTTGAGCGGGGGCATGGCCTCCAGCAGGTTCACCGCGATGACGCGGTCGAGGTCGAGGCCGGCCAGCTTGCCCGCGGCGGCGTCCCAGACGATGGCCACCCGCGCGCCGTGGTCGGCGAACAGGGTTGCGAGCTCGTCGGCGGTGTAGAGCGGGTTGTGCTCGACGATCACCGCTCCCAGCCGGAGCGCCGCGTAGAAGGCGACGACGTGCTGCGGGCAGTTGGGCAGCACCAGCGCGACCCGGTCGCCGCGCGACACCCCGAGATCGCGGAGCGCCCCGGCGACCCGGCCGATCTGCTCGCCCAGGTCGGCGTAGCTCGTCTTGGCGCCCAGGAAGTCGAGGGCGACGCCGTCGCCGCCGCGCTCGACCGCCTCGGCGCACATCGCGGTCAGCGGCTGGTCCGGAATCTTGATCTCGGCCGGGACTCCGGGCTGGTAGTTGCTCGTCCAGGGTGCGTCAATCACGCGCTCATTGTCCCCCCTGGCCGGCCCAGGCGCCGGTTGCCCACGCCGACGCCGCCGCTGGGGAACGCGAACGCCCGGCGGCGCCGCGGACGAACCGCGGGCCGCCGGGCGCCGGCATTCGGACCGATCAGCCGATCTTGTAGATGTGGTAGCTCCCGCGCTGGGCGAAAGAATCGGTGAACTGGCCGCCGGAGGCTGCGATCGTCCGGTTCTCGTTCACCACCTGGATCGGACGCCCCTGCAGCTGCGGGGGCAGCTTGAACGTCCGCTGCCCCAGTGGGGAATCGGCCGTCGTCATCGCGAACACGTAGGCCGAGCCGTCGTGCACCTTCAGCATCGTCTCCACGTCGGGGCCGAAGTCCCACTTGTAGGACTGGGTGTTGAGCACCGGCGCCAGCCCCTGGATCTCCCGGTTCACCTCACCCATCGCGTCGACCAGGTTGCGGCAGGCGTAGCCGGGGTTGTTCTGCACGGCACGCACCGCGTTGCCGGTCGAGCACTCGCCGCCGAACGACTGGTTGAACCACACGAGCCCGCGCGCTTCGTTGATGATCGAACTCATCGCGGCGCCCTTCACCTCGGACGGCGACATGCGGTACAGCACCTCACGGTCGGGGGCGACGTTGACGTTCTCGATGAAGTTGTAGATCGGCTGCAGCTTGCCGTCCTCGGCGTCGCGCTTGCGGAGGCTCGCGACGTTGTCGCCGTAGGTCTGCGGGGTCCGGCAGCCGGCCTTGGTGAACGGCTCCAGGTACTCGGTGCCGTGCGGGTTGTCCCAGCTGCACTGCGGGCCGCTGAACCAGTAGGCGTCCAGCGAGACGACGTCGGTGATGTCGTTGACGAACTGGGTGGCCGCCGCGTTCCAGGCGGGCAGCGAGTACCACGAGATCACCATGCCGGTGAAGTTCGCGTAGGCGAACTTGTTGTGGTCGGCCATCGCGTTGCGGCGCTGCTTGAGGTAGGAGATGCCGGCGGCCGGTTCCATGCGCCCGTCGATCTCGTCGTCCAGGAACTCGCCGACCCACACCGGCGAGTTGCGCGGCTGCCCGTTGAGCGGCTTGTCGGAGATGTACGACACGCCGTTCTGCTCGAGCACCTTGTAGTTCGTGGACGCGTCGCTCATCAGGTACGTGTTGATGCCGTACGACTTGTCGAACTTCACCTGGGAGTCGGTGACGCCGCCGCCGAACCACAGCATGATCGGGAAGTGGTCGGGCGACGTCCAGCCGCCGCGGGCGGCGTCGGCGAACTTGGCGTAGTAGGACGCCCCGCCCTCCCAGGGCACCCGGGGCAGGTCGAGCGAGGGCACGGCGCCCCCCACAGGTGCGACGGGGGCCGGCGCCTGGGAGGTCGGAGCGGCGCTCGGGGCAGCCGAGGTGGGAGCGGCCGTCGGCGCCGGGGACGCGGGGGCGGCGGTCGCGATGACGCCGAAGCCCACCGCCGCGGTGGGGGTCGGCGCGGCGGTGGGCTTCGGCGTCATCGTGGGCGTGGTGGTCGGCGACGCCGTCGGCACGGGGGCGGGCGGCGTCACGACGTTGTCAGGGTCGGCCGGACGCTGCGCGGTCGCGACGGTCTTGCTCACCCGAGCGCCCGTGGCGACGCGGCCGTCGAACGTGAACGAGCGCGCGGAGCCTGCCGGGGCGGCCCAGCCGTGCAGAGAGGCGGTCGCGCCGACCATCGAGGCGTCCGTGACGACCTTGTAGGTGGCGCCCGCCGGCGAGCACGTGGCGGCGATGGGGGTCAGGGTCGTCCAGCGGGTGCCGCGGGCCAGGCCGACGGCCAAGGTGGTGCAGTCCAGGGTCGCGGACGGCGACGGGGTGACGGTGAACGTCACGGGCTGGCCGGCGCTGCGCGTGGTGACCGAGGGGGCGGCCACGTACCACTGGATCTGCGACGCGGGGGAGACCCAGGCTGGGGCGTCGGACCAGCCGGCCCACGAAGTGGCCCGGGCGGCCGCGTCCGCGACGACCGGGAGGGAACCCAGGACGCAGCCGGCGGCGACGAGGCCCGCGGCCACGGCGCGTCCACGGGGCGAGCCAAAACGGAGTGGTGATGTCACGAGGGAGTCCGTTCTCATCAAAGCGGCGGGAACCGCTCCCGGCCGCGTGACATCTTAGGGATATTCTCAGCTTCCACGCGCACGGAGGCCGTGTTGCCTCAGAAAACTCTGAGCGAACAGTGAGTTTTCGTCAGGGACGGCCGTCCGGCGCGTGAAAGCGTGTGGTCAGCGGACGCTGCGCCGGTTGTTCTCCAGCATGCTGCGGAGCTGCTGGAAGCCCGAGGGGCCGCCGGCGTCGGTCGGCATCGCGAGCCAGAGACCGGGGTAGATGATCCAGCCGGGACCGGGCAGGAACAGGGTGGCCAGCACCATCACGAGCCGGACGATGTTGGAGTCGACGCCGAAGTAGGCGCCGAGGCCGCCGCAGACGCCGGTGAGGTAGCGGTCAGAGGTGCTGCGGACGAACCTCGTGGCGGGCGTGTTGGACATGATGGGTTTTCCTTTCATTGGGGCGGTCAGGTGGTGCGGGAAGCGAGGAGGCTGACGATGCCCGCGACGACGAGCGCCAGGGGCAGGGAGAACCCGAGCCAATCGCCGGTGGCAGGGACGAAGGCGACCCCCAGCCCGATGACGGCGAGCGCGAGGCAGAACGTGCCGACGATGACCGTGGCCGAGCGGGACTGTCTCATCGGACGATCACCAGCCGTCCCGTGTCGACGGTGGCGTTGAGCACCAGCGTGGGGCCGCCGGGGTTGGGGGTGGACGTGACGACCGCGTCGTTGTCGAGGCCCGAGTGCACGTGCGCCGGGGCGACCAATTCGCCGATGTCGACCGTGCCGTGCACCTCGACGTTGGCGTTCCGCGGCAGCAGCACCGTCAGCTCGCCCGCGCCGAGGCTGACCGACGAGACGGCGTCGTGCTGGAGCGTCAGCTGACGCAGGTCGAGGACGTGGGTGCCGACCGGGAGTTCCTGCCGCTCGGCGAGCTCCTGGCCGGACGCGTAGGTGCGGACATCGTTCTCGGCGACGCGCGGCGCAGGATCGGCGGTGCTGGCCAGCGTGCAGGCCGTGACGACCGCGACGACGACGGAGCAGGACAGGAGCCCGGCGGGCCGGCCTCCCCGGCGTCGGGCGCTGATCAGCAGGGCGACACCGAGCATCAGCAGGGTCGCGGACCACCACGCCAGGGCGGTGACCCGGACTCCCGCGGCGGCCGCCACCCCGAGGGCCGTCCAGACGGCGGCGCAGCCGACGCCGATCAGCAGCCAGCCGCGGGCGGACCGGGCGCGGGGCCGAGGCCGTGGACCCGGCACCGGGCGTTGCGGGGGCAGCGGGATCGTGTCGTCGGGGTACTGCCTCGGGGCGGAGGTGTCGACATACGGGGCGCCCGGGCCGGGATGGTGCGGGGCCACGTGGCTCCCGGAGTGTCCGCCGCCGCCGGCGGGCGGCGTCGGGTTGATGCGGCGGTTGATGTACCAGACGAGGAGGGCCGCGACGGCGATCGCGGTGAAGCCGGGGCCGAGCCCGGGGATCACGAGGCCGGCCAGGGCGACCGGCACGCACACGACCAGCACGAGCTTGGTGGCGCTCCAGCCGGCGATGGCGTCCGGGAGGCGGCGGTCGGTGCCGTCCTCGGGCAGCAGCACCCACAGCGCGGCGTAGGCGAGCAGGAGGGTTCCGGAACTGGCCAATACGGCGATCACCCACGCGATGCGGACGAGCAGGGGGTCGACGCTCCAGCTCCGCGCGAGCCCGCTGCAGACGCCCGCGACGACTCGGTCGTCGTGCGGGCGGCGCGCTGCGGGCATGCTGGTCACGCCCTTCATCTTGCTCGGTCGGCCCCGGCGAGGCCATCGGGAAGCACCCTGAGTGGGGCCCGGTTTGGGCTGGGCCCGGATCGCCCGCCGGCGGGCCCGTCGGTGCCCCGCCCTATGCTGAGCGCCATGACTCAGTCGGACGCGGAGCCGGCCGCCGGGCGCCCCGCCAGCCTCGTCCGCGTCCCGGAAAGGGGCTGGCTGGGCGGTGTCTGCGCCGGCCTGGCCGGGCACCTCGGCATGCCCGCCACGCTGGTGCGGCTCATCTTCGCGCTGCTGGCCTCCTGGCGGTTGGTCGGGGTGCTGGCGTACCTGGCGCTGTGGCTGGCGCTGCCGCGTGAGCGTAGCCAGCCGAGCACGCCGGGGCTGGACGCCGCCACCCGCCGCGGCCTGCGTGGGGGAAAGACCGTCCGGTTGCGATCCCCCGAGGCCGGCCAGACGGGTGCCGTCGTCATGGTCGGCGCCGGGATGACCTGGCTGGTGCAGTGGCTCGGCTGGGGGCTGCCCGCCGTCTGGTTCGTCGCGGGAGTGCTGCTGGCCCTGGGCGCCGCGCTCGTGTGGTGGCAGGCCGACCGCACCGAGAACGTCCCGTTCGACCTCAGCCGGGGGCCGCTGGGGCTCGTCGAGCCGCTCGTCCGGCATTGGACGACGGTGCTGTCGCTGGTCCTGGGGCTGTTCAGCGTGTCGGTCGCGGTCGGGCTGGTGGCCGCGATGATCCCCGGCGTCGGCGACGTCGGGCGCATGCTGTGGGCGATCGTGCTCTCGCTGGTGGCGCTGATCGTCCTCGCGGCGCCGTGGCTGCTGCGGGTGCGCCGCTCGCTCACGTTCGCCCGCGAGGAGAAGCTGGTCTCGGACGCCCGGGCCGACATGGCCGCCCACCTGCACGACTCGGTGCTGCAGACCCTCGCCCTCATCCAGCGGCAGGCCGACGACCGCGACGAGGTCGTCCGGCTCGCCCGGCGGCAGGAGCGCGAACTGCGGGAGTGGCTGTACGGCGAGGAACTCCCGGACGACACCCTGAAGAGCGCCTTGGCGGCCGCGGCCCAGGACGTCGAGGACAACTTCCCCGTGACCGTCGACTGCGTGACCGTCGGCGACATCGAGCTCGACGCGCGGTTCGCCGAGCTGGTGCGCGCGGCGCGCGAGGCGATGTGGAACGCCGCGAAGCACTCGGGGACGTCCCACGTCGACGTCTACGCTGAGGTGGAGGACGACGGCGTCACCGTCTTCGTGCGCGACCGGGGGTGGGGCTTCGACCCCGACGACATCCCCGAGGGGCGCATGGGGATCAAGCGCAGCATCGTCGAACGGGTGCGCCGCCATCACGGCAACGCGCGCATCCGTTCGAGCCCCCAGACCGGTACCGAAGTGATGGTGGAGATGAGGACATGACGAACGACAGCTTCCCGACCGCGACGCCGCAGCCCGCGGAGCCCCCCGCAGGTGAGCAGGGCAAGGCCGGCCAGCGCCGAGTGGTGCTGGTCGACGACCACGCCATGTTCCGCAGCGGCGTCCGCCACGACATCGGCCCGTTCGTCACCGTCGTGGGCGAGGGGGAGGACGTCGCGACCGCCGTCGAGGCGATCCTGCGGACGAACCCCGACGTCGTGCTCCTCGACGTGCATCTGCCCGGCGGCGGCGGTGTGGAGGTGATCAAGCAGGTGCTCGCGCAGCGGGGCGACGTCCGGTTCCTGGCGGTCTCGGTGTCGGACGCCGCCGAGGACGTCATCGGGGTCATCCGGGCCGGCGCCCGCGGGTACGTGACGAAGTCGATCTCGGCGCCCGAACTGGTGGACGCCATCGAGCGCGTCGCGGGCGGCGACGCCGTGTTCAGCCCGCGGCTGGCCGGCTTCGTCCTCGACGCCTTCTCCGGCGCGATCGACGTGGCCAGCATCGACGAGGACCTCGACCGGCTCAGCCAGCGCGAGCGCGAGGTGCTCCGCCTGATCGCCCGCGGCTACGCCTACAAGGAGGTCGCGAAGGAGCTGTTCATCTCGATCAAGACGGTCGAGACGCACGTGTCGAGCGTGCTGCGCAAGCTGCAGCTGTCCAACCGCCACCAGTTGACGCGCTGGGCCACCGATCGTCGCCTCGTCTGACGTCCGTTACCCCGTTGCCCGCGGACGGTTCCGGCGGTTAAGCCGCGGAACGGTTCCCGCGGTTAACGAGCGGACGGGGGCCGCGCCGTGATGGCGCGACCCCCGTCCGGAACTGGTGTAGCTACTGGTTACCGCGAAACCGGTTACCGCGAAACCTGGCGCGAGCTGCCGCGGGTCACACCGATGTAGATGGACACGGCGACCATGGCGGCGACGATCATGAGGATCCAGCGGATCCAGTCGATGCCGCCGGTCTGAGCGACGCCGAGGGCGCCGGCGATGAAGGAGCCGACGAACGCGCCGACGATGCCGAGGATGATCGTCCACAGCATGCCGATGTTCTGGTTACCCCGCAGGAAGAACCGGGCGAGGGCGCCGACGATGAGGCCGGTGACGATCGTGGAGATGATGTCCCACATGAGAGTCTCTTTTCGCTAGTTGTTTTCGGGAAGTCGCAGAGGATTTCTCAGGCGCGACTGCAGCGGGAGACCCGGAGGTTTCCGCTATGCAGGCGCCACTCACTCCGCGCCTGCAGCGCCTCAACGATACCTTTGCCCCCGAGCGGAAGGATCACTGTGACACGCCGATAGCGCCTCAAGCTGATAACGATCGCCTGGGCTGAGGCGGAAAATATGCGGACTTCGTTAGAGCAAGGGTCGCAGCGGGACGAGAACTGCCTCGGAAATCTTGGTGACGACCGAGCGCCCGCCCCATTCCTCCCGGCTGAGTTCGACGCAGTTCCCGCTGTCCATGGCGAAGATCTTCTCCAATTCGCTCGCCAGGTCGTGGTCGATGATCTCGACATTCACCTCGTAATTGCCGACCAGGCTCAGCCGGTCGATATTCGCGGTTCCGATGGTCGACCAGACCCCGTCGATGGTGGCCGTCTTGGCGTGCACCATCGCGCCTTGGTAGAGGAACAGCCGCACACCGTTGCGGAGAAGGAGGTCGTAGAACCCGCGGGACAGCCAGTCGGCCACGATGTGGTTCGATTCCGCGGGGACGATGATGCGGACGTCGACCCCGCGCTGCGCGGCCTCGATCAGCGCGAGCGTGATGTCGTCGTCGGGAATCAGATAGGCGTGCGTCATCCAAATGTTGTCGGTGGCGCGATCGAACGCTTCCAGATAGCCGTATCTGATCGGATAAACCCCGGTGCTGGGCACATTCCGCATCACCCGAAGGGGTGTGTACCATTCCCGGCCGCCCGGCGACTCGAGCACGGGGTGGTGCTTCTTTCGCGACTGGTTCCAGTAATCCACGAAGACGTTCGCGAGATCCAGCGCCGGCGACCCGGTGATGCGGGCGTGGGTATCGCGCCACCGCGTCGCGTACAGATCGCCGATGTTGTAGCCGCCGACGTAGGCGACCTTGTCGTCGGCGATCAGGAGCTTTCGGTGGTTGAGCCCGGGACTGCGCCACGTCAGCGGACTCGCGATGCCGGTCCACGGCTGGTGGCGCAGGACGTGGATCGCCGGGTCGAAGCGGTAGAAGTCGGGTCGGACGACGAGGTTGCCGAAGACGTCGTAGGCGAGATAGACGTTCACTCCGCGGTGCGCGGCCTCCGTGAGCGCGTCCTTGAACTTCTGCCCGACGTCGTCGGCCTTCCACAGGTACGTCTCGAAGTAGATCGTGTGCTCGGCCGACCGGATGGTGTCGAGCATGGCGTCGTACAGGTCGCTGCCCTTGGTGTAGACCGTCACATCGCCGTCGGCCACGGTCACGCTGGTGGGCGGCGCGGTCGGGAAGGGGCGATGCCTGCGGTGCTTCTTGCGGCCGTGGTCGATGACGCCCAGACCGGCGATCACGGCCAGTTGGGCCCCGAGCAAGGCGACGGCGCCGAGCGTGGCCAACGAGCGCAGGGTGACGGGCGACTGAGGTCGCGGACGCGATGCCATGCCGCCCACTGTAACGATCCGGCTCTGCGGCGGCACCCGGCCGGCCTGGCCGGGAAGTGTCGGAGGGGTGGAATAGGCTGGTCGATGCGATGGACGACTCCCTATTCCCCGACCTCTTCAGCGGCTTCGACCCCGATCCGACCCCCGCCTCCGGCGGCCGGGCGGCTGACCGTGTCCTGCGGGCGCGGCAACGCGCCGGGGCCGCGCAGCCCGGCGAGCCCGCGGGGACGGCGTCCGGCGGGCAGGTCGACACCGCCACCGGGACGGCCCGCGGGGAGGTGCCGGGCGATCGCCCGGCCGAGCAGGAGCGGCGCGCGCGGCGTCCGAAGGGACAGGAGATCCTCGAGGGGCTCAACCCACCGCAGCGCGACGCTGTCGTGCACGCGGGGAGCCCCGTCCTGGTCGTCGCCGGCGCGGGCTCCGGGAAGACCCGGGTGCTCACCCGGCGCATCGCCTATCTGCTGAGCGAGCGCAACGTCCACCCCGGCTCCGTGCTGGCCATCACCTTCACCAACAAGGCGGCCGCCGAGATGCGGCACCGTGTCACCGAGTTGGTCGGCAACCGGGCCCGGCTGATGTGGGTCTCGACGTTCCACTCGGCGTGCGTGCGCATCCTGCGCGCCGACATCGACCGCTTCGGGCTGCACAAGAACTTCTCGATCTACGACGACACCGACTCCAAGCGGCTGATGTCGTTGGTGGTGCGCGACCTCAACCTCGACCCGAAGCGGTTCCCGGTGCGGGCGGTGATGAACGCCGTCTCGAATTGGAAGAACGAGCTCGTCGACCACGAGACGGCGGGCCACGAGCACACCAGCGGCGCCGAGCAGGTCTACGCGGAGGCCTACGCCGAGTACCAGCGACGGTTGGTGTCGGCGAACGCGCTCGACTTCGACGACCTGATCATGACGACCGTGCACCTGTTCCAGGCGTTCCCCGACGTCCGCGAGCGGTACCGGCGGCGGTTCCGTCAGGTGCTCGTCGACGAGTACCAGGACACGAACCACGCCCAGTACGCGCTGATCCGCGAGCTGTGCGGGGTGTTCGACGGGCCCGACGGGGCGCCTGTCGCCGACCCGCCCGAGCTGATGGTCGTGGGCGACTCCGACCAGTCCATCTACGCGTTCCGCGGCGCCACGATCCGCAACATCCTCGATTTCGAGTCCGACTTCCCGGGCGCCGAGACGATCCTGCTGGAACAGAATTACCGCTCGACGCAGACGATCCTGTCGGCCGCGAACGCGGTGATCACCCGCAACCCCAACCGGCCCGCGAAGCAACTGTGGTCGGATTCGGGGGAGGGCGAGCTGATCGTGGGCTACGTCGCGGACACCGAGCACGACGAGGCGCAGTTCGTCGCCGACGAGATCGACCGGCTCGTCGACGCCGGCGACGTCAAACCGTCCGACGTCGCGGTGTTCTACCGGACGAACGCCCAGTCACGCGCGTTCGAGGAGGTGTTCATCCGGGTGGGCATGCCGTACAAGGTGGTCGGCGGGGTGCGCTTCTACGAGCGCAAGGAGATCCGCGACGCGATCGCCTACCTGCGCGCCATCGCGAACCCGGCCGACGACGTGTCGGTGCGGCGCATCGTGAACGTTCCCAAGCGCGGCATCGGCGACCGGGCCGAGGCGTGCGTCGAGGCGTTCGCCGCGTCGGAACGCATCCCGTTCAGCGCGGCGCTCGAGCGGCTCGACGAGGTGGCGGGGCTGGCGTCCCGGTCGGCCAAGCAACTGCACGGCTTCGCCGACCTCATGGCGAAACACCGGGCGATGGTCACCGAGGGGGAGAGCGCCGATCGCGTCCTCACCAGCATCCTGAACGAGTCGGGCTACATCGGCGAGTTGTCGGCGTCCAACGACCCGCAGGATCAGACCCGGCTGGAGAACCTCATCGAGTTCGTCAGCGTGGCCGGTGAGTTCGTCGCGGCGGCGCACACCCAGGACGTCACCCAGGCCTACTCGGTGACCGACAACCCGGCCGAGCAGCCCGAGGACGCCGACGGGTCGGCGCTGGCCGCCGGATCCCCCGAGCCCGACGACTCGCTCGGCGCGTTCCTGGAGCGGATCGCGCTGGTGGCCGACTCCGATCAGATCCCGGACGCCGCGTCCGACGGCGGGGTCGTCACGCTGATGACGTTGCACACCGCGAAGGGCCTGGAGTTCCCGGTCGTCTTCCTGACGGGCTTCGAGGACGGCATCTTCCCGCACATGCGCGCGATGACCGACCCCAAGGAGCTGGAGGAGGAGCGCCGGCTGGCCTACGTGGGCATCACGCGGGCGCGGCGTCGGCTCTACCTGACGCGGGCGACCGTCCGGGTGATGTGGGGGCAGCCCCAGTACAACCCGGCGAGCCGGTTCATCGACGAGATCCCGGCCCGGTTGATCGACTGGCGACGGCTGGGCGCGGCAACCGGCGGCTGGGGCAACAGCGCCCGGATGCGCACTGAGACGTCCTGGCGACAGACCGTGGGGTTCGGCGGCAAGCCGGCCACCAGTGGTCCGCGGGTGGCGTCGGTGGCGGTGGGCGACCGGGTGCTGCACACGAAGTTCGGCATGGGCACCGTCGTGGAGACGACCGGTGCGGGCGACACCTTGAAGGCGAAGGTCGACTTCGGGTCCGACGGCGTGAAGATCATGTCCGTCAAGCACGCCCCGATGGAGAAGCTCTGAGTGGAGCCCGCCGGCCTCAGCCCGCGAGTCGTCCCCTCCGCCTCTGGGCGGAGCCGCTTCTCAGCCCTTGAGGTACCCCGCGGGGTCGGCGTTGGCGCCGTCCTTGATGACGCCGAAGTGCAGGTGGCAGGCGGTGGACAGGCCGGTATTGCCGACGCTGCCGAGGGCTTGTCCTCGCGCGACCTTCTGGCCGGCCTTCACGGCGAAGCCCTGCATGTGCTGGTAGCTGGTCTCCAGCTTGTGGCCGTTGACGGTGCCGTGGTCGACGCGAAGGTAGTTGCCGGACTGGCCGGCCTGCGTGGCGATCGTCACGGTGCCGGGAAGGGCGGCGTAGATGGGCTGGCCGCACGTGCCGCCGATGTCCCAGCCGGCGTGCAGCCGGACGTAGCCCAGGATCGGGTGCCGGCGGGGGCCGTACGTCGACCCGAGCTCGCCGGCGGTGGGGCGCAGGAAGACGCCCGCTTTCGCCTGCCGCTCGGCCTCGGCCTTGATCTGGGTGGAGCGGCTGCTCAGCTCAGCCTCGCGCGCCGCGAGGGCGTCGGTCATGTCGGACGCGGTCAGTTCGGCGGCGGGCGCGGGCCGTTCAGCGACGGGCTGGTTCAGCGCCGCGACGCGGTTGAGCTCGGCGCCCGGCCCCGCGCTGGCCGCGGTGGCCGGCGAGTCCGCGAACTGGAGCCCCGAGGCGCGTGCCGCGGGTGAGACGGACGGTGTGACGAGGCCGGAGGCGCCGACGACGGCGGCGGCGGTCAGCCCCAGCAGCGCGACGCGGACACGCCGCGCGGGGGTGGTGGAGTTACTGTGCTCGTGTCCCACGGGTGCCACGATGCCTTCCTGGTCAGGGATGCCCCGACGGCGCCGTGTTGGTCGGTCACGCGACTCGCCGGGAAGAACTGAACATCAGGTTAGCATTTCCTGAACGATTCTTAGAAAAGAGTTTGGAAGTTGCCAAGTGCCCACCCGGGTGACCCGGAGTGCACGCCCGGTCGGCGGGCGTCGCCGGGTTTGCGCGGTGAGGCGGAGCCGTTAGTCTCGTGTCACCGTGGAGGGGCCAACGAGAGAGCCCCTGACAACGACGCGAGCGCCGAGGCAGCGGACGGAGAAGGCATGGATCTGTACGAGTATCAGGCGCGGGACCTGTTCGAGAGCAAGGACGTCCCGGTCCTGCGCGGGTTGGTGGCCACCACCCCCAAGGAGGCGCGCGAGGCCGCCGAGAAGCTCGGCACCGACGTCGTGGTGGTAAAGGCCCAGGTCAAGACCGGCGGCCGCGGCAAGGCCGGCGGCGTGAAGCTGGCGCATTCGCCCGAGGAGGCCGAGCAGAGGGCCAAGGAGATCCTGGGCCTCGACATCAAGGGCCACGTCGTCAAGAAGGTCATGGTCACCGAGGGCGCCGACATCGACGAGGAGTACTACTTCTCGCTTCTGCTCGACCGGGCCAACCGCCGTTACCTCGCGATGTGCAGCCTCGAGGGCGGCGTCGAGATCGAGACGCTCGCCGAGGAGCGGCCGGACGCGCTGGTGCGCGTCCCGATCGACCCGCGGGCCGGGCTCGACGCGGACGCCGCCGACCGCATCGTCACCGAGACGGGCTTCTCGCCCGATGACCGCGACGAGGCCGCCCGCGTCCTCACGCTGCTGGGCAAGACCTACGCCGAGTCGGACGCCACGCTTGTCGAGGTGAACCCCCTGGTGCGCACCAGCGACGGCCGCATCGTCGCCCTCGACGGCAAGGTCACCCTCGACGACAACGCCGCGTTCCGGCACCCCGAGTGGGACCAGTGGCGCGACGACTCCCAGGACGACCCGCTGGAGCTGCGGGCCCGCGCCAAGCACCTCAACTACGTCAAGCTGGACGGCCAGGTCGGCATCATCGGCAACGGCGCCGGGCTCGTGATGAGCACGCTGGACGTGGTCGCCTACGCGGGCAGTGACCTTCCGGGCTCGCCGACCCCGGCCAACTTCCTCGACATCGGCGGGGGCGCGTCAGCCCAGGTGATGGCCGACGGCCTCGACATCATCCTCTCCGACCCGCAGGTGGAGGTGGTGTTCGTCAACGTGTTCGGCGGCATCACCGCGTGCTCCGAGGTGGCCAAGGGCATCCGCGGCGCGCTGCAGCAACTCGGGAACAAGGCGTCCAAGCCGATCGTCGTCCGTCTGGACGGGAACGCGGTCGAGGTGGGGCTGGAGATCCTGGACGAATACGACCACCCGCTGGTCACGGTGGAGAAGACCATGGACGGCGCGGCCCGGAAGGCCGCAGAACTGGCCAGCGCGGCCATGGAAGGGAAGTAAGCCCGATGGCGATCTGGCTCAACCACAAGTCGAAGGTCATCGTCCAGGGCATGACCGGCAGCGAGGGGCGCAAGCACACCCAGCGCATGGTCATGTTCGGCACCCGCGTGGTCGCGGGGGTCACGCCCGGCAAGGGCGGGCAGAGCATCACGTTCGAGGAAGACCCGATCCCGGTCTTCAACACCGTCCGGGAGGCCAAGCACGCGACCGGCGCGACCGTGTCGGTGATCTTCGTGCCCGCGCCGCACACCAAGGCGGCCGTCATGGACGCCATCGACGCCGGCGTGGAACTCATCGTGTGCATCACCGAGGGGATCCCGGTGAAGGACACCGCCGAGTTCTTCGCGGCCGCCCAGGACAAGGGGGTGCGGCTCATCGGGCCGAACTGCCCCGGCCTGATCTCGCCCGGACGCTCCAACGTCGGCATCATCCCGCCGAACATCGCGCGCGCCGGACACATCGGCCTGGTGTCGAAGTCGGGCACCCTGACCTACCAGATGATGTACGAGCTGGGCGACATCGGCTTCTCGACCGCCGTCGGGATCGGAGGCGACCCGGTCATCGGCACGACGCACATCGACTGCCTCGAGGCGTTCGAGGCCGACGAAGAGACCGACGCGATCGTGATGATCGGCGAGATCGGCGGCGACGCGGAGGAGCGGGCGGCTGCCTACATCAAGGAGCACGTGACCAAGCCGGTCATCGCCTACGTGGCGGGATTCACCGCCCCGGAAGGCAAGACGATGGGACACGCGGGCGCGATCGTGTCCGGCTCGTCCGGCACCGCCGCCGCCAAGAAGGAGGCCCTCGAGGCCGCCGGCGTGAAGGTGGGCAAGACGCTCAGCGAGACCGCCGAGCTGGTCCGCGAGATCGTCCGCCGGCTGAGCCGCTGACGCCGGTTCAGCTCAGCTGCGCGAGCCGTTCGCCGGCCCGCTTCGCCACGGCGTTGAACGACGCGTCGCTGAAGTCGAAGGACTTCTCGGGGTTGGCCAGCAGGAAGACCGCCTTGTCGCCGCGCGACACCACGGTGACGCGGAAGCGGGCTGTGGCGGAGGCGCTGACCTGCTGGTCGACCACGAAGGTGGCCCCGGACGCCGGGGACGGTGAGGCGTACGTCTGGCGGACGGTGGCCGTCCCGGTGCGCTGGGCGCAGTCGGTGAGGTTGGCCGCGACCTGCCGGGAGAACGCCAGCGCCGCGGCCGGGCTCGCGAAGTCGTAGACCGCTTCGTCCACGCCGAAGCCCCGCGGCGCCTGGGGGTCGTCCTCGAGCAGGTAGGTGCGATGGCGCCCGGTCGCGCCGGGGACGTGGTTGAGGTCGACGACCTCGCACTGGCTCCCGGTCAGCCGCAGCGAGGGCTGGTCGGCGCCGCGCCAGACGCCGGCGTCCGGTCGGATGCGCGGGATGTCCCCGGCCACCAGCCAGCCCGCGGGATCGCCGGTGGGCGGCAGCTCGCTCATCGCCAGCGCGGGTGAGGACGGGCACGCACCCGAGGCATCGCTGCACTGGGCGCGCAGCGAGTCGGTCAGGACGGCCAACGCCGCGGCCGGCTTCGGGGCGGCCCCGTCCTGGGCAACGTCGAGGACGTCCAAGAAACGGCCGGTGCGTGCCACCAGGACGGTGTGCCCCTGGGGCGTCGCCTGCTCGACGGACGCCGTGACGCCCGCCACCTCGTCGGCCGCCCCCGTGGCGCTGATCCCCTGGGAGAGGTAGGCGCCGGGGCAGGTGCCGAGCCGGGCGCGGGCGGCGGCGTAGGCGCTGTGCGCGGCGGTCTCGTCGGGGTAGGTGGCGATGCGGTGCAGCGCGGTCGCCCCCGCGGTCGCCCGGGTCAGCCGGCGCTCGGCGACCCGTTCGGGCTGGGGGGTTGCGTCGTCCGCGGCCAGGCACAGCGGCTGTGCGGCGTCGGTGCCGCCGGCCGCGGCGTCCTCGGTGACGACGCTCCATCCGGAGCCCAGGCCGGTCAGGGCGCCCGGCGTGACGAGCGCCGCCTCGACGGGGTCGGGCGTGGCGCTCGGGGCCGGCGACGAGGCGGGCGCGGGCGGGTTCCCGGGTCGGAAGCCGAAGAGCACGGCGGCGCCGACCAGCGCCAAGACCAGCACCAAGACCAGGCCCAGCAGCCACCACCAACGCGTGCGGCGGGTCCCGGCCGAGGCGGTACGGCCCGCGGCGGAGGCGCCGACGGGCGCATCGGCGGGGGTGAGCGGGGACGCCTCGGCCGTCCCGGAGGGGCTCGCGGCGGAGCGGCGGGGCAGCGGCGGCGTCCAGTCCTCAGGGAGGGAGTCCTCGCGGTAGCGACGGCCGCGGGGTTGCCCGTCCGCGGCGGGCAACGCGGGCTCGGGCGGCACGCCCTCGCCACGCGGACGGGCGGGGCCGGACGCCGACCAGGAGCCGCCGGACGGGCCAGGGCTGGCGTCGGACGGCCGCTGGCCACGCAGTTCGTCGTCGTTCATGAACATCCTCTCGCCGGTCGGGGCCCTGGTCGCTTCGGCGGGGTGCGCGGTCGCGAAGACGGCCGCGTCCCGGTGGGGAAGTCCCGGGGTGCCCGGCCGACTTTAGCAACGGCGGGCGTGTCCGCAGCCGAGGGCATGCGGGGTGCGCAAGCATGATGGGCATCATGCCCAAGCTTGTTTCCCGGCGGCCGGACCCGGTCAGCCTCACCGTCTCCTCGCCGAGCGAGGACCGCCTCGAGGACGGCCGTCTGTCGCGGCTGCCGTATCTGCCGTGGCTGGCCGCGGCCGTGCTGGGCTCGATCTGCTCGGTGCTGTTCGGCTGGCTGCTCGTGGGCGTCCCGATCGTGGTGGCGTGGCTGTCGGCCACCCACCTGGCGCTCACCACCGTGCTCGATGCCATCAACCAGTTCTGGCTGCTGCTGCACGGGGTGCCGGCGCGCGTCGGGGACGTGACGATCGGCATCGTGCCCCTCGGCGCGACGGCGGTGCTGGGCGTCGCGATCGCGTTCGCGACCACCTACGCTGCCACGCAGATGCCGCCTGCCGACGGCGACGGCCAGCGCGCGCGGCTCCGCTCCGCCGCGCTGCTGAGCGGCGCGGTGACTGGCGTCTACACCCTCGGCACCCTGCTGCTCGCGACGCTGGTCGGCAGCCCCACCCAGGCGGCCCGCAGCGTGGTCGGCGCGTTCCTGGTGTCGGCGCTGGCGTCCTTCCTGGCGTCGGCCCGCGCCCGCGGCGTCGATCTGACCGGACGCCTCCCCGGCTGGGCGCGGAGCCTGCCGCGAGCGGCGGGGCTCGGGCTGGCGGTGCTCACCGCGGGCTCGCTCGCCGCGGTGGCCGTCGGCGTGATCGTGAACTGGCCCCGCGTGAACGCCCTGACCGGCGCCCTCGCCCCCAACCCGGTGGGCGTCGTCTTAATGATCGTCTGCCTGCTGGCGTGGCTGCCCACGGTCGTGCTGTGGGCCGGGTCGTACGTCCTCGGCGCCGGCCTCGGGCTCGGCGCGGGCGCGATCGTGACGCCCGGCGCGACGACCGTGGGGTTGCTGCCGGCGATCCCGCTGCTCGGGGCCGTCCCGGCCGCCGGCACGCCGGCCGCCTGGTCCTGGACCGCGGTGGGGCTGCTGGCCGGCGTCGCCGTGGGCGCGTGGTTCGTCCGCTCGCGTCGCCGGGCCGGGAGCGCGCCCGACCCGAAGTCCTGGTCGTGGCAGGCCGCCCTCGCGGGGCTGGTGACCGCGGTGGTGTGGCTGCTCGCGTCGGCGCTGAGCCGCGGCGACCTGGGGACCGGACGACTGCAGGGCCTCGGCCCGAGGTTTCCCGACCTGCTCTGGTGGGGGACGCTGCCCCTCGTGGCGGGCGCCGCCGCTGTGGCGGCCCTCGCCGCTTGGCGATTGTCGCCGAAGCGGGAGCGGTCCACGGACGCCGTCGGGTCCGCCGACGAGTCGCGCGGGCGAGGACGCCTGGGTCGCCGAGGCGGGGGAGCGTCCGGCTAGGGCGCGTTGCTCACAACTGACGGACCATCCTGACCGCCATGAGGGTTCCGTTGTCCGGGGTGGGTAGCTGAGGATGAGCGCATGACCCCGCCACCAGGCCGCGCGATAACCGACCAGCACCGTGAGACGTTCAGCCTGCTGCGAAGCGTGCTCGTGTACGCCGACTCGCTGACCTGAGGCATCATCCCGGGCACGCGTCGCCGGCTGCCGTTCGAGCAGCGGTGGCCCGGGGTGCTGGAAGCGGAGATGAATAACTGCGACGCCCACGTGCGCGTGATCGAGGACTGTCTCAACGGACGCCGGACGGTTTTCGACGATCCCTACAAGCCGGGCCGCAACGGTCTGGTCGGAATCGGTCAGGTCATGGAGGCGCACTCGCCCCTAGCGTTGGTGGTGGTGATGCTGGGCACGAACGACTTCCAATCGATGCACCCACACAACGCCTGGCACTCGGCCCACGGCATCAAGGCGGTAGTGCAGGCGATCCGGCAAGCCCCGGTCGCGCCCGGCATGCCCGGGCCGCCCGTCCTGGTGATCGCTCCCCCATGTTCGATCGTCCCCGCGGACCGATCGGACCCAAGTTCGAGGGCGCCCAGAACAAGGCCCACGGGCTGGCCGACGCATACCGTGAGGTGTGCGTCGAGCTGGGCTGCGCCTTCTTCGACGCCAACACCGTCACCGGCCTCAGCAAGGTCGACGGGGTGCACCTGGACGCCGACCAACACGAAACCCTGGGAAAGGCCCTCAGCCAGCCGGTCCTGAGCCTCCTGGGCACCTAGGTACGAAGCGAGCGGGCGCGGCGCTGGTCGAACAAGCACCGCAAACGGGCTGTCACGCCGCGGCGTGAAGGTCCACGGTCAACTCGGGCCAAACTGTCCAGGCTGAGGGCACAATGACGTCATGCAGGCCCCCTAGCCGAAGGAGCCATCGTGACACCGACGTTCTTCGACAAGCTCAAAGGGCTCGTCAAACCCCGCGCTGATGAGGCCTCGAACGAGACACGAGACGCTGCCTGGGAAGCTCACGACGAACGCGTCCGCACCGAACGGTGGCGCCAAGGCGGCTACGGGCCACGCGGCTCGTGGACAGACTTCGCCCGTGGCAACTCCACCGAGTTCGGCCCCAAACAGCCCTGAGCGAGCGCCCACAAGGCCCGAACCCCGATGAGGACGAGATCGGGCCGCCTCTGCGGCTAGCGTTCCTGGTCGGGACTCGACGAAAGGAACAGCCGAATGCGGATCGCGGTCACGACTCCGATGGGTCATGTCGGACGGCACCTCACCTCCATGCTTATTCGTGCAGGGGTGCGCCCCATGCTGTTGGCTCGGCATCCGGAGGCGATCCCCCACGCGGTGCTCGACTATGCGGACGTCGTGGAGGCTGACTCCACTGACTCTTCGCAGGTCGTGGAGGCAACCCGCGGGGTGGACGCCCTCTACTGGGTCGATCCCAGCGTCTGGTCAGACGACCCACTGGGCGACTACGCCCGGGCAACCCGCGCGCTGACGGACGCTGTGACCGCCAACAGCATCGGGCGCGTCGTCTTCCAGAGCAGCATCGGCGCCGAGAAGCGGCACGGCGTGGGCGAGATCGACGGGCTCGCCGCCACGGAGGTCGCCCTCGACGCTCTCGACCTGGACGTCACCCACCTCAGACCCGGCTACTTCTTCACCAACCTGCTCTACGGGCTCGAGGGCCTTCGCGAAGGGCATCTGGAGACGGTGTTGCCCCTGGACATGCGGCAGGCCTGGGTAGCGCCGCGTGACATCGCCGAGGTGGCGGCGCTCACGCTGCTCAATCCGAGGTGGCGCGGCCGCCGCGTCCAAGCGGTTCACGGGCCGCAGGATCTGTCGTGGAACGAGGTGGCCGGCATCCTGACCCGGGAGTTGGGGCGCGACGTGCGGGTGGAGAGGATCAGCGACGACGAGATGCGTCACCAGTGTCTGGCTTCTGGGGCGGCGCCGAAGATGGCCGACGCTCTCCTGGGCATGAGCACCGGCGTCCGCGAGGACTTCCGCGCGGAGCAGCCGCGGACGCTCGCCACGACGACGCCTACCACCCTGGCCGGTTGGATTCGCGAGGAACTCCTACCTGCGCTGTGATTCATCGGGCGGTCGTGAGGACGGATCGAGCCTGGGCCGGCCACGGGCGGCGATGGCCTCGTCCAGGTCCGCCTCGGCGACGCAGGGACCGACGAACTGGTCGAACAACGCGCGCTGATCGCGGCTCAGCTCCCGCTCGATCGTCTCGGTCCCGGGGCAGGCCACGCGCAGCGCGGGACGACCATGGACCGCCGCGAGGTTCAGCAGGGCGGTGCTCGTCGCCCCGAGGACGAGCCCGGCGGACGCGATGCGCGGGGTGAGCTCCGCGGGCGTCGAGCCGGCCCAGACCTCTCGGTCCGCGTAGCGCGCCACGTCCTCGACGGGGTGGGGGCGCACGACGAACCGGAATCCGGCACGCTCGCAGGCCTGACCGACTCGCGTGACGTGGCTCACGTAGGTGGCGGCGTCGACCACCCCGAGCTCGATCCACGGCTGGGACAAGTACACCGCGACCGGGCTGCCGCTGCGCGTCCCGGCGGGGTCGCCGGACACTCCACCCTCCCGGTCCGGCGCCGTGGCGCCCGTGGGGGCGCGCGTTCCGTCGGCGGGGTTCGCGGCGCCGGCGTCCGCGGTGCGGCGGAACTCCGCGGCGACGTCCTCGTTCGTCCACCAGCGCCCGTCGTGGCGCTCGTACAGGGGCCAGGGCCTCGTCGTCAGCAGCTTCCGCGCGGCCCGCACGGCCACGGAACGGATGGTGGCCCACGGCTCGCGGGTTCCCTCGCGCCGCCAGGAGTCGCGCCGGGTGCGCCAGGTGCCGTAGCTGCCGATGCCCTCGTCCGTGACGACGACCTCGAAACGGCGGCCCGGGTGGGTGGCCGCCAGCCGCAGCCATGGCTTGATGCCGGGCGCGCCCACGGCCAGGTAGGTCAGGTGCTCGCCCGGCGCGGCCTTCGGGGTGCCGGCAGCCTCGAGGACGAGCCGCGGGTCGTGGGGCAGCAGGCGCGCCAGGTCATCGTCGGTCACGGCGGTGACGCCGAGGAAGCCGCCCCGCCCGAGGACGACGAGCCGGATCGGCCCGGTCGTGTTGGGCAACAGCGCCCGCAGGTAGGACGCCCCGTAGGCCACGTGGGCTTGGCTGCGGACGCCCGTCCAGACCACCAGCCGCGGCGTCGCGGGATCGACCGGGCGGCGCGTCAGCCGGTCACCGCGCGGGGGCGACGGGTGGCGGCCGGCGTCGCGACTCACCACAGCGGCGGACGGCCCAGCCGGGTCATCCGCCAGGCCGTCGACCACCGGATCGGCTTGCGTCCGCCGGGAACCGGGCCGCGGAGGCCCTCGGCGAGGCCGCCGAACCAGACCCGCAGCGCGTGCGGCCGTCGGACGCGCACGACCGTGGCGGCCGACCAGACGGCGAGGTAGCCGACGGCGAGCGGCAGAGGAAGGTTGCGCCGGGCGACCCAGGCCCGGTTGCGGGCGGTCAGCCGGTAGAAGTGGTCGTGACGGGCCGCGGTGGTGGCCGGGTGGCACACCTCGATCTCCGGGTGATAGACAATGCGCCAGCCGCGGTCGAGCAGCCGCATGGCGATGTCGGCGCCCTCGTGGCCGAAGAAGAAGTCGGGCGGCCAGCCCCCCACGGATTCGAAGGCCGACCGGCGCATCATGCACAGCGCCTCCCAGAACACCGCGGCGTCGCCGCCCTGGGCGTTCTTGGTGAACAGCCGTGGCACCCAACGACGCGGGGACGGCCGTCCGTCGGGGTCGACCCCGCGGGGCTGGACGACGCCGACGCCCGGCTCCTGCAGGGCGGCGACCATGCGCTCCAGGACGTCCGTGCTGGGCAGGAACGCGTCGTCGTCGTAGAAGAACAGGTACTCGCCCGTCGCGAGCGTGGCCGCGGCGTTGCGGCCGCCCACGCAGCCCAGGTTCTCCGGCTCGTGACGCGTCTCCACCCAGTCGGGGACGCCCTCGGGCTCCCAGCCGTTGCCGATGAGGACCGTCTGCAGCTCGACGCCCGTCTGGGCGTGCAGCGTCTCCAGGGCACGGGCGAGTTCGGTGGGCCGGTTGCCCATGGACAGCACGAGGGCCGAGACCGTCGGCAGCGTCGCCATCGTCAGACCTTTCGATTCTCGTAGGCCGCCAGCACGTCCTCGGTGGGACCGTCGGCCAGCAGCTCACCCTTTTCGATCCAGATCGCGCGGTTGCACGTGTCGCGGATCGACTGCATCTGGTGCGAGACCAGGAACACGGTGCCGGCGGACTCGCGGATCTCGCGGATGCGCGCCTCCGACTTCTTCTGGAAGGCGCGGTCGCCGACCGACAGCGCCTCGTCCACGATCAGGATGTCGTGCCGGGTGGCCGTCGCGATCGCGAACTTCAGCCGGGCCGACATGCCCGAGGAGTAGGTGCGCATCGGCAGGTGGATGAACTCCTTCAGGCCGGTGAACTCGACGATGTCGTCGAACATGTCGTCGATCTCGCCGCGCTTGAGCCCCAGCGCCAGCCCGCCGAGGTAGATGTTGCGTTCGCCGGACAGCTCGGGCAGCAGCGCCGCGCCGACGCCGAGCAGGTTCGGCCGGGACGATGCATAGACGGCGCCCTTGGTGGCGGGGGTCAGGCCGGTGATCGCCCGCATCAGGGTCGACTTGCCGGAGCCGTTGGAGCCCACTACGCCGATGGACTCGTTGGCGTGCGCGACGAACGTCACGCCCTTCAGCGCGTGCACGACGTGGATCTCGCGGCGCCGCTCGAAGATCTTGGTGCCGCTGTCGGCGCCGGCGCGGCGTCCGGTGGCCAACACCCGGTAGTCGACGTGCAGATCGTCCACCGCCACGACGGGACGCCCCGGGGCGTCCGCTGCGTCGTGGGCGGGCTGGTCAGTCGTCCCGGCCATAACGCTCCTCCGCGGCCCAGAAGTAGATGACGCCGACCACGAGCAAGCCGACGGCCCACAGCGCCAGCCTCCAGAAGTACGCGTAGTCGATGTGGTAGCCGCGCACGAGGATGCCGCGCCCCAGCGCGAGCACGTGGTTCAGCGGGTACCAGTCGAAGATCAGCCGCAGGTGCGGGTACGACTGCAGCACCGTCGCCGGGTTGAAGAACACGCCGGCCGTGTAGAACAGGATGCGGTTGATGTAGGGGACGAACTGGCTCAGGTCGCGGAAGTGGACGGTGAGCCGGGCCATCACCAGCGCCACGCCCGTGTTGAACAGGGCGAACAGCACGATCAACGGGATGAGCAGCAGCCAGTTCCACGTCGGGAGCGACCCGAACACCACCGTCAGCACCAGCATCATCGCGATGGCCGGCAGGAACGACAGGAACTGCTGCAGCACGACCGACAGCGGCAGCACGAGCCGGGGGAAGCTCAGCGAGCGCACCAACTGGAAGTTGTTGATGATGGAGCGGCCGCCGCTGAGCATGCTGTTGGTGAAGAAGTCGAACAGGAACACGCCCGTGAGCAGGTACGGGATGAAGTTGTGCGGCCGGCTCGAGCCCAGGATCACGCCGAAGATCAGGCCGTAGATCAGCGCGTTGAGCAGCGGGCGCAGCAGCACCCAGCCCATGCCGAGGCGATTACGTTCGTTCTCCGATTGAAGGCGGTACTGCGCCATCGTCCAGATGAAGTCGCGGCGGTCCCAGGTTTCGCGCAGGTAGGTGCCCAGTGGCAACCGCGCGCCGACCCGGTGAAGACCGTTGGCCTCCACCACCTCGGAGATCTCACTCATGCCTGGTCAAAGTCTTCCTCGAGTCGGGTCCCCGGCTCCGCAGAACGATCCGCTGCGGTCCCGTGCGGACGGCGGGCGGGAGATCCCCGTCCGGCCTGGGGTGACCCTACCAACTCGCGGCCGGGTTCCCGCGCTCCGCCGACGGGCCCGGCGCTGTGTCGCGGAGGCGTCCGAAGCAGACGGTCAGCCCGGCCACGTCGCGGTGCAGGGTTTCGACGCGGGGATCGCCCTGCCCGAGCCGGTGGGTGCGCTGCCAGACGAGGATCGACGTGCCGGTGAGCTTGGCCGCGACCTCGCTGGCCGTCCAGGCGACCCAGAAGTCCTCGGCCGTGCCGTGCCCTTCGCGCTCCCACCGGGCGGCCAGCGCGTCGGGGATGGGACGCCCCGGGCGCTCGGCGTCGACGGCGTAGGTGCCGGGTTCGTCCGGGCGCCAGCACAGGCGCGTCGCCTCGTCGGTGTAGCTGTGGACGCCCTGGCAGCCCGGCCCGCAAGGCGCCGGACGGGTGCCGCCGTCCCCGGCGGTGAGGACGAGGGCGGAGTCGGACGCCAGCCGCGACAGCGCGGTCAGATCGAGCCGCCGCCGTCCACGACGAGCACCTGGCCGTTGGTGTTGGTGTCCTCGAAGAGCAGCAGGTCGATGTAGGGGATGATGTCGTCCGGCTCGACGAGGCGTCCCGACGGAGTGCGGCGGGTGATCGCGTCCAGCTGGGTCTGACCGAGCACGGAGCTCATCTCGGAGGCGAAGAAGCCAGGGGCGATCGAATTGGCCAGCACGCGGCCGTGCATCTCGCGGGCGATCGTCCGCATCGCGGAGTCGAGGCCGCCCTTCGTGGCCGAGTAGGCGACCAGGCCGGCGTAGCCCCGCTGGGCGCAGATCGACGTGATGAACACGATGCGGCCGCGGCCCGGGCCCGCCATGATGCGGCGCAGCACCGCCCGGGTGAGCACCAGGGGAGCGGTGAGGTTCGTCTCGATGATCTGTTCGATGCGGTCGGGCGAGGTGTGCACATGCAGGCTGTCCTGACCCACGGCGGCGTTGTTCACCAGCGAGTCGATCGGGCCGAGCTTGGCCTCCGCCTCCTTGATGAAGGACGTCACCGCCCGGCGGTCGGTGGCGTCCACCGAGCCGACATGGACGCGGTCGGGGTGGGCGTCCGCGAGTTCCTGCAGCTCGGGCGTGACGGTGCGGGCGAACGCCGCGACCTTCGCCCCGTGCTCGACGATCGTCTTCACGATGGCCAGCCCGAGGCCGCGGGAACCTCCGGAGACCAGGACGCAGGAGGCGGAGGGGATCGGGGTCACGTCAGACATCGCTTTTCAGGCTCTCCTTGATCGGGATGGAATCCAGCAGGCGGAAGCGCCGCGGCACCGCGTAGTCGGCGAGGCGCTCGGCGCACCAGCGGGCGAGGTCGGCCTCGGTGGTGTCCTGGTCGGACAGCACGACGTCGGCCTGGACGACGGTGCCGACCAGCGGCGCGCGGCGTCCCTTCGCCGAGGCCCACAGGACGCCCGGGTGCGACTGCAAGACGTCGCGCACCTGGGACGCCGAGACCTTCGAGCCGCCCACGTTGATCTCGTCGGACGCCAACCGGCCGGTGATGAGGACGCGTCCGTCGCGGATCTCGACGCGGTCGCCGGTGTGCAGCTGCGCGTCGACGCCCTCGCCGCGGTGCGGGGAGGCGATGACGAGTTCGTCGCCGTCCACCGACAGCCGAGGACGCCCCTCGCGTGGCTCCCCGGTCAGCCAGGCCTCGGGGAAGCCCGCCCGGCCGTCGTGCACCGCGATGGACGCGCCGGCCTCGGAGGAGGCGTAGATCCAGGAGACGCGGGCGTCGGGGAAGGCCCCGTGCAGCAGGTCGAGGACGCCCTGGTCGACGGGTTCGCCACCGAGGGTGATCTGCTTGAACGCGATCTTGGCCAGCGTCTCGCCCGAGCGCATCAGCGCCTGCCGCCAGAAGGTCGGGGTGCCGGAGGCGGCGTCCACGCCGTGCGCCAGCGCGATGTCGGCCCAGTTCTCGAGGCGGTCGTTCTCGACGAACACGACGTCTTGGCCCGGCAGCGACAGCCCCAGCGTGACCACCTGCCACCAGGCGTAGGCGCCCGGCGTATACGGGCACAGCCAGGTGCGCGCGGGCTGCTCACCGCGCACGGTGGTGAGCGAGTCGAGCGTGTGGGCGACGTGCTTGGGCCGTCCCGTCGAACCGGACGTCAGCAGCCACACGCGTCCCGCAACCGCCTCGCGGGGCTCGGGCAGCGGATCGACCGCGACGTCGAGGCCGGCCACGTCGACGGTCGCCAGGCCCGCGGCGCGCAGGCTTTCGACCAGCCCGGCCTCCTTGCGGGTGTGGGAGGCGACGAGGGTCTCGCGCGACGGATCGGTGGCGTGCGTCCAGACGGCGGCCAGCGCCTCGGCGTGGCCCTGCACGAAGAACGCGGACGCCGCCGGGGCGTCCAGGGTCGCCAGGTCACGCCAGGTGCCCTCGAAGGTGCCCGCGACCAGGCGGTTCCCCGCGCCGGCGGGCTCGGTCATGCCTGCTCGACGAGCTGGCCGATGAAGTCCAGGACGTCCCCGATGGTCTCGATGGAGCGCAGGCCGGGGGCGTCGAAGTTCAGCTCCTCGTCGATCTCGTCCTCGACCTTGAGCGCGAGCTCCGAGAAATCCAGGGAGCGAAAGCCGAAGGTGTCCAGCGCGGTGGCGTCGTCGTCGGGCAGCGTCTTGCCCTGCTTGGCCATCACGTCGGCCATCATCTCGCGGACCTGCTCACGGCTGAGTTGGCTCATGTTCGTCCTGTCTCGGGTCGGGGGAGTGACCGTTATAGTCTAAGCGACGATCCCCCAGGGTGCCTCGCGCACGCGCGGGGCCCGACCTTCGAGAGAGGGACAGATGCTTCGCGCGGCTGTCGACAGTGACAAAGACCTGGTGCGGACGTGGCGCAACCACCCGCAGGTGCGCGCGGTATCGCTCACCCAACACGAGATCTCGCCGGAGGAACACGCCGCTTGGTGGGACAAGACGATGGCCGACCCGACGCGCCGCGTCCTCATCTACGAGCGCCAGGGTGAGCCGTCCGGGGTCGTCACCTTCTTCGACCTGGACGCCGACGCCGGCACCGGCTGGTGGGGCTACTACCTCGACAACGCAGGGCTGGAGGAGCGAGGCGCCTTGTTCCCGGCCTGGATGTCGATCCAGCGCGCCGCCGTTAAGTACGCCCGCACCGAGCTGAAACTCGCCAGCCTGGACGGCGAGACGCTCGCCGCCAACGCCACCGTCGTCGACCTGAACGCCCGGCTGGGCTTCGAGGAGATGGAGCGGGAGACCCGCGACATCGACGGCACCCCCACCGAGATCATCCACACGCGCATCATCTTCGAGGAGAACGCACGATGAAGCCCAGCGTCCAGATCGGCCACGTTTCCGTCGGCAACGACCAGCCCCCCTTCTTCCTCGCCGAGCTGAGCGGCAACCACAACGGCGATCTGGGCCGCGCGCTCGAGATTGTGGACGCCGTCGCCGAGGCCGGGGCGCACGCGCTTAAGCTGCAGACCTACACGGCCGACACGATGACGATCGACGCGGACACCCCGAACTTCCGCATCAGCGACGGGCACTCGCTGTGGGGTTCGCGGCGGCTCTACGACCTCTACGAGGAGGCGCACACGCCCTGGGAGTGGCACGAGCAGATCTTCGCCCGCGCCAACGAACGCGGCATGCAGGCGTTCTCCAGCCCGTTCGACCCGACCGCCGTGCAGTTCCTCGAGGGTCTCGGCGTGCCGGCGTACAAGGTGGCCAGCTCCGAGATCGTCGACCTGCCGCTGGTGCGCGCGATGGCCGAGACCGGCAAGCCGATCATCATCTCCACCGGCATGGCCTCGATCAGCGAGATCGACGCGGCCGTCGGCGCGGCCCGCCAGGCCGGCAACGACAACATCATCGTCCTGTCCTGCACCGCGGAGTACCCGGCCGACCCGGCATCGGCGAACCTGCGCTCGCTGCCCACGCTGGCCGCCGCGTTCGACACCCTCGTCGGGCTGTCGGACCACACGATGGGCATCGGCGTGCCGGTCGCGTCCGTCGCGTTCGGGGCGTGCCTGATCGAGAAGCACGTCACTAAGCGGCGCGCGGACGGCGGCGTCGACTCGGCGTTCTCGCTCGAGCCCGAGGAGGTCTCCGCGCTCGTCCGCGAGACGAAGGTCGCCTGGCAGGCGCTGGGGGAGAACCGCATCGGCGCGAAAGAATCCGAGCGCGAGGGCCTGCGGTTCCGCCGCTCCCTGTACGTGACGCGCGACGTCCGCGCCGGCGACATCGCGGGCCCCGAGAACGTCCGCTCGATCCGGCCGGCGGGCGGGCTCGCGCCCGACGCGTTCTCGGTGATCGAGGGACGCCCCTTCACCCAGGACGCCGTCAAGGGCACCCCGCTGACCTGGGACATCATCTGAGCGCGCTGGGCGGCCACCCGGGCCGCCCAACGCGGCCCGGCCGCGCCTGCCGGCCTGGCGATCGCCGGACGATAGACTCGCCGCGCGCTTCCACGACATAAGGAGAACGGGATCGATGACGCACCAGATCGACGAGCGCAGCGGAGCCAGGCTCTTCGGCGGGGACATGATTGAGTGGTCGGACTTCGCGGGCGGTCGTCGTCCGGGCGACGTGATGGTCGAGGACATCCCCAAGCCGACGCCGACAGAGGAGTACTTCTACCGCCAGCTGCTTGAGGCGCACCACGCCGAGCGCATCCTGTTGGCCGGCCCGGCGGCAGCCCGCCTGCTGCCGCTGATCGATCCCGAGGTGACCGTCGACGTCCTGGTGCGCGCCCGCACCGACGCGCGGACGCTCAAGGGGGTCCATCCCCGGGCGCTGTTGTGGTGCGGGGCGCTCATGCGGTTCGAACCCGAGACGCGCTGGGACCTCGTCATCTCGCTGGATCCGACATCGCGGCTGAACACGCCCGACGACGGCAACCTCTCCCCGGTCGAGGTCTTCAAGCGCCTGAACGGGCTCGTCGCCGAGGGCGGCACGTCCTACGTGCGGCTCGACAACCGCCTGGGCATCGACCGCCTGATCTACTCCACCCCGAACCTCCAGGCCGACGAGAACTGGACGGGCGGCGCCTGGCCGGGGCTCGACCAGCTGACGTTCGAGCAGGCCTGCGCGCTCGTGGCCGACACGGACAACGAGGCCTTCGCGCTGCTGCCCGGCACCGACCGCACCACCATGATCGCGCGCGAGGGCGTCCTGACCGATGGGAAGCAGACCTCGCTGATGACGGCGCTGGTGGGCCGCGTGACGTCGGACGAGCAGGCGCGCGTCGGCGGCGTCCAGGATCCATGGGCCGTGGTCGAGGGGGCCGTCGGCTCCCGCCAGGGCCTCTCGCTGGCGCCGTCCTGGCTGGTCCGCACGGGCGGCGGCGTCGACCTGCCCCAGTTGGTCGTCGAGATCGACCCCCTCACGACGCGCAGCGCGCGCCCCGGTTTCCGCCGTCTCGGCGTGGTGGCGTCCGGTGAGCAGAACCTGCAGTGGACGGCCGTTCCCGGCAGCGACGTCACCGACTCCTATGTCGAGCGCACGCTGGCCCGCAGCGTCAGCCGCCGCGATCACCTGGAGGGCGAGCTCGTCGAGATGGCGTGGCGCCGCGCCTGCGGCACCACCCACGTCGAGCCCGTCCGCCGCACCGTGCAGCGCTGGGCCGACTGGATGCGCTCGCCCGAGGGCCCCGACGAGCGGCAGCGCTTCTTCGCGACCCCCGACAACGTCCTGGTGGACGACGAGGGTCACTACGTCGTCGTCGACGATTCGTGGAACTGGCTGGGCAAGGTCCCGGTCGACGTCGCGATCTGCCACGGGCTGCGCACCTACGCCTGGCGCCTGATCAAGGCCGGGACGCCCCACCCGTGGAACGCCGACGTGAGCACCGACGGCCTGGCGTCGACGCTCGGCGCGATGAGCGGCGTGGAGTGGACCAAGTCCCTGCTGCGGCAGACCGCCGACATCGAGGAGAACATGTCGGCGATCCTCAAGGGCCGCGCCGACGACGTCGACGCCCAGTCCATCGACCGCAACCTTGAGGCCGGTAGGGCGTCCGCGCTGGTCACGAGCGGCTGGGCGATGGGGCGCCGCGAGTCGGCCGACACCATGGGCCGCATGGCGCGCGAGCTGGGGGCCCGGTCTCAGCAGGTCGAATGGCTCGAGCGCCAGGTCTCTTGGCAGGACGCCCGCATGAGCACGCTCAAGCGTGAGCTGTCCGACATCCGCAAGTCCAGCACCTATCGGCTGGCCCGCAAGATGACGGCCCCGGGCCGCGCCGTGATCGGGGGCGGCAAGGCCGTGCTCAAGCGAGCCGTGCCGTCGAAGTACTGGCGGCGCCTCGACAAGGTCAGCCGCCGCATGGCCGGTGAGTGAGCCGCCGGCGCCGCGGGCGCGATGACGAACGGGCCGGGCCCCTCCAAGCGAGGGGCCCGGCCCGTGTCGTCAGCGGTCTCAGCCGTTGGCGCTGTCGGCCTCGTGCGGCAGCTTCCACTTGAACAGCCGACGGATCTCGGGCGGCGAGAGGCGCACGTCGATGCCGAGCTCGGTGGTGGCGTAGGCGCGGGCGATGTCGCTCGGGACGAACGTCTGGTGCATCTCGGGCCACAGCCGCTGCTGCTTGGCCATGCCGCCCAGGATCGCGTGGTCGCCCTCGAGCACCATCGGGTCGCCGTAGATGCCGACGTCCGCGCCGGTGGAGGCGCCGTAGAACAACGCCGAGCCCATGCGATTGCTGACGACCCTCTTGTGGCGCCGCAGTTCGGTGAGCTGGCGGTACAGGAACAGCGGCTCGGTGTTGCGGTAGCTGTGCCCGCGCTGGCCGTGGCAGATGACCCGGACGCCCTCGTTCTCGTAGGCCTCCCGGATCTTCTTGTCGCGGTACTCGTCGAAGTACAGGCAGACCGTCAGCGGGACGTCGCCCTCGACCTCGCGCACCTCGGCGAGGTAGTCGGAGTGCGAGCCACGCAACTTCTGGCCCTCCCAGCCGTGGAACGGGTAGACGATCGTTCCCTCGCGGTGCGGGTTGGACGCCTCCCAGGCCTCCTGCTCCTCCATCAGGAGCAGGTAGCTCCACGGCGAGCCGACGACGGCGTAGCGGCGCAGGCCGGTCGCCCAGCCGCGCCGGGCGACCGCCTCCGACCAGACGAACTTGGGATAGTTCGGGGCGAAGGGGGTGCCGACGGCGAAGCCGTCCCAGGTGTTCCAGCCGTGCTGGAGGTAGCCGAAGATGCGTGGGACCGTGTCCAGCCCGGCGTAGCGAGCCATGATGTGCGCGTGTCCGTAGAAGTGGTTCGCGTGGTGCATGCGGTCAGCTCCCGGGGATAAAGGGTCAGTGGGCGACGATGCCGATCAGGGTCTCGATGACGCGCTCGACGTCGGCGTCCGTCAGGTCGGCGAACATGGGCAGCGACAGTTCCTCGGCGTAGAAGGCCTCCGCGTTGGGGCAGAGCCCGCGCCGATCGCCGAGATCCTCGAAGAGGGGGTGCCAGTAGACCGGCATGTAGTTGACCTGGACGCCGATGCCCTGCTCGCGCATCGCGTCGAACACCTCGCGGCGACGGCCGTCCTTGATGCGGATGGGGTAGAGGTGCCACGTCGGGTCGACGCCCTCGGCGACGCCGTGGATGCCCAGCCCCTCGACGCCGGCGAACGCCTCCTGGTAGCGGGCGAACACCTCGGCGCGGCGCGCCTTGAACTGCTCCAGGCGCTTGAGCTGGCTCAGCCCCAGCGCGGCATGCACGTCGGAGAGCCGGTAGTTGAGGCCCCACTCGTGCACCTCCTGGTGCCACGGGCCCTCGTCGGGGTGGCGCATGCGATCGCGGTCGCGGACCAGCCCGATGAAGTGGAACTCGTGGGCGCGCTGGCCCAGGTCGGCGTCCAGCGTCGCGACGGCCCCGCCCTCGGCCGTGGTCATGTTCTTCGTCGGGAAGAACGAGAACGTGGTGAGGTCGGCGACCGACCCGACGGGACGTCCCTGGGTGCGCGACCCGATGGAGTGCGCGGCGTCCTCGACGGTCAGCGCGCCCGCGGCGTGTGCGATCTCGTTGAGCCGGTCGATTGGAACCGGTTGGCCGGCGAAGTCGACCGGGGCGATCACCTTCGTGCGGTCGGTGACCAGGGCGGCCACGGAATCCGGGTCGATGTTGCCGGTCGCCGGGTCGATGTCGGCGAACTTCACGGTGGCGCCCAGCGTGACCGCGCAGGACGCTGTCGCGACGAACGTCATCGGGGTGGTGATGACCTCGTCACCCGGACCGACCCCGGCCGCGGCGTAGGCGGTGTGCAGGGCGGCGGTGCCGGACGTGACGCTGACCGCGCGGGTCGCGCCGACGTAGCTCGCCAGCGCCTCCTCGAACGCGGTGACCGCGGGCCCGGTGGTCAGCCAGTCCCCGCGCAGGACCTCGCTGACGGCGGCGATGTCGTCGTCGTTGATGGATTGGTGTCCGTAGGGCAGCACGTCAGACCTCCGTGGCGAGGATCTGCATCATCTGCTCGCCGCTGTACCACTGGTCGTTCTTGTCCGACGTGTAGTGGAAGCCGGCGGGCACGGCCACGCCGTGGTCGGGCGCGGTGTAGCCCCAGGTCGCCAGGTCGGGCTGCAGGACGAAGCGGGAGTCGTTGAGCTTGAGGGCGCGACGCCCCTCCTCGGCGGAGATCATCTCCTCGTGCAGCTTCTCGCCGGGGCGCAGGCCGATCTCGTGCATCTCCGCGCCGGGCGCGACGGCCTGGGCGAGGTCGGTGATCTTCATCGACGGGATGCGCGGCACGTAGAGCTCGCCGCCCTGCATGTGGTCGAAGCTGTCCAGGACGAACTGGACGGCCTGCGGCAGCGTGATGAAGAACCGCGTCATGCGGAAGTCGGTGATCGGTAGCGACTTGCCCTCCAGTGCGAGCTTGCGGAAGAACGGGATCACCGAGCCGCGGCTGCCCATGACGTTGCCGTAGCGCACGACGGAGAACCGGGTGCCGTAGCTGGCGGCGTAGTGGTTGCCGGAGATGAAGAGCTTGTCGGCGGTGAGCTTCGTCGCGCCGTACAGGTTGATGGGGCTGGACGCCTTGTCGGTCGACAGGGCGACGACGCGCTTCACGCCGCAATCCATGGACGCCTCGATGACGTTCTGGCTGCCCAGCACGTTCGTCTTCACGAACTCGAAGGGGTTGTACTCCGCGGTGTCGACCTGCTTGTAGGCGGCCGCGTGCACGACGTAGTCGACGCGGTGCATCGCCCGGCGCAGCCGGTCGAGGTCGCGGATGTCGCCCAGGAACCAGCGCAGGCGGGGGTCGTCGCGGAACAACTGGCGGCACTCGTACTGCTTGAGCTCGTCGCGGCTGAAGATGACCACGCGACGCGGATTGATGTCGTTGAGCAGGCGGGTGATGAACGCCTTGCCGAAGGAACCGGTGCCGCCGGTGATCAGGATGGATGACCCTTCGAGGATGCTCACGTGGGGTTTCCTTTGCACTCGTGGAGGATGGTCGGTGGGTGGCGGCCGACCCGGGCCGCGCTTCGCGCCGCGTCAGGACAGTATCATCAGACGCCATGATCACCCCCTCGACACAGCGGCCGTTGCACGTCGCCGTCCGGTGCGACGCCACCCAGCACGGAGGCGTCGGGCACCTGGTCCGCCAGCTCGCCCTCGCCGAGGAACTGATCGCCCGCGGGCACCGGGTGACCCTGTGGGGAACGTGCGAGGTGCCGTGGGCGCAGCGCCAGGCGGCCGAGCGCGGGCTCGCGTTCGTCGAGCCGCCGGCTGGGCCGCACGACCTGACCGCACGCCTGCTGGCCGAGCGCGTCGACGTGCTGATCATCGACGGCTACGCCTTCGACCCGGTGCTCGGCACCACGGCGCGGGCGGCGGGCGTCGGCGTGCTGACGCTCTGCGACGGCGAGTTCGGCCTCGACCAGGACGCCGATGTCTACGTCGACCAGAACCTCGGCGCGCACGCCGCCCAGGAGCGCCACCCGGACGCGGAGTTCCTGGTCGGGCTGGACTACGTGCTGCTGCGTGACGTCGTCCGCGACCGCCGCGGCGTCCGGCGCGAGGCCCTGCCGGCCGGCGACGCCCCGCGGGTGCTGGTGGTCTTCGGGGGGACGGACGCCTACGGCGGGTGCCGCGTGCTGGTGCCGCTGCTGCTCGCCACGGACGCCCCGGTGGAGGTGGTCGCGATCGCGGCCCGGCGCGAGGTCGCCGACGAGCTGGCGGCGCTCAAGTGCGGCCCGGGCCAGCGCGTGACGGTGCTGCCGACGGCCGACGACCTGCCCGGCATCGCGGTGGGCTGCGACGCCGCGGTCAGCGCGTCCGGGACCAGCGTGTGGGAGTTCCTGTGCCTCGGCGTCCCGATGGCCCTGGTGTGCGTCACCGACAACCAGTTGCTCGGCTACCGCGAGGCAACCCACGACGAGCTCTGCCTGCCCGCGGGGAAGCTGACGGCGCTCCGCGAGGACGCCGGCTCCCGCGCGGCGTCCGTCGCCCAGCTCACCCGCCTGCTCGAGGACCCCGCCCTGCGGGAGCGCCTCGCCAGCCGCGGTCGCGGCCTCGTCGACGGACGTGGGCGCGAGCGAGTGGCGGACGCCGTCGAGCGTCTCGCGCTGCGCTAGCTTGACCCTCATGCGCACGCGTGTCGTCATCCAGTCCCGCCTGTCGTCGTCGCGGCTGCCCGGCAAGGCGCTGATGACGGTGGCGGGGATGCCGCTGATCGAGCTGGTGGCCCGCCGCGCGTCCCGCACCGGCTACGAGGTGATCGTCGCGACGTCCGTGGAGCCCTACGACGACCGCATCGCCGCTCACCTGTCCCGCGTCGGCATCCCCGTGATGCGCGGCTCGCTGGACGACGTCCTGGGCCGTTTCGTGCAAGCCACGTCCGACATGGAGCCCACCGACCGCGTCGTCCGGCTCACCGGCGACAACCCGGTCGCCGACGCGCTGCTCGTCGAGGAGCTCATCACCGCCCTGGACACGGACGGCCACACCTACGGCCGCGTCGACATCGAGAAGGTGCCCGAGGGCCTGGGCGCCGAGGTCTTCACGGTCGAGGCGCTGCGTGCGGCCGGCGAGCAGGCGTTCCGCGCCTACGACCGCGAGCACGTGACGCCGTGGATCCGTCGCGAGCTCGGCGAGCTGCTGTTCGCCCCCGCCGAGAACCCGGGCGACCCGGTCGCCTACCGCTGCACCACCGACTGCCTCAACGACTACGACCGCATCAGCCGGCTGTTCGACGACGAGCCCGACCCGATCGGGGTGCCGTGGTCGCGGCTGGTCGAGAAGCTGAAGGCGCACGTGGACGCGCTCGGCCCGATGGCCCGCCGCGCCCCCCGGCAGGGCCCGCGCCTGACCGAGATCGTCCTGGGCACCCGCCGGGTCGGGCTGGCCGGCCCGCGCAGCGAGCGCCGCGACGGCTCGGTCGTTCGCGACACCTTCGCCCAGGCCGTCAACCGCGGGGTCAGCCACGTCGTCGCCGACCCCCGCGACACGGTCGTCGTCCGCCAGGGGACGCTGCCCGCGCTGCAGCAGCGCCTCGGCACCATCGTCAAGCTGCCGCTGCTGGCCCGGCAGGGCACGCCGCGCCACCTCATCACCCAGGTGCGGGCCTCGGTCGAACGCGCGTTCGCCGACGTCGGCCAGCGCAAGCTCGCCGGCGCTGTGTTCGCCTCCGTCGAGGACGCCCTGGCCGGCGACGGCGCGCCCTGGAAGCGGTTGCGCGACTACCAGCTCGTCGGCTCCGTCGTCGAGATGGGGGTGATGCTGGGCGACACGCACGAGGTCGCGTTGCTCGGCGGGCTGCCGGGCCTCGATCTGGTGATCGTCCCGTTCGACCAGGGCGACCGCTTCCTCGCCCAAGCCATCGCCGACCAGCTGGCCGACGTGGCGTCCGGGGGCGTGACGATCCTGGCCAGCATCGCCGACGCCTCGCCCGAGCGCGCGCTGGAGCTGTTGGACGTCCCGTGGATCAGCTCGGTGATCGTCGATCCGGCACTCACCCCCGACCTGGACGCGGTGCTCGACGCGGCGGAGGCTCGCTAACCTGGACGCCATGTCGGTGCGCCTCGTGGTCCTGGTCTCGGGCACGGGGACCCTCCTGCAGGCGCTGCTGGACGCGCAGGCGTCCGGACGCCTCGACGGCGAGGTCGTGGCCGTGGGAGCCGACCGGGACGGCATCGAGGGCCTGGCGCGGGCCGAGCGGGCCGGCGTGCCCACGTTCGTGCACCCCTACGTCCGCGGCACCGACCGCGACGCCTGGGACGAGGAGCTGGCGAGCCTGATCGCCACCTACAGCCCCGACCTGATCGTCTCGGCCGGGTACATGAAGCTCGTGGGCCGGCACTGCCTCGAGCGCTTCGGCGGGCGGTTGATCAACACGCACCCGGCGCTGCTGCCGTCCTTCCCGGGCATGCACGGCCCGCGGGACGCCCTCGCGCACGGGGTCAAGGTCACGGGCGCGACCGTCTTCACGATCGACGCCGGCGTCGACACCGGGCGGATCCTCGCCCAAGAGGCCGTCCGCGTCGAGCCGGGCGACACCGTCGAGACCCTGCACGAGCGCATCAAGGTCGTCGAACGCATCCTGCTCGTCGACACCATCAACAACCTGGCCCGCGGGGCCACGGAAGGGCCAACATGAGTGAGCGTCAACCGATCCGTCGTGCACTGGTTTCCGTCTACGACAAGGACGGACTCGCCGAGCTCGGCGCCGCCCTGGTTTCCGCCGGCGTCGAGGTCGTGTCGACCGGATCCACCGCCGCGAAGCTGGCCGAGGCCGGCGTCGCCGTGACGCCCGTCGAGCGGGTCACCGGCTTCCCCGAGTGCCTGGACGGTCGCGTCAAGACGCTGCACCCGGCCATCCACGCCGGCATCCTCGCCGACCGGCGCCGCGACTCCCACCGCGCCGAGCTCGATCAGCTGGGCGTCGAGCCCTTCGACCTGGTCGTCAGCAACCTGTACCCGTTCACCGCGACGGTCGCCTCCGGCGCCGGCGTGGACGACTGCGTCGAGCAGATCGACATCGGCGGCCCGTCCATGGTGCGCGCCGCGGCGAAGAACCACGCCAGCGTCGCCATCGTCACCAGCCCGGCCCAGTACCCCGACCTGATCCGCGCGCTGACCGAGGGGGGCTACACCCTCGAGCAGCGCAAGCGGCTGGCTGCGGACGCCTTCCGGCACACCGCGTCCTACGACGTCGCCGTCGCCTCCTGGATGGGGGAGACCCTGGTCGAGCAGCCCGCCGACGCCGCCGAGGCGCTGTTCCCGAGCTGGCTGGGAGCCACCTGGGACCGGATCGGCACCCTGCGCTACGGCGAGAACTCCCACCAGCCGGCGGCGCTGTACAACTACGCGCCCGGCCCGGCCGGCATCACCCAGGCCGAGCAGCTGCACGGCAAGGAGATGAGCTACAACAACTACACCGACGGCGATGCCGCCTACCGGGCCGCCTACGACTTCGATGAGCCCTGCGTGGCGATCATCAAGCACGCCAACCCCTGCGGCATCGCCGTGGGTGCGGACATCGCCGAGGCGCATCGCCTGGCGCATGCCTGCGACCCGGTCAGTGCGTACGGCGGCGTCATCGCCACGAACCGCCCGGTGTCCGTGGCGATGGCCGAGCAGGTCGCCCCGATCTTCACCGAGGTGATCATCGCGCCGTCCTACGACGACGGCGCCGTCGAGATCCTCGAGCGGAAGAAGAACATCCGCATCCTGATCGCACCGCCCTACACGCAGCGCGACCGCGTCCTGCACCCCATCTCCGGCGGCGCGCTGTTCCAGGCGCCCGACCGGCTGGACGCCCCGGGCGACGACCCGGCGAACTGGGAGCTCGCGGCCGGGGACGCCGTCGACGAGGCGACGCTCGCCGACCTCGCGTTCGCCTGGAGGGCGTGCCGCGCCGTGAAGTCCAACGCGATCCTGCTGGCGTCCGGCGGAGCGTCCGTGGGCGTGGGCATGGGGCAGGTCAACCGCGTCGACTCCTGCCGACTGGCCGTGGAGCGGGCCGGCGAACGGGCGGCCGGGTCGGTCGCCGCGTCCGACGCGTTCTTCCCGTTCGCCGACGGACCGCAGATCCTGTTGGACGGCGGCGTGCGCGCCATCGTGGAGCCGGGCGGCTCGATCCGCGACGATGAGACGATCGAGGCGTGCAAGGCGGCCGGGGTGGCGCTGTACCTCACCGGCACCCGGCACTTCTTCCACTGAAGCCGAGCCCGGGACGGCCGGGCCGGGAAAGGATCGCGATGACCGCGCAGACATTGGACGGCAAGGCCACCCTGGCCGCCATCAAGGCCGAGCTCGCGCAGCGGACGGCCGCGCTGGCCGAGCGCGGCATGCGTCCGGGGCTGGGCACCGTGCTCGTCGGCGCCGACCCGGCGAGCCAGAACTACGTGCGCATGAAGCACCGCGACTGCGCCGAGATCGGCATCGAGTCGATCCGGGTCGATCTGGCGGAGGACACCACGCCCGAGCAGCTGCGCGAGGCGATCGAGGGGCTGAACGCGGACGACGCCTGCACCGGCTACATCGTCCAGCTCCCGCTGCCCGGCCACCTCGACGAGAACTGGGCCCTCGACCTCGTCGACCCCGAGAAGGACGCCGACGGCCTGCACCCGATCAACCTCGGACGCCTCGTGCTCAACGAGCCCGCGACGCTGCCGTGCACCCCGCGCGGCATCGTCGAGCTGGTGCGCCGGCACGGTCTCGACTGGGCCGGGGCGGACGTCTGCGTCGTGGGCCGCGGCATCACGGTGGGGCGCCCGCTAGGGCTGATCCTGACCCGGCGGAGCGAGAACGCGACCGTCACCCTGTGCCACACCGGCACCCGCGACCTGGCCCGGCACACGCGCGAGGCCGACATCGTCGTGGCGGCCGCCGGCGTCCCGCACATGATCACCGCCGACATGATCAAGCCCGGCGCCGTGCTGCTCGACGTGGGGGTCAGCCGCGTCGAGGGCAAGACCGTCGGCGACCTCGCCCCGGACGTCTGGGACAAGGCCGGCTGGGTCACGCCGAACCCGGGCGGCGTCGGGCCCATGACGCGGGCCATGCTGCTGTCCAATGTCGTCGACCGGGCCGAAGCGCTGCTGAACGGCTGATCGTGAGCGTCCGAGCCCAGCCCGATCCCCGGGAGCCGGGGCGGCGTCCCCCGGAGGGGCGGCATCACTTCCGCCCGCCGGACCCGCGCGATGCCGTCGACACCCCGGTGCCGGCGCACGGGGGCGACCGCCCGCCGGGCCCGCGTCCGCCGCGGCCGTGGTACCTGCAGATCGCCGGCCAGTGGCCGATGTTCCTCACCCTGGTCGGCGTCGCGTCCGGGCTGGCCATCGTGGCCGCGAGCTATTGGCGACGGGGTTCGACCGTGGTCGGCCTGGCGCTGGTGATGGCGGCGCTGCTGCGTCTCCTGCCGGACCGGACCGTCGGCCTCCTCAAGGTGCGCTCGCGACTGTGGGACGTGGCCTGCTACGCGCTGCTCGGCGCCGGGATCCTCGTGCTGGCGTGGGTGATCAGCCCGCTTCGCCGCTGAGCCACCGCGCCGGACGCCCCGGGGGACGCCGGCGGGTCGCTGTGGTCGGCCCCGGCGAAGGGGAGGACGCCCCGGCCGGGCGCCGGCGGATTCAGCGGAAGTCGCGGTAGAAGTACTGACCGTCCGTCGCCCCGGACTCGACGCGCGCGGCCTCGGCGTGCCGCAGTTCGACGCGGCGGATCTTGCTGGACACCGTCTTGGGCAGCTCCTCGACGAACTCGATGATGCGCACGAGCTGGTAGCCGTTCAGCGTCGCCCTGGCGTGCGCGAAGATCGCGGCCGCCACCTCCCTGCCGGGCTGCACGCCCGCGGGGAGGTGGACGTACGCCTTCGGCACGGCGCCGCGCACGGCGTCCGGGCTCGGCACCACCGCGCACTCGGCGACCTGCGGGTGCAGGATGAGCGCCGACTCGAGCTCGAAGGGGGAGATCTTGTAGTCGGACGCCTTGAAGACGTCGTCGGCGCGGCCCACGTACGTCAGGTAGCCCTGCTCGTCCCGCTCCGCGATGTCCCCGGTGTGGTAGAAGCCGTTGCGACAGGCCTCGTCGGTCATCTCCTGGTCGCCGTAGTAGCCGCCCATCAGGGCGATGTTCGGCACCGACAGGTCGAGGCAGATCTCGCCCTCGCCGACGCCCTCGATCACCTCGTCGGTCGCCGGGTCGATCAGCGCGACGGTGTAGCCGGGCAGCGGCCTGCCCATCGCGCCGAGCTTGATCGGCTGCCCGGGGGTGTTGGCGATGGCGCAGGTCATCTCGGTCTGGCCGTAGCCGTCGCGGATGGTGTTGTGCCACGCCTCGCGGACCTTGTTGATGACGCCCGCGTTGAGGGCCTCGCCCGCTCCGAGCAGTTCCCGCGGCGGCTTCGACAGCCGGGTGAGGTCGGCCTGGATCAGCATGCGCCACACCGTCGGCGGCGCGCAGAACGTCGAGACGTCGTGGTTCTCCATGATCGTCATGAGCGTGTCCGCGTGGAAGCGCTGGTAGTTGAAGATGAAGACGGTCGCCCCGGCCAGGAAGGGGCTGAAGAAGTTGCTCCAGGCGTGCTTGCCCCAGCCGGGCGAGGAGATGTTCAGGTGGACGTCGCCGGGGCGCACGCCGAGCCAGTACATCGTCGACAGGTGGCCGACGGGGTAGGAGACCTGCGTGTGCCGCACGAGCTTGGGCCGGGCCGTCGTCCCCGAGGTGAAGTAGAGCAGCGAGGTGTCCCCGGCGGGCGTGGGGCCGTCCGGCTCGAAGGACTCGGGGGCCGAGGCGGCGTCCGCGAAGTCGATCCAGCCGTCCACCGGATCCCCCACGCCGACGAACGTGATGTCGGGGTTCACCGCGTGGAAGCGATCGGCGAGCGCCGTGGGGGCGATCGAGAACGTCGCACCGGCGGTGTCGACGCGCCACGCCAGGTCGACGTCGCTGAGCAGCGTGGAGGTGGGGATCGCGACGGCGCCGACCTTCATCAGGGCCATCAGGATGTCCCAGAGTTCGACGGTGTTGTTCAGCATCACGATCATCTTGTCGCCGCGCTTCATGCCCAGCGAGGTCAGCCAGTTGGCCACGCGGTCGGAGCGCTCGGCCAGTTCGCCGTAGGTCCACTGCTGGACGCTGAGATCGTCGTCGACGATCTTGAGCGCCGGACGATCCGGGTGCTCCCCGGCGACCACGTCGAACCACTCGAGCGCGAAGTTGAACGTGGTCAGCTCCGGCCAGCGGAACTCGGCCTGCACCGTGGCCGGGTCGTACTGGTGCGCGAGGAGAAAGTCGCGGGCCGCGCGGACGGCGTCGGTCGCGGCGGTGGAGGGGCGTCCTGCGTAGGTCATGGACCAACGCTACACCCCTAAGTTACGGGACCGTAGGTTATTGCGCCCGTGCGTCCGTGTTGCCTCCGTGCGGGGCGGGACCCACTTCATTTCGGCCGGACGGTGCGGTTGTGGGCCAGTCGCCTTCGCGCGGGGCGGGACCCCCTGGGGAGGTAGCCCATCACTCCGACGATGGCGTATCGCCCCCGCCCAGGACGGGACCACCGAGAGAGCGCCGTCGGGACCGGACACGCCGACGCCCGGACGAGGCGATCCTCGTCCGGGCGTAGCGGGTTCTGCGCGGCCGATCAGATGAGGCCGAGATCCTTCACGGTGTTGCGCTCCTCCTCGAGCTCCGCGACGGTCTTGTCGATGAACTTCTGGGAGAAGTCGCTGATCTCCAGGCCCTGGACGATCTCCCAGGTGCCGTCCTTGCAGGTGCAGGGGAACGAGGAGACCAGGCCCTCCGGGACGCCGTAGGAGCCGTCGGACGGGACGGCCATCGAGACCCAGTCGTTCGAGCCGAGCACCCAGTCGTGCATCGCGGCGGCCGTGGCGCTGGCGGCCGAGGCGGCCGAGGACGAACCGCGGGCCTCGATGATCGCCGTGCCGCGCTTGGCGACGGTCGGGATGAAGTCGTTCTCGATCCAGGCCTCGTCGACCAGCTCGGTGGCGGGCTTGCCGTCCACGGTGCAGTGGAAGAGGTCGGGGTACTGGGTCGCCGAGTGGTTGCCCCAGATCGCCATCTGGCGGATGGACGCGACGGGGGAGTCGGTCTTCTTGCTCAGCTGGGCCAGCGCGCGGTTGTGGTCGAGGCGGGTGAGCGCCGAGAACTGCTCGCGCGGGATGTCGGGGGCGTTGTTCAGCGCGATGAGCGCGTTGGTGTTGGCCGGGTTGCCGGTCACGAGCACCTTCACGTCGTCGGCGGCGACCTCGTTGAGGGCCTTGCCCTGTTCGGTGAAGATCGCGCCGTTGGCGCTCAGCAGGTCGCCGCGCTCCATGCCCTTGGTGCGGGGACGCGCGCCCACGAGCAAGGCGATGTTCGCGCCGTCGAAGACCTTCTTCGGGTCGTCGCCGATCTCGACGTGGGTCAGGTTCGGGAACGCCGAGTCGTCGAGCTCCATGACGACGCCCTCAAGGGCCTTCAGCGCCGGCGTGATCTCCAGCAGGCGCAGCTCGAGCGGACGGTCTCCGAGCAGGGCACCGCTGGCGATGCGGAACAACAGGCTGTAGCCGATCTGCCCGGCGGCGCCGGTGACGGCGACCTTCACAGGGGCGTTGCTCATGGGTGGGTACCTCCGTCGATGCTTTGGGTGAGAACTTGTCTTGAGGTCGACGCTAGCATCAACGCGAACGTCCAGGGAGGGGAACACCGACGTGCGCACACGGAGCCGGATCATGACCGTCTGTGCCGGGCTCGTGGCCCTTCTCTTGCTCGTCGGAGGCTGTGGCGGGCCGTCGTCACAGGCCAAGACCGTGACCGTGTTCGCCGAGCCGTCACTGCGGACCGTGCTGCCGCGCGCCACGGAGGTCTTCCGGCAGACGCGCACGGTCACGCAGGTGAACGCGCACTACGACACGTCCGATCATCTCGTGTCCGCGCTGGGGTCGGGGCAGCAGGCGGACGTGTTGATCACGGCCGACGAGGCGTCCATGGCGGACGCGCGCCGGCGCGGCCTGTTGTCGACCGAGGGCGTGTGGACGATCGCCGTCGACCGCCTGGTGCTGGTGGTCCCGCGGGGCAACCCGGCCCACGTCAGCTCGCTCGCCGACGCCGCGAGCGCCGGCCTGGCCGCCTGCGCGAGCGCGGCGCCCTGCGGTGCGGCGGCCGAGGCGCTCGCCCGGGAGGACGGCGCTTCGCTCGCCCAGGCGGCCCGGGCCGCGTCGTCCGACGAGGTGGTCGGCCGCGTCGCGGAGGGGAAGGCACGGGCCGGCGTCGCCTACGCGTCGGACGCCCGCGCGGCGGGGCAGGCCGTCGAGGCGGTCGAGATCCCGAACGCCCGCAAGCACGCCAACCGGCTCCAGGCCGCCCTGCTCGCCGGCTCGACCTCGCCCGGACCGGCCGAGGACTACGTGAAGTTCCTGGCCACGCCGCAGGCCCAGACGATCCTGCAGCAACAGGGCTTCGAGGCGCCCTGAGCGGCGGCCGCGGCGGCTGACTAGGCTGGGCCCCATGCGGCTTCACCTCGTCCGCCACGGCCGGACCCCCTCGAACGTCACGTCCGCCCTCGATACCGCCTACCCCGGCGCCGACCTCGACGACCGCGGACGCGCCCAGGCCGAGCTGCTCGTGGAGCGGTTCGACGGCGTCCCGCTGGAGGGGCTGTACGCGTCCGACCTGGTCCGCACCCAGCAGACGATCGCTCCGCTGGCGGCCGCGCGCGGGCTCGACGTCGGCATCCTCGGCGGGCTGCGCGAGATCCAGGCCGGCGAGGATGAGATGTCGCACGACTTCGGCCGCTACGTCGGCGTCCTGCAGCGCTGGGTGTCCGGGGAACTGACCGCGCGGGTGCCGGGGGGCGAGGACGCCATCGGCTTCTACGAGCGTTACGACGACGCGGTCGCGCAGATCGCGGCGGCCGGCCACGAGCACGCGCTGCTGGTCACGCACGGTGCCGCGCTGCGCATGTGGGTCGGGGCCCGCGCGGAGGGGCTGTCTCCCGATCAGGCGGCCAAGGGCGTCCTGGGCAACACCGCGCATCTGGTGCTGGACGGCGAGCCCGGCGACTGGCGCTTCGTGTCCTGGGACAGCGGCGAAGACGTCCCCGGCCCCGACGGCGACCCGTTGGAGGAGCAGGCCCGCCAGCGCGATTGAGCGCGTCCGTCCGCCGCGACGACACGACAGGGCCCGCCGGATCGAGCGATCCGGCGGGCCCTGTCTGTTCGGCGGCGTGGGAGGCCACCCGGTCAAGGGACGCGCGAAGGCGCGGGTCCTCAGTGGGTGATGGCCTGCTCGGCGCCGGCACCGGTCATGGAACGGACCTCCATCTCGGCCTGCTTCTCCGGGAACTCCGGCTTGCTGGTGAGCGTCCCGATGATGCCGAGCAGGAACCCGACCGGCACCGAGACCAGCGCCGGGTTGTCGTACGGGAACCAGGCGAACTGGGCGTCCGGGAACATGGCCGAGGCCAGCGGCTTGGCCGCTCCGATCGGAGTGGACACGGCGGGGCTGAAGACGATCAGGAACAGCGCCGAGATGAGGCCGCCGTAGATCGACCAGAGCGAGCCACGCGTGTTGAACCGCTTCCAGTACAGCGAGAAGAGGATCGAAGGCAGGTTGGCCGAGGCGGCGACCGCGAACGCGAGCGCGACCAGGAAGGCCACGTTCATGCTGCGGGCGAAGATGCCGCCGACGATCGCCAGGGTGCCGATCACGATGACCGTGTTGCGGGCCACCTTCACCTCCCGCTCCGGGTCCGCCTTGCCGTCGTGCATGATCGAGTTGAAGATGTCGTGCGCGAACGAGGCGGACGAGGCGATGGCCAGGCCGGCGACGACCGCGAGGATCGTGGCGAACGCGACGCCCGCGATGACCGCCATGAGGATCGTCCCGCCGAGCGACGGTTCACCCGCGCCGGGCAGGAAGAACGCCAGCGCCGGAGCGGCCGCGTTCGCCTTGCCGGGCATCGCGTTGATCGCCTGCTGGCCGCCGGGCACGATCGCCGCGGCGCCGAAGCCCAGGATCAGCGTGAACAGGTAGAAGGCGCCGATCAGGCCGATCGCCCACGTCACGGACTTGCGGGCCTCCTGTGCCGTAGGAACGGTGTAGAAGCGCACCAGCACGTGGGGCAGGCCCGCGGTGCCGAGCACGAGCGCGATCGCCAGCGAGATGAAGCCGATCGGGTTCGAGCCGTACTTCGCCATGGGCGGGAGCAGCTTGTCGCCGGCGGTGCAGGCCTCGGGCGTGCACCCCAGGCCGTTGGCCGGGTTGTTGTTGACCTCGACCGCACGGCCCATGACCTCGGACAGGTTGAAGCCGAACAAGGCCAGGACCCAGATCGACATGATCAGCGCGCCGGCGATGAGCAGGACGGCCTTGATCATCTGCACCCACGTGGTGCCCTTCATGCCGCCGATCAGCACGTAGACGATGAGCAGGATGCCGACCAGGGCGATAACGATGATCTGCGCCACGTCGCCGCGCAGGCCGAGCAGCAGCGAGACCAGGCCGCCGGCGCCGGCCATCTGCGCGATCAGGTAGAAGAACGAGATCACCAGGGTCGAGATGGCGGCGGCCAGCCGGACGGGCTTGTTCTTCATGCGGAAGCTCAGCACGTCGGCCATCGTGTACTTGCCGGTGTTGCGCAGCGGCTCGGCCACCAGCAGAAGCGCCACGAGCCAGGCGACGAGGAAGCCGATGGAGTAGAGCAGGCCGTCGTAGCCGGAGAACGCGATGGCGCCGACGATGCCGAGGAAGGACGCCGCCGACAGGTAGTCGCCGGCGATGGCGAAGCCGTTCTGCTGGCCGGAGAACTGGGCGCCGCCGGTGTAGAAGTCCCCGGACGACTTCTTGTTGCCGCCGGAGGTGACGCGGATGACGATGGTCAGCGTCGCGACGACGAAGATGACGAAGATCGCGATGTTGACGATCGGGTTACCGAGCTGGACGGGCGGGTTCATCGCGCGGTCTCCTGGAGGTCAGAACGCAGCTTGCTGGCGATCGGGTCGATGGACTTGTTCATGTGACGGATGTAGAGCCACGTGATCAGGAACGTGGTCACGAACTGCAGCAGGCCGAGCAGGATGCCCAGGTTGATGTGGCCGATGACGGGGGTGGCCATGAAGTCCTTGGCGAACACCGACAGCAGGACGTAGGCGAAGTACCAGATGAGGAACGCCGCGGTCATCGGGAACGCGAAGCGCCGGAAGCGGCGGCGCAGGGTGGCGAAGTCCTCCGAATTCTGCACCGCGACGAAGGCGTCCGCCGGGATGCCGCGCTCCTCGCCGCCGACGTGGTTGAGCGCGGGGAGCGGGGAATGGCTGGCGGGCAGGTGCCGCTCCGTGTCGTAGGTGTGGTAGTCGGACGAACCGTCGACGTGTTGGGGGACGTGGTCCGCGCTGTGCGAACCCCGCTCGGGAGCGGTGTGCCGCTCGTGGTCAGGCGTTGTCAAGATGACCTCCGTTGGTCTGGCCCAAGGACGGGTGGCAGGGGTCTGGCCCCTTCCGTGAAGATTTCACAACAATCGAAGGCCACACGAGCGCGGGACACTCCGGAATGACGTGAAAGTACGGCACAGAGAATCACGAAACGGTGACAAGTGTCCAGCATTCGACCCGAGAATCACGGGGAAGTCTTGATCGCTCGCGCACGACGGCCGAAACTCTGACGGCCGCGTCGGACGAAAGTGACCCGGCGTCGTCAGCGGAAGATGACGGTGCGGTGCCCGTCGAGGAACACGCGGTGCTCCGCGTAGAGTCGGACGGCCTCGCTCAGCGTGCGCGATTCGAGCTCCTGGCCCTTGGCCACCAGTTGCGAGACGGGCTGGGTGTGGTCGACGCGTCCGACGTTCTGCTCGATGATCGGGCCCTCGTCGAGGTCCTCGGTGACGAAGTGGGCGGTGGCGCCGATCAGCTTCACGCCGCGGGAGTGCGCCTGTCGGTAGGGATTGGCACCCTTGAAGCCGGGCAGGAACGAATGGTGGATGTTGATCGCGCGCCCGGCCAGCGCCTCGCACAGCCGAGGGGACAGGATCTGCATGTAGCGGGCCAGCACGACCAGTTCTATGTCGTACTCCGCCACCGTGTCGAGGACGGCCTGCTCGAACGCGGCCTTCGTGTCGGGCGTGACCGCCCTGTGCTCGAACGGGATGCCGTAGAAGCTGGCCAGGTCCTCCAGGTCGGGGTGGTTGGCCATGATCTTCGCGATCGCGATGGGGGCCAGGCCCGCCCGCTGCCGGTAGAGCAGGTCGTTGAGGCAGTGGCCGGCGGTGCTGGCCAGCACCAGGGTGCGCCTGCGGCGTCCGACGTAGTCAAGGACCCACTGGGCGTCCAGCGACCGGACGATGGGCGCGATCGCCTGCTCGAAGACCGACCGGTCGAAGCCCGACTGCACCTGCACCCGCATGAAGAACTGCCCGGTGTCCGTGCTGGAGAACTGCTGCAGTTCGGTGACGTTGCCCTGGGCGGTCGCGATCGCTCCCGTGACGGCGTGGACGATGCCGGGCCGGTCGTCGCACTGCAGGGACAGAACCCAGTGGGTGGAGTCGATCACGAGGGATCACTGTAGGCCAGTTCTCGCAAGGACCGGACCGCCGCCGGGCGCTGGGCTAGGTTGGCAGGGCAGCGTCGCACCGGGGAGGACCGTTTTCCATGGCGAAGATCAAGGTCGAAGGCACCGTCGTCGAACTGGACGGCGACGAGATGACCCGCATCATCTGGCACTTCATCAAGGATCGGCTGATCCACCCCTACCTGGACGTGCCGCTGGAGTACTACGACCTCTCGGTGACGAACCGGGACGCCACGGACGACCAGGTCACCTACGACGCCGCCCGCGCCATCCAGCGGACCGGCTGCGGGGTCAAGTGCGCCACCATCACGCCCGACAAGCCGCGGGTGCAGGAGTTCGGCCTCAAGCGCGAGTGGCCCTCGCCGAACGGGACGATCCGCGGGCTGCTCGGCGGCGTCATCTTCCGCGAGCCCATCGTCATCGACAACATCCCGCGGCTGGTCCGCAACTGGGACCGGCCCATCGTGGTCGGGCGCCACGCGTTCGGCGACCGCTACAACGCCCAGGACTTCCGGATGACCCAGGCCGGCACCCTGACGATCACCTTCACCCCGGACGACGGCAGCCAGCCCATGGAGTACACGGTCGCGAAGATCCCGGAGTCGGGCGGCATCGCGTGCGGCATGTACAACCTGGACGACTCGATCCGCGACTTCGCGCGGGCGTCCTTCCGGTACGGGCTGGCGCGCAACTACCCGGTGTTCCTGTCGACGAAGAACACGATCCTCAAGCACTACGACGGACGGTTCAAGGACCTGTTCGCGGAGGTCTTCGAGGCCGAGTTCGCCGACCAGTTCGCCGAGCGCGGCCTCACCTACGAGCACCGGCTGATCGACGACCTTGTCGCCAGCTCGCTGAAGTGGCCGGGCGGGTTCGTCTGGGCCGCGAAGAACTACGACGGGGACGTGCAGAGCGACATCGTGGCGCAGGGGTTCGGCTCGCTGGGGCTGATGACCAGCCGGCTGATGACGCCGGACGGCCGCACGGTCGAGTCGGAGGCGGCGCATGGCACCGTCACCCGGCACTACCGGGCGCACCAGCGCGGGGAGAAGACGTCCACGAACCCGATCGCCTCGATCTTCGCCTGGACCGGGGGCCTCAGGCACCGGGGGACGCTCGACAACACCCCCGAGGTGGTCGGCTTCGCCGAGGACCTGGAGCGCGTCTGCGTCCAGACGGTCGAGTCGGGGAAGATGACCAAGGACCTCGCCGCGCTCATCGGGCCCGAGCAGGGCTGGTTGACCACCGACGAGTTCCTCGGCGCGCTGGACGACAACCTGCAGGCGGCCCGGCGCTGACGCGTCCGGCCGGGATCGCTCGGGTCGCGAAGGACGGGCGACGCGACGGCTCCGGGGGCGGCCGGTGATCGGGCGGGAGGAAAGTGTCGGAGGCGGCGCCTAGCGTGGCCGCATGCTGACGACGCTGGCGGTCAAGGGCTACCGCTCCCTGCGCGATCTCGTGGTGCCGCTCGGCCCCCTCACGGTGGTCACCGGCGCCAACGGCACGGGCAAGTCGAGCCTGTACCGGGCGTTCGCGCTGCTGGCGGCGGGGGCGTCCGGGCGGCTGATCGGCTCGCTGGCCCGGGCCGGCGGGCTGTCCTCGGTGCTGTGGGCGGGTCCCGAGACGGTGTCCGGGGCGATGCGCCGCGGCGAGGTCGAGGTGCAGGGCACGGCGAGCCGGCGCGCGCCGGTGAGCCTGGCGATGGGGTTCGTCGGCGACGACCTCGGCTACCTCATCGACGTCGGACTGCCGGCCCCGGACGTCTCGACGATGTTCCTGCGCGACCCGCAGGTCAAGCGCGAGGTCGTCTTCGCCGCGCCCGTGCTGCGGCCCGCCTCGACGCTCGTGCAGCGCACCGCCCGTGGCGTCCGGGTCCGGCAGGGGCGCGGCTGGGAGGACGTCGGCTGGCGGTTGGCGCCCCACGCCTGCCTGCTGGACGAACTGGCCGACCCCGTGCACTTCCCGGAGGTCGCGTCGGTGCGGGCGCAGGTGTTGCGGTGGCGCTTCTACGACTCCTTCCGGGTGGACGCCGGCGCGCCCGCCCGGCAGCCTCAGGTCGGCACGCGCACCGAGGTACTGAGCTCGGACGGCGCCGACCTCGCATCGGCGGTGCAGACGATCCTCGAGTCCGCCTGGGCGGAGCCGTTCGCCGAGGCGGTGGGCGGCGCGTTCGAGGGGGCGCGCGTGTCCGTCACCGAGTCGCTCGGCCGGTTCCAGCTCGAGATGCGTCAGGCGGGCATGCTGCGCGCGCTTGAGGCGTCCGAGTGGTCGGACGGCACGCTGCGCTTCGTCCTGCTGGCTGCCGCGTTGCTCAGCCCGCAGCCGCCGGGCCTGTTGGTGCTGAACGAGCCGGAGTCGTCGCTGCACCCCGACGCCCTCGCGCAGCTCGCCCGGCTGATCCGGCAGGCGACCGGGCGGACGCAGGTGGTGGTCGTCACGCACAGCAGGGTGCTCGTCGCGGCGCTGGACGGTGCCGATGTCGTGGCTCACGAGTTGGTCAAGGACCTCGGCGAGACGCGGATCGCCGGGCAGGGCCTGATCGGGGGTGCCGCCTGGGACTGGGGCAGGAGGTGAGGCGCGCCGGATGGCGCGTGGACGAGGGGTGCCGCGGGGACGGGGTGGTCGCGCGGGGGGTGCCCGGATGGAGCGGTGGTGCCCGGAGGGATCAGCGTCGGGGGAGCGCGGCGATGCGGTGGGCGATCAGGCGTCCGTCCTCGATCTCCAGGACGCCGTAGGTGCCGACCGGCTCGCGCCGCGGATCGGTGGGGGAGCCGGGGTTGAACAGGTGGACGCCGTTCTCGACGGCGTCCACGGGGATGTGCGAGTGGCCGTAGACGACGAGGTCGGCGCCGGGGAACGCGCGGCGCATGCGGCGTCCGCGGCCCTGTTTCGCGCCGGAATCGTGGACCATCCCCACGGCCAGCCCGTCAAGGTCGAGCTCGAGGCGCTCCGGTGCGCCCCACGCGGCGACGGCCGGTCCGTCGTTGTTGCCCAGCACCACGTGCACGGGCGCGAACGCGGCCAGCTCGTCCAGCACCTCGGGGGTGCAGACGTCGCCGGCGTGCAGGATCACGTCCGCGGTCGAGAGGGCGGGGACGAGCGCGCCCGGCAGCGCCTTCCAGCGCCGCGGGGCGTGGGTGTCGGAGAGCACGAGCGCGCGGATCATCCCGCGGCCGGCCGGTGGTTCGGGGTCGGCATGGCGCGACGATAGCCTGTGCCGGTGAACGAGACGGTGTTGAACATCCTGCTGATCTTCTTGTTCATCCTCATCGGGGGTGTGTTCGCGGCCGCGGAGATGGCGCTGGTGTCGCTGCGGGAGTCGCAGGTCAAGCACCTGCGCACGCGGGGCAAGCGGGGCGAGGCGGTGTCGTGGCTGGCGTCCGATCCCAACCTGTTCCTCAGCGCCGTCCAGATCGGCGTGACGCTGTCGGGCTTCCTGTCCGCGGCGTTCGGCGGCGCGACGCTCGCCGACGAGCTGACCCCGGTGCTGGTGGGCTGGGGCGTCCCGCAGCAGGCCGCGGCGCCGATCGCGCTGGTGGGCATCACCATCGTCATCTCGTACTTCTCGATCGTGCTCGGCGAGCTGACCGCCAAGAGGCTGGCGATGCAGTCCGCCGAGTCGTTCGCGCTGGCCCTGGCCCCGATGGTGCGCGTGATCGCGAAGCTGGCCCGGCCGCTGATCTGGTTCCTCGGGGTGTCCACCAACGTGGCGGTGCGGCTCTTCGGCGGGGACCCCGCGGCGGCGCGGGAGGAAGTCAGCGACGAGGAGCTCCGCGCGATGGTGTCGTCGTCCGTCACCCTCGGCGACGAGGAGCGCCAGATCGTGGACGAGGTGTTCGCCGCGGGCCAGGTGTGCCTCCGCGAGGCGATGATCCCGCGCACCGAGGTGGACTTCCTGGACGGGGACATGCCCGCCTACCGGGCCCTGGCGGAGATCGAGGAGAAGGCGCACTCCCGCTACCCGGTCGTGGGCCGCGACGTCGACGACGTGCTGGGCTTCCTGCACATCCGCGACCTGTTCGACCTCGACCCGTCCGAGCGGAACATCCACATCAGTCGCCTCGTCCGCCCGATCGGCGAGCTGCCCGAGACGGTCAAGATCCTGCGGGCGTTGTCGCACATGCAGGCCAACAACCTGCACCTCATCATCGTCCGCGACGAATACGGCGGCACGGCGGGCATCGTCACCATCGAGGACCTCATCGAGGAACTCATCGGCGACATCACCGACGAGTACGACAAGCCGCTGCGCCCCCTCGGCATCCTGACCAAGGGCGAGATCGACGGGCTCACCACGCTCGAGGAGTTCGCCGAGCAGTCCGGCTACCTCATCCCCGAGGGGCCCTACGACACGGTGGCCGGGTTCGTCATGGCCCAGCTCGGCCGGCTGCCGGCGGCGGGGGACACCGTCAGCGTCGTGCTCACGCCCGCGGCCGAGGAGGGCGTCCCGCAAGCGTTCGACGTCCGGGTCACAGAACTGGACGGCCGCCGCGCGTCTCGGCTCGTGGTGGCGCGCCGCAACCCCTCGGGACAGCCCCCGGACGCCACCGAAGCCGGGGCGGGCGACCGCTGAACCGGAAGGCTATAAGGTGTGCTCCGTTCGTCCCTGACCAGGGCGGGCGCTGCGCATCGACGCCGGGATGAGGGGGACGGTCATCAGCGACGACGGCTCGGCCTTTCTGGCCTCCAGGGCTGCGGGGGATCTGCTCGCGGCCGCGGTCGAGCACGCCGGCGGCACCCTGCTCACCTGGGATCTGGAGCACATCGACAACAACCCCGAGCGGTCCACGACCGCCACGTACGGCGCGCTCGTGGAGTGGCCGTACGGGCGGCGCGAGGAACTGCTCGGGGTGTCGGCACGCGCCAACGGGCTCGCCGAGAGCGACCACCGCGCCGAGATCTTCGCCGACGGCCAGCGGCAGCTCGCGGTGTGGCTCTACCCGGCCGACCCCGACCTGCCGGGCCTCGCCCGGGCCGCCTACGCCGACTCGGTCGCCGCGCTGTTGAACGGGCACCGCGCCGGGTCCCGTGCGCTGACAGGCGACGACGTCCGGCTGGAGGTGATCGGCTACCGGCCCCGGCGCCGCGCGGTGATCCGGGCCGACGTCCTGCGGCCGCCCGAGCGGTACTACATCAAGGTGCTCCGTGGCGGCGTCTTCGACGACGTGCTGCGGCGCCACCGCCTGCTCTTGGACGCCGGCGTCCCGGCCCCGCCGGTCGTGGCCGCCACCGAAGACCACCTGCTCGTGCTGCGGGAGCTGCCCGGCGAGCCGCTGGCCCGCGCCCTGTTCGGCGGCGTCCCCCCGTGTTCGGCCGAGCAGCTCGTGACGTTGCTCGACTCCATGCCCGCGCAGGTCTCCGACCTGGAGCGCCGGCCGCCCTGGTCGGACGCCGTCGCCCACTACGCGGCGATGGTGACCGCGGCGCTGCCGGAGCTCGAGCCCCGGCTGGCCTGGCTCGTCGAGCGGATCACCGAGGGGCTGGCCGGTGTCCCCGAGGGGCACGAGCCGACCCACGGCGACTTCCACGAAGGCCAGCTGCACGTCGACGGCGGCCGCATCGTCGGCATCCTCGACGTGGACACGATCGGCCCCGGTCGCCGCGCGGACGACCTCGCCTGCCTGATCGCGCACCTCGCGACGATCCAGCACATGAACGCCGCCCAGGCCGGAACCGTCCGGCGCCTGATCGCCGACTGGGTGCCGGTCTTCGACGAGCGCGTGGACCCGGTCGAGCTGCGCCTGCGCGCCGCGGCCGTGATCGTCTCGCTCGCGACGGGCCCCTACCGCGGTCAGGAGCCGGGCTGGCAAGCGGAGACGACCACGATGATCGAGGCCGCCGAGGCTCTCGTCCGCCAGGTCGTCTGACCCTGCCGGACGCCCGCGGGGCCGCCGGGAAGTGGTGACTGCCAAGTGAACGTGAACGGCTGCCGAAGAGCGGGGAAACAGACGGTCGCTGGGTTACCATGTGGACGCTTCGGGCAGCGGTGCCCGATGAGACCCTTTCGTTGCCGAGGAGGCACTTGCTGTGAAAAAGACCCTGATTGGCTCGGGCCTCGCGCTCGCCCTCGTGCTCGGCGGCTGCGCCCAGCCGCCCTCGGCGTCCCCCTCGGCGGGCGGCTCGAACACTCCGGCCCCCGGCGCCACGCCGTCCGACTTCCTCGCCTGCATGGTCTCCGACAACGGCGGCTTCGACGACAAGTCGTTCAACGAGACGTCCCACAAGGGCCTGACGGACGCCAAGACCCAACTGCTGATCAAGACCAAGGAGGTGCAGTCGACCACCAACGCCGACTACGCCCCCAACGTCCAGAACATGATCGACGCCAAGTGCGACGTCATCGTCACCGTCGGCTTCAAGATCGCCGACGTCACCCTGGCCGCGGCCAAGAAGAACCCCGACACGAAGTTCGCCATCGTCGACGCCGCCTACACCGACCCCAAGACCGGCAAGAACACCGCGCCCGCCAACCTCAAGGGCCTGCTGTTCAACTCCGCCGAGCCGTCCTACCTGGCCGGCTACGCCGCGGCGTCGCTGTCGCAGTCGGGCAAGGTCGGCACGTTCGGCGGTGCGAAGATCCCCTCGGTCACCTCCTTCATGTCGGGCTACGCCCAGGGCGTCGAGAAGTACAACCAGGACAAGGGCAAGAACGTCCAGGTCGTCGGCTGGAACACCAAGTCCAAGGACGGCACGTTCATCCCCAGCGGCAACTTCGACGACGTCGCCGGCGGCAAGAACGTCTCCACCCAGCTCGTCAACCAGGGCGTCGACGTGATCATGCCGGTCGCCGGCCCCGCCGGCGAGGGCGCGCTGCAGGTGGCCCAGGGGTCCGGCGGCAAAGTCGCGGCCGTGTGGGTCGACACCGACGGCTACGTCAGCCAGCCGAAGTACAAGGCGGCCATCGCCACCTCCGTCGGCAAGGCCATGGACGTCGCCGTGTTCGACGCGATCAAGGCCGCCAAGGACGATCAGTTCACCAACGAGCCCTACACCGGCACGATCGCGAACAAGGGCGTGTACCTGGCCCCGTTCCACGACTACGACGCCAAGGTGTCGGCCGAGACCAAGTCCGAACTCGACAAGCTGCAGGCGGACATCGCTTCGGGCGCCATCAAGGTCGAGGCCTGAGCGACGAAGCCGTCACGAGGGGAGGCCCAGCGGGCCTCCCCTCGTGTCTCGCGGCAGCGGGACGAACGTCTGGAAGGATGCGAGTGTGACGAACGCGACGACGGGCGGCCTGCGCCTCGAGGGAATCACCAAGAGGTTCGGCTCGTTCACGGCCAACGACGCGGTCGATCTCGACGTGCGTCCCGGTGAGATCCACTGCCTGCTGGGGGAGAACGGCGCCGGCAAGTCGACGCTGATGAACGTGCTGTACGGGCTCTACCAGCCCGACGGCGGTCAGATCGTCGTCGACGGCGAGCCGAGGACGTTCAGCAACCCCAAGCAGGCGATGGCGGCCGGCATCGGCATGGTGCACCAGCACTTCATGCTCGTGGACGTCTTCACGGTCGCGGAGAACGTGATGCTCGGCCGTGAGGGCGCCTTCGTCCTCAACAAGGAGCGCGCCCGGGCCAGGGTGCGCGAGATCGGGGAGCGGTACGGGATGCCGGTCGACCCGGACGCGGTCGTCGAGGACCTGCCCGTCGGCCTGCAGCAGCGCGTCGAGATCCTCAAGGCGCTGGCCAACGACGCCGAGATCCTCGTCCTCGACGAGCCCACCGCGGTGCTCACGCCGCAGGAGATCGACGAGCTCATGGGCGTCATGACCGCCCTGCGCGACGAGGGCAAGGCCATCGTCTTCATCACCCACAAGCTGCGCGAGGTGCGCGCGATCGCCGACCGCATCACCGTCATGCGCCGGGGCAAGATCGTCGGCCACGCCGAGCCCGGGACGTCCGAGGCCGACCTCGCCGAGATGATGGTGGGCCGGGCCGTCGACCTGCGCGTCGACAAGGCCGCCGCCGAGGTCGGCGACGTCCGGCTGCAGGTGAGCGACCTGCGGGTCACCAACGTCGCCGGCGTCGTCGTCGTGGACGGCCTCACGTTCGACGTACGCGCCGGCGAGGTGCTGTGTGTCGCGGGCGTCCAGGGCAACGGGCAGTCGGAGCTGGCCGACGCGATCCTCGGCAACATGCCCGTCGCGTCGGGCACCATCACGCTGGACGGCCGCGACATCACCCGCGCGAACCCGCACGACACCATCGCCGCCGGCGTCGGCTTCGTCCCGGAGGACCGGCAGGCGGACGGCTTCGTCAGCTCGTTCTCCATCGCCGAGAACCTCGTGCTCAACCGCTTCGACCAGCCTCCGTTCTCGCGCGGCCCAGCGTTGGCGCTGCCGCAGATCCAGGACAACGCCGAGCGGCTCCGCCAGGAGTTCGACATCCGCACCGAGTCCATCAGTGCGCCGCTGTCGTCGCTGTCCGGCGGTAACCAGCAGAAGGTCGTGCTGGCGCGCGAACTGTCCCGCGACCTGGCCCTGCTGGTCGCGAGCCAGCCGACCCGCGGCGTCGACGTGGGCGCCATCGAGTTCCTGCACCGGCGCATCGTCGAGGAGCGCGACACCGGGACGGCGGTGCTGCTGGTCTCCACCGAGCTCGACGAGGTCGAGGCTCTGGCCGACCGGGTGCTGGTCATGTACCGCGGACGGGTCGTGGGCATCGTCCCTCCCGAGACGCCGCGCGACGTGGTCGGCCTGATGATGGCGGGCGTCCCGTACGAGGAAGCGGTCGCGTCGGCCGAGAATCCGACGCCACGGGCCGAGGCGGTCGCCACGCAGGGCGCCGCGGAGAGGGGCGAGCATGCCTGAGCCGCAGACCACCCGCGGTTCGTTCTGGGAGCGGCACGGCCGGTCGTGGGCGGTCACCGCGATGTCGATCGTGCTGGCCCTGCTGGTCGGCGCGATCGTGATGATCGTCTCCGACCCCGAGGTCGTCACCCAGTACGCCTACCTGTTCACCGCGCCCCAGCTGCCGCTCGGCGCGAGCTGGGCGAAGGTGTCGTCCGCCTACTCCGCGCTGTTCTTCGGCGCGGTCGGCTCTCCGTACGCGCTGGCGATGACCACGGCCCAGGCCGCCCCGCTGATCTGCGCGGGCCTGGGCGTCGGGCTCGGCTTCCGCGCGGGACTGTTCAACATCGGCGCCCAGGGCCAGGCGGTGATCGCCGCGATCCTGGCCGCCTGGGTCGGGTTCGCGCTGCCGATGCCGCCGGTCCTGCACCTCGTCGTGGCTGTGCTCGCCGGCCTGGTGGGCGGCGCGGTGTGGGGCGGTATCGTCGGCTTCCTCAAAGCACGCACCGGTGCGCACGAGGTCATCGTGACGATCATGATGAACTACATCGCCACCGGCATCCTTGCCTGGTTGCTGACGACGGACGCCTTCCTGCGACCGGGCAGTCGCGACCCGATCTCGCCGCCGGTGGAGCCGACCGCGATCTTCCCGGCCTTCTACGGGCAGTTCCACCTCGGGTTCGTCGTCGCGCTGCTGGCCGCGGCCCTCACGTGGTGGCTCATCGAGCGGTCGACGATCGGCTTCGCCATCCGGGCCGTCGGGGCGAACCCGCGGGCCGCGGCCACCGCCGGGATGAGCGTCGGCCGCATCACCATCGTCACCATGGTGCTCTCCGGCCTGCTCGCGGGCCTCGCGGGCACCCAGTTCGCGCTCGGCCCGGGCGGCCAAGGCGTCCCGACGCCGCTGTCGGCCGGGCTGGTCGGCACGGTCGGCTTCGACGCCATCACGGTCGCGCTTCTCGGCCGCAGCAGCCCGATCGGCATCGTGTTCGCGGGCCTGCTGTTCGGCGGCCTGCACTCGGGCGGCCTAGCGATGCAGAGCATGGCGGGCACGCCGGTGACGATGGCGATGCTGCTGCAGGCGCTGATCGTGCTGTTCGTCGCCGCCCCCGGCCTCGTCAGCGCCATCACGCCGTACCTGCGGGCCCCGAAGAACAAGTCCCTGGTCGGAGGTCAGGCATGAGCACCGTCGCCGCAGCGCGGACCCCCGAACTCGACGTCCACGAGTCCCGGGACGCCCGCCGCGCCCGGCTGTCGGCCGGCGCTCTGCTGGTCGCGCTGGGCGCCATCCTCGCGATCCTCAGCACCCGCACTGCTGGAGCAACCGCGTACGCGTTGTCCGGCTACTTCGACGCCGTGCAGCTGCCGACGGTCACGGTGCCCGCGGGGCCGACCGTCATCGCCTGCGCGGTGCTGGTGATCGCGTCCGGCATCGTCTTCCTGGCCGGACGCCTCCCGGCCGGTGCCCGCACCGCGGCCGCCGTCGTCGGCGGGATCGCCGTGGTGCTGGGCTTCATCACCTGGGCCGTCGCCGGAAGCCAGCTTCCGTTCCAGGTCAGCAACCAGTTCGCCGGCACCATTGCGCTGGCGACGCCGCTCGTGCTCGGCGCGTTGTGCGGCGTCCTGTGCGAGAACGCCGGTGTCGTCAACGTCGCGATCGAGGGGCAGTTCCTGGTCGCCGCGTTCACCGCCGCCGTGGTCGGCTCCGTGACCGGCTCGACGACGGCCGCCCTGTTCGCGGCCGTGCTCGCCGGCGTCCTGATGGGCGCGATGCTGGCGGTGTTCTCGATCAAGTACCTGGTCGACCAGGTCGTGCTCGGCGTCGTGATCAACCTGTTCGCCTCCGGCCTGACGGGCTTCCTGTTCGACCAGCTCGTCCAGCCGAACTCCGGCGACCTCAACTCATCGCCCCTGCTGGAGCCGATCGCGATCCCGGGGCTGTCGGCGATCCCGTTCCTGGGGCCCATCCTGTTCAACCAGACGATCCTGTTCTACCTGGCCGTGCTGTCGGTCGCCTTCGTCTCGTGGCTGCTCTACCGCACCCGCTGGGGCCTGCGCGTCCGCTCCGTCGGCGAGCACCCCGAGGCCGCCGACACCGTCGGGGTCAGCGTCCGCGGCATGCGCTGGCAGGCCGTGCTGCTGGGCGGCGCCTTCGCCGGCCTGGGCGGCGCGTTCTTCACGATCGGCTCGACCGGCGCGTTCATCAAGGACATCACCGTCGGCAACGGCTTCATCGCGCTGGCCGCGCTGATCATGGGGCGCTGGAACCCGGTGCGGGCCGCGCTGATGGCGGTGTTCTTCGGTTTCGTGACCCAGCTCGCCAGCCAGCTGCAGAGCCTCGGCACGCCGATGCCGAGCCAGTTGCTGCTGATGCTGCCGTACCTGGCCACCGTCATCGCGGTGGCCGGCCTGATCGGGCGCAGCCGCGGTCCCGCCGCGGACGGCGTCCCGTTCGTCAAGTGAGACCGCTGGAGGACGGCGCGTCGCCGGGCGTCGACTGGGACGCGCTGCGTCGGCGCGCGAGCGAGGTCGCGGCGCGGGCCTACGCGCCGTACTCCGGCTACCGCGTCGGGGCCGCCGGCCTCGTCGACGACGGACGGATCGTCTCCGGCTGCAACGTGGAGAACGCCGGGTACGGCGTCACGCTGTGCGCGGAGTGCGGCCTGATCTCCGACCTGGTCGCCGGGGGCGGCGGCCGCCTCGTCGCCTTCGCTTGCGTGGACGGTCGGGGGTCCTGCATCATGCCTTGCGGCCGCTGCCGCCAGCTGTTGTGGGAACACGGCGGCGCCGACCTGCTGGTCGACACCCCCCAGGGGCTGTTGACCATGGCGGACGTCCTGCCGCAGGCGTTCGGCCCCGACGACCTCGCCACCCTCGAGAGGAACCAGTGAGCCTCGACCTCGACGCCCTGCGCGCCCTGCCCAAGGTCACCCTGCACGACCACCTCGACGGCGGGCTCCGCCCGGCGACGGTGATCGAGCTCGCCGCCGAGGCCGGCCACGAGCTGCCGACCACCGACCCGGACGCCTTGGGCGACTGGTTCTTCGAGGCCGCCGACTCGGGCTCTCTGGTGCGCTACCTGGAGACCTTCGACCACACGATCGCGTGCATGCAGTCGGCCGATCACCTGCGCCGCGTCGCTCGCGAGTTCGTGGAGGACCAGGCCGCCGACGGCGTCGTCTACGCCGAAGCGCGCTGGGCGCCCACCCAGCACCTGGCGGGCGGGCTGAGCGTCACCCAGGCCGTCGAGGCCGTCCGGGACGGGCTGGCCGAGGGGATGGCGTCCTGCGCGGCCCGGGGCCACCGGATCGTCGTCCAGCAGCTCGTCACCTCGATGCGGCACGGCTCGCCGCGTCCGGACGTCGCCCGGCTCGCCGTCGACTACCGCGGTGACTCCGTGGCCGGGTTCGACATCGCGGGCGCCGAGGACGGCTTCCCGCCGAGCCTGCACGCCGAGTCGTTCGCCTACCTGCGCCGCAACAACGTCCCGTTCACGATCCACGCCGGCGAGGCGTTCGGCGTGGCGTCCATCTGGGAGGCCGTCCAGCTGTGCGGGGCCAGCCGCATCGGCCACGGCGTCCGCCTCGTCGAGGACATCGCCCGCACCCCGGACGGCCATCAGCTGGGCGACCTGGCCGCGTTCATCCGCGACCGGCGCATCCCGCTGGAGCTGTGCCCCAGCTCGAACGTGCAGACCGGCATCTGCGATGCGGTGTCCGACCACCCGTTCGGCCTGCTGGCCGAGCTGCGGTTCCGGGTGACGGTGAACTGCGACAACCGGCTGATGAGCCGCACGACGCTGAGCCGGGAGCTGCAACTGCTCAGCGAGGCGTTCGGCTACGGGTTGGAGGACGTGCGCTGGTTCACCCTCAACGCCGCCAAGAGCGCGTTCTACCCCTACGACCGACGGCGGTCGCTCATCGAGGACGTCATCAAGCCCGGCTTCGCGCGGCAGGGAGCGTAGGCGGGTTGTCCTAAGATCGAGCCCATGACTTCGATCCTCGCCTGCGCGGCCTGGCCCTACGCCAACGGCCCGCGCCACATCGGCCACGTCAGTGGCTTCGCCGTTCCCTGCGACGTCTTCGCGCGCTACCAGCGCATGGCGGGCAACGACGTGCTGATGGTGTCGGGGACCGACGAGCACGGCACGGCCATCCAGGTGAAGGCCGAGGGCGAGGGGCTGACCGCCCGCGAGACCGCCGACAAGTACCACCAGATCATCACCGAGGACCTGCAGGGGCTCGGCCTCTCCTACGACCTGTACACCCGCACGACGACGCTGAACCACCGCGCCGTCGTCCAGGAGCTCTTCTCGGCGCTGCACCGCAACGGCTACGTCGTCGCCCACAAGCAGCTGGGCGCGATCAGCCCGTCCACCGGCCGCACGCTGGCCGACCGCTACATCGAGGGCACCTGCCCGATCTGCGGCTACGACGGCGCCCGCGGCGACCAGTGCGACAACTGCGGCAACCAGCTCGACCCGATTGACCTGATCAACCCGCACAGCCGCGTCAACGGCGAGGTGCCCGACTTCGTCGAGACCGAGCACTTCTTCCTCGACCTGCCGGCGCTGGCCGAGCAGCTGCAGGAGTGGCTGGGCGAGCGCACCGACTGGCGTCCCAACGTCATCCGGTTCTCCACCGAGTTCGCCAAGGACCTCAAGCCACGCGCGATCACGCGCGACCTGGACTGGGGCGTCCCGATCCCGCTGGAGACGTGGGAGGACGCGCCGATGAAGCGCATCTACGTGTGGTTCGACGCGGTCATCGGGTACCTGTCGGCGTCCGTCGAGTGGGCCCGGCGCACCGGCGACCCCGAGGCGTGGCGGCGGTTCTGGACGCACGAGCAGGCCGAGTCCTACTACTTCATGGGCAAGGACAACATCACCTTCCACACCGTCATCTGGCCCGGGATCCTGCTCGGCGCCAACGGGGAGGGGTCGCGCGGAGGCGAGCCGAGCGCGTTCGGCCGCCTCGACCTGCCCACCGAGATCGTCTCGAGTGAGTTCCTCACGATGTCGGGGGCGAAGTTCAGTTCGTCGCGCAACAAGGTAATTTACGTGCGCGACTTCCTGCGGGAGTTCGGCCCGGACGCCCTGCGTTACTTCATCGCGGTCGCCGGCCCGGAGAACCAGGACACCGACTTCACCTGGGCGGAGTTCGTCCGCCGCGTGAACTTCGAGTTGGCCAACGAGTGGGGCAACCTGGTCAACCGGTCGATCTCGATGGCGCACAAGAACGTCGGCGCGATCCCCGAGGCCGGCGAACTCACCGAGGGTGATCGCGCGCTGCTGGACGCCTCGAAGGCGGCGTTCGACACGGTCGGGACGCTGCTGGGCCGCGCCCGGTTCAAGCAGGCCATCTCCGAGGCGATGCGCGTCGTCGGGCAGGCGAACAAGTACATCTCCGACAACGAGCCGTGGAAGCTGAAGGACGACCCGGCGCGCCGCGACACCGTGCTGCACGTCGCGCTGCAGGTCGTCTCGGACTGCAACACCCTGCTGACGCCCTTCCTGCCGCACTCGGCGCAGAAGATCTTCGAGGCCCTCGGCGGCACCGGCGTGTGGGCCGCCCAGCCCGAGATGAAGATCGTCGACGAAGAGGGCGCGCCCAGCTACCCCGTGCTGACCGGCGACTACGCGTCCCAGCAGGCCCGCTGGGAATCGACGCCGATCGTGCCGGGGACGCCGCTGGCCAAGCCGACGCCGATCTTCCGCAAGCTCGACGAGAAGCTCGGCGAGACCGGGCCGGAGTGGGCGCCGATCTCCTGAACGGACGTCCAACCCGGGGTGCCGTGCGCGGGGTTGCCAGCGCCCCGGCGGCCGCGGGAGGATCGTGGGAACGACAAGGGCGTTCTCTCCCGCGGCACCGACCGCGCCGCTGACTCGGACGTCCGGTCCATCCGCACCGTGAGACGAGGACGATTGTGACGAGCCGACTGAACCGCGACACCCTCCCCGACGGGCGCCTCATCGGGGCGTCCGCACCGCAGCAGACCGGCATCGTGCACTTCGGGCTCGGCAACTTCCACCGCGCGCACCTCGCCGTCTACACCGCCAAGGCGCTCGCCGCGGAGCCCGGCGACTGGGGGATCGTCGGCATCGCCAACCGCAGCCACCGCGTCGTGGACGCCATGGACGCCCAGGACCACCTGTACTCGATCCTGACCCTGCAGCCCGGTGGCGAAGAGGTCGGCGTCGTCGACGTGCACCGGCGCACGTTCGTCGCCGCCGAGGACGGCCCGCAGGTGCTGGACGCGATCGCCGACCCGGCGCACAAGATCCTCACCCTCACGATCTCCGAGGCGGGCTACCACCTCGACGGGCGGACGAACGAGCTCCAGACGTCCTCGCCCGACATCGCCGCCGATCTCGCCGAGCCGGAGAACCCGCGCTCGCCGCTCGGGTTGATCGCCCGCGGGCTGGTGCGGCGGTTCGAGTCCGGCGGCGCGCCGATCACGGTCTTGTCGTGCGACAACCTCGTCTCGGCCGGCAACACCACGCGCGCGGCCGTCCAGCAGTTCTTGACCGTCAGCGGCGCGGCGCCCGAGATGCTCGCGTGGCTGGGGGAGAGCGTCACGTTCCCCAACGCGATGGTCGACCGCATCGTCCCGGCGCCCACCGACGCCACCCGGGAGGCGGTCGAGCGCATCCTCGGCGTCGTCGACGAGTGCCCGGTGCCCGCGGAGAAGTTCACCATGTGGGTCATCGAGGACGACTTCGCCGCCGGACGCCCCGCCTGGGACGCCGCGGGAGCGATCTTCACCCACGAGGTCGAGAAGTACGAGTTGGTGAAGCTGCGGCTGCTCAACGGCTCGCACTCGCTGATCGCCTACCTCGGCGGCCTCGACGGCCGCGGCACGATCCCGGCGTCCCGGGCGCAGGATTTCGTCGCCCGCTGCGTCCGGGCGGCCATCGAGGACGAGTACCTGCCGAGCATCCCGCTGCCGGAGGGCTTCGACGCGCAGGGCTACATCGACAGCCTGTTCGACCGCTGGAACAACACCGCGCTCGGGGACAAGACGTCCCGCGTCGGCTCCGACGGCTCGACCAAGCTCGTCCAGCGCGTGCCCGAGCCGGCGCTGCGCCTGCTGCGCGCCGGGCAGGTTCCCCAGCAGCTCGCGCTCACCGTCGCCGGCTGGATCTGCTGCGTCGTCCCGCCCACCGGCTTCGAGCCCGGCCCGGTCGCGGACGCGATGGTCGAGCCGGCGAAGGAGAAGCTGCTGGCGGCCACGAAGGACGCCACCGACGTCCGCGCGCACGTGGCGGCGATCATGGCCGCCGGGATCTTCCCGGACGAGCTCGTCGCGCAGCAGCCGTTCGTCGACCGGGTCACCGAGTTCTGCGAGGTCGTCGTCGCCGACGGCGTCCGCGCCGCGGCTCAGCTGGCCCTCGAAGCGTCCGGCCGCTGAAACCGTCCACCCGAACCCCCATCGAAGGAAGTTGTGATGAAAGCACTGTTGATCCATGGCAAGGACGACCTGCGCCTGGAGGAGGTGCCCACCCCCGAGCCGGGCGAGGGCCAGGTGCGGCTGCGGATGGCCTACGGCGGCATCTGCGGCTCCGACCTGCACTACTACTTCCAGGGCGCGAACGGCGAGTACGTCGTCCGCGAGCCGCTCGTTCCCGGGCACGAGGTGTCCGGCACCGTCGACCTCGACCCCTCGGGTGAGTTGGCGCCGGGGACGCCCGTGACCGTGCACCCCGCGACGTTCGGCACGTCGGAGGCCGGCGTCGAGGACCGTCGTCACCTGTGGCCGGGCGGCACCTACCTGGGCAGCGCGTCCACGAACCCGCACACCCAGGGCGGCATGAGCGAGTACCTGATCGTGCAGGACTTCATGGTGCGCCCGCTGCCCGACGGGCTCTCGTTGAAGCTCGCCGCGCTCGCCGAACCGCTCGGCGTCGGCCTGCACGCGATCAACCTGGCCGGCGGGGTGCAGGGCAAGCGGGTGCTCGTGTCGGGCTCCGGACCCATCGGGCTGCTGCTCACCGCGGCTGCGGCGACCCTGGGTGCCGCCGAGATCACGTCGACCGACGTCCTCGACGGCCCCCTCGAGCGGGCCCGTGCGGTCGGCGCGACGCACACCATCAACGTGAGCTCCGAGGAGATCCCGGCGATGAGCTACGACGTCGTGTTCGAGTGCTCTGGCGTCGCCGGGGCCGTGTCCCCGGCGCTGGCCGCGGTGCGGCGCGCCGGGACCGTCGTGCAGGTCGGGATGGTGCCCAACGAGCCGCGCCCGATCAACCTGGCGCCGTTCGTGTCGAAGGAGGTCACCTACCTCGGCAGCTTCCGGTTCAACGACGAGATCGACCAGGCCGTCCAGCTGCTGACCGAGCACCCCAACCTGGGCGACGTCGTCACGCACGTGCTTCCCGCCGAGGACGCCGTCGAAGCGTTCGCGATCGCCAAGGACTCCGAGACGTCGGGCAAGGTGCTCGTGTCCCTGTGGCAGGACGAGGCCTGAGCCGGCTCGCCGGGCGGGCGTCGCGCGCAGGGGTCACCCGGCGTCCGCTGCGTCCGCCTGGCGTCGGTAATGCGACGCCATCGCCGAGCAGGCCATCAACTGCAGCTGGTGGAACAGCACCAGCGGCAGGATGATCAGGCCCGTCGGCTGCCCGGCGAACAGCACCGTCGCCATCGGCAGGCCGGACGCCAGCGACTTCTTGGTGCCGCAGAACTGGATCGCGATGGCGTCCGCCCGGTTGAAGCCCAGCTTGCGTGCCACGGTCCACGTGCTCCACAGCGCCAACGCCAGGATCGCGCAGACCACCACGAGAAGGACGACGAGGTCGGACCAGGTCACCAGCGACCAGATGTTCTCGCGCATGCCCGAGGAGAAAGCCGCGTAGACGACCAGCACGATCGAGAACTGGTCGACGAGCTTCAGCTTCTTGTGCCGCGTCACGAAGTCGGCGGTCCAGCGCCGGGACAGCTGGCCGAGGACGAACGGCAGCAGGATCTGCAGCACGATGTCGAGGAACGACTCGAGCCGGATGTCGGCGTTGCCCGTGGTGTTCATCAACGCGATCGCCAGCGCCGGGGTCAGGAAGACTCCCAGCAGATTGGACGCCGACGCGCTCACGATCGCGCCCGCCACGTTGCCGCCGGCGATCGAGGTGAAGTTCACCGACGACTGGACGGTGGAGGGGCACAGCGTCACGTACAGCAGGCCGGCGTACAGCGCCGGGGAGAGCAGGTGCGGCACGAGGACCGGCCCGAGCAGCAGCCCGAGCGCCGGGAACGCGATGTAGGTGAACGACAGGATCGTCAGGTGCAGTCGCCAGTCACGCAGCCCCTTGAGCGCCTCGTCGGGGTGCAGCCGGGCGCCGTAGAGGAAGAACAGACCGAAGATGGCGATCTTCGTGGCCCAGTCGAGCACCGGCACCCCCACGCCGCGCGCGGGGAACAGGCTCGCCAGCACCGCGGACGCCACGATGGCGACCAAGAACCAGTCGATGCGGATTTTGCTGAGCGCGGACACGGCGGCCACCCTAGTCCAATGCCTCTGATCCCCATCGACGACCCTCAGGACCCCCGCCTGGCCGACTACGTGAAGCTGCGGGAGACGTCGCTGCGCCGATCCCTGGAGAGCGAGCGGGGGCTGTTCATCGCCGAGGGGGAGAAGGTGATCCGGCGCGCGATCGAGGCGGGGCATCGCCCGCGCTCGTTCATGCTGGCCGAGCGCTGGCTGGCCGGGCTGGCGGACATGCTCGGCCGCTGGCCGGACGCGCCCGTCTACGTCGTCAGCGAGGAGCTGGCCGAACAGGTGACGGGCTTCCACGTGCACCGCGGCGCGCTCGCGTCCCTGCACCGGGCCGAGCCGAGGCCCATGAGCGACCTGCTGGGGATGAACCGGCTGATCGTCGCGGAGGACATCGTCGACCACGCGAACGTGGGCTCGATCATCCGCAACGCCGCCGGACTCGGGTGGGACGGCGTCCTGCTCGCCCCGCGGGCTGCGGACCCGCTCTACCGGCGGTCGATCAAAGTCAGCATGGGCACGGTGTTCTCGCTGCCGTGGGCGCGCGTTGACGACTGGGCGACGGCGCTGCCGACGCTACGGGAGGCGGGGTTCGTCGTCTGCGCGCTGGCCCTCACCCCGGACGCCGTGAGCCTGGACGAGGTCGTCGCCCGGCCGCGCCCGGACAAGCTCGCCCTCGTCGTGGGGACCGAGGGGGACGGCCTGAGCCAGCGCTGGATCGCGCAGGCCGATGTCGCCGTCAAGATCCCCATGCAGCACGGCGTCGACTCGCTCAACGTCGCCGCCGCGACCGCCCTGGCTTGCTGGGCGCTGCGCTGACCCTATTCGTCGGCCGAGCCCTTGCGGGGGCTGACGGGCCAGTCGTCGGGGTAGAGGTGCGCGAGGGCGTCGCGCTGTTCGGTGAGCTTGCGGCGCGACCGCGAGGAGAGCCGGTCGCCGAAGACCGTGCCGTTCAGGTGGTCGGTCTCGTGCTGCAGGCAGCGGGCCAGCACGCCAGTGCCCTCCACCGTCACCTCGTTGCCGAAGGCGTCCTGGCCGGTGCAGACGGCCTTGTCGGGTCGGGCCAGCGACTCGTAGGCCCCCGGGAAGGACAGGCAGCCCTCGTCGCTGGCGTCGAGCTGGCGGTCGCGGCCGGTCGGCAGGGTGACGACGGGGTTGCACATGACGCCGACGTGCTGCTTGTGGTCGGCGTCGAAGCAGTCGTACACGAAGACGGAGATGTCGCGCCCGACCTGAGTGGCCGCCAGGCCGACGCCTTGGGCCTCCTTCATGGTGGCGAACATGTCGCGGACCAGCGAGCGCAGGTCGTCGTCGAACTCGGTGACCGGCTTGGTCGGCTGGTGCATCACCGGCTCGCCCCAGCGCGTGATGGGCAACACGGTGCCCCCGGTCGTCAAGTCGTCGTTGCTCATGTCCCCTCATCTCCTGGCGTGTGCCGCGCCGCCGGTGTCGCTCGGCCGACGCAACTCCCCATTCTGGCACGCTGGATCGGTGAACGCCGCCCAGCACCAGCGCGGCTCGGACGCCACCGGGCCGTCGGACGCCGGCCTCGAACCGGCCACCGAGCCGCCGCCGAGCCGCGGCGCCGAGCAAGCAGCGGAGACTCTGCCGGCGGGGCTGGCCGTGCTGTTGGACGAGTACGCCGAGCACCTCTCGGGGGAGCGACACCTCTCGGGCAACACGACGCGGGCCTACACCGGCGACCTGACCGACCTGGCATGGTTCTGCCTACGTCAGGGCGTCACGACGTGGAGCCGGGTCGACCTTCGGCTGCTGCGCCGCTGGCTGGCCGATTTGGGCGGACGGGGCGCCGAGCGCACCACCGTCGCGCGGCGGGCCACGGCGGCGAGGGTGTTCTTCGCGTGGGCGCAGCGCACCGGGACCCTGGACGCCGACCCGGCGCTCGCGCTGCGCTCGCCCCGCGCCACCCGGTCGCTGCCGCCGACGATGGGCCGGGGCGCCGCGGACGAACTGTTCGCGCACCTGGAGCAGGTCGTCGCCGACGCGGACGACGACATCGCTCGGGCGGTGGCGCTGCGCGACCGCGCGATCATCGAGTTGCTCTACAGCACCGGCATGCGGGTCTCCGAGCTGTGCGGGCTGAGCGCCGGCGACCTCGACCGCGACCGTGGCCTCGTGCGGGTCGTGGGCAAGGGAGACAAGGAGCGCCGCGTCCCGCTCGGTGAGCCCGCCAGGCTGGCGGTGGACGCCTGGCTGGACGCGCGGCCGGCCATCGCGGCCGTGGGGGATGCCCTGTTCGTGGGGCGCCGCGGCGGCCGCATCGACCCGCGGGTGGTGCGGCGGGTCGCCCACGAGGCGCTCGCGGCCGTGCCGGACGGCCCTGACCTCGGGCCGCACGGGCTGCGCCACGCGATGGCCACCCACCTGCTCGAGGGCGGGGCCGACCTGCGCAGCGTGCAGGAGATGCTGGGCCACTCCTCCCTGGCGACGACGCAGATCTACACCCATGTGACGAACGAGCGCCTGCGCGAGGCGTTCCGCCAGGCCCACCCGCGCGCCTGAGCCGCCGCTCACCAGAACCGGGCCGGATCGGTGGGCCGTCCGTTCAGCTTCACGCCGAAGTGCAGGTGACAGCCGGTGCTCCAGCCGGTGGTGCCGACCCAGCCGACGGCCTGACCTCGCTTGACGCGTTGGCCCTCGCGGACCCCGTAGCCCTGTGCGTGGAGGTACTGGGTGACGAAGCTCGACGCTCCACGCGGCGCGTGCCCGATCACGAGCCGCCACCCGCCGGAGGCGTCGTAGCCCATGTGCTGCACCACCCCGTCGTCCGCCGCCCGGATCGGGGTGCCGCACGAGGCCGACAGGTCGACGCCCGCGTGCAGCCGCCATTCGTGGAAGATCGGGTGGAAGCGGCGCCCGAACACCGAGGTGACCTTGGCCGCCACCGGCTTCAGCAGCCGCTTGGCACGGCCGGCGGGCAGCAGATCGATCACCTGCTCGGCGGTCTCGGCGGCCGCCTTCACGGCCCGCACGCCCGCGCGCGTCCGGGCCGTGCCAGCCGCATCCCGGGGGAGCAGCCGCACCTGGGCCCCCGACAGCAGCGTGAGCGGGTCGAGGTACTCGTCACCGCGCTTGAGGCCCCAGTGCAGGCAGGCCGGCGCGGGGCACGGGTGACCCGGCAGCAGCACCCCGATCGCGGAGCCGGCGCGGACGCTCGCGCCCACCTCGACCGTTGGGCGCACCGGCTCGAACGTGGAGCGTAGGTTCCCGTGCGTCACCACGACGACGCCTTTGCCCGCGATCGTGCCTGCGAAGCTCACCACCCCCGCCGCCGGGGCCCGCACGACCATGCCGGGCGCCGAGCCGAAGTCGACCCCGCGGTGGCCGGCGCCCCACCGCTCGGCGGGCGGGTCGAACCCCTTCACGACGCGGCCGGGCAAGGGCGGGCGTCCGGCCGCGTGCGCCGGCACGGGTGCCGCGAGCGCGAGGACGAGTGCCGTGAACACGGCGGTCAGTACTCTCATGGTGGTCGCCTCCTTTCCGCCCTCACTATGGGACGGACGTGTCAGCGCTTGTCAGAGCCTGGTGGGGCTGCGCGCAGAGGGCCGCTTTGAAGCTGAGCGCCCCGGGGACGTAGAATGCTCCCAGCGACCCGACCGATCGGGTCGACTTCGCATGCGATCTTCACCACTCTTCGTGGGGCCAGGTCCCGAGGTCTTCGTCCATCTGGGCGGAGCGGGCTGGGCGGTCGCATCAGGAGGGCCGAAAGGTTCGGCCCTGACAACCCAAGCGGTTGGCCGCCCCGTGGGGCCGTCGCCGCGCAGAAAGGAACGGCCATGGCCGTCGTCACCACGCGTCAGCTGCTCGAGGCGGGCGTCCACTTCGGACACCAGACCCGCCGGTGGAACCCGAAGATGAAGCGCTTCATCTTCACCGAGCGCAACGGCATCTACATCATCGACCTCCAGCAGTCGCTCACGTACATCGACACCGCCTACGCGTTCATCCGCGAGACCGTCGCCAAGGGCGGCCAGGTGCTCTTCGTCGGCACCAAGAAGCAGGCGCAGGAAGCGATCGCCGAGCAGGCCACCCGCGTCGGCATGCCCTACGTGAACCAGCGTTGGCTGGGCGGCATGCTCACCAACTTCGGCACGATCTCCAAGCGCATCACCAAGATGAAGGAGCTGCAGGCGATCGACTTCGACGACGTCGCCGGCTCCGGGCTCACCAAGAAGGAGCTGCTCGGTGAGCAGCGCAAGAAGGAGAAGCTCGAGAAGACCCTGGGCGGCATCGCGGACATGCACAAGCTGCCCAACGCGGTCTGGATCGTCGACACGAAGAAGGAGCACCTCGCCATCGACGAGGCGCGCAAGCTGCACATCCCGGTCGTCGGCATCCTCGACACCAACTGCGATCCCGACGAGGTCGACTACGCGATCCCGGGCAACGACGACGCTATCCGTTCGGTGTCGCTGCTGACCCGCATCATCGCCGACGCCGCGGCGGAGGGCCTCCTCGCCCGCTCGCAGGGGAACGCGGGCGGTTCTGAGGGCGCGGCCGCCGAGCCGATGGCCGACTGGGAGCGCGAGCTGCTCGAACAGAAGTCCCCGGAGGCGACCGCACCCGCGCAGGAGCAGGCCACCACGCAGAACGATCCCGCCGCCGACGCCTCCGTCGAGGCCAAGCCGGGCGAGGACCCCCAGGAGGGTGCTCCCGAGACCGCGCAGGCCTCGCCGCTTCCCGTCGAGGAGGCTCCCGCAGCCGACGAGCAGGCCGAGGCCGAGACGGACGACTTCGCCCAGCCCACCGCTCAGGCGGACGACGCGAACGCGTCCGAGAACCAGGCCAACTGAATCCACCCCTGACAAGGAGTTAGTGACCAACATGGCTATTACCGCCGCAGACGTGAAGAAGCTGCGCGACGCCACCGGCGCCGGCATGATGGACGCGAAGAAGGCCCTCACCGAGGCTGACGGCGACTTCGACGCCGCCGTCGAACTGCTCCGCGTGTCGGGCGCCGCCAAGGTGAGCAAGCGCGCCGACCGCGAGGCCAGCAACGGCCTCGTCGCCGGCAAGGGCACCTCGGTGATCCAGCTCGCCGCGGAGACCGACTTCGTCGCCAAGAACGCCGAGTTCATGAGCCTGGCCGACGAGATCGTGTCCGCCGTGGACGCGCAGGGCGCCACGGACGTGGAGTCCGCCAAGGCGCTGAAGCTGGCGTCCGGCCAGACGGTCGAGGAGGCCGTCGCCGAGCTGTCCGCCAGGATCGGCGAAAAGCTGGAGCTGGCGAACGTGGCGCACTTCGAGGCGCCCGCCGCGACCTATCTCCACCGCCGCAGCCAGGACCTGCCGCCGCAGGTCGGCGTGCTCATCGAGTACACCGGTGGCGACGACAAGCTGGAGTTCGTCCGGGGCATCGGCATGCAGATCGCCGCGATGACCCCCCAGTGGCTCAACCGCGACGAGGTCCCCGCCGACGTCGTCGCCAACGAGCGCCACGTCGCGGAGCTCACCGCCCGCGAGGAGGGCAAGCCCGAGAAGATCATCGAGCGGATCGTCGAGGGTCGCCTGGGCGGCTTCTACAAGGAGAACACCCTGCTGGAGCAGGCGTCCGTCTCGGATGACAAGAAGTCCGTCGGCCAGCTGCTCAAGGACAACGGGGTCGAGGTCAAGCGCTTCGTCCGGTTCTCCACCGGCGGCTGATCCCCGCTACAGCACCCACGCCCCGCCTTCGTCCCACCCGGGACGGCGGCGGGGCGTCGTGCGTTTCGGCCGGGTCGTCGGCTCCGCACCGCCGCGCGGGCGCGTCCGTCTTCTCGGGATCTACTAAGGTGGCTGACCAGGTCGCCTGTGGGGGCGACCGGCACGTCGTTTCGACCCTTCGGGAGGCCCCTCGCATGTCCAGCCCTTATCATCGCGTCCTGCTGAAGCTGTCCGGGGAAGCCTTCGGCGGCGGGAGCGTCGGCGTGGATCCCGATGTCGTCGAGCGCATCGCCTCCGACATCGGCGACGTGGTGGCCCAAGGCGTCCAGGTGGCCATCGTCACCGGCGGCGGCAACTTCTTCCGCGGCATCCAGCTGCAGCAGCGCGGCATGGAGCGCCGCCGGGCGGACTACATGGGCATGCTCGGCACCGTGATGAACTGCCTCGCCCTACAGGACTTCTTGGAGCAGCAGGGCATCCCGACCCGCGTGCAGACCGCCATCACCATGGGCCAGGTCGCCGAGCCCTACATCCCGCTGCGGGCGGTGCGTCACCTCGAGAAGGGCCGCGTCGTCTTGTTCGGCGCCGGCTCCGGCATGCCCTTCTTCTCGACCGACACCGTCGCCGCGCAGCGCGCCCTCGAGGTGGCCGCGGACATCCTGCTGATGGCCAAGCAGGGTACCGACGGCGTCTACGACGCCGACCCGCGCACGAACCCGGACGCCAAGCGCTTCGAGTCGCTGACCTACGACGAGTTCCTGAACAAGAACCTCAAGGTGGCCGACGCCACCGCCATCAGCCTGGCCCGCGACAACAACCTGCCGATGAAGTTCTTCGATCTCGGCACCGAGGGCAATATCGCCCGCGTCGTCTCGGGTGAAAAGATCGGAACGACGGTGCACGCCTGAACGCACCGACAACCAAAGGAGAGAACAATCGTGATCGCCGACATCCTCAAGGACGCCGAGCAGAAGATGAAGAGCGCCGTTGACCACACGTCCGAGGAGTTCGCCGCCATCCGCACCGGCCGCGCCCACCCCGCGATGTTCAACAAGCTGATGGTCGACTACTACGGCGCTCCCACGCCGCTTCAGCAGCTCGCCACCTTCCAGGTGCCCGAGCCCCGCGTCGTCCTCATCAGCCCCTTCGACCGCGGCGCGATGGCCGGCATCGAAAAGGCGGTCCGTGACTCCGATCTCGGCGTCAACCCCGCCAACGACGGCAACGTCATCCGCATCGTGATGCCCGAGCTCACCGAGGAGCGCCGCAAGGAGTACATCAAGGTGGCGCGCACCAAGGCTGAGGAGGGCCGCATCTCCGTCCGCTCCAACCGCCGGCACGCCGTCGACGGGCTGAAGAAGCTGGAGAAGGACAAGGAGGCGGGAGAGGACGAGGTCAGCCGCGCCGAGAAGCAGCTGGAGACGATCACCAAGAAGTACTCCGACGAGATCGATTCGCTGCTGAAGGCCAAGGAAACCGAGCTTCTCGAGATTTGATGACCGAACCCGACGCCCTCAAACCCAAGCGGAAGAAGAAGTCCGCTGGCCGCGACCTCCCCGCGGCCATCGCCGTGGGGGTGTCCGCCCTCGCCTACGTGGCGGTCACGCTGACGTGGTGGCACTGGGGTTTCATCGTCCTGGTCGCCGTCGCGCTCGCGCTCGGATCGTACGAGGTGTACCAGGCGCTCCAGCGCATGGGGGCCAATGCCGCCATCGTCCCGATCATCATCGGCACGGTGGCGATGGTCATCGGCACGTACGCGGCGGCGGTGGGGGTGGCGCTCGGCACGATGCCGTGGCACTCGGTGTTGCTGATGTACCTCGGCGCCACCGTGCTCGCGGTGCTGATCTACCGGCTGCCGAAGGGGCAGGACGGGTTCGTCCGCGACGTCGCGGCGAGCGTGTTCATCATCGGCTACATCGCGCTGCTGGGTTCGTTCACCGCGCTCATCCTCGCCGGTGACAACGGCGCGGGCCGCATGGTGACGTTCCTGCTGTGCGTCGTCGCCAACGACACGGGCGGCTACGCGTTCGGCGTTCTGTTCGGCAAGACGCCGCTCGCCCCGAAGATCAGTCCCAAGAAGACCTGGGAGGGCACGGGCGGCTCGATCGTCCTGTCGGTGCTGGTCGGCATCCTGATGTGCGTGTACGTGCTCAAGGCGCCGTGGTGGGTCGGCGTCATCATCGGCCTGACCATGGTGCTGTTCGGCACCGTCGGAGACCTGATCGAGTCGTCGATCAAGCGCGACGTCGGCATCAAGGACATGGGCTCGATCCTGCCGGGCCACGGCGGCGTCATGGACCGCATCGACTCGCTGCTCGTGGGCGCCGCGCCCGCCTGGCTCGTCATGTATCTCCTCATCCCGGGCGGGTAGGCTCGGCCAGCGTGACCGATGCACTGACCGACGAGGAACGCGCGCTCGCCGACGAATTGGACGCCCACGCGCGCCAGGGCCGCGTCCTGCCGCTGCAGCTGCGCGCGAGCCGGCGCGGTAAGCCGCCCAGGCACTGGGCGGACCTCGACCCCGAGCAGCGGGTCGAGGCCGTGCTCGAGGCGGGCCTGCCGAAGTTCCGCGCCAGCCAGATCTCCAAGCACTACTTCGAGTCGCCCTCCGATGACCCGGCGTCGTGGACCGACCTGCCCCGCGGCCTGCGCGACGAGGTCGCCGAGGCGTTCTTCCCCGAGCTGTTGACCTCGGTCCGCGAACTGCAGACCGACGAGGGCACCACCGTGAAGACGCTGTGGCGGCTCTTCGACGGCGCGCTGGTCGAGTCGGTGCTCATGCAGTACGGCGTCCCCGACGTGAAGGCGAGCGGCACCGGACGCCGTCGCTCCACCCTGTGCGTCTCCAGCCAGGCGGGCTGCGGCATGGCCTGCCCGTTCTGCGCCACCGGGCAGGGTGGCCTGCAGCGCAACTTGTCGGCGGCCGAGATCGTGGCCCAGGTGAAGGAAGCCACCAAGATCGTCGGGCACCTGAACAACATCGTGTTCATGGGCATGGGCGAGCCGATGGCCAACTACAAGGCGCTCCTGCGGGCGATCCACACGATGACCGACGACATGGGCATCTCCGCGCGCGGCATCACCGTCTCGACCGTGGGGCTCGTGCCCCGCATCAGGCAACTCACCGAGGAAGGGCTGCCGGTCACGCTGGCCGTCAGCCTGCACGCCCCCGACGACGAGCTGCGCGACGAGATCGTCCCGATCAACACCCGCTTCAAGGTGGCCGAGGTCGTCGAGGCCGCCCACCACTACTTCGAGGAGACCGGACGCCGCGTCTCCATCGAGTACGCCATGATCCGCGACATCAACGACCAGGCCTGGCGCGCGGACGCGCTGGCCGAGACGCTGACCTCCGCTGGGCGCGGCACGGGCTGGGTGCACGTCAACCTGATCCCGCTGAACCCCACCCCGGGTTCGAAGTGGACGGCCTCGCGGCGCGAGGACGAGGCCGAGTTCGTCCGGCGGCTCGAGCGGCACCATGTCGCCGTCACCGTCCGCGACACCCGGGGTCGCGAGATCGACGGCGCCTGCGGGCAGCTGGCCGCCACCGTCACCGGCTGAACCGCCATGGGACCCTTCGCCCGCGACTACACCGGCGGTCGCTTCGTGACGTTCTCGGCGTCGCACTGGGCCGCGCTGGCGGTGCTGGCGCTCTGCATCGCGGCGTTGGTCACCGTGGGCCGGCGGCTGGGGGAGAGCGGACGCCGGCGCGTCCTGGTGGGGATCGTCGTGGTGCTATGGGGCACGGAGCTGAGCTATCACGCCTGGCGCGCCCTGAGCGGCACCTGGACGCCGAAGGAGATGCTGCCGCTGCACCTGTGCTCCGTGCTGGTGTGGGCGAGCGGGTTCTTGCTGCTGACCGGCAACAGGAGGCTCTACGAACTGAGCTACTTCTGGGGGCTGGCCGGCGCCACCCAGGCGCTGCTGACGCCCGACATCGGCGTCTACGGGTTCCCGCACTACCGGTTCTTCCAGTTCTTCGTGACCCACGGGCTCATCGTGGCCACCGCGGTGTGGTTCACCGCGGTCGAGGCGTACCGGCCGACGTGGGCGTCCTGGCGGCGCGCGCTGGTGACGCTGGTCTGCTACGGCGTCGTCGTCTTCGGTGTCAACACGGTGGTGGGCAGCAACTACCTGTTCCTCAACCGCAAGCCGAGCAGCCGCAGCGTTCTCGACCTGCTGCCCGCCTGGCCCGGCTACCTGCCCTACCTGGTCGGGATGGTCGTCATCGCGTTCACGCTGTTCTACCTGCCGTGGGCGATCGCGGACGCCCGCGCGACCCGCGCCGCGCGCGCCCTCGACGTGCCCGTCCGCTGAGGACGGCTCAGTCTCCGCCGGCCAGGACGGTGACGGCGGCCTCCACGTCGTCGACGAGGAACAGCCTGTCGGCCATCAGCCGGCCCTCGGCGAGGCTGCGCAGCAGGGGCCAGACCGGGACGGTGGTCGTCCAGTAGTCGCTGCCGAGCAGCACCAGCGGACGCACCTGCTCGGCGGCCAGCGCGTAGTAGTTGCGGGTGACGGCCTGGAAGATCTCCTGGACGGTCCCGGCGGCGCCCTGCACGAAGAGGATCCCGCCGCCGCACAGCCGCAGCAGGATGTCCTCACGGATCGCGTTGTCGAAGTACTTGGCGATGTGGGTGGCGAACACGTTCGGCGGCTCGTGGCCATAGAACCAGGTCGGGATGCCGACCGTCTCCCGCGGCTGCCGGACGCCGTCGCACACCGCCAGCCCGGCCGCCGCCCAGGCGTCCACGGAGTCGGCGAAGCCGGGTACCCGCGCCAGCTCAGCGCACGCGGCGTCCAGAGCGGGGCCGCCGCCGAGCGCCGCGCCCAGGTTCGCGGCCTCCATGGCGCCCGGGCCGCCGCCGGTCAGCACCATGCGTCCGCGGTCCGCCAGCGCCGCCCCCAGCTGGGCGGCGAGCAGGTAGCCCGCCGTCCCGCGCTGCAGCGCGTGGCCGCCCATGACGCCGACGGTCCGGGCCGGCTCGGTGACCAGTTCGTCGAGGGCGTCGGAGATGAAGTGGTCGTGCAGCGCCTGGGCCAGCGTCGCGTCCAGCAGCCGGGAGCGGTCGTGTCGCGTCCAGTCGTAGACGCGGCCGTCCAGGGTCGCCGGGTAGCCGCCCTCGAGCCCGGCGTAGAGCTCGTCGGGGGTGTACAGCGCGGCCCGGTACGCGTCGAACGGGACGTCGGGCAGCCGCGGGAACACGACGGCGCCGCGGCGGATCAGGTGCTCGGCGACGTGCCCCTCGATCGTGCAGCCCAAGAAGACCGTGTTCCGCACCAACAGGCGGGACAGCTGCGCGCCGCGGCCGGTCAGATCGAGGGACTGGACGAGGTGGCCGCTCAGCGTGCCCCGCTCGTCGCTGACGGCGTCCAGCTCGGCGAGAGTCTCGATTTCCGACCGCATGGTGCCAGACTGTACCGGTGCGTGATGTCGTGATTCTCGGAAGCACCGGCTCGATCGGAACCCAGGCGCTGGACGTCATCCGGCCACGTCGCGACCAGTTCCGCGTGGCCGGGTTGTCCGCTGGCGGCGGCAACCTCGATCTGCTCGCCGAGCAGGCGCTCGAGTTCGTCCCCGACGCGATCGCCGTGCCCACCGAGGAGGCCGCCGCCGAGCTGCGCCGCCGCCTCGGCGCCGACACCCCCAAGCTGTGGGTCGACGGCAACGACCGGCTCGCCGCGTCCCCGTGTGACGTCGTGCTCAACGCGATCACCGGCGCCGCCGGCCTCACCCCGACGCTGGCCGCGCTGGCCGCGGGACGCACCCTGGCGCTGGCCAACAAGGAGTCGCTGGTGATCGGCGGACGCCTCGTCATGGACGCCGCCGCGCCGGGCCAGCTCGTCGCGGTGGACTCCGAGCACTCCGCCTTCGCCCAGGCCCTGCGCGCGGGACGCCGCAGCGAGGTGCGCCGGCTGATCCTGACCGCCTCGGGCGGACCGTTCCGCGGCCGGACGCGGGCCGAGCTCACCGACGTCACGCCCGAGCAGGCGATGGCGCACCCCTCGTGGTCGATGGGCCGGGTCATCACGATCAACTCCTCGACGCTGGTCAACAAGGGGCTCGAGCTGCTGGAGGCGGGGCTGCTCTACGGCGTCGACCTCGACGACATCACCGTCGTCGTCCACCCCACCTCCGACGTCCATTCGATGGTCGAGTTCGCCGACGGCGCCACGATCGCGCAGGCCAGCCCGCCCGACATGCGCCTGCCGATCGCGCTCGGCCTCACCTGGCCCGACCGGCTGCCGGACGCGGCGGCGTCCTACGACTGGAGCAAGCCGCACGACTGGCACTTCGAGCCGCTGGACACCGAGGCGTTCGGCGCCGTGGAACTCGCCCGGCGTTGCGGCAAGGCCGGCGGAACCGCCCCGGCCGTCTTCAACGCCGCGAACGAGGTCTGCGTGGACGCCTTCTGCGACCGCCGGCTCGGCTTCCTCGGCATCGTCGACACCGTCGAGCGGGTCGTGGCGGAACACCTCGCGTCGGGCCACGTGGGCGACGAAGGGATGAGCGTCGAGGCCGTCCTCGCCGCGGACGCCTGGGCGCGCGAGCGGGCCTCGGCGCTGACCGGGGGGGTCGCCCCGTGACCCTGGCCGTGACGGTCGTCTTCGGGCTGCTGTTCTTCGCGCTACTGATGGCCTCGGTGGCGCTCCACGAGGTCGGGCACATGGTGCCGGCCAAGCTGTTCGGCGTGGCCGTCCCGCGCTACTTCGTCGGCTTCGGCCGCACGCTGTGGTCGTCACGCCGCGGCGAGACGGAGTACGGCATCAAGCTGTGGCCGCTCGGCGGCTTCGTCCAGTTGCTCGGCATGTACCCGCCGCGGCGTCCGGACGCCAAGGACACCCGTCTGCAGCGCTTCGCTGACGAGGCCCGCGCCGTGGAGTGGGACGACATCGCCCCCGAGCAACGCGACCGGCTCTTCTATGCCCAGCCCGTCGGCAGGAAGCTCCTCATCATGGCGGGCGGCATCACGATGAACCTGCTCATCGCGTTCGGGCTGTTGTGGGGCGTGGCCGGGCTGCACGGCAACCTGCGCCCGCAGCCGGTCGTCGGCGAGGTCCCCCAGTGCATCGTCGCCGGGCCCCGCGATGACCGCGCCTGCCGCCCCACCGACCCGCGGACGCCCGCCGCGCAGGCGGGCCTGCGTCCCGGCGACCGCATCGTCTCGTTCAACGGGCAGCCGATCGCCGACTACCCGCAGCTCCAGGAGCTGATCCGCGCCAACCTCGATCGCGAGGCCGCGATCGTCGTCGAGCGCGGCGGCCGCACCGAGGCGCTCGCGCCGGTGCACACCGTGGTCGCCCAGGTCCCCGACCCCGTGGACCCGAGTCGCCGCGTCGCCGCGGGCTGGCTCGGGCTGTCGCCCACGCTGGAGCGCGTCAAGGAGGGTCCGGCCGAGGTGCTGCGCGACATGGGGCGCGCGAGCGTGCAGTCGATCGCCGCGATCGTCCAGTTCCCGGTCAAGGTGGTCAACGTGGTGATCGACCTGGCCACCGGGCGTCCGCGCGACATCTACAGCCCGATCAGCATCGTCGGCGCCAGCGCGGCCGCGGGCGAGGTCGCGACCGCGGGCAACGCCACCCTCGGGGACCGCGCCGCCATGTTTGCGAGCCTGCTGGCGTCGGTGAACCTGTTCCTGGCGCTGTTCAACCTCGTCCCACTGCCGCCGCTGGACGGGGGGCATATGGCCGGCGCCCTGTATGAGGGGGCGCGACGTACAGTGGCGCGGTGGAGAGGTCGCCCCGATCCGGGACCGGCCGACACCGCGAAGATGGTGCCCGTGGCCTACGCCATGGGTGCATTCTTGCTGTTGTGCGGTCTCGTCCTGATCGTGGCCGACATCTTCTCGCCCGTGAAACTGTTCGGATAAGGAGCACGATGACCGTCAACCTCGGAATGCCCACGCCGCCTGCCCCGACGCTTGGGCAGCGGAAGCCCACCCGCCTGCTGCACGTGGGCAAGGTTCCGGTGGGCGGCGGGTCGCCGGTGTCCGTTCAGTCGATGACCGTCACCAAGACGACCGACATCAACGGCACGCTGCAGCAGATCGCGGAGCTCACCGCGTCCGGCTGCGACATCGTCCGCGTCGCCGTCCCGAGCCAGGACGACGCCGACGCGCTGCCGATCATCGCGATGAAGAGCCAGATCCCCGTCATCGCCGACATCCACTTCAACCCCAAGTACGTCTTCGCGGCGATCGACGCCGGGTGCGCCGCCGTCCGCGTCAACCCGGGCAACATCAAGCAGTTCGACGACAAGGTCGCCGAGATCGCCAAGGCCGCCACGGCGTCCGGCGTGCCGCTGCGCATCGGCGTCAACGCCGGCTCCCTCGACAAGCGAGTGATGGGCAAGCACGGCTCAGCGACCCCCGAGGCGCTGGTCGAATCCGCGATGAACGAGGCCCAGCTGTTCGAGGACGTCGGCTTCTACGACTTCGCGATCTCCGTCAAGCACCACGACCCCGTCGTGATGGTCGAGGCCTACCGGCTGCTGTCCGAGCGCTGCGACTACCCGCTGCACCTCGGCGTGACCGAGGCGGGTCCCGCGTTCCAGGGCACGATCAAGTCGGCCACCGCGTTCGGCATCCTGCTCGCGGAGGGCATCGGCGACACGATCCGGGTGTCGCTGTCCGCCCCGCCCGTCGAGGAGGTCAAGGTCGGCATCAAGATCCTGGAGTCGCTCAACCTGCGTCCCCGCAAGCTCGAGATCGTCTCCTGCCCGTCCTGTGGCCGCGCCCAGGTGGACGTGTACAAGCTGGCCGACGACGTCACCTCCGGCCTGGAGGGCATGACGGTCCCGCTTCGCGTCGCCGTGATGGGCTGCGTCGTCAACGGGCCCGGCGAAGCCCGCGAGGCCGACCTGGGCGTCGCGTCCGGCAACGGCAAGGGCCAGATCTTCGTCAAGGGCGAGGTGATCAAGACGGTGCCCGAGTCCGAGATCGTCGCCACCCTCATCGAGGAGGCCAACCGTATCGCCGCCGAGATGGAGCAGACCGGGGATTCCCCGGAGGTGGTGGTCGGGTGACCCGGAGCCGGGTGCTGGACGAGGGCGACGCCGCCCTCGTCGCCCGGCTGCTCGCCGACGACCCCATCGGCAACTGCTTCGTCGCCTCCCGGGTGGACGCCGGCGTGCTGCGCCCCGCCGGACCGGGTGAGCTGTGGGGCTACCCAGCGGACGATCCGTACGCGCTGTTGCACGTCGGCTCGAACCTGGTGGCCGTGAACGCGGACGCCGAGGCGTTGGACGCGTTCGTCGCCGACCTGGGCCGCTGGCGCACGTTCGTGGCCATCGTCGGACGCTCCGCCGTCGCCCTTACCCTGTGGCGGCTGCTGGCCGAACGCTGGGGAGGGTCCTACCAGCGGGCTCGGGTGGTGCGCGAGCGGCAGCTCCTGATGGCCCGCTCGAGCCCGAGCCCGCTCGCCCCCGACCCGCGGGTCCGCCGCGCGACGCCGCACGACTTCGACAGCTACTTCGACGGCGCGGTCGCGATGTACCGCGAGGAGCTCGAGGAGGACCCGCTCGCCACGAACCCCACCGGTTACCGCCGCTACGTCAACACGCTGATCGACAACGGCCGGGCGTTCGCGATCGTCGACGGGGGCCGGGTCGTGTTCAAGGCCGACCTCGGGGCGATGTCGGCGCAGGTGGCGCAGGTGCAGGGGGTGTGGGTGGCCCCCCAGTGGCGTGGACGCGGCGTCTCCGCCCCCGCCATGGCCGCGGTCACCAACGCGATCGTCGCCGGGGGACGCACCGCCTCGCTGTACGTCAACGACTTCAACGCCCCGGCGATCGCCTGCTACCGCCGCTGCGGCTACGACACCGTCGGCGAGCTGTCCTCGATCCTGTTCTGAGGGCCCGCGCTCGGCGCCCGGGCGGACAGGGCGCCGTCCTGGGTAGAGTGACCCGGTGATCACGCGCATGACCGAGTTGTTCGTCCGCACGCTCCGGGAGGACCCCGCGGACGCCGAGGTACCCAGCCACCGCTGGCTCGTCCGGGCCGGCTACATCCGCCGCGTCGCGCCTGGCATGTACTCGTGGCTGCCGCTGGGGCTGCGCGTGCTGCACAAGGTGGAGACGATCGTCCGCGAGGAGATGGACGCGATCGGCGCCCAAGAGGTGCGCTTCCCCGCACTGCTGCCGCGCGAGCCCTACGAGGCCACCGGCCGCTGGACCGAGTACGGCCCCAATCTGTTCCGCCTGAAGGACCGCAAGGGCTCCGACCTGCTCCTCGGGCCCACCCACGAGGAGATGTTCACCCTCACGGTGAAGGACCTGTACTCCAGCTACAAGGACCTTCCGCTGGCGCTCTACCAGATCCAGACCAAGTACCGCGACGAGGCCCGGCCCCGCGCCGGCCTCCTGCGCGGACGCGAATTCATCATGAAGGACTCCTACTCCTTCGACGTCGACGACGCCGGCCTGCAGGCCTCCTACGACAAGCACCGTGCCGCGTACGTGCGCATCTTCGACCGGCTCGGGCTGGAGTACGTGATCGTGCGGGCCATGTCCGGCGCGATGGGTGGCTCGGCCTCGGAGGAGTTCCTGGCGGTCGCCCCGAACGGCGAGGACACCTTCGTCCGCAGCCCCGGCGGCTACGCCGCCAACGTCGAGGCCGTGCAGCGTCCCCGCCCCGCCGCCCAGGACGCCGCCGCGACCGGCCCCGCGCGGGTCGTCGACACCCCCGACACGCCGACGATCTCGAGCCTGGTGGGCGTCCTCAACGAGCGCTACCCGCGCGAGGACCGGGCCTGGACCGGAGCCGACACGCTGAAGAACGTCGTGTTCATGCTGGTGAACCCCGACGGGACCCGCGAGCCGCTGGCGATCGGCCTGCCCGGCGATCGCGAGGTCGACACGAAGCGGCTCGAGGCAGCCGTCGAGCCCGCCGAGGTGACCGCGTTCACCGACGACGACTTTCCCGCCTACCCGGTGCTGAAAAAGGGCTACATCGGCCCGCAGGCGCTCGCCCTGGGCGAGCCGGACGCCGACGGCCGGACCCCGGCCGGCCGGGTGCGCTACCTCGTCGACCCCGAGGTCGTCGACGGCTCCGCGTGGGTCACCGGCGCGAACGAGCCCGGACGCCACGTCATCGACCTGGTCTGCGGCCGCGACTTCACGCCCGACGGCGTCCTCGACGTCGCCGAGATCCGCGAGGGCGACCCGGCCCCCGACGGCTCCGGCCCGCTGTCTTTGGCCCGCGGGATCGAGATGGGCCACATCTTCCAGCTCGGCCGCAAGTACGCCGACGCGCTCGGGCTGAAGGTGCTGGACGCCAACGGCAAGCTCGTCACGGTCACCATGGGCTCCTACGGCATCGGCGTCTCCCGCGCGGTGGCCGCCGTCGCCGAGACCACGGCCGACGACAAGGGGCTGTCCTGGCCGCGCGCGATCGCCCCCTACGACCTCCACATCGTCGCGACCGGCAAGGACGCGGCGGTGGCCGAGTACGCCGGCGGACTCGCCGAGGAGCTCTCGTCCCGCGGGGTCGAGGTTCTGCTGGACGACCGCAAGGCCAGCCCCGGGGTCAAGTTCGCGGACGCCGAGGTGCTCGGCGTGCCCACCAGCGTGGTGGTCGGGCGCGGCCTGGCCGACGGCCTCATCGAGGTGCGCGACCGCGCGAGCGGAGAGCGCACCGACGTCGCCGTCGACGACGTCGTGGAGCACCTCCTCGCGCTGGTCCGTGGCTGAGCCGGGCTGTTCCGTGGCTTCGTCGTGATCGACGTCGCGGCGCTCGTCGGCATCCCGGTGGGGGTGCTGGCGCTGCTCGTGCTGGCGTCGTTCGCCGCCGGCTGGATCGATTCGATCGTGGGCGGCGGCGGGCTCATCCAGCTGCCGGCGCTGCTGATCGGCCTCCCGTCCGACACCTCGGTGCCGATGGTGTCGGGCACGAACAAGGTGCCCTCCGCCTTCGGGACGGCCATGGCCGCGGTCACCTACGCGCGCTCGGTCGCCGTCTCGCTGCGCCAGGTGCTGCCGCTGATCGCGGGCGCGGCGGCGGGGTCGGGGATCGGCGCGCAGCTGACGCACCTGCTCGCCCGCGAGCAGTTCACCCCGATCGTGCTGGCCGCCGTCGTCGTGGTCGGGGTCTACACCTGGCGCCGCCCGCAACTCGGGCTGGCGGCGATCGACAAGCACGTCGGAACGGCGGCGCTGTGGCGCCTCGCCGCGATCGGCCTGGCCGTCGGGCTGTGGGACGGCTTCATCGGGCCCGGCACCGGGTCGTTCTTCCTGATCGCCCTGGTGGGGGTGATGGGGTACGAGTTCCTCACCGCGACGACGCTGGCGAAGATGGCCAACCTGACCACGAACATCGCCGCGATCGCGGTGTTCGCCGCGAGCGGCCAGATCTGGTGGGCGGTGGCGCTGCCGATGGCCGTGGCCAACCTCACCGGCGGGTGGTTGGGGTCCCGGACGGCCGTCCGCAACGGCAACGCGTTCGTCCGCAAGGTGTTCCTGGTCGTCGTGGCAGCGCTCGCCGTCAAGCTGGCCGCCGACATCGTCCAGCAGTGGTGGTGAGCGCTCCGGCGTCAGCTCAGGCCGGGCCAGCGGGGGATCGGGGTGCCCCAGCGGGTCAGGTCGTACGTGGCCGTCCCGAGCACGCTGACGAGAGCCGGCCGCGCGGACGCCGGCCCCGACTGGATCGCCACCGCCAGGTGGGGCAGCGCGGCGGCCTGGAGGCGTCCGACCTCGGCCCTCGCGGCGGCGGGCGTCCCGGGCGGCTGGATGTCGTAGGACGCCAGCGCGGCGATCGGCGTCCCGGGGATGGCGGTGACGGCGTCGACGAGCGTGTCGCGCAGCACCCGCCACGCGGCGAGCCGGCCCAGCACGGCGGCCCGGTCGGGCGGCGTCCAGCCGGGGGTAGCCAGCGTCACCGGCAGGCCGTAGATCACGGCGTGACACGCGGCGAGGGCGTCGTTCGCGGCGTCGATGGGCGCGGCGGAGGCGGGTAGCTGCGCCGCCCCCTCTTGTTGCACCCGGACGTTGCCCGCCACCACCGCGACCGCGGCGAGCCGGCACCAGGTCGCCATGCTGGCCCACAGGGCCGCGGACGGGGCGGCGCCCTCGTCGGCGCGAGAGCGGTAGTAGCCGGAGTCCGCGTTGAGCTGCGCCGCGACCCGTGCGGCGGGGACCGGGCCGGCCGCGGGGGCCGGGCCCGCGGCGTCCAGGCCCAGGGCGCCGATCTGCTCGGAACAGACGCTCAGGGCCCAGCCCAGGGCGGCGGTCTGGCCCGGTGTCGCCTTCCAGGACGCGGCCGACGCGTGCGAGGCGGTCAGCGCGGCATGCAGCGCGTTCAGGCGCCGGGCGTCGTCCGGTGCTGCGGTGAACGGGGTGCGTCGCGCTCGGGTCGGGGTGGGGGGAGGCCGTCCGGTGGTCGACCGGGGTGGGCGTCTGGAACGGAGGGACGCGGCTGCATCCCGCGGCGGCGACGGCGACGCCGGCGGCGATCAGGACATGACGTCGGCTCCACACGGGAGGCAACCTACCGCAGCCGCCGACTATGATGCGGGGCGACACAATCGCTTCATCAACGAGGATCAGACAATCGGAAAGCAGGACGCTCCCATGGAGGCACGGTCATGAAGGATCAGGCGATCAATGCCCTGGTGACGCCGATCGTCGAGGCCCAGGGCCTCGAGGTCGACCGCATCGAGAACGCCGGCGCGGGCAAGCGCACCGTCCTGCGAATCGCCTTGGACGGGGACGGCCCCGACGGTCGTGGGCCCAGCCTCGACGACATCGCGGCGGCGACCCGGGCGATCTCGGACGCCCTCGATTCCAGCGACGTGATGGGCGAGCGTCCCTACGTCCTCGAGGTGTCCAGCCGCGGGGTCTCCCGCCCGCTGACCGCCCCGAAGCATTACCGGCGCAACGTCGGACGCCTCGTGGCGCTCACGCTCGCCGACGAGCCGAGCGTCACCGGACGCATCGTCGCGGCCGGGGACGACGAGGTCGAGATCGACGTCGACGGCGTGCGCCGCACCCTCGGCTACCCCAGCATCACGAAGGCCGTCGTCCAGGTGGAGCTCAACCGCGCCCCCGACGAGGCCGAGGACGCCGACGGCGTGGACGCCGGCGACGAGGAGGAGTGACATGGATATCGACCTGAGTGCCCTGCGCGCGATCGAGCGCGACAAGGAGATCCCGATGGACGTCCTGATCGGCGCGCTCGAGGAGGCGCTGCTCAACGCCTACGAGAAGACCGAGGACGCCAAGCGAGGCGCGCGTGTCGAGCTCGACCGCAAGACCGGCCGGGTCAGCGTGATCGCGCCCGAGCGTGACGAGGAGGGCACGATCGTCGGCGAGTACGACGACACCCCCGAGGGCTTCGGCCGGGTCGCGGCCACCACGGCCCGCCAGGTGATCCTTCAGCGCCTTCGCGAGGCCGAGGACGAGCAGAAGTTCGGACACTTCTCGGCCAAGGAGGGCGACATCATCACCGGCGTCGTCCAGCAGGACCGCGACAGCCGCACCGTCCGCATCGACCTGGGCTCGATCGAGGCGATCATGCCGCTGGCCGAACAGGTGCCGAACGAGACCTACACCCACGGCATGCGGCTGCGCGTCTACGTCGTGGCGGTCCGCCGCGAGCAGCGCGGGCCGCAGATCGTCGTGTCGCGCACGCACCCGAACCTGGTGCAGCGGCTGTTCCGCATGGAGGTGCCCGAGATCGAGTCCGGCGTCGTGGAGATCAAGGCGATCGCCCGCGAGGCCGGTCACCGCACCAAGATCGCGGTGCTGTCGCACGACCGCGAGGTCTCGGCGAAGGGCGCGTGCATCGGGCCGATGGGGCAGCGCGTCCGCTCGGTCATGACGGAACTCAACGGCGAGAAGATCGACATCATCGACTACTCGGAGGACGGGGCCACGTTCGTCCGGGAGGCGCTGTCGCCGGCCAAGGTGTCGTCGGTGACCGTCACCGACCAGTTCGCCAAGGCCGCCCGGGTCATCGTGCCCGACTACCAGCTGTCGCTGGCGATCGGACGCGAGGGCCAGAACGCCAGGTTGGCGGCCCGGCTGACCGGCTGGCGCATCGACATCCGTCCCGACACCCAGGCCGACTGAGACCGGTGACGACGACGCGGACGCCCGAGCGCACCTGCGTCGGCTGCCGGCGGCGCGCCGAGCAGTCGGCGCTGGTGCGGATCGTCGTCGACGGCGATCGGTTCGCCGTGGACGCCCGCCGCGCCGCCGGCGGCCGGGGCGCCTACCTGCACCCCGGGTGCGGCGCGAAAGCGCTGCGGAACCGGGCGATTCCGCGGGCGCTGCGGGCTACGGTGGGGTCGACGGTCCAACTCGAGGCGCTGCTGGCCGAGGTGGACGCCCTGGCCGGCCCGGCGTCCGCTTAGCCAAACCGTTGCCCGACGGCGTACACTGTCAGGTGCGCTTCGCGCGCTGTGCGCGAACACAACCAGGAAAGTGGGCTCACGCTCATGACCACTCGATGAGTATTCAGAAATGAGCAAGAACTAACTGGTCCGCGCGCGACGCGGACCTGAAGGAGAGTAGTGGCCAAGGTCCGCGTCTACGAACTTGCCAAAGAGTTCGGACTCGAAAGCAAAGAGGTCCTCAAGACCCTCAACGACATGGGCGAATTCGTTCGCTCCGCCTCGTCGACGATCGAGGCACCCGTCGTCCGACGCCTCACCGAGAGGCTGAAGAGCAATTCCGGCCAGGGCAAGGACAGCCCGGCCGCGTCCGCGCCGAAGGGGCGCGCGGACGCCAGCAGCACGTCCACCGCCACGCCGAAGCCCGGGCAGAAGGCTGCCACGCCGGGCCCGCGGCCGACCCCGGGACGCTCCGCGGCGCCCAAGCCGGGCCAGGCCGCCGCCAGGCTGGGGCACAACCCGCGGCTGGCGCAGCAGTCCGATCAGGCCGAGCAGGCCAAGGTCGCGCAGCAGCCGGCGTCCGCACAGCAGGCGACGCCGACGCGTCCGGCGATGCCCCAGGCGCCGAAGCGGGCCGAGGCGGTCCGCACGGAGACGCAGCAGCCGGCCGAGGGCGGCCAGACGCAGCCGAGCGGTCAGAGCAAGCCCGCGGCGCCGCGTCCCGCCCCGAGCGCGCCCACCAACCGGCGCCCCTCGGCGACCCCGGGCCCGCGCCCGAGCGCGTCGACCGATCGGTCGTCCGCGCCGCGGCCCGGCCCCCGTCCGGGCCCGCGTCCCGGCGGCACCGGCGGCCTGCCCGGACAGAACGCCCATACCAACCGACGTCCCGGCACCCCGCGTCCGGGCAACAATCCCTTCGCCTCGAGCCAGGGGATGGGCGTGCGCCGTTCCCGCCCCGAGGGCGGTCGCGGCGAGCGCACGGGCACGGGCCAGGGCGCCCCGCGTCCCGGCGCCTCCGATCAGCAGCGCCAGCCCCGTCCGGGCGGCACCGGCGGCATGCCGCGGCCGAACCCCGCGATGATGCCGAAGCACAGCTCCAGCCAGCTGCAGCCCGCGACGACGAACCGTCGCTCCGGCGGCGGCCGTGGCCGTCCCGGCTCGGCGCCGGGACGCGGTGGCGCGCCGGGTCACGCCCCGAGCGGGCCCATCGGCGGCGGTCGCGGCGGCCGCGGTGGCCGCGGCGGCTCCGGCACGCAGGGTGCCTTCGGGCGCGGCGGCCAGTCGCGCCGCGGGCGTAAGAGCCGTAAGCAGCGCAGGCAGGAATTCGACCAGATGGAGGCGCCGTCGGTTGGCGGCGTGCGCATCCGCAAGGGCAACGGCGAGACGGTGCGGCTGCGCCGCGGCGCCTCGCTGACCGACCTGGCCGAGAAGATCGGCGTCGAGCCGGCGAGCCTGGTGCAGGTGCTGTTCAACCTCGGCGAGATGGTCAACGCCACCCAGACCGTGTCCGACGACACGCTGGAGGCGCTCGGTCTCGAGCTCAACTACAACATCGAGGTCGTCTCGCCCGAGGACGAGGACCGCGAACTGCTGGAGAGCTTCGACGTCACCTTCGGCGAGAACGAGGGCGACGACGACGACCTCGAGGTCCGTCCGCCGGCCGTGACCGTCATGGGTCACGTCGACCACGGCAAGACGAAGCTGTTGGACGCGCTGCGCCACAGCAACGTCGTCGCCAAGGAGGCGGGTGGCATCACGCAGGCCATCGGCGCCTACCAGGTGTCGACCGAGGTCGACGGCGAGGAACGTCGCATCACGTTCATCGACACCCCGGGTCACGAGGCGTTCACGGCCATGCGTGCCCGCGGCGCGAAGTCGACCGATATCGCCGTCCTGGTGGTGGCGGCCGATGACGGCGTGATGCCGCAGACGATCGAGGCGCTCAACCACGCCAAGGCGGCCGACGTGCCGATCGTGGTCGCGGTGAACAAGATCGACCGTCCCGAGGCCGACCCGCAGAAGGTGCGCGGGCAGCTCACCGAGTACGGGCTGGTTCCCGAGGAGTACGGCGGCGACACGATGTTCGTCGACGTCTCGGCGGTGACCGGCGAGGGCCTCGACGAGTTGCTCGAGGCGATCGTGCTGACCGCCGACGCGTCGCTCGACCTGCGCGCCAATCCCGACATGCCCGCCCAGGGCGTCGCGATCGAGGCGCACCTCGACAAGGGCCGCGGCCCCGTCGCCACGGTGCTGGTGCACCGCGGAACGCTGCACACCGGCGACTCGATCGTCACCGGGTCGGCGCACGGCCGCGTCCGCGCCATGATCAACGATCAGGGCGAGACCGTCGACGAGGCGCCGCCGTCCATGCCCGTGCAGGTGCTCGGCCTGACGTCCGTCCCGGGAGCCGGCGACAACTTCCTGGTTGTCGACGACGACCGCAGGGCGCGGCAGATCGCCGACAAGCGCGAGGCCCGGCAGCGTGCCGCGATGTTGGCCAAGACGACGCGCCGCAAGACCCTCGACCAGCTGTTCGAGCAGTTGGAGAAGGGCGAGACGCAGGAGCTCAACCTGATCCTGAAGGGCGACTCGGCCGGTGCCGTGGAGGCGCTGGAGGATTCGCTGCTGCAGATCGACGTGGGCGACGAGGTCGAGCTGCGGGTCATCGACCGCGGTGTCGGTGCTATCACCGAGACCAACGTCACGCTGGCCGCGGCGTCCGATGCCGTCATCATCGGCTTCAACGTCCGCGCCCAGGGCAAGGCGACCCAGCTGGCCGACGCCGAGGGCGTCGACATCCGCTACTACTCGGTCATCTACTCGGCGATCGACGACGTCGAGGCGGCGTTGAAGGGCATGCTCAAGCCGATCTACGAGGAGCACGTCCTCGGCCAGGCCGAGATCCGGCAGATCTTCCGCAGCTCGAAGATCGGCATCATCGCCGGCTGTATGGTCCTCGACGGCCACGTCCGCCGCAACGCGAAGGCTCGACTGCTGCGCGACGGTGTGGTCATCACCGACACGACCATCGCGTCGCTGCGCCGGGAGAAGGACGACGTCACCGACGTCCGCGAGGGTTACGAGTGCGGCCTGACGCTGCACAACTACTCCGACATCTCCGTCGGCGACATCGTCGAGACCTACGAAATGGTCGAGAAGCCGCGCGAGTGAGCGTCGCGGTCCGGCCCGGGCACCGTCCCGGGCCGGACCGGTCTTCGTCCGTTCGGGCGGCGTACCCCGGCTTGACCGGACGCCGCCCTCGGCGGCGCGCCGTCCACCCCGTTCAGAGAGGTTCATCATGGGCAACCCCCGCTACGTCAAGGTCGCCGAGCAGATCAAGGTCATCGTGGCCGACATGCTCGAGCGCCGCATCAAAGACCCCCGGCTCGGGTTCGTCACGCTGACCGACGTGCGGATGACCGGCGACGGCCGGGAGGCGACGATCTTCTACACCGTGCTCCCCAGTTCGCCGGAGCGTGCCGACGAGGAGGTCGCCGGCACCGCCGCGGCGCTGCGCTCCGCGCGCGGGCTGATCCGCTCGACCGTGGGCAAGCAGCTCGGCATGAAGTTCACCCCCACCATCGAGTTCGTCTCGGACGCCGTGCCGGAGTCGGCCGCCGAGATCGAGGCCGTGCTGTCCCGTGCCCGCCAGTCGGACGCCGAGCTCGCGGCCCGGTCCGCCGGCGCCGTCCACGCGGGGGAGTCCGACCCCTACCGCAAGAAGCGCGACGAGGACGAGGACGCGGACGCCTGAGTCGATGACCGAATCGGGCCTCCTCGTCGTCGACAAGCCCGCGGGGATCACCTCGCACCAGGTGGTCTCGCGGGCTCGTCGCGCGCTCGGCCTCAAGAAGATCGGCCACGCCGGCACGCTCGACCCGATGGCGACCGGCGTGCTCATCCTGGGCGTGGGCCGGGCGACGCGGCTGCTGGGGCACCTCACGCTGGCGGACAAGGCCTACAGCGCCACGATCAGGCTCGGTCAGGCCACCGTGACCGACGACGCCGAGGGTGACGTGACGGACGCCCCCGGCGCCGACGGGCTCACCCGGTCTCGCGTCGAGGACGCCGTCGCGGCCTATCGCGGCGACATCGTCCAGGTGCCCTCGGCCGTCTCCGCGATCAAGGTGGACGGCAAGCGCTCCTACGCGCGCGTCCGGGCCGGCGAGGACGTCGAGCTCGCCGGGCGCCCGGTGACCGTGTCCCGTTACGACGTGCACGGTGTCCGGCCGGCCCGCGCCGGGGACGTCGCCGTGCTGGATGTCGACGTCGAGGTCGAGTGCAGCAGCGGCACCTACATCCGGGCATTGGCGCGCGATCTCGGCCGCGACCTCGGCTGCGGCGGCCATCTCACCGCGCTGCGTCGCACCCGGTTGGGCCCGTTCACCGTCGCGGACGCCACGTGGGACGGCGTGCTGGGCGAGTTGGCGCCGGGCGAACGGCTCTCGTTGCTGTTGACCCCGATGGCGGACGCCGCCCGCGCCACCATGCCCGTCGTCGAGGTGGACGCCGCCGGCGCGACAGACGTGAGCCACGGCCGTCCGCTGGCGCTGGAGGTGCCGGCCGACCCCACCGGCGTCGTGCACGAGGGACGCCTGCTGGCCCTCTACAAGCCGGCGCACTCCGGCAGCGTCCCCGTCGCCGTCCTGGTCTGATGCCCAGCGCCGGTGGACGGTGCGCTCGGCTACAGTGACCGCAAGGAGGGACCGTGAGCGAGAGACAAGGCGGCCGCGGTAGCGCCAGCGACCAGTTGGAGCGCCGCAACCTGATCGCCGACCGGGTGGTCGCCCGCGGGAGCGCGACGGTCGAAGACCTCGCCAACGCGATGGGCGTCTCGGTCATGACGATCTACCGCGACGTCGCGGCGCTCGAGGAAGCCGGGTTGGTGCAGCGCAACCGGGGCACGGTCTCGGCCCTGGCCACCGGTCTGCACGAGGCGTCCGCGTCGTTCCGGCTCGGCCAGAACGTCCCGCAGAAGCGGGCGCTCGGCGAGGCCGTGGCCCGCCACGTCTCGCCCGGCATGTCGCTGATGATCGACGACTCGACCTCGGGGGTGTGGGCGCTGCGCGCGATGGCGGGGTTGACCCCGCTGACGGTGATCACGAACTCGCTGCTGGTGGCGCGGGAGGTCGAGCACTCCACGGGCGTGCGGTTGCTGGTCGCCGGCGGCTCGTACGAGGCGTGGGCGGAGTCGCTGATGGGGTCGGCGACCGTCGGCATGATCCACGACCTGCGCGCCGACGTCGCGGTGATCTCCGCGTCCGGGATCAGCGAGGGACGCTGCTTCCACCCGCATTCGGACGCCTCGCAGATCAAGCAGGCGATGCTGGCGTCGTCGCGGACGCGCTACCTCATCCTCGATCACACGAAGTTCCGGCGCCGAGCGCTGCACGCGTTCGCGTCCCTGACCGATTTCGACGTGGTCTTCACCGACGACGGCATCGACGACGGGGTCCGGCAGCGGCTGGACGACCTGGGCGTCCCTCTCGAAGTGGTTCCGGTGCGCGACGACGCCTAGTTTCTCTCGGCGGCGGCTCCTAGGCTGAGCCCGGTCGCTCTCGTCGGAGGGCCACCGTTTTTCACACAAACTATGGTGCCTCAAACACCCTTCGTGCTACTTTCGAGGCACGCACCGGTACAGCACTGCTGCTGAGAGGGAAGGAGCCCGAGACATGGGGCTGCGCATCGTTGTTGCCGCGGACATCGCCGGCTACGAGTACAAGGAAGCCATCAAGAAAGACCTCGAGGGCGACGACCGCGTCGACGAGGTGATCGACGTCGGCGTGGGCAACGGCGAGGACATCGACTACCCGCACGTCGGCGTGAAGGGCGCCCAGGTGATCGCCGCCGGGGACGCCGACCGAGGCATCTTCATCTGCGGCACCGGCATGGGGGTGGCCATCTCCGCCAACAAGGTCCGGGGGATCCGCGCCTGCACCGCGCACGACAGCTTCTCCGTGGAGCGGCTCGTGCTCTCGAACAACGCCCAGGTGCTGTGCCTGGGCCAGCGCGTGATCGGCGTCGAGCTCGCCCGTCGGCTCGCTCGGGAGTTCCTCGGCTACACCTTCGACGAGACCTCGCACTCGGCGCCGAAGGTCGCCGCGCTCAAGGCCTACGACGAGGGCAAGACGGCCGACGAGGCCATCGCGGCCGCCAACGCCTGCGAGTAGGCGGCGATGACGACCGGGACCGACCACCTCCGCGGGCCGGAGGAGTTCTACGACGCCTACGTCTTCGACATGGACGGCACCATCTACCTGGGCGACCACCTGTTGCCCGGCGCCGCCCGCATGATCACGGAGCTCCGCCGCCGGGAGATCCCCGTGCGGTTCCTGTCGAACAACCCGACGAAGGATCCGGAGCAGTACGCCGCCAAGCTCAACAAGCTGGGCCTGCCGACCGACATCGAGGACATCGCCAACACCGTCGTCACCACGACCCGGTGGCTGCAGTCCAATCACCCGGACGCGGTGGTGTTCCCGATCAGCGAGGAGCCGCTGAAGAAGGCGCTCGCGAAGGCCGGCATCCGCATGAGCGAGGATCCGGAGGAGATCGACATCGTCATCGCCTCCTACGACCGGACGTTCGACTACCGCAAGCTCCAGATCGCCTTCGACGCGATCTGGTTCCACAAGCGGGCTTTCCTGATCCAGACCAACCCCGACCGGTTCTGCCCGTTCCCCGGGGGACGCGGCGAGCCCGACTGCGCCGCCATCACGGCGGCCATCGAGGCCTGCACCAACACGAAGTGCCGCCTCAACCTGGGCAAGCCCGACCCCGTCATGCTCACGGAGGCCCTGCGTGGGCTCGACGTGCGCACCGAGCACGCCGTGATGGTCGGCGACCGGCTGCAGACCGACATCCAGATGGCGCTCGACACCGGCATGGTGTCGGCGCTCGTTCTCACGGGGGAGGCGACCGCCGACGACGTCCGGGCGCTCGACGCCGACCACACCCCCACCTTCGTCCTGGACCGCATCGACCGGCTGGTCCCCGCGTCGGCGTGGGCCGAGCTCGGCTGGAGCGAGAACGACGACTGACTGACGGCGCGGCCGGCTCCCTGCGGGCCGGCCGTGGCCGTCAGCACCGCCGCCGGCGACAGCGAGTGTCCTGCGCCGGCGACCCATCGCCACCTCCCGCGGTCGCTCGACCGCGTCACAACCGAATACCGTCACGCCAGGTCGCCGCACCGTTGCGGCACGTTGGGTGCACCGTTGCACCCCGAGAGGAAACATCATGGCCACCGATCAGTACCTGCTGGGCATCGACTACGGCACCGAGAGCTGCCGAGTCGCGATCTTCGATCTGCGGGGAACGCCGATCTATTTCGCGGCGACCCCGTACCAGACCACCCACCCTCGGGCCGGATGGGCCGAGCAGAGCCCGAAGGAATGGTGGGAGGCGCTGCAGGCGTCCTGCCGCAAGGCCCTCACCGGTTCCGGCATCGCGCCGGCGCAGATCGCCGGCATCAGCTACGACGCCACCACGATGACGGTCGTCGCCATGAACGCCAAGGGCGAGGAACTCCGTCCGGCGATCATGTGGATGGACGTGCGCGCCACCAAGCAGGCCGCCAAGGCAGAGACGTCCGACTCGTGGGCCCGCCTCTACAACGGCGACGGCACCGCCCCCGCGACGGCCGAGTGGTACCCCTTCAAGGCGGCGTGGCTGCGTGAGAACGAGCCCGAGACCTACAACAACGCCGTGCACCTCGTGGACGCCCCCGACTGGCTGACCTACAAGCTCACCGGCGAGTGGACGACGAACATCAACTCCGCCGCGCTGCGCATGTACTACAACCGCGACAAGGGCGGCTGGCCCGTCGACTTCTACGAGCACATCGGCTGCGGCGACGTGTTCGACAAGATCCCCGAGAACGTCGTCGACCTCGGCAAGCCGGTCGGCGGGTTGAGCACCGTCGCGGCGCAGCTGCTCGGCCTCCTGCCCGGCATCCCCGTCGCGCAAGGGCCGGCGGACGCCTGGGCCGGCCAGATCGGCCTCGGCGTCGTGAAGCCCGGCAAGATGGCCCTCATCACGGGCAGCTCCCACGTGTTCACGGGCCAGACCGACAAGCCGATCCACGGCAAGGGGTTCTTCGGCGCGTACACCGACGGCGTCGCGCCCGGCCAGTACACCGTCGAGGGCGGCCAGGTCTCCACCGGCTCGGTGATGAAGTGGTTCAAGGACAACTTCGCCCGGGACGTCGTCAGCGCCGCCGACAGCCTCGGCCTGCACGTGTACGACATCATGAACGACCGGTCCAAGGACATCCCGATCGGCTGCGACGGCCTCATCATCAACGAGTACTTCCAGGGCAACCGGACGCCGTACACCGACTCCAAGGCGCGCGGCATGATCTGGGGCCTGTCGCTGCACCACGGTCCCGCGCACGTCTACAAGGCCATCCAGGAGGGCATCTGTTACGGCAACGCCCACAACCTCAAGGCCATGGAGGACGCCGGGATGCAGGTCAACGAGGTCGTCGCCTGCGGCGGCATGACCAAGAGCCACGACCTGATGCAGATGCACGCCGACGTGATGAACAAGCCCGTCACCCTGACCGAGGTCGGGGACGCCGTGGCGCTCGGCAGCGCGATGCTGGCCGCCATGGGTGCCGGCATCTACTCGTCCTTGGAGGAAGCCGCCGACAACATGGTGCACGATCTCGAAACCATCGAGCCCGACCAGGCGCGCCACGAGGAGTACTCCTACTACCGGGACAAGTACATGGCCGCCTGGCCCCAGATGCGTGACCTCACCCACGACCTCGTCGACCACGAGGCGGCGAAGTAGGGGCTATGTCGGAGCTCATCGAGAAGGCACTGGTCGACGCGACCGACACCAAGGTCGCCGTCGTCGAAGAGGGGGCGATCGCGCGCGCCGGAGAGGTCTTCACCGAACTCTTCGGCGACGCGGCCGCCGTCGTCGTCGGCGACGAACGCACGATGGAGGTCGCCGGGCGCGCCGTGAACGAACGGCTGCGGGCGTCGGGGGTACGCACCCTCGACCCGTACGTGTTCCCTGGCGAGCCGGAGCTGTACGCGCAGTACGAGAACTGCGAGACCCTGCGCGACGCGCTGGCCGGCGTGGACGCCACAGCGGTCGCCGTCGGCGGCGGCACGCTGAACGACATCGTGAAGCGCGCCTCCGGCGAGCTGACGCGGCCGTACATGCAGGTCGGGACGGCGGCGTCCATGGACGGGTTCACCGCCTTCGGGGCGTCGATCGCGGTGGAGGGGTTCAAGCAGACGCTGTCGTGCCCGGCGCCCGCCGCCAGCATCTCCGACCTGACGGTCATGGCCGCAGCCCCCACCGTGATGACGGCGTCCGGGTACGGCGATCTGCTCGGCAAGGTGACGGCCGGCGCCGACTGGCTGCTCGCCGACGCCCTGCAGATCGAGGTCATCGACCCGAGCGTGTGGGACCTGGTGCAGGGGCCGCTGCGGACGTCGCTGGCGCGTCCCGAAGCGCTGGCCGCTCACGACGTCGAGGCGACGCGCGACCTGGCACAGGGGCTCATCATGTCGGGGCTGGCGATGCAGGCACACCAGTCGTCGCGTCCGGCGTCCGGCGCCGAGCACCAGTTCAGCCACCTGTGGGAGATGGAGGGCCACGGCGTCGACATCAAGCCGCGCCGACTCAGCCACGGCTTCAAGGTCGCGGTCGGCACGGTGGCCGTCTCCGCGTTCTACGAGCGGCTGCTGGAGCGCGATGTCGCGGGGCTGGACACCGACGCCGCCGTGTCGGCGTGGCCCTCGGAGGAGGCGATGGAGGCGCGCGTGCGCGAGCTGCACCCGGTCCCGAACCTCGTCGACGAGCTGGTCACCCAGCAACTCGCCAAGTGGGTCACGCCCGACGAGCTCGCCCAGCGGATCGAGACGCTCAAGGCTGCGTGGCCACAGCTGAGCGCCCGGCTGCGCGAGCAGATCATCGCGCCCGAGGAACTGCAGCGCATGCTGCGGGCCGTCGGTGCCCCGGCGCACCCGAGCGACATCCAGCTCGACTGGGCGCGCTTCCGGCAGACCTACCTGCGCGCCCAGATGGTCCGCAAGCGCTACACCGTGCTCGACACCGCGCTCGAGCTCAACCTGCTGGAGGAGATCGTCGACGAGCTGTTCGCGGACGACGGCTTCTGGGGCAGACAGCAGCCCTGACGGCCGAGCCGGGTGGACGCCGGACGGTGGCCGCGACGCGACGTCTGCGTCGCGGCCACCGCGGTTCGCGCTGCCGGGTCGCCCGTCCTCGCGGACCCGCTGTGGCCTGCGCGGCGGGCCGCGCGGCACCGTTCGCACCGGCCAGACGGGTGGACGGCCGGGTGCCTGGAGCCCGTGGAGGGTGTTGTACAGTTCTGGCGGAACGAGGGATGGGGGAGTCCAGGTGACGCAATCGGTCGTGGTGATCGGCAATTTCGACGGCGTCCATCCCGGGCATCGCGAGGTGCTGCGTGAGGCCAAGCGCGCCGAGCCCGGCCTCCCACTGATCGTCATCACCTTCTGGCCACACCCCATGGCCGTGGTGCGCCCCGACCGCGCGCCCAAGCTGTTGACCCGGCTCGAGGAGCGGGTCGAGCTGCTGAAGGAGGCCGGCGCAGACGAGGTCCGCGTCATCGACTTCACCCCGGAGTTCGCGTCCATGGCGCCCGAGCGGTTCCTGCGCGATGTCATCGAGCCGCTCGATCCGGCGCGCGTGGTCGTGGGAGAGAACTTCCGCTTCGGTCACCGCGCGCAGGGGACCGTCGACACGCTTCGCGAGTTCGGACGCGGCCGGTTCGCCGTGACCGCGCTGCCGCTGGTCGGCATCGGCGACCAGGAGACGTGCTCGACCACGATCCGCGACGCGCTCGCCTCTGGGGACGTCCGCCAGGCGGCCGAGTACCTCGGGCGTCCCTTCCGCTTCAGCGGGGTGGTCACGCCCGGTGATCGACGCGGCCGGGAGCTCGGCTACCCGACGGCCAACGTGCCCGTGCCCGACGAGCTGGCCTGTCCGTCCGACGGCGTCTACGCTGGTTGGCTGACGCGGGTCGACGGACGCGACGCCCTCGGCGAGGAGACGGACGCCGCGGCCCAGGCGTGGCCGGCGGCGATCTCGGTGGGCACCAACCCCACCTTCGACGGGGTCGAGCGGCGCGTGGAGTCCTACGTCCTCGACCGCACCGATCTCGAGCTGTACGGCGCGCGCGTCGCGGTCGATTTCATCGAGCGCATCCGCGGCCAGGTGCGGTTCGACTCCATCGAGGCGCTCGTCGAGCAGATGAAGCATGACGTCGCGCGCTGCCGCGTCCTGCTGGCCGGCGACTGAACTGGCCACCGGCGGCCCGGTCCGTGGAGTCATTGAGGACTTAACCACTCTCCGGGCTCGATTCGATTTACCTGTCGCTATCCCTGCCGCATAATGGACGCATGTCGACAACCCTGCCCGCCCCCCGCGCGGGCCTTCGGCGGGCGTCCGCGCTCCTGCGGCGAGGACGCCGCTCTGCGCTGCCCGTGACCGGGGCCGACCTGCAGGAGTTGCGCGCCCAGGGCCGGGCGGTGCTCTTTGAACACCGTGCTGTGACCGCCCGCCTCACGGTCCAGGCACTGGAGGCCGTCTGCCGCGAGGGTGTCCGTCCGTCGTCGCTTCGGCGAGGGCAGGTCGCGGGGCAGTGGGAACTCGCGTTCTCTGACGGAACCACGCTCGTGCTCTCGGGACGACGCCTGGACGACATCGGCGCCGTCGCCGCCGCGCTGGAGCGGGGGCGCGATGTGCTCGTCGGACTGGACGCCGACCGGCCGCTGCGCCTGACACTGCTGGCGCCCGACGCCAGCGCCACGCTGGACGTCCAGGGCCTGTGGACCGCGGACGCGCGGTGCCCCCTGGGGCGTTGAGCCGTTCTTCTCAGGCGTTGATGCGCAGCGACTTGCGATAGACCGCGTCGCGACCTTCCTGCTCCGACACGGAGCCGTCCTTGGCGACGACCTTGCGCACGACCGTGCGGTGATGCCCGGTCGGGGAGTAGTCGAGGTTGATGTACAGCGGGATCGCCGCGGGGTTGTCGGGATCGACCGCGAGCTGGATCTCGTCGAAGCCCTGCTCGGCGGCGGCCCGCTCCAGGAAGCGGGACAGCGCGATGCCGAGGCCCTGACGGCGGTGCTCGGGGTACACGAGCAGGTTGCGCATCTCGGGGCGCAGTTCGGTGTCCTCGCGGGAATCGAGGACCACCCAGCCGGCGAGGGTGCCGTCGAGGAAACCGAGGACGAACAGATAGTCGCCGCCCTCCTGCAGCTTCAGGTTCTCCTCGCCGAAGCCCTTCTCGGCTCGGCCGGCCTCCGCGAGGCTCGCGAGGTCGTCCTCGGTGGCCAGCCGGACGTCGATGACTGGCTTCTTGGTGCTCTGCTGGCTCATGGGGTGACCCTCCTCGCGTGATTCAGACATGCATCAGTGTGCTGGATAGTCGCCGTCAGCACCAACCCGGTCCGTCTGTCGGAAGTGGCCACCCACGCGGGGAACCCGTGCCTTTCGCGGGCTCGGTAGGCTCGGGACGACACGCATCCAGGAGGCACCATGAACAAGCTGTCCGTCCTGCTCGTCGCGTCGGCGATCGCCCTCACGGGCTGCACGCAGGCCGCGGAGCCGGCACCGACCCCCGGGACGCCCACGGCGTCCGCGGGCGCCTCCGTCGAGCCCACGGTCCCCGCCGCGTCCCCGGGCCAGGAGGTCGACGCCGCGGCGCTGACCGGGGCGATCGGGAAAGCGCAACGCGAAGCGCGCACGGCGACGGCCTCCTTCGAGATCGTCGGCTCCGACGGCGCGAAGCAGGGGTCCGGCACCGCGGGCTTGGACTTCGCCGACGGGGAGCCGAAGCTGCACGTCCGGTCGTCCGGGAGCGGCGGCATCGAGGTGATCATCGACGGGGCGACGGCCGCGGTGAAGGCGGGCGACCTGACCGGTGGCCGCTGGCTGCGCGGGCCGCTGGCCGCGCTTCCCGACGCCGTGGGCGAGGTGCAGGCGACCTACGACTTCGCGGCTCTTGCGCCTCGGGTGACGAAGGCCGCGTTTGTCGGCGCCCAGGACGTCGGCGGGGTCGCGACCCGGCACTACACGCTGACCGGGCCGAACGGGCTGACCCAGGACGTGTGGATCGACGACGCCGACCGGCCGGTCCGCTCCGAGCGCGCTCAGGGCGAACGCGTCAACGCAACCTTCGGACAGTACGGCGAGCCTGTTCAGATCCCGACCCCGGAGCCCAGCTCGGTGGTGGAGGTCACCCCCTAGGCCACCGGAACCGGACCCGCCGGCACGGCGGGCCCGACCCAGGTTGGGCTGAGTCTCACAGCAGTGTCTTCAGGTCCGCGACGACGTCGGCGACAGCCTGCTGCGCCGAGCCGTACAGCATCGAGGTGTTGTCGGCGAAGAACAGGGCGTTCTCGATCCCCGAGTAGCCGGCGCCGCGGCCGCGCTTGATGACGATCGCCTGGTGCGCCTGATCGGCGTTCAGGATCGGCATGCCGTAGATCGGCGAGTTCTTGTCGGTGCGCGCGACGGGGTTGACCACGTCGTTCGCCCCGATCACCAGCGCCACGTCGGTCTGGGCGAACTCGTCGTTGATCTCGTCGAGGTCGAAGATCATGTCGTAGGGCACCCCGGCCTCGGCGAGCAGCACGTTCATGTGGCCGGGCATGCGGCCGGCGACCGGGTGGATCGCGAACTTGACCTCGACGCCCGCATCGTTGAGCAGCTTCGTCATCTCCCACACCTTGTGCTGGGCGCCCGCCACGGCCATGCCGTAGCCCGGGATGATGATGACCTTCTCCGCGTAGCGCATGGCCGCCGCGGCGTCCATCGGGGACATCTCTTTCATCGTCCCCTCGATCTGGCCGCCGGCCTGAGCCTCGCCGGTGATCGGGGTGAAGATGACGTTGCGGATCGGGCGGTTCATCGCCTTGGCCATCAGTTGGGTGAGCAGCGTGCCGGAGGCGCCGACGACGATGCCCGCGATGATGAGGGCCGGGTTGCCGAGCACGTAACCCTCGAAGCCCACTGCGAGGCCGGTGAACGCGTTGAGCAGCGAGATGACGACCGGCATGTCGGCCCCACCGATGGGGGAGACGAGGACGACGCCGAGCAGCAACGCGAGCAGGAAGAAGAAGATGACCGCCACCGGGTTCTGCGTGAGCACGACGACGACGCCGAGCACGACGACCACCAGGGCGAGCACGAGGTTCGCCAGGTTCTGTCCCGGAAGGGTCAGGGCCTTCTTCATGATGCCCTGCAGTTTGAGGAACGCGACGATCGAGCCGGAGAAGGCCACCGAGCCGATGAGCGCGCCGAGCACCGCCATGATCGCGGTGACGGGACGGTCGATCTGGCCGCCGGCGAACTCCATCGCGGCGATCAGCGCGGCGGCGCCGCCGCCCATCCCGTTGTAGACCGCGACCATCTGCGGCATGTCGGTCATCTTGACCGTGCGGCCGAGCCAGACGGCGACCGCGCCGCCGATGATCAGGGCGATCAGCATCAGCCACTGGTTGTGCAGGCCGGGGATGAAGAAGGTGGTGACCGTGGCGACGGCCATGCCGATGCCCGCCCAGAAGATGCCGCGCTTGGCGGTGACGGGGGAGCTCATGGCCTTCAGGCCGAAGATGAACGAGACGGCGACGATGAGGTAGACGGCGTTGACGAGGACGAAGGTCATGTCAGCGCTCCCGGGCGATCTGGGCGGCGGGCTTCTTCTTCGAAGCGAACATGCCGAGCATGCGCTCGGTCACCACGTAGCCGCCGGCGGCGTTCGCGGCACCGAGCAGGACGGCCAGGAAGCCGAGCGTGATCTGGAGCGGTCCCTCGGCGTGGCCCAGGGTGTACATCGCCCCGACGAGGACGACACCGTGGATGAAGTTCGACCCTGACATCAGCGGGGTGTGCAGGATCACGGGGACGTGCGAGATCACCTCGTAGCCGACGAGCGCCGCCAGCACGAAGATGTAGACGTACAACAGGTCGATCATGCCTGGGGCTCCTGGCTCTGGTCGGGACGGATCGGGGCGTACTGCTCGGGCCTGCCCCACGGCGACGCCGGCTGCTGCCCGGCGGCAGTGGCACCCCCCGTGGGCGGTTCCTGGGTGGGCGTCCGGTCGGCGTCGGGCGCCAGCGGCTCGCGCTCGGGAGTGGCCTCAAAGCCGGACGGCTGCGGCTCGCGCTGTGTGGGCTCGAGGCCGGACGGCTGCGGGTCGCCCTCGAACGTGGGCTCGAAACCGGACGGCGGTGGAGCTTCATCGCTCAGCTGCGGGTCACCGGCGTAGACCGTGGACGCGTCGTGATCGAGCACGACCGTGCGGTCGTCGACGCCCGGCTCAGGCGCGGACCCTGGCTCGGGCGCGGACCCCGGCTCAGGCGCGGCGCCCGGCTGCCGTTCGGGTTGCGGCTCCGGTTCCGGCGGGGCGGCGAGCATCGTCCCGGCGACGAGACCGAGGACGCCGGCGGCGCGCTCGCTGACGATCTGACCGCCGTGGGTCAACGCCGTGCCGCGGATGACCTCGTCCTCGGCGTCGATGACGAGCTGGCCGTCGACGATCATCGGCGCGGTGAAGTTGAACAGGTTGCGGCTGACCATCTCGGAGGTGTGGACGGGCATGCGGGCCGGCAGGTTCACCGGGCCGACGACGTGCGCGGGGCCGACCAGCATCTCCTTGCCGGCGACCGTGCCCTCGACGTTGCCGCCCTGCTCGGCGACGGCGTCCACGATGATGACGCCGGGGCGCATGGCGTCCACCATGGCGCGGGTGACGATGACCGGGGCCTTCTTGCCGGGGACGCCGGCCGTCGTGATCAGGACGTCCGCGTTGGCGACCGCTCGGCCGAGCGCCCGCTCCTGCTGCTCGAGCTCGTCGGGCGTGAGCTCGCGGGCGTAGCCGCCGGACCCCACCGCGCTGACGCCGGTGTCGACGAACTTCGCGCCCAACGACTCGACCTGCTCGCGCGTCTCGGGACGCACGTCGTAGCCCTCGACGACCGCGCCGAGTCGCTTGGCGGTGGCGATCGCCTGCAGGCCGGCGACTCCGGCGCCGATCACCAGCACGCGTGCGGGCCGGATCGTGCCGGCGGCGTAGGTGAGCATCGGGAAGAACTTCGGCGAGCGGGCCGCGGCGATGAGCACCGTCTGGTAGCCGGCGGCCGCGCTCTGGGACGACAGGATGTCCATGCTTTGGGCCCGGGAGATGCGCGGAAGCAACTCCATCGCGAAGGCGGTGACGCCCTGGTCGGCCAGTCGCTGGGCATGGTCGGCGCTCGCGTACGGCGACAGCATGCCGATGAGCACCTGTCCTGGGCGGAGCCGCGCCTCGTCTGCCGGGTCGAGGTTGCCGATCGTCCACACGACATCGGCCGCATCGATCACGTCGGCGGTGGAGTCGACCCAGGTGACCTCGCCCAGCGCGTCCTCGGTGAGAAAGGCCCGGTCGGTGGCACCGCGTTCGGCCACGACCTGGGCGCCGAGGCCCGCCAGCTTCTTGACCACGTCGGGGACGATCGGCGTCCGGGATTCCTGAGGATCGGTGCTGCGAGGGATCCCGATCACGACAGTCATAACTGACTCCTTATTTCGGACATCCGCTCGGACCTGCCGCGGGCCACGCAGGATACTGTGGCGGGCCTCGTCAGAACGGGCTACGTTGTCCCGCTCACCCTAGCGCCACGCCCCGGCGGCGTGGTCGATTGCGCGAAGGCCGCGCGGGGAAGCGGCCGCGAGGGGCGTCCGCGGACCCCGATTTCGTGTGCCGTCACCCGAGCCGCTAGACTGGGTGATCGCCGTCACGACGGCCGCGGACGCCCAAGAGCTCCCCACGGTGAACCCCGGTTCACCGGCCATCCGGCTGGGGGAGCGCCGCGCAACGGGAAACCGAGAGGAGAGCACCCTTCGTGGATGCCGAGACCAAGAAGAAGATCATCGAAGAGTACGCGACGGCGCCCGGAGACACCGGCTCTCCCGACGTGCAGATCGCGCTGCTCACCAAGCGCATCTCGCACCTCACCGAGCACCTCAAGAGCCACAAGCACGACCACCACAGCCGCCGTGGGCTGATGCTCATGGTCGGTCAGCGTCGCCGTCTGCTCAACTACGTCGCCAAGCAGGACGTCGAGCACTACCGCGAGCTGATCCGCCGCCTGGGGCTGCGTCGTTGAGTTCAGGCTCCTGTCGATGAGGGAGCGGCCCGCGTGGCCGCTCCCTTCTCGCATGTCCGCTGCAGTACCTTCCTCAACGGAAGCCAACTCCACATCATCATCGCGCCCTGGCCGACTGCGGTGTCGGTCCTCGGTAGTGGCCCCCGGGTGTCTAGCGCCCCCGTGGTCCTCGATCGAAGACCGCATTCGTCCGCGTCGGGTGGGGCACCCAACGAAAGGACACTTCCATGGCTATGGAGGGCCCCGACCTTCAGTACACCGAGGCCGTGATCGACAACGGCAAGCTCGGTAAGCACGTCGTCCGCTTCGAGTCGGGCCTGCTGGCCCGTCAGGCCAACGGCTCCGCCGCTGTCTACCTCGACGGCGACACCATGCTCCTGTCGGCGACCACCGCGCAGAACAACCCGCGCGACGCCATCGACTTCTTCCCGCTGACGGTGGACGTCGAGGAGCGCATGTACGCCGCCGGCCGCATCCCCGGCTCGTTCTTCCGCCGCGAGGGCCGCCCGTCCGAGGGCGCCATCCTCGCCGCCCGCCTCACCGACCGCCCGCTGCGTCCCTGCTTCGTCAAGGGCCTGCGCAACGAGGTCCAGGTCGTCATCACGGTGATGGCGCTCAACCCCAACGTCCGCTACGACGTGCTGGCCATCAACGCCGGCTCCGCCTCCACCACGCTGGCCGGCCTGCCGTTCTCCGGCCCGGTCGGCGGCGTCCGCGTCGCCCTGATCGGCGACCAGTGGGTCGGCTTCCCGACCGTGGAGCAGATGAAGGAATCCAGCTTCGAGATGGCGATCGCCGGGCGCGTCCTGCCCGACGGCGACGTCGCGATCATGATGGTCGAGGCCGAGTCGACCGCTGAGACCTGGGATCTCGTGCGCTCCGGTCGCACCGCCCCCACCGAGGAGGTCGTCGCCGAGGGCCTCGAGGCCGCCAAGCCCTTCATCAAGGCGCTGTGTGACGCCCAGGCCGAGTTGTCCGCCAAGCTGCCGAAGGCCACCAAGGCCTTCCCGGTGTTCAAGGACTACGAGACCGACGTCTACGACCAGGTCGAGCGCACCGCCGCCGAGCGGCTGCGCGTCGTGATGAGCATCGCCGGCAAGCAGGAGCGCGAGACCTCCACCGAGGCCCTCCTCGCCGAGGTGCACAACGAGCTCGACGGCGCCTTCGAGGGCCGCGAGAAGGAGATCACCGGCGCGTTCCGTGCGCTCACGAAGAAGGTCGTCCGCCACAAGACGCTGACCGAGCAGGTCCGCATCGACGGCCGCGGCGTCCGCGACATCCGCACCCTGTCCGCCGAGGTCGGCGTGCTGCCGCGCGTCCACGGCTCGGCGCTGTTCCAGCGCGGTGAGACCCAGATCCTGGGCGTCTCCACGCTGAACATGCTCGACATGGAGCAGAAGCTCGACACGCTCTCGCCGGAGACGACGAAGCGCTACATGCACAACTACAACTTCCCGCCGTACTCCACCGGCGAGACCGGCCGCGTCGGTTCGCCGAAGCGCCGGGAGATCGGCCACGGCGCCCTCGCCGAGCGCGCGCTGATCCCGGTGCTGCCGAGCCGCGAGGAGTTCCCCTACGCGATCCGTCAGGTCTCCGAGGCGCTGGGCTCCAACGGCTCGACGTCGATGGGTTCGGTCTGCGCGTCCACCCTGTCGCTGCTGAACGCCGGCGTGCCCCTGCGCGCCCCGGTCGCGGGCATCGCGATGGGCCTGATGAGCGAGGAGATCGACGGTGAGATGCGCTACGTCGCGCTCACCGACATCCTGGGCGCCGAGGACGCCATGGGCGACATGGACTTCAAGGTCGCCGGCACCCGCGACTTCGTCACGGCGCTCCAGCTCGACACCAAGCTGGACGGTATCCCGGCCTCCGTGCTCGGCTCGGCGCTGCTGCAGGCCCGCGAGGCCCGCTTCACGCTGCTGGACGTCATGGGCGAGGCCATCGACGTGCCCGACGAGATGAGCCCCTTCGCCCCGCGGATCATCACCGTGAAGATCCCCGTCGACAAGATCGGCGAGGTCATCGGCCCGAAGGGCAAGGTGATCAACCAGATCCAGGACGACACCGGCGCCAACCTGTCGGTGGAGGAGGACGGCACCATCTACATCGGTGCCGACAACGGGGACGCCGCCGAGGCCGCCCGCACCATGGTCAACGCCATCGCGAACCCGACCATGCCGGAGAAGGGGGAGCGTTACCTGGGCACGGTCGTCAAGATCATGCCGTTCGGCGCGTTCGTTTCCCTGCTCCCCGGCAAGGACGGCCTGCTGCACATCAGCAAGCTCCGTGGCCTGAACAACGGCCAGCGGGTCGAGAACGTCGAGGACGTCGTGTCCGTCGGCCAGAAGATCCAGGTCGAGATCACCGAGGTCGACGACAAGGGCAAGCTCTCGCTGGCCCCCGTCGAGGAGGAGAAGGAGGAGGAGCAGGCCGACGCCTGATCCGTTCCCACGCTCACGCCGAGGCCCGGTCCCCACGCAGGGGGCCGGGCCTCGGCGCGTCCGGCGGGCAGGAGCGCGGAGCGGGGCCAGCCGGCACGGACGCGGAGGTGGCCGCTTATAGGATGGCGGCATGAAGGTTGCTGTGTTCGGAGCGAAGGGGCGCATGGGCGTCACGATCTGCCAGGCGGTGGAGGCCGCGGAGGACTTGGAGCTGGTCGCCGCGATCGACGACGGCGACGATCGCGAGCCCGCCGCGCAGGCGGACGTCGCGATCGACTTCACCGTGCCGGACGCGGTGATGGGCAACGTCGCCTGGTGCATCGAGCACGGCGTCCACGTCGTCGTCGGCACGACCGGCATCGGCGAGGACGAGTACGCGCAGGTGCGCGGCTGGCTCAAGGGCAAGGACAGCAACGTCATCATCGCGTCGAACTACTCGGTGGGCTCGCTGCTGCTGATGCACTTCGCCGAGCAGGCGGCCCCGTTCTTCGAGTCGGTCGAGGTCATCGAGCTGCACCACCCCAACAAGGTGGACGCCCCGTCCGGCACCGCCAAGACCACCGCGGGCAAGATCGCCGCTGCCCGCAAGGCGGCCGGGCTGGGGCCGACGCCGGACGCCACCCGGATCGACCCCGGGCACGCCCGCGGCGCAGAGATCGACGGCATCCACGTGCACGCCGTCCGTCAGCGCGGGCTTTTCGCGAACCAGGAGGTGCGCTTCGGCAACGAGGGCGAGCAGCTCGTGCTCGTCGAGAACGGGTTCACCCGCGAGTCGTACATGCCGGGTGTCCTGACCGCGGTGCGGGCCGTCCCGTCGCAGCCGGGGCTCACCATCGGGATCGAGCGCCTCCTCGGCATCGGCTGATGCGCTGGTTCCTCGGCATCGTCGGCGGCGTCACCGCCGCCCTCATGCTCCTCGTCGTCGGCCTGCTGGTCGCCGACGAGCCGATCCGCACCTGGGTCGAAGACAACGCGGCGGGGCAGGTGCAGTCCGCCGCCGGCTTCGAGACGCGCCCGCACGTCGAGATCGCCGGTACGCCGTTCGTCACCCACCTGGCCCAGCGCGCGTTCCCGAGCGTCCACCTGACGGGCGACGCGCTCGGCGTGGACGCCGGCGAGCGGCGCGCCCGGGTCAGCGATGTCGATGTCGAGTTGACCGACGTGCGGCTGCGGGACGGCGCGTGGCACGCGGCGAACGCGCAGGCAACCGCGCTGCTGCCGCTGGACCAGCTGAGCTCCTTCGCCGGACGCCCCGTCGCCTACGCCGGGGACGGCAGGCTGAGCACCACGTTCGCCCGCGAGGTCCTCGGCGTCCGCGTGAACGTGAGCGCCACGTTCGGGCTCGAGCTGGACGCGCCCGCCCAGACGCTGAGGGTCGTCGATCAGCGCGTCAGCGTCTCGGGCATCGCGGGCTTCGGCCCGGGGGACCAGGGCGAGAGTGCCCAGCCGCAGGTCGACCCCGCGCAGCTCCTCCCGCTGCCGGCGCTGGCGGGGCTGCGGGTGGACGGCCTCGACGTCGCCGAGGACGGCGTCCACCTGCGACTGTCCGGACAGGACATCGTCCTGCCCGTCAACCGGTAGGGCCAGTCCAGGCGCCCACCCGGCGGCTCAGGCGCGTAGCACGTGCGGGCTGACCTCGTCCGGGCGCACGGGCCCGGGCGCGGTCCCGTCGCCGAAGGGACGCCCGCCGAGCTTCTCGCGGCCGTGCGCGCTCAGCCAACCGGTCAGGTCCGGGCCCTTGGGCACGATCGAGAGCGGGTTCAGGTCGGTGTGCACGATGTAGTAGTGCTGCTTGATCTGCACGAAGTCGATCGTGTCGCCGAAGCCGGGCGTCTGGTACAGGTCGCGGGCGTAGGCCCACAGGTTCGGCATCTCGGTCAGCTTGTTGCGGTTGCACTTGAAGTGCCCGTGGTAGACGGCGTCGAAGCGGGCCAGGGTGGTGAACAGCCGGACGTCGGCCTCGGTGATCGACTCGCCCATGAGGTAGCGCCGGTCCGCCAGCCGCTCCTCCAGCCAGTCGAGCGCCATCCAGAGCCGGTCGTAGGCGGCGTCGTAGGCCTCCTGCGAACCCGCGAAGCCGCAGCGGTAGACGCCGTTGTTGACCTCGGTGTAGACGCGCTTCATCACGGCGTCCATCTCCTCGCGCAGCGCCTCGGGGTAGAGATCGGGGGCGCCCTCGCGGTGGTAGGCCGTCCACTCGGTCGAGAAGTCCAGGGTGATCTGGGCGAAGTCGTTGGTGACGACCTCGCCCGAGGACACCTCGACGATCGCGGGCACCGTGATGCCGCGGGGGTAGCCCGGGAAACGCTTCTCGTAGGCGTCCTTGAGCTTGTGGATGCCGAGGACGGGATCGACGCCGCCGGGGTCGAGGTCGAACGTCCAGGAGTCGGCGTCATGGGTGGGCCCGGGCATGCCGACGCTGAGGACGTCCTCGAGGCCCAGCAGCCTGCGGACGATGAGCGTCCGGTTGGCCCACGGACAGGCCCGGGCGGCGATCAGCCGGTAGCGCCCCGGCTCGACCGGGCGCTCGTCGGCGTCCGGGCGAGGCTCGGCGACGATGCGCGTGGTGATGTAGTTGCTGTCCCGGTTGTACTCCCGGCCCTTCTTGGAGTACACTCCGCCGTGGCTGTGTTCTTCGTGCTCGCTCATGGTGGTGAGCCTAGTTGACGCCGATGCAGGGGTTCGGCGTCACCCCCGCTATCCTTGGTCGAGTCGGCCCGCCCCGTCTTGCCGCGGGCCCTCGGTGTTGGGACGTCTGTCGGCGTCCATCGACCGCGTCGCACCGGCACCCAGCCGGAATCAGTTGAGCGCACTGCAAGACACCGAACGAACGGTTTTCTTTGTCTGATTTTGCACGTCTGGGCGTTCCCCAGACCTTCTCCGATGCCCTGGCCCGCCTCGGCATCACCAGCCCCACCCCGATCCAGGCCGCCACTCTGCCGGACGGCCTCGCCGGCCGTGATGTGCTCGGCCGTGGCCGCACCGGCTCGGGAAAGACCTACGCTTTCCTGCTCCCGCTGGTGACCCGGCTGGCCGCACGCCGGACGTCCGCGGCGCCCAAGCGGCCCCGGGCGCTCGTGCTGGCCCCGACCCGCGAGTTGGCCCAGCAGATCGAGGAGTCCCTCGTCCCGCTCGCCGACGTCGCCGGGCTGAGCCACCGCACGATCTTCGGTGGCGTCAACCAGAACCCGCAGGTGCGCGACCTCGGCCGCGGAGTCGACGTCGTCGTCGCCTGCCCCGGACGCCTGCTCGACCTGATGGATCAGGGCGCCGTCGATCTGCGCGCCGTCGAGGTCACCGTCATCGACGAGGCCGACCAGATGGCCGACATGGGCTTCCTGCCGATGGTCTCCAAGATCCTCAACAAGACGTCGCCTGAGGGGCAGCGGCTGCTGTTCTCCGCCACGCTGGACAGCGGGGTGAACACCCTCGTCAAGCGGTTCCTGCACGACCCCGTCGTCCACGAGGCGGACTCCGCGCAGGCCACCGTCGCCACGATGGATCACCACGTGCTGGAGGTCGCCGCGGCCGACCGGACGGCCGTGCTGGCCGACCTGGCCGCCGCGCCCGGGAAGACCATCGTGTTCACCCGCACCAAGTACGGCGCGAAGAAGCTCACCAAGCAGCTCGTCGCCCGCGGCGTCGCAGCGGTCGAACTGCATGGCAACCTCGCTCAGAACGCGCGCACCCGCAACATGGACGCCTTCCACTCGGGCCGCGTGTCCACCCTGGTCGCCACGGACATCGCTGCCCGCGGTATCCACGTCGACGACGTGGGCCTGGTGGTGCACGCCGACCCGCCGGCGGAACACAAGGCCTACCTGCACCGTTCCGGCCGCACGGCCCGGGCGGGCAAGGCGGGCACGGTCATCACGATGGCCACCAAGGAGCAGCTACCCGAGGTGCGTCAGCTGATGCGAGCGGCGCACATCCACGCGACCCGCGGCGTCGCGGACGCGCAGACGCTGGGCGAGCTCGCCCCGGGCGAGCGGTCCTACCTCGACCCCGCGCAGGCCAAGGCGCTGGCGCAGCCGGTCGTGGCCCAGGCGCAGGCCCAGCGGCAGCCGGCCCCGGCCTCGGGACGCCCCCGGCAGGCGCGGTCGGGCGGTCACCCTCGCGGCGCGGCGGCAAAACAGCCCCGCTCCGGCCAGCCCCGCGGCGCGTCCGGGAAGAAGGTCGCGGGACAGTCCCGCGGCGAGCAGCCGGCCGCGCGGGGCGCCCAGCGGAGCCGTCCGGCCGAGCAGGGACGGTCGCGGCGCTCCGGCCGGCGCCGCAGCGGTACGACGACCCGCTGAGTCGTCGGTGCGACGGCGAGGCCGGAAAGGTAGCTGCTCGTCTCCGTCCCCCGCCGTCGCTTCGTCCGTGCAGCGACGCCGGCCGTCGGGGCGTCGCCCCCTGCCGGCTTCCGTGCGGAGGGTCAGGACAACGAGGTGTGCAGCCGGATCATCTTGACCCGTGCCGCCTCGTCGGGCGTGGCGACCTCTTGGTGGGCGCCGTCGGCGTCCCAGCCGGACTCGGTGATGAACCGGCGCAGCGGGTCGTCCGTGGAGCGCACCCACCAGGTGGCCCGCGTGAAACCGTCGGCCTTGAGCGTGTCGGCGACCGCGTTCAGCAGGCGGGAGCCGTGCCCCTGCCGCTGGGCCTGCGGGTCGATGACGAACTCGGCCACCAGCGCGTCCTTGCCGGGTTCGGCGTCCGGGTCGTCGGACGGGCCGATCGCGGCGAAGCCCACGACGCGTCCCTGCGACGTCGCCACCAGCACGCGCAGCTCCGCCAGCGGCGGTTTCAGGATCGCGGCCTCCCACGACTGGGCCATGGTGGCCAGATCGACCGAGCGGAGGATCGAGTCGGCCACGTCGGGCGGGAAGACGTCGCGCCACGAGCGCCGCTGCACGGCCGCGATGGCCTCGGCCTCGCTGGGCAGTGCGAGGCGGACGGAATCGGGCGTGGACGGGGCGGGGTGGCTTGTCACAAGCGCCATGGTATCGAGGTGTCGCGATGGGGCCATAAGCTGGACCCCGTGCGTGACAACCTGCGAACCCCGCCGAAGCTGGCCAAAGACACCCTGCGCGTGATCCCGCTGGGCGGCCTGGGCGACGTCGGCCGGAACATGACTTCGTTCGAGATCAACGGGAAGATCCTGCTGGTCGACTGCGGCGTGCTGTTCCCCGACGAGAACCAGCCTGGCGTCGACCTGATCCTCCCCGGCCTGCACCTGCTGGAGGGCCGCCTCGACGATGTCGTCGGCCTCGTCCTGACCCATGGCCACGAGGACCACATCGGCGCGGTGCCCTACCTGTTGCGCCGCAACCCGCACATCCCGGTGCTCGGGTCGAAGCTCACCCTCGCGCTGGTGAAGGAGAAGCTGAAGGAACACCGCATCCGCGAGGTGTCCCTTCGCGTCATGGAGGACGGCTCCACCTCGAAGCTCGGCGACTTCGACCTGGAGTTCCTGGCCGTCAACCACTCCATCCCGGACGCGATGGCCGTCGCGATCACCACCAAGGCCGGGCGCGTGCTGCACACCGGCGACTTCAAGATGGACCAGCTCCCGCTCGACCACCGCCTCACCGACCTGCGCGCCTTCGCCCGCATCGGCGAGGCCGGCTGCGACCTGTTCATGGTCGACTCCACCAACGCGGAGACGCCCGGCTTCACGACGCTGGAGAAGGACATCCGCCCGGCGATGGAGCGCGTCTTCGCCAAGGCCCAGCACAAGCTGATCGTGGCCTGCTTCGCCTCGCACGTGCACCGCGTCCAGCAGGTGATGGACGAGGCCGTCAAGGCGGGACGCAAGGTCGTCTACGTCGGCCGGTCGATGGTCAAGAACATGACCATCGCCCAGGAGCTGGGTTACCTGCGCGTGCCGGCGAACACGCTCATCGAACTCCGCGACCTCGAGAACTACCGCGACGACGAGGTCGTCATCATCTCCACCGGCTCCCAGGGTGAGCCCCTGTCGGCGCTGTCCCGCATCGCCAGCCACGAGCACCCGGTCATCGAGGCGGGGGAGGGTGACGTCGTGCTGCTCGCCAGCTCGCTGATCCCCGGCAACGAGAACTCCGTCTACCGGGTCATCAACGGGTTGACCCGCAACGGCGTCAAGGTCGTGCACAAGGGCAACGCGCTGGTGCACGTCTCCGGGCACGCGAGCTCCGGCGAACTGCTGTACTGCTACAACATCGTCCAGCCCAAGAACGTCATGCCCGTGCACGGCGAGGTGCGCCACCTGGTCGCCAACGCCGAGCTCGCGGTGGCCACCGGCGTGCCCCGCGACCACGCGATCGTCGTCGAGGACGGCGGCGTCGTCGACCTGGCGAACGGGAAGGCGAAGGTCGTCGGCAAGCTCGACTGCGGCTACATCTTCGTGGACGGCTCCACGGTGGGCGACCTGGGCGACGCCGAGCTGGACGACCGGCGCATCCTGGGCGAGGAGGGGTTCATCTCCGCGATCGCCGTGGTCAACCTGCACTCCGGCGAAGTGGTGAGCGGCCCGCAGATCACCGCGCGCGGCTTCGTCGAGGGGGACAAGGTCTTCGACGACATCACCGCCGACGTCACCAGGGTGCTGCGCGACGCGCTGGCCGACGGTGCCGAGGACACCTACCAGCTGCAGCAGCTGATGCGCCGCGCCATCGGCCGCTGGGTCAACAAGACCTACCGCCGCCGGCCGATGATCATCCCCGTGGTGGTGGCGGCCTGAGGCCCGTGGGGCGTCCGGAGGCGAGGGCTCGATTTCGCGTCCGGACGAATCTCGGTTAGGATTGCGAGGTTCCCATTTCGGGGAGAGCTCCGTCGGGCCGTTCCAGGCCGAGGGGCACGATCAACCAGCAAGGAGAGCTCCAGTGGCTGCCGTGTGTGATATCTGCGCCAAGCGCCCGGGCTTCGGGCACAACGTGCCGTGGTCGAAGAAGAAGACCAACCGTCGGTGGAACCCGAACATCCAGCGCGTGAAGGCCGTCGTGGGGGGCACCCCCAAGCGTCTCAACGTGTGCACGTCGTGCATCAAGGCCGGCAAGGTCACCCGCTGACCCTGCCTCCGGCACGCAGACCCGTCCCGTCCGGGGCGGGTTTTTTGCGCGCCCGGACGCGGTCCCGGTTTCGTCGGCGCGGCGGACTAGGGTGACCGGCATGCCCACCGACGAGATCAGCGTCTGGCATACGGACGCCTTCCGGCAGCTCGCGCGACCGCTCGCCGAGGTGCTGGGCGACAAGACGGCCAAGGCGTTCGCCGGGCTCCGCGTCCACACGGTCGGCGACCTGCTGCGGCACGTGCCACGGCGCTACCTCGCCGGCACCGAACTCACCGACCTGACCACGATCGAGCAGGGCGAGCACGTCGCCGTCATGGCCCGCGTCGCCGAGACGAAGATCAGGCAGAGCGCGGGCCGCGGCGGGCGGCCGACGTCCCGGCTGGAGGTGCGGCTCACCGATGGCCACGGACGCCTCAACGTCACGTTCTTCGGCCGCCAGCCCATCGTCGAGTGGTGGGAACGGCAATTGCGCCAGGGCGTGCGCGGCATCTTCGTCGGCAAGGTCGGCTCGTTCCGCGACGAGCTGCAGATGTCGCACCCGCAGTTCGTGATGCTGGACGAGTTCGGCGGCGTCGTCGGCCACTCCGAGGAGAAGGAGCGCATCGCCGACCTGGCGACCTCCGGGCTCGTCGGCATGTATCCGGCCAGCGCCAAGCTCCCGACGTGGACGATCGCCGAGTGCGTCCGGCTGGCGCTGGACCTACTCGGCCCCATCGACGACCCGTGGCCCGCGTGGGTCCGCACCGAGGCGGACGTCCCCGAGTTGGCCGAGGCGTTCCGGCTGGTGCACCGGCCGGCCACCCGCGGCGAGGTCGCCCGCGGCACCGACCGGCTGCTGTTCGACGAGGCGTTCACCACCCAGCTGACGATGGCCTACCGGCGGGCCGACAACCGCCGGCACACCGCGGGGCCCCGGCCGCGTCGCCCCGGCGGCCTGCTGGACGCCTTCGACGCGCGGCTGCCGTTCGAGTTGACCGCAGGCCAGCGGGACGCCTCGGAACAGATCCTCGCCGATCTGGCCGGCGACCAGCCGATGCAGCGCCTGCTCCAGGGCGAGGTCGGCTCCGGCAAGACCCTGGTGGCGCTGCGCGCGATGCTGACGGTGGTGGACGCCGGCGGCCAGGCCGTCCTGCTGGCGCCCACCGAGGTGCTCGCCGCGCAGCACTACCGCACGATCACCGACCTGCTCGGCGACCTGTCCGGCGGTCAGGTGCTCGGCGCGCCCGAGAACGCCACCGACGTCGTCCTGGTCACCGGCTCGCTGTCGGCCGCCCGCAAGAAGGCCGCGCTGCTGAAGATCGCCTCGGGGGAGGCGGGCATCGTCGTCGGCACCCACGCGTTGCTGGCCGACCAGGTGCAGTTCGCCGACCTCGGCCTGGTCGTCATCGACGAGCAGCACCGCTTCGGCGTCGAGCAGCGCGCCGTCCTCAGCGAGCGCGCCCAGGCCCGGCCGCACGTGCTCGTGCTCACGGCCACGCCGATCCCGCGCTCGGTAGCGATGACGGTGTTCGGCGACCTCGAGGTCTCCACGCTGGCGGAACTGCCGGGCGGGCGCGCCGAGGTGGTCACCACGGTCGTGGACGCCCGCCACCGGCCCGCGTGGGTCGAGCGCGCCTGGGAGCGCATCGCCGAGGAGGTCGCCGTGGGTCGCCAGGCGTTCGTCGTCGTGCCGCGCATCGCCTCGTCCGGGGAGGGCGACGAGCGGCGGCTCGGCGTCGTCGACCTGGCCGAGCGGCTGGCGTCCGGGCCGCTGGCCGGTGTGCGCGTCGGCGTCCTGCACGGGCAGCTGCCGGCCGAGGAGAAGGACGCCGTGATGGCGGCCGTCGCGTCGGGTGAGATCGACGTGCTCGTCGCGACGACGGTCATCGAGGTCGGCGTCGACGTGCCCAACGCGTCCGTCATGGTGATCTGGGACGCCGACCATTTCGGCATCTCGCAACTGCACCAGCTACGGGGGCGCATCGGCCGCGGCTCGCACCCCGGCGTGTGCCTGCTGGTCAGCGCGGCCGAACCGGAGGCGGTGTCGTGGGAGCGACTGGCCGCCGTGGCCGCCACCCGCGATGGCTTCGCCTTGGCCGATCTCGATCTCGTCCAGCGCCGGGAGGGCGACGTGCTGGGCGCCGATCAGTCAGGCCGTCGCAGCACGCTGCGGCTGCTCAGCGTCCTCGAGCACGCCGATGTCATCACCGTCGCGCACGACATCGCCGAGCAGGCGGTCGTCCGCGACCCCGAGTGCGCCACCCCCGGCTTCGCCGACGCGGTGACCGAGATCAACCGGCTCGACGACGGCTGGGTGCAGGGCTGATCAGCCGCCGAACTGCCAGCCGTCGTCCTGGGGCTCCGGGCCGAAGCGGAACTGACGGCCGGTGATCTCGTCGACCTCGATGCACACCCAGTGCGTCTTGCGGGTCGGCACCCAGGGGCGCAGCGGGAGCTTCTCCGCGTCCTCGCGCTCGGTGTTCTGCAGCTCGCGGGCGTGCCCGCGGGCGATGACGCTCCAGCCGCCCGTGGCGTCCCAGCCGTCGACCTCGAAGGCGACCCGGTCGTTGATCGTCAAGGTGAGGAGCTTGTTGCCTTCGGCCGTACGGAACAGCAGCGAGTGATCCTCGACCACGTAGTTGATCGGGAAGATCTGGGGCTCCCGGTCGACCACGGTCACGAGGCGGCCCACCTTCTGCCCAGCGAGCACCTGCCAGCACTGTTCTTCGGGAAGGACAACAGGATCCGACGTCGATTCGCTCATACACGTGTTCTACAGGAGGGGGCGGTAGCCTCGCCAGGGTGAGCAGGATCATCGCCGGGCGCCGTCGCGGACAGAAACTGACGATGCCGTCGGGCCGGGGGACCCGGCCCACGTCCGACCTGGTGCGCGAGTCGGCGTTCAACCTGGTGCTCGCCTGGGCCGGGACCGTCGGCGAGCCGGCCGACGAGGTGCTCGACCGGTTCAGCTTCCTCGACCTGTACGCCGGGTCGGGCGCGATGGCGTTGGAGGCGGCCAGCCGTGGCGCAGCCCCGGTCGTCGCGGTCGAGAAGGACCGACCGACCGCCGCCATCGCCCGCCGCAACGCCCACGAGCTCAGCCTGGACGTCACCGTGGTGGCCGCGCCGGTGGAGGGCTACCTCGCCGAGAACGAGGCGCGCCCGTTCGACGTCGCCTGGCTCGATCCGCCCTACTCGGTGACCTCGCGGCACGTGGCCGACGTCGTCCGCCGCGTCGTGAGCGGCGGTTGGCTGGCGGCCGACGGTCTCGTCGTGGTCGAGCGGTCGAGCCGGGACGAGGCGCCGTCCTGGCCCGAGGAGATGAGGACGACGTGGTCGCGCCGCTACGGTGAGACGACGCTCTATTTCGCCACCCCGGACGAGGGGGAACAGGAGGACTGATGAAGGCGATCTGCCCGGGCTCGTTCGATCCGGTGACCCACGGCCATCTGAACATCATCGAGCGCACCGCCACGCTGTTCGACGACGTGCTGGTCGCGGTGGGCCGCAACAGCGCCAAGAACTACCTCTTCTCGCCCGACGAGCGGGTCGCCATGTTGAGCGAGGCCTGCGCGGGCATGGCGAACGTGCAGGTCACGCTGCTGGACGGGTTGCTGGTCGACTTCTGCCGGGCCCACGACGTCGGCGCCATCGTCAAGGGGCTGCGGTTCGGCGGCGACTTCGAGTTCGAGCTGCAGATGGCGCAGATGAACCACGCCCTGTCCGGCATCGAGACCGTGATGCTGCCCACCAGCGCCCGTTGGGCGCACCTGTCGTCCACGATGATCCGCGAGGTCGCCGGCCTGGGCGGGGACGTCTCCCAGTTCGTGCCTGACTCGGTCGACCGGCGCATCGCCGCGAAGGTCGCCGAGCGCCGGGGATCCGGGCGATGAGCGGCGCGGACGCCCGCGAGGCGCTGCAGCGGTTGCGCATCCTGGTCGCCGACGCGCGCCCGGTGCCGATGTCGGCGTCCTGCTTCGTCAACCGCGCCGAGGTGCTGGCGCTGGTCGACCGGGTCGCGGCCGGGCTCGGGGACGACACGGGTGCCGCGGCTCGCGCCGAGGCCGACGGCGTCCTCGCGGACGCCCGCGCACGGGCCGATGAGTTGGTATCCGACGCGGAGGTCGTCCGCCGGGCGAAGGAGGAGGCCGCCGAGTTGCGCAGCGAGGCCGATTCTTACGTGGACGAGCGGCTGGCCGAGCTGGAGGCGGGGCTGAGCCGGACGATGGCGGAACTGACCCGGATGCGCAGGCGGCTCTCGGAGCGGGCCGCCACCGCGGAGGGGCGGGGACAGGACGACGTCGCCGGGTTTTGATCCATCCCCGCGGCGCGGTAGAGTTGTCCTTCGGTTATGACGCTGTCGAACCAGGGTGGAGGGATCGCGATGTCGAGTCGCTCGATTGATCCCCGCTCGGAACTCGTATTCGATATCCACGAATTGGGTCGCCGCGCGGGCGCGATGAAGGAACTGACGGTCGATGTTCCCGCCCCCGACGGTATCGGCAACGACGTGATCGGAGTGCCAACGGGCTCTCCTGTCCACCTCGAGCTCCAGTTCGAGGCGGTCGTGGAGGGCGTCCTGGTCACCTGCGATGCCGACGTTCAGCTGGCCGGGGAGTGTGCTCGGTGCTTGACGGAGATCCGCTCGAACACGCGGATCGACAGTCAAGAACTGTTCCTCTTCCCGGGCAAGGAACCCGACGACGAGGAGGCCAACCGCGTCGAGGGCGACCTCATCGATCTTGAGCCGGTGCTACGGGACGCAGTGGTGCTCGACCTGCCGTTCATCCCGCTGTGCCGGGACGACTGTGCGGGGTTGTGTCCCGAGTGCGGGGCCGACCTCAACAGCGATCCGGAGCACGGGCACGCGGAGAAGATCGACCCCCGGTGGGCCGATCTGGCCTCGTGGTCGACGGACAACGAAAGCTAACCGGCCTCCGGGCCCGAACCAAGGAGAGATGACGTGGCAGTTCCGAAGCGGAAGATGTCCCGTTCCAACACCCGCCACCGCAGGTCGCAGTGGAAGACGGCGGCGCCGACGCTGGTCACCTGCGTGAACCCGGCCTGCCGCGAGAAGCACCTCCCGCACACCGCGTGCCCGGCCTGCGGCCAGTACGGCCCGCGCACCTCGCGCCGGCAGACGCTCGAGCCGTGACGGCCGCGGCGTCCAGCCGCATTCACGACCTGCTCGACGAGCTGGGGATCCATGCCGATCCCCAGCTTTTCGAGCTTGCCCTGACGCATCGGTCGTGGGCGTACGAGCACGGCGCCGCGCCCCACAACGAGCGGCTGGAGTTTCTCGGCGACGCCGTGCTGGGCGTCGTCGTGACCGAGTACCTGTACCTGACCTTCCCTGATCACCCCGAGGGCCGGCTGGCCAAGCTGCGCTCGGCCGTCGTGAACACGTACGCGCTCGCCGACGTCGGACGCGAACTGGGCATCGGCGGCCTGATCCGGCTGGGCAAGGGCGAACTGGCCACGGGGGGCGCCGACAAGTCGTCGATCCTGGCCGACACGATGGAGGCGCTGATCGGGGCGATCTTCCTCTCGGCGGGTCGCGACGCGGCGTCCTTGTTCGTGCACACGCTGTTCGACCACCTGGTTCAGGACGCGGACGCCCTGGGCGCCGGCCTCGACTGGAAGACCAGCCTGCAGGAGCTGTGCGCGCTCCGCGGCCTGCCCGCCCCCGTCTATCTGCACACGGCCAGCGGCCCCGACCACGACAAGCGCTTCACCGCGCAGGCGTCTGTCGGCGGCCGGGTCTTCGACGGCACGCTGGGCCGCTCCAAGAAGCAGGCCGAGCAGGGCGCCGCCAAGACGGCGTTCCTGGCGCTGCAGGCCGACGAGGGCTAGATGCCCGAGCTGCCCGAGGTCGAGACCGTCCGGCGCGGCCTGGCCCCGGCGCTGACCGGACGCCGCATCGAGCGCGTCACCGTGCTGCACCCGCGCCCCGTCCGCCGGCACCTCGCCGGAGGGGACGACTTCGCCGCCACCCTGGCCGGGCGCTCCTTCGCCGAGCCGCGGCGGCGCGGCAAGTACCTGTGGTTCCCGCTGACCGACGGGGACGCCGTGCTGGCCCACCTCGGCATGAGCGGCCAGTTCCGGCTGGACGCCCCCGGCGCCGCCTTGCAACGGCACGCCCGCGTCCTGTTCGACCTGGACGACGGCCGCCAGCTCCGCTTCGTCGACCAGCGCATGTTCGGCGGTCTCAGTCTGAGTCCGGGCGGCGCCGACCTGCCCGCCGAGGTCGCGCACATCGGGCGCGACCTGTTCGACCCCGAGCTCGACGTCGACGCCCTCGTCGGCCGCGTCCGCGGCAAGCGCAGCGGCATCAAGCGCGTCCTGCTCGACCAGACCGTCACCTCCGGCATCGGCAACATCTACGCCGACGAGGCGCTCTGGGCCGCCCGGATGCACTACGCGGCGTCGGCCAACGAGCTCTCCGAGGCCGACGTCCGCCGGGTGCTGGACGCCGCGCGCGCCACGATGGCCGAGGCGCTCTCCCAGGGCGGGACGTCCTTCGACGCGCTCTACGTCAACGTCAACGGCGAGTCCGGCTACTTCGACCGCTCCCTGAACGTCTACGGCCGCACCGACCTGCCGTGCCCCCGCTGCGGGACCCCGATCGTCCGCGAGCCGTTCATGAACCGCTCCACCCATTACTGCCCGGTCTGCCAGCGATAGCACGAGCGGGCTGCGTCAGCACCGATCAAGCCTCCGGAACACGAGGGGGCGACCGCTGGGGACGCAGACGCTTAGGGCTGGACGAGGATCCGCACCGGATTGCCTTCACGCTGCTCGAGCATGCGGATGCCGCGCTCGATCTCCGCGAGCGGAACGACGGCGCTGACCGACTCGGAGAGATCGAGCCGGCCGTGGGCCACCAGTTCGGTCAGCATGGCGATGTCTTGCACCTTGTAGCCCAGGTGGCCCAGGATCTGCTTGCGTTGGAGGGCCAGGTCCGCGAACGTGCCGATCTTGAGGTCCTTGTCACTCATGCCAACGGTGACGAGCTTGCCGTTGACGTCGAGCAGCCGGACGGCCTGCTCCGACACGGCGGGGATGCCGACGGCGTCGAAAGCGACGTCGATCATGCGGCCGCCCGTCGCTTCCACCACTCGGGAGAAGAGATCCGGGTCGTCGCTGCGGAAGGCGTGGTCGGCCCCGAGGCGCTTCGCGCGCTCCAAGGCAGCGTCGTCGACGTCGAAGGCGATCAGGGGCACCCCGCCTGCGAGGCGGGCGAGCTGCAGAATGTGGGTCCCGACCCCGCCCAATCCCCACACTCCGACGGCATTGCCGAGGTGTACCTGGGCCGTGCGGACCACAGCCGCGAACGGCGTCGATACGGCGTCGGCGAGAAGGGCGGCCTGGTCCATGGGGACGCCCTCGGGGACGCGGGTGAGGCCGGTGGCCGAAGCCACCACGTACTCCGCCCAGCCACCGTCGAAATCGAAGGCCATCAGGCGCAGGTTCATGCAGTCGGAGAAGTTGCCGCGCCGGCAGTTCCGGCACTCCATGCAGGGGCGACCCGCCGAGGGGATGACCGCGGTGCCGATCTCCCACCCGTGGACCCCGGGGCCGATCTGTTCGATCCAGCCCGCGACCTCGTGGCCCTGCGTCACGACGTCTGCACGGGGCGGGAAGGCGCCGCTGATGAGGGACAGATCGGAGTGGCAAATGCCGCAGTAGGCCACTTTCAGCAGTACCTCACCGGGCCCCGGCTGCGGCACCGGGATGTGTTCGAGCGTGATGCTGTGGTCGGCGGCGTGGAAACGTTCCGCCAGCATGGTGCGTTCGCCGGCTACGCCGGACTCTTCCTCACGAGTCATGGGCAACTCCTTGGTTGCGGACGGTGCTTTCTCGATGTGGGACGAAGGTGGGTCCTGTGGAGGCTGGCTGGCCGGGTGGGGCGACGGCAGGCGTCGCCGCCCCACCGGGCCAGCGCGACGGGTGTGACCCCGCCCTGAGGTCACAGGAGTCCGGACTCCTTGAGGAGCTCTCCGGGCCAGGTGCCGTGGAGCTTGCTGGCCATCGCGGCCTCCGCGAAGCCTGGGATCGGGATCTTCGTGGGCAGCGGCTCCTCCGCCAGGCTCTTCTTGTCCCGCAGGACGTAAGCCGCCTTCGGCAGTTGGTAACGACGTTCATCTGCGAGTTGGCACGCTCACGCCCGGTGACTCGGCACGGGCGGCAGACGCGCCCGCGGTGAGCGAAAGGAATCCCTCGACAACCATGTCGATTTTCCGGCGCAGGCTTTCGGCGCCGGACCGCGCGAACGGCTCCGACGCGCCGAGATCGGACGCGGGCAGCGCGGTGTCGAACTGGAGGGCAGCGAAGATGGTCCGCGCGGCTAGCCTGGCGGACGAATCCTCCGGATCGTCGGGCGCCAGAATGCTCGCGATGAGACTCTCGAGCCGGCGCACGAGATCAAATCCCTCGCGCCGGAAGGCGTCGGTGCAATCCCCGAACAACAGATCGCGCTGGTAGCGCGCCATGCTGGCAGCCCGTGGGCCCACGTGAAGCTGGGCGACCGGCCGTACCAGAGCCTCGATCAGTTCCGAGGGGCTGGCGCTGGATCCGAGGCGCCGGCTGGCTTGTTCTCCCTCGTCGATGGCTTGCTCCAGCAAGCCGTTGTGGACGCCCAGGAACAGCCCAGCTTTCGAGAGCCCGTGGTAGAAGACCGTGCCAACGGCGACCTGGGCCTCGTCCGCGATGTGCTGAACGGTGACGTCGTCGTAGCGCCTCTTGAAGAACAGGCGACGGGCGGCGTTGAGGACAGCGTCGCGCGTGTCATCCACCCGTCGGCGCTTACGGACAGCCCCGCTTGATGCTTGATCTCGCATACCTACCTCCCGGCACAAGAGCGTAATCTGAATGCGCTCAGTTTTGAGCGTACTCAGTTTTGGAGGACGCGCAAGAGCCCGTCCCACGGTGCGATGCGTCCGAGCTGCGTGTCTCCAGCAGAGGTGAGGCGGGACTCCGAAGCCCGCTGACGGCGAGACCGACTCGGCGCGGCGGCCTCGTCCGGCCAGGCGTGGCGGCGTACACTCATCGGGTCCATCCGACCCCGCCGTGCGTCCCCCTCCAGAGAGGCCTTCATGAACCGAAGCTCCTTCTCGCCCCGGGACCGTCGGGCGGCGACGGGGGAGCGAGCCGCATGAGCCTGTGGGAGCGGCTGTACAAGCGCTGGGGCTACAGCGCGGTGCAGTTTTTGAAGTTCGGGCTGGTGGGCGGCTCGGGCGTCCTGGTCAACATGTTCGTCGCGTTCCTGATGAACAAGGCCAACGGCGGCACGGTCAACGCTCAGCGCGTCGTGTGGGGACCGATTCCGGGCACCGCCTTCAACATCCGTTACACGCTGCTGGTGTGGATCGGTGGCTTCCTCGTCGCGAACGTGTGGAACTTCCTGCTCAACCGGCACTGGACGTTCGCGAAGGACGACACCATGGCGCCGTTCTGGAAGGAGCTGTGGCCGTTCTTCACCGTCGGCTCGATCGCCGCCGCCGTGGGTGCCGTCATCAAGATCGCGCTGACGAACCCGACCTCGCCGATCTACCTGCCGGACCCCTGGTTCCACGAGTCGACCGGCCTGCAGTCGCGCGAGTACTGGAGCCAGCTGCTGGCGATCGTCTTCACCCTCCCGATCAACTATGTGATCAACAAGCTGTGGACGTTCCGCAGCGTCCGGCGACGCCACGCGCAGGCGACCGCGCAGGGGTGAGCTCGTGTACCTCAAAAGCCTCACGCTGCGCGGGTTCAAGTCGTTCGCCTCGGCGACGACCCTGATCTTCGAGCCCGGCATCACCTGCATCGTCGGCCCGAACGGCTCCGGCAAGTCCAACGTCGTCGACGCGCTGAGCTGGGTGATGGGCGAGCAGGGCGCCAAGAGCCTGCGCGGCGGCAAGATGGAGGACGTCATCTTCGCCGGCACCGCCGGACGCGCTCCGCTCGGCCGGGCCGAGGTGAGCCTCACCATCGACAACACCGACGGGGCGCTGCCCATCGAGTACACCGAGGTGACGATCAGCCGCACCATGTTCCGCGCCGGCGGCTCGGAGTACCAGATCAACGGCCACTCGGCCCGCCTGCTGGACGTCCAGGAGCTGCTCAGCGACTCCGGCATCGGACGCGAGATGCACGTCATCGTCGGCCAGGGCCAGCTCGACACCATCTTGACGGCGACGCCCGAGGTGCGCCGCGGGCTCATCGAGGAGGCGGCCGGCGTCCTGAAGCACCGCAAGCGCAAGGAGAAGGCGCTGCGGAAGCTGGAGGCCACCCAGGCGAACCTCGACCGGCTGCAGGACCTGCTCGGCGAGATCGGGCGCCAACTCAAGCCGCTGGGGCGGCAGGCGGCTGTGGCGCGCAAGGCGGCGGTCGTCCAGGCGGAGTTGCGCGACAGCTCGGCCCGCCTGCTCGCGGACGATTACGTGATGGCGAGCCTGGCGCTGGAGTCCGATCTGGCCGCCGAGGCGGAACTGAAGAAGCAGCGCCTCGACGTCGAGGCCGCGCTCGAGGCGGCCCGCGAGGACGAGGCGGCCGCCGAGGAGCGGCTCACGCAGGCGTCCCCCGCGCTGTCGCGGGCGCAGGAGACGTGGTACGCGCTGGCCGGGCTGCGGGAGCGGGCGGCGTCCACGGCGACGATCGCCGCCGACCGGGTGCGCAACGTCGCCGGAGCGACCGTCGACGAGCGCCGGGGACGCGAGCCGGAGGCCATCGAGCGGGAGGCCGAGCAGGTGCGCGAGCAGGAGGCCCTGCTCGGCGCCGAGGCGCAGGCGAAGGGCCGGGCGCTGGCCGACGCGACCGCCGAGCGGGAGCGTCTCGAGGCCGCCCACCTGGCCGCCGACAAGGCCTATGCGGCGCAGGTCCGCGCGGTAGCCGACCGCCGCGAGGGGCTGGCCCGGCTGACGGGCGAGGTGAACTCGCTGAAGTCGCGTACCGAGGCCGCCGACGACGAGATCGGACGCCTGCGCGGATTCGCCGACGACGCGTCGCGCCGCGCGGACGAGGCCAAGCGCCGGTTCACGGCACGGGAGGCCGAGCTGGCCGGGCTCAGCGCCGGGGAGTCCGGGCTCGATCAGGACTACGAGGCGGCCGAGCAGGCCCGCGAGAGGGCGTCCGCCGCGCTGGAAGAGCTGCGCGCCGCCGAGACGGCGGCCCAGCAGGAGCGCGCCGCGGTGGCCGCCCGGCTGGACGGCCTCAAGCTCGGCCTGGCCCGCAAGGACGCGTCCGCGACGCTGCTGGCCGCCTCCGACGAGGTCGCCGGGGTGATGGGATCGGTCGCCGCGCTGGTGGGGGTACAGCCCGGGTACGAGGCGGCAGTCGCCGCCGCGCTCGGCGGGGCAGCCGAGGCCGTCGCCGTCTCCGGGCTGGACGCCGCCGTCGATGTGCTGGGCCGGCTGCGGGCCGACGAACTGGGCCGCGCGGGGTTGCTGGTGGGCGGGGCGTCCGCCGCCGACGGTCCGGGCGACTGGCCCGAACTGCCCGGCCGCGCCCGCTACGCCGCCGACGTCGTCACGGTGGACGAGCCGCTGCGGCCGTCGCTGACCCGGCTGCTGCGCAAGGTCGCCGTGGTGGACGACCTGCCGGCGGCCCGCGCGCTCGCCGCCGACCTGCCCGACGTGGCGGCCGTCACCCGCGATGGGGACCTCGTCAGTGGCTGGTTCACGGTGGGCGGCTCGCCGTCGGGACAGAGCCTCATCGAGGTGCAGGCGGCGGTCGACGAGGCGTCCGCACGGTTGGAGTCGGCCCAGGCGCAGGTGGAGCGGCTGGGCTTCGATCTCGCCCGCGCCTCCGACGAACTGAGCGAGGCCACCAAGCGCAGCGACGCCGCGCTGGCGCGGCTGCACGAATCCGACGCGCAGTTCTCCGCGCTCACCGAGGAACTCAGCCGGCTCAACCAGACAGCCCGGGCGGCGTTGGCGGAGGCCGAGCGGCACGAGAAGTCCGTGCGGGACGCCGAGGCCGCCAAGACGACCAACGAGGCCGCCCTCGTCACGCTGACGCAGCGGCTCGAGCTGGCGTCAGCCCAGACCGAGGGGGCCCAGGCCGACCCGGCCGAGCGCGACCGGCTGGCCGGCGAGGCGAGCGCCGCGCGGCAGGCCGAGATGGAGGCGCGGCTCGTGCTGCGCACCGTCGAGGAGCGGGCCCGCGCGGTGGCGGGACGCGCCGATTCCCTCCTGCGCGCTGCCCAGGCCGAGCGGCAGGCCCGGGCCAAGGCCGCCCAGCGCAAGGAGCAGCTGCGACGCGAGGCCGAGATCGCCGAGGCGGCCCGGCTGGCCGCGACCTGGCTGCTCGCCCGCATCGAGGAGTCCCAGGGCCGCGCGGCCGTCGCTCGGAAGGCGGCGGAGGAGTCCCGCCTGGAGGCGGAGCGCCTGGTGGCCGACGCCCGCCGGCGCAGCCGCGACCTCGCCAAGCAGTTCGAGGCGCTCGTCGACACGGTGCACCGCGACGAACTGGCCCGCGCCGAGCAGCGCATGCGGGTCGAGGCGCTGGCCGAGCGCGCGCTGACCGAGCTCGGCCTGACCCCGGACGTCCTGGCCGCCGACTACGGCCCCGACCAGCTCGTCCCGGTGTTGACCGCGCCCGACGGGTCGGCGCTGAGCGAGGACGACGAGCGCCCCGATCCGGTGCCCTACGTCCGCGAGCAGCAGGAGAAGCGGCGCCGCGCCGCCGAGAAGAACCTGTCGGCGCTGGGCCGCATCAACCCGCTCGCGCTGGAGGAGTTCGAGGCGCTGCAGGAGCGGCACGCCTTCCTGGCCGAGCAACTCGAGGACCTGCGTCGCACGCGGTCCGACCTGGCCGGCATCATCGAGGAGGTGGACGCCCGCGTGCAGCAGGTCTTCGCCGAGGCGTACGCCGACGTGGAGGTCGCGTTCGCCGACTCGTTCGCCCGGTTGTTCCCGGGCGGCGAGGGGCGGCTGGTGCTGACCGAGCCCGGCGACATGCTGCTCACCGGCGTCGACGTCGAGGCGCGTCCGGCCGGCAAGAAGGTGAAGCGCCTGTCGCTGCTGTCCGGCGGCGAGCGATCGCTGGTCGCGGTGGCGTTCCTGGTCGCGCTGTTCAAGGCCCGTCCGAGCCCCTTCTACATCCTCGACGAGGTGGAGGCCGCGCTCGACGACGTGAACCTGGGCCGCCTCCTCGACATCTACGAGGAACTGCACGAGACGAGCCAGCTGCTGGTCATCACCCACCAGAAGCGGACGATGGAGATCGCGGACGCGCTCTACGGCGTCACCATGCGCGAGGACGGCGTGTCGACCGTGATCAGCCAGCGTCTCCGGGATGGTTGAATGGTGCACAGACATCGAAAGGGACAACCGTGCCGACCGTGATCTTCGTCATGCTCGTGATCCTCGTGCTCGCCGTGGGGATCATCGGCGTCGTTGTCGTCGGCATGGAGGGCCAGGGCCGCCACCGCGCCCCCGAGGTCGCCAAGACGCTGGCCAAGACCGCCCGCCACCTCAACGGCGAGGCCGACCCGCCGCGCGGACTGGTCTCGTTCTTCGAGGAGGCCGAGGACGGCGCCGAGGACTTGCGCCAGATCCCGCAGCAGCTGCGCAGCCGCGCCTCGGCTCGTTCCGCGTCCAGCGCGCGGTCCGCCTCCAGTGCCCGTTCGGCGTCCAGCGCACGCTCGGCGTCCAGCGCACGCTCGGCGACGAGCGCGAACTCCGCCCCCAGCGCCTGGTCGGCGGCCAGCCCGCAGACGGCGTCCGACGACTCCGCCGAGCCGAGCGCGTCGAGCGCTGAGCCGGCTCAGCAGCGCCCCGAACCGGCGCCGTCGTCGACGTGGGCCGACTTCTCGACGGCCCCGAGCGTCCCGACCCAACGCGTCGACGACGACACCTGGTCCGAGGGATGGGAGCCCGGGCCCTCGAAGGGCAGCACCCGGGCCTGAGTTGTGCCCGCCGGGTTCCGGCGCCCTCCCCGATAGGATGACGGTGTGCCACCACTTGACCCGAACCTGATCTGGATCATCGTCGGCGCGGTCCTGGTGATCGTGCTGGGCTCCGTCGCGATCACCGCGGCCGTCCGCAGGCGCACCGCCCTCGATCGGCGACGACGGCGCGAGATCGCGGCCGGCGAGAGCGGGCTGGTCACCAAGGAGCCGAGCGCAACGGAGCCGGTCGCCGGAACCACCGCCGGCACCGCCACCATCACCCGTGACGAGGAGGAGGCGGCCGCCGAGGCCGAGGTCCTCGCGCCGACCGAGCCCGAGCCGCAACTCGAGCGTCCCGAGGCCGGCGGGACCCGCCTGGCTCGGCTGCGGCGCCGGCTGGCGGGCAGCGACAACCAGCTCGCGCAGGCGTTCCTCAACCTGATCTCCCGCGACCGACTCGACGAGGACACCTGGGAGGACTTCGAGGACACCCTCATCACCTCCGACCTGGGCGTCAACACCACCACCGAGCTCGTCTCGTCGCTGCGTCGAGAGCTCAAAGTCGAGGGCATCGACGACCCGGGCCGGGCCCGCGAGGTGCTGCGCGAGCACCTGATCACGCTGGTCGACCCCAGCCTGGATCGCCGCCTGAACATCACCGGCGAGAACGGCCTGCCCGGCGTCGTCCTGGTCGTCGGCGTGAACGGCACGGGCAAGACCACCACCATCGGCAAGCTCGCCCGGCTGCTGGTCGCGGAGGGTCGCACCGTCGTCCTGGGCGCGGCGGACACGTTCCGCGCGGCCGCCGCCGACCAGCTCGAGACCTGGGGCTCCCGGGTCGGCGTGCCCGTCGTCCGCGGTCCCGAGGGCGGCGATCCCGCCTCCGTCGCGTTCGACGCCGTCGCGCGCGGCATCGATGACGGCGTCGACGTCGTCATCGTCGACACCGCTGGCCGGCTGCACACCAAGACGGGCCTGATGGACGAGCTCGGCAAGATCAAGCGCGTGATCGAGAAGAAGGCGCCGGTCACCGAGGTGCTGCTCGTGATCGACGCCACCACCGGGCAGAACGGGCTCATCCAGGCCCGGATCTTCCGCGAGGTGGTCGACGTGACCGGGCTGGTGCTGTCGAAGCTGGACGGCTCCGCCAAGGGCGGCATCGTCGTCCAGGTGCAGCGCGAGCTCGGCGTCCCCGTGAAGCTGATCGGGCTCGGCGAGGGCGCCGACGATCTGGCGCCGTTCACCGCCGAGGGGTTCGTGGACGGCATCCTCGGCTCCTGAGTCACTTCCCGGCGCACCGCCACGGCGCGCCGGGCAACGGGCCGGCGCCCAGGACGTCCCGCTGTCGCTGCGCGTGCTTCGGTGCGCACCCGGTAGGCTGGGACGGTATTTTTCTCTTGACCGTGAGGTACCCCCTTGTTCGACACACTGCAGGATCGCCTGAGCACCACCTTCCGCAATCTGCGCGGCAAGGGCAGGCTCTCAGAGTCCGACATCAACGACGTGGCCCGCGAGATCCGTCTCGCGCTGCTCGAGGCGGACGTCAACCTCGGCGTCGTGAAGGAGTTCGTCGCCGCGATCAAGGTCAAGGCCCGCGAGGCCGAAGTGTCGCAGGCGCTGAACCCTTCCCAGCAGATCGTCAAGATCGTCAACGACGAACTCGTCGAGATCCTCGGCGGCCAGACCCGGCAGATCCGGTTCAGCAAGCAGCCGCCGACGGTCATCATGCTCGCCGGCCTGCAGGGCTCCGGTAAGACCACGCTGGCGGGCAAGCTCGGCCGTTGGCTCAAGGAGAACCGCCACCAGCCGCTGCTGGTGGCCGCCGACCTGCAGCGTCCCAACGCCGTCAACCAGCTCCAGGTCGTCGGACAGCGGGCCGGCGTCCCGGTGTTCGCGCCCGAGCCGGGCAACGGCGTCGGCGATCCGGTCGCGGTGGCCCGGGCGTCCGTCGAGGAGGCCCGCCGCAAGCTCTACGACGTCGTCATCGTCGACACCGCGGGACGCCTCGGTGTGGACGCCGAGCTGATGCAGCAGGCCATCGACATCCGCGACGCGGTTCGCCCCGACGAGATCCTGTTCGTCGTCGACGCGATGATCGGCCAGGACGCGGTGAACACCGCCACGGCGTTCCGCGACGGCGTCGGCTTCGACGGCGTCGTGCTGTCCAAGCTGGACGGCGACGCCCGCGGCGGCGCGGCGCTGTCGATCGCGAAGGTGACCGGCAAGCCGATCATGTTCGCGTCCAACGGCGAGGGGCTGAAGGACTTCGACGTCTTCCACCCCGACCGCATGGCCGGACGCATCCTCGACATGGGCGACGTCCTCACCCTCATCGAGCAGGCCGAGCGCACCTTCGACGCCGAGCAGTCGCAGAAGGCGGCGGAGAAGCTGCTGAAGGGGAAGGGCAAGGGGTTCGGCCTCGACGACTTCCTCACCCAGATGCAGGCCGTGCGCCGCATGGGCCCGATGAGCAAGATCCTCGGGATGATCCCCGGAATGGCCCAGCACAAGGAGGCCATCGGCGCCATCGACGAGCGGGAGATCGACCGCATCGAGGCGATCATCTACTCGATGACGCCGGCTGAGCGCACCGAGCCCGAGATCCTCAACGGGTCGCGCCGCAACCGCATCGCCCGCGGCTCCGGCACGACCGTCACCGAGGTGAACTCTCTGGTCAACCGGTTCATGGAGACCCGCAAGGCGATGGCTCAGTTCGGTCAGGGCGGAATGCCCGGCATGCCGGGGATGCCCGGCATGGGCGGACGCCCGCAACCCAAGCGGGCCGCGCAGGCCAAGAAGAAGAACAAGAAGGGCGTCTCCGGCAACCCGGCCAAGCGCTCGGCCGCCGCGGCGCCGACCCCGCAGCAGGCCCCGGCGCAGCCGCAGGTGGACGAGTTCGGGCTCCCGCTGGCCAACGCGGGCCAGAACGCGGCGATGGACGAGTTCCAGCTGCCGCCGGAACTGGCCAAGATGTTCGAGCAGAACAACAAGCGCGGCTGACCCGGTTGTGCCCCCGGCGGCTTGGCGACAGGCTGGGGCCATGACGCACTCCCACGAGCCCGCCCTGGACGCCCTGGGCCAGCCCCTCTCGTCGGTGACCCACACCCACGGGGGCCACACCCACACCCACGTCTACGCCGACGAGCCGGCCGGACCGGCCGCGCGGCTGCACCTGAGCGGCACCGTGCTGCCGGAGGGGGAGCGCCGCGAGCTGTGGATCGTGGACGGCCGCGTGAGCCTCACACCCGTCGCGGACGCGGTGACGATCGCGACGGACGCGTGGATCATGCCCGGCCTGGTGGACGCCCACTGTCACGTCGGCGTCGGGCAGGACGCCCACCCGGCCGACCGCGAGAGCACCCGTGAACAGGCCCGCGCCGACCGGGACGCCGGGACGCTGCTCATCCGGGACGCCGGCTCGCCCGCCGACACCCGCTGGGTCGACGAGGAGGAAGACCTACCCCGCATCATCCGCGCCGGCCGGCACATCGCCCGCACCAGGCGCTACATCCGCAACCTGGCCGAGGAGGTCGAGCCCGACGACCTGGTCGCCGAGGTCGAGACGCAGGCCCGACGCGGCGACGGGTGGGTGAAGCTCGTCGGCGACTGGATCGACCGCGAGGTCGGCGACCTGACCCCGCTGTGGCCGGCCGACGTCGCGCGCGAGGCGATCGAGGCGGCGCACAGCCACGGGGCCCGCGTCACCGCGCACTGCTTCGACGAGCGCTCGGTGACCGAGCTCGTCGACGCCGGCATCGACGGCATCGAGCACGGCACCGGGCTCGACGACGGCACCATCGCGACGATGGCCGAGCGCGGCGTCGCGCTGGTGCCCACGCTGTACAACATCGAGACGTTCCCGCAGATCGCCGCCCAGGCCGACGGGAAGTTCCCCACCTACGCCGCGCACATGCGGGCGCTGCACGAGCGTCGCTTCGAGACCATCGGCAAGGCCGTCGACGCGGGCGTCCCCGTCTACGCCGGCACCGACGCGGGCACGACGATCGCGCACGGCAAGATCGCCGACGAGATCGAGCTGCTCGGCAAGGTGGGTGGGCCCGAGTTCGCGCTGGGGGCGGCGTCATGGCGGGCCCGGGACTGGCTCGGCGGCGAGACGCTGGCGGACGGAGCGTCCGCCGATCTGGTCGTCTTCGACGCCGATCCCCGGGAGAACCTGGCGATCGTCCGCGAGCCGCGCTTCATCATCCTGCGCGGGCGCGTCGTCCAGCAGCGCTGACTCCGTCGCATGTCGCGGGAGTCGAGCGACGTAGGCTCCGCCGCCTCCGGGGCTCAGGCGAAGACGGACACCAGCGTCATGATGTTGAGCGCCACGACGAGCAACGCGATGAGGCCCGAGACCAGCGTCATCGCTCGTCCGTCGGCGTGGTCGCCCATGATGCTGCGGTCGCGGGTGAAGAGCGCCAACGGGATCACCGCGGCAGCGATGCCGAAGCTCAGCACCGTCTGGCTCGCCACCAAGATGGTCGTCGGGGGCACACCGGCCAGCAGCACCAACACGGCCGGGGCCAGCGTCAGCAGCCGCCGCGCCGCCGGGGACGGCGTCTTGGGCAGGAGATCCTTGAGCACCTGGGAGCCGGCGTGTGTCCCGACCACCGTCGACCCGACACCGGACGCCAGGAGCCCGAGCGCGAAGATCGTCGCCGCCGCGGGGCCGAGCTCGATCATGAAGATGCGGTGGGCAGCCTCGACGGCCTCCCCGACCGTGCCGGGAAGCGTCTCGGCGGCGAGCAGCAGCATCGCGATGTTGACCGACCCGGCCACCAGCAGCGAGACGCCGACGTCCCACTTCTGCGCGCTCAGCAGCGGCCGCAGGGGATGGGTGAGGGGACCGTGGGGCCGGTAGCGGTCGATGGCCAGGGTCGAGTGCAGGTAGATGGCGTGGGGCATGACGGTGGCGCCGAGCATCGCCGCGATCATCGGCCACGCCTGCGTGTCCGGGACCTGGGGGACCAGGCCGGCCGCCAGCTTGCCCGGGGACGGGGGAGCGAACGCCAGTGCGCCCCAGAAGCCGGCGGCCACGAGGCCGAGCACCGCGGCGACCGCCAGCTCGAACGCGTGCTCGCCCTTCATGCGCAGCGCGCGCAGCAGCAGCACCGACACGACGCCGACGATGATGCCCGCCAGCCACAGCGGGGTGCCGAAGAGCAGGTTGAGGGCGAGCGCGCCGCCGACCACCTCGGCCAGGTCGGTCGCGATGGCGATGAGGAACGCCTGGAGGCCGTAGGCCCGGCCCCACCCCGGCGAACGCGTCCGGGTCGTGAGCCGCTCGTGGACGAGGCTGGTCAGCGAGCGGCCGGTGACCAGGCCCAGCTTGGCCGACTGGTACTGCAGGATCGCCGCTATGGCGCTCGCCACGACGAGCACCCAGGTCAGCGCGTAGCCGTACTGGGCGCCGGCGCTCAGGTTCGCCCCGACGTTGCCGGGATCGACGTAGGCGACGGCGGCGACGAACGCCGGTCCCAGCATGCCGAGGGCGCTGGGCCTCCGGGTCCGCTCGGATCGCGCCGCTGGTCTGTCGTCCCGCACGGGAGGTACCGTACCCCCGGACGGCCGCGCCACCGACGCGCGGTTCGCGCCGGACGCCGACTTCGTGGCAGAATGGCCTGTGCATCTGCGATCGGTGGTGCCCTCTCATGCCCGCTGGTCGCCGTTCATCCGGAGTCCGGGGGCGGCAAACCCACACCGCACACGGCCTCCACCCGTCTCGCTCGCGCACGTGCGCGGGCTTGTTTCGTACAGGAGAAACCACACACGTGGCTGTCAAGATTCGTCTGAAGCGGATGGGCAAGATCCGCTCCCCGCATTACCGCATCGTCGTGATGGACGCGCACAAGAAGCGTGACGGCCGCGCGATCGAGGAGATCGGGATCTACCACCCGAAGAACGACCCGTCGGTGATCCAGGTCAACTCCGAGCGCGCGCTCTACTGGCTCGGCGTCGGCGCCCAGCCGACCGAGGCCGTGGTCGCGATCCTCAAGCGCACCGGTGACTGGCAGAAGTTCAGCGGCGACAAGACTCCGGCCGGCGTCGACCCGCAGCCGGAGAAGGCCGACAAGCTGGCCACGTTCAACGCCGCCCTCGCCGAGGCCGACGACGAGCCCAGCTCCGCCGCCATCACCTCGAAGAAGAAGTCCTCCGACGCCGAGGGCGACGGGGCGGCTGAGGCCACCGACGATGCCGAAGGCGCCGAGGCCGCTGCCGACGAGCCGGCTGAGGCCTGATCATGCTCGCGGACGCCCTTGAACACCTGGTTCGCGGGCTCGTGGCGAACCCCGACGACGTCGCGGTCTCCGACCTCGACCGCCGCCGCACGCGCACGCTCGAGGTGCGGGTCAACCCCGAGGACGTCGGCAAGGTGATCGGCCGGCAGGGCCGTACCGCCGAAGCCCTGCGTACCGTCATCGGTGCCCTCGCGGGCCGTGAGCAGGTGCGCATCGACTTCGTCGACGTCGATCGCCGCCCGCGCCGTCGCTACTGACCCGTCTCGAGAAGACGCCCCGCCCGCCTGCGCGCGCGGGGCGTCGCCGCGTCCCCCTGGAAGGTTCTCCCATGTCCGACAAGGAAAGCGTGCTCGTGGGCACGCTCGGCAAGCCGCACGGGCTGCGCGGCGAGGTGACCGTCTACCTGCACACCGACGAACCGGAGCGCCGCTTCGCGCCCGGGACGGACGTCGTCGTGGCCGGACGCCCCGGCAGCGTCGCCTCGTCGCGGTGGCACAACGGGGTCCTTCTGGTGGGGCTGGCGGGGATCACCGATCGGACGACGGCCGAGGGGCTCCGCGGCGCCGAGGTATGGATCGGCGTCCCCGGTGACGAGGAGCCGGCCGAGGACGGAGAGTTCTACGACCGGCAGCTCATCGGGCTGGAGGTTCGCGACGCCGCCGGCGTCGTCCTCGGCCGCGTGAGCGCCGTCCAGCACCCGCCCGCGCAGGACCAACTCGTCGTGGACGTCGCCGGCCAGGACCGGCTCGTGCCGTTCGTCGAGGCGCTCGTGCCCGAGGTGGACGTCGCCGCCGGGTACCTCGTCGTCGCGGACATCCCCGGACTGCTGTTCGAGGCGGAGTGACGATGCGCCTCGACATCGTCTCGATCTTCCCCGACTTCTTCGCCGCGCTCGACCTGTCGCTGATGGGACGGGCGCGCGCCGCAGGCCTGCTCTCGTGGGAGGTCCACGACCTGCGCGACTGGACGCACGACCGCCACCGCACCGTCGACGACACCCCCTACGGCGGGGGAGCCGGGATGGTGATGAAGCCCGAACCGTGGGGGGCCGCGCTCGACCAGATCTGCGCCGAGCATCCCGGCCCCGCGACGCTGATCGTCCCGACGCCCGCGGGCGAGTTGTTCAAGCAGGCGACGGCCCACGAACTGGCCGAGGCCGAGCACATCGTCTTCGCCTGCGGCCGCTACGAGGGCATCGACGCCCGTGTGGTCGAGTACGCCCGCACCCGGATGGACGTCCGCGAGATCAGCCTCGGCGACTACGTCCTCAACGGCGGCGAGGTCGCGGCGCTGGCGATCACGGAGGCCGTCGTCCGGCTCATCCCCGGCGTCGTCGGCAACCCGGAATCGCTGGTGGAGGAGTCCCATTCCGTCGCCGGCCAGGGCCTGTTGGAGTACCCCGTCTACACCAAGCCCGCGACCTGGCGGGGGATGGACGTCCCGCCGATCCTGCTGTCCGGGCACCACGCCGCCATCGGCGCCTGGCGCCACGAGCGGGCGCTCGAGCGCACCCGGGAGCGCCGCCCCGACCTGCTCCCGCGGCAGGAATTCTTCTCCTGATCCGGCGTCTCGCAAGCAACTTGGCGCGGGATTGTCTAGGGTGTCCCACGTGGCGACAACAACTCTTACTCCTCAGGGCAGAGCGCTCCGATCGACAGTCGCGATGAAGGCCATGATGGCCATCACCGGACTGATTCTGATCTTCTTCCTGCTCGCCCACATGTACGGCAACCTCAAGATGTTCAGCGGGCCTGATGCCTTCGATCACTACGCGCACTGGCTGAAGAGCGACATCCTCTACCCGATCGTGCCGGTCGGGGCCTTCATCTGGATCTTCCGCGCCTTCCTGATCGTGTGCATCGTGCTGCACATGTACGCGGCCTGGAAGCTGACGGTGCGCGACCGCGCCGCCCGCGGCCCCGATCACTATGTGGCGACGAAGCGGCTCGCTCAGACCTACTCGGCGCGCACCATGCGCTGGGGCGGCGTGATCCTCGTGCTGTTCCTGATCTTCCACCTGCTGCAGTTCACGGTGCAGGCCGTGACGCCGGGCTTCACCCGGGGCACCTCGCCGTTCGAGATGTTCGTGGCCACGTTCTCGGCGCCGGTGGGCTTCCTGATGGTTCCGCTGTACGCGCTGTGGCTCGTCGCGGTCTGCATGCACGTGCGCCACGGGGTGTGGAGTTCGCTGACGACGCTGGGCGCGAACACGTCGCCCCGCTCGCGCTCGGTCCTGAACGCCATCGCGTGGATCGTGGCCGTGCTGCTGTTCGTCGGCTTCCTGATCGCGCCGCTGGCTGTCTTCTTCGGATGGGTGAGGTAACCAATGACTGAGCTTCTCAACAACGAGTACTTCACGCTCGGCGACGACATCGCCGACACGAAGGCTCCCGACGGCCCGATCGCTGAAAAGTGGGCCAAGCGGCAGTTCGAGGCCGGCCTGGTGAACCCGGCCAACCGGCGCAAGCTGTCGATCATCGTCGTGGGGACCGGCCTGGCCGGCGGCGCGGCGGCTGCCACGCTGGGCGAGGCCGGCTACCAAGTCGAGAACTTCTGCTACCAGGACAGCCCCCGTCGCGCGCACTCCATCGCGGCCCAAGGCGGTATCAACGCCGCGAAGAACTACAAGAACGACAACGACTCCGTCTACCGGTTGTTCTACGACACGGTCAAGGGCGGCGACTACCGCGCCCGCGAGACCAACGTGTATCGCCTGGCCGAGGTCAGCACGAACATCATCGACCAGTGCGTCGCGCAGGGCGTCCCGTTCGCCCGTGAGTACGGCGGCCTCCTCGACACCCGTTCGTTCGGCGGCGTCCAGGTGCAGCGCACCTTCTACGCGCGCGGCCAGACGGGCCAGCAGCTGCTGATCGGCGCTTACCAGTCGCTGGAGCGGCAGGGCGCGGCGGGGACCTGGAGCGGCAGGTCGCGGCGGGCCCCGTCAAGATGCACCCCCGCCACGAGATGCTCGAGCTGATCGTCATCGACGGACGCGCCCGCGGCATCGTCACCCGCAACATGGTGACCGGCGAGATCGAGTCCTGGGTCGCCGACGCCGTCGTGCTCGCCACCGGCGGCTACGGCAACGTCTTCTTCCTGTCGACGAACGCCATGGGCTGCAACGTCACGGCCGGGTGGCGGGCTCACCGCAAGGGCGCCTACTTCGCGAACCCGTGCTACACGCAGATCCACCCGACCTGCATCCCGGTGCACGGCACCACCCAGTCGAAGCTGACCCTGATGTCGGAGTCGCTGCGTAACGACGGACGCATCTGGGTCCCGAAGAACGCCGAGGACTGCGCCAAGGATCCGCGCGACATCCCGGAGGAGGCGCGCGACTACTACCTGGAGCGCATCTACCCGTCCTTCGGCAACCTGGTGCCGCGCGACATCGCGTCCCGTCAGGCGAAGAACATGTGCGACGAGGGCCGCGGCGTCGGCCCCGAGGTGGAAGAGGTGAACCACCGCACCGGCGAGACGCAGCTGCGCCGCCGTGGCGTCTACCTCGATTTCGCCGAGGCGATCCAGCGCCTGGGCAAGAAGGCGGTCGAGGCCAAGTACGGCAACCTGTTCGACATGTACGCCCAGATCACGGGCGAGAACCCGTACGAGACCCCGATGCGCATCTACCCGGCCGTGCACTACACGATGGGCGGCGTCTGGGTCGACTACGACCTCATGACGACGATCCCGGGCCTGTACTGCGCGGGCGAGGCGAACTTCTCCGATCACGGTGCGAACCGGCTCGGGGCGTCTGCCCTGATGCAGGGCCTGTCCGACGGCTACTTCGTCCTGCCGAACACGATCAACGACTACCTGTCCAAGGGCGCCATGCCCAAGGTCGAGGCGGATCACCCGGCGGTCGTCGAGGCGGTGAACAGCGTCAAGGAGCGCATCAACCACCTCATCTCCATCAAGGGCAGCCGCACGGTCGACTCCTTCCACAAGGAGCTCGGCAACATCATGTGGGAGTACTGCGGCATGGAGCGCGACGAGGAGGGCCTCAAGTACGCGATCGCGGAGATCCGCAAGCTGCGCGAGGAGTTCTGGCGCGACGTCAAGGTCACCGGCGTCAACGAGGACTTCAACCAGACCCTCGAGCGGGCCGGCCGCGTGGCCGACTTCCTCGAGTTGGGCGAGCTCATGTGCATCGACGCGCTGCACCGGCGTGAGTCCTGTGGCGGTCACTTCCGGGCCGAGTCGCAGACCGAGGACGGCGAGGCGCTGCGTCACGACGACGAGTTCCTGTACGTCGGTGCCTGGGAGTTCGGCGGCGACGGCGGGCAGCCGATCCTGCACAAGGAACCGCTGGAGTACGAGGCCATCGAGCTGAAGCAGAGGAGCTACAAGTGAACATCAACCTGCGCGTCTGGCGTCAGGCCAATGCGAATGCCCAGGGCAAGATGGTCTCGTACCGGGTGGAAGGCGTCTCCGAGGACATGTCGTTCCTCGAGATGCTCGACCTCCTCAACGAGGACCTGACGGTCAAGGGCGAGGAGCCGGTGGCCTTCGACCACGACTGCCGCGAGGGCATCTGCGGCATGTGTGGCGTCGTGATCAACGGTGCGGCGCACGGCCGTGCCGCCTCGCCGGTGCCGACCACCACGTGCCAGCTGCACATGCGTAGCTTCGCCGACAACGCGACGATCGATGTCGAGCCCTGGCGGGCCGGCGGCTTCCCGGTCATCAAGGACCTGGTTGTCGACCGCTCCGCCTTCGACCGCATCATCCAGGCCGGCGGCTTCGTCTCCATCAACGCGGGCTCGGCCGTGGACGCCAACGCGATGCCGGTCAACAAGCGCGAGGCGGACCGTGCCTTCGACGCCGCGACCTGCATCGGCTGCGGCGCCTGCGTGGCGGCCTGCCCCAACGGCTCGGCGATGCTGTTCACGTCGGCCAAGATCACGCACCTCGCGATGCTGCCCCAGGGCCAGCCGGAGCGGATGCTGCGGGTGAAGAACATGGTGGGCCAGCACGATGCCGAGGGCTTCGGCGGCTGCACCAACATCGGGGAGTGCGCGGCGGTCTGCCCCAAGCAGATCCCGCTCGACACGATCGGCCAGCTGAACCGCGACCTGATCGCCTCCCTGTTCAGCCAGGACGGCAAGTGATTCGGTCCGCGGCCTGAGCCACATCGCCGGCGCCGGTCCCCTCGCGGGGCCGGCGCCGGCGTCTGTCGTGATCCGATCGGACGGGCTGGGGCCCCGCCGTGAGGGCTGGGAGCCGACGGGCGTGGATGGCCGCCCCGGCGAGGCGTCAGGCCGAGGGGGCCTTGCCGTCGGACTGCTCGATGTAGGCCTGGACCACCGAGCTGTCCTGATCGCCGAGGCCCGCCTGCGTCAGCCCGGTGAAGACCGCGCGCAGCGGCTCGACGCTGAAGGTCGTCATGCCGACGCGCTCGGCCTCCTCGGCGAAGGCCCGCAGGTCTTTGACCAGGAACTTCGCCGGGCCCGAGGGGGAGTGGTCGTGGGCGATGAAACGCGGGCTCTTGACCTCCATGATGCGGCTGGTGGCGTACCCGTCCAGCAGGAGGTCGAACAGCAACGAGACGTCCATGCCCGACCGCTCGGCCAGCACCGCGGCCTCGGCGTTCGCGACGACCTCGGCAGCCACGATGAGCTGGTTGCAGGCCTTCGCGATCTGCCCAGCGCCCAGCGGGCCCAGGTGGACCGCGCGTCCCGTCGCCGACAGCAGGCCGACCGCGCGGGTCGCATCGGCGTCCGCACCGCCGACCATGACCGACAACGTCCCCGCCTCGGCGCCCTCCGCTCCGCCGCTGACGGGGGCGTCCACGACCGCGATGCGGCCGCCCGTCGCTTCGTCCAGGTCGCGAGCGAGATCCCGCACCTCCGCCGAGCTGCAGGTGGAGCTCACGATGAGCAGGAGCGGGGCCGGGGTCAGCCCGGCGAGCAGGCCGTCCGGCCCGTCGAGGGTGCCCCGGATGTCGGCCATCGTGGGCACCATGTAGACGACGACGTCGCACTGCTGGGCGACCTCCCGGGCATTCGACGCGTACCGCGCGCCGGCGTCGAGAAGCTCCTCCAGGCCGTTGGGTGAAAGCGCGTTGAGCACCACCCGGTCGTCCGGCTGGGCGGCGGCCAGCACATGCCGGGCCATCGGCCGTCCCATCGTTCCTACGCCGATGAAGCCCGTCGTCGTCATTGGTCCACCTCTGGATGAGAGACTGTGTGGTGGCCTCAGTATCCGCCCCGCGACGGCTGTTGTTCAATAGATCGGCCAGCGTTCAAGCGTCGATTTCGCCGGGCCCCGCCCGGTATGGCAAACTTGGTCGCTGTTGCGCCGTGACGCTCCTGCCACAGGGGGTTTGCGCGCGGGCAGCCTCCATTCACCGACGGGGTGACCTGTGGCACCGACGAGGAAAAACCATGAACAAGATCGTTTCCGAGATCGCCCAGTCTGCACTGCGCGACGACATTCCCGACTTCCGCCCCGGCGACTCCGTGAAGGTCCACGTCCGAGTCGTCGAGGGTAACCGCTCCCGTATCCAGGTTTTCGCGGGCAACGTGATCGCGCGCAACGGGTCCGGCGTGGGCGAGAGCTTCACCGTCCGCAAGGTCAGCTTCGGCACCGGGGTGGAGCGCACGTTCCCCCTGAACTCGCCGATCATCGAGAAGATCGAGGTCGATCGCCACGGCGACGTCCGGCGCGCCAAGCTGTACTACCTCCGCGGTCTGCACGGAAAGGCTGCGAAGATCAAGGAGAAGCGCGAGAACTGATCCCACGGGGAGGCACGGCGGTGGCTGAGGACGACGAGTCCGGAGACGTCCGAAGCGACGAGACCAAGTCCGACCAGGGCGGCGGCTTTCGGGCCATGCTCAAGGAGGTCGCCATCGTGCTCGCCGGCGCGCTGGTCGTCTCGACGCTGCTGCGCACGTTCCTCCTGCAGGTGTTCGTCATCCCCTCACCGTCGATGGAGAACACCCTCCTCATCGAAGACCGTGTCGCCGTGCAGAAGGTGGTTCCCTTCCAGCGCGGCGACATCGTCGTCTTCACCGACGACTTGGAGTGGCTCGGCGTCCACGATGACTCGGACATCAACCCGCTCGAGCAGGCGCTCATGTTCGTCGGCCTGATGCCGGACGGTCGCAGCGAGCATCTCATCAAGCGCGTCATCGGGATGCCGGGCGATCACGTGATCTGCTGCGACACCCAGGGGCGGATCACGGTGAACGGTCAGGCACTGGACGAGCGCAGTTACCTCTACGTCGACGAGTACGGCGACCAGCAGGTCAAGCCGTCGGAGTACCCCTTCGACGTCATCGTGCCGGCCGATCGGATCTTCGTCATGGGGGATCATCGCAACAACTCCGCCGACTCGCGCTGCCACCTGGGCGAGGAGGCCGATGGCGTCCGCGGGATGCCGGGCTTCGTCCGCAAAGAGTCCGTGGTGGGGACGGCCGTGGCGGTCATCCTGCCTGTGGACCGCCTCCACAATCTGCCGCGGCCGACGACGTTCTCCGGGGTCCCGGCGGGCACCGGGGCTCCGCCGGCGCAGCCCGTCCTGCGAGGAGAAGCTCCGGCCTGTTGACCCAAGGAGGGACGAGTGTCGTTCGTCATCCGGCGTGACGCCGGCCTCTACGGCTACGAGCGCGGGCTGGCCCGCGCCGGGTTCCCGCACGTCGCCGGCGCCGATGAGGCCGGACGCGGCGCCTGCGCCGGGCCGCTCGTCGCCGCGGCCGTGGTGCTGCCGGGGCGTCCGATCCCGGGGCTCAACGACTCCAAGAAGCTCACGCCGGCGACACGTGAGCGGCTCTATGCCGTGATCACGGAGCGCGCTCTGGCGTGGTCGGCCGTCCGCATCGAGCCCGCCGAGTGCGACCGCCTCGGCGTGCACGTGGCCAACCTCGAGGCGCTGCGGCGGGCGGTATCCCGGCTGGACGTCGCCCCTGACTTCGTGCTGACCGACGGGTTCCCGGTGGACGGCCTGGCCGTCCCGTCCCTGGCCATGTGGAAGGGAGACGCCGTCGCGGCGAGCGTCTCCGCGGCGTCCATCGTCGCGAAGGTGACGCGGGACCGGATCATGGCCGGCTACCACCTGGAATACCCCGAGTACCGTTTCGACATCCACAAGGGCTACTGCACGGCGCTGCACCAAAGCGTCCTGGACGCTCGAGGGCCGTGCGCCGTGCATCGGCTGAAGTGGGAGAACGTTGCCCGAACGATTAGGCTGGAGCAGTCATGAGTGCGGATGATCTTGAGCAGTACGAGAGCGAGCTGGAGCTCCAGCTGTATCGCGAGTACAAGGACGTCGTGGGGATCTTCACCTACGCCGTGGAGACCGAGCGTCGCTTCTACCTGTGCAACGTGGTCGACCTGAAGGTGCGTACCGAGGGCGGGGACGTCTACTACGAGGTGTCCATGGGGGACGCCTGGGTCTGGGACATGTACCGCCCGGCTCGGTTCGTGAAGTCGGCCAAGGTGTTGACGTTCCGCGACGTTTCGATCGAGGAGATCGCGCACTCCGAGCTCCAGGTGCCCGACGATCTTTGAGTGAACCGCGGCCCGTCGCGGGCTTAACGGCGAGTGCCCGGCGTGACCACGCCGGGCACTCGCCGTTTGTGCGTCCTGGGACGCGTCGCCTCACTTGCGATTGGCGAGGGAATCGATCACGAGGCCCAGGCCGATCGCGAGGAGCCAGGAGTCCTTGGCCAGGGCGGTGCCGTCCTGGCTCGGGCGGATGCCGTCCTCCTTGGTCATGCCGGGGGTGTTCAGGTACATGCTGACCAGGCCGCCGGCGAAGGCGGCCAGCGCGCTGCCGGCCAGCCAACCCGGGACGAACGGGGTCAGCAGCGCCGCGGCGATGCCGATCTCGCCCGCAGGAAGCAGCTTGCCGAAGGTCTTCGTGTCGAGGTCCTTCAGCGGCGGGACACCGGCGGCGCCCATGTTCTGCAGGCCCTGCACAGCCTCCTCGGGGAGGTTGCGCTTGCTGAGGCCGGAGTTGAGGAAGAACGCGCCGACGACCGCGCGGACGGGGAGAGCGGCAAGACTCATGGAAAGTGGACCTTCCGGTAAGGGAGGCCGGTGTCGGCCTCGCGGATGGTGCCGACTCTACTCAGGGATCCCCGCCGGATACCCCACCCTTCACCGTGAGGACGGATGTCGCGCTCGGCCGGGCCGCGTGAGCGAGGCGGTCATCGGGGGCAATGTCGACTTTGACGCGTCCGGCCCGCCGGCTCCCACAGTGGCGGCTGGAGGTGTGCTGTGACGAAGACCACGACGGATCCCCGCCGCGCCACGGGCAAGGATGGGGAAGACCTGGCCGCGAACTACGTGACCGGTCTGGGGTGGACGGTGCTGGCCCGCAACTGGCGGTGCCGGGTGGGCGAGATCGACCTGATCGCGCGCGACGATGAGGGGGCGCTCGTCGTCTGCGAGGTGAAGACCAGGCGGGGCCTTGGGTTCGGGGATCCGCTGGAGTCGATCACCTACGCGAAGGTGCGCCGACTGCGCGAGCTGACGGTGGAGTTCCTGCGCGAATGCGGGGAGACGCCAGGCCGGGTGCGGCTGGACGCGATCGGGCTGCTGCTCGATCGGGACGGCAACGCGAAGCTCAGCCACGTGCGGGGGATCGACGCGTGAGGATCGCCCAGGCGCTGTCGGTGGCGCTCGTCGGCCTGGAAGCGACCGTCGTCGAAGTCGAGGTCTCGATCGGGGGCGGGCTGCCACGCACGGTCATCGTGGGGCTGCCCGACGCCGCGCTCTACGAGGCGCGTGACCGGTGCAAGGCGGCCATCACCTCCCTGGATCGCACGTGGCCCAACCAGGCCGTGACCATCAACCTCACGCCCGCCACGCTGCCGAAGGCCGGCTCGCATTTCGACCTCGCCATCGTTGTGGCAACGCTGGCGGCCGAGCGGGCCGTGCCGCCCGGCCAGTTGAAGCACACCGTCTTCCTCGGCGAGCTGGGCCTCGATGGCCGGGTTCGCGGCGTGCGAGGCGTGCTTCCGGCGCTGCTCGCCGCCCAACGACAGGGCTGCGATCGCGCGGTTGTGCCTGTGGGGCAGCTCGGGGAGGCTCGTCTCGTCGAGGGGTTGCGGGTCCACGGCGTTTCCAGCCTGGCCGATGTGCTCGCCGTGCTGCAGGGACGTGCGGTGTCCGAACCCGACCGGGTGGACGAGCCGGCACCCCCTCAGTTTCCCAGAAAGGATCTCGCCGACGTCGTCGGGCAGCTCGAGGGGAAGTGGGCCCTTGAGGTTGCTGCCGCGGGCGGGCACCACCTGTATCTGCACGGGCCGCCCGGAGTCGGCAAGACGCTCCTCGCGGAGCGGCTCCCAAGCATCCTGCCCGACCTGAGCGTCGCCGAGTCGCTGGAGGTTTCGGCCCTCCACTCGCTGGCCGGGCGCCCCCTCGACGGCGGGCTGGTGACCCGGCCGCCGTTCGCGGCGCCGCACCACTCGGCGTCGCTCGCGGCGCTGGTCGGCGGGGGCGCGCGCATAGCGCAGCCCGGGGCCGTCTCGCACGCCCACTGCGGCGTGCTGTTCCTCGACGAGGCGCCGGAGTTCTCGCCGCGTGCGCTGGAGGCACTGCGCACGCCGCTGGAGTCGGGGGTGATCGTGCTGGCCCGCTCGCTGGCCCAGACAACGTACCCGGCCCGCTTCCAACTCGTGCTTGCGGCCAACCCCTGCCCCTGCGGCCTGGCCGGTACGCCCGGGGCGCAGTGCCGGTGCTCCCCGATGGCGGTCCGTCGCTACAGCGAGCGCATCAGCGGTCCGATTCTCGACCGCATCGACATTCAGCAGGGGCTACGCCCCCTGCGGCAGTCGTTCCTGGCCGCCGCGGCTGGCGCGGCCGAGGCCAGCGCGGCGGTGGCGGCGAGGGTGGCGGCGGCCCGCGACCGGCAACGGCACCGCTTGGCTCCGTTGAGCCTCTCGCTCAACAGCGCGGTGCCCGGACGGGTGCTGCGCCGGGAGCTGCCGTTGCCGCAGGGTTTCGAGCGGCTCGATCGGGCGGTGAGTCGCGGTCTGCTGAGCGCCAGGGGGATCGACAAGGTCGTGCGCTTGGCGTGGACGATCGCCGATCTGGCTGGGGAGCCGATCCCGACCCCCGCCGATGTGGACACGGCGCTCGCGATGCGCCGCGGTGAACAGGTGGAGGCGCGCTGTGGCTGATGAGGAACGAGACGCACGACGGGGGCTGGCCTGCGTCCTGGAGGCCGGGGACGCCCGCGCGGCCGAGCTCTTGCGCAAGCTGGGCCCGATCGATGCCTGGCGGGTGCTGACCACCACCAAGGCGGCGAGCCCGTGGGCTGATCGGGCCCGCGCGGTGGACCTGGATGCCATCCGCCGGGCCGAGGATCGGGCGGGGATCCGATTCGTGATCCCGGACGACGACGAGTGGCCCGCCGGGTTGCGGACGCTGGCGGGCTGCCCGCCGGTGCAGCGCATGGCGGGGCAGCCGATCGGCCTCTGGGCGCGAGGTCGGGCGCTGGGAGCCTTGCTGGCAAGTTCGGTCGCGATGGTGGGCTCCCGGGCCTCGTCCCCCTACGGCGAGCGGGTGGCGGCGGACCTCGCCGCCGGGGTCGGGGCGAGCGGCTACACCGTTGTGTCGGGGGCGGCCTACGGAATCGACGCGGCGGCGCACCGAGGGGCGTTGGCCGAGGGCGGGCCGTCGGTGGCGTTCGTGGCCGGCGGCATCGACGAGCCGTATCCGCGTGCCCACGAGGCGCTGCTGGCCGAGCTGGGACGCACGGGGGCGGTCGTCTCGGAGTATCCGCCGGGTGAGCACCCGACGCGACGGCGCTTTCTCGCCCGCAACCGGCTCATCGCCGCCGCGACCGTCGGCACAGTGATCGTGGAGGCGTCCGTGCGCAGCGGGGCACGCAACACGGTGTCGTGGGCGAGCGCCTGCGGCCGCCCGGTGATGGCGGTGCCGGGCCCGGTCTCCAGCGCACAGTCGTTCACGCCGCATCAGCTGATCCGCGACCGGGAGGCGGTGCTCGTCACCCGGCACGAAGAGATCGTCGAGCTGCTCAGCCCGGTCGGGACCGGGCTGGCGCCGCGGCGGCCCCGACGCGAGCGGCTGTTGGACGGCTTGGACGCGGCGCAGCGGGCGGTCTATGAGGCCCTGCCGTCGCGCGGACGCCGGCCCACCGACGAGCTGTCGCTGCGGGCGGGGCTCGGGGTGCGCGACACGCTGGCGGCGCTGTCTAGGCTCAGCACCCAGGGACTGGCCGAGGCGACCGAGGACGGCTGCTGGCGCATCGGCGAGGTACGCGACCGGCCATTGCCGGAGCCTCCTGCCGAGGAGGCAAGATGATCGCCGGCTCAGCGGATCAGCAACGAGAACGCCGAGATGGCCGACGCCGCCATCACGATGCGATCGAAGCCCTTCTGGCTCACCCTGCGCACGGCCACCACGCCGAGCACCGCACCGAGCAGGAGGAACGGCAGCATCGTGACGCCGAGGGTGAAGACAGTGGGGGTGAACAGTCCCAGCGAGATCTGCAGGGGAACCTTGCAGAGGTTGATCAGGAAGAAGAAGACGGCGTTGGTGCCGATGAAGCGCGCCTTGTCGAGCTTGACCGCCAAGAAGTACAGCGCCATGACGGGTCCGGCGGCGTTGGCGGTCATGGTGGTGAAGCCCGCCGCGACGCCGGTGCCCGCGGCGACCGGCCAGCTGGTCTGGTCGGACGAAGCGGGCTCTGCGCCCCGGCGCCTCCGTTGCCACACCTGGATCAGCACGCTGACGAGCAGGATGACGCCGATCGTTCGCTGCATGGTTGTGTCGTCCACCAAGCGCATGAAGACCCAGCCGAGCAGGAGGCCGGGGATGATCGTGGGCACGAGCCGCCAGATGAGCTTCCACTGCACGTTGCGCCCGTACAGCGATACGCCGATGACGTCGCCTATGAGCAGCAGAAGGAGGATCGCCGCGGTCGACTCCTTCGCTGGCATCGCGAGGGCGAACAACGCCGCAGCGACTGCGCCCAGGCCGCCGAACGATGTCTTGGCGATCCCGATCAGGAGGGCGCCCAGAGCCATGAGCGCGATCGCGCCCCACCCGAAGCCCAGCAGCGTTTCAATCACCCGTGGATGGTAGCCCGTGACGATCTGGGACTGAGGTTCGGTCAGCGGCGGCCCGCACGCGCGAGTGTCAGAGCCGCCAGCTCACGCCGGGAGCGATGCGGATCGTGACGCGACCGCGGCTATTCACCGTGATGCGCTTGCCGATCTTTTGGGAGAAGGAGACGCCCGAGGGGGAGAAGTTGGCACGACGGCCGCCTCCCAGGTTCACGGTTCTGCGGAAGAACAGTCCCACGATCAGGCACGCATCCAGCGCAGCCGCCCGTCCTTGGCCGGTGCGCACTTCATCGGCTTGCCGGTCTTCGAGACCCCGGTGCCGCCCGAGCAATAGGCACCCGGGTGGACGAAGTTCCCTGGAGTAGCCCGCTTCGACGACGACTTCTTCTTTGGCGAAGACTTCTTTGGCGAAGACTTCTTCGGGGACGAGGTCGTCGGGGACGCCTTCTTCTTCGGGGACGCCTTGGACGAGCGATCCTTGGCGCTCTTCGTTGCGGTGGAGGTCGAGCGGGGGGCTCGGGTTGACCTGGCGGCGGAGACCGCGCTGGACTTTGCCGCGGACCCGGCGGCAGCTATCGCGTCCGTCCCCGTCGTGGACGGGGCAGTGGACGTCCTTGTCGACGACGGCGCGGCCGCCGCCGGCGTGTCTGCCTGAGATGCCGCCGACGTGGCCGGGGCTACGAAGTCCCGTGGCTGCCCGGTCGTGGATTGCGACGCGGGGCTCGGGGCCGCGGGTACGGAGCCGGCCGGCGCCGGATCGGAAGCCGCCGGGGACGCACACCCGCCTCCCAGCAGCGCCGCGGCGACGAGAGCAGCCATCGCGATCGACTCGGTCTTGCGGCGCGCCGTCGAAGGCCTGAAGCCCCGCTTGCGTTCGGTCATGATGTGATCCTCGGCCTGGAGAACTCCCGGTTCTGGAAGTCCTGAGATTCATAGCGACTGATCAATATGATAACGATGACGGGATCACCGAGGGACGCGGAGCGCCGAGGCTTGCGGGCGTACGGTGGTGCGCGATTAGTTTTCGTGGCGACGAGGAGGTCCGACATGAGCAAGCAGATCCACCACCGCGACGACGTGAACCCGGACGAAGGCGAACGCAAGTACGGCGACGTCGAGTTCGCCGACCCGGTGAACAACAAGTACCCGATCGACAGCGCGGCGCACGTCCGGGCGGCCTGGAGCTACATCAACAAGGACGCCAACGCCGCCAAGTACAACAAGACCGAGGTCGACCGCATCAAGGAGCGGATCAAGAAGGCGGCGCGCAGGCACGACGTGGAGATCGAGTCGGAGTGAGCTGGGACCCGGCGTCGGCAAGGCTGCGCGGGTCGGGACAAGGAAAAACCCCGTGCCGATCGGCAACGGGGTCTGTCTCGGTGTCCGAGAGAGGACTTGAACCTCCACGCCCTATAACGGGCACTAGCACCTCAAGCTAGCGCGTCTACCTATTCCGCCACCCGGACAGGGTGTCTGTCACCGCCCTGCGGCAACCCCGCAACTATAGCAACCGGCCGCCGAGCCTGTCGAAACGAGACCCGGCGTGGGCGCGGCTGACGACAAGCCGAAGCCGGCGGCCGAGGCGTCACCCGCCGACCGACTCCTCGGAACGGCCGGCATTCGGTCCGCCGGAGATATCGTCCAGGGCCTGGGCGATCTGATCGGGCAGGGTCATCTCCTCGCACGCCAGGTACTCGTCCAGTTGCGCCTTCGTCCGCGCGCCGAGGAGGGGAGCGGTCACGCCCGGGGCGTCCCGGACCCAGAGCAGCGCGACCTGGAGCGGCGTCATCCCCAGGCCGTCGGCAGCCTTGGCGACCCCCTCGACGACCGCGCGCGATCGCTGCTCGAGGTAGGGCTCGACGTACCAGCCGAAGTGCTCGGTCGCGCCGCGGGAGCCGCGCGGGATGCCGGTGCGGTACTTGCCGGTGAGGACGCCGCGTCCCATCGGCGACCACGGGAAGAAGCCGACGTCGAAGTGCCGCAGGCAGGGCAGCACCTCCACCTCGGCGCGGCGGGCGAGCAGCGAGTACTCCACCTGGGCGCTGACCAGGGGCGCGCGTCCGGGGAAGGCTCTCTGCCAGGTCACGGCGTTGGCGGTCTGCCAGCCGACGAAGTTCGACAGCCCCGCGTAGCGCACGTCGCCGGCCGTGACGGCTTGATCGATGGCGGCGAGCGTCTCCGCCAAGGGCGCGTCTCCCCAGGCGTGCACCTGCCACAGGTCGATGTGGTCGGTGCCGAGCCGCCGCAGCGAGCCGCGCAGATCCTCGAGCATGGCGCGGGCGGACGTGTCGACGATCCGGCGTCCGTCCCGCAGTCCGAAGCCACCCTTGGTGGCGAGGACGAGGTCGTCGCGGCGCACCTCGGTGCGGATGAGTTTGCCGATCATCCGTTCGGCCTCGCCGTTGCCGTACGCGGCGGCGGTGTCGACCAGGCTGCCGCCGGCCGCGACGAAGGCGGAGAGCAGGGGCCTGGCGTCGTCCATCTTGGTGTCACGGCCCCACGTCATGGTGCCCAGGCCGAGCCGGCCGACGTGGAGGCCGCTGCCTCCCACCCTGCGCCGCTGCATCGCGCTACCTCCTGTGCCGAGCGGGGCCGCGCGGAACCGGCGGCCGTGTCGTCACCCTAGCGGCGGATCAGGACGCGGTGACCACACCGCCGACCAGCAGGCCGAGGATGACCAGGCCGAGCAGGACGCGGTAGACCACGAACCAGCGGAAGTCGTTGCTCTGCACATAGCGCAGCAGCCACGCGATGGAGGCGTAAGCAACGACGAACGAGACGAGGGTGCCGACGAGCGTCGCGCCCCAGCCGACGCCGCCCCGGCCCGCGATCGCGGACGCCTCGCTGATCGCCTGGTAGCCACCGGCGGCCACGAGGGTCGGGATGCCGAGGAAGAAGCTCATCCGCGTCGCGGTGACGCGGTCGATGCCCATCAGCAGACCGCCGGAGATCGTCGCGCCGGAGCGAGAGACGCCCGGGATGAGCGAGAAGCACTGGATGAGGCCGAGCAGCAGGCCATCCTTCCAGGTGATGGACTGCTCGCCGCGCTGCTGCTTGCCGAGGCGGTCGCCGAGGAACATGACGACCGACCAGCCGATCAGCGCGCCGGCGATGAACCACAGACTGCGGAGCGGCCCGGTGATGAAGTCCTTGAGCAGCAGGGCGATGACTGCTGTGACGGCGAAGCCGACGATGACCGCCCAGCCCAGCTGGTAGTCGGGGTTCTTGCGTCCCTCGGCGCTGCGCAGGCCGCCGAACCACGCGACCACGATGCGCACGATGTCTTTCCAGAAGTACACGATCGAGGCGATCATCGCGCCCACCTGGATCACCGCCGTGTAGGCGGTGACGCTCGGGTCGTCGATGTGGAAGCCCATGAGCTTCTCGACGAGAGTGAGGTGGCCGGTGCTCGAGATCGGCAGGAACTCGGTGACCCCCTCGACGATTCCCAGCAGGATCGACTGCCACCACTCCATCAATTGAACCGCCCAACTTTCCGTGTTCCGCGTCGCGTCGGGGCCGCCACGTCCGCGCGCAAGAATAGCCCCGGCACCAAGGTCGGTCGGGGAGGCGGACGTCCACGGCCGGAACGGCGCCGGGCTCGGCGACTAGGCTGACGGCGGCGACCGAGCGGCCGCCGCGTCCCGACCCGCGAGGAGACCCATGAAGGCCTGGCCACGTCCCGCCGTCCCGACCCTGGAAACCCGGGGTGGACGTCCGCGGGTGCACGACACCGCCACCGGCGCGCTCGTCGAGTCGGGCCCCGTCGAGGGCAGCGCCCGACTGTACGTCTGCGGCATCACGCCCTACGACGCGACCCACCTCGGCCACGCCAACACCTACCTGGCCTTCGACCTCCTGCAACGGGCATGGCTCGACGCCGGGCTCGACGTCACCTACACCCAAAACGTCACCGACGTGGACGACCCCCTGCTCGAGCGGGCGACGCAGACCGGCGTCGAATGGGAGGACCTCGCCGACGAGCAGGTGGAGCTGTTCCGCACCGACATGGTCGCCCTGAACATCCTGCCGCCGGCGCATTACGTGGGGGCGGTGGAATCGATCGACCTGGTCGTCGCCCTGATCGAGCGCCTGAAGTCGACCGGTCTGATCTACCAGGTGGACGACGCCGACCACCCCGACTGGTACTTCGCCACCTCACAGGCCCCCGGTTTCCTCACCGAGTCCCACCTCGACGTCGAGGCGGCGCTGCGGATCTTCGGGGAGCGCGGTGGCGACCCCGAGCGCCCCGGGAAGCGCGACCCGCTCGACTGCCTCGTATGGCTCCTTGAGCGTCCGGGCGAGCCGAGCTGGCCGTCCACCCTCGGTCAGGGACGCCCCGGCTGGCACATCGAGTGCACCGCCATCGCCCTGGAGTACCTGGGCGAGAACTTCGACGTTCAGGCGGGCGGCTCCGACCTGATCTTCCCCCACCACGAGATGTGCGCAGCCGAGGGGACGGCAGCCACGGGCGAGCCCTTCGCCCGCGCGTACGTGCACGCCGGCATGGTCGGCTACGAGGGCGAGAAGATGAGCAAGTCCAAGGGCAACCTGGTGCTGGTGTCGCAGTTGCGCAAGGCCGGCGAGGACCCGATGGCCATCCGGCTCGCGCTGCTGGCCCACCACTACCGCGACGACTGGGAGTGGACGGACGCCGACCTCGCCGCCGCCCGCGACCGCCTCGCCCGCTGGCGCGTCGTCCTGGGCGCCGCGACGCCACCGGCCCAACCGATGATCGACGCGGTCCGCGCTGCGTTGGCCAACGATCTGGACGCCCCGGCCGCCTTGGCCGCGGTGGACGCCTGGGTCGCCTCGGCCTCCGGTCACGAGGGCGCCGCCGAGAACGCCGCGTCCTACGCCCGAGCGGTGGACGCCCTGCTCGGCGTGCGGCTGTGACCGGGCTCGGGCGGTAACGGGCCGGGGCTGTACCAGGCTGAGGCCTTACCGGGCCGGGGCTGTACCGGGCCGCGGTCGTGACGGGGCCGCGGCAGGTCGGCGGCTAGGCTGCTCACCCGTGAAGACCTTCGAAGAGCTGTTCAGCGAGCTGACCGACAAGGCGCGGACGCGGCCGGAGGGGTCGGGCACCGTGCGCGAACTCGACGCGGGCGTCCACGCCATCGGCAAGAAGATCGTCGAGGAGGCCGCGGAGGTCTGGATGGCGGCGGAGTTCCAGTCCGACGCCGAGGCGGCCGAGGAGATGTCGCAGCTGCTGTATCACGTCCAGGTGATGATGATCGCCAAAGGTCTCACGCTCGAGGACGTGTACCGCTACCTGTGAGCGCCCCCGGTAGAGTCGGGGTCGTGACCCCCGAACCCGCACTCCTGAAGATCGCGCTGCCCAACAAGGGCTCCTTGGCGGAGTCGACGTCGTCGATGCTGCGTGAGGCCGGCTACAAGCAGCGCACCGACACCAAGGACCTCGTCCTCGTCGACGAGACCAACGGCGTCGAGTTCTACTATCTTCGCCCGCGCGACATCGCGGTCTACGTGGGGGAGCGCACGCTCGACCTGGGTGTCACGGGACGCGACCTGCTGCTCGACTCCGGCGCCAAGGCCACCGAGATCATGCCGCTCGGTTTCGGCGGCACGAAGTTCCGCTTCGCGGCCCCCGGCGGGTCCGATTGGAAGCTCGACGACCTGGAGGGCTGCCGGCTGGCGACGTCCTTCCCGGGCCTGCTGGAGCGCTTCTTGGTCCAGCGCGGCATCACCGCTCGCCTCATCCACCTGGACGGCGCGGTCGAGAGCGCCGTCCGTCTCGGGGTCGCCGACGCCATCGCGGACGTGGTCGAGACCGGCAGCACGCTGCGCCGCGCCGGGCTGGACGTCTTCGGCCCGCCGATCCTCGAATCCGAGGCCATCCTCATCCAGCCTGCGGGCGCCCCCGAACCGCCCGGGCTGGCCCGTCTGCAGCGGCGCATCTCGGGCGTCATGACGGCGCGCAGCTACCGGATGATCGCCTACAACGTGGAGTCGGCCAAGCTCGACGCCGCCTGCCGCATCACGCCCGGCATCGACTCCCCGACGATCTCTCCGCTGGCCCGGGACGGGTGGCTGGCGGTGCAGGCCATGATCCCGGCGAAGGACGCCGCGGTCATCATGGACGACCTGTGGGAGGTCGGCGCCGAAGGCATCCTCGTCACCGACATCGCCGCCTGTCGGCTGAGCTGATGTTCGACATCCGCACCGCGGACGGAGCGGTCGTCGGCCGTCCCCGCGTCGTGCTCGTCAACTGCGTGGCGTGGACCATCGTCCTGGTCGGCGGCTCCCTGCTGGGCTGGTTCTCCCTCCCCCAACACATCCGGGACCTGTTCACCGAGCTCCAGGTGGGGACGTTGGTGCTCTTCCTCGCGTTCATCCTGGCGTTCCTGTGGACGGTCGGCCTCAGCTACGTCCGGGCCGACGCGTCCGGACTGCACTTCCGCAACGGCCTGCGCACCCACCACCGTCCGTGGTCGGACGTCCTCGGCTTCCGCTTCGCACCCGGCGACCCGTGGGCCTTCGTTCAGCTGGACGACCCCGCCGGCAGGCTCGCCCTGATGGGGGTCATGCGCACCGACGGAGCACGCGCCGACGCGATCGTCGCCGCGCTCCGCGAGGCCCAGCGGTCGTTCGGCGGCGGGCGCTGACGACGAGCCAGGATCAGGGCTGCCCGACGCCGATCTCGCGGGGGTTCAGCGCGGGCGTCTGCGTCGCTCCGCGTCGATCAGATGCCCGAGTTCGAGGGCGCTGGGAGGCGCGTCGCCACCACGGTGGGGCGACGAGTCGTGCTCACTCGATGCCGCGGCGTTTGAGGATGTCGGCCACTTCGGCGTCCTCGGCGCTGGCGCCGCCGGACGTCGACGCGGTTCGGCCGTTCGCCGAGGAGGTCGATCCGCCGGTGTACGACCTCGTCCGGCCCTGCTGCGCCGGGTCGTCGTAAACCGGACGCCGCCGCGTGAGTTCCTGCGGCTGCTCCGTCTGCTCCACGCGCGGGCGGCGAGGCCGCCTGGGCAGGAAACGGCTGATCACGATCAGCAGGATGCCGAGGCCGCCGAGGGCCGCCCCCACCATCTGCACCGGCATGGACGGCAGCTGGCGGCTCCATTCCACGAGGACGTTCCAGGCGTCGATCAGGAGCGGCGCCAGCCCCGCCAGGTACAGCGCGATCGGCAGCAGCGAGAGGCCCAGCCAGGCGATGACGGTGCGCCAGCGGGCGCGCGGCCAGCACAGGACGGTGATGATGAGGCCGAGCGCGCTGAGTCCGGCGCAGACGATCAAGAGGTAGTTGAGCACGCCCCCAGCGTTCCACGCGGTCAGCCCCGGCGTCACCACCGACGCGCGTCGGCGTCCGGTGATCGGTCGCTACCGTGGACGCCATGAAGTCCCTCTTCTCGCCGAACGCCTCCTTCGCCCACGACCGCGGGGAACCCGACCCTGCGCTCCGCGCGACCCTCGCCCAGGCGTACTCGGGGGGACACGAGCCCTACCTGCGCGCCGTCGCTGAGCTGTGCACGTCCCGGCTGCTGCTCCCGATCGTCGCGACCGGCGACGACGGGGGATCGGGCCCCGACCCGGACCGACAGGCCGAGATGGCCGCGGTCATGGTGCAGGCCGCCGACGGCTCCCGCGGCATCGTCGCGTTCACTGGCCTGGACGCGCTGACCGACTGGAACCCGGACGCTCGCCCCGTTCCGTGCACGCTCGACGACGTGGCGGCCACCGCCGAGGAAACCGGCTCCCGCGTGGTGCTGATCGACCTGCAGGGTCCGCATTCGCTGGTGATCGAGCACGCGCTGGTCACGGAGCTGGCGCAGGGCCACCGGCTCGTCGAGGTCTCGGCCGGCGAGTTCGGCTGGATGGTCCCGAACGCCGCCGACCCGGACGCCGAACCCGGGCCATCGGCGGGCTGACCCGCCCGGTTGGCCTGCGCGCCCCCGCGGCGCTACACTGGACGGGTCCGTCCCCTGTTGGGGGCGATCGATGCAAGTGGAGACGCCAAGCTCCCACCTGCTCGGCCGCGGCTGAGAGGTCCCGGTGCCCCCGGTTTCGTCCGGGGCGAGTGCCGCCGGCTTGGGCTTCCACGCGCGTGGGGGCCCTTTTTTGATTGGGGCGGGCGCCCGATCCAACGACAACTGGAGGAACAATCAGCAACGAACCGCGCATCAACGACCGCATCCATGTGAATGAAGTCCGCCTGGTCGGCCCCAATGGGGAGCAGGTCGGCATCGTCCGCATCGATGATGCGCTGCGCCTGGCCCGCGAGTCCGATCTCGACCTCGTCGAGGTGGCGCCGCAGGCCCGTCCGCCGGTGTGCAAGCTCATGGACTACGGCAAGTTCAAGTACGAGGCCGCCCAGAAGGCCCGCGAGAGCCGACGCAACCAGTCCAACACCATCATCAAAGAGATGAAGCTTCGTCCCAAGATCGACGATCACGACTACGAGACGAAGAAGGGCCACGTCGTCCGCTTCCTCAAGGCCGGGGACAAGGTGAAGATCACCATCATGTTCCGAGGCCGCGAGCAGAGCCGGCCCGAACTCGGCTTCAACCTGCTGAAGAAGCTCGCGGACGACGTCTCCGACGACGGTTTCGTTGAGTCCGCGCCCAAGCAGGACGGCCGCAACATGCTCATGGTGCTGGCGCCGACGCGGAAGAAGGCGGAGGCCCGTGCCGAGCAGAAGGCGGACAAGGAGGCGCGCGCCGCGACCCGCGCCGCCGACCACGAGGCGGAGGAGCGCGAGCTCGCGGAGTCCCGCGCCGCGGCCCAGTCCGCCACGAAGAAGCGCCGGGGCCCGGCCGACAACATGGACCCCGACATCGACCTGTAAGAACCCGTCCCGGACGGCTGCCGAGGCAGGCCGGGCATCAAGAAGGAAGAGAGCGGCGAATGCCGAAGATGAAGACGCACTCCGGTGCCAAGAAGCGATTCAAGGTGACCGGCAGCGGCAAGCTCATGCGACAGAAGGCCGGCAAGCGCCACCTCAACGAGCACAAGCCCACCAAGCGCACCCGTCGGCTGAGCGTCGACGCTGCCGTGGACGGCGCGGACCTCAAGAACGCGCGCAAGCTGCTGGGCAAGCGGGCCCGCTGAGCGCGAGCCGACGAACGACGACGAAGGAGTAACAGATGGCACGCGTCAAGCGCGCAGTGAACGCGGCGAAGAAGCGCCGCGAGGTCTTGGAGCAGGCGTCCGGCTACCGCGGCCAGCGGTCCCGCCTGTACCGCAAGGCCAAGGAGCAGCTGCTCCACAGCTACACGTACAACTACGCCCACCGCAAGGACCGCAAGGGCGACTTCCGCTCGCTGTGGATCCAGCGGATCAACGCCGCGGCTCGCGCCGAGGGCATGACCTACAACCGGTTCATCGCCGGTCTGAAGGCCGCCGGCATCGAGGTCGACCGCAAGATGCTGGCCGAGCTGGCCGTCTCCGACCCGACGGCGTTCTCCGCTCTGGTCGAGGCCGCGAAGGCGGCCGCCCCGGCGAACGCCGCCTGACCGCAACCCCCGCATCACGTCGCGCGGCGCTCCCGGAGAGTTCGGCTCCCGGGGCGCCGCGCTTCGTTTCGCAACCCGAGGTGTGTCCGGCCGGTCGCTCAACGTGTGGGAAGCTGGTCGGGATGAGAATGGAGGAGCGATGACCGAGGAACGCATCCAGCTCGACGAGCCGTCGCAGGCCGTCATGCGCGAAGCGCGCCGGCTGGTGCGCCGCAAAGACCGCAAGTCGCTCGGCCGCTTCTTGGTCGAGGGACGCCAGGCGGTGCGCGAGGCGCTGAAGGCCGAAGGCGTGGTCGAGTCGCTGTTCCTGCGCTGGGCGAACGTCCACGACAACCTCGACATCCTCAACCTGGCCCGCGCCTGCCAAGTGCCGGTGTACGGCGTCAGCGAGCAGAACCTCGCGACGATCTCCGACACGATCACGCCCCAGGGCGTCGTCGCGGTCGCGCACAACATCGACATTTCGCTCTCCGAGCTGATGGGCACCAAGCGCAAGAACCCGGCCAAGGAGAAGAAGAAGCACGCCCGCAAGGACGTCTCGCTGGTCGTCATCTGCGCCCAGATCCGCGACCCCGGCAACGCGGGCACGGTCATCCGGTGCGCGGACGCCTTCGGTGCGGACGCGGTGATCCTCAGCTCCGACTCCGTCGAGGTCTACAACCCCAAGGTCGTCCGCGCCTCCGTGGGCAGCATCTTCCATCTGCCGATCGTGGTGGGCGCCGAGCTGGAGACGGCGATCGAGGCGTGCCGCGCCGCGGGAATGCAGATCCTCGCCACCGACGGCGACGCCGGCGTCGACCTGACCGACATCGCGTCCGACCTCGAGCGCCCCACCGCGTGGGTGATGGGCAACGAGGCCTGGGGGCTGCCCTCGGAGAGCCTGGAGCTGTCGGACGAGACCGTCGCCGTCCCGATCTACGGGCAGGCCGAGAGCCTGAACCTGGCGACCGCGGCCGCGATCTGCCTGTACGCGTCGGCGAGCGCGCAGCGCTCGGAATCCGGCGGCGACAACGGCAACCGCGGGGCGGCGTCCGGTCACAGCGCACCGACGCCGGCGCAGTCGGACGTCCGGTCCGTCGGCCGGGTCGAGTTCGCCTCGCCCGCGTCGCCGGAGGCCTGAGCCCGCGGGCGGCCTGAGCCGTCCCGCGTGACGAACCCAGAAGCAAAGAAGAGGAGCCCAATGAGCGGGCGTGGAGACAACTACGACCCCAAGCAGGTCGCCGTCCTGAGCGAGGAGGCCGTCGAGGAGATGGTCGCGGACGCGCTGGCCGCCTTCGAGGCGGCCGGCAGCGTCGCGGAGCTGAAGGCGGCGCGCGCGGCGCACACCGGCGAAAAGTCCCCGCTGGCGCTGGCCAACCGGGAGATCGGCGCCCTGCCCCCGCAGGCGCGCAAGGAGACCGGACGCCGCATCGGCCAGGCCCGAGGCCGCGTCAACCAGGCGCTGGCCGCACGGCAGGAGGTCGTCTCGGCCGCCGAGCTCGACCAGCGACTGGTCGCCGAGGCCGTCGACGTGACGCTGCCCATGGACCTGCACCCGGCGGGTGCGATCCACCCGATCACCGGCCTGATCGACCTGATGAGCGACGTGTTCGTCGCGATGGGCTGGGAGATCGCCGAGGGCCCCGAGGTCGAGGCCGAATGGCTCAACTTCGACGCGCTGAACATCCACGCCGACCATCCGGCACGCGGCACCACGGACACCCTGTTCGTCGACCCGATCGAGAACCACCAGCTGTTGCGCACCCACACCTCGCCGGTGCAGATCCGCTCGTTGCTGGACCGCCCGCTACCGGTCTACGTCGTGTGCCCCGGCAAGGTGTACCGGGCCGACGAGTTCGACGCGACGCACGTGCCTGTCTTCCACCAGATCGAGGGGCTCTGTGTCGACAAGGGCATCACGATGGCGAACCTGAAGGGCACCCTCGACCACCTGGCGACGTCGATGTTCGGCGACATCCGTACCCGGTTGCGTCCGAACTACTTCCCGTTCACCGAGCCGAGCGCCGAGATGGACCTGGAATGCTTCGTCTGCCACGGGGAGTCCGTGGGTAACCCCGAGCGGCCTTGCAGGACGTGCCGCTCGGAGGGCTGGATCGAGTGGGGTGGCTGCGGGGTCGTCAACCCGCGGGTGCTCGCCGCCGCCGGCGTCGACCCGGACGTCTACTCGGGCTTCGCGTTCGGCATGGGCATCGAGCGCACGCTGATGTTCCGCAACAACGCCGCGGACATGCGCGACATGGTCGAGGGCGACATCCGGTTCAGCCGTTCGTTGAAGGGGGAGGCGCGATGAGGGCGCCGATGAGTTGGATTTCCGAGCACGCCGCGCTGCCCGCGGGGCTGACCGGCTGGCAGCTCGGCGACGCCCTGATCGGTGCCGGGCTCGAGGTCGAGGCCGTCGACAGCGTCGGCGGCGAGATCTCCGGCCCGCTCGTCATCGGACGCGTCGTCGACTTCGTCGAGGAGCCGCAGAAGAACGGCAAGACCATCCGGTGGTGCCACGTCGACTGCGGCGCCGAGCACGCGCCCGAGAAGGCGCCGGAGCCGCTGCGCGAGGGCGAGACCCCGGCTCCGAACGTGCGCGGCATCGTCTGCGGCGCGTCCAACTTCGCGCCCGGCGACCACGTGGTGGTCGCGCTGCCCGGCACGACGCTGCCCGGCGGTTTCGCGATCGCGTCGCGCAAGACCTACGGCCACGTCTCCGACGGCATGATCTGCGCCGAGGACGAGTTGGGGATCGGAGACGACCACAGCGGCATCATGGTGCTCGGCGACACCGACGACGCCGGCCGTCCCTGGACGCTGGGCGTCGACGCGCTGGACGCCTTGGGCGTCCGCGACGACGTCTTGGACATGCCGGTCACCACCGACATGGGCTACTGCCTGTCCATCCGCGGGCTGGCGCGCGAGGCCGCGCAGGCGCTCGACGTCGCTTTCACCGACCCGGTCGCGCTGGTGACCCCGGCGCCGACCAGCTCGGGCTACCCCGTGCGCCTGGAGACGCCCGGGTGCCCGCTGTTCGTCGCGCTCACCGTCACCGGCGTCGATCCGGACGCGCAGACCCCGTCCTGGATGACCCGGAGGCTGGTCGCCGCCGGGATGCGGCCGATCGCGCTCAGCGTCGACATCTCCAACTACGTGATGCTCGAGACCGGGCAGCCCAACCACTGCTACGACGCCGACGCCTTGACCGGGCCCATCGTGGTGCGGCAGGCCGACGAGGGGGAGAAACTCGTGACCCTCGACGGCGTCGAGCGCGCGCTCGACCCGGCCGACCTGGTGATCGCGGACGACTCCGGCGCCATCGGCCTGGCGGGCGTGATGGGCGGCGAGGCGACCGAGCTGCGCGAGGACACAACCTCGATCGTCATCGAGGCGGCGAGCTTCGACCCCGTCACGATCGCGCGCACGTCGCGCCGGCACAAGCTGTCCAGCGAGGCGTCCCGGCGGTTCGAGCGCACGGTCGACCAGGGCGCGGCCTACGCCGCCGCGCACCGGGTCGCCGACCTGCTCGTGACCCTGGCCGGCGGCACGATCGCGGCCGAGGAGACCGTGGCCGGCGAGGTGCATGCCCTGCCGTCCGGCCGCATGGACGCCGGGCTGCCCGCCCGCATCCTCGGCATGGACGTCAGCGCCGAGCGGGTCGTCGAGATCCTGCGCCGCAGCGGCGTCGAGGTCACGGTGGACGGAGACGCGCTCGCCCTGCAGCCGCCGACGTGGCGCCCCGACCTGCGTGACCCCTACGACTACGTCGAGGAGGTCGGCACCAAGGTCGGGCTGGAGCACCTGCCGTCGGTCGTCCCCATGGCGCCGACCGGGCACGGCTACACGTCCGAGCAGACGCTGCGCCGCGCCCTGAACCGGGCGCTGGCAGCCAACGGCTTCAGCGAGGTGCTGTCGTTCCCGTTCTCGTCGGACGAGGAACGCGCCAAGCTCGGCCTGCCGTCCGACGACCGCTCCGTGCGGCTGGCCAACCCGCTCGCCGAGACCGCGCCGCTGCTGCGCCGGTCGCTGCTGCCCGGCCTGTTCGCGGCCGTCCACCGCAACGTGTCGCGGGGCAACGACGACCTCGCCCTCTACGAGGCGGGTCGCGTCTTCGAGGCGAAGAGCCGGGAGGCCGCCCCGCTTCCGGGCGTTGAGCGCCGCCCCTCCGACGAGGAGCTCGCCGCGATCGAGGAGGCGCTGCCCGACCAGCCGCGGCATCTGGCGGTCGTCCTGACCGGTGACTGGGTCACCGGCGGCTGGAGCGGCCGCACGGTGTCCGCCGACTGGCGCGTCGCGCTGGCGTTCGCCGACCTCGCGGCCGATGCCCTGGGCCTGCAACTCACCCGCACGGCCGCCGACCAGATGCCCTGGCACCCGGGGCGGTGCGCCCGCCTGAGCGTCGGGGGCACGGTCGTGGGGTATGCCGGCGAGCTGCACCCGCGGGTCGTCGCGGCCTTCGGCCTGCCCGAGCGCACGGCCGCGGCGGAGCTCGACCTCGACCTGTTGGTGTCGCTGTTCGCCGGGCGCGGCTCGATCGCCCCCGTGTCCGGGTTCCCGGTCGCGAAGGAGGACATCGCGCTGATCGTCGACGCGTCCGTGCCCGTGGCGAGCCTGGCCCAGGCTGTCAGCGAGGGGGCCGGGAACCTGCTCGAGGCGGTCATGGTCTTCGACATCTACACCGGCGCGCCGGTGCCCGAGGGGAAGAAGTCCGTCGCGTTCGCGCTGCGCTTCCGCGCGCCCGATCGCACGCTGAAGGAGGCCGAGGTCACCGCTGCGCGCGACGCCGCGGTGAAGGCGGCGTCCGACCGGTTCGGCGCCGTCCTGCGCAGCGCGTGACGCGCCGTCGGCACGAGGAGGGGCGCCGGTGACGCTCACCGACCGCATGCCCGCCACCGGCGGCAAGGATCCGGACGCCCTCTACGACGCCTTCGTCGGCTGGGTGGGGGAGCAGGACCTGACCCTGTATCCCCACCAGGACGAGGCGCTCATCGACGTGCTCGCCGGCGCCAACGTGATCGTCACGACGCCGACGGGCTCGGGCAAGTCGATGATCGCCACCGCGGCGCACTTCGTCGCGCTCGCCTCGGGCGGCAGGACGTACTACACAGCGCCGATCAAGGCCCTCGTCTCGGAGAAGTTCTTCGCGCTGTGCGCCACCTTCGGCGCCGAGCTCGTCGGCATGGTGACCGGGGACGCCTCGGTGAACCCGGACGCGCCCATCGTCTGTTGCACCGCGGAGATCCTGGCCAACATCGCCCTGCGCGAGGGTCGAGGGGCAGAGGTCGACCAGGTGATCATGGACGAGTTCCACTTCATCGCGGACCCCGACCGCGGCTGGGCCTGGCAGGTGCCGCTCGTCGAGCTCCCGCAGGCGCAGTTCGTCATCATGTCGGCCACCCTCGGCGACGTGACCGGCCTGGCGTCCGCGCTGGAGCGCACGACGCAGCGCACGACGTCGGTGATCGGCGGCGTCACCCGCCCCGTCCCGCTCGTCTACAACTGGGCCATGACCCCGCTGCACGACACGGTGGCGGAGATCCTGGAGTCGCACCAGGCGCCCGTCTACATCGTCCACTCCACGCAGGCCGCGGCCGTCGAGCGCGCCCAGGCGCTGCTGAGCTCCGGCATCGTCGACAAGTCCCGGCGCGCGGCGCTGAACGAGGCGCTGCGCGGGTTCACGTTCGCCGGGGGGTTCGGCCAGACCCTGTCGAAACTTCTGCACGCGGGGGTGGCCGTCCACCACGCCGGCATGCTGCCGCGGTACCGCCGCCTCGTCGAACAACTCGCCCAGCGCGGGCTGCTGGCGATCATCTGCGGCACCGACACGCTCGGGGTGGGCATCAACGTCCCGATCCGGACGGTGCTGTTCGCGTCCCTGTCGAAGTTCGACGGGCGCCGCCAGCGCATCCTGCGCAGCCGTGAGTTCCACCAGATCGCCGGCCGTGCCGGCCGCGCAGGCTACGACACGGTCGGCTACGTCGTCGCGCAGGCGCCCGAGCACGAGGTCGAGAACGCCCGCATCGTCGCGAAGCACGCCAACGACCCCAAGAAGCTCAAGAGCGTCCGGCGCAAGAAGCCGCCGGAGGGCTTCGTCAACTACACCGAGGCGACATTCAGCAAGCTCATCGAGAGCGAGCCTGAGGAACTGCACGCGCGCATGCGGGTGACGCACGGCATGCTGCTGAACCTGCTGCAGCGCGACGAGGACACCGGGGACGTCCTGATGCGCCTGATCGATTCGGTGCACCCCGACCTGTCCGTGCGGCGGCGCCTCATCAAGCGCGCCGCGGGCATGGGGCGCGCGCTGATCGCGGCTGGGGTCGTCCGGCGGCTCGACGAGCCGACCCCGGGCGGACGCCGCTACGCGTTGGCCGTCGACCTGCAGCGCGACTTCGCGTTGAACCAGCCGCTGTCGGCGTTCGCGCTCGCCGCGATGGAACGCCTCGACGACGAGTCGCCGACGTTCGCCCTCGACGTGGTGAGCGTCATCGAGTCGACGCTGGAGGACCCGCGCACGGTGCTGGTGCAGCAGCAGTTCCGGGCCCGCGGCGAGACGGTCGCCGAGCTGAAGGCGGACGGCTACGACTACGAGGAGCGGGTCGAGATCCTCGACGAGGTGACGTGGCCGCGCCCGCTGGCCGACGAGCTGGACGAGATCTACACCGCCTACGTCTCCTCCCACCCGTGGCTGCTCGAGACGCCGGTGAGCCCCAAGTCGGTGGTGCGTGACATGTTCGAGCGCGCGATGACGTTCGGCGAGTACGTGGCGTTCTACAAGGTGCAACGCAGCGAGGGGCTGTTGCTGCGCTACCTGTCGGACGCCTATCGCGCCCTGCGGCAGACGGTGCCGGAGGGTCTGCGGACCGACGAGCTCACCGACATCATCGAGTGGCTCGGGCAGGTGACCCGCCTCACCGATTCCTCGCTGCTGGACGAGTGGGCCGAGCTCACCGCGATGAGCGGCGACGTCGCGGACACCCAGCCCGAGGACGTCGCGCCGCCCACGCGTCCGGTCACCGGCAACGCGCGCGCGTTCAGGGTTCTCGTCCGCAACGCGATGTTCCGCCGCGTCGAGTTGTGCGCGGACGACGACGTGGACGCCCTCGCGCAACTCGAGACCGGGCAGCGGGTCGTGATGACGCGCAAGCGCTGGGACGACGCGCTCGGCGACTACTGGGACGAACACGACGAGATCGGTACCGGCCCCGACGCCCGTGGCCCGGCGATGCTGGTCATCACGGAGCGCGGCCGCACGTGGGACGTCCGGCAGATCATCGACGACCCCGAGGGCAACCGCGATTGGTCGATCGAGGCGGTGGTCGACCTCGACGAATGCGACGAGTCCGGCGAACTCGTCGTCCACACCATGAACTTCTCCCGGCTCGACGGCTGAGAGGCCCCGGCGGTCACCACGGGAGGGGACCCGGTCAGGGCCTTTTTTCCAAGTCACCCGTCCGTGCCCCGGATCTGGCTTGCATGACTATGCGAAGCTCGGAATGCTGTTGAACGTGACCATAAATATTGCTGTCGCGGGGTGTACCGGCTATGCCGGGGGGGAGATTCTACGGATTCTGCTGGGGCATCCCGACGTTGAAATCGGAGCGCTCACCGCGAAGTCGTCCGCCGGGACGCCGCTCGGCGCCCACCATCCACACCTGGCGCCGCTCGCCGACCGGGAGGTGCTCGACACCACGGCCGCCAACCTGGCCGGCCACGACGTCGTCTTCCTGGCCCTGCCGCACGGCACCTCGGCCGAGATCGCCGCTCAGCTCGGCGACGACGTCCTGATCATCGACTCCGGCGCCGATTTCCGCCTGGCCGACGCCGACGCCTGGCGCCAGTTCTACGGCACCGACCACGCCGGCACGTGGCCCTACGGCCTGCCTGAGCTGCCGGGGCAGCGGGAGAAGCTGGCCGTCACCAAGCGCATCGCGGTGCCGGGCTGCTACCCGACGGCGACGACCCTCGCCGCGCTGCCCGCGGTGACCGCCGACCTCGTGACCGGCTCCGACATCGTGGTCGTCGCGGCGTCCGGCCTGTCGGGCGCGGGCAAGTCGCTGAAGCCGCACCTGCTCGGCGCCGAAGCCATCGGCAACGTCAGCGCCTACGGCGTCGGGGGCGTCCACCGCCACACGCCGGAGATCCTGCAGAACCTGCGCCTGCTCGGCGCCGCCGAGCCCAGCCTGTCGTTCACGCCGGTGCTCGTGCCGACCACCCGCGGCATCCTCGCCACGGTCACCGCGCCGCTCGCGGACGCCGCGACCACGGCCGACCAGGCGCGGGAGGCCTACGTCGCCGCGTACGCGGATGAGCAGTTCGTCACCGTGCTGCCCGAGGGCGTCTGGCCGCAGACCGCCGCCGTGGTGGGCTCGAACAACGTCCAGGTGCAGGTCACCGTGGACGCCGCCGCGCACCGCCTCGTCGCGATCGCCGCGATCGACAACCTCTATAAGGGCACCGCGGGCGGGGCCATCCAGTCGATGAACCTCGCGCTCGGCCTGCCCGAGGACGCCGGCCTCACCACCGTGGCGGTGGCACCGTGAGCGTCACCACAGCCCAGGGCTTCCAGGCCGCAGGCGTCGCGGCCGGCATCAAAGCGACCGGACGCCGCGACCTCGCGCTCGTGGTCAACACGGGTCCGCGCAGGACGGCCGCGGCCGTCTACACGTCCAACCGTTTCCAGGCCGCGCCGGTGGTCTGGAGCCGGCAGGTCACCGCGTCCGGCGAGCTGGATGCCGTCGTGCTGAACTCCGGCGGCGCCAACGCCTGTACCGGCGCCGACGGCCTCGCGGACTCGGCCATGACGGCGGCGCTGACGGCGCAGGCCGTCGGCACCACCGACCGTCGCGTCGCGGTGTGCTCGACGGGGCTCATCGGCGTCCGCCTCCCGATGGACGCGGTCGCGGCCGGGATCACCGCCGCGGCGTCCGAGCTGGGCGAGGAGAACGGCGCCAGCGCGGCCGAGGCGATCATGACGACCGACACCGTCTCGAAGCAGGCCTCGGCGGCCGGCTCGGACGGCTGGAGCGTCGGCGGGATGGCGAAGGGAGCCGGCATGCTGGCTCCTGCGCTGGCCACCATGCTCGTGGTCATCACCACCGATGCCGATCTCGACTCCGAGGCCGCCGACAAGGCGCTTCGCGCCGCCACGCGGGTCACGTTCGACCGCACGGACTCCGACGGCTGCATGTCGACCAACGACACCGTCATCCTGATGGCCTCCGGCGCGAGCGGCGTCACGCCCGACGCCGACGAGTTCACGGCCGCCCTCACCGACGTCTGCGGCTCGCTGGCCCGCCAGCTCATCACCGACGCCGAGGGTGCGTCCCACGACGTCGCGGTGATCGTCAACCACGCGGCCACCGAGGACGACGCCGTCGACGTCGCCCGGTGCATCGCGCGGTCGAACCTCTTCAAGTGCGCGATCTACGGCAACGACCCCAACTGGGGCCGCGTGCTCGCCTCGGCCGGCACCTCCTCGGCCGCCTACGACCCCGAGCGCGTCAGCGTCACGTTCAACGGGGTCACCGTGTTCGCCGACGGCGGGCTCGGGGAAGACCGCTCGCTGGTCGATCTGACAGATCGCCAGGTCGAGGTGGTCGCCGATCTGGGCGCCGGCGAGGCGTCCGCCACCATCTGGACCAACGACCTGACGTACGACTACGTCAAGGAGAACGCGGAGTACTCCTCATGACCACCCACACAGCGAAAATGCACAGCACCGCGAAGGCGGAACAGCTGGCCAAGGCAGCCACGCTCATCGAGGCGTTGCCCTGGCTGGAGCGCTACGCCGGCAGCATCATGGTGATCAAGTACGGCGGCAACGCCATGATCAACGACGAACTCAAGCGCGCGTTCGTCGAGGACATCGTCTTCCTGCGCCGCATCGGCGTCCGCCCGATCGTCGTGCACGGGGGCGGCCCGCAGATCTCGCACATGCTGAAGCGGCTCGACATCGACTCGGAGTTCCGCGCCGGCCTGCGTGTCACGACGCCCGAGGCCATGGACGTGGTCCGCATGGTGCTCGTCGGCCAGGTGGGACGCGAGCTCGTCGGCCTGCTGAACGCCCACGGCCCGCTCGCGGTGGGCCTCTCGGGTGAGGACGCCGGCCTGTTCACCGCGCAGCGCCGCGACCTCGTCGTCGACGGTGAGCACCTCGACCTCGGCCAGGTGGGAGACGTGGTCCACGTCAACCCCGACGCCGTGCTCGACCTGGTCAACGCCGGCCGCATCCCGGTCGTCGCGACCGTCGCCCCCGACGAGGACGGCGAGATCTTCAACGTGAACGCGGACACCGCCGCGGGTGCCCTGGCCGTGGCGCTGGGTGCCGAGCGGTTCATCGTGCTCACCGACGTGGCAGGCCTGTACGCCGATTGGCCCAACAGCGAGGACGTCATCCGCATGATCCACGCCGACGAGCTCGCCGAGTTGCTGCCCAGCCTGGCCTCGGGCATGGTGCCGAAGATGGAGGCGTGCCTGCGCGCCGTCCGCGGCGGGGTGTCCCAGGCGACCGTGCTGGACGGCCGCGACCCGCACGCCCTCCTGCTCGAGATGGTGACCGACGACGGTCTGGGAACGGCGGTGATCGCATGACCGCGTCCGCGGACTACCTGGCGCGCTACGGCGCCTCCTTCATCAACACGTTCGGCACGCCGAAGCTCGTGTTGGACCGCGGCGAGGGCGTCTACGTCTACGACGTGGACGGGCGCCGCTACCTCGACCTGCTGGGCGGCATCGCCGTCAACTCCCTCGGCTACGCACATCCGGACCTGGTCGCGGCCATCGCCGACCAAGCCGGCAAGCTGATGCACACGTCGAACTTCTTCACGACGGTCCCGCAGATCGAGCTCGGCGAGCGTCTCGGGGCGCTGGTGAAGGGCTCGGCGGACGTCGAGACGCGGGTCTTCCTGGCCAACTCCGGCAGCGAGGCGAACGAGGCGGGGTTCAAGATCGCCCGCCGGACGGGACGCACCCGCATGGTCGCCGCCGAGGGCTCCTTCCACGGCCGCACGATGGGCTCGCTGGCGCTGACGCACAAGGCCGCCTACCGCGAGCCCTTCGACCCGCTGCCCGGCGACGTCACGTTCGTCCCGTACGGCGACGCGGACGCCCTGGCCGCCGCGGTCGATGACACGGTCGCCGCGGTCGTCCTGGAGCCGATCCAGGGCGAGAACGGCGTCGTCGAGCCCCCGCAGGGTTACCTGTCGGCCGCCCGCGAGATCACCGCGAAGGCCGGCGCCCTGCTCTGGCTCGACGAGGTGCAGTCGGGCATGGGCCGCACCGGCGAGTGGTTCGCGCACCACGCCGAAGGGGTGACGCCCGACCTGGTGACGTCCGCGAAGGGCCTCGGCGGCGGCTTCCCGATCGGTGCCTGCGTGGCGCTCGGCGAGGCCGGCACGCTCCTGACCCCGGGCCAGCACGGCACGACGTTCGGCGGCAATCCGCTGGCCGCGCGCGTCGCCCTGACCGTGATGGACGTGATCGAGCGTGACGGGCTGCTCCGCCACGCGGCGCAGGTGGGCGACTGGCTGGCCGATGAGCTGGCCACCGTCCCGGGGGTGTCCGCTGTCCGCGGTCGCGGCCTTCTGCGCGGCGTCGTCCTCGCCGAGGAGATCGCCCCGGACGTCCAGCAGCGCGCCCAGGACGCGGGATTCATCGTCAACGCGCCGCGTCCCTCCGTCATCCGGCTGGCGCCTCCGCTGACGATCACCGCCGAGGAGCTCGAGCCGTTCGTCGCCGCCTTCGCCGGCCTCGTCGAGGGTGGGCGGTGAACGCCCCGCAAACCAAGGCAGCACGTCAGGCCCGCATCGCGGCGCTGCTGAACCGTTCGCCCATCCGGTCGCAGGGTGAGCTGGCGACGCTGCTGCGGGATGAGGGATTCACGGTCACGCAGGGCACGTTGTCGCGGGACCTCGTCGACGTCGGCGCCCTGCGGGTGCGGGGCGCCGACGGGGAACTCGCGTATGCCCTGGCCGCGAACTCGGAGTCCCCCGGGAGCGGAGGCAGCCGAGCCAAGGAGCGGCTGCACCGGCTGTGTGGGGAGGTGCTGGTGGGCGCCGAGGCCTCGTCGAATCTGGTCGTGGTCAAGACTCCGCCGGGCGCTGCACAATACTTGGCCTCGGCCATCGACCGGGTCGGCTGGGACGCCGTGCTGGGCACCATCGCGGGTGACGATTCGATCCTGATCGTGACCCGCGACCCCGAGGGCGGCGCCGAGGTGGCCGCCCAGTTGGTGCAGATCTCAAGAAGCGAAGGGTGATCATGGCGCAGTCTGAGGGACGGTTATGGGGCGGACGGTTCGCCGGCGGCCCCGCGGACGCGATGTTCGCGCTGAGCAAGTCGACCCAATTCGACTGGCGGCTCGCGCACCACGACATCGCCGGCTCGCGGGCGCACGCCAAGGCGCTCCGCCGCGCCGGGCTGCTCACCGACGACGAGTTGGCGGGCATGCTGGCGGGCCTCGACCGGTTGGACGCCGACGTCGCCTCGGGCGCGTTCGTCGCGGCCGAGACCGACGAGGACGTCCACGGTGCCCTCGAGCGCGGTCTCATGGAGCGGGTCGGTCCCGAGCTGGGCGGACGCCTGCGCGCCGGCCGCTCCCGCAACGACCAGATCGCGACCCTCATCCGGTCCTACCTGCGCGAGGAGCTGCGCGTCGTCGCCGCGGGGGTGCAGGAGGTCGTCGTCGCGCTGCACGACCAGGCCCGCGCGCACCTCGGCGTCCCGATGCCGGGCCGGACGCACCTGCAGTCGGCCCAGCCGGTGCTGCTGAGCCACCACCTGCTGGCCCACGCGTGGCCGCTGCTTCGCGACGTCGAACGCATCCGCGACCTCGACAAGCGGCTGGCCGTGTCCCCGTACGGGTCGGCGGCGCTCGCCGGGACGTCGCTGGGCCTCGACCCGGAGTTCGTCGCGGCGGAGTTGGGGTTCGACTCCTCGGTGCCGAACTCGATCGACGGGACGGCCGCGCGCGACCTGGTCGCCGAGGCGGCGTTCGTCCTGGCGATGATCGGCGTGGACCTGTCCCGGGTCTCCGAGGAGGTCATCCTGTGGTCGACCGTCGAGTTCGGCTTCGCGAAGCTCGACGACGCCTGGTCGACCGGGTCGTCCATCATGCCGCAGAAGAAGAACCCGGATGTCGCCGAACTGGCCCGCGGTAAGGCAGGACGCCTGATCGGCAACCTGGCCGGGCTGCTGGCCACCCTCAAGGGGCTGCCGCTCGCGTACAACCGCGATCTCCAGGAGGACAAGGAGCCCCTGTTCGACGGGCTCGATCAACTGCGCGTGCTGCTGCCGGCGATGGCCGGGATGATCGGCACCCTGCGGTTCCAGCCCGAGCGGATGGCCCAGCGGGCGCCCGAGGGGTTCTCGCTGGCCACCGACGTCGCGGACTGGCTGGTGCGTCAGCGCGTCCCGTTCGCCCAGGCTCACGAAATCTCCGGGAAGGCAGTGCGGTACTGCGAGGAGCACGGCAAGGAGCTGTACGACCTCAGGGCCGACGACCTGCCGCGAATCGACGAGCGGATCGGCGAGGGTGTCTTGTCGGTCCTGAGCGTCGACGGCTCGATCAACGCCAGGGACGGACGCGGCGGCACCGCCCGCGTCCGGGTCGAGGAGCAACTCGACGAGGTGCTGGACGCCATCGACGCGATCACGGAGTGGATCGAGGGGCCGGACGAGACGCCGCGCGAGGAACCCGCCGCGGCCGAGCTGCGTTGGCAGGCGGAGCCGAACAGCGAGGGGTGAGCCGGCCGGGGTCGGCTAGGGTGACTCATCGTGAACGCAGTGATCGACGAACTCTCCTGGCGTGGGCTGATCGCCCACTCGACCGACCTGGACGCCCTGGGCGCCCACCTGGACGAGGGGCCGATCTCTTCCTATGTGGGCTTCGACCCCACCGCGCCATCCATCCACATGGGCAACCTGGTCCAGGTCATGGTGCAGCGTGCGCTGCAGCGGGCTGGACACCGCCCGATCCTGCTGGTCGGCGGCTCCACGGGCCTCATCGGCGACCCAAAGCAGGCGGGCGAACGTGTCATGAACGACGTGGACGTCGTCGCGGGCTGGGTCGAGCGCATCCGCTCTCAGGTCGGACGGCTCATTGACCTCGAGGGGCCGAACGCCGCGAGGCTGGTGAACAACCTCGACTGGACGGCCGAGATCTCCGCGCTGGACTTCCTCCGCGACATCGGCAAGCACTTCTCGGTGAACCGCATGCTCGACCGCGAGGTGGTCAAGAGCCGGCTCGAGTCGGGCATCTCCTACACCGAATTCAGCTACGTGCTTCTGCAGTCGCTCGACTACCGAGAGCTGTACCGCCGACACGGCGTCACGCTCCAGACCGGCGGTTCAGACCAGTGGGGCAACATCACCGCGGGCGTGGATCTGATTCGGCGTTCGGAAGGCGCGCATGTGCACGCGTTGGCGACGCCACTGCTCACCAAGGCGGACGGGACGAAGTTCGGCAAGACCGAGTCGGGCACCGTGTGGCTCGATCCGGCGATGACATCGCCGTACGCGTTCCACCAGTACTTCCTGAACGCCGAGGACGCCATGGTCGTGTCCTACCTGAAGGTGTTCAGCGAACGCCCGCGCGAGGAGATCGAGGACATCGCGGCGCAACAAGCCGAGAAACCGTTCCTGCGGGTTGCCCAGCGGGCTCTCGCCGACGACATCACAGACCTGGTGCACGGGGAAGAGCAACGCCGCGCGGCACAGGCGGCCGCCGATGCGCTCTTCGGACGCTCCGAATTGCGCGACCTCGCCCCCGATGTGTTGGCCGCGGTGAGCACGGAGCTCAAGGCGCCAGTCGTGACCGCAGGGGAGGAGCTGCCCCTCGTGGTCGACGTGCTGACGGAGTCGGGCGTCGTCGCCAGCAAGTCGGCGGCTCGGCGTGCCATCGCCGAGGGCGGCGCCTACGTCAACAACGACAAGGTGACCGACGTCGACGCGACCCTGCAGGCCGAAGACCTGCTGCACGGTCGTTACGTCGTCACGCGGCGGGGCAAGAAGACCGTGGGCGCCGTGGTGGTGGAGCGCTGAGCTCCGAGGCGGACGTGGCCCGCGGGGTCCCGACGGGAACGTGGCGGTCCACCTTGACTTCCGGCTGTCACCCGCGTAGTGTCTTCTAAGCCTTCGGGTGACACGGACGGGGCGCGAGAGCGGACCGGACGAACCCGGGGTCGACCAAGCACCTCACACGCTCAAGCGCAGGTTTTGCCTTCGTGGAGCCCACGGGGAAGCGGTCGGGGCAGGGGAGTCAGTCGATTTGATTTGGCGGGACGAACCTCCTAAAGTAAGTCAAGCGCCTGGAAGAGGCGGGCGAGCCGAGTAAGACCGGTTCGACCGCGATCCGGCGCCGATCCCAACTCATCGAAGAAGCGAACATTACGTCGTGAAGGCGGATGCTCGACCAATCGGTGACGCCGGAACGGAGAAAGAATCTTCGATTTGACTCGACGATCTCGCTCCAATAAAGTAATTCAAGTCGCCCCGAGCGGTAGGAATTAGTTCCTCGGCTTGGTGTGCTTCGGAAGTTTGAGAACTCAACAGCGTGTCTATAAGTCAATGCCATTTTTTGCACAGACTGTTTGTCAGTTTGTGTGTTGCCTCGTGCCTGGCTTTTGTGGTTGGGTTACAGGTTTCTTTGAGTGATTGATTAGTGATTGATGCCAGTTTTTCTGGTTTTTTGTCATGGTCTTGCTCTTTGTTTTTTCGATGGAGAGTTTGATCCTGGCTCAGGACGAACGCTGGC